>NZ_JAJNCY010000020.1 GCF_021026335.1 Rhizobium sp. C1
CACGTCGGCGGCTTCCCTGGCCTTCTGCTTCTCGCGCTCGATCCGCTCCTTCTCGCTCATCGAGCGATTGGCTTCCGTTTCCTGTTCGAGACGAAGGCGCTCCAGCGCGTTCTCCTGGAACACCAGAACCGCCTTCGCCATCGAGCCGACTTCGTCCTTGCGCTCCAGCCCCTCGATCTTGGAAGCCGTATCGCCGGCGGCCAAACCGGTCATCCGCGCGCGAAGGCGGCTGATCGGAGCGGTGATCCCGCGGGTGGCAATGTAAAGGGATCCGATGATCCCCAGCAGGAACACGACGCCGACAACGCCAAGCGTCATCGTGATCGTCCGGTTGGTGATATCCGTCAGATCATCGCTTCTTTTCAATAGATCTGCCTGCCGCGTGTCGTTATAGGCGCGCAGATCCGCGCGCCATTTGTCAACGGCGGGATCGATCGTGGCGAGCATCTTGGCTGCTTCAGCCTGCTTGCCATCCGTGTCTGTCTGGACCGCCTTGTCGATGGAATCGAAGAGCGCTTGTGCCCGCGTCTTGAAATCATTGACCGCACCGGCAGCCTCCGGAGTCAGTGCGACAACCTTGTCGAGCCGCGTCACGATGTCCTTCTTGTTGGCATCGTAAAAGGCCTTCACGCCTGCATAGCCCGGATCCGAATTGTTATAGGCAACCAGCTGATAGGCGCTGTAGGGCACGCTGACCATTGCAGTTGCCGCACGGACCATCTGAATGGCAGCGACGTTATCGGTGGTCAGAAAGTCAGAATAGGTGCTGTCCGCGTTCTTGTAGAAGTAAGCCATGGAGCCCGTGGCCCCCAGGCCAACGACGCAAAGCGGAACGACAATGGACAGGATCTTCGCCTTGATGGATATATTCGCCAGAACTGACATTCTTCTCTCTCGCCAGTGGGTCCGACCTTCTCGTGCAGGAGGCTTTACGGAAACGGAAACAGGCATCGCACGGCGAAACCCGAATCATTCGGGCCTTGTTCGGGGGAGGATCCGGTCCACGGTAGATCGGATGCCACGGAAGCTAGAAACAATTGCCAAACCAAACGTTAATTTTGGCTGTTCAATTTAGTGATACCTAATTTATACATTAGATATCTCCTATACGTGGCTACGGACGAACAGAATTAACGGATCACAAGAAACGAAAAATCCCCGCCAGTCGCGACTGACGGGGATTTCCAGTTTCAGTACCGTCCGCTCCTGCGGAGCGCGGCCTCTGGCGAAGCCTTTAAAACTCCTGCCAGTCACCCTTTGTGTCGATGGCGGCATTGCCGGAGAAGGCCGAGGCGATCTTGCGGCCGAGCGCCTTGACGGGAGACGCGGCGGGGCGATCCGAGGCAACGGCACCACGCA
>NZ_JAJNCY010000021.1 GCF_021026335.1 Rhizobium sp. C1
TGGCCTGCTGCCGGTTTCATGGACACCGAGTTAAGGTGTTTCCAATGAAACTGGAGCGAAGGAATGCAACGAAGGAAGTTCAGCCGCGAATATAAGCTTGAAGCGGTGAGATTGATTCGGGAGCGCGGCGTCAGTGTTGCGCAGGCCGCCCGCGATCTGGATGTTCATGAGAACGTCCTGCGCAAATGGGTCAAGGAGTATGGTTCTGATCCAGTGCAGGCCTTTCCGGGCCATGGGCAAATGAGGCCCGAACAGCTTGAGATCGAGAGGCTGCGCAAGGAAGTTGCCAAGCTGAAAGCGGAGCGCGATATCCTAAAAAAGGCCGCCGCCTACTTTGCGAAGGACGTGATATGAAGTTCGCGTTCATTGCAAAGCACCGTTCGATCTGGCCGGTGGCATGGCTGTGCGAAGCGCTGGGTGTCTCTCGTTCCGGCTTCCATGCCTGGCTCAATCGTTCTCCGAGCCACCATGCCCGGTATGACGAGGTTCTCCTGGACAAGATCAAGGGCAGCTTCAAAGATAGCGACCGCACCTATGGTGCCCGGCGTGTCTGGCATGATCTTCTTGCTGAAGGCTTTTCCTGCGGTCTGCATCGTGTCGAACGGCTCATGCGCACGAACGCACTGAGAGCAAGGCCGAGAAGACGTGGCTTGCCGAAGGACGGCGGCGAACGCTCGGTCATCATGCCGAATGTTCTGGACCGCCAATTTGCGGCGGACAGGCCGAACCAGAAATGGGTGGCTGATTTTACCTATCTATGGACAGCAGAGGGCTGGCTGTATGTTGCCGCTGTCATCGACCTGTTCTCCCGCCGCGTTGTCGGCTGGTCGATGAACTCCAGCATGACCTCTCAACTCGTGACCGATGCCCTGATCATGGCGATCTGGCGCAGGGGCAAGCCGGATGCGTTGCTGCATCATTCGGACCAGGGCAGCCAATATACCAGCGAGCAGTTCCAGCGCCTCATGGCCGACCACGGCATCACCTGTTCGATGAGCCGGTCGGGCAATGTTTGGGACAATGCCGCGATGGAGAGCTTCTTCTCATCACTCAAAACGGAAAGGACGGCACGCAAGGTCTACAGAACCAGAGACGACGCCAAGGCAGATGTGTTCGACTACATCGAGCGCTTCTACAATCCGAAGCGACGCCATTCGACACTGGGCTATCTCAGCCCGATAGAATTTGAAAACAAGGTCGGATTAGCTTAACTCGGTGTCCGATAAACTGGCAGCAGGCCA
>NZ_JAJNCY010000022.1 GCF_021026335.1 Rhizobium sp. C1
TGAAACGCTTGTCTTATGATTTTCTGGCTTCTTCGTGAGATAAAGAAGCGCCGGAGAGGACGGCCATCCTTCTCCGGCGATGGGGGACGGATCGTTGAAACGCAGGCCGCCATTCTTGCGAATGCCGGGCCGAGCTAGAGTATGATCGCCCCCATCTTTTCCAATCGTCCTGAACGGATACCCGAGCCTTGGGCTCGGATGACAAGCATGGGAGATCAGAAAAGATGACGGATATTACCATCGGTGCAGACATCTCGAAAGACCATATCGACCTCTATAGCCTGCCGGGTGGCCAGACGCTGAAAGTTGCCAATGACCGCAAGGGCTTTGCCGCCATTCTCAAATGGATCGGCGCAAAGGGCGTGCAACGCATCGTCTTCGAGCCCACCGGTCCCTACCACAGGGCGTTCGAGCGTTTCATGGTCGTGCAAGGCCTACCGCTCTCCAAGGTCAATCCGCGTCTGTCCAGACGCTTTTGTGAAGCCACAGGTCAGCTTGCCAAGACGGACAGGATCGATGCCGCACTGCTTTCCCGTTACGGCGCGCTCCTCGAGCCACGCCTCCTGCAGGCCGACACACAAATTAAAAGTGATTTGAAAGAGTTGCATATGGCGCGTCTGGCCCTCATCAAGGACAGGACGGCTGCAAAGAACAGGGAAAAGAGCCTCACAAACCCGCTCTTGAAGAGACACAATGGCGACAGGCTCCAGCAGATTGAGCACCAGATCAAGGCCGTGGACGAGGCCATCATGGCCGTTATTGCCGAAGATAGATCCCTGAAGGCCAGGTTCGACATCCTCGTCTCGATTCCTGGCGTATCGCAGGTCACGGCCTTTACGCTCATCATTGAGATGCCTGAACTGGGCGAGCTGGACGAAAAGGCTGCCGCCGCGCTCTGCGGTCTTGCCCCCATGAGCCGCCAGTCCGGACGATGGACCGGACGCGCGTTCATTGCCGGCGGGAGGGCCATCGTCCGCCACGCACTCTACATGCCTGCTCTTGTCGCATGCCGCTTCAACCCGGACCTCAAGGCCAAATACGATCAGCTAATAGCCGCAGGAAAACCACCGAAAGTCGCGATAACCGCAATCATGCGAAAACTCGCCGTGCTCGCAAACGCCTTGCTCCGGAAAAAGCAAAAATGGCAGCCAAAAGCTGCTTGATCAACACGGATACTCTAGC
>NZ_JAJNCY010000023.1 GCF_021026335.1 Rhizobium sp. C1
CTAGAGCGTTTCACCTTTTAACGGAAACATATCCTGCGTTTTGGAGATAGTTGGCGCATTCGTCTGGTTGGATTGTTTGGACGAGCGCGCCGATATGCCGCCAGGTGTCTTCAATGGTGCGTTTCTGCGCATGACGCATCCAGTGCTTGATCTTGGAGAAGGCCTGTTCGATGGGATTGAGGTCAGGCGAATAGGGCGGCGTGAACCAGAGGCGTGCGCCTGCAGCTTTGATGGCGCTTCGGATGGCAGCCGCCTTGTGGCTACCGAGATTGTCCATGATGACGATGTCGCCGGGCTTGAGGACGGGCACCAACTGCTGTTCGACATAGGCGCGAAAGCACTGACCGTTGATCGGTCCGTCAAAGACACAAGGTGCTGTCAGCCGGTCGTTTCTCAAGGCACCGAGGAATGTCAGGGTGCGCCAGTGACCATGCGGCGCAAACGCCCGCAGACGCGTGCCTTTTGGTCCCCAGCCTCTGATCGGCGTCATGTTGGTCTTGATCCAGGTCTCATCAATGAAGACCAGCCGGTCGGGATCGAGGTGTTGCTGCAGGGCCTTCCATCGCTGTCTTCTGCGGGCGACATCGCCACGAGCCTGCTCAAGGGCAAACAGCGTTTTTTTTGAAGCGTAGCCCGTGGCTGCGGAGGAATTCCCAAATCGTATTATGGGAGACGGTAATGCCGCGTGCTGCCAGTTCCGCCTTCAGTCCATGCAGCGTCAGATGTGGATTTTGAGCGAGCCGCTCGGCAATGAAGTCGCGATGCGGCTCAAGTATGCGCTTTCGATAACCGCCCATCTTGGCCGGGCGAACCGATCCCGTCGCGCGATGGCGCTGTGCCCACTTCACCACTGAGGATGCGGCCACTCCAAAGCGTGCAGCCACGGCCCGTACGCTCTCGCCACTCGACACGGCCGCCACAACACGCTCACGAAGATCGTTTGATATCGGTGCAGTCATTGATGCCGGCCTCCATCCAACCGGCATCAATGAATCAGAACAAAACTGATTTGGGAATCCCAACCGATTCAGAAAAACGGTGAAACGCT
>NZ_JAJNCY010000003.1 GCF_021026335.1 Rhizobium sp. C1
ATCCGGAACCAGCTTCGACAGCATCTCGCCGGCTTCGGTTGCGACCTTCACCGTTTCGCCGGACAGGCCGGAGATTTCGGCAGCGGCCTGCTGGCTGCGCTCTGCGAGCTTGCGGACTTCGGACGCCACGACCGCGAAACCACGGCCATGTTCACCGGCGCGCGCTGCTTCCACAGCCGCATTGAGGGCAAGCAGGTCGGTCTGGCGGGCGATTTCCTGAACGATGGAGATCTTCTCGGCAATCGTGCGCATGGCGCTGACGGCCTTGTTGACGGCTTCGCCGGAGGCTTCTGCATCCTTCGAAGACTGGCGGGCGATCTTTTCGGTCTGGGCGGCGTTGTCAGCGTTCTGCTTGATGTTGGCGGCCATTTCTTCCATCGAGGCGGAAGCCTCTTCGGCAGACGAAGCCTGCTCGGTTGCGCCCTGCGACAGCTGTTCCGAACCGGAAGAGAGCTGCTGGCTGCCGGACGAGACGTTGTCGGATGCGGAGAGCGCATCGCCAACCACGCCGCGCAGGCGCTCGATCATGACGTTCACATGGCCAAGCATTTCGGCGATTTCGTCGCTGCCGGAGACTTCGGCGGTCTTTGTCAGATCGCCTTCAGCCACGTCGCGTACGGCCTGGTTGGCCTTGTTGAGGCCACGGCTGATCGTGAAGGAGATCCAGAGGGCTGCCAGGATGGAGAAGACGAGTACAGCGCCGGCGATGGTGAGCAGCGTCATGCGAGAGTTATCGTACAGAACGTCGGTGTCCGCCGAAGTCTTTTTCATCTCGTCGTCGCTGGCTTTGTTAATGTCCTCAGCTATATCCATCAGCTGCTGCGTCAGCTTTGCGAAGTCACCCATCGAAAGCGCTGCAGCGCGTTCGTTGTCGGCTTGCGTATTGCGGAGGGCGATCACATTGATCTCCTCCATCTGTGTCTTCCAGCCTGTATACGCGGAGGCAAAACGCGCTGCTTTTTCCTTGATCGCCGGATTTTTTACGCCTGCGAGCGTCTTGAGTTCCGCTTCGATCTCCGGAAACGACAATCGAGCCTTTGCCACGAAGTCGTTCGTCATCTGCTGATCATTGGTCAGAAGGGCGTTTTTGTTGAATCGGAGTGCCTGGAGGATGGCAATCTCAAGACGTCCTGCACTCCGGACGTTTGTAGCCGGCCCCGCCACCAGTTCGTTGAGCGCAGTGTTCAGGCTGCTCAGGTTCGTGACCGAAAGAAATGACATCACGCTCGTCAAAACGATGACGAGCAGGAAAACGATGCCGAGCTTCAGTTTAATGGTAAAACGCATTTCGGACCCTCAGGCGCTGGCACGGACCGCAGGCTCTCTCTGGGAGGAGAAAATCGCCTGCAGGTTCGGGAGTATGATGAATTCGCCTTCGCGCTTGACGAGGGCATGAATGTAGTCCGGCCGCCAGCGCATGCCGACGATCGGCGGAGGTTCGCTTGCAGATACGGAGAGGCTGGTGACTTCGAAGACCTTGTCAGTCCGCATGCCGACCAGCGTGGTCTGGCCTTCGAGATCGAGTTCGGTCACGATGATGCGGCTGTCGATGGTGACATTGCCGGCTTCCATTCCGAAGGCGACGCGAATGTCGGCCAGCGGAATGACCTTGCCACGGAAATTGATGACGCTGCCGACGAAGGGAAGGCTTCCCGGGACGCTGGTCTCGGGAAGAAGATCCAGGATTTCCTGGACGATGACTGCTTCTATGGCGAAGGTTTCACCATTCAGGCAAAATGTCAGAACCGAGATTTCGTCCGCGCCCTTCCAGATCGCGCGGTGATCCGCTTTGATTGTTGCTTCGCTCATCCTGCTGCCCGCAATTGCGCCTCCTGGTGCTGGCCGGCGGCAATGAGATGGACCACATCAAGGATGAGAGCCACATTGCCGTCGCCAAGGATCGTCGCGCCCGAAAAGGCGGAGACGTGATCGTGAAGTTTCGACATGTTCTTGATAACCGTCTGGTGGTCGCCGATGATCTGGTCGACCACGAGGCCGACACGCTCGGAGCCCGTCGAGACAACGACGACCTTCTGGAACGGATCGGGCTGGGTGCCGGTGCGGAAGAGTTCCCGCAGCCGGAGGAACGGCACGAGGTCGTCGCGCAGGGAGATGAAGCTGCGACCGCGTGACTTGAGATCTTCTTCCAGTGACAGTTCCAGGCATTCCTCGACGGCGGAGAGGGGAAGGACATACCGCCCGCTGCCGACGCGCACGAGAAGACCGTCGATGATCGCAAGCGTCAGCGGAATGCGCAGTGCGATTTCCGAGCCTTCGCCGGGCGTCGTCTTGATGTCGATGGCGCCGCGCAGGGTCTCGATCGTCTTCTTGACGACGTCCATGCCGACGCCGCGACCGGAGAGGTTCGTGACCTTTTCCGCGGTGGAGAAGCCCGGCTGGAAGATCAGTTGCAGCAGTTCCTGGTCGCTGAGCTGCGCGCCCGGCTGGATCAGGCCATTGGCCTCGGCCTTGGCGCGGACGCGGGCACGGTCGATGCCGCGACCGTCATCCTTGATGGTGATGACGACTTCGCTACCGGTCTGATGGGCGGAAAGATGGACGCAGCCGACCGGCGGCTTGCCGACAGCGATGCGGTCTTCCGGCGTTTCCAGGCCATGGTCGATGGAGTTGCGCACAAGGTGGACCAGAGGATCGGCGAGGCGGTCGATGACCGTCTTGTCGACTTCCGTCATTTCCCCTTCGGTGATCAGCTCGATGTCCTTGCCCGTTTCGCGGGCGAGGTCGTGAACCAATCGGCGGAAGCGGCTGAAGAGGCTGGCCACCGGCATCATGCGCAGAACCATCATCGTGTCGCGCAATTCGCCGGCCAGGCGTTCGATCTCTTCCGAGACCGAGCGAAGACCGAGATCGGCCACCGAGCTAGCCATCTGGCTGAGCCGCGACTGGGCGATGACGAGTTCGCCGACGCGGTCCATCATCTCGTCGAGACGAAGTGCGGGAACGCGAACGTTATCAGCCTGCTTCTGTGACTTGGCATCGGCAGGCTGCTGCGCCTTTGCAGGATCCGCTGCGCTGTTGGGGGCCTGCCTCGCAGCGTCCGCCGGATCGGCCTGAGCCGCGGCGGCCTTCTTGACGGCAACCGGTGCTGCCTCGATCTGCTTCAAATCCATCATCATTTCGTCCATGACGAAAATGAAGACGTCTTCGATATCGCTCTTCGGCTTGTCGGTCTTCAGCGTGACGCGCCAGGACAGGTGAAGTTCGCGCGGATCGATTTCTTCCAGCAGCGGAACAGCATCGGTGAGCGCTTCCACGCGCGCCTCGCCGAGCTCGCGAAGCTCATTGAGAAGACCAAGGGGATTCGTGCCGTTGATCATCGCGTTGAGCGGCAGATTGAACGTGAGTTCCCAAGTCGTCAGGCCTGCATCCTGTGCAGAGGGTTCTGCTGCAGACGGTGCGGCTGCGGCAATACCGGCGGCCGCTGCCTTGGCGGAGCCGCCCACGGCGCGGTGCAAATTGTCGAGCAGCTTGGCGCTCATCGCTTCATGATCGCCGTTCGGCGTCTGCAGCAGGGCGAGCATGTGACCCTGGGCGTCGAGAACCGCGCTCACGAGTTCGGTCGTGGCGGGTGCCTCGCCCTTGCGAACACGGTCAAAGGCGGTTTCGCAATGATGGGTAAAGGCTGCCAGCTGGTCAAAGCCGAACATCGAGCCCGAGCCCTTCAGCGTGTGAAGTCCACGGAAGACGGCATCGATCTGCGCCTTGTCTTCCAGGTCACGGGTCAGGTCGAGAAGGCCGGCCTCGATCAGCTCAAGCTGCTCGAGCGCTTCGGTCTTGAAGACTGCAATCGGATCTTGATTATTCATCGGCCGAGAACCTTCTTGGTAATTTTGACCAGCATGTCGGGTTCGAACGGCTTCGTCAGCCAGCCGGTCGCGCCAGCGTCCTTGGCCTGCTGCTTCAGCGCGCCATCGGATTCCGTCGTCAGGAAGATGACCGGCGTGCCCATATAGGCCGGCAGCTTGCGCAGGCTGCGGATCATCGTCAGGCCGTCCATGTTGGGCATGTTCAGGTCGGTCACGATCAGATCAAAGCTGCCGGACCGCATCTTCGCCAGCCCGTCGGCGCCATCGACGGCCTCGGTCACGTTGTACCCGGCGCTTGTCAGGGCAAGACGCGTGGTGAGCCGGATGCTCGCGGAATCGTCCACGGTCAAAATGTTCGCGCTCATATTGCTTTTCCTTCCAGCCAGAAGCTGTCCTGTTTCTTGTCGCCGGTCAAAAGACCCGCGCGCTCGATCACTGCCAGAAAGTTGCCGGCAGCAGGTTTCATAAGCTTCAACTTCGCGCCGTGCGCCGCGACGGTCTTGTGCGCGGAGATGATCAGCTGTGCCAGCGTCAGGTCACAGTCCTGCGCGTCGTCGATCTCGAGGGCGAGCGTCTTGCCGCGCTGCGCCTTCTCGCCGATGAACGCCTGGAGGATGTCCCGCGCGCTGCTGATGGTCTTGATGGTAAGGGGTCCGTTCAGGGACAGGGTTGCGATGTCGGTCTTCATGCTATTTTTCCAACATTGAACGTGCCTGCGGTATCGCCGGGCGTTTCCTGAGATGAAGAGAATGTCTGCCGGATTTCCGGCCAACGACGGCAAAACGCGGCAACGCAAACGGGATCGAAATGCTTGCCGCTGGCGTTGAGAATTTCCGCAAAGGCGGCTTCGAGCGGCCAGGCGCTCTTGTAGGGACGGTCGGAGCAAAGCGCATCGAGCACGTCGGCGATCGCAACGATGCGCGCCTCAATCGGGATGTCGTCCTCTTTGAGTCCCTTGGGATAGCCGGTGCCATCCCATTTCTCGTGATGGTTGGCAGCAATCGTTTCGGCGATCTGGATCAGCTTGCTCGTGCTGCCATTGAGAATCTGAGCGCCGAGCTCGGTATGCCTCTGCATGGCCCGGTATTCGTCCGGCGAGAGCTTTCCGGGCTTCAGCAGAATGCTGTCGGGGACGCCGAGCTTGCCGACATCGTGCAGCGGGCTGGCCAGAAAGATCATCCGGCAGGTTTCCGGTTCGAGGCCGACTTCCTCGGCGATCATCCCGGCGATGTAGGAAACCCGGTCGATATGGCTCCCCGTGTCGCCGTCACGAATCCCGATGGCCTTGGACAGGCGCCAGATGATCTCTTCTTCGCGACGGTTGATGCGGGCCATCGCATCTTCGTACTTCCTGTGCAGCTCGGCAGCCTGCTCTGCCAGCGCGAGCTGGGCTGCGCGGATGTTGAGCAGATTTTGAACACGGATGCGCAATTCCGTTTCGTCGAAAGGCTTATGCAGAAATTCCGTGGCGCCGGCCTCGATCGCTGCGAGCTTGATCTGCTTGTCGATCGTTGAGGTGATCATGATGACCGGCACCGATGCGGTCGGCTGATTTGCGCGAATGGCCTTGATCACGTCGATGCCGTTCATGCCGGGCATTTCGTAGTCGACGAGCACAAGATCAGGGGCCATGTTTTGGAGCTTCTCAAGAGCTCTGCTGGGCTCCTGGAAAGAATGGATCTCGCAGTCTGCAATAGAGTTTATCGCGCGCTCGAACGCGAAGATCATCGATATACTGTCGTCGATCAAGAATATATTCATTTTGCGCAAGTGCTTTCCGATTTGTTTATTCTTGATCATTTTCAATTTCCGTCTGCCCCCGCATCCTGGAAATCTAGTTCGCTTCAAGTTTGCCCAATCTGATGGTTAACAGGAGACCATGAAATGCCTAACAGCTCCTTAATGTATACCTACTAGAAACTATCCCCTTTAAATCGCTATTCGGGGGCGATCGCCGCCAGCTGAGCACGCGTTACAAGCCTTTAGGCGGAGTAAAACTCGGCATAATAGAAGAGCTCAAGGTTTATATTATATTTATTTAAATTAAGCCCCGGTGCATACTTGGCTCGTGCTGGGGCTGGTACTCGCTAGAATTGGGGATGTTTGAGACACCAGTGCCTCTGAGGCGGCTCGTGGGCGAGCGATGTTAACCCGATGTTGTGGGGTTCACTGTAGTGTCCCACGAAACAAGAGCTAAATGAGGCCAGAATGACCTGGGGTACCGCTTTCGTTATGCAGGATGAAGAGCGCTTTTCTGCGGACGCTCTTCTGGAGCGGCTTGAGAGTGCGCGAGGTCAACTGGAAGAGCGTTTCCTCGATGGCGGCTCGGTCCTTGTGACCGTTCTCGATACACTTTCGAAGCTCGTGGAGCTTCTCGATCAGGTTGGCGCCTCTTTGAAGGAAGAAGAGGCCAGGGACGCCAAACGCAAGCTGCTGACGACTGCCGAACTTTTGAAGGCCGTGCCTGAAAACCATGCGCTGCGTCAGCAAAGTCTGGTCGCCGTCAAGCAGATCAGTGGTCAGTTCACTCGCAATATCGATTCCATGAACGAGGCGCTGCGCTACTTGCGGACATTCGCGATGACGGCCAAGATCGCCGGCGCGAATGTTGCGGACTTCTCGGATTTCGTATCCGAAATCATGGAACGCATCCACTTCGCCACGCAGGAGGTCAAGTCTCTCTCGGAGCGTGTAGACGCGCTGGCGTCGCAGATTGATGGCGCGGACCTGAGGAGCGGAGGGCCGCTCGAGAACTATCTTGACGATCTTCCGCAGATCGTGGCGCGCCTGTTGAAGAACGGTGAGGAAATCGACGCGCAGAAGCAGTCGCTGTCGGCCATGGCGCTGAAGGTTTCCGAGCTGGCCCGCAAGGCGCAAGCCAAGGTCGGGCAGGTCCTGTCCGCGATGCAGATCGGCGACATTACCCGGCAGCGCATCGAGCACTGCCAGTCGGCTTTCGATATCGCCAGGCAGTATCTCGAGGGTGAGGGTGCAGCGGCGATTTCGGCTGACGAGCGCGATCTGATTACCGCGACGATCACGCGACTTGTAGCGGAGCTGCTGGCCGAGACAACCAGCGATTTCCACCGGGATTCAGGCCGCGTGGTGGATACCATTCACAGCCTTGGCGGCGATGTCGCTGCGCTGATGAAGGTCTACGAGACCATGATCCTGTCCCAGCAGCAGCCGGAACGCGGCAATCCGATCTCTGTGCTGCATGACGACCTTGTGAAGGCGCGTGGCATGGTTGCCAACATCGCGCATGCCGCTGGTGTCGCTGCCGCACTGAGCCAGAACACGGCCGTTCTCGTCGATGAACTGACGACCAGTGTCGAGACTATCCAGCTCGTGCGCCGCGACATCCAATATATGGCGCTCAATACGACGCTGCGCTGTGGCCGGCTCGGCGAGGAGGGGCGGCCGATCAATGTGGTGACCGGTGAGTTGCGCGTCTTTGCCTCGGTGCTGGACGATGACGCCGGGCAGATTCTCGTGACCCTGAAGAAACTGCAGGAGCATGCAGCGTGCCTGGGCAAGGCTGATGCAGCGCAAACCGACGGCGAGACCGAGAACCTTGAGGGGCTTCTGGATGCCGCCGTGCCCATGCTTGCGGATGCTGCCCGGACGATGGAAGACAACATGCAGGCTTTGCGTATGACCGCCCAGGACATGGCTGCAAACGTGACGAGAGCGATCAGCCGCCTCGACTTCAAGGCCGGTATCGGCGAGATCATGGCCGCCTGCACCGAAGAGGCCAGCGCCGCCAGCGGGCAATGGTCGCAGAATTACGCCTCCACGCCCGCCCTTGTTGCCATTGGCGAACGAATAGCCAAGACCTACACGATGGTGGCGGAGCGAAGTATTCACGCGGACATTTTCGGTGTTACCGAGGATCAGGACGAGGCTCCCGTCGCATCGGACGACGATCTGCTCGAGGATGCCCTTTTCTAAGGACGCCTGCAGGGATTGGGAATTCCTGCCGTGTGACGCCGGTAGCGATCCGATACGTTTATCGGACGTTTGGTCGCGCCGGGCGTCGAGGTGCTTCTTGCCGCTTTCCCGCTTCGGGACCAAATCTCCCTTTCGCGGTTGGTGAGATCGCGGCATAATCGCTAATGCCGACTTGGCGGCGCGCCGCCACGGTCACTGAAAGGCCACGTGCGTCCCATGGCCGGAGAAGACAGGATGAAGCTTTTTACGATTGCGCCCGCCTTTCTGATCTTGGCGGCGGCGCCTGGCGAGCCGCTGCCGGAGCAGAGAGATGTGCCGGCGCGGGTGGATACCGCGCTTTCCCATCGGCTGGGAGCGGAGTTCGCGGCGGTCAAAGCCGAGAAAATCGAGCAAAGCGGCGATCTCCCGGGCTTCGTCGCTTGCGGGCAGGTGTCGGAAAACGACCAGGGCACCGCGTTGAAAACGGAACGCTTCTTCGTCGTCGTGCCCGGCAATTTCGCCATTCTGGACCGTGACGGTGGCGGGCTCGTCGATCTTTACTGGAAACGTTACGGCTGCTGAGTGGCAGCTGAGGACAGTGCGGCCACCTTGTCGAGGTTCTTCACGTCGTTGGTGAAAGCGATCCAGGTGTCCGGATCGTCGCCGGACTGCCTCTTCAGATAGGTGTAGCCGGTCTGATACCAGAGCAGGATCTTGTCCTCGAGGTTGTCCAGGATCAGGTCGCCGCGGTCCGTGCGCGCCATCAGAACCAGATGACCCTCGTTGTGGTGATCGAGCACCACGGTCAGAAACAGCGCCGAACTCGGCCATCCGGCTTCGACGAGAAGCCGCTTCTTCAGGATCGCGTAATCGTTGCAATTGCCCATGCCGTCATCGGGATAGGTCCACCAGTTGGCGATGCCCTTGGCGCTGATGTGGTAATGGTCCTCATCCGAGATGCCGGCGATGTTCTGGTTCACAAGCTGGTCGATCTCGAGCAGCGTTTTCCACGTCTCGTTTGTCAGTGTCATCTGCTGAATGCCGGGCGTCGGCGCGTGGCATTCCGTCTGATGTTCCTTGCAGAAGATATGCCAGCCGATCGGCACCGAAGTCGAGCCGGTCGTCGCGGCAAAGGCCGCGGGCTGGAAAGCCGCCCTAGGATGCTGCGCGGCCTCGGCGGCATTCGTGAGGAAGCTCAGTGACAAGGCTGCGGATGCGATGACTGCGATGGTGCGGAACATTGGTTTGCCCTCTTCTTTGAGAGCAATAAATCCCGCTGGCCCAAACTTTTCGCATCCGGAATCGATCGAATTTTATCGATCCGGCTTTCGACGTTTTCTATGGTTACGAAAGACTATCTTCGCATCCCGACGAAAGCGTCGGTGGGGGTATCCGGTTTGTCCGTTTGCGAAATCGATAAGAATTGAATCAATATTTAAAAGTTAGCGTTAATGAGATGAAAATACCCTTATGTGTCGTGGTTTGTTTCGATGTGCACCAATATTTCTCCAAGGCGTTCGGAGCTTTAGCTTCGGCGCCTGGCGTATTTTTTCATAAAGGAATGCCGGCCTGGATTTCGTCTGGCGCACAGAAGGAAAGCGTCTCGCCGGAAGCAGGCCTTTTGGAGTTTCCAGGCTTTCCCCTTGGGCGGAAGGTTTTTTGTCTCATGCGCGCGGGAGAGTGCCGTCCGTGCATTGAAAATTTGGGAGCTGGTTTAGGCGAGGGGCCCGATTGAGCGCCTCGCCGATCATGATCACGCCTTGTCGGCTGATGCTCAAGCGCCGTAGCGGTTGCGATACCAGGTCTTGAACAGATTGTACTGGTTCTCGATCTGCCGCTGCTGCGAGGCGCTCAGCTCGTCGGTCTCGTTGAAGTGGAGCTCGTATTCGCGCTCGCCGTTCAGCACCATGAGATATTTGTAGTGCAGAACGAGGTCTGCGCCTTCGTCGTAGGTGGAGAGCACCATCAGCGCCTCTTCCAGTTCTCGGGCTTCCGCACGTGCGGTGGCATCCCCGGCCGCTGCCTTTTCGCAGAGCTCGATCAGATGCAGCACTTCCTTCGGCAATGCGTTGCCGACGCCGGTGATGGCGCCGCCTGCGCCGCAGTTGACGAAGCCGTGATAGACGCCGGTGTCGACGCCGACCATCAGCGTCAGGCTGTCATCGCCCGAGGTGATGTGCTCGGCTGCATAGGTCATGTCGGCCTTGCCGCCGAATTCCTTGAAGCCGACGAGGTTGGAATACTGGGCGCGCAGTTCGAAGAAGAGATCGGCGCGGGTGGCGAAGCCGTAATAGGGGCTGTTGTAGATGACCGAGGGCAGTCCGTTCGCAGCCTCGAGAACGGCCGAGAAGTGATGCTTCTGCGCGCTGACCGAGGTGCCGCGCGACAGGACGCGGGGGATGACCATCAGGCCGACTGCGCCAACCGCCGCGGCATGCGCCGCATGGGCCGCGGCCGTTTTGGTGTTGACTGCGCCCGTGCCGACGACCACCGGGATGCCGGCTTCGGCCAGTCGCTTCACGCCTTCCTGGCGCTCGGCATCCGTCAGCAGCGGCCAGTCGCCCATGGACCCGCAATAGACAACAGCAGACATGCCGAGGTCGATCAATTCGCGGCCCTTGCGTACCAGTGCGTCGAAGTTGGGCGTACGGTCGGGATTGCAGGGCGTCATCAGCGCGGGAATGCAGCCCTTGAATACGGATGCGGTCATGTCGGCTCCATGTGATTGAGCGGGCCGATCGCTCTTCGGCCGCGCGTTCCTTGCGTGTGCTTATGTCTCTAGCAGGTCGGCAAGGAATTGTCGACAAATAAAATACAATAAGAGAAGGTCGAGTTTTTCATATCGGCGAGTGCCGCGCATTCATGCGCATGGGCGCGGTTCAGATTTTGAGATCCGCCGTCTGGCGACCGTCGCTTGCGATATAGGACCGGATCTGACGCACGATCTGATCGGCATGCGCGGACGCCAGCCGGTCGGCCGTTTCGGCATCGCGATTGATCACGGCCTGGATGATATCCTCATGCTCTCCGACATATTGCCGGGGCAGAACGTCGTTGAAGGAGGAATAATAGAGCCGCAGAATGCGGCGGCCTTCGTCGAGCAGACGGGTGAAGAGGTCGACATAGTATCGGTTCTTGCCGGCAGTTGCGATGGCGAGATGAAAGTCGCGATTGGTGGAGATCATCGCGAGAACGTCACGTTCGGCGACCGCCAGCGCGAAATCTTTCTGCAGCTCCCTGATTTTCCCAATATCATCGGGCGTGCGGTTCAGCGCGCCGAGCCGCGTGGTGACGCGATACATCAGTGTCAGCGCGTCGAAGAACTCAGAGAGCCCGAGAAAGTCGATATTGGAGACGATGGTTGCGCGGTTCGTCAGGGTCGTGATCAGCCCGTCGGCTGACAGGCGCACTAGCGCCTCCCGAATGGGTGTGCGTGACAGCGAGAAGCGGTCCGACAGTTGCTGTTCGTCGATCGGGCTACCCGGCGCGAGTTTCAATTCGATGATTTCGTTGCGAAGCGTTTCATAGACGGTCGATACGCCGTAGCCCCGCCGGTGTGTCACCTTGTCTGTCTCTTCCACGTCTTGGCCTCTGTTTTCCGGCATCTTCAAGGAGATGAGTAACGAAAACCGCTGCCAACCGCAAACAGTATATTGCTTGTCGACATGGGGCGACGATTGCGGCGTCTTATGATGCGGGCGCGCGCTGACGAGGGCTTTGGATAACGGCCTCGTTCGGCATCGTAATGCGGACTTCATCCAAGGTTTGGCTGGGCGGTCTGCGATGAACCGTGGCTGAATGAGGCCTTCAGCTTCCGTTCGAACGGGAGGATCTAAAAGGGAGACGTTCAACCGCGGTCTTTACCGCCTCAGGAGATAACGTCATGTTCCGCACCTCTCTCATTGCAACCGCACTCGTTGCCCTCGTTGGCATGAATGTCGCAGCGCCGGCGATGGCCAACGATGTGCGCATCGAACAGTATGGCTGGGGCAACTCGGCCGGTGGCGCGCAGCAGGGCTATTGGAACCGGATCAGAACCTACCAGAACGGTGACTACAACCGGCTCGTCGGCCGCCAGTATGGTCGCCACAATCTGTCGGCCATCGGGCAGGAAGGCCATGACAACTATGGCGCTACCTATCAGAACGGCAATCGCAACACAGCCGGCATCGGCCAGTTCGGCTCCAATCACACGACCATCCTGACTCAGGACGGCAACGGCAACATTGCGGCCGGCGTACAGGTCGGACACGGCTGCGAAGCCAATGTCAGCCAGGGCGGCAACGGCAATGTCGCTGCCTTCGTCCAGGCCTGCCCCTGAGCCAGCAAAGCTCGCGATGCCCCCGGGTGTTTCAGATCGTCTTTGACGTCCTGAAACACCTCCGCCTTCGGTTTCCGGTCCTGCCCGCATGGAAAGCCGCTTCAGGCTCTCCCGCGAAGACCTCAAGAAAGAGAGAGATCCATGTCCCACTTCCTTCTGTCCAGACCTGCGCTGGCCGCCTTTGCCCTTATCCTTCTGCCGGTTGGCGCGGTTGCGACCGTGACGTCGGCAAAGCCCTCGGACAGCACGCAGCTTTGCGAGATCAGCGCAACCACGTCCTCCGGCATGGTCAAGCTCGATGCACTCCTTCATGCTGACAAGGCGGTCGCCGGTTCCTACACATTCCAGGTCCGGAAGACCGGCGGCGGCGGAAGCTCCACGATCAATCAGGGCGGCGATTTCAATGCCGCGCCGGGTCAGACGGCCACGCTGAGTTCGGTTTCGCTCGGCTCACAGGGCGCCGTCTACAAGGCGAAACTTGATGTCACGATCGGCGGCAAGAGCTTCAGCTGCATGAAGCAGATCCCGGGCGACTGATCGCTCTTCCTTTCGTGCATCTCTCTGGAGAGCGTCCCCTCGGGGGCGCTCTTTTGCGTTTTGCCGTCGCTCGGCGCGCACCAGCTGAACGATGTCTGAACGCGCAATTCCAACTGCGTTCAGCAGCAGCATGCGAAGGTACATCATCGCTGAACACAGCAGCCATATGGAGAGCAAAATGAGCCTTAACACCCTGAAACTTATGACTGCCGCTCTTCTTGCCGGGAGCGTCGCCTTTTCCGCTCCGGCCTATGCAGGCGGTCGGATCTCGTTCAACATCGAGCCCGGCAATTCCCGCGACGCAGCGCTCTTCTCGACCGGCCTGCGGGTCTATTCGCTCTTCCGTGGCATCAAGGATGGCGACATCCGGCAGCAGGGCAATGGCAATGCGGCCGGTCTTGCCCAGGCAGGCCGTGGCAATCTCGGCTTCATCCAGCAGCAGGGCAACGGCCATTCCGCCACCTTGCGGCAGAACGGCAACAATAACGCCTATGGCATTTTCCAGTATGGCCGCGGCACTCAGGACGATGTTGTCCAGGACGGAGATAACGGCAGCGGCGCGACCTTCAGCTACGGATGGTAAAGGTCAATTCGAGGTCAGGGGCAGGGGCGATCGGCGGGAAATCGCACCTTCGCTCCTCCTACTCGATGAAGTTGCTGAACAGGTCCTGTGAGACCGACACCCGGTCGATATGCGCTTTGGCGCGGTCGCCAAGGGCGGCGATGACGTCCTGAATGAGAATGTTCAGACCGAAATTGATACCCACAGGCATGCCGAGAAAGTAATAAGACTCGCTGGGGAAGATGATGACCTTGTCGGTGATCTCGCCAGCCCATTCGCAGAACTCGTCGCAGAAGACGATGACCTCCGCCCCGCGTTCTTGTGCAGCCTTCGCCAGCCGCGGACCGTTTGCGCCATAGCGGAACGTGTCGATGATGATAAGGGCTTTCGAGGCCGCATCGCTTGAAAAGAATTCGCCATAGACGCCGTCCGATCCGTCCAGCGCCACGACATTATTGCGTACATAGCGAAGTCGCATGGCAAGCCCCGCCGCCAGATAATGCATGGTCTGGAAACCGACGGCGAAGACGCCGTCCGCATTGGCGAGCGTCTGGACAACCTCTTTCCAGCGTGTGGTTTCGCGATGCTTGAGCGCATGGTTGATCCCCGCCAGCGCCACCTGCTGATCGCTGCGGAAGTCGCGCGTTGTGCGTGTCGTACTGAAATCGTCGAACCGGTTGCCGATCCGGCTGGCGCCGGGGCCGTAAAGATCGACCTTGATCTGTGTTTTGGCTTCGGATGAACTCTCATAGCCGAGCTTCTTGAAGAAGCGGCTCACCGTCATGGGGCTGACATTCAGCTTCTTGGCGATCTCGGCGCTCGATTCGATGGCCACGGCTTCCGGGCGCGTCAGGATATAGTTGGCGAGGCGCTGCTCGAGTTTGGTGAGCGACTTTCCAGCCGACGCGATTGCCTGAGCGAGCTCTGTCATAACGTCGTGCATCCTTAAAAATTGCTGGCGCCAAGGCAGGTGACAGGACCGGCCCCCACCGAGTCCAAGCCGATAGTAGCAATGTTATGATCCTGCTCACAAGACGATCTTGTTTTGGATGTAACATTTTGGCAGCCCGAGAGGTGCAAGACAGATCAATATGTTATTGCCTCTTGCGGCGCATCGGCGTGGGATGTCTGGGAGAAATATGGTATGAATCAATCTAATTTTATTGACTGATATAAAGATATCAATTTACAGATTGCCATGTAAACGATCCTCAGGTCGTACCAACAGCCGAAAAGGCAGGGGAACAGATATGAAGAATTTCAACATGACGCATCGCGCCATGCTTCTGAGCACGGGTTCCTTTCTTCTCGCAAACCAGATGATCGGCGCGGCGCCTGCCCATGCCGAACACAGCATACGCTGCCATGTCTTCCGGTGAAGACCATGGCGAAGCCTGAAGTGAACATGATGCAACAAGCCGCAATCCCATCCGCGCTCCGTGACGCTGCATCCGGCGTGCTTGTCGAAGTCAGTCATCCGAATATCGATGTCGATCTTCTCTATGCCACGGAGAACAATTTCACCGGCCGGGTTCTCTACACGGACACCCGTGTCTGGCTGCACAGGGATGCGGCGGCGGCGCTTTATCGTGTAGCGGATCACGCGGCGTCCGCTGAGCTTCGTCTGCGGCTCCTCGACGCCTTCCGTCCCGCCGCCGTGCAGGACATGCTTTGGGCCGTTCGGCCCGATCCGGAATTCGTGGCCGACCCGAAGATCGGCTCGGACCACACGCGAGGCATCGCCGTCGATCTGACCTTGGTCGATCGCGAGGGCCGGGTTCTGGATATGGGCACCGACTTCGATGCGGCACTGCCGGAATCCCATCACGGAGCTGTACGGATCGCGCAAGAAGCTCAGCGCAATCGTCTCTTGCTGGCGGGGCTGATGAGCGTTGCCGGCTTCGTCATAAACCCGTTCGAATGGTGGCATTATGCGCTACCGAATTCCGGAAGTTACCCGCTTCTTGACTGATCATCGCCGTTCACCCCCGAACCGGGCCGCCAAAATCTTCTGACATTATGAAAGCGCATTTCCTTCCAGAGGGGATAACAAGATGAAAGTGATCGTTCTCGGTGCCGGCATTGTCGGCGTGACTTCGGCTTATGAACTCGCCAAGGCTGGCCATGAGGTGACGGTTGTCGACCGTCAGCCCGGTCCGGCGCTGGAAACCAGCTATGCCAATGCCGGGGAGGTCTCCTTCGGCTATTGCTCGCCCTGGGCCGCACCCGGCATTCCGATGAAGGCGATGAAGTGGCTGTTCATGGAACACGCGCCGCTCATCCTGCGACCCAAGATCGACGCGGCAATGATCTCCTGGATGATCAAGATGCTGTCCAACTGCACGTCGGGCCGTTATGCGATCAACAAGAGTCGGATGCTCCGGCTTGCCGATTACAGCCGCGTGTCACTCGCGGCGCTTCGCGCCGAGACCGGCATCGCCTATGACGAGCGGATGCAGGGCACGCTGCAGCTGTTCCGCACCGAGAAGCAGCTCGAGGCCTCCGCCAAAGACGTCAAGGCGCTTGCCGCTGATGGCGTCCCTTACGAAGTCCTTGATCCGGAAGGCTGTGTGCGTGCCGAGCCGGCGCTGAAACATGTGCGCGAAAAGATTGTCGGCGGCTTGCTGACGCCGAAGGACGAGACGGGCGATTGCTTCAAGTTTTCGAATGCGCTCGCCCTCAAGGCTGCCGGGATGGGTGTGACCTTCCGCTATGGCAGTATCGTGCGCAGCATCGACGTGGAGGGTGGCAAGGTGCGCGGCGTTGTCACGGCCCATGGCCGGCTCGAGGCCGATGCGGTCGTCGTGGCGCTCGGAAGCTTCTCGCCGCTTCTGGTCCGGCCGCATGGCATCAGCCTGCCGGTCTACCCGGTCAAGGGCTATTCGCTGACCATTCCGATCGTCGACCCCTCGCGCGCGCCGGAATCGACCGTGATGGACGAGACCTACAAGATCGCGATCACCCGCCTTGGCGATCGCATCCGCGTCGGCGGCATGGCGGAAATCTCGGGCTATACGAATGATCTCGGTGAGCCGCGCCGGCTGACGCTGGAACATTCCGTTACCGATCTCTTCCCCGGCGGCGATGTCTCCAAGGCCGCCTTCTGGTCGGGCCTGCGCCCGATGACGCCGGACGGTACGCCGGTCATCGGGCCGACGAAGGTACAGGGTCTCTTCCTCAATACCGGCCACGGAACGCTCGGCTGGACGATGAGCTCCGGCTCCGCCCGCGTGATCGCCGACCTCGTCTCCGGCCGCAAGCCTGAGATCGACGCGACCGATCTTGCTATTGCGCGCTACGCTGTGCGTTGAGCGCAAGCGAGCTTATCCTTCTGCAAGCGCCGCCAGCTTCGCCCGGCGGCGTTTTTCATTGGGCTTTTCTGGCGCGGCCGGCAATTAGCACGACGCTGGCGACGATGAGGATGGACAGGAGGAGGATCGCGCCCGAGATGGCATAGATGACCGGAGATGCGCCCGAATTCATCTTGCCGAAGAGGACGACGGGCAGGGTGTTTTGCCGCCCCGACAGATAGAAGGCGCGGGTGAATTCGTTGAGCGAGAGCAGGAAGGCGAAGATGAAGCCGCTTGTCAGACCCGGCCGGATGAGCGGCAGGGTTATGTCGTGGAACTGTCGCCAGCGGCTCGCGCCAAGATCGTCGGCGGCCATGAGATAGGCCGGCTTCACCGCAGCGAAACTCGTGAGGATGACGATGAAGGCGAAGGGCATGGCCCAGAGCAGATGGCCGGCAATCACCGTTGCGGCCGAACTCTTGACGCCCGAATGGGTGAAGATCGCCGAGAGCGCCAGCCCCTCGATGACGCCCGGAACGAACATCGGCAGCACCATGGCCAGGAACCAAAGGCTTCGCCCCCATTTCAGTTCGAAATAGGCGAGCGCCGCCAGGAGCGATAGAAGCGTTGCCGTGATCGCGGTGACGAAGGCGATGAACAGCGACTGCCACAGCGCATTCATCAGCGCCGTTTCCTTCGGCAGCGTCGCATACCAATGCAGCGTCAAATCCGACAGACCCGGCAGGCCGGGCTGTAATGAGGCGTTGAAGGAGATCGCCACCAGATAGAGCGGCGGTGCATAGATCACCAGCAGAGAGAGGATCGCCAGCGTCCAGAGAAGCAGCCGGTTGATCACGCCTTCATTGACCATCATTCCGCATCCTCACCGAAGAGGCCCGAGAGCTTGAAGAAGCCGTTGCCGACCAGCACCATGCCGAAGATCGTCGCGAGCATGACCACCGAAATGGCGAAGGCGAGCGGGTAATTGGCGACCCGCATCACGTCGTTGATCATCACCGAGACGATGGAGGCGCCTGCCCCGCCCAGCATCTGCACCTCGGTCGATGAGCCCGCCACCATGACGAAGACGAAGAGGAAGCCGGCAAAAAGGCCCGCATAGGTCAGCGGCACGAGGATGGTGAACAAGGCGCGCCAGAAACCGGCGCCGAGATCGCGCGCCGCCGCCATCAGTTCCGGCGGTACGCGCCGCATCGACAGAAGCAGCGGGAAGACGGCGAAGGGCAGATAGGAGGCGATGAAGCCGATGAAGACCGCGAAATTGCTGAAGAGCAGCCAGTCGAGTGGCGCGCTGGTGATATGCAGCGCCTGCAGCATTTCGTTGATCGCACCCGTGCGCCCCAGAACCAGCCGCCAGGAAAAGGAACGGATCAGGTAGGAGGTGAAGAACGGAATTGTCATGAGGGCCAGGAGCAGCATCTGCACGCGCGGCCCCGACATGACGTGAACGGCGTAGGCCAGCGGATAGGCGAGAAGCGAACAGAGGATGGCCGCGCCGAAGGATTTGGCGAGCGTCGAGACAATCACGGTCCAGCGCCCTGCATCCATGATGGCCGCGTAGCCGGCAAGGCTCAGTTCCGGCTTGATCCAGTAGGTTGCCGGATCCCAGGTCCAGAAGCTCCAGATGACGACAAGCGCCAGCGGCACAACGCCGAGGACGACGACGACGGCGAGCGGCGGAGCAATGAGGAGCGTTCGTCTGAAAGGCATGGCAGGCGTCCGGTGCAGGGCGGGTCAGCGGGCGGCGAGGGCCGCCGCCCGCTTGTGATCAATCAGGCGTTGCGCAGCTTCTGCCACCATTCTTCGTAGAGCTGGAAATTGTCCGGCCGCGTGTTCTGCCAATAGACCTTGCCGGCGAACTTCGCCTTCACATGATCCGCGAGCTTTGCCGCGGCATCGGCCTTGTATTCGTCCGGATGCGCCTTGGCATAGTCGACATTCTTGTCGGTCGGCACCATATAGCCGCGCGTCGCGCCCAGTTCGCAGCCATAGAAGCCGCCGAGAAGACCGTTGACGAAGGCATGGGCCGCATCCGACATGCCGCGATCCACGGCGCCCTTGAGGAGGACCGTGTTGTTGCCCCACCCTTCATAGCCTTCGACAGGGGCGGCATATTCGACCTGAAGCCCGCGCTTGCGGCCTTCATAGACGATCGGCTCCCAGCCGGTCATGGCGTCGACTTCCTCGTTGGCAACGAGCTGCACCCCCTGTTCCCAGCCGTTCCAGAACGTACGGAACTGGCCATCCTTCTTGTGCTTGATCAGGAATTCCATCACGAGGCCGAGTTCTGATTCCGACAGGTTGCCGGGATCCTTGATCGGCTTGTTCTCGGATTCCTTCAGATACATGGCGGTGAAGATCGCGCTGTTGATCCAGGCGTCTTCCATCGCGACGCGGCCTTTGAGTTTTTTGTCGAAGATCACGCCATAGCTGTCGACCTTGCCGAGCTTGTCGGGGCGGTAGATGATGGAGTCGGCGTTGACCACCGTCGGAATGCCGATCTGCTTGCCGTCGAGCCTGAGATAGGGAATGTCCTTGGCCCACTGCCAGACGCTGGCATAGTTCGGGATCTTGGAGACGTCCCAGGCAACGATATGGCCCTGCTTGGCCAGTTCCTTTTCCGCGCCGCCCTGAAAGCCGCCGACATCGAAGAGATCGTTGGCGTTGCCTGCGGCAAGACGGGCAAGGACCGGGCCGATATCGTTGCCGTTGTCGGTGAATTGTGGCGCGATGCCGGTTTGCTTGGCAAATTCCTGCCACTTGTCGCCGATGTCGAGCGTCGCCGTCGCCCAGAAGGCGACCGTCCTGTCATCGGCAAGCGCTCGGCCTCCCAGGCCGAGACTGCCGGCGGCAAGTGCTGCCCCGCCAAGCCCCATGAGCTTGAGCATGTCGCGGCGGCTTGCATTGCTGGAAAGCGGGCTGAATATGTGCTGTCGTTTCATTTTTTTCATTCCCCTTTTTATCCGCCGCGGTTTCACGTCGCGGACGGCATTCCCGAGTTTGGAATTGCAATGGCCGCCCCTTCCGACATGGCGAGCGTCACCGCGCTGCCCGGTTGAAGGCGGGCGGCCGGGTTGTCGCTGGAGACCGCGAGAGAGACCTCCTGTCCGTCGGCAAAGGCGAGGCGCAGATCGGTGGACAGCCCCCGGAAGGTCGCACCTCGAAGCGTCAGCGACAGCGCGCCCGGTGCGGCGCAGTTGACGATGCCCAGTCTGTCAGGCCGGACGGCCACAACCAGATCGCGCGTGTTGCCGGTGACGGCGCCGCTCAGCGGAACGGCCTGTCCGGCCACGAGCGCGAAGGCAAAGGCTCCGCCGGCGGCGGTCTCGATGCGCTCCGGCTTCAGCAGCGTCTCTATCCCGACGAAGCGGGCGACGAAGGCATTGGCGGGCCGCTCGAAGAATCGGGCAGGCGCATCGACCTGTTCGATCCGCCCGCGATGCATCACGGCCATGCGGTCGGAAAGGCTCAGCGCCTCGTCCTGATTGTGGGTGACGAGAATGAAGGTCGCGCCGGTGCGCTTGTGCAGGCGGCCGAATTCGTCGCGCATCTGCTGGCGCAGCCGCTCGTCAAGGCCGGTCAAGGGCTCGTCGAGAAGCAGGATGCCCGGCTCCATGACCAGTGCGCGGGCGAGCGCCACGCGCTGGCGCTGGCCGCCGGACATCATGCCGATCTGCCGCGGGCCGAAGCCGCCAAGTTCAACCAGTTCCAGCGCGTCATCGACCTTTTTCGCAAGCGCCGGCCCTTTCAGGCCACGCAGTTTCAGCCCGTAGCCGATATTTTCGGCCACCGTCATGTGCGGGAAGAGGGCGAGATTCTGGAAGACCGTGTTGACCGGGCGCCGGTTCGCCGGAATGTCGAGCACGCTCCTTCCGTCAAAGGCGATGTCGCCGGAGGTGGGCCGGTCGAAGCCGCCGATGAGCTTCAGGAGCGTGCTCTTCCCGCAGCCGGACGAGCCGAGCAGCGTGAAGAATTCGCCGGCACCGATGGAAAGGTCGATGCCGCCAAGGCCCGCAACCGGGCCGAACATGCGTGTGACGCCCCTGATGTCGATGGCGATCGCCATGTCAGCGGCCCTCCTGTCCGGAGGTGGTGCCCAGGTCGCGCAGCACCATGATGCCTTCCGCCGTGACGCGCATGCTCTGGCCGATCTGGATGAGGCTCGTTGTCGTCGGCTCTTCGACCAGCGCGGGGCCGGCGATTTCGTCTTCGAGCGGCAGCAGGTCGCGCTCGTAGACCGGGCATTCGCGCCAGCCGATCTGCGCACCGAAATAGACGCTGCGGCTCCCCTTGAGCGCCGTTGCAAGCGAACGACCTTCACGAGCAAGCGCCGGCAGCGTGATGACCGGGCCGTCGAGAACGGCTTCCAGATGCAGCGTCGTGATCTCGATGGCCGCTGACGGCAGACGGAAGGTGTAGGCTTTTTCGTGCGCCGCATGGAACCGTGCCGAGAAAGTCTCGACCGTATCGCCCGCCTCGAAATCGGCCACGACCCCATGTTCCTGCCCGCGATAGCGCGCTTCGAGCCGGTGGATCAGGCGGATCGGCGCATCCTCGCCCTTGCCGAAATAGGTGACCGCCTGGCGCTCCAGGGCGGCGAACCGGCGCAGCGCCTCGGGCAGAGCGGGGTCAGAAAGGGCGGCAAACCAGGTCGCTCGGAAATCGGCCCGCGGCTCGGCGGCCAGCATGCCCCAGGCAGAGAAAATGCCGGAATGCGGCGGAACGACGGTCGCCTTGACCGATAGCTCGCGGCCAAGCCGGGCGGCGAGCGCCGGGCCCGCGCCGCCGCTGATGACGAAGACAGCATCTCGGGGATCGTGACCGCGCTGCACGGTCACGAGTTTCAGCGCGTTGATCATGCTGGCATGGGCGATTTCGACGATGGCCAATGCTGCATCCTCGACCGTCATGCCGAGCCTGTCGCCCACCGTGCGGATCGCGGCAGCTGCCTTGTCCTTGTCGAGCTGCATGGAGCCGCCGGCAAAGCTCCCCGAATCGAAAATGCCGAGCGCCAGCAGCGCATCGGTGATCGTCGGTTCCGTGCCGCCCCGGCCGTAGCAGGCGGGGCCGGGCGTGGAGCCGGCGCTTTGCGGACCGACGCGCAGCGCGCCGCGCTCGTCGAGCCAGGCAATCGAGCCGCCGCCGGAGCCGATCTCCACGATGTCAACCACCGGCACTTGCACCGGATAGCCGGGCGCGATGCGCGAATGTTCGAGCTTGTATTCGACATTCAGGGTTGGCCGGCCATCATGGATCAGTGAGCACTTCGCCGTCGTGCCGCCGACATCGAGATGCAGGACCTCGCTCTCGCCCAGTGCCTGGCCGATGCGCGCAGCCCCCGCCACGCCGCCGGCAGGGCCGGATTCGACCAACGTCAGCGGACTGGCGGTCGCCTGATCGAAGGTCGAGATGCCGCCGTTCGACTGCATCGCATAATAGGGGCAGGTCAGGTCGCGCCGCATCAGTGCCGCTTCCAGCCGCTCGAAATAGCGGCGGATGATCGGTTGTACATAGGCATTGAGCACGACCGTGTTCGAACGCTCGTATTCGCGCCATTGCCGCGACACTTCGTGGCTGGCGCAGACTGTCGCCTCGGGGAGTGCTTCGGCAATCAGCCGCGCGCAGCGCTCTTCATGTTCCGGATTGGCGTAGGCATGCAGGAAGAGAATGGCCACGGCCTCGATCTTCTCGGCCTTGCAGGCCGCGACGATGGGGCGGAGATCCTCTTCATGGAACGGGGTTGCGATCTCGCCTGCCGCATTCATCCGCTCTCGCACCTCGAAACGCAGCCGGCGCGGCACGAAGGGCTCGGGGCTGTGGAATTGCAGATTGTAGAGGTCCGGCCGGTTGCCGCGGCCAATTTCCAGCACGTCGCGGAAGCCGGCGGTGGTGATGAGCGCCGTGCGTACGCCCTTGCGCTCGGTGATCGCGTTGATGACGGTCGTGCCACCATGGGCGAAGAAGGTGACGTTGCGGGTGACGAGACCATCGGCGGCTTCCGAGGCCGCAATCGCGTTGAGTACGCCTTCCGACTGGTCATGAACCGTGGTCAGGCTCTTGGCTGTGAAGAGCGCGCCGTTGCGTTCGTCATAGCCGACGAGATCGGTAAAGGTGCCGCCGACATCGGTTGCGAGCCTGATCATGCGGCGTCTCCTGTCTTGCCATAAATTTCCTTGGCGCGGGCTTCCGTCAGGAAGCCGTTGCGAATGTCCTCGGCAATCAGCGCCGGTTCGCGTGAACCGGGTTCGCCCCAGCCGCCGCCGCCGCCGCTGACGATCCGCACGACATCGCCCGAGTTGAGATCGAGATGGGCGACGCGGCCATGGCGCTCGACGCTGCCTCCGGTACGCGCAATTTCCAGCGCGTTGACCGTGCCTTCGCTGCCGCCATCCATGCCCCAGGGGGCGATGCGGGTGCGGCCGAAACTGCCATAGGCGGTCGTTTCGTGACCGAGGATTTCATATTCGCGCACCACGCCGTAGCCGCCGCGCCGGCGGCCGGCCCCCACTCCGCCCTCGACATTGAAACCATAGCGGCGGACCCGCAGCGGGAAGCGCGCCTCGATCACCTCAATGGAATAATTGTAGGTGTCACCGTCCGTGAGCGCGATGATCGCGCCAGCACCATCCTGCGTGGGCGTCGCGCCCCAGCCGCCATGCTGCGGCTCGATATGGATGAAGGGTTCGCCATGGGCATCCTTGCCGGCGATATAGACCACGCAGAGGCTGGAATAGGAGCCGGCGGAAAAGCGCTCCGGCTTCAGCGGCGCCAGCGCCTTCCACATGAGTTCGGAGGCATGCACCGAGCCTTCGTAATACCAGCCGGTCGGCGAGGGCTTTTCTGCGGTGAAGATCGTGCCGGGCGGACAGATGACGGTCAGCGGCCGGAACCAGCCTTCATTGGAAGGGGCCTGTGGACCGACAAGGGCTTTCACGATGGTCTTGACGGCCGATTGCAGCGCGCCTCGCGCGCAGTTGATCGGGCCGGACACGGCGGGCGGGCAGCCCGTAAAATCGGCGATCATCCGGTCGCCCTCGATGGTGACTGTGACCTCAATTGCGATCGGTTCGTCATTCACGCCGTCGCCGTCGATGATGTCCGCCGCCTCGTAGCGACCGTCGGGCAGTGCGGAGATCGCCGCGCGCGCCTGCGCTTCGCTGGCGTCGAGGAGGTTCTCGAAGGCGGCGAGAACGGTCTCGGCTCCGTATTTAGCGGCGAGCTCGCCGACGCGCCGGTCGGCCACGCGCACGGTGGCGATCTGCGCATTGAGATCGCCAAGCGCGATGTCCGGCATGCGGACATTTTCGGCGACGACATGCAGGATATCGTCGTCAAAGACGCCGGCGCGCACGACGCGGACGCCGGCAAGCCGCAGGCCTTCCTGGAAGACGGAGGTCGCGTCCGGCGCAAGACTGCCGGGAACGGAGCCGCCGACATCGAGATAATGCGCGACATTGATCGCATAGGCGATGATCTGCCCGTCGACGAAGAGCGGTTTGACAATGGCGAAGTCGCAGGAATGGGTGCCGCCGGCGTAAGGATCGTTGGAAAGAAGAATGTCGCCATCGACGAGACGCGGGCCGAAGCGGTCGATCAGCGAGCGGACCTGAAAGCCGAATGTGCCGGTAAACAGCGTGATGCCGTTCATCTGCGCGACCAGCTCGCCATCGGCGGTCAGCAGGCCGCAGGCGAAATCGAGGATTTCATAGATGACCGGGCTCATGCTGGTGCGCGCCATGACAAGACCCATCTCATCGACGGTCGCCATCAGCTTGCCTTCGATGATCTCCTGTGTGACGGGATCGACGGTGCGGGAACCGGACAGCATGTATTACCCCTCTTTTTGTGGGGGAACTATGCGGCGGGATGGGCGGGTCGTGAAGCTGACCAGATGGGTAGGCTGGCACGGTCGCAGACCCTACCCGATCGGGTAGGGTTGCCTTCCTTCAGGCGATCAGGCCGGACTGGCGCGCGGCGCTGACAGCTGCGGTGCGGGTCGTGACGTTGAGCTTGGCGAAAATGTTACGTAAATGGAATTTCACGGTGTTGTCGCTCAGCGACAGCCGGCGGCCGATCTCCTTGTTGCCCAAGCCCTGGCTGACCAGCCGCATCACCGCCTGCTCGCGCTCCGTCAGAGCGTTGGGAAGAGAAGCGTTCGCCGCCAAAGCTACCTCGGCCTTCCCGGGGTCGGCCAGCACGGCCTCCAGCCGCTTGCGGATCAGGTCCGGCAGATCGGCCTGGCGCGCAAGGGCCGTGAGGCTCTGCGAGAAGGCACTCCCTTCCAGCGACACCAGCGCGCGATAATCCGTCAGGGGCTGGGTCAGCAGAAGGTCCGAGAGCCGGGCGGCCGCCTCCGCCACGCGCCCCTCGGCGAGAGACAGGCGGATATCCAGAAGGTCGAGTTCAATGGCGCGCACGACATGCGGCTTCTGCTTCTGCTGGGTCAGAAGCCTTGAGAAGAGGGCACGGGCCTGCGCCAGATCGCCGGTCTGCATATGGATACGCGTCCAGAGGAGCGCCGGAACGCTGCCCCGCAGGCGGAGCGACAAATCGTTGGCGGGACCATCGCCGCCAAGCCTTGCGCCGAGACCGTTAGCCTCGGCGAAGCGGATCGCCTCCTCGATATCGCCGGTCGCGATCAGCAGGCTGGCGCGCTCGGAATCGATGAGCCGCGTCAGCCGGTCGAAACCGCGCCTGCGGGCGACGGCGCGCGCACGGTCCATGGCAGCGTGGGCGGCGATGGTGTCGCCGTCGAGCCGCAGCACGCGCTGCTGGGCGGTGAAACCGGCCGCGAGAAGGTCGTGCCAGGCATCGTGGCGCTCCACATGCGGCAGCGCCCAGGCCAGCCGTGCCTCGGCGGCCGCGTTGTCGCCGCGCGCCGTCAGTGCCTCGGCCTTCATCACATCGCCCATGGCGTCAAGATCGCTCCCGCGGCCCATGAGGCGCACGGCCTCGTCGATGAGATTATCGTAGCATTCTTCCGCCGTGGCGACATCGCCATCGAAATAGGCGGCCTGCCCGACATGGAGATAAAGGTGGATCGCGCCGAATTCCGCCCCGCCGTCGCGGAATGTCTGCATGGCAAGCCGCCCGTAGTGCTGAGCACGCTCGAGATCGGAGCGGATGAGGAAATTGTAGGACAGCATGTTGAGAGACAGGCCGCGATGCACGAGCGCGCTGACGCTTTCCCGCGTGAGATCGGCTTCCAGTGCCGCCAGCTCCGCAGCACTCACCCAGCGGTCCGCATAAAGCGCCAGAAGAACGCCGATGACGCGAAGCGCCTGCGCCACAGCGTCGTCGGCACTGTGCGGCGTCTTGCGGGCCAGGGCCATGTAATGGTCGGCCGCATCCAGCTGGCCGGTCTTGGCGCTGACGACGGCAAGGCCGAGCGTGGTCAGCGGATAACGCGGCAGATCGACGGCATCGGCCATGTCCGCAAGTCGTCGGAAGAGGCCCGGTCCGCCGCGCTTCGTCATGTAGACCCGTTGCCATCCGCCCGCCGCCTCGATGATTTCGGCGGCCAGCGACGGAGAGCCGGCGAGGAAGGCGTGATCGACCGCAGAGAGCAGGTCGCCCTCCTTCTGGAACCAGCGCGCCGCCCTGACGAGCCGGTCGCGGGAAGCGCTGCCTGCCTCTTCTGCCGCCTCGCGCAGATAGGCGTTGAAGACGGGATGACAGCGCATCCAGCGACCCTCACGGTCGAGCACGGCGACGGGAAGTGCATAGTCGCGCAGCAGCGCGAAGGCCGTCGTCGTGTCCCAGTCGCAAACGGCGCCGACGAGATCGCGGCTGATCGCGGGCAGACAGGCCGTTTCCATCAGGAGCCGACGCAGCGCCTCGGGCAGGCCGGAAAAGGCCTGTTCCGCGAGATAGCGGCCCATGTCCTCGTTGCGCCCGTTGAAAGCTTCGAGGATTGTCTTGCTGTCGGCGGCATCGTCGTCCACCAGCAGCCGGACCATTTGCAGCGCGACCGCCCAGCCCTCGGCGCGGCGATTGAGTTCGGCCAGTTCGTCACCGTTCAGCCGCGCCTCGCGGCCCCCAAACAGCGCCTGCGCCTCGTGGTCGGAAAAGGCGAGTTCGGCGACGCCGATCTGGCGGAATTCGTCGGCGAGGCGGAGCGCCGAGCGCGGAACATGCGGCGTACTGCGCGACACGATGACGAATTTGACATGGGCAAGCTCGGGTCGGGCGAGTAGCCGCGCGAGTGCGCTTTCATTCGCATCCGTCTGGGTCAGATGGTAATCGTCGAGAAATAGCGCGACCGGCCCCGGCAATCGTTCCAGTCGCGTCACAAGCACCGACAGCAGCGTGGCGACAGACAGCGAGCCGCGGTCGCTTTCCATTGCGCCATCCGGCATGGCGGTATCGAGCATTTCGATCAGCGCCAGAAGAAAGCCGGCCTGGTCGTTGTCGTCCGGGTCGAGCGAGACCCAAAGGACCGTCGTGCCGGCGGCAGCCAGACGCGCATACCATTGCGCCGCCAGCGACGTCTTGCCGTATCCGGCGGGCGCAACGATCAGGTTCAGCCGCCTGAGCCGGGTTTGAGCAAGGCTTTCCAGCAGCGCACGCCGCTCGATTTTTCCCTCATCGAGCGGCGGCCGGAACCTGATCTGCTTGCGGTGCGAATTCTGCATCCGGCTTTTCTTAAAGTATTTGCCGAGATGGTCCAGAGGCAAGGCCCGGCAGATCTGCCTGACTGGAGCGGAGCCGTCCGGCGGTGATTGATCAAGGCTTTGGCCTGACCCGGGCGGTCCCGTGAGATGTCGGCGTCGTCACCCTAAGGGGCGCCATCAGGCCGGGGCCGGCGCTTGGAGCGCAGGGTTCCGGGCGAGTGGCCGAAAACCTTCTTGAAGGTCTTGGCGAAATAGGAGGCATTGGTGAAGCCTACCTCGACGGCGATGTCGACGAGCGGTGTTCTGGTCTTGAGCACCATCTGCCTGGCGCGCTCCAGCCGGACCTTCTGGTAGACTGCCGCCGGTGTGTTGTTCGTATTCTCGATAAAGATCCGCTCCAGCTGGCGTCTCGACAGACCAACCGATTTCGCGATGGCCGGGATTGAGATCTTCTTCTCGACATGGCTTTCCATCAGGATCAGCGCTGCCCGCAGCCGGTCGTCGCCGCTCTCGATTTCCAGCGGCCGGCGCGGCTGGATGTCGAAGGCGGTGCGGGCCTTGTCGATCTGCAGCACTTCCAGCGCATTGCGCTCGGCTGCGCGTCCGACATGGCGGCGCACGATGGAGGCTGCCAGATCCGCAGCGCTGCTGCCGCCCGCGCAGGAGCCGCGTTCACGGTCGAGATTGTAAAGCCGGTCAGCGCGGACGGGATGATCGGGGAAGCGTTCGCGGAAGGTCTGATAGTGCAGCCAGCTGACACAGGTCTCGTGCTGCCCCATCAGCCCGGCTTCTGCAAGAATGAACGTGCCGGTGCAGATGCCGATCAGCGGCACTCTTCTGGCCGCCGTCTTCTTCAGGAAGGCAAGAGTCTCGTGATCGACCGCCAGATCGTTGCGCAACAGCCCGCCGACCACCGCCACGTAGTCGAATTCCGCAGGATCGACAAAGTCGGAGGTCGGGGCCACCTGAACCCCGCAGCTTGAGGTGATGAGATGGCGGGTGCTGCCCAGCACTTTCCAGTCGGCCAGGATGCGGCCCGATTTATCCGCCTCGTCGCTGGCGAGCCGCAATGTATCTACAAACAGCGCGAAAGCGGACAGCGTGAAGGAGCGCGCCAGCACGAAGCCGACCTGAAGGCGCTTCCCACCGGTTGCCTCACGAGCCTTTTGCTGCGGCAGTTTCAATCGGAAATCTCCCTGCGCTATAGGGCGTCCGCCCTGCGCCGCTTGCACTCTATCGTACGCCAACCCCACTATACTAGGACCGGCGCGACCGGCGAGGCTGTTTCCGGACCGACCGAAATCGGGCGAGGGCCGACGCCGGCGAAGCATCGAAAGAGATCGTTTGCCCAAATCAAAGGCAAATATTCCACGTCGCTGGTGGAACCGCGAAAAACCTTCGCCGTTAGTGATGGAATTTGAAGTCCTGTGCGCATCGCGGCTCTCAGCGCCGTGCCATATTCACCGCATCGGGAAATCGTCCCGCAATGACAAGTTCGGATACAATCATGAAACTCATTCACACGCTCCTCGCTGCCGCAACCTTTGCCCAGATCGCGCTTGCCGGCGCGGCCTATGCCGGCTCCAATCTCGACGAGATCAAGAAGGCGGACACTCTGAAGATCGGCACCGAAGGCACCTATGCGCCCTTCACCTATCACGATGCCTCCGGCAAGCTGGTCGGATTCGACGTGGAGATCGGCGAAGCGATTGCCAAGAAGCTGGGCGTGAAGCCGGAATTCATCGAGGGCAAGTGGGACGGTCTGATCGCCGGCCTGGACGCCAAACGCTATGATGTCGTGATCAACCAGGTCGGCATCACCGAAGCGCGCAAGAAGAAATACGATTTCTCCGAGCCCTATATCGCTTCCAAGGCTGTGCTGATCGTCAAGCAGGACAATGACAAGATCAAGTCCTTTGCCGATCTGAAAGGCAAGAAGGCCGCTCAGTCCCTGACGAGCAACTTCGGCAAGCTCGCCGAATCCAATGGTGCGGAACTGGTGGGCACCGATGGGTTCGACCAGTCGATCCAGCTCGTGCTGACCGGTCGTGCGGACGCGACCATCAACGACAGCCTGTCCTTCCTGGATTTCAAGAAGCACAAGCCTGACGCGCCGGTGAAGGTGGTTGCCACTGAAGCAAATGCCGACTATTCCGGCATCATCATCCGCAAGGGCGAGCCGGAGCTTCTGGCCGCCATCAACAAAGCACTGGCCGACATCAAGGCCGATGGCACCTACGATGCGATCTCGAAGAAGTATTTCGGCGAGGACGTCTCGAAGTAAATCGGCCGGTTTCGTCAACGCCGTGACATCGTTATAATCCGATCCGCTCCGGCATGCCGGGGCGGATCGTTTTTCAGGGGTATACGATTTGCCTTCCTGGCTTCAACTCATGCTGGATTCGCTCCAGCCGCTTCTCTGGGCGGGCCTGATCTTCACGGTGCCGCTGACGCTGCTCTCCTTTGTGCTCGGTCTGGCGCTGGGTCTCGTCACGGCGATCGCCCGGCTTTTTGGCCCGCGGCCGGTGTCGGACGTCGCCCGCTTTTATGTCTGGGTGATCCGCGGAACGCCGCTGCTGGTGCAGCTCTTCGTCATTTTCTACGGGCTTCCGAGCGCCGGGATTCTGCTGTCGGCCTTTCCGGCCGCGTTGATCGGCTTCACCCTCAATGTCGGGGCCTATACGTCGGAAATCATCCGTGCCGCGATATCGTCCGTGCCGCGCGGCCAGTGGGAGGCCGCCTATTCGATCGGCATGAGCTGGAGCCAGGCCATGCGCCGCACGATCCTGCCGCAGGCAACGCGCGTTGCCGTGCCGCCGCTTTCCAACACCTTCATTTCGTTGGTCAAGGACACATCGCTCGCTGCCGCCATCACGGTGCCCGAGCTGTTCCAGACCGCGCAGCGGATTGTCGCCACGACCTATGAGCCGCTGATCCTTTATATTGAAGCAGCGCTGATCTATCTGGCGATGAGCTCGGTTCTCTCGCTCTTGCAGACGCGGCTGGAGCGCCGCTTTGCCCGCTATGGCGGCTTCCTGGAGGCGCGCACATGATCGAAGTGTCCCACATCGAAAAGCGCTTCGGCGACAATGTGGTTCTGAAGGATGTCAGCGTCACCCTCGCCGAAGGGACGGTGACGGCGCTTGTCGGGCCTTCCGGCGGCGGCAAGAGTACGCTGCTGCGCTGCATCAACCTGCTGGAAATTCCAACCGCCGGCACGATCCGCATCGGCGACAAGGCGCTCGAACTCCAGCCCGGCAAAAAAGTCGGCTGGGATGCGATCCAGCCCCTGCGCCGTCAGACCGGCATGGTCTTCCAGAATTTCCAGCTCTTCCCGCATCAATCGGCCATCGAGAACGTGATGGAAGGCCTTGTGACGGTGCTGAAATGGCCGAAGGAAAAGGCGCGCGCCCATGCGCTCGAACTTCTGCAGAAGGTCGGCATGGCGCATAAGGCGGATGCGTGGCCGGCGACGCTTTCTGGCGGTCAGCAACAGCGTGTGGCGATTGCCCGCGCGCTGGCCCCGTCGCCGCGCGTCTTGCTCTGCGACGAACCGACCTCGGCGCTCGACCCGGAACTGGCGGAAGAAGTGGTCGAAGTCCTGAGCCGGCTCGCCCGTGAAGGCACAACGATGATCATGGCGACGCACGACCTGCGTCTGGCGTCGCGCGTTGCCGACCAGGTGCTGTTTCTCGATGGCGGCGTGATTGTCGAGCAGGGTGCGCCGAACCGGATTTTCCAGACGCCCGAGCGGGAACGCACGAAGAAATTCATCGCGTCGCTGAATGCCGGGCATAGCTACGACATCTGAGGTACAGGCGCACCGGCGATTTCGCCTTTCGCGTGTTGCCGACATCATAAAAAAAACCAGCCTGATGCACGTCAGGCTGGTTGTTTGAAGGAAAGACTCAGAAACTGTTCTGACGCTCGGGCGTCACAGCCCGCCGCGTCGTATCGCGGTTAGGCAGACATGAAAAAGCCGCCAAACGCGACGCGCCTCTCGCGGGCTGCGTTCGCTGTTCGGCGGCTTTATCTCGAGCGCCATTCTTGGGCGCTATCGTTTTCAGTCCCCTCTGGACCTGTTTTCAGGAAAGCACGAACCGTGCCAGATGGGAAAATCTCGGCCGACAAGGTGCTTTCTCGATGATGGGTCCCGAAGTTTCGGCCAGGCTGCTCATATCATGGACCTGCTTTTCTCCGTCCTGCATATTTTTTGGCCACTGCTCCTGTCTTGAACTTCCCGGTGAGCTCAGGAGCGATGTGGTCCATTATTCGCTTGATGTCCGGCGCTTGGGCGCGATACGAGCAGGTATCGACCAGTGTTTCGAGGGGGCGGGACTTGAAAGCGAGCATCAAGGACATTGCCGCCAGGGCAGGAACCTCGGTATCGACCGTGTCGCGTGCGCTCAACCGGTCGGGATATGTGTCTCCTGATGTGCAGGCGCGGGTGGAAGAGGCCGTTCGCGAGTTGAACTATACGCCCAGCAAGGATGCCCGCATGCTGCGCGGCGCGCCAAGCCGGGTCATCGGGCTGATGTTGCCAGCCGTCGATGTGCCCTTTTTCGGCATTCTTGCGCAGGCGATCGAGCAGGCTCTTTTTCAGAAGGGCTATCAGACGCTCATCTGCTGCACGGCCGAGAATGTCGAACGCGAGGCGCGTTATGTTTCCATGTTGCTGTCGCAGCGTGTTGATGGCGTCATCGTGGCCAGCGCGTTCGGTGAGAATGCCCATTTTTCCGCGTTTTCCGCCGCCGGAGTGCCCGTTGTCGCGATCGACCGCGATCTGGGCCCGTTTGCCGATCATCTTGTCACGGCCGATCACCAGACGGGGGCCCGGCTGATGGTCCAGCATCTGACCGCGCTCGGTCATCGCCAGGTGGCGGCCATTGGTGCGCCGGCGCACAGCCAGTCGATCCAGTTGCGGCTGCAATCGATCAAGGAAGCGCTCGTTGCGGCAGGGCAGGAGCTTGTGGCGGTCGCGCTTGGGGAAGAGCATTCATTCTCCGCCGCCTATGCGATGGCGAGGTCGGTCATTGCAGATCATCCCGAGGTGACGGCAATCATCGGCATGACGGATATTGCCGCCATTGCCGCCATTCATGCCGTCCATGATTGCGGCCGCTCGGTTCCGGCCGACGTTTCGGTCATCGGCTTCGATGATCTGCCTGAGGCTGCTTATGTCATTCCCAGCCTGACAACAGTCGCCCAGCCGATCCGCGAGATCGGCGAACAGGCGGCCCGCGTCATCAAGGCGGCAATCGCCGAACGGAAAGGGCAGGATGGATCTGCCCCGGATGCCGTGATCCGCCTGCCCGTCCAGCTCGTGGAGCGGCAATCCACTGCGCCAGTCCGCGATCGCCGCTGAAGGCAGTCCAACCGGCTGATCTTTGGACTGCTTTCATGAACTTCCCAAAGCTCGATTCCTGAGACATGCCCGGAAGCATCCGTACCGAAAGGCCTTTGGACGGTCGCGGCAACCCCTGCGCCCAAGCCTTAATGTGCGTCTGCCGCGGCCTCTTCCGGGAACTATCCGATGCAGTGCCGCGTTTTCAGCCGGGCTCACGAAAACAGCGCAGCGCGTTGCATTTGAGAAACGCGCCACTGGACCAGCACACTTTCCCGAGCCTGCATATTTGATTGGGGGACAATTTGAATACAAATGCCGCGTCGCCGAACCTTGATGAATCCCTCCGCTTGAGCCCGGAAGAAGCCGAAAAGGCGCGCAAGGCCTATCTACTGCAGCGGTTTCTGATCAGCGCACGGGGGTTCTGGGGGCTGTCGGGAGAGAAAGTGGCCTGGATTTGCACTCTCGGGCTTCTGCTCCTCATCGTCGCCAATCTCGGCTTTCAATATGGTTTCAATCTCTGGAACCGCAAATTGTTCGACGCCATCGAACAGCGCAATTCGGACAGCGTGACGTCTCTGGCGAAGATATTCCCGCCTCTGGTCATCGGCAGCGTCAGCCTCGTCACCGCGCAGGTTTACTTCCGCATGCTCATCCAGCGCCGCTGGCGATCGTGGCTGACACAGCTGCTCACCGCCCGCTGGCTGGCGCATGGACGCTATTATCAGCTCAATCTGATCGACGGCGATCATCAGAACCCGGAAGCGCGCATTTCGGAAGACCTGCGCATTGCAACAGAATCGCCGGTCGACTTTGTCTCGGGCGTTCTCGTCGCTTTCCTGTCTGCATCGACCTTTATCGTCGTGCTCTGGTCGATCGGCGGCGCACTGACAATCCCGCTTGCGGGATCGACAATTACCATTCCCGGCTTTCTGGTCATCGCAGCAGTGCTTTATGCCCTGATCACATCGACATCGATCGCGGTCATCGGCCGCAATTTCGTGCAGGTCTCGGAGGTCAAGAACCAGGTGGAAGCCGAATTCCGCTACACGCTGACCCGCGTGCGCGAGAATGGCGAAAGCATCGCGCTTCTGGGTGGCGAGGAGGAGGAGCGCAACGATCTCGACCGGACCTTTGCCAATGTGAGACGCCAGTGGCGGCTCCTCTCGCACCAATATATGCGAACCACGCTCGTTTCGCATACGTCGATGCTGGTGGCGGGTGTTGTCCCCGTTCTGCTCTGCGCGCCGAAATTTCTGGCCGGGACCATGACGCTCGGCGAAGTCATGCAGGCGGCTTCGGCCTTCACCATCGTACAGGGCGCCTTCGGTTGGCTTGTCGACAATTATCCGCGTCTGGCGGACTGGAACGCCTGCGCGCGGCGTGTGGCCTCGTTGATGACCTCTCTCGATGAACTCGAGAGGGCGGAGGAGAACGACACGATCGGGCGCATCCAGCGCGGCGAGGTGAAGCAGGGATCCATTCTCAGCCTCCACAATCTTTCCGTTACGCTGGGAGACGGCCGCGCCGTCGTCAAGGAAACGGAGGTCGAGATCGAACCGGGGGAACGGGTGCTCGTCGCCGGTGCATCCGGTTCGGGCAAGAGCACACTGGTTCGTGCCATCTCGGGCCTTTGGCCATGGGGCGACGGCACGGTCAGCTTCCGCGAGGACAGCCGCCTCTTCATGCTGCCGCAGCGGCCTTATATCCCTTCCGGCACATTGCGGCGCGCCATCGCCTATCCCAGAGGCGCAGAGTGGTGGACGGCGGATCAGCTGGCAACGGCCCTGGAGAAGGTCGGCCTCGGCCAGCTGAAGGAGAAAATGGATGACGACGCGCCCTGGGACCACATCCTGTCCGGCGGCGAGCGGCAGCGGCTGTCGTTCGCCCGTCTTCTTCTGCACAATCCGGATATCGTCGTACTTGACGAGGCCACCTCGGCGCTGGATGAGAAGACTCAGGACGCGATGATGCAAATGCTGATCCGGGAGCTGCCGGCGGCGACGATCCTCAGTGTCGGCCACAGGGCCGAGCTTGAAGACTTTCACAGCCGGAAGATCACGCTGGAACGGCAGGAGGGCGGCGCAAGGCTGGTCAGCGACGTGGACCTTGTGGCCTACCGGAACCGCAAGTCGATGATCGCCCGCCTTCTGCGGCGAAGGCGAAAAGGTTAGGGCCTGACGATCACCTTGATCTCGCCCCGCTCCGGCGCGCTGCCGACAACGTCGGCGACCGCCTCGAGCCCGATCGTGCGTGTGACGAGCCTGTCAAGCTCGAGCGCGCCGCTGGAGACGAGAGCCGCCGCGCGTTGATGCGTGAACGGGTTGAGATAGGCTGGACGCAGATCGACTTCGCTGACCAGAAGGTCGAAGGGCGTGACGGCAACCTCCATGCCCGCCGGCGCAACGCCGAAGAGGACGAGGGTGCCTCCGCGCCGGGTCATCCTGAGCCCGGTCTGGAAGGTTTCAGGGACGCCGGCGCATTCGATGGTCACGTCGGCGCCTCCCTCGGTCAAAGTCTTCACTTCTGCGACTGTGTCGGTCGCCGAGGGATCGAGCGCGTGTGTCGCTCCAAGATCCAGCGCCGTCTCGCGCCGCGAGGCCTGGCGGGTGATGAGGATGATGCGGCCCGCGCCTTCCAGTCTGGCCAGTTGCACCATCAGCAGGCCGATGACGCCGCCACCCAGAATGGCGACGCTGTCGCCGGTCCTGATGCGCGCCTTGTCGATGGCATGCAGGCAGCAGGCCAGCGGCTCGGAAAATGCGCCGTGAACGGGATCGAGACCGGACGGAAGCAGGAAGGCCTGCGCCTCCGGCACGACCGCATATTCGGCGAAGCCGCCATCGCGCGTGACGCCGATCGCCGTCAGCCTTTCGCAAAGGTTCGGGCGGGCGTTGCGGCAGGCGCTGCATGTCCCACAGGCTATGTTCGGATCGACGGTGACGAGTTCGCCGCCGGAAAAGCGGGTGACGCCGGCGCCGACGGCCTCGACAGTGCCCGAGAATTCATGCCCGAGCGTCACGGGAATGGCAGTCGGATATTCGCCCTTGAACATATGCCGGTCCGAGCCGCAAATGCCGGCGGCCAGAACCTTCACCAGGATTTCGCCCGGTCCTGCCACCGGCTTCTCCACGATGCGAAGCGCCATCGAGCCGCTGGCCTCAAGCCGCGCTGCCTTCATTGTCATATTTGTCTCCTCCCCAGGATAGACTTGCCGTTCAGCTCATCACATTGCCGCCGTCCACATTGTAGCATTGCGCCACAATATAGGTCGCATCCGGTCCCGCGAGAAATGCCGCCATGGCGGCCTGTTCGGATGGATAGCCGAAGCGTCCCGCAGGAACCGCAGCGGCGACGCGCTTCTTCACGTCGCCGGGCTGCAGGCCCTCCCGCGCGCCGAGTTTCGCATCAACGACATCCCACATCGGCGTATCGACAACGCCGGGCGCAATGGCATTCACATTGATCCCGTGGCGGATCAGATCGAGCGCCATGCTCTGCGTGATCGAGATGACGGCAGCCTTGGACGCGCAATAGGCGACTGCCGGGCCTTCGCCCCGTCGTCCGGCCTGTGAGGAAAAGTTGATGATGCGTCCGCCCTGACCGCGCTCGACCATATGTCGGGCGACCGCCTGACTCATGAAGATGACGCCTTCTATATTGACCTGAAAGACGCGCGAGGTGCGATCCCGGGTGACTTCGAGGATGGACTGCACGTCATATATGCCGGCGGCATTGACCAGAATATCGATGCCGCCCGTCGTCTCGACAGCACGGCGCACCACGTCGTCAATGCTGTCCTGGCGGGTGACATCGAGCGCGAGGCCGAAGGCTCCGCCGTCTATGGCGCGGGCCACGGCATCGCAATGCGCTGCCTGCAGATCCGCCACGATGACGCGGGCGCCATCTTCAGCGAAACGTTCGCATACGGCCTTGCCGATGCCGCTCGCCCCGCCCGTCACAAGAGCGACCCTGCCGGCTAGTTTTCCTGATGTCATGAGCACTCCTCCCAAATGTTGATCTCAGACCGTTTCTTCGATCTCCTGCAACAGAACGTTCATCCGCGGTATGCCGTCCGTCGCGGTCGCCCCGGTCAGACAATGAGCGGCGGCGCGATGGGCGAGGGCCGCCGTCTTTTCCCGGCTCCAGCCTTCGTGCAGGCCGAACAGGATCGCTGCGCAAAAGGCGTCGCCCGCGCCGACGGGGCTCACGATTTTCTCTGGAGGCAGGCGAAGCGAACGGGTGACCAGCGGTGCCTCGTTCACGGCCTGCCAAAGCGAAAGCTCCGGCGCATGGATGACGACATTCTGCAGAACGCCATGTTCGATGAGGATTTCTGCCGCGCGTAGCATGAGGTCGAGATCGAGATCGCCGTTGCGCTTGCGCAAGGTCAGCTCCGCAACCCGGCCGGCCTCCACTTCATTGATAATGGCGTGATCGCACCAGGGCAGGCTCGCGCGGACTTCGCTGGCGAAGTCAGGATTTTCGCTGGAGACGAAATCCACGGCCGTCTCGAGCCCGGCGGCTCTTGCCCGCTCCAGAAGCCGGCTGGCGCCCGTGCGGCCTGCGGCATCCAGGCGGTCGAGGCCGGGCAGAAGCATCAGGTAGCCGAGATAAAAGAGCTTGTATCCGGCAGCGGCAAAAAGACCGGGATCGATCGTATCGGCCTGAAGCCGCGCACTTGCACCGCCATGATAGAAGAAGGTGCGGCTGCGGCCCGGCAGGCTCATCACATGCGTATGGCTTGTGGCAGCCTGCGGCAAATGTTGGACGGCGCCGATATTGACCCCGAAAGCGGCGACGCGCTCGATGAGGAAGGCGCCATCGGCATCGTCGCCGGTCAGTCCCGCCAGTGCGACGCGGGCAGGCAGACCGAGCGATGCCAGATCGCAGGCGACATTGACGGCACCGCCGCCGACGCCCACGTCCTGATGCGTGATTTCAGCGAGATTGCCTTCTTCCGGCCAGTAGGACAGGGTGTGGACCCGATCGACGATCAGATTGCCTGCGCAGACGATGCCTCCCCCAGTTGCCGTCTTCGTTCCCTCCCCAAACGGCATCAGACAGCTCCTTCATTCCAGAGAGTTCGGAGCGGCGGTTCGTCTTCCTCGATCTCCGAGAAACGCCCCACGGGCTCCAGAAAGAAATTGTCCGTCCGGTCGTCATTCACCTGGCTCACCTCGCCAACCAGAACCGGACCATCGCCCGGTTTGCCGTAAAATCGATGGTAGAGGCCCGGTATGATGGTGACGCTTTCGCCTGGGCTGAGTTCCAGCGGCTGCCATTGCTTGAGGTCGCGGTCGATACCGTCGACCGGTACGCTGATGTCGGCGCCGCTCAGATTGCCTTGTGCATCCGTGGCCGAGAATTCGATCACCAGCGTGCCGCCCGCGCGGTTGATGATGTCTTCCATCTTGGCCTTGTGGCGATGCGTCGGGGTAAGCTGGCCTTCTTCGACAAAGAGCAGTTTTTCCGCATAGGTGCGTTCGCCATCGGTGCCGGCGATGCCGTTGCGCAGACAAAAGAGCGTCAGGCCGCATTCCGCAAAGCGACCAAGGCCGAAATCGGTGACGTCCCAGCCAAGCTGCCGGCTGCGGAGATAGGCAGCCGCCTGCGGCGCCGCGGCAAAGTCTTCTGCCGTCCAGCCGCCCCAGGCGGGCAGCGACCAGGAATATCGATCAAGCATCGCCTGCGCCGTCTTCAGCGCTGCATTGATGTCCGAGCGCTTCATGCGGGCATTCCGGCGGAATAATTGACGGTGACGACGCGGTTTTCGCTGCCCGAGACGAGCGCCGCCGTCAGCACGGCATGATGGGCGGCGGCCTCCTGAGGTGTTGCGCAACGGAAGCCGTTCGCCTTGTTGCCCGCGAGTTCGTCTACAAAGGCGGCCCACATCTGCTGGATCGCATCAATGAAGCCGAATTCGAAGATCTTGCCGGTGATCGTGGGGAAGAGTGAGTCATAGCCCAGATCCTCGGTCTGCCACGACTGACGTCCGCCTTCGTAGTCCATCCACTGCCACTGGCGCGGCTGCTTGGTCGAGAAGAACGCGCTCTTGTTCATGCCCAGCACGCGGATATACCAGGTGTTGGACTCGCCCGGCGCGATGCGATAGGTCTTGAGCAGCATCGGGAAATCCTGGGTATCGGTCTTCACACGCGTGCTGATGGCCGCATTGTCCCATGTCGTGCAAGGCACCATGCTGCCCTTGCCATCCGGACGTTCCGTTACCCGCTTGACCAGTTGCGCATGGACCGTCTGCGGCTTCCAGCCGAGGCGCAGCGGCACATGCAGCACATGCATGCCGAGATCGCCCATGCAGCCATAGTCGCCGTTGATATGCTCCATGCGCTTCCAGTTGATCGGCTTCTTGCGGTCAAGGTCGGAGGAATGCAGGAAGCCGGCCTCGACCTCGATGATGTCGCCAAAAGCCCCGGCATTGGCCATCTGGATGACCTTCTGCGCACCGGGGAAAAAGGGCATTTCGGACGAGCAGCGGACGATAAGGTCCGGCCGCTTGGCGAGCGCTGCCATGATCGCCCGGTTCTGCATCAGGTCCATGCCGAAGGGCTTTTCGCCGAGCAGGTGTTTGCCTGCTTCGAGGATCGCAATGTAGAATTCCTGGTGCAGCACATGCGGCACGGCGCAATAGATCGCGTCGACCTCCGGATTGGCGAGCAGCTCGCGATAATCGGTCGTGCGCTGCTTCACCGTCGGCACGTTGTCCGCGAACCAGTCCATCAGGCTGGCATTGGTGTCGCAGACGGCAACGATTTCCGGCCGGGCAGCCGGATTGGAGAGATGCAGCCAGCGCGCGGCGGCGCTTGCAAATTCGCGCCCCATCAGCCCGCAGCCGATGACGCCGAAGCGGAAAACCTTCGTCATGGTCGTGATCCTTCGCGTTCCGTTTCAGCCGATATGCTTTGCGGCATCTGCGGCCGCCGCGCCCTCATGGACGATGGCCATCAGCGCCTTGGTCATGCCGTTCGGGTTCGGATGCTGGATGACGTTGCGGCCATAAACGATGCCGCGCGCGCCCTGCTTCATCAGCATTTCGGTGCGGGCGAGAAGCTCCGCATCGCTGACACGCCCGCCGCCGCGCACGAGGAGCGGAAGGCCCTGCGCGATTTCAATGACGCGATGGTATTCCTCGACATTCTCGCACGGGTCGGCCTTGATGATGTCGGCGCCGAGTTCGACGGCCTGACGGACGAGCGGCATGATCTTGTCGATCTGCCCGTCCACCATATAGGCCCCGTTGGAATTGTCCTTCATGACCAGCGGCTCGACCATCAGCGGCATGCCGTAGATCTCGCATTCGCGCTTCAGCGCATTCACGTTGCGGATGCAGGCGCGATAGACTTCCGGCTGGTTCGGCAGCATGAGGATATTGACGACAACGCAGGCAGCGTCCAGCACGACGCCCTGTTCAACGGCGCGATCGATGACTTCTGAGAAGAGAAGCTCGGGCAGGGGATTGCCATAGACATTGGCGATGTCCGTGCGCATCACGAGCGCGGGGCGTTCCTTGCCGGGAATGGCCTGCAGGATCGGCGCTGTGCCCGGCGGCAACTGGATCGCATCGGGCTTGGCTTCCGCAATCACATGGATTGCCTTCCGCATGTCCTCAATGCCCGGAAGAAAAGTCTTCTCGTTGAACATGCCGTGGTCGATCGCCACGTCGAAGCAATTTCCAGATACGCCAAAAAGGCGGTTGATCCGCGCCTGTTTCATCGATGTCCTCCCAATGTGGTATCGTTCTCATATGAAATCTATCGAAGTCGCTGCGGGAGTCAATTGCATTGTGGAAACGTTACCACAAAAAAATCGACAAGCCGCTGGCATGGAGAGCGGGAGGATCGCCCTGCGTCTGCACGATCATCGGGCCCTTTTGTCGCAGATGTGCGACGAACCGGACGGCAGGCCAACCGCGATATCTGGACGGATATAACGGTTTTGGTGAATATGGGGGTCTGCCGGATGGAGTGAGCCCGGCCCAAAGGAGGAAATCATGCTTCATCAGAAGATCATCGAGACACCGTTCAAGGTCCGCTACGGCAATTTCATCGGCGGCGAATGGCGCGAGCCTGTGTCCGGCCGTTATTTCGAGAACACGACGCCGGTCAATGGCGGCTTGCTTTGCGAAGTCGCTCGTTCCGACGAAAAGGATGTCGAGGCAGCCCTCGATGCCGCGCATGCCGCCAAGGACAAGTGGGGCCGCACATCGACCACCGAGCGCTCCAATATCCTGAACAAGATTGCCGACCGCATGGAAGCCAATCTCAAGACGCTCGCAGAAGCCGAAACCTGGGATAACGGCAAGCCGCTGCGCGAAACCATGGCGGCCGACATTCCGCTCGCCATCGACCATTTCCGTTACTTCGCAGCCGCGATCCGCGCGCAGGAAGGCTCGATCGGCGAAGTCGATCATGACACGATCGCCTATCACTTTCATGAGCCGCTGGGCGTTGTCGGCCAGATCATTCCGTGGAACTTCCCGATCCTGATGGCTGCGTGGAAGGTGGCTCCGGCGCTTGCAGCCGGCAATTGCGTGGTGCTGAAGCCCGCCGAGCAGACTCCGGCCTCGATCCTCGTGCTTGCCGATATTATCGGCGATCTGCTGCCGCCGGGCGTTCTGAACATCGTCAACGGCTTCGGCCTCGAAGCCGGCAAGCCGCTGGCCTCCAGCCCGCGCATCGCGAAGATCGCCTTCACCGGCGAGACCTCGACGGGCCGGCTGATCATGCAGTATGCCTCGCAGAACCTGATCCCGGTGACGCTCGAACTCGGCGGCAAGTCGCCGAACATCTTCTTTGCCGACGTCATGGCCGAAGACGACGACTATCTGGACAAGGCGCTGGAAGGTTTCGCGATGTTCGCGCTCAACCAGGGCGAAGTCTGCACGTGCCCGAGCCGCGCTGTCGTCCATGAGTCAATCTACGACCGCTTCATGGAAAAGGCGATCGCGCGCGTCAACAAGATCGTGCAGGGCAACCCGCTCGACCTCTCCACCATGATTGGTGCGCAGGCCTCGTCCGAACAGCTTCAAAAGATCCTCTCCTATATCGAAATCGGCAAGGGCGAGGGCGCGGAACTGCTGACCGGCGGCGAGCGCAATGTGCTCGGCGGCGACCTGGCTGAAGGCTTCTATGTCAAGCCGACCGTGTTCCGCGGCCATAACAAGATGCGCATCTTCCAGGAAGAAATCTTCGGGCCGGTTCTCTCGGTCACGACCTTCAAGACCGACGAAGAAGCGCTCGCAATCGCCAACGATACGCTTTACGGCCTCGGCGCCGGCGTGTGGAGCCGCGATGCCAACCGCTGCTACAATTTCGGCCGCGGCATCCAGGCCGGCCGCGTCTGGATCAACAACTACCACGCCTATCCGGCCCATGCGGCCTTCGGCGGCTACAAGCAGTCGGGCATCGGTCGCGAGACCCACAAGATGATGCTCGACCACTACCAGCAGACCAAGAATATGCTGGTATCGTATTCTCCTAAGGCGCTCGGCTTCTTCTGAGCCACGCTATCGATAACTGAAAGGCCTCCTAACGGAGGCCTTTTGGCATTCCAGGAGAATAAAATGGCCGTTTCGACATCTGTTTCGCATGTAAAAGCCACGCGAGCGGCATTGGACTTGATCGCCGACATCCGCCGCGACCATCCGGACATCCTGTTTCATCAGTCCGGTGGATGCTGCGATGGCTCCTCACCAATGTGTTATCCGGCGGGCGAATTCATGATCGGGGACAGCGATGTCCTTCTCGGTCAAATTGGTGGCGCGCCGTTCTACATCTCGGCTGCCCAGTTTGCCGCCTGGCAATCTCCCAACCTGCTGGTTGACGCCATTCCGGGTCGCGGCGGCATGTTTTCACTCGACAACGGTCGCGAACGACGTTTCGTCCTGATTTCAGAGGCCTGCGCGGTGGATTCTCAAGTCTAGACGTGGCGTATTTCAGCGCTAGGGCTCCAGTGGTTTGTGCCAGCTAGTGATCAAGCGCACCGATTGACGCCTAACATTCTAGTTGACGCTCTGCAACTCCTGTAAGGTTCAAGCCGCGTGATGCGCAAACCGGCCGAAGGCGCCGCGTGAGAAGCAGAGCGGTTCACCCTCGCGATGTGCCGCGCGCAAAACGCGGGCAATGAGGATCGTATGATCGCCCTCGTCATGGAGCGAAGCGCGCGTGCATTCGAAGCGGGCGAGCGTGTTGTGGATCACGGGTGCGTTCTGACCATTCAGTGACCAGTCGAGGCCCTGGAACCCTGCGCCGCCGCGGGTGAAGCGGCGCATGATATCGTCCTGCTCGGCATCCAGAATATGGATGACGCTGTGCTCCGCGCCGGTGAAGAGGCCGTGGCGGGCAGAGGCGCGGTCGATGGACCAGAGAACGAGCGGTGGCGTGAGCGAGACCGAGGCGAAGCTGTTGATCGTGATCCCGGTCGGCCCGTCTGCGCCCATGACGGTCACGACGGCAACACCGGTCGTGAACGCGCCGAGTGCAGAGCGCAATTGCCGCGCATCGCTTTCGCCGGGAACGAAAATCTGTTCGGGAATGCGCTCAGCCGCCACCGCCGTCATCATCAGGGCACCTCTTTTCCGATAGCCAGAGTGTAGAGTTCAAACCATGTCTGCCGGTCGATCTCGACCTTTGCCGCCTCGCCGATTTTCGCGATGCGGGCGAGCGTGTTGGTGCCGAGCACAGGCGCGATGCGCGCCGGATGAGCGAGCAGCCACGCAACCGCTACGGCCGCCTCATCGACGCCCTGTTCGCCCGCAATGCGCTTGAGCGCTGCGGCGAGCGCAGGCTTCGATCCATCCATCAGACCGCCGCCACCAAGCGGCGACCATGCCATGGGCACGATCATGCGCTCCTGCAGATAGGCCAGATCGCCATTGGTGAAGGGCTCCGTGCAGCTCAGGCTCAGCTCGATCTGGTTGACGGAGAGGTTGTTCTCCATCGAAGACTGCAGCAGCGAGAAATCCCATGGACGGAAATTGGAGACGCCGACGGCGCGAACCTTGCCGGAATTTACGAGGGCATCAAGCGCCGGACCCGTCTCGTCCGGGTCCATGAACGGATCCGGGCGGTGGATCAGCAGCAGGTCGACATGGTCGGTGCCGAGTTCTTTCAGCGAGGTCTCGAGTGAAGCCGTGATATGCGCCGCACTCGTGTCGTAATACTTGACGCGCGCAGCGGCATGGCGACCGACGGGGGCGACGATGTCGCATTTGGTGACGATCTCGATCTGGTCGCGCAGCGACGGCGTGGTCTTCAACACCTGGCCGAACAGGCCCTCGACGGTGTAGCCGCCATAAATGTCGGCATGGTCCATCGTGGTGATGCCTTGGGCAAGGCAGGCGTCCAGCTTGGCGCGGATGTGGACGTCGGACGTGTCCTTGTCATCGCCCAGCCGCCACATGCCGTAGACGAGGCGGCTGAAGGTGAGATCGGGTGTAATATCAATGCGTTCCATCAGCGGCGAACTCCGTTTCCAAGCGGCGTCGCCGGGGTCTCGGCGGGCACGCGTCCATATTCATGCGGCAGCGAACAGGTTTTCAGCTGCGGCAGAACCTTCGTGCCGAAATGTTCGGCCTCGTCAAGGTGCGGATAGCCGGAAAGGATGAAGGCGCGGATGCCCATCTTGCGATAGGCCTCCAGTTCCGAAAGCACCTGATCGGTCGAGCCGACGATCGCCGCGCCGCAGCCGGAGCGCGCTCGCCCGATGCCGGTCCACAGATGCGGCTCGATATAGCCGAACTGGTCGGCCAGTTCGCGGGCGCGCGCCTGATGGGCAACGCCCAGCGAAATCGAGTCATGCGCCCGCTCGCGGATCAGCTTGCCGTATTCGTCGTCCAGCTTGGAGACGATGTGCTCGGCATATTCGCGGGCTTCTTTCTCGGTGTCGCGCACGATCATGTGGACGCGCAGGCCATAGTCCAGCGTGCGGCCATGGGCTGCGGCGCGGGCGTGTACGGCCTTCATGCGCTCGGCGAGCTGTTCCTTCGTCTCCGGCCACATGAGATAGACGTCGCATTGCGCGCCGCAAAGCTCCAGCGCGTCCGGCGAATAGCCGCCGAAATAGAGAAGCGGGCCGCCATTCTGCTGATAGGGCCGGGCGGGATCGGTCGGCACGTTCTTGAAATTGTAGACCTCGCCCTCGAAGTCGATCTTGTCGCGCGTCCATGCCTGACGCAGGATTTCTACGACCTCGTGGCTGCGGCGGTAGCGGAACGCGCTGTCGGCCACTTCGCCGGGAAAATCCGAGGAGATAACGTTGAGCGTCAGCCGGCCCTTCAGCATATGGTCGAGCGTGGCGACGGTCCGCGCCAGCATGATCGGCTGCATCTCGCCGCAGCGTATGGCGGCCAGCATGTTGATCTTCTCGGTGATCGGCGCGCAGGCGGCGACGAAAGAAAGCGTGTCCTGTCCGACCTGATAGGAAGAGGGGCAGAGTATGTTGCGGAAGCCCAAGCCTTCGGCGGTCTTCACGATGTCCGAGCAATGCTCGAAGCTCGAGCGCAGGCGGCCATCGGGCACGCCCAGATATTCGTAATCATCGGAACACAGAGCTGCAAACCAGGACACTTCGGCGGCGTCGAGATCGGCGGATGTGACGGGAACGACCGTCATGACTTTTTCCTCCCGGATACGCATTTTTCCCTTGCCTAACATCAAGTTTGATGTAGATCAATAGTGTATCAATTTTTCATTCCAGCGGTTGGGAGGTCGCGGGAACCATGAATTCCACCGCTGGCAGCCTGCCCATCTATGTCCAGATCGCCGAGCTTCTGGTGCGCGACATCGCCGCCAACCGGCTGATCGACGGCGAGCGCCTGCCGCCGGAGCGCGACATGGCAGCGGGGCTCGGCATTGCTGTAGGCACGTTGCGCAAGGCTTTGGCGGAGCTTGAAAAACGCGGTCTTCTGGAGCGCCGGCAGGGCTCTGGCAATTACATCCGCGCCGTCAGTGATCCCCAAAGCGTCTACGCCATGTTCCGCCTCGAACTCATCGAAGGCGGCGGCCTGCCGACGGCGGAAATTCTGAGTGTCGTGCGCCGGGAAAAGCCGGTGGACCTGCCGGAGTTCGGCACGTCATCGGAGGCCTGGCGCATCCGCCGCCTGCGCCGTCTTTCCGGCAAGCCTGCCGCGCTGGAGGAGATCTGGCTCGACGCTGGCATAGGCGCCGGCTTCAAGGTCGAGGACGTTTCGGAGTCGCTCTACCTCTACTATCGGCAGAAGCTCAATCTCTGGATCGTGCGGGCCGAAGATCGCATTGGCCTCGGCGCTGTTCCCGAATGGCGACCTGCCGAATTCGCCATGCAGACCGGCGCACCTGTCCCGCAAATTCTCCGCATCAGCCAGGACCAGCACGGCGCCAAGGCGGAAGTGTCCCATACTTGGTTTGACCCGCAAATCGCCCGCTACGTGGCGCGCCTGAAATAGGAATATGACATGACGACGTTGAATTACGGATTGATCGGCTGCGGCATGATGGGGCAGGAGCATTTGCGCAATATTGCGCTGCTTCCCAATGCTCGTGTCGCCGCCATTTTCGAGCCGGATGCCGGCATGCGCGCGATCGCGGCCGGAATGGTGCCGGATGCGGTCATGGTCAATTCGATCGCCGAGGTTTTGGCGGTCAAGGACGTGAATTGCCTGCTGATCGTCAGCCCCAATTACATGCATCTCGGCCAGTTGGAAGAGATCGCGTCGATCCGCCCTGTACCCATTCTGTGCGAAAAGCCGCTCTTTACCGACCCGGCCGACGCGCCGCGTCTGGCGGCATTGCGCGCCGCTTACCCCGCGCCGATCTGGGTGGCAATGGAGTATCGCTACATGCCGCCCGTCGCGCGGCTGGCGGAAGAGGCGGAGGCCGCGACTGGCGGCATCAGGATGCTGACCATCCGCGAGCACCGCTTTCCGTTCCTCGAAAAGGTCGGCGACTGGAACCGCTTCAATCGCAACACCGGCGGGACGCTGGTCGAGAAATGCTGCCATTTCTTTGACCTGATGCGCTTCATCCTCAAGTCCGATCCCGTCCGCGTCATGGCCTCGGGCGGCCAGTCGGTGAACCATCTGGACGAGGTCTATGACGGTCAGCGCTCAGATATCTGGGACAATGCCTATGTGATTGTCGACTTCGCCTCCGGCGCGCGGGCCATGCTGGAACTCTGCATGTTTGCCGAAGGCGCGCGCTATCAGGAGGAGATTTCCGCTGTCGGGCCGAAGGGCAAGATCGAGGCGCATGTGCCGGGGCCGGGCCGGTTCTGGCCGGACCATCTCGGCGAACCGCCGGTGCCGCAGGTCGTCGTGTCGCCGCGCGAGCCGAAGGGGCCGCGTCTGGTCGAAATCCCCGTCGATCCGCAACTGCTGGCCGCCGGCGACCACAACGGCTCGACCTTCTACCAGCACCAGCGCTTCCAGCGGGCGGCGCTGGGTGAGCAGCAGGTTGAAGTGACGCTTGAGGACGGCTGGTGGGCGGTGGCGATCGGCATGGCGGCGCAGCAGTCGGCCGCGACCGGCGAGGCGGTGCGTTTTGATCAGGTCGCCTATGGGTTGAAGCGTTGAGCCGCGGGCTCACATCATTGATGATTGCGCACCTGCGCCGTGGAATGCCGTTCCACGATGTGGCAGGCAAGCTCGATGCGGCGTGCCGGCGTCGCGTTGCCGCTCACGGCATCGAGCAGAAGATCGAGCGCGCTGGCGCCGATCTCGTGCATGGGAACGTGGATGGAGGAGAGCGGCGGATTGTAGAAAGCCGCCTGCGGCAGGTCGTCCATGCCGATGACGGACACGTCGCCGGGAACGGAGAAACCCGCCTTCTGGACGCCCATCATCGCGCCTGCCGCGAGGCTTTCGCCGGCGGTCAGGACGGCGGTGAAATCGAGGCCACGTTCGGCGATGCGGCGTTCAATAGCTGCAGCCGCGAGCTCCGGCAGCCAGTCCTCCACCTCGACGGTCAGATCATCGAAATCGCGGATGCCCTTGGCAAAGAGCGCATCGCGCCAGCCCTCGAAGCGGCGTTCGATGGTACGGCGGCCACGCCGCATGAGAAAAAGAATCCGCTCGTGACCGAGCGATTGCAGATATTCCGCGCCGATCCGTGCGCCGGAGCGATTGCAGGGGGTAACGCTGGAAAGCCGCATCAGCGGGTCGTCGCTATTGATCAGGACAACCGGCTTGCCGAAGTCGCGGCTGAGCGCCAGCGCGTTTTCATCATCGATGGAAAGGAACAGAAAACCGGCCACGCTGTCGTCTTCCAGCGCGATCCGCAGGTTTTCGATGTCGCATTTTGCGCCGGAAACCGGGCGCGTGACGATCTCGACACCCAGCGTTTCGGCGCGCTGGTGCAGGCCCTGCAGGACCTGCGCGGTGAACTGGTTGCGGACGTAGTCGATCATCGCGACGCTGCTCGCGGCCAGAATGATCTTCTGGCCGCTGACAGAGGTGGGGATGCTGTAGTTCAGCGCCTTCGCCATCTCCATGACCTGCGCGCGAATTTCGGGCCGCACGCCCTTCTCCCCGGCCAGTGCCCGCGAGGCCGTGCTCATCGACACGCCGCAGCGCGCCGCGATGTCTTCCAGCCGAACCTTCCGGCTCGGCTTGCCCCTCTTGCCCACGCTGCTCATGCCGTATCCTCACCTATATCTGCGGCAAGACTGCAAGAAACTTTCATATTGCGCAAGAATTTTCGTTGTGCCAATTTTCTCTTCAAGTCATCCGGCGCACCTTTGCGGCGCCCAGAGATGGCGCGATACGGGAGGAAATCGACATGACGCCTCAGGCTAGCGTTCTGAAGGAGCGCCTGGACCGGCTTGTGCAGGGCATGACCAAGCTCAGCCATGACGGCCGCTACAACGAGCCCAATCTGGATGGCACGGCAGGCGACTATATCAGCTTTAATTCCTGGGAATGGCCGCAGGGCATTGGCCTTTATGGCCTTGTTCGACTCTGGATGTTCAATCGCGATCCGGGCCTCAAGGCGCTGATCGAGAACTGGTTCGATGGCCGCATTGCAGCCGGTCTTCCCAAGCTCAACATCAACACGACTGCCCCCATGCTCCCCCTTTCGCTTCTGTGGCGCGAGACTGGCGAGGAGCGCTGGCGCGGCGAACTCGACAAGTGGGCCGATCGCGTTCTTTCCGAAATGCCGCGCACGCCGGAAGGCGGTATCCCGCATATCGTTTCCGACAAGATCAATGACAGCGAGCTCTGGGATGACACGCTGGTGATGGTGGGGCTGTTTCTTGCCTCCTATGGCCAGACGAGTGGCCGCCGCGAACTGGTCGATGAGGCCTGCCATCAGTTTCTGCTTCACACGCGCTATCTGGCGGACACGAAGACAGGCCTCTGGTTCCATGGCTGGACTTTCGATGGCCGGCACAATTTCGCCCGCGCGCTCTGGGGCCGTGGCAATAGCTGGATCACGGTCGGCATTCTCGACCTGATCGAAATCGCCGATATTCCCGCGCCGATCCGCACGTTCCTGCTCGGCGTGCTGGAAGCGCAGATCGACACGTTGCTGAAGCTGCAGGCGCCGTCCGGTGCCTGGCACACGCTGCTCGACGACCCGACGTCCTACGAGGAAATCTCCGCGACGGCCGGCTTCGGCTACGGCCTGATGAAGGCCGCGCGCCTCGGTATCGGGCCGAAGGGTTGCCGCGAAGCGGGACTGAAGGCGCTTTCCGTCGTGCTCGCCAATATCGATGACAATGGAACCGTCGCAAACGTGTCCTACGGTACGCGCATGGGCCACGACCTGCAATTCTACAAGGATATTCCCATAGAGCCGACCGGCTACGGTCAGGCGCTGGCCATTCTCTGCCTCACCGAGGCGCTTTCTCATGTAGACCAGAAGGAGGCCGCAGCATGACCATGCGCGTGCTTTACGGGGTTTCCCCCAGTGACATCAAGACCTTCGACACCGAGCGCCTGCGCGCGGAATTTCTGATCGAGGGGCTTTACCGCCCCGGCCATATCGAATTTGCCTATACGCATGTCGATCGCATGATCGTCGGTGCGGCAACACCGGCTTCCGAGCCGCTGTCCTTCGGTGATGGCGCCGAAATCGGTACGCCGCTCTTCTTCACCGCGCGCGAGATGGGCGTCGCCAATCTCGGCGGGGCCGGCAAGATCACGGTGGACGGCCAGACCTTCGCGCTCGCCAACCGCGATGTTCTCTATATTGGCCGTGGCGCGGAGAAGGTGACGCTGACGAGCGACGATCCTGCCAAGCCCGCGCGCTTCTACATGAACTCTGTGCCCGCTGGCCGCGACATTCCGCATCGTCTGATCACGCAGGCCGAAGCCAAGGCGCTGGATCTCGGCGACGAGGCGCGCTCCAACAAGCGCCGGCTGCGCATGTATATCCATCCCGAGGTCGCCCCGTCCTCCCTCCTTTTGATGGGGATCACCGATCTCGCACCCGGAAGCATCTGGAACACCATGCCCCCACACCTCCATGAGCGGCGCATGGAAGCCTATTGCTATTTCGACCTCGACGAGGCCGACCGGGTCATTCATCTGATGGGCCGTCCGGACGAGACGCGTAACCTGATCGTCGCCAATGGCGATGTGGTGATCTCGCCGGCCTGGTCGATCCACATGGGCGCCGGCACCGGTCCTTATGCCTTTGTCTGGGGCATGACGGGTGAAAACCAGGCCTATACCGATGTCGATCCCGTTCCCGTGGCTACGCTGAAATGAACACGCACATGACCTCTTTTGCGACCGATCACCTGAAGCGTCCTCTGCCCGCCGGCGCGCCGATCACCTATTGGCAGCTTGGGGCAACGGCGGAAGCGCGCTACGACGTGCCGGACCAGCCGATGAAGGGGGAGATGGACCCCTTCTTCTTCCTGACCAAGCACAAGAACTTTATTCCGCATGAATATCCCTGCCGCACGGCCTTCGGTGTCGAGCGCCGCGGAAAGCGCCCGGACGTGACGGGCGAATTTGCCCTCGCACGCTTCTGGCTGCCCTTCGGCTCGCCGCGCGTGGATCTCTCCGGCTTCTGGTTCCGCCCGACCGTGGTCGGCACCTGGGCAACAACCGCCATCGAAGCGGCCAGCGCCGGCGAAGCGGTCCTGCGTCTCGGCACCTGCGGCGGGGCGGTTCTCTTCGTGAATGGCGCGGAAATCGGCTTCATGGCCGATTACGTCCGAAACCTGGAAGCTAAGCAGGATTTCACCGTCTCGCTGAAGGTCGGCCTCAACGAGATTTCCGTCTTCTTCGACGATCTCGCCGAGCGCGATGCGCGCTACTTTTTCCAGATGGATTATGTCTCCGGCCCAGTCGCTCAGCAGGCTCTGCCGGTTCCTGGCAAGGGTGCAACGGCTGCAGCCATCGAAGCTGCGCTCGATGACATGCATTTCGAAAAGCCGGTCTATCGCGCAGGCGAAGTGGCGCTGGTGACGGGTGCGGCACTGCCGGTTTCGGCTGAAGCCCATGTGACCGTCGAAGGCGATTTCATGTCGCGCGAGGAGCCGATGCGGCTCGTGCTGACGCTGGCCGCCGGGCAGACCCGGCTGTCTTTGGGCGAAACTGCGTCGCTCCCTTCCGACTTCCGCCATTTCCATGTCAGTCTGACGGCGGACGGCTTCACCGCCGCGCGCGTGTTCGGTGTGGAAATCTGCCATGCCGAACGGCAGGGCGAGGCCGGTTCGGCCCTTGTCGAACGCATCACCGAAACGCTTGATGAGATTTCCGAATTCGGCGAGCCGGACAATGTCATGGCGCTGGCGCGTCTGGCCTCCGGCCGTTACGGCGCAAAGACGGATGCAATGATCGCCGCGACGCTGCCGACCATTGTGGATTGCCACGACTGCGCCGACTTCGCCCTCGTGCCGCTGCTCTGGTGCCGCACCGCCTATGGCCAGCATATCGACCCGGATGTGGTTGCGCAGATCGACCGCGCCATCCTCTCTTATCGCTACTGGATGGATGAGCCGGGCAATGACGTGCAGTGGTATTTCTCCGAAAACCATGCGCTTCTGTTTCACACGGCTTGCTATCTTGCCGGCGCGCTTCATCCGAAAGATCGGTTTGTCCGCTCCGGCCGCCTCGGCGCCGAACAGTCGGCCATCGGTCTTCAGCGCGTCCGTGCCTGGCTCGATCATTTCGAAAAGTGGGAAATGGCCGAGTTCAACTCTGCCCCCTATTTCCCCATCGATCTGAAGGGTCTGACGGCGCTCTTCGCGCTGGCGCCCGATCAGGACGTGCGCGACCGCGCCCGCAAGGCCATTGTGCGTCTCGTTGCGGTCGTTGCTCGTTCCGCCCATCATGGCATCCTGACGGGTGCGCAGGGCCGCTCCTACGAGCACACGCTGCGCGCCGCCGGCTCGCTGGAACTCTCCGGCATTGCCCGCCTCATCTGGGGCAAGGGCAATTACGGCCGCCGCGTTCACGCGCTGCCGCAGATGGCGATTTCGCTGCGCGATCATGGGCTGGAAATTCCGGCCGAACTTTCCGCTGTCGCCGACTGGCGCTCGGATGAAGGTCAGGAATGGGTCTTCGCGCAGGGTGAAAACCGCATCGCCAAGCTCTATCACTACAAGACGGCGCACTACGCCATCGGCACGGCGGCGCATTACCGCTGGAACGAATGGGGCTATCAGGAAACCGTGCTCCAGCTTCGTCTCGGCGAGAATGCCGATGCGCAGATCTGGATCAACCATCCGGGCGAAACCATTCATTCCGGCTATGGCCGCCCGTCCTACTGGGGCGGTTCGGGCACGCTGCCGCGCCTCCATCACTATCGCGGCCTTGCCGTCCTGACCTTCAACTGCGCGGCCGAGCAGCCGGGCTTCTCGCATGCCTGGTTCCCGCGCCAGGAATTCGACGCCTCGTCCGTCAAGGGTGACGTTGCCGTGGCGCGCTCAGGTCAGGGCATGGTGATGCTGAAGGGCAGCCACCCATTCGCACTCGTTGAGACTGGCCCGACCGCCGGCAACGAGTTGCGCATTGATGGCCATCGCACGGCATGGATCGTGCGCCTTGGCGATCAGGGCTCGGAAGAGGAATTCGCCGCCCGATTTGCAAGCCTTTCAATCTCCGAAGGGGCTGACGGCGTATTGACGATCGAGGACCCGGAATACGGAACCGTTCTCTGCCATGCAGATGGCCGGACCGAGGCCGAAGGCCGTGTGCTGAACCCCGCCGACTGGAGTGTCGAGGGCAAGGCGATCAACATGAAGCACGGGGGCTGATCCCCGCGTGAGACAGGCCGGGTTGGCGGAGGAGGGTCCGCGGCCCGGTTAACTGACGGGATACCCGTCCATCGAAGGAGGAGACGATGATGAAAAGCATTTCCATTCTGGCAGCTGCGGGGATCGCACTGCTGTCGAGCACGGCGGCCTTTGCCGGCGACGTGCGCATCATGTGGTATTCGGATGGCGTCGAAGGTCAGGTCTTCAAGGACCTGATCGCCCGATTCCAGAAGGACAATCCGGATATCAAGGTGACGGTTGACGAGGTTGCCTATTCGACGATCAAGGAACAGTTGCCCGTGCAGCTCGCGGCCGGCAACGGCCCGGACATTGCCCGCGTCACTAACCTGAAGTCGCTGTCGCAATACTGGCTGGATCTCACGCCCTATCTGAAGGACGTGGATTTCTGGAAGAAGAACTATGGCGACCAGATGGACTGGATGCGTCCCGATGGTTCCAACATCATTCCGGGCTTCATGACGCAGATCACGCTGACCGGCGGCTTCGTCAACAAGACGCTGTTCGATCAGGCCGGTGTCGCACTGCCGGGTGAGAAGGCCACGTGGGACGAGTGGGTTGCGGCGTCCGAGAAGGTCGCCAAGAGCCAGCAGGTCCCCTATGCCTTCGCCATCGACCGCTCCGGCCACCGCATCACCGGTCCGGCGATCTCCTATGGCGCGAACTATATCGGCAAGGACGGCATGCCGGCCCCGCTCGATGATGCCGCCAAGAAGTACCTGACCCAGCTCATCAAGTGGAACGCCGATGGCGTCTCCGACAAGGATGTCTGGGTCTCGGCTTCCGGCACGACCTACAAGCCGGCTGCGGATGATTTCATCAATGCGCAGGTCGTCATGTATTATGCCGGCTCCTGGCAGATTCCGAACTTCATGACCAAGATCGGCACGAATTTCGACTGGGTCGCCATCGGCAGCCCCTGCGGCCCGGCCGCCTGCACCGGCATGCCCGGCGGCGCCGGTCTCGTGGCCATGAAGGACACGAAGAACCCGAAGGATGTGGCCAAGGTCATGGAGTTCCTGGCGTCTACCCCGATCGCCAAGGAATTCGCCGAGCGCACGCTCTTCCTGCCGTCGAACAAGGAAGTCGTCGCCGGCGGCCTTGACTTCAAGACGGACAACAAGCTCGCCAAGGAAGCGCTGAACACATTTGTAAAGGCAACGACGACGACTGCACCGGAAGCGCTCAAGCTTCCCGGCTGGAAATGGTCGGATACCTATTACGGCGCACTGGTCAGCCGCGTCGGGCAGGCCATGGCCGGCGAAATGACCGCTGAAGAGGCGTTCAAGCGCATCGACAGCGACATCGCCGAGAAGGTCAAGGCTGCCAAGTAAGGCCGAGATTTCCGGTGCGCGGGGAGGAGGTCTCCGCGCACTGGATCACCAAGCAATTCCAGTAAAAGTGTGATGCGGTTTTACGTCCGGAATTGCGCATGAAAGACAATAAGGGAGGGCACATCATGAAGGCCAATGGGCTTCTATCAGCGTCGCAGACGGCCTTGATGGCTGTGGTCGCGCGCGTGATGGGCATCATCGATGTGCCGCTGCGCTATCTGCAGCGCAAGACCGGGCAGAGCGGCATGGCCGCGTTTTTTCTGGCACCGAACATGGCAATCTTCGCCGTCTTCGTGCTCGTGCCCTTTGTCATCAATTTCGTCTATTCGCTAACCGGCGGCTCGGCGATTTTTCTCAGCGACCGCAGCTTTGTGGGCGCGCAGCAATATTCCGAGATCTTCGCCTGCGGCAATTATCTCGATCCGAACTCCTGCAAGCAGGACGTTTTCTGGATCGCAGCCGGCAATACGGCCGCCTTCGTCGTGCTCCAGGTCTCGCTGATGATCGTGGCGGCGCTGATCACCGCGCTCATCCTCAATCGCGAAATCATCGGGCGCAGCTTCTGGCGCGCCGTTTTCTTCTTTCCGGTTCTTTTGTCACCGGTGGTCACGGGCCTCATCTGGCGCTGGATCTTCCAGCGGCAGGGCGTGCTGAATGCCGTGATGCAGGGATTGGGGCTCGAGCCACATGACTGGCTGACCGAGCGCAACAGCGCCTTCTTCGCCTCCATCGGCGTGTCCATCTGGGCGCATGTCGGCTTCTACACGCTGATCCTGCTGGCCGGGCTTCAGGCGATCCCGAAGGATCTCTACGAGGCCGCGCAGATGGATGGCACGAGCCGCCAGCGCGTGTTCTGGCGCATCACGCTGCCGCTTCTGATGCCGAACCTGATCGTCGTTCTGGTTCTGGCGCTGATCAAGGCCGTGCAGATTTTCGACGAGGCCTTCGTGCTCACCCATGGCGGGCCGGGCACCAGCACCATGTATCTCGTTCAGTATATCTACGAAACCGGCTTCGCCTCGGAGCTTCGCAATCCGGGCCTCGCGGCGGCGGCTTCGATCCTCATGGGCGCGGTTCTCGTCGTCCTGACGCTGGCCCAGATGGCCGCCTCGCGGAAGAATGAAAAGAAGGGGGCACGCTGATGTCGCGCGCTGTGGAATTTGTCACGCGCCGTCGTGGTGCGAGCGGTACGGGCAAGGGCTGGCACTGGACGGATGTGTTTACCTGGGTGTGGCTGATCGGCGGGCTCTTCATCATGTTCGCGCCGGCGGCATGGCTGACGCTCTCGTCGTTCAAGACGTCGGCTGCCCTGTCCGAATTTCCGCCGACGCTGCTGCCTTACGTCACCGAGACGGTGAAGGTTGCCGGAAGCGGCAAGCCTCTGCCGCTTTATGACGTCACTCTGCCGGATGGGAAGACCGCAAGGCTTGTCGAGCTTCGCCGCATCGGCGTCATCGCGCAGATGGCCGATCCCGCAAAACCGGAAGTCGTCATCAAGGTCAACATCAAGGATCGCAAGCCGGTCCAGAAGCTGCATTTCGAAACGTCGAACTATACCGAACCCTTCGTGCATTTCGACTTCCTGCGCTATCTCTGGAACTCGGTCTTCGTCACAGTGACGGCAACGCTGATCACGCTGCTTGTCAATTCCATGGCGGCCTTTGCGCTTTCCAAATACCAGTTCCGTGGCCAGAACGCCGTCCTCATCGTGATTGTCGGAACGCTGATGGTGCCGCTCGCCGTCATCATGGTGCCGCTCTATTCGGTGGTCTCGTCGCTCGGGCTGCTCGATACGCTCTGGGGCGTCATCCTGCCCACCGTGGCAACGCCCACCGGCGTCTTCCTGCTGCGCCAGTATATGCTGACGATTCCGGATGAGCTCATCGATGCGGCGCGCATGGACAAGGCTTCCGAGTGGCAGATCTACTGGCGCATCGTGCTGCCCTTGTCCGCGCCGGCGCTTGCCGTGCTCGCCATCTTCTCCGTCGTCTGGCGCTGGAACGACTTCCTCTGGCCGCTGATCGTCCTGAGCCGCTCGTCGCTCTACACATTGCAGGTCGGCCTCAACGTCTATTCCGGCCAGTTGAACGTGCAGTGGCATTTCATCCTGGCGATGACCGTCGTCACCATGATCCCCGTCGTCCTCGTCTTCGTGTTTCTGCAGCGCTTCATCGCGCGCGGCATCGCGACCTCGGGCCTGAAGTAAGGAATCCCCCATGGGCCGTATCACGCTCGAAAAAGTCACCAAGTCCTTCGGCGCCGTCGATGTCCTGCATGGCATCGATCTCGATATCCGCGAAGGTGAATTCGTCGTCTTCGTCGGTCCGTCAGGCTGCGGAAAATCGACGCTGCTGCGCCAGATCGCCGGTCTCGACAAGCCGACAAGCGGCGAGATCCGCATCGACGGCGCGCTGGTCAACGACGTCCCGGCCTCTGATCGCGGGCTTGCGATGGTGTTCCAGTCCTATGCACTCTATCCGCATATGAGCGTGCGCCAGAACCTCGCCTTCGGGCTCGAAAATGCCCGCATGCCGAAGGCCGAGATCGATGCGCGCATCGCGGAAGCCGCCCGCATGCTGGAAATCGGCGATTATCTGGAGCGTCGCCCCGGTCAGCTTTCCGGCGGCCAGCGGCAGCGCGTCGCCATCGGCCGCGCCATCGTGCGCAACCCGACGGCCTTCCTGCTGGACGAGCCGCTGTCGAACCTTGATGCGGAACTGCGCATCTCGATGCGCGCCGAGCTTGCCGCACTCCATGCGCGCCTGAAGACGACGATGATCTATGTGACGCATGACCAGATCGAGGCGATGACGCTGGCCGATCGCATTGTCGTGCTGCGCAAGGGCAGGGTGGAGCAGATCGGCTCGCCGCTGGAGCTCTACAATCGCCCGGCCAACCGCTTCGTGGCCGGCTTCATCGGCGCGCCGAGCATGAATTTTCTTTCCGGCCAGATCGAGGGTGTGAGCGAGGCGGGGACCATGCTGCGCCTCTTCGACGGGGAGATCGTGACCGTGCCGAGACGTGCGGATGCGGTGCAGGCAGGTCAGAATGTCTCCGTGGGGCTCCGCCCGCAGCATATGCGTGTCGCGCATGAGGGCGAGAACGGGGTGCCGGTGACGATCGACATGGTTGAAGCGCTGGGTTCGGAAACGGTGGTTCACGCCCATGCGTCGACCGGCGAACCGGTGCTCGCGGTCTTGCAGGGACAGCACAATCTGAGCCGTGGCGAGAGTCTCAAATTCGCGTTCAATCCGGCCGACCTTCATCTCTTCGACAACAATGGCGTCCGCGTTTCGGGGACCTGACGGACCACCGGCGTCAAATGCAAAAGGCCCGCGCGGTGAACGCGCGGGCCTTTCTGATCGATGAATCTGAGCCTTGCTTATTCGGCGGCGACAGCGACCGGAACGAGGCGGGGCTCTTCGACGATCGGCTTGCCGGAGAATGCGGCGGCCATCTTTTCCTTGTCGAGTTCGCCTTCCCAGCGTGCGACGACGACGGTGGCAACCGCGTTGCCGATGAAGTTGGTGATGGCGCGGCATTCCGACATGAAGCGGTCGATGCCGAGGATCAGCGCCATGCCGGCGATCGGAACGGCGGGAACGACGGAGAGCGTGGCGGCGAGCGTGATGAAGCCAGCGCCCGTGATGCCGGCCGCACCCTTGGAGCTCAGCATGGCGACCAGCAGAAGCAGCACTTCCTCACCGAAGGACAGGTGCGTGTTCGTCGCCTGAGCAATGAAGAGAGCTGCCAGCGTCATGTAGATGTTCGTGCCGTCGAGGTTGAACGAATAGCCGGTCGGAATGACGAGGCCAACGACCGGACGGGCGCAGCCCGCACGCTCCATCTTGGACATCAGGCCCGGGAGGGCGGCCTCCGACGAGGAGGTGCCGAGAACGAGCAGCAGTTCTTCCTTGAGGTAACGGATCAGCGAGAGGATCGAGAAGCCGTTATACCAGGCCACTGCGCCGAGAACGACGAAGATGAAGAGGAAGGACGTCAGGTAGAACGTGCCGATCAGCATGGCGAGATTGGCGACCGAACCGATGCCATACTTGCCGATGGTGAAGGCCATCGCGCCGAATGCGCCGATCGGTGCGGCCTTCATCAGGATGGCGACGAGGCGGAAGATCGGGTTGGTGAGAGCCTGAAGGAAGTCGAGAACCGGCTTGCCCTTTTCACCGACCATGCCCAGCGCAATGCCGAACAGAACCGAGAAGAACAGGACCTGCAGAATGTCGCCTTCGGCAAATGCGCCGACGATCGTGTTCGGGATGATGTTCATCAGGAACCCGGTGATCGTCGCGTCATGTGCCTTGGCGGTGTAGGTTGCCACAGCCTTGGTGTCGAGCGTTGCCGGGTCGATGTTCATGCCGGAGCCGGGATGAACGACATTGGCCACGACGATGCCGATGATCAGAGCGAGCGTCGAGAAGGTCAGGAAGTAGATCATCGACTTGCCGGCGACACGGCCGACCTTCTTCAGATCTGCCATGCCGGCAATGCCGGTGGCGACCGTCAGAAAGATCACGGGTGCGATGATCATCTTCACCAGCTTGATGAAGGCATCGCCCAGCGGCTTCATGCTTTCGCCGATGCCCGGGTAGAAGTGGCCGAGAATGATGCCGGCGGCAATGGCCGTCAGAACCTGAACATAGAGCTGCCGATAGAGCGGCGTCTTGCCGCGCGGTTCGGTGACCGCGTCTGAAATATGCATGTGAGCCTCCACTTGCCTCGCCCGGATGAATGCGCCTCCCGAGGCGGAACGTTGATCGCACGGCGCCTTATCCCGCCGCTGAAGCTCTATTTGCAACCGCCGTGCCAGTTCTGCGGCGGTGAGTTAAGTAGCTGGAAAGAAATGTGAATTTTTTGTGTCACGAAGATGGTTTGCGCAAGATGTGCGGAATTCCACACAGATGCACTTGTCGACTGTGTAGGAAAATGCACAGAATGGAGCATGACCGACGAGGCAAAATTGCAGCAGACCGGCGAGCCGCCCTTTCCTATGGCGCGGTTGAAACGCCGTGTACGGCGAGACTGGGCGATCTTCGCCGTCCTGTTTTTTGTCGGCGCCCTGCTCGTGGCGCTGGGGGCGAACCGTTATGGGCGCGAGGTTGCGGTTGCCGACCTTCTGGCGCAGGGTCGGACGGAGATCAATCTCAAGGCCGCCTTGTTGCGCAGCGTTCTGGAGCGCCCGCGCGCCCTGCCGCTTGTCCTCTCGCAGGATCGCGATGTCTCGGACGCACTGACGACGGGCTCGGCGCGCGACATCGACCGTCTGAACCGCAAGCTGGAAGCCCTCGTTTCGAGCACCAAGGCAGCCGTCATCTACGTGACCAACAGCAAGGGTGTCGCCATTGCATCGAGCAACTGGCAGGAACAGACCAGCTTTGTCGGCAGCGACTATTCCTTCCGGGCCTATTTCCGTGATGCGATGGCGCATGGGACGGGAGAGCAGTTTGCGCTCGGCAGTGTCAGCAACCGGCCCGGCCTCTACATTTCCAACCGGGTGGTATTGGGCGATGCGCAGCTGGGTGTTGTCGTCGTCAAGATGGAATTCGAGCAGTTGGAGAACGACTGGCGCGACAGCGGCCGGCCTGCCTTCATCACGGGGCCCGAAAATGTGGTTCTGGTGACGAATATGCCGAGCTGGCGTTTCATGACGGTGGGCCGGCTTGATGCCGCAAAGGCCGCTTCCTTGCGTGAGAGCCTGCAATTTGGCGGCGCGCCGCTTCAGCCGCTGCCGTTGCGGGCCGAAAAGCCGCTTGTCAGCGATATCAAACAGACAGGCGTCGTGCTGCCCGGGGGTGGCGAAGCCTCGTTCATCGAACTTATGACAGGGGTCGCCACGACGCACTGGGTTCTGCATTATCTGGTCCCGGTTCAGCCGACGCTCGGCGGCTCGATCGGGCGGGCGCTGTTCGTCTCCTTCGCATTCTATATAGGTCTCTCGGTGCTGGCGGCCATTGTCATGTGGCGGCGGCAGACGAACCTCTTCGGCCAGGCGCGCGCCGCCTTGGCCCGCACGGAACTGGAGCGCCGTGTGCGCGAGCGCACGAAGGATCTCAGCCGCGCGCGCGACCTGCTACAGGCAGAGGTGTCCGAACACCGCAACACCGAGCAGCGGCTGAAAGGCGTCCAGCAGGAACTGGTTGCCGCCAACAGACTGGCCATTCTCGGGCAGGTCGCGGCTGGTGTGGCACACGAGATCAACCAGCCGCTCGCGACGATCCGCGCCTATGCCGAAAACGCGCGCACCTTTCTGGAACGCAAGAAGATCGAGAGCGCGAACGAGAATGTCGGACTGATTGTCGATCTCACGCAGCGCATCGCCACCATCACCGATGAGTTGCGCGCCTTTGCCCGCAAGGGACGCGGATCGCCGGAGCCGGTTCCGCTGCGCAACGTCCTGGAGGGCGCCGTTGTCCTCCTCACGACGCGCTTTGCAGGACGGATCGAAGCCATCGTCATCGATCTTCCCGACCAAGACCTCAATGTGCTGGGAAATCGTATCCGGCTGGAGCAGGTCTTTATCAACCTCTTCCAGAACGCGCTTGAGGCGCTTCAGGACAAGGCGGAAGCTCGCGTGGAGGTCTCGGTAAAAGCCGCTCCTACGGGGGTGACCGTCACCGTCGCTGACAACGGTCCGGGGATACCGGCGGAGATCCGCGACGTGCTGTTTACGCCGTTCAATACGTCGAAGGAGCAGGGCCTGGGCCTGGGCCTGGTCATCACCAAGGAAATTCTCGCGGATTACGGCGGGACCATTACCGTCGAGAGCGACGAAACCGGCACACGCTTTGCCGTAACGTTGAAAGGAGCATGACATTGGAAACCGGCAGTTCGGTCTATCTGGTCGACGACGACAAGGATCTGCGGCGGGCGACGTCGCAGACGCTGGAGCTTGCCGGCTTCGACGTCCAGTCGTTTGCGCGCGCCCGCGATGCGCTTGCGGCGCTGCCGATGGATTTCCCCGGCGTGGTGGTCAGCGACATCCGCATGCCCGAAATGGACGGGCTTCAGCTGTTTGCCGAAATCAAAGCGCGCGATCCCGATCTTCCTGTCATCCTGATCACCGGCCATGGCGATATCCCGATGGCGGTGCAGGCCATTCATGACGGGGTATATGACTTCATCGCCAAGCCGTTCCCGGCCGATCATCTGTCTCGGAGCATTGCACGGGCGCAGGAGAAGCGGGCATTGGTGCTGGAAAACAGGCGGCTGCGTCGTCTGGCCGATGAGGTGTCCGACGACATGCCGATGCTGGGAAACACGCCGGCCATCGCGCGCCTGCGCCAGACCCTGCGTCAGATCGCGGATACCGATGTCGACGTTCTCGTCACCGGCGAAACCGGTACGGGCAAGGAAGTCGTCGCCAATCTGCTGCACCGCTGGGGCCATCGCAACCGCGGCAATTTCGTCGCGCTCAATTGCGGCGCATTGCCCGAGACGGTGATCGAAAGCGAGCTGTTCGGCCATGAAGCCGGGGCGTTCACCGGGGCGGCCAAGAAGCGGATCGGCCGCATCGAGCATGCCGATCGCGGAACGCTCTTTCTGGACGAGATCGAGAGCATTCCGCTCTCCACCCAGGTCAAGCTGTTGCGTGTCCTGGAAGGGCGCGTCGTTACGCCGCTCGGCACCAACGAGATCCGAGCCGTCGATTTCCGGGTCGTCGCAGCGGCCAAGGAAGACCTGGCTGCCCTGTCGCGTGAGGCGAAGTTCCGCGAAGACCTTTTCTACAGGCTTAATGTCGTGAGCATTTCCATTCCGCCGCTGCGCGAGCGGCGCGATGATATTCCGCTGCTGTTTACCTATTTCGCCGGCCGCGCGGCACAGCGCTTCCGCAAGGAGCCGCCGCAGATTTCGCACGCCTACATGCGTTCACTTCAGGCGCGCGCCTGGCCGGGCAATGTGCGTGAGCTGGCCCATGTGGCAGAGCGCTTTGTTCTTGGACTGGACGAGGATGCCGCCATGGCGGAGGTCGACCCGGCTGAAACAAGCGGCGACACGCTGTCAGTCCGGATGGATCGGCTGGAGGCCGATATAATCCGGCAGACGCTGGAGCGCCACAACGGCGATATACGCGCGACCATCGAACAGCTCGGCATCGCGCGAAAGACATTCTATGACAAACTGAGCCGGCACGGGATCAGCCGTGCCGACTATGTTCGGGACGATTCAGGGCCTTGAAGAGGACGACTGCTTCGCAATTTTCCAAACAAAAGCTTCGCGCATCACGCCGAGATATCTCGGGACGAGTCGAGGATTGCCGGAGACCTTGCGAGACTTGTCGCTCAGGTCCCGGATTTCTTGAAGCGGGTCGCCGCGAAGGCGGACTTGACGGTCGCCGGATCGCGGTTCTGTGCCGGCGGGAACGAGAATAGTTCCGCAGCAACATCGATCAGAAGGTTCTTTTCATGCAGCCACATGATGTCGGAGACGAGACGGTCGATGCGTTCGCGGGCTTCCGCCAGCACAAGCGCGCGTTCCTTCTCTTCCTCGAGAGCCTTCTTCTTCTCCAGCGCGAGCTGAAGTTCGGTGATCTGGCGCTCAAGTTCTGCGTCGGACTTAGACATCAGTTCGGGCCGAAGCTTGTCGATGTCCTGAATACTCGTCATGTTGTTTCCCCTGTTGGACCTGACAGAACCGCGAATCCCAGATCGCTAACGCCGCCTGATACAAACCTCTGAGTCGCTGATTCTACTGGTCAAATTATTACGTAACGGTCCCGGGCCATGACAAGATGGAAAAATCCCGCGCGCGAGTTACGAACGGTTTTGTTGTGTATGGCCGCGCAGACGTGAACGGGGCTTGAGCGGCATTTACGGTCTTTTCACCCAAATTCATAAATGCAATGCGTGCGTTAAGCTCTTTCAAGCGCCTGCGGCCTATAGTCGTGCCCGGACTTGAAAGCGGATGTGTATATGTGCGGATTGGCAGGCTATCTGGGCAATGTGGCAGAGCCGGAGCGGCTTCTGGCCGCCATGGGCGACGCCATTGCCCATCGCGGACCCGATGGCCGCGGCCTGAACGTCATCGCGCCGGAAGGTTCCGCGCCCGGCGCCGGCCTCTCGCATGTGCGGCTTTCCATCGTCGGGCTCGCCGACAGCGCCCAGCCGATGGTGTCCGAATACGGTGAACTTGCCATCGCCTTCAACGGCGAAATCTTCAACTATGTCGAGCTGCGCGAAGAGCTTGTCGCGCGTGGATATCGCTTCCGGACCAGTGGTGACACGGAAGTTCTGCTGAAGCTCTATGAAATTTACGGGCCGGAATGCCTGTGCCGCCTCAATGGCGATTTTGCCTTCGCCATTTGGGATGGCCGTGCCAAGCGCATGTTCATCGCGCGTGACCGCATGGGCGTGCGTCCGCTCTTTTATACCGAAAAGGCGGGAACGCTCTATTTTGCCTCCGAGGTAAAGGCGCTCCTGGCCGTGCCCGGCTTCCATGCCGCGCTTGATCCCTTGGCGCTCGATCAGGTCTTCACCCTCTGGTCGCCGATTGCCCCGCGCACGGCCTTCGAGGGCGTGTTCGAGCTGGAGCCCGGCAACTACATGATTGCCGACGCCTCCGGCCGTCGGATTTCGACCTACTGGTCGCTCGATTTCCCGGATGCCGTCGACGTGCGTCCGGAGCTGAACGAGGACGACAGGGCGGCACAGCTGCGTCATCTGCTGGAAGACGCGACCCGCATTCGTCTCCGTGCCGATGTTCCTGTCGGTTCCTGCCTCTCCGGCGGCCTCGATTCCTCCATTGTCGCAGCGCTCGCCGCCGAGATGGCCCCGCGCGGCCTCGACACATTCGCCATCACCTTTGACAGCGCCGAACACGACGAGAGCAGCTTCCAGAAACTCATGGCCCGCCATCTCGGCGTCAAGCACCACGAGATCAACTGCTCGGAAGCCGATATCGCCGCCGCATTCCCGGATGTCGTGCGCCTTGCCGAAAAGCCGCTGATCCGCACCGCGCCCGCGCCGATGTATCGCCTATCGTCGCTCATCCGCGAGACGGGGATGAAGGTCGTGCTGACGGGCGAGGGGGCGGACGAGGTCTTTGCCGGCTACGATCTCTTCAAGGAGGCGCAGGTACGTCGCTTCTGCGCGCGCCAGCCGGGCTCGAAATTCCGGCCGCATCTCTTCCGCAAGCTCTATCCCTATCTGCCGGGGCTGCAAAAGCAGTCCGCCGAGTATCTCGCCGCCTTCTTCGGCGCGGATGCCGCACCCTTGTCCGATCCGCTCTTTTCGCACCGGCCGCGCCTGCGTGGCACGGCTGCGGCCAAGCTGTTCTTCTCCGCAGACCTCAAAAGCCGGCTTGCCGGTTATGATGCAGCCGACGACATGATCGCGCAATTGCCGGAACGCTTCAGCCGCTGGCATCCGCTGCATCAGGCGCAGTATCTCGAAACGCGCTTCCTCATGCCGGGCTATATCCTGTCCAGCCAGGGCGACCGCATGGCGATGGGCAATGGGGTCGAAGGCCGCTTCCCCTTCCTTGATCATCGTCTGGTCGAGTTCGCCACGACGCTTTCGCCGTCGATGAAGCTGAAGGGTCTGAAGGAGAAATATCTCCTGCGCAAATCCATGGCCGACAAGCTTCCGGCGGAAATCACCCATCGCGTCAAACAGCCCTATCGCGCGCCGGACAGCCGCGCGTTCTCAGGTGCGGTGGCGCAGGAGCAGGTTCATGCCGTCCTGAACCCGAGCCGTGTTGCCGGCGACGGTCTCTTCAATGCCGCTGCGGTTGACAAGCTGGTGCAGAAATGTGCCGGCCAGAGCGCTCCGAGCTTCCGCGACGACACGGCCTTCATCGGCGTCCTCTCGACGCAGATGTGGCTCGACATTTTCCAGGGAACGAACAGGCGCGCCAGCGAAGCCGCCTGAATAATAAGGAGAGACAAAATGAGCGAATCCATCAAGCAGACCATCCGGTCCTTCATCGTCGAAAACTTCCTTTTCGGTGACGAGGCAGCGCTTCCGGGCGATGCTGAATCGCTGATCGCGGGCGGGATCATCGATTCCACCGGCGTTCTCGAACTCGTCGCCTTCATCGAGGAGCAGTTCGGTTTCACCGTTGCCGACAGCGACATCGTCCCGGCCAATCTCGACACGATCGATGCCATTGCCGGCTATGTCGGCCGCAACGCATCCGCAGCCGCCGCCGCCTGAGGAGATGAGCCCATGCGGGTCGAGCGCTTCCTGACAGACAGTGCCCAGGCGTTTCCGGACAAGACGGCTCTGATCACCGCCGACCGGCGGCTGACTTATGCCGAACTCAACCGGCTGACCGATGCTCTTGCAGCTTCGCTTGCTGCACAAGGCGTCAAGCGCTCCGACCGCGTGCTGGTCTTCATGGACAATTGCTGGGAAGCGGCCGTCTCGATCTTCGCGATCCTGAAGGCCGGCGGCACGTTCAGCCCGATCAACGCGTCCACCAAGGGCAACAAGCTCGCCTATATCATCGGCAATTGCGAGCCGGCGGCGATCTTGACTCAAGGACGGCTGATGCCGGTGGTACGCGAGGCGCTGGCCGAGCATCCGGGCCGACAGATTGCGGTGCTTTCGACAGAGGGTCGCAATGGCGTGCCGGAAGGCGCTGCCTCATTCATGGCCGCCCTCGAAGGCACGGCCACCCCGCCGGCCCATGGCAGCGTCGAAACCGATCTCGCCATGCTCATCTACACGTCCGGCTCCACGGGCCAGCCCAAGGGCGTGATGATGACGCATGACAATATCGAGGCGGCATCGCGCTCGATCATCACCTATCTCGAAGGCCGCAGCGACGATATCGTCCTCAACGTCCTGCCGCTCGCCTTCGATTACGGGCTCTATCAGCTGCTGATGACCTTCCGTCTCGGCGCCACGCTGGTGCTCGAAAAGTCCTTCGCCTTCCCGCAGGCGATCTTTGACCTCATGCGCCGCGAGCGCGTCACCGGCTTCCCGCTGGTGCCGACCATGGCGGCGATGATCCTGCGGATGAACGAGCTTCAGCCGGGCTTCTTGCCGGACGTCCGCTATTTGACCAACACGGCCGCCGCGCTGCCTGCCGAACATATCGCCCAGCTGCGTGGCCTCTTCCCCGGCGCCCGGCTTTTTTCGATGTACGGTCTGACCGAGTGCAAGCGCTGCACCTATCTGCCGCCGGAAGAGCTGGATCGCCGTCCGGGCTCTGTCGGCATCGCCATTCCCGGTACGCAGGCTTTTGTCGTTGACGATGAAGGCGCGCCGGTTCCGGCCGGTGTCGAGGGCGAGCTGGTCATTCGCGGCCCGCATGTCATGCAGGGCTACTGGCGCAACGAGCAGGCCACGAATGCCATGCTGAAGAAAGGCCCCGATGGCCTCATCCAGATGCACACGGGCGACCTTTTCCGCACCGATGCCGAAGGCTTCCTCTATTTTGTCGGGCGCAAGGACGATATCATCAAGACGCGCGGCGAGAAGGTCGCGCCGAAGGAGGTCGAGGCTGTGCTGCATGCGCTGCCGGGCGTCGCCGAGGCCGTCGTTGCCGGCATTCCGGACCCCATTCTCGGCCAAGCCGTCACGGCCATGGTGGTCCTGAGCAATCCGGCGCTGACGGAGCGCGAGGTTCTCGCCCACTGCGCCCGCAATCTCGAAGATTTCATGGTGCCGAAGCGGATCGTCTTCAAGGACGCGCTGCCGCGCACCGATACAGGCAAGGTCAGCCGCCGTCTGGCGGCCGGAGAACTGGAGCACGCCGCATGAGCAAGACTGCAACCGCCCTGAAGCAGGCCGAGGCCTTCGGCCCGGAAACGCTGAACATCGATTGCGAGGCGGAGGTCGAGAAGATCGTCGCGGCGCTGCGCAGCCAGCTTCGCGCCATGCGCAAGCGCGGCCTCGTTCTGGGCCTTTCCGGCGGCATCGACTCCAGCGTTTCGGCGGCATTGGCCGTCCGCGCGGTCGGCGCGAAGAACGTCTTCACGCTTTTCATGCCCGAGCACGATTCCGATCCCGAAAGCCTCCGCCTCGGCCGCCTTGTTGCCGAGACCTACGGCATCGAAAGCGTGGTTGAGGATATCGGCCCGACGCTTGCCGCCATGGGTTGCTATTCCCGCCGCGACGAATTTATCCGCACGCTGGTGCCGGAATACGGTCCCGGCTGGGCCTCCAAGGTCGCGATCTCCAATTCGGCGGAAGGCGGCGGCTTCAACATTTCCTATCTCGTCGTCGCCGATCCGGACGGCAACCAGAGCCGTCACCGCATGCCGCTCAACGCCTATCTCGGCATCGTCGCTGCCACCAACATGAAGCAGCGCACCCGCAAGCAGCTTGAGTATTTCCACGCCGACCGGCTGAATTTCGCCGTTCTCGGCACGCCGAACCGGCTCGAATACGACCAGGGCTTCTTCGTGAAGAACGGCGATGGCGCCGCCGATGTGAAGCCGATCGCGCATCTCTACAAGGGGCAGGTCTATCAGCTCGCCGCCCATCTCGGTGTGCCGGAAGAAATCCGAAAGCGCCCGCCGACGACGGACACCTATTCGCTCGCCCAGACCCAGGAAGAATTCTACTTCTCGCTGCCTTGGGACAAGATGGATCTCTGCCTCTATGGCCTGAACCATGGTCTCGATGCGGGCGAGGTGGCGGTCGCTGCCGGTCTGAAGCGCGAGGCGGTCGAGTATGTCTACGCCGATATCACCGCCAAGCGGTCTGCGACGCGTTATCTCCACGCCAGCCCGCTGCTGGTCGAAAAGGTCGAGGAACTGGACCGCCTGGATTAAGCCGGTCTTTTATCCAAAATCGCCGCCGAAGAAGCGGTTCCAGCGCTCGCCGGCAAGGCCGGTGAGCATGCAGTCGCCGGAAAGGAATGGCTCGGCCAAAGCGGGGTCTTTCGCATGGATGACAGTCGAGGAGACTGTTGCCATGACCATGTGGCGGCCGGTTGCGGCCTCGATCAGCTCCGGGCTGGATCGCCCGCGAAGGCCGGCCGCACCCATCTCCAGCGCATGCGCGAACATGAGGTCCAGGACCGGGCCGAGACGAGCCGGCGTTGCCATGACCTGGAGCACACGGCCGATGCCGCCCGGCTTCAGGTGATAGAGAAACGCGCCGATGGGTTCGCCACTCTTTGTTTTGACCAGCCCCATATGCGCCTGCCCGAAGGTGGGTTTGATCACGGCATTGGCCAGAACGTGGTCGAGATAGCCCTTGTCCCAATCGGGGCGGGCCAGTTTCTCGGCGCTGAGCTTGCGGATCGCGTCCGCAAAGGCTTCGAACGTTGCGTCTTCCACAACGAGTCCGCCAGGGGCGGGTGCGGGCGTGAAGCGCATGAGGCTCGGTGAGCCGGAAAGCTTGTCGTCCACCAGTCGAGCGAGGGGGGCGATGGATTTCAAGAAGGAAAGCTTTTCGCCGGCCAGCGCTGTCACGAAACGTCCCGGCCGGAAGATGCGGAACCATTCGAAACTGTAGCCCGGAATGGTGCGCCCGCGCAGCTTCGTCCACATGGTCTCGGAGATGACATTGGCGGTTTCGCTGAGCGAGATGTCCTGCGGACCGCTGATGAAGGCCTTGAGCAGGCGCGCGCCGGCCAGCGGATCGCTTTCATGATCTTCGGACATGAGCGCGCCGCAGAAGGCTGCGCGGATCGGCCGTGCGCCGAGGAGATAGGGCACGGCATGGACGCCGACAAAGCCGTTGACGCGGCCATCGTTCGCAACATGAACCAGCGCGGGGATTTCCGGGTCGCAATAGGGTCCGTCGAGATAGAAGGCGCGGAAATAGGCGCTGAGCGCTGCCGGCGGGGCTGACTTGCCATGGCGCAGAATGCGATAATAAAGCGCTGTCACCGCGCCAATATCGTCTGCGGAAAGCGGCCGCACCTCGCTCATGAAGCGTTTTCCCTGAGACGGGCGACGGCGACGCGCGGCCGACCTTCCTCGTCGGTCGGGAAGTCGAGGCATTCGAAGACGCGCGAGCGTGTGAGCAGCGATTGCGCCTGCCGCTCCTGTCCGGCGCCGAATTCGAACAGCAGGAGGCCGCCGGGTTTGAGGAAAGCGGGCGCTTCGCGTACCAGACGCTGCTGGATCGAAATGCCGTAAGGCCCGCCGTCGAAGGCTTCGCGCGGCTCGTTTTCCAGCAGATGCGCGCTTTCGCCTTCCAGACGTCCGGTCGAAATATAGGGCGGGTTGCAGACGATCATCGTCGCCCTGCCTTCCGCGCCCTGACCTTCGAGCGCGTTGAAGAGGTCGCCGCGGCAGATGGTGGCGCGATTGGTGAGGCCGAGACGCGCGGCATTGGCCTTGGCCGTCGCCACCGTGTCTTCCGTCAGATCGGCCGACAGCAGCGTGACGGACCTGACCGCATCGGCGATGGCAAGCCCGACATTGCCGGAGCCGCAGCACATGTCGATCACCAGTGGCGCGGCCTCGCCGGTCTCGCGCAGCATGGCAATGGCCTGACTTGCCAGAAGTTCGGTCTCGGCGCGGGGCGCCAGCACCGATCCTTGCAGGATGAGGTTGAGCCCCAGAAACTGATAGTGGCGCTGGCCCGATGCGTCAGCCGCCCTGTTGTCCGCCTGCATATGTCGTCCCGCTTGCCGGAAGAAATGTCCCGTCAACGTTTATAAGCAGCAAAACTTAAGCCTTCATAACCCGCAAGTTCAGCATGTTGCCGAGTTTTTCTGCGTCCCGCGCCCAGGCCGTGCGTGACGTAACGAAGGCTGCATGCGACTGCAGGTTTGCATGCGGTGCAGCATCTGCATAGCTGCATTGCACAAAAATTAGTTTGCCTTTGTCCAAATTTCAGGCATTATGCTTCCAGTTGATGCGTTTGGCGGCCTCCTCCCAGTGCCGCTGCGTCAACTGTTCCCCTCTGGAGGTTTAATTACCTTCACACCTAATGGGCCGCGGTCTCCGCTGGCCCACTTTTTTTGCCCATTTTCAAGTCTAAGTCGGCGTTCTTCAGGCCTCATCCAACCCGATATCGAGGCAGGGTGCGCTATGCGTGATCCAGCCAATGGAAAGCAGATCGACCCCGCTCCCGGCGATCGCAGCGGCGGTCTCGGGCGTGATGCCGCCGGAGGCCTCGGTGATGGCGCGGCCGGCGACAAACGCAACGGCCTCTTTCAGCAGCGCCGGCGTCATATTGTCGAGCAGGACGGCGTCGACATCGACCTCCATCGCCTCGGCAAGCTGATCGAGCGTGTCAACTTCCACCTCGATCTTGACCATGTGGCCTACATGCGCCTTGGCGCGCCGGATCGCCTCCGTGACGCTTCCGGCAATGGCAATATGATTGTCCTTGATCAGCACGGCATCGTGGAGCGCGAAGCGATGGTTCATGCCGCCGCCGGCGCGGACGGCGTATTTTTCAAAGGCGCGCAACCCCGGCGTGGTCTTGCGTGTGCACACGACGGCGGCTTTCGTGCCCGATACGGCATCGACAATCCCGGCGGTGACGGTGGCGATGCCGGAAAGATGGCCGAGGAAGTTGAGCGCGACGCGCTCGCCGGTCAGCAGTCCGCGCGAAGGGCCTTCGATGGTGGCGATCACGTCGCCGGCGGCGACCCGTGCGCCGTCCGAAACATGCGCCGTCGTCTTGATGCCCGGATCGACGAGTTCAAAGGCCAGCTTTGCGATCTCCAGCCCGGCGATGACCCCTGTTTTGCGGGCGGCCATGACGAAGCGGGAGCGATGATCCGCCGGGATGACGGAGGCGGAGGTGATGTCGCCGGCAAGACCGAGATCTTCCAGAAGGGCTGCGCGCACGGCAGGCTCGACGATGACGCGGGGCAGGGGAGGCAGATGCATGGGCGGGGATTCCTTATGCGCTTTCGGCAAGCGGATGGTTGTTCAGGCCCTGCGCGGTTTCGAGGAGGTCCGCAAGGGTCATGGTGCGGCGCTCGGGCTTTGCATGGGGCGCCGGAAAGTCGCTGCGGGCATGCGCGCCGCGCGATTCTTCGCGAAGCCGGGCGAAGACGGTGATCGCAAGCGCCACAAGCGCTGGGTCTGATGACGGTCCATTGCCACTCGCGAGCGGCAGAAGGTCGGCAATTGCCCGGTCAAGGCCCGCCTGATTGCGGACGACGGAAAGATCGCGCGAGGCGATCTCGCGGACGCGGCGAAGATCGGGTGCGGGGCCGGGGGCAATATCCGGCAGCGCCTTGATGGTGCCCGATGCCGCACCGGTGATATCCTGCGCGGCCCTGATCCCCATCACCGTGCCTTCCAGCAAGGAATTGCTGGCGAGCCGGTTTGCGCCATGGAGACCAGTGCAGGCGGCCTCGCCGATCACCCAGAGACCGTCGATCGTGCTGCGTCCGGCCGTATCGGTCGTCACGCCGCCCATGTGATAATGCGCAGCCGGTCGAACGGGGATGAGGTCGCGGGCCGGGTCGATGCCGGCCTTGGCGCAAAGTGTGTGGATGAGCGGAAACCGGGTCGCGAGGCGGGAGCCCAGAGCATCGCGCGCGTCGAGATAGACCTTGCCGCCACGTGCGATTTCCCGGCCAATGGCGCGGGCGACGACGTCGCGTGGGGCCAGCTCGGCCCCGGGCGTGTCGGCGAGAAAGCGTTCGCCCCTTTCGTTGAGCAGCAGCGCGCCTTCGCCGCGCACGGCTTCGCTGACCAGCGCCAGCGGACGCCGCGGAGTGGCAAGTGCGGTCGGGTGAAACTGCACGAATTCCATGTCGCAAAGCTCGGCACCGGCGCGCGCCGCCAGCATGACGCCTTGCCCGAAATTGCCGGCCGGATTGGTGCTCGCGTCATAAATCCCGCCGAGACCGCCGGTCGCCAGAACGACCTGCGTCGTTGGCAGCGCAAATGCTCCTTCAGATCCCACGCAGAGCAGGCCGGCCATGGCTCCTTCGGCGGTCAGCAGGCGCCGGACCTCGACGCCTTCCAGAACCGTGATCGAGGCGCAGGCCCTGACCGCAGCGGTGAGGGCACGAACGATGGCCGCGCCCGTGCCGTCGCCATTGGCATGGATGATGCGATTGCGCGAATGGGCGGCTTCCAGACCGAATTGCAAATCGCCATCGGCCTTCCGGTCGAAACGCACGCCGAAGCGCTCCAGGGTCCTGAAGGCCAGAGCCGTTTCGGAGAGGATCGCGCGGGCGGCCTCAGCGTCGCAAAGGCCATCGCCCGCGGCGAGCGTATCGGCAAGATGCAGGTCCGTGCTGTCGTCCGGCCCGAGTGCGGCGGCAATGCCGCCCTGCGCCCAGCCGCTCGAGCTTTCCGCTCCAAGCACTCCCCGCGTCAGCAAAACGACCGGCCGTGGCGCGAGGCTCAGCGCCGCCGTCAGCCCGGCAATTCCGCTGCCGACGACAACAACGCGGCCGGCGAGCCTGTCGATGAGGGCTGTCATATGGCGAGCATCCTCTCGACGGCGAGGCGGGCGGGGACAATGAGGCTTTCCTCCACAGTCACCTCGTGGCGGTTTTCCTCCAGCGCCTGGCGGATGTTCGCCAGCGTGATGCGCTTCATATGCGGGCAGAGATTGCAGGGGCGGACGAAATCCACGTCCGGATGGTCGACGGCGACATTGTCGCTCATCGAGCATTCGGTGAGAAGGACGACGCGCGGCGGCTTCTTCTGGCCGACATAATCGGACATGACGGCCGTGGAACCGGCGAAATCAGCCTCCGCAACCACCTCCGGCGGGCACTCCGGATGTGCGAGCACGACAACGCCCGGATGGGCCTCGCGCAGGTCGCGGACATCCTGTGCGGTAAAGAGCTCATGCACCTCGCAATGGCCATGCCAGGCGATGATCTCGACATCTGTTTCGCGGGCGACGTTGCGGGCGAGATATTCGTCCGGGATCATGATGACGCGTGGCACGCCGAGCGATTCCACCACCTTCTTGGCATTGCCCGAGGTGCAGCAGATATCCGAGGCCGCTTTGACGGCGGCCGAGGTGTTCACATAGGTGATGATCGGTACGCCCGGATGGGCCTGACGGAGAAGTGCGACATCCTCCGGCGTGATCGAATCCGCCAGCGAACAGCCTGCGCCCATGTCGGGGATCAGCACCGTCTTCGTCGGGTTGAGGAGCTTCGCCGTCTCGGCCATGAAGTGAACGCCGGCCAGCACGATGACATCCGCATCGACTTCCGCCGCCTTGCGGGCGAGCGCCAGACTGTCGCCGACGATATCGGCAACGCCATGGAAAATTTCCGGCGTTTGATAGTTATGCGCCAGAATGACCGCGTTGCGCTTCTTCTTTAGTTCGAGGATCGCTGCGACATCCGCCTCATGAGAAAGCCATTCGGCCTTCGGCATCACGCGGGCGACGCGCTCGTAAAGCGCGGAAACGGAGGGCATCGTATTCATGGCGCATCCCTTTTACTCAGGTTGAGTATATGTGGGACGCATGGTTATACTCGTTTGGAGTATATGTCAATTGCGCGACAGAGGCAGCCTTGCGCTGGACAGCGCGTGCTCTTCGAGAATGGCGCGGCGATAGCGATAGAGCTTGGCGGGACGGCCGCCGGTCTCGCTCGACATCTCGCCGGTCTCTTCTATCAGTTCCTGCTGGTCGATCAGACGGCGGAAGTTCGGCTTGTGCAGCGCCAGCCCCGCCAGGGCTTCGACGGTTCTTTGCAGGTGGGACAGCGTGAAGCTTTCCGGCATGAGTTCGAAGACGACGGGGCGATATTTGATCTTGGCGCGCAGGCGGGTGATGGCGGTTGCGAGCATGCGGCGATGGTCTGCAAACATCGGCCGGCCGGTGCCCGGAACGCCTTGCGCGCCGGCCTCGGTGACCAATCCCGCTTCGTACATGAGTTCGTAGCGCTGCAGGGCCAGTTCCTCGTTCCAGCCCGCGCCATTCAGGCCGAGTGAAAGGTCGATGCGTTTCTGACGATGATCTCTTCGCGATGGCTCTGTCGCCGCCCAGGCATTCAGGGCCTCCGCGATAGGTGCCAGCGCGTCCGGCCGGCCCTCGCGGTGATCTTCCCAGGGAAAATATTCATACCAGCCGTGCCAGCCCGGCGCGCCGGCACCGGGAGCGGCCTGTTCGCGGACAAGACCGAGATAGCTGATCGAAATGGTGCGCCGCGCCCTGTCCTGCGGCGAACGGTCGCGGTCGGCGAAGGTGTAAAGCTGCTCGAGATAGCCGAGCGGGTGGCCGGTCTGTTCGTTCACCCATTCGCGAAGGCCGGCCTGAAGGCTGCGATGTTCAAGCTCGAACGGGCCGGAGGGAAGGGCCTCGCCCTTGCTCACGGTCATGACACGCGGCGCGTCATTGGTCACGGCCGTCAGCACGGCAATCAGTTCGGCGTGGGCGAGCGCGTCTTTCAAGGGGGGAGGGATCCTTCAAGAAATCCTGGCGATGAGCAATGTCTGCGTGAGTAGCAGAGAATTGCAACGCTTGAACCGAAAATCTCAAAAGAAAAGCCGGAGCGCGTACGCGCCCCGGCCTCTGGTCGGTCTTGTAGTCAAGATTATGCGCTTTTGCGCATTTTCGGCAGGTCGACTTCCTGTTCCGGTTGCTTTGCATTGTTGGCCGGGGCCGGATTGTCGAGATCGCGGACCTTGGCGGCAAGCTCGTCGGCGCCGTTGCTGGCACCCTGATCGCCGGATGCCGAACCGCCCTGGTGATAGGCGGCTTCCGCCGTGCTCCATTCCTCGGCTGCCTGCTGCCAGTGTCGGTCATGATGGCCGTCGGGACGGCCTTCCTTTTCCCAGATCTGGTAAGCGCGCTCGCGGATGTATTCTTCCCTGCTTCTCTGCTCCATGGTCTTCTCCCGTTTGACGACAAGAGCGTCGTGCGCTCAACGATAAAACGAACAAGCGGGACAAATGTTCACGACGCCCCGAAATTATCTGATGAGACTTTGTGCGCCATCGACAAAAATCACCGAGCCGGTGACGTGACGCGCGGCGTCCGAGGCGAGAAAGGCGACGACGCTGGCCACTTCGGAGGCCTTGCCCGATTTTCCGCCGGTCAGCGGAATGTCGCCATCGGGAAATTCGACCGGCACTTCTACGCTTTCGGTGTCTCGACGCGTCGTATTGTTCTCGATCGACGTCTCGATGGCACCGGGGCAGACGGCATTGATGCGGATGCGATCGCCGGCCAGTTCCACGGCGAGCTGTTTCACGAGAGCGACCTGGGCGGCCTTCGTCGCCGCATAGGCGCTGGCGCCGGCCGAGGTGAAGGTCCGCGTCCCGTTGATAGAGGAGATGACGACGATCGCGCTCTTTGCCGATTTTCTCAGATAGGGCACGGCGAAATGGATGCTTAGATAGCTGCCGCGCAGATTGACGGCGATGGTCTTGTCCCACTCGTCGGGCTTCAGGTCGGCGATGGGCGCCCACACGCCGTTGATCCCGGCGTTGACGACCATGACATGCAGCCCGTCGCGTTCGGAAAACTGCCGGATCGCCGAAGACATGGCCTTAGCATCCGATACGTCGGCGACAAGAATTTCGGCGGTGCCGCCCAGCTGTTCGACCTCTTCCGCGACCTTGCGCAACTCGTCTTCAGTGCGGCCGAGCAGGCCGATCGTATCACCCTGCCGGGCAAAGGCCATGGCAGATGCCCGGCCGATGCCGGAGCCGGCGCCCGTGACGATAATGCGTTTGGATGGACGGTAATCGGTCATGCCCTGGCCTTCCTTTTCGCCTGTTCTGCCCGCATCTCAACGACGCGGGACCCGAACACGACGGGACAGGCCTTGTTCCCGATGCGAGGCTAGCCCTTTCGCGAAAAAACGAGAACGCTCTGGCCGGGGATTTCGGTCATCCGGTTTTCATCGATGTCCATCTGTTCCGCCGAGGTGAAAGCCGGCTGCCAGCCATTTCCGTCGGGCAGCTGGATGGGCGTGGCGTCACCGGCGTTCAGCGCGAGAAGCAATTCGTCTGCCGTGCCGTCTTCGCCCGGCGCATCCTTCAGGTGCATCATGACGATGCGCGTTTCGCCATTCCCCCATGCCGCCTCGTCCATGCCCGAGCCATCCGGCTTCAGCCAGCTTACGAAAGGTGCTGGCGGATCTCCGGGCTCTCCCTTGAGGAAGCGCTCCTGCCGCAGAAGCGGATGCGATTTGCGGAAGGCGATGGCTGCCCGGCAGAAATCGAGAAGCGGGTCTTCGCGGCCCTCCCAGGAAATCCAGCCGATCTCGTTGTCCTGACAATAGGAATTGTTGTTCCCGCCCTGGCTGTTGCCGAGTTCGTCGCCGCCGAGCAGCATGGGAACGCCCTGGCTGAAGAAGAGGGTGGCGATCATCGCGCGCCGGCGGCGGGCACGTGCCGTGAGCACGTTTTCGTCCTCGGTCTCGCCTTCGATACCCATGTTGTCCGACTGGTTTCCGTCATGGCCGTCGCGATTTTCCTCGCCATTGGCCTCGTTGTGCTTGTCGTTGAAGGCCGTGACATCGGCGAGCACGAAGCCGTCATGCGCGCTCAGCAGATTGACCGAAGTGGTCGCGCTGCGGCCGGAATGGTCGAACTGCACCGGCGAGCCGGTGAGACGCTCGGCGAGCGGTGCAACAAGACCGGAATCCTTGCGCCAGAACCGGCGGACATCGTCACGGAACTTGTCGTTCCATTCGCGGAAGGGAAAGGGGAAGCCGCCGACCTGATAGCCATCCATTCCCACATCCCAGGGCTCGGCGATCAGCTTGACGCCAGCAAGGATCGGGTCCTGCCGGATGGCGTCGAAAAAGCCGCCCTCGCGGTCGAAGCGCAGGCCCTCTCTGCCGAGCGTCGAGGCGAGGTCGAAGCGGAAGCCATCGACATGCATCACGCCCACCCAGTAGCGCAGGCTGTCGAGCACCATGCGCATGACCATCGGGTGGGCGACATTCAGCGTGTTTCCGGTCCCCGTCGTGTCGAACGTGTGGCGCAGCTCGTCAGGCGACTGGATATAGTAGCTCAGATTGTCGATGCCGCGGAAGCTGAGCGTCGGCCCGCGTTCCGAGCCTTCCGCCGTGTGGTTATAGACCACATCCATGATGACTTCGATGCCGACGCTGTGGAACGCCTTCACCATCGTCTTGAATTCGGCGATCTGATCGCCGGAGAGATAGCGTGATTGCGGCGCGAAGAAGCCGAGCGTCTGGTAGCCCCAGAAATTGCGCAGGCCCTTTTCGACCAGATAGCGGTCATCGAGGAAATACTGAACCGGCAGAAGCTCGATTGCCGTGACGCCGAGTTTCGTCAGATGGTCGAGGATCGGCTCGCTGCACATGCCGAGGAAGGTGCCGCGCAAATCGTCCGGCACGTCCGGGTGCTGCATGGTCAGCCCGCGCACATGCGCTTCATAGATGATCGTATCCGTCCAGGGACGGCGGATCGCCTCGTCGCCGCTCCAGTCGAAATCGGGGTTCTGCACCACACCCTTCGGCATAAAGGCTGCGCTGTCGCGCTTATCGAAGGACAGGTCGCCATCGTCCGCGCCGATCGTGTAGCCGTAAAGGCTGTCGTCCCAGCTGAGGTCGCCTACGATCTGCTTGGCATAGGGGTCGAGCAGAAGCTTGTTCGGGTTGAAGCGATGACCGTTCTTGGGATCGTAAGGTCCGTGGACCCGGTAGCCGTAGAGCGTGCCGGGCTGAAGGCCCGCCACGAAGCCGGACCAGATGTCGCCCTCGCGCTTCGGCAACGCCAGCCGCTGCGTCTCTTGCTTGCCGTCGGGCGAGAAAAGGCAGAGCTCGACGGCTTCGGCATGGGCGGAAAAGAGCGCGAAATGCGTTCCCTCGCCAATGAATTCCGCGCCAAGTTCGGGTTTCAGAAAATCGAGTTCGGAAAACGAATAGCTCATGAATATGCCTCGGGAGGAAAGGGAAGGGCCGCGTCAGCAACGTCGCAGCCGGCAATAGGTTCCGGCCATTTTCAGTCGGAACACCCGGTGGCTTCATGTGTTCGAGCCCCCGACGAAATCCGGACAACGAAATCGCAGCGGTCCGGACATCAAGGACGAGGAGAGACGCATGACGGGCAAGGACGCGACGACATCGGCCTGGGGACCGCAGTGGCTGGAAGACGGACGCGTTCGCTTTCGCCTATGGGCGCCTGAGGTCGGGCCGCCGGAAGTTGTGGTCGAAGGGGCGCGATATCCGATGACGGCTGTGGGGGAGGGATGGTTCGAGGCGGACGTTGCGGACTTGAGCGAAGGAGCGTCCTATCGTTTCCGCCTGCCGGACGGGACGGAGGTCATCGATCCCGCCGCGCATGCCCTGCCGCAGGGGCTCGATGGCCCCTCATCTCTGGTCAACCACCGGGGTTATCCTTGGAGGACGCAAGACTGGACCGCCTTTTCCTGGGAAGAAGCTGTCGTGAGCGAAATCCATATCGGGACTTTCACGCAGGAGGGCACCTTCGCCGCCGCGATCGAAAAGCTGCCGCATCTTGCCGAAACAGGGATCAATGCCCTCGAAATCCTTCCCGTCGGACAGTTCCCGGGTGAGCGCGGCTGGGGTTACGACGGCGTTGGCCATTATGCGCCGCATTGGGCCTATGGTACGCCCGATGATCTGAAAGCCTTCGTGGATGCGGCCCACGCGCATGGCATCGCCCTGTATCTGGATGTGGTCTACAATCACTTCGGACCCGAAGGAAACCATGTTCCGCGCTATGCGCCGGGCTTCTTTCTCACGGAGCGTGAGACACCCTGGGGAGTGGCGCTGGATTTCACCCGAAAGCCGGTGCGCCGCTATTTTATCGACAACGCCCTGCATTGGCTGGAGCACTATCGTTTCGACGGGCTGCGGTTCGATGCGACGCATGAAATCTATGACGCCTCCGAAGAGCATGTGCTGAGCGAGATCGTCAGAGAGGCGCGGGGGCGATTTCCGGACCGCCATATCCATCTGATTGCCGAAGGGCAGCGCCATCGCTGGGGCATGGTGAGCTATCACGCGGCCCGGCCTCTGCTTTACGATACCGGCTGGAACGACCATTTCCATCAGGCGCTGAACGTGATCGTTACCGGCGAGGCCGGCGGCTATTACGCGGATTTTGCCGATGACCCGGAAAGCGGGCTCGCTCTTGCCATGGAGGGGCGCAGGCCGGGGGCACGCAGCCCCCGCGAAATGGTGGGCGAGGCGGATTATGCGGAAGCGCACTGGCCGCCTCAGGCCTTCATGAATTTCCTGCAGAACCACGATCAGGTTGGCAACCGCGCCTTCGGCGACCGGTTGTGGACGCGGATCGACCCGCCGATGGCGCGAATTCTCACGGCGCTTTTGCTGCTGTCGCCGCAGATCCCGCTTCTCTTCATGGGTGACGAATATGGGGAAACGAACCCCTTCATGTTTTTTGCCGATTACACCGGCGAACTGGGCGAGGCCGTGCGCGAGGGACGCCGCAGCGAGGCCGAGAATTTCGGTAGCCTTGCCCCGGGCGACAAGGAGACGGCACTTCCCGATCCGCTGGCCCCCTCGACATTTGACGCCAGCAAGCTCGACTGGTCACGCCCCGGCTCGCAAAGAGGAAAGGAGCGGCTGGCGCTGCATCGCGAACTGATCTCGCTCCGGCGACGGCACATCGTTCCGCTTCTGGCGGCGCGGGAACCGGTCGAGGGCAAGGTCGTCAAGGCGGAGCAGGGCATTCTCGCCATGGACTGGCGTTTTACCGGCGCCACCCTGCAGCTGCGCGCCAGATTGTCGCCGGGTTCCGCAGAACTGCCCGGCGCCACGGGCCGCATCATCTGGTTCGACAGCCCGGAAGCTATCGAGAACGGGCCGGAGATCACGGTGGCGATCAGGACGTCAGAGGGCTGATTTCACGCAGAGGGCCGAACACCGGCGACTGCGGCGTCGTCCTGAACCTTTCGGATATGGCAAAGCGTCTCGGACCGCACGGTTGCGCCTCGCAGGTTCTCGGCGAGGATTGCCATTTCGAAGGCCTCTTCCGGTCGCATATTTGCCGGCTTGTGCCGTGAAAAGGTTTCCCTCGTCCGGTTGCTGCTTGACGCAAGTCAAGGCCGGGAAAGGGGCCGGTTCCTACGGTTGCGGTCGATCCGGCCCATGGAGGGGAAAATATGACCATACTTGCCGTGGCGCTCAATCCATCGGTCGATGTGTCCAGCGACGCTGCGCGCGTGCTGCCGACCCGGAAGGTGCGCACCCACAACCAGCGACGGCATGCCGGCGGGGGCGGGGTGAATGTCGCGCGCGGCTTTGCCATGCTGGGCGGTCATCCGCAGCTTCTGATCATGGTTGGCGGCGAGGTCGGTGCGCTTCTGATGGATGCTCTGGCCGGCACCGCGATCGACGTTGCGACGGTCCGGACGGCCGAGCCGACGCGACTTGCCTTCATGGTCTATGAGGAGGAGACGGGGCTTGAATATCGCTTCGTTCCCGACGGTCCGGCCGTCACCTCGGAGGAAATCGAGGCGGCGATGGATGTCGTTCGCGATTTCAAGGGTGCTTTTCTGGTCTTGAGCGGTTCGTTGCCGCGCAATGCACCGGATTACACCTATGCCCGTATGGCGGCTGTCGCCGCCTCGGCGGGGGTGAAGGTCGTGCTCGACACGTCCGGCAAGGCGCTGCTGACGACGCTGAAACAGGCGAAACTCTTCCTCGTCAAACCAAGCCTGAGCGAGCTGGAAACCATTGCGGGCAAGAAGCTCGACGAGCGCGGCATTGCCGAAACCGCCCGCCAGATCGTCGACGAAGGCTGGTCGGAATATGTCGCGGTGACGCTCGGCCGTTCCGGCGCGCTTCTCGTTGGTCGCGAGATCAGCCTGCGCCTGCCGGCGATCCATGTTCCGGTTCGCTCGGCGGTGGGCGCCGGCGACAGCTTTCTCGCCGCACTGGTGTGGAAGCTGGAGGAGGGGGCGCCCATTGAAGACGCCTTCCGCTTCGGTCTTGCGGCAGGTGCCGCCGCTGCCTTGACGCCCGGAACCGAATTGTGCCGGCGCGAGGACGTGTTTGCGATCTACGAAGGCCGCCTCGGCGCGTCCGAGAAACAGCCTGAGGCTTTGGAGCCCTGAACCCAAGCAGTCGAGTGAACGCAGCCGATTTTACGAAAAACGCCCTCGCCAAGTCTCTCACGCGTCTTTACGAAAAAGCGAGGCAGAGCAGCGGGAGGACGACATGCAAAAAGACGAATTCGCCCAATGGTCGCGCAAGGCGGCCGACTGGGGTGTGGAGTATCGCGCGGGGCTGAACGAGCAGCCCGTCCGCGCCCGCACCGCACCCGGCGACATCGCCCGCCAGATCGCCGCCGAGCCGCCCCTTGCTGGCGAAAGCATGGAGGCGATCTTCGCGGATTTTGAAAACATCATCATGCCCGGCATGACGCATTGGCAACATCCGCGCTTCTTCGCCTATTTCCCGGCCAATGCCGCGCCCGTGTCGGTGATCGCCGAATATCTCGTCTCGGCCATGGCAGCGCAATGCATGCTCTGGCAGACTTCGCCGGCCGCGACGGAACTGGAGACGAAGGTGCTCGACTGGCTGCGCCAGGCTATCGGATTGCCGGAGGGTTTTTCGGGCGTCATCCAGGATTCCGCCTCTTCCGCGACGCTTGCCGCCGTGCTGACGATGCGCGAGCGGGCGCTTGCCTGGAACGGCAACAAGGCGGGTCTCGCCGCCAATCCGGCGGTGCGGGTCTATGCCTCGACACAGGTCCACACCTCCATCGACCGCGCCATCTGGGTTTCCGGCATCGGCGAGCAGAACCTCGTTCGCATCCCGTCGTCCGGGCCTTTGAAGTCCATGAATGTCGACGCCCTTGAGGCCGCCATCCTTGCCGATAAAGCCGCAGGCTTGCTGCCCGCCGGCGTCATCGCCTGCACTGGCGGCACGAGCACGGGCGCCTGCGACACCATTGCGGACGTGGTGCGCGTCGCCCACGCCCATGGGCTCTATGTCCATGTCGATGCCGCCTGGGCGGGCTCGGCGATGATCTGCGAGGAGTTTCGGCCGCTCTGGGCTGGCGTGGAACAGGCGGATTCCGTCGTCTTCAACCCGCATAAGTGGCTCGGCGCGCAATTCGACTGCTCGGCGCATTTCATCCGCAGCCCGGACGACCTGGTGAAGACGCTCGCCATCCAGCCGGAATATCTGAAGACCCATGGCCGAGATGGCATTGTAAACTATTCCGAATGGTCGGTGCCGCTTGGAAGACGGTTCCGGGCGCTGAAGCTCTGGTTCCTGCTGCGCTACCACGGCCTCGAGGGACTGCGCGCCGTTATCCGCAATCATGTTCGCTGGTCACAAGGGCTCGCCGAGCGGCTGCGCGAGGAGCCGGGCTTCGAGATCGTGACCGAGCCGGTCCTGTCGCTCTTCTCCTTCCGCCATACCGGCGGCGCGGATCGCGACGCGCATAACATCGCGCTGGTCAACGCTATCAACGAAGACGGGCGCATCTATCTGACGCAGACTCGTGTCGACGGCGCGATCGCCATCCGTTTCCAGGCGGGCTCGTTCGAGATGACGGAAGCCGATATCGAGATTGCCTTTGAAGCGATCACGGAAATTGCGCGGAGACTGTCGAAGCCGGATGAATACGGCTTGCGCGCAGGTAATGGGCAGGCCTAGAAGGCGGGCATGTCGCGGTGATCTTTCGCGCAATGTTTCCACCAGAAGGAATGTGTCCATGCCCGCTCCCAAGAACACCTTCAAGCAGGCGCTGAAAGAGGGGCGGACGCAGATCGGGTTCTGGCAGGCGCTGACCTCGCCGACGGCGGTCGAGATCTCGTCCAAGACCGGCTTCGACTGGCTGCTGATCGATGGCGAGCATGCGCCGAACGACCTGCCGATGATGATCACGCAGCTGCGCGCCATGGCCGGCTCGGCCTCGCATCCGATCATCCGCCCTCCGGTCGGCGAGACCTGGATCATCAAGCAGTTGCTGGACATCGGCGCGCAGACGCTGCTGATCCCCATGTGCGACAGCCGCGAAATGGCCGAAGCGATGGTCAAGGCGATGCGCTATCCGCCGGAAGGCGTGCGCGGCGTCGGCTCGATCCTCGCCCGCGCTTCGGGCTATAACAGCATTCCGGATTATCTGCAGACGGCCAACGACGAGGTCTGCCTTCTCCTGCAGGTGGAAAGCCGCGCAGGCATCGCGGCGCTCGACGAGATTGCCGCGGCGGAAGGCGTCGACGGCGTCTTCATCGGCCCCGCCGATCTCGCCGCCGACATGGGCCATCTTGGCCAGCCGGGGCATCCGGAGGTGCAGGCCGTCATCGAGGACGCGATTGCGCGTATTCTCAAACAGGGGAAGGCTGCCGGCATCCTGATCGGCGATCTGGCGCTCACAAAACGCTATGTCGAGCTCGGCGCGACCTTCGTTGCCATCGGCAATGACGTGACCCTCTTCGCCAATGCCGCCCGCAAGCTGCTGGACGATTATCACAAGACGGAGCCTGCCAGGGCGACGGGTGACGTGCAGGTTTATTGAGGCGCATAGTGGGATCGGCCCGGAGTGGCTTGCCTTTCATTTGTGCAGAGAAGGCAGCGCGCGCAGCTTGGACGGTCCGTGGGCAGCGCTTAGGTCGGGGTTGAATGCTCTGCATTTGAGCAAAAGCGAATTTTTTCGCCAATCCGGACGTTTTTAGAATGTTCAGGCCTCACGCCAACACCTGAAACCTGCTAATCCGGTGCGTCTTTTTCATTGCGGCGGTTCTCCCTCATGTCGATCTTTCAGCGGCTCAATCCCTCGCTCGCCCCGACCAGCCTGCGCGAGCGCGGCCGAGCCGCCGGCGGTGCGCTGCTCGGCATTGCGCTGACGGGGCTGGTGAGCACGCTGGCGCTCGGCAATAGTGGTCTCGCCGCCCCGTTGCTCGTCGCGCCGATGGGCGCGTCCGCTGTCCTGCTCTTCGCCGCGCCCGCCAGCCCGCTGGCCCAGCCGTGGTCGATCCTCGGCGGCAATGTCGTCGCGGCGCTGATCGGCGTCACCTGCGCGCTCTTCATTCCCCAGCCGCTGTTTGCCGCCGCCTTTGCCGTGGGACTGGCGATTGCCGCCATGCTGGTCCTCAACTGCCTGCATCCGCCAAGTGGCGCGGTAGCGTTGACCGCCGTACTCGGCGGTTCGGCCGTGCATGCGAGCGGCTACTGGTTCGTGCTAACGCCGGTGGCGCTCAATTCCGTCCTGCTGCTGGCACTGGCGCTCGCCTATAACAATCTGACCGGTCATCGCTATCCGCATCTGCCACTTAAGATCCCGGCTGTCGGCGGCGGTGCTGAAAAGGCCGATCCGATCGAGGCGGATATCGAGGAGGCGCTTGAGCAATTCGATGAAGTCGTCGATGTCAGTCCCGACACGATGGCGACGCTCTTCCGTCGCACGCAGCTCGCCGCGCATGAGCGCCACCATCATGGCCCGCTGACGGGCGAGATCATGTCGCGCAATGTTTTGACCGTGCGCACCGATGAACGCCTGCGGGCCGCATGGCGCCTTTTCTCCATCCATCACGTCAAGGCGCTGCCGGTGGTGGATCTCGATGGCCGGCTCGTGGGCATGATTTCGCAGGCCGATTTCCTCTCCAATTCCGTTCTTTCGGACGATGGCAACCTGCATCTCGGCTTCCGTCGCCGCGTGCTGGCTAAGCTCAGCCGAGCGCGCGTTCCGCGCTTCGTCGGCGACATCATGGACCGCCGCATCCAGCCGACAAAACCGGAGACGTCCGCCTTCGCGCTGGTCATGCGTATGGTGGACGAGGGGCTGCATACGATCCCGGTCGTGAACCAGTCCGATCGCCTGGTCGGCGTTGTCAGCCAGGGCGACCTCCTCGCCGCCCTCTTCCGCGCCGATCTCGATAGGGCCAGCGAGCCTGTCTCGCACGCCGCAGGCACATAAATTATGCGTTTTTGACCAATACCGGCGACGGTTTTCATGTATTCTCCCCACCATAAACGAAGGCCATAAGGTCATCAGGGGAGCGTCGAGGAATGAAATATGTCGTCGATACTGTAGGGAATGTGTCAGGCGGAGACGCCTGGCAGGCGGCGGTTACGGAAACCTATTTTCCGCTGGACACCGAATATAGAAACCGGCGCGAATTCAAGGGCGCGCTGGAAACATGGTCGCTCGGGCTGGTCGGTGTGTCGCGCATGCAATGCGACGGGCTGATCTATCGCCGCCAGCGCCGGCATTTCCTCAACGAGCGGGATTCGAGCCTGCTGATCACCATTCCGACGCTGAGCGAAGTCAACTTCTCGCAAGGGTCGCGGACGGTGAAATGCCAGCCAGGCGGCTTCCTGGTCGAGCGCGGCGATGCGCCTTACGAGTTCTGGCATGGCCGGACGAATGCACTCTGGGTGCTGAAAGTGCCCTCGGCCAGTGTCCGTTCCCGCATCGGCTCGGCGGATCGCCTCAGCGCCCTGAGCTTTGACGCCACGCAAGGGGTTGCTGCGCTTTTCCTCGACACGGTTCGCCTGACCATCGAGCGCGCGCCGGAAATCAACGATGCGGCGCGAGAGCTGGCCGGCAAGCATATTCTCGACATGCTTTGCCTTTCCATCGTCAGCGACGACCGGGTGTTGGACAGCAATGTCTCGCCGATCCGCGCCAGCCACCTGCATCGCGCCGAGCAATATATCCGCGATAACCTCAAGGACCCGGATCTGGGTCCGCAGGCGGTGGCCGATGCCTGCGGGATTTCGCTGCGCTACCTGCAGGGTCTCTTCCAGGATAGCGACAAGTCCATCAACAGCTTCATCCGCGACTGCCGGCTGGACCGTTGCGCGGAAGACCTGATGTCGCTGACGGCGAAGGGCACGATTGCCGAGATCGCCTATCGATGGGGCTTCGCCGACCAGTCGCAGTTCTGCAAGCACTATCGCACCCGCTTCGGCTGCTCGCCGTCCGACACGCGCCGGCAATCAGTCAACGCGCCCGACACGCCGCCGGCGGGACGAAGCCGCCGGATTTGATGACGGCCTGATGCAATCCAAGGTTGTTCAACATTGAACCGGTTCCCCGTGGGGAACCGGAACGACCCCTCGCGTCCTTTCGACGCGCATTTTGAGGACCCAGCATGAGCAAGACCAGAGTCGCCGTCGATGTCGGAGGAACCTTCACTGACATCTGCATCATGGACGAGGAGAGCGGCGCGATCCGCATCGAGAAGACGTCTTCCACGCCGCATGATCCGATGCAGGCAATCCTGAACGGGATCGAGCAGGCGAAGATCGACCTCTCCGAGGTCACGATGTTCTCGCACGGCACGACGGTTGCCACCAATGCACTGATCACCCGGCGTATACCGCGCACCGCGATGGTCTGCACCGAAGGCTTCCGCGACGTCGTGGAAATCCGCCGCTCCAATAAGGAAGATCTCTGGGATACCTACAAGGATGTCGCCAAGCCCTATGTGCCGCGCCGCGACCGCCTGACGGTTCTGGAGCGCGTCGATGCCGACGGCAAGGTGATGACGCCGCTGGACGAGGCAGGCGCCCGCCGCGTGGCCGAGATCTTAAAGAAGCGCGAGGTGAAGTCCGTCGCGGTCTGCTTCATGAACTCCTATGTCAACGGCGAGAACGAACGCCGCATGCGCGATATCCTGAAGGATATCATGCCCGACGTTCCGGTTTCCATTTCCTCGGAAGTCATGCCGGAAATCTTCGAGCATGAGCGCTTTTCGACGACGATGGCGAATTCCGTCTGCGCGCCCGTCGTGGTCGACTACGTCTCTCGTCTCGGCGACAAGCTGGCCGAAGGCGGCTACAGCCGGGACCTGCTGCTTCTCCACAGCGGCGGCGGCGTGATGACGCCGGCGAGTGTGAAGGAATTCTCGGCGCGCCTCGCGGGCTCCGGCATTGCCGCGGGCGCGATTGCCAGCCGCTTCATCGGCAATCTCTGCGGTTTTCCCAATTCCATCGGTTTCGACATGGGCGGCACCAGCACCGACGTCTCGCTCGCCTATAACGGCGACCCGCGCATCACCAAGGACTGGTATATCGAATACGGCTACCCGATCCGCTTCCCCTCGATCGAAGTCCTGACCATCGGCGCCGGCGGCGGGTCGCTTGCCTGGCGCGACGAGGGCGGGTCGCTGCGCAACGGTCCGCAATCGGCCGGCGCCTATCCAGGGCCGGCCTGCTACAAGAACGGCAACAGGACCGCGACCAACACGGACGCCAATGTCGTGCTCGGCCGTCTCGGCACCAGCCTTGCCGGCGGCAAGATCACGCTCGACCCGGCGCTCGCGACTGAGGCCGTCCAGGACACCGTTGCTACCCCGTTCAATATGGAACTGCATCAGGCGGCAGAAGCCATTGTTGCCGTCGCCAATTCCAACATGGCGAATGCCGTTCGTCTACTCTCGATCAGTCGTGGCTATGACCCGCGCGATTTCGCGCTTGTCGCCTTTGGCGGGGCAGGTGCCCTGCATGGTGCGGCGGTCGCGAAGGAACTCTCGATCCCGACGGTCATCGTGCCGCCGAACCCCGGCGTGACCTCGGCGCTGGGCTGCCTGCTGGTGGATGTCCAGCACGACTTCTCAGACAGCTTCATGACCAATGCCTCGACCGTCTCGCCCGACGAGATGGAAGCGGCCTTCGCGAAGATGGAAGCGCAGGCCGTCGAGCGGCTGACGCATGAGGGCGTGGCGCGGGAAGACATGACGCTGATGCGTTCCGTCGAGATGATGTATGCCGGCCAGTGGCGCTCGCTCTCGGTCTCGGCACCGGCAAAGATCACAAGCGTTTCCGATCTGGTCGAAGGCTTCCATGCCGAGCATGAGCGGGAGTTCAATTTCCGCCGCGACGAGGCCCCGGTCGCCATTTTCCGCATTGCGATCAAGGCCATCGGCACGGTTCCGAAAGCCGACATGCCGAAATACGAGGAGCGGCTCCACAAGGCTGCGCCTGTCTCCCGCCGTAAGGTCTGGTTCGACGCGGTTGCCCATGACGCGGCGATCTACGAGCGCGAAAAGCTGGAAGCGGGCGCCGCCTTCGAGGGCCCCGCGATCGTCGAACAGTTCGACTCCACGACCGTCGTGCCGCCCGGCATGAGCGCGAAGGTCGACGCCTATATGAACATCCTCATTTCCACGAAAGGCTGAACCCCATGAACAAGATGATGAATGTCGGCGGCAGCCTCGACCCCGTGACCTTCGAGGTTCTGAAGAACTCCTTCATCACCTCGGTCGATCAAATGGCCGAGCAGATGCTGCGCACCTGCTATTCCTTCGTGATCTACAACCGCGACTTTTCCAACGGCCTGCATGATAGCGACGGGAATTCCGTTGCCCAGGGCAACCAGGATATCGCGGTGCATGTCGGCACGCTGCATTTCACCTGCAAGGACGTGATCCGCGCCTTCGAGGGCGAGATGCTGCCGGGCGATGTCTATGCGATCAACGATCCGTATGCCGGCGGCACGCATTTCTCCGACGTGCGTCTTGTCCGCCCGATCTTCGACGAGGATCATTTGATCGGCTTCTCGCAGTCGAACGGCCACTGGTCGGATCTCGGCGGTTCGGTTCCCGGCTCCTTCGACGTAACGGCGCGGGACATGTTCCGCGAGGGCATGCGCATTACGCCGGTGCGGCTCTTCCATGGCGGGCGCTTCTGCGCCGACGTTGCGAACCTGATTGCCGCCCAGACGCGCGACCCGGCCTCGATCATCGGCGATATCCATTCGCAGGCGCAGGCAACGCAGGTGGCGGAGCGCGAAATCCTGCGGCTGGTGCGCAAATATGGCCGAGATCAGGTCACGCAGGGCATGCGGGAAGTGCAGGACTATGTGGAGCGCGCGGCGCGCAAGCGCATTGCCGAACTGCCCGATGGCACCTGGGAGACGGTGGACTATATCGACCGCGATCCGGCCACCGGCGAGGGCATGATCCCGATCCGCATCAAGATGACCATCAAGGGCGATACGATCCATTACGACTTCACCGGAAGTCACTCGACCATCGCCTCCATGTACAATTCGGCGCCCGGCGCGACCTTCTCGGCCGTCGTCGCAGGCACCAAGACCTTCTTCCCCGACCTGCCGCTCAATTCCGGCTTCTACCGGATGATCGAGGTGACGGCGCCGAAGAACAGCGTCGTCAGTGCCGAATGGCCGATTGCAGTGACCGGCTTCCTGATGCCGTTTGAGAAGATCATGAACGCGATCTTCGAGATGTGGTCCAAGATCATGCCGGAGCGGGCGATCGCCTGCGCCTTCAATCTCGAATATCTGCTGGCCGGCGGACTGGATGCCCGCAAGCCGGAAAAGCCGATCTTCATGTTCTACGAATGGCTGCCCGGCGGCTGGGGCGGGCGCAACGGCAAGGACGGCGCGGATGTGACGACCGCCTGCTTCGGCACCGGCCTGATGTCGCAGCCGAACGAGGGCAACGAGCGCGTCAACCCGACCCATACGGTCGAGTTCCAGATCCTGCAGGACTCGGCCGGTCCGGGCAAATGGCGCGGCGGCGTCGGTGTGCAGAAGACCTCGCTGCTGCTCGAATCCGAAAAGTCGGTCATGTCCTATATCTGCGACCGCGAACGCGCCGTCGTCTGGGGCGTGGAGGGCGGGCTTCCCTCCATGCCGCATGGCCTGACGATCAAGCGGGCGGGCGAGGAGAAGGAAACCTGGCTCGGCTCGGTCTTCTCGGATTATCCCGTCTTCTCAGGCGATCAGTTTGCCCGGCCGACCGCAGGCGGCGGCGGCTTCGGCGATCCGCTGGAGCGCGATCCGCAGAAGGTTCTCGTCGATGTGATCGACGACTATGTCTCGATCCGCCGCGCCGCGCTCGACTATGGCGTGGTAATCAAGGAAATTGACGCCGATCTCTGCGAATACGAGATCGACACGGCCGCGACCGAGGCGCTGCGCGCCGACATGCGCGCCAGCCGCAAGGGCTGGGCGCGGATGGAGCCGGCGGAGGTCTCGCGTCTCTACAAGGCCGGCGAGATCGATGCGCTCGATGCGGTGCGCCGCTATGCCGTGATCCTCGACTGGGAAAGTGGCGAGGTGCTGCCGAAGACGACCGAGCAGTTCCGCGAGAGCTACGAAAAGCGTACGGTCGCCCATTGGGGCTGATCCATCGATGGCCGGCGGGTGCTCCGCCGGCCAAATTGTCCGCCAGGTTCAGTGGCCCTATCTGTTTTTCCGATATGACAATCCGGAAATGACTATTTCACATGGCTCGTTCCGCAAGCGAAGATTGCGCCGGGCCGAAACAGCTTCTGCAAAACCGCAACCCGGGTTTGCCAGGAAATGTTCACGGAAACCCGGTCAGCGGATTGTCTTTGGCGCTCTCTGTCTGCGGCTTTTCATGGGCTCGACCTGGCGACACGAACGAGAGACCTGATGACGAACCTGTCCAACTCCCTTGCCGCGGCCGATGTCGCGAATGTCATGCACCCCAACACCAATATGCGTCAGCACGAGATCACCGGGCCGATGGTGATCGCGCGGGGCGAGGGCATTCGCGTCTATGACGAGCAGGGCAAGGAATATATCGAAGGGCTGGCGGGGCTCTGGTCGGTGGCGGTCGGCTTTTCCGAGAAGCGTCTGGCGGATGCAGCCTACAAGCAGATGCTCAAGCTGCCCTATTACCATACCTTCACCTCGAAATCGCACGAGCCCTCCATCCGGCTTGCCGAAAAGCTGGTCGAGATGACGCCGGAAAACCTGACGCGCGTGTTCTTCACCTCCTCCGGTTCCGAGGCCAATGACACGATCGTGAAAATGGTCTGGTTCATGAACAATGCGCTGGGGCGGCCGCAGAAGAAGACCTTTCTTGCCCGCAACAAGGCCTATCACGGGATCACGGTCGCCTCTGGCAGCCTCACCGGCCTGCCGGTCAACCATCGCGATTTCGACCTGCCGGCAATCCCGGTGCGGCATCTGACCTGCCCGCATTTCTATCGTTTCGGCCTGGAGGGCGAGACGGAAGAGGCCTTCACGGCCCGGCTGCTCGCCGAGCTGGAAGAGGTCATTGCGCATGAGGGCGCGGAAACGATCGCCGCCTTTATCGGCGAGCCGCTGATGTCGGCGGGTGGCGTCATGCCGCCGCCGGTTGGCTATTGGGAGGGCGTCGAGAAGATCTGCCGCAAGAACGATATCCTGCTGATCTCGGACGAGGTCATCTGCGGCTTCGGGCGGCTCGGCACGCCTTTCGGCTGCCAGAAATACGGCTTCACGCCGGATATCATGACGGTGTCGAAACAGATCACCTCGTCCTACATGCCGCTGGCCGCTGTGATTGTCAGCGATCCGGTCTATCAGGCGATCGCCGATCATTCCTCCGTGCTCGGCAATTTCGGCCACGGATTCACGGCGTCCGGCCATCCGGTCGCCACCGCCGTCGGTCTCGAAAATCTGGCGATCATCGAAGAGCGCGACCTGATGGGCAATGCGGCGCGCATGGAGCCGATCTTTCAGGCCGGACTGCGCGCCTTTGCCGATCATCCGCTGGTCGGCGAAGTGCGCGGCACGGGCCTCATTGGCGCGCTGGAACTTGTTGCGCACAAGCCGACACGGAGGCCTTTCCAGAAGGTGGGTCGTGTCGGTGCGCTCGCCGCAAAGATTGGTCACGAGGAAGGCCTCATCTTCCGCGCCATCGGCGACCAGCTGGCGCTTTGCCCGCCGATGATCGTGACGGAAGAGGATATCAGGGAAATCATGGTCCGCATGGATCGCACGCTCGCGCGGCTCACCGATGCCGTCGCACAGGAGGGACTGGAATGAGTGCTCAGCAGGCTGAACCCGTCACCCATATCGATGACGACCGTTTCCGTGTGACCGAATGGCGGTTTGCGCCCGGCGCGGAAACCGGCTGGCATGTCCACGGCCACGACTATGTCGTGGTGCCGCTTACCGACGGGCAGATGGGCCTCGTCGGTCCGGACGGCAAGAAGGCGGAGGCCCAGCTGAAACAGGGCATTCCCTATTCGCGCCGCACGGGCGTTGCCCACAATGTCAGCAATATCGGCGAGACGCCGTTTTCTTTTCTCGAAATCGAGGTGGTCGAAAACGAACTCGAGCAGACGCGGCTGGACGTCATGCGCCGCTTCTCGGCCGCCTGGAATGCGCATGATCTTGAGACGATCATGGAGCTGACGGCCGATGATTGCGCGTTCCATGCTTCCGCCGGTTCCGAGGCCGAAGGGGCAAGGCACATTGGTCGTGACGCGGTGCGCGCGGCTTATGCCGGCATCTTCGCCGTCTTCCCGGACGGCCAGTGGACCAACGGCAAGGCGATGATCAGCGGCGATACGGGGCTCACCTGGTGGCGTTTTGTCGGCACGACCGCTGAAGGCAAGAAGGTCGAGGTAGACGGCTGCGATATCCTGACCTTTGCGGGCGAGAAGATCGCCGTGAAGGACAGCTATCGTAAGACGCGGAGCTGAGAGACGATCCGGCAATATAGTATTGATGGGATCTTTAGCGCCGACCCGGTAGAAATCGGGTCGGCGCTTTTGTTGCCTCTGGTCCGACTGTTTCCGCGCTCACATTCTGACGATCGGCTTGATCGTCCTGCCACTTTCGGAATCGTGAATGGCGGCGTTGATCTCGTCGAAGGGGTAGAAGGTGATGAGCTTGTCGAAGGGGAAGAGGCCCTTGGAATAAAGCTCGACCAGTTCCGGAATGAACGTGTCCGGATTGGACTCGCCCTCGATGATGCCCATGAGGCGGCGGCCGCCGGACATGAAATGCGTCTCGTTGAGCTGCAATTCGGCATCCGGGCCGGAGGCGCCGAGAATGCCGCAGGTGCCCTTGTTGGCGAGCGACATGACCGCGGAACGGATAACGGCCGGTATGCCGGTCGTGTCGAGCGCGAAGTTGAGACCGCGCCCGGTGATCTTCATGATTTCTGTAACGGCATCGGCCTTGCCCGGGTTGATCGTGTGCGTCGCGCCGAGTTCCTTCGCGAGCGCCAGGCGCCCGTCATTCATATCGACGGCAATGATTGTGGTGGCGCCGACGACCTTGGCGGCCATGATCGCAGAGAGGCCAACGGAACCTGCGCCGAAGACGGCGAAGGACTTGCCGTGGCTGACCTGCAGCGCGTTCATCACCGCACCCGCGCCGGTCTGGACGCCGCAGGCGAGGGGCCCCAGCAGTTCAAGCGGTGCGGTATCCGGCACCTTGACGACGTTCAGCTCGTTGCAGATTGCGTAGGTCGCGAAGGACGACTGGCCGAAGAAGTTGGAGTGGATCGTCTCGCCCTTGGCGGATAGCGCCGTCGAGCCGTCGGTGCGGGTGGCGAAGAAGTTGCGCGGGAAGAATTCCTCGCAATAGGTGATCGTGTTTTCCTTGCAGCACTGGCAGGTGCCGCAGGAGGCAAACGTCATGACGACCTTGTCGCCCGGCTTGACCTTGTAGACGGCCGAGCCGACTTTTTCGACGATGCCCGCGCCCTCGTGGCCGAGCACTACGGGCAGCGGCGTCGGCAGCATGCCGTCACGCACGACGAGGTCGGTGTGGCAGACGCCGGTGGCGACGACCTTCACCAGGATTTCATTGTCGCGCGGCTCTTCGATATCGATCATTTCGATGGAAAGCGGCTTGCCCGTTTCGCGGGCAACTGCGGCCTTGATCTGCATGGGGTTTTCCTCCGGAACTTTTTGCGTATGCCGGACGCGGAAGAACCGCGCCCGGCGGGGGTCTCAGGCGATGTCAGAACGGATAAGGGGTGGCGGCGTCCTTCACCGAGATCCACTTCCAGGTGGTGAATTCCTCGATGTCGGCGGGGCCGCCGATGCGCGTGCCGTTGCCGGATTTGCGCGGACCGCCGAAGGGCGCGAAGGGGCCGCCATTCACCGTCTGGTCGTTGATATGGACCATGCCGACATCCAGTTCGTCGGCGATGCGCATGGCGCGGGCCGAATTGCCGGAGATGACGCCGGCGGCGAGGCCGTATTCGCTATTGTTGGTCAGCTCGATCGCCTCTTCCTCGGTCTTGAAGGTGGCGATGCAGGCGACGGGGCCGAAGACCTCTTCATGGAAGGCGAGCATGTCCGGCGTGACGTCGGCGAGAACCGTCGCGGCATAGAAGCGGCCGTCATGCGTGCCACCGGCGAGCAGCTTGGCGCCCTTGGCGACCGCATCGTCGACGAGACGCTGGATATTGGCGACCTGGCCGTCCGAGATGATCGGGCCGAGCGCCACCTGATTGGTGGACGGATCGCCCGCCGGCAGGTGCTGCGCCTTGGCAACCAGCTTTTCGGTGAGCGCGTCGGCAATCGGCTCCTGCGCGAGGATCAGGCCCGTTGCCATGCAGATCTGGCCCTGATGCAGGAAGGCGCCCCAGGCGGAGTTGGAAGCGGCGATGTCGAGATCGGCATCGTCCAGCACGATCAGCGAGTTCTTGCCGCCGAGTTCCAGCTGCACCTTCTTGAAGTGACGGCCTGCCACTTCAGCGACCTTCGAACCGCCGCCGGCCGAGCCGGTGAACGAGATCATGGCGATATTCGGGTCCTTGCACATGGCCTCGCCGGCATCCGCGCCACCCGGCACGATCTGGAGCACGCCCTTCGGCAGGCCGGCTTCCTCGAAAATGCGGGCGATGATGATGCCGCCGGAGATCGGCGTGCGCGGGTCGGGCTTGTGGACGACCGTGTTGCCGAAGGCGAGTGCTGCGGCAATCGAGCGGACAGAGAGAACCAGCGGGAAGTTGAAGGGCGAGATGACGCCGACGACGCCATGCGGCACGCGCTTGGCATAGTTCACGCGGTTGTCCATCGTCGGCAGCATCAGGCCGGTCGGCTGGGTCGCGAGCGTCGCGGCATGGCGGATGAAGAGCGCGCCATGCTCGATCTCGATCCCGGCCTTCGGATAGATCGAGCCGCTTTCGCGCATGATCCACGGGATCAGCTCCGCGCCGTTTTCTTCCAGCAGGTCGGCAGCCTTGTTGAGGATTTTGGCGCGTTCGACGCCTGTGGTTTTCGCCCAAGCCTTCTGCGCGGCCTTCGCCTCCGCTGCGGCGCGGGCAATATCGGCGGGGCCGCCAATGCCGACGGAGGCAATCAGCGCGCCGGTCGCCGGATCGCGGACTTCCGCCACGCCGGCGCTCGTCTTCTGCCAGTCGGCGAAGAAGGCGAGGCCCTGCCAGCGTTCGGCATCCAGGAAATTCTGGTTCTGCATGTTCATCTGTTCTCTCCTCCATGTTGCTCTTCAAGCAGAAGGAGGGGCAAAGCTCCGCCGTTGCTCGAAACGCTGGTTTTTCAGCGGCTTGAGCGTTTGAAGTCCGACGATGTGCGGGCGATGTGCCCTCCCTTTGCCGCCTCCTCAAGCGGTAAAAACGAAACTGCAAAGAGCGTGCCAGATCGACGTCGCGCTCGACTGCTCTCGGCAAGCAATTGAAAAAGCTTAAATACCGATCAATGTCTGACCCGGTCGCCGGGCGTGCTTGCCTTTCGGAAAATTCATTATAATATAAAACAATTCATCAAATCATGAATTCGTTGGGAGGCGGAGACATGAAGCGGCAGCAGCCAGGGCTTATCTCTCTTGCGGAAGCCTCCAAGGGTTTCGAGACGTTGCGCTCGCGCGGCGCCTATCGCGAACTCGCCGATGGCGCGGCCCCGACGCTGAAGGAACTCACCGAAGCCATCCATTTCTCGCTCGGCGACGGACGCATCTGGCTGAATGACCAGCGCGTCGTTCTCATGCAATCCAAGGTGCTGGGGCGGCTCAGGCAGGAGATCATCGACGCTTTCGGCTTCGAGAGCGCCAAGGCGCTGTTCATGCGGGTCGGCTACATGCAGGGCGTGCGCGATGCCGAACTGATCCAGACGCGCTTTCCGACCAAGGACCTGACCCACGCGCTTGCCGCCGGTCCGCGCGTGCACACGCTTGAGGGCTTCGTGAAAGTGACCACGAAGCATTTCGAATATGATGTCGAAAAGGGCACCTATTTCGGCGAATTCGACTGGCACGATTCCTCCGAAGCCGGCGAGCATATCGCGGCGTATGGACTTGCGGCCGAGCCTGTCTGCTGGATGCAGACGGGTTATCCGTCCGGCTATTCGAGCTTCCTCTTCGGCCGGCCGATCATCTTTCGCGAGGTCGCCTGCGCCGGGATGGGGGCGGATCACTGCACCGTCATTGGCCAGAATGCCGAGGCCTGGGGTTCGGATGCTCCGGAGCGCGAATATCTCGGGCTGGAGTGGAAGGCACCACGCAGCCGCAACGCCCGGCCGAAATCACCACGGGCGGAACCGGATACGGCCGCGCATCCGGCCGGTGCCTCCCAAGGCGAAGTCGTTGGCGTCTCCGCGGCACTCTTGCGCACCCGGCATATGTTGGAGCGCGTCGCCGATACGGATGCGACCGTGCTGTTCATCGGTGAGTCCGGTGTCGGCAAGGAGCTGTTCTCCAACCAGCTACACTTGATAAGCCCGCGCGCGGCCGGCCCCTTCGTGCCGATCAACTGCGCGGCGATCCCGGACAATCTGGTGGAATCCGAACTCTTCGGCGTCGAGAAGGGTGCATTCACGGGCGCTACCGCCTCGCGCGCCGGCTATTTCGAACGCGCCTCCGGCGGCACCCTGTTCCTCGACGAGATCGCCTCGCTGACCTATTCGGCGCAGGGCAAGGTTCTGCGCGCGGTGCAGGAGCGCAAGATCGAGCGGGTCGGCGGATCGCGGACGATCCCGGTGGATGTGCGCGTGGTGGCTGCCTCGAATGTCGATCTGGCGAGCGAGGTCCGGGCAGGGCGGTTCCGGCAGGATCTTTATTTCCGGCTCTGCGTCTTTCCCATCGTCATTCCGCCCTTGCGCGAGCGGCGTGACGATATTCCGCTGTTGACCGAGCATTTCCTGCGGCTCTTCCGCACCCGCCATCGTCGCGACGTGACTGGCTTCACCCGCCGCGCCATCGATGCGCTGCTGGCCTATGAGTTCCCCGGCAATATTCGCGAGTTGCAGAACCTTGTGGAGCGTGGCGTCGTATACGCGAACGAGGGCGGGCAGATCGATATCCAGCATCTCTTCACCGGCTTCGAGCGGACGCCGGCGCTCGGCATGCATCTGACGGAGGAGGGCAGGATCGAGGCGGAGATTGCTGGCGGGCCGCCGCTCTCCGTATCGACTTCCGTGCGGCCGACCGCCATGCAAAGCCCTCAGGAACTGAAGGCCATCGAGCTTTCGCTTTATGAAAACGCTTTGCGGGACGCAGGGGGTAATGTCTCGGCGGCGGCGCGCAAGCTCGGCGTGACCCGTGCGAGCCTCGAATATCGCCTGAAGCGGAACGGCCTTCTCTGATCAGCCACCACCGCCCATGGTCACCGACATGAAGGCGCGGAAGGCGGCTGCGGCCGAACTGATGGGTCGCGATTTCGACCAGGCGAGACCCACGTCCATCGTGGGGATATCCTCCTTCAATCGCCGCACTTCAATGCGCTGGCCCTCCAGCGACCAGGGCCGGTAGACCATGTCGGAGAGGATGGTAACGCCGACGCCGGAGGCGACGAGCGAGCGGACCGCCTCGACGGAACTGGTCGAGAGAACGACGCGGGGGGTGAAGCCGGTCAGTGTCCAGTAGCGGGCGGCCGTCTTGCGCGCCTCGTCGACCGTCAGCATCACATAATCCTCCTCCGCGACGTCGGAAAGCGTGATCTCCTGCCTGTTGAGGAGCGGGTGATCGGCTGCCAGCCAGAGGCGGCGGGTGGAGCGCATCAGCAGTTCCTGCTCGATCTCCTCCCGGTTCTGCAGGTTCGAGACCAGCATGACCGCCATGTCGATATCGCCTGCCACCAGCCGGTTCTCGAGCGCCATGCGCGGCAATTCGGCCAACTCCACCTCGATATGCGGATAGGTCTTGCGGAAGCGCGCGTAATAACGCGACATGAAGTAGCCGACGACCGTATAGGTCATGCCAAGCTTCAGTTTGGCATTCTCTCCCGAGCGTTCGCGCAAGGGGGAGCGGACGGCGGCGGCGACCGCGCCTGTGATGACTCGTGCATGATCGAGAAATCGCGCCCCTTCCATCGTCAGCCGGACGCCGGCATGGGTGCGCTCGAACAGCACAACGCCTAGTTCAAGCTCCAGAGATTTGATCGCTGCGGTGACTGCGGATTGGGAGATGTTGAGGTCCACTGCGGCATGACTCACCTGTCCGCTATCCGCGGTTGCAATGAAATAATCAAGCTGTTTCAGTGTGATAGCCATTTTTCTTGCCCCTCGGAAGCATTATCTGTTTTTTCGATATTACATTCAAAAAATGACTATTTCACAAGATCCCTTAACTGCGCAAACATTGCTGCAACGCCGCAAAGACGGCAGCTTAATGAGGGGTACTAACCATGCCGGTCACACTGAACTGTGACATGGGAGAGAGCTTTGGCCTCTACCAGATGGGCGATGACAGCGGGCTTATGCCGCTGATCGACGTCGCCAATGTCGCCTGCGGTTTTCACGCATCCGACCCGAACCACATGCATCAGACCGTGCTCCGCGCCAAGGCTGCGGGCGTCAGGATCGGGTCGCATCCGGGTCTTCCGGACTTGCAAGGGTTCGGTCGCCGCGAGATGCGGATGACGCGTGACGAGGTACGCAATGCCATCGTCTACCAGACCGGCGCGCTGCTCGGCTTCATGAAGCCGGAAGGCATGGAACTCCATCACATCAAGCCGCATGGCAGCCTCTATTTCATGGCGATGCAACAGGAAGCCGTGGCACACGGCGTCTGCGATGCTGCGGAAATTTTCGGTGTGCCGCTCTTCGGCATGACCGGAACGCTGCATGAGGAAATCTATCAGGCGCGCGGCATTCCCTTCGTCGCCGAGTTCTACGCCGACCTCGAATACAATGCTGAAGGAAAGCTGATCCTGACCCGCGTCCACGACGCCAAGGATCCGGCCAAGATGGCGGAGCGCTGCGTGCGCGCCATCACCGAAGGCAAGGGCACGGCGGAAGACGGAACGCTTTTCCCGGTTCGCTGCGAAACGATCTGCGTGCATTCGGACACGCCGAACGCCATCGATATCGCACGGGCCGTGAAGGACGCGATCGCGCCCTGGCATTGACCGGCATCATGGCCGCATGATCTTTGTGCGGTGCAATATAGCATTTTCCTAATCAGACGAACTGGAGCACGATATGGCACAGATTCTCTCACCGCTTCCGGGCACATTCTATCGCAGCCCGTCGCCGGGCCAGCCTGCCTACAAGAACGATGGCGACAGCGTCGCAGTCGGCGATGTCATCGGCCTCATCGAGGTGATGAAGTCCTTCCACGAAGTGAAGTCCGAAGTTGCAGGCTCGAACATCCGCTTCTCGGCCGACAATGAAGAGCCGGTCATGGCCGGCGCACCGCTGGCGGATCTCGACTGATGCTCAAGAAACTGCTGGTCGCCAATCGCGGGGAGATTGCGGTCCGGGTCATCCGGGCGGCGAAGGACCTCGGCATCAAGACGGTGGCGGTGCATTCGGCTGCCGACGCGACCTCCTTGCATGTGCTTCTGGCTGACGAGGCCGTCAATATCGGCCCTCCCGCCGCCAAGAAGTCCTATCTCAATATCGATGCGATCATCGAGGCCGCGAAATCGACCGGCTGCGACAGCATTCATCCCGGCTATGGCTTCCTCGCTGAAAACGCCACCTTCTCGGATGCCGTCACGGCGGCCGGTCTCGTTTTCGTCGGTCCGTCGGGTGACGCGATCCGGCTGATGGGCGACAAGGTGTCGGCCCGCTCGGCTGCCGCGGCTGCCGGTGTTCCGGTGGTTCCGGGTTCGACCGGCCGCGTCGAAGGCATTGAGGCTGCGCGCCATATCCTGATCGATACCGGCTTTCCGGTCATGATCAAGGCGGCAGCGGGCGGTGGCGGTCGCGGTATCCGCATCGCCAACAACCTCGCCGAATTCGAACAGGCTTTCCCGCAGGCCGAGGCCGAGGCGCTCGCCGCCTTCGGCGACGGCGGCCTCTACATGGAAAAGGTCATCGGCAAGGCGCGCCATATCGAGGTGCAGGTTCTCGCCGACGGCAAACATGCCATTCACTGCTATGAACGCGAATGCTCGCTGCAACGCCGCCGCCAGAAGGTCTGGGAAGAAGCGCCGTCCCGCGCTCTTTCCGAAGAGTTGCGCGAAGAGCTTTGCGGCTCGGCGGTCGCGCTCGCCAAGGCGGTCGGCTATTCCGGCGCCGGCACGGTCGAATATCTCTATGACGATGAGGCGAACCGCTTCTATTTCATCGAGATGAACACCCGCATTCAGGTCGAGCATCCGGTCACGGAAGCGATCACGGGCATCGATCTGGTCTCCGAAATGCTCCGCATCGCCGGTGGTGAGCCGCTGCGGATCAGGCAGAAGGATGTCTCGGTGCGCGGCCACGCCATCGAGGTGCGCATCAACGCCGAAGACCCGTCGAAGGATTTCGCGCCGTTCCCCGGAACGGTCGGCGATCTGCGTCTTCCCGGCGGCCCGGGCGTCCGCTTCGATAGCATGCTCTATCCCGGCTACCAGGTGCCGCCCTTCTATGACTCGCTGCTGGCCAAGCTGATCGTGCATGGCGAAACGCGCGAGGCGGCGATCACGCGGCTGGTCCGCGCGCTGGGCGAGCTGAAAATCGATGGCATGAAGACGACGAAACCGCTCTTCCTTGCGCTTGCCGCCGATCCGTCGGTGCAGGCCGGGGACGTGCATACCCGCTGGCTGGAAGGCTGGCTCAACGACAACGCGGCGAAGCTCGCGGACTGACGGAAAAAGGGGAACGAATGTCGATACGTTTCAACTTCGGGGGTGACGAGCATATCTTCGGCGAAGTGTCCGAAGCGATGTCGCTGGACTCCTTCTTCATCGGCCTGTCGATGACGAACGCGGTGAAGGCCGCGAACATCAAGGGCGTCACCGAAATCTGCCCGGCGAATGCCAGCTTCCAGATCCGCTTCAACCCGGACCTCATCAAGCCGCAGGACCTGCTCAAGGAACTGCAGTCGATGGAAGATGCCGCGTCCAAGTCGGACTCGGTGCTGAAGACCCGCATCATCGAACTGCCCGTCTATTTCCAGGACCCGTGGACGCATGAAACCTGCATGCGTTTCCGCGAGCGCCACCAGGACCCGAACTCGACCGACCTCGAATATTCCGCCCGCATCAACGGCTTTGCGACGATCGACGATTTCATCGCGGCCTATTCCGGCCAGCCGTGGTTCGTCTCCATGGTTGGCTTCGTTGCCGGTCTGCCATTCCTCTACCAGATGGTCGAGCGTCAGAAGCAGATCCAGGCGCCGAAATACCTGCGCCCGCGCACGGATACGCCGAAGCTCACCATCGGTCACGGGGGCTGCTTTGCCGCGATCTATTCGGTGCGCGGTGCCGGCGGCTATCAGATGTATGGCGTGACGCCGGCTCCGATCTACGATCCCACCCGCAAGGTCCGCTACCTGACGGACGAGATGTGCCTGTTCAAGCCCGGCGACATAGTCAAGTTCAAGTCGGTCGGCCGCGACGAATACGACACGCTGCTGGAGGCCATCGACGCCAATACCTGGCAGCCGACGGTGCATGCGGCGGACTTCTCGCTGACGGAATTCAACAAGGACATGTCCGGCACCAATGCCAAGCTGATGGAGCTGATCAATGGCCGTTAAAGTCATCTCTCCCGGTCTCTCGACCTCTGTTCAGGACCTCGGCCGTCCCGGCTATTACCACCTCGGCATTCCGGAAGGCGGCGGCATGGACCGTTTCGCCACCCGCATCGCCAACCTGCTGGTCGGCAACGATCCGGGCGCCGCCCTGCTCGAGGCCACCTTCATGGGTCCGGAGCTGGAATTCATGCAGGATGCTGTCGTCGCCGTCACGGGCGGCGAGCTGCCCCCGAAGGTCAATGGCGAAGAACGCCCGACCTGGGAAAGCTTCCCCGTCAAGACGGGCGACCGGCTCTCTTTCGGCTATCTGAAGGGCGGCGCGCGCGCCTATATCGCGATTTCCGGCGGCATTGATGTTCCCGTCGTTCTCGGTTCGCGCACGACCTATGTGCTCGGCGCACTCGGCGGGTTTGAAGGCCGCGTCCTGAAGGCCGGCGACGAGTTGCCGATCGGCACAGGCGCCGGCACGTCCGGCAAGTCGCTGCCGGCCAATCTTCGCCGTCCGCAGGTCAGCCCCGCCGAACTGCGCATGCTGCCGGGCCTCTACTGGCACCGCATTACCGAGGCCGCCGGCAAGCGCTTCTTCGAGGATACCTGGAAGGTCGCACCTGAAGCTGACCGTATCGGCTATCGTTTCCGTGGCGGCGCGCCGCTGGAATTCGTCGAGCGCGAACAGCCCTTCGGCGCGGGCTCCGACCCGTCCAACATCGTCGATGCCTGCTATCCGTATGGCTCGATCCAGGTGCCGAGCGGCACCGAGCCGATCGTGCTGCATCGCGACGCCGTCTCGGGCGGCGGCTACATGATGGTGGGGGTCGTCATCTCGGCCGACATGGACCTGATCGCACAGCTGCAGCCGCATACGCCGGCGAAGTTCGCGCCGGTGACGCTCGATCAGGCGCTCGCCGCCCGTGCGGACAATGCCGCCCTCCAAGCGCGCGCCGAGGAATACCTCGCCGGTTGACGGCGGGGTAAACACAAGCTGGCCGGGGAGGCCGGCCCAAGGAAGGGAACCGCCGGCCAAAGCCGGTTCCGCCGCGCCCGATGACAAGATCGGTCGCGTGAAACGACAAGACGAAGCCGTCAAACGGCGAGATTTTGGCATTCCGAGCCCCGCAACAAGACGGAGCCGGAACCGAAAAGGGGAACACCGCGAAACCGAATTGCCGGACGATCCGGCCACGGCGACGCGTGCCTTCCCCTTCAAGACAGAAAGAAGGGGATATGAGTTATCTCAGTGCGGAAGACGTTTCCGTGGCGTTTGCGGGTCTCAAGGCCCTGTCTTCGGTCAACCTGAAGATCACGCCCGGCCATATCAGCGGTCTGATCGGTCCGAACGGGGCCGGCAAGACGACGCTTGTCAACGTGCTCACGGGTTTCCAGGCCCCGACCTCCGGCGCCGTCACGCTGGACGGCAAGGCATTGACTGGCCTCAAGCCGCACCAGGTCCGCCGCCGCGGCATTGCCCGCACCTTCCAGGGGGGCAGGCTTTTCCGTGATCTCCCGGTCATCGACAATCTGGAAGTCACCGGGGTTGGTCTCGGCATGAGCCGCCGCGCCGCGATTGCGGAAGCCGAAGCCATGCTCGACTGGATCGGCATTGCGCCGCTGGGGAATCGCCTTGCCGGCACGCTGCCCTATACGGATGAGCGCCGCGTCGCCATCGGCCGCGCGCTGATGGGCCGTCCTGCCTATATCCTGCTCGACGAGCCCGCCGCCGGCATGAGCGCACCGGAAGCCGCCGACCTTTCCGATCTCGTGCGCCGCGTCGCCAAGAGCCTCGGCATCGGCGTCCTGATCATCGAACACAATGTCGGTCTCGTGCTCGGCCTTTGCGACCACATCGTCGTGCTCGATTCCGGCGCCGTCATCGAGGAGGGCGACCCCGCCGCCATCCGCGACAGCGAGAAGGTGCGCCACGCCTATATGGGCACCGCCGCCGACACCGTGCGCGCCAATCTGGAGGTGATGGCATGACCCTGCTGAACCTCGTCGACATCTCCGTTCGCTATGGCCGACTGACGGCCGTGCGCGGCGTTTCGATCAACCTGAAAGAGGGCGAAGTCCTCTTCATCACCGGTCCGAACGGAGCGGGCAAGTCCTCTCTGCTGCGCGCCATCGCCGGCGTCACGCCCACCGCCGGCGGCCATGTCGAGTTCGACGGAGCCCAGATCACCGGCCGCACGCCGGAAGATATCGCCCGCCTCGGCTTCTCCATGGTGCCGGAGGGCCGCGAGGTCTTCGGCTCGCTCACCATCGAGGAAAACCTGATGGTCGGCGCGGGCATGCATTCCCGCACCCCAGGCTGGAAGGGGCAGACAGCCGCCGATCTGGACTCGGTCTACAACACCTTCCCGATCCTTAAAGAGCGCCGCAACCAGCAGGCCGGTCTTCTCTCCGGCGGCCAGCAGCAGATGCTCGTCATCGGCCGTGCGTTGATGGCGCGCCCGCGTCTGATCGCCATCGACGAACCCTCGCTCGGTCTCGCGCCCAACATCACCGACCAGGTCTATGAGCGGCTGATAGCCCTTCAGGCCGAGCGCAAGCTGACGCTTCTCATCGTCGAGCAGAGCTCGACCCGCGCCGTCATGGTCGGCGGCCGCATGATCCTCATGCGCTCCGGCCAGGTCGTGCTCGATGGCGATGCCCGCGAGCTCGGCAACAGCGAGGCCATGCAGGCCGCCTATTTCGGTTACGAGGACCACTGACATGCTCCAGATCGTCTTCGACGCCCTTTCCCTCGGTTCGCTCTACGCGCTTGGCGCGCTCGGCATCGCGCTGATCTTCGGCGTCATGCGGCTTGTCAACTTTGCGCATGGCGATGTCATCGCCTTTTCGATCTTCGCGCTGCTCTGGCCCTCGACGGATGCGATGGCGATCGTCTTTGCCGGCAACCTGCCGTGGTTCCTGCTGATCCCGTTCGTTCTGGCGGTCGGGGCAGGGCTTTCGGTTCTCTGCGAAATCGTCGTCTTCCGGCGCTTCCGCAACACCAATCCGGCGACGATGATGATCGCCTCCTTCGCGCTCGGCTTCGTCATCCGCTATTTCCTGTTGATGCTCTATTCGAGCCGGCCGAAATCGATCTCGCTTCTGCCGGTCCTGTCGCAGCCGGTCGAAATCCTCGGTGCGCGTCTGCCGCTTCTGCAGCTGATCACCATCATCGTCACCATCGCGATCCTCTTCGGTCTCGTCATCTTCCTGCGCCGTACCCGCTTCGGTCTGGAAATGCGCGCGGCAGCCGAGAACTTTTCGATGGCCCGGATGCTGGGTGTGCGCGCCAACCGCGTCATCATGGGGGCGTTTGCGCTCTCCGGTGCGCTGGCCGGTGCCATTGCTCTGATCTTCGGCATCCAGACCGGAACGGCCGACATCCAGATGGGTGCCGCCGTGATGCTCATGGCCTTCATCTCCACCGTCATCGGTGGTCTCGGCAGTCTGGCCGGCGCGGTTCTCGCTGGCTTCCTGCTCGGTGCGGCCTCGGTCGTCATGCAGGTCATCCTGCCGGTCGATGCGCGTCCCTTCCGTGACGCCTTCGTCTACGGTGCCGTCATCCTCGTCCTCCTGTTCCGCCCGCAGGGTCTCATTGCCGCCCGCGGCACGAAGGAAAGGGTCTGATCCCGATGTCCATCTCCACTCCCGCTACCGATCCGATCCTGAGCGCTGAGGCCATTGCCGCGCGCAAGCCTGGACCTTTCTCGCTCGCCGGCAAGTCGATCGTCACGCCGATCCTGCTGGTGCTGATCCTGCTCGCCATTGCGATCGTCACGATGATGATCGGCTCCAAGCCCTTCAACCAGGTGATCATCGACCTCTTCGTGCGCGTCATCCTCGTCGTCGGGCTCTATGTCTTCATCGGCAATTCCGGTGTCATGAGCTTTGGCCAGATCGGATTCACCTGCCTCGGCGCCTATGTCGCTGCCTGGCTGACGATCAACCCGGTCATGAAGAAGATGTCGCTGCCCGGCCTGCCCGACTTCATCCTCAAGACCAAGATGGAATACTGGCAGGCGGCCATTTTCGCGACGATCTTTGCCGCCATCGCCGCCCTGATCTTCGGGCGGATCCTGATGCGGCTCTCCGGCATTGCCGCCTCCATCGCCACCTTTGCCATGCTTGCCATGATCAACACGATCTATTCCAACTGGGATCGCGTGACAGGCGCAACGTCCTCGGTCGTCGGTATTCCGATCGTCCGCTCGATCTGGCCCTATTTCACGGCCGCCGCCATCGTGATCTTCATCGCCTGGCTGCATGCGATCTCCCGCGCAGGCCTCGCACTTCGCGCCGCCCGTGACGAGCCGACGGCAGCTGCCGCCTCCGGTATCGATATCCCGAAGCAGAGGCTCATTGCCTTCGTCATCTCCGGCGCCATCATGGGGGCAGGCGGTGCACTCACCGCCCATTCCATCGGCGTTGTCACGCCGGACAACTTCTATCTCAGCCTCACCTTCGTGACGCTGTCCATGCTCGTCGTCGGCGGCATGGGAAGCCTCACCGGCAGCGTGCTCGGCGTCGTCATCCTGTCGGCGCTGATCCAGGGGCTTCGCTTCCTCGAGGCGGGCGTGCCCGTCGGCGGATCCATGCTGGCGCTGCCCAAAGGGCTCCAGGAGATCGCGCTCGGCATCATCATGATCGTCATTCTCGTGCTTCGCCCTTCAGGCCTGTTCGGCAATCGCGAGCTCACCCTCAACCGCAACCGTAGTGAATGACCGCCGGGGACAATCTCGTCGGTACCAAACAAGGAGACGTCGATGAAAATGAAACTGACACTTCTGACTGCAGCGGCTTTCACGGCCGTCTCGGCCGTGTTCCCGGCGTTTGCCGCCGATGACAAGATCGTGGTGGGTTTTGCGACGGCCCAGTCGGGCTTCATGCAGGCCTATGACCAGCCGGCCGCCGACGCCGCCATGATCCGTATCGACGAGATCAACAAGGCCGGAGGTCTTCTCGGCAAGAAGATCGAGGTCGTGAAGGCCGACACCAAGTCCGACCGTGCCGAAGGCGCGAAGGCTGGTCTCTCGGTTCTCGATCAGGGCGCTGACCTCGTCGTGGTGTCCTGCGACTACGACTTCGGCTCGCCGGCAGCGCTTGCCGCCGAGGCTGCCGGCAAGATCTCGTTCTTCCTCTGCGCCGAATCCGTCAAGGCCGGCATCCAGGGCGTCGGCCCGCACAGCTTCTCTGCTTCGGTTCTCGCTCCCGTTCAGGGCGCCACCATGGCCGAATGGGCGTTCAAGAAGAAGAACGCCAAGACCTTCTATCGCCTGCTCGATACCTGGACGGAATATAACAAGGGCATCTGCGATGGCTTCGACTGGATGATGCCGAAGCTGGAAGCCCAGGGTGCCAAGCTCGTCGGCAAGGATACGTTCAAGAACGACGACGCCTCGATTGCCGCCCAGATCACCCGCATCAAGGCGCTGCCGAAGGAGCCGGATGCGATCATGCTCTGCACGATGATGCCTGGCGCCGTTTCGGCTATCAAGCAGATCCGCGCCGCCGGCATCAACTCGATGATCCTCAATGGCTCGGGCGTCGACGGCAGCTACTGGCTCTCCGCCGTTCCGGACCTGTCGAACTTCTTCGTTCCGGTCCAGGGCTCCATCTATGGCGACGACCCGAACCCGGATGTGCAGAAGTTCAATGCCGCCTACAAGGCCAAGACCGGCCAGGACCCGTCCTCGCAATATGTCTATCCGGGCTATGTCATGATCGACGTCTGGGCCAAGGCTGTCGAGCGCGCCAAGTCTACGGATGCAGACAAGGTCGTTGCCGAACTTGAAAAGATGAAGGGCGAGCCGACCCTCTTCGGGCCGCGAACCTTCACCAGCGAACTGCACCACCAGAATACGGCGAAGTACCTGATCGCCGAAACCACCAAGGGCAAGCCGCACATTGTCGATAGCTGGACAATCTCCGAGCCGATCCCGCTCGACGCCCTGATGAAGTAAGCGTCCCGAAAATCCGAATCCTTGGCCGGCCTGCGAAAGCAGGCCGGTTTTTCTTTTTGCGCCTTTGAAAAGAAAAGCCTTTTCGGGGCGTCCGGTTTTCTGGCCGGCTTGCGGCCCGGCTGGTGCCACGCGTGCTGCCGAATTTCTCTCTCCCTGGCACGTCTGCGCCGATAAAATCCTCCTCCGGACGCGGGGGAATTTGGAATGGACAGACACGGCCCCTATTATCTAGCTTGTTTATAGACGAAATAAGAATTCAGGAGAGTTTGATGTCCGGTCCCGCTATCGTGGGTTTTGCAGGCAGCGCCAGCATCCCGTCCAAGACCAGGCTTCTGGTCGAGAAGATCGTTTCCAGCGCTGCGGATCGTTTCGACGAGACCTCGGAGGTCTATGACATTCTCGATTTTGCGGCTTCGCTCGGCACGGCCCGCAAGATTGACGATCTCGACGTCAAGGCGCGGGTGGCGCTGGATGCCATCTTGAACGCCAGGGCTCTGGTCATCGCGACTCCGGTTTACAAGGGAAGCTATCCGGGGCTCTTCAAGCACCTGATCGATCTTCTCGATCCCTCTGCGCTCACGGGCAAGCCGATCCTGCTGGCTGCCACCGGTGGCGGCGAAAAGCATGCGCTGGTCATCGAGCATCAGCTGCGGCCGCTCTTCGCCTTCTTCGAGGCACAGACGCTGGCCACCGGCGTCTATGCCAGCGACCGCGATTTTGAAGACGGCGTTTTAAGGAACCCGCTTGTCCTCGATCGTATCGAACGGGCCGTTGGCCATTTCGGCCCGCTGATCGGTGCCGCACGGGATGGTGACGTCAGGGCCGCCGTCAGCACGCTCAAGCAGGTGTGGCCGGCCGCCGAAGCTGCCGCCGCAAGCCGTTGAACATTCCCATTCACCAGGAGGAACTGATCATGTCGCATCTCAACAATGAACCGCTCTCTTTCGCCTATTGGGTCCCCAATGTCTCCGGTGGGCTCGTGATCAGCTCTGTCGAGCAGCGTACCGGCTGGGACGTGGAGTATAACCGCAAGCTCGCGCAGATCGCCGAGCGCTCCGGCTTCGACTACGCGCTGAGCCAGATCCGCTTCACGGCCGGCTACGGCGCCGACAACCAGCATGAATCGGTTGCCTTCTCGCATGCCCTTCTGGCGGCAACCGAGAAGCTGCGCGTGATTGCGGCGGTCTTGCCCGGTCCGTGGAACCCGGCGCTGCTGGCCAAGCAGGTCTCGACCATCAGCCACATCACCAATGGCCGCATCGACGTCAACATCGTCTCCGGCTGGTTCCGGGGCGAATTCGCGGCCATCGGCGAACTCTGGCTCGACCACGACGAACGCTACCGCCGCTCCGAGGAGTTCATTCGCGCCATTCGCGGCATCTGGACCGAGGACAGCTACACGCTGCGTGGCGACTTCTATCGCTTCAACGAATATTCCATGAAGCCGAAGCCGATCGGCGGGACACCACAGGTTTTCCAGGGCGGATCGTCGCGCGCCGCGCGCGACATGGCGGCCCGCGTGTCCGACTGGTATTTCACCAATGGCAACACGCCGGAAGGCCTGCAGAAGCAGGTTGACGACATCCGCGCCAAGGAGTTGCAGTTCGGCAAGGGCTGGAAAACCAAGATCGGCATCAACGCCTTCGCCATCGTTCGCGAAACGGAAGAGGAGGCCAAGGCGGTCCTGAAGGACATTATCGACAACGCGATCCCCGATGCAGTCAAGGGCTTCCATCATGAGGTCCAAAACGCCGGCAACTCCTCGCCGGAGCGCGAGGGGAACTGGGCGAAATCGACCTTCGAGGACCTGGTCCAGTATAATGACGGCTTCCGATCGAACCTGATCGGCACGCCGCGGCAGGTCGCGGAACGCATCATTGAGCTCAAGCGCTCGGGCGCGGATCTGATCCTTCTCGGCTTCCTGCATTTCCAGGAGGAAGTCGAATATTTCGGGAAGCATGTCATCCCGCTCGTGCGCGAGCTGGAAGCACAGGAAGCCGGCGCGCGCGTCGCCGCCGAGTAATCCCGTCACGCAACTCTCCACGACCTGACTGGCTCCCTTTTGACGGGGGAGCCGGAACGGGAGCGGCTTGCCGCAGCACGTTCTTTCACCCGGGGATATGATCATGGACCGCAAATTCGCCTATGACACGATGGGGCTCGATCTTCGCGAAAATCTCGATATCGGCGCGGCCCTGACCTCCGTCCTCGGGCGGCAGGAGGCACAGGCATCTGGAGCAAACGGCGCGATCCTCGAACTGAACGACGTTTCGTTGTCCTTTGGTGGCATCAGCGCCTTGCGCAATGTCGATCTTTCCGTGCGTCGCGGCGAAATCCGCTCCATCATCGGCCCGAACGGGGCAGGAAAGAGTTCGTTGATCAATATCGTCAGCGGCGTCTATGAGCCCACGAACGGCACGGTTCGCCTGCAAGGTCGGGCCTATCGGGCCATTGCTGCCACGCGCCTTGCGCAATTGCGGGTTGCCCGCACCTTCCAGAACCTTGCGCTCTTCAAGGGGCTGACGGTGACGGAAAATATTGTCAGCGGTCTTGCCTTCAAGCGTCGCGCCGCCTTCGTCACACAGGCGCTCGGCCTGCCCTGGGCGCGGCGCGAGGAGAGGGAAAGCCGCGAACGGGCGCTTGAGGTGCTACGGTTTCTGGACATCGAAGCCTATGCCGATCGTCTTGCCGGTTCGCTACCCTACGGCATCCAGAAGCGGATCGAACTCGGGCGCGCCATCGTCGCCGAACCTGAGCTGCTGCTGCTTGATGAGCCAATGGCGGGCATGACGGTGGCGGAAAAGCAGGCCATGGCCGCCTTCGTGCGTGCCGTCAACGACACCTTCGGCACGACCATCGTCCTCATTGAGCATGACGTGGCCGTTGTCATGGACCTCTCCGACCGTATCGCCGTTCTCGATCACGGCGTGAAGATCGCCGACGGGACCCCGGACCAGGTGCGCAACGATCCCGCGGTCATCGACGCCTATATCGGCGCGGTGCATGACGAACCGGCGGAGGTTGCGTGATGCAGGGCTTCGATTATCTCTTCTTTCTGGAAGTGCTGACAGGCGGGCTGCTCTCGGGCGTGATGTATTCGCTCGTCGCAATCGGCTTTGTGCTGATCTACAAGACGTCAGGCGTTCTCAATTTTGCGCAAGGCGCGATGCTGCTCTTCGCGGCGCTGACCTTCGTGAGCCTCGTCGAGCGCGGCTGGTCCTATCCGGCAGCTTTCGCGGCAACTCTGGCGCTGATGTTCCTGATCGGCGTGACGGTGGAACGCACCGTGCTTCGCCCGCTGGTGAACAAGCCGCCGATCACGCTCTTCATGGCGACGCTCGGTCTGTCCTATATCATCGAGGGGCTGGCGCAGCTTCTCTGGGGCACACAGGTGCATGAACTCGATCTCGGGATTCAGGATGTGCCTCTGGAGCTAAGCGGTGTTCTCATCTCGCGCTTCGATCTCTTCGCCGCCGCCGTGGCTGGCCTGCTTGTCGCCGCGCTGGCGCTCTTCTTCCGCTATACCCGCACCGGTCTCGCCTTCCGGGCGGTTGCGGATGATCAGTTCGCGGCCCTTGCCGTGGGGCTGCGTCTGCCGCGCATATGGGCGACTGTCTGGGCGGCCTCGGGTCTGATCGCGCTGGTCGCGGGGCTTCTCTGGGGTGCGCGCAGCGGTGTGCAGTTCTCGCTCTCGCTCGTGGTGCTCAAGGCCTTCCCGGTTCTTGTGCTTGGCGGCTTCGATTCCATTGCCGGCGCCATTGTCGGCGGACTTGTGGTCGGGGCCGGGGAGAAGCTGGCGGAAGTCTATTTCGGCGAATATCTCGGCGGCGGCATCGAAAGCTGGTTCGCCTATGTGCTCGCGCTGGTTTTCCTGCTTGTCCGTCCGTCCGGATTTTTTGGTCAGAAGCTGGTGGAAAGGGTTTGATCCATGGTGGCTGATATCGTTTCCACGCCCGTTCCCCGTGAAGCCAGGATATCGTTCGAGCGGCATGGCTGGCTGGTGGTGACCCTTGTGGTGGCTTTCGTGGCGATCCCGCTCTTCGGCAGCACCTACTTCCTCGAAGCGCTGATGCTGCCCTTTCTGGCGCTGAGCCTTGCCGGCGTCGGTCTCAACCTGTTGGCCGGCTATGCCGGGCAGGTGTCTCTCGGCAGCGCGGCATTTCTGGCGATCGGTGCCTTTGCGGCCTTCAACCTCAATCTCCGGATCGGCGGCCTGCCGATCGCGCTCAATATCGTCCTGTCGGGGCTGATCGCCGCGGCCGTCGGCATCGTCTTCGGCCTGCCGAGCCTGCGGCTGAAGGGCTTCTATCTGGCGGTGTCGACGCTTGCCACGCAGTTTTTCACCCAATGGGCGCTGACCAATTTCGGCTGGTTCTCCAACTACAATTCCTCAGGTGTCATCGACGCGCCGAAACTGCATGCCTTCGGGCTCGATTTCATCACCCCGGTCGGGCGCTACTATTTCACGCTGACGGTGGTGGCGGTTCTGACACTGCTGGCCTGGCGCGTCGCGACTTCGCAGACGGGTCGCAATTTTATCGCCGTTCGCGATAATGAAACGGCGGCGCGGGTCATCGGCATTCCCGTCTTCACGACGAAGCTGATCGCCTTCGGCCTGTCATCCTTCCTGATCGGGGCTGCCGGCGTTCTCTGGGCCTTTGCCTATCTGCGCACCGTTGAGCCGGCCGGGTTCAATCTGGACCGGTCCTTCCAGATCCTCTTCATCGTGATCATCGGCGGGCTTGCCACAATCCGCGGGGCATTCCTGGGGGCCGCGCTCATCGTCACGGCGCCTGTCATCCTGTCCCGCCTCGGCGGGTGGCTGTTGGGCGATGTCTTTGACTCCGGCGTCCTTGAAATGAGCCAGCGCGTACTGCTCGGCGCCCTGATCATCGCCTTCCTCATCCTGGAGCCGGATGGCCTCGCGGCGCTGACGGCGCGGATCTGGAGCAAAATCCGAGTCCGGCTGGGATTTGCCGGCGCGCCATAAAACAAGAACCGCAACCAAAACCGAAACCTGAAACAAACAGGGCCGGAGCGCCATCGCGCCGGTCAACGCTAGGAGAGTGTCTTATGAAAGCCTGGAAGAACCTGCTCGGAGCCACCGCTGCAGCGCTTGCCATCACCTTTGCCGTCGCACCGCACGCGGCGCGCGCCGACGAACAGTATTTCCCGCTGCAAAGCTACCGGGTCGGTCCCTATGCCGCCGGCGGCACGGGCTTCTTCGGCGGCTTTATCGACTATCTCAACCTCATCAACACCCGCGATGGCGGCGTCAACGGCGTCAAGCTCACCTGGGACGAATGCGAGACGCAATATGAGGTCGAGCGCGGCGTCGAGTGCTACGAGCGCCAGAAGAGCCATCCGAATTTGGCGGCTTGGAACCCGCTTTCGGTCGGCATCGCCTATGCCATGATCGATCGCATCACGGCGGACAAGACCCCGCTCATCACCATCAACCACGGCCGCACCGACTCCACCGATGGTCGCGTTTTCCCTTACGTCTTCCCGCTGCTGCTCAACCCCTATAGCGAGACGTCCGGCATCGTGAACTACATCGCCTCCAAGGAGGGCGGGCTGGACAAGCTGAAGGGCAAGAAGATCGTCGTGCTCTATCACGGCTCGCCCTATGGCCGCGAAACCATTCCGATCTATGATCTTCTGGCTCAGAAATACGGCTTCACCGTGCAGCAGATCGAAGTGCCGCATCCGGGCAACGAACAGCAGGCGCAATGGCTGACGATCCGTCGCGCCAAACCCGATTTTGTCGTACTGCGCGGCTGGGGCGTCATGAACCCGGTGGCGCTCAAGACGGCGGCGAAGGTTGGTTTCCCGGCCTCGAAGATCATCGGCAATGTCTGGTCGAACTCGGAAGAGGACGTGATCCCCGCCGGTGAGGCCGCTGTCGGCTACACCGCGATCACCACGCAGGCCTCCGGTAACAGCTATCCGGTCGTGCAGGAGATCATCAAGGCGCTCTATGACAAGGGCAAGGGCAATCTGGAAGACAAGAACCGCATCGGGTCCGTCTACCACAATCTCGGCATCGTCAACGGCATCCTGAATGTCGAGGCGATCCGCATCGCCCAGGAGAAGTTCGGTCATCGCACCCTGACCGGCGACGAGGTTCGCTGGGGCTTCGAACATCTGAAACTCGATGAAGCCAAGGTTGAAAAACTGGGCGCCAAGGGGCTCTTCCACTCCATCAACGTCACCTGGGACAACCACGAAGGTGATGGCTATGTGACCTTCCAGCAATGGGACGGCAAGAAGTGGAATGTCGTCTCCGACTGGATCGCGCCGGACTGGAAGCTGCTGCGCCCGATCATCGAGAAGTCCTCCGAGGCCTATGCCAAGGAAAAGGGCATCACAATCCGCACCTCCGGCGACGCTGAGAAACTGTCGAACTGAACCGCTGCGCCGGGCGGTTCGCGCCGCCCGGCCTTTTCCAAACCTGATCGGAGGCTCTTTGCATGAGCGAGCACGATATCCTGCTTGACGTGTCCGATGTGGCGGCCGTCTACAACCATTCGATCCGCGCACTGAACGGAGTCAGCTTCCAGGTTCGCGCCGGCGAAATCTTCGCGCTTGTCGGGGCGAATGGAGCGGGCAAGACGACGCTGCTGAAAGCCGTGTCCAATCTGCTTTCCGCCGAGCGCGGACGTCTGACCGGCGGCGCCATCCGTTTTGCCGGCCGCAGCGTCTTCGAGCGCAACCCCGCCGACCTGGTGCGGGATGGGTTGGCGCAGGTTCTGGAAGGGCGGCATTGCTTCCGCAGTCTGACGGTCGAGGAGAATCTGGTGACGGGCGGGCTTGGTCGTTCGCTGCGCCGGCATGACGTGGCGGCGGGCATCGACCTTGTCTACCACCTTTTCCCGCGGCTGAAGGAGCGCCGTCATTCGCTGGCCGGACTGATCTCCGGCGGCGAGCAGCAGATGACGGCCATCGGCCGGGCGCTTCTGTCGCGACCGAAATTGCTCGTGCTGGACGAGCCTTCGATGGGGCTCGCGCCGCTTGTCGTGCGCGACATTTTCGAGGCGCTGGCGCGCCTCAACCGTGAAGAGGGCCTGACCATTCTGCTCGCCGAGCAGAATTCAAGGATTGCCCTCAACTATGCAGACCGCGCCGCCGTTCTCGAAAACGGCGCCACGGTTCTGACGGCGTCTGCCGGCGAACTCAGCCGGAATGACGCACTAGCAGCCTTCTATCTGGGCGGTTCGACCCAGCCGGCTGCCGCATCCACCCTCAACTGACCAGAGAAAGGAAACGTCCATGAATATTGCAGTGAAACCGGTTCAGGAAAACCGCACACCTGTTCCCGCCGTGACGAAGCCTTCCGCGCCGGCGCATGTCATCAGATCGGATGCGGAAGCCATCGAGGTGGCGACGCGGCTCGCCGCCGAATTCGCCAAGGGCGCGGCCGACCGCGACCGCAACCGCATCTGGCCGGCCGTCGAACTCGATGCCTTCTCGCAAAGCGGCCTCTGGTCGATCAACGTGCCGAAGAAATTCGGCGGGCCGGAAGTCTCCTATGCTACCCTGGCCAGGGTGGTCGAAATTATCTCGGAAGCAGACTCCTCCATCGGCCAGGTGTCACAGAACCATCTCGGCGTCGTAGCCGCCATCCGCACAGTGTCGGATGAGGCGCAGCAGAAGCTGCTCTTTGACGAAGTGCTTGCCGGCACACGCTTCGGCAATGCCTTCTCGGAATTCGGTTCCAAGCGCGCCGCCGACTTCGAGACGAAGTTTACCGATCATGGTGATCATGTCATCGTCAACGGCCAGAAGTTCTATTCGTCCGGCGCATTGCTGGCTCACAAGGTTCCGATCGTGGCGCTCGATGACCAGGGCCGCGCATGGTACGCCATTGCCGACCGCGATGCGCCGGGTCTGACGGTCTATGACGACTGGTCGAGCTTCGGGCAGAAGACGACGCTCTCCGGCACGGTGATCCTCAAGGACGTCAAGGTGCCGAAGACGCATGTCGTGCCGGGCTACAAGGGCTATGAGACACCCTCGGCCGACGGGGCGATCTTCCAGATCATCCAGGTGGCGGTCGATACCGGCATTGCCTCCGCCGCGATCAAGGAAACGATCGATTTCGTGCGCACCAAATCGCGCGCCTGGGTGGATTCCGGTCTCGACCATGCTTACGACGATCCCTACACGATCCAGGCAATCGGCAGCCTCCAGCTTCGCCTTCACGCGGCGCAGGCGCTTCTCGAAAAGGCCGGCCTTGCCATCGACAGGGCAATTGCCGAGCGGAATGCCGAAACGGTGGCGCATGCCCAGATCGTGACGGCTGAAGCTAAGATCCTCTCGACCGAGATCGCCATCGAGGCGACGAACAAGCTGTTCGAGCTGGCAGGCACCCGCTCCACGCTGGCCGAGCACAATCTGGACCGACATTGGCGCAATGCGCGCGTCCACACGCTGCATGATCCGGTCCGGTGGAAATATTCGATCCTCGGCAAATACTTCCTCAATGGCGAAAAGCCGCCATTCCATGCCTGGAGCTGATTGTATCGCAGGGATTTATCAGGGAGAGGGCGGCCTTTGGTCGCCCTTTTCGTCGTTTCGGCGAGGGTTGATCTTCGATTCAATCCCCGCGAAACGCCCTGGCGATCTGGTCTGTGGCCGGCTTCATGAGGTAGGACAGGATCGTCCGGTCGCCGGTTTTGACAAAGGCTTCGACGGGCATGCCCGGCAGCAGCTTGACGGCGCCCAGCTTCGGGATTTCGCTCGCCTCCGGCGCAACGCGGACGAGGTAGAAGCCCGTACCGGTTTTCTGGTCGATGGTGAGGTCGGGCGAAATCTGAACGACGCGGCCGTCGATCTCCGGCGTTGTGCGCTGGTTGAAGGCCGAAAAGCGCATGGTTGCCGTCTGGCCTTCATAGATCTGGTCGATGTCCTGCGGGGCAATGCGTACCTCCGCCAGCAAATTGTCCTGCACCGGCACGATCGTCATGATCGGGGTGCCGGGCGAGATGACCGCGCCGGATGTATGGACGGTCAGGTCCTGAACGATGCCATCCTGCGGTGCGCGAATCTCGATATGGGCGAGATCGTCGCGCGCGGCGATGGCGCGCTCTTCATATTCGGCGATCTGGCTCTGCGCTTCACGCAGATCCGAGGCCGACTGGCTTTTGACGTCGTCATCGACCTGCAGGCGCTGAAGCTCGGTCTCCGTGATCTTGCCTTTGGCCTCGGCGACGGAGGAGAGCAGCCCGCCCAACTCGCCTTCAAGGCGGGCTGACTGGCTCTGCAGGTCATGCAGCCGCGTCACGGAGAGAAGTTGCTGGCCGACAAGCTGACCGACGCCGGAGGCCTCCTTGTCGACAAGGGCGGCTTCCTTGCGCTTGCCCTCGATCTGCGCATTGAGACCTTCGATCTGCTGGCCGAGCTGGGCGATGCGCTGGTCAAGCTGGTCCTTGCGGCGGGTCTGCGACAGCCGGCGTGCCTCGAAGAGACGGGTTTCGCCGTCGATGAGCCTGGCCATTTCCGGATCGTGCGCGGCAGCCTCGCTCAACGCCGGCGGAAAGGCCAGTGCGGAAGTGCCGCTTTCTTCAGCGAGCAGGCGCACGGCGCGCACCTTGAGCTCCTTCAATCGCGTTTCGACAATCCCGAGATTGGCGCGCGTCTGCGTGTCGTCGAGCCTGATCAGCAGCTGGTTGGCCTTCACGCCATCGCCGTTGGCGACGAAAAGCGCGGCCACGGTGCCGCCCTTCAGATGCTGGACGGGCTTGGGATAGGAGGCAACGACAAGGCGGCCCGAGGTCACCACCGCGCCCGAAAGCGTGATGGTGGCGGCCATTCCGCCAAGGCAGACGACAAGCAGGAAGAGCGTCAGATAGGCTGCCATGACCAGGCCGCGGGTGGCCGGCTGCCTAAGGGGCGGAGAGGTCTCGTCGGGCGTGACGACTGTCATGGCGCATCGTCCTGATTGGCAATGAGGCGCACGGGTCTGGCAGACGCCGGCATGACCGGACGCGTGACCTGCTGCAGCACCTCTTCCTTGGGGCCGAAGGCCTGGATGCGCCCGCCGCCCATGGCCATGACCTTGTCCACCGCGAGGAGCGCATTGGGGCGATGGGCGACGATGATGGCGATCCCGCCGCGGCTGCGCACACCGGCAATGGCGGCCGTCAGCGCGGCCTCCCCCTCGGCGTCGAGGTTGGAATTGGGCTCGTCCAGAACGACGAGGAAGGGGTCGCCGTACAGCGCGCGGGCAAGGCCGATACGCTGGCGCTGGCCTGCTGACAGAAACGCGCCCTGATCGCCGATCTGCGTGTCATAGCCCTCCGGCATCTGCACGATCATCTCGTGGACGCCGGCCGCCTGTGCGGCCTTCAGCACGGCCTCGGAACTCTTTTGCGGATCGAAGCGGGCGATATTGTCGGCAATCGTGCCGTCGAAAAGCGAGACGGATTGCGGCAGGAAACCGATATGGCGGCCGCGCTCGGCAAGCGGCCACTGGTCGAGCGTCGCGCCGTCCAGCCGCACATCACCGCGCACCGGCGTCCAGATGCCGACAAGAGCCCGCAGTAGCGTGGACTTGCCCGAGGCGCTCGGACCGATGATGCCAAGCCCGTCGCCGGCCTTCAGCGCGAAGCTCGCCTCGCGCACGATGGGCATATTGCCGCCCGGGGCAACGATCGTCACGCCCCTGACCATCATGGCCTCGGAAGGCGCGGGCAGGGCGACGGTCGGCGTCTGCACGGCGGCAATGCTGGCGACCTTCTTCAGCCGCGCCCAGCTCTGTCTCGCGCTGACAAAACCCTTCCAGTGGGCGATGGCCTGTTCAACCGGTGCAAGCGAGCGGCTGAGCAGGATGGAGCTGGCGATCATGATGCCGCCGGTCGTCTGCTGGTCGAGCACGAGGGCCGCGCCCAGCGCCAGCATGCCCGACTGCGCGAGCATGCGCATGATCTTGGAGACGGAGCTCAGGCCGCCGCTCTTGTCGCTCGCCGAAGCCTGTTCGGCGAGATAGTCGTCATTGGCGCGGTGCCAGCGCGCCGCCAGTCGCCCGTAAAAGCCCATGGCCCAGAGAACTTCGATATTCTGCCGGATTGTCTGGGCCGTCGCCTGGCGCTCCGCCGCCTTGCGGGAGACGGCAGCGACCGGGCCCTTGGCGCGCATCTCGGCCACGAGCGCCAGTGCGGAAAGCAGAATGGCGCATGCGAGTGCGAAGACGCCGATCCAGGGATGAAAGAGGAAGCTGATGCCGATATAGACCGGCATCCAGGGCAGGTCGAAAAAGGCCGCCGGGCCCATGCCGGACATGAAAGAGCGAACCTGATCGAGATCGCGCAGCGTCTGCAGTCCGTCGCCGTCCAGCCTTGCCTTGAGCGGCAGGCGCATGGTCGCATCGAAGATCGGGCCGCTCATCCGGCGGTCGGCGAGCCAGCCGAGCCGGATCAGCAAACGGCCGCGGATCAGTTCGAGAAGTCCGTAAAAGGCATAAAGCGTGCCGGCAAGAACGACCAGCCCGACCAGCGTCGGCAGGCTCTTGCTCGGGATGACGCGATCATAGACCTGCAACATGAAAAACGAGCCGGTCAAGGCGAGAACGTTGATCACGCCGCTCAAAAGCGCAACCGCCGTCAAGATCGACTTCGTTCCCTTGAGCACCGCGGATAGACTGACCGGCGGTGCGCTCTCCCCCTGAACGCTACGCATGAGCACCTGATACTCCTCAATAGTTTCTGTTATCACGAACAGTACGGGCTTGCCAACGCATCGCCGTAAACGGACGGGCAGGGCGTGGTTTTAGGGTGAACGTGACCGGGGAAGGGTTATCGTGGCTAGCGCTTTGTTCTTCAATGATCGGGGTTATGCGGAAGTACTTCGCCGGAGGCTCGCTGCTGCTCCGGTTCTGACAAGCGTACGCCGATAATCATGCGCACCTGACGACGACCTTCGCTGGCGTCCTACGCCCATCCGATAGTTCTGAAATTGCCGAAGTAAACTCCGTGTCTGTCCCCCTTTGCCAAGGCAGACCGGCATGTGAGAATACCGAGTTCGTAGATGGCAGGTGGCGGGGAGGGGCGGTTTCCCGGTGTCATGTGCTGCAGGTGCCGGCGGATTTGTCCCCTTTTTGCCAGTTCGTGAGGTTAGGAATTGAACGCGCAGCAGATGATGATGGACCCGATCCTTGAGGCGATGCTTGCCGGGATCAAGGCGCCGAACCTGCCGCTCGAACTGATCGAAAAGCGCGTGGCGCAAGTCTACGGCTTGAGCGGCGCGTGGCAGAAACTGGGTGGCGAACGCGAGCAGAACTTCCGCCTCGCCACCGAAGACGGCGCTTCCTTCGTGGTCAAGATCGCCGCGCCGACCGAGCCCCTGGAAAGCCTTCTCTTCCAGACGGAAGCGCTGGAACATATCGCCCGTGTCGATGCGGACTATCCGGTGCCGCGCTTGCGCCGGACGCTTGCCGGCGAAGCGATGTCGCATATTCTCGACGAAGCAGGCGCGAGCCATGTGCTGCGTGTACTCACCTTCGTGAAGGGTGAAATTCTGTTCGATCAGGTCCGGGAAACCGGTCGCTCGCTGGGTGCCGAAGATCTCGTTGCATTGGGCCGCGCGAACGGGCGGCTGGCCCGCGCGCTTCAGGGCTTTGCCGGGCGCGGCGCTTCCAGCGTCATGCCCTGGGATATTCGCAGCGGCCTTCTCTTCTCGCCGGCCCTGCATGCACATATGCCGGCTTCGCTGGCCCCCTTGCTGAACGATCTGCTGCCGCAGATTTCCGAGGTGCTGACGAACCGGCTGCCGAAGCTGCGCGCGCAGGTCATCTATAACGACTTCCATGAGTCCAACGTCCTCGTGAAGTTCGACCCCTCGCTAACAGTCGAAGGTGTCATCGATTTCGGCGACATGATCTTCGGGCCGGTGGCGCAGGATCTTGCCGTTTCCATCGCCTCGCTCATCCATTGGACGCCCGATCCGGTCTTTGCCGCCCATTGCCTCGTGCGCGGTTATCAGCGCTTCATGCCGCTGGAGCAGGACGATCTCGTCATCCTCAGAAGCCTCGTGCTGGCGCGCCTTTTGCTGCAGGTCGGGCTCGTGTCCTACCAGAAGACCGTTCACGGGCGGGACGATGCCGATCTCGACGCGCTGCAGGCGCTCTATATTCAGGCGGTTCTCAAGATTAAGGCCGTTTCTGACGCCGATTTCATTAAGGGCGTCATGCCCTCGGTCGTGCCGGTCAGCCAGCCCGTTGCCGCTTCGCCCACCGCGCCGACACCGGCGCTGGTGGAGCGTCGTCAGGCCGTGCTCGGCAAGACCTACATGTTCTATAACGAGCCGCTGGAACTGGTGCGCGGCCGCGGCTGCATGGTTTACGATGCAGCCGGAAATGAATATCTCGACTGCTACAACAATGTCGCCAATGTCGGACATTGCCATCCTTACGTGCTCGACGCATTGATGCGGCAGGCAGCCGCACTCAACACCAATTCGCGCTACCTGCATCCCGAAATCGTGCGGCTTGGCGAGCGGCTGTCGGCGACGCTGCCGGCACATCTCGATACGCTGGTCTTCGTCTGCACCGGCTCGGAGGCCAATGATCTGGCCGTGCGCATGGCCCGCCTGATCTCGGGCAACGAAGGTGTCGTGATCACCGAGAACAGCTATCACGGCAATACGACCACCGTCGCGCCGCTGTCGCTGATCGACTACGACATCAAGGACAAGCCGAACTGGGTGGCGACCGTACCGCCGCCGAACCTCTATCGCGGGCTTTACCGGCAGGACGTCAACGACGCCGGGGCTAAATATGCCGACCACGTGACGCAGGCCGCCCGGAAGCTCGCCGCCGATGGTCCGGGCATGGCGGCGCTGATGATCGATTCCATCTTCGACGCCAATGGTGCGCTGGTGCCGCCGCCGGATTACATGCCGCTGGCTTACCAGGCGGCGAAGACGGCAGGCGCGCTGGTGATCGCGGACGAGGTCCAGATGGGTTTTGCGCGCTCGGGCACGCATATGTGGGGTTTCGAGGCCTTCGGTGTCCAACCCGACATCGTCACCATGGGCAAGCCGATGGGCAACGGGCATCCGGTCGCGGCTGTCGCCACCCGCCGCGAGATCGCCGAGGTGCTGCAGAAGCAGACCGGCTATTTCAATACGTTCGGCGGCAATACCGTCTCGGCGGCGGTCGCCAATGCCTGCCTCGATGTTCTGATCGGCGAGGACCTGCAGGGCAATGCCGCGCGCAGCGGCGCCTGGCTGCTGAAGGAACTCGATGCCCTGATGCAGCGCCACGAGATCATCGGCCACATTCAGGGCCGCGGGCTGTTCCTCGGCGTCGAGCTGGTGACGGACCGCACGACCAGGGGGCCGGCGAAATTTGCCGCGCGCTGGGTGCGCGAGCGGATGAAGACGCTCGGCGTTCTCGTCTCCTCGACAGGACCGCATGGCAACATCATCAAGATCCGGCCGCCGTTGGTTTTCAGTGTCGCCGATGCCGTGCGCTGCGTGGAAGCGCTGGATCGAGCGCTCGGCGAGGTGCCGGCAGACCTGCGTTCCGTTGCCGTCTGACCGGACCCAAACGTATCGAGACATGAAAAGAAAGAACCGGCGAGGCTTGCGCTTCGCCGGTTCTTTTTTCCGGAGTCATTATTTGCCCGAATTCACCATCAGGCAGAGGATCGTGTGCAGGACCTGCGCGGCGATCTGGGCGGTGTTGGTGGTGGAGTCATATTGCGGTGCCACCTCGACCACGTCACCGCCGACGATGTTCAGCCCGTCGAGACCGCGGAGAAGCTGCAGGACCTCGCGGGGCATCAGTCCGCCGACTTCCGGCGTGCCGGTGCCCGGGGCAAAGCCCGGATCCACGCTGTCGATGTCGAAGGAGACATAGGTCGGGCCGCCGCCGACGAGTTCGCGCGCCTTGGCGATGATTTGCGGCAGGGAGTGCTCGTTGACCTCTTCGGCATGGACCACGGTCATGCCGCTCTCGTAGGAGAATTCCCAGAGATATTCGGCAGGGCCACGGATGCCGATCTGGATCGTGCGGCGCGGATCAAGGACGCCGTCGAGAACGGCGAGGCGGAACGGGCCGCCATGCTGGAACTTCGTGCCCTCATAAGGCCCGGACGTGTCGCAATGCGCATCGATATGGATGAGGCCGACAGGTTCCCTGGCGCCGACAGCCTTGAGGATAGAGGAGGTGATCGAATGATCGCCGCCGACGCTGAGCGGTCGCACACCCGCGCCGACGAGACGGCGATAGAAGGCCTCGATATCGGCATGGCACTGGGCGAGATCGAAGCGGCTCGTCAGCGGTACATCGCCGATATCGGCAATCTTCGCCTGTGTCAGGGGCGAGACCTTCAGGACATGGTCATAAGGCCCGATGCGCTCGATGGTGCGCAAGGCGCGGGGGCCGAAGCGGGTGCCGTTACGATTGGTGACGCCGAGATCCATCGGAACGCCGAGCAGCGCGATGTCGAGACCTCCGAAATCATCGGAGCTTGCTGCATCCGGCATGGCGGGTGCATCAAGGAACGTCGGAATGCCGGCAAATGGCCATTTGCGCTTGTCGCCGCCCGAAAACTGCGCTTCCGCCACCTGCTTGAAAAGCGGGTCGAAAATGTCGCCGCCGGCCGCATTGCCATATTTCTTGCGAAGTGCATCAAGATGCGCCTGGTCCGTCATCGGGAAGTCTCCTGCCTGTTTGACCGTACCTTAATCACGGTTGAAGCCGCATTCCTTCGGAATGTTACGAAGTAAAGCGCGGACATCTCCCACTGTATCGGATGGGTTCCATCGCCGGTCATTGGTTGACGGAAATGCGCCGCGCGACCTGGTGCCACGCGCGGTGCGCTTGCCCCAAGATGACCGCTCTGGCACATAGCCGGCGTCACGCTCAGGACGCCGGCTTGACTTTGTCAGGGTGCCGCTTAGCGTCGGATGAAAGGCGTGTTGCGGGAACTGGGATGCAAAAGACGGATACTGTTGGCAGAAACGCGATCTCGATCGACAATGTTGATATCCGGCTCATCCGGATTTTCATGCGGGTCGTTGAGGCGGGAGGGCTGTCGGCCGCACAGACCGAACTCAATCTCTCCCTCTCCACCATCTCGGAGAAGATCGTCGCACTCGAGCAAAGGCTCGGGGTCACGCTGTGCAAGCGCGGGCGCGGCGGGTTCCAGCTGACCGAGAGCGGCCGCATGATTTACGACGAGTGCCAGCGTCTGACCGGCTCCCTGGACCAGTTCAGCCGCAAGGTCGCGGGTTTCCGGTCCAATCTTGGCGGCATTCTTTCTCTGGGGCTGTTGGACAACATCATTTCCGATCCCGCCTCTCCGATCGCTGCCGCCATCTCCAGAGTGGTCGAGGCCGCCCCGGCGCTGCAATTCAACATGGAAATCCGTTCGCCCGGCGAGTTGTTGCGCGATCTCGTAGCGCGCAAGCTCGATATTGCGGTCGGCAGTTTTCCGCGCATGGCGCTCGGCCTCGCCTATATCGATCTTTACGAGGAAACGCACAATTTCTACTGCGGGGCGGCGCACCCGCTGTTCTCGGTGCCTGACGAAAGCATCGGCATTGACGAAGTGCGGCTGCATCGCATCATCGGGCGCAGTTACTGGGCCGCGCGCGATATCAAGATCTTTGCCATCGCCAATCCCCATGCCACCGTGTCGAACATGGAAGCTGAGGCCTTTCTCATTCTTTCGGGATGCTTCCTTGGCTATCTGCCGGATCACTATGCCGCGCAATTCGTTCAAACGGGTCGTATCCGGCTCATTCGGCCCAATCTGTTTTCCTACAAGGCAAAGTTCCAGGTGGCGACCACCGAAGACTGGAAAAGTCGTCCGACGGTCAAGCTTTTCGTCGACACCATCTCGAAGCTCATGGCCGAGCAGAACGCCAGAAAGGCACCGGCTGCTTTGAACAAGGGGTCGGGCGCAAGCTGACGACGGCTTTCGTTTCCACCAAAGCTTAGGTGACTGCCTAAATTTTCTTGACGGCGACCTTGTGCGGTCATACTAAGGCATATGCCTAACCAATCAGATGCCCTCGATCTCGCATTTCACGCACTCAGCGACCCCACCCGGCGCGGGGTTGTGTCTCGCCTTGCTCAAGGGGAGTTGCCCGTTTCGGTGCTGGCCGAACCGTTCGACATGGCGCTACCGTCCTTCACCCAGCATCTCAAGGTGCTGGAGGAATGCGGACTCATTGCGAGTGAAAAGCGTGGGCGCAGCCGCTGGTGCCGGCTGGTGCCCCAGCGTTTCGACGAAGCGGCGGAGTGGATGATGGCGGAGCGGGAGCGCTGGTCGGCGCGGCTGGATCGTCTCGACGCCTATCTGAACGAGAAGCAAAAGGGAGAGAGCTGATATGTCTGATCCATTGGAAACATGGTCGCTGGACCGCGAGATCGTGCTGGTTCGCGTACTGAACCACCCGCGCGACAAGGTGTTTGCCGCTTGGATGGACGCGAAGGCGCTGTCGACCTGGTATGGGCCGTCAGGCCTCAGCATCGAGACCTACGAGGCAGATATCCGCGAGGGCGGCATCTGGCGCTTCGATATGGTCGGCGAGTTCGAGGGCAAGGCACAACGCTTTCCCAACCTCATACGATTTCTGGAAATCGTGCCCAACGAGCGGATCGTCATGGTTCATGGAGCGGCGGACAGCGACGACCCCGGGCGCTTCCGCGTGACCGTGACCTTCGACGAACAATCCGATGGAAAGACGGTCCTGACGATGCGCCAATTGCATCCAACGCCCGAACGCCGGAAGTTTGTCATTGGCTTCGGGGCGGTGGTCTATGGCCAGCAGACGCTCGACAAACTTGCAGGCTGGCTGGACCGCTGACTGTCGCCCGGAAAACGGGTCAGAAAAGACCGCGCCGGTAACGCCGACGCGGCCTCTTTATTTCTTTTAGCGCCAGCCGAGAGCCGGGGCGACGTGCTTCAGGATCGACTCGATCACATGGGCATTGTAGTCGACGCCAAGCTGGTTCGGCACGGTCAGCAACAGTGTATCGGCCTCTGCAATGCCCTCGTCGGCAGCCAGTTCCTTGATCAGCGCGTCCGGTTCGGCAGCGTAGGAGCGGCCGAAGATCGCCCGCGTGCTGTCGTCGATATAGCCGACCGAATCCTGCTCCTTGCCGCCACGGCCGAAATAGGCGCGGTCGCGGTCGTCTGTGAGCGCGAAGATCGAGCGGCTGACGGAGACGCGTGGTGTCCGCGTATGGCCGGCTTCCTTCCAGGCTTCGCGATAGGCGCGGATCTGCTTGGCCTGCTGGATGTGGAAGGGCTCGCCCGTTTCGTCGTTCTTGAGCGTCGAGCTCTGCAGGTTCATGCCGAGCTGGGCGGCCCAGCGGGCCGTTGCGTCGGAGCCTGCACCCCACCAGATGCGCTCCCGCAGGCCTTCCGAATGCGGCTCGATGCGCAGCAGGCCGGGCGGGTTGGGGAACATCGGGCGCGGGTTCGGCTCGGCAAAGCCTTCGCCCTTCAGCACTTCCAGAAAGACCTCAGCGTGGCGGCGGCCCATGTCCGCATCCGTCTGGCCTTCTTCCGGCTGATAGCCGAAATAGCGCCAGCCCTCGATCACCTGTTCGGGTGAGCCGCGGCTGATGCCCAGCTGGAGACGGCCGCCGGAAATCAGGTCGGCAGCGCCCGCATCTTCCGCCATGTAGAGCGGGTTTTCATAGCGCATGTCTATGACGCCCGTGCCGATCTCGATCGACTTGGTGCGCGCACCGACGGCGGCCAGAAGCGGGAAGGGCGAGGCATGCTGGCGGGCAAAATGGTGGACACGGAAATAGGCGCCATCCGCGCCGAGCTCTTCCGCCGCAACGGCAAGATCAATCGACTGCAGCAGATTGTCACGGGCCGAGCGCGTCCCGGACTGCGGCGAGGGCGTCCAATGGCCAAAGGAGAGGAAACCGATTTTCTTCATGGGACAGGGTCCTTCACAAATTCTGGAGTCCGATACGGACTGTCGTTGGACCTTACATAATGGCTGTCGCGGCCAAAGTCCCGCTTTGAGCGGTGAACGATGCGTTCATTGTGTTCGCTAACTGGAGACGATAATGTCTCTTTTACGTTGCGGCTTCCCCCTCACCCCGCCTCCGCTATCGCTCGGCGGACCTCTCTCCCCCGGAGGGGCGAGGAGGTCTTCGGCGCTGCGGCGCATTCCCGCTTCTCCCCGCCGGGGAGAAGGTGGCCCGAAGGGCCGGATGAGGGGGCGCCAGGTCCAAAAGCGCTTCTGTTTAAAACTGGTCATCGCTGTCGGGAGGCGGGCGTTGCCGCCTCACCAGCTCTCCTTCACCGCTTCCATCGTCACATTGGTCGATGTGCTGGCGACGTAAGGCAGCGTCGAGATCAGCTCGCCGAGAACGCGGCGGTAACGTCCGATATCGCGGGTGCGGACCTTCAGGAGATAATCGAAGCGGCCGGCGATCATGTGGCACTCCTCCACCTCGCGGATCTTCTTCACCGCCTCGTTGAAGCTTCGCAGCGCCTCTTCGCTTGTATTGGTCAGCTTCACTTCTGCAAATGCGATGTGATCGAGGCCCATTTTCTGCGGGTTGATGACCGCCCGGAAGCCGTCAATATAGCCGTCCGAAACCAGCCGTTTCAACCGGAGCTGGCAGGGCGTCTTGGAGAGGCCGACGGCGCTGGCAAGATCGGTGATCGAGATGCGCCCGTCATCCGCGACAATCTCGAGGATTTTCAGGTCGATCTTGTCAAGATCACCATGATGGGCATCTTCTCTAGGCTTCATGCGTGAAAATTCCAAAATTTTTGGAGAAATTGGCTAACATGATAGCCTTCTTTGGTCGGCGCGATCAAGTGGCCTCATGCTATCAGCAAGACCTGTCCCGCGGTGAAAGTGTGGTGGGGCGGGATGGTCTTGCAAGGCTCGCCGAGCCGTGAAACCATCCGCCTGAAAACGCCTTTCCGCTGATCGTTCAAGGAAGGATCATCATGCCCGTTTCGCCATCGCCCTTTGCCGCCTTCGCCCCTGCCATCCGCCCGCAGAGCGCGCTTCGCGCCGCCATCACCGCCGCCTATCGGCGGCCGGAGCTGGAGTGCATGGCGCCGCTCTTGGCCGCCGCGAAGCTGTCGGACACGATGAAGGGGCAGGTGGCGGAGACGGCGACGGCGCTGATCAAGGCGCTGCGCGCCAAGCATCGGGGCACGGGCGTCGAAGGGCTGGTGCATGAATATTCTCTTTCCTCGCAGGAAGGCGTGGCGCTGATGTGCCTGGCGGAAGCGCTGCTGCGTATTCCCGATACCGACACACGCGATGCGCTGATCCGCGACAAGATCGCCACCGGCGACTGGAAATCGCATCTCGGCGGCGGGCGCTCGCTCTTCGTCAATGCCGCGACCTGGGGCCTCGTCGTCACCGGCAAGCTCACCTCGACAGTCAGCGATCGTCGTCTCTCGGCAGCGCTCACCCGGCTTATCGCCCGCGCGGGCGAGCCGGTGATCCGCCGCGGCGTGGATATGGCGATGCGCATGATGGGCGAGCAATTCGTCACCGGCGAGACGATCGACGAGGCGCTGGAGCGCGCCCGCGCCATGGAAGCGCAAGGCTTCCGCTATTCCTACGACATGCTGGGCGAGGCGGCGACCACGGCGTCGGATGCCGAGCGCTATTATCGCGACTATGAAAACGCCATCCACGCCATCGGCAAGGCCTCTGCCGGACGAGGCATCTACGATGGCCCCGGCATTTCCATCAAGCTCTCGGCGCTGCATCCGCGCTATGCTCGCGCCAAGGCGGAGCGGGTGATGGGTGAGTTGCTGCCGAAGGTCCGCGCGCTGGCGCTGATCGCAAAGGGCTATGATATCGGTCTGAACATCGACGCCGAGGAAGCGGACCGGCTGGAACTCTCGCTCGATCTGTTGGAGTCTCTGAGCCTCGATCCGGCTTTGGCCGGCTGGAACGGACTCGGCTTCGTCGTGCAAGCCTATGGCAAGCGCTGCCCCTTTGTCCTTGATTATATTATCGATCTTGCCCGCCGCTCGGGCCGGCGCATGATGGTGCGCCTCGTCAAGGGCGCCTATTGGGATGCCGAGATCAAGCGCGCGCAGCTGGACGGTCTGGAAGGTTTCCCGGTCTTCACCCGCAAGGTCCATACCGACGTGTCCTACATCGCCTGCGCCCGCAAGCTGCTCGGTGCGCCGGACGCGGTCTTCCCGCAATTTGCGACCCACAACGCGCAGACGCTGGCGACGATCTATCATCTCGCCGGCCCGGACTTCGAGACCGGCAAATACGAGTTCCAGTGCCTGCATGGCATGGGTGAACCGCTTTACGAAGAGGTCGTCGGCAAGGGCAAGCTGGACCGCCCGGCGCGTATCTATGCGCCGGTGGGTACGCACGAGACGCTGCTCGCCTATCTCGTCCGCCGTCTTCTGGAAAACGGCGCGAACTCGTCCTTCGTCAATCGCATCTCCGATGAGAATGTTTCGGTGGCAGATCTCGTGGCCGATCCGGTTGATGTGGTTGAGGCTATGCCTGTTCCGGGTGCTCCACATGACCAGATCGCGATGCCTTCTGACATTTATGGATCAAGTCGCTGCAATTCGGCAGGGCTTGATCTGTCGAACGAGGCGCAGTTGGCCGAACTTGCGGCCGTTCTTCAGGCCAGTGCCGGACAGACGTGGGATGTCGGGCCGCTGGTCGCGGAAGGCGACGCATCGGGCGAGAGCCGTCCCGTCATGAACCCGGCGGATCATGGCGATGTCGTCGGGCAGGTCACCGAACTCGACGCAGGCGAGGCTTCCCGTCTCGTTCGGGTCGCCGCAGACCATGCGGCCGCATGGGCGCAAACGCCGCCCGCTGAGCGCGCGGCCTGCCTTGACCGCGCCGCCGATCTCATGCAGGGCAAGATCGAGCTGCTGATGGGGATTGCCATGCGCGAGGCCGGGAAGTCGGCTGCCAATGCCATCGGCGAGGTCCGCGAGGCCATTGATTTCCTGCGTTATTATGCCGATCAGGCCCGCAAGACGCTCGGCGCGGCGCATCTGCCGCTCGGCCCCGTCGTGTGCATCAGCCCATGGAACTTCCCGCTGGCGATCTTCACCGGACAGGTGGCAGCGGCGCTCGTTGCCGGCAATCCGGTTCTGGCAAAGCCGGCTGAAGAAACGCCGATCATCGCGCATGAGGCGGTGAAGATCCTGCATGAGGCGGGCGTTCCGCGCGGGGCGCTACAATTCGTGCCCGGCGATGGCCGGGTGGGGGCTGCTCTTGTCGGCGCGCCGGAGGTGGCGGGTGTCATGTTCACCGGCTCGACGGAAGTCGCGCGGCTGATCCAGGCCCAGCTTGCAGAGCGCGTTTCCGCGAGCGGCAAGCCGATCCCGCTGATAGCCGAAACCGGCGGGCAGAATGCCATGATCGTCGATTCCTCGGCGCTGGCCGAACAGGTCGTCGGCGATGTCATCGCATCCGCCTTTGACAGCGCCGGACAGCGTTGCTCGGCACTGCGCATCCTCTGCCTTCAGGAAGATGTGGCAGACCGCGTCCTCCACATGCTGAAGGGCGCGCTCGCCGAACTGACGCTGGGTCGCACGGACAAGCTGAGCACGGATATCGGGCCAGTTATCAATAGTGAGGCCAAGGGCGTCATTGAGGCGCATATCGAACGTATGCGCGGGCTCGGTCTGTCCGTCGAGCAGGTGGCGCTTCCGGCGGAAACGCGCAAGGGAACCTTCGTCGCGCCGACGATCATAGAGATGCCGTCGCTGAAGGAACTGAAGCGTGAGGTCTTTGGCCCCGTGCTCCATGTCATCCGCTATCGCCGCGCCGATCTCGACCGGCTGATCGACGAGATCAACGCCACCGGCTACGGCCTGACCTTCGGCCTGCATACCCGCCTTGACGAGACCATCGCGCATGTGACGAGCCGCGTGCGGGTCGGCAATATCTATGTCAACCGCAACGTCATTGGCGCAGTCGTCGGCGTCCAGCCGTTTGGCGGTCGCGGTCTTTCCGGCACGGGTCCCAAGGCTGGCGGGCCGCTCTATCTCGGACGTCTGGTGCAGAAGGCTCCCGTGCCGCCGCAGCATCATTCGGTGCATACCGATCCGGCGCTCGGCGATTTCGTCCGCTGGCTCGATGAGCGGCAGGATCATGAAGGCGCAGAGGCCGCGCGTGAACTGGCCGAGCGTTCGGCGCTGGGTCTTGCAACCGAGCTGCAGGGCCCGGTCGGCGAGCGCAACGTCTATGGTCTGCATCCGCGCGGGAAGATTCTTCTTGTTCCTCTGACGCTTGAGGGCCTGAAACGTCAGCTGGCCGCGGTTCTCGCAACGGGCAATTCTGCGGTTGTCGATGAGGCTTCAGGCCTCAAGGCGCAGTTCGGTACTCTGCCGGCATCGGTGGCGTCGCGCACCGGCTGGGCCTTCGACTGGAATGCCGCCGGTCCCTTTGCCGGCGCGCTGATCGAGGGCGATGGGGAGCGGGTTCAGGCGGTGAACCAGAAGATTGCCGGCCTGTCGGGTCCGCTGGTTCTGGTTCAGGCCGGAACGACCGGGGAACTCCTGTCGGATGCCGAGGCCATCTGCCTGAACTGGCTGCTGGAAGAGGTGTCCACCTCGGTCAATACGGCAGCGGCCGGCGGGAATGCCAGTTTGATGGCCATAGGATAACTAGCATGTTAGATGGCTGGTGCATCAGTGATGGCTAGAATCCGCCTTGGGGTGAGTCACCGATCATCGCAGGAGGCCGGGATGCGGCTCCCCCATCGGACTGCCGGCCCTTTTTTCCCCCGAGTGTCGAGACGAGGATTGTTGTAAGGTTCCTGTCACCCCTCCTCGGGCAGAGGAGTACAAGCCAGGGACTGTTGGGCCTCGGGGCACAACAATTTCAAACATGTTCGGAAATAGCGACGCACTGCCGCGATCAGCTATGATCGCGGCGTCTCACGTGGTTCGACCGAGACGCTTTTACGAATTTCTGCTCAGATAGGCAGAAATGGCGGCTGCGACCTGATCTGGGTTGAGATTGCCCATCTGCGTATCGACCAGTGCGCCGAGCTGGGCGTTTGTCAGCGCCTTGATGTCGGAGGTCGAAAGACCTTTTACACCGCTCGAGTTCAGCGCAGCGATATCGTCGGAGGTGAAGGTCGCCAGAGAAGCCTGCGTGAGGGCTGCCACCTGCTGCGAGGTCAGCCCACTGATCTGGCCGGAGGTCAGGGCATCGGCCTGTGTGGTTGTCAGCGCTGCAATGACCTGGGTGCCGAGACCGGAAATCGCGCCGCTGCTGAGCGCCTGGATCGCCTGCGTGGAGAACTGGGCGACATCATCCGTGCCAAGCGCTGCCGCCTGCAGGGCGTTCAGCGCGCCCAGCTGGCTCGTCGTCAGTGCCTGAACCTGTGCCGTACTGAGAGAAACGACCTGATTATAGGTGAGGGCTGCGACCTGGCTAGTGGAAAGCGCGGCGATCCGGCTGGTGGAGAGACCGTTGACGATCGCCGTGGAAAGACCCTTGAAGGCCGAGGGACTGAGAAGCCCGATTTCGCTGTCAGTCAGGACGGCAAAATCGCCCGTCGAGAACCCGGCGAGGCCATCGGCGCTCAGGGCGCCGAGCTGGGCCGTAGAGAACGCGTCGATCTGCGCGGCGCTCATGGCGGCGACCTGCGCCGATGTCAGGCCGGACACGCCCTTCGTTCCAAGCGCCGCAATCTCGGCGGCTGAAAGCGAGGCGATATAGGCGGCCGGCAAACCGGCGATCCCGGCGGAGCTGATCGAGGCCAGTTCTGCCGTCGACAGCGTCTGAAGATCGGCCGTGGTGAGACCCAGCAACGCTTGCGACGTCAGCGCCGCGATCTGGCTCGAGGAGAAGGACTCGAACTGATCCACGCGCATCGCGGCAAGCTGGGTGCTGGTCAGGCCGCCGACCCCGGTCGGGCTGAAGGCCGCAATCTGGGCTGTCGTCAGCACCGCGATATCGGCGGACGTCAGCGCCGCCACCTGTGTTGAGGTGAGCGCGGCAACCTGTGTGTTGGTCAGCGCATGAACCTGGTCTGTGGAGAGCAAGGCGATCTGGGCCGTCGTCATTCCCGAGACACCGGCCGTGCTCAGCGCCGCGATCTGCGAGGTGGTGAGTGCGGCAAGTGCGCTGCTGGACAGGCCGGCAATTCCGGCAGCACTGATCGCTGCCATTTCTGCCGTCGTAAATGTGTTGACCTCGTCGGAGGACAGGACCGAGAGCTGGCGAGAGCTCAGTGCGCCGATCTGCGTGCTGGTCAGCGCATCTGCCTGATCGGTGTTCAGTGCCGCGATCTGGGCGGTGGACAGGCCGGCGATGGCCGAGACGCTGATGGCGGCCACCTGCTCGCGCGTCAGCGACGAAATGATGGCTGTCGAAAGGCCGGAAATTGCGGTCGAACTGATGGCGGCGATATCGCCGGTGCTCAGAAGATCGAAATTGGAGGAACTGATCACGGCGAGCTGATCCGAGGTCAGCGCGCCGATCTGGACGGATGACAGCGCATTGATCTGATCCGGGGACATCGCGGCGACCTGCGCGGTCGAGAGCCCGGATATGGCGGCGGTGGACAGTGCCACTGTCTGTGCCGTGGTCAGGGCCGCGATGGCGGATGTCGGAAGGACGGAAATCTGCTTCGCCGTGAATGCCGCGACCTGCGCAGTGCTCAGCGCATTGAGCTGATCGTTCGTCAGGACGCCCGTTTGCGCGGTCGACAAAGCGCCGATGGTTGCGGGGCTCAGGGCAGAAATCTGATCGTTGGTGAGGCTGGCGATCACGGACGGCGAAAGCCCTGCCACGCCATTGGCTGTGATGGCGGCAAGATCAGCCGTGGAGAAGACGGCGAGATCCTGCGAACCGAGGGAGGCGATCTGGCGCGAGCTCAGCGCCGCGATCTGGCTGGAGGTCAGCGCCTCGGCCTGCGCGGTGGTCAGCGCTGCAATCTGGTCGGTGGTCAGCCCGTTGATGCTGGCGGTGGCCAGAACTGCAACCTGATCGGTGGTGAGCGCGGCGATATCGCCGAGCGAAAGCGTCGAAAGCTGGCGCGATGTCAACGCGGCGGCCTGCGCGGTGGTCAGCGCTGCGATCTGGTTGGTGCTGAGCGTGGCGATCTGCGCCGTCGTCAGCCCGGGAAGCGCCGCGGTCGAAATTGCTGCGATCTGCTCTGTCGGCAGGGCGGCCAGTACAGTGGTTGAAATGCCCGCGACGGCCATCGACGACAGGGCCGCGATATCGTTTGTCGACATGGCGGCGAAACTGCTGGTTTGCAGCACGGCAACCTGCGTGGATGTCAGCGCGCCGATCTGGGCAGACGTCAGGGCGGCGATCTGGTCGGTCGTCAAGGACGCGATCTGCGCGGTCGAGAGCCCAGAGATGCCTGTGGAGCTGAGCGAGGCGATCTGGTCCGCTGTGAGCGAAGCAACCGAGCCGGTGCCGAGCGAGTCGATCTGGCGCGAGGTCAGCGCTGCGAACTGGCCGGTCGACATGGCCTGGAATTGCGCGCTGCTGAAGGCGCCCATCTGGGCCGTCGTCAGACCGGCGATGGCGGCCGTGTTGATGGCGGCGGCCTGGTCCTGCGAGAGCGCCGCAATTGCTGCTGTGCTCAGGCCCGAAATGCCGGCGGAGCTGATGGCGGCGATGTCTTCCAGTGCGACTGCCGCAATTGCAGCCGTTCCAAAGGCGGAGAGCTGCTTCGACGTCAGCGTTGCAAAATGCTGCGTGGTCAGGCCGTTGATCTGGCCGGTGCTGAGAGCAACGATCTGCGCTGTCGTCAGTCCGGCGATGCCTGTGGAGCTGATCGAGGCGATCTGTTCAGGCGTGAGCGCTGCGACGTCCGCCGAGCCGATCGCGGAGACCTGCGCCGAAGTCAGCGTGCTGACTTGGGCGTTGGTCAGTGCGGCGACCTGCGTCGAACTCAGCGCATCGACCTGCTGCGTCGTCAGACCGGGAACGGCCGTGGAATTCAACGCGGCGATCTGACGCGTGGACAGAGCCGCAATCACAGCCGTCGAGAAACCGGGCACGGCGGCAGAAGAGAGCGACGCCATGCTCTGCGTCGAGAAGGTCGAAACGGCGGATGTATTCATGGCGGCCAGCTGGGCGGAGCTGAGCGCCGTGACCTGAATGGGCGTCAGCGCCTGGATCTGGGCGGTGGTCAGTGCGGCGACCTGGCGGGTCGACAGTCCGGCAAAGGCGGCCGTCGTCAGATAGGCGAGCTGACCGGTCGCAAGCTGGGCGATCGTGTCGGTGGAAAGACCGCGGATCGCGGCCGGGGTGATGGCTGCCATGTCCCGCGAGGAGAAGGTCGCGAGCGCGCCTGTCGACAGAACCGACATCTGCGTCGAGTTCATCGCAGCGATCTGGTCCGGTGTCAGAGCCGCCATCTGCGCCGTGGTCATGACTCCGATCTGCTGGGTCGTCAGGCCGGCAAGGCCGGCCGGGGCCAGCACGGAGATCTGCCCGGTCGAAAGAACGGCAATGTCGGCCGTCGAAAGGACGGCGACCTGCCGCGAGGTGAAGGCGGCGACCTGCGTCGTCGTCATGGCCTGAATTTGCGCCGTGGTCAGCGAGGCGACCTGTCGGGTCGAGAGACCCCTGATGCCGTCAGAGCTGAAGGAGGCGATCTGGGAAAGCGTCAGACCGGCAATCGCAGCCGTGGAAAGCGCCGAGATGGCATCGGAGCCGATCGCCGCCAGATCCCTGCTCGAGAAGGTCGCGATCGCCGCCGCATCCAGTACGGCGAGCTGTGAGGAGGTCAGCGCCGCCACCTGGGTCGAGACCAGAGCCTCCATCTCCACCGTGTTCATGCTGACGATCTGGGCGGTCGAGAGCGCGGCAATGCTGCTCGTGCTGATGGCGGCGATTTGCGCGGCCGAAAGCGAGGCGAGAGCCGCCGTGTTGATGCCGCCAATGGCCGTCGAGGTAATGGCCGCCATGTCTCTGGTGGAGAAGGTCGCCAATGCGGTCGAATCCAGAACCGACAATTGATCTGAGGACAGCGCGCCGACCTGCGGCGAGGTCAGGGCCTCCAGTTGCGCGGTGCTCAGCGCCAGCATCTGATTGGTCGAGAAGCCGGCCATCGCCTTGTAATTGATGGCGGCGATCTGGCCGGTGGAAAGCGCGGCAAGATCGTCGGAGGTCAGAACGGCGATCTGGTCGGAGCGCAGGAACCCCAGCTGACGGGTTTGCAGCGCCGAAAGCTGACCACTTGTCAATGCACTGACCTGTGCCGTGGCAAGGCCGGCGACGGTCAGAGGGTTCAATGCAGCGATCTGGGCACTCGAAAGGGTGACCAGAACATTCGTCGACAGGCCGACGATGGCGCCCGACGTGATCGCTGCCATGTCCTTGGTCGAGAAGGTTGCAAGAGCATCGGAGCCAAGGGCCGACAGCTGGTTCGAGCTCATCGCCCCGACTTGCGTCGGAATGAATGCCGCGACCTGGTTCGTGCTCAAGGAGCTGATCTGCGCGCTCGAGAGACCTGCGATACCGGTGGGGCTCAGCGCGGCCATCTGTGCGGTCGACAATAGGCCGAGGTCGTCTATGCCCAGCGCCGTGACCTGCGCGGAGGCGAGGGCGGCGATCTGTCTCGTGGTCAGCGCGGCGATCTGGCTGCTGGTCAGCGCCGAAATCTGATCCGACGACAAACCGCTGATGCCGAATGTTGCAATGGACGAAATCTGCGTCGGCGACAGGACGCTGATGTCTCCAGCCGACAACGCGCCGGCCTGGACGGCGGTCAGCATGGCAAGCTGGTTGGTTGTCAGCGCGGCAACCTGATCCGTGCTCAGGGCAGCGATCTGATCCGTGGACAGGCGTCCGATGGCGACCTGGCTGATGGCCGCAACCTGTGCCGTCGAAAGTGCCGCGATCGAGTCCGTGGAGATCATCGGGATTGCCGCCGTCGGGATGGCGGCAATATCGTCGGTGGAGAAGGTGACGATGTCGCTCGAATCGAGCGATGCAAACTGATCCGTCGACATGACAGCGATCTGGCCGGCCGTCAGGGCCCCGACCTGGGTGCTCGAAAGGGCGTTGAACTGGGCGCTTCCCAGAGCGCTGATCGCCGCCGTGGTCAGGGACGAGATCTGGGCGGAGGACAAGATGGCGATCTGATCTGTCGTCAGCCCGGAGACGCTGGCTGCCAGGATGGCGCCAATGTCCGCCGTCGAAAACGTCGCGATGCCGTCGGCCGAAATGGCGCCCAGTTGCCCCGACGACAGCGCCCGCACTTGCTGCGAGGTCAACGCCTGCGTCTGCGCGGTGGAAAGAACCGCCAGCTGATCCTGGGTCAGACCGGAAATTGCCAGCGCGCTCAGCGCCGCAATCTTGTCCGTCGACAGCATGGCGATCTTGTCGGTCGTCAGGACCGAGATCCGGCTGTCGGTAAAGGCGGCCATCTGGGCAGTCGACATCGCCTGCAGCTGGCTCGAGCTCAGGGTGGAAACCTGGACAGGCAAGAGCTGCGCCACTGAATCGGAGCTCAGCGCAGCGACCTGGGCAGTCGACATGGCGGCGATGGCATCGATCGACAGCCCGGCGATATTCGCCGCCGGCAGCGCGGCGATATCGGCGGTGGACATGGCGGCTATGTCGTCCGTGCCCAGCGTCGCCAGCTGCGCATAAGAGAGGACTGCAACCTGGCTCGGCGAAAGAGCGCCGATCTGGGTCGACGACATGGCCGCAATCTGGTTCGTTCCCAACGCGCTGATCGCGCGGGTGTTGAGAGCGGCGACCTGATCAGTCGTCAGCGCGGCCATTGCACTGCTGGAAAGGCCGATCACCGCATTGCTGGACAGCGCCGCAATCTTGGAGCTGTCCAGCGCGCCGATGGTCTGAGCGCTAAAGGCCGAGAGCTGCGCGGATGTCAGATTGACGACGTGAAAGATCGTCAGCGCGCCAACCTGCCCGGGCGTGAGCGAGGCGATCTGGGCGGTTGTCAAGCCGCTGATCGCGGCGGTCCCCAGCGCTGCCATGCGATCGCTTGTCAGGGTCGCGATATCGCCGGTGCTCATGGCGGAGAGCTGGGCCGGATTCAGGACGCTGAGCTGGGTGGACGTCAGGGCGGCAAATTGGGTGGTGCTCATGGCCGCGACCTGGGTCGGGCCGAGACCCGTCAGGCCGAAGAGCGAAAGCGCGGCGACCTGGCCCGTAGACAGAATGGCGACAGCATCCGTGGTCATGCCGGACAGTGCCGCCGGGCTCAACGAGGCGATGGCCTGCGGGGACAGCGCGGCGACATCATTGGTTCCGAGCGCCCCCATCTGGGTAGACGTGAAGCCGCGAATCTGCAGCGGATTGAAGGCCGCGACCTGTGTCGTGGAAAGCGCCTGCAATTGTGCAGTCGTTAGGCCCGTCAGCGCTGATCCGCTCATGGCGGCAATCTGGCCCGTGCCGAAGGTTGCTATCTGCGCGGTGGAGAAGGCGGCAATCTGATTCGAGCCCAGCGACCAGATCTGATCGCCGCTCAGGGCCTGGATCTGGCCGGATGTCAGCGCCGAGATCTGCCCCGGCTGGAGACGGGCAAACGCATTGGTCGACAAGGCGGCGACCTGATCGGTCGACAGTGCCGCGATCAGTGCAGGGGAGAGCCCTGACACGGCATCCGGATTGATGGCGGCGATCTCATCGTCGGAAAAACGCTGAATGTCATCCGTGCCAAGCGCCGTGAACTGGGCCGTGACCATCGATCCGACCTGAAGAGAGTTCAGGTTTGCCACCTGGTCCGCCGACAGGGCTGCGATCTGCTGGGAGCTCAGCCCGCTGATCGAGAAAAAGGATATGGCGGAGATCTGATCGCCGGACAAGGAGCTGACAACGGACGTGGTCAGGCCTGAAAGCGCCCTGCTCGACAGGGCCGCAATCTTGTCGGTGGTAAAGGTTGCGACATCATCGGTGCCGAGTGCGGAGACCTGTCCCGCATTGAGCAGCCGGATCTGCTGCACGGTCAGCGCGGCGATCTGATCCGTGGACATGGCGGCCAGCACCCCGGGCGACATGCCATCGATCATCTGGGTGCTGATCGATGCGATCTGGCCGGTCGAAAGCGCAGCAATCGCGCCGGACGACAGCATGTTGAGCTGTGCCGCCGGCAAGGCTGCGATCTGCAACGAGGTCAGGGCCGCGGCCTGCTGGGGCGAGAGGGTGGCGACCTGGGCGGGTGTCAGAGAGGCCAGCGCCGCCGTGGAGAGTGCGTTGATCTGTGCACTGCTCAACCGGGCTATGGCATCGGTCTTCAGGGCGCCGATGACTGTCCAGGGCAGGGCGCTGATATCGGCTGTCGAGAAAACGGCAATGTCATCGGGCGTCAGCGCTGCGACCTGCCGCGACGTCAGGCTGGCCACCTGGCTGGAGGTGAAGGCCTGGATCTGAGTCGTGCTGAGGCCCGCCAGCTGGTTGGTGGTCAGCGACGATACCTGACCCTGCGTCAGCGTCTCGATGTCGTTGACATCAAGAACGGCGAGCTGGTCGAGGCTGAGCCCCACAATCGCGCTGGTGGTGATCGCCTGAAGCTGGCCGGACGAAAGGACGTTCACATCCTCAGTGTCGAGGGCCGCGATCTGGGCGGAAGACAGAAAGCTGATCTGCTGGGTCGAAAGGGAGGCGATGTCTTCCGTTGTCCACGCTGCCACGGCGGACGTGGTCATGGTTCTGATCTGGCCGGCGGTCAGGGAAGAGGCGGTCGAGGTCATGCTTTGGCCCGGTGTCCATCCATCGTCTTCGACAAGTCATTTGTCGCTAAGCATGCTGAGACCCTATTCAGGCTGGCTTGCATGAAGCTGTCGGAGGGGCGTCCAGAGGCCCGGAAATGGCGCCTGTGCACAACCGTCGCGGTGGGGCGCGCTGGCGGGTCCGGCTCCACTTTAGTTTTTTGATATTGCGCAAAAAAAACCTTGTGTAGCGCGTTTTAGCCTTTGCAGAAATTCCGTGGCACGATAACACTGTGACGAATTGCCGGACACAACGACTATCCCGTAGCATGATGAGTAAAGATGGAGACGCGCGTACTCTATATCGACGACGACGTTTCGCTTGCGCATCTGGTCAAGCGCAATCTGGGGCGTTCTAACCATAACGTCGTCCACGTACACGATGCGAACCAGGCGGTCGAAAGACTGCAGTCCGAGTCGTTTGATGTTGTTGTTCTCGATCACTATCTCGCCAACATGACCGGCCTGCAGATTCTCGGCCGGTTCCGTGAACTCGGCATTGCGACGCCAGTTGTCTATGTGACGGGCTCCAGCGAGGCGCGGATCGCGGTTGAAGCCCTCAAGAACGGGGCTTCAGACTATGTCATCAAGAACGCGAGCGAGGATTTCCTGTCCCTGCTGGCCGATGCGGTGGTCAACACGGTCGCAAACTCCCGGCTGCGAAAGGCCAAGGAGCAGGCGGATGAGGAAACGCGTCGCGCCAAGGAGCGGGCGGAAGCGCTTCTGGCCGAGATGAATCACCGCGTGGCCAACAGCCTTGCCTTGGTGGCCAGTCTTCTGCGCCTTCAGGCCAGCTCCGCCCAGCATGAAGAGACGCGTCAGGTACTGCAGGAGACTCAGAACCGAATTTCCGCCATCGCGGGCATGCATCGCAGCCTTTATTCGAACGACAAGATCAGTTCTGTCGACATGAAGCCCTATATAGCAGCTCTCGTCGGCGATCTGTCTGACACGATTGGCGGGGTGCAGTCGCGACTGCAGATTTCGGTCGATCTCGACGACATCGAGCTGACGGCGGACAAGGCGGTTTCGGTGGGCATGATCGTGACGGAACTTGCGACCAACGCGCTCAAATATGCCTATGCCGAGGACGAGAAGGGCGAAATCCGCATTTTCTTCAAGCGGCATGAGGAGGGCAGGGCGCGGCTTGCTGTTGAAGACGACGGCGCGGGTCTGTCGTCCTCCTCTGAGGCGAAACCGGGCACATCGAAGACCGGACTTGGAACGCGCATTGTCCGCTCGATGGCCGAGTCGATCGGCAATGGGATTCAGTATCCGCATACCCCGAAGGGGACCATTGCCGAAGTTCTGGTGTCTCTCGAAAACTGAGAACTGAACCACGCCAATAAGACAGAATGAAAAGAAAAGGCCGGCGCATGAGGCGCCGACCTTTCTGGATTACGGCTTGGCTGCCGGAGCGGTCGTCGTGCCGCCAGCACCGGTTGTCCCGGTCGCGCCCGTTCCATTGGCCGGCGCCGTACCGGTCATGCCGCTGTTGTTGGACTTGGCGGCAGGAACTTCAGGCTTTGTGTAGGTCGGGAGCGCGTTGAGCGCGTCCTTCGTAAGCTGCGTCTTGGCCTGAAGGTTGCCGTTGGCGTCTGCCGTGATGGTCACGTCGGACGGCGTCAGCGAAACCCGCTTCGAGCCAATGCCCAGGAAGCCGCCGACATCCACGACGTAGTTCGTCACCTGGCCCTGACCGCTCAGAATGAGGTCGTCGATCTTGCCGATGCTGGCGTTGCTCGCGTCCATCACCGATGCGCCGATGATGTTGGAGGCGGCGACGTTCTGACCATACATGGGCATACCGGCTTCGGTATTTGTTCCTGCAGCGCCCTGCGTTGTGGTGGCTGCGCCGTTCTTGTTCATGGTCGTGCCGGTTTCGGCACACATGGCGGGGACGGCGATGGAGGCCGCGAGAAAGGTCGATGCAATCAGGGTCTTGAACATCGGATGTCTCCTTTGCGTTTGTTGTCGTTTGGATCAGGCAGCGGTTGTCTTCCTGACCGGTCACATCAACGGAACGTCTGCAAAAGGAAGTGGTTCCGAAAGTTTATTATAAACTACGCGGAGATAATCAGATCAGTGGGCGCGCCCCTGCGGCCGGCGGTTCCCATTCTGCAAGTGCGGACAGGCCCTCCGGATCGAGGATTTCGCAGGCGCGGCCGCGCCAGACGATCATTTTCTTTTGCGCCAGACGCTTCAACGTCTTGTTGGTGTGCACCAGAGACAGGCCAAGCGTGTCGGCAATCAGGTTCTGGTTGAGCGGAAGCAGCGCATTTTCCGGTTTGAGAAGACCGGCCCGCAAGCCGCGAAAATAGAGGAAGACGAGGAGATAGGCTGCGCGCTCAAGCGCGGTGCGCTGGCCTAGGCTCAGCATGTGCCCGTCGAGGATGCGTTCCTCGCGCGAGGCGATCCAGGTCACGTCGAAGGCAAGATCGGCCGATTTTTCGAAAATCGTCAGGAAGCGGCTGCGTTCGAAAACGCAAAGCCGCATCGGGGTGAGCGCTTCGACGCTATGATCCATTTCCTGCAGGAGAGCGCCCTGCAGGCCGATCAGGTCGCCCGGGACGAGATAGTTGAGGATCTGACGCCGCCCGTCCTGAAGCGACTTGTAGCGGAAGCCCCAGCCCTCAAGAACGGTGTAGAGGTGAGGGCTGAATGTCCCCTCGGAAATCAGGTTCATCCCGGAATCGCAGCGCATTTCGCCCGACTTGAAATCGGCGATGAGCTTCGCTTCCTCGTTGTTCATGGAACGGAATCCGCTCATGCGCCGCAGGGCGCACGCTTCGCACTTGATCATAGCCGAATTTGCCAGGCCATCCATGCCAACACCCTCCGCCTTTCCTTTGCGAGGGGAGATGAAGCTTTGATGTCTGCCTGCATTCCCGCTGCGCTAATATGTCTTTTTTAAATGACTAAAAAACGCATCTGGCGTCATTTGCATATTCGCCGCCAGCAGCGTTTCTCCGTCACGTGTGATTCTGGCCACCCCCAAGCTCGTTGCAGAGCCTCGACAGAGATAAACGGATAGCCGTCATGTCAGACATAAGACCTGCGATCCTTATCGCCGAGGATCAGATATTCATTGCTTTGGAGGCCGAGAGAATTATCTCGGAAGTCTTTGATTGCCATGTAGAATTCTGCCGGCGTGATCGGCTTTCGGAAGTTCTTTCAGAGGCTTCCTTCCATATGGTCATTCTGGAATATACCGGAAACCAGAAGGAAGACACCCATTACGCTTTTCTCGTCCGTCAGGCCGGGGCAGAACTCGTTCTTCTGTCTGCCGTGAACGATCTGGCGGATGTGTCGCTTACCTTTCCCTCTATTCCAATGATCAAGAAACCGTTCAACGAGGCGGAACTGCGCGATTTCGTTTCAGGTTTTCTTTTGAGGCGGGAACCCATCTAAGGCTCATACGGAAACCGTGTGGCGCAGCACCGCCGCAATATGCGGTTCCGGGCCGTAATCGCCTTCACCATCAACGCCCAGCAGCTCCTGCAGGCGTCCTCGGGCGCGGTTTATTCGGCTTTTGATCGTTCCCACAGCGCAGCCGCAGATATTGGCGGCCTCCTCATAGGAAAAGCCTGATGCGCAGACGAGAACGATCGCTTCTCGCTGGTCTTCCGCCAGCTTGTTGAGGGCTGCAATGAAGTCCTTCATGTCGATCGAACCGACCTGATTGGGATGAACTGCCATCTGTGCGGTGTAAGCGCCTTCAGCATCCGAGATTTCGCGGCCGCGCTTGCGCATCTGCGAGTAGAATTCGTTTCGAAGGATGGTGAAAAGCCAGGCCTTCATATTGGTGCCGAGTTCGAAGCTTTCCTGCCGCGACCACGCGCGCACCACCGCTTCCTGAACAAGGTCGTCCGCCTTGTCATAGGTTCCGGTCAGTGAAATGGCGAAGGCGCGCAGGCTGGGAAGTGTTTTCAGCAGCTCGCGCTTGAACTGCAACTGATGACTCTCGGTCTCAGCCATAAATTAAACCTCGGGTTTCTGCGTACCGGTTTGGGCCCGCTCGGCTTCGTCCAGCTTTTCCAGAAGATGAAGGAGATTATCCGGGATACCCTCATTCTCAATCGTGGAATAGAGTTCCCGCAAGCGCAGCGCGATCCCATCCTGAACGACGTCCGCTGGCGGTAATCCGCCATTCAGCCGCTTCGGTGAATTTTCAGCATTCGACTTGTTCATCATCAGTACCGCTTAGTGGACGACAGCGCGTAAACGAGAGGCTCGGCAAAAGGTTCCCGCGCTTGGGTGACATTTTGCATAATTCATACTCTTGACGCAAATGTCTGAACGCCAATGGAACCTCTCCGTTCAGCGAGCGTTATGATCCCGACAAACAAGGGAGAAGTCTCATGCTCTATTACGCACTTATGTTTCTGGTCGTGGCCATCATCGCCGGTGCACTTGGCTTCGGTGGAATCGCTGGCGCTTCGGTCGGTATCGCGAAAATCCTGTTCTTCGTATTCCTGATCCTGTTCCTGGCATCGCTGATCTTCGGCGGCTTCCGACGGGCGCGATGAGGCCAGGAAACGCAGATTGATATGCCTGAAAGCCCGGCTCCCCGCCGGGCTTTTTGATGTCGGTCGTCACTCACGACTGTTCAGTCTCAACGAACACGATCGAACGGTCCGCCGTGTCGAGAAGATTGTCAGCGATGCGGCCGTAGCTCAGTCGCTCCCCGGTTCTGCGGCTGACGCCGACCACCAGAAGATTATAACGGCCCCGACGTGCATGTCTCAGAACCGCGACCTCTGCCGAGTTTCCTTCCTGCAGGGTCTTTGAAATCTTGATCCCGGTTTGTGCGGCGATCTCGTCCACCCTTTCGAAAGCTGCTGCATGGGCTGTCTCCTCACGACCGAACCGCGGCCTCTGCTGGGTTTCGCCCGGCTCCAGAATATAGATCACGGACACGGCAGCGCCGGACGATCCGGCCAGTGCGCATCCGAATTCGACGGCGCGGATCGACCGTTCGGTATCGCTGATGGGGATCAATATGCGCAGCTGGTTGTCGGCAACCGGTGTTCGTCCCTCGCGGGATACAACGATGGCGACCGTGCTGGCGAAAGCCGAAACGAGGTCGGACACACGTCTTGAGAAGCCGCCGCTCTCGCTGCTGACCGGATCGAGCCCGACGAAGAGAAGATCGTGGCCTTTTTCGGCGCTGTCCTTGAGGACTTCACCGATCTCTGCTCCGTCGCGATGACGCGTGGTGACATGGATGGCTTCAGGTTTCGGCGCGTCCTCGCCTGCCTCGCCGAGGCGGGTGCTTCGTTCGCGAAGGCGGGTTGCGAACGTCTCTGCGCGTTCACGCAGATCGGGCGATGATGTTTCGCCTTCGGCACCGTCTTCTGCTGCTGTCCCGGGCGAAGACCGGTCGTCATCCTCCGACACGTTCAGCACGGTCAGGGGGGTCTTTCTCGACTGTGCAAATCCGGCGGCCAGCCGTCCGGCCAGTTCGCTGCCAGGTGAAAGATCCACGGCAACAAGCGGTCGCTCGAAGCGGTTGAGAAAGCTCGTCGCCTCGAAGTCTTCCTTGAGAAGGCGGTGTTCCTCGTCCTTGTGCATTGGCAGCCGTTGCAGCGCCCAACGCAGCGTGGCGGGCATGGCCATGGTGGTCACGAGCGCCATGGCGACGATGGCCGAAAAAAGCTGCTCGTTGAGAACACCCACGCTCAGGCCGATGGTCGCGATGATCACTTCCGTCGAGCCGCGCGCATTCATGCCGGAGCCGAGCGCCAGCGCCTCGGCGCGCGACAACCCCGAAAGACGCGCGCCGACAAAGGCGCCGCCGAACTTGCCAACGCTGGCAACGACGATCAGGCCGAGCGTCAAAAGCAGCGCATCGCGCTCGAAAAGCACACCGATATCGGTCTTCAGGCCGGTCAGGCCGAAGAAGACGGGCATGAAAAGGGCCGTCGTCAGCCCGCGCAACTGCGTGTCGATCTGTTTGGTCAGGATCGGCGACTCGCCGACGAGGATGCCGGCCACGAAGGCGCCGAGCACGGTGTGAACGCCGATCATGTCCGTCATCATCGCCATCACGCCCATGATGGCGATGATTGCGGAGAGCACCGGCAGGTCGCTCTTGAAGTTGTCATTGGTGATGCGGATCACCTCGAACACAAGCCGCCGGCCAAGAGTAAAGCTGACGATCATGAAGACCAGCGTACCGAGGACGCTTGTGCCGATTGAGGTGAGATCGACCGTTCCGGATTTCGCCAGACTGAAGGTGAAGGCAATGACGACCCAGCCGATTGTGTCATCGATGATGGCAGAGGCGACGATCAGCTGTCCGATGTTTCGTCGCAGGAAGTCCATTTCCCGGACCACGGTCGCCACGATCTTGACCGAGGAAATGGCTAGCGCCGTGCCCATGAACAGCGACATGACGATACGCTGGTCAGGGTTGGGCACCAGATGCTGCGGCATGAATTCGCCCAGCAGGAAGCCGCAGGTGAAGGGAACGATGATGCCGGCCAGCGAAATGCTGGCCGCTGATCGCCGTAGCCGCATGGCAAGGCCGAGATCCGTTTCCATGCCGGCAAGGAGCAAAAGGAAGAGGATGCCAAGCTGGGCCACGGCCTCCGTCATGCTCTTTTGCGCGTCGACCTGCGGAAAGATCGCTGCCTCGACCCCCGGCGCGAAAAACCCGAGCACGGAGGGGCCGAGCAGGATGCCGCCGATGATCTGGCCCATGATCGAGGGCTGGCCGATGCGCACCATCAACTCGCCGAAAAGCCTGCCGACAACAACGAGAAGTACGATCTGGAAAAGAAAGAGGGCTTCCGAATGAGCTGCGGCGCCTTGCATGTGGACTTATCTCATTTCACTGGAACTGAAGCGATCCCGGCAGCACTAGCCTTGAGCTGAATGCCCGGAAATCTTTCAAAAATTGGCTTTGCCAACGGGGCGCCTGTCGACAGGGCGCTAGCGCAGGCATGCGTAGATGATCAGCAAGATGCCCAGAAACTGGATTATCCCCTGAACGGCCGAAAGCCAGGTCAGCGCCCTGCCGGAATGAAGCGGCAAGCCGTCCTCCAGATCACCAGCGGCGGCAGACCAATCGGTCTGCCATGCTACCTGATCCTTCGTCCCGTCATCCTTGTCCCAAGAAATGCGCATGGTTCCGTCCCCCGCATGGCGCTTCATCTGATCTTTTCCTGGAAGCCGACAGCCGTCCGCAAGTCATCGCCGGCTTTCGGCTTGTTGGGCACGATCCTGTTCGTCACATCGATCGGCTTCATCTTGGCCATCAGGCTCGCGTCGAACGTGTTGCACGAACCGAGAATGCGCATGCCCGGAGTCTTCAGCTTGCGTATCTCCAAAGGCATGTTCTTTTCACATTCCTGCGCGCGTTCGTAAGTCGAGATACGAACGGGTTCAGAAATGCAATGTGTCGAATTTACAGGGCAAGCGACCAGTACCAGTATTGCTGCGAAGCTGCTCATGTCCGCCTCCAACGTCTGTGGAGGTTTAACGTTTAAGGCGGAAATTTGTTCCAGGTTTTACGATTTCGAGACAGCCAGCCGATGGACGAAGTCCAGTTTCTCGATCACCTTCTCCGAAAAGACGAAGGGATAGAGGTCCGGCTGACCTAGGCTACGGTTGATCGCATTGATGCCGATCGTCAGTTCGACCCAGGCCGCGATGATCCGGTTGAGCGGGAGATCGGCCCCTGGCTCGAAGTGCCAGTCCGGGCTTTCGGGGAGCACATGGTAGGCATAGGCCGTCTCGAGCCCGTCGACGATGTGCAGGTAATGCGCCCAGGTTTCGGCAAAGTCTTCCCAAGGGTGGCTGGAGGCGTAGGCGCTGACAAAATTCTGCTGCCAGTCGGGCGGCGCGCCAGTGGCGTAATGCGTCTCCAGCGCCTCACCGTAATCGAGGCTTTCATCGCCGAAGACGGCCCGCGCCTCTTCCAGCTTGCCACCGTCGCGGATCAGGAGATTCCAGTAGTAATGCCCCGATTCATGCCGGTAGTGGCCGATCAGGGTTCTCAGCGCCTCTCCCATGGCCTCGCGGGCGGCCTCGCGCTCGGCCGCACTGGCCTCGGCGATGTTGATGGTGATCAGACCGTTCTCATGGCCGGTCATGACATGACCGACATCCGGGGCATCGGCCAGAAGATCGAAGCCCAGGCCCTCATCCGGATCATCGGCGCGTGTGACGATCGGCAGCGCCAGTTTCAATATGCCGTAGAGAAAATGCCGCTTTGCCGCCTCCAGTTTCGTCCAGCGTTCCACATGCGCCGGATTGGAAAGATCCGGTACCATCTGGTTGAGCGAACAGGCAAAACAGAAGCTGGGCCCCTCCATCGCCGGCGCGAACCAGTTGCAGCCGCAGGCGGCGGCGTTGGCGCAGACCGTGAGCCCTTCCGGCGGCGTTTCGCTGAAGGCGCGCATAATCAGAGCGTTCTTTTCGAAACCCAGCGAGAAGCCGCAGGTCAGGCAGAGAACATTGTCGAAATGGACGGTCGAGGTGCAGTTTTCGCAGGTGAAACGGTTCATCAGCCAATGCCTTTCAAAGGATTTCCCACGAGAACGATCACGAAGGGCATGTCGTTCCCACTGCGTCTCGGTCTGCCCGTTGTATTTTTCCGACACGCTCAGGCGCGGCTTTCGAAGGGGAATGTCAGTTCGTAGCTTATGCTGGTATCTTCGACGCGGTTGACGGCATAGCCGCCCAGGGCGGCCGGGACGATCCGTTGCAGGACCGTGCTGGCAAAGTGCTGGCTCCAGTCGGATGGCTCTGCCGGCCCGGGCCGGAGCTGCTCGATCCAGAGAAATTTTATCTTCTGCCCTTCCGGCGTCTCGAGCCGATGACACCGAATCTGGACGCTATGTGCCTGGGAGAGAATATCACTGTTGGTAATAGCGTTGACGACCAGTTCGTGCAGCGCCAGCCCCAGATGGGTTGCGGCATTGGGCGACAGGTTGATCGTGTCGCTTTCCAGCGTGATGGAGTCGGGGTTACCCGCGATATAACGGCTTATCTGCGCCTTCGCCAGCTCATTGAAATCGGCGCCGCGCCAGCTGGATGCCGTGACCAGATCCTGCGATTGCGCCAGCGCATAAAGCCGGCCGCGAAATTTCCCCAGAAAATCCTCAAGGCTGCCCGTGAAGCGGGCGGTGTGGGAAGCAATGCCCTGAACGATCGCCAGCAGGTTCTTGGAACGGTGGCTCACTTCAAGCAGCAGCGAATGAAGCGTCTTGGCGCGTTGCCGCTCCTCGGTCCGGTCGGAGATCGACATGATGACATAATTGCCCCGCCCGGGGATAGCGACCTTGCGGCTGCGGAATTCGTATATGCTTTCGTCAGGAAGCCAGATCTCGATGTCGGCCTGATCTCCGGGCTCGAGCAGCGTTGCGCGGCAGGCTTCGAGGCGCGCGGCGATTTCTTCGCCGAAAAGGTCTTCGTCGTTCGGTCGCCGGGTCAGCGTGGTCCGCCATCGGGGAGGGAGGCTGGTGATGCAAATGCAAAGGCCCGTTTCGTCATAGAGAAGATAGCAAGCCCCCATATCGACGAGCGCATGGATGAAGAAATCGCGCCCGAGCGCATCGATCTCTCCCGGTTCAATCCATGACAATCGCTTCACGATTCTTTACCCCGATTTCGGCAGGCAGCCGCATGTCACCACGACATGCGCGACGCCGACAGGACCTTGATCCCTGGAACAGATTAGCAGCCTCAGGCTGCTTCTCTCTGTCTTTCGTTGAAGAACAGGGCCTGGCTGATCAGCGCCTTCACCATGTCGGGGTTGAAAGGCTTCGTTACCAGGAAGGCAGGCTCAGGCCGCTCGCCCGTCAGCAGTCGCTCCGGGAACGCGGTAATGAAGATCACCGGTATGCTGCTATCGGATTCGAGGATATCGTTGACAGCGTCGATACCGGAGCTGCCATCGGCCAGCTGTATATCGGCGAGCACCAGTTTCGGCTTCGTTTCCGCGTACAGCTTCACCGCCTCGCTATGCGTCCGGGCGATCCCGATCACCGTGTGGCCGAGTTCTTCCACCATCTGCTCGATGTCGAGCGCAATCAGCGGCTCGTCCTCGATGATCATGACTTCGGTGACGACCTGTTGCGAGATCTGGCGCGAGGCTTCGTCGATCAGGCGGCTGAACTCCGCCTCGCTCACGTTCAGAACCTCTGCTGCCGCAGCGCTGGTGAAGCCTTCCAGTGCAACGAGCAGGAACGCGATGCGTTCGCGCTTAGGAAGGTTGAGGAGATTGTTGACGGCGCGTTTTTCCCAGGCGAACGGTGTCTCTATGGGCTTGGGCGATACATCCAGACGATCGAACACGCTGATGAAAAGCTTGTAAACGGCGGTCTTGTCGTCATCCAGCTTCGGCATGATCGAGATATCGGCAATCAGCGACTCGAGCATGGCGGCCACATATGCGTCGCCGGAGGTCTGCGAACCGGTTACTGCACGGGCAAAACGTCTCAGAAGAGGAAGGTGGATCGCGACGCGGGCGGTCAAGGACATATAGTCACTCCATGGAGTCAGGCTGCACTCTACCCGTTTATAACGCAGGCCGTGCGCGTTGGTTCCGTGCTGGCTGAAAAAAATACACAAAGGGTTTAGCCCCGGAAACAACCGGGCGAAAGAGACGTAAAAGTCGCGACGGGTTATCGCCGCGACTTCATCAACGCATAGGCAATACCCGCCACCGACAGGATGGTGACGACGGGGCTTGCCTTCACCAGCCCGGGCAGCTCGGTCATGGCGAGAAAGGCGCTGCTCCGGCTCGCGCTGGCCGCCGCAACCCTGCGCCGCTCTTCCTCCCAAAGCCGTTGAGCGCGCCTGTTCAGGATCGCCACCACGCCCCAAGCCAGCAAAGCCACGACGATCGCGGCCAGCGTCATGTAAGCGCTGGCGACGACGGGTCCCTGACGTTCGAAGATTGCAAACCAGGCGGTTGCAAACAGCGAAAGAAGGGCAAGAATCGCGAAAATCGCAGTGACGGCGGCACCGACAACGCTTCGCTGAATCCGTCCTGTGGAGGGCTCCAGGCCGCGCGCGGCGGCCTGTGCGATCTGGCTGATCAGGTGCTCCACGCGTTCACCGCTTGGTCAGGAGAGCTGCCAGGAAGCCGAGGCCGGCGGCAATGCCGATCGCGGTCAGCGGGCGTTCGCGGATACGCTGTTCGAGATCGCCTTCTGCGGCTAGAACCGTATCCTTGGCGGCCGATGCGATGGCCACGGAGCGGTCGGCCACGTCATCCTTCATGCGACGGGCTTCCTGGGCAAGCGTGTCCAGCGTACCGTTGCCATAGCCTGCGACGCTCTTTGCCAGTTCGGCCAGCTGAGCAGTCAACTGCTCCACGCGTGCTTCCAGGTCATCAGCATTCGCACGGGCTTCCTTGCTTGCATCCTTCAAGATCGAGGTCGCGGTTGCCATTCGAAAACTCCTTTTGTTTCGGTTGTCCGGGCCATTAACGCCACTCCGACATGAAAGTTCCGAAAAGAAAAAAACGGCAGCAAAACATTTTTTCGGGCACAGGGAACTACGGATCACATTCTGCGTTTATCTGTCGAAGTTCGCAGAAGGCGCCTGGTGTGCCAAGCCTGCGAAGCAACGGACAATGGAATTTACGGAGTATACTGACTGCGTTTTCAGCCCCTATTTCGGTCGTCGCCTGCCCCCCAAGTCCCCTCATGACGGCCTAACTCTGCCGCGCCTCGAAAAGGCGCGGCTTTTTCCGTTTTTATCACCTTCGCCCCTGATCCGATCTTTCTTCGAGTTCCCTCATGACGATTAACAAACCCTTTGTGCGAAACTCGCTGATCATGCTGTTTTGCGGGTCAGCCCTTCTGGTCTCGGTGGTGCTGTCTGCGATCGTTTTGATTGCTCAGACGCAGAAGACCTTCGACAGGCTGGTCCAGGAGCGAACGGTGCGTACCCGCGCCTCCGATCTCCTGCGATTGCTGCAGGATGCCGAGACGGGTCAGCGCGGCTACCTCCTGACGCTGAATCCGGGGTTTCTGAAGCCATATGAGGATGCCGTTCAGCAGATCGGAGCTGCGGAGAAGAGGCTGACGGCTGCGGTTTCGGATCTGAACGATCATCCCCATGACATGTCCGGGCTTTACGGCCCGATCGACGAGAAGCTGCGGGAGCTGGAGTCCACGGTCGACCTGGCGCAGAAAGGCGATCTTGATGCCGCCCGCCGGACCGTGAGCGAAGGCGGGGGCCAGGAGCTCATGACGCAGATCCGCGATCGGATGCAGATGATTATCGGCGCCTCGGATGCCGCGATTCAGGCCAATGTCGGCAAGCATGCGGTTTTTTCCGATCGCCTGCAATTCATTATCATTGCCGCCTTTATTGCCATTCTGGTGGTTCTGGGGGGCGCTATCTACATCATCATGCGGCATGTCCGGTCCTTGACAGAGGCGCGCCGCGAGTTGATCACGCTGAACGAAGAGCTGGAGCAGCGGGTCGCCGAGCGGACGCAGGATGTGGTGCGGGCCAACCAGGAAATTCAGCGTTACGCCTACATCGTCACCCACGATCTGCGCGCACCGCTCGTCAACATCATGGGCTTCGCCAGCGAGCTGGACATGTCGCTGAAGGACGTCAGCGCCTATGTGCTGGCCGATGGCGTGCCGCTTTCGCAGCAGCAGGTGCTCGATGCGCGCACGGCGGTCACCGAAGATATGCCCGAAGCGCTTGCCTTCATCCGCTCGTCGACATCGCGTATGGACGGCCTGATCAACGCGATCCTGAAGATATCGCGCGACGGCAGGCGCCAGCTCAAGCCGGAAACCATGGATTTGCGTGACATCGCCTCCGGCTGCGTGGCGAGCCAGCAGCATCGCATCGATGAGATCGGCGGCGAGGTCAATCTCGCGCTGCCGCCCTTCAAGCTGTTCAGCGACCGGATGTCGATCGAGCAGATCCTTGCCAATCTGGTCGATAACGCCATCAAGTATCGCAGCCCTGACCGGCCTTTGCGGCTCAGGATTGAAGCCGTTCGGCGCGGGCGTCTCGTCGATATCATCGTTGAGGACAATGGCCGTGGCATCGAGCCGGACGATCTGGAGCGCGTCTTCGAACTTTTCCGGCGGGCGGGTCCGCAGGATCAGGTGGGCGAAGGGATTGGTCTGGCCCATGTCCGCTCGCTTGCCCGCAATCTCGGCGGGGAAATCGATGTCCGCTCGGTCCCCGGCGAAGGCTCGGCCTTCATCCTGACCACGCCCATCGATCTAACTCATGCATTAAGGAGCCTTTCGGCATGAAAGCCAACGGTAGAGAAGTCACGATCGTCATGGTCGAGGATGATGACGGGCATGCGCGCCTCATCGAAAAGAATGTCCGCCGCGCCGGTGTGAGCAACGATATCGTCGCCTTCACGAATGGCACCGAAGCGCTCGAATTTATCCTCGGCAAGGACATGAGCGGCACCGTCTCGGCCGACCGATATCTGCTGATTTTGCTGGACCTGAACCTTCCTGACATGTCGGGGACCGAAATCCTCCAGCACATCAAGGAGAATCCCTTTACCAAGCGGCTGCCTGTGGTCATCCTGACCACGACCGACGACGAGCGGGAAATCCAGCGCTGCTATGATCTCGGCGCCAATGTCTACATCACCAAGCCGGTCGACTATGAAGGCTTTGCCAACGCCATCCGGCAGCTTGGCCTGTTTTTCTCGGTGATCGAAGTTCCGTGAGCCTGTTCAGCCGGCCAGTTCCTTCAGGAAGGCGATGAGCGAGGCGAGGGGGCGGCTGGGCGGCTGGCCGTTCGGCCAGACGAGATAATAGCGCCCCGCAAGCGGAAGATAGTCCGCAAAGGCCGGACGAAGGCGGTCGCGCTGGAATTCGCTCTCCGCGAGATATTCCGGCAGAAGCGCCACGCCAAAGCCCAGGGCTGCTGCTTCCGCCATGGCAGTGAACTGATCAAAGAGCATGCCGCGTAGCCGGTCCGCCTCGGCACCTTGCGCCGAAAACCATTCTTCCCACGCGCCCGGGCGGCTTTCCAGATGAAGAAGCGGCATGGAGAGCAGTTCCTCCGCCGTCTTCGGTCCGTTGCCCAGAAGCTCCGGACTTGCCGCCGGGATCACGCGTTCGCGTGACAGTTCCAGATAGTCGACGCCCTGCCAGTCCTGCCCGCCATAATGGATCGCGGCATCGAATTTCTCGCGTGCGAAATCAAAGGGCGAGAGCCGCGTCGTGAGGTTGGCGGTCACATCCGGATGCTGCGCCGAAAACGCCTTCAGCCGCGGCGCAAGCCAGTGCATGCCGAAGGCAGGGAGCACCGCCAGATTGAGACTGCTGCGCGCCCCGCCGGCGCGGATCTTGAGGCTCGCGCGAGCGAGATCGTTGAGGCAGTCTCGCACCGAGCGGGCATAGTCTGCTCCGGACGGGGTCAGCGCCAGACCCTTGCCCACCCGGCGCAAGAGCGTCACGCCAATCTGTTCCTCCAGAACCTTCAATTGCCGGCTGACCGCCGAATGCGTCAGCGCTAGTTCCTCCGCCGCGGCCGTTGCCGAGCCCAGGCGATCCACGGCCTCCAGCGCTAGCAGCGAACTGATCGATGGGAGGAAGCGTCGCGGGGCCAGCATTGTGAGTTCTTCTCCAACCAATGTTCCAATTCTTCGCTCATTTCATAGTGTAGTTCGCGCTATCCTGTCAAAAATGGAAAATCACGCGACGTTCGGGCCGAGGCCTCAATGCCCGCCGGGCGCGCATAAATGGAGACAGCGGATGACGCATCAGGACATTCTTAAAGGTTGCGGCTTGACCCCGGCGGAACTCTCGGGCGGAACGCTCGCCGTTCGTTCGCCGATCGACGGGGCGGAAATCGCCCGCGTGCATGAAACGAGCGCCGACGACATGCAGGGCGTGATCGCCCGCTCGGTCGCCGCCTTCAAGGCGTGGCGCGACGTACCGGCGCCGCGTCGTGGTGAACTCGTCCGTCTGCTCGGCGAGGAACTGCGTGCGGCCAAGGCCGAACTCGGTGCTCTCGTAACACTTGAAGCCGGCAAGATCACCTCGGAAGGCCTTGGCGAAGTTCAGGAAATGATCGACATCTGCGATTTCGCCGTCGGTCTTTCCCGCCAGCTTTACGGCCTGACGATCGCCTCTGAACGTCCCGGCCACAAGATGACCGAGACCTGGCATCCGATGGGTACCTGCGGCGTCATCTCTGCCTTCAACTTCCCCGTCGCCGTGTGGAGCTGGAATGCCGCACTCGCGCTCGTCTGCGGCGATCCGGTGATCTGGAAGCCGTCTGAAAAGACACCACTGACGGCGATTGCCACGCACAAGATCATGATGCGCGCCATCGAGCGCTTCGGTTCTGATGCGCCGGAAGGCCTCTGCCAGCTCGTCATCGGCGGCGCGGCGGTCGGTGAGGCGCTGGTCGCCTCGCGCGACGTGCCGATCATTTCGGCCACCGGCTCGACCCGCATGGGCCATATCGTCGGCCCGAAGGTCATGGCGCGCTTCGGCCGCCCGATCCTCGAACTCGGCGGCAACAATGCGATGATCGTCGCCCCGTCCGCCGATCTCGACATGGCCGTCCGCGCCATCGTCTTTTCGGCCGTCGGGACGGCCGGTCAGCGCTGCACGTCGTTGCGCCGCCTCATCGTGCATCGCTCGATCAAGGACGATCTCGTCGCGCGTCTCGCCAAGGCCTATTCGTCGCTGAAGATCGGCGATCCGCGCGAGGCGGGCGTTCTGATCGGCCCGCTGGTCGAAAAGGGCGCGCTGGATGCGATGCAGGCGGCGCTTTCCAATGCGAAGGCCGAAGGCGGCAAGGTGCATGGCGGCGACGTCGTGACGTCTGGCGTTCCGGCTGGCGCCTATGCTGCGCCGGCACTCGTCGAGATGCCTTCGCAATCCGCGACCGTGAAGACCGAGACCTTTGCGCCGATCCTCTATGTTCTGACCTATGACGAACTGGACGAGGCGATCGCGCTACAGAACGATGTGCCGCAGGGCCTGTCGTCCTGCATCTTCACGCTGAACATCCGCGAAGCCGAGACATTCCTGTCCGCCTCCGGCTCGGATTGCGGCATTGCGAACGTCAATATCGGTCCGTCCGGTGCCGAAATCGGCGGGGCCTTCGGTGGCGAGAAGGAAACCGGCGGCGGGCGCGAGAGCGGCTCCGATGCCTGGAAGGGCTACATGCGCCGCCAGACCTCGACCATCAACTATTCCTCCAAACTGCCACTGGCCCAGGGAGTGAAATTTGACATCTGACCGCGGCTCCAATCTGTGGCGGGCAAGCAGCCGGGAAACCTTCTCGGCCACGCCGCTCGATCGTGATCTTTCCGTCGATCTCCTGGTGATCGGCGGCGGCTTTACCGGCAATTCGGCGGCACTGGAAGCGGCGCGGCGCGGTGCTTCGGTCGCTCTTCTGGAGGCCGAAACCGTCGGTCACGGCGGCTCGGGCCGCAATGTGGGGCTGGCGAACGCCGGCCTCTGGCTGCCGCCGGACGAGATCATTGCGCAGATGGGAGAAGCGGACGGCACGCGGCTCATCCGCGACCTCGGCGAAGCGCCGGGTCGCGTCTACGGCCTGATCGAGCGCGAGGGCATCGAGTGCGAGGCGACCCGCAAGGGCACGCTGCATCTCGCCCATTCGGACGAGGGCTTCAAGGACCTCTCCGAGCGTTTTCGCCAGGGCAACCGCCACGGTGCGCCGCTGCAATTGCTGGACGCGAGCGAGGCGGCAAAGCGGACCGGCACCAATGTCTATCACGGCGCGTTGTTCGATCCGCGCGCTGGCACGATCCAGCCGCTCTCCTATGCGCGCGGCCTTGCCCGCGCCGCGAAGGCTGCAGGGGCCGCGATTTTCGAACGCTCGCCGGTCACAGCGCTGGCGCGGGCAGGCGATCACTGGGTGGCAAGCTGCAACGGCCGCGTGGTCACTGCGAAATCGCTGCTGATCGGCACCAATGCCTACCACCTCGGGATCGAAACGCCGTTCAAGCCGGAATTCATTCCGGTCGGCTATTGCCAGTTCGCGACCGTTCCGATGCCGGCCGTCGCGCGCGAGAAGATCCTGGCTGGCGGAGAGGGCTGCTGGGACACGGCACTCGTCATGTCCTCCTTCCGCACCGATCATGCCGGCCGGATGATCGTCGGCGGCATGGGTGACAGCGAAGGACTTGGTGCGCCTTTCCATGCCAGCTGGGCGCGGCGCAAACTGAAGGCGCTGTTTCCCGAGATTGGCGATCTGCCTTTCGAGCACAGCTGGCGCGGCCGAATCGCCATGACCAGCGATCATGTTCCGAAGATTGTCGCGTTTGGTCCGAATGCTTATGCCAGTTTCGGTTACTCCGGCCGCGGCATTGGTCCGGGGACCGTGTTCGGTACGCAGGCGGCCATTGCACTTCTGGAGAACAATCCGGATACCTTGCCCGCCAAGCCCGTGCAAAGCCACAGCGAGCGGTTCGCCTCGGCGCGGGCGGCGTATTACGAATTTGGCGCGACGCTGACGCATGCGCTGCCCATCCGGGCTGCTGCCAGCTGAACAGGCTGAAAACGTATTTTGCGCGGCGGTTAAGACTTTGAGTATCCTATTTCAAGGTTGAAACGATTTTACGCGCCGTGAGTACTTGCAAAAGCCGATAAGTCCGTCTTATCTTTGTCATGTTCTCAGGGCGGGGTGAAATTCCCCACCGGCGGTATCGGGAGAAATCCTGGAGCCCGCGAGCGCTTCCGTTACGCCAGTGGCGGAAGGTCAGCAGATCCGGTGAGATGCCGGAGCCGACGGTATAGTCCGGATGGAAGAGGATCGCGCGGAAGCCTTCGACTGCTATCAGTCGAGGTGTGACCGTTGCTATTCGCCCAAGGGATATTCGTGCGTTCGCTCGAAAGAGGGATCGTTTGAGATTGCCGGTTTCGGCATAACCCTTGAAAGGCATTGAAATGACTTTTGCTAAAATCGAAGACGCGGTATCGGCCATCGCACGCGGCGAGATGATCGTCGTCGTGGACGACCATGACCGTGAAAACGAAGGCGACATCCTCTTCGCGTCCGAGCACGCGACGCCGGAAAAGATCGCCTTCATGATGAACCATGCGCGCGGCCTCATCTGTGTGCCGATGACGGGCGAACGCCTCGACGCGCTCGACCTGCCGCCGATGGTGCCGCGCAATACGGAATCGATGCAGACGGCCTTCACCGTCTCGGTCGATTACATTCCCGGCACCTCGACCGGCATTTCCGCCGCCGACCGCGCCGCGACCATTCAGGCGCTGGTGGACGAGACGGTAAAGCCGGCCGACTTCGCCCGCCCGGGCCATATTTTCCCGCTTCGCGCCGTGCCGGAAGGCGTTCTGCGCCGTCCAGGTCACACGGAAGCTGCGATCGATCTGTGCAAGCTCGCTGGTCTCAAGCCCTCGGGCGTGATCTGTGAGATCGCCAAGGATGACGGCACGATGGCCCGCCTGCCGGACCTCGAAATCTTCGCTGAGAAGCACGGTCTGAAGCTGATCGCCATCGAGGACCTCGTCGCCTATATCAAGGCGAAGAACCTCATCTCGGCGACGGCCAATGACGAAGACCTGCTCGAAGCCGTCTGATCTCGACTGAATAGTCCTTGTCCAAGCCCGGCAGGATTTGCCGGGCTTGACATGTGTCATGGCGCCCCCATCCTCCCTCTGCCAGATTTCCGACCGCAAGACCCGTTAACCTATCGGGCTTGCGAGCGGAGGATGCATGATTACCGACGATCAGAAGGCCGTCACCTCATTCCTGAGAGACGCTACATCCTACGGGCTCTCCGGTCCTGTCGAAGTGATGGAAACCCATATCTCGCGCATCTTTCTCGTCGCCGACCGCGCCTTCAAGATGAAGCGCGCGGTGAAACTTCCCTATGTCGATTTCTCCACGCCCGCGCTTCGGGTCGCAGCCTGCGAGAAGGAGCGGATGCTCAATGCGCGCACGACGGCGGAGCTCTATCTCGGTGTCCGGCAAATCTACCGAACCGCCGATGGCCGCCTGTCCTTTGCCGGGCCGGGCGAGGTGGTCGATGCCGTGGTCGAAATGAAGCGTTTCGACCAGTCGGCGCTGTTCGACCGCATGGCAATGGAGGGCGAGCTGACGCCCGCGCTGATGACGGATGTTGCGCGGATGGTGGCTGCGTTTCATGCCGGTGCGCCGGTCGTCGAAGAGGGCGGGGCGGCCAATATCCGTGGTGTGCTCGACATCAACAAGGCGGGCTTTGCCACGAGCACGGTCTTTTCGGGTGAAGAACAGACGGCCATCGACCATCTGTTCCGCTTGCGTCTGGACGACATCGCCGCGCATCTCGACCGCCGCGCCAAAGGCGGCAAGATCCGCCTCTGCCACGGCGATCTGCATCTGCGCAATCTCTGCCTGCTCGACGGCAAGCCGCGTCTCTTCGACTGCATCGATTTCAACGACCGCATCGCGACCATCGACGTTCTCTACGATCTCGCCTTTCTCGTCATGGACCTCTGGCATCGTGGCCTGAAGGATCACGCGAACCTCGTCGCCAACCGCTATTGCGATGCGGCGGGCGAGGAGGAGGGCTTTGCGCTCCTGCCGTTCTTCACGGCGCTGCGCGCGGCCGTGCGCGCCCATGTAACGGCGACGCAGGCCGAGGAGGCGGGTGGTGATGAGCGCTTGTCGGCCTCGGCACGCTCCTATTACGATCTCGCGATAGAGACGCTTCAGCGAGCTTCGCCCCGCCTGATCGCCATCGGCGGTTTCAGCGGCTCGGGCAAGTCGACCGTGGCGGATGGGCTGGCGGCGCATCTTGGACCGCCCCCCGGCGCGCGGCTGATCGAGAGCGACCGCGTGCGCAAGGCGCTGCACGGCGTTTCGCCGGAAACCCGGCTCGATGCGTCCACCTACAGTCCTGAAATGTCCGCGCGGGTTTATGCGGAGATGGCGCGCCGCGCCGGCGCGGTGCTGCAGGCGGGGGCATGTGTCGTGGCCGATGCCGTCCACGATCGTGCCGAGCGTCGCGCGGCGATCGAACAGGCCGCGCGGGATGCAGGCGTGCCCTTCACCGGCATCTGGCTTGATGCGCCGGCGGACGTGTTGCGGGCGCGGGTCGCGGCCCGACCGAGCGGCCAGTCGGATGCGACGCCGGATGTGCTGGAAAAGCAGCTCGCCAAGGGTGCCGGCGAACTAACGTGGCAAATCGTGGATGCCACGCGCCCGGTCGATGCCCTGATCGACGAGATCATACGGCTTGCTTTGCGTGGTCCGCGCTAGGTCGCGCCCGGCAGATTATCCTCGCAAGGCGCTGGCCGGCGGCTGGCGATAGGCGATGATGGCGGGGAGCGCGCAGAGCAGGGCCGAGGCGATCAGCAGAATGCTGATGCTCGTCATGTCCTCCGGTGCGAAGCCGACCGGCATGTGGAAGCCGCTGTCGGCGGCAAGCCGCGCTGCAATCACGCGGGCGGCGAGATAGCCGAGGACGAGGCCAGCCATGATGCCTGTGGCGACGAGCCCGAAGAGTTCCAGCCAGACGATGCCGAAGACCGCTTCGCGCGGCGCCCCGAAGGCGCGCAGCGCGCCAATCTGCTTGCGGCGCTGGCCGATATGCATGACGATGACGAGGATCAGCGCCGCGCCCACCAGCAATTGCGCGCCAGCGGCGACGGCCGAGAGCACCTGTTTCACATCGCCAAGCGTCGCATAGAGCGTCGTCAGGACCTCGCCGGGGAAGACTGCAAGCGTGGCGTCCTTGCGATATTGCTGGCGCAGCTTGTAGGCATCGGCAATCGATTTCGGCTTCACGACCACAGCCGGCAGGTCCGGCAATTCGCCCTGCCATTGCTCGTTGATCGCCTGGTTGGGATCGATGGCGTGGTGCTCGTGTTCGTCGTGGCCATCGTGGTCGTCATGACCGGCGGGCTCTTTGGCGTCAGCGGGCTTCGCGGCGTCAGCGCCTGCGGCCGCATGATCGTGGTCATGCTCGTCCGCGTCGCCATCATCGTGATGGTGGCCGAGGCCGTGGATGTCCCACACGGCCCGGATCGGAACGAGGATCGCCTTGTCCCAGGCGCTGCCCGTCGGCTTCAACCGGCCGACAACGGTATAGGCGAGTTCCGTATGCGTATGTCCGCCTTCGCCGAGCGTGCCATGCATCGGCTTCACCGTCGAACCCATCGGCAGCTTCACGTCCGCGCCGATGACCGCCTCGCCCTCGCGGGCGAAGATCGCGCCTTCGGAGACGCCGGCGGAAAGGTTCTTCACCAGTGTTGTGGTCGTTCCGACGATGGGCGACGTGCCGAAGAAATCGCCGAAACCGATGGGGGCTGCCCAGGCAACGCGCGGATCGGCTTCCAGATCGCTCAAAACCTTGCCTGTCATCAGCGGCAGCGCCGAGGGCTGCAGGAAAACGGAAGAAAGGACAAGCTGCGTCTCCGAGCCGGCGGCACCCACGATCAGGTCGAATTTCTCCGCCGCGCGGGCCGAGCCGAGGCGTAGCGCGCGCTCCTGGAGCGTCACGGCGACGCCGAGAGCCACGGCGAGCGCCACGATGGCGGCGATGAAGAAGGCGCCGAGGCGGAAGCGGTTGAGATCGGCGAGAATGAAGCGGATCATGCGGCCACCTGCGCGTCTGCCTGGGCGATACGGCCGCCGACAAGGCGGATGCGATTGTCGAAGCGTTCGATCAGCGCCGGATCATGCGAAACGACCATGAGGGTCGAACCCTCGCGCTCCGCCAGCGTCACGATGAGTTCGGCGACCTGCGCGCCGCTCTCGCTGTCGAGGCTGGCGGTCGGTTCGTCGGCGATGATGACGGCGGGTTTGCGCACGATGGCGCGCGCCACAGCCACGCGCTGCATTTCGCCGCGCGACATGGTCTCGACCTTCTGCTCCGGGCGGGAGAGGCCCACAATAGTTAGGAGTTCCCGCGCGCGCTCCACTGTCGCGGCATTCGCGACGCGGGCGAGGCGCGCGGGAAGAAGAATGTTGTCGAGCGCCGAAAGCCCCTCGAAGAGATGGAAATCCTGCATGACGAGGCCGATCGTCTCGCCGCGCCAGCGGTCGCGTCGGCTTTCGGAGAGGCTGGCAATGTCGGTGCCGCCCCAGCGGATCGTCCCCTTCTTCAGGCGTTCGAGCCCGGTCAGGATATTGACCAGTGTGCTCTTGCCGGAGCCTGAAGCGCCGGTGACGGCGAGATGGCCGCCGGCGGGAAGATGAAAGCTGTCGATGGAAAGCGCGGGGGTGGCAAGGCCTGGGAAGGTGACTTCTACCGCCTCGATGGAAAGGTCTAGCATGATGGTCCTCAAGCCGCGCGGAAGCGTGCGTCGCGGATGCGCAGGCGGCTTAAGAAACCCGTGTCCGGGTCGGTCCATGAGCCGAGTTCCAGCGTGCCATCGACCGAAATGCGGGTGCCCCCGGGCAGGAATGTCTGTTTGCCGCCGAGATAGATGACAACGATATTGTCCGGCCAGTCGGCATCCGACGAGCAGAACGGGCAGAGCGCCATCGGGATTTCGGTGAGCACGAAGAAATTGGCTTCGGCCTTGAGCGGCGGCGCCATGAAGCCTTCCATGGAGACCGGCTTGCCGGCGAGCGCCTTGATCCTGTCGGAATATTCGAGGCCGAGGACGCCGAACTTGCTGTAGAGCTGACCGAAGGAGATCGGTTCGGCAGCTGCCGCTGGTCTTGCGATCACGGACAGTGCGCCTGCAACCGTCATACTGACGAACGCACGCCGGTTGGCGTATCCGTTTGAGGTGTGGAGTTTCATCGAAACCTCCCGAGACTAACGTCCATTGGTTAGGCTAATCCCGAACGTGTTCTGTCCGGGATCTGCATTGGTGGAACTGCATCACAGAGGACATTGTCCAACTGCGTGCGGGGCTTTCCCCTCACCCCGCCTCCGCTTCGCTCGGCGGACCTCTCCCCGGCGGGGCGAGGGGGCCGAGACGTTGCGGCATGATCTCTTCTCCCCATCGGGGAGAAGGTGCCGGCAGGCGGATGAGGGGGTGGCGAAGACACGGCAGGTGTGCCTTTTACCCTGTCCGCTCGAAGATTACTTCGCGGGCGCGCCCATGGCAAAGGTATCGGCGAGCACCTTGTAGACGTCGCTTTCTTCCATATAGCCCTTGAAGCCTTCGGCGCCGGGGCCTGCCGATTGCAGGACAACGTCGTCAACGGCGTGAACGCCGGTGTCTTCGTCGCGCGGCAGGTTGCCTTCAACGAGAACGGCACCCGGAATGTCCTTGTAGGCCGGGTTGGCGACATACTGGCCCTTGTCGTTCTTCACGGCCGGCTCGAACGGGCCGTCAAGCTTCGGCTTGAAGGTCTCGTAATGGTCCGGGCCGTTATTGCCGAAGACGGCGAGGTGCTTGGTGACGGCGATCGAGTCCGGATAGCCGTCGCCATCCTTGTCCTCGTAGTTCGGGAAGCCGGCCTTTTCATAGGTGCCGACGCGCTCGCGGCCTTCGGTCGCTTCCTTCGTGTCATCGATCGTGCCGATGATCGAAACGCCGTGGGTGTGGTCGCCGGTAACGACGATCAGCGTGTCGGGGTGCGTCTTCTGGAAGTCGCGGGCAACGGCGACGGCATGGTCGAATTCGACCGTGTCGAAGATCGCGCGGTCCCAGTCGAGCGGGTGGCTCGCCTTGTCGATGTCGGAACCTTCGATCATGAGGAAGAAGCCTTCCGGGTTCTTCGACAGGTTGTCCAGCGCAACCTTGGTCATGTCGACGAGGCCGGGCTGCTTCGGGAACTTGTCGACGGTGCCCTTCTTCAGCTGCATGCGGTCAACGGCATAATCCATGTTGCCGGTGTGGAAGAGGCCGAGGATCTTGCCGGTATTGGTGCCGGCAGCGGTCTGCAGCTCGTCCTTGTCGGTGGCCAGCGTGTAGCCGGCATCCTTGAACAGCTTGATATAGTCCTTGTCGTCCTTGCGCTTGGAACCCGGAACATCCTTGGACAGGAAGTAGGCCGAGCCACCACCGAGAACGACATCCGGCTTGACGTCGAACATCATGCCGACGATTTCGGCCTTGTCGGCGCGGCGGCGGGTGTGAGAGACGACAGCGGCCGGCGTTGCGTCTTCCAGTTCGGACAAGGCAACGATACCGATCGACTTCTTGGTCGTGCGGCGAACGGCTTCGGCGATGTTTTCGACCTTCGGGTCGTCAAGGCTTGAAGGCGTACGGTCGGCGTAGACACCGAGCGCATTGATGGCCGTCTTGTGGCCGGTCATGTAGGCCGACATGGTGTTGGCCGAGTCCGTGGCGATGGCGTTGGTCGACGAGGTGCCGATGAAGGCCATGTGGTCGAGATCGTCCATGGCGAGACGACCGTTTGCCTTGCCTTCCGTCATCCCCTTAGACATCAGGCGGGCACCGGTGCGATGCGCGACGGACATGCCGTCGCCGAGCATGAAGATGATGTTCTTGGCCTTCGGCAGGGCAGAGGTTTCAAAGACGTCCCAGGTGACAGTCTTGGTTTCGTTGCCGGCGGTGACGGCGACGTCATACTTGCCGGGCTTGGTGATCTTGGCGTTGCGCAGGATCACGGCAGAGCCGAGGACCTTGTCGTCCTTGCCCTTCTCTTCGGCGACGAAATCCCCCTTGCCGAGAACGGTCGTGTAATCCTGGCCGTTGACGGTGATCTTGACGTCTTCCGGCTTCACGACAGAGTTGAACTCGACCTTGAAGTCGAACGGCGAGCCGACGAGAATCGTTGCCCGGCTGAGCGGGTAAACGGTGGCGGCCTGAGCGGCGCCGGCCAGCATGGTTGCTGCGGCGAGTGTGGTGAGAAGCTTGCGCATGGGTCCCTCCTGTACGCTGTTTCACAGCAAAGCGGTTAAAGGGGCCATATGACACTTGCATGAAAACGCTGAAAAACAGTCCCGCGACTGCGCGTTTTTATGTTTATTCTAAGTAATACTATAACATTACTCTGATCGAATTATGCTCAGCCGAGTTTGCAGCCGTTCACCGTCAGGTAAACCGCGTAGAGCGACGTGGTCGCCGTGATGAACAGGCGATTGCGCTTCGGGCCGCCGAAGGTCACGTTGGAGACGATCTCGGGCAGGCGGATTTTCCCGATCAGCGTGCCGTCCGGATCGTAACAGTGCACGCCATCGCCGGCGGAGGTCCAGATGCGCCCGGCGCGGTCGAGGCGGAAGCCGTCGAAAAGACCGGCCGTACATGTGGCGAAGACACCGAGATCGGTGAGGGCGTATTGTGGTCCCACGGCGAATTTCCGGATGTGGCGGGGGCCATCTTCGAGATGCGAGGCGCCGGTGTCGGCGACATAGAGCAGGTTTTCATCCGGCGAGAAAGCAAGGCCGTTCGGCTTCACGAAATCGTTCAGCACCCGCAGCGTCACACCGGTCGCAGGGTCGTGACGATAGACATGGCAGCCGCCGATTTCTTCTTCCGCTCGTTCCCCTTCGTAATCGCTTATGATGCCGTAGCTCGGATCGGTGAACCAGATCGTCCCGTCCGATTTCACGACAGCATCATTCGGCGAGTTGAACCGCTTGCCCTCGAAACGGTCGGCGAGCACCGTGATTGAGCCGTCAAACTCTGTCCGCGTCACGCGCCGGGTCAGGTGCTCGCAGGTGACCAGCCGACCGACATTGTCGACCGTGTTGCCGTTGCAATTGTTGGACGGCTGGCGAAAGGTGCTGACCGCGCCGCTCGTCTCGTCGAAGCGCATCATGCGGTTTTCGGGAATGTCGGAAAAGACGAGATAGCGGCCGGCGGCAAACCACGCCGGGCCCTCCAGCCAGCGGCCGCCGGTCCAAAGGCGCTCCACATGGGCGCTGCCGATGATGCAGTCCTTGAAGCGCGCATCGAGAATCTCGAAACCCGCTCCTTCGATCGCTCCGGCCATGACACGCCTCCCTGATTTTGTCGCTCCACCCGTGGACGAAGTGATAGACGGATCGACAACAAAAAGCCATCGTCGGGGCTGGAATGTACTTGGCGGATTCGGGCCCCGGCCTCTCCGCGTCAATGCCAGGGGTGGAACCCGGAGGGAGGTAACTATGTCGGACCTGTTTGATCTTTCCGGACGCCGCGCGCTCATCACCGGGTCGAGCCAGGGCATCGGTCTGGCGCTCGCCGCCGGACTTGCCCGCCAGGGTGCCTCCGTCATTCTCAACGGCCGCGATGCGGGTCGGGTCGAAGAGGCCTGCAAGGGGCTGACCGAACAGGGATTTGATGCAAAGCCTGCCGTGTTCGATGTGACCGACAAACCTGCGGTGGAGGCCGGTGTCGACAGGATCGAGGCAGAGATCGGCCCGATCGATATCCTGATCAACAATGCCGGCATGCAGTATCGCACGCCGCTGGAAGACTTTCCGGCCGACAAGTTCGAACTTCTGTTCAAGACGAATGTCACGAGCGTCTTCCTCGTCGGCCAGGCGGTTGCCCGCTTCATGATCAAGCGCGGCGCGGGCAAGATCATCAACATCGCCTCGGTGCAGAGCGAGCTCGCGCGGCCCTCGATCGCGCCCTATACGGCGACCAAGGGGGCGGTGAAGAACCTGACGAAGGGCATGTGCACGGACTGGGCGCGCTACGGCCTGCAGGTAAATGCGATTGCCCCAGGCTATTTCCGGACACCGCTCAATCAGGCGCTGATGGACAATGCCGAATTCAATGCCTGGCTTGAAAAGCGCACGCCAGCGGGACGCTGGGGTGATGTCGAGGAACTGATCGGCGCGGCTGTCTTCCTGGCCTCCAGGGCCTCGTCCTTCGTCAACGGCGAGACGCTGCATGTCGATGGCGGCATCACGGCGAGCCTTTGACATGACGGGGCTGCGGATTGTCGTCATGGGCGTGAGCGGTTGCGGCAAGTCCTCGATGGGCGAGGCGCTGGCGCATCGTCTCGGCCTGCCCTTCATCGAGGGCGATGCGCTGCATCCGCCCGAAAACGTTGCGAAAATGGCGGGCGGAACGCCGCTCACCGACGAGGACCGCTGGCCGTGGCTGGTCCGCGTCGGGCAGGCGTTGGCTGCCCCTCAAGGTGGGGCGATCGCCTCTTGCTCGTCGCTGAAGCGGGTCTATCGCGACATGCTGCGACGCGAGGCGGGCGACGACGTCATCTTCGTTCATCTCCACGGCAGCCGCGAGTTGCTTCTGTCTCGCATGCAGCATCGCCCCGGTCATTTCATGCCGGCGTCGCTGCTGGACAGCCAGCTTGCCACGCTGGAAGCGCCCGGTCCGGATGAAAACGCGATCCCCGTCGATTGCGCCGAGCCGCTTCATCCCGCGCTGGAGCGGGTGGCGGCGCTGATCACCGCGCGCTGACCTTCCCGAAAAGCCTGCGTGACATAGGCCTTCGCCACCCGGATTGCTGCCTCCAGATCGCGTCCGGTCGCGAGACCGCAGGCAATCGCCGAGGCGAGCATGCAGCCTGTGCCGCGCAGCTTACCGGGAAGGCGGGGGCTATCAAAGGAAAGGCTCGGTTGGTTGGGGCGAACCAGAAGGTCTCTGCAAATGCGGGCATCCAATGGATGCGCAGACCGCAGCCGCAGGTCTGACTGGTGTTCCATATCTTCCGCATGGCCGCCCTTGATCAGCGCGGCGCGGATGCCGAGTTGCAGAAGCACCTCGACAGATCGCGCGAAATCCCTGGCGCCCGTCAACAATGCCAGTTCGGGTAGGTTCGGTGTCACCAGGTCGGCACGCGGCAGCAGGCGCTCGATCATCAGGCGCCTGCCGTCCGGCTCCAGCAGGATTTTGCCGGAGGTGGAGGCGAGAACCGGGTCGAGGACGACGAGGAGGCTCGGGTGCTGTTCCAGCACCTCCGCGACCGCAGCGACGATTTCGGCAGTAGCGAGCATCCCGATCTTCACAGCGCGAACCTCGCCGCCTTCCAGCGCCGCGTCGATCTGCGCGGCGACAAGCCCCGGTTCCATCGCCTGCACCGCCAAGACGCGCCGGTCGGACTGCGCTGTCACCGCCGTTACTGCGATGGCGGCCTTGAGCCCGAAAGCCGTCACCGTCTCGACATCGCGCACGATGCCGGCCCCGCCGGAGGAATCCGAGCCGGCGACGATGAGAACCTTCGGCCCGCTCATCGCCAGCGATCCGTCTTCGCAATCCACTCCCGCGTGCGGGCTTCCGGATCGGCATTCAGCGTGATGTCGGTCACGACGGCGGCGCTGTCGGCGCCTTGCGCGAACACGCCGTCCAGCCGCTCCGGCCTCAGCCCGCCAATGGCGACGAGCGGCAAGGGCGCAACCTTGTTCTTCCAGACGCGGATGCGTTCCAGCCCCTGCGGGTCCCATTTCATCTGCTTGAGAATGGTCGGATAGATGGGCCCGAGCGCTACATAATCCGGTTTTGCAGCGAGCGCGGTTTCCAGTTCCGCCTCGTCATGTGTGGAAAGCCCGAGCTTCAGCCCGGCGGCGCGGATGGCGGCGACATCGGCTTCGACCAGATCCTCCTGCCCGAGATGGACAAAATCGCAACCTTCTTCGATGGCAATCTGCCAGTAGTCGTTGACGATCAACTGGCAGTCATGCTTGGCGCAAACGGCTTTTGCCCGTCGGATATGGGCGCGCAGCACCTCTTCCGGCTGATCCTTCATGCGCAATTGCACGAGCTTCACGCCGAGCGGCACCAGCCGCTCGATCCAGTCGGCGCTGTCGAGGATGAGATAGAACGGGTCGAGCTTCATGCGAACACGGCCTTTCCGATGACGGGGGTGGAGGGGACAGCCATGTCGCGCGGCTCCAGCAGGCCGGCGTGGTAGCCAGCGTGGCCGGCGTCGATTGCTGACGCGAAGGCGCGGGCCATGGCGACGGGGTCGGCAGCACCCGCGACGGCGGTGTTGAGAAGCACGGCGTCGTAACCAAGCTCCATCGCCTGCGCCGCATGCGATGGTCGGCCGAGACCTGCATCGACAATCAGCGGAACGTCGGGAAAATGCCCCCGCATCGAGACAAGCGATGCCGGATCGACCAGCCCGCGCGCCGAACCGATGGGGGAGGCCCAGGGCATCAGCACCTCGCAACCGGCCTCCAGCAGCTTTTCGGCGACGACGAGATCGGCGGTCGTGTAGGGAAAGACCTTGAAGCCATCCGCGCAGAGTTCTTGCGCGGCCTCGACCAGCGCGAAGACATCCGGCTGCAGCGTGTCGTGATGGCCGATGACCTCGAGCTTCACCCAGTCGGTCGCGAAGAGATCGCGCGCCATCCGGGCGGTCAGTACAGCCTCCTTCGCCGTATGGCAGCCGGCTGTGTTGGGCAGGACATGAACGCCGAGACTGCGGATCACTTCAAAGAACTGTCCGCCGCGCCCGCCGCCCGCCGTCTCGCGGCGGAGCGACACGGTGACGATTTGCGCGCCAGACGCGCGGATTGCCTCTTCCATGATGGCGGGCGAGGGGTAGCGCGCCGTGCCGAGCAGCAGGCGGGAGGAAAGTTCGGTTCCGTAAAGCGTCAGCATGTCAGCCTCCCTGTTTCGGGGCGAGGATTTCGATCCGGTCGCCGTCGTTCAGGACGGTCCGGGCGCGCTCGCCGCGCGACACGAGATCGCCATTGAGAGCGGTCGCCAGCCAGTCGCCTTCGTAGTCGAGGGCCGTGAGGAGGGCGGCGAGCGTACCGGCCTCGACCTCCTGCTGCTCGCCATTGATGATGAGTTTCATGCGGTTGCACTCCTTCGTTGCGGCTCCGCCTCAAACCGGGCGGCGAGCTCCTGAGCCAGCGCTGGGGCCATGAGGAAGCCGTGGCGGTACATTCCGTTGATCGCAAGATGCCGGCCGGAGCCGGTGATGCGCGGGATGTTGTCGGCATAGGCGGGGCGGATGCTGGTTCCGGTTTCGATCACCTCCGCCTCGCCGAAGGTGGGGTGGAGCGTATAGGCGGCGTTCAGCAGTTCCATCAGCGAGCGCACCGAGATCGGCCCGTCATGCTCGCTCTCGATCATCGTCGCGCCCACCATGAAACGCCCGTCGCCGCGCGGGACGACGTAAAGCGGGATGCGCGGATGCAGCAGCCGGACGGGGCGGGAGAGGGTGAGGTCTTGTGTTGTCAGGTAAAGCATCTCGCCGCGCACGCCGCGAAGCTGCGAGCGGGGGACGATGGCGGCGCGGCCGGTACAGTCGATGATGTGGCAGAAGGCTCGGTCATCTGCCTCATGCAGGAATTTTGCGCCCATACTGACCAGCGCCTCAAAGAGCCCCGCCAGCGCTTTGCGCGGATCGAGATGCGCCTCATCCCGGAAGAACAGGGCGCGGCGAAAGCGGCCAGCCAGCGCCGGTTCGAGCTCGGCAATGCCTGCCTCGTCCACCCACTCATGGCGGTGTGTGCGGCGGGCGAAGCGCTCCAGCTCGCTCTGGTCGCGCGGTGGGGCGACGACCAGCGTTCCCTTGCGCTCCACCAGCCCGGGCAGCGCGCACTCCCACCAGCCGATCGCTTGCGCTCCGGCCTCCACTACCACCTCCGGTGCCGTCTCGCCCTCGCACCAAGGCGCGAGCATGCCGCCGGCATAGTGGGATGCGGCCACGCCGGGAGCTTTGGGGTCGAGGAGGGTGACGGGATGACCTTTGCGGGCGAGGGCGAAGGCGGCGGTGAGCCCCGCGACGCCTGCGCCTTTGACGAGGATGGTCATGCCGCGACCCTTTCGGACCTGAGCAAGGATCGCCCCTCCCCAACCCTCCCCACAAGGGGGAGGGAGAGCGGGCGCTGTGCCACAATCCTTGTTGCCGCGCTCAATGTAGGGTGAGGCCGCGCCTTTGACCGTCTCCCCCCTTGTGGGGGAGATGGCGGCAGCCAGAGGGGGACTTGCGTCAGACGCAGGTACATCACGCCTCACCCTCCACCGGCATGTACAAGTCCCCGCCCTCGCGGAATTTGGCCGCCATCGCCTCCATGCCCTCCTTCTGCGCCTCGGCGCGGATATCGTGGGAAATCCGCATGGAGCAGAATTTCGGGCCGCACATGGAGCAGAAATGAGCGACCTTGTGGGCTTCCTTGGGAAGCGTTTCGTCATGCATGGAGCGCGCGGTTTCTGGGTCAAGCGAGAGGTTGAACTGGTCCTCCCAGCGGAACTCGAAGCGTGCGCGCGACAGCGCGTCGTCCCGCAGCCTTGCGCCCGGATGGCCCTTGGCAAGATCGGCGGCATGCGCTGCGATCTTGTAGGTGATGACGCCGGTCTTCACGTCGTTGCGGTCGGGGAGGCCGAGATGCTCCTTCGGCGTGACGTAGCAGAGCATCGCCGTGCCGAACCAGCCGATCATCGCGGCGCCGATGGCCGAGGTGATATGGTCGTAGCCCGGGGCGATATCGGTTGTCAGCGGCCCGAGCGTGTAGAACGGGGCCTCGCCGCAATGCTCAAGCTGCTTGTCCATATTCTCCTTGATCTTGTGCATCGGCACATGGCCGGGGCCTTCGATCATCACCTGGCAATCCCGGCCCCAAGCGATCTGCGTCAGCTCGCCCAGCGTTTCCAGTTCGGCGAACTGCGCCGCGTCATTGGCATCGGCCAGCGAGCCGGGGCGCAGACCGTCGCCGAGCGAGAAGGAGACATCGTAGGCTCTGCAGATGTCGCAGATTTCCTCGAAATGCTCATAGAGGAAGCTTTCGCGATGATGCGCCAGACACCACTTGGCCATGATCGAGCCGCCGCGCGAGACGATGCCCGTCACCCGCTGCACGGTCAGCGGGATATAGGCGAGCCGCACGCCGGCATGAATGGTGAAATAGTCCACACCCTGTTCGGCCTGTTCGATCAGCGTGTCGCGGAAGACCTCCCAGGAGAGGTCCTCGGCGATGCCGTTCACCTTTTCCAGCGCCTGATAGAGCGGCACGGTGCCGATCGGCACGGGCGAATTGCGGATGATCCATTCGCGGATATTGTGGATGTTGCGGCCGGTGGAGAGGTCCATGACCGTGTCGGCACCCCAGCGCGTCGCCCAGACCATTTTCTCGACTTCCTCCGCCATGGAGGAGGTGACGGCGGAATTGCCGATATTGGCGTTGATCTTGACCAGGAAATTGCGGCCGATGATCATCGGCTCGGCTTCCGGGTGGTTGATGTTGGAGGGGATGATGGCGCGTCCGCGCGCGATCTCCTCGCGAACGAATTCGGGTGTGACGAAATCCGGGATCGCCGCGCCGAAATTCTCGCCGCCGTGAGACGCAATGGCCGCCTTGCGGCCCAGGTTCTCGCGGATGGCGGCGAATTCCATTTCCGGCGTGACGATGCCGGCGCGCGCATAGGCCATCTGCGTGACGGCCTTGCCGGCGAGCGCCCGGCGTGGCTTCGGCAGGTTCGGAAATTCCGGCGTCAACCGTTCGCCTTGCGCAAAGCCGTTATCCTCAGGCTTCACGACGCGACCGTCATAGCTTTCCGTATCGCCGCGCGCGGCAATCCAGGTTTCGCGCAGACGCGGGAGACCTTTCTCGATGTCGATCACCTGCGCGGGATCGGTATAGGCACCGGAAGAATCGTAGACCGTTACCGGCGGCTCGCCGGCGGTCGGATGAACTGAGATTTCGCGCATCGGCACCTGGACGCAGGGGTGGATTTCACCCGCGTGGAAGACCTTTTGCGAGGCGGGGAGCGCCCCTTGCGTGACGACGGGGGTGAGATTGGTTGCGGCAATATTCATTCTTGAGGCTCCAAGGTTTGACATTGGAGACCCAGTTCGAAGCCGGAATGATGTAAAGACGCAAAGCGGAATCCGGGATGGAATCCGTCTATCGCAGCGCTTGCACCGTCCCTACGCCAGTATGAACTGGATCAGGTTCAACGGGTCACTGCGCTGCTTTTCCTTAGAAGGAATTGCCCAGCAGAATCTCAGCCCCTTGCGGGACCCCCCTGGTGAATGCGTTTATGTTAGGGTGGTTTGACGGAAGGCGTCAAGCGGCTTCTGCAGAGGCAGGCGCGGAGGGTGCGAGACCGAGGGAATACCTGCCGCAGTAGACGCAGCGGAGCTTTGGCGATGCGGACTTGCTTCTATGTAGTTTTAGCTATACTTAGCCGCTGGAATTGCCTTTGGGCGGTCCGGTTGCAATTTCGAGTGTGTGTCTTCAAACCGTCGATATAGAAATACGCTAACAAGGGTAAAACGCGATTCGATGCCTCGCGCCGGAGAAGTCTTGATGGATAAGAAAGCCAGAAACAGTTCCGCTTATGCGCTCGGTTTGGTGTTGCTCCTGTCTTCCGTCGTGGAGGGAGCACCCGCCATGGCCGCGGACGGAGCCGATTTCGTCCAGCAGGTCGTCGTTCAGCGGGTGCACAGGCAGGATGTATCGCGTCCGCTTCACGTTACCGGCAATATTGCCGCCGCTACCAGCAGTGATCTGGCCTTCAGGGTTGGCGGCACGGTGGTTGATCGTCTGGTTCAAACGGGAGACACGGTCAAGGCGGGGCAGGTTCTCGCGCGGCTCGGTACGGCGGAACTGGAAGCCAACATTACCGCCGCAAATGCCGGCGTTGCCTCGGCCAAGGCGACGCTCGATCTCGCGACATCCGATCTCGCGCGGCAGAAATCATTGCTCGACAAGGGCTTTACCACACGCTCGACCTATGATCAGGCGACCAAGTCTGTGGATGTGGCAAAGGCTCAATTGAACATCGCGCAAAGCCAGTTGCAGGTCGCGCAGGACAATCTCTCCTATGCGGAACTCAAGGCAGGCTCCGACGGGGTGATAACGGCGGTCAATATGGAGATAGGCCAGGTTGTCCAGCCGGGTCAGGCTGTCGTAACGCTTGCTGTTGGGACAGCCAAGCAGGCCGTGTTCGACGTTTCCGACGCCCTGATGGAGACCGGCGAGATCAAGAGGGCGGAAATCTTTCTGGTGGCCGAACCTTCGGTGAAGGCCAAAGTCCAGGTTGCGGAAATATCGCCGACGGTGAATGTCCCGACGGGCACGGTGACCATCAAGGCCGATATCATTGATCCGCCACCGGCCATGACGCTCGGGGCCGTGGTCGCAGGGTCGGGCAGTACGCTTCCGGTATCGGGGTTCCTTCTGCCTTACAGCGCGCTCGGGCGCGCGGATGACGCGCCGGTTGTCTGGGTTGTCGATCCGGCCACAAACCAGACACTTCCGCGGAAGGTTAGGCTTGTTCAGTATATCGGTCAGACGATGGTCGTCGACGGCGATCTCAAGGAGGGTGATCTGGTGGTCGTCCAGGGTGCGATCTTTCTGAGCCCCAAGCTTGCGGTAAAATATACGGAGGCGGCGCAATGAAGGCTGTTCTGGTGTCCACACGCGGACTTGTCCTCATCGCTGCCGCGCTTGCCCTGACGGCTTGCGATGAAAAGAAGTCGCAGGCCCCGGCGCCGGAGCGGCCTATCCTGGCCGCCAAGGTCGAGATCCGCCCCGAAGTGGTTCTTGATTTTCCAGGCACTATCGAGCCGCAGATTTCCACGCAAAAAGCTTTCCGTGTGGCCGGTCAGGTCGTTGCCCGCAACGTTGGCGTCGGCGACACGGTCAAGAAGGGCGAAGTCCTGGCGGTCCTGGATACGGCCCAGTTGAAGGAAGGTGTCCGGTCTGCAGAGGCAAGCGTCACCAGCGCGCAGGCGCAATTGACGAATGCAGACTCCGTCGACGATCGCGCGAACGCGCTGGCCAAGGAAGGTTTCGCGTCTCCCGCCCAGCTCGAAAGCGCCGCGCAGAACTTGGTTGCCGCCAACGCCAATCTGGAAAGCGCCAGAGCGCAGCTCGAAAAGGCGCGCGAGCAGCTTGGTTATGCACAGCTGATTGCCGACTATGACGGCATTGTCACGGCGTCGAATATCGAGGTCGGGCAGACGACGGCAGCCGGTGCGCCCGCCTTGACGATTGCGCGCCCGGACCTGCGGGACGCGGTGATCGACGTTCCGGACGACATCGTCCGGCGTATTTCAGTCGGCGACGTTTTCGATGTTTCGACGCTGTTTCAGCCCGACAAGAAAATCGAGGGCAAGGTGCGAGAGATCGCCCCCAGCGCCGACAAGCTGACCCGCACGGTGCGCGTCAAGATTTCGATCGGCAATGCTCCTGAAGCCTTCCGGATCGGCACGACGATCGATGCAAAGGCCCGCAAGACCGGCGGAGAAACCATTCTCGTGCCCGCAGATGCGGTTATTTCCGACAACGGAAAGCTCGTTGTCTGGAAGTTCGATCCCGCCAGTTCCAAGGTTGTCAGAACCGGAATCGAGGCGACCGAAGGGCCCGGTGCGACCTATGTCGTCAAATCCGGCCTTGCCGCTGGCGATGTCGTCGCCGTTGCCGGAGTTCATGCTCTCAAGGATGGCCAGCAGGTCAAGCTCGTCGAGGAAGCCAGCCGATGAAACAATTCAACCTGTCCGACTGGGCCCTCGAGCACCGCTCTCTGGTCTGGTATTTCATGATCGTATCGCTGGTCGCGGGCATCTTCTCCTTCTTCAACCTCGGTCGCGAGGAAGACCCGTCCTTCACCATCAAGACGATGGTCATCCAGGCGCAATGGCCGGGTGCGACGGCTGCCGAAACGGCCGATCAGGTCACCGACCGGATCGAGAAGAAGCTGCAGGAGCTTCCCGAACTTCATTATACCAAGTCGATGACTGAGCCCGGCAAGGCGACGATCTTCGTTGAGCTGCTGGCGACGACGAAGGCGCGCGATGTTCAGGGCGTCTGGTTCCGCGTCCGCAACATGATCAACGACATTTCCGCGACATTCCCTCAGGGCGTCGTGGGGCCTTTCTATCAGGATACGTTCGGTGACGTGTTCGGCAATATCTACGCCTTCACCGGTGACGGGCTGAGCTACCGTCAACTGCGCGATTATGTCGAGAGTGCCCGTTCGAGCATTCTTTCGGTCAAGGATATCGGCAAGGTCGATATCATCGGCGCGCAGGACGAGGTTGTTTATCTTGAGTTCTCCCCGCGCAAGCTGGCCGCCTTCGGGATCGACCAGCAGGCCATGCTGACGGCCCTGCAGGAGCAGAACGCGATCTCCCCCTCCGGCGTCATCGACAGCGGTCCGGAGCGCATTGCGCTGCGGGTGACGGGGCAGTTCACGTCCGAGGACAGCCTTCGCAACATCAATTTTCACCTGAACGACCGCTTCTTCCGTCTGAGCGATGTGGCGACCGTGACTCGGACCTATGTCGATCCGCCGTCATCGCTGTTCCGCTTCAACGGGAAGAGTGCGATCGCCCTGGCGGTCGGCATGAAATCCGGCGCAAACCTTCTGAATTTCGGCAAGGCACTGGATGCAAAGCTGGACCAAATTCAAGCGACACTGCCGATCGGTGTGGACATTCATCTTGTGGCGGATCAGCCGAAGATCGTGCAGCAGGCTGTCGGTGGTTTCACCAAGGCCCTGTTCGAGGCGATCATCATCGTGCTCGCCGTCAGCTTCGTCAGCCTCGGCATGCGCGCCGGGATCGTTGTGGCCATCGCCATCCCGCTGGTTCTCGCCATTACCTTCATGGTGATGGAATATTCTCATATCACCTTGCAGCGTATCTCGCTCGGCGCCTTGATCATTGCGCTCGGCCTTCTGGTCGATGATGCGATGATTGCCGTGGAGATGATGATCGCGCGGTTGGAGGCGGGCGATCCGTTGAAAAAGGCGGCAACGGCGGTCTACACGTCGACGGCATTTCCCATGCTGACCGGCACCCTGGTGACCGTTGCAGGCTTCATCCCGATCGGCCTGAATAGCAGCGCCGCCGGCGAATACACGTTCACGATGTTTGTCGTGATTGCGGTTTCTCTCATTGTTTCCTGGATCGTGGCGGTGCTGTTCACCCCGCTGATCGGCGTGACGATTCTTCCGGAAACGTGGAAGAAACACCATGAAGAGGGTCATGAGAGCCGCTGGATGCGCATGTTCCGCAAGGCATTGCAGAGCTGCATGCGCAATCGCTGGCTCACTATCGTCGCCACATTCATCGTGTTCGGGATTTCTGTCTACGGCATGACGTTCGTCCAGCAGCAGTTCTTCCCGTCCTCCGACCGGAACGAACTGGTGATCGACTTCAATCTGCCGAACAATTCCTCCATGGAGGAAACGACGGCGCAGATGACCAAGTTCGAGAACGACATGCTGAAGGGCAATGAGGGCGTCGAGCACTGGTCGACCTATATCGGCGCCGGGGCCCCGCGTTTCGTCCTCGCCTTCGACGTCAAGCAGCCTTCTTCCTATTCCGGCCAGATCGTGGTGATTGCGAAGGATATTCTCTCGCGCGACAAGTTGCTCAGCCAGTTCCAGACATATCTGGACAAGTCCTTCCCCGGCACCGATAGCCTCGTGAAGCTTCTGGAACTCGGTCCGCCGGTCGGACGCCCGGTGCAGTACCGCGTCAGTGGCCCGGATGTCGACAAGGTGCGTGGCTATGCCATGCAGCTCAAGACCGAGCTGAGTAAGGATCCGCACCTTGCCAAGATCGTCTACGACTGGATGGAGCCGGCCCGCGTCGTCAAGGTGGATGTCCTGCAGGACCGTGCCCGCCAGCTTGGGGTGAGTTCCAAGGATATCGCTACGGCCCTCAATGGCATCGTCGGCGGCATGACCGTGACGCAGTTGCGTGACTCGATCTATCTGATCAATGTCATGGTGCGGGCGGACAAGACGGAGCGCTCCTCCATCGATGCGCTCGAGAATCTGCAATTGCCGAATGCGACCGGCAATTCCATTCCGTTGTCCTCCATCGCCCGCTTTGCCTATACAGAAGAACAGCCAGTGATCTGGCGCCGTGACCGGTTGCCCACCATCACTGTGTCGGCCGCCATTCAGGGCGACCGCGAAGCCCTCAATGTGGTCGAGGACCTGCGTCCGACGCTGAAGGCCTTCGCATCGACGCTGCCGGCCGGCTACAAGGTCGAAACCGGCGGCGTGGTCGAGAACAGCGAGGAATCTCAGGAGCCGATCATTGCCGTTCTACCGGTCATGCTGCTTGTCATGTTCACGGTGCTGATGCTGCAGCTGCAGAGCTTCAGCAGGCTTTTCATCGTGATCGCGGTGGCGCCGCTCGGCCTGATCGGCGTTGTGGCCGCGCTGCTTCCCAGCGGCGCGCCGCTGGGCTTCGTCGCCATTCTCGGCGTGCTGGCGCTGATCGGCATCCTGATCCGCAACTCGGTTATCCTCATCGTGCAGATCGAAGATCTGCGCAACGGGGGGATGAATGCCTGGGAAGCGGTGCTCGACGCCACGATTCACCGTCTGCGCCCCATCATGCTGACGGCGCTCGCCGCCAGCCTTGGCCTCATCCCGATCGCCGAGGAAGTCTTCTGGGGGCCGATGGCCTATGCCATGATCGGTGGCATCATCATCGGCACGGCCCTGACGCTGCTCTTCCTTCCGGCGCTCTATGTTGCCGTGTTCCGCATCCGCGAGCCGAAGCCCGAAGAGGTCTGACGCTCGCGCCACCGACCTTTCGCGCCGCAGCGTTTGAGAAACGCTGCGGCTTTTTCATGTTCGGTTCCGAATGCTTTGATTTGCGTTCGAAAGACTGTAATCTGAAACAAAACGAAAGGTGGGTACGTTCGAATGATATTCTCGGCACGACAGGATGAGATCGTGGCGCTCGCCAAGTCGAAGGGGCGTATCTATGTCGAGGAACTGGCAAACCTCTTCTCGGTCACGCCCCAGACCATCCGCAAGGACCTGAACGACCTCTGCGACGCAAAGGTGCTGACCCGCATCCACGGCGGTGCGCTCTTCCCCAGCGGGACCGAAAACCTGCAATATGAGTCGCGCCGCGCCATGGCATCTGCCGAGAAGCAGGATATCGGCCGCGCTGCCGCCGCCCTCATTCCCGACAATGCCTCGCTGTTCATCAATATCGGGACGACGACGGAGGCTGTGGGAGACGCGCTGAGCGACCATCGCGAACTGATGGTCATTACGAACAATATAAATGTTGCCAATCGTTTACGCACTTATCCTGCCATCGAGGTCGTGATTGCGGGCGGCGTTGTGCGCGGCTCCGACGGCGGTATTGTCGGGGAGGCGGCCGTCGACTTCATCCGCCAGTTCAAGGTGGATTTTGCCGTCATCGGCGTGTCGGCGATCGATGAGGATGGCGCCCTGCTCGACTTCGACTATCGCGAGGTCAAGGTCGCGCAGGCGATTATTGCCAATGCCCGGCATGTGATCCTTGTCAGCGATTCCGGCAAGTTCGAGCGCAATGCGCCGGTGCGCATAGGCCACATCTCGCAGGTCCATACCTTCATCACCGATCAATGTAAGGTGCCGCGTATCCGCGAGATCTGCGCGGAAAACGATGTCCGGCTCATCGAAACGGCGGCATCCGGCAGCGCCGCCATATAAGTTTCGTTTGACATTCGTTTTATTTTCGTTTTCTCTGTTTCCAATTTCATTTGGCGCATCCATGCTGCCGGGAATGATGAGGTTGCTATGGCAGAGGCACGGGTTCACGATATTTTCGTCATTGGTGGCGGGATCAATGGATGCGGCATTGCGCGGGATGCCGCTGGTCGCGGCTATTCGGTCGCGTTGGCGGAGAAGGGCGACTTCGCCTCCGGCACATCCTCCGGCTCGACAAAGCTGATCCATGGCGGGCTGCGCTATCTGGAATATTACGAGTTCCGGCTCGTGCGCGAAGCGCTGATGGAGCGCGAAATTCTCTGGGCCATGGCTCCGCATGTCATCTGGCCCATGCGTTTCGTGCTGCCGTTCCAGAAGGGTGGCATCCGTCCCGCATGGCTGATCCGCCTCGGTCTTTTCATCTATGACAATCTCGGCGGCCGTAAGCTTCTGCCGGCGACGAAGACGCTGGATCTGCGCCGTGATCCGGCAGGCAAGCCGCTGAAGCCGCTCTTCGCCAAGGCTTTCGAATATTCCGATGGCTGGGTGGATGATGCCCGCATGGTCGTGCTGAACGCCCGTGATGCCGCCGATCGAGGCGCTGAAATCCATAATCGGACCGAGGTGGTCAACGCCCGCCGCGAGAAGGGTCTCTGGATCATCGAAACGCGGAACATCGACAGCGACGAACGCCGCACCTGGCAGGCGCGCATGCTGGTCAACGCGGCCGGCCCCTGGGTCGACAAGGTTCTTGCGGGTGTCGTCGGCCGCAACGACGCGCAGAATGTCCGCCTCGTGCAGGGCAGCCACATCGTGGTGCGCAAGAAGTTCTCGGATCCGCGCGCCTATTTCTTCCAGAACCCCGACAATCGCATCATCTTCGCGATCCCCTACGAGCAGGAGTTCACGCTGATCGGCACGACCGACCGCGACTTCAAGGGCGATCCGCGCGATGCCGTCATCAGCGAGGGAGAGATGGATTATCTCTGTAACGCAGCCAGCGAATATTTCGCCGAGCCGGTGCGGCGCGAGGATGTCGTCTGGACCTATTCCGGCGTCCGTCCGCTCTTTGACGATGGCGCGTCGAAGGCGCAGGAGGCGACACGCGATTACGTGCTGAAGCTCGAGGCGGGGGAAGGAACGCCGCCGCTGCTCAATGTGTTCGGAGGCAAGCTGACGACATATCGCCGACTGGCGGAGCATGCGCTGGAAAAGATCGGGGACGCCATCGGCGGCAAGGGCAAGCCGTGGACCGCTGGCTCGCATCTGCCGGGTGGCGACTTTGCCGTCAGGGATTATAGCGCACAGGTCTCCGCTCTGCTCGGGCGTCATGCATTCCTTTCGCGCGACCATGCCGAGCGGCTCGTCCGGTGCTATGGCACCAGAGCTTCCGATATTCTGGGCGGCGCTCAAGGCATCGCCGATCTGGGCGTCCATTTCGGCGGTACGCTCTATGAAGCTGAAGTGCGCTATCTGATCGCGCATGAATGGGCGCGAACGGCGCAGGATGTGCTGTGGCGACGCACCAAGCAGGGCCTGCATATCGCGCAAGCCGACATGGCTGTGCTGGAGCGTTATATGGCCGATCAGGCAGAGAGCGGCAGCTCGGCGGCGGCGCGCTGAAGGCCGCCACCGCTCGCCTTTGATCTGCGCATCAGAAAGACACGGCCGGTGGCGCAAGCTCGACGGCTGCATTGTGTTGACCGCGGCCGCGTTGCCAAGGCGATCATGGACAAAGTTTCATGAAACGCCCGCCGTCTTGCCGGACAATCGCCCCAATGTAATTGTTTGAAGCTGAGGAGCGGGTGGTTGCGTACGGGGACGTCAAGGTTTTGTCATTGAAACAGACTATGTGCCGATTTTGCTTGCAAGCCTGCCAAATCGGAGTAATGCAACCCCGATTATCACAAGATTAACGACCGACATGCGCCGGGGATGGTCCCCGTCCGCGCAAGCGGTTAATCGGCTGAATGATGCCTACTGGAGTTATGCACTATGACGTCGGCAACCCGATCGAGCGCTGAGAAGAATGAGCGTGGGTGGCTTGGAGACCGGCAGGTTCTTCTCGGCGATAATTTCGCCGACGAGGGCCGGCCCGGCGAGCGTCTGGATCGGGTCTTTGCCCAGCGCGCCGAGACTTTCGCGACGCATCCGGCTGTCATTTCCGCAGGGCGCACCTGGACCTATGACGAGATGGACCGGCGGGCCAACCAGCTCGCCCGGCTCCTGATCGAGAAGGGTGTGCGGGCCGGCGATCGCGTGGCGCTGCTGCTCGACCGTTCCGCCGAAACCTATATCGCGGTTCTCGCGGTGATGAAGGCCGGAGCCGCCTTCGTGCCACTGGCGACCGCCTTTCCGCCGGAGCGCATGGCCCTGATCATCGAAGATGCCGGCATCCGTCTCGTGCTGACGATCGAGGGCTATCTCGAAAAGGCGAGCCAGCTGTCCGTCGAAAACCTTCTGATCGACCGCGCCGGCGAAGACGTGGATACGAAGAGCGACGTGCCGCTGACCGCGTCCGAGGTTGCCATCTCTACCGACGACACGTGCTATATCCTTTACACCTCCGGCACGACGGGCAAGCCCAAGGGCGTTGTCATCCGCCATCAGAGCATCTGCAACTTCGTGCGGGTTGCGGCGCATTCCTACGGCTACAAGCCCGGCGACCGCGTCTATCAGGGCATGACGATTGCGTTCGACTTCTCGACGGAGGAGATCTGGGTTCCGCTCGCAGCCGGTGCGACGATCGTTCCGGCGGCTGGGCAGATGACGCTGGTCGGCGACGAACTCGCAGACTTCCTGCGTGCGAATGAAATCACCTGCATGGCCTGCAGCCCGACGCTTCTGTCGTCTATCGAAAGCGATGTGCCGAGCCTGCGCCTGATCCTCGTGGGCGGTGAAGCCTGTCCGCAGAACCTCGTGGCGCGCTGGGCTACCGGCAAGCGCAAGATACTCAACACCTATGGTCCGACGGAAGCCACCGTAACGGCCACGATGGGCGTCCTGACGCCGGACAAGCCCGTGACGATCGGCAAGCCGCTGCCGACCTATTCCGTCGTCATCCTCAATCCGGAAAAGCCGGAACTGATGCCCGTGGGCGAGATGGGCGAGCTTGGTATTGCCGGTATCGGGGTGGCCGTCGGCTATCTCAACCGCCCGGAACTCACCGAAGAGAAGTTCATCAACGACTTCCTCGACCTGCCCAACAACCCTTCGCATCGTATCTACCGCACCGGTGACCTCTGCGTCATCAATGCCGATGGCGATGTCGAATATCACGGCCGCATCGACACGCAGGTCAAGATCCGCGGCTATCGCATCGAGACCGGTGAAATCGAGGCGATCCTTCTCGATCAGCCGCAGATCGCGCAGGCTGCCGTCACCACCTTCGAGGTTCAGCCGGGACGCATCGAACTCGTCGGCTACTACGCGCTGAAATCGGGCGTTGAAGGTCTGGATCGTCTGACGCTCTCGCGTGAATTGAAGCGCCGCTTGCCGGATTACATGGTTCCGAACTTCCTGGAGCAGCTCGACGCGCTGCCCATGACGGTTTCGGACAAGATCGACACCCGCCGGCTGCCGAAGCCGACCATGGGTCGCGTATCGGACAACCGCTCAAAATTCCTGCCCAGCACGGACGATGAGCGCTTTCTGGCCGCAGCGCTGGCGGACGTCCTCAAAGTGGAAGAGGTCTATGTCGAGGACAATTTCTTCGACGATCTCGGCGCAAACTCGCTGCTTCTGGCGCATTTCTGCTCGCGCGTTCGCACGCGGAAGGAATGGGCGACCACGTCCATGCGCGACATTTATGCCAATCCCAGCATCGGCCAGCTGCTCGCCCATTTTGGCAATACAGCCGCCGACGAGCCGCTGACTGAAGAAATTGTTCTGACGCATCGCGCCTCCAGCTTCGCCTATTGGCTGACGGGGGCGGCGCAGCTCGCCTTCTATGGCGTTTACGCCTATGTGGGTCTCTGGCTGTTCAACTATGGGCTGATGTGGCTTTACGAAAAGCTGGATGAACCGCTGGCGCTCTACATCCGCTGCGTCATTCTCTCGGGCGCGGTCTTCTTCTCAATGACGGGCTTTTCTGTCGCCGCGAAATGGATCCTTGTGGGCCGCTGGAAGGAAGAAATCTTCCCGATCTGGAGTTGGCGCTACTATCGTTTCTGGGTCGTCAAGACGCTGATCCGCACCGCGCCGGTCGTGCTTTTCCGCGGCAGCCCGCTTTACAGCCTCTACCTGAAGCTCCTGGGCGCAAAGCTCGGCTCCAGCACCGCGATCGAGAGCAAGTCGGTTCCCGTCTGCACAGACCTGATTTCCATCGGTGAAAACTCGATCCTGCGCAAGGAAACCCTGATTCCCGGCTTCCGCGCCGAGGCCGGCTATATCCACACGGGCCGCATCACCATCGGTCGCGACGCGTTTGTCGGCGTCGGCAGTGCGCTCGACATCGATACGAAGATGGGTGACGGCTCGCAGCTCGGCCACGGTTCGTCGCTGCAGCGCGGCCAGGTCATCCCGGATGGCGAGCATTGGCACGGCTCACCTGCTGTGAAGTCCAACGCGGATTACTCGAAGGTGCGCGGTGTCACGCTGTCGCGCGCGCGCCGCGTCATCTACGAAGCCGTCCAGCTGATCTTCCTCTTCACGGTCCTCACGCCGCTGCCGCTGATCATCCAGACCTACTGGGAAAATGTCGGCGATGGCTATCAGGAAACGATCGGTCTGGTTGCGATCGGCGCCGTTGTTGCCGAAGTCGGCGGACTTACGCTTGCTCTCCTGCTGGCCGTGGGCGTGCCGCGCCTGTTCCGGCGTTTCCTCGAGCCCGGCAAGACCTATTCGCTCTACGGTGTTCATTACTTTATGCAGTCGGTGACGGAAACCGTCAGCAACTCGCGCCTGATGAACCTGCTGTTCGGCGACAGCTCGGCCGTCGTCCACTACATCCGCGCTGTCGGCTGGAACCTCAACACCGTCGTCCAGACCGGCTCGAATTTCGGGACGAACACGCAGCACGACAACCCGTTCATGTGCGACCTCGGCAGCCGGACCATGGTATCCGACGGTCTCTACATGATCAACGTGCACAAGTCGGCCTCGTCGTTCAGCCTGGCGCCCACGCGGATCGGCGACGACAACTACTTCGGCAACAACATCTATTATCCGCCGGATGGCAAGACGGGTGACAACTGCCTTCTTGGAACCAAGGTCATGGTTCCGATCGAAGGGCCCGTACGCGAGAATATCGGCCTTCTCGGCTCTCCGCCCTTCGAAATTCCGCGCATGGTCAAGCGCGACCTCGACCTCATTCAGGGTGTCAGCGAAGAGGATCGCCGTGCGCGCCTGCCGCGCAAGAACATGTACAACTTCTGGACCGCTGTTCTTTTCCTGGCGGCACAGTGGGTCGCCCTGTTCTCGGCGCTGGCAATTTGGGACCGCGCGCTGAACTACTATACGGAATGGGGTGGCACGGGTCTCTTCATCGCCACGGTCATCGTGACGACCTTCGAGATCTTCATGTATATCATGATCGAGCGCGCCAGCCTTGGTTTCGGCAAGCTCAAGCCGATGACCACGACGATCTATGAGGAGCGTTTCTGGCGGCATGAGCGGCACTGGAAGCTGTCCGACTCGCCGATCATGTATCTCTTTGCCGGCACGCCGTTCCGGCCGCTGATCCTGCGCGCCGTCGGCGTCAAGATGGGCAAGCGGGTTTATGACGGCGGGGCCAACCTGACGGAACGCTCGCTGGTGGAAATCGGCGACGATGCGACGCTGAACGAAGGCTGCGTCATCCAGGCGCATTCGCTGGAAGAAGGCGCGTTCAAGTCGGACTTCATCCGCATCGGCAAGGGCTGCACACTCGGCCCGGCTGCCTTTGTCCACTATGGCGTGGTCATGGGCGAAGGCTCGATTGCCGAGACGGACAGCTTCGTCATGAAGGGCGAGGCCCTGGAGCCGAACACGATCTGGCGCGGCAACCCGGCCAAGCTCCATAGCGTCATCACGCCTATCAAGGAGGGTGCCGCGCGCACCAAGAGCTGATCGTCATGGCGGGTGGAGAGGCATCTCGTCCTTCTGTCCGTCTGGTGCCGATTGCGGCGCGTGATCGTGCCGCAATCGAGGCGCTGGCTGTCGAGCCGGCGCAGGCGCATTTCGTTGCCGACAACGCAGCCTCGCTCGCCGAGGCGGATCATGATCCGGGCGCATCGCCACGCGCCATCATGGCCCGCGACACGTTCGTCGGCTTCCTCATGTATGACGCTTCCGACCGCGACGACGTGCGGCTTTATCGCTTCATGATCGACTTTGCGCAGCAGGGACGGGGCTATGGCCGCGCTGCGCTGAAGGCGTTTCTGGACGAGATCGCCGCGCTCGGCGATGTTTCCCGCATCTCCATCTGCTATGAGCCCGAAAACGAACCGGCCCGTAGTCTTTACGCCAAGGCCGGTTTCATCGAGGAGGGGCTGGACGAGGACGGCGAGATGATTGCCGCGTTGGATCTGCGTGGCTCCGGCGGCTCATGAGCGGCGGCGAAGCATTTTCGGCTGCTGCGGGCGAACGCGCCCTTGAGGAGGCGCTGGCCGCCCTTTTGCCTGCCGGCATTCGCGCCGCTTGCCGCGCCATCCGGCCGGGAGATGCCGCGCTGCTGATGCCGCAGGAGGCGATCTCGATCTCCGCACGCAAGGATCGGATGCGCGATGCCAGCGGCGCTGCCAGACATGTCGCGAGGGGTTTGCTGGAGCGTGAAGGTGTTTCGGGTTCCCCGATCTTGAAGACGGCCGCTGGCGCTCCCCTATGGCCGAATGGAAGCGTCGGTTCGCTGGCGCATGACGATGCCTATGCCGTCGCGGCCGTCGCTTCAATGGCTTCGTTTGCGGCGCTGGGCATTGATGTCGAGCCAGCCGAGCCACTTGCCCGCGAGGTTGCCGAAATTGTCAGGATCGCCGACGATGTCCTTGATGGTGTTGATGTCATTTTTGCGGAGCGTTTGCTTTTTGCGGCCAAGGAGGCCGTCTACAAGGCAGTGTTTCCGCGTGATCAGGTCGTCCTCGGCTTCGAGGACGTCGTCATCGATTTGAGGAAGGGTCTCGGGCGGACAAGCAGGGGGCGCATCGTCGAGCTCGCCTTTTGCCTACGCCCGCGTATCGTCGTTCTCGCCTGGGAACGGGCCTAGTCCGCAATCGTCAGTTCAGCGTCTGCATGTCGGACGGCCGTTGCAATCTCCTCCGGCGGTGCCGCTTCCGTGACGATTTCGGATACGTCGCCGAAATCGCAAACATGGATCAGGCCGGCGCGGGAGAATTTTGAACTGTCGGTGACGACGATCTTGCGTCGCCCGCGGGAGAGCACGGTGCGGGCGAATTCCGCCTCGTCCAGGGCATAGTCGAGAATGCCCGAGACATCAACCGCGCCTGCCGAGATGATGGCATGATCGACGAAGAAGCGGGTGATGAATTCGATGGCAGAAAGGCCGAAGACCGCGCCGCTGTCCGGGCGGATTTCGCCGCCGGCCATGTAGACACGGTTGCCGTTGACGCTCGCCAGAACGCGCGCGATGTCGGAGGAGTTGGTGATCACCGTCAGCCGTCGATGGCCGAGCAGTTCACGGGCGAGAAAGCTCGTCGTCGTGCCGGTATCGAGCATCAGGCTCTCACCATCCGTGACGGTGCGGGCGACGCGCTCCGCGATCTTCTTCTTGGCCGCGCTCATCTCGCGCATGCGCTTTTCGAACGGCGCTTCGCCGCGCGCGGAGGGTAGCGCCACGGCGCCGTGCATGCGCAACACCGCGCCGCTTTCGGCCAGAGGCTTGATGTCGCGGCGGATGGTTTCGAGCGACACGCCGAGGCGTTCCGCCAGATCAGATACGGCCATGGAGCCGTCCATCTCCAGCAGTTTCAGAATGTCACCATGTCGTTTCGAAGCCAGCATGTCGGGGCGCTTCCTGTGTCGTGCGGGTCTGAAACTATACAAACTCGGGCAAAATCGCAATCGCTGTTCAATTTATGCGGTCATAATCGGTCATAAAGACACATTAAGCCACAAAATTGGATTGACTCTCGCCAGGATCGTGTTTGAATTTGCCGAGCGTCGAGACACGGAGAAACATAAGGGAACCGGTCTCGTCAGACACTGGAGGCGCTGGTGCAGGCAGGCGTTGAAGACAGGATCGCTGACCTTGGCTGCTGGACCGGCCGGATCGAGATCGAACCGCTGAAGGGCGGGATTTCCAATGAAAGCTATCTTGTCAGCGATGGGCTCGGCCGTCATGTCGTGCGTTTCGGCAAGGATTATCCCTTCCATCACGTCCTGCGGGAGCGGGAGATCATGACCGCGCGGGCGGCGCACGAGGCGGGCTTCGGGCCGAAGGTAGAGCATTCCGCGCCAGGGGTGATGGTCTCGGCTTTTCTGGCCGCGCGAACTTTTGCGGCAGATGATGTGCGCGCGAATGCCGAGCGCGTGGCGGCGTTGCTGCGGCGTTTCCATGAGGCGATGCCCGCACATGTGACCGGACCAGGCTTCATGTTCTGGCCGTTTCATGTCATCCGCGATTACGCGCGGACGCTGGAAGCCGGCAAAAGCCGGATGTCAGCCCAAGTGCCGCGTTACCTGGAACTCTGCCGGGTGCTGGAGGCGGCGCAGACGCCACTGCCGATCGTCTTTGCTCATAACGATCTTCTGCCCGCCAATATTCTGGACGATGGCGAACGTCTCTGGCTGATCGACTTCGAATATGCCGGCTTCTCGACCGCCATGTTTGATCTCGCGGGCACGACCTCGAATGCGGGCTTTTCAGACGATCAGGCAGACGATTTTCTCGCCGGCTATTTCGGCGGCACGGCGCCGACCGAAATCCGCCGCTCGCATTCGGCCATGCAATGCGCCTCGCTGCTGCGCGAGGCGATGTGGAGCATGGTGTCCGAAATCCATCTCTCCGCGCCCGGTGCCGATTACGAGAGCTACACGGACGACAATCTGGTGCGGCTTGAGACCGCGCTTCAACACCATCAGTCAACCTACGGAAAGCTTTGAACATGGCGCTTCCCTCTCACGCCCAGATCGTCATCATCGGCGGTGGCATCATCGGCTGCTCGACGGCCTATCATCTGGCGAAAGACCACAAGGCCGATGTCGTGCTGCTGGAAATGGGCCAGCTGACCTCGGGGTCCACATGGCATGCGGCCGGTCTTGTCGGGCAGCTCCGCTCCTCGGCCTCGATCACCCGCGTGCTGAAATATTCAGTCGAACTCTACAAGGGGCTGGAGGCCGAGACGGGGCTCGCGACCGGCTGGAAGATGACCGGCTGCCTGCGCCTTGCCACCAACGAGGATCGCTGGACGGAGTTCAAGCGAACGGCGACGACCGCCAAGAGCTTCGGCATGGACATGCATCTGATCTCGGCCGAAGAGGTCAAGAAGATGTGGCCGCTGATGGAGACGAGCGACTTGATCGGCGCCAGCTGGCTGCCGACGGACGGGCAGGCGAGCCCCTCCGACATCACGCAGTCGCTCGCCAAAGGCGCACGTATGCATGGCGCCAAACTTCTAGAAAACGTCCGCGTGACCGGTTTCGACATCAGGGGTGGCGTGATTACCGCCGTGAAGACGGATCAGGGCGACATTCAATGCGAGAAGGTCGTCAACTGCGCCGGGCAATGGGCACGGCAGGTGGGCGCGATGGCGGGCATCAACGTGCCGCTGCAGCCGGTCAAGCATCAGTATATCATCACCGAGAAGGTGCCGGGTCTGGCGCTCGATGCGCCAACGATCCGCGATCCCGATCGGCGGACCTATTTCAAGGAGGAGGTCGGCGGCCTTGTCATGGGGGGCTATGAGCCGAACCCGCAAGCGTGGACGACGGGCGAGGTGCCCAATGATTGGGGTTTCCGCCTGTTCGACGACGATTTCGACCATTTCGAGCAGCATATGGTGCAGGCGATCGAGCGCGTGCCGGCGCTCGAAAATGTCGGCGTCAAGCAGATGATCAATGGGCCGGAGAGCTTCACGCCGGATGGCAATTTCATTCTCGGCGCTGCGCCCGAATGCAAGAACATGTTCGTCGGCGCAGGCTTCAACGCCTTCGGCATTGCGTCCGGTGGCGGAGCAGGCTGGGTTCTGGCGCAATGGGTGGTCGATGGCGAAGCGCCGCTCGATCTCTGGGTAGTCGATATCCGCCGCTTCTCCGGGCTCCATCGCGACCGGCAATGGGTCTGCGACCGGACGCTCGAAGCATATGGCAAGCACTACACGGTCGCCTTCCCGCATGAGGAATATGAAAGCGGCCGTCCGCGCCTCGTTTCGCCGCTTTATGAGCGCTTGAAAACCCACGGCGCCGTCTTCGGCTCCAAGCTCGGCTGGGAGCGGCCGAACTGGTTTGCAGGGGAGGGGCGTGAAGGCTGCGACGTCTATTCCATGGGTCGGCAGAACTGGTTCGACGCTGTCGGCGAGGAGCACAAACATGTGCGCGAGGCCGTGGGCGTCTTCGACCAGTCGTCCTTCGCCAAGTTCGAGCTTTATGGCCCGGATGCTGGCCGCGCGCTCGACTGGATCTGCGCCAACGATGTGGCCAAGCCTGCCGGGCGGCTCACCTATACGCAGCTTCTCAATACGCGCGGCGGCATCGAGGCCGACCTGACGGTGGCGCGGTTGGCCGAGGACAAGTTCTACATCGTCACCGGCACGGGCTTCCGGACACATGACTTCGGCTGGATCGAGGATCATTTGCCCAAGGGCAGCCGTGTGACACTCGGCGATGTCACGGAGGATTTCGGCACATTGTCTCTGATGGGACCGCATGCGCGTGTGGTTCTGGAGAAGGTGACGGACGCGGACGTGTCCAACGCCGCCTTCCCCTTCGGCCATGTCCGGGAACTGACGATCGCCGGGCATTTGGTTCGCGCGCTGCGGGTGACCTATGTCGGCGAACTCGGATGGGAACTGCATGTGCCGATTGCCGCGACCGGCGATGTCTTCGACGCGCTGATGGCAGCCGGCGAGTCCTTCGGCATCCGCCCGACCGGCTATCGCGCGATTGAATCGCTGCGCCTTGAAAAGGGCTATCGCGCCTGGGGCTCCGACATCACGCCGAACGACACGCCCTTCGACGCGGGCCTCGGTTGGGCGGTGAAACTGAAGAAGGATGTCGATTTTGTAGGGCGTAGCGCGCTTCTCGCAAAACAGGGGCAGCCCATCGTCAAGTCGCTGGCCTGTTTCACGGTGGATGACCCGTCTGTCGTACTTCTCGGCCGCGAGACGATCCTGCGCAACGGCGAGCCCGTCGGTTATCTCACCAGCGGCGGCTATGGCTATACGGTCGGCAAGAACATAGGCTATGGCTATGTCCGCAATCCTGCCGGTCTCGATGAGGCCTGGCTGCAGGTGGGCCGGTACGAACTGGTTGTCGCCATGGAAACCGTCAGCGCCGCGCTGCATCTCGGCCCGCTTTACGATCCGACGATGCAGCGCATCAAGGCCTGATAGCCTTTGCCACGCCGTCCGAGGGACAGGCGTGGCAAATTTGCCAGCTTTCCGAACGATCGTTCGCTCTGCGCCATTTCTTAACGCTTTTTAGCTTTTCACTTCACAAAGGCGTGCTTATCTATTGGCTGTCTCCGGCTGCTGAAGGGGGCAGGAATGGTGGCCTTGCGTTGCCCTGCGCGGTTTTCCGCATCTTTTTGCGGATGAATGCGTGCCTGCCAATTTTGGGGCTTTTCTGAGCCGGGAACCGTATAGTAAGGCTTCAATATTAATATGTCGGTAACCATAACCCGAGTGCCCCATCTCATGAAACCAACTCTCCATACCGTTGCGCCGCTGGCGATGATGTTGTTCCTTTCAGGCTGCATGGTTGGCCCCGACATGCAGGCGCCGGAAACGCCGATGCCGGCGAAATTTTCCGAAGGCGGCAAGAACAGCAACGGCGACGTCACCACGGCAACATGGTGGACGGCCTTTTCCGACCCGCGCCTCAATCATCTGATGACCGAAGGAATGTCGAAAAACCTGACCGTGCTGCAGGCCCTTGAGGCGATCGAGCAGGCGCGTCAGGGCGTCGTCGTCGCGGGCGCCGGCTCGCTTCCGAGCCTTGCCGGCAGTGCCTCCGAGACGGTCAGCAAGTCGAATGGGGTCAACGCGACGCCTCAGCGGTCGACCACGTCTGGCTCACTTTCCGTGTCCTGGCTGCTCGATCTCTTCGGCCAGTATCGGCGCGCCAAGGAAAGCGCCAACGCTTCGCTTGATGCATCTTATGCCACAGCCGATGTTGCGCGCCTGACGGTGATATCCAACGTTGCGACCTATTACGTGAATGCGCGCTATTACCAGCAACTGCTGGCAATTGCGCGGGAAAACCTCAAGACTCGTCGAGACACGCTGGATTTGACGAAAGCCCAGCTCGACGCCGGCGCGGCTTCGCGTCTCAACGTTGTTCAGGCTGAAGGTCTGGTCAATTCGACACTGTCTGATATTCCGGGGCTGGAAACGAATTTCCGCCAACAGGTCAATCATCTTTCGACCCTGCTTGGCGTTCCCGCGCCGACGCTTCTCGCAGATATGCAGCGTAGCGGTCCGCAACCGGTGGCGCGTGACAGGATCAAGGCGGGCATTCCCGCAGATCTGATCCGCAATCGTCCGGATATTCGCAAGTCCGAACGGCAGCTGGCCGCCGCCGTCGCCAATATCGGAGTGGCCGAAGCCAAACTCTATCCCAGCGTCCAGCTGAGCGGTTCGATCTCGCCGCTCTATCTGGCGTCTTCGCCCCTGACCGGGAGCGGTGCGAGCTGGTCCTTTGGTCCCTCGCTGAGCCTGCCGATCTTCGAAGGCGGCGCGCTGCGTGCGAATGTGAAGAGCTCGGAAGCGGCTGCGCGTGCAGCCTATCTCGCCTGGAAGGCTTCGGTCCTGCAGGGCATCGAGGAAACCGAGAATGCCATGGTCGCCTATAACCGCGATCGTGCGACAGTGTCCGCGCTTCGTGCCTCGGTCAAGAACTATGAGGAAGCGTTGAACCTTTCCAAGACCAACTACAAGAACGGTGCGTCTTCGCTGCTCGATGTGCTCGATGCGCAGCGCTCGGTTGCGACCGCCCAGCAGAGTCTGGCCGCCGCGATCCGCCAGTCTGCACTGGACTATATCGCGCTCAACGTCGCCGTCGGCGGCGGTTATGCTGCGGGCCAGGACAAGGCTGGCGAATAATCGTTATCCCAGAATGTGAAAGAGCCCGCCGGCGAGATGATCGACGGCGGGCTCTTTCGTTTCCGGGTTGCGCTGAACTGTCAACCGAACCTTCGCACAATCCAGGCGCTGATCGCGCTGGAGGTCGCCGTGATGAACGCGCCCCAGGCCAGATCCGCCAGCGTCACCGAAAGCGGCCAGTCCCGCATGGTGGCCATGTTCGTCAGGTCGTAGGTCGCATAGGCGACGAGACCGAACAGGGCGCCCTGCCGTGCCGCTACGGCTACCCTGCCTGTTGAGGCCGCCGGCAGCACGACGAAATGCACCACGCCCGCCAGATAGATGACGTAGAAGAAGGCCGCAGCCACGAAATCCGGCTTCGGCGCGAGCAGATGCCCGATGGTCGCCTTGTAGAAGTCGACGGCAATCACACCGAGCCAGATGGAGTCTATAGCCAGAAAGGCGATCGCCAGACTGGCGAACGCGATCAATGCCTTGCGCATGATTTTGAATCCTTTGATTCAGGTATCGTCAGATGCCGATCAGCGGCTGGATCATCCGGACGATGCGGCTCTTGAACCTCAGCGGCGCATCCGTCACGGCCAGGCAGATACAGTCTTCCCCCGGATCGGCGATCGGCTGGTGATCCACTGTCTCGTCTGTTTCCTCGAAATCACCGGGCCCGAAGCGACCACTGATGTCGCTGAAGCTGCCCTTGAGAACCAGCGTCAGTTCGCGTCCACCATGCGTATGTTCAGGCACGGGCTTGCCGGCCGGAATGCGCAGCAGGCGCACGGAGATATCCTGGTTGGACGTCTTGATGGGAAAATGGTAGGCGCCCAGACCGAGCGGCTTCCATTTCACCGCGTTGACGTCGCCGCCAATGTAGGAGCGAAGCGGTTCCGGTACCGATCCAGCGCCGGCAGACATTTTTTTCTTCGGCACGGGAACTTCCGCTGCCGGTCCGGCATTCCCCAGCCGGGTACGCATGGCTTCCCAAGAAAAATCTGCGGCCGTCGCTGCGTCGGGCTCGACCTCGATCGCTTCCAGCGCAAGGCCGCCTGCGGCCTCCATCATGGCGAGCCGCTTGCGGCAGGCAGGGCACATGGCCAGATGCGTGGCGACGGCAATACTCCAGCCTTCCTCAAGAACACCATTGGCGTAGTCGAAGAGAAGTTCGTCGCTGATGTGATGTCTTATGTTCATGCTGCGTCTCCCAGGATTTCGCGGAGACGCGAGAATGCGAGCCGAATACGAGATTTGACCGTGCCGAGCGGCAGATTCATGCGTTCGGCAATCGCGCTGTGCGAAATCTCTTCATAAAAAGACAGACGCAGGAGATCGGCCTGCTCAGGCGGCAGCTTCACCATGGCTCCGCGCAAGCGTTCAGCCTCCTGATCGGCCTGAAAAATATGATCTGCGGCGGGCTCCGGATCGGGCACGAAAGCCGGATCGTTCGGATCGAATTCCGGCCGGTTCGTCTTGCGAAACGCGTCGATCCGCACATTACGCGCAACGGTAAATATCCAGCTGGACACCGATCCGCGCGCCGGATCGAACAATGCCGCCTTATTCCAGATCATCATCATCGTTTCTTGCATCAATTCTTCTGCCTGCTGGCGATTGCCGCCACGCTTCAGCATGAACGCTCTGATTTTAGGTCCGAAGTGCCTGAACAGGACTTCAAACGACTTAATATCTTTGCTGGCGCCCACGGCGATGAGGCATGCTGACAATTCTTCCTTATCCGGTTCTTTCACAGTCTTTTCCAACTTGCGGACGCGAACCTTGGAGGAACCCACGCCATTCTTCTCCGCCGGCCAGGATGGCTGAGGGCGGAATTCTCTTGATGCAAACGTCGAAGCAACTGTGTCCATGCCGCAAGTTACGCGGCGGTTTCGCTGCCGGATCACAGCATCGAAGAAATTTAGCATCATTTCAATCCGGAAACCTCTATCGAGCGTATTGATTTTCAAAACGAAAGGAACACTCGATGCTCAACACGATCAAACCGCAAAAGTCTCAGGGAAACCGCCATGTCGCCGTGATCGGCAGCGGCATTTCCGGGCTGAGCGCCGCATGGCTGATCAGCAAGCATTGCAGGGTGACTTTGATAGAGGCTGACAATCGTCCGGGCGGCCACTCCAATACCGTGGACGTCAAGACGGAAAACGGCTCCGTTCCGGTCGATACCGGCTTCATCGTCTATAATGAGTGGAATTATCCGAACCTCGTTCGCCTGTTCCAGACGATCGGCGTGAAGACGGAAGCTTCCGACATGTCGTTTTCGGCCTCCATCAACAATGGAGCCTTCGAATATTCGGGCACGAACTTTCTGTCGATGATCGGTCAGAAGACCAATATCATCCGAATCCGATTCTGGCAGATGGTGGGCGATATTTTGCGGTTTTACCGCGAGGCGCCCGTTGCCGCGAAGCGGGATGACGCGCGCGAGATGACGCTTGGCGAATTCCTCGATCGCGAGGGCTATTCGAAAAGCTTCGTCGACAATCACATCCTGCCGATGGGCGCCGCAATCTGGTCGACCACGGCCAAGGAGATGCGGTCCTATCCGCTCGTCGCCTTCATCCGCTTCTTTGAAAGCCACGGTCTGCTCTCGATTCTCAATCGTCCTGTCTGGCGCACGGTCAGCGGCGGCAGCCGGCAGTATATCGAGCGCATCCTGTCGGATTTCGATGGCGAAGTACGGCTGAATTCGCCGGTTCGCTCCGTTCGCCGCGCCGCGGAGGGCGTGCTGGTTGATTGCGGGCAGGGGCCGGAGCTTTTCGACGACGTGGTGATCGCAACCCATGCCGACCAGGCCCTCGCCATGCGCACGGACGCCAGCGAGCGGGAGCGTTCCCTGCTCGGCGCCTTCAAATACACCCACAACACCGCCGTTCTGCACAGCGACGCAGGACTGATGCCAAAGCGCAAGCGGGTTTGGTCGAGCTGGAATTATATTGGTGAGCGTGGCGGGTCGGGCGACGAGCAGCTTTGCGTCACCTACTGGATGAACAAGCTGCAGAACCTGCCTGCAAAGACTCCGGTTTTCGTGACGCTCAATCCCTGCCGTCCGGTCAGGGCCGACATGGTTCATGCGTCTTTCGACTACACGCATCCGCTGTTCGACACGGCCGCGCTCGACGCGCAGAAGCGGCTCTGGTCGATCCAGGGGCAGGGCGGCATCTGGTATTGCGGCGCGCATTTCGGCAGCGGCTTCCATGAGGATGGCCTGCAGTCCGGTCTTGCGGTGGCTGAAAGCCTGACGGGCGGAAAGCGACCGTGGCAGGTGGCAGGTGAATCGGGCCGTATCCACCTTCCGGAGACCTTGGCGGCCGCAGAATGAATTTTCGATCCGCCATATATGAAGGTCACGTCGTGCACCGGCGCTTTGCGCCGAAGACACACACGCTGAACTATCGCGTCTTCTCGCTGCTGATCGATCTGGATGAGCTGGAGGCACTGAACTCGAAGCTGCGTTTTCTCGGCGTGGACCGTTTCGCGCTGTTCAGCTTCTTCAACAAGGATCACGGGAACCTGAAGCCGGGTGAGAGCCTGAAGGACTGGGCGCTGTCGCATGTGGCCGAGACGGGTTTTGACACAGCGGGGATGCGGGTCGAGATGCTCTGCTATCCGCGTATCTTCGGCTACACGTTCAATCCGCTGACGGTCTATTACTGCTATGCGTCGGACGGTTCACTGAAGACCGTGCTTTACGAAGTCTGCAACACCTTCCACGAGCGTCACACCTACATCATCCCGACTTCCGCTCAGGACGGACCGATCAAGCATAGCTGCGCGAAGACTTTCTACGTTTCGCCTTTCATGCCGATGGACTGCGAGTATCATTTCGATATACTCAAACCGCAGGACAGAACCGCGATCAGGATTACGGAAACCGGACCTGACGGAAAGATGTTGTTTGCATCTTTCGCCGGCGAGAGACGACCGATGACGGATCGCAACCTGTTGCGCGCGTTTCTGAAATATCCGCTCATGACCATGAAGGTCACGGCTGCGATCCATATCGAAGCCGTTCGCCTCTGGATCAAGGGCCTGAAAATCTATCGGCACAGTCCTGCGGAGAAGGTCGTGGCCAGCTCGCTCGTCGGTGTCGCAAAGCCGGGGGAATAAAGCATGCTGAACATCATCAACTCTACCGCTTCCTCGACCGTTAAATCCCGGCGTCTTTCGCTTTGGGAGCGCGCTGTGTGCCGCATGGCGGACCGGATCGAGACCGGCAGCCTGACGCTGACCTTTCCAAAGGGCGGCCATTATCGAGTCGACCGCCACGACGGCGGGACGCAGGCGCAGCTTTTCCTGAAAAATCCGCGCCCGATCTGGCGGCTTGCGACATCCGGCGATCTCGGCTTTGCCCGCTCCTATATCGATGGCGACTGGGACAGCCCCGATATCGGCGCGCTGATGACGCTCGCGCTCGAAAACGAGCATGCGCTCTCGCCGGTGACCCGCACGTCGGCGATATGGGGGAAGCTTGCCTATCTGAAGCACCGTTTCCGCGCCAACACGAAGCGCGGCAGTAGGAAGAACATCGCCTATCATTATGATCTCGGCAATGAGTTCTACAGCCTGTGGCTGGACGAGACGATGACCTATTCCTCGGCTTTCTATCAGCATCCCGAGGCATCGCTGGCGGAAGCGCAGAATGCGAAATATGATCGCATCATCAAGGAGCTGGAGATCGGCCCGAATGATCGCGTGCTGGAAATCGGCTGCGGCTGGGGCGGGTTTGCCGAATATGCGGCCTCGACGACGGGCTGCCATGTGACCGGCATCACGCTCTCGGCCGAACAGGCGAAATTCGCGACCGAACGTCTGGCGAAGGCCGGTCTGGCGGATCGTACGGAAATCCGCATCGAGGATTATCGCGACACGCAAGGAAGCTATGACCGCATTGTCTCGATCGAGATGTTCGAAGCGGTTGGTCAGGAGAACTGGCCACGCTATTTCGAGACCGTCCGCGACCGGCTGAAGGCTGGCGGGCGGGCGATGATCCAGACGATCACCATCGAAGACCATCGCTTCGAGGGCTATAGCCGCAACGCGGACTACATCCAGACCTACATCTTCCCCGGCGGCATGCTGCCGTCCTTCTCGACCTTCCGGGAGGCTGCGCATAATGCGGGGCTTGCGGTCAAGGACTGGGCCGCGTTCGGCACGCACTATGCGAAGACGCTTCGTATCTGGGACAACGACTTCTCGGCCAACTGGGACCGCATCCGCGACATGGGCTTCGACGAGCGCTTTAAGCGCATGTGGCGCTATTATCTGCAGTATTGTGCAGCAGGCTTCAGCGTCGGCTGCATTGACGTGATGCAGGTGAAGATCGCGAAGAGTTGACTATGAACGAGGCTATCCGCGTTGTAGTTCTGGCTGCGATTGGCCGGCCAGGAACTGGTGAGTTTCTTGTTTTTACCGGCAGGGACGAGATGAGAGGTCTTGTGTATGACAGGCCTTTCGGCGGCGGGCTGGAATTCGGAGAAACCGTTTCCGATGCTGTTCGCCGGGAGGTGAAGGAGGAGATCGGCATCGATATCACAGCGGGGCGTATTCTGGGTGTGACAGAATCGTTTTTCACTGTGGGCGATCATCGAAAGCATGAAGTCGCCGTGATCGTCGAGGCCGAATTTGTTGACCCGGAATTGTATAAGAACTCGGCGTTCCCGGATCAGGAAGGTAATAACGAACATGGCAGCTGGCGTAGACTGGACGCCACCAACATCCTGTTCCCGGAGAAATTACCTGCCATCTTGAAGCAAGCCGGCTTGGTTTCGTGAGAAATGCCGAGGCTGTGTGAGCGCTTCGCCCGCGGCTCACAGTCCCCGCGCGATCACCAGCCGCTGCACTTCGCTCGTGCCCTCATAGATTTGGCAGATGCGCACGTCACGATAGATGCGCTCGACGGGATAATCCGACAGATAGCCGTAACCGCCGTGGATCTGGATGGCGTCCGAGCAGACACGCTCAGCCATTTCCGAGGCGAAGAGCTTGGCCATGGAGGCTTCCGTGAGACACGGCTTGCCGGCATCCTTGAGCGTCGCAGCGTGGACGACCATGTGGCGGGCGGCCTCGATCTGCGTTGCCATGTCGGCGAGTTTGAAGGCGATGGCTTGCTGATCGATGATCGGCTTGCCGAAGGCCTTGCGCTCATGCGCATAGGCGCGGGCGGCCTCGAAGGCGGCGCGCGCCATGCCGACGGATTGCGAGGCAATGCCGATGCGGCCGCCTTCGAGATTGGCGAGTGCAATCTTGTAGCCTTCACCCTCTTCGCCCAACCGGTTTTCGACCGGGATACGCATTCCGTCGAAGGCGAGGGCGCAAGTGTCGGAGGAATGCAGGCCGAGCTTCTTTTCGACGGTTACCACCTTGTAGCCGGGCGTGTCGGTCGGGACAATGAAGGCGGAAATGCCCTTTTTGCCGGCGGACGGATCGGTGACGGCGAAGACGATGATCATGTTGCCGTTCTTGCCGGACGTGATGAACTGCTTCGCGCCGTCGATGACATAGTGGTCGCCATCGCGCCGCGCCTTCGTGCGTATAGCGGAAGCGTCGGAACCGGCCTGCGGCTCGGTCAGTGCAAAGCCGCCGATCCATTCGCCGCTGGCAAGCCTGGGCAGGAGGCGTTGTTTCTGCTCCTCCGTGCCGAAGCGCAGGATCGGCACACAGCCGACCGAGGAATGAACGGACATGATGGTCGAGCAGGCGCCATCGGCCGCGGCGATCTCTTCCAGCGACAGCGCATAGGCAAGCGTGCCGAGATCGGAGCCGCCATAGGCTTCCGGCACCAGCATGCCGAGAAAGCCGAGCGCGCCCATCTCTGTCAGTTCCTCGCGCGGAAAGCGGGAGGTGAGGTCACGTTCGGCCGCACCCGGAGCGAGCCGCTCCTGCGCGAAGTCGCGTACCGCGTCGCGGATCTGTTCGGTCGTTTCGTCGAGGATCATCAGGACATCCTTTCAATCGCAACTGCCGTCGCTTCGCCGCCACCGATGCAGATGGAGGCAATGCCGCGTTTCAGGCCGTGGGTCTGGAGCGCCGCCAGCAGCGTCACCATGATACGCGCGCCAGAGGCGCCGATCGGATGGCCGAGCGCGCAGGCCCCGCCATGGATGTTGACCTTGTCATGCGGCAGGCCAAGCTCGCGCATCGAGGCCATGGCGACGACTGCGAAGGCTTCGTTGATCTCGAAGAGATCGACATCGGACAGCGCCCAGCCGGTCTTGTCGGAGAGCTTCCGCATCGCGTGGATCGGCGCTGTGGGGAAGAGGTTCGGTTCATGCGCGTGGCTCGCATGGCCGATGATGGCGGCGAGCGGCGTCAGGCCGCGCTTTTCGGCCTCGGAGCGCCGCATCAGCACGAGCGCAGCCGCGCCATCCGAGATGGAGGACGAGTTCGCGGCCGTCACCGTGCCGTCCTTGCGGAAGGCGGGCTTCAGCGTCGGAATCTTGTCGATCTGCGCCTTGCCGGGCTGTTCGTCGATGACGACCTGAACGTCGCCCTTGCGCCCCTTGACGGTCACGGCGGCGATTTCACCGGCGAAATGGCCGTTGGCGATCGCCTTTTGCGCCCGCTCCAGCGAGGCGATCGCATAGGCGTCCTGTTCACCGCGCGTGAACTGGAACGCTTCTGCGCAATCCTCGGCAAACGTGCCCATCAGGCGGCCCTTGTCATAGGCGTCTTCCAGACCGTCCATGAACATGTGGTCGATGATCTGGCCATGGCCCATGCGATAGCCGCCGCGCGCTTTCGGCAGCAGATAGGGTGCATTGGTCATGCTCTCCATGCCGCCAGCCACGACGATGTTCGCCGCCCCTGCAAGGATCGCATCATGCGCCATCATTGCGGCCTTCATGCCGGAGCCGCACATCTTGTTGACGGTGGTGGCCACGGTGGAAAGCGGCACACCTGCGCCAAGTGCCGCCTGACGGGCCGGAGCCTGACCTTGGCCAGCCGGCAGGACGCAGCCGAAGATCACCTCTTCGATCTGATCGGCGGTCAGCCCCGCGCGGGAGGTGGCTGCAGAAATGGCCACCGCGCCGAGTTCGCTGGCGGTTGCGCCGGAGAGATCGCCCTGGAACCCGCCCATGGGCGTGCGGGCCATGCCGGCGATGACGATGGGGTCGGACTGCGTCATGGGGGCTCTCCTATGTCGATGTTCAGCGCGGCGCCATGCGGATGGCGCCATCGAGGCGGATGACTTCGCCGTTCAGCATTTGGTTCTCGATGATGTGTCGCACCAGCGATGCGAATTCATCCGGCCGTCCGAGGCGCGAAGGAAAGGGCACGGAGGCGCCGAGCGAATCCTGCACTTCCTGCGGCATGGCAAACAGCATCGGCGTGCCGAAAATGCCGGGCGCGATGGCGAGAACGCGGATCCCGGTGCGGGCAAGCTCGCGTGCGGCCGGAAGCGTCATGGCGGCGACACCACCCTTGGAGGCCGAATAGGCCGCCTGGCCGATCTGGCCATCGAAGGCGGCAACAGAGGCGGTGTTGATGATGACGCCGCGCTCGCCGCTTTCCCCGGGCTCATTAGTGGCCATGGCTTCGGCCGCCAGACGCAGCATGTTGAATGTTCCGATGAGGTTGATGGAGACAGTTCGCGCAAAGCTTTCAAGCTTGTGCGGTCCATCGCGGCCGACAATGCGCTCGCCGGGTGCCACTCCGGCGCAATTGACGAGACCATCGATGCGGCCAAAGGCGGCCTTGGCGGTTGCAACGGCAGCCTTGCCGTCTTCTTCGCTGGTCACGTCGGTGCGCTGGTATTGTGCCGCATCACCGAGTTCGGCGGCCAGCGTCTTCAGTGCATCGGCATTGACGTCGAGCAGCATGGTCTTGCCGCCTGCCTCGACAATCATCTTCGCGACGCCCGCACCAAGCCCGGAGGCGGCGCCCGTGATCAGAAATACGCGGTCCTTAATTTGCATTGATATGACCTCAGTTCTTGGCCTGTTTTTCGACTTCCGCCTTGCGCAGGATGAAGCGCTGGATCTTGCCGCTCGGCGTCTTCGGCAGTTCCTTCACAAATTCCACGAGGCGGGGATAGGCGTGCGCAGAGAGCTGCTTGCGCACATGCTGCTGCAGTTCCTCGGCGAGCTGCGGCGTGCCTTCATAGCCTTTGGCAAGGATCACGAAGGCCTTGACGAGTTCGGTGCGCTCCGGGTCCGGAACCCCGACCACGGCGGCTTCGATGACGGCTGGATGCTCGATCAGCGCGCTTTCCACGTCGAAGGGCCCGATGCGGTAGCCGGAGGAGGTGATCACATCGTCCGAACGGCCGATGAAGCTGACCGATCCGTCCGGCTCGAACTCGACTGTGTCGCCGGTGTTGTAGTAGCCATTGGCGATCGAGGGCGTGTCCTTCTTGTAGTAACCCGTGAACCACATCAGCGGCGATTGCTTGATGTCGACCGCCAGCATGCCCGGCTGGTTGGGCCCGAGTTCGTTTCCGGCGTCATCGAGAACGACGACGCGATAGCCGGGCATAGCAAAGCCGGCCGAGCCGTGGCGAACGGGGTGGTCGAGACCATGATGGTTGTTCACAACCATGCCGGTTTCCGTCTGGCCGTAGTGATCGTGGATGGGGGCGCCGAGATGTGCCTCGAACCAGCGGATGATTTCCGGGTTGAGCGGCTCGCCGGCGCTGCTGACGACACGGAGCCTGCCCTTGAGCGGCTTTGCGGCTTCAACGCCTGCGGCGATCAGCATGCGATAGGCGGTGGGCGAACCTGCGAGACTCGTGACGCCGAGGCGTTCGATAATCTGATAGGTGCTTTCGGCAGTAAAGCCGCCTTCATAGAAGGTTGTTGCCTGGCCGAGCAGCAACGGGCCGGCCACAGCATAATAGAGACCATAGGCCCAGCCCGGATCGGCGATGTTCCAGAAAACATCCGTCTCTTTCAGATCTATCGCGTCGCTCATATAGGCGGCGAACGAGAGAAGTGCGCGGATCGGCACCGGAACGCCCTTGGGCAGGCCGGTGGTGCCGGAGGTCGACATCATCATCATGAGGTCGTCACCGTGGCGCATGACCGGTTCGAAGACGTCCGAACCTTCCGCGAGCATCTTGCTGAAATCGATATCACCTTGCTGCAGGGTTTCACCCGGAGCAACCAGCGTCGCGATCTTCGTGCCATTGGCGATATCGGCCAGCTTTGACCTGTTCGCGCTGTTGGTAGCGACAAGCTTTGTCGATCCCGTCTGGAAACGATGCTCGATGGCCTTTGGGCCAAAGGCGGTGAAGAGCGGCTGATAGACCGCCCCGATGCGCCATGCACCGAGGATGAAGCCGATGAGTTCCGGCACGCGCGGCAGCAGGCCCGCGACCACATCGCCGGCCACGATGCCTTCAGCCCGCAGCATATTGGCAACGCGGGCAGACATGGCGCGCAACTCTTCGAAGGTGAAGCTCTCCAGCCGTCCATCGGTGCCGATCCAGCGCAAAGCCAGCCGGTTGTCGCCGCAATGCCGATCGCAGCATTCGACACAGGCATTGACGCTACCCGTTAGATCGCCCTCGAGGCGCGCAATGGCGTCCTCGATGCGGAAACTCGCTACCGCGTCTTCATAGCGCGGCCGTGTCGCTCGAATAGTCGTCTCTGACATCTGGGGCTCCTCAATCTCGCTCCCCGCCAAAGGCGTCTCCTCGGGAGCGTTCTGGGATCATAACGCAGCACGACTTGCAAACAATGACAATCAGAAGCAGAATTGGTGATTGGAAATGTCAATAGGTGCACGCATGAAAAGCCGGATGATCGCGCCGGGTTTTGTCGAGGACGCGCTGGACAGCCTGCGCGTCAAGGGTATCGATCCTGCGCCTGTGCTCAGAAACGTCGGGATCGACCCGGAGTCTTTCGGTCCGGTGACGAACGAGCAATACGGCGCGCTGTGGCTCTCGATCGCCGCTCTTTCAGGCGACGAATTTTTCGGACTGGCGGCCCATCCCATGCGGCCCGGTGCCTTCCGGCTGCTCTGCTACACGGTGATCCATGCGGGCACGCTGGAGCGTGCGCTGAAGCGGGCGCTGACCTTCCTGAACATCGTGCTGGATGATCCGAACGGCGAATTGCGGCAGGAGCGCGGGCTTGCCGAGATCGTGCTGACGGACCAGTTCGGCCCGCGCTCGGCCTTCACCTATCGCACCTACTGGCTGATCCTTCTCGGGATTGCCTGCTGGTTGATCGGGCGGCGCATTCCCTTGAGCCGTGTCGACTTTTCCTGCTCGGAACCGGCGAACCGGCAGGAATATCACCAGTTCTTTGGCGCGCCGGTTCATTTCGGCCAGAAGCAGAGCCTCATGGCCTTTCGCGCCGATTATCTGAAACTACCGATTATCCGTGACGAGAAGGCGCTGAAGGGTTTTCTGCGGGCGGCTCCCGCCAATATCCTTTTGCGCTATCGTCACGATCAGGGCTTTACGGCCGGTGTCCGCCATCGCCTGCGCACTATCAGTCCTGACAGCTGGCCGGATTTCGATGCGGTCGCTGCGGCCATGCGGCTGTCGCCCGCGACGCTGCGGCGACGGCTGAAGGCCGAGGGGCAAAGCTTTGTGGCGATCCGCGACGAGATCCGTCAGGCGGAAGCGCAACGCCTGCTGCGGGACAGCTCGCACAGCGTTGCCCAGATCGCGACGGCGCTCGGCTACACCGAGCCGAGCGCCTTTCATCGTGCGTTTTTCAAATGGACGGGCATGACGCCACTGGCTTTTCGGCGCGGTGAGGGCGGGTTTTGAACCCGCCCGGTTTCGCGCAGATGCTGGTTCAGCCGTGCGCGATCATCACATGGCGCACGACGGTGTAGTCTTCCAGCGCATAGATCGACATGTCCTTGCCATAGCCCGACTGTTTCAGGCCGCCATGGGGCATTTCGTTGCAGAGCATGAAATGCGTGTTGACCCAGGTGCAGCCGTAGCGAAGGCCCGCCGTTGCGGCCATGGCCTTGGAAATGTCCTTTGTCCAGACCGAGGAGGCGAGGCCGTAGTCGGAATCGTTGGCCCAGCCGATGACGTCGTCATCATCGCCAAACGGCGTGACGGAGACGACGGGGCCGAAAACTTCGCGGCGGACGATCTCGTCATTCTGCAGAGCGCCGGCGACCACGGTCGGCTGGTAGTAGAAGCCGGAGCCATCGGGGATCGCACCGCCGGCCGTGACTTCGACGTGGCCGGTTTCGGCGGCGCGCTGGACGAAGCTTGCGACGCGGTCGCGCTGGCGGCGCGAGATCAGCGGGCCGATCTCGTTCTCGCTGTCGTCGGCGAGGTTGTAGCGGATGGAGGAGACGGCGCTGCTCAGATCCGCGACGAAGCGGTCATAGACCGACTTGTGCGCATAGATCCGGCAGGCTGCAGTGCAGTCCTGGCCGGCATTGTAGAAGCCGAAGGCGCGGATGCCGGCGACCGCTGCGTCGATATCGGCATCGCCATAGACGATGACCGGGGCTTTGCCGCCGAGTTCCAGATGGGTGCGCTTGACCGACTTGGAGGCGGCCTGCAGCACCTTCTTGCCGGTGGCGATGTCGCCGGTGATCGAGACCATGTCGATGCCCGGATGGTTTATCAGCGTATTGCCGACGCTCTCGCCGCGGCCGAGGATGACGTTGACGACGCCTTCGGGCAAGATATTGGCGAGAAGCTTCGCCATTTTGAGCGCCGTGAGCGGCGTCTGTTCCGACGGCTTGAAGACGACAGTGTTGCCGCCTGCGATTGCCGGTGCCAGCTTCCAGGCCATCATCATCAGCGGATAGTTCCACGGCGCAATCGACCCGATGACGCCGACGGCATCGCGGCGGATCATCGAAGTGAAGCCCGGCAGATATTCGCCGGCAATCGTGCCGTGCTGGTTACGGATCGCGCCGGCGAAGAAGCGGAAGCAATCGACAATCGCTGGAATTTCATCGTTGCGCACGGCGTTGATCGGCTTGCCGCAATTGAGCGATTCCAGCGCGGCGAAGGCGTCCGCATCGGCCTCGATGGCATCGGCGATCTTGAGCAGAAGCGCGGAGCGCTCGCCCGGCGTCGTGCGCGACCAGGTGGAGAAGGCACCGCGCGCGGCGGAAACGGCCGCCTCGATCTGCGCCGGCGAGGCTTCCGGCAGGTTCAGGATGGTCTCGGCACTGCGCGGATTGAGGATGTTTTCTTCCTGCTCCTCACCCTTGATGAAGGAGGCGCCGATGAGCATTTCGGTTTCCATGATCGTTCCCTTTCCGTCTGTCATTTGCCGCTACCGGCGGTTTCTGCGCCGTCGCGGGTGAGATAATAGGCCCCGAGAATGGGGATGAGTGTCACCAGCACGACCGCCATGGCAACCACATTGGTCACCGGCCGTTCATGCGGGCGGATGAGTTCCTCCAGCATCCAGATCGGCAGCGTCTGCTGCTGGCCTGCCGTAAACGTCGTCACGATCACCTCGTCGAAGGAGAGCGCGAAGGCCAACATGCCGCCGGCAAGCAACGCGGTGCCGATATTCGGCAGGATAACATGGCGGAAGGTCTGGAACCCGTTCGCGCCGAGATCGTAGGAGGCTTCGACCAGCGAGGGCGACATGCGGCGGAAGCGGGCGACCGCATTGTTATAGACCACCACGATGCAGAAGGTCGCGTGGCCGAGCACGATGGTCCAGAAGGAAAAGGGAATTCCCATCATCCCGAAGGCGGAGCGCAGCGCTATGCCCGTGACGATGCCGGGCAGCGCGATCGGCAGGATGACGAGCAGCGTGATCGCCTCCTGCCCGAAGAAGCGGGCGCGGGAGAGGGCTGCAGCGCAGAGCGTGCCGAGAACAAGGGCGAAGGCGGTGGCGATCGCCGCGACCTGCAGCGAGAGCGTCAGCGCCTGCCAGACGTCGGGCCTCGCCCAGGTGACGGCGAGCCAGCGCGTGGTGAAGCCCGGCGGCGGCCACTGGAAGCTCTTGTCCTCTGTCGTGAACGCATAGGCGAAGATCAGCAGCAGCGGCAGATGCAGGAAGAGCAGGCCGCCGGTGGCTGCCAGCGTGAGAGGGAACGGCGCGCGGTTGTGCTTGTCAGAGCGCATCGAACGCTCCCTGTTTCTTGGCGCCCCAGAGATAGAAGGCCATGATGACGACCGGGACGACCGAGAAGGCGGCGGCGAGCGGAATATTGCCGGCCGTGCCCTGCTGCGTATAGACCGCCTGCCCGATGAAGAGGCGCGAGGTGCCGATGATGCCCGGAATGATATAATCGCCCAGCGTCAGCGAGAAGGTGAAGATGGAGCCTGCGGCGACGCCCGGCATGGCGAGCGGCAGGAGGACATGGCGGAAGGTCTTGCCCGGTCCGCCGCCGAGATCGTACGAGGCCTCGATGAGGTTCGACGGCACGCGCTCGAGCGCGGCCTGGATCGGCAGGATCATATAGGGCAGCCAGATATAGAGGAAGACGAGGAAGGTGCCGGTCGCGCTCACCGAAAGCGAATTGCCGCCGACGACAGGCAGCGACAGCCAGGCATCGAGCAGCCAGCCGAGATGCAGCTTGTCCGCAGCCCAGCTGATGATGCCCTCCTTGGACAGGATCATTTTCCAGGCATAGATCTTGACCAGATAGCTCGACCAGAGCGGCAGCATGACGCCGAGATAGAAAAAGGCTTTCCAGCGGCCCTTGGCATAACGCGCGGCATAATAGGCAATGGGGAAGGCGAGGATGGCGGAGGCGATCGTCACCAATGCTGCCATGGTGACGGTGCGCACGATGATGTCGAAATTGGCGGGGCTCAGCAGTTCCGCATAGGTGGAGAGCGTCAGCTCATAGGTCACCTGCGCGGTGAAGTCGTCGAAGGAGAAGAAGCTCTGCGCGAGAAGCGCTGCCAGCGATCCGACATAAACGACGCCGAGCCAGAGGAGAGGTGGGGTGAGCAGAAGCAGAAGCAGCAGGCGCGGTGAGCGCCAAAGAGCGGCAGACGCACGGGAGGCGAGGCTGTCGGGGCTTGCCGGTGAGGCGCTGGCCGTCATGCTGCATCCTCCAGCGGGTTCAGCGCCTCGGGTGCGAAATGCAACGTGAGGGCTTCGCCGTCCGCGGGAAGGGCAGCTCCGGCAGGCAGGTGTGCATGGATGCTGGTATCCGCAACTTTCAAGGAAACGCGGCGGACAGCGCCCATGAAACTCGAGGCTTCGAGGGTTCCGGTGAGTGACAGGCGGCCGTTGCCGGGTTCCAGCGTGAACGCCTCGGGGCGGAGGCTTTTCCAGCGCCTGTCACCTGACAGGCTCCCGCTTAACGAGGGTGACAGGATGTTGGAGGAGCCGACGAAATCGGCGACGAAGCGGGTCTTCGGGCGATTGTAGATGTCTTCCGGCGCACCGGACTGCACGATGCGGCCTTCGTTGAAGACGGCGACCCGGTCGGCCATGGAGAGCGCTTCGCCCTGATCGTGGGTCACGAGCACGAAGGTGATGCCGAGCCGCTTCTGAAGACCTTTCAGCTCTTCCTGCATCGCCTCACGCAGCTTGAGGTCGAGTGCGCCGAGAGGCTCGTCGAGCAGAAGCACGCTTGGCTTGTTGACGAGCGCACGGGCGAGCGCCACACGCTGGCGCTGGCCGCCGGAGAGCTGACCGGTTCGACGTGCGCCATAGCCGCCGAGCTTGACGAGGTCGAGAGCCTCTTCCGCGGCCTTGTGGCGGGTCGCCTTGTCGACGCCCCGCACCATGAGGCCATAGGCGACATTGTCGAGGATCGCCATATGCGGGAAGAGGGCGTAGTCCTGAAAGACAGTGTTGACGTGGCGCTTCCACGGCGGAACGCCGTTGGCGCTGGTCCCGAGTATGGAAATCTCGCCGCCATCGGGCTGCTCGAAACCGGCTATCAGGCGCAGGCATGTCGTCTTGCCGGAACCGGATGGTCCCAGCATGGCGAAGAACTCGCCCTCGGCGATCTCAAGATCGACACTGTCCACCGCTTTGACCGCGCCGAAGTGGCGCGAGACGGAGCGGAAGGTTACGGCTGCAGGCATGGGTGGTCTCCGGTATGCGGGGAAGAATGCACCCCTCACCTGCAAAATCTAGCACTCAGTTAAAGCTAAGATGCTGATTTTGCTTCCTCTACCACAGGGGGGGAGAGGTGGCGCGAGAGGTTGCCAGGTCGTCCTCTCCCCGTGTGGGAGAGGAAGCAATTTCATCGAATTAGCTGTCACGCCCGAAACGGTGCCACACGATCGACCGGCGCTCGTGACAGCTAAACGATGAAAATTGCAGGTGAGGGGTTTTCAGGCGTGCTCTGCCGAGGCAGATCACTGCCCGCCCATCACGGCGATGTAGTCGCTGACCCACTTGGAATACGGCACGCAGGTTCCCTGTTCGCACTTGGCGGTGGGCGTCTTCCAGAAGGAAATCTTCTCGAAATTGTCGAAGCCGTTGGTGGCGCAGCCGCTTTCGCCGAGAAGTTCGTTGCCCTTGCAGGCTGCGGGAACGGCCGGCACTGAACCGAACCAGGCGGCGACATCACCCTGCACCTTGGTGTCGAGCGAGTGGTTGAGCCACATATAGGCGCAGTTCGGATGTTTGGCGTCGACATGCATCATCGTCGTATCGGCCCAGCCGGTTGCGCCTTCTTTCGGAATGGTCGAAGCGATGGGCTGCTTGGCGGCCTGCAGCAGGTTGACCTGGTAGGGCCAGGAACCGGAGGCGACGACGCCTTCATTCTTGAAGTCGTCGGTCTGGACGGTCGCGTCATGCCAGTAGCGACCGACGAGAGAACGCTGGCCCTTCAGGAGCTCGATGGCAGCGGCATATTGCTTTTCATTGAGCTGGTAGGGGTCCTTGATGCCGAGTTCCGGCTTTGCCGTCTTCAGGTAAAGGGCGGCGTCGGCGATGTAGATCGGGCCGTCATAGGCCTGAACGCGACCCTTGTTCGACTTGCCGTCGGGCAGCGTCATTTCCTTGAAGACGACGTCCCAGCTTTCCGGCGCCTTATCGTTGAAGGCCTTGGTATTGTACATCAGCACGTTCGGGCCCCACTGATAGGGTGTGCCATAGTGCTTGCCATCGACCGTGTGCCAGGGTGCATCCTGCAGGCGCTTGTCTACATTCGCCCAGTTCTTGATCAGGCTGGTATTGATCGGTTGCACCTTCTTGCCAGCAACAAGGCGGAGCGAGGCGTCGCCCGAGGCGGTGACGAGGTCGAATCCGCCCTGGTTCATCAGGGTTACCATTTCATCCGAGGTGGCGGCGGTCTTCACATGGACCTTGCAACCGGTTTCCTTCTCGAAACCGGTGACCCAGTCATAAGCCTTGTCGCTTTCGCCGCGTTCGATATAGCCGGCCCAGGCGACGATATCGACTTCGCCTTCGCCCTTGCCGATTTCCTTCATCTCTGCCGAAAAGGCCGGCAGGGTGGAGCCGAGAACGAGGGTAAGCGCAGTCGTGATGTTCAGAATGGACTTCATGATGTTCCCCTTAGCGGTGAGTGCCCGGATATTTCCATTAGGCGATAAGGGGATGATATGCGGGCGGTGAGCGTTCGCAATTTCTTTTATCAGAAATCCGGTTTCGGAATTTCCGATATCAAGCTCCTCAGCGGAGTCGAGGCGTACGTTGGGCCTGTGCAAGCGCGATGAAATTCCTGAGCGGTGCCGAAAGGCTGAGACCCCTGCGCCAGACGAGACCAACATGAATAGCCGGCAGAGACGCTGAAACGTCGCGGGCTTCGATGCGGTCGCCTTCCAGCGACCAGGGGCGATAGATCATGTCGGGCAGGATGGCGACACCGGCGCCCGTCGCCACCAACGAGCGCACGGCCTCCACCGAGCGGGTGCGGAAGGCGACGCGCGGCCGCGCGCCGAAGACACCGAGGAGCTTGCGCGTCGCCTCCTCGATCTCGTCCGTGGTCAGCATGATCAGCGGCTGCCCGGCAATGTCCTCGACGGTAATGGATTCCCGCGACGCGAGATCGTGGCCCGCCGGAAGCCAGAGGCTGAAGGGCGACATTTCCAGCGTTTCGACCTGCAGCGCCTGACGGTCGCGCAGGTTGTTGAGGAGCACCACAGCGACATCCAGCTCGCCGCCGATCAGCAGATGTTCGAGATAGTTGCCGTCATCCTCGATCGTGTTGACCTCGACACCCGGAAAGGCGCGGCGATAGCGGGCAAGGAGGTCGGAGAGCACGTAACCGGCGACCAGAGATGTCACGCCGAGTTGCAGCGAGCCTTTCAGCATTTCTGGATCGGCGTCGAAGACCTGCCGTGCTTCCGATACGCTGGCGAGGATCTTGGTCGCGTGGCGGAGAAACTGGTGGCCCTGCTGGGTGATGGCGAGCCCGCGCGGATGGCGGTCGAAGAGGAGGACGCCGAGATCCTGCTCCAGTTCCTTCACCGCTTCGGTGATCGAGGATTGCGAGATCGACATGACATGGGCGGCGCCGGAAACCGTGCCTTGCTCCGCCACTGCAACGAAATACTGCAACTGTCTCAAAGTGAAGGCCAAAGGCGATCTCCGGCTAATGTCCGCGCTTGGTCATAGCGCGCTGGAGCGCACGGTGACAAGGATTCGCGTCCGGCAATGTTTTGTTGCCCATGCCGTGCCATAATCGGACCGTACTGGCATCGGTATTGATTCGCGGAGGTCTCCCGTGCGCTTTTCAGGCACTCTTTCCCGTTCGCTGCTTTTGACCGTCGGTCTGGCAGCGTCTCCAGCCTTGTCAGCCGAAACACCTGCCTGGCTGATGGCCCATGTTGGCGTCGGCGACGGGCAGATTGCCGCGCCTGTTCTCTCCAAGGCGCGGGCGCTCTATTATGAGAAGGTGAAGGAAGGCAAGGTCCATAACGGCTGCTACTTTGCCATGGACGCCACGCGCCCCAACACGCCGGCGGGCCGCTTCTACATCATCTGCGAAAGCCAGCAGGTGTTTCGTGTGATCGCGTCAGGCCATGGCAGCGGGCGCAACCTGCCGGGGCTCGTCAATTTCCAGAACGGCCGCGAATGCGTGAAGAATTTTGGCAATGCGGCCGATTCCGATCTCACCATGGGCGGCTCCTATATCACCAGTGAGCTGAAGACCTCGTTCAAGGGCTATTACAAAGCATCGCCAAACCAGATCGGTATGCTGAGCCGCACCTTCGTGCAGTTTGACGGTGAGGGCGAGACGGCGAATGCCCGCAAGCGCGCCATCGGCGGCCATGCGGCAGTGACGATCAAGGGCGTGTGCATGCGCAAGGCCCCCGGCGACAGCCACGCCAACAAGGACGGTTATGTGCCCTTCGGCAAGCTGGTCGATTATGCGGGCGGCCGCAGCAATGGCTGCACCAGCTGGAGCCAGTCGGACGCGTCGACGATCATGAACATGGTCAAGGATTCGCCCACAACGGTCTACATCTATCCCGAGGCATCCGTGGTGAAGGCGGTTGAAATGGCCGCTAAGGCGGGAAAGAGCCCGGCGCAGGCGGGGCTTTACTGGAATTCGTCCTGCATGACGGAAATCGGTAGCCCGCATTACTGGTCAAAGGATGTGCTGGAGCCATTGATCGCGCAATACCGGCACGATCATCCCGGTCCGCCGCCGAAGCCGGTTCCGCTTTGCACCGGCGCGGACGCCATTCCGTTGCAGAAGAAGACAGCGCAGCGCTGAGACGCGCCGAAGGGTGATGCCTTAATTGCAGATCTGGCGGAGCTTTTCGGGCTTCAGGATTTCGACCGAACGCAGGCTGTGCAGCTTGAGAATGCCGGCGGCCTTCAGCTTGGAGATGCTGCGCGACACGGTTTCGATCGTCATGCCGAGATAGTCGCCGATGTCGAGGCGCGACATCGGCAGGTCGATACGGTCCGGATCGCCCTGGCGTTCGGCGAGATCGAGCAGAAAGGCCCCGAGCTTTTCCGAGGCGCATTGGCGGCCGACGACCAGAAGGTGCTGCTGCGCGCGGATCATGCCGCGCAGCGCCAGCGCCAGCATTTCCGGATTGATGTTGCTGTTGGCGTGGGTGACGACCTTGCGCAGGCCCGTTTCGACGATGGCTTCGGCGAAGAAGCTGTGCACGCCCTCGGTCTCGAAGCCGAAGGTCTCGCCCGCAAAGTGAAAGGCCACGACCTGCCGGCGGCCATCGGAGAGAAGCCGATAGAGTCGCACTGCGCCGTAGCGGACTTCATAGAGTGTACCAGCGCGTTCGCCCTGGCCGTAGATTTCCTCGTCTGCCGAATAGGTCGTGAGCGAGCCGGGCCCGTTCAGGATGTTGGCCGCATGGATATGCGAGGCAGGAACCGGCTGGAAGGCTTGAGTGTGTGCGAGAGCCTGCATTTGAACCACCTCTGTCTTGCTGTGCGGCGTTTGACTGTGAGGTGACTATGCTGGATCGCGTCGAGTTGCGAAATTCGGTTGTACCACTACGTAGTCATACGTAGGCGGGGTCGGTCAGGGTTGCAGGCGGGATGAAACGGGCGACGGCAGCCAGAACGTCGGCGCCGCTGAGCGGCTTGCTGAGCACGGTCATGGCGTCATGGCGCGGCATCGCTCCATGTTCCCTCAGAAGCAAGGTTCGTCCCGCAAAGCTTGAGAGATCATTCGGCGAGACAGCAGCCTTCAGTACACCGTCATCGGCGATGATACAGAGCGCCTCCGGCAGCGCCTTTGTCGCTGCGGCAACGGACGAAAAGCTCGACACACGATAGCCGTCAGCCTCCAGCGCGAAGGCGAGAGACTTGTTGAGGGCCTGATCTGGCACGATGACGACAATGGGGCGTGACTTGGGCATGGTTGGCACAATGAACTTGCCGAAAATCCGGCTTCAATGCGCCATTCTGCAGAAACCCTTCCGCATGCGCTTTGTTATATATCAAAAATCACGCAGCATGAAAGCCGGCAGCAAGCGCCATCCGCACGAGTTCCGGCAAGCTTTTCGCCGCCATCTTGGCCATGACATTGGCGCGGTGGACTTCGACGGTGCGGGGGCTGATGTCGAGATCGTAGGCAATGGCCTTGTTGGGAAGGCCGGCGACAACGGCGGAAAGAACTTGCCGCTCGCGTTCGCTGAGGCTGTCGATCCGGGCCTTGACCGTGTTCACGTCCTCGCCTTCGCCGGTAGACGGCGTCAACCCATCCGCTGCTCGGTGGATCGCCTCGATGATCAGCGTATCGTCGAAGGGTTTTTCGATGAAGTCGACCGCGCCGGCACGCATCGCCTCGACCGCCATCGGCACGTCGCCATGGCCGGTGATCACGACGGGGCGGATCGCCCCGTTGACGGTGGCGAGCTTGCGTATGAGTTCGACGCCGCTCATATCGGGCATGCGCAGGTCGGTTATGAGAACCGCGTCGCGGGCGCTGGGCGCGAAATCGAGGAATTCCGTTGCCGACTGATGCATGCGAACGGCAAAGCCGTTCATGGTCAGCATGAAGGCGAGCGATTTGCGCACCGCTTCCTCGTCATCGACGATGTGCACCGTGAAGTCAGTCTTCGACATCGGTGGTTTCCTCGTATTCCGGCAACGTAAATTCGAATGTGGCGCCGCCATGTTCGTTGGAGATCACAGCCATCCGTCCGCCATGAGCCTCCACGATGCGTTTGGAGATGGAAAGTCCAATTCCCATCCCGCCTGGCTTCGTCGTGGTGAAGGGCTTGAAGAGCTGGGCGGAAATCTCCTCCGCGATCCCCGGTCCGGTATCGGCGACCGTGATGCTGATTTCACCCGGTGCCGAACGTGCCGTGCGCACGACCAGTTGCTTGGTGGACGAATCTTTCATCGCCTCAATGGCATTGCGCATCAGGTTGATCAGCACTTGCTGGATCTGGACGTGATCCACCATGACCAGTTCCGCCTCGGAGGCAAAGTCGAAGACGGCGCGCACACCCTTTTCGCGGGAGCCGACCAGCGCCAGCGCGCCAGCCTCCTCGATCAGCTTGCGGATATTGTAGGGGTTCTTTTCCGTCTCGCCCTTGGTCACGAATTCGCGCAGGTGCCGGATGATCTGCCCGGCGCGCAGCGACTGCCGGCCGGCCTCGTCCAGCGCATCGCGCATGCGGCTCGCGAGATCGTCGTCCATGTCGCGCAGCAGCCGCGAACAGCCGTGGACATAGTTGGAGATGGCGGAGAGCGGCTGGTTCAGTTCGTGGGCCAGCGTCGAGGCCATTTCGCCCATTTCGTTGAGACGGGCAAGGCGGGCCAGTTCGCCCTGGATCGCCTGCAGCCGGGCTTCGGATTCCTCGCGCTCGGTGAGGTCGCGGATGAAGCCCGTGAAATAGCGTTTGCCCTCGCTATGTGTCTCGCCGACGGCAAGTTTCATCGGGAAGGTCGACCCGTCCTTGCGCTTGCCGACGACAACGCGGTCGATGCCGATGATCCGTCGCTCGCCGGTGTTGCGGTATCTGGCGATATAACCGTCATGTTCGGCCCTGTACGGCTCCGGCATGAGAATGCGCAGGTTCCGGCCGATCGCTTCCTGTTCGCTATAGCCGAACTGGCGGACGGCAGCGGCATTGAAGGAGACGATGATCCCGTCTGGATTGGCGACCACGGCGGCATCCGGAGCGGTGTCCAGAACCGATTTCAGATGTGCGGCCTGCGCGGTCATCTCTGCGAGAGCTTGCCGCCCGGCATCGCGCGTGCGCTGCAGGACCTCCGCCAGCAGGGCGATCGAGACGACAAGAAGCGCAAACGCCATCGCCGGGCCGAGTGAAAAGGCGAGGTCGGCGTGGTCGTCCAATGCGACGAGGGCCGCCAGCGACAGGAGGCCCGCGATCAGCACAGGTCCAAACCCGCCAATGGCCGCAGACGCAACCACAGGCATGGCGAGAATCATGGCGGCGAGCGAATCGCTCATACGTGACTTGAAGACGAGACAGATGCCGATCGCGCAAAAGGCCGCCAGAATGGCAACGGCATAGGCGCGCTGGCGACGCGACAGGAATGCCCATCTCGAGCCAGACCGCTCAACTGCACTATCGCCGAGCCTTGAGCGCATATTTCCCCACCAATAATGCAACCCGAACTTGAAGCGCCCATCAGGAATTGATGTTCGTCAGTTGTCGTGTTTTAGCACTCGATTTTGAACGATGTCCACGTGTGTTCATAAGGTTAGCTAATTTTGTTTGGGATAGTGATCAGCTTGTGAGACACCGGCATCCGTTGTGCTCGCTGCACACTCGGTTGGGACAGCAATTTAACCCCGCGGTTGTCCGATCTGGACGACAGCGGGGTGGCGTCGCTGAAGGCCCGTGAGAAGAAGGCAAAGGCCACATCGCCGGGGCCTTGCGCCCTCAGGCACCGAGGAACTGCGCGAGAGCCTGCAGTTCCCCCTGACGGATTTCATGCCCGCCGGGATGAAAGGCGGCTTCGACGCGGCTGCCCTGACCGCCGAAGTAGGAAATCAGCCGCTGGGTCAGCGGAAGCGGGCAGATCGGGTCGCGCTCGCCGGCGGTGATCAGGACTTGCTTGCCGTTCAGCCCTTCGTTTGCCTCCGGCTCCCAAGGAATAAGAGGATGCAGCAGCGCGACTTTTTCAAACAGATCCGGATGTTCGAACATCACCGAGGCGAGGATATTGGCGCCGTTGGAATAGCCCAACCCGTAGAGCGGGTGGCCTGGATGCGCCTCCTTTTGTGCGGCGACAAAGGCCGCCATCCGTTCGGTGCGAAGCTTCAGGTCGTCCATGTCGTAGACGCCTTCGCCTGTGCGGCGGAAGAAGCGCAGCGCACCGTGTTCGCTGACATCGCCCCCCGGCGCGACGATGCCCGCATCCGAACGGATCTCACCGATCAGTTCGTTGAACTGGAATTCGTTGCCGCCTGTGCCGTGAAAGGCAAAGATGAGCGGTGCGCCCGGCGCTGGCGCCTTCGTGAAAGCATGGTAGGTGGTCATGTCATCATCTCCAACAGGCGGGACCGCTTTTGCGATCCCGCTGCTTTGTGTTGCGTTGCCATCAATCGACGATCGGCTTCAGCAGACCTTCGATCTGTTGGCGATGCGGTTCATAGCGCGTCGGCAGCTTCAGAGCCTGGCCGAGATGGGCCGTATCCTCGTCGCGATCGAAGCCCGGTTCGTTGGTGGCGATCTCGAAAAGAACGCCGCCGGGCGTGCGGAAATAGATCGCCCAGAAGTAATCGCGGTCGATGACCGCGGTGACCTGATAGCCGGTGTCGAGAAGTGCCTTGCGGACTTCCAGCTGGGCTGCCCTGTCTTCCACCGCAAAGGCGATGTGGTGTACCGAGCCGGCACCCTGACGAGCAAAGCCTGCACCGGGAAGCGTTTCGATGTCGATGAAATCGGCACCGTTGCCGCCGGGGATGGCATAGCGCGACCATTCGTTCTTTTCGTCGACCTTCTGGTAGCCCATGAAGCCGAGAAGTTCGCGGGTGGCGCCCGCATCCTTGAGGCGCATGCTCGCACCATGAAAGCCCTTGATCGCTTCCGCCGCGCCGATCTCGTCGTGCAGCCAGCCGTTCCGGTCGTCGCCATCGACCTCGATCAGCGAGAAGCCGTCATTGTCGGGGCCGGCAAAGCGCAGGCGCTTTTCGCCAAAAGCTTCCGTTTCGGCAAGACCCTGGACGCCGAACTTGGAAAGGCGTTCGCGCCAGTAGCCGAGCGAGCCCTTGGGAACGGCGAAATAGGTCTCGCCAACTTCGCCCACGCCTGCCTTGCCGGCGGCGATATCCGGGAAGGGGAAATAGGTCATGACCGAGCCGGGGGTCCCGACTTCGTCGCCGTAATAGAGGTGATAGACCTCAGGGGCATCGAAATTGACGGTCTTCTTGACGCGGCGAAGGCCCAGCGTCTTGGTAAAGAAATCGCTGTTGACCTGCGCATCCGCGGCCATCGAGGTCACATGGTGCAATCCCTTGATCTGAGTCAGCATTGCCTTGGTCCTTTCTTGCGGGACGCCGTGTTTGCGTCCTCCGATGGGCAGAAGATGGCCCCCAGGCGTCCTATTGTGAATAGAAATAAAATTGACAATATTATTGCATAATGTGAAATTATCGACATGAGCGATCTGACCAACATTCGGATATTTCTCGCCGTCGCGCGCCATCGCAGCTTCGTGGCCGCCGCGCGGCAATTGTCGATGACGGCCCCGACCGTGACACGGGCGGTCAGTACGCTCGAAGCCGAACTCGGCGTCCAGCTTCTCCTGCGCACGACGCGGCAGGTGTCGCTGACGTCAGCGGGTGCGGTCTATGCCGCGCGCATCTCGCCGTTGCTCGATGAGTTCGAAACTGTTGCCGATGAGGTTCGGGCGCAGACCGATCACGTTTCAGGCCATATTCGGCTCAATGCGCCGCTGTCTCTCGGACAGAGGATATTGCCGGATGTTGTCTCCGGGCTTCGTGTCGAGAACCCGGATATCAGCGTGTCTCTGTCGCTGACCGACCATTTCATCGATATCGTTTCGGGTGGCTTCGATCTTGCCATTCGCATCTCGCGCGCGCCGCAGGACAAGTCCACGATCTGGCGCAAGATCCGCCCCGTGCGCCGGCTCCTGGTCGCCTCGCCGGGCTATCTGGCGATCAACGGAACCCCGCAGGAGCCCGAGGACCTCAGACAGGTCGACTGCATCGCCTTCGATGAGGAGGCACTGGCAGAAGAGTGGGAACTTTCGAAGGCTGGACGCATGCGAAAGGTTCACGCGGGAAAGGTGCTGGCGACGAATAATGGCGAGGTTTCGGCGCGGCTGGCGGAAAACGGCGAGGGAATCGCGCTGCTCCCCCATTTCATCGTCGAGGAGGTGCTAGGCTCCGGTCATCTCGTTCCCGTACTGCCCGACTGGGAACCCGCCGAACTCTGGCTCACGCTCTACTATCCGCCCTATGAGAAGCTCCCGATGCGTGTCGCGAGGTTCTCGGATTTCTTCGAGAACTACGTGACCCGCGTGCGGCCGGTCTGAGTTCAGCCGGCGCTTTCGGCAAAGCGGTAGCCGACGCCCGGTTCGGTGCGAATGATCACCGGCTCCGTCGGGTTCCGCTCGATCTTCTGCCGCAGCTGGCCGATGAAGACGCGCAGATAATGCAGGTCCTCGCCATGCGCCGGACCCCAGACGGAGGTCAGCAGCATCTTATGGGTGACGACGCGGCCCGCGTGCCGGGATAGCAGGACGAGAAGATCATATTCCTTCGGCGTCAGCTTGATCGGCGCTCCGTCGCGCGAGACGATCCGGCGTTGCGTGTCTATGTCCAGTCCGTCGATGGTGAAATGCGTGGAAACGGCGGTTTCCTTGTTCTTGCGGCGCAGCGCCGTTCGGATGCGGGCCGTCAGCTCGCCGATGCCGAAGGGCTTTTCGACATAATCGTCCGCGCCGAGGTCGAGAGAGGCGATCTTCTCGCTCTCGCGGTCGCGGGCGGAAAGGATGATGATGGGGATATCCGACCAGCCGCGCAGCTGCGCCACGACGTCCTTGCCATCCATGTCCGGCAGGCCGAGATCGAGGATGACCACATCGGGTGCAGCCGTGGCGACCGCTTTCAGCGCTTCCGCGCCGGTCCCTGCCTCCATGACCTCATAGCCGGCAGCATTGAGCGCGGGTTTCAGGAAGCGCTGGATCTGCGGCTCGTCATCGACGACCAGAATGCGGTCCAGGCTCATGCGTCGTTCCTCGCGGGTTTCAGAGGAAACCGCATGGTGATGCGGGTTCCCCGTTTCTTCAGCGCCGGGCTTTCGGCCTTGATTGTGCCGCCCATCGCCTCGATGAAGCCTCGGGCGATGGAAAGGCCAAGGCCGGTCCCCGGCGCGCGACCATCGCTCTTGCCGCGTCGATAGAACTTTTCAAAGACCCGTTCCAGCTCTTCCGGTGGAATGCCCTTGCCGAGGTCGGTGACGGAGATGATCACCGCTTCGCCATCACGGCGGGCATAGACATTGATCGGCTCCGTACCGCCATATTTGACCGCGTTGTCGAGCAGATTGAAAAGTACCTGTCCGAGCAGCACGCTGTCCGCCTCGATCAGCGGCAGGTCGGCAGCAAGGCCTGTCTCTATGCTGCGGCCGGGGAAATATTTCCGCGCCCGCTCGACGGCGGTGCGCACGACATCGGCGACATCCACCCAGTCGCGGGTAAATTTCAGCGCGCCGGATTCGATGCGGCTCATGTCCAGCAGGTTGGCAACGAAGCGGGACAGGCGGTCGCTTTCCTGCTCGATCGATTGCAGGAGATCGTCGCGGCTTTCCGGCTGCATCCTGTCGCCGAATTCGCGCAGGCTGCTGACCGCGCCGGTGATGGTGGCCAGCGGCGTCTTGAGATCATGCGAGATCGAGGAGAGAAGCGCGTCGCGATAGCGCTCGCCTTCCAGCTGCGCGGCCTGGTCGACGCTTTCCTGAGACAGGCGGGCGCGATCGATGGCGACGGCCGTCTGGTCGAGGATGGCTGTCAGCATGCGCTCATCGGTCGGGTTCAGCGTTTCTTCCGCAAGCTCGACGCCACAGACGCCGACGACGCCATGCGGGCTCATCAGCGGACGGAAATGGAAACGGCTGTTGGGCAGTGTGCCGGTTCCAAAGCCGGCATGCTCGCGCTTTTCATGCGCCCAACGTGCGGCGGTGAGATCGGCGACGTCGGGTTCCGTGTCCGGCGGCCAGGCGGCGAGAGTCTTCAGATCACCCTCGACGGGCAGAAGCAGGAGGACGTTCTTCTTCAGGCCCGATTGAAGCTGGGTGACGGCGGCCCAGAGAACTTCCTCGATATTCGTGGTGCCGGACAGCTTGCGCGAGAAGTCGTAGAGCGCCTGCATGGCGACAGCACGGCTGCGGGCTGCCTTGGCGCGTTCGCGGCTTCGCGCCGCGAGACTGCCCGTCAGAACGGCGGCGCAGAGATAGGCCACAAGCGCGAAGACTTCATAAGGCTCGGCGACGGTCAGCGTGTAGCGCGGCTCGATGAAGAGGAAATTGTAGGCCAGCGTCGAGAGCGCCGAGGCCAGTAGCGCCGACGTCAGCCCGCCATAGACGGCGGCGACCAGCACGCCCATCAGGAAGATGATGGAGAGGTTCGGCAGATGGATGATCTGGTCGATGCCTTCGCCGATCAGGCTTGCTGCCGCGACGGCCGCGACGCCGATCAGCACATTCATGCGCAGCGAGGCGAGGTCGACGTTGGGGCGTGGCTTGCGGCGCTTCTCCGGCACCCTGTCGGCGGTGACGACATGCAGGGCCAGACCGCCTGCATGGGCCGTCAGCGCATCCTGCAGCGAGCCCCGCCGCCAGAAGGCCCAGCCGCGTTTCGGGCTTGAGCCGATGACGATCTGGGTCGCGTGTTCGGCCGCCGCAAATTTCAGGATTTCCTCGACATAGTCGCGGCCGACGATGCGCTTGACCTCGCCGCCGAGTTCTTCGGCCAGCCGCAGCACCTTGTCGAGCTGCCGGATCGCGGCGGCATCGTCATTCTCCCGGTCGGCGCGCTCGACATGGACGGCGACGAAGGGCGCGTTGAGCCCGGAGGCGAGGCGCGCCGCCGCGCGCACGACGATTTCGGAGAGCGGGTCTGCGCCGACGCAGACGATCAACCGTTCGCCGCTGGCCCAAGGGCCGGCAATAGCGTTCTGTTTGAGATAATCGACGATCTGGTCGTCGACACGGTCGGCGGTGCGGCGCAGCGCCAGTTCGCGCAAGGCGGTCAGGTTGCCAATGCGGAAGAAGCGGTCGACGGCGCGGTTGGCGCTTTCCGGCAGATAGACCTTGCCCTCCTGCAGGCGCTCGATGAGTTCCGCGGGCGGCAGGTCCACAAGCAGCATCTCGTCGGCGCGGTTGAGCACGCTGTCGGGCACGCGCTCGCGGATGGTCACGCCGGTGATCTGGGTGACGAGATCGGACAGGCTCTCGACATGCTGGATATTGAGCGCCGTCCAGACATTGATGCCGGCGTCCAGCAGGTCGTCGATGTCCTGATAGCGCTTGGGATGCAGGCTGCCTTCCGGGTTGGAATGAGCCAACTCGTCCACAATGATGACGGTGGGGCGCCGGGCAAGCGCCGCATCGAGATCGAATTCGTGCAGTGTGCGGCCGCGATAGTCGATCTCGCGGCGAGGCAGGATATCGAGGCCTTCGAGAAGCGAGGCGGTCTCGCTGCGGCCATGGGTCTCGACCAGCCCGACGATGATGTCGGTTCCGGCAGCGCGCAGCCGCCTGGCGCGCTGGAGCATGGCATAGGTCTTGCCGACGCCGGGAGCCGCGCCCAGAAAAATGGTCAGCTTGCCCCTGCGGTCCTTATCCGCAAGGGCAAGCAGCGCATCCGGGTCCGGACGTTTGATCTGATCCTGGCCGTTTCCTGCCATGCGTCCTGTCAGCTCTTGAGGGCGTCGAGCGCCATATTGAGCTCAAGCACGTTAACATGCGGTTCGCCGATGAAGCCGAAGAGCCGCTTTTCGACATGGGCATTGACGAGATCGGCGACCTTGCCGACATCGAGCCCGCGCGCCTGCGCCACGCGCCCGACCTGCATCAGCGCGTTCTGTGGCGTGATGTCCGGGTCGAGGCCGGAGCCGGAGGCGGTGACGGCATCGGCGGGGATCGGCGTGGCAACGCCGGTCTTCTTCAGCTTGTCGACATCGCCGGCGACGCGGTCCTTGAGCTTTGCCGCGGTCGGCCCAAGGTTCGAGCCGCCCGAGCCTGTCGGATCATAGGGGTTCGGCGAGGTTGCGGACGGGCGGGGCCAGAAGTAGCGATCGCTCGAAAAGTTCTGGCCAATCAGAGTGGAGCCGACGATCTGGCCATCCTTGGCAATGAGGCTGCCCTCCGCCTTGGCGGGGGCGGCGACCTTGGCGACGCCGGTCATGGCAAAGGGATAGGCGACGCCGGTCACGAGGGTCATGAGAATGACCAGCGAGAATGCGGGGCGAAGATGTTTCAACATGGACTTATACCAGGTGGAGGAAGACGACCGCGAGGTCGATGATCTTGATGCCGGCGAAGGGCAGCAGGATGCCGCCAAGGCCGTAGATGAGGAGGTTGCGGCGCAGCAGTGTGGCAGCCCCTGCCGGACGGTAGGAGACACCCTTCAGCGCCAGCGGGATCAGCGCGATGATGATCAGCGCGTTGAAGATCACGGCCGACAGGATGGCGGACTTCGGAGAACCGAGCGCCATGATGTTGAGTGCTGAAAGCTGCGGATAGGTCACCACGAAGAGCGCCGGGATGATCGCGAAATATTTCGCGACGTCGTTGGCGATCGAGAAGGTGGTGAGCGCGCCGCGTGTCATCAGCAGCTGCTTGCCGATCTCGACGATCTCGATGAGCTTGGTCGGGCTGGAATCGAGGTCCACCATGTTGGCGGCTTCGCGGGCGGCCTGCGTGCCGGTCTGCATGGCCACGCCAACGTCTGCCTGGGCAAGCGCCGGAGCGTCATTGGTCCCGTCGCCGCACATGGCGACGAGGCGGCCGCCGCGCTGCTGCTCGCGGATATAGGCGAGCTTGTCTTCCGGCTTTGCTTCGGCGAGGAAGTCGTCGACGCCGGCTTCAGAGGCAATCGCCGCAGCGGTGACCGGATTGTCGCCCGTCACCATGACGGTGCGGATGCCCATGGCGCGAAGTTCCGCGAAACGCTCCTTGATGCCCGGCTTGACGATATCCTTCAGGTGGATGACGCCGAGCAGCTTGTTGCCGGAGGCGACGGCGAGCGGCGTGCCGCCCGAGCGAGCGACCTTGTCGACCGCCTGACGAAATGCCGGGGGGCATTCGGCTTCGGTGAGGCCGGTGAAGTTGCGAACGGAATCCACCGCGCCCTTGCGCAGGCGGCGGGTGCCGATGTCGCAGCCCGACAGACGCGTTTCAGCGGCGAAGGGCACGACGAGATCGGGCGTGATGTTCGGCGTTGCAACGCCATAGGTGCCGTTGGCAAGCGCCACGATGGAGCGGCCTTCCGGGGTGTCGTCGCCAAGGCTGGCGAGAAGCGCGGCTTCCGCCAGTTCATGGGCATCGACGCCGGGAACGGGCAGGAATTCGGACGCCATGCGGTTGCCGAAGGTGATCGTGCCGGTCTTGTCGAGCAGCAGCGTGTCGACGTCGCCGGCGGCTTCCACGGCGCGGCCGGAGGTGGCCACCACGTTGAAGCGCAGCAGGCGGTCCATGCCGGCAATGCCGATGGCCGAGAGCAGGCCGCCGATCGTGGTCGGGATCAGCGTGACGAGGAGAGCGGCGAGAACCGTGGCCGAGACCAGCGTGCCGGAATAGCCGGCGAGGCCCCAGGTCGAGACGACGACGATGAGGAAGACGATCGTGAGGCCTGAGAGCAGGATCGACAGCGCGATCTCGTTCGGCGTCTTCTGGCGTTCGGCGCCTTCGATCAGGGCGATCATGCGGTCGACGAAGCTCGAGCCCGGCTGAACGGTGATCTTGACCTTGATCCAGTCGGAGAGAACCTGTGTGCCGCCGGTGACGGCCGAGCGGTCGCCGCCGGATTCGCGGATCACGGGAGCGGATTCGCCGGTAATGGCGCTTTCATTGACCGAGGCGATGCCCTCGATCACTTCGCCGTCACCGGGGATGAGTTCCCCGGCCTCGACGATGACGATATCGCCGAGCTTGAGGAGCGTGGCGGCGATCTTTTCCTCGCGCCCGTCCTTGAGACGACGGGCGACGAGTTCGGATTTGGTCTTCTTCAGGCTTTCGGCCTGCGCCCTGCCGCGCCCTTCGGCGACGGCTTCGGCAAAGGTGGCGAAGAGCACGGTGAACCAGAGCCAGGCAGCGATCTGACCGGAGAAGACGCCTTCGTTTCCACCCGCGATCAGGTCGCGGATGAAGATGGCGGATACGAAGGCGGCGACGACTTCCGTGACGAAGATGACCGGGTTGCGGATCAGCTGACGCGGATCGAGCTTGATAAAGGCGTCCTTGATGGCCGGGAACACGATGCTCGGATCAAGAAGGGCCGGGGTTGTTGTCTTGTTGGACATTGTCATTGACCTTTAGAACGTCTGGCCGGCCATCATGGCGAAGTGCTCGACGATCGGGCCCAGTGCCAGTGACGGGAAGAATTGCAGTCCGCCGAGGATCAGGATGATGCCGATCAGCAGGCCGGCGAAAAGCGGCGTGTCGGTGGGGAAGGTACCCTTGGAAGAGGGGATCTTCTGTTTTGCGGCGAGCGAGCCGGCAATGGCCATGACCGGGACGACATAGGCGAAGCGGCCGAGAAGCATGGAGATGCCGAGCGTCGTGTTGTACCAGACGGTGTTGCCGCTGAGGCCTGCCATGGCCGAGCCGTTATTGCCGGCAGCCGAGGTGAAGGCATAGAGGATTTCCGACAGGCCGTGCGGGCCGGGCGTGCCGATGGCGGCGACCGCTGCGGGCAGCATGGCCGAGATGGCGGAGAAGGCAAGGATGACCAGCGGCAGGATGAGAACCGCCAGCATGGCGAACTTCATCTCGCGGCTTTCGATCTTCTTGCCGAGGAATTCCGGCGTGCGGCCGACCATGAGACCGGCAACGAAGACGGAGAGCACGGCGAAGACGATCAGGCCATAGAGACCCGAGCCGACACCGCCCGGCAGGACTTCGCCGAGATGGATGAGAAACATCGGAACGAGGCCGCCGATGCCGGTATAGGAACCGATCATGCTGTTGACGCCGCCGTCCGAAAGGCCTGTCGTGACCGCCGTGTAGAGCGTGGACATGGCCTGGCCGAAGCGGACTTCCTTGCCTTCCATGTTGCCCATGGAGGGGTCGAGGCCGAGCGAGGTCAGGATCGGGTTGCCGGCAGTTTCCGCCCAGTAGGTGATGCCGATACCGGCGATGAGCAGGACGGCAATGGCGCTGATGAGAACCCAGCCCTGCTTGCGGTTGCCGGTCATCTGGCCGAACATGTAGACCATGGCCGCCGAGATCGACAGCATGGCGAAGATGTTGATGTAGTTGGCAATCGCGTTCGGGTTTTCAAACGGATGCGCGGCGTTGGCGTTATAGAAACCGCCGCCATTCGTGCCGAGCTGCTTGATGGCTTCCTGGCTGGCAACGGGGCCGAGCGTGATCACCTGCTTGGCACCTTCCAGCGTCGTGGCGGTCACCGAGCCGTCCATCGTCTGCGGCAGGCCGAGGAAGATGAAGGCGATCGTGACGATGATGGAGAGCGGCAGCAGGACGTAAAGCGTCGCCCGTGTCGTATCGACCCAAAAATTGCCGACCGTTTCCGCCTTGGAACGGATGAAGGCGCGCGTGACGGCAATGGCGAGCGCCATGCCGGTGGCGGCAGAGAGGAAGTTTTGCACGGCCAGACCGGCCATCTGGGTGAAATTGCTCATCACCGCTTCGCCGGAATAGTTCTGCCAGTTGGTGTTGGTGACGAAGCTCGCCGAGGTGTTGAAGGCGAGATCGCTCGGGACAGCGCCAAAGCCCTGCGGATTGACCGGCAGATAGGCCTGCAGGCGCATGATGGCATAAAGTACGACGAAGCCGGCGACCGAGAAGGCGAGCATGGCGAGCGTATAGGCAAGCCAACCCTGTTCCTTGTCGCGATTGATGCCGGAAAGCTTGTAGATGGCGGTCTCAAGCGGTCCAAGGACCGGCGCGAGGACTGTCTTCTCGCCTGAGAAGACCTTGGCCATGTAAAGGCCGAGCGGTTTGATCGAAGCCAGCACGAGCGCCAGCAGAAAGCCGATCTGAACCCATCCGATAAGTGTCATGATGTTTCTCCCCGACCTTTAGAATTTCTCCGGTCGCAGAAGCGTGGCGACCAGATAGACGGCGAGAGCGACGGCAATGATGAAGCCGATGACGGGAATGATCATGGCGAGCCTCAAAGACGCTGGAGGCTGTGCGCATAAAGGGCCAGCACGATGAACGTGCCGATGCCCAGCGCGAGAAAGATGATGTCGGACATGTCCGGACTCCTGTTGTTACAGGTCCGGATTTTACGCCCGCATCAGGTCAGGTCTCGATTGCGAAGGTGGGGAGGGCGCATCAGGAAAACATAAAGATCGTCCTCACGCGGTCAGCGTGAGGAAGGATAGCGAAGGCCGATGAAGGCAAGAAGTGCGGCCGCGCCAAAGGCGTTAAGCTTGAACAGCGTCGCAACACTTTCAGGCGAAAATGCGCCCGCGAGGCCCACCGGAAAGCGGCCATAGACGAGAGCGAACAGCACGAAGACTGCCGAAATGGCGATGCGCCTCGTCCAGACCTCTGCCGCTTCGAAGGACATGGCCGCGAGCATCAGGGCCGCGAAGAGGAAGAGCCAGGCACCCGTGCCGTCGCCCAGCGCCATGCCGATCGCGACCGTGTCAATTGCGCCGACAGCGACCAGTGCGACCCGTGCCGCATAAGGATTGCGCCGGGCCAGAAAGGGCAGGGCGACCCAGATGGGAAACGACGCGGCCGTCCAGAACGATGCCTTCAGTGCGTCTGGCGCGAGCCACCAGACGTAAAGAGGATAGATAGGCTTGTTGAGCGCAATCACCGTCGACACCGACATGGCTGCCGATGTCAATGGATCGAGCGCGCGGGGCTCGCTTCTGTCCATGGCGAGCGTCATGCCGGCGACAGCCGGTAGTGGGAAACGCCCCAGGTCTCGCCATTGTTGTGACCGAAGAGACCTGCGGTGGCGAGGAAGAAGAGGCGCCAGCGGCGATGCCAGACCTGTGCATCCTTGCCGTAGCATTCGCTCAGGACCCGGCGCACGGCTTCGTCGTTCCTGTCGAAGTTTTCCAGCCAGTGCTTCGCCGTCTTTTCGTAATGCTGGCCGTTCCACTTCCACTCGGCCTCGACCTTGTAGATATCGGAAAAGCGGTGGATCAGCTCATGCGAGGGCATGATGCCGCCGGTGAAGAAGTGCTGTGCGATCCAGTCGGCCTGGTCCCGATGGTCGAAGCGGTAGGATCGGTCGCGATGGGTGAAGATATGCATGAAGAGGCGGCCGTCCGGCTTCAGCCATGAGCGGGTGCGGGTCAGCAGTTCGTGCCAGTTCGACATGTGCTCGAACATCTCGACCGAAACGATCCGGTCGAACTGTGCCTGCGGGTCGAATTCGGTCATGTTGGCGGTACGAACGGCGAGGTTCTTGAAACCGCGCGCCTTGGCTACGCCCTCTATATGGGCGCGCTGGGAGGCGGAATTCGAGACTGCGACGATACATGAGTTGGGGAAATGCTCCGCCATGTAGAGCGACAGCGAACCCCAGCCGCAGCCGAGTTCCAGAATGGTCTGGCCATCGGCGAGGCCGGCATTTTCCACGGTGCGCTTCAGGGCTGCGATTTCCGCCTGGTCGAGCGTGTCGCCGGCATTTTCATAGAAGCAGCAGGAATATTTGCGGCGTGCGCCGAGCGCCAGGCCGAAAAAGTCCGCGGGCACTTCGTAATGCTGCTCGTTCGCCTCGTCCGTGTGGATGGCAATCGGATAGGCCTTCATCGTCTCGAAGAACATCGCCTCTTCGGTCTCTGCGACGGTCTGAAGACGGCGGCCCGTGCGTCCGACGAGGAACTCCACGCCGGCGGCGGTCAGCCAGTCGGGAAGGTTCACCCGCTCGGCGGCATTGATGACATTGGCGATCATGGTCATTTCGCGGTCTCCTTGAAATCGAGCGGGCGGGGCGGGCCGGGGAAAAAGGCATTCACGCGCTGCTGGTACTGGCGGAAGCGTTCGCCGCGGGATGCCAGCATGTGCTTTTCGAGCGGCGGAATGCCCGACACGTGCACGAGAAGGTAATACATGAGTGCGGGCGCGAGCAGCGATGCAGCTATCGCCAGGGGGCTGCCCGTGGAAAGAGCCATCACCGGCCATGCGCACCAGTAAAGCCATTCAAAGAAATAATTGGGATGGCGCGACCAGCGCCAGAGACCCACATCACAAATGCCCTTGAAGCCCTTGTTTTCGCGACGGAACTCGGAAAGCTGGCGGTCGGAGATCGCTTCTCCCGTAATGGCGATCACGGCGACCGCGAGCGCAGCAAGGTGGAAGTGCGTCAGTGTCGCGACGCCGGTGGTGGCGGCCATGACCGAGATCACCAGGATGAAGGATACGACGGCCTGAATCTGGAGAAACTTGAAGAGCTGCTGCGGTGCTGCGTTGCCCCATTCCTCTATAAGTGCCGCGTAACGCGGATCTTCGCCAGCGAACCGGCTGCGACCGCCGATGTGAACGGCGAGCCGCGCCGCCCACAGCGCCAGGATCAGCGCCGCCACGATGCCCGGCTCAGTGGTCAAGACGCCAGCGAGCGCAAGGCCGATGATCGCCGCAATTCCGGTCAGCGCCGACCAGGCCATATCCACCCAGCCGCTATTGCCGGTCTTGCGCTGCACAGCCCAAGCGGCGGCCATGCCGAGCGAAAGGAATATCAGGGGAACTATCATCGAAAGCGCATTCATCGCCAAATCCATTTGTTTCTATGGAACTCATTACGGGGGCATCGGCGTTCTGGATTTCAGAATTTCGCTGGTGCGCGATCCGCCGTGATCTTCAAACCGTAATCAGTTGCATAAAATTTCTGAGGAGATATTTGCGATGTTGAACCGCTCGATTGCACTGACAGCTCTTGTTCTTATGGGCGCCGGACAGGCGTTTGCTGCCGAAGACGGATCCATGAAAGGGGTTTGGTCACGCGGCGACGGCAACGCAAAGGTTCGTATCGAGAGCTGCGGATCTGCTCTCTGCGCCACCAATCTCTGGATCAAGCCGGGTACGCCGAGCGAAAAGGTGGGTGACAAGCTGATCATGAATGTCACCTCGTCCGGCGGCGGCAAATACGAGGGCAAGGCGCAGGACCCCCAGCGCGGCCTGACCTACAATCTGCAGGTCGACGTGAAGGGCTCCAGCATGACGACGCGCGGCTGCGTCCTTGCCAAGATCGTCTGCAAGTCGGTGAGCTGGTCGCGGGCGCAGTAGACAGCACCCGCGACCGAGTCGATCTTAATCAATGCTCATATGCGCGCCGGGCTCGCCCATCTGCCAGTAGCCCGACGCCCTGAACCATCCGGCTGGGAGGCCGCGGGTGTCCGTCATGTAAGTCCGGATCGCCTTGGCAACCTTCGCTTCTGCGGCAATCCAAACGAAAGTCGCCGGAAGAAGCTCGATCTGGTTGAGGGCGGTGATCAGTGGTTGCGCGTTCGCACTGTCGGAGACTGGGCGGGTCACCCAGATCTCTCGGTGTGTGGCCCTTCCCTCGAAGCTTTGTCTGTCTTCGTCTGCTGCAATTGCCATCACGCTGGTCAGCGTCACGCCGGGTGCCGCCTCCTCAATCCGGCGGCCGATCGCGGGAATAGCGGTCTCGTCGCCGATCAGCAGCCAATGGTCGATCCGGCCGTGCAGCAGCGCCGAGCCCCGTGGGCCTCCGATCTCGATCGTGTCGCCAGCCTGGGCTTTCAGCGCCCACGAGGTCGCCGGACCGGCATCGTGGACAGCGAAATCGATGATCAGCGTACGGGCGGCAGTGTCGAAGCGCCGGGGCGTATATTCCCGCATGAAAGGCTGGCCATCCGCATTGGGGATGAAAAGCTTGATATGGTCGTCCGGGGCAAGGCTGGCGAAATCGGCAAGGTCCTCACTTGTAAAATGCAGCCGCAGCATGCCGTCTGACAGCCGCTCGGATCGGGCGATGGTCAGATTGCGGCGCTTGAGTTCGAGGCGGGCGCGTTCGATCACGGGCGGTGCTTCCGAAAGCGCGGTCGCATGGTCGTTCAGTGTCATGTCCTGGATCCTTTAGGCAAGCGAAGGCAAGCCGGCCTTTTTGCGGGCTTCGCCTTCTTCACTGGCGCGTTGGGTGACGTTAACGCTTACGTGTCTTTGCGTCTTGGCTGGGACATTGCATCATGAAGCTTACAGAAGCTCGAAATGTGGCAGATGTCTGGCGGGGGCATATACAAAGCTCCATTCTCGTACCCCCAGCGGTCAGATCATACCGCAGAGATTCAAGTGGGGTTCTGTGTCAGGCCGCGAGGCTCAAGCGGAGATAGTTGGTGAAAAGATCACCGGCCTTTGCCAGATCCTTGTCGTTGACGATGACCAGATCGGCAGTCGTGTCGTCGCCCAGTTCCCCGCTGCGTTCAAGGCGCTGAAGGATGCTCTCGGCACTTTCGCGGCCGCGTGCGGCCAGCCGCTCGGCAAGCACGTCTTTCGGCGCGGTCACCAGAACCACTTTCAGCGCATCTCCATAGACCTCGCGAAAAGTGGGCAGGGCAGCGCGAGAGCCGTTGACGATCAAAATCCGACCCGCATCGAGATCGTCCAGCGTTTCGACGGGTATGCCATAGAACAGGCCGTGCGCCTGCCAGTGCAGGGCAAGCTTTCCGGTCGCCGCCAGTTCGCTAAAGCCGGCATGATCGACCGGCTGGTGATCCTCGCCACCCGCCTCCTTAGGCCGCGTTATGTATCGCTTGACGAAGCGATACATTGTTTTGTCGCCGGCAAGCTGGCGGCGCGCAAGATCCATGACACTGTCCTTGCCAGCGCCGCTCGGACCAACGACGACAAAGATCGTTCCCGCGCCCATGTCACGCCACCCGACGACCCTGACGCCACACGCCGCGCACAACCGGAACGCCGTCGTTGCGGCGAACGCGGACGAGATCGGCGCGCAGGCCGGGCGCGATGCGGCCGCGATCGTCGAGACCGACGGTGCGGGCCGGTGTTGCGGTGACCATGGCGAGCGCCTGCGGCAGCGAGATATCCTCATGCGTCTCGGCCAGAATGAAGGGCGCATGGATGAGGCTCAGCGGCACGTAGTCGGAAGAAAGAACGTCCAGCACGCCGTGTTCGGCGAGATCGCGGGCGGCGATATTGCCGGAATGCGACTTGCCGCGCACGATGTTCGGCGCGCCCATCAGCACGCTCATGCCAGCCTCATGCGATGCCTTTGCGGCTTCCATGCTGGTCGGGAACTCGGCCAGGCGCACACCGAAGCTCTTGGCTTCCTCGACATGATCAAGCGTTGCGTCGTCATGCGATGCAATCGAGATACCGCGCGCATGGCAGGAATCGGCAATCGCGATGCGGTGCTGGTTGGAATATTTTTCAGATGCTTCGAGGCGGCGCTGCACAAATTCCGCGAACTGCTCGTCGGAAAGGCCGCGCTTGGTTTTGTAATAGAGCGTGTACTGGTCCATGGTCTGGAACTGGCGCTGACCCGGCGCATGGTCCATCATCGAGGCGAGCCGGACGGCGGCGACATCGCTGAAGGCGTTGAAGTGGTCGAGCACATTATGCGCCGAGACTTCGCAACGCAGATGGATGAAGTGATCGGCACGCAACCGTTCCTCGTCGGCAGCCTGTTGCAACGCATCCGCCATCATGCGCATTTCGCCGTCGTCGAAACCGCCATCCTCGTCTGCGCCCATGCGCAGGCAATCGAACACCGTGGTGATGCCCGAGGATGAGATCTGCGCGTCATGGGCCTGGATCGCCGACATCATGTTCCAGCGCACGCCGGGACGCGGGGAATAGTGCGATTCCAGATGGTCGGTGTGGAGTTCGACAAGGCCGGGTATGACGTAATCGCCATCAAAATCCTCTCCGGGTGCCGAGGAGTTCGCCGTAATGTCGGCAATCAGTCCGTCGCGGACGAGAACCGAGCCATGCCGCACCTCGTCCTCCAGGACGATCCGGGCGTTTCTGATCACAAATTCCGCAGTCATGGGTGCATGCCTTTCCTTACGCCGTCTTGAGCGGCTTGATCCGTTCGACATGGAAGGGCGCGCCGCGTTCCGGCTCGACGAAGAGGGCCAGATGCGAGGTGGCTAGAGGCTTTCCGGCAAAAGGACCGAAATGCATCTCAAGTCTCGATCTGACATCGCTCCGGTCGGCCTCGGGGACAGGCCCGGTCAATGTCATGTGAAATCTGAATTCCTCGAACACGTAGGGGTAACCCCATTCGAGGAGATATTGGCGCTGCCGCTCCGGAAGCGCATCCGGCTTGCGCCGTGCAATGTCCGCCTCGCTCAAGAGCGCGCGAAAGGGTTCGAAGGTGCGGACACAGGCCTCTGCCAGCGCGTTGATGCCGGCATGGGAATCCATGCCCGGCACGAGAGCGAAGAAGGGGCCGAGCTGGCCGATGACGACTTCCGGGATTTCGAAGGCCGGTGTTTCGGCGCAGAACTCATCGAATGCGTCGAAGAGGCTGGCCGGATCGATCCCGCCGCGCAGGTGAAATGGTGCCTTCAGCGTACCGTGGAAGCCGTAGCGTGCCGGATCGGCGACGAGTTCCTCACGACCCGTGGCGGCAGGAACATCCTCACCAAAGGCATCGCGACCCAGCCATGATGCGGCAGCGCGGGTCAGCGGATGGTCGGCTTCCATTGAAAAATAGATTGCATAACGCAAGGGGGTCTTCCTTGGCTTCAAACTGAACAGGTCAGGACTGGCAAACGGGGAATCGGGTAGCCTAGACTTGAGGTTTGCAGATAGGCCCCGATTATGACAGTCCTTTGGTCGGAAATCGGCATCGTCAGATCATCTTTTCTCCGACGATCGCGCTGCGGAGCTTGTTGGAGATCATGTCGAAGACGTAGACCACGATCAGCAGCAGAACGACCATGTAGGCCACGTTCTGCCAATTGTCGTTGGTGCGCATGGCTTCCCAGATCTTCAGGCCGATGCCGCCGGCGCCGATCGCGCCGATGATGGTCGCGCCGCGGATGTTGGATTCCCATTGATAGAGCGTCTGGCCGGCAAAGACGGGCATCACCTGCGGCAGCACGCCGTAGCGCTGGATCGCGATCGGCGAGGCGCCGACCGATCGGATGCCCTCGCGCGGCTTGTTGTCGATATTTTCCAGCGCTTCGGCATAGAGCTTGCCCAGCGAGCCGACCTCCATGAGGAAGATGGCGCCGCTACCGGACAAGGGGCCGGGGCCGAAGGCGCGGGTCAGGAACAGGCCCCAGATGAGCATGTCGACGGAGCGCATGAAGTCGAAGAAGCGCTTGAGAACCGAATTGAGCAGCCGGTTTGGCGTGATGTTGCGGGCCGCCAGGAAGGCGAGCGGGAAGCCGACGACTGCGCCGAGCAGCGTGCCGAGGAAGGCCATCACGATGGTCTGGAAGAGTTTCGTCCAGACGTCGCCATGCTGCCAGGTCATGTTGTTCCAGAAATTGTCGAAGGCGAGCGAGAGGTTAGACTGGCTCGGATCGATGCGCTCGCCGGAGGTCAGAAGAGACACGACTTCGCTCGTCGATTTGCCGAAGAAAGGCGAGGTGGGGTCGAATATGAAATTCGGCCAGCCGAAGAAGCGCTTGACGACCTTCACGCGGTTGGCGTCGATGCTGAGCCAGCCGGAAAGGCCGAGATCGACCTGGACATTGTCGGCGGACGCGCTCACCCAGGCAGGTGCGGCGCCGACCACGACGGGGGTCGTGCCGGACGTCCTGATCGTGAGGCTGGTGCCATGCGCGTTCACCACGGTCTCGGTTCGACCGATATGAACCCCGCCGGCCATGTCGACGCTATAGGAACCATCGGCCTCGGTCTTGATCCAGGCCGGCTGCTTGGGATCGTCGCCCAGAACCGAAAAACGCGGATAGCGGATATCGATCGTGCCATTATCCTTGACGCGGAACTGTGGCTGCACGTCGTAGCTCACCCATTGCAGCAGATAGATGCTGAAGCGCTCCCAATGGGCCTCATGCACCATCTTCGGCAGGTTGAAGAACCAGACGGCATAGAGAACGTAGAGTAGCGTCCCGATGATCACAAGCGGCGCGCCGAAGCGCTGCCAGCGGGTGCGGTGCAGAAGCTCGGGGAAGCGTGCCTCGATATCGCGGCGATCGAAGGTGTTGATCATCGTCATGGTCGGGCTCCCTCAATGCGCCAGCAGGAATTGATGTTCGCCGACGAGCTTCTTGCGCAGCCAGGCCGAAAGCTGATCGACCGCAATGATCGTCAGGAAGAGCAGCAGAAGCAGCGCCAGCGTCTTGGCGCCGAAGCCGCGGGCAATCGCCAGACGCAGCTCTTCGCCGATACCGCCGCCACCGACGGCGCCGATGATGGTCGATGCGCGCACGTTGATCTCCAGGCGCAGCAGGCCATAGGAGATCAGATTGGGCAGAACCTGCGGAAGGGCGGCAAAGCGGATTCGCTCCAGTCGCGTGCCGCCGACCGAGCGGACGCCTTCGTCCGGCTTCATGTCGATGTTTTCGATGATCTCGTAAAACAGCTTGCCGAGCGCGCCGATCGTGTGCAGCAGGATCGCGGCGATGGCCGGAACCGGGCCGGCAGAGAGGACCGCGGCGAAAAGGCCGGCAAAGACGAGTTCTGGAAAGGCGCGCAGGAATTCGCAGATCCGCCGCGCACCGAACCGGATGGCCGGCGAGGGCGTGATGTTGCGCGCGGACATGAAGGCCAGCGGCACGGCGATGAGAAAGCCGAAAATGGTCGAGAAGATCGCGATATTCAGCGTCGTGATCATCAGTTCGAAATATTCGGGGATATAGAAATCGCCCCAGATATAGACACGGCCGGAGGCGAAATCATAGGCCTCACTGCCATTGGCGAGCGGGCTTGGGCGGCCGAACAGCGCGCGCCAGACATCGTTCCAGTCATTGGGGATCAGCCATTGCAGGAAGTCGAAGAGATGCGGCAGGCGCTCGAAGAAGTGGCCGGCATTGGCTTCATCGGCGTACTGAACCGAGCCGACAAAGCCGATGGCGATCAGGATGAGGCCGATGACCGTGTAGAGCCTGCGGCTCGATGTCGTCCGGTCCCAGGCTGCGACGATGTCGCGCGTGGTTTCTTTCAGGACCGGTTCGGTTTGGGCAACGCTCATCGTGGCTCCGTCGGGTGTTCCGGGATAGTCGGGAGGTTGGCATAAACAAGAGAATGGGCGGCCCGGATGAGCCGCCCATCGTCAGAATGTCGGAGGATCAGCCGCCGATGGCCTGCTTGCGAACGTCAATGATGGCCTTGTAGTTGTCGGCCGTCACCGGAACGTAGCCCTTGAAGTCGCCGCCTTCGATGGCGCTGAAGCACTTGGCGTCCTTGGCCGGCAGCTCGGTGAAGAACTTGGCGAGCTTCGCCTGCCATTCCTGGCCGAGTTCGTTGCGGACGACGAGCGGGCCATTCGGGATGAGCGGCGAACGCCAGACTTCGACCAGCTTGGACGGATCGACCTTGCCCTTGGCAACAAGCTTGTGGAACGTGCCGGAGGTGTAGCCGTCAGCGAAATCGCCGATGCCCGACGAGTCGTCGACAGCGACGTCGACCTTGCCGTCATAGACGGCGAGCAGGTTGTTCTCGTGGCCGCCGTTGAACTGCGTGGCCGAGAAGAACTTGTCGTTCGGGGCGCCGGTGTCCTTCGGGATCTGGGTGAGCGGGATGAGGTAGCCCGAAGTGGAGTCCGGGTCGGCGTAGCCGAGCTTCTTGCCCTTGGCGTCCTTGATGTCCTTGATGCCCGAGGACTTCAGCGCGAGACCGATGGAGTAGTAGCCGGTCGAGCCGTCGTTCTGCTGGGTCGTCAGGATCGGGGTGACGGCCTTCGGGTTCTTCAGGTAGACGTTTGCGAAGCCGGAAGCGCCGAGTTCGGCGAAGTCGAGCGTACCGCCGAGCAGGCCCTGGATCACGCCGTCATAGTCAGCTGCCGGGAAGAGCGAGACTTTCTCGAAGCCGAATTCCTTCTTAAGGTGGTCCTGAAGGCAGGCGTAGTTGCGCAGACGGTCCGTCTGGTTTTCGCCGCCGAGGATGCCGACGCGAAATTCCTTGAGATCGGCTGCACCCGCATTGACGGCGAGCGCGAGAACCGCCGAAGCGGCGAGCAGGGCTTTCTTGAACATGGTTTTCTCCAGTAAAACCGGCGATCTGCCGGAAAGTCTTCAAGCTGCAACGATTGCCTTTGACGCTGGCGGGCGAACTGTCGCCGTCAGTTGACGGCAGGCATGAGCGCACCGGCCACGGCGGGCTTCATGACCGGGATCGGGTTGATGGACGTGGACGTCATCGTCTCGTCGATGGCGCCGTCCGCGCCATAGATGCGGTTGACCGCTTCTGTCGTCAGGTCCGCAGGCGTGCCGTCGAAAACGACGCGGCCGCCTGCCATGCCGATGATGCGCTGGCAATAGGCGCGCGCGGTATCGAGCGTGTGCAGGTTGGTGATGACCGTGATGCCCTCGCGCTCATTGATGTCGCGCAGCGCATCCATGACGATCTTCGCATTCATCGGGTCGAGCGAGGCAATCGGCTCGTCGGCGAGCAGAACCTTCGGCTGCTGCATGAGCGCGCGGGCGATCGCGACGCGCTGCTGCTGGCCGCCCGAGAGCGTGCCGGCCGGCTGAAGAGCGGTCTGCTCGATGCCGAGGCGTTCGAGCGCTGCAATCGCCATGATGCGCTCTTCGCGGCTGAACAAGCCAAGGACGCTCATGAGGGTTGAGCGGTGGTTGAGGCGGCCGAGCATCACATTCGTCAGAACATCAAGACGGGGAACCAGATTGAACTGCTGGAAGATCATGGCGCAGTCGCGATGCCAGGCGCGCAGAGCGCTGCCCTTGAGCGCCGAGACTTCCAAGCCGTCGAAGACAATCGCGCCGGAGGTCGGATCCGTCAGGCGATTGAGCATGCGCATCAGCGTCGACTTGCCGGCGCCGGAACGGCCGATCACGCCAACCATCTGGCCCGACGGAATCGCAAAGCTGACGCTGTCGACAGCCGTCTTGCGGCCGAACACACGGCTCACTTGCTTGAGCTCAAACATGAACCAAGTCCCTGTTTCATTTTTTATTAAGAGAAACGCTACTGCCCGAGCTTGAAGCCGCGATGTCAGTTTTGTTGCATTTTTCTGAATTTGATTTTGCAGTTTTGTGACGGAATATGTGACGCCGTTATTCGTATTTGGCGAGGAAGGCTTCGGCGTCCAGCGCGCGGAAATCTTCAAGCGCGCCGCGCAGCGCGTCATGCTCCCAGTCCCACCAGGCAAGGGCTTCGAAACGCTCGACAATTTCCTTTGGAAAGCGTTCGCGGATCGGTGCCGCGGGTACGCCGCCGACGATAGTGTAAGGGGCGACATCCTTGGAAACCACCGCGCCCGCGCCAATGACAGCGCCATTGCCGATTGTGACACCGGGAAGAAGGATCGCACCATGGCCGATCCAGGTATCATGGCCGATTGTGACACGGTTTTCACGCCGCCAGGAGAAGAAGTCCTTCTCGTCCTCGGCATCCGGCCAGTAATCGCCGGCGCGATAGGTGAAGTGGTGAAGTGTTGCCCGCCACATCGGATGCTTGGTGGCATTGATGCGGACATCGGCGGCGATATTGGCGAATTTGCCGATCGTCGCGCACCAGACCATGCTGCCGCGCTCGATATAGGAGTAATCGCCCAGCTCTGTTTCACTGACGCGGCAGAGTTCGGCAATCTCGGTATATCGGCCGAGCGTGCAGTCCTTCACCTTGGCGGTCGGATCGATCAAGGGAGCGACGGAAAGCTTGGTCATCTCTTATGCCGCCTTTCGTGCGGAAAAGCCGGACACGTCGATAATGCGGTCGGCGACGCGCTCGCGCACATCCTCGTCATGGAAGATGCCGAGAAGAGCGACGCCCGCCTTCTTCTTTTCCTCAATCATCGCAATCACGACCTCGCGGTTCTTCGCATCGAGCGAGGCCGTCGGTTCGTCGAGAAGCAGGATCGGGTGATCGGTGATGAAGCCGCGGGCGATATTGACGCGCTGCTGTTCGCCACCGGAGAAGGTGGCGGGTGGCAGCGACCAGAGTTCGCGGGGCAGGTTCAGCGCGGAGAGCAGTTCCTCAGCACGCGCGCGGGCAGCCTCAAGGGTTGCGCCGCGGGCGGTCAGCGGCTCGGCGACGATATCGAGCGCCGAAACGCGCGGGACAACGCGCAGGAACTGGCTGACATAGCCGATCGTGTTGCGGCGGACCTGAATGACGGTGCGCGGATCGGCAATGGCGAGATCGATGATGCGGCCTTCGTGGTTGACGAGAATCTGGCCGTTATCGACCGAATAATTGCCGAACAGCATCTTCAGGATTGAGCTTTTGCCCGCGCCCGAAGGTCCGCCGAGCACGGCGCATTCGCCGGCTTTTACCGAGAAATTGACGTCCTGGATGATGGGAAGCAGCGTTCCGCCACGCAAATGCATGGTGAAGGATTTCGCGACTTCGGAAACGACAAGTGGCGTTGCCATGGGAAAACCTTTCTTCCTCAAACTTGCAGGATCGAGGAGACGAGAAGCTGGGTGTAGGGCTCGCGCGGGTCGTCGAGGACGCGATCGGTGAGCCCATGCTCGATGACGTGGCCGTCCTTCATCACCATCATGCGATGCGACAGGAGCCGGGCGACCGCGAGGTCATGCGTCACGACGATGACCGCGAGGCCAAGGTCCTGAACAAGCCCGCGAATGAGATCGAGCAGGCGGGCCTGCACAGATACATCGAGACCGCCGGTCGGCTCGTCCATGAAGACGAGGCGCGGGGAGGTCACGAGATTGCGGGCGATCTGCAGGCGCTGGCGCATGCCGCCGGAGAAAGCGCGTGGCTGGTCGTCCATGCGGTCGAGGCCGATTTCGACGCGGCCCAGCCAATCGCCGGCAGTCTCGCGGATGCGGCCATAATGCCGCTCGCCGACTGCCATCAGCCGCTCTCCGACATTGGCGCCGGCCGATACCGTCATGCGTAACCCATCGGCCGGGTTCTGATGGACGAAACCCCAGTCCGTTCGCATCAGGAAGCGGCGTTCGGCCTCCGGCATGGTCGCCAGATTGCGATACTGCCCGTCGCGCATCAGATATTCGACGCAGCCGACATCGGCGGTGAGCCGCGTCGAGAGGCAGTTGAGCAGCGTCGTCTTGCCAGAGCCGGACTCGCCGACGATGGCTAGGACTTCACCCGGCCAGAGATCGAACGAGACATCGCGGCAGCCGATGCGGGCGCCGTAGAATTTCGAGAGTTCGTGAACTTTCAGAAGCGGTTGATCGTTCATTCCGCAGCCTCCTTGTTGGCGACGCCCAGTTCGCCGACATGGCCGGCCTCGCGGCGTTCCTCGCAGAAATCGGTGTCGGAGCAGACGAACATGCGGCCGCCCTTGTCATCGAGGATGACCTCATCGAGATAGACGCCATGCGCGCCGCAGAGCGCACAGGGCTTGGCGAATTTCTGCACTTCGAAGGGATGATCCTCGAAGTCGAGGCTGACGACCTTGGTGTGCGGCGGGATCGCGTAGATGCGCTTCTCGCGGCCGGCACCGAAGAGCTGGAGCGCCTCCGACATGTGCATTTTCGGGTTGTCGAATTTAGGGATCGGCGAGGGATCCATGACATAGCGGCCCTCGACCTTGACCGGATAGGCATAGGTCGTGGCGATATGACCGTTGCGGGCGATATCCTCGTAGAGCTTCACATGCATAAGGCCGTATTCTTCCAGCGCATGCATCTTGCGCGTCTCCGTCTCGCGCGGCTCTAGGAAGCGCAAGGGTTCCGGGATCGGTACCTGATAGACGAGCACCTGGCCCTCGGTCAGTTGCTCTTCCGGGATGCGGTGGCGGGTCTGGATGACGGTCGCCTCGCGGGTTTTCGTGGTGACGGCGACATTGGCGACCTTCTGGAAGAAGGCGCGGATGGAAACCGCATTCGTCGTGTCGTCCGCGCCCTGGTCGATGACCTTCAGCGTATCCTCCGGCCCGATAACGGCGGCCGTCACCTGCACGCCGCCCGTGCCCCAGCCGTAGGGCATGGGCATTTCGCGCGAGGCGAAGGGAACCTGATAGCCGGGAATGGCAATCGCCTTGAGGATCGCCCGGCGGATCATCCGCTTGGTCTGCTCGTCCAGATAGGCGAAATTGTAGGTTGCGAGTTCGGTTTCGTGCGTGTTCATTCCGCAGCCTCCTTCATCTCTTCAACGATCTCCTGAGCCGCATCATATTCGCGGCGCATGCGGCGGACGAGGTCGAGTTCAGCCTGGAAGTCGACGTAATGCGGCAGTTTCAGGTGCTCTACGAAACCGGTTGCCTGCACATTGTCGGAATGGGAAATGACGAATTCCTCGTCCTGTGCGGGCGCAATGATATCCTCACCGAATTCGGACGCGCGCAGCGCCCGGTCGACCAGCGACATGGCCATGGCCTTGCGCTCCGACTGGCCGAAGACGAGGCCATAGCCGCGGGTGAATTGCGGCGGCTGCTTGGCCGAGCCCTTGAACTGGTTGACCATCTGGCATTCGGTCACCTGCACGCGGCCGAGGGAGACGGCAAAGCCCAGTTCCGGAATGTCGATTTCGACCTCGACCTGACCGATGCGGATTTCGCCGGCAAAGGGGTGGGTGCGGGCATAGCCGCGCTGGGTCGAATAGGCGAGTGCGAGAAGGAAACCCTCGTCACCGCGCGCCAGCGCCTGAAGACGCTCGTCTCGACCGAGCGGGAATTCCAGCGGCTCGCGGGTGATATCGCCGGGAACCGTATCCGTCTCGTCGGGCTCCTCCATCTCTATCAGACTCTCGCCGGCGAGAATGTCGGAGACGCGCATAACCGGTTCCGTGTCCGGCTCGCGCTGGATGCCTTCTGCGACCTCGTGATCGCCCAAAAGCGACGGGTCGAGCAGGCGGTGGGTGTAGTCAAAGGTGGGGCCGAGCAGCTGGCCGCCCGGCAGGTCCTTGTAGGTCGCCGAAATGCGTCGCTCGACCAGCATGGCGCCGGTATCGACGGCGCGGGAATAGCCGAAACGCGGCAGCGTGGTGCGATAGGCGCGCAGGATGAAGATTGCCTCGATCATGTCGCCGCGGGCCTGCCGCATGGCGAGCGCTGCGAGCGTGCGGTCATAGAGCGAGGCTTCGGCCATGATGCGGTCAACGCCGAGCGCGAGTTGCGCGACGATCTGGTCGATGGACAGCGCGGGCAGCGACCGGTCGCCCCGGCGGCGATCGGCCAAGAGCCGATGCGCATTGGAAATAGCGGCTTCGCCGCCCTTCACGGCTACATACATGTCAGCCTCCCAAGGCTTGAAGGTCGGTGGAACGCGGCAGCGCCATAAGGTCGGAGCCGGCTGTGAAGACGATGTCGAGGCCCAGCGGGAAGAAGGCGCGGTTGGCGGCCCAGCGGCGCAGGAAGTCTGCAGGCAGGCCTTGCAGCGCGATCTTCGTGCTGTCCTTGATACCGGGACCTCGTGCGACAAATTCCGGGCCACCGCTTAAGGCGGGCAACTCGATAACGAGCGTGGCGGAGCGGTCGGGATAGTCCTGGCTACCCGGAGCGAAGCCATGTAAATCCGGGATCGCCTCGCCAGCGGCGAGAAAAACAAAACGCGCATGGGCGGATGATGCGACGATTTCCGCGCCGGTGTGGAAGCCAACCCAACCCTTGACTGTTTCATGGGCAAGCGCGGGCGAGAGCCAGACCGGTGTGTCATGGTCTGTGAGCGTGAGGGCGACGGCCCCTTGTGCAATGCTCAGCGGGTGCGGCGGGGCGGCATCGCCGCCTGCTGTGCGGATCGTGCCGGGACGGGCCATGGCGTCCAGCAGGGCGCGGAAGGTCGCCTGCGCGCCGAGAACGGGACTGGCGAAACCGCCTTCAAGAGCTTCGGTGTGCAAGAGCATCAATCGTCTCCCCGGACCATGGTAAAGAAATCGACCCGCGTGGCAGCCGTCTCGGCGGCAAGCTTGGCGTCTTCTGCTTCCAGCCGCGTCGCGACCTCGCTGCAGAAGGTTTCGACCGCCTTGCGATGCGCGGACGTTTCTCCCATCGCATCAAGGATGGCGGCGAGGCGTGCCGCCGCCTTGTCGCCGCCAAGCCGCTGGCCGTGGCCGACGGCGCCGTTGGCCAGACGGATCGTGGCGCGGGTGACGGTCGCCTCGCCCAGATTGAACAGCGATCCCGTGCCGCCCATGCGGCCCCGGATCATAACGAGGCCCGTTTCCGGGCCACGCAGGTTCACGGCTTCAGGCGCGCCGCCCATTGTGTCCAGCGCCCGGCTCATCTCTTCGACTGTCGCCCTTCCAAGGTGCTCGATGCGGTGCTTTCGCGCCACGTCGGAGGCGCTCAGCGGCCTTGCCGGTTCTGTCTTCGCTGCGGTTTGCATTTGAACCTCAAATGTCTATTTATCTAGACAATTAAACCTAAGTCATGTTAGTAGCATTGTCGAGTGACATTTGGGTGACATCTTCATGACCAGAACAAAGCAGGCGGGCGTAGACCGCACGAGTGGTGTGGCGCTGTGGCGGCAGATTGCGGACGATATCCGCATCGCCATCGGCGCGGGCGAATTTCGCGAAGCGGGGAAACTGCCGGGCGAAATCGCGCTGGCGGAACGCTTTGGCGTCAATCGGCACACCGTGCGCGCCGCCATCGCCGCGCTTCAGAATGAGGGCATCGTGAAGGCCCGGCCGGGCAGGGGGACCGAGATTCTCGACGACATCCGGCTGAAGATGCCGATCTCGAGACGCACACGTTTCTCATCGGGCCTTGGTGGCCAGGCGCGGCGGCCGGAATCGGTCTATATAGCTTCCGGTGAGGCTTCCGCATCAGAGGAGGTTGCAGCTGCGCTGCGCATCGCGCCCGGCGCCCCCTGCGTGACATTGGAATCACTGGGACTGGCCGATGGCATCCCCGTGTCGCTTGCATTTCACCATTTTCCGACCGTCCGCTTTGCTGGGATCGACGAGCATTTCCGGCGGGAGCGGTCCGTCACCCGCGCCTTTGCCGCGATGGGGCTGGCCGATTATGTGCGCGTTTCAACCGACATCTCGGCCCGGCATGCCGATGAACGCGAGCGCGAGTGGCTGCGTTTGACGCCGGGCGGTATTGTGCTGGAAGCCCTGGCGATCAATGCCGATCTCGACGGCGCGCCGGTTCAGTATTCCCGTACCCTGTTTTCCGCGGGCCGCGTCAGCTTGCATGTCGGCACCGACATGGAGCTTTGAACACTCGGACGGTTGAAGGGGGCGGGCGCGTCTTCCGGAGTTTGGGCATGTTGGAAAGCTGTTGCTTGCCGGCAGTCGTTCTTGCGTGACGGCTTCAGATGAAGGAACTTGCGCTCCTTATCAATTCGGCAGGATCATCATGACACGCATCGTCGCCACGACCGAAACGCTCATCGACGCCATCGTCACAAGGGGCGAGGTCGGTAACAGGGTGATCGCTGCCATTGCCGGCCCGCCCGGCGCTGGAAAGTCAACCCTGGCGGAGAAGGTCGTCGAAGCGCTGAACAAGGCGCAACCCGGCTCTGCGGCCGTTCTGCCCATGGATGGCTATCATTACGACGACATGCTTCTGGTTCCGCGAGGCCTCAGACCGCGCAAGGGCGCGCCGGAAACCTTCGACACGGCGGGCTTTGCCCATATGTTGATGCGGCTGAGACAGAATGCGGAGCCGGAGATCGCGGTTCCGGTCTTTGATCGTTCTATCGAGATCGCGCGCGCAGGCGCCCGGATGATCCCGCAGAGCGTTCGCTATATCATCGCCGAAGGCAATTATCTTCTGCTCGACGAGGGACGCTGGCGCGAATTGCATCCACTTTACGATCTCACTGTCATGATCGAAGAGTCGGAAGACGTCTTGCGCGCGCGGCTGGAGGAGCGCTGGAAGGACCTCTCCTCCGAAGACCGTGCCTGGAAGCTCGACGGAAACGACCTGCCCAATGGCCGCCGGGTGAAAGAAGGAAGCATCACGCCGGATTTCGTGATCAGCGCCTGAGGAGTTTTCAACCGGAAACTATGTCCGACGCGGACGCGCGAGCGCCGGCGTTCCCGGCGTCAAAGCTCACGGTCTTCAATGCCAAGATGCTGCTTGATATGCAGATTGGGAACGACGCCGGCATTCTGCGCGGTTCTATAGCCGCCCCGCGCAGCCCAGAGGAAACCACCCCAGCAGATCAGGCTGATGAGCAGAACAATCAAGAAAATCTGAACTCTCACGTCCCTGATCCATCGAGAAGAAAGTGTTGCCTTTGTTTTGCCGCGATGCAACATTGGGCACTGCTAATGTTATTTTAAGTTTCCGGAGAGGTTGCGGCAAGGCGCGCTTCGGCTGCCTTGAATTATTTTCTGTTGATGACCGCCGAAATGCCTCCTGCCGTCTTTGAGTGACATACGGCGTTGTTGATCAGGTCATAGTGAATTGGGCTGCGGACAGGTGAACGGGGCTGAGCCGTACCCGGACCATGCGCCCGATCATCAGACGTTCGCCTTCGCCTCTAGGGACGTAATGCCAGGGCCGCGGTGCGGGCAATGGATCGGAAGGGTATGATTTTCTGTCCGATTTTCAACCTGGATATACGTCCTGCTGTTTGATGAACGATGGCCCGGCGGTGCCAGGTCTCAGAAACGGATGTTTGATGAAGATTGCGGTTGTCGGTACAGGGTATGTCGGGCTTTCCAATGCCGTACTTCTGGCGCAGCGCCACGATGTTGTGGCTCTCGATATCGTTCCTGAGCGTGTCGACCTCATCAACAGCCGCAAGAGCCCGTTTTCGGACGCGGAGCTTGAAAGTTTTCTTTCAAGCAAACCGTTACAGCTGAAGGCGACGCTTTCGAAGCAGGAAGCCTATGAAGGCGCAAGTTTCGTGATCATCGCGACGCCGACGGATTATGATCCTGTCACCAACCATTTCAATACGGCGTCGATCGAAAGTGTCATCCGCGATGTCACGGCCGTCAATCCGGACGCGGTCATGGTGATCAAGTCGACGGTTCCTGTCGGCTATACGGCGCGGATCCGGAGCGAGTTTTCATGCGACAAGCTGATCTTTTCGCCCGAGTTTCTGCGCGAGGGCAGGGCGCTTCACGATAACCTGCACCCGTCGCGCATCGTGGTGGGGGAGCGTTCCGAGCGCGCCCGTGCCTTCGCCGAGACATTGCGGATGTGTGCCCACAAGCAGGACGTCGCCGTGTTGCTGACCGACTCGACGGAGGCGGAGGCCATCAAGCTCTTCGCCAACACATACCTTGCCATGCGCGTTGCCTATTTTAACGAACTCGACACATTCGCCGCGACACACGGTCTCAATACGCGCCAGATTATCGAGGGTGTCGGGCTCGATCCCCGTATCGGATCGCATTACAATAACCCGTCCTTCGGCTATGGCGGCTATTGCCTGCCCAAGGACACGCGCCAATTGCTCGCCAATTACCAGGATGTGCCGCAGAACCTGATCAACGCCATCGTGACCTCCAATCTGACACGGAAGGATTTCGTCGCCGAGGAGATCCTGCGCAGAAAGCCTTCCGTCGTCGGTGTCTATCGCCTCATCATGAAGGCCGGATCGGACAATTTCCGTTCGTCGAGCATTCAGGGCATCATGTGGCGCATCAAGGCGAAAGGCGTCCCCGTTATTGTCTATGAGCCGACCATTTCCGAGGAAAGCTTTGCTGACTTCAAGGTCTACAAGGATCTCGAGGTCTTCAAGGCGAAGTGCGATGTGATCCTTTCGAACCGCATGGCGAAGGAACTTTCCGATGTGGCCGACAAGGTCTATACGCGCGATATTTTCGGCAGTGACTGAGAGGGCCGTTTTTCGAGCCCTCGTCTTTCTTGCCGTAACCTTCACCTTCTGCTGCCCGGCCTTCGCTCAGGACACGATCTGGACCAACAAGCCGGTGCGCGTGGATCCTTCACAGCAGGATTTCCAGCGTCTGCCGAATCTGGTTCTCGGTCTCGAGGGAGGGGAAAGCATCAGCTTTCCCACGCGCATCGACATGCGCGACAGCGCCCGGTTTGCTGCTGCAGGGGTGGAATATGCGCTGGCAGGGCTGAAGGGGATTGCTCCCGGCAGACTTTGCACGTCTGAAACGGGTGCGCGCTGGCCCTGCGGCACTCAGGCTTCCGTCTTCGTAAGCAATCTTTTCAGGGGGCGAACACTGGTCTGCAAGGTGGAACGCAGCGTGACCCTCGTCATGCTTTCCGGTTGTCGCACAACGCAGATGCGTATTCCCTTTGAAATCGTGGCGCAGGGCTTTGCCTTCCCCGCAGGTGGTGACGGCGATCTAGAGGCAGCCGTGTCGCGTGCGAAGGCGCAGCGCGCCGGTGTGTGGAAGGATGCCGTCTGCGCAGGTGCTGCTCACTCCTGCTGAGATGGTGCGGGCGCTGCTCCGGAGGCTGTGGCGGCAGGCTGATTGAGCTTGTAGGAAGCGCGTGTCGTGGGGCAGCGGTCCTTGCCGCAGATGGGCTCGATCGTCAGATTGAACGCGCCCGGCATGAGCTTTTCCTCAAACAGCTTGATCTGGATGTCGCGAAGCCGGACATCGAAGGGGCGAAGCTTTTCGACATCGGCGGACAGGGCGCCGGCCCTGTCGGGTAAAAGATAATCGAAGAGGACTTTTGCCGCCCGTTCGAAGTCCCGTCTATAGGACGCCTCCGTGCTTTCCGGCAGATAGACAAGCTTGAGCCGGACCATGGTCGATGCCGACAGCGCGTTGCGTGTCGTCTGGACGAAGAAGGAATTGTGCTCTGCGTCATCGCCGCCGGCTGCGGTCTGAAGATTGCCGGCGCAGTTGCTTGTGTCGGGAAAAAGCGGATTGACATCCCATTTCAGCGACAGCTCCGGCAGGGGCTTTTGCAACAGCGCGCAGAAGTCGGTGGTTGCAAAGTTCTCGGCGCGGCTGAAGTTTGCCTCGACAAATGTCACCTTGGGATTCGCAAGCGCAGCGGTCAGCACCAGCGGTCTCTTTCCAGGGGGCAGCCTCTGCGTTCGCCGCAACGGCTGCGGCTGCGGCTTCGGCGGTTCTACCGGATGGAGCGAATTCCAGAATGTCAGCGCGGCGTCGATTGTATCTCTGTGATAGGCCGAGAAAAGGGCGCTTCCGATGGCGCAGAACAGGAACACGATGATGACGGCGAAGATGGCCACGCCGGTTGTTGCAGATTGCCGGTTGTCATCATGGCGTTTTTCGTCCGGGCGCATGCCGCTTGCTCACGTCTCGCAATCGCCAGTCTTCAAGAGAAGGCAAGTGGAACTGTACCAACATCCGGCGGTTCAGCGACCGAGCGTCCAGTCCGCCGACGAAAAGCCGGTTCGCGATCTCAGTGCAGTCTAGATCTGCAATGGGCGATTTCAAGGGCAAATTCAACCTTGCGATGCGTCCCTGGACTTTGCAGCCATTATCCACCGAAAGCAATTCCTGCCGTCCTGATAGGGTTTTTGCAGCGAGGAGTGTCTCAAAAAAGCACGTTCGTTAAAATGCAACCGGATTTCAAAAGTTGAATGCAACTCACCCGCGCTATCTTCCGCTTGTTTCCAACGGGATTCAATCGAGATGTTCGGGATTACAAGAAAAATAAAATTTGCCGGCCTTGTTTTGATGATGGCAGCCCTCGGCAGCCAAGCCGCTGCCGGCCCGGCCGGGCTCGTGCGCCCGCTCAAGAATGCGGCCAATGCTGCATTTCTCCAGCAGGGACGCGAGACAGTTGCGCCCTTCGCGCATGTCCGCTTCTGCCTTGCCTCGCCTGCGGAATGCCGGGATGGCTCCGGTGAATCCACAGTGGAACTGAGCGCGGCCAAGCTCAATCTGCTCAAGAGCGTGAACCGGCGGGTGAATGCGGCCATCGAGCCGGAAATGCCCGATGGCCCGGAGACCTGGGTGATCAATCCGGAACGCGGCAATTGTCATGATTACGCGGTCACGAAGCGGCATGAACTCGTCCGCGCCGGCTGGCCGTCCGCAAGCCTCCGCCTCGCCGTCGCCTATACGCGCTCGGGCATCGGCCACCTCGTCGTCATCGTTCGAACGACCGAAGGCGATCTGGTGCTGGATAATCTGACCGACCGGATCGTCGCCTGGAACAAGTCGGGTCTGCGCTTCGTCTCGGTGGAGGCTTCGGACAAGCCACGCGTGTGGTATGCGATCCAATAGCCTGACAGTCCAGACAGGCTCATGCCATCTTGTGAAGCAGTCTCGCGTCTGAGTGTTGTTCCCTCCGGTCGCGCGGCTTGCAAATTTCGTTCTAAAGTTTTTGACTTATTAAAATTTCCTGAAATGTTGCATTGCATCATTTTATATTGTAAGAGTTGTCTTATTGGGACATAGGTTGCACAACGCTTCTAAGGCGATCAGACCCTTACGATTGAAATATGCATTCGGGACATTCTCATTTCGTCCCGCTCGATATGGCTCCGTGTGAGGTTTTTTCTTGTCACGGATTTGGTCTAGTAGTCCTCTTGAAATACGCTTCGGTTTTATCGTGGCGTCTCGTTGGTTTTAAATTCCGTTTTCGATTGCTTTCCTTAGTAAGATTTGTAGATGCGAATAGTTGTTCATGATTATTCCGGACATCCGTTTCAGATACAGTTGAGCCGCGAGCTGGCGCGACGCGGACATGTTGTGCAGCATGTCTATTTCGCTGATTTCCAGACCCCGAAAGGCGCATTGTCACTTCGCGCGGACGACCCCTCTACATTAACGATTACCGGTGTGTCGCTTGGCGAGCCGTTTCGGAAAAACACCTTCGTTCAACGACGATCCCAGGAAATCCGCTACGGGAAGCGGGTTGCCGATATCATCTCGGCCTTCCAGCCCGATGTCGTCTTTTCTTCGAATTCGCCGCTTGATGCGCAGCGCCTCATACAGAAAGCTGCGAGAGCGGCCAAGGATGCGGCCTTCGTCTTCTGGGTTCAGGATCTTTACGGAGAGGCGATCAGAAAGATATTGACCCGCAAGCTGCATTTCGTGGGTGCCTTGGTTGCGGCTTATTATCTTCGTCTTGAGCGGACGCTTCTCAGCCGCAGCGCGCATGTGATCTGCATTTCAAGCGACTTCGAGACGCTTCTAAGGGGCTACGGCGTCGATGCGGGCGCGGTGACCGTGATCGAGAACTGGGCACCGCTTGAAGACATGCCTCTTTTGCCGAAAGACAATGCCTGGTCGCGGAAAGTCGGGCTTTCCAAAACCGGAAACATCGTCTACTCGGGGACCTTGGGATACAAACATAACCCGGACCTGCTTCTTCGGCTGGCGCTTGAAACAGATGGTGAAGTCAACGTGTTTTCCGAGGGAGCTGCTGCCGATTGGTTGAGGCTGGAGGCGGGGAAAAGAGGTCTTTCGAACCTGAAGGTCCATCCCTGGGTATCGTTCGAGGACCTGCCGGCAATGCTCGCCAGCGCCGACATTGCGGTTGCGATCATCGAGCCTGATGCGGGCATCTACTCGGTTCCGTCGAAGGTGCTCACCTATATGTCGGTGGGGCGCGCTATACTGGCGTCGATCCCGCCGGAAAACCTTGCCGCGCGGATTCTGGCTCGCGAAACCGCGGGACTTGTCGCGCCGCCGGCTGACGCGGAAGTTTTCGTGGACTATGCAAAGAAATTGCTGGCAGATTCAGCGCTGCGTGAGCAACTTGGCGCCAATGCGCGAAGCTATGCCGAGAACAAGTTTGACATCAGGGGTCTCGGTGACCGTTTCGAGGGCATATCGATCAGGGCGATGGCCAAGCGGGGACGGGTCGGAATACCGGCAGACACCGTCTCCGCTGCAGTGTGACTTTCAATTGATAGGAGTAATAGGATGACACAGGAAAAGACGGCTCTGGTACTTGGAGCCGGCGGCTTTATCGGTGGCCATTTAGTGAAAAGGCTGAAGAGGGAAGGTTATTGGGTGCGGGGCGTCGACCTCAAATTCAATGAATTCTCCGAAACTGCTGCCGACGACTTTGTCATCGGCGATCTTCGCGACCAGTCGACGGTTCGCGGCATCATCGATCGCCGGTTCGACGAGGTCTATCAGCTGGCGGCCGACATGGGCGGGGCCGGCTATATCTTTACCGGCGAACATGACGCCGACATCATGCACAATTCGGCGACGATCAACCTGAACGTTGCGGAAGCGGCCCACAAGAGAAACATCAAGAAGGTGTTCTACTCCTCGTCGGCCTGCATGTATCCGGCCTATAACCAGGAAGACCCGGACAATCCGATCTGCTCCGAGGCTTCTGCCTATCCGGCTGCGCCGGACAGCGAATATGGCTGGGAAAAGCTGTTCTCTGAGAGACTGTTCCTGGCCTATAACCGCAATTACGGCATGCAGAACCGGGTTGCGCGCTTCCACAATATTTTCGGCCCCGAAGGGACCTGGCAGGGCGGCAAGGAAAAGGCTCCAGCTGCCATTTGCCGCAAGGTGGCGATGGCCAGCTCCGGTTCCGAGATCGAGATCTGGGGCGACGGGCTGCAGACGCGTTCGTTCCTCTTTGTCGATGAATGCGTGGAAGGCGTGTTGCGCCTGACGCGCTCCGGATTCGAGGGCCCGGTGAACATCGGCTCCGAGGAGATGGTGACGATCAATCAGCTCGTCGAAATCGTCGCCGAAATTGCCGGCAAGAAGATCGTAAAGAAGCACATCCCGGGTCCGACGGGTGTACGCGGCCGAAATTCCGACAATCGCCTTATCGAGGAAAAGCTGGGCTGGAAGCCGTCGCAATCGCTGCGCATCGGTCTTGAGCAGACCTACGAGTGGATCGAGCGCCAGTGCCGGTCCAATAGCGGAGCTCTGGCCTCCTGAAGGCAGCTTGAACAAGGCCGCAACCGGACAGGGTCCGGGGCGGCCAATACGACCGGTTGGGGCCAGTCCCGAACTGATCCAGGCATCTGAAGGCGCTCTGTCCTGCGCCTTCAAGCCTCTACCCATCCGGAGAAACAGCCGGATGGGTCTTCTGCGGGAGGGCGAACGAACCCGTCGTCTCCAAACGTTATGCGTGTCCATTTGCCCTCGAGGATGATCGTGTCCGACGGAAAGAACACAATTCTGACGTTCAGTCGCAGCGAGGGTGGCCATCGGCGATCCTATATCGACTTCGTGGGCACTCTGTTTCAGGCAAGACGGGTCGGCGCGAAACGGCTTCTGTGGTCGCGAGAACCCGTGTTTTTCCTCATGATTGAAGAGTCTTTCGGCTTCTTCGTACTGCTTGGCTTCTGGCGCGCGCTTCTGGGCAGGCGAACCGTGGGCCTGCTGTTCCGGCCGGGCCCGGCGGTTCACGGTGCCGGCATGCGGCACAGGATCAAGCGGACGGTGCTGAAGCTGATGAAGCATATCGGTTCGATCAAGGTCCTGACGATCGTGCCTTTCTCCATTGCGGCAGAGTTCGCAACGATTGCGGACGACTGGATCTATGACCTGCAATTGTGGGATCTGAGCGAAGCCGGAAAGACAGATCTTCTGCCGCAGCCCGAAGGCGCGGTCGCATCCGAGATCGTGGCCTTGGCAAAGGGCAGGCCGGTGATCTGCGCCCTGGGAATACAGGACCAGAACAAGGGGTTCGATGTCTTTGCGCGGACATGGAGCCAGAGTGCGGAGCTGCGGGATCGTTATTTCTTTGCATATGGGGGCACGGTGACGCCCGTGCTGCGGGACCTGGCCGATGCGCTCGCCGCCAAAGGCTGCATGGGCCTGAACAGGCAGATCAGCGATGCCGAACTCTTTCAGATTTATTCCGTCAGCAGCGCTGCCTGGTGCCTTTATGACAAGGCCTACGATCAGGCCTCCGGCATTCTGGGGCGGGCGATACAATTCGGGCTTCCGGCTATCGTTCGGGAAGGATCGCTTTCGCACCGGCTTTGCGTCGAGACTGGAGCGCCGCATATCGCAGCCACCGCGGAAACTGTCGAGGCAAAGCTGGCGGAGGGGCTTCCTGAGCGTGACGCAACACGGGGAGCGGCCCTTGCCAAACATTTCAGGGCCGTGAGCGCGCAGAAGCTCGCGGCGGCCCTGGGGGCGGAGTTGCAGGCATGAGCGCTTTGGATATTGCCAGCCTGAATGTTCGGAAAAATGTGGTCTTTGCGGTCGCCGCTTTCGGCATCAATATCGGCCTCGTCTTCCTCAGTTACCGGCTGGTGATCAAGCAAAGCGGGCTGGAAATGCTTGGCCTCTGGTCGACGCTTTATGCCTGGACCAACATGATCCGCTTGGGCGATGTCGGCATGGCCAATGCGTCTCTTCGCTTCATCGCCTTGTGCGATCACGATCAGGACCAGCGGCGGTTACGCGCCTATCTGGAGACCGGACTTATCTCCAATACGGCCTTTTATATTGTGCTGGGTGTCGCCGGATATGCCCTTTTGAACTTCAAGCTTGTCGATCTGGTGGAGCCGCGTTTTCTCGCGGAAGCATCGCTGGTGCTTCCTGTCATGATGGCCGGCTTCGTGCTCATGAATATCAGCGGAATCCTGCTCGGCTCGCTGCAGGGCTTGCATCTCGGCTATCTCAATTCGCAGCTGTCCGTGGCTGGCAATCTGGTTCAGATTGTTCTGGTCGCTCTGCTCGTTCCGAAAATCGGGTTGAGCGGGCTGGCTTGGGCTCAGGTGCTTCAATACGGGTTGAGCACGGTGGTGGCGTGGCTGATCGTTCGCCGCAAGCTGGCCTTGGCGAGCATCATTCCCCTCGATTTTTCGAAAGCCGCTTTTGTCGAAATGCTGGGCTTCAGTGTGAAGGCGCAGGTGGCGAATGTGGCCAACGGGCTCTTCGAGCCCTTGTCCAAAATCATGGTCGGGCACTTCGGCGGGTTGCATGTTCTCGGCCTTTATGAGCTGGCATTCAAGACCATTGCCCTGACCAGAAACCTGGTCGCTTCCGCTCTCGGTGCAACACTGCCGGCACTTACGACGCTGATGTCGCGAGACCTTCGGGAGGCCAATATCCTGTACGAGACGTTGTCGAGACGGAACATTCGACTGACCGCCCTGCTTTTCGTCGCCGTGCTGACCGCGTCGCCGCTGATATCGATCCTCTGGATCGGTCATTTCGAAGCGGCGTATGTTGTTTACGCGCTGCTCCTTTGCCTCGGATTTCTTGTCAACGCCTACGGCGCGCCCGCCTATCAGCTGGGCATGGCGTCCGGCAAGATGAAAAACAACATGGTTACGGCCGGGCTCGGGATTCTGATCCTCGCCATCCTGGGGGCACCTGCGGGATTGCTGTTCGATGGCAGCGGGGTCGTGTTGATCGCAAGTGCCACCCTCGCCATCTGCGGTTGGCTTATCAAGCTTCTCAATGAGAAGCTCCTGCTTCATCCAAATGCGCAGGCGGGATGAGGGCTTGATCATGACGAAAATCCTTCATCTCATCCACACGCCCCGGCATTCCGGGGCAGAGATCCTGGTCCGGGATCTTTGTCTCATCCATTCGAGGCAAGGTATTGAATGCGCGGTTGCGTCCTTCGGACCCATGGCGCAGGAGTTTGGCGCGGACAGTCAGCGCCTCCAGGAAACCGGCACGAAACAGTATTTTCCAAACGTGCTGTTGAAAAAGATAAAGCGGATCAATCACTTCCGGAAGGTTTTTGAGGACTTTCAACCTGATGCCGTTTTCGGGCATTCTGTCTTGCCATCGATTTACGGACGGTTGGCGCTTCCGCTTGCCGGTCGGAAGCCCAAATTCGTCACGGTTCTGCATTCGGCGAGCAATGACGACTTTGAAGGTGCATACATGACCTCTCTTGAGTTCGCGTTGCGCTGGCGTTCGGATCAGGTCGTCGCAGTCTCCAAACTCGGGGCGCAGAATTACCGGCGCCGCTTCGGGGACAGCGTTCCCGTCGAGATCGTGCCGAATGGCATTGATGTGGTGCGGTTCCGGGCCGTGGACCGGATGGCAGCCCGCGCTGCGTTCGGCATTGCTCCAGAAACGCGTATCATTCTGCAGGTCGGACGCCTGTCTGTCGTCAAGCAGCAGGACCTCTCCATTCGGGCCCTTGCTGACTATCTGAAGATGAATAACGCCGAACTGTGGCTCGCCGGGCTGACGGAGGAGCCGCAATACGAGACAAAACTTCGCCAGATGGTCGCCGAAAATGGACTTTCGACAAAGGTGAAGTTTCTGGGCAGTCGAGCCGACGTGCCCGAACTGCTCGCCGCCGCTGATCTCTATCTCATGCCTTCTCTGGCTGAGGCGCATAGCATTGCCGTGATAGAAGCTCTCGCAAGCGGCATTCCGGTCGTCTTGTCGGACATACCGGCCTTTGCTGATTTCAAGAGTATGGAGGGGGTTTATCAGGTCGATGGGAGGAGTGAAGTCTCTCTTCGGGAAATTGCGGAACAGTTTCCCGTCGCCAGATATCTCAGGCCCTTGGCCCGGTATGAGCTGGCCGAAACCGCTGGCTGCTACCTCAACCTGTCTTCCAAGGCGGTTCATGCATGAGGAACCTGGCCCCGGAACTCAAGTGGAACGAAATCGCCCTATGTATGTTGGCTTCGCTTCTGCTTCTGAGCCCGGCCGGATCGAATCTTATTCTTGTCTTCGGTGGCAACTACTATCCAGAGCTTGGCGTTATTTTCATTTACCTCGTTTCGACAGCAATCTACCCAGGGCTCGGCAAAAAGGTTCTCGCCGTCGTCCGTACACCCTACGTTTTGCTCGGTTTCGGTTTCGTTTTCATCGCTGCATTTCTGGGCTTCGTGAATAATGATGTAAGTCCTGCCGAAGCCTACGGGATTTCGCGTAGTTTCATGGCGTGCTGCATCGGCTTTTCGGTCTTTCGCGTGTACTCGAGATCGGGTGGAAAAAAAACACTATCTGTAATATTCGCTTTAGCTACATTCACTATAATTTTCTCGTTTTTATATAATGTCGCTTTTTTGAGTGCGGAACCGAAGCGGCCCTATTCTCTATTTGCAATCGTTGTCATCTCAGTGTTCCTGACGTTTCGCGGTTCTGTATTTCAGAAATTAATCTGGATGGTCTTTATGTTTATAATTTCCGTCCATAGCGGTTTTCGCGCCTATATAGGTTACTCGGCAGTCTTAGCGCTTATGATGGTGTTCTCTACCGCCTTGGATGTGATCCGCATAAAATCTGGTAGACTGGTGTTCTCAGTTTCACGTCTTGCTCAGGTCGCCACCGTTTCTGTTGTCTTCATTTTTGGAACTCCGGTTTTTGTAGCCGGAGCCTATCAGTGGATCATGCAAGACGAAAGCCGATATCATCAGCTAATCTATAAGTTTGAAGAACAGTATGGAGAGTATAAAGACGGCAACGTGGATGGAAAACTTGATCCGAGAATCGACATGAACAATTTCATATTTTCCAGATTTCTGGACTTCATCCTGCCGAACGGATTTTACAATCGATCAGACTATTCGATCCATTCCGTATGGGGAACGGAAAGAATCTCATTTGATGCGAGTTCCCCAACACGAGACGGCGGGTTTCTCTTTATGTCCATGTCGTTTGGGTTGCTCCTGTCCGCGCCTTTGATGCTCTTCATGTATTTCAAGATTCTGGTTGTCTGTATCAAAAACGGAATTAGGGATTCTGTCGTCAGAATATTAATTTCTGCAGTTCTGACCGGTTATTATTTTACGTCGGGAGCGATGTTTACAGTTATTGACATGGCTTTTTACTTTGGTTTTGCGCTTGCGGCAGTCACGTCAGTGCGCCCGCTGGCTCATTTCGGCAACTTGGGGATGATCAGGAATAATGAACGCCATCGCCTTCATCTGGGACAATTACGGTCCCATGCATGATGATCGCATCCGCGCGGTCGAGAAAATCTATGTTGGAAAGGTCCGGATTATCGGCGTCGAGCTTTTCGGCAAGAGCGATACCTATGCCTGGGACAACGACCATAACACCGAATTCGAAAAGATTACGCTGTTTCAGGGTTATGAGGTTCGGCATTCGCCTTTGAAGGTGGCTGCGGCGATCGTCAGGTGCTGCCTCGCCCTGAAGGCGAAAGACATTTTTCTGTGCAATTACAATGAGAAATACATTCTTCTTGCGGCTATCGTCCTGCGGCTTATGGGCAAGCAGGTCTATACGATGGCGGACTCCAAGTATGATGACTATGCCCGCTTTCTCTGGCGCGAAGTCGGCAAGAGCCTGTTTTGCATTCCTTACGTGGGGGGCTTGTCGAATGAGGCGCGATCTTCCGATTATATGCGCTTTCTCGGGGTAAATCCGCGCAGGATCGCGGCGCCGTACAACACGCTTTCGCTGGAGCGGATGCGGAGCCTTTCCGGCACGGTGCCTGCGCCCGACGGTGCGGCTTTTGCAGAGCGGCATTTCACGATCGTGGCTCGCTTCGTGCCGAAGAAGAACCTCGCGATGGCGCTTGATGCCTATGCCATCTATTGCCGCGACGCACTGCAGCCGCGCCGGCTTCATCTTTGTGGTTCGGGTGAGCTGGAGCCCCCGCTGCGCCGGAAGGCGCAGGAACTCGGCATTTCCGACAAGGTCGTGTTCCATGGTTTTCTGCAGCGCGACGGGATTGCCCGGACGCTCGGGACATCGATTGCCCTGATTCTTCCCAGCATCGAGGAGCAGTTCGGTAATGTGGTCATCGAGGCGCAGGCACTCGGTCTTCCCGTGCTTCTCTCCGAAAATTGCGGCGCGCGGGATCGGCATGTCAGAAGCGGCGTCAACGGTTTCGTCTTCGAGCCCGACAATCCGCAAGGGCTCGCCTTTTTCATGGGTTTGATCGATCGAGACGAGACGCTCTGGCACCGCATGTGTGTCTCTGCCTTGGCCCATGCTGAAAACGGCGATGTCGCGCGCTTTGCAGAAGCGGTTCGGACGCTGGTGCCTGCCGAATGACCATGCCGCGGACAATCCTCTTTTGTCTGCCCTCCATTTCGCGCGTCGGCGGTGGTGTTTCGGAGGCTGCGCGGCTTCAGGCGCTTGCTCTTGCCGCCCGGCCGGAAGCGGTCGTGTCTGTCTTGACCTTTCATGACGAGCATTTCGACCGTGATCTTGCCGCATGGCGTGGCATTCCGGTGCGGGCGTTCCGGACCTTTGGGCCGCGAAGCTTTTCCTTTGCTCCCGGCATGCTGCTGGCGTTGCTGCGCGAACGCCCCGTTCTCGTTCATGTTCATGGGGTATGGCAATTTCAATGTCTGGCCGTCTATCTCTGGTCGCTGGTGACCGGCGGGCGTTATGTCGTCACGCCGCATGGCATGCTGGAAAAGTGGATCAGGGCGCGCTCACCAAGGCTCAAGTGGTTGGTCTCCAACCTTTACCAGAACCGGTTTCTCCGGCGCGCGTCGGCCTTCCAGGTTCTGACCATGCGTGAAATCGAAGACGTGAAGGACTTCCGGCGAACAGGACAGTCGGTGGATGTCGTCCCGAACTATGTGGCGGTGTTTTCTCGCGACGATCATCGGCCGTCCTGGTGGCGGGACGAGGACGAGGGAAGGGACGTCTTTCTGTTCCTTGGGCGGATCCACGAGAAGAAGGGCTGTCTCGAATTGTGTCGCGCATGGGAGGATGTCTGTGCCTCAAACCCGGATTTCCGGGATCGGTCGCTACTTGTTTTTTGCGGCTGGATCGACGGTCTTCCGGGTTTCGAAGATCAGGTAAAGGCATTGAATGCGCGTTTCGGCAATGCTGTTTTTGCTGGCCCGCAATATGGCGCCGGCAAGCAGCGCAGTCTCTCATGCGCGTCCTTCTTCATTTTGCCTTCGAAAAGCGAAGGCCTGCCGATGTCCGTTCTGGAGGCGTGGTCGGCTCTGGTGCCAGTGCTGATGACCGACGAATGCAATCTGCCGGAAGGCTTCACGAGAGATGCGGCGATCAGGACCGGACCGGATCGAGTGGCGATTGCGGCCTCGCTTCTTCAGGCGGCTGGCCTGTCAGGCGAAAGGCGCACAACGCTCCAGCGCAACGGGCTTCTGTTGCTGCAAGAAAAATATTCGGAGGAAAGCGTCCGTGACGCTCTGCTGCGGATGTATGACAATGCGAGTGTATCGCCATGACCCTTCTTGACGCCAAACAATCGAATCCGCGGGAAGGGGGGCCGAGCTTTTCGCTCGACCACAGGCTGTTGCGTCTGGCCTGGGGGATTGTCTGGGGCGTTTTGGGCCGATGGTCACCCATCCCTTTTCATGGCTGGAGGCGGATGCTGCTGCGCACTTTCGGCGCACAGATCAGCAAGACCGCGCGGGTCTATCCCACGACCATTGTCTGGTATCCGCCCAATCTGGCCATGGGCGCGCATGCGGTCATGGGGCCGGGGGTGATCTGCTACTGCATGGACCGCGTCGTGATCGGGGATTACGCCATCGTCTCGCAACGCACACATCTATGCGGAGGCACGCATGATCCCGATGACAGGCATTTCCAGCTTCAGCCGAAGCCGATCACGATCGGCGCGCATGCCTGGATTGCTGCGGAAGCATTTGTCGGTCCGGGGGTGCATGTGGGAGAGGGGGCTATTGTCGGCGCGCGGGGTGTTGCGGTGAAGACCATTCCTGACTGGGAAATATGGGCCGGTAATCCGGCCCGCAAGATCCGCGACCGCCAGCGCTACGAATGATCCCGATCTGACCAGCTCCGCAGCGCCAGCGTTGCTGTTTCCGGCCTTCCCGGCTCGCGCTGGAACCCTGTGCCGGCGGCTTTCCTTCAGACCTGCATGCCGCTTACCAGCCTTCACGCATCATTTGCTCGAAGACCTTGCGCGCAACGACCGTGCTCCCCGCTGTCGTGAGATGGATCGTGTCCGTTCGCAGCGAGCGCGGCGTGTAGCCTGCCGCAATGTCCGCATTGTCTTCTGCCGAGCCGTTTCCTGCCGAGAGAAGGGCGCTGTAGACATCGACGAAGCGGTGGCCGTAGATGTCCGCCAGATCGCGGTTCATTTGTTGCAGCACCGCAACGCGGGCGGCATTGGCATCGGTGCTAGCCAGGACGCTGAGAACAAGAAATCGCTTATGCCCCATGAAATCGATCATCGCGGCGATATCCGCCTTCGTGGCCGCGGCGTCCGAGGCTGTAGAGACCCCGTTATTACCCGCCCAGATCCAGGCCGTATGGTTCCTGAAAAAGGCCGGCTCATCCAGCGTGAAAAGCGAGTTCTCCGGGCAGGAAACCGCCGGCCCCTCGCTGTCGCGGATGAAGGTCCAGTTGCCGTTTGAATCTGTCGTGAGATTTCCATGGACGCCCGCGAGCGTGCCGGTGGCATTCCCGGTGAAAGAGCCGCCTGACGTCAGGATATTGTTGTTCTTCGAGGTCACCGCTACGGTGAAATCGGCGGTCGCCGGGGCAAGCTTCATCACGATGTTGTCTACCGTGAAGGGAGCCGCCGTTCCCCCAACCATCAGGAAGGCGAGCGCGTTCATGGTCGAAGGGCTGCCGCCTGAACTGCCCACATAAAGCGTAGTCTTGTAGTGGCCGGACGCATTCATCTTGAAACCGTTGACGCCGGCACCGTTGTTCGAGGCCCAGTAACCGTCACTCAAACCTCCGACCTGCACCTGAAGGCCTGCAGGAATCTCGATGTCAAATTCCACGGTGAACTGCCGGCCATTCGGGACGGTCTGACCAAGCGCCACGTTGGCACCGTTGGGAGCACTGTTGGGACTGACGACGAGCTTGCCGTTGCCGAGTGAGGCTTGCCCGCCCCAGCCCTGGAGCGAGCCGTCGAAATTCCAGGACCAGACGGTATCCGCCCGCGAAGGGATGATATTGCCGCTCACGGTGACCAGAAGCGGACGCCCGCCTTGACGCGCGGCGATGGAAAAGGAACCCTGTCCACCCAGGCCGCGGTTGACGATCGAACGTTGCGGCGAAAAAAGCCCCCCGGCAATGGCCGGATAGCCTCCCGCCGTCAGGCTGTCGCCCCAGGCAACGACCGGAGGCGACATGGTATTTTTGATAGCAGCGGCGCGCACAGCAGAAACGCCGAGACTGAAGCCATACATCAGGAGCATCCTTCTGGTAAGAAAATAGGAATTATATCCTATCATTGGGCTGCTCCGTGTGGACCATGTTGGTCGAAAAAGTTTCCCGACCTGAAGGCAGGCTTGATCTTGCTACTTCCAGCGACAGAGCGCCGGAAACTGATGGCATCCCAGCCCATAGGTTTTCAGGACGTCTTCGGTGGTCTGCCCTGCGGGCGGAAATGCGTCGATCACACGGCTTGTCTTGCCGATGTCGGGCCAGAGATCCGGTATCGCCAGGGCCGCGCGATTCAGGAGCGGGCACCCGATCGTGAGGTTGCGGGCCTCGGAATTGTGCAGCGGCTCTTCCGGATGGTCGTTTGCGAGCTTCTGGAGTTCGGGATATTGGGTTGCCCACACGCCCTTGTCGTAGGGCATCGCTTCCAGTCGCTGCTGCAACGTTCCGCCGGTCATCCCTTCGCCGCGGCGAACCACGAAGATCGCGCTCTCGACGCACCGCATGAAGACATTGTCGTTGATCTTGTTGTCCCGGCCTCCATGGATGAAAACCGGCCTGCTGACTTTGTCGAAAACGTTGTTTTCGATGATGAAACCGCTTTCCTGATCGTCTAGATAGATGCCGGATACCAGCTTTCTGCCGAGCGAAAGATCTGCATCCGGCGCGTCTGCCATGCCGATGTCATGGAACCAGTTGTCCCGGATGATGGTGCCCCGTTCGGTCCAGTCGCGGCCCATATAGATGGCGCCGGCGTCGTCCGCTTCGGTCACGACATTCCTGATCTCGTTTCCCGAAATCAGGTGGTTGTTGCCCTGAACGATGATGGCGGAGTGAGGGCTGTCCTTCAGGAGATTGTTTTCGATGGTCAGGCCCACGCCGGATATCTTGACCGCCGGCCGGTAGACCCTGGCGTCCAGGCCAAAGCCGCTGATCTGGCTGTCGCGAAGCGCATGTCCCGCCGGCGTCAGCGTAGTTCTGTCGCCGCCCCTCATCTCCACCGCCGTTTCCGCAATGTCGGTAATGTTGCAATGGGTTATGACGACATTCCTGCCGCCGTCTACGACAATGGCGCGGCCGCCCATATGGCGAATGTCGCAGCCATCAATAGTGACGTTTTCGCTATTCCGTATGATCAGCGCGGTGCTGAGGGCCTTTTGGAGCTTCAGCCCGCTCAACTTCAGATCATGCGCGCCGTTGATCTCGAGGAGCGTCTTTTCGGTCGCGATCTCGAACGTATCAGCACCGTTGATCGCCGCCGCGTAAACCTTTCGCGACGTCTCGTCGAACACGTAGTCGCCCGGTCTGGCGATTGCCGTGAGCGCATTGAAGACAAAAAAGGGAAAGCTTGGGCGCAATTCAAGAGGCTGCTTCAACGGCTCGAATGTGAGCTTCTGTTGATCTGGCGTCGCTGCGGTCACTCGCGAGGCTTCAAAGGCCCAATCCGCCCCCCAATATGCGCCCAGCCAGAGGTCTGGCTCATGGGCGAAGCGTTCAAAAACGGCTTGCGGAAGAACGACGCTGTTTTTGTCGGGGCCCGGCCTTATGTCATGCGAAAAACCTTCTGAAGGCCACCGGGCAGGCTGAAAGCGTGTGTCGCCCTGAAACAGTTCGAAGGTTGAACCTTCATTTTCGACATAGCCGCCGCGGCGGGTGATGGCGAACCCGCGGGAGCCCGGCACCTTTGCCAGATCCAGTTCAAAAACCTGCAGGTTGGCGGGAAATTCGACGCCCTTGGCGGAAAGAACGCGCACGCCTTTGACCGGTACCGCCCCGTTTCGATGAAGACAGGCGAGGTTTATGGGTTCTCCGGAGAAACGGCAGGAAAGTCTCGGCTGGGAATTCGGCGCCGGTTCCGTCTCGCCATCCGCTGCGGGGCTTGACCCGGCGCTCAGGCAGAGCGCGAGGACCATCCATGCACCGGCGGCTTTTATCCTGCGCCGCGTCTTCTCTTGCGGCCGCCGATCAGCAGATGCGGGAGGAGGGGATATGAACATCATGTCAGGCACCTCTTTGCAAAGTGAACGTTTGCCGGAGCATGTGACGCCGATTGGTCGAGCGGTTGTCAACGGAATGACGCGGGCGTTGCTGCCCGCGACTTTCGCTGGATGTGCTCAACCCCCGGGCTGCGCTGACTGCGTATCGGAAGCCGGATTTTCCAGGAAGAGATCTTGATATTCAGCTTTCAGACGCGGCGAGACAGTTTTCAGGATTTCCAGCCTGGTTCGTGCGATTGAAGCATCTCCCGGCGCGTAGAATTTTGAAAATGTCAGATATTTCATGGTGACATCGGCGTCGTTGTTCATTGTTTTCATGATCATCGCCGCGCCGAGCCATGCGTTTGCGTCGCTCGGGTTGCAACGCAGGTAATTCAACAGGAAATCATGATCCTCCTGAAGCCGCCGCTGTGTCTGCTGCAGGCTCTCATGTCCATAGAGCAGATCAAGCTGTCTGAGGCGCAGGTCCTTCTGAGATCGAAGTCCCTCGCTCAGGCAATGGGAGTGCCAGCGTGTCGGGCCGGAGGCAAATGAATCCGAGGCGAAGATGTCCCGCTGCAAATCGGCCTCAGCGAGCGACTGTTCCGCTTCTTGCGAGAATTTGACAAGGGCCACATTTCCGAGCGTGATGAACAGCGAAATCGAGGCTGCGGCCATCCAGAGCACTGCGGAGAAAAGCCGCGTCGTCATCTCGCACAGCCCCCTTTGTCGAACCGTCAGCTTTCGTGATAATAAGACTTGTAGCGGTAGGAATAGTATTCCGAGGATCCGTAGGTTTCATAAAGCTTCGACTTCGCGGAATCGACCTTGTTCAGAAGCGCTCCGGCGCACTTGGCGGCGATGGCGCCATTCTTGGAAAGTTCGGTGCGGACGGCCTTGCGGGACGTCATTCCCCATTCGATCACCAGCAGGAAACAATCAACCTTCTGCGATATGGCCTTGGCGTCCACCACAGGGCCAAGCGGCGGCAGGTCAACGATGATATAGTCGAAATTGTCGGACGCTTGCCTCAGCAGATCGTCCATGCCTGAAGATCCGAGGATTTCGGAAGAGTAGGGAACACGGTGCTTCACAACGGCCGGCAGAAAGGCGAGCTTGGTCTCACGGTTGAAGAGAAGCGCGCCCGGCAGAGATGCGCCTCCGCGCACCACTTCCAGAATGCCCTCGGTGGCGTTGCGTCCGAGCTGCTTCGTTGCACCAGGGTTGCGAAGGTCGCCATCGATGAGCAGGGTCTTGGCGCCCTGGCTGGCAAGAAGCTCTGCAAAGTTGACCGATAGCGTCGATTTCCCCTCTCCGGGCAGGATCGAAACGATGCCGATGATCTTGGTCTTCTTGCCGGAGGTTTGCAGGTCTATTGCAATCTTGGCGCTTCGGAGCGTCTCGGCGAAGGACGACAGGGGATTGGCGACGACATAGTTGGCTACGGACGTGGATTTAACGATTGCCCGCGGATGACGGCTCTCATCAGCCTCGTTTGCCGCCTCGATTGCGACCGAGGCCACTTTCGGCACCATGCCGAGCGGCTCAAGGTCGAGTTCCTCACGAACCTGTTCGGGGATACGGAAGAAGCGATCGCGATATTCCCTGAAGGCGCCGAAACCGGCACCAAGCAGAAGACCCAGAAACGCGCTGGCGAAGAGAACGAGTTGCTTGCGCGGCTTGGAGGGCGCGTTCGCGACCACGGCGGGGCTGATCACGCGCGCCTCGGTAACCGGAAACGACTGTTGCTGCACAGACTCCTGGTATTTCTGCAGGAAGTTCTGATAGAGGTTCTTGTAGGTTTCGGATTCGCGTTCCAGCTCGCGCAGTTGCACCTGGGCATCATTGGCCGCGATCGAAACATGAGTGGCGGCCGTCACCTGTTGATTCAGCGCCGTCACGCGATCCTGTGCAACCTGGGCCTCTACCTGATAGCTCTGGGCAATCCGGCCAAGCTCGGAAAAGATCAGATTCTGATATTCCTTCATGTCGGCGCGCAATTGCTGGGCGCGGATATGGTCAGGGCCAAGTCGCCTGGAAATGTCGGACTCCAGCTTCGACGCCTCCACAAACTTGCCCCGAAGCGAATTGATCACCTGGTTGGCGAGCGAGTCGGTGACGGCGGAATTGATATCGCCGGAATCGATGATCGACTTGATGCTCGAATATTTCGCATCAGCCGTTGCCAGATTGGATTGAGCGATGATGAGCTGGGCATTGAGCTGCGACAGCTGCTGATCACTCAGCAGCGACCCTTCCGTCGAAATCAGCTGCTTGTCCTGCTTGAATTTCTGGACTGCAAGGTCGGTATCCAGCGATTTTTGCTTGAGTTCTGCGATGCGTTGCTGAAGCCAGTCGCCGGCGCGCCGTGTTGCCTCGTATTTCGAGTTCAGTTGATCATCCAGATAAGCCTCCCCGTATTGCCTGGCGATCGTGGCCGCCAGATTGGGGTCCGGGGAGGTGTAGGAAATGCTTAGGACATAGGTGCGACCGACGCGCGAGACTTCCACATTATCGACAAGCTTGACCACCGCCTGGCGGGTGAGCCTTGTCTTGTCGTCCGCATCGTGTCCCGATGCGAACCAGCTTCGGAAATCAACCACATTGCGAATGGCGCCTAAAACCAGCCCCAGGCCGCTTGCACGTCCGTTTATGAAGGTTTTGTTGTCCGCCAGATTGAGTTTGTCGACGACGGCCTGCGCGATGCGATCGGATTTCAGCAGTTCCACCTGGCTGAGGATCGATGCCTCATCGTCCGCTACGCCCGATACAAGCGAAAGCTGATCCACAATCTTCTTGTTATTCGCGTCGATCAACAGTTCGATCGAAGACGTGTACTGGGGGACCGCCGAAAAAATATAGGCCACGCCCAGAGCCAGGGCGCCGACCACAGCGAAAACCACAATTCGCCACTGGCGCCGGGCTATGGCGAGAAGACGGTCGAAGTCAATCACCGCTTCGTCATGAAATAAAGCGTCATCCCCCTTCAACTGAGGGTGAATATTCAAGGAATTCAACACGCTGTTCCTTGGCGCTCAGAAATTGAAGAAAAACGCATGGAAAAGGCAGGAGACCGCCTCGCTCCAATCAAAAATCAGGACGGGCTGGCCGACACCGATGCAGAGCCGGTTCCGCCGAAGGACGTTCCGCTTCCGGCATTGCTCGAAGAGGCTGCAGCATTTCCGTTAGCGGCACTATTCGTGCTGAAGCCGTTTGAGGCCCCGGTGACCCCCGTTCCGCCGCTTCCGCCGGCGCCCGCTCCGGTTCCCGTGCCTGCCGAGCCCGTCGCTGCTGTCCCGGTATCGGCCGCTCCACCCGCGCCCACGGCGGCAGTTGCCACACCACCCTGGCCCGAAGAAAAAGAGGAGTTCAGGGCGTTGGCCACTTCCTTGTTGCTCGTCGTCGAGGAAATAGCAGCCACCGAACTCTGGATCGAGTTTGCAAGGGCGACATTGCCCGTCTGCGAGAGCTGGCTGACGGCCACACCCAGACCCTTGGAAACCGCCTGCGCGACGTCCTTGTTGCCCGACGATGCTGCGAGCTGGAGGGCTGCGGTCGCAGCATTCGCACCGGCTGTGCCGGATGTCGCCAACTGGGTGATGGCGCTTGCCAGCGCCTCCGGGTTGCTGCTGAAATCGGTCAGCAGCTTGGCCGGGTTGTCGGTGTATTGAGCCAATTGTTCTTTTGTCAGCTGAGCCGGCTGGCTCGGCTGCGTGGTCGTACCGGCTGGCTGCTGTGTGCCGGTGGTTCCGGTCGCCTGCTGCGCCGATGCAAAAGTTGTAGCAGAGGAAATAACGATGCCGCATATCAGCGTTGCGGCAAGCTTATTACGAGTTTTGAAATACATCTTAACAAACCCTTTTCTAAAGCTTGTTTAATTTTATCTTAAGAGGCAGGCTCCCGCAAGCATTCGGGCGCCCGCCTTAAATTACTGCCCGAGCGCCTTCGCCGCATTCTTTGTCGTTACCAGATCGCCCACGACGTTGGAATGCGTATCGGACACGCCGTTTACGAGGTTCATAAATTTCGTGATCTCGACGGAGTCCGAGTTGGTCACGTAGATGATGTCGCGGTCGCGCATCTTGAATTTCTGAACCGCAAACAGCATCGAGGGATCACGCAGGTTGGCCTTGAAGACCGTCTGGATCATGTCGCCGCTGAAACGCGAGACGTCCAGCCCAAGCTCGACAAGTGTCTTTCGGGGCACTTCGCGATACAGAAGGACCTGTGAAGGATCCGCGCGACCATCGAGCAGTCCGCCTGCCTTCGCAAGGGCCTGGCCAAGGGTCAGGTTTGCTTCTTCGAAGTTGTACTGACCGCTTGCTCCCGTCGCGCCGAAAGCCAGGTAGGTCCGCCGTTCGCGCTCGACATAGATCGTGTCGTTCGGATGAACAAAAATGTTTTCCCTGGGGCTCGAAACTACCGATTTGAACAGCGCCGTGGCCTTCTTGCCATTGCGTTCCAGCGTCACGTAGGATTCGATGCTTGGTGCCGAAAGCCCGCCTGCCTTCGATATGATGTCGAGCACGCGGTCGCCGGTTGACACGGCCATCTGAGCGGGCTGATTCACGTCGCCCAGAATCGAGAGATTCTGCGAAGCGCTTGAAACAGTCGTGATCACCACCTGCGGCTCGATAGCCCGGTTGGAAAGCTTCTTTGCAATTTCAGCCTGAACCGCGGCCACCGAACGGCCGGTCACCTTGACCGGGCCGGCATACGGCACGATGACCTCGCCTTTGCCGTCGATCGTCTGTTTAGGCAGTGTAACGAAATTACCCTGCGTCGTCGTTGCGCCAGCAGGGATGAACAGACCGCCGGCCTGTGCCTCGAAAATGGTAATCTGGATCACGTCGCCGGCACCGAGATCGGTGGAAGGCTTTGAATTGCCCATGCCGAAACCCTTGAAGAGAGAGTCGTACACGGAATAATCGAAGTATGGCAGGACGCTGCTGTTCACGTCCAGAAGAGCATACTGGAAGCGAGACTTTTTCTCATCCAGATTGTTCTTCACAGTTGCGTTGGAGGCGACATCCTGTCGCGATGGGCCCGAACTCGGCAGAGCTGTGCAGCCAGCTGTTGTCAACATGAAACCGATTGCCAGGACGCCCCTTGTCCCTTTACCGTAAAACATTCGCGCCTCAAAAAATAAACTATATGAAATATATTAGCAGGAATCGGTAATAGAGTTCCTGCCGCGGCGCAACGTTAGATAGATCGTTAACCATGAAAAACGCGTCAAGACAGTTTTAGTGTTGTTTTTTTGCAACGGTTGTGAAAATTTTGTGACTAGCAATCGGGCATCCGGGAACAATTTGATGAAATATTAAGCGGGGAGGGCCCCCGCATCGTCCGCCAGACGAAGCGCCCTGAACTTGTCGGGCATCGTAAGGTGCCGCGTTCGCCCTTTCGGGCAGGCCGGAATGATGCTCGCTGTTGCGCCGGCCTGACCTATTTGCTGTTATGGCACCAGTTTTACGAAATGGCTTTTTCACCATGAAAGCAGATGCTCCTTTATCGTTTCTGGAGCGCCACCCGGCGATTGCGAACATGCTGCGATTGTTGTTCTGTTGCGCGACTGTATTTATTCTTCTGCCTGAGGGTTCGGTCAGGGCTCTGCCGCTCTATCTGATCGCTATTCCGATCTTTACGCTTGCCGCTCTGGTTGCGCTTGTGGTCGCGCCTGCTGACCGACATGGCTGGGTTTTCCGGGTCGGGGCCGGGGCGGCTTCGCTGATCGCATTCTGGTCGCTGTTTCAGTCCTTCGGCTTTCAGGGGAATGTGCTTGCAAATCCGGTCTGGCGCGCGACAGCCGAGGTTTTAGGTCTGGGTCCCGGCTCCATCTCCGTCGTCCCGGCCGACACGATCGCGGCGATCGTTCCGGTATTGCTTCCCTTCGCGATTTTTCTGACTGCCGTCCTTCTGTTTTCATCGGACAGGACCGCGACGATGCTTTTGCGGTTTCTGGCCGTGTCCGGCGGCCTTGTGGCGATTTACGGGATCGTGCAGCTGGAGCTGTTTCCGCAATACCTGATGTTCCGCAAGAAGGAGTATTACCTTCAGGACCTGACTGCCGTTCTCGTCAATCGCAACTCGATCGCCACCTATCTGGGGGGCACGCTGTTGCTGAATGCGGGGCTGCTCTATGACTCTTTATTGCCTCTCGCGCCGAGAAACGGCTGGGGCGGAGCCGCGGTCTATGCCCGGCGGCATTTCCGGGTCACTGGTTATTCGCTTCTACATGGCGCTCTTTTCGTCATCGTGCTGGTTGCGCTCCTCCTGACGAAGTCGCGGGCGGGCACGGCCTCCACCTTTCTGGCGCTTCTCGGTCTCGTCGTCTTCTTTGTCTTTGATGGTTATGCGCGTATCGAGCAGCGTTCGCGACGTCTCGGTCCGCGTGGGCCGAAAATGGCTGTCTTGGGGACTGCTCTTGCGGCAAGCGTTTCACTTGCTTTCGTTTTTGTCTTTCTCGGGGGGCGCGTCCTGCTGCGCGCCGATGCTCAGGGCCTGGAAGACGGCCGCTTCTGCGCCTATCCGACAATCATCAGGCTGCTGCAGGACAACTGGCTGCTGGGCACAGGTTTGGGCAGTTTCCGCGAGGTCTTCCCGCGCTATCAGAACCCCGCCTGCGGCGACGCCTTGTGGGACCGCGCGCATTCCCTTTATCTGGAAGGGTGGATCGATCTTGGCGTAATCTTCGTGTTGCTGCTGCTTGTCGTGGTTCTTGGCCTTTCCCTCGCATTCCTGACGGGCTTGAGGAAACGCAAGTCCATGCGCTGGGCGTCGGCGACGGGGTGGGCGGTACTCATGTTGTTCATGCTTCACAGCACCGTGGATTTTTCCATCCAGATCCCCGGCGTCGCTGTCTTCTTTGCGGCGATCATGGCTGCTGCATCGATCATTTCGCTCAACCGGAGCAGGCCCTCTGGCGCCGGAGGGGACAGAGCAAAGCAGGCTCCGGCAGTAACGCCCACGCGGCTTACTTCCGCAACATCGAGAATGTGAGCATAAGCGCGCCGAAGCCGTCCCCGCGCCAGATGTCGCCGAAGAAGAATGACTACGGGGCGGTTCAGTCGTCGACACGCATGCGTGTGACTTCATTCCGGTTATGGCCCTTCTTGAACTCGATGGTAACGTGCTGCCCCTCCTTCAGTTGCGGCGTGTTGCCGTCTTCGGGGAGCTTGTAGCGGGTGCCGTCGCCGAGAATAACGGTGCCGTCGCCAACATAGCGCACATTGCCATGCGCATCCTCCGCCTGGGCGAGGCCTGCCTGAAGGCCCAAGGCCGTCGCAAGAATGAATGCTCCGCCAAGGCCGGTATAGTTCGACATGGTCATTCCTCCGTCTTCGTCGTCTTGCCAAAGATGTAATACGCCACGCAACCGAGCGTAAGGGGTGATCGTGTTCTTTCCATGGAGCAGGTTGTAAGCTTTTGCCTGCGCAACGCGCCGCCGGAGGTGATGACACCGGGGTAGACCGACTTCGGAACCCGGCCCGAAGCGAGCTGCGCTTCAAATCGGCACAGAAAACACCGGTTGCTTAAAATTTTAGATTTTCGCTTAAACGGCCCCCAATACCTTTCCTGTACAACCGCCAATAACAGGGCACCACAAGGCTCCTGAATAGAAGAAGCGCTAAAGCGCACAAGGTAGAGACAGGGTTGTGTAATGCGTAAGCTCCTGAATGTCTTGATCGGCTTTGTCATGGCCTCGGCGGTTGTCAGCCCGGTGCCGGCCTCGGCCTTTACTCTCGGCTCCATGACCAGAAATCTGGGTGGTGAGGTCAATCGCCAGTTCATCTCGGTGGAGAGTCGCACGGTCGGTCCCTATGCGGGTGTCGTGTTCTGCATGCAAAATCCGCAGGAATGCGCCACGAAGCGCACACGCCGTTCCCATATTGAGATCAGCCTGAATGAGCGCCGCTTTGCGATGCTCGAGGCCGTCAATCAGTCCGTCAACGGAGCCATCCGTCCCGAAAACGACAGCGCTGAGGCTGGTGGGGACGTCTGGTCGCTTTCGCCTGTCGCCGGCGACTGCGAAGATTATGCCATCACCAAGCGCCATGAACTGATCGCGCGTGGATGGCCCGCGAATACGCTGCGCATGGCGGTGGTTTACACGGCCTTCGGCGAGGGCCACATGGTGTTGGTTGTCAAGACGAACTCGGGCGATCTGGTTCTCGACAACCGGGTCCAGGCGATCCGCCGGTGGGACAAGACGGGTTTGAAATGGGTGATGATCCAATCCTCGTCCAACCCGAAGAAATGGATGACGGTCGCCGGCAGCAATGTGTGAGGATCGGGCGATTTTCGATGGCGAGGATGATCCTGGCGGGCCCTCAGGCGGCCCGTCTTTTCGTTTCGGTTCGCTTCGAACGGGCAGGCCACTAAAGTTCCGACACGAGACCTTCGGCAATTTTCAGCACGGTAAGCCGGCCGGTGGCATAGGCGCCCGTGTCTATCCCGATCCGGTTGGGGCCGTATGAAACTGTCGCTGCGGGCGTGTGACCATGAACGACCGTCAGAGGAAGGCCCGGGCCCTCCGAGAGGAAAGGTTCCCGGATCCACATGAAATCGAGTGGCTCCTGACGTTCGATGGCGACGCCCGGCTGAATGCCGGCATGGACGAAGAGAAAATCGCCGCCGCGCGCCCATAGCCGTGTTGTCGAAAGGAATTCGCGATGCTGGGCGGGGACATGTGAGCGCAAGGCTGCGACCAGAACGTCTTGCCCCAGGGCCCGGTCGCCATAGGGGTCGATATTCAGTCCGTAGGAGCGGAGCGTCTCCTTGCCGCCGAGATCAAGCCAGCCCCATTCTTCTAGCGGATTTTCAAGAAAGTTAAGGAAGACGTCGTCGTGATTGCCGCGCAGGCAGAGCCTGAGAAAACGCGGATTTCGGTTGCTGCGAAGGTGTTCCACCACGCCGCGGGAATCGGGACCACGATCGATGTAATCGCCGAGATAGACGGCCAGTGCGGTCTCGTGATCGCCGACATCGGCTTCAATCTTCCGGTCCGCCTCCATCAGCAGGTCGAGGCGGCCGTGTATGTCGCCGATGGCATAAATCTTCTGGAACCTGTCGAACGGGATATCGACACCCGTCGCGCCCGCTGCCGTTTTCGGCTGTGGCGTTCTGGTCAGGGTTTTCTTCATCCAGCGCAGCATGGCAAATCCCGGTTCCAGCGGCCTTTTATCTCGCAAGGCTACTTCAGCTGAATCTAATTGCTCATTTGGAGATTGCAAATGAGCGGCTTGTGATCGGAGCCGAGATTGGGGCCGGTCTGGCAGTCGGAGAGCACATTGCCGCGGCTGGTCAGAATGTGGTCGATCGGCGAGCCGAAGAATGGGAGGCCTTTGCGCACCGCCATCCGGGTCGGCAGGGCCAGCAAAAACGGCTGCTCGTGCAATTCGCCGGCCGCGACGATCGCGCGAAATGCGGGATCCCATCGGGTGGCGTTGAAGTCGCCCATCATGAGAACCGGTTCCGTTTCCAGCTCGACATAGCGCACGACATCGGAGAGATAATGGTCTCTCGCCTTCATCTCGGCCAGTTCCTTCAGCGTTGCGGGGTGAATGGCCCACACGACAAGCCGCCGATTCTGTACGTTCAGTTCGGCGCGCAGCATGGAATTCGCGTCGATCATCCGGCTCGCCTGCTTCAGGATCGGATATTTCGACAGGATCATGACGTCGGAGGCCGCCTGTGTGTGGTAGGGGAACAGGCTGTAGAGCGTGGTTGTGACGCCGTTCTGATGTTCGCCCATCTCCTGAATGCTGATGACGTCGGGATCTTCCTGCTTCAGCCAGGTGTAGATGTCACTTCTATCGCGCTCATCCGCTAGCCAGTTGAACGAGATGACTTTGAGCTTCGGTCCTCTCGCGGGTTCGGAGTTTTGCTGCCAGTCGACAAGCGTGGGCGACACGAAATCGCCAAGAACAACGACGGCCGCAAGTGTCGCGGCCACGCGCAGGCGGCGGCTGACAAGAGACGTTCCCAGCAGAAAGACGATAAGTGCGACGAGAAAATAGTCCCAGAACAGATAGGCCATCGCGAGGATATGGCCCAGCTCGAGCTGATACCGGCGTGCCAGAAGCAGGAGGCCGAGCGCGAGTGCAGGGCCCGCATACAGGCAGAACTTGCGCATTTGACCGATCATCCGGGCTCCCGTTGAACATTTCGGTTTTTGTAGCACCGCAATACGTCGGTTTCCTTGGGTGTCAAAATTAAATTTGGTCGGATTTCGCCGCGCGCGGCCAATTGAGATGACCGGATCAAGCGCCCCCCAACGCCGTGTCTCACGGCCGCTTGCCGCAGCGCTCCTGCTGTCTCAGAGCACGCCCCAGGCGCGGTAGCGTCCCCGCCCGGTCATTTCGCGCAGGTTCAGCTCCTTGGTGAGAACAAGTGCCCCCTGTGGCGTGATGTCGAGTTCCTGCGCGATCAGGCTCGCCGAAACCACGGGCCGGGCGATCACCAGATCGACCAGCTGCGGCAGGCGCGAATGGCCGCGACGGTTGGCGGTGCGGCGTTCAAGCTGGGCGCGGGCCGCCAGCAGCCGGTCATGCTCCTTGAGCCCGGTCGCGGCGGTTTCCTCAAAGCTTTCCAGAATGGCCAGCAATCGCGTCATGCGGCTCGGCGATCGCCGGCGTTCAATCTTGATGGCCTTCAAGCCGACATTCAGTGGCGGCAGATGTGCCCTTGCGATCCCGTCCTGCCGCATAAGCGCGGCGATCAATTGCCGGCCGAGTTCAGCCCTGTGTTGAAGCACCTGCAGCTGGTTCCAGGAATCGAGCGCAATTGCGGCCTTCAGAATGGGTGGCAGTTCATGGGCGGATTTCACCACCTGAAACCATTCCTCCAGCCGCGCGTCCTCGTCCCAATCGGCGTCGTAGATCAGCGGGTCTCGGTCTGTCGCAGGCTTCGTGACCGGACGATTGTTCAGCGTGTCTTGGATCAACGCATTGCTGCGGCTCAGAAGCGCGTCGATTTCTGCAAATTCAACCGCGGTTTCAGCCGAAAGCGCGTCTTCATCCTCGGGTTCGACTTGAGCCGGCATGGGGGAGGCGGGCCTGGCTGCCGAGGCTATTTCCGTCTCACGCGCGTCCCCGCGCAGACGGGCAAGGCCCGATGGGCTTAGCGCCCATTCCGCCGGATGGCTCCCGATCTGGCGGCGGCTGCGCAGAACCGAATGCGCGATGGTCAGTTCGTGCGTCGGTGTGCGCGCGTCGCGGCGCGCATCGTGCAGAACCAGATCCTCGACATGCACCAGCTCGCCATCCACCCACATGGAGGCAATGGCATCGGCGAAATCCTGACGCTCGAGAAAACCCTCGCGAATGGAGGAGCGCGCGACACATTCATCGAGCCGCGCCAAGGCTTCCGCTGCGCGGCAAACGGGGGCGAAAAGTGCCGAAAGATCGATTCGCTTCAGATCATAGGACATGTAAGCCAGCGTAGGCGATTTACAGCCAGCTGCCTATTGCCCGCACCGTGGGATCAGCGGCGTCCCCAGCAAATGAAATCGGCATTGGCAAAGTCGCTGTCATGGGTCTGGTTGCGCTTGCCGTAAGCGAGCGGATGGCCATTCGGGTCGACCGTCGAGCCGCCCGCAGCACGCACCACCGCGTCGCCGGCGGCCGTGTCCCATTCCATGGTCCGGCCGAAGCGCGGATAGACGTCCGCTGCGCCTTCGGCGATCAGACAGAATTTCAGCGACGAGCCAACGGAGCGGTAATCCTCTACGCCTTCCTTTTCGAGGAAGGCGAGTGTTTCCGGGCTGTTGTGTGAACGGCTGGCAACTGCGACCAGCTTCTCAGGACAGGCGCGTACGCCGATCGAATGACGCGAGACGAGCCTGCCGCCTTCACCGATGATCAGTTTTTCAGCGCCCGCCGCATCGCCGCGATAGAGTACGCCCTTGGCCGGGGCATAGACCACACCGGCCACCGGGCGTCCTTCAACGATCAATGCAATATTGACCGTGAAGTCCTCACTCTTGTTGATAAATTCCTTGGTTCCGTCGAGAGGGTCGACGAGGAAGAAGCGACCGGAGGCGGTGGCGGGCATGTGGCCCGCCGCGCAGGCCTCTTCCGCCACCAGCGGAATGTCCGGATAGGCTCTCGTCAGGATGCCGGCGATGATGGCTTCCGCCTTCTCGTCGGCAATGGTGACGGGAGACTGGTCGCATTTCATGCGGACTTCGGGGCCAGCGCGAAACACGGTCATGATCACAGCGCCTGCCTCGATGGCGGCAGCCGTGAAAATCTCGAGCATGGGGTCTTTGATGGTCATCTTTTTTCTCGCGTCGGCAAGGCGTTGCCGACGCTTCAGCATATATGATCAGCGGACTTTCGCCGCAAGCCGCCGTCCCCCAGGGTTCACCACTTCGCCGAAGCGAAGCATCAGGGTTCGAGCACTATTTTGCCTGAAACGCCGCGTTCCATCAACCGGGTCAACACTTTCGGCGCATCGGACAGCGGATAGCGGGCGCCGATCAGCGGCTTGACCTTGCCATCGAGATACCAGCCGAAGAGCTCGCGCACGTTCTCCGCGTAGATGGCCGGCTCATGCTGCGTGAACGCTCCCCAGAAGACACCGATAAGGGAAAACTCCTTTACCAGCGCCAGATTCACGGGGAGTTGCGGAATGCGGCCCGCGGCAAACCCGACCACCAGATAGCGGCCGTTGCGGCCCATCGTGCGCACCAGCGTGTCGAATGTATCGCCGCCGACGGGATCGAAGACCACGTCGACGCCTTGTCTGCCGGCCAGTTCCCGCAGCGTTTCCTTCAGATTGTCATAGCCGATGACATGATCGGCGCCTGCCTGACGGGCAGCTTCGCGCTTCTCGTCCGTCGAGGCGATGGCAATCACCGTGGCGCCCATGGCCTTGCCGATCTCGACGGCGGCCAGCCCCGTCGCCCCGGCCGCACCGGCCACGACCAGCGTTTCACCCGGCTTCAGATGTCCGCGCTGCTTGAGCGCATGATGCGAAGTGCCGAAACCGCACATGAGCGCACAGGCATCCTCGTCGCTGATCTGGTCGGGCAGAGGGATACATTGCGCCTCGGCAAAGACGCCTTTTTGCGCGAAGGCGCCGGTGCCGGCCGTCGCGACCACGCGCATGCCGGGCTTCAGATGCTTCACGTCGGGTCCGACGCTTTCGACGATGCCCGCCATTTCCATACCCGGAATGAAGGGAAGCTCAGGTTTGGCCTGATAGAGACCCTGAACCAGCAGGCCATCGGGATAGTTCACCCCAATCGCCCTGGCCTTGATCACCACCCTGGAACCCGAAGCTTCCGGCTCCGGCAGATCTGAAAAGGTCAGGCCGTCAATCGGGCCGTAGGCCGAGCAGAGGATCGCCTTCATCAGACTTTCTCCTGCGTGTAGCGTTTCAGTTCTTCACGGGCGATCTGACGGCGGTGGACGGCATCCGGGCCGTCGGCGAAGCGCAGCGTGCGGACATTGGTCCACGAGCGGGCGAGCGGTGTGTCCTGACTGATCCCCATGCCACCGTGCATCTGCATGGCTTCATCAATGATCTTCAGCGCCATGCGGGGTGCTGCGACCTTGATCTGGCTGATCCAGACGGCGGCTTCCTTTGGATTGCCGCGATCGATCATCCACGCTGCCTTGAGGCAGAGCAGGCGGGTCATCTCGATCTCGATGCGTGCTTCCGCGATGATGTCGAAGTTTGCGCCGAGTTCCGCCAGCTTCTTGCCGAAGGCCTCGCGGCGCAGGGCGCGCTGGCACAGCCGCTCCAGTGCCATTTCGGCATGTCCGATGGCGCGCATCGTGTGGTGGATGCGCCCGCCGCCGAGTCGCCCTTGTGCGATCTCGAAGCCTTTGCCTTCGCTGAGCAGCAGGTTAGAGGCCGGAACGCGGACATTCTCGAGCTTCAGATGCATGTGGCCGTGCGGCGCGTCGTCATCGCCGAAAACTTCCATCGCCCGCAGCTTGGTTATGCCGGGTGTGTCGGCAGGAACGAGGATCATCGAATGCTGTTCGTGCTTGCGCCGCTCCGCGCTCGGCGTGTGCACCATCACGATATAGATCTGGCAGCGCGGGTCGCCCGCACCCGACGACCACCACTTCTCGCCATTCAAGACATAATGATCGCCATCCCGCTCGCAGCGCATGGCGATGTTGGTCGCGTCGGAGGAGGCAACGTCGGGCTCCGTCATCAGGAAGGCGGAGCGGATGTCGCCGTTGAGCAGCGGCTTCAGCCACTTTTCCTTGTGCTCGGGCGCGCCGTAGCGTTCCAGAACTTCCATATTGCCGGTGTCAGGCGCCGAGCAGTTGAAGACTTCCGCCGCGAGGAAGGATTTGCCCATTTCCTCGGCCAGATAGGCATATTCAACCGTGTTCAGGCCGTAGCCGTTCTTCGAATTGGTCAGCCAGAAATTCCACAGGCCGCGTTCCTTCGCTTTTTTCTTCAGGCTCTCCAGGATTTCTGTCTGCCGCGCCGTGTAGGCGAAGCGATCGCCGCCTTCCGCCTTGCCGACCTCGGCGAGATAGTCCTCATCGAGCGGCATGATCTCGTTGCGGATCATGTCGCGCACTGCGCGATGGATGGGCTTGAGACGTTCCGTCATGCCCAGCGGCATGGTGTCTGCGCCTGCGACGATATCGGACATGATTTCCTCCGTGACGCCCGACCGGAGCCTTCAGCTCCGCCTCCGTCGGACGAAAAATCCTGATAGTGACGTTGATGCAAGTGAACATACTACCGAGTATGTTGTCAATCGCCCGCGAATGTTGCAATGATATTTCACAAGGGAGGAATGCGCATGACTGAACAGCATCGGGAGCCGAATACCGGAACCTCTGACCCGGCAACGCTCGACCTTGGAGCGCTCGGACGGGAGCTCGCAGACGCCATCAAAGGCTTTGGGGCGCTGCAATCGGCGACGAAGTTCTCCGATGGACAATCAAACCCGACCTATCTCCTGACGGCGGAAGGCCGGCGCTACGTGCTGCGCGCCAAGCCGCCCGGCCATCTGCTGGCCTCCGCCCATCAGGTCGATCGCGAATTCCGTGTTTTGAAGGCGCTGCATGGCAGCGCCGTGCCTGTGCCGGAAGGGCTCTATCTCTCGCTGGAACAATCAAGCATCGGGCGGATGTTCTACGTGATGAGCCATGTCGACGGACGCATTCTTTGGGACCCGGCCCTGCCGGGCGAGAGCGGGGAAGGCCGTCGTGCTATTTATGATTCGATGAACCGGGTGCTTGCTGCGCTTCACAGCATCGACGTCAACGCGGCGGGACTTTCGGATTTCGGCAAACCCGGCAGCTATTTCGAGCGTCAGATCGCCCGCTGGGCCAAGCAATATCGCGCCAGCGAGACCGAAAAGCTTGAAGACATGGACTGGCTGATCGACTGGCTGGAAAAGCACGATGCCGGCGACGACGGGCAGGTGGCGCTCGTTCACGGCGACTACCGGATCGACAACATGATCTTCTCACATGATGGCGCAGAGGTTCTCGCCCTCCTTGACTGGGAGCTTTCCACCCTCGGCCATCCGCTTGCCGATCTTTCCTATCAATGCATGCAGTGGCGTCTGCCCAACGAGGGTAGCTTCCGTGGTCTGGGCGGGCTTGACCGTGAAGCGCTCGGCTTGCCGCTGGAGGCCGATTATGTGCGCGCATATTGCGAGCGGCGCGGGATCGACACGCCGCAAAACTGGATCTTTGCGCTGGCGTTTTCGTTCTTCCGGATCGGCGCGATCATTCAGGGCGTCTTGAAGCGGGCGCTGGATGGCAACGCCTCCAACCCGGAAAAGGCACGGCAGCTGGCCGCCGCAGTGCCGCTTGTGGCGCGCATGGCGCGCGATCTCGTGAACAAGGGAGAATGACGATGGGGCTGTTTGAAGGACTGACGGTTGTCCTGACGGGTGCGACCGGTGGCTTCGGTGAGGCCGCGGCGGAGCGCTTTTATCGCGAGGGTGCCAATCTGGTTCTCTCCGATCTCACGGAAGAGTCGGTCGACCGGGTCGCCAGCCGGTTCGACGCCGGACGGGTGGTGACGCTGGCGGGTTCCGTAGCCGATGAGAGTCTTTCGCAGGATCTGGTGCAGCTCGCCTTTGATAGTTTCGGTTCGCTCGATGTGGCAGTGAACAATGCGGGGATCGCGCATCCTCTGGCCAAGCTGCCGCAGATCGACAGCGAGGTGGCACGCCGCGTTATCGATATTGATCTCCTTGGCGTCTTCTACGCCATGAAGCACCAGCTTCCGGTCATGGAGAAGCAATATCGCGAGCGTGGGCGTATGTCCGCCATCGTCAATGTTGCATCCGTGGCGGGCGTAGCCGGTGCGCCGACCGCCAGCGTCTATGCGGCCGCCAAGCATGGCGTTGTCGGGCTGACGAAATCCGCCGCACTCGAATATGTGCGCCGGGGCGTCCGCGTGAACGCGCTTTGCCCGTCCTTTGCCCGCACACCCATGGTCACGCGCATGCTTGACGAGCAGGTCGCGAGCGGTCAGGTCTCTCTCCAAGAGGCGGAAGCCCACCTGACGCGCGGGATTCCCGCGCGCCGGCTGGGGGAGGTGGCGGAGGTTGTCGAGGCGCTGATTTTCGCGGCCTCGCCGGCCAATTCCTTCTATACGGGGCAGACAATCCAGGTCGACGGCGGCATGACTGCCGCATGATAGGTGTTATCAACGCGTCCTGACAGCTGTCAGGTTATCCGCCGCTTCATAGATGGCGCAGAGGATATGATAGAAGGTGCTGGCCGGGGCGGCTTCCTTCAGGAGGCTGCCATCCGGCTGGCGTTTGTCGAACCAGAGGCCTTTGACCGGCGTCGACAGGAACAGCGAAAACGCTTCGGTCGCCTTGATGGCAGAGGCAAGATAGTGCTCGCGCTTATCGGGGTTGCCAACGAGGGCAAGCTTCGTAGAGGCCTTCAGCCACTCGGTTTGCGGCCACAGGCGGGCTATCGGATCATGAGCCGAAAAATCGTCGTAAAGGCTCATGATGGCGACCTTGCCGTCTTCGGACATACCGTAGGTAAGACCGATATCGAAAAGCCGTTCGGCTTTGGCGAGCGCTTCTTTGTTGCCGCGCAACGTGCCCCAGCGGGCAAGTAGCCAGGCCCATTCGAACTGATGGCCGGGCTCCATGATCCGGCCCTGGTCGGAGGGGTGCGGCGCCCAGTCGTGATCGAAAAACTCGCGCAAGCCGCCGGATTTCGGGTCGATGAATTTCTGCAGTGCGAGATGCGCGATCTCGTCGGCGAGCGCCCCCCAGATCTGCGGGCGCTCCGCCAGCGCTTCCCAGGCAAGCGCCGCTTCGAAGAGATGCATATGCGGGTTGGAGCAGAGCGGCAGGCTCGGCGGGTCTGCATGTTCAAAGCCAGCGATCGGGTGCTTGTGATGCGCGGTCAGCAGCCTCAGCAGTTCCGTCGCCTGTTCTTCCATGCGCATGGTGGCGTCGGGAAAGCCGGCGGCCACCTGCGAAAGGGCGAAGAGAGCGAAGGCCTGATTGTAGAGATCAAAGGAGGGGTCGATCAGCATACCTTGCGGGCTCGCAACTGCGCCATACAGGCCGTCATGCTTGCGGAAGGTCTTGTCGAAATAGGTCAGGCCGTTTCTAACAAGGGTGTCCCAATCGCCCTCGACGCGGCGTTGATGGGCGGCGCTGAAACAGTAAATCTGGCGCGGCTGGACGCGAGCGCGACGATTATCCTCCACCATCGGACGGCCATCTTGCGCGATCCGCTCGTGAAAGCCGCCGGTCGTCTGTTCGACGCCTGCGGTGCTCCAGAGCGGCAGGGCAGCGCCTTCCAGCCATTCGGTCAAATTCTGAACGGCCTCTTCGAGGCTTTTGATGGTTTCTATGTTCGACATACCGGTTTCTTGAAAGCTCATGATGTAAACACTGATGGATAACTGAATAAGAAAAACTCTGTTCCCGAAGCCGGCTGCTCTTCTTCCGGGTTAGGGCTGCTCGAAACTGAGAATGTCAGCCTGGCACGTAATCCGCATCTGAAACATGTTCCAGCCAGTCGACCGCCTTGCCGTCAAGCGCTTCCTGAATGGCAATATGCGTCATGGCGAAGTCCGGTGCTGCTCCGTGCCAGTGTTTTTCGCCCGGTTCGAACCATACGACATCGCCGGCGCGGATAGGCTCCACTGGTCCGCCCTCGCGCTGAACCAAGCCCCGTCCGGCCGTAACGATCAGCGTTTGACCGAGCGGATGCGTGTGCCAGGCCGTGCGCGCGCCGGGCTGAAAGGTGACGGATGCAGCAGCCACGCGGGCCGGGGCCTGCGTCTGGATCAAGGGCTCCAGCCGGACGTCGCCGGTGAACCAATCAGACGGACCGGCATTCGAGCGTCGCTCTTCGAGGCGATTGATGTTCATGAACGGTCTCCCTGAGATATGGCGCTCTTATCGCATTAAACGGCCTGCCGTCGCAACCATGCTCACGCCTTGACATCCGCCATCGGCATGAGGGCGCCCCGATGCATGATGACCTGAAGCGATACCGCATGTCCCTTGACAATCGCTGTCTCTGCAGGAGCTCCGGACATTAGCGCCGAGAGAAAGCCGCCGTTGAAACTGTCGCCCGCGCCTGTGGTATCCACGGGCTTAACCCGTTCCAGCGCATCCATGCGATGGCGGCTTTCCGCTCCGGCAAACAGCATCGGTCCGCCGCCATTCTTGACCAGCACGGATTTTGCCCCGGCCGCCAGATAGCGGTCGGCACAGGCGTCGAGATCCGCATCGCCGAAATGCGCCGCCTCGTCATCAAAGCTCGGCAGGACGATATCGGCCACGCCGGCCGCCTGCATCGTGGTGGCGCGCATCACTTCCGGCGATGACCAGAGACGCGGGCGCAAATTCGGATCGAAAACCGTCGTCTTTCCGACGCGCCGCGCCGCGGCCAGTTCCTCGAGCAATGTGCTCCGTCCCGCCTCCGGCAGAATGGCCATGGTGATGCCCGAAAAATAGATCACATCGGCCGCCTCGAAGGCCGATGACATAAAGACCCTGTCATCTGCCAGGGTCTTGGCCGCCGACTGGTCGCGCCAATAGGTGAAGCTACGCTCTCCATCGGTGATCTCGATCATGTAGAGGCCCGGGCGCCGCGTCGGATCGCGGCCGATGCGGCTGGTGTCGATGCCGTTTTCAGTGAAGAAATTCAGCATCTTGGCGGAGTAAGGGTCTTCGCCGAGCCGGGTGAAGTAGGCGACATTCCAACTCTCTTGCGGCAGGCATGCACGTACATACCAGGCGGTATTCATCGTATCTCCGGCAAAGCCGAGGCGGAAGTCTCCATTCTCCAGCGCCGCCATCTCGATCATGCATTCGCCCACGGAAAGAAATGTCTTCCGGTCCATCCTGTCGCTCCTCCAGCCGTCTTCAATGTCGTCTCGCACAAGGCCGGTAAGGGCGCAAGGATCGCGGACATCCGCTTTCCTCAATTGTGCGTTTCTTCCTCATGAATGTCTTGCTGAGCCGTTGAAGTTTTGCCGACGCTTGATAAAGTCTGTTCAGCATTGAACTGATTTTGCAGCATGAAAAGTGAGGCCGAAGGGGAACCATACGGCCGGGAGAGAAAGAATGACGAAGACCCTGTTTGACTTGTCGGGCCAGACGGCCCTCATCACCGGCGGCTCGCGCGGGCTCGGCCTGCAGATTGCCGAAGTCCTGTCCGACCACGGCGCACGCGTGATCCTGACGGCGCGCAAGCAGTCGGAGCTTGACGAGTCCGTCGCCCATATTACCGGGCGTGGCGGCAAGGCAATCGGAATTGCCGGCGATATGTCGAAGATCGAGGATATACCGGACTTCGCCGCCAAGGTTCTCGATGCGAGCGGGACGGGTGTGCAGATCCTTGTCAACAATGCGGGCGCGACATGGGGTGCGCCGGTCGAGGACTATCCTCTTGAGGCGTGGCACAAAGTCATGAATCTGAATGTCACATCCATCTTCATGCTCAGCCGTGAAATCGGCCGCCTTGCCATGATCCCGGCGGGCTACGGTCGCATTCTGAATATTGCCTCCGTTGCAGGTCTCGGCGGCAATCGCGCAGACCTCAACATGAAGACGATCGCCTATAATACGTCGAAGGGCGCGGTGATCAATTTCACCAAGACTCTGGCCGTCGAATGGGGACATCACGGCATTACGGTCAATGCACTTTGCCCGGGCTTCTTCCCGACCAAGATGGCCAAGGGTCTGATGGATCAGATGGGCGAGGCGCTACTGCCCTCTGTTCCGAATGGCCGCTTCGGTGGCCCCGAAGACCTGAAGGCGCCCGCGTTGTTGTTCTGCTCCAAGGCCTCCGGGCACGTGACGGGGCAGTGGCTCGCCGTCGACGGCGGAATGACCGCCTCCGGTTGAGAGGCGGTCGCAGTCTTTCACGCGAGTGCGGCGTTAGAAGCGGACGCCAAGGCCAGCATTGACCACGTGCTGGTTGAAGCCGACAGATGCGCCGCCGCCGCTGAGCGTCTCAAACTGGTTGAAGCGATATTCTCCGCGGGCGAAAATGGAGTCGGTGATCTTGAAGTCGACGCCGGCGCCGACGGTGTAGCCGTTTAGCCACTGATTGGCGCTGCCGAGGCCCGAGACTTTGGCAAACAGATTGGTTCCGGTCCAGCCGCCGGCAAGGAACAGATTGGCGGGGCCAAGGTCGTAGCCGACCTTTCCACGAACGCTGGCGCCGAAATCGGTGCCGATGCTGCCGGTAAACCCGCCAGCCGTCGCGCTCAGGGAGTTCCGGTCATAGGAGATGTCGCCTTCGAGGCCGATAAGCCAGCCTTGACCGATCAGAAAATCGGCACCGGCGAAGCCGCCGATGCGTCCGCCGTTCATATCGGTACTGCCAGCTGTCCCGCCAACGGTTGCTGTTGCATGGAGTGAACCATAGCCGCCAAACGCGCCGACATAGAAATTGTCTCCGGCTATGGCGGCAAAAGGGACGGCCGAAAGCGTTGCCGCCATAACCACGATTCGCATGATTCAGTCGCCTTGAGTGCGCTTCAGATAAGCACAACTATGGCCTTATTCCCTTTAGGATAAGTGAACGTAAAGCAGGTCTTTCGTGACAGGCAAAGGCTGCCGTCAACACACACTCTGAAGCTTCGGCTGTGTCTCAGTTCTCCGAAGATCAAGCAAGCCCCGCCGCCCCGATTTCTCCTGCCAGCCAATCCGACAGCCTTGCGGCTGCGGGGTGCGGCTGCCTGTTTGCGGGGGTGACGAAATAGTAGCTGCTGCGACTTTCGATGGCGCGGTCGATGACCTTCACCAGTGCCCCCTCCTGCAGCTCCGCCTCAATCAGGAAAAGCGGCATCAACGCCACGCCGAGCCCGGCAATGCAGGCCTGCGAGACATGCATGAACTGTTCGAAGCGCATGCCTTCGCGGTGCGATCGCTTGACCCCCAGCGTCGAAAACCAGTGCTGCCAAGCTTCCGGCCGCGACGCCATTTCGAGAAGCGGCATGGAGACGAGCGCTTCAGGAGACTTCACCGGGTTTTCTTTCAGGAAGGCCGGACTGCAGACCGGCACCACATATTCTCGCATGAGAAAGCGGAAGTGGCTGTCTGGCCAGTCCGGCTTGCCGACATGGACGGCGGCATCCAATTCTTCCTGCTCGAAATTGACCCGTCCTATGCGCGTTGCAAAATTGACCGTCAGGCCGGGATGCTGCTTGAGGAAAGACGGCATGCGCGGCATGAGCCAGCGGGTGCCGAAGGTCGGCAGGATGGCAAGGCCGAAGCCGGCCGAGGCGTTGTCAGACATCGCCTCCAGCGAGAGCAGCCGCAGGTTTCTCAGCAGAACGTCGGCGCCCTCCGCATAGCGCCGGCCCTTGTCCGTCAGCTCGACGCCCCGGTTGGTTCGATTGATCAGCGCGACACCCAGCTGCGCTTCGAGAAGCGCGACATGGCGGCTGATGGCGCCCGGCGTCAGGTTCAGCGCCGCTGCGGCGGCGCTCATGCTGCCCAGACGCGCAACGGCGTCGAAGGCGGAGAGGGCGGCAGTCGAGGGGAGAAGTCGGCGTTGGGTCGGTTCCATCTGCTTTGAGTAAAGCTCAAAGCGCGGAAAGTAAATATGATTTGCGCAGGTCGGGGAAACCGTCGACACTCGACGCAACAATCGAGGAGCTGCCTTATCATGTCATCGAGTTTTTCCTGGAACGATCCCTTCCTTCTGGACGACCAGCTTTCGGACGAAGAGCGTATGATCCGCGACAGCGCCGCCGCCTTTGCCGAGGCCGAGCTGCTGCCGCGCGTCAACGAGGCCTATCTGCATGAAACGCCCGCTCCGGAGCTGTTCCCGCTGATGGGCAAGGCCGGTCTTCTCGGTGTGACGCTGCCGGAAAAATATGGTGCTGCGGACGCCAACTACGTCTCCTACGGCCTTGTCGCGCGCGAAGTGGAGCGCATCGATAGCGGTTATCGCTCCATGATGAGCGTGCAGTCCTCGCTGGTGATTCACCCGATCAATGCCTATGGCTCGGAAGAGCAGAAGGACAAGTATCTGCCCGGTCTTGTTTCGGGCGAACTGATCGGCTGCTTTGGCCTGACCGAGCCGGATGCCGGCTCCGATCCGGCGGGCATGAAGACCCGCGCCGAGAAGATCACCGGCGGTTATCGCCTCAAGGGCGCGAAGATGTGGATCTCGAATTCACCTTTCGCCGATGTCTTCGTCGTCTGGGCGAAATCGGAGGCCCATGATGGCCAGATCCGCGGTTTCATCCTCGAGAAGGGCATGAAGGGCCTGTCTGCCCCCGCCATCAAGGGCAAGCTGTCGTTACGCGCTTCCACCACGGGCGAAATCGTTCTCGATGGCGTGGAAGTCGGCGAAGATGCGCTGCTGCCTAATGTCTCGGGTCTGAAGGGTCCCTTCGGCTGCCTCAATCGCGCCCGCTACGGCATTTCCTGGGGCGCGATGGGCGCTGCCGAAGACTGCTGGTTCCGCGCCCGCCAATATGGTCTTGACCGTCACCAGTTCGGCAAGCCGCTCGCCGGCACGCAGCTTTTCCAGAAGAAACTTGCCGATATGCAGACGGAAATCGCGCTCGGTCTTCAGGCGTCGCTCCGTGTTGGCCGTCTGATGGATGAGCACAAGTTCGCACCGGAGATGATTTCCATCATCAAGCGCAACAATTGCGGCAAGGCGCTGGACATCGCCCGCCAGGCCCGCGACATGCATGGCGGCAACGGCATCCAGATCGAATACCACATCATGCGTCACGCGCAGAACCTGGAGACTGTGAACACCTACGAGGGGACGCATGATGTGCATGCGCTGATCCTCGGCCGTGCGCAGACCGGCGTTCAGGCGTTCTTCTGATGGAGACGGCCCCGTCCTCGCCGCTTGCCGGCCTCAAGGTAATCGAGCTCGCGCGCATTCTGGCTGGTCCCTGGATCGGCCAGACGCTGGCCGATCTCGGTGCCGATGTCATCAAGGTCGAAAGCCCCGAGGGTGACGACACGCGCGGCTGGGGCCCGCCCTTTATCGAGATCGATGGTGAGAAATCGGCAGCCTATTTCCATGCCTGCAATCGCGGCAAGCGTTCCGTGATTGCCGATTTCGGCAAGCAGGAGGATCGCGAATTCGTTCTCGCGTTGCTCAAGGATGCCGATGTCGTCATCGAGAATTTCAAGGTCGGCGGTCTGAAGAAATTCGGGCTCGACTATGAAAGTCTCAAGGCGCTCAATCCGCGCCTCATCTATTGCTCCGTAACCGGCTTCGGCCAGACCGGGCCGTATGCGGCCCGCGCGGGCTATGACTTCATGATCCAGGGCATGAGCGGGTTCATGGACCTGACCGGCGAGCCGGACGGCCCGCCGGAAAAGATCGGTGTTGCACTCGCCGACATCATCACCGGCCTTTACGGAACGATTGCCATCCAGGCCGCGTTGGCGCAAAGGCTGACAACCGGCAGGGGGCAGCATATCGACATGGCGCTCTTCGACACGATGAGCGGTGTGCTGGCCAACCAGGCCATGAACTTCCTCGCCTCCGGCATCGCGCCGCGCCGGCTCGGTAACGCGCATCCGAATATCGTGCCCTACCAGACGTTCGCAGTGAGCGATGGCCATGTCATTATCGCCTGCGGCAACGACCGGCAGTTTACCGCTATTTGCGACATTCTCGGCCTCGAAGGCGTGGCGAGCGACGAACGCTATGCGACGAACCGGGCACGAGTGGAAAATCGTGCGGAGGTTACCCGTATGGTCGAGGCGAAAACCCTGTCTTTCTCCCGTGATCAACTTCTGGCATTGCTCGAAGAAAGATCGGTTCCGGCCGGCCCGATCAATACGGTGGCGGATGTCTTTGCAGATCCGCAGTTCCAGCATCGCGGCATGCGCATCGATCCTGAGGGCATCCCGGGGATTCGTTCTCCCATGGTCTTTTCGGAGGCGGCGCTGGAGACATCGCGGCGTGCGCCCAAGCGGGGCGAGCATGACGCGCAAGTGAGGGCTGCCGTGAAAGCGACAGGCACGGTCTCCTGAAGAGCGAGAAGACCCAGCGTCAGGCGGTCTGGGGGAGCGCCCGCAGAGAGACGGTCATTGCTCTGATGCAGTTTCGACCGGCGGCCTTGGCTGCGTAAAGCGCGCGGTCCGCCTCGGAGAAAAGCTCCGATGCCGAAAGATCTGCGCCGTCGTCTGTGCAAATCCCAACCGAGAGGGTCACGGAACTCAAGCCGGATTGGCTTTGCTGTGTCCCGATGACACTCATCTCGCGTTGCAGCGCTTCGGCATACTGCATGAGCTGCGACGCGCAATCCTCTCCTGAGGCGATGGCGGCAAACTCGTCACCCCCAAGCCGGGTCGGAGTCACGCCAGGCCCGGCGTGGTCCAGCATGCAGAGCGCCAGCGAACAGAGAATCTGATCGCCCGCGGCGTGGCCCAGATTGTCGTTCACGGACTTGAATTGATCGACATCGATAAGCGCCAGCGCAACCGGCGCGTCGCCATGAACAAGCCCGGCCAGCGTCTGGTTGAACACGGATCGATTGGAAAGACCCGTCAACGGATCTGTCGTCGCAAGCCGCCTGAGGGTTTCGTTTGCGGTATGCACTTCGCTATTGGCCTGCTGCAGCGATGACGCGAGTTCGGTTGCCTGCAGCCTTGTCGCGTGGTTGGTGTAAAACTGCTGCTCGCTGATGACGGCGATCCGGATCAGCATGCCCATGAGAAGCAGCACGTTGGATGCGATCACATAATCGATCGTGTCGCCCTGACGGATCAGCTGCAGGATCGTGGCGATCAGGATCGGCGTAGCGAATGCCACCGATATTCGCCAGTAGGCGAGGCTCTGGATGGTCGCGCCCGTGGTGATCCCGGCCATGATGAAGACAATATAAGCACTCGTGCGGCTTGGAACCGAATCCAGGAAATATGTCGGCAACGGGGCCCATGAAAGACCGGCCAGGAGTGCCAGGAGGGTCAGTGTCCGCAACGTGGCCCGAGGGTCGGACTGCGGGGCCTCCAGCCTTGCGGCTCTCAGCCCGTATGCGAGCCGAAAGAGATTGAGGCAGATAATGGCGGCCAGCCAGAGGAAGATAATGGTGCCGCCGCGTTCATCGTAAATCAGCAGAGCAGCAGAACTCGCGATGAAGCAATTGGCCATCAGCGTCACGGTGAGATTCGAGAACGCACTCTTGAGTTGTGCTCTTCTGACATCCAACTCATATGCGTCGTCGTTTCCGCTCACGAAATATGCCTTCGCCTGTGTTTGTTCTTTTATATATTGATTTACTTATAAATGAAAAGCCTTTCGAAAGGATTTCATGACAGGGCGGGATTTTAGCGAGTATGCCTATATCGGCTCGAGGCCACGCACTTCTCCACATCTCCTGCCTAGCCTTCAACGCCCACCGTTCGCGGGCGAGCGGTGCGGCTGCCCCTTACAGCAGGCGCTGGCGGCGATCCACGAGATAGAAGATCCCCAGAATGGACATGAGAAAAGCAATGCCGCTCATCGTCAACAGACGAGCCCCGAAAGTTTCGCGGGTGTTATCGGCGGGTACGGTCTCCGCATCACGGGTTGCGTGCCCCATCAAATGACGCGTCAGGCGCGCATTGATGGCGACATCCACGCTGTCATCTTTCGGGTCGCCCTCAGGTCTTTCCGGTTGGAATGCCAATAATCCCGCTCCGTTCACCACTGCAATGCATTTTATTCACAATATGTTAACCTTATTCGCAAGCAGGTATTTTGGCAACCGTCTTTGCAAAGGCCTTGCTTATGAATGCGCGGCCTGTCGTGCAGATGCGCAAAGCGGGCGTCGTTACGCGGCGCGACATTCTTATGACTTGTGTCGCGTCGATTATTCCCGGTGCCGTCCGCTTGCAAGGCCGGCGAACACGAGTTCGCGCAGCCGCGTCGCCAGCGGACTCATCATCTGGTGTTTGCGCGAGATGAGGTGATAGGGCGTGACGACGACGGAATCGGCGAGGTCAAGGGCAGCGATTCGTCCGCCGAAGCCCTTCGGCCCGAGCAGTTCCACTACTTCCTGAGTGATTGGCGCAATGGCGTCCGAACTTGTCAGATAGGAGATCATCACGAGAAGCGACGTCGTGTTGACCGTCTCTTGCGGGGAGGGGAGACCCTGGCTCAGAAAGGCTTCCTCGATCGCATGGCGAAGCGGCGTCCGCGGTGCCTGCATCACCCATTCAAAATTGGAGAGATCACCGAGCCGCAGCTTCTTGCGCGTCGCCAGCGGATGGCCATCGCGGACGAGAAAACGAATGATTTCAACGCGTCCGGTCAGAATGTTGAACTGTCTCGAGTCCGTTCCGGGCGGCAGGCGTGAGAGAACGAAATCGTATTCGCCGTCGATCAGCCCCTGAATCAGCACGTCGCTCGGTGCGACGTCCACATAGATGTCAGCCGCACCCGCATTGGCCTTCAGCTTCTGGATGGCGGGCACGACGAAGGCGACGGCTCCGCCGGTGACAGAGCCCACGCGCACACTGCCGGCCTTGCCGGAAGTCACGGCCGTCACCTCCTGCAAGGTCTGTTCGAGACCGTTCAGCAGGCCGGCGGCATTGCGGGCCAGAATTTCCCCAGCCGGCGTGGCGGTCATGCCCTTGGGATGGCGCACGAAAAGCGTCATGCCGACCATGCGCTCGATGCTCGCCAGCATGCGAGATGCCGCCGGCTGCGTCAGCGACATGCGCTCGGCTGCTATGGCCAATTGGCCCGTTTCATAAATGGCCCGGATGAGGCGAAAGTCTTTGAGTTGAAGCCGGTTTTGAAGAACTTGCACGATGGGTTACCAAATTTGTTATGCAGATTGACTGCAAATGCAATTGAAAGTCAAGTTGCGACTTTTCTAATTGGCGTCGGGATCAAACGGGTCTCAAGGGTGTCGTCAACGTGCTGTTTTGAAAGCGATCGTGACGATGTCGTATCAATCCGGGAGGATTAAATGAAGAAAGTTATTTCCGCTCTGGCGTCGATTGCACTCGGCGTCGGTCTATTGGCCGCGCCTGCATTTTCGGCCGACAAGGGCCTCGTTGGCATCGCAATGCCGACGAAGTCGTCCACGCGCTGGATCTCCGACGGCGAAAGCATGGTCAAGAGCCTGAAGGCGCTCGGTTACGACACCGATCTTCAGTTCGCTGAAGACGATATTCCGAACCAGCTCGCCCAGATCGAGAACATGGTCACCAAGGGCGCCAAGGTTCTGGTCATCGGCTCCATCGACGGCACGACGCTGTCGGACATTCTCGCCAAGGCTCATCAGGCCGGCGTGAAGGTTTTCGCCTATGACCGCCTCATCCGCGAAACTCCGAATGTCGACTATTACGCGACCTTCGACAACTTCAAGGTTGGCGTGCTCCAGGCTGAATCCCTCGTAAAGGGTCTGAAGGAACGCTTCCCGAACGTGAAGCCGTGGAACGTGGAGCTCTTCGGCGGCTCGCCGGACGACAACAACGCCTTCTTCTTCTACGATGGCGCCATGAGCGTCCTGAAGCCGATGATCGACAAGGGCGAGATCGCCATTCCGTCGGGTCAGATGGGCATGGACAAGGTCGGTACGCTGCGTTGGGACGGTGCTGTTGCACAGGCTCGCATGGACAACCTGCTTTCGGCCAACTACACCTCGAAGAAGGTCAACGGCGTACTGTCTCCCTATGATGGTCTGTCGCGCGGCATCATCTCCTCGCTCAAGGGCGTTGGCTATGATCCGGCCGGCAAGGAATTCCCGATCGTCACCGGTCAGGATGCCGAGCTTGCTTCCGTCAAGGGCATGATCGCCGGCGAACAGTATTCGACCATCTTCAAGGACACCCGCGACCTCGCTGCAACGACCGCCAAGATGGTTGACGCCGTGATGCAGGGCAAGACGCCGGAAGTGAACGACACCAAGACCTACAACAATGGCGTCAAGGTTGTTCCGTCCATGCTGCTGTCGCCCCATGTTGTCTACAAGGACGACATCGAGAAGGTTCTCGTCGGCTCCGGTTACTACACCAAGGACCAGATCGCCAAGTAAACCTGGTTAACGAACAGGGGAAGTCCGGCCGCGAGCCGGGCTTCCTCACTTCAGAAATACCTGCCGCTATCCATGACATGGTGGCCTCTGCCTTGATATCCGGTTTATCGGAAGGGCAGGGAAGCGTGCGGCGGTCAGTGAAGACGCGACCGGCACCCGATAAAAATAACAACGCCCGCATCATGCCTGCGACAATGTTCGCGAATGTGCTACGATACGCCGGGGGAGAGAAATGCAGCCAATTCTCGAAATGCGAGACATCACCAAGACGTTCCCGGGCGTGAAAGCGCTGACGAATGTGAACCTTTCCGTGATGCCTGCAGAAATTCACGCCATTGTCGGTGAAAATGGCGCTGGCAAGTCCACGCTGATGAAGGTTCTGTCCGGGGTGTATCCGGACGGTACATTCACCGGCAAGATCATGTTCGAGGGCAAGGAACAGAAGTTCTCGGCCATTAGCGACAGCGAAGACATCGGCATCATCATCATTCACCAGGAACTGGCCCTGGTGCCGCTTCTTTCGATCGCGGAAAACCTCTTCCTCGGGCACGAAACGGCGAAGATGGGCGTGATCAACTGGTACGAGGCCTTTGCCCGCACCAAGGAACTTCTGGCGAAGGTCGGCCTCAACGAGAGCCCCGACACGCTGATCACCAATATCGGTACCGGCAAGCAGCAGCTCGTTGAAATCGCCAAGGCGCTGAACAAGAAGGTGAAGCTGCTGATCCTCGACGAACCGACGTCGAGCCTGAACGAGAAGGATTCCGACGCGCTCCTGGAGCTGCTCATGGGTTTCCGCTCGCAGGGCATTTCGTCGATCCTGATCACGCACAAGTTGAACGAAGTGACCAAGGTTGCCGACCGCATCACGGTCATCCGCGATGGCTCCACCATCGACACGATGGACTGTTCCGACGGTACGGTCGATGAAGACCGCATCATCCGCGCCATGGTCGGTCGCGAATTGTCGGACCGCTATCCGCCGCGTCATGCGACGATCGGTCAGCCGGTTCTGGAAGTGAAGGACTGGTCGGTCTATCACCCGCATCACGCCGAACGCCATACGATCAAGGGCGTGAACCTCACCGTGAACGCCGGCGAAGTCGTTGGTATTGCCGGCCTCATGGGGGCAGGGCGCACGGAATTCGCGATGTCGCTCTTCGGCCGTTCCTGGGGCCAGAAGATCACGGGCTCGGTCAAGCTTCACGGCAAGGAAGTCGATGTCTCGACCATACCGCGCGCCGTCGATGCCGGCCTGGCTTACGTGACCGAAGACCGCAAGACCTATGGTCTGGTCCTCATAGACCACATCAAGCACAACATCACGCTTGCCAATCTCGAGGATGTCTCGAAGAAGGGCGTGATCGACGATATCCGCGAATTGCAGGTCGCCAACGGCTATCGCCGCGACCTGGGGATTCGTTCTTCGAGCGTCTTCCAGAAGACCGGCAACCTCTCGGGTGGCAACCAGCAGAAGGTTGTCTTGTCCAAGTGGCTGTTTTCCGGTCCGGACGTGCTCATTCTGGATGAACCGACGCGCGGCATCGATGTCGGCGCGAAATACGAAATCTATGGCATCATCAACAAGCTGGCCGAAGCCGGTAAGGCCGTGATCGTGATCTCGTCTGAAATGCCCGAGCTTCTCGGCATGTCGGACCGGATATATGTCATGAACGAAGGCCGCTTTGTTGCTGAAATGCCCGTCGCGGAGGCCTCGCAGGAGGCCATCATGCGCGCGATAATGAGATCATAGGAGAGAAACATGGCCCAGGCGACGGAAACTTCGCGGGATAAAATCGATATTCTGCACTTCGTGAAGGCGAACATCCGCGACTACGCGCTGTTGATCTCCCTTCTCATCATCATGGCCTATTTCCAGTATTCGACCAATGGCACGTTGTTCATGCCGGTCAATATGACGAACATCATCCTGCAGAACAGTTACATCGTCATCATGGCGCTGGGCATGCTGCTGATCATCGTTGCGGGTCACATCGACCTGTCGGTCGGTTCGGTTTCCGGCTTCATCGGCGCGGTGGCGGCCGTGTTCATGGTGCAATGGAAGTGGGACCCCGTCATCTCGGTGGTGATCTGCCTTGCGCTCGGCGCGCTCATCGGCGCTCTGCAGGGCTACTTTGTGGCGTTCTACCGCATTCCTGCCTTCATCGTGACGCTCGCGGGTATGCTTGTATTCAAGGGGCTGGCGCTCACCGTTCTCGGCGGCGCCTCTGTTGGTCCGTTCCCGAAGGAATTCCAGCTTCTGTCTTCGGGCTATGTCCCTGACTTCACGACCTTCCAGCTCTTTGGTCAGCCTTTCAACGTGCTGGCTATGCTGATCGGTGTCATCGTCACGGCTCTGATCATCCGTGCGAACGTCAAGGAACGCAGCAACCAGCTTCAGCATTCCATGGCTGAAGAGCCGAGCATGATCTTCCTCGGCCGCAACATCCTGATTGCGATCGGCTTCCTGGGCTTCACCTATCTGATGGCACGCTATCGCGGTCTGCCGAACGTTCTGATCGTGATGTTCGCACTCATCGTGCTCTTCACCTTCATTACGACGCGCACGACCTTCGGCCGCCGTATCTATGCGCTGGGCGGTAACGAAAAGGCAGCCAAGCTCTCCGGTATCAACACCGAGCGCCTGATCCTGCTCACCTTCACCATCATGGGTGCGCTGGCTGGTCTCGCCGGTCTCATCTTCGCGGCCCGCCTCAACGTGGCAACCCCGAAGGCTGGTCTCGGCTTCGAACTCGACGTGATCGCGGCCTGCTTCATCGGCGGCGCGGCCACCACCGGCGGCGTCGGCAAGGTTGTCGGCGCGGTCATCGGCGCCTTCCTGATGGGTGTCATGAACAACGGCATGTCGATCATGGGTATCGGCATCGACCTGCAGCAGGTGATCAAGGGCGTCGTACTGATGCTCGCGGTGTTCCTGGACGTTTACTACAAGCAGAAGGCGGGCTGATTTTTCAGCCCGGACCTGGAGGAAACTCCAGTCAAAAGCGCGCTGCGCCTTTTGAGAATGAGCAAGTGCCCCAGCGTTTCGGCGGTTCCAATCCCGCCGAAGCACTGCGGCCATCCCTTACGAAACATAACCTTTCAAAGGTGCCCTATGACTTTCAAGCCTGCTCAATGGCCTAGAAAACTGCGTTCTCAGGAATGGTTCGGCGGTAACGGGCGAGACCAGATCTATCACCGCGGCTGGATGAAGAACCAGGGTCTCCCGCACCACATGTTCGACGGTCGCCCGGTCATCGGCATCCTCAACACTTGGTCGGAGCTGACGCCCTGCAACGCGCATCTGCGCGACCTGGCTGAAAAGGTGAAGTACGGCGTCTATGAAGCCGGTGGCTTCCCGGTCGAAGTTCCGGTTTTCTCGGCCTCTGAAAGCGCCTTCCGCCCGACGGCCATGATGTTCCGCAACCTTGCAGCACTCGCGGTCGAAGAAGCGATCCGCGGCCAACCGATGGATGGCTGCGTGCTCCTCGTCGGCTGCGACAAGACCACGCCGTCGCTGCTCATGGGTGCTGCATCCTGCGACTTGCCGACCATCATGGTCTCAGGCGGTCCGATGCTCAACGGCTATTTCCGCGGCGAGCGCGTCGGTTCCGGCACGCATCTGTGGAAGTTCTCCGAAGCCGTGAAGGCAGGCGAGATGACGCAGGCGGAGTTCGCCCAGGCCGAAGCCTCGATGTCGCGTTCGCCGGGTTCGTGCAACACGATGGGCACGGCGTCCACCATGGCCTCCATGATGGAATCGCTCGGCATGACGCTCTCCGGCAATGCCGCGATCCCGGCCGTCGACAGTCGCCGCCGCGTCATGGCGCACATGACGGGCATGCGTATCGTGCAGATGGTCAAGGACGACCTGAAGCCCTCCGACATCCTGAAGAAGGAAAACTTCGAAAACGCCATCCGCACCAATGGCGCGATCGGCGGCTCGACCAACGCCGTGATCCATCTTCTGGCGATTGCCGGCCGCGTCGGCATTGACCTGACGCTGGACGACTGGGACCGCTGTGGCCGCGAGGTTTCGACGATCGTCAACCTCATGCCCTCGGGCAAGTACCTGATGGAAGAGTTCTTCTATGCCGGCGGCCTGCCGGTCGTCATCAAGCGCCTCGGTGAGGCCGGCCTCCTGAACAAGGATGCGCTGACCGTGTCGGGCGGCCCGATCTGGGACGAAGTGAAGGACGTCGTCAATTACAATGAAGACGTGATCCTGCCAGCTGACAGGCCGCTGACCGCGCATGGCGGTATCGCGGTTCTCAAGGGCAACCTGGCTCCGAAGGGCGCGGTTCTGAAGCCTTCGGCTGCTTCGCCGCACCTGATGAAGCATCGCGGCCGCGCCGTGGTCTTCGAAGACATCGACGACTACAAGGCCAAGATCAACGACGAGAACCTCGACATCGACGAGACCTGCGTCATGGTCATGAAGAACTGTGGCCCCAAAGGCTATCCGGGCATGGCCGAAGTCGGCAACATGGGCCTTCCGCCCAAGGTGCTGCGCAAGGGCATCACCGACATGGTCCGCATCTCGGATGCGCGCATGTCCGGCACCGCCTATGGCACCGTGGTTCTGCACACCTCGCCAGAAGCTGCTGCCGGTGGCCCGCTGGCTGTTGTCCGCACGGGCGACATGATCGAGCTAGACGTCGAAGCGCGCCGCATCCATCTCGACATCTCCGATGCCGAACTGCAGGCGCGTCTTGCCGAATGGAAGCCGCTGCCGGATCAGCCGGAGTCGGGTTACGCCTGGCTGCACCAGAACCACGTCATGGGTGCGGACACGGGTGCCGACCTCGACTTCCTCAAGGGCTGCCGCGGCGCTCCGGTTGGAAGGGATTCACACTGATGGTCATGAAACTTGCCCTTGTCGGCATCGGCAAGATTGCAGTCGACCAGCACGTTCCGGCGCTGAAGGCGTCGTCGGACTGGGAGCTGGTTGCGACCGTGTCGCGCCATGGAACAGTGGAAGGCGTCGAGGCTTTCGACGATTTCCACAAGATGCTCGCTGCCCGTCCGGACGTCGAGACAGTATCGCTCTGCCTGCCGCCTGTTCCGCGCTTTGACTATGCCAAGGCGGCCATCGAAGCGGGGCGTCATGTCATGCTCGAAAAGCCGCCGGGCGCCACCGTTTCCGAATGCCATGCGCTCGAAGCGCTGGCCCGCAAGGCCGGTGTTTCGATCTATGCGACCTGGCATTCGCGCGAAGCAGAAGGCGTTGCCGCTGCCAAGGCGTGGCTCAAGGACAAGGCGCTGAAGTCGCTGAAGGTGACGTGGAAGGAAGATGTGCGTCGCTGGCATCCGGGTCAGGCCTGGATCTGGCAGGCGGGTGGTCTCGGTGTCTTCGATCCCGGCATCAATGCTCTGTCCATCGTGACCGAGATCCTGCCCGTGCCGATCCATCTGAAGTCGGCTGAGCTGTCCTTCCCGTCGAATTGCGAAACGCCGATTGCAGCCTCGCTCGACTTCTTCCACCCACAGGGTGCTGAGGTTTCGGCCGTGTTCGATTTCCGCCAGGAAGGTGAACAGACATGGTCGATCGACGTTGAGACGGACGAGGGAAAGTTCAGCCTGACAGAAGGCGGCGCGAACCTCTTCATCAATGGCGAACGGCAGGCGGCGCTTGAGGGCGGTCTGACCCTGTCAGGCGAATATCCGCGCCTTTACGCCAAGATGGCGGCGCTGGTGAAAGCCCGCGCCATCCACATGGACATCTCGCCGATGGCGCATGTTGCCGATGCCTTCCTGCTCGGCAAGCGCGTGACCGTCGAACCGTTTTACGAATAAGGTGCTTCGATTATGAAACATGTTTTGACTGGCATTCTGCCCGTAGCCCCGACGCCGTTCACGGCGGACGGACGCGTTGACGAAGACGGCATGCGCCGCGTGCTCGATTGCATGATTGACCAGGGCGTCGATGCAATCTGCATTCTGGCCAACTACTCCGAACAGTTCGTGCTTTCGGATGAAGAACGCGCGCTGCTGACCAAGCTCTCGGTGGAGCATGTCGCCGGCCGCGTTCCGGTGATCGTGACGATCAGCCATTTCGCGACGAACATCGTCGTCGAGCGCGCCAAATATGCGCAGAGCCTCGGCGCTTCCATGGTCATGATGATGCCGCCTTACCACGGTGTGGGCATGGTGCCGGCCCCGCTCGGCATTTACGAGCATTTCAAGGCCGTGTCGGACGCGATCTCGATCCCGATCATGATCCAGGATGCCCCGATCTCGGGTGCATCACTCCCCGTCGACATGCTGGTCAAGATGGCGAAGGAGATCGAGAACGTTTCCTATTTCAAGATCGAAGTGCCGTTCGCAGCCGACAAGCTGGCGGCACTGATTGAAGCAGGCGGTCCGGAAATCGTGGGCCCGTTCGACGGCGAGGAAGCAGTGACCCTGCTGGCGGACCTCGACGCCGGCGCAACGGGCACCATGACCTCGGCCATGTTCCCGGAAAAGATCCGTCCGATCGTGATCGATTATCGCGCCGGCCGGGTTGATGCGGCGCTGGCGCAGTGGCAGCGCTGCCTGCCGCTTGTCAACCATGAGAACCGCCAGTGCGGCCTGCGCGCTGCCAAGACGGTGATGATGGAAGGCGGCGTGATCAAGAGTGATTATGTGCGTCATCCGCTGAAGCCGATGTCGGACCGCACCAAGCAGCGCCTGCTGTCACTGGCGCGTGACCTTGATGTGCTTGCTCTGAAATGGGGCAAGTGAGCCGGTTGAACTCCGGCTGATAGTTCTTACCTTCAGTGGCGAGCGGCCCGCTCGCCACTTTCCATTTCACCACCCTTCCATTTGACCGCAAGGAGCAACACAATGCTGACTGGCAAACACCTGATCGCTGGCGAATGGGTCAGTTCTGAAAAGACCTTCAACTCTGCCCCGGCCAAAGGCGAATCCCGCGCCTATTCTGATGGCGGCGCAGCCGAAGTCGATCGTGCCGTGCAGGCCGCCGAAGAGGCCTTCTGGTCCTACGGCTATTCGACGCGCGCCGAGCGCGCCGCTTTCCTCAACAAGATCGCTGACGAAATTGAAGCCCGTGCCGACCAGATCACCGAGATCGGCTCATCCGAAACGGGCCTTCCGGAAGCCCGTCTTCAGGGCGAACGCGGCCGCACGACCGGCCAGCTGCGCCTTTTCGCCAGCCACATTGAAAAGGGCGACTATCTCGACCGCCGTCACGATCCGGCCCTGCCGGACCGTCAGCCGCTGCCGCGCCCGGATATCCGTCTGATCGAGCGTCCCGTCGGCCCCGTCGCCGTGTTTGGCGCCTCCAACTTCCCGCTGGCCTTCTCGACCGCCGGCGGTGACACGGCAGCAGCGCTCGCGGCCGGCTGCCCGGTTGTCGTCAAGGGCCATCAGGCCCATCCCGGCACGGGCGAGATCATCGCGCAGGCGATTGATGCCGCCATCAAGGCCTGCGGCATTCATCCCGGCGTCTTCTCGCTCGTTCAGGGCGTGACGCGCGAACTTGGTGCTGCCGTCGTCCAGCATCCGCTGATCAAGGCTGTCGGCTTCACCGGCTCGCTCGGTGGCGGCAAGGCGCTGTTCGACCTCTGCGTGGCCCGTCCCGAGCCGATCCCGTTCTTCGGCGAGCTCGGCTCGGTCAACCCGATGTTCGTGATGCCGAATGCCGCAGCCGCTCGCGCCGAAGCCATCGGCAAGGGCTGGGCGGGTTCGCTCACCATGGGAGCGGGGCAGTTCTGCACCAACCCCGGCATCTCGATCGTGGTGAAGGGTGAAAGCGCCGACACCTATATCGACGCCGCGGTGAAGGGTCTCGAGCCTGTCGGCGCGCAGACCATGCTCTCCGACGGCATCGCCGAAGCCTTCCGCCGCGGCCGCGATCGCGTCCGCGCCACGGCCGGCGTTCGTGAAGTTCTGACTTCGGTCTGCGACCTACGCAATGCGACGCCTTATCTCTACGTGACGACGGGTCAGGATTGGCTTGGCAACCACGTCCTCAGCGAGGAAGTCTTCGGCCCGCTCGGCATGGTCGTTGTCGTCAACGATCTCGAGGAAATGCGTCAACTCGCACTGAGCTTCGCCGGTCAGCTGACGGCGACGATCCATATGGACGCCGCCGACACGGCCGATGCGCAGACGCTGATGCCGATCCTGGAACGCAAGGCGGGCCGCATTCTGGTCAACGGTTACCCGACCGGCGTCGAGGTCTGCGATGCCATGGTTCACGGCGGCCCGTATCCGGCGACGACCAACTTCGGCGCGACCTCGGTCGGCACGCTGTCCATCCGTCGTTTCCTCCGTCCGGTTTCTTACCAGAACATGCCGGTCGAGCTTCTGCCGGTTGATCTGCGCTGAGGCTTTTCGCCTGCGAAACTCTGAAAAGGCGGGGCGGAAACGTCCCGCCTTTGTCGTATGTGATGTGAATTGCGCTCTTTGCGACATTCCGAATGCGCCAAACTGTGTCGGATGCGGAAGAGCGAGGGAAGGGGTCGCAAGGATACGAATTGAGCATGCCGAACGGAAAGACGAAAGACCTTGCAGTCTGCCACTTTCCGGCTAGAGAAGACTCGGCGGAGAAGAAGAGGGGCCCTCGGACATGAACAGTTACGTTCTCACCGTTTCTTGCAAATCAACCAGAGGCATTGTTGCCGCCATCTCGGGTTATCTGGCCGAGAAGGAATGCAACATCGTCGATAGCTCCCAGTTCGACGCGCTGGATACGGGCAAGTTTTTCATGCGCGTCTCCTTCGTCTCCGAAGGCGGCGTCAGCGGCGATGATCTGCGCAAGGGCTTCAAGGCCGTTGCAGAGAAGTTCGCAATGGATTGGGAAATCCATAGCCCCGAACAGCGCGTTAAAGTGCTGCTCATGGTGTCCCGCTTTGGTCATTGTCTCAACGATCTTCTGTATCGCTGGAAGATCGGTGCGCTGCCAATTGACATTGCGGGCGTCGTTTCTAACCATTTTGACTATCAGAAGGTCGTCGTGAACCACGACATTCCCTTCCACCACATCAAGGTGACGAAGGAAAACAAGCCGCAGGCGGAAGCCCAGCTGATGCAGGTCGTGGAGCAGTCCGGCACAGAACTCATCGTGCTGGCGCGCTACATGCAGGTTCTCTCCGACGATCTCTGCAAGAAAATGTCGGGCAAGATCATCAACATCCACCACTCCTTCCTGCCGTCTTTCAAGGGCGCGAACCCTTACAAGCAGGCCTATGAGCGCGGTGTGAAGCTGATTGGCGCGACGGCGCATTATGTCACTGCCGATCTTGACGAAGGCCCGATTATCGAACAGGACATTGTTCGCATTACGCATGCCCAGAGCGCGGACGATTACGTATCGCTGGGGCGCGATGTGGAAAGCCAGGTGCTGGCGCGGGCCATCCACGCCCATATCCATCACCGCACCTTCATCAATGGCAACCGGACGGTTGTTTTCCCGGCAAGCCCGGGGTCTTACGCGTCCGAGAGAATGGGCTGAAGACAAAATGGTTCGACGGATCGAAGGTAAATCTACGGCGGCAGCCGTCATCGACAAGGTGAAGGCGGAAGCCGCGCAGCTTGAGCGCGATCATGGCGTGAAGCCGGGCCTCGCAGTCGTCATTGTCGGCGAAGATCCCGCGAGCCAGACCTATGTCGCCTCAAAGTCGCGCACTGCGAAGGAGTGCGGCTTTCATTCGGTCCAGCATTCGCTTCCGGAAGGTACCTCTCAGGCCGAGCTTGCTGCCCTGGTCGACAAGCTGAACGCCGATCCGGCCATCCATGGCGTACTCGTTCAGCTTCCGTTGCCGAAAGGTCTCGATTCGGAGCCGATCATTCAGGCGATCCGGCCGGAAAAGGATGTCGATGGTCTGCATGTCGTCAATGCCGGCAAGCTCGCCACGGGCGATCTGAAAACCGGGCTTATCTCCTGCACCCCGGCGGGTGCCATGATCATGGTGCGCATGGTGCATGGGCAGGATTTGTCTGGCCTTCATGCCGTCGTCGTCGGCCGATCCAATCTCTTCGGCAAGCCCATGGGGCAGCTGCTGCTGAACGCGAATGCGACCGTCACCATGGCGCATTCGCGCACCAGGGATCTTGCGGCGATCTGCCAGATGGCCGATATTCTGGTCGTTGCTGTCGGACGGCCGCAGATGGTGCGCGGCGATTGGGTGAAGCCCGGTGCGACAGTGATCGATGTCGGTATCAACCGGATCGACGCGCCGGAGCGTGGGGAGGGCAAGACCCGCCTCGTGGGCGACGTCAACTATCCCGAGGCTGAAGCTGTCGCGGGTGCGATTACGCCTGTTCCGGGCGGCGTCGGTCTGATGACGATCGCGATGCTGATGGCCAACACTGTGACGGCCGCCTATCAGCAGTCGGCTGTGCCCGCGCCGGATTTCGGCACATTGTGAGGCGATGGTGGCCAAGCGCATTCAGTCGCCCCGGCTTCTCTATTGTTATTGACTATAACTAATTTGGCTTTTAAAACCGGGTCATCGAACTCGGGAGGAAGCCATGATCGATCTTTCCAAAATCCGCGCCATCGACTTTCACACCCATGCCGAAGAGGCGTGTGGATGTCACGCGGATGATGGTTACGATGAGCTTCAGTCGACCATGGCGCGCTACTTCCGCGCGGCGTGGGAGCATCCGCCGACTGTTCCCGAAACGGCGGAACATTACCGAAAGCAGAATGTAGCGGCTGTTATCTTTCCGGTCGATGCAGAACATGAGACCGGCTATCGTCGCTACAGCAACGAGGAAGTTGCCGAACTCGCGGCCGAATACAATGATGTTCTGATACCCTTTTCCTCGATCGACCCGCACAAGGGCAAGATGGGCGTGCGCGAGGCGCGCCGCATGATCGAGCATTATGGGGTTAAGGGCTTCAAGTTTCACCCGACATATCAGGGCTTTTACCCCAACGACCGCCTGGCCTATCCGCTTTATGAGGTCCTGGCCGAATACGGCGCCATAGCACTGTTTCATACCGGCCAGACGGGCGTGGGCTCTGGTATGCGCGGCGGAAACGGCATGCGGCTCAAATTTTCAAACCCAATCCATCTTGACGATGTTGCTGTCGACTTTCCGGACATGCCGATCGTGATGGCGCACCCGTCCTTCCCCTGGCAGGAGGAGGCGTTGGCGGTCGCCACGCACAAGCCCAACGTGTATATCGACATGTCCGGCTGGTCGCCAAAGTATTTCCCGCCGCTTCTGGTTCGCTATGCCAATACATTGTTGAAAGACAAGATGTTGTTCGGTTCGGACTGGCCGATGATCTCGCCGGAACGTTGGCTGGCCGACTTCGAGAAGATTGACATCAAGGATGAGGTCCGTCCGCTCATCCTGAAGGACAACGCGGTTAAACTCCTGAAATTGAGCTGAAGTTCCCCAGGTTCACAAAAATATAGTTCTTGCCCGCTGCCACGTACGCGGGCAGAATTCCGGGCATGTACGCATCGCACGGATTTCTGAGATCGGACATTGGTGACGTCGACGTGATCTTTCACGACGGTCTGTACCATCTCTTTCACCTTGTCCTCCCCAATCACGACTTTATAGCCCATGCCGTCAGCGAAGACGGCCTGTCATGGCGGCGCGTCAAGAACGCGCTTTTCGTCGGAGACCCCGGCAGCTGGGACGACGACATGTTGTGGACCATGCATGTCTCTCCCGACCCTGATCGGGTAGGCGAGTGGCGCATGTTCTACACCGGCCTTTCAAGAGCCGAATATGGTCGCATACAGCGCGTCGGTCTGGCGCGCTCCAAGGATCTCTATCATTGGGAGCGCTGCACGGACGCCGGCTATCCGCTGGAAATCCGGGGCCCCTACTACGAGTCCGGCATTGATGAGGGGCGGCAGTGGGTAAGCTTTCGCGACCCGTTCTTTTTCACTGATGAAAAGACCGGTTCAAGACTTCTTCTTGCCTCGGGTCGGGTCAGGAACGGACCCGTTATCCGCCGCGGCTGCGTCGCCATGGCGCGCGAGATCGCGCCGGATTCATTCGAGTTTCTCTCGCCCCTTCACAAGCCGGGGCTCTATGACGATGTCGAGGTGCCCAATCTCTTCTGGCTCGGTGACCGCTATTACCTCATTGGCTCGATCCGCGAGGACATCAAGATTCATTACTGGTATTCCGAGCGGCTGGAGGGACCATACGAGAATTTCTTCGAAAATGTTCTGCTGCCGTTTGGCAACTACGCCGCGCGTGTATGCCAGAACGGCGGGCGTCCCTTGCTGTTCTGCTTCTTCGCCCGCACCGAGATCATCAACGGACGTGAGGTGACAAAAAAGGTGTTGCCGCCTCCGAAGGAGCTGGTTCAGGGCAGCAGCGGCCGGCTCAGGCTGAAGTCGTCACGGGCCTTTGACGATCTGGTGACTGGCGGCGAGAAGATCACCGCCGTAGCGCAATGCCGCTTTCTTTACGGCAACTCCCATGCATCGCTGGATGATCAGGATGGCTATCTCAGCTTCTCCTGTCGGAGCGGTTACGAAGCAGTGCTGCTGCCGGGGCATCACACGGACTTTCGGCTCCGCTGCGTTCTTACGCTGCAGGGTTCAGGCAAATGCGGCCTTGTCCTGCGGATCAACGAAGAAGGCGACGGCTATTATCTGGCCCTCGACCTGATCAAGGGCGTGGCACAGATCCGCGCCTGGGGCGCGAACCCGACGCCCGTCTTCGAACACTCCTTCCGCTACGAGCAGCTTCAGGATGCTCACTTCCAGGAGGAGCAGCGGGAGAGCTGGCTGATCGAAGTTGTCGCGCACGGCATGTATCTTGAGGTTTCCATCGGCGGTTACGTGGTTCTCAGTCTTGTGGACGAGACCTATGCTGACGGTGCTGTTGGGTTTTATGCTGAATCGGCGACGCTCGGCATTCGCGACCTGATCATCGAAAATCTCGCGCGTCCTGTCTCGGAGCATGCATCCGAAATGGTTTACACCGCCACCCGCGTCGACCACTCCGATAAGGAGGCTGCGCGATGACGGCGCGCACCGAGGTCGACGTCTGGCTTGTTGTTAGTGATGTTGACGACACTCTGACAGGTGACAGGGATGCGTTATTTCATCTCTGGTCGGTGCTGCGAGATGCCGAGGAGCCCATCCGTTTTGTTCTGAATTCCAGCCGCCCGGCGAGAAGTGTTGACGAAACCATTCGAGACTATTTCCCGCAGGATTTCTCCCCGGACGCGATCATCACCGGGCTGGGCACCGAGATTCGGATAGGGGGCGCTCTCTTGACTGAGTGGGCAGCACGCTTTGAAAATTGGCCGCGGCAGGAGATCGTTGATCTCGTTGAGGATTTCGGTCACGCGCCGCATCCGGACGTGTTTCAGACGCCAGCCAAAGCGAGCTTCGCTGTGCCGGATGAGAGGGCGGTGGAGAGGCTTCTGGAGGTACTTTCTCAGCGCGGTCTGCCGTTTCGTGCCATTTATTCCGGCGCAAGCGATCTCGATCTGATCGCGCCGGGTGCCGGAAAAGATGCCGCTCTGCTGTTCCTGGCAAAGCATTTTTCCGCTGGCCCCGGGCGAGTGATTGCGGCGGGCGATTCCGGCAATGACCTTGCCATGTTCGAGGCCGCCGACCGGGCCATTGCCGTTGGCAACGCCCGGCGTGAATTGCGGTACGCCGCCCCGCGCCACAAGACTTACTTCGCCCGGGCGGACCACGCTGCTGGTGTGCTCGAGGGGTTGCAGGCCTACGGTGTGCTCCCGTCGTAACGCCGGAGCGGAACCTTGGTAGCTGCCAGACGTTAGACGATAACGTCAAACTGTGCGATGGACGCCGTTCAAGTAGAAGAGGAAGACACACATGGCCGGACAACATGTCGGTTCGCTCCTGATGATCTCGCTGCATGGCTATGTCGCGGGCTCGCCGGAGTTGGGGAAGCCGGACACGGGAGGCCAGGTGGTTTTCGTGCTGGAGCTTGCCAAGCGTTTCTCGCGACTGGGTTACCGTGTCGATGTTATGACACGGCGTTTTGAAGACCAGCCGGCCGAGGATGAGATCAACGACAATCTCAAGATTGTCCGAATCCCGTTCGGCGGGCGCGATTTCATCCGCAAGGAAGACATGCACGATTGGTACGGTGACTTCATCACCAATGCGCTGGCCTACATACGCAAGCGCAAGATTCAATATGACGTCATCAATTCGCATTACTGGGATGCCGGGGTGAGCGGTCAGAAAATCGCCGAAGAGCTGCAAATTCCCCATGTCCATACGCCGCATTCGCTGGGCTGGTGGAAGCGTCACGATATGGCAGGCGCGGATCCTGAGGAGATTGCCGGCTATCGTTTTGAAGAGCGTATCCGGCGTGAATTCGTGCTCTATCGAAACTGCGACCACGTGATCGCCACGAGCGAACAGCAGCTTGACCTGATCGCCGAACAATATGAATTGCCGCGCGATCACATCACCATGATCCCGCCAGGGATAGACGAAGGCCGCTTCACACCTGCGACACCAGACATGGTTCGGCGTGCGCGCTCCCGTCTGGATTTGACGGAAAAGGATATCTACATCGTCGGCCGCGCGGCCGAAAACAAAGGGTATGATCTGGCGATACACGCCATGGCACATCTTCGGGAGCTTCAGCCCGAGGCCCGGCTTGTTCTGGCGGCGGGCGCGAATTCCGACAGCGACATCGCGCTCCTAGATCAGTATAAGGCAATCGCTTCCGAGGTCGGCGTGGAAGACCGGATCGACTGGCGCGGCTATGTTGAAGACAGGGATCTGGCGGATTGTTACCGCGCACCGGGCGTTTTTGCGCTTCCCTCGCGCTACGAACCCTTTGGAATGACCGCCGTGGAGGCCATGGCCTGTGGCACTCCGACCGTCATGACGATTCACGGCGGGCTTTACGAACAGATCGAGTTCGGTCGGCACGCGCTGGTCGCCGACCCGAAGCGGCCGGAAGAATTCGCCGCCATGTTGAACATGCCCCTTCAGTATTCGTGGCTGCGTGAAACGCTTTCCGTGGAGGGAGCCCGCTTCGCCCGCCGAGCCTTCGGCTGGACGGGGATTGCGCGCCGCACGCTGAATCTCTTCGAACAGTTCCGCGGTCGCTATGATATGTACAAGACAGACGAGATTGAGCACCCCGCTGCGTGAAGGTGTAAAATGATTAGATAATAAAATATTTATTATCTAATCATAGTCATTTTTCGCTGGATCAGTCGATCGCGCCGGGCCCGCGAATGGCAGTAGGCGGGCATTTTCCGAGGATGATCATGCCCAGGACTTCGTCCTTGGTGACCTCCGTGGTCTTGGCGTATCCAACCACCTGACCGTTTTTCATCACTGCCACGCGGTCGGCAAGGTCGAAGACATCGTGAATGTCGTGGCTGATCAGGAAAATGCCGATGCCGTCCTTTTTCAGCTCCTTGATGAGTTCCCCAACCTGTGCGGTTTCGTGGGGGCCAAGCGCCGCCGTGGGCTCGTCCATGATCAGGATGCGTGCATTGAAGAGGATGGCGCGGGCAATGGCGACCGACTGACGCTGCCCGCCTGAAAGCGCTTTGACGGGCTCCTTGAAACGGCGGAAATTAGGGTTGAGGCGGCCCATGACCTTGCGCGCTTCGGCCTCCATCGCCGCGTCATCGAGCGTTCCCCAGCCTGTCAGCAATTCCCGGCCGAGAAAGAGATTGGCAGCGGCGTCGACATTGTCGGCAAGCGCCAGAGTCTGGTAGATCGTCTCGATCCCATAGGCCTTGGCGTCGCGAGGGTTGCCGATCTGCGCCTCCTCGCCATTGATGAGGATCTGGCCGGCGTCGCGGGGATAGGCCCCCGACAGGATCTTGATGAGCGTGGACTTGCCGGCGCCATTGTGTCCAAGCAGTCCCACGACCTCTCCCGGAAACAGATCCACGCTGGCATGATCGACGGCCTTGATACCCCCAAAGGCGATGGAAATGTCGCGCATTTCGACCAGGGGCGTTGCGCCGGAATGAGGAATCCCGATGTTGGCATTCATGTTCATCCTCCTTATCTGATGCGACGGCGATAGACGGTATCGAGCCAGACGGCGACGACAAGGACGCCACCGACGACCATTTGCTGCATGGCGCTTTCGAAACCGATAAGCACCATGCCCGATTGCAGCGACTGCATGACGAGGGCTCCCAGCATGGCGCCCCAGATCGTGCCGGATCCGCCTGCCAGGGATGTGCCGCCGATCACGGCGGCCGCGATGACATAGAGCTCATCGATCTTGCCGAGATCGGCGGTCGCGGAATTCAGACGCGCCGAGGCGATGATTGCGGAAATGCCGACCAGCGTACCCATCAGGGCGAAGACCATGACGGTCATACGTTTGGTGTTGATGCCGGCCAGTTCCGCGGCTTCCGGGTTGCCGCCAATGGCGAAGACGTAGCGGCCGAAGCGGGTGCGGTTGGCGATGAAGGTCATGATGACCAGCACCGCGCCGGCAATCAGGACCGGAATGGCGAAGCCATGGCCGATGAACAGGCCGCCTGGCGGAATGGTGATGTTATGGGCCGCCGCATATTGCTTCACGATGCCGGCCGGCCAGGGATAGTTGTTGGCAACATAGGCCGCACCCAGCACCAGCGCGGAACCGACGATGGCAATGAAGATTTCCGCCCAGAGGGGGCGGCGCGGAAAGCCGAAGCGTTTGCGCTGCTTGCGGCTTGTGGCGAGGGAAGCCACGATCAGAACGCAGACGACAACCGCCACAATCCAGCTTGCTGTAACGCCAATGGCACCATAAGGGCCGCCGCCGATCAGGGCGAAGTTGGGGTCGACCGGCGAAATGGTCTCACCTCGCGTCACCCACCAGGCGGCGCCGCGCCACACAAGCATGCCGCCGAGAGTCACGATGAAGGATGGGATCTGCAGATAGGCGACGAGCAGTCCCTGAAAGGCGCCAATCGCCGTAGCCACGATGAGCGCGACCAGAACCGCCAGAATCCAGATCATGGGATGGCCGAGGCCGAGACCGAGCACTTTCGGAAATATCCAGACTTGTGCCGCGCCTGTCACCATGGCGGTCACGCCGAGAACCGAGCCGACGGAAAGATCAATATGTCGGGTGACGATGATGAGCACCATGCCGGTCGCCATCACCGCGATGGAGGCGGTCTGAACCGACAGGTTCCAGAGGTTTCGGTAGGTGAGGAAGGCGCCATTGTCGTTGAAAACCATGCCATAGACATGGAAACCGACCCAGATGAGCAGCAGCGCGCCGAACATGCCAAGCATGCGCGCATCGATTTCTGTCGCTCTAAGGAAGGTTGTAATAGGCCCCTCGCGGCTGGCCGACGACGGATTGGTGATGGCGGTGTCGGTCTGTGTCACGTGCCGTTCCCCCTCGAAACAAAGTCTGTTGAATGGCAGGTTCTTGTTATTGAGGCGCCAAATGGCAGGCGCCCGGGTGCAGTCATTGAGGTGTTATGCATCAGAAAGCCGCGTCGCCATGAGCGGCGCGGCTTTCTGTTGACCGCGATTGTCGATCAGTTGCACGCCTTGACGCTGCCGGCTTTTACACCAGCGCAAGCCGTGGCCTTGTCGATCCAGCCGGCCTTGATGACGTCGCCGAGCGAGTCCTTGGTGACCGCGAAAGGCTTGAGAAGAACGGCGTTCATCTCGACCTTGCGCGCACCGTCCTTGAACTTTTGTACGTTCGGAACGGACGAGGCGTCCTTGCCGTCCGCGAGCATGAGCGCAGCTTCGGCGGCTGCCTTGCCGAGTTCGCGCGAGTCCTTCCAGATCGAGACGAGCTGGGTGCCGAGCGCTACACGGTTGATGGCGGCTGCGTCACCGTCCTGGCCGGTGACCGGAACGGAGCCGGCAAGGCCCTGCGCCGAAAGCGCGGCAACGACACCGCCGGCCATGCCGTCGTTCTGCGAAAGAACGGCGTCGACCTTGTTGTTGTTGGCGGTGAGGATCTGCTCCATGTTCTTCTGGGCATTTTCCGGCTTCCAGCCATCCGAAGATGCTTCGCCGACGATCTTGATGGCGCCGGAATCGATCTTCGGCTTGATGACCTCCATCATGCCCTTCAGCAGGAAGGCGGAGTTCGGGTCGCCCTGGTCGCCCTTGATGATGGCGAAGTTGCCCTTGTCCTTCACCTTCAGCACTTCCTCGGCCATCATCTTGCCGACGCCGACATTGTTGAAGGTCATGTAGAGCACGCTTGGATCCTCGATCTGAACGTCGTAGGCGATCGTCGGGATGCCTTCGTCCTTAGCCTTCTGAACAGCCGGCATGATGGCTTCCGAGTCCCACGGAACGATGAGCAGAACGTTGGCACCCTGCGAGATCAGCGATTCCACATCCGTCAGCTGTTTGGCTGCCGATCCCTGGGCGTCGGCGGAAATATACTTGTCGCCGGCGGCCTCAACGATTTTCTTGATAACGGCTTCGTCGCGCTTCCAGCGCTCTTCCTGGAAGATCTTCCAGGACACGGCAATGGTCTTGCCGGCAGCAAAAACCGGGCTCGCCGCAGACATGACAAACACTGCGCCTGCAAGCGCAGCTGCAAACTTCTTCATGATGTCCTCCCAAATGCTTTCAAGCATCAAAAGCAAAAATGGCGCAGGGACTCCCAACCCCGTGCCGAGACTTTTTTTGAGCCTCAAAAAAATAAGTGACACGCTTATTTTCATATGTCAAGATAAAAACACAATTCGCTAAGTTGCTGCAATGCAAACAGTTTTTTGCATTGCGGGACGTTTTGAAATAGGGCGTGAGTGCGGAGATCCGGACACCTCGCGGAGGAGTAGAATGTCAGGCATTGTGCGCCAGGACGACGTCCGGCGGCTGAATCAGTTCGGACTTCTGCGGGCGCTGAGGCGGCATGGTCCGCTTTCGCGCACTGCTCTGAGTTCGTTGACGGGCTTGTCGCCGTCGACCGTGACGGTGATCACCAACAGCCTGATCGAGCGGGGGCTTCTGACCGACCGTTTGCCCGAAACGGCGACCGTCAACAAGCGGGGGCGGCCGCAGGTGCTTATTGCGCCGGATGGCAACTACGCCACTGTCGCCACGATCCGTCTTGCCCGCGGCGTGGTTGAAACGGCGCTCTTCGATTATGCAGGCCGCGAATTGGGGCGCCGGGAGTTACGCCGCCGGACGCTGTCGCTCGCGCCGGAGAGCATTGTGCGGCTGATGGTTGAGCTTGTCGATGGCGTGGCTGAGGAAGCCGGCCGCGGCAGGGCCAATCTGGTCCGGATTGCTGTGGCCGTTGAAGGCATTGTTGATAGCGCCGGCCGGTTGCTTCTCAGCACACCTTTCGCGGATGTGCACGAAATGGACATTGCCTCCCTTCTAGAGGCCGAATTCGGCGTCAGCGCCGAGGTCATGAACGATTGCAATGCCGTGGCGGAGGGATTGACCTGGACCGCGCCCGAAGCGTCGGGCGAGAATTTTGCCGCGCTCCTGATGGCGAACGGCGTCGGCCTCGGGCTGGCGATCAACGGCAAGATGCTGTCTGGCCCGAAGTCCTCCGGGATGGAATTCGGTCATATGATCTACAAGCCGGGTGGAGCGCTGTGTCGTTGCGGCCGGCATGGTTGCATCGAGGCCTACGCCGGGATCTACGCCATTCGTCGGGCGGTAGCCGGGCAGGACCCCAATGTGGTGATTGAGGACGTGCCGGAAAACGACACGCTGGTGGACATCGTAGAAAAGGCCAGACGATCGGACGGGCCGGAGCGCCAGGCGCTGAAAGAGGCGGGTCGTGCCATAGGGAACGGGCTCGTCAACCTCTTCACGCTGTTTGACGGCGTGCCTCTCATCATGGCCGGTGCTTCCACGGTCGCGCTCGATTTCATGATGGACGAAATCAGGGCCGCGTTTGCAAATCAGAGCTTTGGTCGTGAGGTGGAACCCGACATCGTGGATGTCTATCCCGATGCGCCGAAGCTGATGCGCCAAGGCGCCATGCTGAAGGCGCTCGCCGCCTATGATATGTCTCTTCCCGATCAAGTGGAGCTCGTTGTGGAGGCTGATGGCAGATAAGTGAAGTGGTAGTGAGGAGTCAGTGAGTCAAATTTGGCATGATGTGATGATAAAATGCCGAATGGCAGCGATTTCTATGCGGTTTTGAGTTCAGGTTTTCTGGGAGAAGCAAATGAAGATTATCTACGATCCCGCGCCGCGGACGGCGGCAGAGATGTTCAGCAATGAGGATTTTTCCGCGTTCATGGGCGGATACGATGTGGTGACCTATGATGGCGGCGATCGCGACGCTTTCTATGACGCGCATCTCCCGGATTGCAACATCCTGGTGAGCCAGCAGCCGATGGGGGCTGATCGCCTGGCGAAGGCATCGAACTTGAAGGCCATCTTCAATGTTGAGACCAATTTCCTTCCCAATATCGACTACGAAGCCTGTTTCCAGCGCGGCATTCATGTGTTGGCACCCAGCGGCGTCTTTGCCCTCGCCGTCGCGGAGATGGGGCTTGGCATGGCCATCAGCCTTGCGCGCGGCATCCATAGTGAACATGCGCGTTTTCTCGATGGGACGGAACGATATGGGCTCGAGGGGAACGGGGATGCCGAACTCTTGACGGGATCCCAGTTCGGGTTCATCGGCTTCGGCGATCTCGGCAAGGCACTCCAGGCGCTTCTGCCCGCCTTCCGTCCGGCAGCTGTTCGTGTCTTCGATCCTTGGTTGCCAGATGGCCATCTTGCGAGGCTTGGAGTTCAACCGGCATCGCTGGATGAGGTTCTGACAAAGAGCCGTTTCGTGTTTGTGGTCGCCTCTATCACGACCGAAAACCAGCATTTGCTCAACCGCGATAAGCTGAGTCTCATGCAGCCCGGCGCATCGCTGATTTTGCTGAGCCGCGCGGCCGTTCTGGATTTCGATGCCCTGGCCGAAATCGTGTCCACCGGCCGGATCAGGGTCGCAACGGATGTCTTTCCCCAGGAGCCAGTGCCCTCCGGTGATACGCTTCGCGCTTTGCCCAATGTGCTGTTCTCACCGCATCGCGCCGGCGCGTTGAATTCGGCATTGCAGGAAATCGGCAAACGCGTACTGGAGGACGTTGATCTTATCAGCCGGGGCCTGCCGCCGGTCTCCTGCCGTCGCGCCGAACGCGAAACGGTGATGCGCATGCGCAGCAAGCCGGTGGATAAAACCTGACGGCTTGTTCCGATAACACCAGTTGAGAGACCGAACTCCATTTCGAAACAGGCTAGCTCAGGTGAGTAGACTAAGATAGCCTAAGGCATTGTGTTAAATGGAGAAACCGGCAAGTCTAGCCATCAGGCCCGAAAAGTTCCGCACTTCGAACTTCTTGATGAGGCGCGCGCGGTAATCCTCCACCGTTCGGGGGGACAGGTTCAGCTCGCGTGCTGTTTCCTTGCTGGTCATGCCGCGCGCCAGACACTTGACGATCTGGCGCTCCCTGTTGGTCAAGGAAATCGCGGGCCTCGTGTCTGAAATATCCGCGAAGGTCAGGATTGCGCGGGCCAGCGGGGCTTCTGCATCAAACGTGAAGACGCGGACGCGGCACCAGAAGATGGAGCCATCCCGTCTCGGCATCAGACGTTCGTCCATATAGCGTCCGGCCTCTTTCAGCGCCTTGAAGCCGACATCGCGAATGGCCTCGAATTCTTTGTTGGAAGCATAGAGCATACGGAAGGATTGGCCGATCAGGGCCTCTCGCGGATAGCCGAACATCTCGGCAAATTGTCGGTTGCATTGTCGTATGATCCTGTCCTCGGTCAGAACGATGCCGATCGGTGCGAATTCAAACGCCAATTGTTGTAAGTCATCGGTGTCGGCCAAGGCCTCGGCCAGGTTCATGTGCGTTCCCGTTTTTTATGCGTCCCGTATTTTTACAGAATTGTGTCAGCTCCATTCTTTCGTGAAGCTGACGCCATGCAAATAGATAGCGAAACCATTGGTAAATCAATAGAATTTGCGCAGGATGCAGCTTCTGCCCGTCTGCTGCGCGAAATTGAGGCCCGGCGCGACGATCTTGCCGCGCTGACATCCGATCTCATTCGCATTCCCACGCTCAACCCGCCCGGTGAAGCCTATCTGGAGGTCTGCGAGTTTCTCAAGAGGCGGCTCGCTCCGAAAGGCTTCGCCATCGAGATGATCCGCGCCGAGGGCGCGCCCGGCGACAGCGATCGATATCCCCGCTGGAACGTGATTGCCCGCCGCGAAGGTCGCTATTCGGGAGAATGCGTCCATTTCAATTCGCATACGGATGTCGTCGAGCCGGGCAGGGGCTGGACGATGGATCCGTTCGGCGGAGAGATCCGTGACGGCAAGGTCTACGGGCGCGGCGCCTGCGACATGAAGGGCGGCCTTGCTGCGTCCATCGTTGCTGCAGAAGCCTTTGTCGCGCTCTTTCCCGATTTTTTCGGCGCTGTGGAGATTTCCGGCACAGCAGACGAGGAAACGGGTGGTTTCGGCGGCGTGGCCCATCTGGCGGAGCTTGGGTATTTCTCGCCGTCCCGCGTCCAGCACGTCATCATTCCGGAGCCGCTGCACAAGGACAGGATTTGTCTGGGCCATCGCGGGGTGTGGTGGGGCGAGATCGAAACCTTCGGGCATATCGCTCATGGCTCGATGCCGTTTCTGGGCGATTGCGCGGTTCGACACATGGGCGCGGTCGTCGCGGAAATGGAAAAGAGTCTTTTTCCGGCGCTTGCCGCGCGGCAGACATCCATGCCGGTCATCCCGCCGCCCGCCCGCCGCTCAACGCTCAACATCAATTCTTTCCATGGTGGTCTGAAGGAGCCGGAGGAGGGGTTCAGTGGCTATCCCTCGCCCGTGGTGCCGGACAGCGCCCGCATGGTGCTCGATCGCCGCTATCTGATCGAGGAAAGCCCGGAAGGAGTGAAGGGCGAAATTGTCGCGCTCCTCAATCGCGTCAAGTCGCAGCGGCCGAGCTTCGACTATGAGCTGAAGGAGCTGTGGGGGGTAACCCCGACCATGACCGAACGCGATGCGCCGGTGGTGAAAACGGTCGCGAGCGCCATCCAGGCCGTCTTCGATCGCGAGCCGGAATATGTCGTTTCTCCAGGTACTTACGACCAGAAACACATAGCCCGTATCGGCAAGATGTATAATTGCATCGCCTATGGCCCCGGCATTCTGGATCTTGCGCATCAGCCGGACGAATATGTCGGTATTGACGATATGGTTGACAGCGCCAAGGTCATGGCCTTGTCATTGTTGCAATTGCTCATGAAGCCCGATGGCGCTTGAGCATCGGGAATTTGCCGGCTAGGGGTAATGGGTCGGCGGAGACGCGGTACGATAACGCTATCGAGGGGAAGGAAGACATGACAATGAACAGATTGATGAAGCTGATGACGACGGCGGCCATTCTGGCGGCCGCCAGCGCGATGACACCAGCATTTGCGGCCAACACCGCCATCACGGTCGGCATGGTTCTCGAGCCGCCGAACCTCGATCCGACTTCGGGTGCCGCTGCGGCCATCCGTGAAGTCACCTATGCCAACATCTTCCAGGGCCTCACGCGCTTCGACGCCAATGGCGCCATCATTCCGGATCTCGCCAAGAGCTGGGATATCTCGCCCGATGGTCTGACCTACACGTTCCATCTGGCCAAGGGCGTCAAATTCCATGACGGCTCCGATTTCAGCGCGGACGATGTGAAATTCTCTCTGGATCGGGCGCGCGCGCCAGACTCCACCAATGCCCAGAAGGGGCTCTTTGCAGATATTGCCTCCGTCGATGTCGCTGATCCTTTAACGGTAAAAGTGACGCTGAAGAAGCCAAATGGCAGCTTCCTTTTCAACATGGCCTGGGGCGATGCGGTCATTCTTTCGCCGAAAAGCATCGCGACAGAAGCCACAAAGCCTGTGGGCACGGGGCCATTCAAATTCGTGAACTGGGTCAAGGGCGACCATGTAGAGCTTGCAAAATTCGATGGCTACTGGGGTGCGCCGGCCAAGCTCGACAAGGTGACGTTCAAGTTCATCTCCGACCCTTCGGCAGCCTTCGCTGCGGTCATGGCGGGCGATGTCGATGCTTTCCCCATGTTTCCTGCGGCGGAAACGCTCGAGCAGTTCAAGAGCGACCCGAGATTTCAGGTGATTGTCGGCAACACGGAAGGCAAGACGATCTTGGCCATGAACAATGGCAAGAAGCCTTTCGATAACATCAAGGTGCGTGAAGCAGTTGCGCATGCCATCAATCGCAAGGAAATCATCGATGGCGCGATGTTCGGTTATGGTACGCCGATCGGAACGCATTTCTCGCCGCAGAATCCTGACTACGTCGATCTGACGGGCCAATCGAACTACGACCCGGAAAAGTCGAAGGCTCTGCTCAAAGAGGCAGGCTATCCCAATGGCTTTACCGTATCGTTGAAGCTGCCGCCGCCGCCGTATGCCCGTAAGGGTGGCGAAATTATCGCGGCCGAACTTGCCAAGGTCGGTATCAAGGCCGAGATCAGCAATGTCGAATGGGCGCAGTGGCTCGAGCAGGTGTTCAAGGGCAAGGACTACGATATGACGATCATTGCCCATGTCGAGCCGATGGATCTCGATATCTACAGTCGTGACAACTACTATTTCAATTACAAGAGCGACGCCTACAAGAAGATCATGGCGGAACTCTCCAGCGCGACCGAGCCGGCCAAGCGTAGCGAATTGTTGAAGCAGGCGCAGAAGCAGATCGCGGACGATTATGTCAACGCCTTCCTCTTCCAGTTGCCGAAGACGGGTGTCGCAAATGCCAAGATCGTCGGTCTGTGGAAGAACCAGCCGACGCCTGCCAACGACATGTCCGAAGTCTACTGGAAGGATTGATCCGCGTAGACCGGAGGCGGGAACGCCTCCGGTCGCCGGTCGCTTGCGCCCCCATGGTCCCATTTCTCCTGAAACGACTGATCTCCCTTGCTTTAAGCCTTCTGGCGGCGAGCGTCGTGATCTTCCTGGTACTTCAGGTCGTTCCTGGGGATCCGGCTTCCTACATGCTTGGCATGAACGCGCAGCCGGAGACGGTCGAGGCCCTCAGGCAGCAGATGGGTTTGAATGAACCGCTTGTCTGGCGCTACCTCACGTGGATCGCCGGACTGGCCCATGGAGACTTCGGGATCAGCTACACCTACAAGGTGCCCACTGCGGAACTGATCAGCCAGCGGCTTTGGGTATCGCTTCCTCTAGCCGTCTACGCCCTTGTTCTCTCCACGCTGATTGCGCTGCCAGTTGGCATCATCGCTGCTGCAAAACGAAATACGGCAGCCGATTACGGCATCATGGGCGTCACTCAATTTGGAATCGCGGTGCCGAACTTCTGGTTCGCCATGCTGCTGGTCCTGTTGTTTTCCATAACGCTTCGCTGGTTTTCCGCAGGCGGCTTTCCGGGCTGGAGCGCTGGGTTCCTTCCCGCGATGAAGGCGTTGACGCTGCCGGCGATTGCGCTGGCGCTCCCGCAGGCGTCTATCCTGGCGCGCGTGACCCGTTCTTCGCTTTTGGACACGCTTTCGGAAGACTATATCCGTACCGCGCGTGCAAAGGGCCTGACCCGCAGCCAGACGCTGGTCCGGCACGCGGTGCGCAACGCGATGATCCCTGTTCTCACCATCATCGGGCTGCAGTTTTCCTTCTTGCTGGCCGGCGCGATCATCATCGAAAATGTCTTTTATCTGCCCGGCCTCGGCCGCCTCGTCTTCCAGGGCATCACGCAGCGCGATCTGATCGTCGTGCAATCGGTGGTCATGCTGCTGGTCTTTGCGGTGATTGTCATCACATTCCTCGTCGATATCGCCTATGCGGTGGTCGATCCCCGTCTTAGGAGCCGCTCCTGATGCAGGAAATTTCCCTGACAGATGACAGGCGTTCGCTCGTCGGCGAGGCTTTCAGGTCGAAGAGCTTTTCCCTCGGATTTCTCCTGACCGGTGCTTTCATCGTGGCGGCCGTGCTTTCCCTGGTGTGGACGCCCTATGATGCGACGGCCATCTCCGTCGCCGAAAAATTGAGGGGGCCGTCGGCGGCGCATTGGCTGGGCACAGACCATTTTGGCCGCGATATTCTGTCGATGATCATGGTGGGAGCCCGGACATCCATTGCGGTCGCCTTCGTGTCCGTGGGCATCGGGATCGCTGCCGGTGTGCCTCTGGGACTCTGGGCCGCGGCGCGTCAGGGCTCGCTCGTCGATGAGATCATCATGCGCGCCAATGATCTCGTCTTCGCCTTTCCGGCACTCCTGATCGCCATCCTCATTACCGCCGTCTTCGGTCCCGGAGCTGTCAATGCTATTATTGCCATCGGAATATTCAATATTCCGGTCTTTGCGCGGCTGGCGCGCGGCGCGGCGCTGACCTTGTGGACACGGGAATATATCTTTGCGGCCCGTGTTGCCGGCAAGGGCGCAGTGCGCATTTCGGCTGAGCACATTCTGCCCAACATCATGAACCTGCTGATCGTGCAGGGAACGATCCAGTTCTCGCTTGGCATTCTGGCCGATGCGGCGCTCTCCTATGTAGGGCTCGGTGCTCAGCCTCCCGTTCCCAGTTGGGGCCGCATGCTTGCGGATGCGCAGACCATGATCAGCCTTGCGCCGCATATGGCGCTGTTTCCCGGCGCCGCCATCGTGCTGACGGTCCTTGGACTGAACCTTATGGGGGATGGGTTGCGGGATATATTCGACCCGAAACTGAGGAGAAGTCGCTGATGACGCTCCTGCAGATCGACAATCTCAGCCTTTCAATTCTCGGTCTCAATATCCTGTCATCTGTCAGGTTTGAGGTCGACCGTGGGGAAGTCGTCGGCGTCATCGGAGAGAGCGGTTCCGGAAAATCCATGACGGCCATGTCTGTCATGCAGCTTCTGCCGCATGGCACCGAGGTCTCTGGTTCCATTCGGCTGGATGGAGAAGAGCTTCTTTCGAAGAGCGAAAGAGAGATGTGCCGCGTTCGCGGATCGGATGTCGGCATGGTCTTTCAGGAGCCCATGACGGCGCTCAATCCTGTCAAGACCATTGGCGATCAGGTTGCCGAAACTGTCATGATCCACAAGGGGGTCCGCCGGGCTGAGGCTCTTGCGATCGCCCGCGAAACCCTGAACCGGGTCGGCTTGCCGGAGGAACGGTTTCCGCTGACGCGCTATCCGCATGAGCTGTCCGGCGGGCAGCGCCAGCGCGTTGTGATCGCCATGGCAATCGCCCTGCGGCCGAAACTGCTGATCGCAGACGAACCGACCACGGCGCTCGACGTGACGACGCAGGCGCAGATTTTGGCGCTGTTGAAGAAGCTGGTGGACGAGGACGGCATGGGCCTGATCCTCATTACCCACGATCTGGCCGTTGTTGCCGATATTGCAGATCGCATCGTCATCATGAAGTCGGGAGAGGTGGTGGAGGCCGGGCCGGCCGTCCAGCTGTTCCGCGCCATGCAGCATCCCTATTCGAAGGCTTTGATGGCTGCGACGGGCCATCATCCGGTGCGGAAGCCGCCTCATGTTGCGCTGGATGCGGTTCCTGTTCTGGAGGTTTCGTCTGTCGTGCGCGAATATGCGCTGCCGCGAAAGACCCTTTTCGCACGGCCCGGCGCCTTTCGCGCCGTGAACAACGTGAGTTTCAAAATCCACAAGGGCGAGAATGTCGGCCTGGTGGGCGAAAGCGGCTGCGGGAAATCGACACTGACGCGCGCTATTCTCGCGCTGGAGGCGACGCAGTCCGGCGAGATCCGCGTGGGCGGGGAACTGGTCACCACGAAGTCCGGCGCCAGCCTTGCGGCCCGTCGCAAGATGCAGGTCGTCTTCCAAGACCCATTCGGGTCGTTCAACCCGCGCCACAAGGTTCGGCGCTTGGTTACCGAGCCGTTTTACCTGATGGGCCGCGATGCGCCGACCGGCGCGGCACTTGAAGCGCGCATTGCGGAATCGCTCGAGAATGTCGGGCTTTCCGCGCGGGATGCCGACAAATACATTCACGAGTTTTCCGGAGGGCAACGCCAGCGCGTGGCGATCGCGCGCGCGCTGATTACCCATCCTTCGCTGATCGTTCTGGATGAGGCCGTTTCGGCGCTCGATGTGTCGATCCGGGCGCAGATCCTCGATCTTCTCGCCGATCTCTCGGACCGGCTCGATCTGTCCTATCTCTTCATCTCGCACGACCTTTCGGTGGTCCGGGCGATCACCGACCGGGTGATGGTCATGAAAGCCGGCCAGATCGTTGAAACGGGCGAGACCGAGGTGGTCTTCTCCAATCCCCAACACGACTATACGCGGCAGCTCATTGCCGCCACGCCTGATCTGGAGGCGGCGCTGAAGCGTCGCGAGATCGCGGCGGCCTGATGCATGCAAGGAGATTTCCCATGATTTCGACGTGGTTCCCAACGGACAAATGCTTCATCGACGGCGCCTGGGTTGCGCCTGCAAGCAAGGACAGCCTGCCGCTCGAGGATCCTTCGGACGGCACGGTCATTGGCGCCATTGCGCGGGGTGGCTCGGCGGATGTCGATCTCGCTGTGGCCGCTGCGCGCGGTGCGCTGGACGGGGCGTGGGGAGAAATGCCCGCCTTCGAGCGTGGCAGGCTTTTGGCCAAGGTTGGCAGGGCGGTTCTCGAAAGAGTCGAGGATCTTGCCAGGCTTGAGGCAGCCGATGTCGGGAAGCCGTTGAAGCAGGCCCGTGCGGATGCTGTTGCTTTGGCACGATATCTGGAGTTTTACGGCGGCGCCTGTGATAAATTCCATGGTGAAACTATTCCATATTTAAATGGTTACACTGTTTATACATTGCGGGAGCCGCATGGCGTGACCGGCCATATCATCCCGTGGAATTACCCGATGCAGATCCTCGGTCGCTCGGTGGGCGCGGCGCTGGCCATGGGCAATGCGGCGGTTCTGAAACCCGCGGAAGAGGCCTGCCTGACGGCGCTCGCCTTTGCCGATATCTGCCATCAGGCCGGTCTGCCGAAGGGTGCGCTGAACGTCGTGCCAGGGCTTGGCGAAGAGGCGGGGGCAACGCTCTCAGCGCATCCCGGCATCAACCACATTTCGTTTACCGGCTCTGTCGGCGTCGGCATCAAGATCCAGGCGGCGGCGTCGCGTAATGTCGTGCCGGTGACGCTGGAGCTGGGCGGCAAGTCGCCGCAGGTCGTATTCGCCGATGCCGATCTGGATGCTGCGCTCCCCTTCCTCGTCAATGCCGGCATTCAGAATGCCGGCCAGACCTGCTCGGCGGCATCGCGCATTCTTGTGCAGAAGGAGGTCTACGATGTCGTCGTCGCCCGCATGGCCGAGCGATATCGCGCGCTGAAGGTTGGCCCGGCCATGGCGGATCTCGATGTCGGCCCGCTGATTTCGGCGCGGCAGAAGGAGATTGTGGAGGGCTTCCTGTCCCTGGCCGAAGAGGCGAGCGTGGCCGCCAGCGGGGTGATCGTCGCCGACGCACCGAAGGGTGGAAACTATGTGGCTCCACATCTCATCGCCGGTCTCGATCCGTCGCACCGGCTGGCGCGGGACGAGATTTTCGGTCCCGTTCAGGCGGTCATTCCATTTGATACGGAAGAAGATGCGATCCGAATTGCCAACGGCACTGATTATGGGCTGGTGGCCGGTGTCTGGACGCGTGAAGGCGCCCGGCAGATGCGGCTTGCGAAGGCGCTACGGGCCGGACAGGTCTTCATCAACAATTATGGCGCCGGCGGCGGCGTCGAGCTTCCCTTCGGTGGCACGGGCAAGTCCGGCCATGGCAGGGAAAAGGGGTTTGAAGCGCTCTATGGCTTTTCGGTCCTGAAGACCGTTGCTGCGCTGCATGGGTAAGGAGACAATCATGCGTTTGGAAGGCAAGGCAGCCATCGTCACGGGCGGGGCATCGGGTTTCGGTGCTGGCATCGTGCGCAAATTCATTGCCGAAGGCGCAAAGGTCATGGTCGCGGATATCAATGGCGCGGCCGCTGAGGCGTTCGCCAAAGAGCTCGGCGATGCGGCCATGGGCTGGCAGGTCGATGTGTCGAAGGACGACAGTGTGGCCGCGATGGCGCAGGCCGCGATCGAGGTCTTCGGGCAGGTGGATATTCTGGTCAACAATGCAGGTGTCACGCATCTCCCGGCGGCGATGGAAGACGTTTCCGAGGTTGATTTCGATCGTGTTATTTCGGTAAACGTAAAGTCTGTTTATCTGACTGCAAGGCATCTGGTTCCGCAGATGAAGGCACGCGGCAAGGGCGCGATCCTGAATGTCGCTTCCACCGGCGGCGTGAGTCCGCGTCCGCGGCTGTCCTGGTACAACGCCTCCAAGGGCTGGATGATCACGGCAACACGCGGCATGGCGATCGAGCTCGCGCCGGCCGGCGTTCGCGTCAATGCGATCAATCCCGTGGCCGGGGAGACGCCGCTGCTGAAGAGTTTCATGGGTGAGGACACGCCGGATATACGCGCCAAGTTTCTGGCGTCCATCCCGATAGGCCGTTTCTCGACGCCGGAGGATATGGGCAATGCGGCCTGCTTCCTCTGCTCGGACGAAGCCTCGATGATCACCGGTGTCGCCATGGAAGTGGATGGCGGACGCTGCATATAACCTTCGGATGACTTTTCGAGGAGCGGGGGCCGTGCTAGCACTTCGTTCAAACTTGAACTGGTGTTGGAGGATTGCCGATGAGTGATACTGTTTTGCTGGAGCGCAAGGGCCGCGTGGCCCTTCTGACGCTGAACCGTCCTCAGGCGCTCAATGCGCTGAATTCCGAGCTTTTGACGACGCTCTGCGCGCATCTCGATGCCCTCAGCGAGGATGAGAGCGTCGGCTGCGTGTTGATCACCGGCTCGGAAAAGGCCTTCGCTGCGGGAGCCGACATCAAGGAAATGTCGGACAAGACCTATATCGACATGAAGAATGCCGATTTCTTCGGCCGCCGCTTCAGCGCGCTGACAGCCGCCAAGCTGCCGATGATTGCTGCCGTTTCCGGCTTTGCCCTGGGAGGCGGCTGCGAGCTGGCGATGATCTGCGATTTCATCATTGCATCCGAGACAGCGAAGTTCGGTCAGCCGGAAATCAAGCTCGGCGTCATTCCGGGCATGGGCGGAACCCAGCGTCTGACGCGCGCCGTCGGCAAGGCGAAGGCAATGGATCTCGTGCTGACGGGGCGCATGATGGATGCGCAGGAGGCCGAGCGGTCCGGCCTCGTCGCCCGTGTCGTGCCGGCGGACAAGCTTCTTGAGACGGCACTTGCGGCGGCGGAAGCCATCGCATCCTATTCGCGTCCCACAGTTGTCACCGCCAAGGAGGCGGTCAACCGCGCCTTCGAAACAACGCTGACGGAAGGTCTCCATTACGAGCAGCGCGTCTTCTATCCGCTCTTCGCGACGGAGGACCAGAAGGAAGGCATGGCCGCTTTCACCGAAAAGCGCCCGCCCAGTTTCAAGCATCGTTAACCGTGGCGCGGGTCTTCGGCGCTGGCAATGATGTCGTTGCCCGCGTAAGCTGCGCTTTGAGGCCAGCCTCCGTGAAATTCACCGAGTAAACGAAGGAACAGGAGAAGTCGGAGGCAGTTAGACGCGGGAAACCGAGGTCCGACGATGCTTTCAAACTTTCCAAACCGCCTTCTGCGCTCGCCAGCGGCAGGTCTGCAGCTTGTGTTTTCCGGCTTGAGGAAAACGGCATGAGAACGCCGCTTGCACGTGTTCTCGGTCTCGGTTCGGCGCGCTCTGGCACCGAGGACTTCTTCGCCGATCGCGTGAGGGCGGTCGTCCTGACCCTTCTCACGCCTTACATGATCGGCCTCGGCGTCTATCTCTTCGGCCGGCCCCGCGCGGTGGTCATGGACACGCTGTCGCGGATCTGGGTTGCGCCCGCGGTCATGGTTTTTGTCATCATCAGTCTTCTCCACATGCGTCTCGGCATGCAGGTGATCATTGAGGACTATATCCACCACAAGGGCTGGAAACTGACGCTGATTTTCGCCAACTGGGCCTTCACCATTGCGGCCGGGTCGGCCCTGATCTTCGCCCTTCTCATGATCGCTCTCAGACCTGTGGCGTGAGCATCGTTTCGGGGACGAGCCGGGCAAGGCCGGCAGGCGGCCGCGCGTGGTCATTGTTGGCGGCGGCTTCGGCGGGCTTGCCTGCGCTTCGGCCCTTGGCAAAGCAGAGGCCGATGTGACGCTGATCGACCGCCGCAATCACAACCTGTTTCAGCCGCTTCTCTATCAGGTCGCCGCGCGATCCTCTCTCCCGCAGACATTTCCGAACCGCTTTGGCGTACGCTCGGGAGATATCGCAATGTCGCCCGTGTCATCGACGACAAAACCTGACCCTTGAATGTCAATGCGGCTCATTGGGTTTGCGGCTGGGTTGTCTGCGTGTCGGGCTGTGTCTGAACGCCGCGGTTCATGTTTCCTGTCGTGCCGAAATACGCGAGAGCGGCGACGATCAGGATGACCACGATCACGCCCCAGACGATGCGGTTGTTGTTCATGGTTCTCTCCTTCATATCGCAGGGTCGAACCGGGTATCGGCGGAAAGGTTCCTTTGGTCCGGCCGGGCGGGAACTTTGGCGCGAGCCTTCCGTTGGGTTTCAGGCTCTGCAATCTTCAACCGCAGAGATACCAGGAGCGGAAAATGGATGATGTTAATATTACCCACTTGCGTGGGCGGCTGAATGCCCATCGTGAACTTCTGATCGAGATGATGTCCTTGATCATGTCCGATGGCGGGCGCGTTCCGGCCGGCGCGCAGGGCGGCCCGGGGGACGACCTGGCGGTCTATGACCAGCAGGAGGATCCCGGTGTGATACCCACAGACGCCTATGCGGAACAGGCGGAATTTGCCGCGGAAGTCCGGGCGATCTTCGATGCGGCCCAGCAGCGGATGCAGGCGCGCAAGAACAAAGCTTGAGATCGGTGGAACCTTAACAGGGCCACGATAGTTCTCTTCACATGACTCAAGACGACAAATCGTTCAAAGCGCCGAAAGGCGACGTCGGCGAGCGGCGCGCAGGCGAAACCGGCACGGTCACCCGCCTGGAAACCGTGATTGACGCTCCGCTTGCATCTGCACTGGAGAAGGCGGCGCCGCCGTTCCACCTGCCGCCTTTGCCCAAATCGCGGCGCACGGAAATTCGGGTTCCGGCATCCATCAGCCGCGGCGACCTGTCAAAAGGCGCGACCTTGAGACTTCACAGCAACTCCCGGTAAAGGAACGATCATGGCCAACGACAAAACCCCGTCGCGCGAAACATCCCGCGAGGAAGACTACCGTGATTACGACAAGCGTAACATCGGTGATGGTTGGCCTTATGCCGATGAAGACGGTGTACCGGCCCCATCCAATGCGCCCTATGGAGCAGGCAGCTCCAACCTCGACGAGGCGGAGCGCGTCGGGATCGAGGTGGCCGATCGTCCGGCCATCGACAGCGCGGGCGGGCCTGCGGTTCTGCCCTGGCGTGAGGAGGATATCATTGAGGATGATGCGCTCGAGGAGCGGATTACGGATGTTCTTTCGGCAGGTGAAGAGTTCGATGCAGATCTGATTACCGTGACGGTTCATCAGGGGGTCGCGACCTTGTCCGGCGAGGTGGAAACCGCCGCCGCACGCGCGCTTGCCGCCATGCTGACAAAGTCCGTGGGTGGAGTCCGCCGGTGCGTCAATGACCTTGTGCTCATCGGTGTCGACGGTCTCATCCCGCCGGATGCCGACGTCTGATGGCCGTCACTTCGGTCGAAACGATCGACTGACCCTGTTGCTCAGGAGAGGTCAAAGTTCCAAACGCCACGAACTGTCCAGAAGAACCGGAAAACAGGAAGCCGAGACCCCATCCGCCGCGCGAGAAAAGCAGGCGGCGCCTGAACCGCAGCCATAAGGCTTTGCTTCTTCTGCTGGCCCTGATTGCCGTTGTCGTCCTGGACTGGATTTTCATCCCCTAACAGCGGTTTTGCAATGAGCCGCTGCGTTAAACATGTATGACAGACGGGCTTCGCAGATTTGAGGGGAACAAGCCGTGCTTTGAGCGGTTCCGGCTTCATCAAAACGCGGAGATTGAGGTCATCATGGTCAAGGAAATCCCCCCTGAACAGGCGCGGCAAGGTCGAAATTCGCCCCGCACGTTGATCGTCCTCATAGTGTCCTTCGTCCTCGCTTTCGGCGCGCTGACACTGCTTTACCTGTATGTCTTCACGGGCTCCTATCCGGAGAACCCGACGGACAGCGCCAATAGGCCGAAGACAGAGACGCAGCGCTGAGCTGCGGTCCCTTCAAATATAATCTTTACGTTTCGGGCTTCGGCTGAGCGCGATCTGGTTGTCGACTTCTTCGACGCCGTCGATCGACAGGGCGATCTCGGCACATCGAGCGATTTCTACGGGGCTGTAGACGTGGCCTGACAGCCGAATCCGTCTGCCCTCGGCAACCACCGTGACATCCGAGGCGTCGACCGAGCCGCTGGTGGCCAGCAGGTTCGCGACGAGTGTTTCCAACCCCGCCTTGACCGGATGCAGGACTTCGACTTCGGCCAACGAGTCGTGATTTCGCCTGGGTTTGTGAACCATGACCTACGCTCCTTATTCGCTTTTGTGTTCGGGCTTGCCCTTGCGCCTGGTCGAGGCAAGGTCCTTCAATTCCTTTTCGGACATGGAGCTTTCCATGCTGCGGGACGCGCCCTGAAGCTCGCTTTTCTTGATGTCGCCCCGCTTGGCAGCAAGCGCTGCACCAGCTGCCTTTTGTTGCGCCTTGGATTTGGCGGGCATGATCTTCTCCTTCTTCGAGTGGCTGTTTTGCGGACGGAAAGCCCCGGCTGGTGAGCCAGCCGGGGCCATCGAACTTGCTGTGGTTCAGACCTGGTCCTGCCGCTCCTGAACGCGAAGATTGTTCTGAACGTTCTTCACGCCCGTGACAGACTCCGCACAGTCCTCCGCGACGCGCTTGTCGCCGCGCCGACGGACGAAGCCGCTTAGTGTCACCTCGCCGTTCTCGACACTCACGCTGATATCGCTGGCATCCAGCCGGGGGTGATCGGTGAGGCGATCATGCACATCCTCGTTGATGCGGCTGTCGGACCTCAGATAGCCTTTGGGGCCGCGGCCGCGATGGCTTTCGTCCCGGCGCGCATCCATGTCGCGACGGCGCTCTGCGTCCTCGTCGCCGAACCAGGAGGCGATTTCATCGCCGGCCCGATCCCACATGTCGCGGTCTTCGCCGCGCCCGTAGCTTCCCGGATAGCGATCCGCATCCCGTGGCGAGCCGTAGCGGTCCGAGGGGCCGAAGGGCATGTAGCCCTGGTAGACAGAGGGACCTCCGCGGCCATAACGCGATCCGTAACCGTCTTCGCCATAGCCCAGATCGTCGGTCGTCCAGTCATCACGATTGGGACGACGGTTGCTTCGTCCGCGATCGTTCATCGTCTCCCGCTCGTAGCGTCCGTAATTCTCGTATGCCATGGTGCTTTCTCCTTGGTCGATTGGTTTCTTGTGCGGGGGACCGTGCGGCTCCCCGTCCTGTACCGGCCGGAGGGCCGGTGCAGAGAGGCGTCAGTAGCGACGGCCATGCCAGCGATAATCGCTGGGGCAGTCTTCCACGATGCGGCGGCCGTAGCGGTCGCGATAGACACAGCGGCCCGGTTCGTTGGCGGAGCCTATCAGGGCGCCGGCAACAGCCCCGACGGCGCCACCGACAGCTGCACCACCCACATCGCCGGTGACGGCACCGCCTACGATGGCGCCGCCCGCACCGCCGATGGCGGCGCCCCGTTCGGTCGCTGTGCAGGATGCCAATGCGGCGGCTGCCGTCATCAGCGGGAGCATTACGAGCAGGTGTTTCATGAGCGTCTCCAAGCATTCTGTCAGTGAGGGTTACAGGACGCTAACTCCGCATCCGGCGCGATGTTCCAGCCAGTCGGGCCCGAAGTCACCCCGCAAGAAACAATCGGGCGACGTTGCGCGTTGAGGAGACATGAAAGGAGAAACATCATGGAAGATCCCAGCCGAACGCCTCCTCGGGCCCATGAAAAGCCCGATGTCATCAATGCTCCGGTCGGTTCCGAAACGGATGTGGCCAGCATTGCCCTTCACATCAATTCAGGGGAGATCAATGCGATCACGATTTCCGGTGAACCCTTCGGCGAACGCCGCCGCCGTCTGCAGGAGCTGATTGGTGAGATCGAAGGGCGTATTGACGCAAGTCCGCGCGGCAAGGACCTTGAGCCGCTTCTTGAAGAGGCGAGAACCGCCTTGCGTCTTGTCGAGGAACGGGAACGCGCCGAAGGCGACCGTTCCTAGTGTCCCGCTAGCGGCTGTGACCATCTCAAGATCATGATCTTGGCGGGGCGGTCGTATTCATCAGGGTTCGGGACCGGCGTCTCGTCAGGCAGGCGATCCGGTTCCGGCTCGTTGATCGGGGAAGACGGCGTCATGGGCGGCGCAACAAGCTCCGGTTGGGGCGGCACGACAGCATCGTCGGCAAGGGCCGGGAAAAGCGAGCGCATGTGAATATATCCTGTCCGAGAAACGCGGCTACTGATGCGCCGCGTTCTCTTTTTGCGTGATTGGGGAAACCCGGTCTAATTGCCGAGACCCTGGGCCATCTTCAGGTGATCCTGAAGCGCCGGCAGCGTCTTGCCGGCCCACGCCTTCAGCGTTTCATCATCACCCGTATTGGCATAGGCGCTGAAGCGATCCACCGCCTTGCGGTGGGCTGCGACCTGTTCCTTGCGATACTCGGCGGACAGGGCTTCGCCCTTGAGGCTCTTCAGCTTTTCGAGCATCTTCTGTTGCGACTTCGATATTGCAGAGGGAGTTGAGACACCGCCTTGGTGGACTGAAGTTGCTGTTTCAGTTCGGCGCTGGTGCTGTCGTTTCCCGTTCTCAAAGTTTCCCGATGGTTCAATCCTCGACCGCTTCGCCCAGTTCCTCCTTCAGGCGCTGGCGTGCGCGGTTCAGGCGGCTCTTGATCGTGCCCACCGCGCAATCGCAGATCACAGCCGCATCTTCGTAGCTTTCCCCCTGGATGACGATTAGTACGAGGATCTCGCGATATTGATCCGGAAGACGCATCAGCGCCGAATAAACTTCCTTGGCCCGCGCCGACCATTCCTGATCCGGTTGCGTGACCAGCGTATTGACGCTGTCGGGGGGGAGGCCGATCACCTCGCGCTCCCTCTTGCGATAACGCGTGTTGAACGTGTTCCGCATGATCGTGAAGAGCCAGGATTTCAGCCTCGTGCCTTCGGTGTACTGGTTGAGGTTGGCAATCGCCTTGATGAGGGTTTCCTGCACAAGGTCGTCCGCATTTTCGGGCTGAGGGCAAAGAATTCTTGCGAAGGCTCTCAATGCCGGAATCAGTTCAACAACTTGTTCACGACTCATGTCGGGTTCCACGCCTGGTTTTGATCGAAAAATGACAAGAACGACCAGCGCCAGCTGTTCGGACATAATTTCTCATGGGGCTTCGGGCTCACCGGATCGTCCTGACGTAGCCCCGCTCCAGGAGGCCGGGAAACCGGGCTGTTGACGCAAAATCGGGACGGCTGCTGCAGTCGATCCATGGACGTCTTCCTCCTCGCACGATCATGGTGATCCAGTCGTATGCGATGGGGTAATGTCCTGCCTGAAGCATTGTTCCGGAGGTGAGCCCACTAGAATTAGCCATGCCTAACATTCGTTTGGGCAGGAATTCGTGCGATCATTGATCTGATCGGTGAAACGAAACGTAGGATTTGCGGTTAGTGATTTTCCGGAAGCTAGGCGCGGGGTAGTTATGGCTCATTCTTTCGACGGAGTTGCCGGTCGCGCCGAAGATGGCGAGGTCGACAAGCTCGTAAACGAACTGATCAGGGAGATTGGGGCGGCAGAGGTGCCTACGGCGATCCGCGAGCTTGCGATCAAGCTTCAGTCACTGATCGATCAACGGACGACCGAAACAGCGCTCAAGCCGAACCGTTGACGCTTGAAATCGCCCGCCGCTGATGCAGATAAGGCAGCCGGTTTGAACACCGCGTCACGGTTGAAAACTTGACCATCTTCCGCGCATGCGCGGCAGATTACTGACATATCCGACTACGATTCATGCAGCTTGAGGGGTGTCGCCTGTCACTGCGCGTGTCCAACGGCGGAGGCGAGCGGCGTGCGCGGACGCACGCGCCTGCTTGCATCTTCCTCGTCACCCACGGCCTGCATGAACCACTCGCTCGCCGGCTTCAGGCCTTCCTCAAGCGGAACCCTAGGGGTTGATCTTGTCGATCAGGCTCGAGCCGCTTTCATCGTTGAATGTTCACCCGGCGTTTTTCGTTTCCCCGATGCATGGAACAAGCCGCCTTGCCTCGGGTTTGGCCGTCATTGTGTGTAAGGGCGCAGGCGAGCTTGGACAAAATGAGGAGGGCTGTTGATGCCGGGGGGATCCAAACGGAAGACGCATGAAACACTCGACCATCTGGCGCGAAAGGAGCGCGAAGAGTTCCTGCGCCGATCGTCAATGCGATTTCTGGAATGCGCGATCCATCTCTGTGCGACCCACATGCCGCTTGCCGATGTTGCCGATATTCTCGAGGAAGAGGCGCGGCATTTGCGCATCTATCAATGAACCGTCTCGCAATGAACCGCCTAGCCACCCGAATGCGGGGCCCGCGAACATGAGGACACTGATATGAGAGCCGCGCCGCCGGACCATGTCGATGCGGTATTTCTGTCCGCGCGGATGGCGGCCGCCCAGCAGGAGATGACTTTGCTGTCACTCTACGGAAGCAGCGGAGAGGCCGGCGCGCTGAACGCTACGCATTGAATGAGTTTCAGCAGGTGCGTGCGGATTTCATGGGCGTACAGGGCCTGTCCGGGCGGTAAGACCGCCGGCTAGAGAGGGCGTTTGTAACCGGATATCAGCCGCAGACGGTTCCGCATGACATCGAAGTCCTGCACACCGTTCTGATACATTTTGATCGCCTGACCGGCGATCTTGCTCGAATGCGAGCCGTCGTGATCTTCGATGTCAAGGCAAACGTCCTTGACGACCTTTTCAATACGCGAAAGTTCCGTGGGGGAGAAGTAGCCGATAAAGCGGGCAGGGCTAGATTGCGTGTTCGTGGACATTTCCGCCTCCTTTCAAATGAGAGGCTGGTGAGGTCGTTTTTGACTTCCACGGATTGAAGATAGCGTAATAACCCCCTCGCGACAACCTCCCGCCTCAGAATTAACCAGTAAGGATTGCGAAATAATATTCCGTACGGGCCGGAATTTTTTAGTCTGTGTCGGAACGTTTGGCCGAATCCTTTCGTGTTTTTCCTGCGTCGGCGACCGTCTTGCGCCGCGGATCACGCAGGTTTTCTCCGTGAGCGTCCCTATCCTTTTCCGGGTCGTCTTTCGCCTTCATGTAGCCTCGCGGCGTGACGTCCTGTGGTCCCTCCCAGCGCGGCGATTGTTCGGTGGTTCCCGGTACGCCATCCTGCGGTTTCTCGATTGTCATAACATCTGCTCCTCATGTGGTGACGGATCAGCCTCCCAACCCTTTTGGCCATCTCCTGTTCCGGTCCCTTCAGGAACGATCTGCGTCTCCCGGTCTTCCGGCATAGCGCTTCATCAGGCGCGGGAGGGTGAGCGTCTGGACAATGACCGAGAAAACGATGACGGCATATGTGCCGGCGAGGATGAACGGTCTTGCCTCGCTCGCCGGCAGGGCGAGCGCCAGCGCCGCCGAGATCGCACCCCGAATCGCGCTCCACGTCAGCAGAACGGGCGCGCCCGGTCCGAAATCGAGCCATTTTTCGACCGACAGCATGGAAAAACGCACGGCGACATAGCGCACGGCGAGAACGACGGGGATTGCGAGGACGCCGTTCAGAACAACGGTCCAATGGAGGTTCAGGATGAGCACTTCCAGTCCCAGAAGGGTAAACAGGATGCCGTTCAGCATATAATCGACCAGCCGCCAGAAGCCAAAGAAATAGGAACGGGTTTCCTTGCTCATGACGAGCGGCGCCCCGCGATTGCCGATGAAGATGCCGGCGATCACCACGGCAATCGGACCGCTGACATTGAGGGTCTCGGCCAGCCCGTAGGTGCCCATCACCAGAGCGAGAGAAAACAGAACTTCGTCGGAATAGTCGTTGACCGTCCTGATCGCGTGAAAGGCGAGATACCCCGTTGTAAGACCAAGCAGCAGACCGCCGGCAGTCTGCTGCACAAGGGCAATGGCGATTTCCGTGGGCTGCGGGTTTTGCGGGCCCGTCATGGCGAATTGCAGCGCCACCGTGAAAAGGACGATCGACACGCCGTCGTTGAACAGTGCTTCGCCCGAGATCTCCGTTTCGAGCGCTTCCTGCAGATCCACGGATTTCAGTGCGGCGATCGCGGCAACCGCATCTGTGGGCGCGATCAGCGCGCCGAAAGCAAGGCACCAGGCAAACCCGATCGGAAGGCTCAGGGCCTGCGCGGCCAGCCAGCAGATCGCCGCCACCAGAAAGGCCGACACGACGACCCCGATCGTCGCCAGCAGCGAAACCATCGGCGCGCGAGCCCGCAGCTTGTCCCATTCCATGGTCGCAGCGCCGGCAAAGAGCAGAAAGGCCAGCATGCCGTTCATGACGGTCGTGTAGAAATCGATCTCGCCCAGGGCCGTTTTCAGCCGCTGAGGGACGGTCTCGTGCGGAAGAACGAGTTCCACGCCGAGCAGAATGAAGGCCGCGGCCATACCCATGATCAAGAGCGCCACGTTGCTCGGAAGACCGAGAAAGCGGCGGTTGATCCAGCTGAAAACGGCTGTCGCCACGACAAGGGCAGAGATGGTTTGAAAGAGCACGCGAGTCTCCGCGTTACGGGTCGGTTCATTTCAGCAACCTATGAAAAGGCGTTTGGTTCCGAGGACCAGCGCAGCTGCGGCTTGGGAACCAATCGTGCCCATCCATGTTTTGAACGATGACAGACGGATTTTTTGCGCAGGTGGCGACAGCGGAAACCTTGCCCTGGATGGCAATTGTTTTTCGCCTCCTGCTTGCGGCCGTTTGCGGCGCAGTGGTGGGTGCGGAACGCGAATGGCGCAACCATTCGGCCGGGCTCAGGACGCATATTCTGGTCAGCCTTTCAGCAGCGGTTCTCGCCACAATAGCGCTCGAACTCGCCCGCTCGAAACTCTTCGAAGGCCAGATCCGCATGGATCCGATGCGGCTTCTGGAGGCGATCACGAATGGCGTGGCTTTCCTCGCCGCCGGCATGATCGCTTTCACGCGCGGCCGCGTGGTGGGTCTGACGACGGGGGCGGGAATCTGGCTTGCGGGCGCGATCGGGCTCGCGGCCGGTCTTGGCTTCTGGCGGATCGCGCTCGTCGCCACCGCCGCGGCGCTGGTGGTGCTGTCGCTGCTGCGCAGCGTCGAAAAAACCATGCCGCCTCTGAAAGACCATACCCGGACCGACGCCCCGAAGAGAGGAGGTCGGGAGCGGAAATAGCAACCTCGTCTAGCCCGGGCGTGGTGCCAGGATGAAGTCGAACTTGTAACATGGACATGAAGATCGTGATGCGAAACATTCAGGGAATAACTCTGGCTCTATCCGCACTCCTGTTGACGGTGCCGCTCCTTGAGCCCTGGCAAGCTGTTGCCGCGGAACCGTCTGCTCAGCCCTTCAAGGCAGAGGCGCACATACCGGGCACGACCCCGCAGAGCGGTGACCGTCCCGCGCAAAGCGGCCTTAAAGACTGCACGGTCTATCCTTTTCATGGGTCGAGATGCGTAACCGCGCTTAGCGCCACCTGTTCCTCTGGAAGATGCTGATCATCCCTGGAACAATTGCCCGGATGCCTCGTTTGACCGTCTCCAGCAGTCCTTCAGAAACGGGAAATCCCATGGCACGAACACGAGACTGGAAAGGCCATCTCAAGCTTTCGCTTGTGACGGCGCGGGTATCGCTGACGGCGGCGACGACGCAATCTAGGAAAATCCGTTTTCACCTCATCAACCGCGATACCGGCAATCGAGTCGAGGCGCGCTATTTCGACAGCAAGACCCACCGGCCGGTGTCGGAACGCAATGAGGTCAAGGGCTTTCCCAAGGACGGCGCTGAAGACGACTTCGTTTTGCTGGACGATGACGAGATCGATTCCGCCGCGCTGGAAAGCACCCGCACGATCAATATCGAGGCCTTCGTGCCCGCCGGCTCGGTCGCCTGGATCTGGTACGAAAAGGCGCACTTCCTGAAACCCGATGACGATCTGAGCGAGGAAGCCTATGGCGTCATTCTCCAGTCGATGCGGGAGCATCAGGTTCTCGGGATCGCCCGTCTCGTGCTTTACGGGCGCGAGAGGGCGGTTCTGCTCGAGCCCTTGCGAAACGGCATCATTCTGTGGACCCTGCGCTATGGCGAGACTGTCCGGGGGCCGGTGGTGGATCTGCATAAATTGCCCAAGCCGGACGCGGCCGCGATGACAAAGCTTGAGAAGACGATCGAGAAGAAATGTGGCACCTGGCGGCCTTCTCTCGTCAAGGATCCCATGCAGAAACGTCTGAGCGATATTGTGAAAGCACATCGCGACGATCTGCGGCCGGCCAAGGCACCTGCCCACACACCCCCCGCCAAGACCGGACGCATTGTCGACATTACGGAAGCGTTGCGAAACAGCCTGCGCAATCCCTGACAGTCGAACTGTCCACAGAGACAGTCAGGGCAGGGGTCGCGCCGCCGCAAAGAAACCTGCCCACGGATCGTCGCGCAGGTTTTCCAGCCGGTTTCGTATCTTGTCGATCGTGAAATGCGCCGGCCCGATCGTCGCCGAGAGCTCCGACCAGTCGAGCGGCATGGACACGGCGGCGCCCGGCCGGGCGCGGGTGGAATAGGGGGCCACCGCCGTGCTGCCGCGTCCGTTGCGTAGATAATCGATGAAGATGCGGCCATGACGCTTGGCCTTGGTGGCGACCGCGATGTAGCGGGTCGGCTCTTCCTTCGCCATGTTGGCCGCGAGCTTCTTGGCATAGGCCTTCACCTTGGGCCAGCGCGCCGCAGGTTTCAACGGAATGACGACATGCAGCCCCTTGCCGCCGGAGGTCTTCACGAAGGCGGCAAGACCGTCCTTCTCGATCCGGCTTTTGAGCCTCTGGGCTGCTTCGATCACCGCAGTCCATTCGACATCTGCGGCCGGGTCCAGATCCATGGTGATCATGTCCGGCTGTTCCCAGTTCCGGGTCGTTGTGCCCCAGGGGTGGATTTCGAGACAGCCGGACTGCGCCAGTGCCACAAGGCCGTCGAAATCCAGAATGCGCATGGCCGGCTTTCCGGTCTTGTCTTTCGGATCGGCAATCTCGTTGATATGCCGGTTCATCCCGCGCCAGCCATGTTTCTGGAAGAAATGCGGCCCGGCGATGCCATCGGGGCATCGCACCAGCGCAATCGGCCGATCCACCACGAAGGGGGCCATGAGCCGCCAGACCTCCGCGTAGTAATCGACCAGTCCCTGCTTGGTGACACCCTCATCTGGCCAATAGAGACGGTCCGGATGGGTGAGCTTGACGCCCGACTGTGGGGTTTTCCTGCGATCCGTCACATTCCCCTCCCGCACGACGTCTTCCGCCGGCTTGTCCTCGCGAAGACCTCTAAATGCAGCGTGACGCAGATTGCCATCGCCGGACCATGCCCGGAACTCGACCTCTGCGACCAATTCCGGCCTGACATAGATGAGCTGTCGTCTTGCTAGCGCGTCAAGCGGTTCTTCGAAGGGGCTTTCGCGGGTGATCAGAGGCTGGAGGCGGTCAAAGAGAGCTTCCGCCATGTCGCGGGTGAAGCCGGTGCCGACGCGCCCGACATGACGAAGCCGGCCGCGCTCATAAACGCCGAGCGCAAGCGACCCGATCGCCGCGCGCGAAGTGGAAGAGGGGGCATAGCCGCCGATCACGAATTCCTGCCGCTCGGAGCATTTCGACTTGATCCATTCTCGGCTGCGGCCAGAGTGATAACTGGCATCGGCACGCTTGGACACGACGCCTTCCAGGCTGAGGCGGCAGGCATGCTCGAGAACCAACCCGCCTGCCTCGCTGAAATGCGCGCTGAAGCGGATCTGCGGATCGGCATTTCGCAGCAGGGCCTCCAGACGCGCCTTGCGATCGGCAAGCGCTGCGTTTCTCAAGTCATGGCCGTCGAGATAGAGAATGTCGAACGCATAGTAGACGAACCGGTCCCTGCGCTCCTCGCTGAGGTCTTTCTGCAAGGCCGAGAAGTCCGAGACGCCATTGGCCCTTTCTACAACGATCTCGCCGTCGATGATCGCGCTCTCCGCGGGCAGCGCAAGCAGGGCCTTCCCGAGCGTCTCCCCGAATTTCTCGGTCCAGTCGAGACCGCTGCGGGTCGAAAGCGTCAGCTCGCCATGGTCGAGACGGGCTTCTATCCGATAGCCGTCGAACTTGATTTCATGCAGCCAGGCCGTGCCCTTGGGCGGCACGGGCTTCAGGGTCGCAAGCTGCGGCTTCACGAAGCGGGGCAGTGGAGCGCGTTTGGCACCCTTGGGCCAATCGGTCGGTGCGCCGGGTTCCTTCATTGCCTTGCCGCCGCTCCAGTGGGCGACCGGCGCTTTCGCCATGTCCTCGATCTTTTTCTTCGACTTTACCGATTGCGGCATCTCGTCCAGCAGTGCGTCGCCGTCTCCCGGCCGGGCCTCGTCGTCGTCGCCCTTGATCAGCAGCCAGTTGTTGCGCTTCTCGTTGTCGCGCCGCTTCATGCGGATGAGATGCCAGCGGCCGGAGAGCTTTTCGCCTTCGAGCGTGAATTCGAGATGGCCCTTTTTCAGGCCCTTGTGCGGGTCGTCGAGCGGAGCCCAGGTGCCGCGGTCCCAAAGGATGACCGCACCGGCGCCATATTGCCCCTTCGGAATGGCGCCCTCGAAATCGCCATAGGCCAGGGGATGATCCTCAACCTCCACCGCCAGCCGCTTTTCTTCGGGGTCGAGGCTCGGGCCGCGTGTGACGGCCCAGCTTTTCAGTACGCCGTCCAGTTCCAGGCGAAAATCGTAATGCAGTCGGCGGGCCGCGTGTTTCTGAATCACGAAGCTGAAACCGCCTGATTGTCCTGTCGCACCTTCCGGCTCGGGCGTTTTATCGAAACGCCGGCGCGCGTTGTAAGTCTCCAGGCCCATGAGCTAACCAGCCTTTCGCATCTTGCCGCGGGTCGATTTCGGCTTTGTGTCGCTTTTCCGCTCACTCTGCAGGGCGCTGAGGCGCAGCGCCTCGCGCAGGTCGACGACCTTTTGCTCCGGCTCCCTGTCGGGTTTCGGCAGCGGCCGGCCTTCCATCTTGGCGCGGACGAGTTTCAGCAGTGCCGCATTGTATCGGTCGTGAAATTCGGCCGGATCGAAGCGGCTCAATTTCGTCTGGATGAGGTGTCCGGCAAGATCCAGCAGCTCCTCGTCATAGTGGGGCTCCGAAAGGCCGCGGAAGGCGTTCCGCGCGGAGCGAACCTCGTAATCATAGTTCAGCGTGGTGGCGATAACGATGCCCTCATGAACCCTCAGGATCAGGCCGCGATTGCGCCGGAACAGCACGGCCTGTGCAAAGGCGGTCGTTGCGCCTTTTTCCAACGCTTCGCTGAAGGCGCGAAACGCCTCCTCGTCCGCCTTTGCGGCGGGGGCGAGATAGTAGGGCTTGTCGAAATAGAGCTTGTCCACCGCATCGCAGGGCAGGAAATGCTTGATCGCGATTGTCTTGTCGCTGTGGGGGATCAGCGCGGCCAGAGTTTCGGGCTCTATGAGGACGTAATTTCCGTCATCGAGCTGAAATCCGCGCACCTGAGCGTCTCGCTCCACCGGTTGCTCCGTTTCGCTGTCGACAAAGCGGCGCTCGACACGGTTTCCGGTCTTGCGGTTCACGATGTGGAACGACACCTTTTCATCCGACGACAAGGCCGAATAGAGAGCGACGCCGCAGTCGACGCCCGGTCCGTTCAGCTTGCCTTTCCACAATGCGCGGCGGGTCACGGCGAATGTCCCCCGCTACGGGTTTCGGTCGATGTCTTGTCGCGGGCGAGCCCGGCTTCGATTTCCGCAATGTCTTCCGACGTGACCACGGGCACCGGATCGGAGACGATGGCGGCAAGCACCTCGCGGGAGACGACGCCATTGCGGATCGCCTCCTCAAGGGCCTCGCGCGTCAGCCGTTCGGCCTTGAGTTCAGCATATAGCGCCATGATCAGCCGGTCTCGGGCGTCCGGCTTTGAGGATTGCTGAAGATGAAGCGGTTCTGTCGTCATAGCGTTCAAATCATCCGGACCGGCGATTTGTTCCAGCCGGATCAACGGCTTTCCAGAAAGGCCAGCAACCGCTGTTCGTCGGCCCGCAGTCCGTCTTTCCGGGGCAAGGGCTCGCTCGCCTGTTTTTTCAGCTCTTCGCCCATCAGGGGATCCGTGGCGATCTTGAGGACCTGCGGGTGGATGTAGCTCTTTCGGCTGATCGCGGGCGTATTGGCCAGCTCGTCTGCCGCAGCTTCCGCCATGGACTTGATGGTCGGTCGCTCGTCTTTCGAGAGCTGGCTTAGCGCCGCCGTAAAGGCCGCAACCGTCCCGCCCCAGGTGCGGAAGGTCTTGGCCGAGGCCGGTGCGCCGCTGATGTCCGCGATATAGCGGTTGAGCTGGCTGGAATCGACGGATCGCAGGTTTCCCGTCACGTCCTGCCAGACGAAGAGTTCGCGGCCTGGCAGGTCTGCAATGCTTTCCAGAATGCGCTGAAGCCGGGGCGCCCGCAGGTGGCGCCGGACCTTCTTGCCGCCCTTGGCCGTGAATTGCAGCTCCAGCCCCTCACCGAAGCGCACGTGGCGTTTCAGAAGGGTCGTTGCGCCGTAGGTTCCGTTTTCAGCCAGATATTGCCGGTTTCCGACGCGCAGGTGGGCCGAGTCCAGCAGGAGGACGAGGGCCGCGAGCGTCGCCCGCTCCGGCTCTTCCAGCCGCTGCGCATCCGCCAGTACCTGCCGGCGAAGCGCGGGAAGGGCATGACCGAAGGGGACGAGCTGATCGAATTTCTGTTCGTCGCGTAGTGCCTGCCAGCGCTCGTGATACCGATACTGCTTGCGGCCGCGATCGTCGTAACCGGTCGCCTGCAGATGACCGTCGGCCAGGGCGCAGATCCAGACACCGCGATAGGCGGGCGGAATGGCCAGACGCGCGACACGGGCTTTGTCGGCGGCGGCGTTCAGGGCTTCGCCGCCCGGCAGATGATAGCTGAAGCCCTTGCCGCGCTTGCGGCGCGTGATCCCGGGCTCGCGGTCGCTCACATAAACCAGTCCGGCCTGTCGCAAGAGTTTGGGATCGAAAGGGTCATCCATGGGAGGGGATTTCAGTGGCGCCGAAAGCGAGTTGAGCCTGAGGTCGCCGCAGCCTCGACTGCGGCGACGTTTTTCGTACTCGGGGGGAGGGAGGGGCAGGCTTGTTCAGGCCTGTGTCAGCGTTGCCGAGCGAGGGTCGGAGGTCCCGCGGACGCGCAGGTTGTTCTGCACGTTGGTGACGCCCGAAACGCTTTCGACGCAATCTTCCGCGCGGCGCTTGTCGGCGCGGCTGTTGACCTCGCCGGTCAGCGTCACTTCGCTTGCTTTGACCGAGACTTCGATATCTGACGCATCGAGGTGATGGTCATCACTCAGCCGGTCATTGACATCTTCCTCAATCCGCTCGTCGGCGCGCTGATAGCCGCGCGGGCCCTTGCCGCGAAATTCGCCCTCATCGCGCCGCTCGCCGTAATAGCCCTGTCCGCCTCGTTCTTCTCTGCCCCGGAAGGAGTGCTGATAGGGGTAGGCAGTTCGGGCGTAGCCGCCCCGCTGGAAAGGATGGTCGGACGGATAGAAGCCGCTCGCAGCGTAGCGGGCATAGCCGCTTCCGGTTGGGCCGCCATCGCCATAGCCCTGATCGAAACCGTCACTATAGCCTTCCTGGCGTCCGTAGCGCGGGGCGCCGGGACGCGGATGATCGCCGCCATACGTGCTCCTGTCATAGGTGCCCGCGTGGCCGCGTTCCCTCGGCTCCCGATCCGGATGGCCAGCAACGATGGGGCCGCGCCGGCGGCCGTGTTCGTAATCACGATCGTCCATGTCTCGATCTCCTTTTGGATGTCGGTATAGTCATCGAACGTCAACCTTGGCTGATTGTTCCAGGCTCGTAGCGAGGCCTAATTCTTGCCGTCCGACTTGGGCGGACGGTTGTGGATGGTGGCGTCCTCGGACGTGTTGATGACGCGCGGCTTGGCGTCAGCGACGCCATTGTTCTTTCCGCCGGCCTGCTTGGGAGCAAACTGGCCTTCGGCGTCACGTTCGATCTCGCTTGTGCGCTTGTCTTCGGCCTTGTCTTCGCGCATCGGCTTTGTCTCCTCTCCTGCATCGGATGCTCCGGTACCCGCTGGCGGCGACGTCGTTTCAGAAGGTTGTCTCTGGGTCAGTCGCGGTCGATGAATTTGTTGAAACGGCTTTTCTCGCCCTTGGCGGTTTCCTCCTGGCAGAGAAAGGCGAGGTTCGACTCCTCGAAAATCCGGAAGAACTCGTCCCAGCCGATTTCGGTCAGATCCTCGTCCTTTTCCCGGAATTCCACGCGCAGAATGCCGCTCTTGCCCTTCGCGGCGACCTTGGAGGGGCGTCCCCTGCGCGCCTCGATCCAGGCCCTGATTTTTTCGTGATCCGTCGTCTGTTGTGCCTTCGTCATTTGAAACCTCCTTCTTTCACGATGCTGTCGCAGATATTCAAAATGCCGCGGCTGCCGCCTTGTCCGCCGTCAGCGGACCGATCTCGCCGCCGCTTTCTGCACGCGGGGCCACGGGCCCTCCGTTGCGTCCGACCCCGCGATAACGAAAACCGCTTGCGATTGCCGTTGCCGGATCGATGATCTTCCGCAAGTCGATCATGTGATCGCCGCGGCTGCCCGATCAGCGTCAAAACAGCGGGCGCGATGACCCAGCTCCGCCAGGCAGCATCCGGTCGTCAGTCCAACATAACCCGTTCCGATGATTGCAACCCTCATATGCGCCTCTTCTATCGTTAGGAGACTTCGGCTCGTGTGGCGGGCCCAACTGAAAAAGCGCAGCAAGGTTCCGGAAGATGTCACTGATGAACATCTTGTTGTGCATGAGAAAGTAACCCGGCGGCGGATCCGTTGGGGGGGGGGTGGAAGGCCGCTCACGCACCGCCTTCGAAAACTGGAACAAATCGGGCGGCGACATGTTCGACTGTGGCATGAAACATGAGCCAAAGGAGACCCTGCAATGGCCGAGAAAACCCTCAATGACCTCTTTCACGAGACGCTCAGGGATATCTATTATGCTGAGCGTAAGATACTGAAATCTCTACCGAAAATGGCGCGGAATGCGCAGAGCGACAAGCTGAAGAATGCCTTCCAGAAACATCGCGACGAGACCGAAGGGCAGGTCGAACGTCTGCAGCAGGTCTTCGAAATCATCGGCAAGAATGCCCGTGGCAAGACCTGCCAGGCAATCGAGGGCATCGTTGAAGAAGCCGAGGAAATCATGGAGGAGTTCAAGGGAGCGCCTGCGCTCGACGCTGGCCTTCTGGCTGCGGCTCAGGCTGTCGAGCATTATGAGATCAGCCGCTACGGCACGCTGGTGGCCTGGGCCCGCGAACTCGGCCTCAAGGACGCCGTGACGCTTCTGGAGCAGACGCTGGCCGAGGAGTCCAAAACCGATGAGGCGCTGACCAAGCTTGCCGAAGCGGCCGTCAACCAGGCTGCCCAGAAGAAGGCTGCCTGATCGTTTCGATCAGCCGTCGTCACCGTCGCTTGAACACAAAAACCCGGCGGATTGATCCCGCCGGGTTTTCTTGTGCCTTACGGTAACGAAACGGCGAAGTTCCGCGCTCACGAGCCGGCATGGGCCCGTTTCGGCAATGTAGACGTGACGACCGTTGCCACCGGGTCGCTTGCAGGAAAGGAATCCTCCAGCCCCGCGTTCAACTGGTCATCCAGTTCGGCCTGATCCTGCGCACTGCGCGCACTGGCCTTCGCATCCTTGCCGGCGCGCCTTGCCCGCTCATCGCCGGCAGCGGAGGACAGATCCGAAAGTGCGCCGAGCGCCCGGTCGATGGGGTCGGACTCTGCCTGCGACGGAGCCAGTGGCAGATTGACAACAAGAGTGATGTGGTCGTCTGTCGTGATCTCGACGATCGGCCCGTGCCAGTCGTCACCCGGATCGGCAAGCCGCGTCGTTGCGATCTTCATGCTCATGCTCTTTCCTCCTTCTGAGAGGGTTCCTGACGCTGCGGTTCGTCAGACGAACGCCGGTGTTCAAACGCGGCGTTGCGGCTTCGGTTCCATCGAAAGGGAGGATGCGGGAACAAGATCTAGGCCGCGCGGTTCATCCGGCATGGGCAAGCACGGAGGCACAATCATGCATATCTATAGGCTCATCCCGGTCGCCGAAGCCGATGATCCGAACTGGTCCCTCTCGCCGGACCAGGGCGAAGTCATTGTGCGTGCCAGAACCAGCGGTGATGCTCGTGTGGTTGCTGCCGAAGCCGAGGCGGACTTTCTGCAACATCACGCGAAGCCGGGCGAGGGGGTGTCGACAGCGGACGCTTCCGCCTTTCGGAACGAGAAGCTCTATACCGTGATCGAAGATCTGAGCGGCCGTTACGTGAGCGAAGGACCGCGCCAGCTGTTGAGTGGTTCTGTTGATCCCAAGGTCATTCTGCCGCTTACGGCGCGGGGGCCAGGCAAAGGTTGAGCAATCGTGAACAAGCTCAGGAACCTTTGTCTTCGGGCCGAGTTGTGAGGGCTGGAGGTAGCGCACATGCTCACATTCGATCTCAAATGGATTGCACCCATCCGCGTTGGCGTTCTTGACGACGACGCGACCGTTGTGGAGGGGCCGATGCAGGCTCTCTCCCTGTTGCACGACGACTGGCCGGCGCCTGGTGGCAAGCACCATCAGACTGCCATTCAGGAGTGCAAGCTCGCGTGTCACGAGCTTGGCCGCTCGGAAAAGGCACGCGAGGCGTTCATGGCGGCGGCACTGGAAGCTGGAATTCTGATCTTCGGCCGGGCGCCTGCCCGCAAGCAGAGGTCGTCCGTGCTGCCCCGTGCGTCGGAGCGACGGAAGGGTTTCGCGCTGCCGGTGTAACGGCACCCTCAGCCGATCCATTGCCCGAATTCGGCCCGTGCGATGCGCGGGCCGATTTGCGTTTTTTGGGGGGGGAGGCCGGGCCGGAACATTTCTCCAGAGCGACGGTTTCATCCCAACGTGACTGAAGGAGAAATCAGATGAACGAGCACTTCCCCCGTCCTCCGTTTCCCAAGCAGCAGCAGGCGGTTCCAGGCAAGACCGACGCAATGCAGCCGAGACCCGATCATGGCGAGGAAAGCTATGTCGGCTCGGGGAGACTGCAAGGCAAACGCGCGCTGATCACCGGTGGCGATTCCGGCATCGGCCGCGCCGTGGCGATCGCTTTCGCACGCGAAGGCGCTGACGTCGCCATCTGCTACCTCAATGAAGATGAGGATGCTGAGAGTACGCGAAAGCTGATCGAAGCGGAGGGACGCGCATGCGAGACGATCCGCATCGACGTCTCGAAAGCTGATAACTGTCGTCAGTTGATCGACAAGGTCGTCCAATCCTTTGGCGGTCTTGACATTCTGGTCAACAACGCCGCCCACCAGATGACATTCGATACCCTGGAGGATATCTCCGACGCCGAATGGGATCTGACCCTAGCGACCAACATCTCTTCAATGTTCTACCTGTCGAAGGCTGCGCTGCCGCATCTGGGCGAGGGAGGCACGATCATCAACACCGCCTCCATCAATTCCGACAATCCGAAGCCCACGCTTCTTGCCTACGCGACCACCAAAGGCGCGGTCCAGAATTTCACGGCCGGTCTGGCGCAATTGCTCGGCAAGAAGAACATTCGAGTCAACTGCGTTGCCCCTGGTCCCGTCTGGACGCCGCTGATCCCCTCGACGATGCCGGCCGAAACGGTCGCGCATTTTGGGGCGAACACGCCGATGGGACGTCCCGCCCAGCCCCGCGAACTGGCTCCCATCTACGTCATGTTGGCCAGTGACGAGGCCAGCTATGTCTCTGGCGCGACCGTTGCCGCGACCGGCGGAAAGCCGATGATATAGGCCTTCGTTGGAGCTTTTTCACAACGACCCAAATCCGGCGGGCGACCAGTGTTGCCCGCCGTTTCTAATCTTAACCACGGCCAGCGCTGCAGACATTCTAACTTTGCGATTCTGATTCCGGTTCAATAAGATATCTTATGGAACCATTGCGCCGACGAAATCCGAGTAAAGTCTCCCTTCCTCTGGCGTGTGCCAAATTCTGCCGACCCGTCCAGAAAGGCGCTGTAACCGCCGAGCGCGTGTCCGTTCATGCTTCGGCAGCAAAACGGCTGTACGCCAAATCAGATGGTTGGGTATGCCGCAACGTCCGGCTTAGGCAAGTTTGACCGGACGTGCTGTCCCATCATGTCGGTCAGCCATCGGAAATGGACAGCGGAACTTGCTTGATCGAATCCGCGCTCTAACCTGCAACTCCAACGCCCACACTGTGATAGCCGCGCTTGAAATAGATCAGCGCCTCCGCCTCCTCGCCATGGGAAACCCCCAGCACGGAGCAGAAGAGGACACGATGAGTGCCCACATCCATGCTTTCCGTCACCATGCAGTCGAAGGAGACGACGGCATCATCGAGCACGGGTGCACCCGAGACGCCGCGATGCCAGTTCGCCGCCGCAAAGCGCTCCTCCACGGGCGTCTTGCCACCAAAGAGGTTCGACAGGCGATCATGCGCGCTGGAAAGCACGTTCACGCAGAGCGTACGGTTTTCCATCACGGCGTTGAAGACCGAGGCCGAGCGGTTGAGGCAGACGAGCAGCGTAGGCGGCGTGTCGGTGACGCTGCAGACGGCTGTTGCCGCGAAGCCCACCTTGCCGGCTGGGCCATCAGAGGTCACGATGTTGACGGCAGCACCCATTTTGGACATGGCCTCGCGAAAGGTCTGTGGCGAGACAGCATCCGCGACAACTTCGGCTTGGGCGAAAGACGGGTTGAGGGTCATCAGAGACATCCTTTCAAGGTGCGCTTATGCCGACTGCGCCAGCGGCGCGCTTTGCGGCATGAAGGGTTTGAGGGAAAGTTCGCGTTCGAGGCGACGTGCGACCGAGGAGATCTGCGCTTCCCGCCAGGGCCGGCCGATGATCTGGATGGCGACGGGCAAACCTTCGGGCGAGACGGCAACCGGCAGTGTGACGACCGGCAGACCCAGATAGGAGAATGGCCGCGTGAACGATGTCATCGCACTGACGATGCGGTTCATCTCGGGGCTTGCCCCGATATCGACATCGGCCGAGCGCGGCGGCAGGAACGGCATGACCGGTGCGATCAGCACGTCGGCGTGCGCAAAGGCAGTTTCCAGGAACTCGGCGAGCATCAGGCTCCGCATCTGCAACGCGCGGATATAGATCGGCGCGGGCATGGCAAGCGACTGCGACAGGCGCATGCGGATCTGCGGACCGTAATCTTCCGGGCGCTCGCGCATCCAGTCGAAATGCACGGTGCCGGCTTCGGCCATGGCCACGACATTGGCGAGTTCCGCAACGGTAGAGAGATCGGAGGGCTTGACCTGCCCAACGGACGCGACATGTGGCGCAAGCGATGACATCGCGGTGGAAATGCCGTTACCGACGACGGCAGCGAGGTCCTTCTCGAAGAAGCCGCCCAAAACGCCGAGGCGTATCGAGGAAAGGTCGTCAAGAAGGTCACCGGGTGGGGGTATGCGTTCACAGGTCGGGTCAAGCGGGTCCGCCCCGCTGATGATCTGCAGGATGCGGTAGGCATCCTCGACATTTCCGGCGAGCGGACCCACGCAATCCTGTGAGAAGGAAAGCGGCATCGCTCCGTGACGGCTGACGCGCCCCTGCGTCGGCTTGATGCCGACGACGCCGCAGCAGGCGGCGGGCAAGCGGATGGAGCCCCCCGTGTCTGAACCGAGTGCCGCCAGCACGACCCCTGCCCCTACGGCTGCGCCCGAACCGCTGGATGAACCGCCCGTGATAAGTTCCGGATCGATCGGGTTGCGCGCCCGGCCATGATGGGCGTTGTGCCCTGTGGGCCCCATGGCGAATTCGCTCATGTTCAGCCGGCCGATCGAGATCGCGCCGGCTGCCTCCAGCCGCTGCATGACAGTCGAGGTCGAGCTTGCGACATGATCCGCACGGATTTTCGAGCCGCAACCGGTCACCATGCCCTTCCGGTCATACATGTCCTTGTGCGCCAGCGGCACGCCGTGAAGCGCCCCAAGCGGCTTTCCCTCCGCCTGCCATCGGTCGGCGGCCTCTGCGGCGGCAAGCGCTGCCTCTTCCTCGATGGCGATGAAGGCATTGATGCGCGGCTGCGCGGCCTTGGCGCGGGCGATGGCGGCTTGGGTCAGTTCCACGGAGCTGGTAGCACCGCTGCGGACCATTGTGACAGCCTCCGCGAAGCTTTTCGGGTTGAGTTCGCTCATGCCTTAGCCTCCTTCGCCATCAGCGCGTAATAGGTGGAGGGCTCTATCGAGAAGAAGACATTCCCCTCCCCCACACGCGGCGGAGCAATCGCCGCGCTGTCACGCTGCATTTCGCCGGCCATGGCGACCATCTCGGCCTCGTTCGCCTGGCGCGCCCAATATAGGCGCGCCAGCGTATCCGCGATGTCCTTGAGCTCCTTCATCAGCTGAAATCCTGCGGCTGGCGATTGCGCACGAGCTGGCTGAGCGACACGGCGATGACCAGCGCGCCGCCATAGAACAGGTTCTGCACATAGGCATGCGCGCCCATCATGGTGAGACCGGTGATGCCGGTCACCAAAAAGTAGACGCTGATCACCGCGCCGAAGGCATTGAAGCGGCCGGGCGCAATGGTCGTGGCGCCGAGGAAAGCGGCGGCGAAAGCCGGTAGCAGCAGGTTGAGGCCGGAGAGCGGATCGGCCGAACCGGTCATGCCGGAATAGAGGATGCCGGCAAAGGCGGAGATGAGACCGGAGAGAATGAAGGAGGTCGCCCGCACCCGCTCGACCGGTATGCCGTTCAGCCGCGAAACCTCACGCCCGCGACCGACAAAGAGCAGCTTGCGGCCTGGAATGGTGAATTCGAAGGCATACCAGATGACGGCCGCGAGGATCAGCGCATAGTAGAAGGCCAGCGGAATGCCCCAGAGCCTGCCCATGATCACCCAGGAGACCAGCTCCATCGAGACACCGGAAATGGTCTGCGATCCGCTCATCCAGAGGATGACGCCGTTGACGAACGTCCCGACACCCAGCGTCACGATCAGAGAGTGAATGCGGAAGTAGAGGACGAAGAAGGCGTTGATTGCCCCGATCAGCGCACCGACGGCGAGCGACATGACGAGCACCGGCAGGATCGGCCAGCCCATCTGCGCGTTGAAGACGCCGATCACCATGGAACTCATCGTCAGGATCGACGCGCCGGAGAGATCGAAATCACCAGACGTCAGCGGAATGATGATGCCGAGCGTCAGCACGACCAGCACCGCCTGCGAGCCGAACATGGTGGAGAAGTTCCGCCAGCTGAGGAAGCTGTCAGGCATGAGAATGCCGAAAAGGATGATGAGGAAGAGCCAGGCAGCGACCAGCGCGAAGCGTTCCGCCTCGGTCTTCAGCGTGAAGCGCGACTTGAGCGCGGAAACGGGCTTCTGGATGGGCATGTCGATCGTCGTCATTCTGCGGCCTCCGCATCGGTGCTGTAGAAGCAGGCTTCGGTGATTGCCTTGCGGCTGATCTCGTGTCCCTTGAGCTCGACCACAGGCCGCCCGCGCGAGAAGACGAGGATGCGGTCGCAAATCTGCTCAAGCTGTTCATTGTCGGTGGAAGCGCAGAGGATGGACGTGCCGGCCCTTGCCGCCCCGTCCAGCGCCTTGAAAATCTGCTGGCGCGCACCGAAATCGACGCCCTGCGTCGGCTCGTCGAGAAGCAGGAGCTTCGGCTGGATGCGCAGCCATTTGGCGAGCAGCACCTTCTGCTGGTTGCCGCCCGAAAGCGACCCTAGCGCCAGCGCCGGATTGTGCGGCCGCACATCGTGCATGGTCGAAAGCCGCCCCGCCTCCCTGACCATCGCGCCACGGTCGAGGCCTGCGAGATGCGAAAGCTCATCGAGGATCGGCAACGTGATATTATCTGTGACGGCCAGCGACCCGATGCCGGCCGCGCCCAGCCGGTCGCCGGGCAGAAGCGCCACGCCCATGCGCTGCGCAATGAGTGGCGTGATCGTTGCCAGATCGATCTTCCGGTCGGCCACAGTCAGCGTGCCCGCGCCACGCCGCGCGCCGTAGAGCGTGTAAGGCACGCTGGCGAAGCCGGACCCGATCAAACCCGTGACCCCGAGGATTTCGCCCTCCTGCAAGGACAGGCTGAAAGGCGGCGTTTTGCCGTCGGTCAGGTTGTCGGCGCGGATAGCAACAGGTGCTGCACCCAGGGCCATGCGCTGCTTGGCAAAAGCATCGATGCGCGAACCGACGATGGTGTCAAGAATGGCCTGCCGGCTGGAGGCCCTCGTATCGAGCACATCGACGAGTTGCCCGTCGCGCAGGACGGCAACACGATCAGTAATGTCGCGCACCTCGTCGATATCGTGGGTGACGATGATGACGGACGCTCCGGTCTTCACGATCGAGCGCACGAGGTCAAAGAGGCGCTTCACGTCTTCGCCCGGCAGGAAGGGCGTAGGCTCGTCGAGCACGAGAATGCCCTCCCCGCCATAACCGGCGTCGGATGCGCGCAGGTCTTCGAAGGCGCGGATGATGGCGACGAAGGCGCGCTCAACCGGCGGTAGGCTTGCGACCGTCGCCAGCGGGTCGATGTCGAGATTGAATTCTGCAAAGAGCGCCGAAAGCCGCTCTGCTTCCTTGCGCCAGGAGACGAACCATGGGTTCTTTTGGCCAAGCGACGTGACGCGCATGTTCTCGGCGACGGTGAGTGACGGCACGAGGCCGAGATGCTGGTGGACGAAGGCGACGCCGCGTTTCTTGATCAGCATGGGGTCGAGCGGCAGGGCCATTTTCTCGCCCCACAACACCACCTCACTGCCCTCTTCCGGCTGGTGAAAGCCAGCCAGAACCTTGATGAGGGTGGATTTGCCCGAGCCGTTCTGCCCGAGCAGACCGAAGACCTCGCCACGGCGAACTGCAACGCTGACGCCCTTGAGCGCATAATTGCTTCCGAACTTCATCTTGATGTCGTTCATCAAAAGGACGGCATTGTCGGTCGTTGCAGTGTTGGACATGGCGTGGCTCCCGTTCCGGTCTGCGTTGCTCAGATCACTTCAGCTTCCAGAGCTTGCGGAAGCCGTCGAGATGGGCGTCGCCATAGCCGTCGTTGAAGTTGGCCGGAATGCCCGCCGTCTTCACGTTGTCCTTGTCGAAGATGAGCAGCGGGACGTTGAGCTTGGCCACTTCCGGCTTGCCGCAGATCATGCGCATGATGTTGTCGATCGCCGCATAACCGGCCCAGCCGAGGCTTTCGCCGATATCCATGTTGACCTGGCCCTCGCGCAGCATATCCAGAACGAAGGGCGTGCCGTTGAAGCCGGCAACGCCGACCGAGCCGAGAGCGCCGGTGATGCGCAGCGCCGGCACGACGAATTGCGACATCGAGTCATAGATCGGGATGATGTAGTTGATGCCCGGATCGGCCAGCAGCGCCGACTGGGTGCCCGGCTGGATCTTCGTCGCCCAGTCGGAGACCGGAACGTCGAGATGCTTCTGCTTGCATTCCGGGCAGAGCGCCTTCAGCTCGTCCTGGATCGCCTTGACGAAGGGAATGGACGGCAGAACGTCGGACGAGCCGATGATCAGGACGTTGGGCTTGCCGCCGGTCTGCACATAGGCGTAAGCGGCGAGCACCTTGCCGGCGCCGGTGAAGTCGACGCGCGAAGAATAGTCGACCGTCGGCGCGGATTTCTGCGTGACGTCGTAAAGATGCGTCGTCGTAACCTTCAGGCCGGCATTGCGCGCTTCGGTGAGCTGCGGACCCAGCCATTCGGGATTGAGACCGCCAGCCAGATCCAGCACGTCGTATTTCTGGCTGATCGCCTGCGACACGCCTTGGATCCACTGGTCCGTCTTCAGCTGGTTGTCCCAGGTCGTATAGGTGAAGCCCACTTCCTTCGCTGCGGTGGACATGGCCTTCTGCAGCTCGACATTGAACGGGATCGTCATCGAAATCGGGATCGACAGCACCTTCTTGCCGGCCATGCAGGACTTCGCATCGAAGGGCTCGCCCGGCGGATCGAAGACGGGCATCTTCTTATGCTGTTCAAGGATCGTCTTGGCGTCGGCCATGGCATCCGCATGCGCGCCGGACGGCACTGCAGCAATGGCGGACACGGCAACGAAAGCGCTGAGTAGAAGCACACGCATATCTGACATTCCCCTGTTGGATGCCCCGCTTTTCCGGGGTCGTGATCGCATCTTCACCGTGATGAGGCATTTTAATGTACGTACATATTCAGTTGTCCGTCAACGGTTTTGCAAGAATTTTTTGCAGTGCAAAATATTGAGGCAATTGCCGGATTGTGTATAAAAAAGTGCAATATTCTTATTCATTTTCAGCGATTTCTATCGTCGTAACCTAACGTCAGCAGACGACAAAACGGGGCTGCAGCAACGCCGCAACCCCGTACAACGCGTTAGTATGTCGGTACTTTTGGAATCAGACTCGGGCAGCTCGGTGCGAACGCCACGCGGCAATCATTCCAAAGAACCCGAGCAGCGAGAAGACCAGGAAGCTCGCACCGTAATGACCGGTAACCATGTAGAGGCTGGCGAAGCTCGACGGTCCGACGATGACGCCGATGAAAGTGTAGACCAGCACACCGCCCGTGATCGCGCCAATCCGTCCTTCAGGCGCATTGTGGGCGACTTCCGCCAGTAGCACGCCATTCCAGCCGATCGTGGTCATGCCCAGCATGATGAGGACGCCCACCTGCAGCCAGGCCGGCATATGCACTACAAAGAAGAGGGACGCGAAGCCGACGCCGATCAAGAGACCGAGCAGCGCCAGCGTCTTGAAGCCGCCCCCTAGCCTGTCTGCAACCACACCCCAGAAAATACGGCCGAAGGCGCCGAAAAACTGCATGATGGCAGCAACGGATCCGGCCGCCAGCAGCGACCATCCGCCATCATGAACCAATGTGACCACTGCAAAGGCCGAGAGAGACAGCTGCGTCGCCGAATAGGCGAAGCCGAGAAAACTCAAGCTCCGCAGCTTCCCGTTCTTCCAGATGATCCCCTGCTCGTCGCGGAAGCCCTTCATCATCGAGCCCATCGGCACGCTGCGGTCGATCGGCTCTGTCACGTGCGTGGCAGCCAGCAGTACCATGGTCGCCAGCGGCGCGGCAGCGCCGATCAGCAGTGCATATTGCCAGTCCATCTGCCGCGACAGGAAGGGAAAGGCGAAACTTGCGAGAATACCGCCCAAAGGCACGCCCGACTGCTTGATGGAAAACACGATGTTGCGCTTGCCGTGCGGCGTGATCCGTCCCAGCATCTCCGAAGAGGCGGGATTGTTGAGGCCATAGCCGATACCGATGAGGAGGGATGCGACGATGATCGGCAGGACTTGCGCCATGGCAATACCCACGAAGCCGAGCAGGAAGCAGGCAAGCGCCAGCTGCTCGACTCGCACCGGACCGAGGCGCTTCACCAGCGTTCCCGCGACAGCGGAGGAAAACATGCCGGACGCATAGATCAGACTGATCTGGTAGCCGATGAGATAGGCGCCGATACCAAGATCAGCCGCCACGGTTGGGGCAATGGCCGTCAGCGCCAGCACGCTGGCCGTCGCCACGATCTGGATCAATGTCGCGGCACTTAACGTAACCACTAGGGAATGGGATTTGCGGGCGCCCGAACCTGAGGTGTCGTCGGCTGTGATGTCTGACATGAAAGGCAACTGTCCTAAAAATCGTATATGTACGTACTAATTGATTTCTTGTTTTGGCGCAAGGACGGGTGCCGAAATTGCTCCAGCGCCGAAATTTGTTTGCTTTTATAAGAAAAAACATATTGATGAGCCGGGAGGCCCGAACACATGAGCAATGCGATTTCTGAGGAAATGACCGGCAGCACGCAGGAAATCAAGAATAGCTGGAAGCCCGAGATCGCGACCGCGCCGCTCTATATGCAGGTGGCGCATCACCTGGACGCGCGCATTACCAACGGGGATTTCGCTGTCGGCTCCCTCCTGCCGACCGAAAACGAGCTTGCCGAGGCGTTGGGCGTCAGCCGTCAGACCGTGCGTCAAGCCATCGGTCTGCTGCGCAACAAGGGGCGACTTTCCGCACGTAAGGGTGTCGGTACGCGGGTGGAGTCTACCGAGCCGACGAGCGGCAGTACACGCTTCATAGCCCATTCGCGCTCCGAGCTGTTCGAGATCGCGGCAGAAACGGAATTCGTCATCGGCTTCCGCGAAATGGTCTCCGCCCAGGGCAAGCTCGCCGTGGATCTCGGCTGCCGGCCGGGGCGCAAGTTTCTGCATATTACCGGCGTGCGTTATCCCGCCAATCGTGGCAAGGCCTTTTCCTGGAACGAGGTCTATATCGATTCCCGCGTGGCCGCCGCTGTCAAGGACGTGACCGTCGCCCGGCGTGCCATCTTCCACTACATCGAAGAATTCACTGGCGAAAAGATCCATGAGATCCAGCAGGATGTCAGGCCGATCGCCATGGATGCGGACATTGCCGAAAAGGTCGGAGGCAAGGGTGGCGACCTCGCACTGATCGTCAATCGCCGCTACTACGGCTCCGGCCGCCGGCTCCTCGAATACGCCTTCCAGATTCTCCCTGCCGACCGCTTCACCTACACGACGACGCTGCGCGCAGAGACTTAAGAGCTCCCCAGCCCTATCGCTGACCACGATCCCGCACTGCACAATCCTGCTGCAGGGGGCGCGCTGACGCGCCCATTTCCACGTCATTTTCGCCCCAGATCGCGAAGATTTGCACCTATTTTATGCACGCCTATTTGTGCGGCATTTTTGTCTGGACAGCCTTCGGAATTTTTGCATTAGTTCGTACATATTGCATTTCTTTCCAAGCATTCCGACCACAGGAGCACATCATGGACATTGGCGTTTTCATTCCGATCGGCAACAATGGCTGGCTGATTTCCGAGGCCGCGCCGCAATACATGCCCAGCTTCGAGCTGAACAAGAAGATCGTCCAGAAGGCAGAGAGCTACGGTCTCGAATTCGCGCTCTCGATGATCAAACTGCGCGGTTTCGGCGGCAAGACCGAGTTCTGGGACTACAATCTTGAATCCTTCACGCTGATGGCGAGCCTCGCTGCCGTCACCGAGCGCATCAAGCTCTTCGCCTCGACTGCCGTGCTGACGCTCCCCCCGGCCATCGTGGCGCGCATGGCGACGACGATCGACAACGTTGCCCCCGGCCGCTTCGGCGTCAACATCGTCTCCGGCTGGCAGATGGCCGAATACGACCAGATGGGCATCTGGCCGGGCAACGATTACTTCGGCTACCGCTACGACTATTCGTCCGAATATGTGCACGTCATGAAGGAGCTCTGGGCAAAGGGCGAATGCACCTTCGACGGCAAGCATTTCCAGATGAATGACTGCAAGATGAAGCCGATGCCGGCCAACAAGATCGAGATCGTGGCCGCCGGCCAGAGCCCTCGCGGCATGGAATTCGCCGCTGAATATGCCGACTACAACTTCGTCATGGGCGCCGGCATCAACACGCCGACCGCGCACAGCGAAGGCAATGTGCGCCTCGTCGAGGCTTCGGCCAAGACCGGCCGCGACGTTGGCGCCTATGTCCTCTTCATGGTCATTGCCGACGAGACCGACGAACTGGCCAAGGCCAAGTGGGAAAAGTATCGCGCTGGCGCCGATGTCGACGCGCTCGCCTGGATGGCGGACCAGGGCAGCAAGGATGCCTCTGCCGACAGCTCCTCGACCGCCAAGCACATCAACCTGCCGGAAGGCGCTGTCAACTTCAACATGGGCACGATCGTCGGCTCCTACGCCTCCGTCGCACGCATGCTGGATGAAGCCGCCAACGTCCCTGGCACGAAGGGCATCATGCTGACCTTCGACGACTTCCTGATCGGCCTCGACCAGTTCGGCCAGCGCATCCAGCCGCTCATGGCCTCGCGCAACGCCACCAGCATTGCTGCGGAGTAAGCGATGAACGTGCTCCAGCCCCTCCCCAACAAGGACGTGCTGGAGCCGACCTCCTTTGTCGATCCGGGGCAAGCGGACGCGCGGCTTGTCGCGAGTCCATCCCCATCCGCGACCATTGAGACCGAGCTTGACGCGATGCCGATCGCCGAAAGCTCCATCAGCGGAATTTCTGAAGCAGGCGTAGGCGATCTTCTTTTCGCCTATGCCAACGGTCATTTCGACCCGGTCGCGGTTCTGGATCGTCTTACTGCCACGATTGATGCCACACGCTCCGGCCAGGAGGCGGTCTTGCGTCTTGTTCCGGGGGCGCGGGAGGCGGCAATCGAAAGCGCCGCCCGATGGGCCTCCGGCACACCTCGCCCGCTGGAAGGCATCCCCTTCGGAATAAAGGACATTATCGACGTCGCCGGAACGGAAGTGACAAGCGGCTCGCACTTTACCGGTCACCGCATCGCCCCTGCCGATGCTCACGTCGTCGCTCGCCTCAGGGCAGCCGGCGCCATACCGTTCGCGATGACCGCCACCAGCGAATTTGCCTGCGGCGGCCCGCACAATCCCCGCTACGGCGCCGTCACCAATCCGTGGGACGCGACCCGCTGGACCGGCGGCTCCTCCACCGGCTCGGGCGCCGCGCTCGCCGCCCGGCTGATGCCGCTTGCGCTCGGCACCGACACCGGCGGCTCGATCCGCGTGCCGTCCTGCTGGTGCGGAACGACGGGCCTCAAGCCGACCCGAGAGAAAGTGTCTCGCGACCGCGTCGCGTCCCTCTCGTGGACGCTCGACCATATAGGCCCCATGGCTCGATCCGCCCGGGATATCGCCCGCGTCCTGCCCTTCATGACGGCATCGCCAGATCCGAAACTCGCCAAAGACTGCGCCGCTATGTTCGGAGACCTCGACATTTCCGGCCTGCGCATCGGCGTGCCTACCAGCTGGTTCACCGAGAATGTTGACGAAGCCGTCCTGGCGAACTGGAAGACCGCGCTGGAAACCTTGGGAAATCTGGGCGGCACTCTGATTGATCTGCCGCCTATCGATGTCCGCCCTTTTCACGAGGCAGGCTGGGTCGTTCTGCAGAGCGAGCTCGCAGCGCTCCATGCGGACAGGGCAGATCGCAGCGACCTCATGGATCCCGGCATGCTCGGCCGCCTGCGAAAGGGCATGGCCTTCAGCGCCATGGATTATACGCGTGCACTTCAGGCGCGAGTCACCGCGCAAGACAGTTTCCTGAGCGCAATGGCAGATGTTGATCTCATGATCACACCGGGCATCGGCGGCGAAGCGGGTTCGCTCGAGACACTCACCGTGGATGTCAACGGCACGCCGATGAGCTTCCAGGACCTCATTTCCCGGAACACCATGATCTTCGACTTCACAGGCTTCCCCGCGCTGATGCTGCCCACGGGAATTGGCCGCACCGGATTGCCGACGGGCATGCAGATCGTCGGAAGACCGCATGCAGAGGCGCTTTGCCTTCTCGCCGGCGCGGCCTTTCAAGCCGTGATGGCCCATCATCGCCTGGTGCCGCCGGGCATAGCCACAGCCTGAAGGCAAAGCCATGAACCTGCAAACACCGCATGCCTTCGAACCGCCATCCGCAATCGCGCCGAACTGCTTGACCGCAACGCAGGCTTTGCAGGCGCTGCAAAAGGACCGCGTCTCCGCAATAGAGCTCGTCAAAGCCTGCCTGCAGCGGATCGAGGAACGGAACCACGACGTTCGCGCCTGGCTGCACATCAACGCCCATGCGCTGGAGCAGGCTGCAAAGCTCGACGCCCTGCCCAAGGATCAGCGCGGCAAGCTGCATGGTCTGCCGATCGGTATCAAGGATGTCTTCGAGACCAAGGACATGCCGACAACATTCAACTCACCGAATTTCCAAGGCCATCAGCCCGGCCAGGATGCGGCGGTCGTCGATCTCCTGCGCGCGGAAGGGGCGATTATTCTCGGCAAGACGGACACGACCGAATTCGCCGCTGCCGGCCGCAATGCCGCCACAGGCAATCCGCACGACACGCAATTCTCCTCCGGTGGTTCCTCCGCCGGTTCCGCGGCCTCTGTCGCAGACTTCCACGTGCCGCTCTCGATCGGTACGCAGACCGGTGGCTCCACCATCCGCCCCGCCTCCTTCTGCGGCGTATACGCGTTCAAGCCCACTTTCGGCATGGTCAGCCGCGAGGGATTCAAGATCTATGCCAACAGCCTCGACACCGTCGGCTGGTACGGCCGCTCGGTGGCCGATCTTGCGCTGCTTGCAGACGTGTTCGGGTTGACAGAGACCATCCGACCAAAGCCTAGCACCCTACGCTTGCGGATCTGCATGAGCCTCGGTCCTTATTGCGATCGGCTGCAGCCGGAAGCCCTTCATGCCATGAACGTCGCTGCAGACCGTCTTCGCCATGGTGGGCACGAGGTGGCCGGGAGCGATCTGCCCGCTGATTTTGACGCTCTGGACGGCCACCACCGCACCATCCTGCATCGCGAGGGTGCCGCAGCCTTCCGCAATCTCGCCCGCCGCTTTGGTGGCGAGCTTCACGACGACTTCCATCACCGGGTCGAAAACCGCGACAGGCGCAGCCTGACCGAACTGCGTCACGCTTACGATGCAGCCGCGCAGGCGCGCGTTGCGTTCGATGCGCTTGCTGGCGACTTCGACGCGATCCTCGTTCCGAGCGCCCCGGGCTATGCGCCGGAAGGCCGACACCCGGGCGATCCGGTTTTCAATGCCATGTGGACGCTTCTCGGTGTGCCTTGCGTCAACATTCCCGTATTCCTCCCGGACGCGCCTCTGCCGATCGGGATCACACTGACGGGACCTCGCTTCAGCGATTGCGCGCTGCTTGCGTCTGCAGGCCTCGTCGCGCCGCTGATCGATTGCGCCCCCACTCCACACGTCTGAAGAGGATGAAATGACGGAAACGGACCTGAGCGCCAACTACGCCGCCGCCTATAACAATCGGATCGGCTTTGGAAAGAAGCCCGCGCTCATCCTGATCGATTTCGTGCAAGCCTATTTCGAACCCTCCAGCCCCCTTTATGCGGGCGTGGATGCGGCGCTCGCCTCTGCGCTTCGCATTCGCGAGGCGGCGCGGGCAAAGGGCATGCCGGTGATCCTCACAGGAGTGGTTCTGCACCCCTCAGGTCTCGATGGCGGCCGCTTCTTTCAGAAGGCGAAACCGCTCGCCTGCTTCACGGCTGATAATCCTTTGGGTGCGTGGCCGCATGGGCTGGCCCCCTACGCGGACGAGTTCGTGGTCACGAAACAATATCCGAGCGCGTTTTTTGGAACGTCGCTCGCGCCGCTTCTTGTCAGCATGGGCGTGGACAATGTCATCCTGACAGGCCTCACCACCAGCGGCTGTGTGCGCGCGAGCTGTGTCGATGCGATGTCGCACGGCTTCATCACCACGGTCGTTGGCGACGCTTGCGGCGACCGTCATCCGGCACCGCACGAAGCCAATCTCTTCGACATGAATGCAAAATATGCCGACGTGGTCTCCGAAGCGGAAATTCTCGAGTTTGTTAGAAGCCTTTAAGGCGACAAGATCGCCGCTGGAATCACCGGCTTGCGTCTCAGATTCCACCATCGTGCATGCCGCCTACTCCCGCCTGCCCCATTTGCCCGCAACAGCGCCGGAATAACAGGCCCCGCGGGCGGGTCTTGCATGTGCCTATCTCCTCGGTCTCGCCTTGTACCTGTTCAGAGCGAGAAACTCCGTCGATGAATTCGCGACTGGTAGCCGGTAGGGCGCGTACATTGGCATCTGACCGGTTCTTATTCAGCGACGGTGCCGCCCTTAGGCGACATCTCTTTATTATCAATGCACTGGACGTGAGAGAAGAATCGTGGCCTATCTGATAGTTGTGCCTTTTTGGGCGCTGTCAGGATCAAGATGCATGAAGCCACTGGGCAGAACGCGTGACAAATCAAAACGTGAGGCAACGTCGACGGGCTTTCGAGCGGTCGCATCGCTGCACCATGGAATATTGAGGTTTGACTTTGCTTCGGGCTTGTTGTCGCGAGGTGCGTCATGAGCCGTCGGAAGCTTGCGGGCTCAACCTTCAGCCTGGTGCCTCAGGCTGCTCCTGCAAAACAGGCGGAGCAGGCGGTTGAGAAGCAGGCAGCGACGCGTGCAGCGCAGTCCCCTGCCCGTGCCCCTGCCAATACAGAGCAGACGGGTCTCGTCAGGCTCGATACCGCGCTGATCGACCCTTCCCCGTTTGCTGACCGTCTGCTGGACGATGATCACGAACGCTTTGCAGCTTTCGTCAAGAGCGTTGCGGACCACGGCCAGCAGGTGCCGATACGTGTTCGCCCCCATCCCGAGATGGCCGGACGCTATCAGGTCGTTTACGGCCATCGGCGACTGGCCGCGGCCAAAGAGCTCAAGATTCCTGTGAACGCCCATGTCGTCGAGATCGACGATCGCGATCTGGCCGTTGCTCAAGGCATTGAAAACAGCGAGAGACAGGATCTTTCCTGGATCGAGAGAGCTCTGTTTGCCCGCAGGATGGATGAGGCGGGATTTCGTCCCAGCGATATCTACACGGCCCTTTCGATCGACGACGCCGAACTTGCCCGTATGCGCGGCGTGAGCCGTCATGTTCCCATGGATATTATCGAGGCCATAGGCCGCGCGCCGAAGATCGGCAGGCCGCGATGGGTTGCCATGGCGAAATCCTTTGCAAAAAATACAAATGCAGTTCAGAACATCCGGGAAATGTTGCAGTCCGAACGGATTCGCAAGATGGCGTCGGATGCCCGGTTCTCCTGGGTTTATGAGCTGATCGCCGAATCCCGGTCCGCTGGAACGGGCAATGCGCCTTTGCGCGAAGCCGATGGCTTCGGCTTGGGCGAAATCAGCTATACGAGTAAACAGTTGCGTATCACGGCTGCCAACGAACGCGGACAGGCCTTCGCGGATTTCGTCAGAGCCGAGCTGCCGCGTTTGATCGAAGAGTTTAGCGCGCTGGATATCGTGACACCGAAGGCCTGTCAGATGACAGGGAAGAGCAACAGGAATAAGCCCGCTAGCGGGCCGAATGTTTAAATACCGAAAGGAAAACAAGCCGGTAAAAGAAAAGCTCCCAGAACGTCGCCGTCGTGGAAGCCTCTCTCTAAGTGTCGCAGCTTGAGAATCGCATTTCCCCGAATCATAGTCAAGAGTGTTTGGCGCCATTCATGGCGGGTGGTTTCTTTTGCCTTGTGGAAAGGTAGAAAGATGCACACGGGAAATGTGACGACGCCCTTTGGGCGGCGGCCGATGACCTATGCGATGTTGACGGATCAGCTCGCAGCTCAAAGAATTGACGAAAACGCCTCCGTCGACAAATGGAAGCTATATCGCTGGCTTTGTGAGGCCAGGACCAGGATTGGCGTTTCCGATCGCGCGCTTTCACTTCTGAATGCGCTCCTGAGCTTCTATCCGAAATCCGAGCTGCTGGGATCTGACAGTCTCATTGTCTTTCCGTCCAATGCGCAGCTGTCGCTGAGAGCGCATGGCATGGCAGAGGCGACGATCCGACGCCATATTGCAGCGCTGGTTGACGCCGGTCTGCTCATCAGACGCGACAGCGCCAACGGGAAGCGGTTTGCCAGACGCGACAGCGAAGGGGACATCGGGCAGGCCTTCGGTTTCTCGCTGGCGCCGCTTCTGCAGCGCGCGGAAGAACTGGAGGCCATGGCTGCCGAGGTTGTCGCAGAGCGGCTTCATTTCCAGTCTCTGCGGGAACGGCTCACGATCTGCCGGCGCGATATCGTGAAACTGCTGGACGCCTCTGGCGACGAAGCTGACGTGGCTGAGGATGAAGAGATCGAACGCATGCGTAGCCTTTACAGAGACGTGATGGCAGGCCTCCCCCGAAAGCCGGATGTGTCGGAACTCGACGCGATAATCCTGGTCCTTGAAGCGCTCCGCGAAAATCTCGCCAACTACCTGGCGCATCGCCATAAAACTGAAAATTATAGCGGCAATCCCGCCCATTCTGAGCGGCACATACAGAATTCAAATACACAATCCAAATATGAACTTGAACCTCGCTTTGAAACAAAGCCGGGTGAAAATCGCGACGTGGCAAATCAGGAAATGCCGGACATGATGAAGGGACAGACAACGCACCGAGCGCCTGTCAGCTACCAGGCAGGACCCGTGCTGGAGAGTGCCGGACTGAAACCGTTCCCGCTGGCCATGGTTTTGTCCGCCTGCCCTGAAATGCTGAATTATGGGCCCGGGGGCACAATTGGAAGCTGGCGCGACTTCCTGAGCGCTGCGGTCGTTGTCAGATCGATGTTGGGTGTCTCTCCGAGTGCCTTTGAGGAGGCCTGTGCGGTGATGGGACCTGAAAATGCCGCGACCGCGATTGCCTGCATTCTCGAGCGCGCCGGACACATCAATTCTGCTGGCGGCTACCTGCGCGACCTCACGCGCCGTGCGGAGCGCGGCGAATTTTCGCTGGGCCCGATGCTGATGGCGCAGTTGCGCGCCAATGGTGAAGTGGGCGTGAGACGAGCATGAAAAACGCCGCGATCGGTAACCGCGGCGTGAAGAGGCTTGTTGTGTCGGGTCGGCTGTCGGCTGCTGTCCGGTCAGGACACGACGCGTTGCGTTTGAACGCCGAGACCTTCGATCCCGAGCGTCATGACCTCGCCGCCTTTGAGATAGACTGGCGGCTTCTGTCCCATCCCGACGCCGGGAGGCGTGCCCGTCGAAATGACGTCGCCGGGCTGCAGGCTCATGAAACGGCTGAGATAGGAAATCAGGAAGGGCACCTTGTAGACCATCGTTTTGGTGGAGCCGTTCTGATAGCGGTGACCATCGACCTCGAGCCACATCTTCAGGTCATCGAGATTGCGGACTTCATCCGGGGTCACGAGCCAAGGACCAAGCGGACCGAATGTGTCGCAGCCCTTGCCCTTATCCCAGGTCCCTGCCCGCTCGATCTGGTATTCGCGTTCGGAGACGTCGTTGATGACGCAAAAGCCAGCGACATGCGACATGGCGTCAGCTTCGTCAATGTAGACGCCGCCCTTGCCGATGACGACGCCGAGCTCGACTTCCCAGTCGGTTTTGACCGAGCCTCGCGGAATTCTGACCTCGTCGTCAGGCCCGATAATTGCAGAGGTCCACTTGTTGAAGACAACCGGCTCCGGAGGCACGGTCGCGCCGGTTTCGGCGGCATGGTCGGCATAGTTGAGACCGATGCAGATAAATTTTCCGACCTGGCCGACACAGGGACCGAGCCGCGTCTCCTTTTGCGGTGCGCCTGGGACCAAGGGAAGCTTGTTGATGTCCAACGTCTTGAGCCGGGATATTGTGTCAGGCAGGAGCGATGCACCGGCCACGTCCGGTATGACAGCTGACAGGTCACGAATACGGCCCTGCTCGTCGAGAAGACCAGGCTTTTCCTGTCCGGCAGGACCATAGCGCAGCAGTTTCATAGGGGAGTCTCCTGTTGGGATGGAATAGGCCCGGCATTATTCGTGCCGGGCCGGAAAATATTAGAAAACGCGTTGATCAATCGTAGAGAACTGCGGCGATCTTCGGGTCGTTGATATTGGACTTATCGTACCAGTAGAAGCCGGTGTCGATATGCTTCTGAACCGGTTGACCCTTGACGGCAGCAAGCGCGGCTTTGACGGTTTCATAACCGATCCCCACCGGGTTCTGCGTAATCGCGCCCGCCATGACACCGTCGTTGATCGCCTGCTTCTGCGCCTTGCCGGAGTCGTAGCCGATAATGACGATCTTCGACTTGCCGCTTTCCTTCACACCATTGACCACGCCAATGGCCGAACCTTCGTTCGCGCCGAAGAAGCCCTTGATGTCTGGATGTGCGGTGATGATCGACTTGGTGATTTCCGTCGATTGAAGCTGGTCGCCCGCACCATACTGGATGTCGACGATCTGGATTTTCGGATACTTGGACTTGATCTGGTTGACAAAGCCGTCGCGGCGGTCAATGCCGGTGCGCGAGGTCTGATCGTGAACCACGAGAGCAACCTTGCCTTCGTTGCCTATTAGAGCTGCCATCTTGTCAGCTGCCAGGGCTGCTGCTGCAACGTTGTCCGTCGAGCAGGTTGTTACTGGAATGTCGCTATCCACGCCGGAGTCGAAAGCGATAACCGGGATCTTCTCCGATTGGGCCTTCTTGAGAAGCGGGATGGCGGCCTGGCTGTCCAGTGCGGCGAAGCCGATGGCGGCCGGATGCTTGGCGAGTGCCGCGGTCAGCATATCGATCTGTTTGTCGACCTGCGCTTCGGTATCAGGACCTTCGAACGTGACCTGAAGGTCAAATTCCTTGGCGGCCTTGTCCGCGCCGGCTTTGACGGCCTGCCAGAACTGATGCTGGAAGCCCTTCGAAATCAGCGGAATGTAAATTTTGTCGGCAGCCTTTGCGACACCGGTCGCTGCGACCACGGCGGTCGCGCTGACGGCGCCGAGAAATGTACGTCTCGTGAACATGATGTCCTCCTCAGGTTGGTTCACTTCATTTTGTGATAGTCACGGGGCGTTCAGTGCCCTTCTGTTTTGGTCGGAACGGAAACCTTCAGGCCGTCCGTCTCCGCATCATGTCCGCATAGACGGCGATGATGATGATGGATCCCGTAACCACGGTCTGCCATTCCTGCGGCATGGACAGAATGCGCAATCCGTTGAGCAACACGGACATGATGAGCGCGCCGATCAGGGTGCCGAGAATGGTTCCGCGTCCGCCGGAAAGAGATGTGCCGCCGATGACGACCGCCGCGATGGCGTCGAGTTCGTAACCCTGGCCGAGAGCTGGCTGGGCAGAATTCAGGCGCGACGCGATGACCAGTCCTGCGATGCCGCAGATGCCTCCGGAGAGGGCGTAAATCGCCATTTTCCAGTTATCGACACTGACGCCTGAGAGGCGTGCGGCTTCCTCATTCGACCCCAAGGCAAAGCAATATCGACCCAAAACGGTGCGACCCAGAATATAAGAAGCAAGGACCGCAACCAAAAATAGCACCAGAACCCCGTTAGGCACCGGAAGGCCCGGAATGAGATCGCCCGTGATCGAACCTGTGGAGATGACGGGGAAGGAAGGCGTGTTGTTGAAATAGATCGGCTTCGTGCCGGAGATCACCAGTGACAGACCCTTCAAGATCAGCATCATGCCGAGGGTGGCGATAAAAGGCGGGATTTTCATCTTGGCTATGATCGCCCCAGACGTGAAGCCGATCAGGGCCCCGGTCAAAATGGCGGCAAGAATGCCAAGTGGCAGGGGCATCCCCCAGTAGGTAAGCACAACGCCAGCGATAACCGCGGTGAAGGTCATCAAAGTACCGACCGACAGGTCGATTCCGCCCGTAATGATGACGAGCGTCGCCGCAACGGCCAAGATGCCGTTCACGCTGGTTGCCTGCAGAATCGCCAGGATATTAGTCGTCTGCATGAAGTTCGGCGATGCCAGGCTGAAGCCGATCAAGAGAATGATAAGTGTTCCGAAGGCCAACAACTTCTGTTGCGCGCCGGAAAAACGGCCTTTTGACGCGGCGGCGGCCATAGGGGCCGTGATCTCGGTGTTGGTCACCCTACCCTCCTCTGCATTTCCGTATCGGTCTCAACAACCATCGATTCTCGCAGTGTGGCGAGACGCATGATATCTTCCTGCCCCGTGGCCGCGCCGCCCGGCAGGATACCGGTCAGCCGTCCTTCGCACATGACCGCGATGCGGTGCGAAAGCCGCATCACTTCCGGCAGTTCCGAGCTGATGACGATGATCGCCTTTCCACTTTTGGAAAGATTGGTAAGCAGCTGATATATCTCTGATTTCGCGCCCACATCGATCCCGCGGGTCGGTTCGTCGAAAATCAGGATGTCACAGTTTCTCAGTAGCCACTTGGCGATGACGACCTTCTGCTGGTTGCCCCCGGAAAGGAGCTTGACCTCCTGAGTGTCGGACGGGGTGCGAATGGCAAGCTTTCGAATGTAGTCGTGAGCCGTATTTTTCATTGATTTTTCATCGAGTCGCCCCGGAAATCTCATGAAAGACTTGAGCGACGCCAAGGCGATATTGTTGCGCACGTCCATGGACAGTGCCAAGCCAAAATGCTTGCGATCTTCCGAAAGGTAGCCGATTCCAGCTTTCACCGCGTCATGGGGCGAGCGGATAGTCTGCGGCTTGCCATGAACCAGAATCTCACCAGACTCCAGCGGGTCGGCACCGAAAATGGCGCGTGCAACTTCCGTGCGCCCTGCGCCCATGAGGCCGGCGAAGCCCAGGATCTCGCCACGGGCCAGCGAGAAGCTTACATCCCTGATTTCACGTCCACGCCTAAGGCCTTTTACTTCCAATGCAATCGGGTTTTTCGACGTATCGGGTACCTGTAGCGGTTCATCCTTCACTTCGCGGCCAACCATTTTGGTAATGATTGTGTTGATCGGCGTGTCCGCGGCCGGAACGGTGTCGACAAACTCGCCGTCCCGCATAATCGTGACGCGATCGGCTATGCGTTTCAACTCGTCCATCTTGTGGCTGATATAGACCACGCCGACACCCTGCACCTTCAGATCCCGGATGATGCCGAACAGATCGGCGATCTCGGCGTCGTTCAGGGCTGCGGTGGGTTCGTCCATGATCAGGACTCGAAAATTATAAGACAGAGCCTTGGCGATTTCGACCATCTGCTGTTTGGCGATCGTCAGGCCTCCGACCGTCGCCTGGGGATCGAGCTTGAGCCGCATGGTTTTGAAAATCTCGGCGGCCTGCTGATTGAGCAGACGTTCGTCCAAGAGACCGAAGGCGCGGCGGGGCTCGCGACCGATGAAAATGTTTTGCGCGGCTGTGAGGTCATTCATCAGGCTGAGCTCTTGATGAATGATGCCGATACCGGCCGCCTGCGCGCTGCGTGGACTGGCAAGCTCGATTGTCTTGCCGTCTATGAGGATTTCGCCTGCGTCCGGGCGGTATATGCCGGCCAGTATCTTCATCAGGGTGGACTTGCCGGCGCCATTTTCACCCATCAGTGCGTGAACTTCGCCTGGACGCAGGTCGAAGCGGGCCGATTTGAGCGCATGAACGCCGGGGAACCGTTTCTCGATTCCCCTCATTTCGATCACTGTTTGCATTTGCAGCCCTCCCAAGCCGCTGGATGCCGTCAGGCTAGATGGTAACACCTCCATCCACCAGCATGGCCTGGCCGCTGACGAAGCGGCTTTCGGGCGACAAAAGATAGATCACCATGGGCGTTATGTCGCTCACGCTGGCGAGCCGTCCCATCGGCTGCCGTGCAATAAAGTCCTTCTCCGCCTGAACCGGGTCGGCCGAGGCAGCAATGCGCCCGCGCAACGAGGGGGTGTCGACCGTTCCGGGGCAAATGGCGTTACAGCGTATCCCCTGCTTGACGAAATCAGCGGCGATCGACTTGGACAGCCCTATGACGGCGGCCTTTGTGGCGCCGTAGGATGTCCGATTGACGAAGCCCTTGATGGAAGAGGCCATGGAAGCCATGTTGAGGACCGAAGCGGTCCCGGTTTCCGCTGCCCGATCAAGCATTCCGGGCAGAAATGTCCGGCACATTCGCATCATGGCCGTCACGTTCAGATCGAAGGCAAACGCCCAGTCGGCGTCGGTGATGTCGAGAACCGTGCCGTTGTGAACGACACCTGCGCAGTTGAAAAGCCCGTCCAGTTTCGGAAGATTGGCCGCCAAAGCATCGATTTGTGTCTGCTTCGTCACATCAAGACGATATGTCTTAATGTTTGAATTTTCAGCATAAAGCGACGCCAGAGATTCCGTATCAATATCGGTCGCGTGAACAACTGCGCCTTCCGCAGCCGCCGCCAGCGCCGATGCGCGTCCTATACCCTGCGCCGCGGCAGTTATAAGTATATTCATACCCTTAAGGCGCATTATTAAACCTCTACGCGAGCTTACTTAAACGATCGCGTGAAACTGAAGTAATATCTCACGCGAGAGTGTTACATAACTGCACCGATTTGCCACGGAACAAACTCCGCGCCGCCGAAGCCTAGTTCTTCGCTCTTAGTCCGCTCGCCCGACGCCACACGGATAATCAGCTCAAAAAGCTCCTTGCCCTTCTGCTCGATGCTCACACCGTCGGAGACAATGTCGCCACAGTTGAGATCCATGTCTTCCGACAACTTATTGTACATTTCCGAGTTGGTGGCGAGTTTGATGCAGGGAGTCGGCTTGTATCCCGAGACGGAACCACGACCCGTGGTGAAGACGATGAGGTTTGCGCCGGAGGCAACCTGGCCCGTCACGGAGCACGGATCGAAACCGGGACTATCCATGAAGACAAAACCCTTTGCGTCGATTTTCTCACCGAATTTGTAAACGCCGCTCAAGGGTGCAGTGCCGCCTTTTGCGACCGCCCCCAGAGACTTTTCAAGGATCGTTGTCAATCCGCCGCGTTTATTTCCGGGGGACGGATTGTTGTCCATCTCGCCGCCGTTGCGGGCGGTATAATCCTCCCACCAACGGATGCGTTCGATGAGCTTTTCACCGATTTCCACGCTCTTGGCGCGGCGCGTCAGCAGGTGCTCCGCGCCATAAATTTCAGAGGTTTCAGACAGGATTGTGGTGCCACCGTGGCGCACCAGAAGGTCGGATGCGTAACCGAGGGCCGGGTTCGCCGTAATACCGGAATATCCATCTGAACCGCCGCATTGCAGCCCAATTGTGATCTCAGAAACAGAAATTGGTTCGCGGACCGCCTGGTTTGCGTATTCTGCGACGCCCTTGAGGGCATCCAGGCCACGTTCTATAGTCCGGCGGGTACCACCCTCCTGCTGGATAGTCATGTATTGCAGAGCCCCGTCTGCGCGGATTTTACGGCCGCCGACGAGTTCGGGGATCTGCATGACCTCACAGCCGAGGCCGAGCAGCAGAATACCGCCAAAATTGGGGTTTTGCGCGTAGCCGGAGAGGGTTCTGAAGAGTGTGGAATAGCCCTCGCCTTCGCCCGACATGCCGCAGCCGGTCGAATGAACAATCGGAACGATCCCGTCAATGTTCGCGTATTGGTTGAGGAATCCGGCCTTCTCTGCTGCTTCAGCAATAAATTTCGCTACCGAGCCGGAACAGTTCACGGTTGTCAGGATGCCGATGTAGTTGCGGGTTCCGGCCTTGCCGTCCGCGCGACGAAAACCCTGGAATGTGCGAAGGTCGGTTGCGCGCTCCAAAGGCAAGTTTTGTGTGGCGTGACCATAATCTTGGTGATGCTCACCCATGCCGAGATTTTGGACGTGGACATGTTCGCCGGCGAGGATATCCGCCTTTGCCTGCCCGATTATCTGTCCGTATCGATAAATGTTCTCGCCCGACATGATGTTCCGGGTCGCTACTTTATGGCCGCGCGGAATTGCAAACTGAAGGGGCATGGAAATCTCGTCGACGCGCTCGCCCGCAGCCAGATCGCGCAGCGCGATTGCCACGTTGTCATTCAAATGCAGGCGAATCAATTTAGCGCCTCGGTCCATTCCTGTACATCCTCCCCCGTTAATTCTTGGTTTTCCGGGCCTCTGGCGTCTACTGACATCAGATGTTAATTAGAGTTCTATCTTGACTAGTACACAATGTCAACTAACATGTTAGAAATGATTTGACGGAGATTCGACGGGGATGACGCAGGCTTTCAATGCACGAGTTTTAACTGCGATTGATGATTTACCGGGGTCGCTGGCGCAGCGTGTGTATCAGTCGCTGCAGGAGGCGATCATGTCCCTGACGTTTCCGCCGGGCACTTTGATCCGCAAGGGCGCCATCTGCGATGAACTCGGCGTATCACGTTCGCCGGTGTCGGAAGCGATCACGCGGTTGGCCTCTGAAGGCCTGGTGGATGTGATCCCCCAGAGCGGAACGCGCGTTGCGCGCTTCTCGATTGAAGAAATTCGCGAGGCCGCTTTCATGCGCGAGGCGCTGGAAGTCGCGGCTGTCGAAAAGGTCGCCCGCGATCACACACCCGACCAATATGCCAAACTCGCCCGCAATGTTCGGTTGCAGGCTATGCTTGTCGAGGATCATGACACGGCGGGCTTCTATCAGGCGGATGAAGAGTTTCATGCGCTGCTGATGGAATTCACCGGCTTTCCCGGCGTCGCGGCTGCCGTCTCAACGATCGCGCTGAAACTGAAGCGGCCTAGAATGCTCCTTCTGCCTGAACCCGGACGGAACGACAACGCGGTGCGGGAGCATCTGGCGATAGTCGAGGCTATTCGCGACCGAAATCCGGACGAGGCGCGTTCTGCCATGCGTTATCATCTGGCTCAGTTGGTCAGCCGTTTCGATCCGCTCGAGAAGGAGCATCCGGAATTTTTCCGTTCGCGGCAGTCGCACTGAACCGCCCTTCCCTCCTCTGAAAGTGTGTCCGCATGAAGCTGACCGATACGATGCTGCTGAACAAGCGGACCCGCGACCCTGTTTTCATGACACGAATGGGGTTCGGTGGAGCGCCGCTCGGGAATCTGTACCGCAAGGTCAGCGATGAGGACGCGCAAGCCGCTCTGCTTGCCGCCTATGACGTCGGCATTCGTTACTTCGACACGGCGCCGCAATACGGCCTTGGGCGGTCGGAAGAGCGTGTCGGCAAGGCCATGCAGGCCTTCGGTGCAGAAAACATCGTTCTCTCAACCAAGGTTGGAAGGCTCTTGCTCGACTGCGAGCCGGACGAGGTGACGCCGGAGAGTTTCGTCGATGTGCCTCAGAAGCGCATCGTCTTCGACTATACCTATGACGGGGTGATGCGAAGCTATGAGGCCAGCAAGGACCGGCTTCAGACTGACCATGCTAGCATTCTACTCGTGCACGATGTTTGCGTTTTTTCGCAAGGGTCACAAGAGGCTAGCGACGCCAAAGTTCGCGAGCTTTTCGATGGCGGCGGCTACAAGGCCCTGGTCGAGCTTCGCGACGCCGGGCAGATTTCGGCTATTGGTGCGGGCGTGAACGAATGGCAGGTTTGCGAAAAGCTTCTCGGGCTTGGCGACTTCGACTGCTTCCTGCTGGCCGGCCGTTATACGCTTCTGGAACAGGAGGCGCTGGAAAGTTTTCTTCCGCTTTGCGAGACACGCGACGTCGGGATCATATTGGGCGGTCCCTATAACTCCGGGATCCTGGCCACCGGGGCTGTCGAAGGCGCGCGGTATAATTACGAGCCGGCTCCGCCGGAAATCCTCGAGCGAGTCGGCAAGATCGAAACCGTATGCCGTGCGCATGATACGCCGCTGATTGCAGCAGCGCTTCAGTTCGTATTCGGACCCCCTTGTGTCAAGACGGTGATTCCGGGTGCGGTGAACCGGAACGAGCTTCTGGCCAATGCCAAACTTCTGGAAGTGGATATCCCCCCTGCCCTCTGGACGGACTTGAAAGAGGAAGGTCTTATCCGCTCAGATGCCCCCGTTCCAAAGGATAACCGACATGCTGCGTAACATCCCACCGATTCTGTCGCCCGATCTGCTTCACGCCCTTGCCGCCATGGGCCATGGCGACGACATCGTCATCGCCGATGCCAACTATCCGGCCGAGAGTTCGGGTGTTCCCTGCATCCGGCTCGACGGAATTTCCGCCACCGATGCGCTGGAAGCGATTCTTGCGCTCTTGCCGCTCGACAGCTACGTGCCCGACCCGGCTCTGGTGATGCAGGTCGTGGGCGACCCGTCGGCGGTTCCGGAGGTTGTTTCCGAATTCCAGGCGATTATTGAGCGCGTCGCTGATAATCCGGCTAAGATTGGCAGTCTCGAGCGCTTTGCCTTCTATGATCGCGCCAGCGATGCCTTCGCCGTGGTCCAAACCGGCGAGCGGCGGCTCTATGGCAATATCATCCTGAAGAAGGGCGTTATCAAGTAGCACCTGCCTGCGGTCGGAGGCGAACCTCTCTCCGCACATAAGGCGGATCGATATTCTTGAGCCGGATAAGCAAGTGGCCCGGGAGCGGGCCATTACGGCCCGTTAACCCTGTTCCCTTGCGCTATCTGACGAATCTGCGATAATAACGATTATTCATTCTACCCCGTCCGAAAATCGTTATTTGGAAATCAGACTCGATGAACGCCGTCACCTCAACAGCGACCGATCGCACAGCCTTTCACTTTGAGGACGAGATTCTCGAGCAGGGCGATCTGATTTCGAAGAAGCTGCATCTGCTGAGCCTGCAGCGTTTTCCCCCAACGGCACACAAGACCTTGCGCGCCTTTTCCCTCGCAGAGGTGGCGCACTTTCTCGGCGTTTCGCAAAGCACGCTGAAGAAGCTCCATCTTGAAGGCAAAGGTCCCCTGCCCCAGACGTCGGCTTCCGGGCGCCGTTCCTATACCGCGCAGCAAATGGCGGAGTTGCGTGACTATCTGAGCCAGCATGGACGCTCTGACGTAAAGGATTATTCGCCGCGTCGCCGTCCCGGCGACAAGCTTCAGGTCGTGGCGGTCGTGAATTTCAAGGGCGGTTCTGCCAAGACCACGACGGCCGCGCATCTTGCGCAGCATCTGGCACTGACGGGTCATCGCGTCCTTGCGATCGACCTGGACCCGCAGGCCTCCCTCACCTCGCTTCACGGTTTCCAGCCTGAGCTCGACCAGACGCAATCGCTCTATGAGGCCATCCGCTATGACGACGAGCGCAGACCTATTGCAGATGTGATCCGGCAGACAAATTTCCCCGGGCTGGATATCGTACCTGCCAATCTGGAGCTTCAGGAATTCGAATACGACACGCCGCTTGCGATGGCGAACCGCAATTCGAATGAGGGCAAGACCTTTTTCACGCGCATCTCGCGCGCGCTTGCGGAGGTCGATGATCAGTATGACGTCGTTGTCATCGATTGCCCTCCGCAACTCGGCTATCTGACCATTACGGCGCTTGTTGCTGCGACTAGCGTGCTGATCACCATCCATCCGCAGATGCTGGATGTGATGTCGATGGGTCAGTTCCTGTTGATGCTGGGCGGTATTCTGAAGCCGATCCGTCAGGCGGGCGCGGAGGTCAATCTGTCCTGGTACCGTTATCTTGTGACGCGTTACGAGCCGACCGATGTGCCGCAGGCGCAGATGGTTGGTTTCATGCAGACGCTGTTCAACGAGTTCATGCTGAAAAACCAGATGCTGAAATCGACGGCGATTTCCGATGCGGGCATTACCAAGCAGACACTCTATGAAGTGGAGCGGACGCAGATGACCCGGTCAACCTATGACCGCGCCATGGAGGCTTTGGGATCCGTCAATGCGGAAATCACGCAACTCATTCATGAGGCGTGGGGCCGGTGAAGTTGTCGGCTGACAAAAACAGGGAAATACGCAATATTTCCAGTGGCATAGAGGTGGATGGCAATGGCGCGTAAGAATCTTCTCGCGGGTTTGGCGAATGCGGACGAAGTGCAGCCGGCCTCTGCGGCCGCCTACCCCATGCGCGGCGCGTCGAAGACAATGATCCGCTCGCTTGACGAGCTGGCCAGGCAGGCTGACAAGTTTCTGGAAGGCGAAGCTGTTATCGAGATCGATCCCTCGGATATTGACGGTTCGTTCGTTTCTGACCGGCTGGAGGATGATGAGGCGCAGTTTGCGGCGCTGAAGGATGCGATTGCTGAGCGTGGGCAGGATTCGCCTGTCCTGCTTCGTCCGCATCCCGAGCGCCAGGGACGCTACCAGATTGTCTTCGGCCATCGTCGTGTCCGCGCCGCCCGCGAACTCGGGCGCCAGGTCCGGGCTGTAGTGAAGGCGATTGACGATCGCTCTCATGTCATTGCCCAAGGCCAGGAAAATTCAGCGCGCGCCAATCTGAGTTTCATCGAGCGCGCGCTCTTCGCAAAACGGTTGGAAGATCTCGGTTATGGACGAGAGGTCATCGGCTCAGCGCTTGCGGCCAATGCGGCAGCTTTGTCCAAGATGGTGTCTGTCACGTCCCGCATCTCGGAGAATGTTCTTTCAGCTATCGGTCCGGCGCGTGGTGTGGGCCGTGAACGGTGGGTGGAATTGTCTTTGTTAGCCGGCAAGGAATCGAACGCGGACCGCATCGATTCCATCGTGTCCGATCCGTCTTTCCGGGGGCAGTCGAGTGATGAACGTTTCAACGGGCTCTATCTTGCGCTGAAGCAGGGAGGGAAGCCGGTCAAGAAGACGAAGCCGGCGGCCAGTGTGGAAACATGGCAGGCGGGCGACAAGCTCGTCTCTGCGCAGTTCTCGCAGTCGACCACGTCGTTCTCCGTGACATTGAAGGCGAAGGATGCGCCCGCCTTTGGTCGCTTCCTGAAAGAAAACCTGGACAGGCTTTACGGTGAATATCTGTTGGAAAAGAAGGGGCGCTAAAAAAGAAAGGCCCCCAGACGTCGCCGTCGTGGAAGCCCCTCTCTAAGTGTCGCAGCTTATGGGTGCCACGTCCTCGAATAGGCGTCAAGAGTCCGCATCGGTTTTGATCCCGATGCGGACTATTTTTTTTATGGGAGCGGCGCGAGAGTGCCGGCGGGCAGCGTTGGCAATTGGCCAAATCAACCGAGTGGGGCGGGCGAGGGCGTGCCCTCGAAGCGCAAGCCGGACGATCGCTGCTTGTTCAAGCAACGCGAATCGCTTCGTGTCATCGAGGTGCTTGACGGCGCCCAAGGCCCTTTGGGTTGTGGTCGCCCCCTTGAGAACGGCTTCCCAGATTTGTCGACCCGCCCCAGGCAGCCCCACCACGTCGTGTGCGGTATCTTTCGCGACGGTAGCAGAGGAGTCGTTCTGGTCGAGCGCGAAATGTTGCGACCGAATTGCGTCAGTCGGGGCTATGGGGGGGTAAGTTGGTGCGAACGCGGCGTGTGGGCTCGGCTGCTCCTGTAGTCTCTCCTTGGTCATCTATGGCGGTCTGCGGGCCAAGCAGGTGCTTGGCCGGGTACAGGACTGCGTTCCCGGAGATATTTGAGTGTTACCACTCGCCGGCGCGCTGCTAGGCGCCGATCTAGGGGCGCTCGCTGAATTTGCTACGGCGGTTTCATGATGTGCAGCCTTCGAGCCCTGCCATGAGGCCGCTCAGCCACCTCCTGCTCCATGTGGCCGCTTCGTGCAGTATGGGGAGCTCAGAGGGGCTGGACTATGGCGGGCGGGGCGTCGCTTCCCGCGTCGCTGGTGCGGTGCGCCCAACGATAACCCCGCCATCCACCGGGATTCTCAATCTGCCAAATGAGCCCTGCCGGCAGTGTGGGTTCCCGTATAAGACCTAGCCACGAAGACGCGATTTGATGGCGATGGGCCCGATCTTCCCTCTGTGTGTTCGGCAAGGTTTGGCGCTTGCGTGGCGCCCCTGTGCGTCTTCCTTCGGCAAGGGTAGGGCCTCACGCAGATGACATCTCTGCTGCTCAGATGAGGCGAGGAGGATATCCCAAGCCAAAGTGCTCCGGGTCAATGGACGTGGTTCGAGCAAAAAGCGTCACTGATGCAGCTCGGGGGAGCGAAGGTGGTGCTTAAGGTTGCTTTCCCATGGCTAGGTCCGACAAGATGTTACACGCGGCTTTTAGTATATGTAGAGAAAATATAAGCTCATTTTGCTTTCATTTGAGAAGGTAGGCTCATGTTTCTAATGAGCTAGAGGCGCGGCATGCTGCACCTCATGGTATGTGGGGGTGGGTACGTGGGGCAGATTCGTTGTCCGTGCCGGTGCGCGCGCTGCGGCCGCCATCCCTTTCTCCCCAGGGCTTTAGGGGCCGTCCGCGGGCTCCGTGCCCGCTTCGCCGGAGACCGCAGCCGGGTGTGAATTTGCAATGCGATTATGAGCACAATTTTACCCTAGATAGCATAACGCTTCTCTTTTCAGGCAGGTGCCGGTCGGGCTACTCGTTGGTCCAACGGAGCGAGATCGCAAAGGGCAAACCCGGTTACGTCGATGCGAGCGGCGACTGCTGTCGCGGGGAACATGTAGCTGAAGCCTGAGATGCAAGGGAGAGAACTATGAGTTTCAAGATTGCCATCATTGGCGCCGGCAGTGTCGAATTCACGCGCAAGCTTTTCTCGGACATTCTAAAGGTCGCCGAATTCGAGGATGTCGAATTCGCGCTTACCGATACGTCTGAGCACAATCTCTCCCTTATTGAGAAAGTTCTGAATACGATCAAGGAAGCCAACGGGCTGAAGGTTCGCATCAGCGCCACCACGGATCGACGCAGGGCGGTTGCGGGCGCGCGCTATGTCGTCTCCTGCGTCCGCGTCGGTGGACTGGAAGCCTATGCCGACGATATCCGCATTCCGCTCAAGTATGGCGTCGACCAATGCGTCGGCGACACGATCTGCGCGGGCGGCATTTTCTATGGCCAGCGCAACATTCCGGTCATTCTCGATTTCTGCAAGGACATTCGTGAAGTCGCCGAAACGGGTGCGAAGTTCCTGAACTATGCCAACCCCATGGCGATGAACACCTGGGCCGCGATCGATTACGGCAAGGTCGACACGATCGGCCTCTGCCACGGCGTGCAGCATGGCGGCGAGCAGATCGCTGAGGTTCTGGGCGTGGCCCATGAAGACCTCGATTTCATCTGCTCGGGCATCAATCACCAGACCTGGTATGTCGATGTGCGCGTCAAGGGCCGGAAAATCGGCAAGGACGAGCTGATCGCCGCCTTCGAACGTCACCCGGTCATCAGCCAGCAGGAAAAGGTCCGCATCGACGTTCTGAAGCGCTTCGGCGTCTATTCGACGGAGAGCAACGGGCATCTGTCCGAGTATCTGCCCTGGTATCGCAAGCGGGCGGATGAGATCGTCAAGTGGATCGACATGTCGGACTGGATCCACGGGGAAACCGGCGGCTATCTGCGCTACACGACCGAGAACCGCAACTGGTTCGAGACCGAATTCCCCACCGTGCTCGAGCGCGCCAAGCGGCCGCTTTCCGCCTACAAGCGCTCCAGCGAACATGCGAGCTACATTCTCGAAGCCATCGAGACCGGTCGCGTCTATCGCGGTCACTTCAACCAGAAGAACAACGGTGTCATCACCAATTTGCCGTCGGATGCGATCATAGAATCGCCCGGCTTCGTCGATCGCTTCGGCATCAACATGGCCGCCGGCATAACGCTTCCGGAAGCCGCCGCTGCGACCTGCATCGCCTCCATCAACGTGCAGCGCATGTCGGTTCATGCGGCTGTTACCGGCGATGTCGATCTTCTGAAGCAGGCGATGATGCACGACCCGCTGGTCGGTGCGATCTGCACACCGGAGGAGGTGTGGCAGATGGTGGACGAGATGCTGGTGGCGCAGGCCGAATGGCTGCCGCAATATGCCGAGGCGATTCCGGGGGCGCGCGAGCGTCTGAAGACATCGACAGTAAAGACGCGCGACTGGCAGGGCTCGGCTCGCCGCGAGGTGCGCTCCATCGAGGAACTGCGCATCGTCAAACAGGCGAGCTGATAGCGCGACATCCAATCCGGCGGCCCCCATGGCCGCCGACAGACCGGGCGGGAGGCCCGGGTTCATCAGCTAAAAGGCGGGACAGGAGCCCGCGCTTAAAAGGGGAGTGAGATGACAAATCGATATCTTTTGCGTACGGCCGCCCTTCTTGTCGGCGTGTCGGCACTGGCAGCGGGCGCCGTGGCATCCGACCTGACGGTCGTGCCGCAGCCGCCGGATTTTCCGGCGCAGACCAAGGTGCAGTATGTGGATGGCAAGGACATCCTCGAATACAAGGCGCTGCCCGAATATCATGAGCCCGCCTGGGTCACGAAGGATTTCGTAGACAAGGGCAAGCTGCCGCCCGTCAAGGATCGCCTACCCAAGGAGCCTATGGTCTACAAGACCGGCAACATGGTGGACGGCATCGGCGTCTATGGCGACACGATGCGCCATGTCATCGGCGGCCGACCCGAAGGCTGGAACTATTGGGCCGGCCAGAACCAGGGCTGGGGCGGCATCGATATCGGTCTCTACGAATGCCTGACGCGCACCGGCCCGCTGTTCCAGGTCAAGGCGGATGATCTTCAGCCGCTGCCGAACCTCGCCAAGAGCTGGGAATGGTCGAAGGATGGCCATACGTTGACCATGCACCTCATCGAGGGCGCCAAATGGTCCGACGGTGTCGATTTCACCTCCGACGACCTGATGTTCTACTGGAACGACAATGTGCTCGATCCGAATGTCAAGCCGCTGAACGGCGCCTCGCCCGAGACCTTCGGTGTCGGCACGACCCTCAAGGCGCTCGACAAGTATACGGTCGAATGGACCTTCAAGGACGCGTTTCCGAAGCAGTTCATCTACAACATGGCCTATGGCACGTTCTGCCCGGGTCCGGCGCATATGCTCAAGCCGCAGCACCCGAAATATTCCAAGAACACCTACGACCAGTACAAGAACGCCTTCCCGCCATCCTACATGAACTTCCCCGTCATGGGCGCCTGGGTGCCGGTGGCCTACCGTCCGGATGACATTATCGTCCTGCGCCGCAATCCGTACTACTGGAAGGTCGATGAAAAGGGCAACCAGCTGCCTTACCTGGACGAGATGCATTACAAGCTCTCGACCTGGGCTGATCGCGATGTGCAGGCCGTTGCCGGTTCGGGCGACTTCTCGAACCTTGAGCAGCCGGAAAACTTCGTGGAATCGCTGAAGCGCGCCGCGCAGAAGGATGCGCCGGCCCGTCTCGCTTTCGGTTCGCGCCTCATCGGCTATAACATCAACATGAACTTCTCGGCCAATGGCTGGGGCGATCCGGACGCACGGGCGCAGGCGGTTCGTGAGCTGAACCGCAATGAGCACTTCCGCAAGGCCGTGACCATGGCGCTGAACCGCAAGGAGCTGGGCGACTCCCTCGTCAAGGGACCCTTCGTCGCCACCTATCCCGGCGGCATTCTCTCGGGCTCGAACTTTTATGATCGCCAGTCGACCATGTATTATCCCTTCGACCTCGAAGGAGCGAAGAAGGAATTGGCGGCCGCAGGTCTGAAGGACACGGACGGCGACGGCATCGTGAACTTCCCGGCCGGGGTCAATGGTGGCAAGGATGTCGAAGTCTCGATGCTGATGACGAACGACTATTCGACCGACAAGACGCTGGCGGAAGGCGTGGTTGCCCAGATGCAGAAGCTCGGCATTCGTGTCGTTCTGAATGCCCAGGCCATCAAGGATCGCGACAATGCGGCTGGCGCCGGCAAGTTCGACTGGATGATCCTGCGCACCTCGGCGGAGCTTGCTTCCGTCGTGCAGAACACGCCGCAGCTTGCCGCGACCGGTCCGCGCACCAGCTGGTTCCATCGCGCCAACAACAAGAACGAACTCGACCTGATGCCGTTCGAGAAGGAGCTTGCCGACACGGTCAACAAGTTCATCGTCGCGAGCGATCCGAAGGAACAGGCCGAGCTGATGAAGCAGTACCAGAAGATCTATACGACCAACGTCAACACGGTGGGTCTCGTGGAATATCCCGGTGCTCTGATCATCAACAAGCGCTTCAGGAACGTGCCGCCCGGAACGCCGATCTACATGTTCAACTGGGCTGAAGATTCGGTCATCCGCGAACGGCTCTATGTGCCGACCGCCGATCAGGGCGATTACCAACTCTTCAAGGACGCGCTGCCGGGCAAGCCGGGCGGTGATGGTCCGCAGAAGTAAGCGATCCTCCCGGATCCGCGCGCCTGTCTCCAGTCGGCGCGCGGAACGCAAAAGGTGGCGGTTTGAGGTGTGCAAGCCGCGAGCCGCCACCGACCTTCTGAGGAGAAAGTATCATGTTGAGGTTTCTGGTCACCCGCCTTCTGTCTGCCATCCCGGTGCTGCTGATCCTCAGCGTCGTCACCTTTGCGATCATTCAGGCGCCGCCCGGCAACTATGCCGACTATATCCGTTCGCAGCTCATCAATCTCGGTGGGGCCTCCTATGAGCAGGCCGATGCCCAGGCCAAGGCCTATGCGGCCGCTCACGGTCTCGACAAGCCGATGGTCGTCCAGTATTTCAACTGGATCGGCGCCATGGTGACAAAGGGTGATTTTGGCTACAGCATGTATTACAACAGGCCTGTCGGCGAGATCGTCGCCGAGCGCCTGCCGCGTACGCTTCTCCTCGCACTCGTCTGCCACATCTTCGCTTCCGTGCTCGGCATCACCTTCGGCGTGCTGGCTGCCACGCGGCAATATAGCTGGGTCGACACCTTTCTGTCCGGCATCGCCTTTCTAGGCATGACCGTGCCGCGCTTCCTGATGGCGCTGATCATGGTCTATCTGCTTGTCTTCCACTTCAACATGAGCGACATCGGCAATTTCTTCTCCTCCCGCTATGGCGGTGCGCCGTGGTCGTGGGACAAGTTCGTCGACCTCGTCAAGCATGTCTGGCCGGTGGTCGCCATCGCGACCTTCGGTGGGCTCGCCTACAACATGCGGGTGATGCGCGGCAATCTGCTCGACACGCTCAACGCCCAGTACATCGAAACCGCCCGCGCCAAGGGCTTGCGCGAAGGCGCGGTGATCATGCGCCACGCGGTGCCGAATGCGCTGCATCCGCTCATCATGTATCAGGGCGTCGTGCTGCCCTACATGCTGACCGGCGAAATCGAGGTGGCGATCATCTTCGCGCTGCCGACCGTCGGCCCCGCAATCGTCGGCTCCATGCATGTCGGTGACGTCTATGTCACGGCCACCTTCATGCTTGTGCTCGCCGCCACGCTGATCATCGGCAATATCATCGCGGACATGCTGCTGGCAGCGCTTGATCCGCGGGTCAGACTGGGAGGGGCGCATTGATGCTGGTGCCAGCCGAAACCACAATCGAACCGACTGCCAAATCCGCGCCCGCAGGCAACGAGAGCTATCAGGCGCTGGTCTGGCGGCGGCTCAGGCGGTCGTTCACCGGCATGCTCGGGCTCGTGCTCGTCTGCCTGCTGCTCGTCATGGCGGTCTTTGCCGGCTTCGTCGCCCCGGTGGATCCGACGCAGTCCGATGCCTCTTTCATGCCGCCGGAGGTGATCTCCATTCACGACAAGGATGGGGCGCTGGTGTCGCCGCGCATCTATCCGCTGGTCGATTCCGACAAGCTCGATCCGGTGACATTCCAGCCGATCAGCGGTCCGGATTACGACAATCCGCGCAAGCTCGGCTTCTTCGTCTCCGGCTTCGAATACAGGCTTCTCGGCATCCTGCCAGTGTCGGGGCATTTCTTTGGCTCGACCGACGGCAAGCCGGTGCATTTCCTCGGTACCGACAAGCTCGGCCGCGACATTCTCTCGCGCGCCATTTACGGTTCGCGCGTCTCGCTGATGATTGCGCTCACCGTGGTGACGATCGTCACCGTGATCGGCGCGACCGTCGGTATGGTGTCCGGCTATCGCGGCGGCGCCTTCGACACATGGGTGCAGCGCTTCGTCGAACTGGTGCTAGCCTTTCCGCAATTGCCGCTCTATCTGGCGCTGACCTCGCTGATCCCGGTGACCGCGCCGACCAATGTGTTTCTGGCCTTCGTCATCCTCGTCATGTCGGCGCTCGGCTGGGCGCAGATGTCGCGCGAGGTGCGCGGCAAGACGCTGGCGCTGGCGCGGATCGAATACGTGAAGGCGGCGATCGCCATCGGCGCAACCGACCGGCGCATCATCTTCCAGCATATCTTCCCGAACGTGATGAGCCATGTGATCGTCGCGGTGACGCTCAACATCCCGAATATCGTGCTTTTGGAATCCTTCCTCGGCTTCCTTGGCTTTGCCGTGAAGCCGCCGCTGATCTCCTGGGGGCTGATGCTGCAGGACACTGCCAATTATTCCGTCATCGGGTCCTATCCCTGGATCCTGGCTCCCGTCGGCTTCGTGCTGGTCACCGTCTTCGCCTTTAATGCGCTGGGTGACGGTCTGCGCGACGCCATCGATCCATATTGAGCGGGGAGGAGCCCATCATGCCCGACAATCTCATTCCCGATCTTCGACTGGATGCTGCCCTGCATGAGGACCAGCCGCTGCTCGACGTGCGTAATGCCGGCGTTCATTTCTGGACGGAGCATGGCGAGGTGCAGGCCGTGCGCGATATCTCGCTGCAGCTCTATCGCGGCGAAACGATCGCCGTGGTGGGCGAATCCGGCTCCGGCAAGTCGGTGACGGCGCGGCTGATCATGGGGCTGCTTTCCAAGCGCGCCCGCGTAAGCCCGAATGCCCGCGTGCTCTTCGATGGCAAGGATATCCTGAAATATTCAGGCGAGAAGCGCCGGCAGCTGCGCGGCAGCCGCATTTCGATGATCTTTCAGGAGCCGATGAGCTCGCTGAACCCGCTCTACACGGTGGGCAACCAGATCGCCGAGGCGATCCGCGCGCATCGTCGCGTCGGCCGTGCGGAGGCGCGCCGCCGGGCGATCGCGCTTCTGGACGAAGTCCGTATCCCCAATCCCGAGCTGCGGATCGATCAATATCCGCATCAGCTGTCCGGTGGGCAGCGCCAGCGCGTGATGATCGCCATGGCGCTTGCCAATAATCCTGATGTGCTGATCGCCGACGAGCCGACCACCGCGCTGGACGTGACCGTGCAGGCGCAGATCCTGAACCTGATCCGCGACCTGCAGAAGAAGCACGGCATGGCCGTGGTCCTTATCACCCACGATCTGACCGTGGTGCGCAAATTCTCCGACTATGTCTATGTGATGCAGAAGGGCGCGCTTCAGGAACACAATACGACGGCTGCGCTTTTCGAAGCGCCGAAACATCCCTATACGCGCCACCTTCTCGGCTCCGAACCGAAGGGCAGGGCAAGGCCGCTTGGCGATGGAGAGGCCATCCTGCTCGAAGGGCGCGATGTCCGTGTCGCCTTCGCGCTGCGCGGCGGCGGCTTCTTCCGGCCGAGCTATCACGAACTGGTCGCGGTCGACAGCCTGTCGCTGAGCCTTCGCCGCCATGAGACGCTGGGGCTCGTCGGCGAGTCCGGCTCGGGCAAGACGACGTTCGGGCAGGCGCTGGCGCGGCTGATCGACCAGGACGGCGGCGAGATCCTCTTCGACGGCGTTCCCATTCAGGACAAGAGCCGCGAGGAAATGCGGCCGTTGCGCTCACGCATGCAGATCGTGTTTCAGGACCCGTTCTCGTCGCTCAACCCGCGCATGACCATTGGCCAGATCATCGGCGAGGGGCTGGTGGTCAACGGGATCGGGGTCTCGAGCGCCGAGCGGCAGGACCGGGTGCGCGCGGCGCTCCGGGATGCCGGTCTGCCCGACAATATCACCGGCCGCTTCCCGCATGAGTTTTCCGGCGGCCAGCGGCAGCGCATCGCCATTGCGCGCGCCATCGCGCTCGAGCCAGAATTTCTGCTTCTGGACGAGCCGACCTCGGCGCTCGATCTTTCGGTTCAGGCGCAGATCATCGATCTGTTGCGCAAGCTTCAGGACGAGCGCGGCCTGAGCTATCTGTTCATCTCGCACGATCTGAAGGTGGTGCGCGCGCTGTGCCACCGCGTCATCGTCATGCAGCATGGCAAGATTGTCGAGCAGGGGCCTGTCGAGGAAATCCTAAGCCGCCCGCAAAGCGATTACACCCAGAAGCTCGTGAAGGCCGCCTTCGACGTGGCGGCCTGAGACCGGGTCGGAACCCGAGGGATCGCCTCCGCGTCAGAGTGACATGATGAAACGATTTCGTCCATCTTTCTCAGATGAAGTCAAACCCGGCGGGAAGCATGTGGAGATAGCGGAACAAGGCGTACATCAGACCAAAGATGGTGAGCGCGCCCGCCGCATACAGAAAGAATTCCAGTGATATCCTCTTGATGTTGATAGGCTCTGACGATTTTCTTTGATCGTAGTGCCATTTTATCGAGAAGAACATGCCGATAAACAAGACTCCGACCTTGAAGATAATGAAGACGACGGGGACCCAGTTCATCGTTTTGAACCTTTCCTGAATAGAACACGTGCCGCGAATATCGCTTCGCGGCACGTATTCTCATGACTCGCTCTAAAACCATTCAACAGCGAAAGCGGTCCGCGCTTTCGCTGTTGAATTGGTGGCAGGGAATGCACCTTGATCGAAGCGGAAACTGCGGACGACAGGTTACGGGCACTTATGCCCCCGGCGCGGGGAGGAAGGCAAGGCTCCGCAGGAGACGCGCGACCGCAAGTCGCATCGGCCGGTGAGAGTTCATCCTTGCCGGGACCGGCTCCGCATCGGGCTGGCACTTGTCGATAAAGCGGCCACGCGAGCGCCGAAGCAGTTGCCGAGCGAACTTAAGGCCGAATTTCGCCGCCCACTTCGCGACGGTCCAAAATGAGACGTCAATGCCGCGCTCGGTGAACAGATCTTCGACGTCGCGTAAGCTGACTCTTTCGTTTCCGGTGCGACACTCTTCGCGGATCGCGCCTGTCCAGCGAAGTCTTGCCGACAGCATGCCGGGTCTTGGCGGTATACGCATCATGGAGCCAGTGCTTGCCATTCCGGCTCTTGAGCAGTCCCTGCAGTGGCACGGCTACCGCACATGCGATCCCGCATTGGTATGGATACGCGAGCGGCTTCGCATCGCTGCGAAACTTGTTCATGGATCGACAGCGTAGCTTCAATGTATCCGCAGATGCCATGGGCGACGGGACTTGCTCTATCCGCCCCAGATGACCGCCTGTTCGTGACGCTCGATCAGATGTCTGAGTTCCTCGAAGCGGCGGGCGATATGTTTTGCGAAGTTCTCGACGGCCGGCATGCTCGGGGCATCCTTCTGTCTGAGTAGAACCAATGCACGTTCAGGATGGGGGATAGGCACTGGCAGCGCTGTAATCGACCTTTCGTTGCGCTGTGAAAACACCGTGGAATGCGGCAGAATGGTCAAAGCATCCGATCCCTTGAGGTAATTCACCACACTCATCAGGGAGCCGCCCGAATAGCGTATCTTGGCTTCAGTCGCGCCCAGAGAGAGAAGAAGACTGTGCAGGTCTGCCAAGAGCGGGCTGGTTGGCGGCGGCGCTATCCACGGATAGTCGAGCAATGATGCGGGCCGCAGCTTCCGGCTCATGAGGAGCGGATGGGTGAGCCTGCAGGCGACTACGTTGCGCCCGGGCAGGATTTCCTGTGCAATCAGGCCAGACCCCTCGTCAAGAAGTGCGATCGGACAGATCGCCAGATCAAGCAGTCCGGTCGTCAGCCCCGACTTGAGTTCGCCAATATATCCGTAGCTCTGCTCGATCCGCACATCGGCATGCGTAGTCTGGAAGTCGGCTGCCATTCCCGCGATCAGCCCATCCATGAAATAGGGCGTGCCCCCGACGCGAACCACGCCGCTGCGTCCCAGACGGAAACTGTCGATGGCTTCTGCCGCCTTCCGGGAAGCGGCGATGACGGCCATTCCATGCTGCGCGAGATCCCGGCCCAATGGCGTCGGTTGCAGGGGACGTCTGCCCCTGACGAAAAGCGGTTCGCCCACACGTTTTTCCAGAAGCGCGAGCGTCCGGGAGACTGCCGGTTGGGTCAGGCCCAGCATGGATGCGCCTTCGACAACGCCACCCGCCGCCACCACCGCCGCCAACTGGACCAGATGTTTTTCATCAATCTTCATACCAAAATCTTATATTATTTCGCAAAGAAATGATCAAACACTCTTTTGGTTCTGGTAACTTGCAAAGAGGAGAGGGTCTGGGAGGAACATCCGTGGCGATCATGGCCAGCAAAGCAAGCACCGGAAAGTCTGTTGCATCGGACCTGTTCGCCGAACGGTTCGGCGACCGGCGGACCGACAAGCTGCCGGCGACGCTCATCTCGTTCGCATCACATCTGCATGCTCTGGTCATCGAGTTGCGCCCCTCGCGCGATGAATGGCGCGCCTTCCTGAACCTCCTGATCGACATCGGCGACTACAGCGACACCCGACGGGATGAGTGGATGCTCATTTCCGACCTGTTCGGTATTTCTGCGCTTGTCGAAGAGCTCAATCATTGCCGTCCACCGGACGCAACGCCGAATACGTCACGCGGACCCTTCTATCGCGACGATACGCCGGAGCGTCCGCTCGGAGCGAATATCAGTCTCGATGGCAAGGGCGAGCCGCTCGGCGTATCCGGCCGGGTGCTGGATCTCGACGGTCAGCCGGTCCGCGGTGCGCGGGTGACGACCTGGCAGGCCAATTCCCAAGGCTGCTACGAAAACCAGCAGCCCGATCACCAGCCCGAATTCAACCTGCGCGGACGCTTCACCACGGATGAGGCGGGACGCTTCCACTACAAGACCGTCATACCGGCAGGCTACCCGGTGCCGCTGGACGGACCGGCGGGGGCGCTGCTCAAGCGCGCCGGTTTCCCGCCGCGCCGACCGGCCCATCTACAGTTTCATATCGCCGCCGAGGGCTTCGAGACCATCACCACGCACATCTTTGATGCCGATGATCCCGCCCTTGGCTCCGATCCGCTTTTTGCGGTGAAGCCGGAACTGATCAAGCGCTTCCGGACAGGCTCCGGACAGTGCGAACTGGATTGCACCTTCGTGATGGTACGCATGCGACAGGAGGGACTGCGATGAGCCGCGATTTCGTCTATCAGGCCAATCGGGCCACGGTTGTCTTCGGTGCGGGCAAGCGCCGCGACGCAGGCGAATGGGTTGCAAAGCTAGGAAAAAAGCGTGCGATGGTGCTGTCCACGCCGCACCAGGCGCAGGATGCAGAGCATCTTGCAAATGAGCTTGGGGCTTTGAGCGCCGGAACCTTTACAGGCGCCGTCATGCACACGCCGGTCAATGTGACGGAAGACGCTGTCGCAGCACTTCAGCGCGCCGGCGCGGATTGCGTGATCTCCTTTGGCGGTGGTTCCACCACGGGGTTGGGCAAGGCGATCGCGCTGCGCACCGGTGTGCCGCAGATCACCATCCCGACGACCTATGCCGGATCGGAAGTCACACCGATCCTCGGCCAGACCGAAAACGGCCGCAAGACCACGATCCGCGACGTTGCCATCCTGCCAGATGTGGTCATCTACGATCCCGAACTGACGGTGGGTCTTGCGAAGCAGATGACGATCGTCAGCGCGCTCAATGCGCTGGCGCACGCTATGGAAGGTCTTTACGCGAAGGATCGCAATCCGATCTCGACCATGATGGCGGTCGAATCCTTCCGCAGTTTCAAGGCATCGCTGCCGGGTCTCATCGAAAAACCCGGCGATCTCGATCTACGCGCCGAAGCGCAATATGCCTGCTGGCTCGCCGGCACGGTGCTCGGCACGGTCGGCATGGCGCTGCATCACAAGATCTGCCACACGCTGGGCGGCAGTTTCGACACGCCGCATGCCGAAACGCATGCGATCATGCTGCCCTACACGACGGCCTACAACGCCGTTGCGGTGCCGGAGCTGCTGGCGCCGATCGCAGAGATTTTCGGGGCTGCACCCGGCGCGGCACTGCATGATTTCTCGCGCTCGCTGGGCGCGCCGCTGTCGCTGAAGGACATCGGCTTCGAGGAAGCCAATCTCGATCGGGCCGCCGATATCGCGGCGGAAAACCCGTACTGGAATCCCCGGCCCATCGACCGCGCGTCGATCCGGGCACTCCTGCAGGCCGCCTGGGAGGGCGTCCGGCCGGAGACTTGAGCAGACGGAATGACACTCAAATCATGCACCAGGGAGTGAGATGCATGTTTAGGAGACGCGTTTTTCTGAAGACCACAGCCGGCGCCGGCGCTTTGGCGGGCAGCGCAGGACTGGCAATGCCGGCTCTCGCAAAGGGCGGAAAGATCAAGCCGGGCTATGTGAGCCCGCAGACCGGCCCGCTGGCGTTCACTGAAAATGCGGACCTGCGTTTCCAGCAGACGAGCTGGCCGGGCGCGCGCATTCCCCATGCCTGGCTCTTCTCGGACGCTGGCGGCAAGGCATCGACGCTTGATCTCTGCGGCCATGGCAGGACTTCGCCGGCGACCGGGCGCGGATCAGCGAGATTTCCGATAGCGGCGCGCTTCTGGTGCGTCCTGACCACCATGTCGCATGGCGCTCGGCAAATGGCGCGGCCGATCCGGCCGCGGAACTGCGCCGCGTGTTGAAAACTGTTTTGTCCAGGTAAGGAGACAACGATGGAAGCGCATGAGAAAGGCTTTTTTTCCGAAGAGAACTCTGTCGAGGTCGTGACGGGGCGAAACGCGAAGGCTGAAAACCCGCGTCTCGTCCAGATCATGGAGGTCGTCACCCGCAAGCTGCACGAGGCGGTCAAGGAACTGGAGCCGACCCAGGACGAATGGTTCGAAGCGATCATGTTCCTGACCAAGACCGGCCAGATTTGCAACGAGTGGCGACAGGAATACATCCTCCTGTCCGACATTCTCGGCGTTTCAATGCTGGTGGATGCGATCAACAACCGCAAGCCGTCGGGCGCTTCGGAATCGACTGTGCTCGGTCCCTTCCACGTCGATGGTGCGCCCATGATGGAGATGGGCGCCAATATCTGCCTCGACCAGAAGGGCGAGGACATGTACATCGAAGGCCGCATCCTCGACACGCACGGCAACCCGATCGCAGGGGCGGTCATTGATGTCTGGCAGGCCAATGACGAAGGCTTTTACGACGTCCAGCAGAAGGGCCTGCAGCCCGAATTCAACCTGCGCGGCATGTTCACGACGGGTGCGGACGGCCGCTACTGGTTCCGGGCCGTGAAACCGAAATTCTATCCGATCCCCAATGACGGTCCGGTTGGCCAGCTGCTGGTGGCACTCGGCCGCCATCCCTATCGGCCGGCGCATCTGCACTACATCATCGAGGCGGACGGTTTCGAGACGCTGACGACGCATATCTTCGATCCGGAGGATCCATATATCAACTCGGATGCCGTGTTCGGCGTCAAGGAAAGCCTGCTGGCGAAGTTCGACAAGACGAACGATCCGACAAGGGCAAAGAACTATGGTTTCGAGGGTGAATTCTGGGATGTGAAGCACGATTTCGTGCTGGCCGAGAAGCACTGAGACCGTCTGGCGCTCGGCCTAAGCCAGCGAATTTTGTGCGCCATCGTCGCCTTAGATGGTCGCGCGCCACCTGTTTGGGGATCTCTTTTCCGAGGTCTTGCGCAAATGGGGCACAGAAGCCTGCACTCTCGGGCGACCGCCTCTGCCAACTAACTTGTTCCATATGGCAGTATATTCAGAATATAATGCCGTTTGCGCCCGCATTGAAGGGGGCTGAGCTGACATGCCTCAACGATGCCGCCCTGCCGGTGCGACATGATGCTTTTTCCTTGAGGGGTTCAAAGGCCGTATCAGAGTTCAAGCGCAACACATCGATGGACACAAAAGCTATCGGCCGGCCCGGCGTCCTTTGCCATATGACAATACCGGACCGGAATTTTGAGAAACGGGTCAGGACCGCGCGCCGATAGAGGTGGCGATGTCGCCGAGGCCATCGATCGATACGACGCAGACGTCGCCCGGCACGAGCGGGCCCACACCGGCAGGGGTGCCTGTCATGATCAGATCGCCCGGGGCCAGTGCGATCGAGCGGGACAGGAACGACACCACTTCCGGAATCGACCAGATGAGGTCCGCAATATCGGCGTCCTGCTTGATCGTCCCGTTCACCGACAGACGGATAGCGCCCTTTGCCGGGTGTCCGATCTTCTCGACAGGATGAACGGGTCCGATGATGGCGGAATGGTCGAAGGCCTTGCCGAAGTCCCAGGGGCGGCCCAGCTCACGCGCTGCCAGTTGCAGGTCACGCCGTGTCAGATCGTTGCCAATGGCATAGCCCCAGATGTGGTTCAGCGCCTCGGTCTCCCCAATGTCGCGTCCGCCTTTGCCGATCGCCAAGACCAGTTCGCCTTCATAATGGAGGTTTTCGGTTTGCGGCGGGTAGGGGATCGTTTCGCCGGAGTCGACGACGGCGTCCGCTGGCTTTGAGAAGAAGAAGGGGGGCTCGCGATCGGGATCCCGGCCCATTTCCCGGGCGTGGGCCGCATAATTGCGGCCAACGCAGAAAATCCGCCGGACGGGGAAGCGCGCGTCCGTACCCTCGACGGCAACGGTCGGGATCGGCGGCGCGGGGAGAACGAGGTTCATGGTGCCTTCTTTCTGGTGAGCGACGGCCGCTGTTTCAAACATAGGCCCGAAATTTCGATTGCCGCGGTCGCAGTGGTTAAACCGGCGGCGATGGTTACACTTTCGCCAGATCGGTTCCTTTTCAAGGCCTGATGGATGCGTTTCGGTTCGTTCGGACCCGCGTGGCTTTATGCCGTCGCGCTTTGATCCTAAAGCGATCCCGGCAGATCATGCAGGATCATTGCCGCTGCCCCGAAAGCGACGGCATCCGTCACGGGTTGTTCCGGCACGATGATATCCGGTTGCAGCACGCGCGCGCCGGAAAAAGGATCGGATTTGCGGAAGTCGAGCCATTCGGCAAGGCGTGTCCGAACGATCCACGGGAGTGTGCCGCCGAGATAAATCGCCGAGGGCGCCAGAATTGCTGTCGCCATAAAGGCGAGGGCTGCCGTTTCCGGCCCGGCACGCTTCACCCATTCATTCAGCACGGAGCCATGGTTTTCCAGAAAGGTAGTCCATTCCTCGCCCGAGCGGCCGTCGGGGATCTGGCCGATGCGAGCAAGGCACCAGTTTGCCAGATCTTCGAAAGACGGACGCGGGAGACCGCGCGCGCGTAGTGCGCCGACTTCGCCGGCGTTGCCGGTGTGTCCACGATAAAGCTCCTTGTTGATGATCACGCCGCTGCCGATACCTTCCGACAGATAAAGATAAACGAAATTGGCATGATCGGACGAATTGCCGAGCGCCACTTCGCCCATGGCCGCGGCATTTGCGTCATTCTCGATGACGATCGGACAGTTGAGGCTCTGCTGCAGGGCGAGATGAAGATCGGCCTCGGCCCAGCCGATCACCTCTTCCGCGAGATCGAGCAGGCCCTGCCCCCACCGGAAGCGCGTTGGCATGGCAATACCTGCGCCAATGAGCAATCGGTCTTCAATGACGTTGGAAGTGAGAAGTTCTGTCTTGAGCGCCCCGATCGTTTTCGCCAGATCCGTCACGTTGTCGAAAGGGCCGTTCCTTTGCCGCTCGTCGACGCGCCTGCCCCGGAAATCGAGCAGCACCAACGAGGCGGTGAAACGATTGGCGTGGATTCCGAGCGTGTAGCCGACTGTGTCGACCAGCATGAGATCGACATGCGGCGCGCCACGCGCACCCACGCGGCGTTCTCCTTCAATGACGATCCCCCGCTCGATCAGGTCGCGAGCCATCATGCTGATCGCCGCGGCAGTCACGCCGCAGGCATCGGCCAGATCTCCGCGGGATGCGGAACCCTTTTTACGCAGATGGCGAAGCACTTCGACCTGGGTTCGGCCAATTCCTTCAAACGGCCGCTGTCTTGTCAGCATGCGGGTACTCCAATGCTTTTTCGAAGCGGATGTCATAAAAGTTTTATTTAAGCAACTTAATTAAAGAAAAACCATCAACCGGATCAAGACCTCATGCACAAGACCCTCGCTCTTTTCGCAACCGTTTCGCTATCGGCTGTCCTTGCCGGCATGGCGCATGCCGAAGACATCAAGATCAAGCTCTCGACGCTGGTGGACAAGACCGCGCCGGCGCGTGTCACGAACATAGAAGCGGCCGCCGCGATCATGAACGAACAGTTCAAGGCTGCCGGTGTCGACAAGCATATCGTTGTCGAAACGAATGTCAGTGCGGCCAAGGGCTGGGACGATCTGGCTCTGGAAGACATGAAGGCATTTTCGGTCGGGCAGGGGCCCGACATCTATGTCCTGCCGCATGAGTGGATCGGCAAGTTTGCAGAAGACGGTAACGCCCTGCCGATGGACGCGAAGATCGCAGCCAATCCGTGGGCCTATGCCGATATTCTTCCCGTCCTGTGGACGGCCGCCAAGGCAAAGGACGGCAAGATCTATGGCATCCCGCAGGACGCCGAAATCCGCATGTTCTTCTACAACAAGGATATGCTGCGCAAGATCGGCAAGGACGAGGCCTTTATCGACAGCCTGCCGGCCAAGGTAGAAGCCGGCGAGTTCACGCTCGATGATCTGTCGGCGCTGTCGAAGCAGGTCGTCGATGCCAAGGTTGCGCAATATGGCATGCTGCATCGTCCCAATGTCGGCATCGACTATCTCATGGTTTTCCAGTCCTACGGCGTGAAATTCATGGACGACAAGACTGGCAAGCTCATGTTCCCCAAGGCGGAAATGGCGAAGGCGCTGGGTTGGTATGAGCGCAATGCGCGTGAAGGCGTGACGCCGGCCGACAATACCGCCATGAGCTGGGACGCGATCCAGGGCGCCTTCAAGCAGGAGAAGGCCTTTATCTTCCATCAGGGTGTCTGGGCTGTCGCTTGGCAGCTTGGCGACAAAATGGGCGCCAATTGGCCGACCGACAAGGACGCATATTTCCACAAGATCGGTTGGATTCCGGCTCCGGCTGCGGAGCGGGGCGGCAAACCGGCCAATCTTTCCCATCCGCTTCTTTATACGGTCAACGCCAAGAGCAAGAATGCCGACCTTGCCGCCGACCTCGTGGCACTGGCAACGCTGCCTTATTTCAACACCGAGCATGATGTGAACTCCTATCACACGGCGATCAGCAACGGGCAGACCGCCATGCCGAAATACAAGGAGAACTGGGTTCTTTCCGCCGCATCCCCGATGATGGCGCACGCACAGTTCGTGCCGAACCACACGCAGTTTGGCAGCTACAACAAGGTCCTGTTCAGCGGCCTGCAGGCTGTCGAAACGGGCAAGATGACGGCCAAGCAGGCGGTGGATTTCATCGCCGATGAACTGAGCCTGCAATTCGGCTCCGACGTCGAAATCCGCGATGCCGTGAGCAACTGAGGCGATTGATAAGGACCCCGCCGGAAGCTTCCTTGAGGCTTTCGGCCTTCTTTCCAGGAAATCCGGCCACTTGGCCGCTCGATGGATGCTTCTTTCATGCCCCATTCGAACCTTCGGGCTCGCCGCCCAGCGCGGCCGTTGCTCTATCTGCTACCTGCCATTGGCCTGCTGACCATCTTTTTTCTGGGGCCGATCATCGTCAATGGCGTGATTGCCTTCACTGATATGGGAGAGAACCTTCGGGTCGGTAAGTTCACGCTCCTGAACTTCGAGCGTATCCTCCAGCGGGACGCGCGCATTCCGGGCGTACTTCTGACGACGCTGATCTATGTCAGTGCCACACTCTTCTTCTTCAATGTCGGTCTTGGTGCGCTGCTGGCCATGGCGACGACGGCCATTCCGCCGCGCCTGGGCGGGTTCTTCCGCGGTCTGTGGCTGCTGCCGCGCATGAGCCCGGCGGTTCTTTATGGAATTCTCTGGATCTGGATTGCCGATCCAACGCCTTCCGGTCTCCTGGCCCAGGTCACCTCCGTCTTCGGTCTGCCCGCTCTCAATCTGCGTAACGACTATCCGCTGTTCCTGATCATTCTGGCAAACGGGATCGTTGGCGCCTCCTTCGCCATGGTCATCCTGACCTCGGCGGTACGCTCGATCCCGGCGCATCTTTCGAATGCGGCGCGTGTGGACGGCGCGAGCGAATGGGGCGTCTTGCGCCATGTCGTGGCGCCGGCGCTGTCGCAGCCGATCCGGTTCATCACCATCTACCAGGCGCTTTCGCTGATGACGACCTACGAATACATTCTGCTGATCACCGGCGGCGGTCCCGTCTACGATTCCACGCCCTATGCGCTCTACATCTACCGTCGCGCTTTCGAGAACGGTGCTTACGCCTATGGTGCCGCGCTGGCGCTGGGGCTGATGGTTATCGGCGTGGTCTTTACCCTCGTGCAATGGCGGATCACCGACATGCGGTCCACCTTTGCTGCGCCCCGGATCGAGGTGCTCTGATGACCATCGCTGACACGACCGTCAATGCCGGCACCGACTGGGCGCGACTTGAACGCCGCGGCATGCTCAACCGGGCGGGGTTCACCGCCTTCGTTCTGGCTTTCCTCACGCTGGTCTCCATTCCCGTTCTTCTGCCCTATCTGTGGCTGATGGTAAAATCGCTGACGCTGTCTGACGATGCGATCAGTCACATGGTGCTGTGGCGCAGTGCCGCCATTGCTGCCGTTGCCTATGCGGGCGCTCTTGGCCTGAGCTTCCTGGCAACACGCATGCAGCGGCCCTGGCTGGCCTGGAGCGTCCTTGCGGGCGTCGTGGTCATCCTGGCGGCAATTTTGGTGTTGCCCTACATGACCTTGGCGAACTATCGCTTTTTGTGGAATGCCGACATCGGCGGGACCGGGACTAACCGATCCGAACTAACGCCATCCGTCTGGTCGGCGCTTGCGACATCGCTGGCCTTTGCTGTGACGCAGACGACCATCGTGACACTGGTGGCCACGCCGGCGGCCTATGCCCTGTCCCGTTTTGCCTTTGCCGGCCGCGAGACTTTTCTGCGTGCTCTTCTGATCCTGCATGCTTTTCCGGCGCTGGCCCTCACGGTCGCGGTTTTCGTGCAGCTTTACTACATGGGGATGCTCAACAGTCTTGTTGGTGTCGTGCTTGTGTTGAGCGCGCTGGAATTGCCTTACGCCATTTTCGTGCTCAAGGGCTTCTTCGACAATGTGCCGTGGGACATCGAGATGAGTGCCGTCACCGACGGCGCGACACGGGCACAGGCATTTCGCATGGTCGTGCTGCCGCAGGTGCGCGCGGGGCTGATTGCGGTGGCGACCTTCACATTTCTCCGGGGCTGGGAGGAATATGTTTTCGTCCAGACGCTTCTCATCGACAAAAGCCGGATGACGATGAGCCTCTACCTGTTCTTCGTCTCGCACGACAACATGGGCGTGGACTACGGAATGGTGGCCGCTGTGGGCGTCGTTTATCTCCTGCCCGTCCTCATCCTCTACGCCTTCACGCAGAAATACATCACGCAGATGAGTTTCGGCGGCATCAAGGGATAATCACCATGGCCCAGATCACACTTAACAATGTCGCCAAGAGCTGGGGTGAAACCCAGGTTTTGAAGCCCATGAGCCTTACTATCGATAACGGGGAATTCGTGGCGGTTCTCGGCCCCTCCGGCTGCGGCAAGTCCACCACCCTGTTTCTGCTGGCCGGTCTCTACGCGCCGAGTGCCGGTGAGATCGCCTTCGACGGGCACAATGTGAGCCGAGTGGATGCGCGCGACCGCAATGTTGGCATCGTCTTTCAGTCCTATGCGCTTTATCCGAACCTGACGGTGCGCGAAAACATTGCCTTCCCGCTGCGTTTCAAGACGATGGACAAGCAGGAGACGGCGCGGCGCGTCGAAGAGGCAGCAGCGCTGGTGCAGATCGGCGCGCTGCTCGACCGGCGACCCTCGCAGCTGTCCGGCGGCCAGCAGCAGCGCGTGGCGCTCGCCCGCGCGCTGGTGAAGGAGCCCAACATCCTGCTTCTCGATGAACCGCTCTCCAATCTCGATGCCACCTTGCGCATCGCGATGCGTTCGGAGCTGAAAGCCATCCAGAAACGTCTCGGCTTCACCACGCTGATCGTCACGCATGACCAGATCGAGGCGATCACCATGGCCGATCGCATCATCTGCATGAACAATGGCGAGATTGCTCAGATCGGCACACCGGATGATCTCTATCGGCGTCCGAACAATCTTTTCGTTGCCGGCTTCATCGGCACCCCGCCAATGAACCTCCTGAAGGGCGAGGCTTCTGGCCCGCAGCTGCGTCTTGGTCAGGCCTGCCTCGATCTGACAGCCTGGCATGCCGGTCCGGTAACGCTGGGTCTGAGGCCGGAAGATATGGTTCTCGCCGAACCTTCAGGATGTGTGCTTGCGGGCGCAATTGTCGCTGTGGAGCCCATGGGCCGCGAGGTATTTTACACGATCAATACCCCGGCCGGCCTGGTGCATGCGCTGGAACATGGCGAGCTTGTGCGCCATCAGCCGGGCGATCAGGTGGGGCTCGCCTGCAAGCAGGGCCTGTCGCTCCTTTTTGATCGGGATGGCAACCGTATTGCCGACCTTCATGCCCATCTCCCCCATCCCGCCGAAGCGGCAGCCGATCAGCTCGCTTTCGCAAATTGACAGGATATTCGCCTTGACCAAAATCGTCTCTCATCGCGGCGCGAACAATTTTGCGCCCGAGAACACCTTTGCAGCCGCCGATCTCGCCATAGAACAGGGTGCGGACTATATTGAGCTTGACGTGCGCGAAAGCGCCGATGGCGTACTCTATGTTCTCCACGATGAAACGCTGGACCGGACCACCAATGGTCACGGCCCGATCGGCCATACGCTTGCGCGTGACATCGACGCGCTTGATGCCGGCAGCTGGTTCGATACGAAATTTGCCGGTGCCGTCGTGCCGCGGCTTGATGCCTATCTCGAACATCTGCGCGGTCGTGCCGGCGTCTACCTCGAGCTGAAATATTGCGATCCAGCCAAGATCGTGGCCCTGGTGCGCGATCTCGGCATGGTCCGCGACACGTTCTATTTCTCGTTCTCCGAAGAGATGCGGCGCGGCTTGATCGTCATCGCGCCCGAATTCCGCAAGATGATTACCCTCAACATCGCGCGGTCGCCCTCGCTGGTCGGTGCAGTGCATCACGCCTCGATCATCGAAATGAGCGTCGAGCAGATGCGTCAACCGGGCGTGATCGAGGCGAGCCGCAAGGCGGGTCTTGAGGTGATGGTCTATTATGGCGGCAATGACGTAGCCGTCCATCGCGAGATTGCCGAGGCTGGTGTCGACTACGTCAATCTCGATCGTCCTGATCTTTTTGAGCCGGTGCGCCGTGCCTTCAGGGGAGTAGCCGCCTGATGAAGATTGCCGTCGTCGCCGATATCCATCTGCATGATCTCCATGGGGGCTATGGGCTCATCGACAAGGACGGCGAGGCCCTGGCGCTGCGCACCTTTGAAGATACGATCGCTTCGACCCGCGTTTTCAACGAGAGCTGCCCGGCGGTGATTGCGACGCTGGACGATATCGCCCGGCGCGGCATTCGCGATGTCGTGTTCCTGGGGGACTATTCCGACGACGGGCAACCGGGCGCGGTGGACGCGCTCAAGCAGGTCTTGTCCTTCTACGAGAGCCGGCACTGCCTGCGCTTCTTTACGACGCTCGGCAACCACGATGCCTATGGGCCGGCGCCTCGTCATCATGTAAAGGCGCTCACCACGGGCGTCGGCGGGGAGCAATTTCTCGTTGCCAGCGATCCCGCCGCGCCGGAAGCAGATGTCGTCAGCCAGGACATGCGCGGCATGTCTACTGCGGAAGCCATGCAGCAGATGGCGCGTTTCGGTTTCGCCCGGCCCGAAGGCGTTTTTCACTGGGAAACGCCGTTCGGCTCCCGCGAGACGCTTGTGGAGCGCTTTCCGCCGGGCGGCGATCCCCTCGCGCTGGATGCCTCCTATCTGGTGGAGCCGCAGGAGGGACTTTGGCTGTTGGTTCTGGACGCCAATGTTTTCTCCCTGAAGGACGGGGTCTGGAAGGTGGAGGATGACGCCGCCTGGGATCATGTGCTGGCGCGCCGGCCGTATTTCCTCCCCTGGCTTACCGACGTGGCGGCGCGTGCAGCCCGTCTCGGTAAGGTTCTTCTCGCCTTTTCGCATTATCCCGTTCTGCCGCTGACGATCACGGGTGAGGGAGCTGACTGCCGCGCCGCCGGCACACCGGACCGGCTGGCCCGCATGCCGTCGCTTGACACAGGGCGGCGACTGGCCGGAGTCGGTCTGACATGGCATTTCAGCGGCCATATGCATGTCGCGGGTCGTGTGGAACTGGATGGGCTGACGAATGTCGCGGTGCCTTCGCCTGTTGCCTATCCGGGTGGCTATGTGGTCGTCGAGATTGACGGCAGCGCTGTCGATGTCCAGACGATCGCGCTTGCGGACGCGCCGGGTTTCGACCTCGCCTTCAGCGCCTATGAGGCCCAGATCGAAGGCCGCGATCAGCTCCATCCGATTCTTGCGACCACATCCTATGCGGACTTTCTGGAGGCGCATCTGCGGCAGCTGGTCGCCACGCGGCATGTCCCCGAAGACTGGCCGGAGCTCGTTCCGCATCTCGACGAGCCCATCGGCGCATTCTGGCAGAAGGATGGAAGGTTTGGCCCGATGCTGGCAGCATGGCAGAACCGTCCCTCGCTGCCTTTACGCGCCGTGCTTGAGGACTACTATTTACGGCGTGCGCGAGGCGGGCCGGTCTGGGATATCCAATAATCGATGCTAATTGGCCTTAAAATGTTCTATATAGGCCATATGTCTCTCATTCCAGGTTTTCGATGATCTGAATCAGCCGCCGTTGCACCGGTGTCGGCAGCCATCCTCTGCGTATGGTCAGGCCAATGGGGCGTTGGGTCTCGGTCAGATCGAAATCGACGCGTTTCAAAAGACCGCGCGCAAGTTCGGCGCTGACCTGCCCACCCGAGGCGAAACCTAGATAGTCTGTCTGGCTCAGGATCTCCCGCATCAGAATCAGAGAACCGGATTGCACAAGTTGCTTGGGCAGCAGGCGGTGCTCGTTGAACAACCGGTCGAAATGCTTTCGGATCGGCGTTGACGGGGCGCTGACGACCCAGGGATACTGAGCAAGATCCTGCAGCTTCAGCGTGGGTCGCTGGAAGACGGGATGATCGGGCCGGGCCACGATCGCTGCGGTGTCGTGAAACAGGAGCCGCTGCTCGATGTCGTCGATTGGCGCGGGAAGGCGCAGCGCGCCGATGAGAAAATCGATATCGCCGCGCCGTAAGCCTGCCAGAAGCTCCGCATAAGGACCTTCCGTCACGCGGATCGTCTGGGTTGATCTTTCCTGCTGAAGCTTGACGATGGCCGAGGGCAGGATCTGTGAGCGCGACAGCGGCATCGCGCCGATGACGATCGTGCCTGCTGTTTCGGCGCGCGCGTCTGCAAGCTCCGCCTCAGCCTGTGTCAGTTCGGAAAATGCGAGACGCGCCGCCTGGGCGAGGGCCTGACTGAGCCGCGTGGGAACCGTGCCATAGGCATTCCGCTCGAACAGCGGCTGGCCGGCTTCTTTTCCCAGTTGCGCCACCGCGCGATGAACAGTCGGCTGGGCGAGGCCGAGGCGGCGGGCGGCCAAGGTGAAATTCTCCTCGTCGCAGACCGCAATCAGAGCCTCGATCTGTGCCGCCGTGGCAGTCAGCGTGAGCCTGGGTGCAATGCTGGTCAGTGCGGGATCGAGGAGGGCGAGGGCGCGGGACACCCTAAGCCGGACGATCTCGCCTGCCGGGTTGAGATAGAGACCGTGTTGCCTGCGAAAAAAGAGCGGCGTGCCGAAGGCCGTTTCCAGCCGCGCCAGCGCCTGTGTGACCGCTGGCTGCGAGAGCCGCACGGCCTCGGCAGCGCGAGTTACGGAGGTCGTTTCGGCAACGGCCAGAAAGACCCGCAGATGCCGCAGATTATGGCGCATCTGATAGGTTCATGGCGGTCAGGATTCGGTCGGCGCGGCCGGACAGGGACGCCTCGCCGCCCTCGAGCCTCAGCGCGGCGATCTCCGCTTGCCAGTCGGTGATGGCGTCCGACATCCGGTCCGGCAAACCGAGTTCGCGCAAGGTGGCTGCCACTTCGCGCATTTCGGCGGCGCGGCGTTCACCGTGCACCATCATGCGCTCGAGATTGTAGGCGCTGCGCTTCTCCCAATCGATGCCGGGGTCGGAGGCTTGCAGCGAAGCGATCACCGCAGCTTCGACACCGGCCTTGCGCGCGGCCAACATCGCTTCCGCCGTCAGCGCTTCCAGTCCCTTGATCATCACCGAGCGCAGCATCTTGATGGACGATGCTTCGCCAACGCGCAGGCCGGCCACGCGCGGCTGCATGCCGAGACGCGTGAGGAAGGGAATAGCGGCTTCCGCCTCCGATCCGCTCAACAGGATCGGCGTCTCATGTCGTTTCTGATGGACAGGAGCCATGACGGCGACATCGACATAGCGTCCGCCGGCCGCCTTTATGACCGCCGCTGAAGCAGTCTTGGTGGCCGGCGAACAGGAATTGCAGTCGAAGAAGAAAGAACCCGGCGCAATATGGTCGGCACTCTCTCGCGCCGCCTCATGCGCGCGGTCAGCGGTGACGAGGCTGAAGATGGCTTCCGCACCCTCGATCGCGCCCCCGTTGGACGCGGCGAGCGTCACGTTGGCTGAGCCTGCAGCGGCCTCGAAAGCAGAACGAGTCGCCGCCTCGTTGGCCTTGGGATCATACGCGACGAGTGCCATCGCCTCAGACCTCACCCAGCCCGTGGCAAAGGCGCGGCCAGCCTCGCCGAAGCCTATGACCGCAAGCTTGAAATGGTTGGTCCGCATGTTTCCTCCAACCTCGCGTTTTCTGCTGTCGAGCATGCGCCGGTTGGTGCTGTAAATCCAGTGGCTATAGCAAAAACTTATGAAGCTTCACGCGCTTTGAAATTGGCATGGGCGGCGTTCGGGCGGACATTGAGGACCGACATGCAGTTTCGGGAGGACTTGATGGGAGAGAAGAAAACCGCGCTGGTGATCAGCGCGCACGCCGCCGATTTCGTCTGGCGCTGCGGCGGGGCGATCGCGCTTCATGCCGCTCAAGGCTACGAAGTGACAGTCGTATGCCTCTCCTTCGGCGAGCGCGGCGAATCCGCCAAGCTCTGGAAGCAGAAGGATATGACGCTCGAGCGCGTCAAGGCCGCGCGCCGCGCCGAGGCTGAGAGGGCTGCCGAGGCGCTCTGCGTCCACGATCTCATCTCGTTCGATCTCGGCGACTATCCGCTGCGGCTGAGCGACGAGGACAAGTTCCGGCTGGTCGATGTCATCCGCGCCGTGCAACCGGCCTTCATGATGAGCCATTCCCAATACGACCCCTACAATACCGACCACATGTATGCGACGCAGGTGGCGCTGGAGGCGCGGATGATCGCGCAAGCCTGGGGCCACAAGCCGGGCGAAAAGGTGCTGGGTGCGCCACAGCTCTATCTCTTCGAGCCGCATCAGACGGAGCAGATGGGCTGGAAGCCGGATGTGTTCCTCGACATCACCTCGGTCTGGGACAAGAAGCGTGCGGCGATCGAATGCATGGAAGGGCAGGAGCATCTGTGGGATTTCTACACCCGCGTCGCGGAGAACCGCGCCAACCATTTCCAGCGCAATTCCGGCGGCCAGTCGGGCGGGCGCGCCGCGCAATATGCCGAAGGCTTCCAATCCGTTTTCCCGCGCACGGTGGATACGCTATGACCGAACCCTGTTTCGATATCGCCCATCTCGCCCATGTCGAGATGTACACCGACAAATTCGAGGAAAGCCTGGCTTTCTTCGTCAACGTCTATGGGCTCACCGTGTCCGGTCAGGACGAGACATCGGCCTATCTGCGTGCCTATGACGACTACGAGTACCACACGCTGAAACTCACCCGCCATCACACGACCGGTGTCGGCCATATCGCCTATCGCGCCTCCTCACCGGAAGCGCTGGAGCGGCGGGTAAAGGCGATCGAGGCGAGCGGTTACAAGGTGCTCGGATGGGTGGAAGGCGACAAGGGCCATGACCGGGCTTTCCGGTTCGAGGACCCGTTCGGCCATGTTTTCGAGATCTATTGGGACACGGTGCGCTACGAAGCGCCTGAGGGAGAGCGTCCGGCGCTGAAGAACATTGCGCAGCGCTATCACGGGCGGGGCGCCAATCCGCGCCGTCTCGATCATCTCAACCTTCTGGCCGAAGACGTCAGCAAATTTCGCGATTTCATGATCACATGTCTTGGGTCTCGCGTGACCGAATATATCCAGCTCGACAATGGCCGCATCGGCGGCTGCTGGTTCACCGTCAACAACAAGACCTATGATCTCGCCTGCACGGAAGAGCATGGCGGGGCTTCGGGCCGGCTGCATCATGTGACCTACGCGACCGACACCCGAGAGGACATTCTGCGTGCTGCCGACATCTTCCTGGAAAACGGCGTCCATATCGAAACCGGACCGCACAAGCATGCGATCCAGGGCACGTTCTTCCTTTATGTCTGGGAACCGGCAGGAAACCGCGTCGAGCTCGCCAATTCCGGCGCGCGTCTCATTCTTGCGCCCGACTGGAAACCCGTCTGCTGGACGGAAACCGAGCGCAAGAAGGGTCAGGCCTGGGGCCTGAAGACAATCGAGACCTTCCACACCCATGGTACGCCACCGGCCGCGAAGAAGGATCATTGATCATGGGCGTTGTGGTACAGGACATTCCCCGCGCCGATCCGGCGGTGATCGAAGGTCTTGCCCGTGCCGGTGTCGCCACGGTGCATGAGGCGCAGGGGCGGAAGGGCATGCTGGCGAGCTACATGCGGCCGATCTATGCCGGCGCGTCCGTCGCGGGTTCTGCCGTCACCATCTCCGCGCCGCCCGGCGATAACTGGATGCTGCATGTGGCGATCGAACAGGTGCGCAAAGGTGATCTTCTGGTTCTCGCCCCGACTTCGCCCTGCGACAACGGCTATTTCGGCGACCTGCTTGCGACATCCGCCAAGGCGCGGGGTTGCCGCGGGCTGATCATAGATGCCGGCGTGCGCGATATCCGCGATCTGACTGCCATGGGCTTTCCGGTCTGGGCCAAGGCGATCTCGGCGCAGGGCACGGTCAAGGAAACGCTGGGCTCGGTCAATGTGCCGATTGTCTGCGCCGGCGCGCTGGTCGAGGCGGGCGATGTGATCGTCGCCGATGATGATGGCGTCTGCGTCGTTCGCTACGCCGAGGTCGAACTGGTGCTGAACGCCGCCGAAAAACGGTTGGCGAACGAGGAAATGAAGCGCAAACGGCTGGCTTCGGGTGAACTGGGTCTCGACATGTACGACATGCGCGGCGCGCTCGCGGCCAAGGGACTGAAATATGTATGAAGCGGGCATTCCCTGCCTCTGGATGCGCGGTGGCACATCGAAGGGCGCGTACTTTCTGGCCGAGGACCTGCCGGCGGACCCGAGCGAGCGCGACCGGCTATTGCTCTCCATCATGGGCTCACCCGATCCGCGCCAGATCGACGGCATCGGCGGAGCCGATCCGCTGACCTCCAAGGTCGCGATCCTCTCGAAATCCAGCCGCGCGGATGCGGATGTGGACTATCTCTTCCTGCAGGTCTTCGTGGACCGGGCTCTGGTGAGCGATGCGCAGGGCTGCGGCAATATTCTTGCCGGCGTCGGCCCCGCGGCCATCGAGCGCGGGCTTGTGACTGCGCGAGATGGCGAGACCGAGGTTCGCATCAATATGGTCAACACGGGCGAGGTCGCGGTGGCCCGCGTGGCGACACCGGACGGACGCGTGACCTATCGCGGCGAGACGGAGATTGCCGGTGTCCCGGGCAAACATGCCGCCGTGCCACTGCTCTTTGCCAACATAGCGGGTTCGATGTGCGGCGCGCTCCTGCCGACGGGCAATGCCGTGGACGTGATCGATGGCATTGAGGCGACGCTGATCGATAACGGCATGCCATGCGTGATCCTGCGGGCCTCCGATTTCGAAGTTTCGGGCAACGAAACCCGCGATGACCTAGAGGCGAACGCTGACCTGAAAGCGCGGGTCGAAGCCATCCGTCTCCGGGCGGCGCCGATGATGAACCTCGGCGATGTGAGTGAGGCATCCGTTCCGAAGATGGTACTTGTCTCTGCGCCCACTGCCGGCGGGGCGATCTCGACGCGCAGCTTCATTCCCCACCGCGTCCACGCCTCCATCGGCGTCTTCGCCGCCATCACCGTGGCGACGGCCACGCGGCTGAAGGCGGGGCCAGCGGCGGCACTTGCCTCGCAGCCGGAGGGCGGCGTCTATCACATCGAACATCCCACGGGCTCAATGGAAGTTTTCCTTGATCTCGATGGGGAGGGGAACGTGAAGGGTGCCGGCTCGATCCGCACCGCCCGCAAGCTTTATGACGGGCGGGTGTTTCCGGCGGAATAATCCGCCGTTTCCTCACGCCATCGCCGCGCGGGGCTCCGCCGGCACCTGCCGGTTCATCCAGTCGGCGGCGGTGCGGATGCCGCCGAGGGGGAAGACGTGGACCTGTGAAATCAGGCTCTGCGGGTTGCGCGCCTTGTATTGCGCGAGGCCGCTGACGACGTCGGTGGGCTCGTAAGGCGTGAGCAGGCGCGTCACGTCAATGGCGCGCTTCTGCAGGACTTTGAGCGACGGACCGACGCCGCAGGACAGCGCAAACTGGATCAGCGTTTGCAGCTTGGCGGGTCCCGCGATGCCAACATGGATGGGGAGGCGGACGCCGAGATTGGCGATGCGCTCAGCCCATGATGTGACTGCGGCCGCATCGAAGGCGAATTGGGTGACGATTGCCATCTGGGCGTCCGTGCGCGCGGAAAAATCCTGCTTCCATAGGAGGCTGGCATCGACTTGCGCCGTCGTGCCATCCGCATCGATATCGCGATTGCCCTCGGGGTGGCCGGCGACATGCAGGTGCTGGAAGCCGTAGCGGTCGAAAAGGCCGGTTTCGAGGAGCTGAATGGCGCTTTCCAGCGTTCCTTCCGGCTGTGTCAGTCCGCCGCCAAGCAGCAGCGCCTGCGTCACGCCCGCTTCTTCGCGATAGCGGCGCACCCAGGTTTCCAGCGTAACTACATCGGGAATGATCCGGGCCGGAAGATGCGGCATGACCGGGAAACCTTCCTCCGTCAGCCGCCGCGCGGTCGCCAGCATGTCCTCGAAAGGCGTTCCGGCGATGTGGGCGATATAGACCCGCGTTCCTGACGGCAGCAGCGCGCGGAAGCTTTCAACCTTCGCCGCCGTGCGCGGCATGACTTCGATGGACCAGCTGTCGATGAAAGCCATCCCCTCCGGGTCGAGATCGGGGCTTGAGGCCTTGCTGTCGGTGCGACTTCCGAAATTCAAAAAAGCCATCTTGCTCCTCCTCGATGTCTCTTGCTATGTATACATCAATGTTGTCGAAACAATCAATATGCGCACGAAAATGACCTTTAAAGCTGATATTTGGCGTTAAAGCCTTGAAAAATGTGTACGAGAAGCCGGTTTTTGGCATGCAAGGGCTGAAGGGAGCGTGGGAGCGCTCCCCAAGTCCGTTACAAGGGAGGAAAGACATGGCCGACTATATCCTGACGCTTCGCTGCGCCAATCGCAGCGGCATCGTCGCTGCCGTTGCGGTGCGCATAGCCACCCATGGCGGCGACATTTTCGAAGCGCATCAGTTCGATGATCCGGAAACCGGCATGTTCTTCATGCGGGTCGCCTTCTCGATGGCCGAGCCGGAGGCGGCTTTTCGCGCTGGCATCGATGAAGAGGTGAAGCGCTTCGGTCTCGACCTGACGCTGCGGGTTGCGGGAACGCGACGCAAGGTTCTGCTCATGGTCTCCCGCTTCGACCACTGCCTCGGCGATCTACTCTACCGGATGCGGATCGGCGAGCTGAACATGGAAGCGGTCGGCATCATCGGCAATCACCCGCGCGAGGCGTTGAACCTGACGCTGATGGAAGGGATTCCCTATCATCATCTGCCGGTGACGAAGGAGATCAAGGCTGAACAGGAGGCGGGGGTGCGACGCATCGTCGAGGAAAGCGGAGCCGAGCTTGTCGTGCTGGCGCGCTACATGCAGGTGCTTTCCGATGAGTTTTCGGCCTTTCTCTCCGGCCGCTGCATCAATATCCACCACTCCTTCCTGCCGGGCTTCAAGGGTGCCAAGCCCTATCATCAGGCTCATGCGCGCGGCGTGAAGATGATCGGAGCGACCGCCCATTATGTTACCGGCGATCTCGATGAGGGGCCGATCATCTGTCAGGATGTCGAGCCGGTCAGCCATGCCGACACGCCGGAAGAGCTGGTGGGCAAGGGGCGTGATATCGAGCGTCGTGTTCTGGCGCGTGCTGTGACCTGGCATCTGGAGGATCGCGTTCTGCTCAACAAGCACAAGACGGTCGTTTTCGCCAAATAGGCGGCACATGCCGGCAGTGTATACAAGTCGCCCCCGAGGCGCTTCGCAGCCGCCTCTGTGGGTGCTATAGCGTTTGCGTGAATGGGGGAAACCAACCATGAAAGTCAGCGAAGCCGCCACCCATGGCCGCCGGGCCGTGATCGAATTGCGCGAAAAGATCGTCAGCGGCGAATTGCCGGGCGGGATGCGGCTCTTCGAGGTGTCGCTCGCGGAAACGCTGGAGATTTCCCGCACGCCCGTGCGTGAGGCGCTCTCGCGGCTGGCGGAGGAGGGGCTTCTAGACCGCCTGCCGAATGGCGGTTTCGTCGTGCGCCGCTTCGGCTATGCGGACGTCATCGATTCCATCGAATTGCGTGGTGTCATGGAAGGCACGGCCGCCCGCCTTGCCGCGGAGCGCGGTGCTTCGCCGGAGGGGCTGGCGCGGCTGCATCAGATCGTCGAAAAGATCGACGCCTGCTTCGGGGAAGGCGATGCGGTCGATTTTGATGCCTATTCCGACCTCAATGAGGATTTTCACCGCGAGCTGGCCGGGCTCTGCGGCAGCGAGATGATTCGCCGCGAGGTCGAGCGCGCCTCGGCACTGCCTTTCGCCTCGCCCTCGGCCTTTCTGCCCAACCGCATGGAAATTGCCGCGTTTCGCCGCTCGCTGCGCTCGGCGCAGGAGCAGCACAAGGCGATCGTGAACGCCATTGTCGGTCGCGAAGGCGCGCGGGCCGAGTTCGTGGCGCGGGAACACGCACGCACGGCGCGGCACAATATTGAATACATTTTCAACAAGGATCCAGATCTCTTAGCCAAGATCCCCGGACTAGCCCTGATTCATCGCTAGAACCCGAAAAACAGCGCGCCTGTCTCGTGATGCTGGTTGAAACCGTCATCCTTTTGTCGTTCTCTCACGCCACTCTCCCTGAAAAAGAGGCTTGCATTCTGCGCATCAATCGGCATGAATGTATACATAGATAGCTTTGCCAATGGGAGGAACCACGATGGCTGCGTCCAGTCTGTCCGACATCATGAAAGAGAATCCCGACATCGTCGGGCGCCTGCGCAACTCCAAGATCGGGATGTATGTGTACCCGGTTGTCGCCCCGGAATTTGCCAACTGGCGTGACGAGCAGGCGGCCTGGCGCCATTCGGCCGTTCTCTTCGACCAGTCGCACCACATGGACGAACTGATTGTCGAAGGCCCGGATGCCGAGGCGTTTCTTGCCTATCACGGCATCAATGCCTTCTCGAATTTCGGCCTCAATCGCGCCAAGCATTTCGTGCCGGTCACGCCGAACGGTCATGTCATTGGTGACCACATCATTTTCCGCGAGCGTCAGGACAAGTTCATCCTTGTCGGCCGCGCGCCGACCTCCAACTGGCTGATGTTCTGCGCGGCCTATGGCAAGTGGAACGTCCGCATCAAGCACGATCCGCGTTCGCCGTCGCGGCCCGAGGGTGAGCGCGTCTTCCGCACGCATTACCGCTACCAGATCCAGGGTCCTGAAGCGAACAAGATCTTCGAAAAGCTGAATCGCGGCCCGATCCCGGACATCAAGTTCTTCCATGTCGACCAGATCAATGTCGGCTCCAAGAAGGTTCAGGCGCTGCGCCACGGCATGTCCGGCGCGCCGGGCCTGGAAATCTGGGGTCCGTACGACGACAAGAACTACATCCTGAGCTGCATTCTTGAAGCCGCCAAGGAAGCCAATGTCGATCTCGTGCGCTGCGGCAGCCGTGCCTATTCGACCAACACGCTGGAATCCGGCTGGATCCCGTCTCCGCTTCCGGGCATCTATACAGGCGACGGCATGCTTGCGGCCTATCGCGAATGGCTGGGTGCGGACTCCTACGAAGCGACCGGCGCCATCGGCGGCAGTTATGTCTCGAACAATATCGAGGATTACTACGTCAACCCGTTCGAACTCGGCTATGATTTCTACATCGGCTGGAAGAAGGACGACTTCATCGGCAAGCAGGCGCTGCTGAAGATGAAGGAACAGAAGAACCGCAAGAAGGTGACCTTCGAGTGGAACGCTGAAGACGTTGTCGAAGTCATCGCCTCTGCCTTCAAGCCGGGTGAAGACCACTACAAGTGGATCGACTTCCCGCAGCCGAACTATGCCTCCACCAGCGCCGACCTGATCCTCGACCAGAGCGGCAAGCGCGTCGGCATGTCGATGTTCAACGGCTATTCCTACAACGAACGCTGCCTGCTTTCGCTGGGCATCGTCGATCCGGACATCAACGAGGGCGACGTTCTGACGCTGGTCTGGGGCGAACCGGACGGCGGTTCGGGCAAGACCTCGACCGAGCGCCACAAGCAGGCGAAGATCCGCGTGCGTGTGTCGCCGACGCCATACGCTCGCGAAGCCCGCGAGAACTATGCCGAAAGCTGGCGCACCAAGCGCTGACGCTTCAGAGAGGCGCGGTGGGACACTGCCGCGCCTCTTTTACGTTCCCTCGTTTTGACGGACCAGCCTTGGTTTGAACTCAAGGCCATCGTAAATGTCATCGAGTGAAATCGTGATGCCGATTTCGGGAAGCTCGACGCTCGACCCCGCGCTATCGCGCATGATTTCTTCCCAGCCTTCCCCATCCCGATAATGAAGCAGACAACCAACGTTGTTGGTATCGACAAGCAGGATGTAGCGGATATCTGGGTTCGATTTGTACTCCAGCACCTTCCGGTGCGAGTCGAAGCTGCGGGTCGATGGTGACAGAACCCCGATGACCAGAACCGGTTCCGACGCGAACATGGACTCGTCATCGCGCCTGCCGCAGTCAACGACGACATCGGGATAACGAACAGTGCCTGGGCCAATCGAAACGCCTGTATCGGCCGATGTTGGGCGGCAAGTCTTGCCACGCAACTGATTGTATAAGGACGCAAAGATATTGGCGGCGATTGCCTGATGGCGCTGGTTTGCTCCGGCCATCATCACCGGAACGCCGTCCACCAGTTCCCACTTCTCGTCGCGATCCTGCGCGAAGTCAAAAAACGCGTCGGCGGACATGTACTCCGGGGCTGGTTGCGGCATCGGTCACTCCTGCAACATGGCAGAGGATCGTATTGAACAGAGGAACAAGCGTCAACGGGTGAGTGATGCCTCACGCCACGCTGAGCAGCCCATCCAGCCGCTCCGGATCGTCCAGCAGCCCCTGCGACGTCCCACGATAGCTCACCGCGCCGCGATCCAGAACGACGGCCTCGTCGGTCAGTGGCAGGATCTTGCGCGCCTTCTGCTCGATGATGATGGCCGACATGCCCTCATCCCGGACAATGCGGCGCAGCGCTGCCAGTAATTCATCGACGATGATCGGGGCAAGGCCCTCCAGCGGTTCATCCAGCAGCAGCAGCTTCGGGTTCAGCATCAGGGCGCGGGCGACGGCGAGCATCTGCTGTTCGCCGCCCGAAAGCTGGTTGCCCATGTTGCGGCGGCGTTCCTTCAGGCGCGGGAACATCTGATAGGCGCGATCCAGCGACCAGGGACCGGGGCGGGCGGTGGCGGTCAGGTTTTCCTCCACCGTAAGCGAGGCAAAGATATTGCGCTCCTGCGGCACCCAGCCGATGCCGAGCGGCGCGCGCTGTTCGGCGCGCAGGCGGGCGATGTCGCGTCCGTCGAAATGGATCGCGCCTGCATGATGCGTCGTCACGCCGGCAATCGTGTCGACCAGTGTCGTCTTGCCCGCGCCGTTGCGCCCCAGCAGTGCCAGAGAGCGGCCCGCCTCGACGGCAAGATCGACATGGGAGAGCACTCGCGCCTCGCCATAGCCGGCGACAAGCTTTTCGATGCGAAGAAGCGCCGACATCAGGCATCCTCCCCGAGATAGATGGCTTTCACCTGCGGGTCGCGCGCAATCTCCTCTACCGTGCCTTCAGCGAAGAGAGCGCCGGCGGCCAGAACCGAGATGCGGTCTGCGAAGGAGAAGACGAGGTCCATGTCGTGCTCGATCAGCACCACAGTCACGTCTGCGGGCAGGGCCCGCACCATGGCCAGAACCTCCTCGCGTTCCTCTTCCGGCACGCCCGCCGCAGGCTCGTCGAGCAAGAGCACTTTCGGCTGCGCGGCGATAGCGAGCGCAATTTCAAGCAATCTTTGCTTGCCATATGGCAGTGATTTTGTCTCGCATGACATAACGTCAGCGAGACGAAAGCGTTCGAGCGTTGAAACAGCCTCCTCCGCTACGTCGCGGTCGGCGGCTAGCGGCCGCCAGAAGCGGCGACCATGGCCCTTGCGTTCGCCGATGGCGAGCATCATGGATTCGAGCGTGGTGAAGTCGCCGAAGAGCTGGTTGATCTGGAAGGTGCGCGATAGTCCGCGCGCCACGCGGGCGTGGGCGGGCAGTGCGGTTATGTCCTCGCCGTCGAGCAGAATTTGTCCGCTGGTTGGCGCGAAGACCCCGGTGAAGAGGTTGATCAGCGTCGTCTTTCCCGCGCCGTTCGGGCCGATGAGTGCGTGGCGGGCACCCTTGCGAATGGACAGAGAAACATCATGCGTTGCGGTAAATCCGCCAAAGCGCTTGACGAGGTGTCTGGTTTCCAGCGCAGTCATTTAGCGGCCTCCTCGGTCTTGCCCTTGAGCCGTGCCGCGAGAAGCGCAGGCCAGCCTGTCAGGCGCTCGCGGCCGATCATGACGATGGCGACCAGGATAAGGCCGATCCAGAACATCCAGTATTGCGGAGTGGCGACCGATAGCCAGTCGCGCAGTAGCGTGAAGATGATGGCGCCGAAAATGCCGCCGTAGAGATAGCCAGCGCCACCGATGACCAGCACGAGGAGCACATCTGCCGAACGGTGGAAGGCGAGCACGTCGGGCGAAACGAAATTGGTGGTCTGCGCCAGCAGCGCTCCGGCCATGCCGGCATAGGCGGCGGAGATGGCATAGACCACCACGATCCGGCGCTTCGGAGAAATGCCGAGCATGGCGGCGCGGCGCGGATTACGCTTGATCGCCATGAGCGAGAGGCCGAAGGGCGAATTCACGATCCGCCGTGCGATATAGGTGAGGGCGATCAGTACAACGAGGCAGTAGACATATCCGGTGCGGCCCCAGAGATCGAATTCGAACAGGCCTAGAATGGGTCCCATGGACATGCCCGAGAGCCCATCCGCGCCGCCGGTCAGCCAGGCGGCCTGATTGCCGACTTCCGCGAGCAGCATGGCAACGCCGAATGTGGTCATCAGGCGCGTGAGGTCCGAGCCACGCAAGACGAGGAAACTGGTGGCGAGCCCGAAGAGGCCGCTCACGAGGCCAGCAAAGAGGAGGCCGGTGACCGGTTCGGTGACATAGTCCCGGGCAAGGATCCCGGCGGCATAGGCCCCCAGCCCGAAAAAGGCAGTGTGACCGAGCGAGACGATACCGGCATAGCCGAGGATGAGATCCAGCGAGACAGCAAACAGTGCCAGGATCACGATTTCCGTCAGGATCAGCAATTGCGAGGGCAACAGGAAGATCGCAGCGATGGCAACGAGCCAGAGCGCGATTTCCCACACGCGCCAGCGACGCTTGGCATTGAGGAGCGCAAGGGCCTCCATTTGGTGGCTCATCGTCCGCCCTCCCGCGTGAAGAGGCCGTTGGGACGCAGGATCAGGACGAGGATCATCACCGCGTAGATGATGAAGGCGCCGGCCTGTGGGAGGTAATATTTGCCCGCGACATCGGCGATGCCGAGAAGCAGCGCGGCGATGAACGGACCGGTGATCGAAGACGTGCCGCCGACGGTGACGACGATCATGAAATAGATGAGAAATTTCAGCGGGAAATTCGGGTCAAGACCCAGCATGTCCGCGCCGAGCGCGCCGCCGAGGCCTGCAAGACCGGAGCCGAGCGCGAAGGTCAGCACGAAAATGGTCGAGACATTGATGCCAAGCCCGCGCGCCACGCGCCCGTCATCGACAGCGGCGCGAAGCTGGCTGCCGAAGCGCGTGCGGGTCAAGGCAAGTTGGAGTGCCACCGCCAGAATGGCGCAGATGACGATGACGAACAGGCGGCTGCGGCCTATTCCAATGCCGAAGACATCGAAGCGACCTCGCAGTTCGTCCGGCAGGTTGATGAGCTGCTGCTGGCCGCCCATGAAATAATCCGCCGCCGCAATCGCCATGAAGACGAGGCCGATGGAAAAGAGAACCTGATCGAGATGCGAGGCGCGGTAAAGCCGGCGATAGAGCGTGACTTCGAGGGCTGCGCCGATGAGTGCCGTGGCGACAAAGGCCGCCGGCAGGCACAGATAGAACGAGACGCCGTAGCGGTTCATCAGGATCACGGTGACATAGCCACCCGCCATGGCGAAGGCCCCGTGGGCGAGGTTCACGAAATTCATCAGCCCGAGCGTGATCGACAAGCCGCAGGCCAGGACGAAGAGCAGCATTCCATAAGCGATGCCGTCGAACAGGATCGTCAGCATGGTCTCTCCCGGTTATACGGCGGGGAAGCGCCCCGCCGCCGGTTTCGGAAATGTCAGTGACTGGAGATCACCGAACTGAGATCGCTTGGCGACTTACTTGGCCACGAAGGGGTCGTGGACCTTCTTGAAGGTGTCGAACTCGACATTGTAGAGTTCGCCGTCCTTCTTCTCGACCTTGCGGATATAGATGTCCTGCACAATGTCGCGGGTGGCGGGATCAATGGAGATGGGCCCACGCGGGCTCGTCCATTCCATGCCCTTCATCGCGGCGATCAGCTTCGTCCCGTCGGTATCGCCATTGGTCTTGGCCAATGCGGCATAGGCGAGATGCATCGCGTCATAGCCGCCGACGGCCATGAAGTTCGGCCGGATCTTGGCCGCCTCCTTCACCTGTTTGACGAAGGCCTTGTTTTCCGGGCTGTCATGGGCGGCGGAGTAGAAATGGCCGGTGATGACGCCGAGCGCCGGATCGCCGATGGCGCCGAGCAGATCGTCATCGGTCACATCGCCGGTGGCGATCAGCTTGATGCCGGCATCCGCCAGACCGCGATCGACGAACTGCTTCATGAACAGCGAGCCGACGCCGGCCGGAACGAAGACGAAGACGGCATCCGGCTTGGCGTCGCGCACCCGCTGCAGGAAGGGTGCGAAGTCGGGATTCTGCAGCGGCACGCGGACGGCTTCAACGATCTGACCACCATCCTTTTTGAACTGGTCGGTAAAACCCTTCTCGATGTCGTAGCCCGGGCCGTAATCCGTCACCAGGGTCACGACGCGCTTCAGCCCGTTTTTGGCGGCCCAGGTCGCGACCGGCACGGCGGATTGTGGGCCGGCCATGGATGTCCGCACGAAGTAGTCGGACTTCGACATGATGGCTGACGTCGTGGCTGACGTGATGATGGCGGGCACCTTCGCCTGATTGAGGACGGGTGCGACCGCCATGGCCAGCGGCGTCAGGCCGAAGCCAACCAGCATCGACACCTTATCATTGACGACAAGTTCCTGCGCGATGCGGCGCGTCTGATCGGCGGTGCCCGCGTCGTCGCGCAGAACGATCTCGATCTTCTTGCCGCCCGCTGTGTCGCCATTCAACGCCATGTATGCACGAACGCCGGCTTCGACCTGTCGGCCGGTCGAGGCAAAGGGGCCGGTCATCGGCAGGATCAGTCCGATTTTGACGGTGTCGGCGGCCATCGCCGTACCGGCGGCCGATAGCATGGCAAGCGCTGCGGCGCTCGCGATCAAATGACGTCTGGTGATCATGTGTACTTCCTCCCGTTTATCGTCCCGACACCCGATCGCCATCGGTAAAACCGGACAGGAAGGGCCCGCTCCTCCAAGCACCTTTCCAAGCGATCGCTCCATGAATGAGAGGTAATGTATACATAGTTATACTGGCCGCACAAGATGCGATCGAAGAGTGCCCGGTTCCAAGGCGTGCGCGCCGAAGCGGCTTGGTTGCCGCGGAGAAGCGCGCGAATTTTAGACCGTCGACGGAACTTTCACCCAACACACACGTTTGAAAGTTCTTTGATCATTTTCGGGGACACAAATGACCACACCTTCCGGCCTGCGTGTATTCGTCGTGGAAGACGAAGAACTCGTGTTGATGATGATCGAAACCATGCTTGAAGAACTGGGATGTATCGTCACGGGAAGTGCAAAGTCGGTGCCCGTAGCGCTTTCAGCCGTCGAAACGGTTCCCTTTGATCTCGCCTTGCTGGATGTGAATCTGGAGGGCGTCAAGGTCTTCCCGGTCGCCGAGGCCATTGCGGAGAAAGGCCTGCCTTTCATCATCTCAAGCGGCTATGGGCGGGAGGGTGTCCCTGACGCGTTCCGGCATGTTCCCATCATTCCCAAGCCCTTTAGGCTGGAAGAGCTGGATGAGGCCATTCGCCAAGCCTTTACGCCAGCCTGACAGTTCAGGACGTAATTCAATGACATCCCCAGTTTGCCGGAACGCATTATGAGTGAACATGATCTCGAGACGAACGCCGGCGCCCATCTCAATTTCCTGGCAGGCGGCGGGGAAATGGGTGCGCTCATTCGCGCTCACGACTGGAGCAGGTCGCGCCTGGGCCCGCCGCAATTCTGGCCGCAGAGCCTGAAGACCGCGATCCGCATCATGCTCACGTCCAGACAGCCGATCTGGATCGGTTGGGGCGAGCAGCTGATCTACCTTTATAATGACGCCTACAAGTCCATCATCGGTGGCAAGCACCCTTGGGCACTCGGCAGACCAACGGCAGAGGTCTGGCGCGAGATCTGGCCGGAAATCGGCCCCATGCTCACCAAGGCCATGGGCGGTGTCGAGGGAACCTATGTCGAGGAGCAGCTCCTGATCATGGAGCGGCACGGATATCCCGAGGAAACCTATTACACATTTTCCTACAGCCCGATCCCGACGGATGACGGCACGCCAGGCGGCATCATCTGCGCCAACACGGACGACACGCGACGGGTCATCGGTGACAGGCAGTTGCGTCTGCTCAGAGAGCTCGCGGCCCGCACTGCAGAGGCAAGAACCTGGCAGGAGGCCTGCGAAAGAAGTATCCGCGCTCTTTCCACCGATCAGCACGACATCACGTTCGCGCTCTTGTTCATGGCGCCGTCCGTCGGGGCCGAAGCGACTATGGCGGCCTCTTTCGGTGTCCACCTGCCTGAACATGGAAAGGTCAGCGAGTTTTCCTCCTGGCCGCTTGCCGAGGTGATGCAAAATCACCAACCACTCCTTTTGAGCGACGTATCCGGGCTGTTTCCGGGTTCGGCGCCGTTGGGGGCGTGGGACCGGGAAAGCGCTCAGGCCTCCATTTTGCCCGTGCTGCCGTCCGGCGAAACGGGTCGGGCTGGGGCACTTGTGGTCGGCTTGAACCCCTATCGTCAGTTCGATGAGGGCTATCGCGGCTTCCTGACGCTGGTTGCGGGCCAGATCGCCTCGGCAATCGCCAATGCGGACGCCTATGAGGAGGAACGCCGGCGGGTGGAGGCGCTTGCCGAACTGGACCGCGCCAAGACGGCTTTCTTCTCCAATGTCTCGCATGAGTTCCGGACGCCGCTCACACTGATGCTGGGGCCGCTCGAGGATGCATTGTCTGCCGACCTTACAGCGGACCATATGCGGTCGCAGGTGGAGCTTGCCCACCGCAACGGCTCGCGTCTCTTGCGGCTGGTCAACAGTCTTCTCGACTTCTCGCGCATAGAAGCCGGGCGGGTCAGCGCCCGTTATCAGGCAACCGATCTCTGCGAATTCACAACAGATATCGCCTCCAGCTTTCGTTCCACGATTGAAAGGGCGGGCCTGAAGCTCTCCATTGACTGCGAGGGGTTGCCCGACCTCGTCTACATCGATCGCGACATGTGGGAGAAGGTGATCCTCAACCTTCTGTCGAACGCCTTCAAATTCACGATGGAAGGCGAGATTTCCGTCTCCGTCGGAATGGCGTCCGATGGCCAGTCCGCCGCCGTGACGGTGCGGGACACGGGTGTGGGGATTCCGGCGCATGAGATGCCCAAGCTGTTCGAGCGCTTTCATCGCGTCGAAGGCGCGCGGGGTCGCAGCTTTGAGGGCAGTGGCATCGGTCTGGCGCTGGTGCATGAACTGGTGATGCTGCACGGCGGCTCCATCACGGCCGAAAGCACGGAAGGGGAGGGCACCCGGTTTACCGTGACCCTGCCGCTGGGCCGCGCGCATTTGCAGCGGGAGCGGATCCTCGAAGGTGGTGCGGTCACGACGGCGGCGGTCTCCAGGTCGCATGAATTCGTGGAGGAGGCTCTGCGTTGGCTGCCGGATACCTCTGCCCGTCAAACCCATCCCGAGATATCCGTCTCCGGCCTGAATGCGCTGACGGTGCAGGGCGATCTCTCGCAAAACCTGGGCAAGCGCATCCTGCTTGCCGATGACAATGCCGATATGCGCGCCTATGTCGGTCGCCTTCTCGAAGCGCAAGGCTACGAGGTTGTTCTGGCCGCCGATGGCCAGGCGGCGCTTGAACTCGCGCATGAGCGCAAGCCGCATCTCATCCTCACCGACGTGATGATGCCTAAGCTGGACGGCTTCGGCCTGCTCCGGGCCGTGCGAACCAATAGTGCTCTTGCTGACACGCCGGTCATCATGCTGTCGGCGCGTGCGGGCGAGGAAGCCAAGGTCGAAGGCCTGGATGCCGGCGCGGACGACTATCTGATCAAGCCCTTTGCAGCGCGCGAACTGGTTGCGCGGGTTCACTCCAACATTCAGATGGCGGAGATCCGGCGAGAGGCCGCCCGCGCCGTCTTCAAGAGCGAACAGCGTTTTCTGATGACGCGCGAGCGCCTTGGTCGGGCGCTTTCGACCGGCCGTGTGGCGGTGTTCGACTGGTCAGTGGACAGCGACAGGCTCACCATCCATGGACCTCTGGCAGAGGTTTTCGGTGTCGATGCTTCGCAGGCCGAGACCGGGCTGCCGTTGCAGCATTTCGTTCAGGCGATCGACAGCCGCGATGTCGAGCGGGTTCTCTCGGTGCTCGATCGCTCCGTCGAGAGCGGCGCACCCTACGAAGCGGAATACCGGGTCCACGGGAGCGGCCAGGAGCGCGTTGTCGTGGCTCGCGGGCAGGTTGCCTGTGATGCAGCGGGCCAGAGGAACATGAGCGGTGTCATCATCGACATCACGGCGGAGAAGAGTGTGACGCGGGAGCTTGAGGAGCAGATGCGCGCCCTCTCCATCCTGAACCGGACCGCCAGCGCCATTTCCGGCGATCTCGACCAGGAAAGGCTTGTCCAAGCCATCACGGATGCGAGCATCGAGCTGAGCGGCGCGCAATTTGGCGCATTCTATTACGATGTGTCCCATGATGAAGGCGAAGGCCAGATCCTTTGCAGCGTCTGCGGACTGGACCGCGCGGGTCTCCAAGCCCTCTCACAGCGCTGGGGTGGCCGGATCTTCAATTGCGAGATTGCCGGCAACGAGATTGTATGTTTGCCCGACATTACGTCCGATCCCCTTTATCCTCAGGCGCCGGTCGACGGTCATGCTGCCGAAGACCTGCCGTCTGTCCGCAGCTATCTCGCTGTTCCGGTCAAGTCGCGCACCGGCAAGGTCATGGGTGGCCTCTTCTTTGGTCACGGTGAGGCGAATATTTTCGATGCGCGGACCGAAGAGCGGATCATGGCGCTTGCCAGTCAGGCTGCCGTCGCCATCGACAATGCGCGGCTTTTCCGCTCTGCCGAGAAGGAATTGCGGCAGCGCCGTGTGGCGGAGGAAGAGCTGCAGGGGCTCAATGCCACGCTGGAGCAGCGCGTTGCCGAGGAGATTGCCGAACGGGCCAAGGCGGAAGAAGCCTTGCGCCAGGCGCACAAGATGGAGGCTGTCGGCCAGCTGACGGGCGGCGTCGCCCATGACTTCAACAACCTTCTGACCGTCATCATCGGCGGCCTCGACACGATCAAGCGCAGCAAGCCCGGGGATGAGGCGAGGATCATGCGCGCTGCTGAGATGGCATTGCAGGGGGCGCATCGCGCCGCGAGCCTGACCGGGCGGTTGCTGGCCTTTTCCCGTCGGCAGCCGCTCAATCCGAAGCCGCTGGATCCCAATATTCTCGTGCGCGACATGAATGAACTGCTGCACCGGACCCTAGGAGAACAGATCGAGCTGGAAGGGGTGCTGGCCCCGCGTGTCTGGACGATCGAGGTGGATCAGAACCAGCTCGAAAGCGCCATCATAAACCTTGCCGTCAACGCGCGCGATGCGATGCCGGCCGGCGGAAAGCTGACGATAGAGACATCCAACACTGCGCTGGACGAGTCCTATGCAGCGACCGACGCCGAAGTCGTGCCGGGGCAATATGTCATGATCGCCGTCAGCGATTCCGGTTTCGGCATGTCGAAGGAGACACTGAGCCGAGCCTTCGAGCCCTTCTACACGACCAAGGAGGTCGGACGCGGTACCGGCCTTGGGCTCAGCATGGTCTATGGCTTCGTCAAGCAGTCGGGCGGCCATGTGACCATCTATAGCGAAGAGGGCCAGGGAACTACGATCAAGCTCTATTTCCCGCGGTTCCGCGGCGAAATCGATCATCTTCCGGTCGCCGACGCGGCCGCGATACCGACCAGCAGCGAAGGGGAGGTCATTCTCGTCGTCGAAGACAATGACGAAGTTCGCGCCTACAGCAAGATGATCCTGACCGAACTCGGTTATCTGGTTCTGGAGGCTGCGGATTGCGAGGCGGGTCTCGGCATACTGCGAACCGACCGGCGCATCGATCTGCTCTTCACCGATGTCGTCCTACCGGGCCGCACGGGCAAGCAACTGGCGGACGAGGCCTGGAAACTGAGGCCCGGCCTGAAGGTTTTGTTCACGACCGGCTATTCGCGCAACGCCATCGTCCATCACGGCCGGCTCGATGCAGGGCTGCAGCTGATTTCGAAACCCTTCACCTTCGAACAACTGGCATCCCGCGTCAGAGGCGTACTCGACAAGCCGGACTGAAAAGCGACGGCAACCGGCTCAGCGGCTGACGTCGATCACGACGCGACCGCGGATCTTGCCGGCGACGATGGCCTCGGCAAGTTCGGGGAGCTTCGACATAGGCTCGACCGTGGTCATCGCCGCGAGGTGATCCGTATTCAGCGTCTCGGCGAGCGTCTGCCATGCCTGCTTGCGCAGCGCCATGGGCGCCATGACGGAATCGACGCCGAGGAGGGCAACGCCGCGCAGGATATGCGGCATGACGGTAGCCGGCAGATCAGCCCCGCCGGCAAGTCCGCAGGCCGCGACAGCGCCACCGTAATTTGTCTGCGCCAGAATGTTGGCCAGCGTTGTCGAGCCGACGGCGTCCACCGCCCCGCTCCAGCGCTCCTTTTGCAGGGGCGCGCCCTTTTCGGCCAGGCTGGCCCGGTCGACAAAGCCGCTTGCCCCCAGTGCTGCGAGATAGTCGTGGGTGTCGGGCCGCCCTGTCGAGGCCGTCACCCGATACCCCTTCGTCGAAAGCAGGCTGATCGCGACCGAGCCGACGCCGCCGGCCGCGCCTGTCACCAGAACCTCGCCTTCGCCCGGCCGGATTGCGCCCCAGCGCTCCAGCGCATCGACGCAGAGAGCGGCCGTATAGCCGGCCGTTCCGATCGCCATCGCCTGTTCGAAGGAAAACGCGTCCGGCAGCGCCATCAGCCATTCCGGCTTGAGGCGCTGATAGCGGCTGTAGCCGCCCCATTCCGTTTCCGACAAACCAAAACCGTTGACGACAACCCGGTCGCCCGCATTCCAGAGCGGCGAGCGCGATTCTACCACGGTTCCGGCAAGGTCGATGCCGGCGACCAGGGGGGTGCGGCGCGCGATCCGGCCCTTGCCGCTGACCGCAAGACCATCCTTGTAATTCAGTGTGGAGTGGCTGATTTCGACGAGAACGTCATGATCTGGCAGATCGGCAAGCGTCAGAGCGCGGAAGGCCGCTTTCGGCTTTCCGTCCACGGCGTCGATGACGATGGCATTGAATGTTTCGCTCATGACCGCTGTTTCTCCTCCGCCGGTACGGTATGTCGGCGGAAAGATATCAGGCCGAGCCGTCGCTCGCGAGCCTATTTTGTCACCGTGCGGGCAGGATCCGACAGAGGTCAGGCGGTCAGGCGTATATCGGTCTTGTCGCGCAGAACGGGCTTCGTCGTGTAGGGCAGGATGCGGCGCAGGACTTCAAGACCCAGCGCCTGCGCATTCTCCTGTGCCTTGTCGAGATTCGAGATACGCTCCGGATCTGCCGTGTAAAGCGTGTCGCCGGCGGTGAAGACGTCGCGATAGGCGGCGCGTTCAATGATAGGCGTGGCGAAGACATGAACGCGACGCTTGGACAGCAGGTCCTTGACCGTCTGCAGCGAGCGCGTCGTTACCATGGGATTGATACGTGTCAGCACGACGGAATGCGGAATGCGCATGTTGGCGCGATCGGCGAGATACTGGATCAGCTCAATGACATTCGCGCCGCCTTCCGCATCCATGGCCGAACCCTGGATCGGGATGATCACATATTGCGACTGGCCGATGGCCTGCGCGAGCAGCGGACTGCGCGCGCCGGGAAGATCGAGCAGTACGAAATCGACCTCTTCCCTGGCGCGCTGGATATGTCCGTTCAGGCTGGCCGCCGTGACATAGGAGACGACGGAAAGACGCCTGGGGGCATTCGCACCCAGCTTCTCGTACCACTTGCTGAACCACAGCTGCGGATCGGCATCGAGCACCGTCACGGAGAAACCCATGCGGATCAACTCGCAGGCCACGATGGCGACCGCGGTTGTCTTGCCGGCCCCGCCCTTGGTATTTGCGAATGCGATGATGGCCATGATTGTCCCCGGTTTATGACGTCCAACTGCGTTGCCGGCGCGATTGAAAATCAGGCGCGCGATCAATGTCCAAGTGTTGCGCAAATCATGGTTAACGGCCGGTAAAGCGGCGAACCCAAAGCTGCTTTTATTCGGGATTGCACCCCTAAAACCAACGGCTATGAGGGGGAGACTATTCTACAAAGACCCGAACGCTGGCCGCGCGGCCGGCGGCATCGATGACGGTGAGCGTCGAATAGCCGGCGCCTTCCGGAACCCATTGCATGGTGCGGCGGCGGGAGAGTTCCGGTAGCGGCTTCCCGTTGGCCAGCCAGTGGAACGGCGCACGGCCGCCCTGCAATTTTAGCGAAAGCGCCTCAGGCTGGGCGGCGGCATCACTGGCGCCGAGATCGACGCGCGCGCCTTCCGGCGGATAGACGATCTGCGGCGCCGGCTCCTTGCCCGACATGGCAAGCAGGCCGGTCGAGGTCATGGAAAAGCGCTTCTGGCTCATCGGCAAATCGGCGGCGGCAATATGGGCCGCGCCGAGCGGGGCGGGCGGGAAGGGGGTAATCGCAACGCCCGATTTGACGAAGGCGTCGAAGAGAATGGGCGCGGCGGAGAGATAGCCGGTGAGCCCCGGAACCGCCCCGTTGTCGGGCCGCCCAACCCAGACGCCGACGACATGCGCGCCATCATAACCGATCGACCAGGCGTCGCGGTTGCCATAGCTGGTCCCGGTCTTGTAGGCGATGCCGAGCTGACGGCTGCCGCGCGGGGCCAGCACGTCGGAGAGGATATCGGTGATATTCCAGGCCGCCACCGGCTCCATCAGCGGCTCACCCTCAAGCTTTTCCGGCTGATCGAGCACCCCGTCTCCGATCTGCACCAGCCGGCCGCGGCTCGCCAGACCGGCATAAAGCTGCACAAGGTCCTTCAGCGTCACGCCGATGCCGCCGAGTGCAATCGCAAGCCCCGGTGCTTCATTGGGCGGCAAAATCGGCTTCACGCCGGCGCGGCGGAAGCGCACAAGCAGCCGCGTCGGACCGACAGCATCCAGAAGGCGGACCGCCGGCACGTTGAGCGAAAGCTGCAAGGCCTCGCGCACGCTGACATCCCCCTGATAGGACATGTCGAAATTGCGCGGCCTATAACCGAAGAAGTCTGCAGGACGATCCTCGATGATCGTCTGCTGCGCCACGTAACCCTGCTCGAACGCAAGGCCGTAGATGAAGGGCTTTAGCGTCGAGCCGGGTGAGCGCAGCACGCGCGTCATGTCCACCCAGCCGGTGCGGGTTGAATCGAAATAACCCGCAGACCCCACTTCTCCGACGATGGCGCCGGTGCGGATATCGGCCATGACGATGGCGACGGACACCTTGGGCCCCAGGCGCTGGGCAGCGCTCGCGGCAGCGGACTCAAGGCCCGCCTGGATATCGCGTTTGAGCGTCGTCTTGTGCTCCGTCACGCCCGGCTGTTTGCGCACGGCGAGTTCGGCGATATGGGCGGCATAGGCCGGCAATTGCCGGCGCGTTGTCGGAACGGGTTGCAGGCTCGCGCGCTCGGCTTCGCCCTCTCCGACGACGGCTGCAACTGCGGCGCGGTTCAGCACACGGGCGCGTACCTTGGCTGCGGCTTCCGCATTGCGGTCCGGTCGGCGCTTTTCAGGCAACTGCGGCAGCGCGACGAGAAGGGCGGTCTGTGCGACATCGAGCCGGCCGGGCTCGCGGCCGAAATAGGCAAGGCTCGCAGCGCGCACGCCTTCGAGATTGCCGCCATAGGGCGCGTGGGTGAGGTAGAGGTTGAGGATCTCCGTCTTGCTCAGCCGGCGCTCGATCTGGAAGGCACGAAACATCTGAAGGAGTTTCGCCGGCACCGAGCGTTCCGCGCGCGGCTCGATCAGGCGTGCGACCTGCATGGTCAGCGTGGAACCGCCCGAGACGATGCGGCCATGGGTGATCAACTGTACGAAGGCGCGGCCGAAGGCGAGGGGATCGATGCCTCTGTGCTCATAGAACCTCCGGTCCTCATAGGCGACCAGCATCTTCAGGAATTGCGGATCGACATCGGCGACTGTTGTTTTCAGCCGCCACCGGCCCTCCGGCGTGGCGAAGGCGCGCAGCAATTGATTGTCCGCATCGCGAACCTCTCGCGACACGGTCTGCGCGCTTTCAAGTGGCGGCGGGAAGGCGCGATCGGCCGCGAGCAGGCCCAGTACTGTGAGCCCGGAAAGCCCGAGCAACGCGCCAAGCCCGATGCCAATTTTCGCCCGCGTCCTCATTCTGGCCTCAGCGCATCACTTCCATGCGGCCAAGCGCTGTGCGTGCCGAGAATTGAGGGCGATACATGTCTTCGACGCTGGCCGCCGGATGGTCGTAGACACCGGGTGTGACAGCGCGCACGACATAGGCGAAGGTGAGATCGCGCTCGGCGCCGCTGGCCAGATCAAAGGCCGTGACGAAGCGGTCGTAACGGAACTCGACATGGGCCGGCTGGATATCCGTCAGCCAGTCGAAATTCGCCAGCTGCGCGCTGCTGACCATGCTCGGATTGTCGATCTCGAGGCCGGCGGGCAGGAGATCGCTAACCAGGATGCGCTGCGGCCAGTCGTTGTTGGCCACGACATGCAGAACGACCACATAACGCTCGTTCTGCTTCGCCTGCGAGACATTCACCTCTTCACCAGCGAGCGTGTAATAGTGGCGCTCGATGGTGAAACCATCGCCGCCGGCTGGAAGCGGCTGGGCCGGGGCTGCCACGGTGGTGACATTGACCGACAGCGCGTCCTTGCTCGTATTCGTCACGGTGACCGGATGCGAGACCAGAGCCTCGCCCGTCGTGGTGGCCATATAGGCGCCCTTCTGGGCCGCACCATTGACGTCCAGCGTCAGACCGTCGTCGCCATTCTGAAGCGCGCGGGCGGCCAGCAGCATCCAGGCCTGTTCCTGTGTGCTGGTATAGCGGCGCGTCTGCCAGTCCTTGGAGACGATGGCGGCAAGTTCCGGCACGATGGGCGGAACCGGGTTGCTCTCGGATGCCAGCGCCAGGACGGCAGCGCCATCGCGCAAGGATGAGCCGTAGTCGTTGCGGGCGAAGCCGGCAGGCTTGGTCGCCTGTTGCTGCGCCGCCTGAAGCGCATCGACGAAGAGGTTGCGCGCACGCTGAGCGTCGCCGTAAAGCGAAAGCGCTGCGGCAATCTGCGCCTTGGCGAGCGGCGTCTTGAACTCGCCGATCAGCGTATCGGCGTAGTAACGCAGGTCGCTGATCGAGGCTCGCTTGTTGCGCGCCAGAACATAGAGCGCATAGGCGATCTCGCTGCCGCTATCCTTGACGTTCGTGTTGGCGCTTAAGGAGTTCTGCAGGTTTTCCAGCGACTGCACCATGGCCTGGTCCGGCACGTCGAACTTCATTTCGCGGGCGCGGGTCAGGAAGTCGGTGACATAGGCGTCGAGCCACATGTCGCCCGAGCCCGGCCCCCAGAGGCCAAAACTGCCGGTCGATGACTGGTAGGAGAGTTCGCGATAGATCGCGTCCTGTACCCGCTTGTGCAGTTCGGCGTCATTGGCAACGCCATTCGTGGCGGCCATCTCGCTGAAGTAGAGCAGCGGCAGCGCGCCCGACGCCGTCTGTTCGGCGCAGCCATACGGGTAGCGGCTGAGGCTCATCAGCAGGGCCGGCACGTCGAAAGCGCTGGAGCGGCTGACATTGATGCTGACGGATGCACCCGGCAGCACGCTGTCGGCGAGCAGATCGGCATTGACCGTCAGCTTCGCGCCGGGGCCAAGCGGTATCAGGCGCCGCTCTGTCAACGGAAGCTGCGCCGGGCGAACCGGTACATCGACGGACTGGTCGAGCGACAGCCCGCCGGCACCTGCAAGCTTGATCGTCACCGTTCCGTGGCCCGGCGTTCCGCCGGTGAGCGGTACGGTGATGTTGTATTTGCCGCCCGGATCGAGATGCACCGTCTTGTTGGCCGATGCCTCGTCCAGCTTGGCAGAGGTATTGCCGGTAACAGACAGGGTGTAGTCGCCGGCGGGTGCGTCGGTGTTGGCCAGATCGAGCCGCAGCTCGGCCTTGTCTCCGGGCGCCAGGAATTTCGGCAGGCTGGCGGTCACCACGACCGGGTCGCGGATGACAACATCCTGCGTCGCATGGCCAACGCCGGCCTTCGACCAGGCGACCGCCATGACGCGGGCCGTGCCGTTGAATTGCGGAATGTCGAAGCTGACCTGCGCCTTGCCCTCGGCATCCAGTTTGACCGGTCCGGAGAAGAAGGCGACCAGCTTCTGCGTCGGCGGGCTTGCCTGCAACTTTGCCGCCCCGCCATCGCCGCCGGTGCGCAGCGCGCCCATGGCGCCGAGCGAACCGTCGATCAGGCGACCGTAAATGTCGCGGATTTCGAGGCCGAGCATGCGCTGGCCATAATACCAGCCATCCGGCGAGGGCGGCTGGTAGCGGGTGAGATTGAGAATGCCGACATCGACGGCGGCAATCGTCACATAGGCCTCATCCTTGGCTCCGGCCCCTTCAACCTGCACGGCGATGTTCAGCGGCTGACGCGGCAGCGTCTTCTGCGCCGTGTCGAACTTGATGGCAAGCTTGCGTTCTGCCGGATCGACGGCGGCCCATTTGATGCCGATGGCGCGCATCGGCATGTGGCTGTCCTGCGCGTCGCCCGGACGGAAGAGGGTTGCGGTCAGATAGGTGCCCGCACCCCAATCGGCCGTAACCGGAACGGAGATTTCACCGCCGCCGGCTGCAACATCCGCCTCGCTGACGGAAAGCAGCGTTTCGGAACCCGCCATGACCATGACATGGCCGCCATAGCGCGAGGTAAGCTTCAGCTTGGCCGTCTCGCCGACCTTGTAGCTCGGTTTGTCGAGCGCGATGTCGAGCGCATCCGGCGTCTCGGTCGATTTCGCCGCGACATACCAGCCGGCGTTGAATTCGACGCTCGATTCCGGCCCGTTCGGGTCTGCGGAGCTGACTTCGAGGCGATAGCGTCCCCAGGCAACGGGCGCGGAAATGGTGCCACCCTCGGGCGTCGCATCGAGCTTGCCGGCGGCCACCTGCTTGGTGGACATGACCGGCTCGAATTTCCAGGCACTGCCGTCGCGATACCATTGATAGTTCCGCTCGACGCTGAGCAGCTTCCAGGTCAGGCCCTTCATCGGCTGCTTCTGGCCATTGGCGTCGATGGCAATGACCCTGAAACCGGCCATGGCGTTTTCGCCGAGATTGCCCTCGAAATCCGGCTTGATGCCGATGCGCGGGCCGTCCACCTTGACCGGCAAGGTCAGCGAGCGCTCGACGGCGCGGCCGCCGGCTTCCACCATGCGCAGCGTCACGTTCGCGTTGATGAGCTGTGTGGTCGAGGGGAGCTCGGCCAAGGTTACGTCGAAGGCAGCCTTGCCCTGATCGTCGAGCGGGTCGAGATTCTCGAGCGTCAGCTTCGAGTTCTGCGCGTTGCTGTCGCCGGCATTGTCTGCAGCCTCGCCGTCGTCAAAGGCATCTGACTTGCCATTGCCTTCGTCGGCAAGGCCGAAGAAATAGCCCCTGAAGTCATCACGAAGGCGGGTCGGCTTCAGGACGACTTCGCCTTCCAGCGCGAGGCCGGCTGCGGGGGCGCCATAGAGATAGCGGCCATCGACCTCGATATGGGCGGGCGCATCGACGCCGATTTCCTTCGAGGTGGTCTTCATGTCGAATTCAGTGCGGTCCGGCACGAAATCGTCGACGATGAAGGTCTGCGAGCCGATGGAGGCGCCCTTCGGATCGACATAGATGTTCATCGTCCAGGTGCCGCGCATGGCGTTCGTCAGGATCGGCAGATCGACCGTATAGCCGCCCGCCTTGCCGCCCTCGGTGACGACGCGGCGGTCCTCCACGCCATCGGGGCGCAGGAAGATGAAGGTGAGCGGCAGGTTGTCGATGGCCTTGGCCGGGATGTCGCGCGCGAGCGCCGCCGCATGAACTGTTTCGCCGGGGCGATAGACGCCGCGCTCGGTCCAGGCATAGAGGTCGATCGCGCCGGGGGCCGTGCGTCCTGCAACGCCACGGTCGGACAGATCGAAGCCGGCGCGGGTCATGTCGAGGAAGACATAGTCCTTGCCGTTCTGCTGGGCGGTGAGCACGGCGGGCGTCATCCCGGCCGTGCCGCGCATCAGGCCGGCGCTGAAGGTGGCGCGGCCATTGGCGTCCGTCTTCGCAGAGCCCAGGATTTCGTTGTTTTTGGCGAGCAGTTGCAGGTCGATGCCGGCGAGCGGCTTGGCGCTGCCGAGCGCGCGGGCGAAGACATTGAGACCATCCGTGCCGGCATAGGTGGTGAGGCCGATATCGGAGACGACGAACCACTGCGTGGCCTGCGGTTCCCATTCCTGGCCGCCGCTGTTCGGCACGACGGCTGTCAGCACGTAAACGCCGGGCTTGCGATCCGGCACGACCTCATCGACCGGGAAGCTGGTGATGACGTCCTTGTTCAGCGCCTGCTTGATCTCGATCGAGCCTTGCCACACGAGCTCGCCATTCGTGTCCTTGATCGTGTCGGCGCTGTATTTGTCGACCTGCGTCAGGAACTGCGAATTGTTGAGCAGCTGGGCGATGTTGCGATCGCCGATGCGGTAGAGCTTGAGATTGGCCGTCGTGGCGTTGACGGACACGAGCGGAATGCCGCGCCGCGCCGTCGAGGGCAGGACGAAATTGTCGCCGGTAAAGTGAACGGAAGCCGTGCGGTCCTTGACGTAAACGTCGACATTGACCTGCGCGAGAAGCGGTTCATCGACGGAGGAGGGCAGGCCGGCGCGCAGCGAAATGCGGTAGTGCTGGCCGAATTCCAGGCCTTCGACGCAGATCTGGTTGTCCTTGGCGTCCACGCCCTTTGCGGCAGCATTGTTGACGGTGACGAAGCTCGCGTAATCGACGCCGCTCTTCAGCAGCTTCTCGGAAAACTGCACGCAGGCGCGCGGCTGGGCATTGTCGTTGTCGAGCGTGTTACCGGTGACCCGGAAGCCCTTCCGGGCGCGCAAATCCGCATAGGCTGCCTGAACGGCAGCCGAGGAGACCAGATTGAGGCTCGCCTTGTAGGCGTTGAGCGCCTGTCGGAAGTTTTCGGCGTTTTCGAGCGCCTTGGCGAGAACCGCAAGCGCGTCGGCGCGGGCGGAGGTTGTGCGGGTTAGTTGATATCCGTTGAGCGCGATATAGGCGGCGCGGGTGGCGAGTTCCGTATCCTTGGTCACCGTGTTGGCGGCGCGGGCGGTTTCGATCCAGAGATCGGCATTGTCCGGTTCCAGCGTCAGCGCCGCCTGGAACGCGGTCATGGCATTCGGAATATTGTTCGAGGTCGCGTCGAGGCGCGCCAGCGCCAGCAGGCTTTCGAGCCCCTGGTTCTTCATGTCGTCGGGGATGGTAAGCCCGTTGCGCAGGTCGGCGGCGGACTGGATGAAGGTGTCAGACAGGAAGGGGAGCGCGGGGGCAGCGCCGATATCGGGTTCCTTGACGGCGGAGACTTCCATGATCTTGCCAGCAACCGCACCGGGGAACGGGTTCATCTGGTTGAAGTCCGATTTCAGGAAGCACCATTTCACCTTGGGGTTATAGGTGAAGGCACGGCAGGACTTGTCGCCGATGCAGGCGGTGCTGCACTGGTCGAGCGTGACGTTCTGCACGGTGCGCAGATCGAAGCCGAAATAGTCGCTGTCCTTGGTGGTGATGATCTGTCGCTTGGCGTCAGCAGCATTTGCATTTGTGCTGATATGTAGCAACGCCATGAAAAGAATAGCGAAAAATCCAATAAACGCGCGCTGTGACATGATTTTCCCCCTCACGCAGCCCGTCTGCCGGGGCACTCTTGAACCTCGAGCGAGGTTTGTCAACACAACGATTTGTGGCATTGCGGATGCGCAAGTCGAGAGCCGCAACGGAACAAAGACCACAGAATTTGGAAGTCCGAAATTGAGAAAAATTTTTCTCGCTGCGACCTTGGCGCACAATCGGCTTCCTTAAGTCTACTGCACGGCTGGATTATAAATGGTGCATCGCTTGAAGAAAGGTGACGCCATGACGACCGAGACACACAAGACGGCCTATCTCGCCAGAAGGCCTTTCGTTTCGATCCCGCTGCCGCAGCGTATTGCCGAGCTGGCCGCCATCGCCGCCGCTTTCGGCTTCGTCATCTTCATGCTGGCCGGCGGCCACGTCTCCTAAGAATTTCGATACACGAAGGGCAGGGCACTCGGATGGAAAAGATACTCATCGTGCCCGGCCTTTTCGGTTCAGGCGACGGCCATTGGCAGCGCAACTGGCTTGCCGATGTGGAAGGCTCCCGAGTGGTGGAGCAGGCGAACTGGGACAGGCCCTGTCTTGACGAATGGGTCGATCGGCTTGAGGCGGAACTGGCGCAAGGGCCAGCCCTCATCGTAGCGCACAGCCTCGGCTGCCAGGTGACGGCCGCCCTTGCAAGACGGACCTCGGCGCGACATGTGCGCGGCGCCATGCTTGTCGCTCCTTGCGACATTGCGATTACCCGCAAGCTTCACCCGGAGAACCTTGCGGCGGTTCACGCGTTTGAGCCGCGCAAGCTTCCCTTCCCGTCCGTCGTGGTCGGGAGCCTGAACGACATCTATATGCCGTTCGAAAATCTGACGGAAATAACTGCCGATTGGGGAAGCGATGTTCACATTCTCGGTCAGGCGGGCCATATAAACATCGAGAGCGGCTATGGCCGCTGGACCGGTGGTTACGGACTATTCCGGCAATTGCAGGTCAGGGTGCAGCATCAGGACAAGATCCCGGCAAGACGCGAGATCGCGTCCCGGTCCTATGATGCGCTGAAAGACTATGCCGCCTTCCGCATTTCGCCCGACAAGAGCGACTGCATTGAAAAGAGGAGTTTATCATGAGCCTTCGCATTAACGACATCGCGCCCGACTTCACCGCAGAGACCACGCAGGGGACGATCAACTTCCACGAATGGATCGGCGACGGCTGGGCGGTGCTGTTCTCGCATCCGAAGAATTTCACGCCGGTCTGCACGACCGAACTCGGTGCGATGGCAGGCCTTGAAGGCGAATTCCGCAAGCGCGGCGTCAAGGTCATCGGCATCTCTGTTGATCCCGTCGAAAGCCATGCCAAGTGGAAGAACGACATTGCCGTTGCGACTGGCTTCGACGTCGAATATCCGCTGATCGGCGACAAGGACCTCAAGGTCGCCAAGCTCTATGACATGCTGCCCGCCGGAGCCGGTGAGAGCTCGGAAGGCCGCACGCCGGCCGACAACGCGACCGTGCGCTCTGTCTTCGTCATCGGTCCGGACAAGAAGATCAAGCTGATCCTCACCTACCCGATGACGACGGGCCGCAACTTTGCGGAGATCCTGCGCGCAATCGACTCGATCCAGCTCACCGCCAAGCATCAGGTGGCAACGCCTGCCAACTGGAACCAGGGCGATGACGTGATCATCACGGCCGCCGTGTCCAACGAGGATGCGATTGCCCGTTTCGGCTCGTTCGATACGGTTCTGCCGTACCTGCGCAAGACCAAGCAGCCGGCCGCCTAATCCTCGGAACAGATATAGAGAAGCGCCCGCCGGAGAGGTCCGGCGGGCTGCTTTTCGATGCAAACGGTGAGTTACCGGCGCTTGTCGGCGGCGAGGATTTCGCGAGCAATCTGTTCCAGCGGTACGATCCGGTCGACACCGCCCTTGGCGACGGCTTCCTTCGGCATGCCGTAGACGACCGAGGTCGCCTCATCCTGCGCGATATTGAAGGCGCCAGCCTGGTGCATTTCCAGCATGCCGCGCGCACCGTCGTCACCCATGCCGGTCATGATGACGCCCATGGCATTCGATCCAGCCGAACGCGCGGCGGAGCGGAACAGCACGTCGACTGACGGCCGGTGGCGCGAGACCAGCGGTCCGTCGCGGACGGACACGACATAGCGGGCGCCCTGACGCTCCAGCAGCATGTGTTTGTCCCCGGGGGCGATCAGAACGTGACCGCGCAGCACCGGATCTCCATTCTCGGCTTCCTTGACCTCGACTTCGCAAAGCCCGTTGAGGCGCTTGGCGAAGGCCGCGGTGAACTTTTCCGGCATGTGCTGGACAATGACGATGCCGGGCGTGTTGGCGGGCAGGACTTCCAGCAGTTCGCGCAGCGCTTCCGTGCCGCCGGTCGAAGCACCGATGCAGCATACCATTTCCGTGGTCTTCGCCATGGCGCGGCCGGTCGGCGGCGGCAACACGGCATCGGCTGTCAGCTTGGCGGCGGGGCCTGCAGAGGACGAGCCCGTGCCAGCCGAGCGTTTGCGCATGGCGCCAAGGCGGGCCTGTGCGGCCGCGCGGATGGTCTGGCGGATGCGTGCGCCGGATTCGGCCAGGAAGTCGGCGGCCGCGATCTTCGGCTTCAGGATGACGTCGACGGCGCCTGCTTCCATCGCCTGCATCAGCGTCTCGGAACCGGCTTCCGTCAGCGAGGAACACATGACGACCGGGATAGGATGCTGCGACATCAGCTTGCGCAGGAAGGTGATGCCGTCCATCTTCGGCATTTCGACGTCGAGCGTGATGACGTCCGGCACGTCTTCCTGGAGCTTCTTGGCAGCCATGAACGGATCGCCGGCTGCGCCGATGATTTCGATGTCGCCTTCCTCGGTCAGAACCTTGGCAAGCGCCTGGCGGACGCTGGCAGAGTCGTCGACAATGAGGACGCGAATTTTCTTCTCTGCCATGTTGGTCAAACCCTCCTGAAGACCGTATTTGCGACTTGCTTCACCGGTAGATTAAGCCCGGTAATGGTTTCCGAATGCCCCACATAGAGGAACCCGCCGGGGACCAGATTGTCGCAAAGGCGCTGCAGCACCTTTTGCTGTGTCGGCTTGTCGAAGTAAATCAGTACATTTCGGCAGAAGACGATCTGCGTCTTGTCGCCGATCTCGTATTTCTCGTCCATGAGGTTCAACCGCGCGAAGCCGACCTTGGCGCGCAGCTTCGGATGAATGCGGACCTCATCGCGTTCGGGATCGCGCGCTTCCATGACATAACGCTTGCGCATGGACGCTTCGACCGGTGAAAGCATGTTGCGCGGATAGACGCCGCGGCGGGCGATCTTCAGCACCTCTGTGGACAGGTCGGTGGCGAGGATACCGTAGTCCAGGTTGCCGTTCGCCTTGATGAAATCTTCCATCACCATCGCGATGGTGTAGGCTTCCGCACCGATCGAGGCGGCGGAGCTCCAGATGCGAAGGCGGCGATGGCCCTCCGAGATCAAGGTCGGCAGACCCTTTTCCATCATATGCTCGAAATGCTTCGGCTCGCGGAAAAAGTCGGTCTTGTTGGTCGTCACGGCGTCCATCAGATGGATCGCCTCGCGCTCCATACCGTCGTACTTGAAGATGTAATCGCAGTACTCATCGAAGGTTTCGATGCCTGTGGCGCGCAGCCGACGGCGCAGGCGACCCTCGAGCATAGTCCGCTTGGAGGGCGGCATCTTGATGCCACTGTATTCGTAGATGTAGCGGGAAAGTCGCTCGAAATTCTTCGGGCTTATTCCTGCATCGTAATACTCTTTTGCTGCCGCGACTGACACGCTTGAACTCTTTCAGTTTCGGGGCTCAGCATACGGGTAGAAATACCCGTATCTGGCTTAAACAGGGAGACCGGAGCGGCCGGCATGCCTGCCGTCGCCCCAACCGTCTTCTTAAATGTCAGGCCGACTTGGCCTGCGGTGTGGTAACCAGCGAGGACACGTCGGCGCTGTTGAACAGGCGTCCGAGATCGATGATCACCACGAAGCCGCCATTGCGGCGCACGACACCGGAAATGTATTCCGACGACCAGCGCACGCCGATATCGGGGGCGCCTTCGAGGGCGTCATTCTGGAACGAGGCGACCTCGAAGACCCGGTCGGCGACCAGGCCGAGCGTCAGCAGACGCCCGGCGATCGGCACGTCGATGACGAGAACGCGCGTATGCGTCGTTTGCGCCATGCCCGACATGCCGAGCCGGAGCCGGAGGTCGATGACCGGAACGCCCTGACCGCGCACGTCACGCAGGCCGAGGAGGTAATCGGGACCATGCGGGATGCGGAACACATCCTCATAGTCAAGAATTTCCCTGACCACTTCGACGGGAACGGCAAAGCATTCGTCGTCGAGGCCGAAGGTCACATATTGCGATTCAGAGGCGTTCGTAGCCATTTCATGCAGTCTCCCGGAAATCGTTGTCGTCACTGTCTGGACCGCCCATGTCGAGCGCGAAGCCCTTTACGCGTGCCTGCTGTGCAGCGACGCTGTGGTCGGCCGTGACCTTCCTCGGCGCAGCCTTGGCAGCGACCTTGGCCTTGAGGGAAGGGGCTGGCTTGTGTGCCATGGCTGTCATCGAATGCCGGGACACGTTCTTCTTCTGGTCGGCGTTATCCACCTTGAAGAACGCGATGGACGCCTGAAGCTCTTCGGCCTGGGCGGCGAGTTCTTCCGACGTTGCCGACATTTCTTCCGATGCGCCGGCATTCTGCTGCGTCACCTTGTCGAGCTGCTGGATCGCCTCGTTGATCTGGCTGGCGCCGATATCCTGCTCGCGGCAGGCGGCGGAGATTTCGGCAACCAGTTCCGCGGTCTTGCGGATATCCGGAACCAGCTTCGAAAGCATCTCGCCGGCTTCGGTTGCGACCTTCACCGTTTCGCCGGACAGGCCGGAGATTTCGGCTGCGGCCTGCTGGCTGCGCTCTGCGAGCTTGCGGACTTCTGAGGCCACGACCGCAAAACCGCGACCATGTTCACCGGCGCGCGCTGCTTCGACAGCGGCGTTGAGGGCAAGCAGGTCGGTCTGGCGGGCGATTTCCTGGACGATCGAGATCTTCTCGGCAATCGTGCGCATGGCGCTGACGGCCTTGTTGACGGCTTCGCCGGAGGCTTCTGCATCCTTCGAAGACTGGCGGGCGATCTTTTCGGTCTGGGCCGCGTTGTCAGCGTTCTGCTTGATGTTGGCGGCCATTTCTTCCATGGAAGCCGAGGCTTCTTCGGCAGACGAAGCCTGTTCGGTTGCGCCCTGCGACAGCTGTTCCGAACCGGAAGAGAGCTGCTGGCTGCCGGACGAGACGTTGTCGGAAGCGGCAAGCGCATCGCCAACCACGCCGCGCAGGCGCTCGACCATCGACTGGAGCGAGATGCCAAGCGTATCCTTGTCGGACAGCGGCTTCGGCGTGACGGTCAGGTCGCCATTGGCGATCTGGTCGGCAACGTTGGCAGTGTTGCGCAGGTTGCCGGTCATGATGTTGATGGTGTCGACGAGATCCTTGATTTCGTCATTGGTCTTGATCTGGACTTCCTGGTTCAGGTCGCCGATGGAGACGGCTTCTGCGACCGTCTGGATTTTCTTCAGGCCGGAATTGATGCCGAGGGCGATCCAGAGGGCGATGCTGATGGAGAGGACGAGCATGGCCGCAACCGAGCCGAGAAGGATGTTGCGCGAATTTGCGTATTCCTGATCTGTCGAGGCGTTGGTCTCGTTCAGGTCGGCCACTATCGCATCATTTGCCGCCGAAAGAGCCTTAAGCATGTCGGTGGACACCTTGCGGGCCTCGCCCATCGACAATTCACCAGCCTGGCGATTGCTGTCGCTTGTGTTCTCAATACCCCACTTCAAAATCTGATCGTCGAGCAGTGCCCATTTTTTGTAGGCCTCGTCGTACTCCTTCATTCTGTCGATAACAGCCTGATTTTTCGTGAGCTTAACGATTTTGTCGGCAATTTGGAGAGCCTTCTCCCGGTTTGCTTTAACCTGTTCAACAAAGCCCTGGATTGCTTGGCTGTCCGTGCTGATGACGACGTTCTTTTCCATCCGAATGGCATTGAGTACTGCGGTGGCCAGATCGCCCGAGTTGCGAAGATTCGCGGCGGGCCCGTCAACGATCACGCTTATCGCGGAGTTCAGCGACGAGAGTTTCATAATCGCCAGCGTAGACATGCCCGCTGACAGGAGGATCATCAGCCCGAATGCGAGCGCGAGCTTGAATTTGATTGTGAAGCGCATAAACGCGGCCCCTTGAGTGTTCGGTGTCAAAAAATGGATATCTCTGTATCCGACCTGTATTATTCTTTGCGAAGACCGATACACTCACTCGTCCGCAAACCGGTTGCCCCGTTCAAGGCACCGGGAGCCCCGTTCCCCGGTGCTGATTGGCGCGCGATCATCGCGCGCCATTCGCTTCTCATATCTCAGCCCGTCTGATGAAAGTGGTCGTCGTCGTGGTCGGGACCTCCCACCTTCATGTCGAGTGTGAAACCCTTTGCCTTTGGTGACGGTGCGGATGTCCGTGCCCCGGCCTTTGCTGCATTCTTTTTGGCTGACGGGGCCGCCATTTTGGCCGCCGTCGCCTTCAATTTCTTCACCGGGTTCGCTTCTTCTGCGGCCTCGACCTTGAAGAATGCGATGGAGGCCTGAAGCTCTTCCGCCTGGGCGGCAAGTTCTTCCGATGTTGCCGACATCTCGTCAGAGGCACTGGCATTCTGCTGCGTCACCTTGTCGAGCTGCTGGATTGCCTCGTTGATCTGGCTGGCGCCGATATCCTGCTCGCGGCAGGCGGCGGAGATTTCGGCAACCAGTTCCGCGGTCTTGCGGATATCCGGAACCAGCTTCGACAGCATGTCGCCGGCTTCGGTTGCGACCTTCACCGTTTCGCCGGACAGGCCGGAGATTTCGGCTGCGGCCAGCTGGCTGCGTTCTGCAAGCTTGCGGACTTCGGATGCCACGACCGCAAAGCCGCGACCATGTTCACCGGCGCGCGCTGCTTCGACAGCGGCGTTGAGGGCAAGCAGGTCGGTCTGGCGGGCGATTTCCTGGACGATCGAGATCTTCTCGGCAATCGTGCGCATCGCGCTGACCGCGCGGTTGACGGCCTCTCCAGACGCTTCTGCATCCTTCGAAGACTGGCGGGCGATCTTTTCGGTCTGGGCCGCGTTGTCAGCGTTCTGCTTGATGTTGGCGGCCATTTCTTCCATCGAGGCGGAAGCCTCTTCGCCGGAGGCCGCCTGTTCGCTGACGCCCTGTGAAAGCTGCTCGGCGGCAGAAGACAATTGCTGGCTGCCTGCGGCGACCTGATCGGCAGCCGACGAGATACCAACGGCGACCGTCGACAACTGCTCGACCAGAGCGTTGATGGCGTCCTTCATCTTCTCGTGGTCGCCTTCGCACTCGATCTCGACATACTGTCTGAGGTCACCCTCGCTGACGAGTTCGAGAACACGATTGCCTTCGGCGATCGGCAGGATGATGGCGTCGAGCATGCCGTTGATGCCGGCAACCAGCTTTGCGAAATCGCCCACGAACTGGTTGGCTGCGCCACGTTCGCTCAGCTTTCCTTCGGTCGAGGCTGCGATCAGCCGCTGGAGTTCTGTGATGATCGCGCGGAAGTTGCCACGCAGCGTTTCAATCGTCTCGTTAATGAAGGCCTTCTTGCCCGGGAACTGTTCGAGTGGGGCATCGAAATTGCCTTCGCCGAAGGCCTTGACGCAAGCCATGGCCTTCTTCTTGACGGCGATGTGGCCGGCGACCATGTCATTGATCCCCTTGGCCATGACGGCAAAGTCGCCTCTGAAGCGTTCGACCGGCACGAAGACGTCGATATCGCCCTTGTCGTGCTCGATCGACATGGTGTTCATTTCAGCGATCAGGCCGCGCAGATTGGTGCGCAGGGTCTCGATCGTTTCGTTGATGAAAGCCTTCTTGCCTGGGAACTGTTCGAGCGGCGCCTCGAAATTGCCTTCGCCGAACGCCTTGACGCAAGCCATGGCCTTCTTCTTGACGGCGATGTGGCCGGCGACCATGTCATTGATGCCCCTGGCCATGTTGCCGAAGTCGCCCTGGAAGCGCTCAGAGGGCACGAACACGTCGATATCGCCCTTGTCGTGCTCGACCGACATCCTGCTCATTTCAGCGATCAGGCCGCGCAGGTTTCCGCGCAGCGTTTCGATCGTCTCGTTGATGAAGGCCTTCTTGCCCGGGAACTGGTCAAGCGGTGCATCGAAATTGCCTTCGCCCAGAGCCTTGACGCAGGCCATGGCTTTCTTCTTGACGGCGATGTGGCCGGCGACCATGTCGTTCACATTCCTTGCCATGTTGGCAAAGCTGCCTTTGAAGGAATCTGCCGGGATCGTGACGTCGATATCGCCACGATCGTGTTCGGCCGACAGCCGGGCGATCGATTGTTCGAGCATGCTGACCGGACGGCCTGCAGCCTCGAGAAGTGCATTCACGGCTTCGAGTACATCTCGGGCGCCCCCTGTGGCGCTCGAAAGTTCGGCGCGTGCTGAAAAGTCGCCTTCGTTGAATGCGGCTGTCAGATGCCGGATTTGTTCGACGGCTGTCGCACTTTGCGACGACTTCTTCATTTGCGTCAGAATAGACATTTGATAACCCCTAAACGCCTGCATGTCCCTGTTTAAGCGGTCGGTCGGACCCATTTCCGTCCCGCCCTGTCATTTTCTTTCTTGGTGCGTACCGGCGGCGGAGCCGCAGGTACATTTCGTATCCCCCCCTCGTGAGATCAGGCGCTCTGCCGGAAATCGTCGTCGTCGCTGTCAGGCCCGCCCATGTTCATGTCGATGTTTAGACCTTTGGACTTGGACATTGCGCGGGGAGTAGCGGCCTTCGCTGCCGGACGCTTGGCCGGTGCAGCCATCTTCGCCGCGGTTGCCTGGAGTTGCTTGATTCCGCGGGTATCGCGCGACTGGTTGGCCGTATCAACCTTGAAGAACGCGATGGACGCCTGCAGTTCCTCCGCCTGGGCGGCGAGTTCTTCCGACGTTGCCGACATTTCTTCCGATGCGCCGGCATTCTGCTGCGTCACCTTGTCGAGCTGCTGGATAGCCTCGTTGATCTGGCTGGCGCCGATATCCTGCTCGCGGCAGGCGGCGGAGATTTCTGCAACCAGTTCCGCGGTCTTGCGGATATCCGGAACCAGCTTCGACAGCATCTCGCCGGCTTCGGTTGCGACCTTCACCGTTTCGCCGGACAGGCCGGAGATTTCGGCAGCGGCCTGCTGGCTGCGCTCTGCGAGCTTGCGGACTTCGGATGCCACGACCGCAAAGCCGCGACCATGTTCACCGGCGCGCGCTGCTTCCACAGCCGCATTGAGGGCAAGCAGGTCGGTCTGGCGGGCGATTTCCTGAACGATGGAGATCTTCTCGGCAATCGTGCGCATGGCGCTGACCGCGCGGTTGACGGCCTCTCCAGACGCTTCTGCATCCTTCGAAGACTGGCGGGCGATCTTTTCGGTCTGGGCGGCGTTATCAGCGTTCTGCTTGATGTTGGCGGCCATTTCTTCCATCGAAGCCGAGGCTTCTTCGGCAGACGAAGCCTGCTCGGTTGCGCCCTGCGACAGCTGTTCCGAACCGGAAGAGAGCTGCTGGCTGCCGGACGAGACGTTGTCGGAAGCGACAAGCGCATCGCCAACCACGCCGCGAAGACGCTCGACCATCGACTGTAGTGCGGTACCCAGTCTATCCTTGTCGGACATTGGCTTAGGGGTCACGGTCAGGTCACCATCGGCGATCTTGTCGGCGACGCTCGATGTCGAGCGAAGGTTAAGAACCATGTTGCGCATGGAGATACCGAGCGTATCCTTGTCGGAAAGTGGTGCGGGTTCGACGCTCAGATCGCCCAAGGCGATATCGTCTGCAATCTTTGCGGTATTGCGAAGGTTCGCGACCATTTCCTGCAGGTTGTGGCTGACTTCACTGCTGAGCGCGCCGTAATCGCGTTCCAGTTCGCGGCTGAGATCGCCCGTCGAGACGGTCTTGAGGACCGAGGAAATGTCGCGGAAAGCAGCTTCCACTGCCTGCGAGGCACCCTGCATCTGGCCGATTTCGTCACGGCGGCCTGTTTCCAGTGGAATCGCGAGCTTGGAAAGCGCTTCATTGACTTCGCCGATGGGCTTGGCAATCGTCTTGGCCATCAGCAAGCCGGAAGCGAGCGAGATCACGAGGCTGATCACGATGCCCGCAATGATGATTTCGTTGACGAGATCCAGCGCATTGGTCTGGGCCTCCTGACGCTCTTTCAGCAGCGTGGCTTCAGCGTTGATGATTTCAGCGACCTTCTTGCGCAGGCCATCCATGGACTCCTTGCCGGCGCCGGAGATTTCGGTCTGACGGGCGATCTCCTGGGTTTCAGGATGTGCCATCTGGGCAATTGCCTTGTCGGCAATCGAAGTGTGCCAGGTTTCGGCCAACCTGCGGACCTCGTCGAGGCGCTGCTGCTGAGCCGGATTGTCTGCGGTCAGGCTCTTGGCGTCGCTCCATGCCTTGCCGAAGGCCTCCCAGCCGCTCTTGTAGGGATCCAGAAATTGCTGTTCATTGGAAAGAAGGAAGCCGCGGTAGCCTGTTTCCTGATTGACCATGTTGGCGACAATGTCATTCGACGCTGCGATCACCTTCATCGTGTGATCGTTCCAGAACGTGGTTTGCCGAACTTCGTTGGACTTCAGATAGATCACGGTGTTGACGGAGAGAATTGTCAGAATGATCAGCCCGAGGGCGAGCATGAGCTTCTTGGGGATGGACAGGTTGTTCAACATGGTGGTCGTCCTTTGAAGGCGATTTCATCTAGTTTTTCAGCGCGGTTCGGTTCGCCTTGTTGTTCTTTCGGCGGTCGTCCGGAAGGCAATCCGTCGCTGGTTCTCTCCACGGAGCGCTCTCTGAACGCGCCCGTTATTGTCAGTCGTGGGCCCGGGCCTCGTCACAGGGGAAGAAGCCCGGGGAATTGCTGCATCACGCACTCTGGCGGAAGTCGTTGTCGTCGCTGTCGGGGCCGCCCATGTCCATGTCGAGCGTGAAGCCCTTGGACGATTGGCGAGACTGGACCTTTGCCGGTGCGGTCTTGGGAGCCGGACGCTTGGCAGCCGGAGCCGACATCTTTGCTGCGACGGTCTTCAGCTTCTTCACATTGGCCGTTTCGTGCGAACCCGCCGCATCGACCCGGAAGAACGCGATGGACGCCTGAAGCTCTTCCGCCTGGGCGGCGAGTTCTTCCGATGTTGCCGACATTTCTTCCGATGCGCCGGCATTCTGCTGCGTCACCTTGTCGAGCTGCTGGATCGCCTCGTTGATCTGGCTGGCGCCGATATCCTGCTCGCGGCAGGCGGCCGAGATTTCGGCAACCAGTTCCGCGGTCTTGCGGATATCCGGAACCAGCTTCGACAGCATCTCGCCGGCTTCGGTTGCGACCTTCACCGTTTCGCCGGACAGGCCGGAGATTTCGGCAGCGGCCTGCTGGCTGCGCTCTGCGAGCTTGCGGACTTCGGA
>NZ_JAJNCY010000004.1 GCF_021026335.1 Rhizobium sp. C1
TACATCGAGCGCTTCTACAATCCGAAGCGACGCCATTCGACACTGGGCTATCTCAGCCCGATAGAATTTGAAAACAAGGTCGGATTAGCTTAACTCGGTGTCCGATAAACTGGCAGCAGGCCACGCCACTATCCCGTAACAATGCGCACAGGCGTGCCTTTATAAGCGGGCGTCTTGGAATGCTTTTCGTGATAGGAAAGCGGAACGAGCGGATTGAGTTCAGGATAGTATCCCGCAACGCAGCCTGCAGGGAGGTCGTAGGCGGTCACTTTCAGACCGGATACCATACGCTCTATGCCATCCTTGATATCGCAGGTCAGCGAAACGATCTGATCTTCCTCCAAGCCTAGCCGTCTCATTTCATCGCGGTTGATGAGTACCACGTCGCGGCTTCCCTCAAGACCGCGCAGGCGGTCGGAATAGCCGTAAATCGTCGTGTTGAACTGATCGTTGGAGCGGAGCGTGATCAGCGTCATGCGGGCGGGGTCTGGGCCCGTCACACCCGCGTCCTCGCCGAGGCTGGTAATCGTGGTGGGCGCGGTGAACTCCGCCTTCCCGCTCTTGGTTTCCCACTTTCGCTCTCGCGCCGTGTTGCCACGATAGAAACCACCGGGCTGATGAAGCCGCGCGTTGAAATCATGAAACTGGTCGGGATAGGTTTCGGCAATCAGATCGCGGATCCGGTCGTAATTTGCGGTCCAGTCATCCCATCGCAGTCTGGGGTTCTCTGGAAGCGTCGCCTTGGCAATTCCACAGACGATGGCAACTTCCGAAAGGAGTGCCTCACTTGGCGGCTCGGCATTGCCGATAGAGCCGTAGATGTGGCTGAGCGAATCCTCCATGGAGACCGCCTGGCGGCCGCTCGCCTGTTCGTCGATATCCGTTCTGCCGAGGCAGGGCAGCACGTAGGACACAGCGCCCGGCGTGAGGTGCGACCTGTTGAGCTTGGTGGCGATGCTCACGGTCAACCGCATCCGCGGCCAAGCTTCTTCCACCCTCGCCCTGTCAGGCAGCGCGCGAACCAGATTGCCGCCAAGCGAGACGAGGGCCTTGACCGATCCGTCGAGAATGCCTTCGCAGGTTTCGACGGCGTTGCGTCCGTCCTCTCGCGGAGCGGTGAAGTTGAACATGGCTTCAAGCTTGTCGAGTGGGATGCTTGCCGTCTTCTCGCCGATCCCGACGGTGCGCTGGCCCTGGACATTGGAATGTCCGCGGACCGGCGAAACACCGGCACCTGGTCGCCCGATATGCCCGCGAAGAAGCAGGAGGTTGACCAGCATGCCGAGGTTCAGCCAGCCGTTGACATGCTGAGTCAGCCCCATCCCGTAGATGCCGATCACCTTCGGGGAGGAAAGGTAGATGTCGGCGGCTTCTGCGATCATCTCCTGGTCGAGGCCGGAATGCGCCTCGATGTCGGACCATTGCATCGCCTGAACCGCGGCCTTCATGGCCTCGAAGCCAGTGGTTTCAGTCTCTATGAACTTCCTGTCGAGAACCGTTCCCGGCATCGCCTCTTCGGCGGCAAAAACGCACTTCATCATGCCGGCGAGGACCGCAATGTCGCCGCCCGGACGGACCTGATAGTAGCGGCTGGAGATCTTCGTCGCCTTTCCAACCGTCATTTGCACGATATTCTGCGGGTCCACGAACTCGATCAACCCGCGTTCACGCAATGGATTGAAGGTCACGATCCTGCAGCCCCGCTCGACGGCTGCCTTCAACTGGCTCAGGAAGCGCGGGCTGTTCGTGCCGGTGTTCTGGCCGAAGAAGAAGATCGCGTCGCACTGTTCGAAGTCTTCCAGCGTGCAGGTCCCGACCGGCGTGCCGATGAAGGTCTTCAGGTTCACGGATGTCGTCTCATGGCACATGTTGGACGACTGCGGCAGGTTGTTGTTGCCGTAAACGCGGGCGAGAAGCGCGTAGAGATAGGAAGCTTCAAGTCCCGCATGGCCCGATGCGTAGAAGACCGCTTCCTTGGGGTCAAGCGCCCTGAGTTCCGCTCCGATCTCGCGAAAGGCTTCGCTCCAATCTACCGAAACATAGCGGTCAGACGCTTTATCATAGCGCATGGGATGCGTCAGACGTCCCGCATGTTCGAGATCGTGATCCCGCCACGTTCTCAACTCCGCCACGGTGTGGTCGGAAAAAAACTCCGGTGTCACACGTTTCGGAGTGATCTCCCAGAGCGTGGCCTTCGCGCCGTTTTCGCAGAACTCGAAGGTTTTTGTTTTCGCCGGCTTGGCCCAGGCGCAGGAGGAGCACATCACTCCCTTGGGCTTGTTGAGTTTCGCCAGGACCTTGAGGGCCATGGGAGAGCTGTGTTCCGCGCCATAAATTTTGGCGACGCCCTCCAGCGAACCCCAGCCGCCGGTGGCGTGATCAAACTCGGGCGTATCCGGATCATGTTCGACCGGGCTGTGAGATGAGCCTTCGTTGAACTGGTTCATTGCCGCTTGCTCCTCATGCGCCGACCGCGCCGAAACCAAATCTCAAAATCTCTTTAGACAGCTAAAGCCCGATAAAATCGGTTTCGACTTCAAACAACGGCGTGCGGTTTCTGGAGTTCCATCTTGAGAAGGACCAGCCGCTAATTTCCTCGAAGGCGCATGAATGTACCCAGCGTCCAGGTCTTCCCGGCGGGCCGAGGGAACCGATCGGGCGCGTAACTGTTCCTGCAGGGACGAAACGCGCAATCTAGAGATCCGGTACTAAACGTCACCGGAACGCTCGCACTAGCACTCCTCGACAGGGAACAGACATGGCCGCGAAATCCAGACCCGAAGAAGAGGCTTACGACAAATCGCCTGCGGATCGTGATAACAAGCATTTGAGTCGGAAAGAAAAGCGGGAAGTTGATGATCGCCTCCAGCTGAGGCCCGTCGCTGTTTACGAGGTTGTGAAGAAAGAGGGCGAGTCGGAACTCGCCAGGCCGACGAGCAGCCTTCTATGGTCAGGATTGGCAGCGGGGCTGTCGATCGGATTTTCCGTCTTAACCCAGGCAACGCTGCGCCACTATCTACCCGATGCTGACTGGCGGCCTCTGGTGGAGTGCTGGGGTTACGCCGTTGGCTTCCTGATCGTCATTCTCGCGCGTCAGCAGCTCTTCACCGAGATCACGCTCACCGCCATGCTGCCCTTTCTGGCCAAACCCAGTGGCAAGGGCATTTGGGCCATTGCTAGGCTTTGGGCGCTCGTGTTCGCCGCGAATCTTGCCGGCACCTTGATTTTCGGAGCGGCAGTTGCGTTCGATATCCTTCATATGCCTGAAATTCGTGCTGCAGCGCTGGAGATCGCGCGTGAAGCCATGGAGCCTTCGCGCGGCATCATGTTCCTGCGCGCTATCGCGGCGGGGTGGTTGATCGCGACAGTCGTGTGGTTGTTGCCGTCAGCGCAAAGCGCCCGCTTTCCGGTCATTGCCTTGCTGACCTATCTGATCGCCCTGTTTCACCTCTCGCACATTGTCGCCGGTTCGGTGGAAGCCGGTGCGCTCATCTTTTCCGGTGAGCTTCAGCTCGGCCACGCCATCACACATTTCTATCTTCCCACCCTTTTGGGCAATGTGGTTGGCGGCAGCGCGCTTTTCGCGCTCATCAGCTATGCACAGATTGCCGAAGAGCTCGAAGTGGAGGCCGAAGAAAAATCCGAACCGAGGACGGTCAAGAATTCCGGCTGAACTCTAACGGAAGCCATCCTGCCTTTTCTACTATACTGTTGCCAGTTCTTGTGTGGAGAAATCAAGAAGGCCTCATGGGGCCCTGATTTGAACCGACCGCAATTCGAGTGACTCTGTTCAATCCGCCGGTTCACCATCAACGATCCATTATATTCCATGCCTTCCGACGGCTTCACCATCGCGGTTGAAGACCGCAAGAACCTTGCCTTGACGAAGGTCTGCTATTCAGCATGCAAGTGAACTCCCCTATGACTGAGAAGAAGGCGCGAAGCAGTCGTTGCTCGGTCTTAGCTGATTTCCTTTTCGTATGAACTCCCGGAAATTATTTCCGCCAATCACGCTGAAAGCTGCTGCCGAATTCGGCGGCACCGCTTTTCGATTTCATGCGTGATCCGTTCCAGGACCCTGCTTGGATCTCCCACAATTTCCGAGACGCCGGCCGCGATATCATCGCAAGCGCTTTCAACCCGTTCGGCAAGTTCCTTCACCCTCCTGACCGTCGATGCCCCACTGAGACCAATCTCCTCGGCAAATGCCTTCCAGTCGGCCGCATGGAGTTCAGCGGCAACAAACTTGCCCCCGATGCTTTGGGCGAGGCTCTGATCGACCTGGGGATATACAGCCGCACACATCAGATCGTAGAGCGGTGCGATCTTCGCAGACCCGCCAGCACCGATGAGGACGGAATAGTTCTTGGCGTGCGAATCCGAATTGCAGATCAGCACATTGAATATGACACCATCCAACAGTGCCGTGCGCTCCGCAGGCGATACGTAGCTTGCCACCGCATCGAACATCAGTTTCAGCGTCACGCCACGTCCGTCCGTGGAGCGCTCATATTTCTGGGACGGGAAGCGCGCGGTGAGCTGGCAGAGGTCTTCCTGATGGAGTCTGCGGATTTCTCCATCTCCATCCTTGAAGCGATCATATCGCTTGACGAGCAGATAGCGGCGGCGACCAGCCTGGCCGATTGTTGCCTCGGCCGCCTCCAACCCCCAGGCCCGCGCGAGCGCCAGACAGAAAGCCTCGTTTTCGACACTCCCGGTAAGGCGGTCCGTATCCGGCTTGAGGATATGCGTCGAGGGCGTGCCATCGACGGGAATGGAAATTTTCCCCGCCTCATCGACGAAGACGGGCAGCTTTTCTTGAACACCCGCCAGCGACATCGAAACGCCGCGCTCGCCAACCAGAAACGGTTTTGCCGGAAGCTGGTTCAGGATGCGCTCGATCGCGGCTTCGTCGGGAACGGGTTGCAGGTGAACGCCGGACTTGCGAGGCTCGCCGATCGACAGCGCACCCGCCGTGTCGCGCCCGATGTGACCGAGCAACCCGACGATGTCCTGCGGCGATACCTTGAGGCGTCGACCGATCACGGCCAGATGCGTTTCGGGAAGCAAATTGGCAAGCCAAGGGAGCAATCGGTCGGCATCTATCGTGCCCGAACGAAGGGGCATGGTCAGCGAGATCGGAAATGCCGAGCGGCGTGCCTCCCAGGACGGATCATAATCGAGCCGCCATTGATCCGTGAAGGTGAGTCGCGCAACGGGGAAATTTTCGTAGAAGATGGAGGTCATCGCCTGTCACCGAAGGTCGGCAGGAAATCGAGATCGTCCACCCCTTCCGGAAGCGATGGCGCAGCGGCTTTCACGTCGCCGATCTCGAGGCCCACCGTGCGGGCAACGATCAGCGCTTTTTCGAGCTGGCAACTTGGTTTGCCGGATTCGAGATCGACGATGAAGCGCTCGCCAGTACCCGAGCGACTTGCAAGCTCGGTCTGGGTCCAGCCGAGGCCCTTGCGCCTTTCCCTGACCAAAGCGCCGAAATCACGCGCCGTACGTATCATCTTAGCCTCCTACAGCAGAGCTTACCGTACAGGAAGGTTTTAATAGAAACAAGCCATACCTTACCGAGCGGGAAGTAAGACCACCATTCTGCATACATCATCCCGATCGGGAAATTTCTACCGTAAGCGACGCGAGGTAATTCTCTCATCGAGCAATGTTTCTATCGCCGAAGGTCGTGATCAAAATGTTCGCGATCGCGATATCCGTCTTCAGGCAGGTTACGACGCCGAGTAAGACGAGCATTCCAAATATGGTTACAAGGAGATCGCCGCAAAGTCGGCGCATAAAATTGCCAATCTGCCGCTCAATCCGGATATTGACTTCTCCATGTTCAAGGGGTTGGACTTCGACGCCGTGTGGAAGAAGCCGCGGACGGTGGTTCGAGCGAAAGGACCAAGAAGGTGCAAAATCCGCGAGGACACCGGAGTGAGACCGCGCGGTACTCGCGAAGCGGAAATAATTTCTGCTTTGAGGCCACATCCAGACTGTGAACCTTTGGCTTTCGAGCTTGCATCAGTCAACATTCGACTAACGACGCGTTAGTCACCGGCAGCATAGCCGACTCTTCTGGCTTCAATGCACTTCCTTGGTAGTCTCAAGATGTAGCAGCGCTCCTCTCAAAATGCAGGTCATGATGAGCCCAAAAACACAATCTCGATTGCCTCTTATGCGTGTAACAATTTAACGTGGTCGACGACTGTAAACGGTGGAGAATGCAATGGGCGAGGCTAAGAGGCGAGCAAGGGAACGGGCAGAGAATGAGAAGCTAATCAGTCCGATGAGTGCTGCTAGATTCCATCTACTTTCCATCGGAGTCAGAATGGCAGTCAGTCGGTTGTACTCAGGTGAAATTTCGTACTGGTCGGACCAGGAAGAGCGTATCCTGGGCTTAATAAGCCTCGACTACACTGATCAAGATTTCGCTTGGATGATCCTCGCCAGGGATCGCATTGGGCGTTTTCGATGCTGCAAACTTGATACCAGCATCAGTAGCGAGCCTCGAGCAACTGAAATCCTGCTCCGAGAGATGGCAAAGCTGGTCAGGGACGGCATCCCTGCAGATTTTGGCTGGCAAGGCGACGAACCTAATGCACCCTTCGATCTTTTGAGCGTTACACATGGAGAGAAGCTGCACCCCTATTTCGAGGCTCTCAGTGATGATGGCCATATGCCAGCTCGTGTCGCACTGAAAGAAATCGGACCTTGGCTCGCGCCCTCTGATCCGCATTTCGTAAGAGAATTCCAGACCACCGCGTTCGATCAAAGGATTTGGGAGCTCTACCTTTGGGCGGCCTTTAGGGAATTGGGTCTTGACGTCACTCAGCCAGAAGCGCCGGACTTTTCATGCCGCGCGCCGGGGATTGCTTTCACCGTGGAGGCTACTGCTGTCTCTCCCTCCACTTCCGGCCCCTTGGCGGTTCACCCAGAGCCTAAGACGCCAGAACAACAGGCCGAATTCTTGAAGCACTACATGCCGATGAAATTTGGCTCTAGCCTGACTAGCAAGCTGAACAAAAAGAATGCCGCTGGAGAGCCATACTGGGATCGCCCGGAGACCAGGGGGAAACCCTTCATCATCGCCATCGCGGACTTTCACAAACCCGGTGATCTCCAGAATTTCGGCTCTATGACATACAGCCATTCAGCTTTGTGGCCTTACCTGTACGGCAGGCGTGTGGTGTTCGAGACCACGGAAGGAGGCGGCGGATATTGGCGAATGGTGAGGGGTGACGAGCACATCTATGCTGGCAAGTCGATCCCGACGGGATTTTTCGACCTTCCAGGCGCAGAGAACGTTTCCGCGGTACTCTTCTCGAACGCTGGGACATTGCCGAAGTTCAACAGGATGGGACTTCGGGCCGGCTTTGTGCCCAAGAATCACATGTATTATCGCCAAGGCTATCGTTATGACCCGTCGCCAGATGCCTACGTCGGCATCCCATTCCAAGAAGATGTTTTGTCGCCAAAGTATGAAGAGTACTGGTCCGATGAGCTGCAGCTCTTCCACAATCCACACGCGCGTAATCCGATCTCTCCAGAGGCGTTTGGTGGCATTACTCAGTACTTCTTCAAAGACGGTGACCTTCATTCCATAATGCCGGAGAACGCGGTAATCGCGTCCTTTACAGCGGTGATTAGACTCGTTGGCAACGAGGACGGTAAGGTCGCTTGAGGCGAGGATCACCGTTAGGTGTCGAAAGTTACGGTAACAGCAACTGTTAGATGCCAAAGCAGCCGGACGCGTTTGTTGGACGAGATCGACCCTTTCGTAGGCTTTCTTGAATCTCAACCTCACCGATATTAATGAGGTATATAATTTGCAATATCAACCTGCGATAGAGGGATGGTTAGTAAAATTAATATAGATTCGCGCCGCCGATGCGAACGGCATAGGCATTTATGAGCGGAGTGCCGGCCTGCATTTTAATTCCAGATGAGTAGTCAGGATTATAAACTGTGGGCTGAGTGTAACTTACATTGCAGTGCTCCCCGCTGGGATGCTGCTTGCTGGCATACAGAGCCATAGCCAACGATATTGGCTTCGGGCCAAAAGGGGCCAACATCGCAAATCGATCTCCGAAGTCAGTCAAACTCCCTATCGCGTCGAATACTTCCGGGACGTTGATGCCGTCCACACGCTTGATGTTAACCGCGCTAATGTCGATGTTGGGAAAGAGATTCCGAGCAAATTTCCAGTTCTTGGCAACCCGCTCTGGGGAAGAGGGAAAGGGAAATAGCAATGCGACTTGTGCAGAAGCGAACTCGCCTGACAGAACCAGATCAGGGAGACCAAGAGGTTCATATCCCAATGCTATAATCAAATTCCGATCGCTCGGTACCCTGCGTGGTCCGGCAAAGCCTGGCAATGCAGCCCAGCGCTGCGGGTTTTCAGCAAGAGGCTCCTCTGAATACTTCTCTGGCTCCGCGTACGTGACGATGATGTTGTCGAATGTAGAGCTGAGAAGCCTCTTAATGATAAAGAAAAAAAGGCGCTTAGGCATTGAGCTAATATCGACTAATACGTTACGCTGACCGACAGTCTCTAAGTAAGCTTCTATAGCAATCGAGTACGAGCTGAAGGGCTCTATAAGTTTTCTGCGGCAGATGGATGCAGAGGGCAATCCTGACCGCAAGAAAATGCTTTCATTTGTGTCGGTCCTTCGTTCCACCTCTTGGTAGAACCGCGATGGTTCATCCTCGATCCTGAACACCAGCGAATTAGCGATGGTTCCGAGCGTTCTGAGAGTGGTGTACGTTGCATGGCTTCTCTCCTCCATTGAAGCGCAGCCAATGAAGGACCAAGACTGAGCTGTGAAATTTCGGGTCAGAAGTTGCAGAGAGCCCCAAGGTCTGAACTGGCCGTTTCTAATCACTCGTCGTCCCCAAAAAGAAAGGACAGCTGCGACTTTGACCGCAACTGTTCTTGGCGCGTAAGATCCGAAGTCGTACGCATTCCATTAGCAGCATCCATCCATCGTCGGACGTCTTTGGACTTTGCGTAGAACGGCTCTTTAGTATGGGGGGTGGGAAGCTGAAAGTAGGGGGTCAGGATGGGGGTCAGATACCACTTGCGGCTTTGACCGCGGCTATCACTCTTAGGAGTATGTTTGTAAGATTCGAGTACCCCGTAAGCCACACAGAGGTCCAGAAAGCGAGCGACGTCGGGCGTCTTCTCCAGCTCCGCCTCGCCGAGAGAAAAGCCGTTAGCGCCGGGATAGGACATCTTCCTGTCCTCGCGTAGGGCGCTGCGAAGTGAGCTTCCAAGAACGTTGACGAACCTGTGCCGATCGTCACCGCCGTGGGGGTCAGCTTTGATCTTTCTAAACCAATAGGCGCTTGCCTCCTGTATTCCCATATCTTGGACAAGCGGATCGATCCCGTCGGATAGCTTCTCAATGTCGGCCTCATCAGTGCGCAACAACTCCGACCATATGAACTGGCAGAGGGTGAGGAAGACCAAAATGTTACGACCTGAAAGGGAGACGACATCGTCTGCACCAGCCCAGATCATGCGTTGCTTTTTCGACGCTGAAATTTGCAGCAGTGCTTGTTGGACTCTTTCTTTCCACCACCATTGCCGGGACGCGGCCTCCCAAGGTCTACCGTCGAGTTCTCCTAACTCAACATCACGTCGAGAAAGTTGCTGAAGTAGCCACGCTTCTCCCAGTTTGGCCGACAGAGGGTCAACCCGAGCGAGATCGGTCAGAAAGGAAGCTGCTCCAGTGGGCTCAGTAATTCCTCGGAAGGTCAGGCTGTCATCGCCCTTTATGTAGTGTCTCGCCTTCCATCGAGGTGGCACCTTAGGACCAAAGACACGTTTCAAAACCTCTGACTTGGAAGCGCCTTGCAGTAACTCCGACTCATCAAGTCGACGACGGAAGACGTCGCTACAGAACTTGGGAAACAGGCTGCGCCGCGCCTCCTTCCCGCGCAACAGGTCGCCGATATCTACAATCTTGAAATTGCGAAGCTCCTCTGCTGCAGCGTTTGTCCCAAACATTTTGAAGTCTGGATAAAAAGAGTATGGACGCGCTCCAACTCGGTAGGAAACACGGTTGTCCCGGGTCCCGAGCATTTTCATTACAACACTTCGAAAGCTCGCCAACGAAGACAATTGATGTTTCGACTCAAGCCCAATTAGGTCTTCGAACTGGTCGATCCTCACGAAGACAGGAACATCAGCACCTAAAATCTTGAACTGCTTCAGGGTCTCGGCGCACACACCAATAGGCTCTCCAGCGCTAGATTTCGTGCGCGATATCTCGTCGGAGAGCTCGCTGTTGAAGTTAAGGAAGCTTCGGTACTCCGCGATGCGGTGGTCGATGACTTTCCGTAAGGCGGGGTAAGTTCGGACGCCCTCCATTGCTCCAAACCAGCAAGGCTTTGCTGCAAGAGCCCGTGCGAAGTCATCAAGCCTCGAAGGAACAAGGCTGAGGGCGAGGTCACTGATGAGAGAGGACACTTGTGAGGCCCAAATGGTCTCTAGTCCAGAGAGAAGATCATCCACAATCCAGTAGTTAAGAAAGTCGCCGAATAATAGCGAAACTACTACATCGTCTTCGGCTCCATAGTGTTGTCCTACGAGTGGTCTTTGACCGAAGTCCATCGCGCTACTTTTCTGGAGGTTGATTCCAGCAGCGACATATCTTGAGCAATGCGGAGGTAGTGGCCACTGTCGGCTTGATCTAGCATAAGCTATCTGAACCTCTGGCTTCAGTAAATTTAGAAGCGCAGTCTTGCCCGCACCTTGTAGGCCAGTAAGCATTACATTGCCAGGCTGGAAGAGCGCATGAGTCTCTGACTCTTCAACCAACACTGGGGAGAAGATGCTGACGAAGCGATCAGCCGAGATGTTCTCGGTAACATAAAGCTCCACAAATGGATTGCGTTGACGTGCCATCAAATTGGTTCCCGCGAATTGCGATAGAATAAGGGTGACCAACCCAGGTCCGATTGCCTATGCAGCGCTGGTACGGAGTTATCTGGACAGTTGTCGTATTTTACAAATATTGCTCCAGTGTCGCGATAACCGAACGCGGACGTCTGCTGAAGCCAAGAGCCAGGCGTGCCCTTCACTTTACCATGAATTGCCTTCAGTGTCTGCCGGATCGCATCATACTCGGGACGTTCGTCGGCCACATATTCGGGCGAGATAAAGTGCTCCTGCGGTATTTCCAGAACAGGACTGTAGGTTAGGCATGGATAAATTCTTTGAAGATCAATCGCCATAGCCTTCCCTTTGGGGCAAATGATCAGTGGACAAAATAGAACTTTTAATTCTGGAATGTAATTATTAATTTCGCAGCACAAACGGATTGCATTTTCAACCTGAGATCCGCTTCCGACAAAATCTTCAAGTAATACTATTCTGTCCTTATTGCCTTTATCCATGACAGAGAAAATAAAATCAGAAATTGACCAATTTTCTAGGTGCTGTTCCCATGTGTATCTGACATTTCCGCCGTGAACGTTATTCCATCTCAGGAAATTTCCCAGTCCAAAGCTGTCGGTTAGCTCTGTAAAGGCAATTTGGTTGTAGCTCTGCTCCAGCCGAGATCGAGCCCCTGGATCAAAAATCGAGATGTCGGACGTACTTAATAGCCAGTGAGCGGTGTTTTTACTATACGCAGTAAGAGAGGCGGCCTTCATCTCGTCACGGCCGACAAAGATGAGATAGCGAAGCATTAAGAAGAGATTCTGTTGATCTGCTTCAGACGAAGCGGACGCAAGCCATCGCGCAAGTCGTAAGCCAAATTGGCCATGTTCACCAACATCGGTGACTTCATAGTCAGAAAAAAGCGCGACTTCTAAGAAGTCGACATTGGCCGTGAGATCGGCAAAGCCGCGCTCCCCCATGTTGTCTGATTGGCACCACGACGAAAGCAGCTGCCTCAATTCGGTTCGTGTCATGCCAGCCCCCATTGATCTCTTATCGCGCTGGCGATTGCTCTACCGAACATCGGCGGCACGGCGTTCCCGATCATTCGAAATACTGCTGTTTCGCTGCCTACGAAGCTAAACTTATCTGGGAAGGTCTGAATTCTCGCGGCCTCCCGGGCGGAAAAGCCTCTGTGTTTGTCGGGATGAAGAAAGTAGCGAGGCTGTCCGAAACGTGTATCAACAGTGGGAGAAGGGTTCTCCCAAGACAGGCGGCGATATTTGCCGTTGAAGGTGTTTCGAAGATCGATGAACTCACCTAAATGCTTCAAGTAACCCTTCTCTTCCAGATTGTGAATTAGATTGGGCGCACCGGGCCCCGCAGCGGCCGTTAGCTCGGTAAGAGGCACAGGGTCAGCGTCGCCGTTCTTGCGTCTGCGTTGCTGTCGACGGAGTCGGACTATCAGGTTGAGAAAGGTCGCCTCCTCGGGTGACACCTCGCCAAAGACTTCTGGAATGTCCCAAGTATGAACGGCAGCGTCGCCTTTCCGCACATTTGAAAGCTTTTGCCCGGATTTGATGCGAGTAGCAATTCGATAGCCATCAGAGTCTTCTCGTAGAAAACTCTCCCGATGGTCTGGAACCTCATCAACGCCATGAAGAGCGTCTCGCAAGTTTCTAGGTGCACAACTTTGGAGCTCAAATCTGAAGGGCTCATCTAAAGAAGCGACTATCACGATCCTAATGCGCTTCTGGGGGATGCCGTATTCTGAGGCGCTCAAGAGTTTCCATGACACGTGGTACCCCGACCCAGCCAGAGTCTGGGTCACGTTCTCGAAGTGCTGCGAGTTGTGTTTGCTAAGCAGCCCGCGAACGTTCTCAATGACTACTATGCGTGGTTTTGCGCGGCTGGCTAGCTGAGCAACATTTATTAAGTGATTGTTTCTTTTGTCTGAAGGGTTGTTATTACCTGCAGTCGAGAAGCCCTGGCAGGGGGGGCCAGCGATCAGAATATCGTTGCAGCGAATTAGTTCGATGGTCTCACTGGGGGGAACCGACAGATCAACACAATGAGCTTCTCCGCCGAAATTTTGCTTATGAGTAGCGACGGCATACTTATCGTGATCGAACGCGGCCGCGCACCTGAAGCCGGCATCTCGGAAACCGAGGTCAAGCCCACCACACCCGCTATAAAGACTTACAAAACTCGCGGGCATTCAATAGACTCTCACACCATATAGTTTCAACAAGAAACTTTTAGCAGCTACCTCAATTCAGATCAAATGCCTCCCTCATCCACTATCCCGTCGCCACCTCATCAGTGTATCGGTTTAACGGGCCAACCGAGTGTCACTTCGCTTTTTCCGGGTATTGGGGGCTCAAGTCCATATTTGCGGTTCCGAAAGGCGCACAGCAAGACTTCCGAGTCTCTATCCAATCTAGCGTACTATTTTACAATAGAACATAAGTTGTTGATTCGCGATGAGAAATGACCTGGGGCCATCGCCAAGCTTACGTCAGTCTGAGCAATGACTAGCAGTGGGCTGGCCAAAAGGTAAATCCTGCCGATTTGGCGATGGCTTCGATGGCAGCGTTGATGGCATTGAACTGATAGTAGCGTGGGGCGTTTCCGTTACCGTCATCATAATAAACCTGGAGCACGTGAGCTTCCGCAGGCTCGTCTCACCATCGCCCGTAAAGCCGCCAAAGCTCGTCCGGAGACGGAAACTGGTCGAGACTCGGGCTCTCTTCCTTCACGTCTCGCAGTACTGTGCGATCATGAAATACGAATCCGTCTCCGTTCGAGCAGAATACGAAGGGAATGGCGAGCGCGTCGGCATAGTCGAATCCCTGTTGCAGGCCGTCGCCTACCGGATGGGAGTTGTCCTTTGCCTCAATCAGCGCGATGGGGATATTGGGCTTGTAGCAGAGAACGACGTCCGCCTTCTTGGCAGTGCCGCGGGCCACCAACTTGCCGCGCACAGTGATGCGCCCCTTGGTGAAGAAAACCTCCTCACGGACCTGCAGCATCATATCCCAGCCGGCCTCTTTCACGGCCGGCAAGATGAATTTCGTGCAGATATCACGTTCCGTCAAAGACGCGCTTGTCCACCCCGATGATGCCCGCCCAAATTGTTTTTCATTGTTCACAATGAATAGTGTTGGCCGCACTATTGCAACCCTGAGAACAACCTGTGGGAGCCGAAAACAAACGATAGGGTTGGTCGCCCTGCTGCGATAGATCTGCTCACGATCGAAACTCAAATCGCACTCGCCAACAGGATCCTTTATGAGCGCTCGTCTGTCGACGGCTATCAGAATTGCCAAGGCCGCCAAGGCGATTTTGAGAAAGACCCGAAGCTTCCCGGATGAGCAAATGCAAGACGCTGATGATGTCGGCCGCTTTGAACTTGACGGCGTTGAACCAATGCTTCTGGCTCTATCGATGGAGTTGGCCCTCAAGGCGTGGTTTGTTTTCGACTTCGATGACCCGAAAACTCCAAGGACGCACGACCTCGTAAAGTTGTTCGACAGGCTCTCGGTTGAGAGCCAAATGAAGCTGGACGCAGAGTTCAAGAGATCGATCGCGCTACGTCATCCCAGCATATCCTATGTGGATTACGGCATTCGCGATCTGCTTTATCAACACAAAGATGCGTTTGTTGATTGGCGTTACCTCCACGAACCAAAGTCTACTCGCTTCGAACAATCTGCCTTCGAAGCAACGCTCGAAATGGTCCTAGAAGAGTTCGAGAAGAGATATTGCAGCGAGCGCGTTTAACCAATGTGGGGGCGGCGGCTAGCTCAAGGAGTAAGATCCGAATAAAACACTTCCGGTAGTTTGGTGTCGGCCCCACCCACACGGAGGTCGCCTGTCGGTGGCAGGTCACAGCTGCGCGATTCACCTGCAAACGACGTGATATCGAGTAACGGGGAGAGCACGACAGTTTTTGATTGGACGGCGTTTGCGATTGGCGTGGCGGCACCGTTACATTCACGGTCGGGGTTCCGAATGTAAGATTTGAAAAGCGGACGGCTAAGAATACTCGACCGACATCAGATTGAAGGTAAAGAGAAAGCCCCGATTTTCAGCCGGGGCTTGCAAATACAGGAAGCGACTATTTGCTTTTTGGAAAACTGCCGTCACTTTGGCGGATGGCCCATGTAGAATTTAGGTCGGAACGGGTATAACCCCGTGGCGTACTTCCTCGCAAGCTCATGAAAGACGTCCTCGGCTTCTTTCAAATTGAAGCCCTGTTTCTCTAGGACGTCGGTCATCTTATCCCGAAGCTGATCAAGTTTCCGTCCGCCATCCTGTTGCCTCTGAGCTTTGACAATAGCTTGCCAGAGCAGAACGCGGGCGAAGTCATCACGCCCAGGTTTCTTGTTCGCCTTGGCATCCGCCCTCACCGTAGCCTGCCGCTCCCTCTGTTCCTCGAGTCTCTGTCTTTTGGATTTACGTGCCATTCTCATCTCCTTTGCCTTGGCTCGATACCCAATACTCATTCCGCGGGCGGCAAGAGACAAACGCCATTTTTCGAGGAATCGCGATCTCAGACTTCCGCAACGCGCCTGCGAATCCAGGAATCGCGACAACGCCTTCCTGAATCGCATTTTGATAAATTGAGATGATGCGTTCCGACTTGGAATGACGTCTCAGTGACCTGAGACGAAGCTTTCCGAAGGCCTCAGGATGCGGACCGAGATCCAGATGAAGCGGCCCCAGTCACTCAAGGTTCGCGAGTTCGGTCACATGTGCAAGCTTTGCGCTTCCGTGTCGCCAAGGGTGAAATGATGATCCCCGAAGTAGCCCAAGCCCCTTCGACCGAGGAAATCACCATCCAAGGTTATAGAGATACGTGGCCCCGCGTCTGCCATCCGGCAGATCAGCTGCCGACCCTCGCCGACAGGATGGTCGATGTGGCAGCAATCTTGCGCCGATAGCCGAGCTCTCGTTTCCCAGCTCCCCTAGCGCACGCCGTTTGTACCTGAATCGCAAATCCAGAGTTTGGAAATGCGGCGCCATGGTTGTGAATCGGGCACCGCTTGTTCAGAATCGCGGAAGCGTAACTTGAGTTCAATTGACTTGAAGCATCTCAATTTACGATGAGTTACCGAGGACGGCATCCAAGTTAAACTTCACCCCCTAAAATCACTTGCGCCCTTGCACAGGCGTCAGGATGGTCCTTCCTCGCCAGCGCCTGCACAAGCCGCCAAGGCTGTCCGGATCGCCTCGCCCTCGAGAGCCTGCGCCCTGATAAGCCGATGCCCCAGATCTGAAATCAGCTCGCGATACGGTTCAAGAAGCTCTAAAGCGTGCCGCTCGGCATTTTCCAGCCGTTTCTGGACCCGCTCGGCCAGCGTGCTGTTGTACAGCAAAGTCTCGCCTGGATTGGTCGGCATCCGAAAGACGAGTGGCACATCACCTCCGAGGCCCAGGGCAGTTTCAAGCTCAAGCGCGAGCAGCGTTGCTTGCCCCAGATCGCTATGCGAGCCGCCCCCCGAACCCACCAGCGTCTCCCCGAAGACGACAGTTTCTGCAGCACGGCCGCCGAGAACGCAGGTAAGATTGCCGCCAATGCCCTCGGCAAACTGCAGTCTGTCTCGGTTAAGCAGAGTCTTCGTCGTGCCGCCAGAGGCGTGAAGACGGACGGAGACGACTTCACCAAGCCCGGTCATCTCTAGGGCGAGCGCATGCCCAATTTCGTGGACGGCGATGCGATAGCGGACTTCATCCGAGAATGCTCCGTCGTCTCGCCTGAGGGTCTCTTCCAGGACATCCCAGGTCAAGGGCAGCGACTTTCGCCGACACCGTGCGCGCTCCTCGCGCACGAGCCGCTCGATATCTGCTCCGGTCTTACCCGCAGCAAGCAGCGCCAGCGGTCGCAGACTTTCCGAAGCGCTTGCCATATTCATTCTCATAGGATCGCTCATACACGGCCTCCATCAAGGTTGATCTTCCGATTAGCCTCTGATGCGGCGGGTGCATCATGGCCATGATCCTTCGGCCGCTGACGGGCAGCGACGTCGTGATGCCCAACATTGTGCGCCACGGCGACGGGGTTTGGCCGCGAGCCAATGACGGTCGTCAGATCCGAGCCCAAATGAAACTCAAGGATTCCCGCCAGCGCCGTTACGTCCGGCATTGGAATATCGACACGGGTTTCGAGACGCCCCGAGCGCAACAGCGCCGAATCAATCCGCTCAGGAAAGTTTGTTGCAGCGACGACGATCACGCCTTCAGTTTTGGCAACGCCGTCAAGCAGCTCCAGCATCCGATTGATAAGTGAATTCCAATACTCGTCGTGCCGACCGCCGCCATTGGAGCGCCTACCGATGTTGTCGATTTCGTCAATGAATAGTATGCTGGGAGCATTATTGCGGGCGATTTCGAACGCTTCCGACATCGCTTTGAGGACGTCGCCGAGGTACCCCGGCTCGAGCATCGTCGAGAGTGAGGTAGCCAGCAGTGGCACTTGAATGGTGTTGCAGAGTGCCCGGGCAAAAGTCGTTTTCCCGGTACCCGGTGGTCCGCTGAGCAAGAGCTTTGTTGACATCTCAGACCAGGCAAGACCGCCTTGCTTCCAGAGTTCGAGATCAGCTTTGAGATCGAGTGCCCAGTCTCTGGCCCGTCCGTAACCTGCGAGTGTCTCAACGGAGAGGTATTTCGTCGTCGACGGTTTGGTGTTCTTGTCCGGCGGCGGGGCCTCTGGCTGCGTCAAATCAAACGCACCGTGCTTCCTGTCCCGGGAGAGATTTCCCTGCTTCTCGCGGCTCCCTTGCCTGATCTTTCTCGACCGCCATTCGTTTTCACCATCAGCGTCATCATCATCGGCATCGTTGGCGGCGCTCAGCTCGATCAGGATTGAAAGGATCTTCTCAACGGAGCGGCCAGGCCGTAGCGCGAGAGCCAGGTCGTCCAGGCCGAGTTGGCCCGGCTGGAAGGCACGCTCCTCCATAGCCTTGAGCGAGGCCTTCGGTGGAATATTGAGGCAGATGTGAAGCAGGTCAGCGAGCAAGCCGCGATCAAGCCTCCCGGTATCGAGGATAACGTCCGCTCCAGCCAGGAGCCTTGACGGAAAATCCGACGCCGTAGTCTCGTCCACAACGACAATGGGAAGCTCTTTGCGAAGAAACGCCTTGGCCACGGCCTCGCGCAGCGCCTTGGATGAAAGGTCCTGCACGCGCTTGCCCGAGATCGACGCCGCACGATGAGGATCGGAGGCATTGTCGCGATAGCTGCCGCTAATCGATTTGTCACCAAAAGCATCGACAAGACTTAAGGCGAAAGGCATGACCGCGCCCCTTTCCAGCATCGTTCCAAATCTGCGCTCGAACTCGGCAACCGAAGAGCGGATGACGACGACGGGAGCGGGACGGACCAGCAAGGAAAGCAACGGGTCAATATGATTGAAGGCCTCGCCGGCCGCGCTGGCGAGCAACAAAGCGACGGCCACATCTGCGACATGATGCGGGGTCCGGTGGGCGCGGATCAGTCGAAGCACATAATCACGGTCAACGGCGTGATGACCAGCGCTTCCATTTTCGGTGGACGCTGCCGACTTGGGTTCCTTCGCTGGTCCGGTGTCCCGCGTCAAAACAGGTGACGAACCCTTCTGAGCCACAAGCGCCTTGAGAGAGCGACCGCGTCTAGATTTGTCATTGAGCGCAGACGGGCGCTGGCTCCGAACGGGGCGGCCGGAGATCGTGTGGCCGACGACAGGTCGTTCGTTATCGTCGTCAAATTCGAAATCTGGGCTCGGCTCAGGCAAAGAGGAATCCCTCCGACTGAGAAACCGCTCGATGACCCGACGATCCACCACGGGATCTCCAGACAGCGCCAGTGTCAATGGTTGCCGGATATTCCAGCAGATCGGACCGTTGGGGGCCAGTTCATCGGACCCGAAGTGGCGTTCCAGGAGCCCGATGGCTTCGGCGGCTTCATAAGCGTTACGGATCGCCTGCCGCTCCAGGCGACGGACCAGATAGCGGGCGACACGATCCGCAAGCGGGATTGACGATGGATTTGTCATGGTCACACCCTCCCTGCTGCGGCTTCGCGGTCTGCCTGCGCGAGAGCTTCAGCAATCGATTCAGGCAGCCTGCATTCGATCCAGTCTCGGACGACCTGGGCTGCGGGATCGCCACCTTCGCAGAGCTGAATAAGCTGCAATCGGGTTGCTCGTGGCAACGCTCCCAAACTACGGCCACGCCTCGTCGCGAAACGTATCGCCGTTGCGATGACCTCAGCGGCGTCGGGAATGTCCGCCGCGTCGGCTTGTCCCCGATTGGACATGATAGACACGATCCGGCGCGTCCGCTCGGCTGCTGCCAACGCATCTGTATCGACGATCGGCGCGGGACCGCTGACGGTGTTTCGAGACCCGACCGTTCGCGCGGCGGGCTCTGTTTTTGGATCCGGAACCAAACTTGACATGAGGCATGCCTTTCCCGTTCGCCGCGAGCACAGCTCCAGCGGCACTTCTGTTTCAAATTGATGAGATTGAGGCCGTGGGCGAGCCCAGATCTTCGCGACGCTCGCCCTGGCCTATATTCAGCGACTAAACCGCCGCCGCCAGTTCGGGCGCGCGTGCAAGTCCGACCCGGAACGGTGGCGGCGAGCCGTAATCGTGGCGCGGGCTCAGCCCATTTGCTGGTGTCAGTGCTGCCATGGCGTCGACGGTCGTCCGAACCTCGCCATCGCTTTGACCATCATCGCCGTTCCTGTTCGAGGAAGACACGGCGCTACCGCCGTTCAACACATCGCGGGCTCCTGACGCTGGACGCGGTTCAGGACCAGCAACCTGTCGGACGGCGACTTTCCAGTTCCGCTCCACCGCCGCCGCGAACTGAGCGCGCATCCGTTCGATCACCTGCCCGGCTCCGTCCATTTCAAGCAAATGATCGAGGTGACTGAGAGGCCAGACGCCATGTTCGAGGTCGGTCTTCTGGCCGTCCGCGTTGAGGATGACGGCGCGCACTTCATCGACCACAATTCTGCGGTGCTCTTTGTAAAGCAGGTCCGGAACGACCAGGGCTGACGCCAGCATGCGGCCCTTCAGATCGGCGATCCGCGTCGATTCATAGGAAGCGAGCGTGCGCTTGACGTCGACGACATAAGCCAGCCTCTTCGATTGATGGACGAGCACCATGTCCGGGGTGTAACCCTTGCGACCACCTGTATCGGCGTCGAGGGTCAGACGGCGGAAGTGTTTCTCGTCGTTCATTGCGACAAGCTGGAGAGCGGCGGGAGTGACGGGGAGCCGAATGTTTTCCGTGAGCGCCAGCAGATCAGGACTTGTACTTGCAAGAAGCGCAATGCCCGCTTCCAGCAAATTTCCTTCCTGGATCGGCACCGCGCGCATCAACGATGCAGCCTCTTCCAGTCCTTTCGCAAAAGCGATCATCATTTGAGGAGCCGTGAAGGCTGCCGTTGCGGCCTGCTCGGCGAGCGCCAGAAGGCGCGGCTGGAGAGCCTGCAGATCCACGGCGATAGTGTAGTGGCGAGCGCGTTCGGCGCTCAAATGTTCATGAGACATCATTCTTCTCCGGGAAAGACGTCGAACGCGTCGCCCCTGCAGCTGGAGCCGATCAGGACTCGTCCGCTTCAAATCTGAAACGAGCCTCGTCTTCCTGACAGACTTCAGCGGACGCAGGTCTGCACGTCCCGAAAGCGGAAATAATTTCCGATTCCGGTGTCAGACGACAGCGTTCGAGGTCGTTTGAGTTTTAGCGCGTGGCGGGGTCGATCGGATCGCCGGCGCTGACCGCGTCACACACGCACAGGCCCGCAGCGCCATCGCGATGGCACGTGCAAGTCGCCGTCTCGCGCCGCTTCGGCTTCAGGGCACTGACCGGAAAAGATGACAAATTTTCTTCCGTCGCGCGGAAGATAGAGATAAGGCTCTTCATAGCCCAGTTTCCTTCGAACACAAGGTTGCGGGTCAGGCCCTCGTCGGTGGTGCAAACACAGGCGGGGGCCGCTAAGTGACTGCAGATGTTTGATATCTGCCGACACTCCAAACCTACCGCGTTACCTCGTCTGCAGCAAGGAGCCCTGGAACGCACCAGGAACAGATCCCGCGGACATGGTTAACGGGCGACGCGGTTGGCCGAGCCGGAACAAAAGAAAACCCCGCCGAAGCGGGGTTCACGAGCATCGGAGATCGACGGCTATCACGCCAGCTCCGGAACATCTGCCAAAGCTAAAGCGTCAAACAACGCTCTTGCCTGGTCCGTCTCGAATCCGAGGTCGATGTCCATCGACGGTAAACTAGCAATTTGAGTGCGCCCAGCATCATCGACGGAGGAACCGCCCGGTTCCTCCTGAGATTCAGTCTCTTCGACACTTTCATCCTCGATCAGGTCGAATCCAGGAAGCGGCTCTCCATCCAGGATGAAACGCAGGACGGGTAGCATTTCATTCTGAAGCCAACCGACCAGTTCTGCCCGATCGGGCCAAGCATCGGGCGCGCCTGCCTTGTACAGAAGCACCTGCACTTTATGCCAAGCCGTTCCCCTCTCAAATTCCCCGTGCCTCCATCTATCGAAAGATTGAAAACCAGGGACGACGGGGACGGCGATGCTGCAAAGAAGATCGTGCGCATGCCTGCAATCCATCGCGACCTTGTCTGACAGGTGCTTCTTGATTACTGCCCTTCCCACTTCCAATGGCTTCAACGCTGACTCCACTTCATCACGGATAGAGGCAATCATTGCATGGAAGAGCGAGATTTCCTTGAGTTCTTTGGCTGCGGCTGCCTTTCTCAAACCAGCGAGCCCAGGGGCATTCAGGAGAATTGGCTTCAGGTCCTTTTTGGTCAGTCCATTCTCGGCATCAATGATCGCTTGCACCTGCCTTCCGGTCGGCTTCTCACCGCTTTCAAATGCCTTCAGCGCAGTTTCAATAGACGTCTGATTTCCCCGTGCCATCACGAACATCGTCGTTGGAGCAACGGTTGCGGAGATCAAGCGTTCTTTGTAGTCCCCCAACTGTTCGTGAATAGAGATATATAGGTTGGCGGCCTTGACGGTGTAGCCTGCGGCAGGCTTCAGCCATCTCCCGAAACTTTTCGGCGGCAAGATGGATTTTGCGCGATGGAACTCGTGGCCGATGTCAAAGGCGTGGGCCGTGGATCTCTTGTTCAAGGCCTGCAGCTTTCCGGTGACGTCGGCCAGCAGCCCACCCTGGTCTTCATTGAGGCCCAATTGATCAATCCAAGCGGTGTCGCTTTTTGACACAGGGGCGGCGGCACCTTTTGCCTTTGCCGTTGCACGATCATTACGAATGTCTTCTGTCATATGTTTCTCCGTTTTGACGATTTCCGTATCAGCTCAATGGCTGATATAAAAATTGTCACCGCGGAATTTTTTCTTGTCAAATAGGTCAATGTTGACAATGGCTTAAAATGGTCCGAAAACACCCGTTTTCGAGTACGTTTTGACGCTGTTACCACGCCCGAAGTGCGACATTACGTCGCACCAAAGAGCGATGGCCAGATGACCGCCAGCTGACGTCCTTTCCGACTTCCAAAAGCAAGAAAGCGACCTAAAAGAGTGTCGTAAATGAGATATTATTATCCAGCAAATAAAATAACAACTATTAGAATAGGATTTGCGTATATTGAACAATTTTAGAGAGCTTTTTGAGTTCCGCCACGATCCCAGCGCGCGGGAAGGGCACGTCAATAAAAGTAAGTGAATTCTAACGAAATACGCGCGACTTCATGAAGAAAAGTTGGAAATCACTGAATTGCTACCCCCGGCGCAATAAGTGTGCGTCCCGAACTCCCGCGCGCCGGACCGCTCCGCTTCCTGACGATTTATCCGAAGCTTGCCTGGAAACTCGTCGCCGTCAGCTCGACATGAGCCTCGAGAGGCGGACGCATTTCAAACGCCTTCGGCGCACGCACGAAGTCGTAGAGCCGGAACAGATACCACTCGTCCCGGCGAGCCTTCGCCACCTCTAGCTCGTTTCTGGATATGTGAAACGGCGTCCTTTCCCAGCCGTTGGTCGTCTTGACCTCGATCAGGCGCTCCCGGCCGTCCGGCGTAAAGCTTGCAATATCGTACCCAGCCCCGTCACCGTCCTCCTTGGATACCCAACGGACACGGCTTGCAAGGTCCGCGCGGCCGTTTTGGCGAAGCGACTTGTATTCGTGGTGCAGGACAAGTTCTTCGCCCGCATGACCAAGGGCGCGATTGCGCTCGTCGCGTCCGGCGACATCAAAGCGCCTCGCCACCGATTGCAATTGTTCTAGCTCGTCCGGGGGCGGCGTGTTGCGCAGCGTCGGAGCGATCCCGACGAACAGAGAAGGCGGCTCTGCCAACTCAGACTGCCTGACAGGTTGGATGCTCGTTTCCCATTCAGGGTGCCTTGCGAGCCATCGGGAAACGGCCTCAGCCAGGGACATCTGAAAATTGAAGAGAGGTTTGTAACCTTCAATGAAAGGTAGCCCGAAACCTTGAACCACAGCCGATATATTTCGCAGCTTGAACTCCACAGATGCATGATTGCGTCCTGTCTGATCCTGGAGCAAGCGGTTCGTCGCAGCCTTATTGTAGCGCCTTGCTAAAAGCTCTTCCTGGAGCATCGAAAAATAGCCCGCCACAACGGCGTCATTCTCGAGATCTGACCAAGCGTTTGCACTCATCGTCACAACCTACTTCGAGCAAATCGAACTGTCTTTCGGAAAATGCAATGCCTTATCCAAGGGTGTCCCCGGACATAAGGCTAAACTCGAAAGTGGCAGACGCCAAAGCGGAATTTATTTCCGCACAGTCACGGAATGGACACCTCCAGCGACCCCGAATTTTGCCGACCGATTGGTGTTCTGCGAGCACCACATCAGGCAGCCGAGGAGACACCAAAACAAGGCCCTTGAGATCTTGTATCGTGCTCTGTATCGTTGGCGGTATCGAAATCGCGCAGATTTCTCAGTGCCTTGTGGCAAGTTATTGGAATCTTTGTATCTGGAGGAGAGTCCCACCCTCTCCGCCATGATCCTTCAAAAAAGCTCGGAAATGCTCAATCGCCTTAGTTTTAAGGATTTGTAGACCGCATCTTTGGTACACAAAGGTGGTCCACATCGTCATCAAAATGACTCGCCCATCCAAGCGTCCCAAAACCGGTGTTTATGAATTTCGCAAACGCGAGGAAAAGGTCAACCTTGGCACCCGCGATCCTGCAGAGGCAAAAGTTGCCCACGCAAGGGTCTGGGCTGAAGTAGAGGCGCGATGGTCTCAGCTTTCAAAAGGTAGCATTTCGCTGACATTCAAGCAGGCCGTAGGAATGGTAGGCGAGACATATCGCGAATTCGTCAATGCAAATGGAGACTGGCCAGCCAAGGCAAGTCCGCATATGCGGATGTTTGCCAAGGAAAAAATCGGACATTCCGAAATCTCTTTTGTCGGCGGATAAAGACGCGTCTGCGGTACTTGTTCAGAAACTGATATCGCGCGCGAGGACAGAAATCGCAAATCCTGCTGAAATGGACGCGTATTTCAGAAATCGCGGTATTCTGCTCGATCGCGAAAGCTGTCAGCGTTTGCGTAAAGAAACTTCGCGAGCGATGGCTGAGGCCCGTCATCAAGTCGGCAAATACACGGTCGGTGACCATGGCACGGAGGAAAATGCGAAGCGCTTCCCCCCGCTCGCCCCCACCCCAAAGGCGATGGGCAGCGGCCCAGATCATCTGCAAAATAAAACACTCGGCGCTGATCAGCGCTTCAAACACGGCCCACTCCTGCGCCGTAGCAGCCTCAGCCGTCGCCAGTTCGGCAGCTTCTTCAGAAATGCTCTAACTCACGCCCCGGGTTTCCACGCTGCTTCCGGTCAGATGTTTGCGGACATAGAAGCCGTTGGGGATCGCTTCCTGCACCAGCGGGACGTGGGATATGAGACCGACGGCGCGGTTCTGGCTGACGAGGGCACCGAGGACCTGCAGAACGATATCGAGCGTTCCGGAGCCGTTTTCGGTGTCGAGGCTGCCAAATCCTTCGTCGATGAAAATCGTGTCGAGGCGCACCTTTCCGGAAGCGCTTTCGACGACGTCGGCCAGGCCCAGCGCCAGCGCCAGCGCGGCAATGAAGGTTTCTCCGCCCGAGAGCGTCGCCGTCGGGCGCGCCTTGCCGGTATGACTGTCGAAGGCCTGGATGCCAAGGCCGCGGCGGCCGCGTCCTCCACCTTCGACATCGCGCTCCAGCCGGTAGCGGTGCGAGGTCATGGGACCGAGGCGGATATTGGCGGCGGCAAGAACCTGATCGAACATCGCGCCGATCGCAAAGGTCTCCAGATCGAGCTTCTGCGGATTGTCGCCATTGACCAGCGCCGCCAGATTTCGCAGCGGGCCCGATGCGGCTTCCGCCGCGTCGAGTTTTTGCAGCGCATAGACCAGTTCGTCGCGCAGCCGGATGTGCTGATTGAGAAGATGTTCCGCGCCGGTGCGGCTTTCCACCGCCGCCCTCATCCGCTGCTCGGCCTCGTGTCTCCCGATCTCGAGCGTCGCGACGTCAGGGCGCTCCAGACCGGCAACGAGGGCGGCCGCCTTGACTGCGGCATCCTCGGCCGCCGCAATCTTGCGACGATAGGCCTCGACCCGGCTGCGATCGGCTTCAATCGTGTCGAAAAAGCCCTTCAGTTGGCGATAGTTTTCCTCCGACAGCCCCGCTTCGGCAAGGCGCGTTTCAAACATCACCGCAGACCGGCGTTGCCGCTCGGTGGCGGATTCAAGCGCAGTCGTGGCCGCCTCCAGATCCTTTTCGGCTCTCAGGGCCGTCTCGCGGGCAGCGATCGCTGCCTTTTCCGCCACCTCGCCCGCATTCACGCGCGCCGTCAGTTCGCGCTTTGCGCGGGTCTGCCGCTCGGCAAGGCGCTCCCTGTTGCGCAAATCTTCAGGCACATCAGAAAGCATCTCGTCCAGCGTGGCATGCAACGCCGCAACATCTCGTGAGCGATCGCTCCATACGTCGCGAAGGCGAAGGAAGTCGGCATCACAGGCCTGGGCTTCCATGCTCAGACGTTCGATCTCACCGTCAAGAGCGGCAATGTCGACCTCCGGTCCCAGCGCGCTCAGCGCCGCCTCCGCACCGCCTGCCTGCGCCTTCAGGTCGCCGGCCGCCGCCTCTGGCTTTGCGAGGCCCGTCAGCCGCTCCTGACGATCCGAAAGCACGCTTCTGGCGGCCGCCAGCGCCTGTTCCGCGGCGCGTGTTTCCGCGCTGGCTCTCTGCCAGGCCGCTCTGCTGTCGCGAAACGCCTGATCGAGACCGGCATGTTCGACCGTACCGCTGGCCGGCATCGGATGATCGGTCGCCCCGCAGACCGGGCAGGGCTCGCCCGGCACCAGCCGCGACGCCAGATGAAACGCCTGAACCTCGGCAAGCGCCTGCTCCGCCGCTTCGAACGTCTGCTGCTGCCGCTGTTCGAAACGCAAGGCCGCCTGCTGTGCCGCAACCTTTTCCTCCACCAGCCGGGTTGCGGCCGCGATGTCGCGTTCGGCCCGTTCAAACGTCTCCGCGACGCTCAGCGCGGCGCGAAGAATTGCCAGGCGCGATTCGATTTCGCGCTTTTGCGCATCGTTCTGGCGGGCCAGCATCAGCTTGCCCGCCAGCATCTCGCGGCGCTTGCGCTGGTCGTCGATCCGGGCTTGCACGGCACGGCAGGCGTCTTGCGCATCCTGCTCCGCCACCTTGGCCTCTGTGAGCGACCGGGCGACGCCATCCGCACGGTCGAGAGCCAATGCGAAGCGGCCCAGTATTTCAAGGTTATGCCGCAAGGCGTCGAGTTCGCCGGATCGGGCGCGTTCCGCGTCAAACGCGTCTGCGGCAGCCTTTTCCCGTGCCTTGGCATGATCGAGAGCGGCCACTGCGGCTTCACGCTTCGAACGGGCGTTGCGCATTTCCGCGGTGCTTTCGGTGGCCACTTGTTCGGCATCGCGCAGAAACCGCGCGCGCTCTGCCTGTGCGGTGCGGGCCGCCAGCGCATCCATCTCCGCCTTGCCTTCCAGCAGGCTGGCAAGAAACGCCTGCGCATCCTCGCGATCGACAAATTGCCGCTCAAGCGTTCGTGCCTGCTCGAGCCGGGTCTGCGCCGCCGCCCATTGCAGCCGAAGTCCGTCTTCAATCTCGCGCAGCGACAGGCAGTTGCTCTCGGCCTCGGCGATGCCCGCGGCCAGCGCATCCGTGCTTTCGAAGCCTTCTGAGGCCAACCGCTTGGCGCAAAGCTCGCGCTCGGCGATGACGTGGCTTTCCGCCTCGGCCGAATCCGCCTTCAGCCTGGCGGCCAGGTTGCGGTAGAGCGAGACGTCGAAGAGATCGCGCAGGATTTCCAGCCGCTCCTTCGTCTTGGCCGCCAGAAACTTCTCGAACCGCCCCTGCGGGAGGAGAACGATCTGCCGGAACTGGCTGGCGCCGTAACCCAGAAGCTCACACACGGCCGCATCAACGAGACCGACCTTCTTTTCAGCGATGATCTTGCCGCGCTGCTCGTCGGTGATCGCCTCGAGAGACAGACCCGTCGCGTCGAACAGAAAGGCCTCGTGTGCGCTCCGGGTCTCGCCGTCGCCACGCTGCTTCGGTCGTCGCTGTTCAGGGCGACGGAAGGCCACGAAGCGCTTTCCGCCGATGTCGAAGACCAGTTCCACCTCGGTCAGCAGGGCTGCATCCGCGTGATCCGAGCGCAGCGAAGCCGGCTCCTGATCGTCCTTGGCCGCCTCTCCGAAGAGCGCGAAGGTCATGGCGCTGAAAATCGTCGACTTGCCGGACCCGGTCTGCCCGTAAATGCCAAAGAGGCCAGCATCCACGGCCTCGCGAAAATCGAGAACGACCCGCTCCGGATAGGGCCCGAAGGCCTGCATGGTCAGCCGCAGAGGTCTCATGCCGTTTCCTCCGCCTGACGCAGATCATCCAATCCACGCGTCACGATATCCCGCTCACGATCGGACAGAGCTTCCTCCCGCACGAAGGCGAGAAAATCGCTCATGACCTCCAGAGGATCAGCGACCTTCGCGCGCCCTCCTCCCAGCGCCTTCATCTCCGGCGCGCGCTGATCCCGCTCGTATCTAAGCTCGCAGGCATTGGGAAAAACGGCCCGCAACCGTTTCATGCCGTCGATGACCGGCGCATCGTCTGTCAGAACGACCTTGACGAAATCCTCCGAGGGTTCAGCAAGAAGCAGCTCTGCGTGCTTTCCCTTCACGGTTCGAACGCCACGCAAGGGCCTGAACGGCAGTTCTTCGATCGTCACATCGCCGGCACTGTCGATCTCCACAAGGCTCATCGATTTCGCGGCGCCGGCTTCATCGAAGCCCAGAGCAAGCGGCGAGCCGGAATAGCGGATATGCGCAACGCCCACCGCCTGCGGCCGGTGCAAATGGCCCAGCGCGACATAATGCGCGCCGGCAAAGATCTCCGGCGAGACGGTCTCCACACCGCCCACGCGCACCAGCGGCCGCTCGCTTTCGCTGACCGCGCCGCCGGCGACGAAGGCATGCGCCACCACGATCCAGCGCGCACCCTCCGGCACATTGTGCCGCGCGGCCGCCACCTGCGCCTTCAGCACATCCTCCGGCGTCAGCATTGCTTCGTCGGCAAAACATTCCCGCGCGGCATATTCGTAGCTGAACGGCAGGGCGGAAAAGGCCACGCGTCCATAGGCGTCCTCCAGAACAAGCGCCCTCTCATCGGCGCTGACAGCGCCCCGGATCAGCGCGCGTCTGGCATCCGGCATGATCGACATGGCGGAGATGCGGTCGGCAGAATCGTGATTGCCGGCAATCATGACAACGGCGGCATCCGTCTCCTGTGCCACCCGCGTCAGAAAGCTGTTGAACTGCCGAACGGCGCTCGCCGGCGGCGCGGCGCGATCATAAATGTCGCCGGCGATGATCAGCACATCGGCGCGATGATCTTTCACGGCATGAACGATCTGCCCCATAACCTCTGCCTGATCGGCGTCCAGAGAAATTCCATTGAATTGACGCCCGAGATGCAGGTCAGCCGTATGCAGGATTCTCATGAAATGTCGTCCGCCTGATGATGAGATACGCCGGGACACTCGGTTGAGCAAAAATCGCGCCGCCGATCAACGCCAAAGAAGGGCATGAACAGGAAGTTTAGCAGATCGCGAAACAGGGTCCAGCAGCGCGAGCCGGAACCCTTTCGGCCCTGTCAGACACACGACCGTACGCAAGCGACGAAGAATCCATGGACAAGAAGAAGGCAGAATTGTATTGGCTCCAATTATATGGGAACCAATACAATGTTGCAAACATCTGAGAACACCGAAGCCAAGACGATACTCGATGGCCTGCGGCGGATCGTGCAGGCGCTGCGGAAAGCCTCTTCCGAGGCGGGTAGCCAGCAGGCACTGACTGCGGCACAGATCTTTTTGCTCCGCACGCTGCAGGCCCATGACGGCGCCTCCGTCAATGACCTCGCAAGCCTGACCCACACGCACCAGAGCAGTGTCTCGGAAGTTGTCGCGCGGCTGGAGGCGAAGGGATTGATCGACCGCCGGCCGGCACCCGCGGATCGCCGCCGCGTCGAACTTCGCCTCACCGAAGCCGGTCAGGCGCTTGTCGCCCGGCAGGGCCGCACACCGCAGGAGGACATGCTGCAGGCAATCCAGACGCTGCCGGCAGAGACGCGTGCGGCGCTGGCCCACGGGCTGAGCGCCCTTGCCGCCGCCGTCTCCTCCTCGGGCGATCCGCCACCCCTCTTCTTCGAAGGAAAGGACGTTGAATGAGCGCGCACGAGATCGAAAAGGCGTCCACAACACCCGGCCTGCCGCTGACGGCCGGGCTCGGCCCCCTCATCGAGAAGGCAGAGATGGAGCGCCATCCCCGAGCGCTCGACGGTCGCAGCCTGCTGATCTGCCTTTACTGCATGGCCATCGCAGCCGTCGTCGCCGTCATAGCGCGGTTGCTGGTTCTGCTCATCGGGCTGATCACCAACCTCGCTTTCTACGGCCGCCTCGCCACGGATCTGGCCTCGCCGGCCGGCAACACGCTGGGGCTCTGGGTGATCGCAATTCCTGTTGCCGGTTCGCTCGTCATCGGCGTGATGGCGCGCTATGGCGCGAAGGCCATCCGCGGCCACGGCATTCCGGAGGCGATGGAACAGGTTCTGACCAATGACAGCCGCATTCCGCTGCGCATGACCTTCCTGAAACCGCTTTCCGCCGCCATTTCCATCGGCACGGGCGGCCCCTTCGGCGCGGAAGGCCCGATCATCGCCACCGGCGGTGCGCTCGGCTCCGTCTTTGGGCAGAAGGTCCCTATCTCGGCGGACGAACGCAAGGTGCTGCTTGCCGCCGGCGCAGCCGCCGGCATGACGGCCATTTTCGCCACACCCTTCGCGGCCGTCATGCTCGCCATCGAACTGCTCGTCTTCGAATTCCGTCCCCGTTCCTTCGTGCCGCTGATGCTCGCCGCCATCACGGCCTATCTCGTGCGCCCCTGGCTCTTCGGCGGCGAAGCCGTATTTCATGTCCCGCAATTTCTCCCCGCAACCCCGGCCGAACTCCTCTCCTACGCCGTCGAGGGGCTTTTGATGGGACTGATCTCGATCGTCATCGTCAAGTCCGTCTATGTCATCGAGGATCTGTTCGAAAAGCTGCCGCTGCACTGGATGTGGTGGCCGGCCATCGGCGGCCTCGCCGTCGGCATCATCGGCTATTTCGCCCCGGCCACGATGGGCGTCGGCTATGACAATATCGACCGCATTCTGAGCGGCAATTTCGTCGGCGTGACGATCGCAGCCTTCTGCGTCCTGAAATTCGCCTCCTGGTCGCTGGCGCTCGGCAGCGGCACATCCGGAGGCACGCTTGCGCCACTGCTGACCATCGGGGGCGCGTTGGGGGTGCTGATCGGCGAAGGACTGTCATCGCTGCGCATGGTTCTCGATCTCAGGATGGCGGCGCTGGTCGGCATGGCCGCCTGCTTCGCCGGTTCCTCGCGCGCGCTGTTCGCCTCGATCGTCTTCGCCCTGGAGGTCAGCCAGCAGTTTAACGCGCTGATGCCCCTTCTGGCCGCCTGCGCCACAGCCTTTCTCGTCTCGGCCGCAACCATGCGCACGACCATCATGACGGAGAAACTCGCCCGCCGGGGCACACACGTGCCATCGGATTACGTGGCGCATCGCCCCTGACGGCGACGCGCACAAAATCACGCAGCTGCCACGGCAAAGGCGGGCATGGCCTCGCCTTTCGCGACCGCCGCCATGAACTGCCGCGCCGTGTCCAGCGCCTCGCGGATGGTGACGTCCATGTCGAGATAGCGATAGGTGCCCAGCCGTCCGGAAAAGGTGACGCCCCGCTCCGCCCTCGCCTTCCCGGCATAATGCGCCAAAAGCGCCTTTTCCTGAACGAGACGGATCGGATAATAGGGCGTATCGCCAGGTTCGCAGGCGCGCGCATATTCGCGATAGCAGATTGAGCCTTCGTGTTGCTCCCAGGGGGCGAAATGCTTGTGCTCGGTGATGCGTGTGTAGGGCACGGACGCCTCACCATAATTCATCACAGCACAGCCCTGATAATCGCCCTTGAAGGTGAAGCGCTCGAAATCGAGCGTCCGATAACCGAGCCTGCCATCCTCATAGTCAAAGTAGCCATCGAGTGGACCGCTATAGAAAACATGGGCATAGCCGCGCGTCTGGACGCGATGAAAAGCCGTCCGCAGATGCAACGTGATTCCCGGATGGTCGAGAATGCGTTCCACCATTGCGGTATAGCCGTTCTCCGGCATGCCCTGAAAGCGGTGGAAGAAATAGTTGTCGTCGTAGTTGAAGCGCACGGGCAGGCGCTTGAGGATCGACGCCGGCAGTTCGGACGGTGCACAGCCCCATTGCTTACGGGTATAGCCCTCGAAAAACGCCTCATAGAGCGCCCGCCCGACAAAGCGCAGCGCCTGCTCCTCGAAGCTCTGCGGATCGGTGATCGACGTATCAGCCTGCGACTCGATAAAGGCCCGCGCCTCCGCGGGCCGCATCGCCTTACCAAAAAACTGGTTGATCGTGTGGAGATTGACGGGCAGCGCATAGACTTGCCCCCCGACCGTCGTCTTCACCCGGTTCTTGTAGGGCAGGAACGTCTCGTAGCGGTTGACGTAATTCCACACGTCCTCATCGTCAGTGTGGAAGATATGCGGCCCATAGACGTGCACCATCACGCCCGTCTCGCCGTCACGCTCGGTGTAGCAATTGCCGGCAATGTGGTGGCGGCTGTCGAAGACATCGACCTCGAAACCCGCCTCTGCCAGCTCGCGGGCAATGACCGCGCCGGTCAGTCCCGCGCCGACAGCGGCGATGCGGCGGGGCGAACCCGTCATCGACGCGCCGCCTCCGCCGTCCAGAGCCGGCTGTCGAAGGGAATGGGCGCGAAATCGTGCTGGGCGGCAAGCTTTTCCAGATATTGCGCCCGATAGGCTGCATCGTCCTGATAGACGAGATTGGCCTGCACCAGCTCGGCGCCGACCTCGTAGTAGACATCGAGGTTGCGCAGATCCGGGACGGGTGTCTCGCCCCGCTCGGCCTCCTCCTGCATCTCCCAATAGATATCCTCCAGACGGCGCGCGAGGCCCGGCATGTCACGCAGCACGCTCGTCTCGCGCCGCGCCGCCAGCTGGTCGCGCACCGCCTGAAGCGCCTTGCGCTCGCGACCATAGGCAATGGCGCGCGCCACATAATCCTGCGGCCCGCTGCAGATCAGCTCCGGCAGACCTACCGCATGGACGATGGAATGGCAGAAGCGCGCGGCAAAGGTCTTGCCCGGATAGGTCAGCACCGGCAGCCCGACGGTCAGCGCATCCGCCGCCGTCGAATGCGCGCCATAGGGGAACGTATCAAGGAAGAGATCGGCGACACCGACCCGGGCCAGATGCTGCGCATTGCCGGCCTTGGGCGCAAAGATCAGCCGCTCGGCCTCGACGCCCGCCACCTTTGCAAGATCCCGCAGACGCTGATCGACATTGTCGCCACCGGTCAGCAGCCAGAGCACGCTGTTCGGCACGGCGGCAAGAATCTGCATCCACTGGCCGAAGGTCGCCTGCGTGATCTTCTGCATGCCGTTGAAACAGGCATAGACAAACGCCTTTTCCGGCAGGCCGGCCTCCTTGCGTGACGGCTTTTCGGCGATGAAGCGCTTGCGGTCGACGGGTTGCGTGCAAGGAATGTATTTGATCGCTTCGGAATAATAGACCCGGTTCTCTTCCGGCACGACCAGCTCGTCGGTGATCATATATTGATGGAAAGGGCTGCCCATCGAGCCCGGATAGCCGCAGAAATTGACGATGACGGGCGCCGGCCGATAGGCGAAGATGCGGGTTCGCGCATGCTTCGTATAGCCGTTGACGTCGATCAGGATGTCGATGTCGTCCGCCGCAATCTGCCGCGCCGCCGCCTCGTCCGTCATCGGCCCGATCTCGCGCCAGCAATCGATCGCCGCCTTCATGCGGTTCTGCGTCGGATCGTTCGCAACAGGATCGCCGCAGTAATAGGCGTAGACTTCGACCCGACTCTTGTCGTGCAGTTCCAGCACCTCGCGCAGCGCAAAGCCGACGGCGTGGTCGCGCAGATCCGACGAGACATAGCCGATGCGCAGCCGTGTCCCCGTGCCCGATTTGCGGGCAACACTCTTGCGCGGATGCCCGCTCGTATCCGGCCGGCCGACCAGCGACTTGTTGTAGCGATAGGCCTTGGCGAGCTGAAAGATCGGATCGTCGGCATAACTTCCGAGCGCAAGCGGCGACAGCGCATCGATCAACTGCCTGAGCGAAACATGTTCCGAAGGCGTCAGGATCGGCCATTTGCAGAGCCGCTGGCGGATCGCGCTCCAGTGCTGGCCGGTTTCGAGCTTGTCCGGCCTAAGCTCGATGGCCTGCCAGAGATAGGGCTCGGCATCCTCGAGCAGACCGGCATTTTCCATCACCCGGCCGATATGCTGCAACACCATCACCCGGTGGCCCACCTTGTCGGGCGTGCTTTCCGCCGTCAGGTCGATGAAGCTGCGCCATTGCTGGATCGCCAGAACGCCTAGACCCGCATCTTCATAGGCGCGTCCCAGATTGATCTGCGCCTGCCCGAATTTCGGCTCGACCATCAAGGCGGCGCGCAGCGCATGGATGGAGCCGGTGAGATCGCCTGCCTGGCGCAGCGTCACGGCATAGTTGAAATAGACGAGATGCGTGAGCGGATGCGCTTCGTTATAGGCAAGCCACGCCTTGTAGACTTCGACAGCCTCGGCGCGCGCGCCGGCCGCCGAGCGCGCCTCCGCATAACCGAACAGATCGGTCACCGAGAGACGCTGCATCCGCGCCAGCTCGATCATCTGCACGAAGGCCGCTGCTGCGCCGGATGTCTGGGTTTGGCCGAGATTCATGAATGCCCTCAAGTCCGTTCATCGCACTGCGCCATTTGTCTGGCTTGGAGGATCATGAATAGCCTTGGCGCTCCGCCTGAAGCAACCGCATGCGGGGAACCTGCTGACGGCTATCACCCGATATTTTGTCACAGTGCCGCCGGCACATCCACAACGCAAGCGACGCGTCTTCATTCAGACGAGACCCGCGTCGGTCAAAAATAATCACCCGGAGACCGCGCGGTCTCCGGGTGAAAGAGGTCATCAGGTTGACGGGATCAGCGGATCTTGCAGAAACGCTCGTTGCCGTAACCGTCGATATAGGTGCCTGTCTGCGGATCGAAGCTGTCGTAACGGTCTTCGCAGAGCTGGTACCAGTCGCGCGTCCAGGGCTGGATGCGGTTCTGGCGGACCGGGCGATAGCCGTAATCCCCACCACTGTAATAGACCGGGCGCTGGCGATACTGCGGAACCTCTTCATAGGTCTGCACTTCGCGAGGCCCATCATTCGAGCCGGAAACGATCGCGCCGGCAATGACGCCTGCAGCAAGGCCGGCAACGCCGGCAGCGAGCATATCGTCGCCATGGCGGTCGCCCGCGGCGGCCGGAACTGCCTGTGCAGCCACAAGGAGGGCGCTCGAGACTGCAACAACCTTCAGAAACGTACGCATTTGTTTTTCCTTTCAGACCGGCCGAATTGATTTGCCGTGTTGACAGCGAATCTATGTCCGCCAGCCTGAACCGTGGCTGAACGGGCCATTCAGGAAGGCGTTCATCTGACATTTTCTCGTCGCGTGACATGCGGCCCGCGCCGTGTCATAGGGGCGGCAACTTGTTTTCAGCGCAGTTCCGCAGGAATCCGCATCGGATTTTTAAGGAACCGCCCCACCCGGACCGCCCCTCATGATTCGCATCGAAAATGTCAGCAAGTCGAACAGCAACCGCATTCTCTATATCGAGGCCTCCGCGGCCCTGAACCGCGGCGAGAAGATCGGTCTGGTCGGCCCGAACGGTGCGGGCAAGACAACCCTCTTCCGCATGATCACCGGCGAGGAACAGCCGGACGAAGGCCAGATCTCGACGGAAAAAGGCGTAACCATCGGCTATTTCGACCAGGATGTCGGCGAAATGTCCGGCCGCTCGGCGGTCGAGGAGGTCATGGCGGGTGCCGGGCCGGTGAGCGAGATCGCCGCCGAACTCCATGCGCTGGAAGCCGCCATGGTCGATCCGGATCGGCTCGATGAAATGGACCAGATTATCGAACGCTATGGCGAGGTTCAGGGCCGCTACGAGGAACTCGACGGCTACGGCCTCGAAAGCCGCGCCCGTGAAGTGCTGGCCGGCCTTTCGTTCAATCAGGAAATGATGGATGGCGACGTCGGCAAGCTCTCGGGCGGCTGGAAGATGCGCGTGGCACTCGCTCGCATTCTTCTGATGCGTCCCGATGTCATGCTGCTCGACGAACCGTCGAACCACCTTGATCTGGAAAGCCTGATCTGGCTGGAAAACTTCCTGAGAGGCTATGACGGCGCGCTGCTCATGACCTCGCACGACCGCGAATTCATGAACCGCATCGTCAACAAGATCATCGAGATCGATGCCGGCTCGCTGACCTCCTATTCCGGCGACTATGAATTCTACGAAGGCCAGCGCGCGCAGAACGAAAAGCAGCAGCAGGCGCAGTTCGAGCGCCAGCAGGCCATGCTCGCCAAGGAGCTGAAATTCATCGAGCGTTTCAAGGCCCGCGCCTCGCACGCCGCTCAGGTCCAGAGCCGAGTGAAGAAACTCGACAAGATCGAGCGCGTCGAGCCACCGCGCCGCCGCCAGACGGTCGCCTTCGACTTCCTGCCCGCCCCCCGCTCCGGCGATGACGTCGTCAACATCAAGGGCGTGCACAAGCAATATGGCTCGAAGATCATCTATGACGGCTTCGATTTCATGATCAAGCGCCGCGAGCGCTGGTGCATCATGGGCGTCAACGGCGCCGGCAAATCGACGCTCTTGAAACTCATCGCCGCAGATACCAAGCCGGATTCAGGCACGGTGACGATCGGCGCCAGCGTCAAGCTCGGCTATTTCGCCCAGCATGCCATGGACGTGCTGACCGGCGACCTCACCATCCTGCAATGGCTGGAAGAGCGCTTCCCCAAGGCGGGCCAGGCACCCTTACGCGCCCTCTCCGGCTGCTTCGGCTTCACCGGCGACGATGTCGAGAAGAAATGCCGTGTGCTTTCCGGCGGCGAAAAGGCCCGCCTCGTCATGGCCGCCATGCTCTTCGACCCGCCGAATTTCCTTGTCCTCGACGAGCCGACCAACCACCTCGACCTCGACACCAAGGAAATGCTGATCAAGGCGCTCCAGAGTTACGAAGGCACCATGCTCTTCGTCTCCCACGACCGCCACTTCCTGGCGGCGCTCTCCAACCGCGTGCTGGAACTGACGCCGGATGGCGTACATCGCTACGACGGCGGCTATACCGAATATGTCGAGCGCACGGGGCAGGAAGCGCCGGGGCTGCGGAGCTGACGAACCCAAGCCCGGAGGCCTGCCTTCTTGACATAAACGCGTAAAATACACATTTTACACAGAAGAAGGAGATCGCGTCATGGCAGATGCATTGCGAGTCCCGGCGACCAAATTTTCGCGCAGTTTCGCGCATTATCAGGATGAAGCACATTCCGCCGGCATCATTGAAGTAACGTCGCATGATCGCGTGATCGGCGGCTACCTCAGCGCCAAGGAACTCGAAAACTATCGACGTCTCAAGAGAAACGAGCGGGAAGTCGTCACGTTCAACGAATTCGACGACGACATGCTCGCGGACCTCAAGGCGGCCAAATGGGGCACCGTCTCCGAGTGAACCTGCCGGAACCCCTGCCCGGTCTCGTCATCCGCTACAACTATCTGTGGCGCAAGGATGAGCTGGAAGGATTTTCAGAAGGCGACAAGGACCGTCCTTGCGCCATCATATTGGCTTCCAGTAAAACCGGCAAAGTCACGGTGATACCGATCACGCATTCGCCACCTGAGCCAGGCGAAGAGCATCTTTCGATCGAAATTCCCGTCGAGATTTGCAGGCAGTGCGGTCTGGACGAGGACGGCAATTATGTTCGGCTGGGCGAAGCCAACAGGTTTATCTGGCCGGGCTCTCATATGCGCCCCTTACCCTCCGATCCTTCGAGAATGCACTATGGGATGCTTCCGAAGGAGTTCTTTGACAGCGTCCTGTCTCAGGTGATCGCCTTGGTCGAAAAGAGCAGGGTCAGCCTGACAAAGAGAGAGTAAATCTGACAACCAACCCATCAAAATTCCTGAAGCCCACATGACAAGTTCGGGGTTGTTCGACTCAGCGAACTGGCGCTCAATGGCAACGATCCGATAGTCGCCGCTGACCTTCATTGCACCACATTCGGGGTGCACCAGAAGCGCGATTTCAAAAGTTGCATGCCCTTACTTTTTCTGCATGACCGCGCCGTGCAAGCGATGCGCCGTCGGCGAAATGCTCCAGGACCCGCCCCCATGCTGCGCTATTTCGAAAATCTCATCATCCCCACCGCCCGCGAAACCCCCGGCAACCCGCCTGAAGGCATCCTGAGCTTCTACTGGTTCTTCATCCGTCAGGCGAAGGGCCTCTTCGTCATGCTGCTGGTGGCGAGCTTTCTGGTCGCCGTCACCGATGCGGCGATCCCGATCTTCATGGGACGGTTGGTCAAGGCGCTGACGACGAGCGCGCCGGAACTGGTGGTGGGCAACAGCCAGCATCTGGTGCTGAGCCTTGTTATCCTCGTTCTGGCGGTCAAGCCGCTGGTCATGGCCTTTCAGGCGCTGGTGCTGAACCAGGCGATCGCGCCGGGCATGACCAACCTTGTCCGCTGGCAGAGCCATTGGCACGTCATCCGCCAGAACCTCTCCTTCTTCCAGAACGATTTCGCCGGCCGCATCGGCTCGCGCGTGCTGGAAGTCGGCTTTGCGCTCAGAAACTCCGCCGTCTCTGTCATCTCCGTCGTCTGGTATCTGGCGGCCCTCGGTCTCGTCGGCGCGCTGTTTCTCGCGACCGCCAGCCTCTGGCTGGTCATACCGGTTCTCGGCTGGACGATCGCCTATATCGGCTTCCTCGCCTTCATCGTGCCGAAGATCCGCCGCGGCTCGCGCAACATCGCCTATGCGCGCTCCGACATGGTCGGCCGCATCGTCGACAGCTACACGAACATCATGACCGTCAAGCTCTTCGCCCGCGCCGAGGACGAGGATGCCTTCGTGCGCGAATCGGTCGATGTGCATACCGGACGCATGACGACCCAGCACCGCTGGCTCTCGCTCTTCGGCATCGGCCTGTCGCTGCTCTCCGGCCTGCTGATCGCCGGCACGGCGTCCATGGCCATCTGGCTCTGGTCGCAGGGCAAGGTCGGCATCGATATCGTCGCCATCGTGCTGCCGATGACGCTGCAGATCTCCAGCATTTCGTCGCGCGTCGCGCTGGAAATCTCGACCATCTTCGAACAGCTCGGCACCGTGCATGAAAGCATGGAGACGATCGCCCAGCCGATCGGCCTCACGGACAAGCCGAATGCCAAGCCGCTCACCGTCAAGCAGGGCGGCATCCGCTTCGACAACATCTCCTTCCACTATGGCCGCAAGGGCGGGATCATCGAGAACCTGACGCTCGACATCAAGCCAGGCGAGCGCATAGGCCTTGTCGGCCGCTCGGGCGCCGGCAAGTCGACCCTCGTCAACCTGCTGCTCCGCTTCTACGATCTCGAATCCGGCCGCATCCTCATCGACGGCCAGAACATCGCCGATGCGACGCAGGAAAGCATCCGCCGGCATGTCTCGGTGGTCACGCAGGACACATCGCTGCTCCACCGCTCGATCCACGAAAACATCGCCTATGGCCGCAGCGATGCGACCCGCGCGCAGGTCATCGCGGCCGCCGAGCAGGCCCATGCGGTGGAATTCATCGAGCACCTGACCGACTGGAACGGCTTGCAGGGCTTCGACGCCCATGTCGGCGAACGCGGCGTCAAGCTCTCCGGCGGCCAGCGCCAGCGTATCGCAATCGCCCGCGTGATCCTGAAAAACGCGCCGATTCTGATCCTCGATGAGGCGACGAGCGCGCTCGACTCCGAAGTCGAATCCGCCATCCAGTCTAGCCTCGAAAACCTCATGCAGGATCGCACCGTCATCGCCATCGCCCACCGCCTGTCGACCATTGCGGCCATGGATCGACTCGTGGTGCTGGATCGCGGGCAGATCGTCGAACAGGGCACGCATCACGAATTGCTGGCGCTCGGCGGGCACTATGCCCGGCTCTGGGACCGGCAGTCCGGCGGCTTCCTTGATCCGGAAGGTTGAGGCAATAGCGATAGGCTGTTGTATGAGGCCGCTCCTCCGGGGCGGCCTTTTGATTTACGGCCGTGTCCGATCGCGCCGCTCCGACGACGGCTCAACCAGCACGGCTCCCCAACAGCGGCTCCGCATGCATCTCTGCAATTTCCCCTTGCGCGCCCGCTGAAATCACAGATAGAAATTCGCCGAGCGGATCACTTCGATGATCTCATTAATTGCATTAGATAAAGACGAATGATCCGGCACAAGCATGGCCTCAACTGACAGCAATCCCCTCCTTCCCGTTCTCGCCTCCGCACGCAGGAAGCTTCTGGAAACGGGCACACGCAACCGCCTGGTTCACGTCAATCGCGAGAACAAGCGTTCCAACAGTCTCAACATCGTCAACGAGCAGACGGAAGAGGTCTATCGCCTCCTGCGCATGGACGGCCGGCGCATGCACTTCAAGGCGATGGGCAAGGACCGGCCGAACAAGGAGGATGACGACGGTCCGAAACTGGTCGAATACGTCGCCGAAACCGACATATCCGAAGACCGCATGCGCGACGATGTGCTTGAAACGCCGCTGGGTCCCGAAGCGCTGGCGCGCCGGATTCTTCGCATGGCCACGGACGCCAAGACCGCCGAGGAGGAGCAAGGCCTCAACATTCTCTTTGTCGCGATGGGTTTCCTGAGGTGGAAGGAAGATCCCAAGTCTGAGGTGGTGCGCGAGGCGCCGCTGATCCTGCTGCCGGTGGAATTCATCCGCAACGAGCGCAAATCCACCTATGACCTGAAGGCGCGCGACGAAGACATCACCACCAACCTGCCTTTGAAGGAACGCCTCAGACAGGATTTCGGCATCGTCCTGCCGGAGATCGATGAGGAAGAGGAGTGGTCCCCGGCCGTCTATCTTGATGCGGTCGCCGAGGCGGTGTCCGGGCAGGCCGGCTGGTCGCTCGACCGCGACGGGATCCAGCTCGGCTTCTTCTCCTTCGCCAAGCTCCTGATGCATCACGATCTCGACCTCGAGAACTGGCCGGAAGGCACATTCGATGATCACCCTCTTCTCCAGGGGCTGCTGCTGCGCGGGTTTGAATATCAGGAACCGATTTTTCCCGATGGCGCCAGGCTCGACGAGCATCTGGCGCCAGCAGACATCATCCAGGTCGTGGATGCCGACGCCTCGCAAACCAAGGTCATCGAGGAGGTTCGGCGCGGTCTCGACATGGTGGTGCAGGGGCCGCCCGGCACCGGCAAGTCGCAGACCATCACCAATATCCTGGCTGCGGCCGCACATGACGGCAAGACCGTGCTGTTCGTCGCGGAGAAGATGGCGGCGCTTTCCGTCGTGCATGCACGACTTCTCAAAGCCGGGCTGCGCGACATGTGCCTTGAACTTCATTCGCGCACAGCCAACAAGAAGGCCGTCGCCCAGGAACTGGGGCGCACCTTGAGCATGAGCGGACGGCCGACACCGCCCATTGCCGATCCCGTTCGCCTGAAGGACGTGCGCGATAACCTGAACCGGATCGCAGCCGAGCTGCACGCGCCGGTCAATCAGGCGGGCGACACCGCCTTCGAGGCATTATCCGCGATCATCGGCTTCCTCAACGCCGGCTCTCGGCCGCCTTCCATTCCCTTGCAGGGGCTTGAGAAGGCGGGGCGGGCAGACCGAGACCTTGCTGCGCAGGCAATCCGGACGCTCTTGCAAGCCCTGGAAGAAGCGGGGCCGCCGGAGCGCCATCCTTTCAAGGCCGTTCGTGAACTCAATCTGCAGCCAACCGACAGGGAGAGGCTGAAAATCGAACTCGCCGCCGCCGGGGAGGCAATCGAAGGTCTGCTGACCGAAGCAGCCCGCATCGCCGACATCGTGTCGGCGCCGGCACCGCGCACACTGGCGGAAATCGGGAAGCTCGCCGACGGGCTCGCGGCATTTGCCGGCGCACCACAAAACATGCCGCGCGACATCGCGCCCCTCTTTGCGGTGGCGCACGAACCCCGGCTGGTCGAGGCTTTGGACGCCGGAACCGCATGGCAGGACGCACACAATGCGGCGCGATCGATCTTCTCGGAGGCGGCATGGTCGATGAATACGGCGCCCATGCGGGCTGCCATCGTCGCCGGAAAGGCATCGTTCCTGAAGCGCTGGTTCGGCCCCTACAAGCGCATCTGCGTGGAGCTGGCAAGCGTCCTCGCAGTGCCTCTGCCCAAAGACCCCGGTGCGCGGCTTGCCCTAATCGATCAGCTGATGGGCGTGCAGGCTCTGCGAAAGGCGCTGGCCGCCGAGGAAGCCTGGCTTCAGTCCGCGCTGCAGGGCCATTGGCGCGGCGAGAAGACTCCCTTCGGTGAACTGATCACCCTATGCCGTTGGCTTGGGTCCGTGCGTGTTGCGGGCGGTTTCTCCAATGCAAGCCAGGTGACCGCCGCGCTTGAAAAACTCGGCAAACCGGCCGAAGCAGGCCAGACGCTTTTACAGCGTGCACAAAAGGTCCGCGTCGCCCTGGACGCGCTGGTGGACAGGCTGAAGCTCGATCTGGAGGTTCTGGCAGGCGAACAGGCGCTCGGCGAGATCAGACTGCCCGGCCTCGCCTCCAACCTCGCCAGCATGGCCGACAGGATGCCGACCTACCCGAGCTGGGTGGCGTTGCGGGCCGCCATTCGCGGAGCCAAATCGACCGGCGCCGGGGCTATCGCGGAGCACCTGCTGCGGGGCCAACTGCGTCCCGACGAGGCCGTCAACGAATTTCTTTATGCCTGCGCCGAAGCGCGATGGGCCGCCGCACGGCAGAGTTACCCCAATCTCGACCGGCTCCGCGATCTGGATCGCCACAGGCTGGCGGCGGAATTTGGCCAGCTGGAGCGCGATCGGATCAAGGAGACCCAAGGGCTGGTGCGCCTGCGGCACGGGGAGCGCATTCCGCGCGGAACGGCGGGCGAGATGGGCGTCATTCGCGGCGAGATCGGGCGACGGAAAGGCCACAAGCCGATCCGCTGGCTCATGAAGAATGCGGGATCCATGGTTCAGCGTATCAAGCCGATCATGCTGATGAGCCCCATATCCGTCGCGCAATACCTGCCGGCAGGGTCCGTGCAGTTCGATCTTCTGGTCATCGACGAGGCCTCGCAGATTCGCCCGGAAGACGCGCTTGGCTGCATCGCGCGCGCCAGGCAGGTCGTCGTTGTGGGCGACCAGCAGCAATTGCCGCCGACCTCCTTCTTCGACCGGATGGTTGATGATGACGACAATGATGAAGACGATGACGAAGGCGCTGCCGCATCCGCGTCCGACATGGAAAGCATCCTCACCCTCTTTGAGGCGCGCGGCGTCAACAAGCGGATGCTGTCATGGCACTATCGCTCGCGCGATCCCTCGCTGATCCGCGTCTCGAATGCCGAGTTCTATGACGATGGGCTCGTGCTGCCGCCCTCGCCGCTGCAGCTTGACGATGGTTACGGTCTCAAACTTCGTCGGGTCGCCGGCGTCTATGCGCCCAAAAACAGCGGCCTGGGGCGCGCCGGAACCAACAGGATCGAGGCCGAGGAAATCGCGCGCGCCGTCGCGGCGCATGCGCGCCGGCATCCCGATTTGTCGCTGGGCGTCGTTGCGTTCTCGAAAGCTCAATCGGACATGATCACCGAAGTGCTGGAAAATGCGCGCCGGACCGACAGCGTTCTCGACCGCTTTCTGCAGACGGGGGCATCGGAAGAATTCTTCGTCAAGAACATCGAGAACGTGCAGGGCGACGAACGCGACGTCATCATGATCTCTGTCGGCTATGGCCCGCAGGTTGCAGGTGGACGGCTCACCAGCATGGGCTTCGGCCCGATCAATGGCGAAGGCGGCGGCCGGCGCCTGAACGTGCTCTTCAGCCGTGCCCGCACACGATGCGAAGTCTTCACCTCATTCGACCCGGCGGATATTGATCCGGGCCGCGCCTCCCGCGACGGCCTGAGAATCCTCAAGCGCTTCCTCGACTTTGCCAAGACCGGGATCATGGACGAGAAATCCGCGACCGGGCTCGGCGCCGACAGCCCCTTCGAGGAGGATGTGGCAAAAGTCATCCGCTCTTTCGGCTTCGAGGCAGATCCGCAGGTCGGCACCAAGGGCTTCCGGCTCGACATCGGCGTGCGTCATCCAGACCGGCCGGCCCACTATATTCTCGCGGTCGAATGCGACGGCGCGGCCTACCATTCCGCGCTGTGGGCGCGCGAGCGCGACCGGCTGCGTCAGGAGGTTCTGGAGTCGCTCGGCTGGCGCTTCCACCGCATCTGGAGCACCGACTGGTTTCACCGGCGCGACCGGGAGATTGCACGGCTGCGCGACACATTGAACGATGCGCAGACGCAGTCACTCCAGGGCGTCACGGTCCGTAGCACCCGTGAGACGGCGTTTGCAGCCGGCGAAGATGAGGAACAGGTTGCGGGCGAGACCGGCGACTGGACGCTGGACCATCTGTCAATCAAGGCGGAGCCCTACAGGAAGGCGGAAATCCGCTTGAATTCTTCCGTGGATCCGCATGCAGCGCCTGTTCCGACGCTGGCGTCATTGGTCCGCCAGATCGTCGATATCGAAGGGCCGATCCATCTCGAGGAGGTCGGCAGACGAATCTCTGCGGCCTTCGGCAAGTCGAAGGCAGGAAGCAGGATCCAGACCGCGACGGATCAGGCTGTCGCCTTCGCGATCAGAACGAATTCGGACATCATGCTGATGGACCGTTTCGTTCTGACAAGGCAGCAGAGCGAGGATCCACCGGTGCGCGACCGCTCGGCCACCGAAGGCGCACCTTTGAAAGCCGAGTATCTCCCGCATATGGAACTCGAAGCCGCCGCGAGATTGATCTTGCGCGAAAGCGGCGCCATCTCGCGCGACGATCATATCCGGGCGATCGCCAAGCTCCTCGGTTATCAGCGCGTCGGGCCTGACCTCTCGGCGGCGATTGGAGCTGCCGTTGACGGGCTGACTGAAAATCTGCCGGCCGGCTGATCGGTTAGAGGGCGCCCGCCGCCCTCTTGCTCGCTCCGCCATCGCGACCTATCTTAAGCCCACCGCATAAAAGGAGCCGAACCGATGAACACGATGCCGAAGACCCCGCTTTCGCCCGTCTTTGCATCCATGTCCGAGGTTCGCCATGTCCGTCCGCTCCGTCTCCCCGACCATCACGCTTAACCGCCTTTGCGCCGCCGCGCCTGACGGTCACAGCCTTTTTACAAATCTCGATCTGAGCTTCGGGCTTGAGCGCACCGGACTTGTCGGCCGCAACGGCACCGGCAAGACGACTCTGCTCGATCTGATGGCGGGCATCCGTGAACCGGTCGCCGGATCGATCCATCGAAGCGGCACGATCGGCTATCTGCGCCAATGGCCGGAGATCGGCGAGAACGCCACCGTCGCCGAAGCGATCGGCCTCGCAAACCAACTCGACCTCTTCCGCCGCGGCCTGTCCGGCGAGGCGACGCTCGACGAGCTTGAAACCATCGACTGGACCATCGAGGCGGAGATGGAGGCAGCACTGGTCCGCCTCGGCCTTGCCGGTCTCGACCCCGATCGCCCGTTCAAGGCACTCAGCGGTGGCGAGCAAACCCGCGCGCGGCTTGCAGGTCTGCTGACACGGAAGCTGGATTTCCTGCTGATGGACGAGCCCACCAACCATCTCGACCGTGCCGGCCGCGACTTTATCGCCGAGATCGTCGCGAGCTTCAAAGGCGGCCTGCTCATTGTCAGCCACGACCGCGAACTGCTGGAGCGCATGGACCGTATCGTCGAAATCACCACGCTCGGCGTAATGGTCTGGGGCGGCAATTACAGCTTCTACCGGGCGGAAAAAACCCGTGCCACAGAGCGTGCCGAGGGCGAACTCGCCTCTGCCCGCCAGCACGCCGACCGCACTGCCCGCGACATCGACGCCGCCCGTCAGCGCAAGGAAAAACGCGATGCGGCCGGCAAAAAGGGCCGCGCCAGCGCCGGACAGCCGAAAATCCTGCTCGATGCTGCCAAGGAGCGCGCTGAAAGCTCCGCCGGTGGTCTTGGCCGCCTGGCATTGCGCCAGCAGGCCGAGGCGGAAGATCGCCTGACCTCGGCCAAGGACGCCGTCGAACGCACCCGCAAGCTCGATTTCCATGTCAGCGGCACGGAGCTTCCCGCCGGCAAGATCGTGCTGTCCATCGAAGAGCTGACCGGCGGACCGCCGCAAAATCCTCGGGTCATCGAAGCCTTTTCCCTTACTCTCACCGGCGCGGAACGCGTCGCGCTCGAAGGGCCGAACGGCGCGGGCAAGACCACGCTGCTCCGCCTGATCGCCGGTCAACTCGCCCCCACGGCGGGCCAAATCCGCTGCCCGGTCCGGTTCGCCTATCTCGACCAGGCGGCGGCGATCCTCGATTTCGGGGCCAGCCTGATCGACAATTTTCACCGCCTCAATCCCGGCGCGACCGACAACACGGCCTATGCGGCACTCGCCCGCTTCCATTTCCGCAACGAGGCAGCGCGGCTGACGCCGGCCATGCTTTCTGGCGGGGAGAGGCTGCGCGCCGCGCTCGCCTGCGCCATCGGCGGCGAGGACCCGGCCCAGCTTCTGCTTCTGGATGAACCGGTCAACCATCTCGACATCGAATCGGTCGAGGCGGTGGAAGATGCGTTGAACGCCTATCGCGGCGCCTTCATCGCCGTCAGCCATGACGCAGAATTTCTCCGCAGAATCGGCGCGACGCGGCGGATTTCCCTTGAAAAACCCGGCTGCGCCCTTAATTGAGAGCCCAAGGAACAAAAGCGGCACATGGAAGTTCTGTATCCGCAGAACTGACTTCTTGAAAGCTTCGCAATTTGGTGCGTATCATCCTCTTGCGATTGTGAATCGCAATGTGACGTGCTGTGTTTTTGGATAGAAAGGCAAACCTCTGACAACAGTACATATCAAGGGAACTGCCCCCCGCAGCCTCCCACGGAGCAAGGACACTGGCGTCGAAGCCGCCGCCCGCGCTCTTCAACTGGTGCTTGGCAGTCTCGAAGACTCCAAGGCCGAAGATATCGTCACCATCGACATTGCCGGGAAATCGGCGCTGGGAGACTACATGGTAGTCGTCTCCGGGCGATCGAACCGCCATGTCAGCGCCATCGCCGATCACCTCATCACCGATCTCAAGGACGAAGGCCTCGGATTTCCGCGGGTCGAAGGTCTCGAGACGGGCGATTGGGTCCTGATCGACACGGGCGACATTATCGTGCATGTGTTCCGTCCGGAAATCCGGGAGTTCTACAACATCGAAAAGATGTGGCAGGCTCCGGATATGGAAGACGGCAGGCTGCACTAAAAGCGGCGCGGATCGCGCCCCTTCGCAGCGCTGCACAGGGCGATGTGAGGTGGGTGCATGCGGGTTGGACTTTTCGCTGTGGGACGGCTCAAGGCCGGACCGGAGAAGGATCTTGCGGCGCGTTATCTCGACCGTTTCGCAAAGGCCGGTCCTGCCATCGGCCTTGAATTCTCCCGCGTTTTCGAAGTCCAGGAAAGCCGCCTGCCGCAGCCGGAAGGTCGCAAACGCGAAGAAGCCGCGATGCTTGAAAAGGCATTGCCGGACGGCTCTGTCCTTATTCTGCTCGACGAGCGCGGCAAGGCGCTGGGCTCGGAGGATTTCGCCAGCCTCATCGGCCGCTATCGCGACGACGGCAAGCGCGACCTGATGATCGCGATCGGCGGCGCGGACGGGCTCGATCCGGACCTCGTCTCCCGCGCGGACTCCCAAATCTGTTTCGGCAAGATGACCTGGCCGCACCAGCTGGTGCGCATCATGGCCGCCGAACAGCTCTACCGCGCCGTCACCATCCTGTCCGGCCACCCCTATCACCGGGCGTGACCGACTTCCGTCACAATCGACCTGCACAAGCTTGCCGAAGGGTTGGCTCTTTATGTTCTGCGGCGGATAAACGGGCCGGGAGCGACACAGGTCTCATGACAGCAAGACGGGCGACACGAGGAGCAGCAAAGGCGCGCCGCGCCGCGTCTCCGCTTGTTCTTCTGCCGGTCCTTGCTCTCGTTCTGGTCATGGCCCCGGTCGACATCCAGACGTCAGGCGCACAGGATGCGGCCACCGCGCCGAAGCAGGATCATCCGCCGGGCGATGCCGCAGCCGGCCAGCCCCCTGCACCCGCCGACCCGACCGCTGATCTCGCCGCCCGCCGCGAGGCGACGCGCCAGGAACTGGAAGCGCTTTCCAAAACGATCACCCTCTCCGATGAGCGTGTCGAGACGCTGAAGAAGGGGATCTCCGACCTCAAGCAGAACACGGCCGGGATCCGCGATGCGCTGGTCGTGTCCGCCACCCGCCGCAAGGAGCTGGAGACGAGGATCGCCGAGGGCGAGAAATCGCTGTCGAAGCTCAGGACCGAAGAAACGATCGCCAAGGCCTCGCTGCACGATCGACGCGGTCTGCTGGCCGAAGTGCTGGCCGCGCTGCAGCGCATGGGCCGCAACCCGCCGCCGGCGCTTCTTGTCACACCGGAAGATGCGCTATCCTCGGTCCGCAGCGCCATTCTGCTGGGCGCGGTCGTGCCCGGCATCCGCCACGAGACAGACAAGCTGGTCGCGGATCTCGCCAAACTCGCCGAAACGCGCAAGAAGATCGATGACGAAAGGGCTTCGCTTGCGACGCTGATGACCTCGAATCTCGAGGAACAGCGGCGCATGAACCTGCTGATCGCCGAAAACGAGAAAAGCGCCGCCGCATCGGAACAGCAGCTGGCGCAGGAGCGGGCAAAGTCGGAAGACCTGGCGAAGAAGGCGGCGACCCTTCAGGATCTGATCGGCTCGCTGGAAGACCAGATCGGCTCGGTGCGCGATGCGGCCGCCAAGGCGCAGGCCAATGCGGGCGCCACACCCGGCCAGATGCCGCCCGATAAAAACCGTATTGCGCCCGCATATGCCTTTGCCAAGTTGACCGGCAAACTGGTGCTTCCGGCAGCGGGCGACGTGGTGCGCAATTTCGGCGATCCGGACGGAACCGGACACGTCGCCTTGGGCCTCACGCTGGCAACCGCGCCGGGCGCTGTCGTCACCGCGCCGGCGGATGGCTGGGTGGTTTATGCCGGGCCTTTCCGCAGCTACGGCCAGATGGTCATCCTCAATCCCGGCGACGGATATCACGTCGTGATGTCGGGCATGGGGCGTGTTTCCGTCCGACCGGGCCAGTTCGTGGTGGCGGGCGAGCCTTTGGCGGTCATGGGTGAAAAAAGAGTGGCCAGTGCGGCTGCATTGGCGCTGGTCACGGACAGGCCAAGCATTTACATTGAATTCAGACAGAACGGCAAACCGGTTGATTCCCGTCCCTGGTGGACCGCTCCTCAGATTGGAAAGGCTCGCAATGATACGTAAGGCTTCACTTCTTGTCGCGGGTGCGCTGGCTGGCGCGACGGCGATGAGTGTCATCTATTCGGCAGGCGTTCCCGCCTCTGCCGCCGGCAACTCGACCTATAAGGAATTGTCGGTATTCGGCGATGTGTTCGAACGGGTTCGCGCCCAGTATGTGACGCCGCCGGATGACAAGAAGCTGATCGAAGCCGCCATCAATGGCATGCTCTCGTCGCTCGATCCGCATTCGAGCTTCATGAATGCCGAGCAGGCAGCCGACATGCGCACCCAGACCAAGGGTGAATTCGGCGGTCTCGGCATCGAAGTCACGATGGACAAGGATCTCGTCAAGGTCGTCACGCCGATCGAAGACACGCCCGCCGCCAAGGCCGGCATCCTCTCCGGCGACTATATTTCCAAGATCGATGGCACCGAGGTTCGCGGCTTGACGCTCAACCAGGCGGTCGAAAAGATGCGCGGCAAGGTCGGTGAGCCGATCAAGCTCGAAGTGATCCGCCAGGGCGCTGACAAGCCGCTCGAATTCACCGTCAAGCGCGACATCATCGCCGTTCAGGCGGTCAAGTATCGTGTCGAAGGCGATGTCGGCTATCTGCGCATCATTTCCTTCACCGAAAAGACCTTCGACGACCTGAAGAAGGCCATCGACAAGATCCAGGCCCAGGTGCCGGACGACAAGCTGAAGGGCTATGTGCTCGACCTTCGTCTCAACCCGGGTGGTCTGCTCGATCAGGCGATCGACGTCTCCGACGCCTTCCTCAACAAGGGCGAAATCGTCTCCACCCGTGGCCGCGATCCGAGCGAAACCCGCCGCTTCGACGCCACCGAAGGCGATCTCTCGCACGGCAAGCCGATCATCGTCCTGATCAACGGCGGCACGGCCTCCGCTTCGGAAATTGTCTCCGGCGCTCTGCAGGATCTCAAGCGTGCGACCATTCTCGGCACACGCTCCTTCGGCAAGGGCTCTGTCCAGACGATCATCCAGCTCGGCGACAACGGCGCGCTGCGCCTGACCACCGCGCTTTACTACACGCCGTCGGGCCGCTCGATCCAGGGCACTGGCATCACGCCGGACATCAAGGTTGAAGAACCGGTTCCGGATGATCTCAAGGGCAAGGTCGAGGTCGAGGGCGAATCGAGCCTCTCCGGCCATATCAAGGGCCAGAGCGAGACCACTGAAGGCTCCGGCTCCATCGCCTATGTGCCGCCGGATCCGAAGGACGACGTCCAGCTTCATTACGCGCTCGACCTGCTGCGCGGCGTGAAGACCGACCCGTCCTTCCCGCCGGACCCGACCAAGGTCACGATGGCCAAGTAATGCAGACTTGCCCGGATCGGCGGTTCATTCCGCCATTCGGGCAAAGTTTCCAGCCAGGCAAGATTTTCCGTGAATAGCGACCTTCATGCGCCGCTCGGACAGAATCGCAAGGGGACGCCGAAAGGCGGCATCCCCTTCTCTCGTATTCTGACGGGGGTGAGCTGGCTGGCCGGCCTTGTCGTGATTGGCGGCATCTCGGCCTGGCCGTGGATCTATGGCGAACAGCTTCCCGCCGCCCGCATGCCCGCGCCGCCGAAGGAAGCGGCCGCCAAGCCCGCAAACCCCGGCGGCAATCCCGGAGCCAATGTCAGCGCGCTGTCCAAGGGCAGCGGGCAGGACGGCGCCAATGTGGTGAAGCAGACCATGGAAGATGGGTCCGTGGTCACCACCTATTCGCCCAAGCCACGCGACGGCTCCGGCCCTGTCGTGATCACCAATGGCAAGACGCAGGAACGCCGCCTCGCCGGCCTGCCCAATCTCGACCTGATCGAAGACACGCCGGAAGGCCGGCTTCCCAAGATCGGCCCGAACGGGCTTCGCCCCTTCGATTACTATGCGCGGCCGTGGTCAGGCGCCCGCGGAACGCGCATCGCCATCGTCGTGTCGGGCCTCGGGATCAGCCAGACCGGTACGATGCGCGCCGTGCGCGATTTGCCCGAGGAAGTGACGCTGGCCTTCGCCGCCAACGGCAACAGCCTGTCGCGCTGGGTGCCGGAGGCCCGCCGCAACGGCCACGAGGTATTGCTGCAGGTTCCGATGGAGCCATTCGATTATCCGGATAACAATCCCGGCCCCGGCACGCTGGTCACGTCCAAGGGCACGAAGACCAATCTCGCCAACCTGCATCAGGACATGGCGCGGATGGACAGCTATACCGGCGTGATGAACTATCTCGGCGGGAAGTTTCTCGCCGATCCGGATGCTCTGGAGCCGATCATGCGCGACATCGCCGGGCGCGGCCTGATGTTCCTGGACGACGGGTCAACCGCGCAATCGCTGAGCGGCCAGCTGGCCGGCGCGCTGGCGATGCCGCACGCCTTTGCGAGCCTCACGCTCGACACCGATGTCAATCAGACCGCCATCCTCAAGAAGCTGGATGACCTGGAGCGCATGGCCGCGCGTAACGGCTCCGCAATCGGGGTCGCGGCGGGCTTCGACGAAAGCATCTCGGCCATCAAGAAATGGGTGGACGATGCACAAGGCCGCGGGATAGAAATCGTCGGGGTATCCGCACTCGCGGATGATGCCCCTGCAAAGAACTGAGCAAGCTCTATGAAAGACCAGAAAATCCTCCGGGCGGAAGACCTGCCCTATCGCCCCTGCGTGGGCGTGATGGTGCTCAACCGCGAGGGCCTCGTCTGGGCCGGGCGCCGGATTCCGGAAGAGAATTCCGAATATGACGGCTCGCCGCAGCTCTGGCAGATGCCGCAGGGCGGGATCGACAAGGGGGAAGAGCCGCTGGAAGCCGCCTGGCGCGAGCTTTACGAGGAAACCGGCATCAAGACGGCAAGTCTGCTGGCCGAAGCGCCGGAATGGATCAACTACGACCTGCCCTCGCAGCTGATCGGCATCGGCCTCAAGGGCAAATATCGGGGCCAGACCCAGCGCTGGTTCGCCTTTCGCTTCGAAGGTTCGGAAGACGAGATCGCCATCAATCCGCCGCCCGGCGGCCACACCGCGGAATTCGACGCATGGGAATGGAAGCACATGGAAGAGCTGCCCGGGCTCATCGTTCCCTTCAAGCGAGACGTCTACCTGAAGGTCGTCGCGGCCTTTCGTCATCTGGTCTGACCCGCGGCGCAATTGACTTCCCTGCCGGATTAATTGTTATATAAGATAACAATTTTGGAGAGGGCGTCATGGAAGATCGCACCATTCGCATCGATGGCTTCAACATCCGGTACCGCGACGAGGGCGCTGGACCGGTCCTGCTCTGCCTGCACGGCATCGGCGGCTCGCTGGAACTTTGGGAAAAGCAGCTGGAGGGCCTGTCTGATCGCTTTCGCGTGATAGCCGTTGACCTTCCCGGTCACGGCCTTTCCGATCTCGGCCGGCAGCCTTATGACGTGCCAGACTTCGTTGCGTTTTGCTGGCGCTTCCTCGACGCGCTCGGCGTCGGCACGGTCTCCATTGCCGGCAATTCGATGGGCGGCGCGATCGCGGTTCTGATGGCAGGCAAGCGCCCGGATCGAACGCAGAGGATCATTCTTGCAGGAGCCGCTTCTCTCGGCCGCCGCTCTCCGCTGCCATTCCGCCTCATGACCCTGCCCTTGATCGGGGAGATCCTGAATAAGCCGAGCAAGGCGGCGGCGGACCAGCAGGTGAAGATCATTTTCTTCGATCAGGCTTGCGTGACCGACCATGTTCGCGGCTTCGTGACCCGCAATGTAGCCAAGCCCGATGGCGCGAAGGCATTTCTGGCCACTCTGCGCCTGATGACGGATCTCGGCGGCCAGCGTCAGGCCATGGTCGATCGCGCACACGCCACGCTTTCGTCGCTGCGCTCACCCGTCCTGTTCATACAGGGACGCGAAGATGCCGTGGTGATTGCGGATCATTCGGTTCAGGCACAGAAGCTGACGCCGAATTCGCGGCTCATCATGCTGGACCGTTGCGGCCACACGCCACAATGGGAAAAGCCGTCGCAGTTCAACGCCGCGACGGCCGAATTCATGTCACAGTGATCTCTCGCGAGACGCGTTATTCCGCTTCATCGGCGGAAGCGGCGTTGAGCAGACCATAACGCTCTTCGCCGATCTTCTCGAGAAGCTCGAGCTGCGTTTCGAGGAAGTCAATATGACCTTCCTCATCGCTCAAAAGTCCTTCGAAGAGCTGCATTGTGACGTAGTCGCCAATGTCGTGACAGATTTCGCGTGACTTCTTGTACGAGGTGCGGGCGTCATATTCGCCGGCGAGATCAGCCTTGAGCACTTCCTTGACATTCTGACCGATACGCAGCGGCGCGACCGTCTGCAGGTTCGGATGGCCTTCGAGGAAGATGATACGCGCGATGATCTTGTCCGCATGCTGCATCTCTTCGATCGATTCGGCCCGTTCCTTCTTGGCGAGCTTCAGATAGCCCCAATCCTCCAGAAGGCGATAATGCAGCCAGTACTGGTTGACAGCACCCAGTTCGAGGAACAGCGCCTCGTTCAGCCGTTCGATGACTTTCTTGTCGCCCTTCATAAGCATCTCCTTAAGATGTAAATATAATCCCGCCCCGATCTCAATGAATCGGAATGCGCGATGATTATCAAGTTATTTGAGGAAATCTTGCGGCAAAATTCACGCGACACGCGGATTGCGGCGTTCACGCAGCGCGGTCTTCTGCTCTTCTTCGAAACGGCGAAGCCGTTCCATGAAATCAACGACCTTCTCATCCGCGAAATTGCGCTTGCGGTGAAACTCTTGCGTTGTGGAAACGATGATGTCGACGACATTGGGGAAACAGCCGCAACAGCGCCCCCGCTTCTGCATGGCGTGATAGACCTTGCCCGGAACGATGAGCTGCCAGCAGTCCTCTTCGAGAAACGCGTTGATGACATCGCGGATCTCGGCGTCGGTGATGAAATTGCAGCTACAGACCAGCATGGCGACCGTTCTCTAAACCTATCTTCTTGGCTCCACTTTAATCAAAACCGGAGACTGGTTGTCAAGATAGATGAAGGGCTGAATCTGCGACCTTTTGTAAACGCTGCGTTCGAATTGATGAACGCAGCGGCAGTGGGACTTGCTGCCTAGACCTTCAGCTCGAGTTCGGCAAAATCTTCGGTGCCGAAGAAGCGTTTGTAACGCTCAACCTCCTCCGGCTCGCCTGTCGCCTTGCGCGGATTGTCGGACAGCTTGACGGCCGGACGCCCATTGGCATGTGAAACCTTGCAGACCACCGAAATCGGCAGCAGGCCGGGCGTATCGCGCGGTGCGCAATCGGCGAAGTCATTGGTGAGATTGGTACCCCAGCCGAAGCTCATGCGCACGCGGCCTTCGAAATGGCGGTAGGTCTTGATGATCGTCTCGACATCGAGACCGTCGGAAAAGACCAGCAGCTTGCCGCGCGGATCGCGCCCCTTCTTTTCCCACCATTCGATAATCTTCTCGCCGCCTTCGATTGGCGGGGCGCTGTCCGGGCGGAAGCCGGTCCAGTCCGCCACCCAGTCCGGCGCGTTGCGCAGGAACGAGGCCGTGCCGAAGGCATCCGGCAACACGATCAGCAGGTTGCCGCCATAGAGCTGACGCCAGTCTTCAAGCACCTGATAGGGCGCATAGGCCAGCTGGGCGTCCGTCTTGGCCAGCGCCGCGGCGACCATCGGCAACTCATGCGCATTGGTGCCGAGCGCTTCGAGATCCGTATCCATGGCGAGCAGCACGTTGGACGTACCGGAAAACCCTTCGCCGATTCCTTCCTTCAGGGCTTCGACGCACCAGCGCTGCCAGAGAAACGAATGCCGCCGCCGTGTGCCGAAATCGGAGATGCGCAGCGCCGGATATTGCTTCAGCGCCTCGACCTTCGTCCACATCCGCGCCTTGGCACGGGCATAGAGCACATCCAGTTCGAAACGACCGAAACCCTTCAGCGCCGCGCGCGAACGCAACTCATTGATGATGGCAAGGGCGGGAATTTCCCACATCGTCGTCTCGCGCCACGGCCCCGAAAACGTTAGCTCATACTGACCATCACGCTTTTCAAGCTGGTATTCCGGCAGGCGGAAGTCGGTCAGCCATTGCAGGAAATCCGGCGAGAAAATCTGCTTGCGGCCATAGAACGTGTTGCCGGCCAGCCAGATCATCTCCTTCTTGGAGAAGCGCAACGAGCGGGCATGATCCAGCTGCTCGCGCAGCTCGCCTTCATCGATGACATCGGCAAGCCGGACGGTCTTCGTCCGGTTGATCAGCGAGAACTCGACCTTCACGTCGTCATATTGCTGCCAGATCATCTGCTGCATCAGAAGCTTGTAGAAATCCGTGTCGAGCAGACTGCGGATGATCGGATCGAGCTTCCAGGCGTGGTTGTAGACGCGGCGCGCCAGATCGGTCTTGGTCATGATGCCCTCCCGGCAGCAATCAGGCGATGGTAACGCCAGCCTCACGCATACGGCCAATCATGGCGGCGACGGAACCGCCGAGATCGATGCCACGCGAAGCTTCAAGCCGGACATCCGCCTTGAAGCCGAGCGAGACCGCATCGAGCGCGGAATAGGCAACGCAATAATCCGTCGCCAGCCCGCACAGCGTCACCGTATCGATGCCGCGTTCCTTCAGATAACCGCCAAGCCCTGTCGGCGTCTTGTGGTCGTTTTCGAAGAAGGCCGAATAGCTGTCGATGTCCGACCGGAAACCCTTGCGGATCACGAGCTCCGCCTTCGTCCAGACCAGAGCGGGGTGAAACGCCGCACCCTCGGTTCCCTGAACGCAATGATCCGGCCAGAGGGTCTGGCGGCCATAGGGCATGTCGATATCCGTGAAAGGGTGCTCGCCCGGATGCGATGTGGCAAAGCTGGAATGTCCGGCGGGATGCCAGTCCTGCGTCAGCACAACATGGTCGAATTCGCCGATCAACCGGTTGACCGCCGGCAGGATTGCATCGCCCTCCGCCACGGCGAGTTTGCCGCCGGGGCAGAAATCGTTCTGCACATCGATAACGATCAGCGCCTTGCCGCTCATGCCGCTCTCCATTGGCATATCGAGCGCCCGATCCTGACGAAACGTCAACAGCGCTCTAACATTTTGAATTTGCGTATCGAAGGGAAATCACAGTTCGCCTTTCGCCACAAGGCGCGTTCAATGAAAATTCCGCCCCTTGGGCATCACCTCAGCCGCCGGGACATGACGCGGCACCAGAGCGGTCGGCAAGGGCGGCCCCGATCCCGGCTCGAAACCGGATGCCGAATCCGGCGCAACACCGCGTCGCCACTGATCCTCGCTGCGACGTTCGCGCTGATCGACGCCCGGCCTGCGCACCTCGTCCGCGCGGGCCAGGCTCTCGAGATCTGCCCCCTGCGCTTCAAGAAGCCCGAGCAGGGGCGAGATGTCCTCGATATGCTCGGCCACAAGATGCGTCACATCTTCGGCACTCTGTAATCGCCCGCGCACCTTCACCAGCCGCGCCCCCATGACCACCGGACGGAACCGCTCGAACACCTTCGGCCAGACGATAACATTCAGTACGCCGGTCTCGTCCTCCATCGTCATGAAGATCACCCCCTTGGCCGTGCCCGGCCGCTGGCGCACCAGCACGAGACCAGCCGCCGTCAAACGGCGGCCATTCGGCGACGTCTTGATCCGCTCCGATGTCCCGACGCCCATGGCGGAAAGCCTGTCGCGCAGGAAGGAAAGCGGATGCGCCTTCAGAGACAATGTCAGGGTGCGATAGTCCTGCACCACATGTTCGCTGTCGCGCATCGTCGGCAGAAGGACCTGCGGCTCGGCCTGGATGCCGTCAATAGATTCGGCTCTTGCCTTCGCAGCCTCGAAAAGGGGCATGGCCTCGGCCGCCGATTTTGCGTCCAGCGCACGGGCTTCCCAGAGCGCTTGCCGCCGGTCGAGCCCCATGGAACGGAAGCAATCGGCATCCGCCAGCCGTTCGATCGTGCTGCGCGTCAGACCCGAGCGCAGCCAGAGCGCCCGGATCGACGGATAGCCGTCGCCGCGATGGGCGACGAGCTTTTTCATGTCGTCTTCGCCCAGACCTTTGACCTGATGAAAGCCGAGCCGCACTGCCCGCCTCGTCTCGATGACCCCGACCATGGATCGATGCGCCGGCGCGATGCGTCGCGGATCGAACACGGCCTCTTCCAGCGTTGAATTCCACTCGGAAAGGTTCACATCCACCGGCCGCACCTCGACACCATGTTCGCGCGCATCGCGGACCAACTGGGCCGGCGCGTAAAAACCCATGGGCTGTGAGTTCAAAAGCGCGGCGCAGAACACATCCGGATATTTCGCCTTCAGCCAGCAGGAAGCATAGACGAGCAGCGCGAAGGAGGCCGCGTGGCTTTCCGGAAAGCCATAATCCCCAAACCCTTCGATCTGCTGGAAGCAGCGTAGCGCGAACTCGGCCTCGTAACCGTTCGCCACCATCCCGGAGACCATCTTGTGGCGGAATTCATGGATCGTGCCAAGCCGGCGAAAGGTTGCCATGGCGCGCCGCAACTTGTCGGCCTCGGCCGGCGTGAAGCCGGCGGCGACAATGGCGATCTTCATCGCCTGCTCCTGGAAAAGCGGGACGCCGAGCGTCCGCCCCAGAACCGCGCGTAGCTCCTCCTTTGGATACGTAACCTTTTCGAGCCTCTGTCGTCGTTTCAGATAGGGATGCACCATGCCGCCCTGGATCGGTCCCGGCCGCACGATCGCCACCTCGATCACGAGGTCGTAAAACTCCTTCGGCTTGAGTCGCGGCAGCATGGACATCTGCGCGCGGCTTTCAATCTGGAAGACACCGATCGTGTCGGCACGGCTCGCCATCTGATACACGAACTGCTCCTCCTTCTTCATGGAGGCGAGCGTCAGCGGCAGCTCGTAATGATTTTCGAGAAGTTTGAAGGCCTTGGCGATGCAGGTCAGCATGCCCAGTGCAAGAACATCAATCTTCAGAATATTAAGGGCGTCGAGATCGTCCTTGTCCCACTCGACCATGGTGCGCCCATCCATTGCCGTGCGCATGATCGGAACCACCTCGTCAAGCCGGTCGCGCGTGATGACGAAACCGCCGGAATGCTGCGTGAGATGACGCGGAAAACCCATGAGGGTCGAGGCATGGTCGAGCACCCGCCGCGTCAGCGGATCGCGGATGTCGAGACCGGCAGCGCGCGCCTCACGTTCGCTCAACTCCTTGGTCGACCAGCCCCAGATCGCCCCGGATAGCGCCGACTGAACATCCTCCGAAAACCCGAGCGCCTTGGCCGTCTCCCGCCCCGCCGACCGTGCACGATATGTCGTCACCGCGGCGGCAAGCCCGGCATGCTCGCGCCCGTAACGTTCGTAGATATATTGAATGACCTCGTCGCGCCGCTCATGTTCGAAGTCGACATCGATATCGGGCGGCTCGCGACGTTCGGGCGAGATGAAACGTTCGAACAGAAGGTCCGTCAGATTGGGATTGACCTCGGTGATGCCGATGCAGAAACAGACAGTGGAATTGGCCGCCGAGCCCCGTCCCTGGCAGAGAATATCGCGAGAGCGAGCAAAGTGGACGAGATTGCGTACCGTGAGAAAGTAAGGCTCGTATTCAAGGTCTGCGATGATCGTAAGCTCATGCTCGATCTGATCCGCAACCTTTTCAGGAACTCCATCCGGATAGCGCTCCGCCGCCCCCTCCCAAGCCAGCCGACGCAGTGTCTCGCTCGGTGTTTCGCCGGGAAAGGATTCCTCAGGATATTGATATTTCAGCTCATCGAGCGAGAAGTGCAGCCGCGCGAAGAAGCTTTGCGCATTGACCATGGCCTGGGGATAATCGCGGAAGATGCGCGCCATCTCCGCGGGCCCCTTCAAATGCCGCTCGGCATTGGCGGCCAGCAGGAAACCAGCATCCGCCACCTTCACCCGATGGCGAATGGCAGCCACGATATCGGCAAGAGGTCGGCGTGCAACGTCGTGATAGAAGGGCTGGTTCAGCGCGACGGGAGCGACACCGCAACTTTCCGCCAGCGCCGAAAGCCAGCCGAAATTCAGCCGGTCATTGCCATCGTAACATGCCGAAAGGCCCAGATGCACAGCATTGCCGAAGCGGTTCTTGAGGCGAGACAAAAGCGCCGACAGTGGATCATTTTCCTGATCGTCCGGCGGCAGGACGATCAACATCAAGTCCTCGCCCCATTCCATGAGATCGGATTCGAAAAGCCGGCAGGTTCCTTTTTCGGCGCGCAGGTTTCCGGCGCTCAGCATGCGGCAGAGCCGGCCCCAGGCAGGACGATCAACCGGATAGGCCAGAATATCCGGTGTTCCGTCGCTGAAGACGAGGCGGGCGCCGGGGCGATAGGCAAAGCCAGCCTCCTTGGCGGCAAGATGCGCCCGGACGACGCCCGCCACCGTGTTGCGGTCGGCAAGCCCCAACCCTGAGAGCCCCGCGACTTTCGCCGCCTTCACCATCTCTTCCGGATGGGACGCACCTTCCAGAAAGGAGAAATTGCTGCGCGCGCCCAGTTCCGGAAAGGCAGGCTCGGGAAAGAGAGAGGTCATGCGAAGACCCCATGCATGAACCAGCGCGGCGGCAGCGCCCCCACCCCATAAAGCCCCTCGCGATAGAGCCAGAAGCGCCGTCCGCCCTGATCCTCGATGCGGAAATAGTCGCGCGGGTGTGCGGCCTCGCCGTCAATCCACCATTCCGCCTCGATCCGCTCCGGCCCCTCGGCGCGGCTGACACGATGGAAGGTGCGCCGCCATCGAAAGGTGATCGGCGGCCCTTCCGGCACTTCGGCGATGGCCTCCACCGGCTCGGGATGGGGAAAAAGCCGCATTGGACGAGGGCGCACCGGCCAAGCGGCCGCAGGCGATCCGTCCATCAGATCACGGCTGAAAGGGGCAAGCACGGAGGCGCGTTCGGGAATATGGCTCTCATTCAGGACAGGGACGCGGATGACGCCGCCGCCCAGTCGCGCCTCGACCTTGCCGACGAAATCATCCAGCGACAGATCGGAGCGTCCGACGCTGGCGAAATCCGGCTGCACCGGATCAAGCGGCCCGGTCGTCAGCACTGAAAGCCGTATCGTCTCGAACCCGTAACCGGCGTCGAAATCGTCGTGAATGGCAGCAAGGCGCTCACGGAAAAGCCCGGCAATCCGGGCGGCCGATTTTAGCGGCGCCGGGGCGCGGACGGCAATCGAAACGACCTTGCCATCGACCCGGTAGAGCGTCAGCGCGAAGTTGAGCCCGCCGAGACCGCGTTGCGTCAGCGTCTCCCCGAGATTGCCGCCGAGATGCTGAGCGAGCGCCAGAATATCCTCCTCGCCCGTCACCGGCTCGGCCAGCTGCCGCTCGGCGGAGAGGGCGGCGACCGGCAGGCGTGGCGACACCGGCTCACCCTCGCGGCCCAGCGCCTGATCGAGCCGGGTGAGCACATCCGGTCCGAAGCGGCGGGCAAGCGGCGCGCGCGGCAGGTCCATGATATCGCCCGCCCGCTTCAAACCGGCCTGAGCAAGTCCGTCCAGCGTGGCCGCCTCCAACCGCAGCGCCGCCAGCGGCAGGCCGCGCAGCATGGCGGCCTCTTCGCCTGTCGGTAGCACCGTGCAACGCCCGGCAAGAGCCATGGCATAGGAGAGACCCGGCGTCGCGGAAAGGGCGAGCCGCGCCTCGAAGCCCATGTGAAAGAGCCGTGCTGCCAGATCATCGAACAGCGCCCGCTCGCCGCCGAAGAGATGACAGCAGCCGGTCACGTCGAGAAAGAGCGCGTTGTCGCCATGAAGAGCCACGAGCGGCGTATAGCGCCCGCACCAGTCGGCAAGGCTCGCCAGCAGCCGCGCATCGGCGTTAGGCTCCGCCTCGATGACATCGAGATCCGGCAGGCAGGCCCGCGCTTCAGCGATCCCTTGTCCGAGCCGCAAGCCGACCCGCGCGGCCAATTCGTCAAGGGCAGCGATCCGCATGGCATTGCGGATGCGCGCCGAGATGACGACCGGCGGATGTTCAGGACGCCCGGCTGAACGCCAGGATGCGCCCCATCTCAGCCGCGCGATCCGGTCTGTCGGCAGGCGCGGCAGGAGAACGGTGAGGATGCGCTGCCCCAGATGCGTGAACAGCATCGGAGAGGCTGCGGTGTCCGGTGGGGTAAAATTGACGGTCATCGGCGTTCCACTCCATGACGAAGGCAAAGGGTGCGGGGTTGCGGCTTTTTTCGACGGTGATGCGAAAGGCGGGATGGCCGATCGTGCCGGGCGCCGAATAGCGGCCGATGCGGCGAAGGCCGGCAGGCGCTGCTTCCACGAGAAAGCGCAGCTGGGCGGAGCTTGCCTCCTCCTCGCCCGCCTGGCGCAGCAGCAGGAGCGGCAGGCGCGCCTCCCGCGCCTTCAGATGCAGCCGCCGGCTTTCGGTCAGCCCGAACTTGGCCGGATTGCCGCGCACTTCCAGCACGACCGCCGAAAACGCCTCCGTCTGCAGCGCGGATTCAGCCACCCACAGCGCCTCCTCTATCCGGCGCGGATGGGCGGTGATGAGGCTCGACGGCACAATGCCGAAGCTGACGAGACCGGCGGCATGGGCAAGGCCGGCTTCGCGCCCCGCCTCCCGCTCGGAAATCCAGAGGATCGGCCGCTCAGGCCGCAGCCGTTCCTGCACGAGCGAAGAAAGCGCCAGCGCAAAGCCGGTGGCCGCACCCGCATCCATGGTCAAAGCCGCGCGCAATTCGCAAAGCCCGGCGACCGGCAATCCGCCCTCCAGCCGGGCATCGAAGGCCTCGACCCCCAGCGCCAGCCGCCCCGCCACCTCGTCGCGCGCTGACGTCTCTTCCAGCTTTCCGGTATGCTGGCGGCCTTCTTCAATCGCGGCGACGACCTGACGCAAGGCATGCAGGTTCGCCTTCGCCAAAGCGGCATTTGCCATGGCGTTCACTCCAAATTGTTCCTGTTATGTTCCTATGGATTCCAGAGCTTGCCGAAAGAGTCAACGGGTCACATATAAGAATTTATTCCTGATTTAACCCTGACGCGAGAAACACCTCGAAATGCGTGCGCCGAATCTCTATATGGGTCAAAAGAGCGCCTTGCCTCCGCAAGGACGCACAAAGGACGCTCTCTGTATTGAGTCTACGCATCGTGCTTTGCGAAAATCGATGACGATTTTCGCGCCGATGCGCTAGAAAGGGAACTCATGGCCAATATCGACAGGTCGGACGACTGGCGTGATCGCTACTCGCCCTCCATGGAAGCAATGGAATCACTCGCGCAGGAGGCCTTCAGCCATCTGCCGGAGGAATTCCGCATGCTCACGGGCAACCTGATCATCGAACTGGCCGAGTTTCCCGACGACGACGTCTTCGAGGACATGGCGCTGGAAACGCCCTTCGATCTGCTGGGTCTCTTCGAGGGACGCGGCCTCACGGAGCGTTTCTCGGTCGAGAGCGGCGACATGCCGAACAGGATCCTGCTCTATCGCCGCCCGATCCTCGACTATTGGGCCGAGAACGAGGAGACGCTGGGCGACATCATCACCCATGTTCTGATCCACGAAATCGGCCACCATTTCGGCCTGTCGGATGACGACATGCAGGCGATCGAAGACCGCGCCGACGAGATGCGGACGAGCTGAAATCCGTCGTTACTTCAGCTTCGCCTTAAGCGCCACGTCCGGATAGCAGGTCTGCTTCAGCCCGTTCTTCGCCTCGAAATCGCCGATGGAGCGCCGCGTCTTGTAGCCGGGCAGGCCATCGACCTTGCCGACGTCGTAACCCTTTTTGACCAGCGCCTCCTGCATGGCCTGCACGTCGGAGCGCAGCATCTTGCCGACATCGCCCCATTTGCCGGCAAAGGCGCCGGCGCGGGGATTGACGATGCGGTCGGCGAGATTGCCGACATAGAGCGCATAGAGGTCGGAATTGTTATATTCCTTCAGCACGTAGAAATTCGGCGTGACGATGAAGGCCGGTCCGAAGCGCCCGGCCGGCATCATCATCAGGCCGTCTGCCTTGAGCTCGGCGGCTGAAAACGGCTTGCCATCGACGCGCTTGATGCCCTCGGCCACCCATTTCGCGATCGGCTTTGCCTTGTCCGGCCCTTCCTGGGCGCAGGACACGCTGTCGGGAACCGTGACCTCGACACCCCAGCCGCGTCCGCGCTGCCAGCCCTTCTGCGCCATGTAATTGGCGATCGAGGCAAGCGCGTCCGGGACCGAATTCCAGATATCGACCTTCTTGTCGCCATCGAAATCCACCGCATATTGCAGGAAGCTCGAGGGCATGAACTGTGGCTGGCCCATGGCGCCGGCCCAGGAGCTTTTCATCGTCTTAGGATCGATCTTGTCGACGGCCGAAATCTGCAGCGCGGCGACCAGCTCCTTGAGGAAAAGGTCCTTGCGGGTCGACATGAAGGCCTTGGTCGCCAGAACCTGCATGGCCGGATAGGGCGAGGCAGCCGCACCGTAGCCGGTCTCGCGACCCCAGAGCGCCAGAATGATGTCGCCCGGCACGCCATAGGTCTTTTCCAGACGCTTGAGCAGGCTCATATGCTGCGCCACCAGCTGCTGGCCCTTCAGCGCGAAGGCAGCCATCTTCTTGTCGTCAAAGTAAGGGGCAGGCGTCGAAAACTCCGCCTGGCTCTGCTTCTGCTCCGGCGGCGGCTTTTCGCCCGGCGGCACGAGATCGGGGAGCGACCAGTTGAGCGTCACGCCCTTGAAGGCGGCATCGAACGTCTCGCGCGGCACCTTGTTCTTCTCAGCCTCCGGCCAGACGGTTTTTTCAAGCCAGGCGCGGAATTGGGCTTCGACGGCGGGCTTGTCGAGGGCAAGCGCGGGTTGGGCGAAGAGGAGGGAGGAAAGGATTCCTAGAGTCGCGATTGTCCGAGCAAGGATTCCCCCTCTGGCTGCCGCCATCTCCCCCACAAGGGGGGAGACGGATGTGGCACGGCGGTCACTCCCCCTCCCCCTTGTGGGGAGGGTTGGGGAGGGGTCTTTGCCACGCATGAAAACGCTCATCATCAAGCCCATACTCCCTTCGGAAAACTCAAATCGCCGTCCGCGCCCTGAGCGCTGCCGTCAGCGTGCCCTCATCAAGATAGTCCAGCTCGCCGCCCACCGGCACGCCATGAGCCAGCCGGCTGATCTTGACCTCGAGACCGGCCAGACGATCGGTAATGTAATGCGCCGTGGTCTGGCCCTCGACGGTGGCGTTGACGGCGATGATCACCTCGCGCACGCCGCCCTCGGCCACGCGATCGACCAGCGCGCGGATGTTGAGATCGTCCGGCCCGACGCCATCGAGCGGCGAGAGCGTCCCGCCGAGCACGTGATAGGCCGCATTCATCGCACCCGCCCGCTCCAGCGCCCAGAGATCGGCGACATCTTCCACCACGATGATGACGGAATGGTCGCGCGTCGGGTCGGTGCACACGGTGCAGGGATCGGAGGTGTCGACATTGCCGCAGCGCGAACAGACGCCGACCTTCACGACCGCCTCGCCCATCGCATGGGCCAGCGGTGCCATCAGCTGGTCCTTCTTCTTGACGAGATGAAGGGCAGCCCGCCGCGCCGAGCGCGGCCCCAGCCCCGGCACCTTCGCCAGCAACTGAATGAGTTTCTCGATTTCCGGTCCGGTCACACGCTTTGCCATGGCACCTTATGTAGTGGATGGGGTGATTCTTGAAAACAGCGGGGCGGTGGTTTCCTCGGACAATTCAGCCCTGTGCCCTGCAAAAGACCCCTCCCCACCCTCCCCACAAGGGGAGGGAGACCCTGCCGCGCCCTCATCCGCCCCAATCATCCTGGCCTTCACGGCACCCATGTCGTTCAAGTGAAGCAGCGCAGTGCCTCTGTCCGTCTCCCCCCTTGTGGGGGAGATGGCGGCAGCCAGAGGGGGTCTTCGCAGCGCGCACCAAAAGCCCGGCAGGCACTTCGCCTCCGGGTTACGCGTCATTCTCTGATTACTCTTCGCGAGTAACCGGCCGGGGCGTCTGCAACACCTCGTAAGTAAATAGATAATATGGCGTCCCAGACGCCCCGTTTCAGTCCTTGTCACGTGACGAACTTGGATCTCAACGCCCGGTCCGTCCTCACGAGCCATCCCGGTCAAGTGAGGCTACTGGCAGTGGACCGTTGTGGTTTATGCTGGCCAGGCCAGCGCTTCGGGTGCGGCCTGCCTCCGCTTGCCCTCCGGGTCACCGTCTCTCGTCACGCGCCGGCAAGTGTCCGATCTGACAACCGAACCCTCCATCCACCACCCTTGCGGGGGCGAATATCCGAGAGCTTGCGTCTGACCCTCGAACCCGGAACCGGCCCCACCTCGCCGCAGCGCCCTGCGGTGTATCCGTGATGGGACGGGAGTATGATGAGGCAGGTTTGGGGAGCGGGGAAATTGGGGGATGAAGTTTCTATGAAAATACCATCATAAATAAACCATCGGATAGTCTACGCAATCCAAAAGTGCACCTTGCGGAATTAGCAACATAGACACAAAATGCTGCAAACTCGGACACAGAAGCAAGCACCAATGAAAATCTCCACGCTCCAAATTACAGGATTTCAATCTTTCAGAGACTCCGGAGAAATCGAATTCTCGGACGGAATCAATCTAATTGTGGGTCAGAATAACTCCGGTAAAAGCTCGTTGCTTCGAGCGCTCCAACCAATCCTGAAAGACGACCGCAATCGTTCAGTTTATCAATGGGAAAACCATAATCTGCCACTTCCAAGCTCTACCCTGAAGTTAGAGATAAAGGGAATCGAATACAAGAAAATACTACTTCGGAATATAATTAACGTAATAACGGTTCCTTCACACGAAAATATAGATATATATCTTTCTAATACATTTTCATCGGGAAAAATAATAGCCAAAATAATTAAAAATGCAAACGAAGGGCCGAGGATCTCGCTTCAAGACGAAAAAGGAAATTAATTTGTAAATTACATCTCCGTCAGGTCAAAAGAAGGATATATAGTACACGAATCAGCTGCAGGGGACAGTCCTTACGAGCCAAGATCTGTGGCCGTCTATGTAACACAACAGAACACTTTCTGTTTCAATGCAGAAAGAATGTCTATTGGGGAATCTGCGCACGCTCACGCCGAGAGACTCACAGAAAACGCAAACAATCTACCATCCGTCCTTTTAACGCTACAAGGCGAACGAGGCGACACATTCAACAAACTGGTACAACATATTCGCGAAGTTTTCCCCACAGTTGGAAACTTGAGCGTCGGCCCCGTCTTCAACAACGGGAACATTGAGGTACGCATATGGCCAACCATCGCAATGCCTCGCAGAGAGCTAAGCTTCCCTCTAAACAACAGCGGCACTGGCGTGGCTCAAGTCATCGCGATACTTACTGCAATAATGACTATTGAAGATGCAGTTATTGTCATTGATGAAATCAACAGCTTCCTTCACCCAGCTGCAGTCAAAACCTTACTTCGGATTTTGCAAACCGAATACAACCAACATCAATACATCATTTCAACACATTCTCCCGAGGTCATCAGCTTCAGTAACCCCAGCACGGTCCATCTCGTAAAACGATCAGGATATGAGTCGACGGTCCATAAGCTGAACCTCAACCAAGTGGAAGATTTCCGCGAGGTGGCAGACCACCTAGGAATATCAATGGCCGACGTCTTCGCTGCCGATAACGTCATATGGGTGGAAGGGCCAACCGAAGAGCTTTGCTTTCCCCTCGTCTACTCCCGCTCGACAAACAAAACGCTTCCACCAGGAACAGCATTCATCTCTGTTGTTGCGACAGGCGACCTAAGCAGAAAAAAGAGAGATCGGCAGCTTGTGGGAGAGATTTACGAGCGTCTTAGCTCAACTGGTTCGCCTCTCGTCAAATCCGTCAAATTTGGCTTCGACAGCGAACAACTCTCCGAAGCCGAAAAGGAGGACATGCGAAAAGAGTCGAAGGGCAGAATGCACTTTCTGCCCCGCCGACACTTCGAATGCTATCTCCTCGATCCATCCGCCATTACTGCGTTTCTCAACGAGAAGGACGGGCAATCGAACGAGAGCCACACATCTGAGCTGGTTTCGAGCAAATTAACAGAACTTGCGGCGTCACCCAAGTTTTCTATTTCTGAATGGAACGGCGACCTGTCAAGTGAAGCATGGCTTGAGAAGGTGGATGCGGCGAAACTGATCGGGGAAACCTGCAAAGCACTTTCGGAACAACGGGTAACCTTCAACAAGAAGGCCGATAGCCTCTTCCTGCTCAAGCATACTCTCGAAAATAACCCGAACTCGCTGAAATCTCTCACTGATTACGTTTGCGAACTGGTCGACGGAAAATAAAACCGCCGGACGATCTCTCATCCGGCGGTTCGTATTCGCGAGGTCGCAACACCCCTCACCAAGCCTGCTTAGCCAATCGGCTTCGCCTCTTGGAGCAGGCTATCCTCTCCCACAAGGGGAGAGGACGAGGCGCATCACGCAGCCAACTGGCGCAGCACCGTCTGAAGGATGCCGCCGTTGTTCATGTAGGTGACTTCGTCGAGCGTATCGATGCGGCAGATTATCGGGATGTCCTTCACCGTGCCATCGCCATAGGTAACCTTGGCGATCTTCTTCTCGCGCGGCTTGACGTCGGCGAGACCTTCGATCGTGACGAGTTCGTCGCCCTTGAGGCCGAGCGTTTCCCAGGTCGTGCCGTCCTCGAAGACGAAGGGCACGATGCCCATGCCGACGAGGTTGGAGCGGTGGATGCGCTCGAAGGACTGGGCGATCACGGCCTTTACGCCGAGCAGGTTGGTGCCCTTGGCAGCCCAGTCTCGCGACGAGCCGTTGCCATATTCGACGCCGGCGAAGATGACGAGCGGAACGCCCTCGGCCTTGTACTGCATGGCCGCATCGTAGATCGACATCTCTTCCTTGGACGGATAGTGAATGGTGTAGCCACCTTCCTTGCCGTTCGGGCCGAGCATGTGGTTGCGGATGCGGATATTGGCAAACGTGCCGCGCATCATGACCTCATGGTTGCCGCGGCGCGTGCCGTACTGGTTGAAGTCGGCAACCGCCACGCCATGACCCGTGAGGTAGGCACCGGCGGGCGAAGCCGCCTTGATGGAGCCGGCTGGCGAGATATGGTCGGTGGTGATCTTGTCGCCGAAGAGACCGAGCACGCGGGCGCCCTTGATGTCGGAAATGCCGGAAAGCTGCATGCCCATGCCGACGAAGTAGGGCGGGTTCTGCACATAGGTCGAATTGTCGTCCCAGGCATAGGTCTGGCCGGTCGGGGCCTGAACAGCCTGCCAGTTGGCGTCGCCCTTGAACACATCGGCATACTTCGCCGCGTAGATTTCGCGGGTCACGTATTTCATGATGTATTCCTGGATCTCCTGGCTGGAGGGCCAGATGTCCTTCAGGTAAACCGGGCCATCCTTGCCCTCGCCGATCGGCTCCTTGGTGAGGTCCTTCTGGACCGAACCGGCAAGCGCATAGGCGACGACGAGCGGCGGCGAGGCGAGGTAGTTTGCCTGAACGTCCGGCGACACGCGGCCTTCGAAGTTGCGGTTGCCGGAGAGAACGCCGGCGGCAATCAGGCCCTTGTCGTTGATCGTCTTGGAGATCGGAGCCGGCAGCGGACCCGAGTTGCCGATGCAGGTCGTGCAGCCGAAGCCGACGAGGTTGAAGCCGAGCGCATCGAGGTCCTTCTGGAGACCCGAATTGTTCAGGTATTCAGCGACCACCTGCGATCCGGGCGCCAGCGAAGTCTTCACCCACGGCTTCGTCTTCAGGCCCTTGGCGACCGCATTGCGGGCCAGAAGGCCGGCGGCGATCAGCACCGACGGGTTGGACGTGTTGGTGCAGGACGTGATGGCGGCAATCGCCACGTCGCCATGGCCGAGATCGTAGTCGGTGCCTTCAACCGCATAGCGGTTGGAGAGCTGGCCGGGCTTCTTGTAGTCGTTTTCGAGCGCGGCAGCGAAGTTCGGCGCGATCGTTTCGAGCGGCAGGCGGCCTTCCGGACGCTTCGGGCCGGCCATCGAGGGCACGACGTCGCCGAGGTCGAGTTCCAGTGTGTCGGTGAAGACGAGGTCGGAACCGTCGCCCTTGCGCCACATGTCCTGAGCCTTGGAGTAAGCTTCAACGAGCGCGATACGGTCGGTGTCGCGGCCGGACATGGTGAGGTAGTTGATGGTTTCGCCGTCAACGGGGAAGAAGCCGCAGGTCGCGCCATATTCCGGACCCATGTTGCCGATCGTCGCGCGGTCGGCGAGCGACATGGCGTCGAGGCCGGGGCCGAAGAATTCGACGAACTTTGAGACGACGCCCTTCTTGCGCAGCATCTGCACGACGGTGAGAACGAGGTCGGTGGCGGTCACGCCTTCCTTGAGCTTGCCGGTCAGCTTGAAGCCGATGACTTCCGGCAGCAGCATGGAAACCGGCTGGCCGAGCATGGCAGCTTCGGCTTCGATGCCACCCACGCCCCAGCCGAGAACGCCGAGACCATTGATCATGGTGGTGTGGCTGTCGGTGCCGACGCAGGTGTCGGGATAGGCGATGGTTTCGCCGTCTTCTTCCTTGGTCCAGACGGTCTGGCCGAGATATTCGAGGTTCACCTGGTGACAGATGCCGGTGCCGGGCGGAACGACGCGGAAGTTCTTGAACGCCTGCTGGCCCCACTTGAGGAACTTGTAGCGCTCTTCGTTGCGCTCGTATTCGAGCTCCACGTTGCGGGCGAAGGCGCGGGCCGAGCCGAATTCGTCGACGATGACCGAGTGGTCGATGACCAGGTCGACGGGAACGAGCGGGTTGATCTTTTCCGGATCGCCACCGAGCGCCTTGATGCCGTCACGCATGGCGGCGAGGTCGACGACGGCGGGAACGCCGGTGAAGTCCTGCATGAGAACGCGGGCCGGACGGTAGGCGATTTCAGCCTCTTCCTTGCCCTTGTTGACGAGCCAGGCGGCGCAGGCTTCGATATCGGCCTTGGTGACGGAGCGGCCGTCTTCGTTGCGCAGCAGGTTTTCCAGCACGACCTTCATGGAATAGGGCAGCTTGGAAATGCCGGCGAGACCGTTCTTCTCGGCGGTGGGGAGGCTGAAATAGACATAGTCCTTGCCGTTGACGGTAAGCGTCGAGCGGCATTTGAAACTGTCAAGAGATGTTGCCACGGATAAAACCCCGTTTCGTCTGTTCGCCAAATTTGACGTGCGGACGCCCGAGCGCTTGAAGATCGCGCAAATGGGATGCGGGTACGGCCATTTCCGCTGTCCGCACGAGAAGTCTTCCTCAAGAATTCACGTTCGGCGCAAGGATAATGATCACGCCGGCCGCTGGCGTGTTGCGGGCGTTATAGATGTTTTCTAAAGAAGGTTCCAGACCCGCAAAGGTCGAAGCGTGTAATTTTTTTGCAGTGCGGTGAAGCACTTGCGGTTGAGGCGGTGGGACATGCGGTTCGAGGCGCAGGCGCTTTCGGCAAGGCGGGGCGAAGACCTCCTCTTCCGCGACATTTCCTTCGCGCTTTCGGACGGCGAGGCGCTGGTCGTGACCGGCCCGAACGGCTCGGGGAAGTCCACATTGCTGCGCGTTCTCGCCGGGCTTCTGCCGCAGGAGGAGGGCACCGTGCGATTCGTGGACGGCGCGGAAGACCGCCCTGCCCGCGAAGCCTGCCACTATCTCGGCCACCGCAACGCCATGAAGCGCGAACTCACGGTCGAGGAGAACCTCACCTTCTGGGCCGACTTCATGGCCAAGGAAGGTGCTGCCCCCGGCATGGACATCGACGAAGCCGCCGAAGCCGTCGGCCTCGCCGGCATCACCCACCTCCCCTTCGGCTACCTCTCCGCCGGCCAGCAGCGCCGCATGGCGATGGCCAAGCTGCTGGTGGCAAGGCGCCCGGTGTGGATCCTGGACGAGCCGACGGCGGCGCTGGATGTGAAGGCGGATGCGATGTTTGCAGGGCTGTGTCAGGCGCATCTCGCCGAGGGCGGCATGCTGGTGGCCGCGACGCATCAGCCGCTGGGGATTGAGAACGTCAAGACGCTGGTGATGAAGGGGTTCGAGTATGGGGAGTGAACTCCAATCCTCGCCATTATTCTACAAGGCTCATGGGGCGCAGACGGGTGCCACGAGTCGTCTCCCCCCTTGTGGGGGAGATGGCCGGCAGGCCAGAGGGGGCCTTCCCGCCAACCGTTACGGTAGCGGAGCCCACCGCTGATGGCTCATTCCAACATCGACGAAACCACCCGAACCCGCGCCCGCGCGCTCCGCCGCGAACGCACCCACGCCGAGCGCAAGATGTGGGACATCCTGCGAGACTTCCGTCCGCGCGGCGCAAGCTTCCGCCGCGAAACGCCGATCGGTCCCTATATTGCCGACTTTGCCTGGCTTTCGACCCGGATCATCGTGGAGGTGGATGGCGACAGCCACGAGACGGATCAGGGGCGAGCCCATGATAAAAAACTCGATGCATTTCTGGGAGCGCAGGGTTTTGCCGTGATCCGCTTTGACAATGATCAGGTGATCGACAATCCGGATTATGTATTCCTCGAAATCGAGAAACGGATTGTGCATGTTTTGAAGGATGGTGGGGATGAGTGAGGCTTTGCTGGTCGCGACGCGGCAAAAGTCCCCCTCTGGCCTGCCGGCCATCTCCCCCACAAGGGGGGAGACGACCCGTGGCACCCGCCTGCCCCAAGCAACGGTTCTTCTGCACCATACAACGGCTCTCCAGAACGCACCGGTGAAGCGGGCGGGACGGTGCCGCACGGTGAGCCCACCCCACTGTGGGGAGGGCGGCGAGCAAAGCGAGCGGGAGGGGTCTTTGGCCTCAAGACGAAGGAGACCCCACCCATGACCGCCCTCCTCCTCCGCGATCTTCGTCTCTCCATCCGCGCCGGCGGCGGCGCGCTGATCGGCGTGCTCTTCTTCATGGCCGTCGTCGCCGTCATCCCCTTCGGCGTGGGTCCGGACCTGAACCTCTTGTCCCGCATCGGGCCGCCGATCCTCTGGATCGGGGCGCTGCTCGCGTCCCTTCTCGGCCTAGACCGCCTCTTCCAGGCCGACCGCGAGGACGGGTCGCTGGATCTGATGCTGATGCAGGAGACGCCGCTGGTGCTCACCGTCTTCGTCAAATGCCTGGCGCATTGGCTGTCCCACAGCCTGCCGCTGGTCATCGCCTCGCCGCTGCTTGCGCTGTTCATGAACATGGATGCGCTGTCGGTGGTCGCGACCGCGCTGACGCTGCTGGTCGGCACCCCGGCGATCACCTTCATTGGCGCTGCAGGCGCGGCGGTCGCCGTCTCGCTGCCGCGCGGCGGGCTTCTGGTGTCGATCCTCGTCCTGCCGCTGACCATCCCGGTGCTGATCTTCGGTGCCGGCGCGGCCTATGCGGCGACGCAGGATCCCTCGCCCTTCCTGCCGCCCTTTCTCTATCTCATTGCGCTCACCCTGATCTTCGCCGTCATCGGGCCGCTGGCCGCAGCACTGGCGCTTCGGGCCTCCTCGGACTGATCAAAACTTCTTGAGTTGACCAAGATCAATTGCAGCGTGACCGGCCAGACGGTAAAAGGGCGCCATGACAGACACGAGCCTCGCGATCAGAAGCTTTTCCGACCTCGCCAACCCGGCCAAGTTCATTGCGCTGGCGGGCAGGCTCATTCCCTGGATGGCAGGCGTGACCGCGCTCCTGTTCGCCATCGGCCTCTGGCTCTCCTTCACCACCGATGGCGATTACCAGCAGGGCGAAACCGTCCGGATCATGTATATCCATGTGCCGGCCGCCTGGCTCTCCATGATGTGCTACTCGATCATGGCGGCGTCTGCCGTCGGCACACTGGTCTGGCGGCATCCGCTGGCCGATGTCTCGGCGCGCGTCGCAGCTCCGCTCGGTGCGGCCTTCACCTTCGTGGCGCTCGTCACCGGCTCGCTCTGGGGCAAGCCCATGTGGGGAACATGGTGGGTCTGGGATGCGCGGCTGACCTCCGTCTTCATCCTCTTCCTCATGTATCTCGGCCTCATCGCCTTCAACCGGGCGATGGACGACCCGTCGCGCGCGGCGCGTGTCTCGGCGGTCATGATCCTCATCGGCTTCGTCAACATCCCGATCATCAAGTTTTCGGTCGACTGGTTCAACACACTGCACCAGCCGGCCTCGGTCGTGCGCATGGGCGGACCGGCGGTCGATAGCGAATTCCTGCGCCCGCTGCTGATCATGGCCGCCGCCTTCACCATGCTCTTCTTCACGCTGCACATGATGGCGATGCGCACCGAAATCTGGCGCCGCCGCGTCGCCGCCATGCGCCGCATCGCCGCTCGCTCGGCCGCCGCCGGTCAGGAGGGCTGAGCGAATGCAACTCGCCCATAACGAAGGCTATGTGCTCGCCTCCTATGCCATCACGCTCGTCGCGATGATCGTCATCATCGGCTGGGTGCTGCTCGACAGCCGCGGCCGTCAGCGCGAACTGAAGCGCCTGGAAGAGACCGGAATCCGCCGTCGCTCGGCGCGCACGGCAGCCCCCGGCGAGCCCGCAACAGAAAAGACAATCGACGCATGACCGAACAGCAAACGGAAGAGCCCGTCCGCCCGAAGCTCTCGCGGATCGGTGTCATCATCGCCTTCCTGCCCATCGTCACCTTTCTGGCGCTGGCCGGCATCTTCTGGAAGCAGCTGACCAGCGGCGGCAATCCCGCAACGCTCCCCTCGGCCCTCATCGGCCGGCAGGCTCCCTCGCTGAATCTCAATGCGTTGGAAGGCTCCACACGCCCGCCGCTGATCGACGCGAAGGTGAAGGGCAAGCTCACTCTCGTCAATGTCTGGGCCTCGTGGTGCATCCCCTGCCGCGACGAGGCGCCGGAAATCATGGAGATCTCCAAGGACCCGCGTATCAATGTCGTCGGCATCAACTACAAGGACAAGACCGACAACGCGCTCGCCTTCCTCGGCGATTTCGGCAATCCCTTTGCGGCAATAGGCGTCGACCCGAACGGTGCCGCCGCCATCGACTGGGGCGTCTACGGCATCCCGGAAAGCTATCTCGTCGATGCCACCGGCAAGATCGTCTACAAGAAGGTCGGCCCGTTTGATCCGGCCAGCATCGAGAAAGAGCTGATGCCGGCGGTGGAGAAGGCGCTGGCGGGGAAGAGCCAGACGCCGCAGGGCTGACACGCGACGAGTCATGAATGCCTTCCACCGGAGGCTTTTTTCGGAACCCCCACCCGGCATGCGCCATTACCTTCTGGCAACGCAGAAGGAGCACAGCATGTCTGGAAACGAAGATTCGTCCGTTCGACTGAACATCAACGATTTGGGAGGCAGCGGCCGCCCGGTCGTCCTCATTCACGGCTGGCCGCTCTCCAGCGAGTCATGGGAAAAACAGGTTCCGGCCCTGACATCCAAGGGCTATCGAGTCATCGCCTATGACCGGCGGGGTTTCGGGCATTCCGACAAGCATGCCGCAGGTTTCGACTACGACACGCTGACGGCTGACCTGACGCGTGTTCTGGATGAACTGAACCTGCAGGATGTTACACTGGTCGGCTTTTCGATGGGCGGCGGTGAGGTGGCGCGCTATGTCGGCACCCATGGCTCGAAACGCTTGCATTCCATCGTGTTTGCCGCCGCCGTCCCACCCTTCATGAAAAAGACGCCGGACAATCCGGACGGTCCCCTTACCCAGGAGGCAGCTGAAGAGATGGAAAAGGGCCTGCGCGGCGACCGCGACGCCTTTTTTGATCAGTTCACCAAGGACTTCTTCACCGCCAACGGCGAACTGAAAGTTTCGGAGGAAGACCGTCAGATGGCGATCGAACTCTGCAAGCAGAGCGACCCGATCGCGGCCCGCGGCTGCATGGAAGCCTTTGCAAATACGGATTTCCGCGAGGATCTGAAAAAGATCGATCTTCCGACCCTCATCCTGCACGGTGACGCCGACGGAATCGTTCCCCTGGAAGGCTCAGGCTTGCTGACCCACAAGGCGGTTTCCGGCAGCGAACTGGTTGTTCTGAAGGACGCGCCGCATGGCTGCAACACCTCGCATCCGGATGAATTCAACGAGGCACTGATCCGTTTCCTCGACAAGTGAGGCTCGGGAGAAGACGCAGGCGGCGCGATACTCAGCCCTGCGTCTTCTCTTCCTCATCCTCCAGCGAATGCTTCATGATGAGCGGCATTTGCGACATGGTGAAGAGGATGGTGATGGGCATGGTGCCCCAGACCTTGAAGGTGATCCAGGCGTCGTCGGAGAAATTGCGCCAGACGACTTCGTTGAGCACGGCGAGAAACAGGAAGAACAGGCCCCAGCGGAAGGTAAGCTTGCGCCAGCCCTCGTCATCCAGCCGGAAGGCGGCGTTGAAGACATAGCCGAGCAGCGACTTGCCGAAGAAGAGACCGCCGAGTAGCACCACGCCGAACAGCGCATTGATGATCGTCGGCTTCATCTTGATGAAGAGCTCGTTCTGCAGATAGATGCCGAGCCCGCCGAAGACGAGCACGATCGCGCCCGAGACGAAGGGCATCAGCGGCAGATGCTTGACGACGATCTTCGAGACGATCAGCGAGACGACCGTTGCCACCATGAAGAAGGCTGTCGCCACGAAGAGCGGGCCGCCCAGCTTTTCCAGGACCGGAAAATGCTTCACCAGCCATTCACCGCGCAGGTTGGCGAAGAAGAAGACGAGGATCGGCCCGAGTTCCAGCGCCAGTTTCAGCCCGGCATTCTCGCGCGGCTTGGGGAGAGCGGCAGGCTTCGGGTTCAGGCTTTCGTCAGTCATTGACGGGCAATCCTTGGATTAAACAAAACTCAGGCAATGCCTGCAATGGCGCTGGCGAAATCCTTCGCCGCGAAGGGTTCGAGATCGTCGATCCCCTCGCCCACGCCGATGAAATAGACCGGCAGCTTGTGCTTGGCGGCAATGGCCACCAGAATGCCGCCGCGCGCCGTGCCGTCGAGCTTGGTCATGACGAGGCCGGACACGCCCGCGACATTGCGGAAGATCTCCACCTGCTGCAGGGCGTTCTGACCGGTCGTCGCATCCAGCGTCTGCAGCACGGTATGCGGCGCATCCGGATCGAGCTTGCCGAGCACACGGACGATCTTTTCCAGCTCCGCCATAAGCTCGGCCTTGTTCTGCAGGCGTCCGGCCGTGTCGATGATCAGCACGTCGGACTTCTTTTCTATGGCTTTTTTATAGGCGTCATAGGCAAGCCCGGCCGCATCGGCACCCAATTGCGTGCCGATGAATTCGGAGCCTGTTCGGCCCGCCCAGATCTTCAGCTGTTCGATGGCGGCCGCGCGGAACGTGTCGCCGGCCGCCAGCATGACCTTGAGCCCCGCGCCCGAGAGCTTGGCGGCCAGCTTACCGATCGTCGTCGTCTTGCCCGTGCCGTTGACGCCGACAACGAGAATGACATGCGGCTTGTGATTGAGATCGAGTTCGAGCGGCTTGGCGACGGGGGCCAGCACCTTCTCGATTTCGCCCGCCATGATGCGGCTCACATCCTCGCCGGTCACGTCGCGGCCGTAGCGTTCGGCGGACAAGGCACCGGTCACGCGCATGGCCGTCTCGACACCGAGATCGGCGCGGATCAAGAGTTCTTCGAGCTCTTCCAGCGTATCGTCATCCAGCTTTCGCTTGGTGAAGAGCGAGGAAATCTGCTGGGTGAGCTGCGAGGAGGTGCGGAAGAGACCGGCCTTGAGGCGCTGGAACCAGGATTGCTTGACGGCGGGAGTCAGAGCTTCGGGCTCCTTGCGATCGGCGGCGGAGGCGAAACCCTTGGGAAGGGCGGGCGTGGAACCTCCCTCTTCTCCCACCGGGGAGAAGGTGGCCCGAAGGGCCGGATGAGGGGGCGACGGTTCAGCGGGGGATGCGTCAGCGATGTCCGCCGGCTTTTCAGCAGCTGTCTCGCCCGGAGCACCCCCCTCTGTCGGCTGCGCCGACATCTCCCCCTCAAGGGGGGAGAGGGGCGTTAGCGTCTCGGGCTCAGGGTCCGGCAGATCGGCGTCCCAGTCGGCGCGCTCTTCCGCTTCTTCGTGGTCGATATCGGTTATGTGCGCCGGCTCTTCGGCTGGCTTGTGCTCGGCGGCGAATTCGTCCGCCGTTTCGTCAGACACGCCCGGCGCGGGTTCGGGATCGGGCAGGCCGGCGTCCCATTCGGTGCGCTCGATGGCCTCTTCCTTGGTGAGGTCGACATCGTGAACTTCGGCAAGGGCTTCGCCAAGAGCTTCGACACCAACGTCAGCGGGTGAGGCACCCCCCTCTGTCGGCTGCGCCGACATCTCCCCCTCAGGGGGGGAGATTGGCTGGGCGGCGGGCTCGGTGGCCGGCGCCTCAGCAACCTCGGACGGTTTGGCCGTCTCGTCGTCCTTTTTGCCGAAGGAGAAGACTTTCTTGATGAAACCGAGCGCCATTTCTCGTCCGTCTGGTTCAGGCCGCGTGGGCGGCGTTTGCGTATATCAGATGCTTGCCGTCATGACCGGAAATCGTGACCTCGGCAAAGGTTCCGGGCGCCATGTCCGGCGTCCTGACGCTCGTGAAGTTTTCGGTATGCGCCAAGCCGCCGCGTTCGGCAAGCACGATCTGCCGCGTGCCGGTCATGGCGGAAAGATGCGCCTGGGCGAGCTGCTCGCCGCGTTCCCGCAGCCGGGCGGCACGCTCCTTCACCAGCCGGCGGTCGAGCTGCGGCATGCGCGCGGCAGGCGTGCCCTCGCGCGGGCTGAAGGGGAAGACGTGAAGATGCGCAATACCGATCTCTTCGGCAAGCGCCAACGAATTGGCGAAAGCCTCCTCCGTCTCGGTCGGAAAGCCGGCAATGATATCGGCCCCGAAGGCGATATCCGGCCGCAGCCGGCGGACATCCGCGCAAAAGGCCAGCGCATCGGCGCGGGAATGCCGCCTCTTCATGCGCTTCAGGATCAGGTCGTCGCCATGCTGCAGCGACAGATGCAGATGCGGCATGAAGCGCGGCTCGTCGGCAATCAGGTCCATGAGATGCCGGTCAGCCTCGATGGAATCGATGGAGGAGAGCCGCAGCCGGCGAATTTCCGGAACCTGTTTCAGAATTGTCTTGGCAAGGAGACCCAGCGTCGGCGTTCCAGGCAGGTCGCCGCCGTAGGAGGTCGCGTCCACCCCGGTGAGCACCACCTCTGCATAACCTGAAGCAGCAAGCTCGCGCACCTGATCCACCACCGCACCCATCGGCACCGACCGCGAATTGCCGCGGCCGTAAGGGATGATGCAGAAAGTGCAGCGATGGTCGCAGCCGTTCTGAACCTGCACGAAGGCGCGCACATGGCCATCGATCAGCCGCACCATCTGCGGCGCGGTCTCGGTCACGCTCATGATGTCGTTGACGCGGGCCTTCTCCTCCGCAGACACGCCGAAATCCGGAAGCGTTCGATAAGCATCGGCTTTCAGTTTGTCGTCATTCCCGATCACCGCATCCACTTCCGGCATGGCGGCGAAATCATGGGCGGCGACCTGTGCGGCACAGCCGGTGACGACGATGCGGGTCGAAGGGTTTTCGCGCCGGGCCCGACGGATCGCCTGGCGCGCCTGGCGCACGGCCTCGCCGGTCACGGCGCAGGTGTTGACCAAAATGGCATCGGTCAGCCCGGCCTTGGCGGCCTCGGCCTTCATGACTTCGGATTCGTAGATATTGAGACGGCAGCCGAAGGTTATGACCTCGACGGCGCTCAAACCGCAACCGCCTCGTCGGCCTGCCATGCGCCGGTCACGGGATCGACCGCGCCGGACCATTCCCAGGTGGCGGGGCCGGTCATGACGACGTGATTGTCGAGCCGCCATTCGAGTTCCAGCGAACCGGGCGGAATGGCGCTCGCGACATTGATCGTGACCTTGCGGCCCGTGCGGCCCGTGCGCGCGCCGCTGACGGCGGCCGAGCAGGCGGCCGATCCGCAGGCGAGCGTGAGGCCTGCGCCGCGCTCCCAGGTCCGCGTCGTCATAGACGTCGGCGAGGTCACCTGCGCGATGGTGATGTTGCAGCGCTCCGGAAAGATCGGGTGGTTTTCCAGAAGCGGCCCGAACTTTTCCAGATCGTAGGACCAGACGCCGTTCTCGACCCAGAAGACCGCATGCGGATTGCCCATCGACATGACGGAGGGCGAATGCAGCACCGGATTGTCGATCGGCCCGATCTGCAGCTCGATCCGGCTCGTGTCGTGGAACTCTTCCGCCAGTGGAATACGGTCCCAGTCGAAAACCGGCTCGCCCATATCAACCGAGATCAGCCCGTCTTCATGCTCCTTGGCATTCAGGATACCGGCTATGGTCTGGAAGGTGAAGGACTGCTTGCCGGTTTCGGCCGCGAGCGCCTGCACGACGCAGCGCGTACCGTTGCCGCAGGCCTGCGCGCGGGTGCCGTCGCAGTTCAAGATATCGATATAGGCATCCGTGCCGTCGAGCTTCGGATCGTGGATCGCCATGATCTGGTCGAACTTGGTGGCCGGGTCGCTGTCGAGCGCAATCGCAGCGGCGGGCGTCACCCTGTCCTTGCGGCCGCGCATGTCGATGACGAGGATCTTGTTGCCAAGCCCGTTCATCTTCGCAAAGGGGACGCGTTCAGACATGAGTTCGCTTTCTTCTCGACCGTTCGGGCCACTGCCCACATTTTCCGCTTATATGGCGGAAAATGCGGGCGATTTCCAGTAGAGAAGGTATCACACCTGCGGCACGTCGAAAACAGCGCCGGGCTGGAGTGCGGGAAAGCGCTCACGGGAGATGCCGCTAGCATGAAGCGCTGCATGCAGTTCCCGCTCCGGATGGTGGATATTCTCGTTGGTGAGCTGGAAGGTGAACCAGTGATGCCCCGCCGCATAGGCCGCGTTGCAGAGCTTCATGCCCTCCACCGCCTCTTCCGGGTTCTGGTGCTGCGCCTTCATGAACCAGCGCGGCTCGTAGGCACCGATGGGCAGGATGGCGAGGCGGAAGCGGCCGTATTTTTCGCGCGCCGCCCGATAGTTGATGCCCTCGTGAAAGCCCGTATCGCCAATATGGTAGATCAGCCCGCCGGGCGTCTCGACGACGAAGGCGGCCCAGAGCGCAAAGCGCCGATCGTTGACGCCCCGCGCCGACCAGTGATGCGCGGGCTCGCAATGGAAGACAAGGCCGTGCCCGAAATCGAAACGGTCACCCCAGTCCATGGTCTGAATGCGGGCATTGGCGATGGAACGGCGGATGATCGTATCATTGCCAAGCGGCGTGACGATCAATGGATTGTGGATGTGCACCAGCCGTTTCAGTGTTGCGACGTCAAGATGGTCGTAGTGATTGTGCGAGACGATCACGACATCGATCGGCGGCAGGTCCTCGAAGCGGATGCCCGGCGCGTTGGCGCGCTTCGGTCCCGCAAATGTGAAGGGGCTGACGCGTTCCGACCACACCGGATCCGTGAGGATCGAAAAGCCCTGCGTCTGGATGAGCATGGACGCGTGGCCCACCATCGTCACCCGCAACCGGTTGCCTTCAATCCGCGCATCCGGCTTGGCCTGCGCAAAGGCTGACGCCACGGCCGGCGGCCAGGGCTGCGGCTTCTCGCGAAAACGCCATTGCAGCACCTTGGAAAACCCGCCCGGCTCGACACCGCCGGGATTGAAGAAGCGTTTTCCGTCAAAGTGATCGGTGACGGGGCCTTTGTAATAGGGATTTCCACTCATTCTCACTGCCGCTGTACCGCTTGCCTATGGTTGTGCTCCGCAACATTAACGCAAGTAGATGATTGCGGGTTGCATTTAAACCCGTGACATTGAGTGAATTTGGCAAAAAAGCGAAAGTGCCGTCGTTCTAAGACTAATTGATGCCCGCCCGCACGAAATCCTCTCTCACGAATACCAGGCAGGGCGTATGCCCTTTTCGCGCAACTTGACTTTCCGCCGCTTTTCCTGTTTAAGCCCCACAAAATCCGTCTCAAGGCAAGCTTGAGCCACTGACCGGGGCTTCGATCCCGGAGGTCAACATCCGGCAGCGCGATGCGCCCCCGGATGCCACACTGCTTTGTGCTGAAGTGAGTTGCGCTTGCATTCCTGACGGACAATACCGACGTTTCGGACAACCCGAAACGAAAAGGACGACACGATGTTTGATAACCTCCAGGAACGTCTTGGCTCCATTCTCAATGGGCTGACCGGACGTGGCGCGCTTTCGGAAGCTGACGTTTCCGCGGCGCTGCGCGAGGTGCGCCGTGCGCTTCTGGAAGCCGACGTCGCGCTCGAAGTCGTTCGTGGCTTTACCGACCGCGTCCGCGAAAAGGCTGTCGGCGCGGAAATCCTGAAGTCGATAAAGCCCGGCCAGATGGTCGTCAAGATCGTCCATGACGAACTGATCGAGATGCTCGGCACGGATGGCGAAGGCATCAGCCTCAACGCCGCCGCTCCCGTCGTCATCATGATGGTTGGTCTCCAGGGCTCGGGCAAGACGACGACGTCGGCCAAGATCGCCAAGCGGCTGACGGCGCGCGAGCGCAAGAAGGTCCTGATGGCCTCGCTCGACACGCGCCGCCCGGCAGCGCAGGAGCAACTGCGGCAGCTGGGCGTGCAGACCGGCGTCGACACGCTGCCGATCGTCGAGGGCCAGTCGCCCGTCGACATAGCCGCCCGCGCCGTGCAGGCGGCCAAGCTCGGCGGCCATGACGTCGTCATCCTCGACACCGCCGGCCGTACCCACATCGACGAACCGTTGATGGTGGAAATGGCCGACATCAAGAAGAAGTCGGCGCCCCACGAAATCCTGCTGGTCGCCGATGCTTTGACCGGTCAGGACGCCGTCAACCTCGCCCGCAATTTCGATGAACGCGTCGGCATTACCGGCCTCGTTCTGACCCGCATGGACGGCGACGGCCGCGGCGGTGCAGCGCTTTCGATGCGCGCCGTCACCGGCAAGCCGGTCAAGCTCATCGGCGTCGGCGAAAAGATGGATGAACTCGACGAGTTCCATCCCCGCCGCATCGCCGACCGCATTCTCGGCATGGGCGACATCGTTTCGCTGGTCGAACGCGCCGCCGAATCCATCGACGCCGAAAAGGCTGCCGCCATGGCCGCCCGCATGGCCAAGGGCAAGTTCGACCTCAACGACATGGCCGACCAGATCCGCCAGATGGAAAAGCTCGGCGGCATGGGCGGCATCATGGGGATGATGCCCGGCATGGCCGGCATGAAGGACAAGATGGCCGCCGCCGGCCTCAATGACAATATCTTCAAGCGCCAGCTCGCCATCATCTCCTCGATGACCAAGGCCGAGCGCGCCAATCCCGATATCTTGAAGCATAGCCGCAAGAAGCGCATCGCCGCCGGCTCCGGCACGGATGCCGCCGACATCAACAAGCTTCTGAAAATGCACCGCCAGATGGCCGACATGATGAAAATGATGGGCGGCAAGAAGGGCGGCATGATGAAGCAGATGATGGGCGGCCTTGCCAATAAAATGGGCATGGGCGGGATGATGGGCGGCGGCATGCCGGATCTGTCGAGCATGGACCCCAAGCAGCTCGAAGCACTCGCCAAGCAGGCGGAAGCCGCAGGCCTCACCAAGGGCATGGGCGGGCTTCCGGGCCTCGGTGGTGCGAAATTGCCGGGTCTTGGCGGCCTCCCGGGCCTGCCCGGCCTGCCGAAGAAGAAGTAAGGAGAGCACCGCGTGATCGATCCCGAAATCAAGGCAAAGCTTTCCGGCTATCGCCAGTCGATCGACAATATCGACGCCGCTCTCGTCCACATGCTCGCCGAGCGCTTCCGTTGCACCAAGGAAGTCGGCGTCTTGAAGGCCACGCATGAATTGCCGCCGTCTGACCCGGCGCGCGAGGAATACCAGATCGAACGTCTTCGCCGCCTGGCGAAGGAGGCCAATCTGGACCCGGATTTCGCCGAGAAGTTCCTGAACTTCATCATCAAGGAAGTCATCCGGCATCATGAAGCCATCGCCGCCGAACATAACGGCAAGTGATGGCTTGGTCGCATCGGACCGAAAAGTGGGAACCGGTTTTCGGACAAATCCGATGCACAGAAACAGAGAATACGCAGCATTCCGCTGCAACAGAACTTGAACCAAATCGCCGCGCACGCGGCACATCAATGCCTGAAGGAGAATAAGAATGGCACTGAAGATTCGTCTCGCCCGCGGTGGCTCCAAGAAGCGCCCGTACTACCAGATCGTCATCGCTGACGCCCGTTCGCCGCGCGACGGTCGCTTCCTTGAGAAGGTTGGTTCCTGGAACCCGATGCTCGACAAGAACGCCGAAGGCCGCATCATTTTGAACAACGAGCGCATCCAGCATTGGCTCGACAACGGCGCACAGCCGACCGACCGCGTCCTGCGCTTCCTGAACGACGCCGGCCTTGCCAAGCGCGAAGCCCGCAACAACCCGGAAAAGGCAAAGCCGGGCAAGAAGGCTGTCGAGCGCGCCAAGGAAAAGGAAGCCAAGGCCGCTGAAGCCGCTGCTGAATAAGGCGAGCAATCGACGGCCGTAGCGGAAGCGAGAGGCTGTCGGTTTTCCGATCTGCTCTTGGATGGGCCTTCTGTCCCCTGCGTCGCAAGGCGCGGGGGATTTATCATTTTGAGGACATACTTCCCGCGTTTAGCGGTCCCGCTTTTGCGCCGCCCTGTAGATAGCGAACACCCATCCAATTAGGAAAAAAGGGTAAAACAGAAACAAGAGTATGATAATAAATGCAGACCTTCGTTGATCTCCAACATTCAGAATGAAAAATGGAAATGCTACGTATGCAACAAAGAATAGCCAATCAGCGAATGAGGCATTCTTGATTATTATCTTTAAGAGATTTGCTATTTTCATTTTTTTGGCGACGCCATTAAAGGAAGAGCAGAGTTTTCTAAAGAGCGCTGGACCGTAGTGAATTTCATTCACATTGATCTACCCGTAAAATTTGAATATCGCTTCGCTCACTATGGCAACCTTCAATGCTTTTCGATAGGGCATTCCTGCCGTATTGGTAACACATTGGCTTGAAAGTTGCAGCGCTCGGCTCTCCCATAGAAAATCTGGGGTGCAACGCTTCACCTAGCTAATGACTCTCCGATTAAAATGGCCCTAGGATGCCGAGAAATTTGCAGAACAAACTGAAGAACCCCGTTCTCATGGCGACCATTGGTGCCGCGCAGGGCTTGCGCGGCGAAGTGCGCGCCAAGACCTACACGACCGAGCCGACCGCGCTTGGCGACTACGGCAACCTGCATACGTCCGATGGCCGCGTGTTCGAGATTCTCGATATCCGCGAGATGAAGGACATGGCCGTCGTCCGCTTCAAGGGCGTCAACGACCGCAATGCAGCCGAAGCGATCAAGGGTCTCGACCTCTTTATCGAGCGCGACAACCTGCCTGCCGAACTGCTGGAGGATGACGAATTCTTCTATGCCGATCTCGAAGGACTGGAAGCCTTTGACGCGACGGGCAAGAGCTATGGAATCGTCAGCGGCATCTTCGATTTTGGCGCGGGCGATCTACTGGAGCTGAAGGCGCCGGCCAAGCGCCCGCTACTCATCCCCTTCTCCGAAGCCGCCGTGCTGGAAATCGATCTGGAAGAGGGCCGTATTCTGGTCGATCCGATCGCCGCGGGCCTGATCGATGACGGCGACAATGGCGAGGGCGAAAAGGGTCCAGGCAGCCGCAAGCGCAGCCCGTCCAAGGGTGGCAACAAGGGCAATGGAGACGCGGAAACGTGACCTTCCGCGCCACCATTCTCACGCTTTATCCGGAGATGTTTCCGGGCTTTCTCGGCCAATCGCTCTCCGGCAAGGCGCTGGAGCGCGGCGCGTGGGCGATCGAGCCGGTCCAGATCCGCGACTTCGCCACCGACAGGCATCGCTCGGTCGATGACACGCCCTCCGGCGGCGGGGCCGGCATGGTGCTGCGCGCCGATATCCTGGCGAAAGCGATTGACTCCGTTGGTGACGACCAGCGTCCGCGTCTTCTCATGAGCCCGCGTGGCAAGCCGCTCACCCAGAAGCGTGTCCGCGAACTCGCCGATGGTCCCGGCGCGGTCATCGTCTGCGGCCGCTTCGAAGGCGTGGACCAGCGCGTGATCGACGCCCGCCACCTCGAGGAAGTCTCGATCGGTGACTACATCCTCTCCGGCGGCGAACCGGCGGCGATGATCCTGCTGGATGCCATTGTCCGCGTCCTGCCGGGCGTCATGGGCAACGAGCAGTCGGGCGTCCATGAAAGCTTCGAAAGCGGACTTCTCGAACACCCGCACTACACCCGACCGCCCGTCTTCGAGGGTCGCGAAATCCCTGAGGTCCTGACCTCCGGCAATCACGCGAAGATCGAGAAATGGCGGCAAGAGCAGGCACTCAAACTGACCGCCGAGCGCCGGCCGGATCTGCTCGACAAGAAGCGTCCTTGAAAAGGGGGCTTCTTGTCTCCCTTTGCAAATATCTCAAGCATCACCGCATTTGAGATATTTGCAATCTTCTGAAGGCGAGGATGCGGAAGCATCTTCGATGCCTTGAATTTAAGCCTTGAAGAAGTAATAGCCCGCCAGAAACACCCCGACCGCGATCACCGCATAGCGCATCCATTTTTGTGGCACGCGCTTGGCGAGCCACACGCCATAATAGCCGCCAATCCCCGCACCCGGCAGCATGATGATGGCGTGCAGCCAGGAAATTGCCCCGCCAGCGGTAAAGACCACGATGGCGACGGCGGCGATGACGATGGAAAGGAAGTTCTTGATCGCGTTGAGCCGATGATAGTCGCCGCCCGTGGCAAGACCCAGCGAGGCGAGCATCATGATGCCCATGCCGGCGCCGAAGAAGCCGCCATAAACGGAAGTAACGAGCTGGGTGAGAATGCCGACCGGCGAACTCGGCGGGTGCTCCTTCTCCACCTTCGGCCGCAGCTTCGGCCCGGCGGCAAAGAGCGCGGTCGCGGCGAGCAATAGCCAGGGCACGAGCTTCTTGAAGGACGGATTGTCGAGCGACAGCAGCAGAAGCGCGCCGCCGAGCGACCCCACCAGCGAAATCGCCGACAGGATGAGGATCGGCTTCCACTCGCGAGCGATCTCCTTGCGATAGGCGAGCGCCGAGGTGATATAGCCTGGAAACTGGACGATGGACGACGTGGCATTCGCCGCGATTGGCGGCACACCAAAAAGCGTCATCGCGCCGAAGGTCAGAAACGTGCCGCCGCCCGCGACGGCATTGATCGCGCCGGACAGAAGCCCGGCCACGAAAAGCAGAATTCCAGCCACAAGTGTCATGCCGCTCCCCCGGCCCCATCACCGGGGGCTAGCATGCAATGCGGCCTCTTGCAAAGCCGCCTCACGCGGTGCGCGCCTGCGGCCGCACGGCAGCGAGCGCGATGTAGCTCAGGCCACCGACGGCAACGCCGAAGAACCAGCCATAGGTTCCCCACCAGGCCGGAAGCACGGTGGTGAAGGTCGGCAGGATCGAGGAAAAGATGGCGCCGGCAACGAAGGCGATCAGTGCGTTGACGTTCCAGCCGCCTTCGAAGCGGAATTCGCCATCCTCATGGTAGAGCGCCTCGACATTCACGACACCCTTCCGGATGAGATAATAGTCCACCATCATGATGCCGAAGACCGGACCCATGGTCGACCCGATGAAGTTGACGAAATGGGCCGCGCCCGTTTCCCAGGGGGCGAACGGATAGAGCACCAGCGCGATGAAGGCCGCGATATAGCCGCCGCGCTTGAAATTGATCTGGCGCGGGAAAACGTTCGCAAAGTCGAAGGCCGGCGAAACGAAGTTGGCCACGACGTTGATGCCGAGCGTCGCCACCGCGAAGGTGAGCGCCGCAAGGGCTGCCAGGAACCAGCTGTCGAACTTGGCCGAGATCGCATCCGGATGCAGCAGCACTTCGCCATAGACGGTAAAGGCGGCCGTCGTGGTGATGCCGGCGACGAGGCAGAAGGCCAGCAGGTTGACCGGCAGGCCCCAGAGATTGCCCCGGCGCAGTGTCGCCTGATCGGGCGCAAAACGCGAGAAATCGCAGAAGTTCAGGTACAGCGCTGCGAAATAGGTGATCCAGGTGGCAGCCACGGCGGCGAGCGCCCCGACCGAACCCGGAGCCCCGGAAACACCTGCATCCTTGGTGGCGGCAAGCAGAACGTCCTGCGGAATATTCTCACCGAAGGAGAAGGTGCCCGCCTTGACGATGAGATAGATCGCCAGAAGCAGCATCATGATCCAGACGGCAGGGCCTGCCCAGTCCTGGAACTTGCGCACGGTCTCCATGCCGCGCTGGATGATGAGAAGCTGCAGCGCCCAGACGATGACATAGCAGATCACTTCCAGCGTCGAATGGCCAAGCAAGTGGCTCGACTGGTGGAAATGCAGCATGCTTTCATTGCGGATCAGAAGCGCGACAATGGCGCCCGAGGCGGCCGAGGTCTGCGCGCCATACCAGAAGCAGGCAACGACGGCGCGCACCAGCGCCGGCAGGTTCGCCCCGAACGTGCCGAAGGAGGCGCGCGCCAGAACCGGGAACGGCACGCCCGTCTTGACACCGGCATTGCCCACCAGGCTCATCAGCACGAAGATCACGAGCGAGCCGATGCCGATCGCGATCACGAAATTGATGAAGCTGCCGCAGAGCAGGAAAAGGCTGGCGGCAAGATAATAGCCCCAGAGGCTGTGAACATCCGATGTCCAGACGTTGAAAATGGAAAACGCGCCCCAGTTGCGCGTCTCCGCTGGTGCGAGATCCTCGTTGTAAAGCGAGGGCGAAGGATTTCTCACTGTCATGTGCAACCCCTGTTTCTTGTTAAGCAGCCATCCCCGACGGCTAAATTTTAGGCAATTCGAATTGATTCCTGTTTGTGACAAAACGCAAGGCGAGCGTGCCAAGAAATCACAGACTTCAAAGGGGGTGACAAAGGGAGTGGCGTGGTGTATACGCCCGCCCGGAACTGATGGGCTGAGTGTGTCTCCGCCCCAACCGTTACCAATAAAGAACTGGCGAACCCGCTACCGCTTCTTTCGAGGCGCATTCGAAGGCTTTGACCAACGAGTGATGTGAGCGCTCTGGCTGTTTCAGAAGAAGAGAAGGTTGAAGACAATGAACATCATCGAACAGCTTGAGGCCGAACAGGCCGCCAAGATCGCAGCCAAGCGCACGCTTCCTGAATTCTCCCCGGGCGACACCGTCCGCGTCAACGTCCGCGTTGTCGAAGGCAACCGTACGCGCGTCCAGGCCTATGAAGGCGTCTGCATCGCGCGCAAGGGTGCTGGCCTCAACGAGAGCTTCACGGTTCGCAAGATCTCCTACGGCGAAGGCGTCGAGCGCGTATTCCCGGTTTACTCGCCGCTCGTCGAAGGCGTTGAAGTCGTTCGCCGCGGCAAGGTCCGTCGCGCCAAGCTCTACTACCTGCGCGACCTGCGCGGCAAGGCTGCCCGTATCGTTGAAAACACGGGCACGCGTTCGCGCAAGCTGAACGACGCCGAGCGTCAGGCTGTGGCTGACGAAAAGGCACGCATCGAGGCTGAGAAGGTCGCCGCTGCCCAGGCTCTCGCCGCCGAAAAGGCTGCAGCGGAAGCTGCCGAAAAGGCCGCCGCTGAAAAGGCCGCTGCAGAAGCTGCCGCTGAATAAGCCGCATCGCCTGTTGCATTTTATCGAAGGCCGCCGGTATGATCCGGCGGCCTTCTTTGTTGAGGAATCAGGGCAACATCGGAAAAATTTCCGGCCGTGCCGGAATGGCATGAGAGTGCATATCTCTTGAGTTTTGCGCAATTCCGGGTGAAGGACGGCAAGGCGCCGTTCTGGAATTGCTCTGGGGGACAGCTGCGGCTGATGCGTGAGATATCGGAAGAAGTTTTCGCTGCTTACAGGCGGCTGAGCTATTATGCGGCGGGCGTCGTGCGCGAACTCGTGCCGCGTTCGCTGTCGCGTGTCGATTACGAAGCGACCTTCCGTGAGCTCGAGAACAGTGGCGCCCTGCCGGCCGTTCTGGAGCGCGTGAACTACTACAATGGCCTCGTTCCCGGAGAGAGCCCGCTTCCCTCGACCCGCGTCGTTTCCGTCGACCGCACCAGAAGCCGCTATTTCATCGATCTCTCCGAGCATCTCCGGTTCTTTCCGGCGCATATGAAAGTCGACACGCTGTTCGGCGACATCACCCATGTCCCGCCTGTCCCGAGCCTTCTGAAGAGCAGGCCCATCGACGGCGATAACGCCAATTCGGTCCTGCTCAATCTCGACAGGCTCCGGCATTTCCGGCTGTTTTATGATCACGTGCCCTTCGCCCGGAAAACGGCAAAGGCGGTCTGGCGCGGCAGCATGAACAATCCGCTGCGCGAAACGCTGATTACCACCCACGGCTCCAGCCGCTTCTGCGATGTCGGCCATGTCAGCCGCGATTTCACGCGGATCCCGACAAAGAACGTGCTGACACCGGTCGAGCAGTTCGCCTATCGCTACATCATTTCCGTGGAAGGCTGCGATGTCGCCACGAACCTGAAATGGGTCATGGCCTCCAACAGCGTCTGCATCATGCCGCGCCCGCGTTATGAGACATGGTTCATGGAAGGCAGGCTAATACCCGACCACCACTATGTCGAGGTGCGCGACGACTTCTCCGATCTTGAAGAAAAGATCGAGGCGCTCGAAGCCGATCCGATGCGCGCGCGCGAAATCGTCGCCAATGCCAACCGGCATGTTGCGATGTTCTCGAACCGGCGCATGGAAAAGATCACCTCCATCCTCGTCCTGCAGAAATATTTCCAGGCGACCGGGCAATTGCCGCCTTCGGCTTTCACCGAAGGCTTCTTCAGTACGCTGCAGACCGAGGCGCGCATCCTCATGACAGCCTGAGCTGCGGCTTCATCAGTTCTTGATGGCGCCGTCCCAATGCTCGTCGGCCTTGCCGTCCACGATCCGCCAGGTGTCGTACCAGGTCGTCGTATAGGTCTTGGAGGGGTCTTTCGGATCTTTCTCCGTGCGAACCGTCGCCACCGTGACGAGATCGCCCTCGGCAGTCACGAAGGCAACTGGCGTCACCATCTTCTCCGGCACAGGCTTGGGCTCGACCTTCAGTACCTTGGTGAAGAAGTCGACCACATGGGCACGGCCGGAAGGCACGTTCGGGTTATGCTGCAGATAGCGCTCGCTCAGATATTTGTCCGCCTGCCCCCACTGGCCCGCCTCCAGCAGATCCTTCACGATGTGATAGGCGACCTGCTTGTTGGCGTTGAGCGCCGGGTCCCTGGAGGTAAAGAGCGCATCCTTGTCCTTCGCCTCGACGACAGCTTCCTGCGCATATGCGCCGGCAAACCCGCCGAATGTCGAGAGTAAGCCAATGGAAAGCGCGGCAGCACCAGTCTTCAGGTTCATGATCTTTCCTTTCCGTGTTCGGGAATGGTTTGACGCCAGATTGAGGCGATTCGAGGCTGGCTGGCGCAGCGGCCCGGCGAGCGAAACCCGCGATGGACCAAGGGGGAGCCGTGCAGCTCCGCCCTCAATTTTGCGCTCAGTCCAGCGGATGGTAGCACGCGAACTTGTGTCCTTCATCTCCCGTCAGCGGCGGCATCTCCGCCTTGCAGATATCTGTCGCCTTCCAGCAGCGCGGATGGAAGGGACAGCCGGACGGCGGCTTCAGCGGTGACGGCAATTCGCCGGTGAGGCTGATGCGCGTCTTCTCGCGGCCGGGATCGGCGACCGGGGTCGCCGACAGGAGCGCTGCCGTATAGGGATGGCGCGGGCGGGCGAAGACCTTGTCCGCCGCCCCCTCTTCCACCGGCCGGCCGAGATACATCACCATGACCTCGTCCGAAATATGCTTCACCACCGAAAGCCCGTGCGAGATGAAGAGATAGGCGAGCCCCATCTCCTCCTGCAGGTCCATCAAGAGGTTCAGCACCTGCGCCTGGATCGAAAGGTCGAGCGCCGAGACCGGCTCGTCAAGCACGAGAACGTCCGGGTTCAGCATCAGGGCGCGGGCAATGGCAATGCGCTGGCGCTGGCCGCCGGAGAACATATGCGGGTAGCGCCCGTAATGTTCAGGCCGAAGACCCACGCGCTTCATCATGTCCTCGACCTTCGCCCGCCGCTCGGCCGCCGAAAGTTGCGTATTGATTTTCAAGGGCTCCTCAAGGATCGCACCGACCTTCTGGCGCGGATTGAGCGAGCCATAGGGGTTCTGGAACACGATCTGCACGCGCGAGCGCAGAGACGCATCGCCCACCAGCGCCGGCTTGCCGCCAATGGTGAGTTCGCCGTCCGACGGCGTTTCGATCATCGTCGCGAGACGGGCGAGCGTCGATTTCCCGCAGCCCGATTCGCCGACGACGGCGAGCGTCTTGCCACGCTCCAGCTTGAAGCTCACGCCATTCAGCGCCTTCACGGTCGCCGCCGGCTTGAAGAGCTTGCGGCCCGCTTCGTAATACCGCTTGAGGTCGCGGCCTTCCATCACGACATCGCTCATGCCGCACCTCCAAGACGTTGCGGCTCGCCATTCACCAGCGGATAGAAGCAGAGCGCATTGCCCAATGCCGGGCCCTGCCGAGGCGGTTTCGTGAGACAGGCCGCATCGGCAAAGCTGCAGCGCGGCGCGAAGAGACAGCCCGGAGGCCGGTCGAACTGGCCGGGCACGACACCCGGGATCGACGGCAGCCGCTGCCCGTCAACGGCCCGCTCCGGCAGCGAGGCCAGCAGGCCCGCCGTATAGGGATGATGCGGATCGGCAAACAGCGCCTTCACCGGCTGTTCTTCCACCTTCTGCCCGGCATATTGCACCTGAACGCGCTCGGCGGTTTCCGCCACCACGCCCATGTCATGCGTGATCAGCACCAGCGCCATGCCGTTCTCGCGCTGCAGGCGCACCAGCAGTTCGAGGATCTGCGCCTGGATCGTGACGTCGAGCGCCGTGGTCGGCTCGTCGGCAATCAGGAGCTTCGGATTGCAGGCGAGCGCCATGGCGATCATGACGCGCTGGCTCATGCCGCCCGACATATGGTGCGGAAAGTTGGAGAGCCGGTCTTCAGGCGCGGGAATACCGACGAGCTTCAAAAGCTCGATCGAGCGCGCCCGCCGTTCGGCCCGGTTTAGGCCCATATGAAGCCTGAGCGTTTCGCCGAGTTGATAGCCCACCGTGAAGCACGGATTGAGGCTCGACATCGGCTCCTGGAAGATCATGGCAATATCCTTGCCGATGATCTTGCGGCGCTCGCGGGCGCTCATTTTCGCCAGATCCTTGCCGTCAAAGGCCATCCGGTCGGCGGTGATCTTCGCCGTCCAGGGCAAGAGCCCCATGACGGCCAGCATCGCCACCGACTTGCCCGAGCCGCTCTCGCCGACAATGGCGAGGATCTCGCCCTTGTCGCAGGTCAGCGAAACGCCATCGACCGCGCGGAACACGCCGCTCGCCGTCTGGAATTCCACCGTGAGGTTTGAAATCTCGAGGAGCGCCTTATCACGACCTACCATGTCACGACCTCTTCAGCTTGGGATCGAGCGCGTCGCGCAGGCCATCGCCCATCAGGTTGATCGCCAGCACGGTAATGAGGATCGCAAGACCGGGGAAGGTGACGACCCACCAGGCACGCTGAATGAACTCGCGGGCTTCCGCCAGCATCGTCCCCCATTCCGGCGTCGGCGGCTGCGCGCCCATGCCGAGAAAGCCGAGTGCTGCCGCATCGAGGATCGCGGAGGAAAAGGCGAGCGTCGCCTGCACGATCAGCGGCGCCAGACAGTTCGGCAGGATAGTGATGAACATCAGACGCAGCCATCCCGCGCCGGCAACACGGGAGCCCACCACATAGTCCTTGTTCTTTTCCGTCATCACTGCTGCCCGTGTCAGACGGACGAAATGCGGCAGATCGACAAGTGCGATGGCAATCATCGCATTCGTGAGACCGGGGCCGAGGATAGCCACCAGCACCAGCGCCAGAAGAAGCGAAGGAAAGGCCAGGATGACATCCATGACCCGCATGATCGCAGAGTCGACCCACCCACCCAGATAGCCGGCAATCAGCCCGACGAGCACGCCGGAGACGACGGCGATTGAAACGACGACAATGCCGATGAAGAGTGAATAACGCGATCCGTAGATGAGGCGGGAAAGGATGTCTCGTCCGACCGCGTCAGTCCCCAGAAGGAAGGAACTGTTTCCCCCATTCATCCAGGCCGGCGGCAGCAAGATCATCGACTGATTCTGCACGTTAGGAAGATGAGGGGAAATAAGCGGCGCTAAAATCGCCATCAAAACGACCAGCGCGAAAACAAGAAGCCCGATTACGGCCCCTTTCGAACGCGTGAAGTAATACCAGAACTCCGCCAGTCCGGACTGGCGCTTGGGAGTGATGTCGGTTGCATCGGTCATCCGCGCCTCCTACTTCCGCACGCGCGGATTGATGAACCCGTAGGCCACGTCGACCAGAAGGTTGACGATCATGATAATGCCCGCAATCAGCAGCAAGCCACCCTGCACAACAGGATAATCGCGCTTGAACACCGCATCGACCATCCATTTCCCGACACCGGGCCAGGAAAAGATCGTTTCGGTCAGAATGGCACCCGCCATCAGAACGCCGATCTGCAAGCCGATCGTCGTAACAACCGGGATCAAGGCATTGCGAAGCGCATGAATGCCGATGACCCTAAAGGGGGCGAGCCCCTTGGAACGCGCTGTGCGCACATAGTCCTCGCCGAGGACTTCGAGCATGGCCGAGCGGGTCTGGCGCGCAATCACAGCCAAAGGAATGGTTGCCAGCACGATGGATGGCAGAATCAGATGGCTGACGGCTGACGAAAACGCCCCTTGCTGGCCGGAAAGCAGACTGTCGATCAGCATGAAGCCCGTCACCGGTGGGAAAAAATACATCAGGGAAATGCGCCCTGAAACCGGCGTCCAGCCGAGATAGCCGGAGAAAAAGATGATGAGCAGCAGCCCCCACCAGAAAATCGGCATCGAATAGCCAACGAGTGCAGTTCCCATCAAGGTCTGGTCGATCCATGAGCCGCGTTTGACCGCCGCAACCACCCCGGCGGGAATACCCAGAGCGACTGCGAGGATGATAGCACAGATCGACAATTCCAGCGTGGCTGGAAAGAGATTGCGAAACTCCGCGAGGACGGGCCGCTTGGTCGTGATCGATGTACCGAGATCGCCGTGAAGCACGCCGCGCAGATAATCGAAATATTGCAGCATCATCGGCTTGTCGAAACCGAATTGCTGGACAAGTTCCTGATACCGTTGCGGCGTGACGCCGCGCTCCCCGGCCATCGCAATGATCGGATCGCCCGGAAGGAGGCGGATGAAGAGAAAAGAGACTAAGGTGACGCCGATAAAAGTCGGAATCAACAGTCCGAGCCGTCTTAGAAAAAAGCCGAACATGAGAAAACCCCGTCAAATGACCGCAAACAGCAACCGGCAGAAGCACCGCCACGAATGAACGTGGCGGTGCTTTGCTCAGGGAACGGGTTTACAACTCAGTTTTCGATATCGACACCGTCAAAACGATGCGAGCCGAGCGGATCCTGAAGGTAGCCCTTCACCTTGCTGGACATGGGCAGGACCACCAGCGAATGGGCGATCGTTGCCCACGGGGCTTGGGCCTTGAAAATCACCTGGGCCTGTTCGTAAAGCTTGGTGCGCTCCGCCTTGTCGGAAACGGCCGCAGCCTTCTTGACGACGTCGCTGAACTCCTTGTCGCACCAGGCAGCCTTGTTGCCCGAACCGACAGCATCGCAGCTCAGAAGCGGCGTCATGAAGTTGTCCGGATCACCATTGTCACCGGTCCAGCCAGCAAGAACGGCGCCGTCATGCTTGGGGTCGGCCGCCAGTTTCAGATATTGCGTCCAGTCATAAGACACGATCTCCACACCCACGCCAACCTTGGCAAAATCCGCCTGGATCAGTTCGGCCATACGGCGCGCATTCGGATTGTAGGGTCGGGCGACAGGCATGGCCCAGATCTTCATCTTCAGATCCTTGACGCCGGCCTTTTCCAGCATCGCCTTTGCGGCGGCGGGATCGTATTTATCGTCTTCGACCTTGTTGTCATAGGACCACATGGTCGGCGGAATGGGGTTCTTGGCGATCTCGCCAATGCCCGGATAAACAGCTTCAAGAATGCCCTTCTTGTTGATAGCCATGTTGAGCGCCTTGCGCACCTCGGGCTTGTCGAAGGGCGGCTGCGTCGTATTATACGCAAGGTAACCGATATTGAGACCCGGCTGCTCCATGACCGTCAAGGATTTGTCTGCCTTCAGGCCCGGAATGTCGGCAGGCGAGGGGGCGTTTGCGACCTGGCATTCGCCAGCCTTCAGGCGCTGCATGCGAACTGCGGCATCTGGCGTAATCGCAAAGATGAGATCATCGATCTTCTGCTTGCCGTCCCAGTAGTCGGGATTCGCCTTGTAGCGGATCACGGCATCCTGCTGGTAGGCGACGAAGGTGAACGGGCCTGTACCAAGCGGCTTCTGGTTGAGCTGAAGAAGGTTTTTGTCGGAAATCAGCTTGTCCGCATATTCCTTCGACATGATCGAGGCGAAATCCATGGCCAGATCGGCCAGCATGGGCGAATTCGGCGTCGTCAAGGTCAGCTTGACCGTGTTGTCGTCAACTTTCTCCCAGGACTTGATCAGCTTGGGCAGGGACATGTCCGCATAGTAGGTATAATCGCCGCCGTTGACGTAGGTGTGGAACGGATTGTCCTTGTTGCTCATGCGATCGAACGTGAAGATCACGTCATCAGCATTGAAGTCTCGGGTCGGCGTGAAATAATCAGTGGTCTGAAATTTGACGCCCTTGCGAAGCTTGAACGTATAAACGAGACCATCTGGCGAAACCGTCCAGCTTTCAGCAAGGCCGGGAACAACATCCGTCGTTCCACGCTTGAACTCGACAAGCCTGTTATAAACAGTCTTGGAAGAGGCGTCGAAGGTGGTTCCCGATTCAGACAGACCCGGATCGAACCCCTCAGGCGATCCTTCGGAGCAGTAGACCAGCGTCTTGGACCATGCGGAGGTAGCAAAGGCGGAGGCCAGCGCCGAAGCGGCCAGCAGAAGAGCCAATTTTTTCATGGCGATTTTTTCCCAGTTCTATTTTTGGTTTCGCCCGTTGCCTTGGGCTTGCCGCAAGGAAAGCGTATTTGCGCCACGAAAGCAACTCGCCCTCTTCGAAAATTTTCCGGCTGGACAAAATTTGACAACAAGCAAGCACAAACCGGCCAGAGGCCGACGCTGTGCCTGACGATTGCCTTTGACCTTCCGGCCAAGCCCCTGTATTGCAAGGCTCAATCGAGTGCGCTTGTTGCTGTCATGCCGAGCGCCGCCCCTCATTTGAGACGTGTGTTATGAAATTTCTGGACGAAGCCAAGGTTTACATCCGATCGGGTGACGGCGGCGCAGGCGCGGTGTCTTTCCGCCGCGAAAAATTTGTCGAATTCGGCGGCCCCGACGGTGGCGATGGCGGACGCGGCGGCGACGTATGGGTGGAGGCCGCCAACGGTTTGAATACGCTCATCGATTTCCGCTATCAGCAGCACTTCAAGGCCGGCACCGGCACCCATGGCATGGGCCGCAACCGCACCGGCGCCAAGGGCGCTGAAGTGACGCTGAAGGTTCCAGTCGGCACGCAAATTTTCGAGGAAGACGGCGAAACGCTGATCATCGACATGGTCACGGAAGGCCAGCGCTTCCGGCTGGCTGCCGGCGGCAATGGCGGCTTCGGCAACACGCATTTCAAGTCTCCCACGAACCAGGCACCGCAATGGGCCAATCCCGGCCTTCCCGGCGAGGAAAAGACGCTCTGGCTCCGCCTGAAGCTGATTGCAGACGCGGGCCTCGTCGGCCTTCCCAATGCCGGCAAGTCGACCTTTCTGTCGGTCGTCACCCGCGCCCGGCCGAAGATCGCCAATTACCCGTTCACGACGCTGCATCCGAACCTCGGCGTGGCAACCGTCGACGGCCGCGAATTCATCATCGCCGACATTCCGGGGCTGATCGAGGGCGCGCATGAAGGCACGGGGCTGGGCGACCGCTTCCTCGGCCATATCGAGCGCACGCGCGTGATCCTCCATCTGGTCTCCGCCATGGAGGAGAATGCCGGCAAGGCCTACAAGACGGTCAAGAAGGAACTCGACGCCTATGGCGGCGGGCTGACCGACAAGGCCGAAATTGTTGCGCTCTCGCAGGCCGACGTGGTCGATCCGGCAGAACTGAAGAAGAAGCTCGCCTCGCTGAAGCGCGCCTGTGGCCAGACGCCGCTCGTCATTTCCGCCATCACCGGCGCCGGCATGCGTGAGGTTCAGCGCGAGCTCGCCCGCATCATCGACGAGGCCCGCCGCGCCGATCCGGGCGTCCAGGCGGCCACTGCCGCGCACGGCCATTCCGGCCGCAAGCCGAAGCAGGAGCCGATCTACGACGAAGACGAAGATGGTGAAGACTGGGACGATTGAGTCATGCCCGTAAAGCGTAAGAAACCTTCAGGCTGCAAGCGCATCGTCATCAAGATCGGCTCGGCGCTTCTGGTTGATCGTAAGTCAGGACTTAAGAAAGCCTGGCTCGATGCGATCTGCGAGGATATCGCGGCACTGCGCAAGACGGGCGTCGAAGTCCTCGTTGTGTCTTCCGGCGCGATCGCCATGGGCCGCACCGTGCTCGATCTCCCCTCGGGCATCCTGAAGCTCGAGGAAAGTCAGGCGGCGGCGGCCGTGGGCCAGATCGCGCTAGCCCGCGCCTGGACCGAAAGCCTCTCCTTCCATTCCATCGTCGCGGGCCAGATTCTGCTGACGCTGGGCGATACGGAAGAGCGCCGCCGCTATCTCAATGGCCGCGAGACGATGAACCAGCTGCTCAAGCTCGGCGCCGTCCCGATCATCAACGAGAACGACACGGTTGCCACGACCGAAATCCGCTATGGCGACAACGATCGCCTCGCCGCCCGCGTCGCCACCATGGTTGGCGCGGACCTGCTGATCCTGCTCTCCGATATCGACGGGCTCTATACGGCCCCGCCGCATCTCGACCCGGACGCGAAGCTGATCGAGGAAATCCCGGCGATCACGCCCGAGATCGACGCCATGGCCGGCGGTCCAGCCTCGGAACTGTCGCGCGGCGGCATGCGCACCAAGATCGATGCCGGCAAGATCGCGACATCTGCAGGCTGCGCCATGATCATAGCCTCCGGCAAGCCCGACCATCCGCTCGCCCTCATCGAGGCCGGCGGACGCCATTCCTGGTTCACCGCCTCGGGCAATCCCTCCACCGCACGCAAGACCTGGATTGCCGGCAAGCTGCAACCCGCCGGCAGGATTCGGGTGGACGAGGGGGCCGAAAAGGCGCTCTTCTCCGGCAAGAGCCTGCTTCCCGCCGGTGTCAGGGAACTCGAAGGCGATTTCAGCCGTGGCGACACGGTAGCGATCGTCACCATGGCCGGAACCGAGATCGCGCGTGGTCTCTCTGCCTATGACGCGGATGAGGCGCGCCAGATCCTTGGCAAGAAAAGCAGTGAAATCGCCGAGATTCTCGGCTATGCAGGCCGCTCTGCCATGGTCCATCGCGATGATCTCGTGATGACCGCAGCGCGGGAAAAGGCTTGAGACGACATCTTCAAGCGAAAGGATGAGACGATGTTGGACGGAACGAAGGACAAGGCCGCAGTCGAGACGCTGATGCTCGAAATCGGGCGCAACGCCCGTGCCGCCGCCCGACCGTTGAGCATCGCGTCTGCCGAGCGCAAACATGCGGCACTCGTCGCCATGGCCTCCTATATCGTCGCCGACATGGACAAGATCCTCGCCGCCAATGCGCTGGATCTGGAAAATGCGCGTGAAGCGCAAATGGCCGCCTCCATGGTCGACCGCCTGACGCTGAGCGAGACCCGCATTCGCGACATGGCGAACGGCATCCACGCCATTGCCGGCCTCAAGGACCCCGTCGGCGAAGTCATCGCAGAATGGGACCGTCCGAATGGTCTGCATATCGAGCGCGTCCGCACGCCGCTCGGCGTTGTCGGGGTCATCTATGAAAGCCGCCCGAACGTGACGGCCGATGCCGGTGCGCTCTGCCTTGCCGCCGGCAATGCGGTGATTCTCCGCGGCGGCTCGGACTCCATCAATTCCTCGCAGGCCATCCATGCCTGCCTCGTACGCGGCCTGAAGGATGCGGGCCTTCCCGAGTCAGCGATCCAGATGGTGCCGACAACCGACCGCGCCGCCGTCGGCGCCATGCTCGCCGGTCTTGGCGGCAATCTCGACGTCATCGTGCCGCGCGGCGGCAAGAGCCTTGTGGCGCGCGTCCAGTCGGAAGCCCGCGTACCGGTCTTCGCGCATCTGGAAGGCATCTGCCACCTCTATATCGACAAGTCGGCCAAGCTCGACATGGCGGTCGAGATCGCCGTCAACGCCAAGATGCGCCGCACCGGCATTTGCGGCGCCGCCGAAACGCTGCTTGTCGACCGCGCCTGCGCCGCAACCCATCTGAAGCCGATTCTGGAGGCGCTCGCTGCGAAGGGCTGCGAAATCCGCGCGTCGGAAGAGGTCATGGCGCTTGTGCCGAACCTGAAACCTGCGACGGAAGAGGACTGGTCGACGGAATATCTCGATGCGATCATCTCGGTGGCGCTGGTGGACGGCATCGGCGGCGCGATCGACCACATCGCCCGCTATTCGTCGAACCACACGGAAGCCATCGTCGCGGAAGATGCAGGCGCGGTCGAGCGCTTCTTCAACGAGATCGACAGCGCCATTCTGCTTCACAATGCCTCGACGCAGTTTGCCGATGGCGGCGAATTCGGCATGGGGGCGGAAATCGGCATTGCCACCGGCAAGATGCATGCCCGCGGCCCCGTCGGCGTCGAGCAGCTCACCTCGTTCAAATACCGGGTGCGCGGCAACGGCCAGGTAAGGCCCGGCTGACGCGTGGAGACGGAGGGGGCTCTCAGCGAACGTTATCTCACCATGCCGCACACCGAGCGCGGCATGGTGATCGGCCTGTTCGGCGGCTCGTTCAATCCGCCGCATGAGGGCCACAAGCTCGTCGCCGAAATCGCGCTGCAGCGCTTGGGCCTCAATCGCCTCTGGTGGATAGTCACGCCCGGCAACCCGCTGAAAAGCCATAGTGGCCTTGCCCCGCTTGCCGAGCGCATCGCGGCCTGCGAGGCTATGGCGACCGACCCGCGCATTCAGGTCACCGCCTTTGAAAAGCGGATGAACAACAGCTACACGGCCGAGACGCTGGCCGCCGTGAAGGCCCGCAACCCGGACTGCCATTTCGTCTGGATCATGGGCGCGGATAATCTGAAAAGCTTCCACCGCTGGCAAAAGTGGCAGGACATCGCCGCCACCTACCCCATCGCCGTCATCGACCGCCCCGGCTCGACGCTCGCCTATCTCTCCTCCAAGATGGCCAAGACCTTCGACTACGCCCGCGTCGATGAGACGGAAGCCCGCGCCCTCCCCTTCCGCAAGGCGCCCGCCTGGACCTTTATCCACGGCCCCCGGTCGACATTGAGTTCGACATCGATCCGGGCCCGGAACGGAAAATGAGTCCTCTCCTTGCCCCCTTGGAGAGAAGATATTCCCCACAGGACAGATGAGGGAGCGGCATAAAGCTCAAGAAAACTGCCAGGCTGTCCCTGAACCCGGCACCCGATGAAGGGATCGAGAGAGCCTTCTCCTTGCAATCCCTGAACATTCTGTGACAGTGTGGCCCGCCACAAAAGACAGGAGACTTCCATGATTTCCAGACGCGCAGTGCTCGCGCTTGCCGCCTTTGCCGCAGCAGCGCCGCTCGCAGCTCACGCCGCTGACGCCCTGCCGGACCTGAAGGGTCGCAAGGTCGTCGTCGTAACGGAAAATGCCTACCCGCCGCTGCAATTTGTCGATCCCAAGACCGGCAAGCAGATCGGCTGGGAATATGATGCGATGAACGAGATCGCCAAGCGCCTCAACTTCAAGGTCGAATACCAGAACACGAGCTGGGATGCGATGATCCAGGCCGTGTCCGACAAGCAATACGACATCGGCATGACCGGCATCACCATCAAGGACGAGCGCAAGGAAAAGGTCGATTTCTCGGACCCCTATATGCGCTCCGAACAGTTCATGCTGGTGCGCGGTGACGAGAAGCGCTTCACCGACGCCAAGAGCTTTGCTGCCAACAAGGATCTTCTGGTTGGCGCGCAGCCGGGCACGACGCCCTTTTACACTGCCGTCTACAGCGTGCTCGATGGCGACGAAAAGAACCCGCGCATCAAGCTTTTCGAGACCTTTGGCGCCACCGTTCAGGCCCTCAAGGCCGGTGACGTTGACACCGTTCTGACCGACGGGACGGCCGGCAAGGGCTATGTCGATGCCTCCAATGGCGGGCTGAAGCTCGTCGGCGGCCCGCTCGGCTCCGAGGATTTCGGCTTCATCTTCCCCAAGGGCTCCGATCTGGTAAAGCCGGTCAACGCGGCCATTGCCGCGCTGAAGGCGGATGGCACGTTCGACGCGCTGAACAAGAAGTGGTTCCTCGACTACAAGATGGGTCAGTAAAGCCTTGATCCTGACGTTCACGCCACAATGAACCTCCAGGCTCAAAACAGCTCGGATGGCGAGGCGCAAGGGTTTCCCTGGTGGCTCGCCGTTCTCGTTCTGATCGCTATTGCGATTGCGGTCGCCATTGCCGCCAACAATATCTATGCGCAGGTGTTCGAGACGGTCATTCAAGGCCTCTGGGTGACGATCGGCGTCACGCTCACGGCCTTCGTGCTCGCCTCCGCGCTCGGCCTCGGCATCGCGCTGATGGCACTATCGGGTTCAAAATGGGCGCAGCAGACGGCGCGCTTCTACACCGAGATCATCCGCGGCGTTCCAATCCTCGTCCTGCTCTTCTACATTGCCTTTGTCGGCGCGCCGGCGCTGACCGAAGCGATCAACTTCCTCGCCACGCCGCTGATCAAGACCGGCGTCATGGAGCCACTTCTGGTGCGCGACATCTCGCTCATGTGGCGGGCTATCCTGGCGCTCACCATCGGCTATTCAGCCTTTATCAGCGAGGTCTTTCGCGCCGGCATCATGTCGGTGGACAAGGGGCAGATCGAGGCGGCAAAATCACTCGGCCTCTCGCGCACCCAGCGTTTCCGCCTCGTCGTCATGCCCCAGGCGATCCGCGTCATCCTGCCGCCGCTCGGCAACGACTTCGTTGCCATGGTCAAGGACTCCTCGCTTGTTTCGGTTCTCGGCGTGCAGGACATCACCCAGCTCGGCAAGGTCTATGCCTCCGGCTCCTTCCGCTTCTTCGAGACCTATTCGATCGTAGCCTATGTCTATCTGATCCTCACGGTCGGCCTGTCGCTAGGACTGAGGCGGCTTGAAAAGCGGCTCAGGCGCAACCAGATGCGGTGACATCAAGAAGATTGCCGAGCCTTCCGAAAATTGATATGACGCGCCCATGACGATACCCACGGCAAAAAGCGGCATTTTCGAGCATGTCTTCGTGCTCCAGGACAGGAAGCGTCTTCCTGCCCGCTTTTTCGCGGCGATCTCCGGCGCGCTCAACACCCGCCTATCCTGATCCGCCGCAGCTTCAAGCGAGCTGGCTTCTATTCGATCCAAAAATTCTCCAAGCTTTCGGGAAGAAACATCATGAGCGCACCGCGTACCCTCTATGACAAGATCTGGGACGATCACCTGGTCAGCCAGGCCGATGACGGCACCTGTCTCCTCTATATCGACCGCCACCTCGTTCACGAAGTGACGAGCCCGCAGGCCTTCGAAGGCCTGCGCATGGCCGGCCGCAAGGTTCACGCCCCGGAAAAGACGCTCGCCGTCGTCGACCATAACGTGCCGACCTCGCCGGATCGCCATCTCGGTATCAAGAACGAGGAAAGCCGCATCCAGGTCGAGGCGCTCGCCAAGAATGCCGCCGACTTCAACGTCGAGTATTACTCCGAGAACGACAAGCGCCAGGGCATCGTGCATATCGTCGGTCCCGAACAGGGCTTCACCCTGCCGGGCATGACCATCGTCTGCGGCGACAGCCACACCTCCACGCATGGCGCTTTCGGCGCGCTGGCGCATGGCATCGGCACGTCTGAAGTGGAACACGTTCTGGCCACCCAGACGCTGATCCAGAAGAAGGCCAAGAACATGCTGGTGCGCGTTGACGGCAAGCTGCCGGAAAGCGTCACTGCCAAGGATATCGTGCTCGCCATCATCGGCGAAATCGGCACCGCCGGCGGCACCGGCCACGTCATCGAATTCGCCGGCGAAGCCATCCGTTCGCTCTCCATGGAAGGCCGCATGACGGTCTGCAACATGACGATCGAAGGCGGCGCCCGCGCAGGCCTCATCGCGCCAGACGAAAAGACCTTCGAATATATCAAGGACAAGCCGCGCGCGCCGAAGGGCGAAGCGCTGGAAAAGGCCATCGAATACTGGAAGACGCTGCACACGGACGAAGGCGCGCATTACGACAAGGTCGTCGTGCTCGACGCCGCCGCCCTGCCGCCGATCGTTTCCTGGGGCTCCTCGCCGGAAGACGTCGTCTCCGTCGAAGGCATCGTGCCGAACCCGGACGACATCCATGACGAAAACAAGCGCACCTCCAAGTGGCGCGCGCTGGACTATATGGGCCTGAAGCCGGGCACGAAGATTACCGATATCGCGATCGACCGCGTCTTCATCGGCTCCTGCACCAACGGCCGCATCGAAGACCTGCGCGCTGTCGCAAAGGTCGTCGAAGGCAAGAAGGTGGCAGGCTCGGTCAACGCCATGATCGTTCCGGGCTCCGGCCTCGTGAAGGAACAGGCGGAAGCCGAAGGCCTCGACAAGATCTTCAAGGAAGCCGGCTTTGACTGGCGCGAGCCGGGCTGCTCCATGTGCCTCGCCATGAACGACGACCGCCTGAAGCCGGGCGAACGCTGCGCCTCGACCTCGAACCGCAACTTCGAAGGCCGCCAGGGCTTCAAGGGCCGCACCCACCTTGTTTCCCCCGCCATGGCCGCCGCCGCCGCCATCGCCGGCCACTTCGTCGACATCCGCGACTTCAAGTAAGTCGAGACTGACGGAAAAATTGAAAGGCGTCCGCTCCGGCGGGCGCTTTTTTTGTTGTGCTGTGTGAGCGTCCGGCGGCATCCTGGGTGGCCTTGTCGCGGCCTTTATGCCGCTCTCTTTTTGCAGGTAGACGCCCTTTTGCGCCATAAATCGACTGAAAGCGCCCTCACCAAGCCTGCCAAACCAATCGGCTTCGCCTCTTGGGGCAGGCTATCCTCTCCCCTTGGGGAGAGGAGGGAGACCACGGCGCGGCTCCAGCCTGCTTCTCCCCGGCGGGGAGAAGATGCCGGCAGGCAGATGAGGGGGAGCCGAACCCACCGGAGTGGGAGTCTTCATGACCCCGCCGACAACCGCCCAATCCGCCCCACCATGAAAGCCTCGGCGACCGCCAGCTTCTCGCGGTCAATCCCCGTCTCGAATCCCTTGACCGCCAACAGATCCACCAGCGCGCCCGTCGCCACATTCCCCTTTGCCCCCGGCGCATAGGGGCATCCGCCGAGCCCGCCAACCGCGCTGTCGAAGGTCCGCAGGCCGAGCGCCAGGCTCGCCTCGACATTGGCAAGCGCCCGGTTGCCGGTATCATGATAATGCCCGGCCAAGTGTTCGACTGGCACGGCCATGAGCACCGCCTCCAGCATGGCCGCAATCGTTTCCGGCACCCCGCCCCCGATCGTATCGCCGAGCGATATCTCGAAGCAGCCGACAGCCATCAGCCGCTCCGCCACCGCCCGCACCGCTGCGGGCGCAATCGGCCCCTCATAGGGGCAGGCGACCACGCAGGAGACATAGCCACGAACCGGCAGGCCCGCCGCCCGCGCCGCCTCGAGCACCGGCGCGAACCGCGCGAAGCTCTCTTCGATCGAGCAATTGATATTCTTTTGGCTGAACGTCTCGGACGCCGAAGCGAAAATCGCGACCTCGTCAGCGCCAGCCGCAAGGGCCGCCTCGAAGCCCTTCATGTTCGGCGTCAGCACGCCATAGGTCACGCCCGGCCGCCGGCGGATGCCGGCCATCACTTCGGCCGCATCGGCCATCTGCGGCACCCATTTCGGCGACACGAAACTCGTCGCCTCGATCTTGCGGAATCCGGCGTCCGACAGCAGATCGATCAGCGCGATCTTGTCTGCGGTCGGCACGATCTCCTTCTCGTTCTGCAAGCCATCGCGCGGGCCGACTTCGTAAATCGTGGCGAACTCAGCCATCGACGGCGTCCTTGAGCTTCACCAGCACCGCCCCGCCCTCCGCCTGCCCGCCCTCGGCGACCAGCACGGCCTCGACCACGCCGTCGCGCGGCGCCTTGAGCGTATGCTCCATCTTCATCGCCTCCATGACCAGCAGGCGGTCACCCGCCTTGACCTCATCGCCCGGCTTGACCTCAACGAGACGCACGACGCCGGTCATTGGGGCGAGAATATCGCCCGAGGCGCCATGCGCGGCGTCAGCGCCGGAAAGTGGGCCGGGGTGGAGGAAGACGAAGGTCTCGCCATTGAGGAGAACGGAGACGGACTTGCCGGCGCGGTTTGGGGTGATGACGACGCGGGCGGAGAGGTTAGCGGAACCAACGGATGTCTCGGCGCGGGCGGTGATGGTGAGGGCAGAGCTTGTGACACCCCCCTCTGTCGCTTCGCGACATCTCCCCCTCAGGGGGGGAGAGTGGGAGTGCGACGCCGCCTCTCTGCCAATCTCCCCCCTTGAGGGGGAGATGCCCGGCAGGGCAGAGGGGGGTGCCCCGAAGTCGACGTGCAACGCAGAGAAACTTGCCTCCCCTGCGCCGCCTTCGAGCCGATACCCAGCCGTGTCAGCGATAAGCCGCCGTTCCAGCTTCTCACCTTCGTGGAAAAGCACAACCCGATGCGCGGCCTCACCCCAGAGCCGGAACCCGGCATGCGACGCAGCGGGATCGATCTCAAGCACCGCAAGCGCAGCCACTAAAACACTATCCTCAGAAAGCTCCGACTTACGGAGAAGCCCACCCAGATCCCGCTCGATCAGCCCCGTATCCATACGTCCGGCGCGGAACGTCTCGTCCACCGACAGCGCCCGCAGAAAATCGCGGTTCGTCGCGAGCCCGGCAATATGCGTCTCGCCAAGCGCCGCACCCAGCCGGTCCAGCGCCACATCGCGCGTCACCCCATGCGCGATCACCTTGGCAATCATCGGATCGTAGAAGGGCGAGACCGCATCGCCACCAACCACGCCACCGTCAATGCGAACGCCATCGACCCTCCCGAAAGCCAGATGGTCGATGCGGCCCGCCTGCGGCAGGAACCCGCCCGCCGGGTCTTCCGCATAAAGACGCGCCTCCACGGCATGGCCATGAATCCGGATATCATCCTGCACGACCGACAAAGCCTCGCCGCTCGCCACCCGCAATTGCCATTCGACCAGATCGAAGCCGGTGATCGCCTCCGTGACCGGATGTTCGACCTGAAGCCGCGTGTTCATTTCCATGAACCAGAATCCGTCGGGACGTAGCGCCCCGGAGCCATCGGCGATGAATTCGATCGTTCCGGCACCTTTGTAGTTCACGGCCTGAGCCGCCTTGACCGCAGCTCCCGTCATCGCGGCCCGCACGGCCTCGCTCATCCCCGGTGCCGGAGCCTCTTCGATCACCTTCTGATGCCGGCGTTGCAGCGAGCAATCGCGCTCGAAGAGGTGGACGATGTGGCCGTGGCTGTCGCCGAAGACCTGCACCTCGATATGGCGCGGCGAGAGGATGTATTTCTCGATCAGCACCTTGTCGTCGCCAAAGGAGGATTTCGCCTCACGCCGGCAGCTTTCCAGCGCCGACGCGAAATCCTGAGGTTGATCGACCAGCCGCATCCCCTTTCCGCCGCCGCCAGCAGAGGCCTTGATCAGCACCGGATAGCCGATCCGATTCGCCTCACCCGCCAGAAACGCGGCATCCTGATTGTCGCCGTGATAACCCGGCACGACAGGAACGCCGGCCTTCTCCATCAGCCGCTTGGCCGCATCCTTCAGCCCCATGGCCCGGATGGACGAGGCCGACGGGCCGATGAAGACAAGACCAGCCTTCTCGGCGGCCTCGACGAAATCCGGATTTTCCGACAGGAAACCGTAGCCCGGATGGATCGCTTCAGCACCGGTCGCCAGCGCTGCGGAGATAATCCTTTCGCCAGATAAATAACTTTCCCGCGCCGGCGACGGGCCGATATGCACGGCCTCGTCTGCAAGCTTGCGATGTTGCGCCTCGGCGTCCGCATCGGAGTAAACAGCCACGGTACGGATACCGAGGCGCCTGGCCGTGCGGATGATGCGGCAGGCAATTTCGCCGCGATTGGCAATCAGGATCCTGGAAAACATGGGCTCTCTCCTCACATCCTGAACAGGCCGAATTTCGTGTCTTCAACGGGGGCGTTGAGTGCAGCGCGCAGCGACAGCGCCACCACCTCGCGGGTCTTTTCCGGATCGATGATCCCGTCGTCCCAGAGCCGCGCCGAGGCGTAGAGCGGGGCGGATTGCCGCTCGAACTGTTCGAGCGTCGGCCGCTTGAACTCGGCCTCATCCTCCGCAGACCAGCTGGCACCCTTAGCCTCGATGCCGGCGCGGCGGACACTGGCGAGAACCCCCGCCGCCTGTGGCCCGCCCATCACGGAAATCCGCGCATTTGGCCACATCCAGAGGAAACGCGGTCCGTAAGCACGGCCGCACATACCGTAATTGCCCGCTCCATAGGAGCCGCCGATAATGACCGTCACTTTCGGCACGCCGGCAGTGGAAACCGCCGTCACCAGCTTCGCCCCATCCTTGGCAATGCCGCCCGCCTCATATTTCGAGCCGACCATGAAGCCGGTGATATTCTGCAGGAAGAGCAGCGGAATTTTCCGCTGGCAGCACAGTTCGATGAAATGCGCGCCCTTTTGCGAGCTCTCGGAAAAGAGCACGCCATTGTTGGCGATGATGCCCACCGGCACGCCGTCGATATGCGCAAAGCCGGTGACAAGCGTCGCCCCGTAGCGCGGCTTGAACTCATCGAAATCCGAACTGTCGGTGATCCGGGCGATCACCTCTCGCACATCATAGGGCGTCTTCGCATCCGCCGGCACGAGGGCCATGATGTCGGAGGCCGGATGAAGCGGCGCGCGGGGGGATTGAAGCGCGATGTTTGGCTGCGGCGCAGGACCGAGATGTTTCACGATCTGGCGGGCGAGCGCCAGCGCATGGTCGTCATCATCTGCGAGATAGTCGGCAACGCCGGAAAGCCGCGTATGCGTATCGCCGCCGCCCAGCGTTTCCGCATCGATCACCTCGCCCGTCGCCTCCTTCACCAGCGGCGGGCCGGCGAGAAAGATCGTGCCCTGGTTCTTCACGATGATCGTCTGGTCGCACATGGCCGGAACGTAAGCGCCCCCTGCCGTGCAGGAGCCCATGACGACGGCGATCTGCGCGATGCCGGCGGCGCTCATGCGCGCCTGATTGTAGAAGATGCGCCCAAAATGCTCCTTGTCAGGAAACACCTCGTCCTGGTTCGGCAGATTCGCGCCGCCCGAGTCCACCAGATAGAGGCAGGGCAGCCGGTTTTCGGCGGCGATCTCCTGCGCCCGCAAATGCTTCTTCACGGTCAGCGGATAGTAAGTCCCGCCTTTCACAGTGGCGTCGTTGCAGACGATCATGCAATCGCGGCCCATGACCCGGCCGATCCCGGCAATGACCCCGGCAGAGGGAATATCGTCCTCGTAAACGCTGCTTGCAGCGAACAGTCCGATTTCCAGAAAGGGCGAACCGGGATCGAGAAGCCCGGCCACGCGATCACGCGGCAGAAGCTTGCCGCGCTTCACATGCCGGTCCCGCGCCGCCTGCGGCCCACCCGCCATGATGCGCAGCGCCTCGGCTTCGATGGCTTCGCGCTGGGCCAGCATCGCGGCGCGATTGGTCTCGGCCTCCGGGGGAAGCGGCGTTCCGATGATCGTCATGGCTTCACTCCTTAGCTCAGCGCATTGCACTCATGAGTTCGCGGCCGATCAGCATGCGGCGGATTTCCGACGTGCCCGCCCCGATCTCCATCAGCTTCGCATCGCGGAAGATGCGGCTCACGGCGCTGTCATTGAGGAAGCCCGCGCCGCCCATGGCTTGGACTGCCTGATGCGCCACCTCCATGCCCTTCTCGGAGGCATAGAGCACGCAGGCCGCCGCATCCTGCCGGGTGATCTGGCCGCGGTCGCAGGCGGCCGCTGCGGCATAGACATAGGCGCGAGAGGAGTTCATCGCCGTGTACATGTCGGCGATCTTGCCCTGCATGAGCTGGAAATCGCCGATGGACTGGCCGAACTGCTTGCGCTCGACCATATAGGGCATGATCTCGTCCAGGCAGGCGGCCATGATGCCGAGACCGATGCCGGAGAGAACGACACGCTCGAAATCGAGCCCCGACATCAACACCCGCGCGCCCTTGCCCTCTTCGCCGAGCACGTTTTCGAACGGCACCTCGACATTCTCGAAGATCAGCTCGCCGGTATTGGAACCGCGCATGCCGAGCTTGTCAAAATGGTTGGAGGTCGAAAAGCCCTTCATCGTCTTCTCGATGATGAAGGCCGTCACGCCCTTGGAGCCGCCATCCGGATCGGTCTTGGCATAGACCACCAGCGTATCGGCATCCGGCCCATTGGTGATCCAGTATTTCGAACCGTTCAGCACGTAGCGGTCATTGCGCTTGTCGGCGCGCAGCTTCATCGAGATGACGTCGGAGCCGGCACTTGTCTCCGACATGGCAAGCGCACCGATATGCTCGCCGGAAACAAGCTTCGGCAGATATTTCCGCTTCTGCTCGGCATTTCCGTTGAGCTTGATCTGGTTGACGCAGAGATTGGAATGAGCGCCGTAGGACAGCGACACGGAGGCGGACGCGCGGGCGATCTCCTCGACCACGATCGTATGCGCCAGATAGCCCATGTCGACGCCGCCGAACTCCTCCGGCACGGTGACGCCGAGAAAGCCGAGCGCGCCCATTTCCGGCCAGAGCGCGTTCGGGAAGGCATTCGCGCGGTCGATCTCCGCCGCGCGCGGCTTCAGCTTCTCCTGTGCCCAGCGATGCGCCACCGCCTGCAGAGCCTCGATCTCTTCGCTCAGTCCGAACCGCATCGTATGATGGAACATGTCTTCCTCCCGTTGCTCCGTGTCGCCTGGTGCTCCTCAAGCCGGCGATGACGACACGCGAAAATGCCGTTTCAGGTCACGCTTTTCAGCACCATCTCTTCGTAGATATCCTCGATCTTTTCCCGGCTAAGCCGACCGCCAGTGCGATACCAGGTGTTGACACCGGTCAGCATGGCGAGAATGGCCATGGCGGCGACATGCGGCTCCTCCAGCCGGAATTCGCCCGCCTCGGCGCCCTTGGCGAGGATGGATTTCAATTCACCTTCGTAAGTCTTGCGCAACGCTTCGACGGCCGCGAAACCTTCCGGCTCCAGCGCGCGCAGCTCCATATAGGAAATGAAGACGGCATCCGCCCGGCTGATATGGTGGCGGATATGGAAACGGGCAAAGCGCGTCAGCGCGGTGCGTGGTGTCTCGTTTTCCTGCCGCTCCTCGGCATAAGCGGCCAGCAACTCCTCCATATGCTCCCTCATCAGGGTCACGAGGATCTGCTGCTTCGTGGGGAAATATTGGTAGAGAGCGCTTGCCTGCACACCGACGGCAGACGCAATCTGGCGCATCGAAACGGCATCATAGCCATGCCGAGCAAAGAGCTTCAGGCTCTCCTGCCGGATCGTCCGCGCCGTCGTCTCGCCATTCGCTCCCGCCTGCCGTGCCATCTCTCCTCCCGAAAGAAATGAACATTCGTTAAATTAATGGCGCGAGTTGCTGGTTGAGTCAAGTGCCGAAAACTCTGGTTCGCCCAAACGAAAAACCGCCGGGCTCAGCACCCGGCGGTTACGTCTGTTCAGCCGAAAAATCCGGCTCTTATTCGAAGAATTCCTTCATCTTGGCGAAGAAGCCGGAGGATTCCGGGTTGTTTTCCTTCGAGGAGATCTGCTCGAACTCCTGCAGAAGTTCGCGCTGGCGCTTGGTCAGCTTCTGCGGCGTTTCGATCATGATCTGGATGTAGAGATCCCCGGTCTGGTTGGACCGCATGATCGGCATGCCCTTGCCCTTGAGGCGGAACTGCTTGCCAGTCTGCGTGCCTTCCGGGATCGTCACCCGCGATTTCGTGCCATCGAGCGTGGTCACGTCGAACTTGCCGCCGAGCGCCGCCGTGGTCATCGAGACGGGAACGGAGCAGTAAAGATCGGCCCCTTCCCGCTGGAAGAACTGGTGCGGCTTCACCGACATGAAGATATAGAGATCGCCCGCCGGTCCGCCACGAAGCCCGGCCTCGCCCTCGCCCGTCAGGCGAATACGTGTGCCGTCCTCGATGCCCGCCGGGATGTTGACCGACAGCGACCGCTCTTCCTGGATCCGGCCATGACCATGGCACTTGGTGCAGGGATCGGTGATCGTCTGGCCGCGGCCCTGGCAGGTCGGGCAGGTGCGCTCGATCGAGAAGAACCCTTGCGCCGCACGCACACGCCCCGCACCCTGACAGGTCGGGCAGGTCGTCGGCTTCGTGCCGGGCTTCGCGCCCGAGCCGTTGCAGACGTCGCAGGAGATCGTGGTCGGAACCCTGATCTGCGCCGTCTTGCCTGCATAGGCTTCCTCGAGCGAAATCTCCATGTTGTAGCGAAGGTCGGCGCCGCGTTCGCGACCGCCGGACGGACGGCGGCCACGGCCACCACCCATCATTTCGCCGAAGATATCTTCGAAGATGTCCGAGAATCCGCCCTGGCCGAAGCCCTGGCCACCGCCCCCGAAGGGACCGCCGCCGCCCATGCCGCCCTGTTCGAAGGCTGCATGGCCGAAACGATCATAGGCAGCCCGCTTCTGCGGGTCCTTGAGCGTCTCATAGGCCTCGTTGATTTCCTTGAACTTCTTCTCGGCTTCCTTGTCATCCGGATTCTTGTCCGGATGATATTTCATTGCCATCTTGCGAAAGGCGCTTTTCAGCTCCTTTTCGTCGGCCGTCTTGGAGACGCCGAGCAACTCATAAAAATCCGCCTTTGCCATCGTCAGTCAGCTCCGCTTCCCGAGTGTCGGCCTGGGATCGGTTTCCTTTTGGACCCGATCCCGGCCGGTTTGGCATCAGGCCGACTTTTTCTTGTCGTCGTCGACTTCTTCATATTCGGCATCGACGACCTTGTCGTCGGCCGAAGCGCCGTGAGCGCCGGCTTCAGCAGCCTGGCTCTGTTCATACATGGCCTGACCCAGCTTCATGGACACTTCCATGAGCGTCTGCGTGCGGGCCTGCAGTTCTGCCAGATCCGGCTCTGCCTTTTCGACGGCTTCCTTCAGGCTGGCGATGGCATCCGAAATCGCGGTGCGATCGGCTTCGGTTACCTTGTCACCATAATCCTTCAGCGACTTTTCCGAGGAGTGGATCAGGCTTTCGGCCTGGTTCTTGGCTTCCACGGTTTCGCGGCGCTTCTTGTCAGCGTCGGCATTGGCCTCGGCGTCCTTGACCATCTTCTCGATCTCGGCGTCGGAGAGACCCCCGGAAGCCTGGATGCGGATCTGGTGCTCCTTGCCGGTGCCCTTGTCCTTGGCCGAAACCTGCACGATGCCGTTGGCGTCGATGTCGAACGTGACTTCGATCTGCGGCACGCCGCGCGGTGCCGGCGGAATGCCGACGAGGTCGAACTGGCCGAGCAGCTTGTTGTCTGCCGCCATTTCGCGCTCGCCCTGCGACACGCGGATGGTCACGGCGTTCTGGTTGTCTTCGGCCGTCGAGAAGGTCTGGCTCTTCTTCGTCGGGATCGTCGTGTTGCGATCAATCAGACGGGTGAAGACGCCACCGAGCGTTTCGATGCCGAGCGACAGCGGGGTCACGTCGAGAAGCAGAACGTCCTTGACGTCGCCCTGCAGAACGCCGGCCTGGATGGCGGCGCCCATGGCGACCACTTCATCCGGGTTGACGCCCTTGTGCGGCTCCTTGCCGAACAGCTGCTTGACGACTTCCTGCACCTTCGGCATGCGGCTCATGCCGCCGACGAGAACGACTTCGTCGATCTCGGCAGCCGTAACGCCGGCATCCTTCAGGGCTGCCTTGCACGGTGCGACGGTGCGCTGGACGAGATCGTCGACCAGAGCTTCGAACTTGGCGCGCGTTAGCTTCAGCGTCAGGTGCTTCGGGCCGGAAGCATCCGCCGTGATGAACGGCAAGTTGATTTCGGTCTGCTGCGAGGACGACAGTTCGATCTTGGCCTTTTCGGCAGCTTCCTTGAGGCGCTGCAGAGCCAGCTTGTCCTTCTTCAGATCGATGCCGTTGTCCTTCTTGAATTCGTCGGCAAGATATTCGACGAGACGCATGTCGAAGTCTTCACCGCCGAGGAAGGTGTCGCCGTTGGTCGACTTCACTTCGAAGACGCCGTCGCCGATTTCGAGAACCGAGATATCGAACGTACCGCCGCCAAGGTCGTAAACGGCAATGGTCTTGCCTTCGCGCTTGTCGAGGCCATAGGCCAGAGCAGCAGCGGTCGGCTCGTTGATGATGCGCAGAACTTCAAGACCGGCGATCTTGCCGGCATCCTTGGTAGCCTGACGCTGGGCGTCGTTGAAGTAGGCCGGAACGGTGATGACGGCCTTCTCGACCTTTTCACCCAGGTAAGCTTCCGCCGTTTCCTTCATCTTCTGGAGAACCATGGCGGAGATCTGCGACGGAGAATAATCCGTGCCGCCGGCCTTCACCCAGGCGTCGCCATTGCCGCCACGTACGATCTGATAGGGAACGAGGCCCTTATCCTTTTCAACTAGCTTGTCGTCGAAACGCCGGCCGATGAGGCGCTTGACGGCGAAAAGCGTGTTTTCCGGATTGGTGACGGCCTGGCGCTTTGCCGGCTGGCCGACAAGACGCTCGCCATCGTCGCTGAAGGCGACCATCGAAGGCGTCGTACGCGCACCTTCGGCATTCTCGATGACCCGGGCGTCCTTGCCATCCATGACGGAGACGCAGGAGTTGGTGGTTCCAAGGTCGATACCAATTACTTTAGCCATGTTCATTCTCTCCTTGAAGCAAGCTGCCGGGACCCGGTCAGGCATTCCTTGGCAGCCCCTAACGGGATTACACTTGTCTATCGCAGCCGAAACTGCGGCGATGCGGGGTATATAAGGAGCGATTTTTCGCTCTGCAAGGCGGATTTGCCCGGCAAACCAATAGATTTGCGGTGATTTTGCATGCGAGCCTTGCGCAGAGATGATCCACACAAAGCCCTGTGTCAGTTGCCGTTGATGATGTCGAGCAGGGTCTTCTGACGGCCGCCCTGCGGACGGGTGTTCTGCGCCCCGACATCCCCGGGCGGAACGGGCCCTTCCAGCGTACCGCCGGGAATATCGCCAGGGGGAACGGGCCCTTCCAGAACAGAGCCATCAGGCCGCGTACGGCTATTCTGCTGCGGCCTGTCGATGGCGGCAGGCGGCACGGGTGCGAGTTGGCCCGCAGGCGGCGCGCTGGCAACCGGCGGCGGGGGCGCGGGCTGGGCTTGGGCCGGCGACGGCGCGCGACGCTCGGGCTGCGCCGGCTTGCCGTTCAGGAAGTCCGAGATGATATCGGTCAGCGTCCGGCTCTTCTCCGGCACGTCACGCGAGGCCGTCGGCACATTCGACTTTGGCGGCTGGGCGGGTGCGATGGGACCGCCGGTGGTGCCGAAGATCGGCCCCGGCGTCTTGCCCTTTTCCGCAGAGACCATGAACTGATGCCAGGTTTCGGCGGGAAGACCGCCACCCGTAACCCGCTTGGTCGGGGTGCCGTCGTCGTTGCCGAACCAGACGCCGGTCGTCAGATCCGAGGTGAACCCAACGAACAGCGCGTCGCGCGATGATTGCGTCGTGCCGGTCTTGCCGGCAACCGGCCAGCCGGAAAGCCGGGCTGCCTTGCCCGTGCCTTCATTGACGACGCGCATGAGCATGCCGTTCATCATGGCCACGATATTCGGCTCGAGAACCCGCGGCGGGTCGTCATAATTGTTTTCGTAAAGCACCTTGCCCTTGGCTGTGGTGATGCGGCGCACGACATGCGGCGTGGCCTTGTAACCACCATTCATGAAGGGCGCATACGACGCCGTCAGATCCATCAGCGTGACTTCCGACGTGCCGAGCGCAATCGAGGCATTCGGCTGAAGATCGGCCTCAATGCCCATGCGGTGGGCGACCTTGATCACCTGCGGCGGCCCGGCCTCCATGACGAGCTGAGCCGCAATCGTGTTCAACGAATGCGCCAGCGCATAGGACAGCGTGACGGGGCCGTTATACTTCTTCTCGTAGTTTTCCGGCGTCCAGTCGCCGATGCGCACCGGGGCGTCGTTGCGGATCGAGTCCGGCGTATCGCCCAGTTCAAGTGCTGCAACATAGACAAACGGCTTGAAGGCGGAGCCGGGCTGGCGCAGGGCCTTGTAGGCACGGTCATACTGGCTCTCGGCATAGTCTTTTCCGCCCACCAGCGCCCGGATTGCGCCGGTTCCGTCGATGGAGACGAGCGCCCCCTGGCTGACATTCAGGCGTTTGCCTTCCTTGTCGATGGCATTGCGAATGGCATCGCCAGCTTCGGTTTCCAGCTTGGGATCGATCGTCGTGTCGACGATCAGGTCTTCCTTCACGTCGCCGACCATGTCGTGCAGCTTGTCCATGACCATGTCGGCGACATACTGGCCGGCACTGGACATGTAGGGCCGCGCCGGATCAGGCGTCATCGCCAGCGCGCTCTGCACCTGCTTCTCGTTGATGTAGCCGGCATCCCGCATCGCGCCGAGAACGACCTCGGCACGCGCCTTGGCGGCCGCAGGATCCTTCACGGGCGAAAGCCGCGACGGCGCCTTGAGGAGCCCGGCAATGGTGGCGGCCTCCATCAGATTGAGGTCGCGCGCCGATTTGTTGTAGTAACGCCGTGCCGCCGCCTCCACGCCATAGGCATTCGCGCCGAAATAGACGCGATTGAGATACATGGCGAGGATTTCGTCCTTGGTGAACTTGTGCTCGAGCCAGATGGCGAGCAGCACTTCCTGCACCTTGCGCTCCATGGTGCGCTCAGGCGTCAGGAAAAGGTTCTTGGCCAGCTGCTGGGTCAGCGTCGAGCCGCCCTGTACGGTATGACCACTCACAAGGTTCGTGACAACGGCGCGGGCCAGACCGATCGGATCGAAGCCGAAATGGTAGTAGAAGCGCCGGTCCTCGATGGAAATCACGGCTTCCGGCAGGTAGGGCGACATACTGTCGAGGCTGAGCGCCTCGCCGCCGGTCGAGCCGCGATTGGCGATGATCGAGCCGTCGGCCGCCACGATCTTGATATTCGGCGGCCGGTCCGGGATGGTCCAGGAGGTCGCATTCGGCATCTGCGCGCCGTAGTAGAGGAAAATCCCGCCAATGCCGATCGCACCCCAGATGGCGAGCACGATGCCCCAGTAGATCATACCGCGGATAAGGGCGAAAATGCCGCCGCCGGACCGCTTGCGCGAACGCCGAGAAGAGGCCTTCGCATCACGATCCTCACGTCGGGAGCCGCCCCGCCGCGATCCGCCGCCGGAATTGTCACGCGAACCACGCGACGGGCCGCCAACGCGATCGCTTTGGCTCGCGTTCAATCCACCATCGAACGAGGGTTCGATGCGCCTGTCACTATCGTCGTGTCTTGCCATTCCGCCGGGTTAAGTCCTTGAAGGGCTGGAGGGCCTTCATTGCCCTGGAGTTTCGATGTCGCCGTGAACTTTAAATGTGGCGGTTTAAGGGGGCGTTAAACATTCTGACATGAAGCCACAATCCGCAAAGAAAAGGGCCGGCCAGCGGCCAGCCCCCTCCCCGATCGAAAAATCTGCAGCCGTCTCAAGCTGCCAGCGCGTCCATGATGCGGATCCAGGAGCGTATGCCCTTGCGGTAGGATTCGAGATTGTACTTCTCGTTGGGCGAATGGATGCGGTCATCGGCAAGCGCAAAACCGGCCAGCAGCGACTGCATGCCAAGCATCGACTGGAAGTCGCCGACGATCGGGATCGAGCCGCCCATGCCGATCATCAGCGCGGGTTTCGACCATTCCTGCGACAGCGCTTCACGCGCCCTGGTGAGCAGCGGCGAATCATAGGGCAGCTGGATGGCCGGCGAGCCACCATGTTCATGGAACTCGACCGAGCAATCGGCCGGAATGCGCGACTTGACATAGGCGCGGAAGCTCTCGCGGATCTTTGCCGGGTCCTGCTTGCCGACCAGACGGAACGAAACCTTGGCCGACGCCTGGGCGGCAATCACGGTCTTGAAGCCACCGCCGGTATAGCCGCCGATGATGCCGTTGACCTCGGCGGTCGGACGCGCCCAGGTCAGCTCGAGAATGGAACGGCCCTTTTCGCCCGACGGGATCGACAGGCCGATGGCGCCCAGAAAGTCCTCGCCGGTACGGCCAAGCTCTTCCCATTTCGCCTTGATGTCGGCCGGCGTTTCCTCCACGCCCTCATAGAAGCCCGGCAGCGTGACGGCACCGTTCTCGTCATGAAGACCGGCGAGAATGTCGGAGAGAATGTGGATAGGGTTGGCGGCCGCCCCACCATAGTAGCCCGAGTGGAGGTCGCGGCTCGCCGCCTTGACCACGATTTCCTCACCGACGAGGCCGCGAAGGCCTGCGGAGATCGCCGGCGTTTCGGCATCCCACATGGACGTATCGCAAACGAGCGCAAAGTCGGCCTTCAACTCGTCCTTGTTGGCCTCGAGGAAGGGCTTCAGCGACGGCGATCCCGATTCTTCCTCGCCCTCGAACAGAATGGTGACGCGAACGGGAAGCGTACCCTTGACGTCCTTGTAGGCCCGCACGGCCTCCACAAACGTCAGCAACTGCCCCTTGTCGTCGGAAGTGCCGCGCCCCGTAATGATCTTGCGGCCCGATGCGTCCTCCTTCACGGAAGGCTCGAACGGATCGGTCTCCCAAAGCTCGATCGGGTCGACCGGCTGGACGTCGTAGTGGCCGTAGAACAGCACATGCGGACTGTCGGCCTTCGCGCCTGCATGATGCGCCACGACCATGGGATGACCGGGCGTGTCGCGCACCGAGGCTTCGAAGCCGAGACCGATCAGGACGGAGACCAGATAGTCCGCCGCCTTGCGGCACTCCGCCTTGAAGGCCGGATCGGTAGAGATCGACTGGATGCGAACGAGTTCAAAAAGCCGGTCAAGGCTTGCAGGCAGGTTTTCGTCCGCGCGGGAGAGCACGTTGTCGATTTGGGGCATGGCAGGATTTCCAGCGTTGTTTAAGCAGGTGGGTTGGGCCGGACCATAGCCCACATTGGCTCAGACAGGAATCTGTTTTCTTTCCGAAATCGGGCCGGGGACGGATTGCGGATCTTCGTCCAGTTTGCGGGCATTCTCGACCAGCCAGCGCATGTATTCCAGCAACAGTTCGCGCTCGAAACGGCGAAACCCGCCGAACATGGCGTCCTCTGCGGCGCGGGCGGCGGCCTCGGCCTCGGGCTGCATTGCGCTGGCGCGCTCGGTCAGGAAGAGAAGCTGGGCGCGCTTGTCGCTCGGATGTGGCCGGCGCTCGATGAGCCCGTCCCGCTCCATGCGGGCGAGCGTATTCGCCATCGTCGCCTGCTCGATATCCAGCCGGTCGACGAGCTGACGCTGCGTGAGCCCGTCCTCAGCCCAGAGCGCGACAAGAACCGGAAACTGCCCCGGAAGGAAGCCGAGGCTCGCCGTCCGCTCCTGAAACGCCCGCGCAAATCCGCGAGCCAGAAGGCTCGAAAGATAGGTCGCGGAAGTGGTTAGGTCGAATGCCATATTCGTCTTGATAGACGAGCCGGCGATTCGCAGCAATCCGGTTGACAGCAGGCTATGGAACTGAAGGTGGGCCGAACCGGCAGGGGCGGCGAAGCCTGAAAAAGCAAAAGCCGCCATGGCCTGGAGGGGGGGATGCCATGGCGGCTTGCGATTTGGGGACAAAGACCCGGAGAGGGGGGATGAGGTCTTTGTCCACGTCTGACAATGGCGGGGGACAGGCCGTTTGTCAGACAGCGGCGTGATCAATCGCCGACGCACTCAAAATGACTGTCGGAATGTGGCTTTTCAAGGTCTCCAGAATTACAAATTGGTAATGCAACGTGATCATCCGCCGGCGCGCAGCGAACGCTTGAAAATATTAGCAAACCATTGAATTACCGAAGAGAAAAGGCCGCAACGGAAGGGGCAATTCCGCTGCGGCCGCGATGTAGCGCAGCGCCACGGGGCGATGGCAGCTGCAATCGGCGCGAACACTATTGGGGGGACGGTTTCGCGCCGGTCAGGCCGCAGGCGGCGGCCTATGAAAAAGAGGTTGCCGCCCGAAAATGGCGATTTGATGATCCGCCATGACGCCCGACCGACCTTTCAAGTCAGGCCGTTTTCAGTTTGGACAAGTGCGAAGCTGGGCGGCGTAGCGATAGGCCATCCTGGTGAAGCGCTGCGCACCGTTCAACGCCTCCGCGTTTCCAAGATAGCTGCGCCTTGCATAGCCCTGCTGCCCCGAGTGATAGGCCAGGTAGAGATTATAAGGATCGTTCAGGGCGATCCCGTTTACGGCAGCACTCTTGCGATGGAACCAGCCGGCGAAGTCGACCGCGTCGGCGAAGCTGGTACGGCGCGCCGTGTAGCGCCCGGTTTCGGCAACATAATGCGACCAGGTGCCGTCGAGCGCCTGCGAATAGCCATAGGCCGTCGAGGGACGCGACCAGGGAATGAAGCCGAGAAGCTTCCTGCGCGGCGGCCTGGCGGCGGGCCGGAAGCCGGATTCCGTGTAGATCGTCGCCAGCAGGATCGGTGCCGGAACGCCCCACCGGGCCTCGGCCTTTCGCGTCGCGTCGCGCCAATTGTCGAAGAAGCTGTCCTTCTCGTCGAAAATGGCACAGGCATTCGTCGTATGCCGAGGAACAGTGGCGCAGCCCGCCAGCAACAGCAGGCATGCCAGAAACACCCAACGCATCGTCATTACTCCATACAAACATGCCTGGAATGATGCGGACTGTTACGGTCCGCAACGGCATGGACTGAAAGCGTTTGGCCGCCGCTGGACAGGCCGTGAGACAGGTGCAGCGGCGAACGGAACTCAGACCGTTTATAAATCCTGAAGCTTAACGTTCGGTTTTTATCGAAATCGTACATCTCGCCGGGTGGTCAAGTTTCGCTTTGACACGCGGCGACAAGATCAGTAAGGGACCGGCTTGATTTTATTTCGTCTCAACCACCAGTCCGGCCCGGCCGGGCTTCGAATGGCGACACACGAGGTTTCACCGTGGCGAAAGCAGAACTTGGCACGAAACGTGTCGACCCGGATACGGGCCGCAAATTCTATGACCTGAACCGCGATCCGATCGTCTCGCCCTACACGGGCAAGTCCTATCCGCTGTCCTTCTTCGAAGAAACGAAGGTCAGCGCGCTGATGGAAAAGGAAGAAGAGGAAGACGTCGCAGAGGTCGATACCGAAAACCCGGAAATCGAACTCGTCTCTCTCGAAGACGCCGATGACGATGCAGCAGGCGGCGCGGAAGACCTGCCGGATCTCGGCGACGACGACGTCGAACTGGACGACGATGACGACGATACGTTCCTCGAAGCCGACGAAGACGATGAAGACGACGACATGTCGGGCATCATCAGCGTCAACAGCGACGAAGACGAAGTCTGATATCGACGCGATTTCGCCCCGCAGGCAAAGGAACCCGGCGGGGCGGCATCAAGGCCGGAATAAAAATTTCCGACTTTCGAATTTGGGGCTTGCCAACGCGATTAAGCAGCGTTATCAAGCCGCCACCTTCCGGGGACCCAAGCCCGGACAGTCGAGCGAAACGCTTGGCGAAAATGGGGCTATAGCTCAGCTGGGAGAGCGCTTGCATGGCATGCAAGAGGTCAGCGGTTCGATCCCGCTTAGCTCCACCAAATCTTCTCCCGATGATGACAACAAACTAGACTGTGAACATGTCAGGTCGATGAAATGAGCGCGAAAGCGCGCTCACTCGACAGCCACGACCGACAGCAGGTCGACAGCCACCATCGATGCCGCCACCAGCGCCAGAATGCCGTAGGTCGTCCATTTCACGAAAGTCTTGTTCACGCCGTCTCTCCATTGCGGGTTTTTGATGGAGGATAAACTGGTGGCGTGATGGGCGAAATTCAAGGCGCGCCGATTGAAGGACGAATGGCCACCCTTCCCGCCTTCGCATCAATTGGTCATGCGCGTCGTCTGATTCGCGACTTTGCCGCCGATATCGCTGAAGGCCTTCACCAGACTGTTCATGTCGGTCGCCTTGTAATAGTTCGAAATGTCGCCGGCGCAGGATTTCAGCAGGGCTTCTCCATTCGGCGGCGCCATATAGGCGACGGTAAAAATGGTGACGTCGGACGCACGGGCGGCAGTGCAGATTGCCAGGGTTTCGGCATCCAGCGGCGGCTTCCAGTCGGCACCGTCGCCGGTGTTCTGACCATCCGTCATCAGGACGATGAACTTCTTGAAGGTCGAATTTCCGCTTGCCGCCTGCGTTTTGGCTTCGCTGGGATCATTGACCAACTTGTTGGCCTGATCCATCGCATCGGTCATGTCCGTGCCGCCCATGGGCTTCCTCGGCAACCTGGAGACATATTTTCGCGACGCCTTGGTTCCCCAGCTCAGCGGCGAGGTTTTCTGCAGCTGGTGGTTAAAGGAATTGAAGCCCGTCCGGACCAGTGCATTCGTCGCATCTGCGGCCTCGATCTTGTCCATCTGATCGAACAGGGCTGCGGCCGCCGTCTTCAGCGAGGCGATCTTGCTGATGTAGCAGGGCGACATGTAGCGGGCGCTATCCCAATATTTCTCCGGATACTGATAGCACCCGTCGGGCTGCGACGTATCGACTGTACTGGTGGGCCATGCCATCGAGCCAGATTCGTCCACCACCAGGAACAGGGAGATTGCCGTTGCCGTCTGCGCCTGACTGGTGGATGTGCTGCTTCCCGACACCTTGCGCGCGCCGGGCGTATGAAAGGCGGAAAAGGCAAGCAGTTGCGCGGTGAACTGCCCGCTGACCTTGACCGTGTAATCCTTTTTGGCGCCGACACCCTCACTCGTGACATCCGCCACGATCGTGGACTTCAACTCCCTGATCTGAGCCTCCGACAGCGAGGCCGCCATCTGGCCGGAAGCGATCCGAAGGGCGAAGTTCTGCGCTTGCGGGACCGTGATGTCGCCGTTGGTCAGCGCCGCAGCCGTGGCCAGCGACGCGGAATCAAGAGCCGCCGACAGCCTGCCCTTGTCGGAGAGAAGCTTAGAGATGTCCAGACTGACCGCGACGGTCGTCAGCATGATCGGGAGGATCACCGCCGCCATAACGGCAAAATTACCGCGCCTTTCCGAAAGAAGGCGACAAACCGTCGATCTGAAAATGCCCTCGCAATACATAACCGCGTGTTTTCCGTTGAAACAGGAAACGTACTTTAGGTTGGAAAGCATTAACGCGAACCTTCCCGGAAGCCTAAAAGTCGAGCGACAAGCAGAGTTGCCCAGGATGCTGCGATCCACTGTCCCGCTTCGGAACAAATCTCGCAACGTGGCACAGATACAGGATCGAAAGGGTGGGGTGAAAACACTCAAGCCTGACGGCAGGTCGGCCCGCTATATTGCCGCACAGCAAATCTGGGGGAACGACGAATGAGTTTTGCCGACATTCTCAACTATGCCGGAATAGGCGTCTTCGCCGCCACGGGTGCGCTCTCGGCCTCGCGCAAGCAGATGGACGTCATCGGCTTCCTCTTCCTGGCCGTGGTCACGGCCGTCGGAGGCGGTACGTTCCGCGACCTCATTCTCGGCGATCTGCCGGTTTTCTGGGTGCTGAACCCGATCTACATCATGGTTTGCGCTGGCGTTGCCGTCCTGCTGTTCTTCACGGCCCACCTTCTCGAATCGCGCTATGTCTGGCTGCTCTGGCTCGACGCGATCGGCCTGTCGGCCTATTGCGTCATCGGCGCGCAAAAGGGGCTGGAAGCCTCGACCTCACCCACGGTCGCCGTTGTCACCGGCGTTCTGACAGCTGCATTCGGGGGCATTCTGCGCGATCTTCTGACGGGCGAGCCGTCGGTGCTGCTGCGTCCTGAAATCTATGTGACTGCGGCTCTGGCCGGCGCAGGCACCTATACTGCTCTGGTGCAGCTCGACCTCTCCCATGCGGTGGCGGCAGCGATCGCGGCACTGGCGGCCTTCATCATTCGTGGCGGTGCGCTGAAGTTTGGCTGGCGGCTGACCGGATATCGTCAACGGCCCGGACGTCACCCGGATGACATCCCCTCAATCCGGCACTGAGCGATCTCCCATCGCGCAAAGCAAGTGCTCAATGGAAGATAACGGAAAAACCCGCAAAGCTGGGACAGGACCGACGATCAGCGCGTCTTGCGGCGAAGCCGGATCACCACGTCGACATGGGCAATTTCCAGGCCGTCCGGCGGTTCCGGCAGATTATTGATCTCGAGATTGCTGACCGGGATATCGACCACTTCGCTGTCGCCCTCGACATAGAAGTGGTGGTGGTCGGACACGTTCGTATCGAAATAGGTCTTGGCACTCTCGATGGCGAGCACACGAAGGAGACCGGCTTCGGTAAACTGATGGAGCGTGTTGTAGACGGTCGCAAGCGACACCGGCACACCGGCAATCGTTGCTTCTTCATGCAGCTCTTCCGCCGTGAGATGGCGATCACCCTTGGCGAACAACAGGTCCGCAAGCGCAATCCGCTGCCGCGTCGGCCGCAAGCCGGAGTGGCGCAGTCTACTCTCGGTATCGGGAAGCATTCGTTGGTCCATGCGTCTCATGCCGTCTCGTTCCGCCCGCGTAAAACTGGACGAATTCACTACTGTTTATCATATATCGCGCCCAACAGCCTGTTGCAACCGCTTCATGACCGTAAAAGCCCGCAAAAACCTGTCGTTAAGCCCGGCAACGCAAAATCAGGACTGGCTGCAGGCTTGCAACTCGACTAAGAAACCGCACAATAAAGCTGGCATTGGGCCGGCATGGGGCGAAAGCCTTTGGGGGAATTGCACAGGCCCGCGTCGAGCGCCATATGAGAGAAGGCGCCCCTCATCCGAGCCTTGGAGTTTCCCCCGCGTCGATTTTTTTGCTAGAGGCTTCGGAGCGACATTCTCCTGAGCCTTTTGCAAGGTAGGCAAATGTCGGAGCCGTACCATGAAGCTCGGTTCGCAGACGGAATTAGGGACCTGCATTTGATGACCTCCAGAAAGTCCAGCTACACATATGAAGAGATTTTGACCTGCTCGCACGGGCAGATGTTCGGACCCGGCAATGCGCAGTTGCCGCTGCCGCCGATGCTGATGCTGCACCGGATCACGGAAATTTCCGAGACCGGCGGCCCGAACGACAAGGGTTTTGCCCGCGCCGAATTCGACATCACGCCAGACCTCTGGTTCTTCCCGTGTCACTTCGAAGGCGACCCTGTCATGCCGGGCTGCCTTGGCCTTGATGCACTCTGGCAGTTGACGGGCTTCTATCTCGGCTGGCTCGGCGAACCCGGCAAGGGCCGGGCGCTTTCCACCGGCGAAGTGAAGTTTACCGGGCAGATCACCCCGGAAACGAAGCTCGTCGAGTTCGGCATCGACTTCAAGCGTGTCATGCGCGGCCGCCTCGTGCTGGGTACCGCCGACGGTTGGGTCAAGGCAGACGGCGAAGAGGTCTTCAAGGCCACCGATCTGCGTGTCGGCCTGTTCAAGGAAAAGACCGCCTGACGCTTTGTCATGCACTGAATTCAGCCGCCCGGCGGCACGAACAATCCTGCGCGCGACCAACGTCGGCGCGGCAGACACAAGGACGGGGAAAGGCTTCTCATTTGGCCTTTCACCCATCTGGTTAGAAAAAGGTAGGTTACATGAGACGGGTCGTCATCACGGGTCTCGGAATTGTTTCGTCCATCGGCAACAACGCCGAAGAGGTCACGCAATCGCTCAAGGAAGCGCGTTCGGGCATCAGCGCCTCGCCGGACTTCGCCGAACACGGCTTCCGCTGCCAGGTCTGGGGTCGCCCGACACTGGGCGCCGAACAGCTGGCCGAAATGGTCGATCGTCGCGCCATGCGCTTCCTCTCGCAGGGCGGCGCCTGGAACCATGTCGCCATGAAGCAGGCGCTCGCGGATGCCGGCCTTGCCGAGGGCGATTACGCCGAGAACGAGCGCGTCGGGATCATCATGGGTTCCGGCGGGCCCTCCACGCGCCAGGTCGTGGAAGCAGCCGACATCACCCGCGCCAACAAGAGCCCGAAGCGCATCGGCCCGTTCGCCGTGCCGAAGGCCATGTCATCGACCGCATCTGCGACGCTTGCCACATGGTTCAAGATTCACGGCGTCAACTATTCGATCTCGTCCGCCTGCTCAACGTCGGCGCATTGCATCGGCAACGCCGCTGAAATGATCCAGTGGGGCAAGCAGGACATGATGTTTGCCGGCGGCCACGAAGACCTCGACTGGACCATGTCGAACCTCTTCGACGCCATGGGCGCCATGTCGTCGAAGTATAACGACACGCCGGCAACCGCATCCCGTGCCTATGACGCTTCGCGTGACGGCTTCGTCATCGCGGGCGGCGCCGGTGTTCTGGTCCTTGAAGAGCTGGAACATGCCAAGGCTCGCGGCGCGAAGATCTATGCTGAAATCACGGGCTACGGCGCGACCTCCGACGGCTACGACATGGTCGCTCCTTCGGGCGAAGGCGCGATCCGCTGCATGCGCCAGGCGCTGAAGACGGTTCAGGGCGAAGTTGACTACATCAACACGCACGGCACCTCGACGCCGGTGGGCGACAGCAAGGAAATCGGCGCGATCCGCGAAGTCTTCGGCGACAAGATCCCGCATATCCAGTCGACAAAGTCGCTGACGGGCCATTCGCTGGGTGCCGCAGGCGTACAGGAGTCCATCTACGGCCTCCTGATGATGCAGAACCGTTTCATCGGCGAAAGCGCCCACATCACCGAACTGGATCCGGAATTCGACGGCGTACCGATCGTGCGCAAGCGCATCGACGACGCCAAGATCGACACCGTGCTTTCCAACTCCTTCGGTTTCGGCGGCACCAACGCCACGCTGGTCTTCCAGCGCTATAACGGGTAATCGTCCATGTCGGGTTTCATGCAGGGTAAACGCGGCCTCATCATGGGGGTCGCCAACAATCATTCAATAGCCTGGGGCATTGCCAAGACGCTGCACTCGCAGGGTGCAGAACTAGCCTTCACATTCCAGGGCGAGGCACTGGGCAAGCGCGTGAAGCCGCTGGCAGCCGAAGTCAACTCCGACATCGTGCTGCCCTGTGATGTTGAGGATATTGTATCCGTGGATGCCGTTTTTTCGGTACTGAAGGAGCGCTGGGGAACGATCGATTTCGTCGTGCACGCGATCGGCTTCTCCGACAAGAACGAGCTGAAGGGCCTCTACGCCGACACGACGCGCGAGAATTTCGTGCGCACCATGGTCATCTCCTGCTTCTCCTTCACGGAAATCGCCAAGCGCGCCGCCGCCATGATGAATCCGGGCGGCTCGATCCTGACGCTGACCTACAACGGCTCGCAGCGCGTCATCCCGAACTACAACGTCATGGGCGTTGCCAAGGCGGCTCTTGAGGCCTCCATGCGCTATCTGGCGGCCGACTATGGCCCGCGCGATATCCGCGTCAACGCGATCTCCGCAGGCCCGGTTCGCACGCTGGCTGGTGCCGGCATCTCGGACGCCCGCGCCATGTATTCCTGGAACCAGAAGAACGCGCCGCTCCGCCGCACGGCCTCCATCGAGGACATTGGCGGCTCAGCGCTCTACCTGCTCAGCGACCTGTCGCGCGGCGTGACCGGCGAAGTGCACTATGTCGATGCCGGCTACAACATCACGTCCATGCCGGTGCTCGACCAGCTTATGAAGTCCGACCAGGACTGAGCGCTCCCCAAAAGGAAGCCTGAAATGACAAGGCCCGGTCGTTGGGAGCGACCGGGCCTTTTCCGTAGGATGGGTCCGCCTTCGGCGCGATGGCAATCAGGTCAACGCCCCAAAGGCATCATACCGCCAGCAATACGCAGAAACTTCAAGCGCCGTTTATCATCCCCGGATTAGTCGTTGCACTCGATCAGGTTCATCGCCGCCGCGCGGCAAAGCGCGTGCATACGATTTTCAGCACCGAGCTTGCGCTCGGCGCAGAACAGCAGCGTCTCGACCTCGTGCGTCGCCATCGCCAACTTGCGGGCGATCGATTCCACGCCGTGTCCCGACGCAGTTAATGCCAGACATTTCAGTTCCGAGCGGGTCAAGGTTTCGACAAGCGAAACACTGTCGCCGACCATACGCGAGGGAATGGCCACGATTGTCTCCAAAAGGCGGCGTCAAAGCGCTTAAAATGGCGCGAAAAAAATAATGCGCTTGATCCGGAAGAGATCCGCGCATCTCATGAGCGAATATATAAACCGGATTTATCAATCTGTCTTTGACAGACCATGCCAATCGCTTGACACTGGAGCACAATCTTATGACCCGGGCACAGTGTCTTTGATCTGTATCAAATTTTGAGAGCGAGTGAGGCTACGGTATTCCCGCGGTGTGATACCGAACCAGCGATGAAAGGATCGGGTGAACACGCTGGGAGCGGAATAACCGAGCCTGTAGGAGACTTCCGTGGCGCTGAGTGCCGTCTCGGCCATCAACTGCTCGGCGAGGCGTCGTCGCATGCCGTCGCGCAACTCGTTGAGCGTGGTGTCAAGCTCGGCCAGGCGGCGCTGCAGCGTCCGTTCCGAGACGCCGAAGAAGCTTGCGGCCGAAGCGAGCGTGATTTCGTCTTCCGAGATGCGTGACAGGATAAAGCGCTCCATCTCCTCGCGGAAATCCGCTTCCTCCGTCAATTCCGGCCGAAGCTGTCGGCATTGCAGGTCCATCAACTCGAATAGCTTCGGATCACCGTTGGCATTCGGAAGCGAGAGAACTTCAGTGGGAACCCAGAGACTGTTGATATGACAGTCGAATGTGATGTGGCCCGCGATGTTTTCACGGAAAGGTCGCGGATCGACGGGCGGCTTCCGCTCCAGTTCCACCTCGATCTCCGATGTCCTGGATCCAAACAGATGCCGGATATGCCGCATGACCAGAGTTATGCCGAGATCAACAAACTGGTCGCGCTTGAGGATAATGGGCGCGAATGTCCAGCGATAGACGAGATAGTTGTCCTCGGCCTGCAGACGGCCGTAACTGGTCTGTGCGCTGTATTGCATATGCTCGCTTTGAAAGCGCAGAAAGTGCTCCAGCGTGGGCGCAGCCATGAGGCCGTAGCCGAACGGACCGGTCGAGCCTGCCTTGTATTGCAGGCCGAACTTCAGTCCGAAAGCCTCGTCTTTCGTCGCTTCGGCGCAATATTCCAGGAGCGCGCAGAAACGACCGAGACTCATCCGCCCGACCATCGAATTGAAGAGTGAAGGATCGATCCCCAGCCGCCGGCATTCGGGCAGGATATCAAGCCCCTGCCCCTGCGCAAACTCCACCAGCCCCGCGCCCATCCCGGACACGATGCTGTAACGATCCGAAAAAGCCTCCTCCAGCATAGCAATCCAAGTGTCAAATAAGTGGCGTCTAAAGTTAAAACGCACACATATCTGAAAAAGTCTAGATGTCATGCCTTCCAAAGCGCTTGCGACACACCGCGCGCATTCATACGCAGAGGCTCAACCAGAGGAAGGGGCAGGAAACGGCCTATTTGCGCGCCCAGAGCACCTTGTAGCGCGCGTTGCGGCAGGTCTCGCCATGCGCCTTGAAGAGCGTCGCGAGCGTGTCCTCGTAGGGCAGGCCCCGGTTGGCAACCATGAGCAGGCTACCCCCGATCTTGAGAATATCCGCAGCCCGCTTGACAAAGGCTCTACCCAGCGCCGGATCGGCAGCGTGGCCCTCATGGAAGGGCGGGTTCATGATGACGAAATCGTATTTCGCCTTGATCTCTTCGCCAGCCACGTCGTGCCAGTTGGCGTGCGAAGCCAGACCCGGGTGCGCGGCCGCCAGATTACCCTTGGCCATCTGCAACGCGGCATAGTCAGCTTCATAGAGATCAATGGACTTCAAGCGCGGCGAGGCATCGGCCAGCATGACGGAAAGATAGCCCCAGCCCGCGCCGAGATCGGCCGCAGCGCCATCCAGATCGGTCGGCAGGCGGCCGGCCAGAAGCTCGGAGCCGGCATCGACTTCCGCGTAGGAGAACATGCCCGGTGCCGTGCGGAAACGGCCTTCGACCATGGCAGGCTCGGGCGCCAGCGCCGCAGCCAGTGCATCGGCATTGTCCGGACGCACGAACCAGACGGCCTGACCGTGATACTTCGGCATGTGCTCGACCGAAACGCCGAGCTTGGCAATCCGCTTGCGCAGCGCCTCGATGCCGTCTTCCTTGGCGCCTGCCAGTACGATCATCGCACCCAGCTTCGTGCGGCGCAGCGCTTCGGCCACGCGCGCCTCGTTGTTGCCCTTGAACTTGTCGCAGAGCACCAGCGCGAGATCGTAGTCAGTCCCTTCAGCGGACGGCGTTGCCGAAGCGCCAGCGGATACCAGACGATTGTAGACCGGGCGGAAGCCCTGGACGCAGGCGATCTCCGCCGCAAAGCCTTCCGGCAGCCGGAAACCCGCTTCGGCCCCGAGGAACAGAGCCTTCTGCTCCGCGCCCGGCGCGTCAAGCGTTCCGGTGTCGAAGGGATGGAAGAGGGTTTTCAGCGCGTCGCGGGCCATGGTGGTCAATCCGATTGTTCAAACAAAAAAGGCGCGGGAACTGGTCCCGCGCCCGATCGGGAATAGCAGACGCTTATTCAGCGTCGCCTTCATCCTTGGACTTCTTCTCAGGGGCCGGAAGCTCCTTGCCGGTTGCCTGATCGACAACCTTCATGGAGAGGCGAACCTTGCCGCGTTCGTCGAAGCCCATGAGCTTGACCCAGACCTTCTGGCCTTCCTTGACGACATCGGTCGTCTTGGCAACGCGGTCGCCGGCGAGCTGCGAGATGTGGACGAGACCGTCACGCGCGCCGAAGAAGTTGACGAATGCACCGAAGTCGGCGGTCTTGACGACCGTGCCTTCGTAGATCGCGCCGACTTCCGGCTCTGCAACGATGGAGTGGATCCACTTGCGGGCCGCTTCGATTTCCTTGCCGGAGGCAGAGGCGATCTTGACGGTGCCGTCGTCTTCGATGTTGATCTTCGCGCCGGTCTTCTCAACGATTTCGCGGATGACCTTGCCGCCCGAACCGATGACTTCGCGGATCTTGTCGACCGGGATGTTCATGACTTCGATGCGCGGAGCGAATTCGCCGAGCTGGCCGCGGCTTTCGGAAATGGCCTTCGCCATTTCGCCGAGGATGTGCTGGCGGCCGCCCTGAGCCTGGCCGAGAGCGACCTTCATGATCTCTTCGGTGATGCCGGCGATCTTGATGTCCATCTGCAGCGAGGTGATGCCGTCGGCAGTACCGGCGACCTTGAAGTCCATGTCACCGAGGTGGTCTTCGTCACCCAGGATGTCGGAGAGAACCGCAAAGCGGTCGCCTTCGAGGATGAGGCCCATGGCGATACCGGCAACCGGCTTAGCAAGCGGAACGCCTGCATCCATCAGCGCCAGAGAGGTGCCGCAAACGGTTGCCATCGAGGAAGAGCCGTTGGACTCGGTGATTTCCGAGACGACGCGCAGCGTGTAGGGGAACTGTTCCACCGTCGGCAGCATCGGGCGGATTGCGCGCCAAGCGAGCTTGCCATGGCCGATTTCGCGGCGGCCCGGGGAGCCCATGCGGCCCGTTTCACCGACCGAGTAGGGCGGGAAGTTGTAGTGCAGCAGGAAGCGTTCCTTGTACATGCCGGTCAGGCTGTCGACATACTGTTCGTCTTCGCCGGTGCCGAGCGTGGCGACAACGATCGCCTGCGTTTCGCCACGGGTGAAGAGAGCCGAACCATGGGTGCGCGGCAGCAGGCCGACTTCCGAGACGATCGGACGGACGGTGACGAGGTCACGGCCATCGATGCGGCTCTTGGTGTCAAGCACGTTCCAGCGAACGATCTTCGCCTGCAGGTGCTTGAAGGTCGCGCCGATTTCTTCAGCGGTGTACTTGGCTTCGCCGCCCTCGGGCAGGAAATGCGCCTTCACCTTCGCCTTGACGGCGTCGACGGCAGCGTAACGGGCAGCCTTTTCAGTGATCTTGTAGGCAGCGCGCAGTTCGGTTTCGGCAAGGCCGAGCATTTCGGCTTCGAGCGCGGAATAGTCTTCCGGCTGGAAGTCGCGCGGTTCCTTGGCGGCAACTTCGGCCAGCTTGATGATCGCGTCGATCACCGGCTGGAAGCCACGGTGGCCGAACATGACGGCGCCGAGCATGGTCTCTTCGTTGAGTTCCTTGGCTTCCGATTCCACCATCAGAACGGCGTCGGACGTGCCGGCAACAACGAGGTCGAGCGTCGACTCGTCCATCTCGTCGATATGCGGGTTCAGAACGTATTCGCCGTTGATGTAGCCAACGCGTGCGCCGCCGACCGGGCCCATGAAGGGAACGCCGGAGAGCGTGAGCGCAGCAGACGTCGCAACCATGGACAGGACGTCCGGGTTGTTTTCGAGGTCATGCTGGACGACGGTGACGACAACCTGCGTGTCGTTCTTGTAGCCTTCCGGGAAGAGCGGGCGGATCGGGCGGTCGATCAGGCGCGAAACCAGCGTTTCGTTTTCCGACGGACGACCTTCGCGCTTGAAATAGCCACCCGGGATCTTGCCGGCGGCATAGGTCTTTTCCTGGTAGTTGACGGTCAGCGGGAAGAAGTCCTGGCCGGGCTTCGGCGACTTGGCCGAAACGACGGTCGCCAGAACGACGGTTTCGCCGTAGGTGGCGAGAACTGCGCCGTCAGCCTGACGGGCAATCTTGCCGGTTTCGAGGATGAGCGGGCGGCCTGCCCACTCGATTTCGACCTTGTGAGTCTCGAACATGTCTTGTCCTTCAATAGAAGGCGGATCAGCCGGCTACCCCTTCGGGAAACACGCGCTTTCGCCTTTTGATGCAGCACATCACGGGCAAGACAACAGGAAGCTTTGGTCCGACTGGTGAGACATTCCCACCAAAAGCATCCGGCAATCCTGCCCCATGACAGGCCAACGGTTAAGTTGCGGCATTCCGGCCCATCCGGACAGCCAGCGCCCACCCCGGTTGAAACGGGAAGGGAATTCTTGAGAAACACCGCGCTCTTTGTCTTGACTTTGTCTTGAGCAATTCGGGGCGCGAAACCGGTTTCCACTTTCGGCTCGAAATTGCTCTAGGCGGTGCGACAAGGCCGGCGAAACCGTGAGGCTCGCCGGCCTTGCAACATATTAGCGGCGGATGCCCAGCGAACCAATCAGCTTGGTGTAGCGGGCTTCGTCCTTCTTCTTGAGGTAATCAAGAAGCGAGCGGCGGCTGGAAACCATCGTCAGGAGGCCACGGCGGGAATGGTTATCCTTCTTGTGGTCCTTGAAATGGTCCGTCAGGTTGTTGATGCGTTCCGTCAGGATGGCAACCTGGACTTCCGGAGAGCCGGTGTCGCCTTCGAACGTTGCATATTCCTTGATGAGGGCCGTCTTGCGCTCAGCAGTGATCGACATCGTGTGATCCTTTCATATTAAGGAGTAATCGGACGCCACAAGCCGGGATGTCGTCCAGCTTCGGCCATGAGGCTTTCGGGCAAACTGCCCAAAGCTGGCTGCGCTATACAGGAAAGTCTTGAAGAATGGAAGGGGCGGCGTTTTCGCGCAACCTGAACGATTCCACGCTCTCAGGCAGCACGCTTCACATCCCGCCCAACAAGCGCAAACCCGATCATGCCCAACGCGCCCAGCGCGGCATTGAGAAGGAGCGAGACTGGGATGCCGAGCCGCTCCATGGCAAGCGCAAAGACAGCAGGGGCAGCGGCGCTTGCCACCAGCCGCGCCGCCGTCATCCGCCCGGCAATCGCCCCATAGCCCTCGGAGCCGAAGAGATGCAGCGGCACGGACCCTTGAGCGATACTGCCGATACCCGATCCCATGCCGGCGCAGAGCGCAAAGACGACAGCGCCGACCAGATTGCCATCCGTGACCGCCAGGACGACGCCGCCGAGTGCAATCAGCGCCGTCGAAAGCATGGCAAGCCCGGTCGGCGGCAGGCTTTCGCCGAAGATCATATTGACAAGCCGGCTCGCCACCTGCGCCGGACCGAAAAGCGCGCTGACGGTGACGGCCGCCCCGGCCAGCCCCATAGCACCGAGCATCGGCACCATATGGATAAGCAGCGAGGAGAGCGCGAAGCCAGACAGCGCAAAGGCAAGCGAAACAATGATCATCGCCCGCCGCCGCTCCCCCGGCGCGATCACGCCGGTGACCGGCGGACGTGGCGTCTCGCTGGAGACAAGCGCGGCCCGCCGCGCCCGGCCGCCTGCCAGCGCCAGATGCACAGGCAGACAGACGACAAGGTTCAGCCCGGCAAAGATCAGATAGATCGTGCGCCAGTCGAAATGCGCGGCAAGCGTCGTGGTGATCGGCCAGAAGACGCTGGAGGCAAAGCCGGCCATCAGCGTGAGATAGGTGATGTTGCGCGTCGCGTTCTGCGGTGCATGTTCGACCAGCGCGGCAAAGGCTGCCTGATAGGTTACGAGACCCGTCGCGACCTGGGCGAGAATGACCGCGCCGACGAAAAACCACGCGGTCGGTGACCAGGCGCACAGGACCAGCAGCAGGGCACACAGGACGGACCCGAGCGCCATCATCCGCGCAGCACCGAAACGGTCCAGCCATACACCTGTGAAAGGCGCCGCCAGCCCGCCGGCCAAAAGCGCCGCCGAGAAGGTGCCGAACACCGCCTCCCGGCTCATTCCCACATCCTTGGCCATGCCGGGCGCAAGAATGCTGAAGCTGTAATAGAGCGTGCCATAGCCGATGATCTGCGTGAGCCCCAGCGCCGCAACGATGGCCAGGGATGGGCGGACATGGACGTGGGACAAGGCGAGGCTCGTTTGGTGAGTCGAACGGCGGAAACGCGCCAAGCGTTAGCCCAGGTCACGGCCGCTGTCATGGAAAAATCGAAGGGGCCGCAGACCGAAACTCGCTCCACCCTTTAAGGCCGCGGCCAAAGCCCCCACAACCCGCTTGAAAAATGATTAAGGCTCCCTTACTGCTTGCTTTGCGTTTTGTTAAGCTTTTGAGACGCTTCTGAAATGCGCCTTGGGGAGGGCCGGGACATGCAAAGGACCCGTGTTTCAAGCACCGCCGCCAGACCCTGATTTTCGCCGCCTGCTTGCAGCCCCGCAGGGCTCTAAGCGTGTCTGGTTCAATATGGAGGAGAGACCTTGCGTTATATTCTTCTGCTCATACCGTGCATCGCCTCGGTCGTGACGCCCTTCTACAACATGACCGACCCAATGCTCTTCGGCATTCCGTTCTTCTATTGGTATCTGATGCTGCTCATCCCGGTATCGTCTCTGTTCATCTGGCTCGCAGCCAAAACCGGTGGAGATGACCTGTGAGCGGGATCAATGTCACGGCAACGGCCGTCTTCATCTTCTTCTTCGTCCTCGTCACCGTCATGGGCTTCATCGCCGCACGCTGGAAGGCGGGCGACCTCAACGAGCTGCATGAATGGGGCCTCGGCGGCCGCCGCTTCGGCTCGTGGATCACCTGGTTCCTGCTGGGCGGCGACCTCTACACAGCCTATACCGTGATCGCGGTTCCGGCCGTGGTATACGCCATCGGCGCCTACGGCTTCTTCGCCGTGCCCTACACGATCCTGATCTACCCCTTCATCTTCCTGACGATGCCCCGCCTCTGGAACGCCACGCACAAGCGCGGCTATCTGACCGGCGCCGACTTCGTCTACGGCGCCTATGGCAACAAGTGGCTGGAAGGCATGGTTGCGCTGACCGGCATCATCGCCACCATGCCCTATATCGCGCTGCAGCTCGTCGGCATGGAAAAGGTTATCCAGGCGCTCGGCTTCCCGCATGAGGGCATGACGGGCCACCTGCCGCTGACGATCGCCTTCCTCATCCTGGCCGTTTACACCTATCGCAGCGGCCTGCGCGCACCGGCCATGATCGCCTTCGTCAAGGACATCATGATCTATATCTTCGTGATTGCGGCCGTCATCATCATCCCGGCGAAGCTTGGCGGCTATGGCGCGATCTTTGACTCGGCACAGAAGGATTTCGCAGCACAGCTCGCGACCAATCCGAACGTTGCCCGAGGCGTGCTGCTGGCACCGGCACAGATCTGGCCGTTCATCACGCTGGCCATCGGTTCGGCCATGGCGCTGTTCATGTATCCGCATTCGCTGACCGGCGTGCTTTCCGCCTCCGGCCCGAAGGCGATCCGTCACAATGCGATCTCGCTGCCCGCCTATTCGCTGGTTCTGGCGCTGATCGCCATGCTCGGCTACATGGCCCATGCGGCAGGGATCAAGGTGCAGAACCCGCAGGACGCCGTCCCGCAGCTGTTCCTGGCCATGTTCCCGAGCTGGTTTGTCGGCTTCACCTTCGCGGCGATTGCCATCGGCGCGCTGGTCCCTGCAGCCGTGATGTCCATCGGTGCGGCCAACACGTTCACGCGTAACCTGTGGCGGCCCTTCGTCAATCAGAACATGTCTCCGTCGGAAGAATCGACGCTCGCCAAGCTGATGTCGCTGGTGGTCAAGATCGGCGCGCTGATCGTCATCCTCTTCCTGCCGACGCAGTTCGCCCTCGACCTGCAGCTGCTGGGCGGCGTGTGGATGATCCAGATCTTTCCGGCGATCATCTTCGGGCTCTACACCCGCTGGTACAAGGGTGGAGCGCTTCTGGCCGGCCTGATCGTCGGTCTGGCGCTCGGAACCTACCTTTCGATCGGTCCGACATCCTGGGTCCCGGTTTCCAAGGCGTTCTTCGGCATTCCGCTCTATAACGGCCTGACCGCCGTGATCGCCAACGTGATCGTTGCCACCCTGCTCTCCTTCATCCTGCCCGCCAATAAGTCGGACGAGCTGACGGAAGCGGACTTCCGCGACGCCAAGGCCTGAACAAACAGGCCTATTAAACGACAAAGGCTGCCGCAAGCGATTGCGGCAGCCTCTTTTTTGTCCGTTTGAAAGACGTTTGCGATCAGCCGAAGACGCGCTTCGGCCGGAACTCGCCCTCTTCGACGGCACCGATGGCAACAAGCTCGCCAGAGATCGACGTCGCATAGGCTTCCGGCGTCGGCAGCGGCGCATCGCGGCCCCGCAGGATCACCGGATTTCCCGAGCGCAGACGCCGGACCTGATCATCGCTCACGCGCACATGCGGCAGGTTGGTCAAAGCCTCGACCGGGGCGATGAGGAAGGCATCGAGCGCGGCCAGACGCTCGTCGGCATCCTCGATCTCTTCCAGTGCCACGAGCTTTTCCAGCGGCACCAGACGCTCTTCGCCGAACGGGGCAACCAGCGTGCGGCGAAGACCGGCAATATGGCCATAGCAGCCGAGATCGCGGCCCATGTCGCGGGCGAGCGAGCGGACATAGGTGCCCTTGCCGCACTCCACTTCGAAATGCGCCTGATCCTTTTCGGCCTTCAGCAGCGTCAGGCGATGGATCTCAACCTCGCGGGCAGGGATTTCAACGGCCTCGCCTTCGCGCGCCATGTCATAGGCCCGCTCACCGGCAATCTTGATGGCCGAGAACTGCGGCGGCACCTGCTCGATCACGCCGGTATATTTCGGCAGCAGCGCGCGGATGTCTTCTTCCGATGGACGCTTGTCGGAGGTCTGCGTCGGCTCGCCCTCCAGATCGTCCGTATTGCGCTCCTCGCCCCAGGCGACGGTGAACTCATAAATCTTGCGGCCATCCATGACGTAAGGAACGGTCTTGGTGGCATCGCCGAGCGCGATCGGCAGCATGCCCGAGGCAAGCGGATCGAGCGTGCCGGCATGGCCCGCCTTCTGCGCCTTGAAGAGCCATTTCACCTTGGAAACGGCTTCCGTGGAGCCGAAATCGAACGGCTTGTCGAGCACGAGCCAGCCCGAGACCGGGCGGCCTTTCGGTTTACGCGGTTTGGACATGTCTGCTTATTCTTCTGTTTCTTCGTCGAGATCGCGGGCAACTTCCGGCGAGCGCAGAAGCTCGTCGATCTTCTGGTAATTGTCGAAGCTCGTATCGTCGCGGAAGCGCAGTTCCGGCATGTATTTCATCTGCCGGAGCGCATTGCCCAGCCGGCCGCGAATGAACTTGGCGTTGCGGTTGAGCGCCGCGACGGTCTCGTCGTGGTCGGTCGCGCCAAGCGGCGTCACGAAGGCCGTGGCGATCTTGAGATCGGGCGACATGCGCACTTCCGAGATCGAGATCACGGTTTTCTCGATCAGCGGATCGCGGACATCGCCGCGCTGGAGCACCTGTGTAATGGCGGCGCGAACCTGCTCGCCGACACGCAGCATGCGCTGCGAGGGAGCCGATGAAGTCGGTTTTTTCATCTGTCTTTCTGTCTGTATGGTCGTGAGGCCGCTCAACGCGGCAAATTCGGGGTTCGAACCCGGGGAATTTCAAAGAGGCGCCTCAATGCCTCGTTTCGTCCCCGAGGTCAAGGGGCGGAGGGTCCTTGCGCACCGGCTCACCGCGCGCGGGCGCTTTGCGTGCGGGCTCGGTACGGGCCACCTCCGGCCGTGCAGCCGCTTTTGCCCGTCTCCATAGATCGACGATCTCCTGGCCACGAAGCTCGAATTCCTTGCGATCCTTGAACGCGCGGGCAGGAATGGAAAACAGCGCATCATCCCGGAAGAAGGTGATCGCATTCTTCTCCAGCTGAACATCGAGAAAGGCCGGCCAGCTGCAATAGCTGAAAACGCCGCCAATGCTCGTCTCCATGCCGCGCTCATAGATATCGACATCGATCATGACATTTTCAGCCAGCGAGGCAATCAGTCGCTTGCGCCGCCCGCGCCGCACGATCTCCCGCTGGATGACGGCACCGGCACCGATCGCCAGCATGACCGGCAGCATTTCAAACGCCACGACCTGGATGGTCGGCAGCGCGTTGATGCCGAAATAAGGCGCCAGCACGAATTGCCGGAAGGCCTCGATGCCGACACCGCAGACCATGCCGAAAATGACAGCGCCAATGAGATAGGGAACGGGCTTGCGCCGCGAACGCGATTGCAGGAAGAGCTTGCCCGCGCGCAGCATCAGGTCCGCATGCTCTTGCGGCATGCGTTTGAAGCTCAATTGTGTGACGCGTGCGCCAAACGGGTTCATGTCTTCCTTCCGGTCTTTCAGGGGCCGTTATAATGATCACACACGGAACTGGGCAGAGACTTGCGGCAACGCAGATGGGGAAAACGGGAAGCCTAGCGCTTCTCCCAGTTCGATGTTGCGGCATAGGTCCGAAATGCGGCTTCTCCGGCCTCGTCAATGGCCCGTTTCGGCACGATCACGGCCTGAAGGCGGTTGATCCAGAAGAAGAAATGCCGCTCCGTCTCCGTGAAACTGCCGATTTCGGACCGCACCACCCGCGAAGACAGGCCGCCCGCTGTCAATTCTATATCGTCCTCACCGAAGACGATCCGGTAGTCGCGACCCGCAAGCTTCAGCCTCCCAAGCGTCCATCGCCGCATCCACGGTATGAAGACGTATCGCCCTGCGAGCATCAGGAAAGCAAACAGCAGATTGGCGATATCGATCCATTCGAGGCTGCGTTCGCCCGACAGAACCGGCTGGAGAAACAGCGCCCCCAAACCCAGATTCGCAAGGAAAAGCGGCCAGAATGCATAGCGGTATAGCCAGCGGCTCAAACGATCGCTGGCGGCTTTCGCCATCTCATCATAGTCGGCTTGGGTCAGTGTATATAAAACGACCGGCGGCAAAGCCGCCGGTTCGAATGTTGTATCTGACATCGTCACACCTCCCGTTACGGTTCCAGGCTGACGCGGCAGGTGTCACCCGCCGATCAGAGCGTGCGGGTGATGTGCTCGACGCGGAAGCATTCGATGACGTCGCCGGCACGGATGTCTTCGTAATTCTCGAAGGCCATACCGCATTCCTGGCCCATCGGCACTTCTGCCACTTCGTCCTTGAAGCGCTTGAGCGTCTTGAGCTTGCCTTCGTGGATGACGACGTTGTCGCGCAGCAGGCGTACGCCTGCCCCACGCTCGACCTTGCCCTCGATGACACGGCAACCGGCAACCTTGCCGACCTTCGTGATGTTGAAGACTTCGAGGATTTCGGCATTGCCGAGGAAGGTCTCGCGACGTTCCGGCGACAGAAGACCGGACATGGCCGCCTTCACGTCATCCGTCAGATCGTAGATGATGTTGTAGTAGCGGATCTCGATGCCGGCCCGTTCGGCCGCATCGCGGGCCTGCGGGTTGGCGCGAACGTTGAAGCCGATGATGGCGGCGTTCGAAGCTTCAGCCAGCGAGATATCCGATTCCGTGATCGCACCGGCACCCGAATGGACGATGCGCGCACGCACTTCGTCCGTTCCAAGCTTTTCGAGCGCGCCGGCAATGGCTTCGATCGAACCCTGCACGTCGCCCTTGATGACCAGCGGGAACTCCTTGAGACCGGAGGTCTGAAGCTGGCTCATCATCTGTTCGAGAGAACCGCGCGAACCGGCATGACGTGCCACCGCCTTGTCGCGAGCAAGACGCTGGCGATATTCGGAGATTTCGCGGGCACGGCTTTCGTTCTCGACGACCGCGAAACGGTCACCGGCCTGCGGCGTGCCCTGAAGGCCGAGGATTTCCACCGGCATGGCGGGACCCGCTTCCTTCACATGTTCCCCGCGATCGTTGACGAGCGCGCGGACACGGCCCCACTGATCGCCGGCAACGATAATCTGGCCGGGCTTGAGCGTGCCCTTCTGGACGAGAACGGTCGCAACCGAACCACGGCCACGGTCGAGCTGCGCTTCGATGACGCTGCCTTCTGCGGTACGCTCCGGATCGGCCTTGAGGTCGAGGATTTCGGCCTGGAGCAGGATCGCCTCGAGCAGCTTGTCGAGGTTGAGCTTGTTCTTGGCCGAGACTTCGACGTCGAGCACTTCACCGCCGAGCGATTCGACGAAGACTTCGTGCTGCAGCAGCTGCTGGCGAACCTTTTCGGGCTTTGCCTCGTGCTTGTCGATCTTGTTGATCGCCACGATGATCGGAACGCCGGCCGCCTTGGCGTGGTTGATCGATTCGATCGTCTGCGGCATGACGCTGTCGTCAGCGGCAACCACGAGGATCGCGATATCGGTGGCCTGCGCACCGCGTGCACGCATCGCCGTGAAGGCGGCGTGGCCGGGGGTGTCGATGAAGGTGATCTTCTGGCCGTTATGCTCGACCTGATAGGCACCGATATGCTGCGTGATGCCACCGGCTTCGCCGCTGACCACGTTGGCATTGCGGATGGCGTCGAGGAGCGAAGTCTTGCCGTGGTCGACATGGCCCATGATGGTGACGACCGGCGGCCGCGGCTGCATGGCGGCTTCATTGTCCTCGACATTGAAGATGCCGGTTTCAACGTCCGATTCCGAGACGCGCTTGACGGTATGGCCGAATTCCGAGGCGATGAGTTCTGCGAGGTCGGCGTCGATGACGTCGCCCGGCTTCATCATCTGGCCTTCCTTCATCAGGTACTTGATGACGTCGACGGCGCGTTCGGACATGCGCTGCGACAGTTCCTGAATGGTGATGGTTTCCGGCAGGATGACTTCGCGCATGACCTTTTCGCGCGTTTCCTGCATCTGGCTGCGGCGGAACTTCTCCTGACGGCGGCGCATGGCGGCCATCGAGCGGCCACGCTGCGAACCATCTTCGTCGAGCGCCGTGTTCAGCGACAGCTTGCCCTGGCGGCGGCCATCGTCGGCCTTCGGACGGGCGGGAACCTTGGCGGGAGCCGGACCGGCCACCTTGCCGCGCGGCGCACCGGGGCGGGCACCACCACGGTCTTCTTCTTCGTCGTCAGCACCGCGACGGCCACGTGGTGCACCGGCTGCCGGCACGGGTGCGCGGGCGTCGGGACGCGGAGCGGTCGCATCGGGCTGCGCCGGACGGCGCACCTGGACACCACCGGCCGGCTGTGCAGCGCGCGGAGCGGCAGCAACGGGTGCCGGGGCTTCTTCAGCCTCGACGACAGGCTCCTCAACCTTGGGCTTGAGCGCTTCTTCGCGGGCACGGGCTTCGGCCTCGAGGCGCTCGCGCTCCAGACGTTCAGCCTCTTCAACCTTGCGACGGGCTTCCTGTTCGGCGCGCTGCTTGGCTTCTTCCGCATCGCGGATCTGCGCTTCGGCGAGCGCGCGGCGGCGCGCTTCCATCTCGCCGGCGGAGAGATCGTTGAGCACGGTTACGGGACGCGGGCGAGCCTGCGGCGGCGGGGCCACCGGCTGCTGGGTGCGCGTCTGCGATTCCGGCTGGCGCGGCGCGGGGGCCGGCTGCGTCTGCTGTACGGGTGTGATTACTTTTTCGTCTTCCGGGCGGTTGATGCGACGCTTGCGCGTTTCAACCACGACGGCTTTGGTGCGACCCCGACCCATGTCCTGGCGGACGGTCCCCTGCGCGAAGCCGGAGGGCTTCAGGGTCAGCGTCTTCTTGCCAGCCATGCCGGTCTTGTCGTCATTGTTATCGGTCATTCCGTTCCAGTTCCTCAGGGACCGGGTACGGAATCGTCATCACCGATCCGGTCGTTCAACGTTCAAAAATGAGATGCGCACACCGGCTTCAGCCGGGAATTTCAACACTTGTTCATCAGGGCACCTGAACCCTTCTCCCTTGTGCATTGCCGAGGCTTCGAAAGCGCTCAAGCAGTCTTGCGCGCTTCACTACACCCTCTCCGGCCTTTCCTGCAAGCACGCATGCGTGAATAAAGCCATTCTCGCCCATCAGTTTGACCATTTCTTCGGCAGAAAACGGCCGGTAGGCAGGAATTTCCTCATCCGTCTCGGCAAGCATGTGAAAGGCCTTGCGGGCCTGCCCCACCTTGCGGACGCCGTCATCGGCAGCGTCCTGGGCATGCAGCACGGCAATGGCCTTGCCGGATCGCACCGCGCTATCGACCTTGGCGAAGCCGGAAACGAACTCGCCCGCCTTGCGCGCCATGTTGATCATGCCGGCAAGATCTGCCGCAAGCAACCGGTCCACCTGGTCGGCCAGATCGTCCGGCACGGTCACCTTGTTCTTGAGCGCGCGGGCGAAGAGGTTCTTCGCCATCGCCTTTTCAAGCACAATCCGCTCGGCCTTCACCCAGCAACCGCGCCCGGGAAGCTTGCGCTTGATATCCGGCACGACGGTTCCGTCGGGGCCCGCCACGAAGCGGATCAGGTCATCGACCGATCCACTTTCTCGCGTCACGATGCATTGGCGGCCGTTCACGTCAGAAATGTCCTCATCTTCCGTCATGAACGGCCCCTGATCTCCAAGACGCCTTTAAATCAGGCGTCCTGCTCCTCGTCGCCGGCCTCAACTTCGGCCTCGGCAGCGAGATCGTCTTCCGTGATCCAGCCAGCCGCCAGGCGAGCCTGAACGATCATGGCTTCGGCTTCGGTGCGCGAGATTTCGACGTCGGAGAAGATGCCCGGGAACTTCTTCGTCTCGCCGTTCTTGCGTTCCGACCAACCGATGAGGTCGTCTGCAGCGCAGCCGGCGAAGTCTTCCATCGACTTGATGCCGTCCTTGCCGAGTGCGACCAGCATCTTGCGGGTCATGCCATCGATGGAGAGCAGTTCGTCGGAAACGCCGAGCTTCTTGCGCTCTTCGTCGAGTTCGGCATCGAGGCGATCCAGATAGTCGCGGGCGCGGTTCTGGATTTCCTGAGCCGTTTCTTCGTCGAAGCCGTCGATGGAGGCGATTTCGTCGAGATCGACATAGGCCACTTCCTCGATCTGGGCGAAGCCTTCGGAGGCGAGAACCTGACCGACCATTTCGTCGACGTCGAGGGCATCCATGAACAGCTTGGAGCGTTCGTTGAATTCCTTCTGGCGGCGCTCGGACTCTTCCTGCTCCGTCATGATGTCGATATCCCAGCCGGTCAGCTGCGAAGCCAGACGCACGTTCTGGCCGCGGCGGCCGATGGCGAGCGACAGGTGCTCGTCCGGAACCACGACTTCGATGCGCTCTGCATCTTCGTCAAGCACGACCTTGGCGACTTCCGCCGGCTGCAGCGCGTTGACGATGAAGGAGGCCGGATCCGGCGACCACGGAATGATGTCGATCTTTTCGCCCTGAAGCTCGCCGACAACGGCCTGAACGCGCGAACCGCGCATACCGACGCAGGCGCCGACCGGATCGATCGAGCTATCGTTGGAGATCACGGCGATCTTGGCGCGCGAGCCCGGGTCACGGGCCACCGACTTGATCTGGATGATGCCGTCGTAGATTTCCGGCACTTCCATGGTGAAGAGCTTGACCATGAACTGCGGATGCGTGCGCGACAGAAAGATCTGCGGACCGCGCTGTTCGCGGCGCACGTCGTAAACATAGGCGCGGACGCGGTCGCCATAGCGCATGGTTTCGCGCGGGATCATCTCGTCGCGACGGATGATGCCTTCACCACGGCCGAGATCGACGATGACGTTGCCATATTCGACGCGCTTGACCGTGCCGTTGACGATCTCGCCGATGCGATCCTTGAATTCGTCGAACTGGCGGTCACGCTCGGCTTCCCGCACCTTCTGCACGATGACCTGCTTGGCCGACTGGGCGGCGATGCGGCCGAAATCCATCGGCGGCAGCGGATCGGCAATATAGTCGCCGAGCTTGGCATCGACGTTACGATCGCGGGCAAGTTCCAGAGCGATCTGCGTCGAGTAATCCTCGACCTTCTCGACGACTTCAAGAAGACGCTGCAGGCGGATTTCGCCGGTCTTCGGGTTGATGTCGGCCTGGATGTTCGATTCCGTGCCGTAGCGGGAGCGGGCCGCCTTCTGGATCGCATCGGCCATGGCGGCCAGAACGATCTCGCGGTCGATGACCTTTTCGCGCGCAACAGCATCCGCAATCTGCAGAAGCTCAAGCCGGTTCGCACTCACTGCCATTTCATTCGTCTCCATTTGAGGACCGGGGCATTATGTTCAAGCCCGGCGGTCAATCGTCTTGGGGTTCTTCATTCTCGTTGGCGGCCTCGCGGGCGGCTGCCTTTGCATCCTTGTCGGCCTTCAGCGCATCGCGGATCAGGTCGTCGGTCAGGATCAGCCGCGCTTCGGACAGCGCCGTATAGGGGATCTCGACCGTCAGCTCCTCGCCGTAACCCGGCTGGTCGCGCTCGACGGTAAAGCCCGTCTCGCTTGCCGAAACCAGCTTGCCGCGGAAGCGCTTGCGGTTGTCGACAATCACCGAGGTCTCGCACTTCAGGAGATGGCCGATCCACTTTTCGAAATCGGACTTGCGCACCAGCGGCCGGTCGATTCCGGGCGAGGACACTTCGAGATGATACGCCTTGTCGATCGGATCTTCCACATCGAGAACCGGCGAAACGGCCATCGAGACCTGTTCGCAGTCCTCGACGGTCATCGTGCCGTCGAAGCGTTCGGCCATGATCTGCAGCGTCAGGCCGTTCTGCCCTGAGAGGCGAACGCGCACCAGATTGTAGCCCATGGACTGAAGCAGCGGCTCGATCATCTGCGCGATGCGCAGGTCAAGACCGGTTTCGGTGATCAGACGCGCTTCCGGCGCGAATTCGGTATCGGACAAGGCCGTTTTCCCAAGGGTTAAAGAATTCTTTCTCCCGCCGGCAGGTAACAAAAAAGAGCGGGACCTCGCGGACCCACTCTTCATCTACCGATCAAGAATTTGAGGCTCATATAGGCCGATTTCGGCTAAAAGGCAAGCGAATTGCGAGGGTCACACTTTTCGCGCCGCCGGACACATTCTGCCATAGGTCAGCCACGTCTTCTTGCCTATAGTCAACGACGCAAGCAGACGAGTCCCCACCGCAGCAGCAAAGCAATCCATACCCATGCCCGACAGAAAACCACTCTTCGCGCCGCTTTCCAACACGACGTTTCGCGATTTGTGGATCGCCAACAATATCTCCAACCTCGGCGGCCTGATTCAGGGCGTCGGCGCGGCCTGGATGATGACCTCGATCTCGGCGTCCGAAAACATGGTCGCGCTGGTGCAGGCCTCGACCACGCTACCGATTATGCTCTTCTCGATCCTCTCCGGTGCGCTTGCCGACAATTTCCAGCGGCGGCAAGTGATCCTCTGGGCGCAGACCTTCATGTTCATCGTGTCGGTCCTATTGGCTGCCTTCGCCTATCTCGGCTGGATCACGCCATGGACGCTGCTGGCCTTTACCTTCCTGATCGGCTGCGGTACGGCGCTCAACAATCCGGCCTGGCAGGCCTCGGTTGGCGACATGGTGCCGAGGCAGGATGTGGCCGGAGCGGTCTCGCTCAATTCAGTGGGCTTCAACATGACGCGCAGCGTCGGCCCCGCACTCGGTGGTGCCATCGTGGCCTTTGGCGGCGGAGCTGCCGCTTTTGCGGCCAATGCCGTGAGCTATCTAGCGCTGATCTATGCGCTTTTCCGCTGGAAGAATTCAGAGAAGGTACGGACTCTGCCACGCGAGGATATCGGCCCCGCGGTGGCCGCTGGCCTTCGCTATGTCGCCATGTCACCCAAACTGCTGAAGGTCTTCTTCCGCAGCTTCGTCTTCGGCCTCTCGTCCATCGCCATCCTCGCCCTCATGCCCATCGTGGCAAAAGACCTGATCCAGGGCGGCCCGTTGACCTACGGCCTGCTCCTCGGCGCTTTTGGCATCGGGGCGATCGGCGGGGCCTTTGCCAATGGCTGGCTCCGCGAGAAGCTGACGAGCGAGAACATTGTCCGCCTCTCCTTCGCCGGCTTCGCGCTTTCGGAAGCCGCCATGGGCGCGACCGGCAACGGCATCGTGTCGGGCCTTGCGGCCGTGTTGGCCGGCGGATGCTGGGTCGTTGCGCTCTCGCTCTTCAACACCATCGTGCAGCTTTCGACGCCGCGCTGGGTCGTCGGCCGCGCCGTCTCCTTCTACCAGACCGCGTCCTTCGGCGGCATGGCGGCTGGCAGCTGGCTGTGGGGTTCGGTCGCCGAAAGTTCCGATGCCGGAACAGCGCTTTCCATCGCCGCAATTGTCACCGCCGTCGGGGTCCTGATCGGCTTCTTCATGCCCATGCCGGTCTTCGAGGATCTGGACCTCGACCCTCTAGACCGCTTCCGCGAACCGGATCTCAACCTCGAAATCCTGCCCCGCAGCGGCCCCATCGCGATCAATATCGATTATGAAATCGCCGATCAGGACGTTGCCGAATTCCTCAAGCTGATGGTCGAGCGGCGACGCATCCGCATCCGCGATGGCGCGCAGGCCTGGGCGCTGATGCGCGATCTCGAAAACCCGCATATCTGGACCGAGACCTATCACACTCCGACCTGGGTGGAATACGTTCGCCACAACCACCGCCGCACCAAGGCGGATGCGATGAACTTCGACCAGATACGCGCCCTGCATCGCGGCGAAGGTCCACCCAAGGTCCACCGCATGATCGAACGGCAGGTCATCCCGCCGTCCGACGATGTCTTCCACAAGTCGCATATCGTCCCGCACTGAGCGGCAGGGGACGACTCAAGCCTTCCCGGCAATCACCACGGCCGTATCGAGCATGAAGCTGCCATCCGCCTCGAAGGCAAAGTGCTTCGCGACTTCCGCAGGCGCCTGTGCCTGAAGCGCGCGGATCGCCGCAGCATTGACCTCCGGCGTGCGGATACGCTTGATCCAGGACGAAAACTCGAGCCGGATGCGCAGGCGCTTGACCTCGCGGACCTTGAAGCCGGCCGCTGTCACCATCGCCTCCCATTCGCTGACCTTGAAATCCCGCACATGCGAGGGATCGCGCAGCAGTTCGATGGATTGCAGCCATGTGTCGATCAGCGGGTCTTCATGCGCGACAGCATCGGCAAACAGCGCGAGCGCGCCCGACTTGGCGGCACGATACATCTGCGCAAGCCCAGCCGGCACGTCGCGCCAGTGATGCGCGCTGAAGCGCGTCGCCACGACATCGAAGGAATTGTCGGGACAGGGGAGCTGTTCCGCCGCACCGTTTTTTGTCACGACACTGGCAAGCCCCCGCTTTTCAGCCTCGCCCGCCACCGTCTGCAGCATGTCGGTCGAGAGGTCGTAAGCCACGATCTTCGCGACATGCGGCGCGAGCCGGAAGGTCACATGACCACCGCCGCAGCCCATGTCGAGCGCGATGCCTTGGGGCCGCTTGCCGACGGCGCGCTCCATGATGTCGAGATCCTCGCCGGCGCTATGCACGGCGCTTTCGAGATAGGCGCGCGCCTGCTGGCCGAATTGCTCGGTGACGAAACTGGCATGGGATTTCTGGGCGTTATCGGTGCTGGCGGACATGGGTCTCTTCCTCGGTGCTTATATCCATTGACAGGAGGCAATCTGACAGCAATTTGTACTGGTACAAGATGAGCATTTATCCTGGTATAAAACCCACCATGAACGACGCATCCGCCAACAAGCGCCTCGGCGATTTCATCCGCGCCCACCGCGAGCGGCAGCCCCCGCCACCGAACGCCGCGAACCGCCGGCGTACGCCCGGCCTGCGCCGCGAAGAACTGGCCGACGCCGCCGGAATCAGCGCAACTTGGCTCACCTGGCTCGAGCAGGGCCGCGAGGTGAAGGCTTCCGTACCGGCCCTTGTCAGGCTTTCAAATGCGCTGCGTCTGACGCCCGCCGAACGCGCCTCGCTTTTCGATCTGGCCGGCAAGCGCGATCCGGATGAGACGGTTCCGGACGAGACCGATCTGCCAACGGAACTGCTCGCGCTGCCTTCCGGCTTCTCAGGCCCCGCCTATCTGCTCGATCATCTCTGGACGGCGCGCGCCTGGAACGAAGCGGCGGCCGACCTCTTTTCGGGGTGGCTCGATCCGGAAACAACCGAGCGCAACCTGCTCGCCTTCGTTTTCCTGTCGCCCGAGGCACGAACGCTCATCGGCAGCTGGCAGGACCGCGCCAGCCGACTGGCCGCGGAATTCCGCGCCGATTTCAACCGCCATCCCGACGATGACGCGATGCGTCAACTCGTAGCAGATCTCACTGCAAAGAGCCTGGAATTCGCCCGGCTCTGGAAAGCACAGACTGTGCTGGGCCGCGAAGGCGGCGAGCGGGACTTCAACCACCCGGCACGCGGCGCGCTGTCCTATCACCAGACCACGCTGCTCATCGCCGCGCGGCCTGACGTCAAACTCGTCTGCCTCACTGCTCGCTGAGCTTCATGGCGGGATCGTATTTCTTGCCCCGGACCTTCTTCACGACGGCCTGACCACACTTCATCGTGCCGGTCGCGGCATCGAAGGCATAGGTCGGCGAGCCTTCGAGAGACCAACCCTTGTTCAGCGCCGCCGTGACCTTGTGGCAGAACGTGGCGTCATCGGGGCCGGTGAGAAAACGATAGAGCTTCATGGGGTTTCCTTTTCTTCAGAGCAATGCCAGCAAAAGTGCGTCGCGGTTTTGCGTCCGGAATTGCGTAAAACAAACAGTCTAGGATGACACGCGCGCGAGAAGTTTCCGCGCCTCTTCGAGATGCAGCCTTTCGACCATCTCGCCGTCGATATTGATCGCGCCCTGTCCTTGAGCCTCAGGCGCATCAAAGGCCGCAACGATCTTCCGCGCCGCCGCAATCTCCTCCTCCGACGGGCCGAAGCGGCGGTTGGCCGGTTCGATCTGCGCCGGATGGATCAGCATCTTGCCGTCAAAGCCCATGGCACGCCCCTCCGCACACTCCGCGTCGAAAGCGGAAAGATCGCGGAAATCATTGGAAACGGCATCGATCGGCGAAACGCCGTAGGCACGCGCAGCCAGCACGACCTGCATCAGCCACGGCACCAGAACGCGGCGATCCGGCCCGCGCGGGACCTTCGTTTCCTTGCGCAGATCGTTGAGGCCGACAATCAGCGCTGCAAGGCGTGGCGCATGGGCCTCTGCAATCGCGGCAGCGTTCAACACACCCTTCGGCGTCTCGATCATCGCCATCAGCCGCGTTCCATTGACCCCGGCCTTGTCCAGCCGGGCCGCAACTTCGGAAAGGTCGGCAGCGCTCTCCACCTTGGGGACCAGCACCGCATCCGGCCGGCATTGCGCAACGGCCTCAAGATCGGCCTCGCCCCAGGGCGAGGTCAGCGCGTTGATGCGAATGATATGCTCGACGCCCGCCTTGGCCCCTGCGGCAAAATGGCCGATCAGAGCTTCTCGAGCGGCCGCTTTCATATCAGGCGCAACGGCATCCTCGAGATCGTAGATTGTTGCATCGCACTCCAGAATCGCAAGCTTTGCCAGAGCCTTGGCATTGGAGGCGGGCAGGCAGAGCATGGAGCGGCGAAAGCGAGCGTCAGTCATGGTGCAATATTTGGCGCGGATCGCTTGGCCTCGCAAGAGCAATATCTTGAAGACCTGCCCTTGTGTGGACGCATTTGCCCTCCCAAATGTGGTTCAAGCTGAAAGGAAAATTCCAAATGATCATGCTCAGGACCGTTGTTTTCACCGTCATCGGGCTTGCCGTCGCGCTGCTTGCGACGCTGTTCACCGCGTCCCTCGTCGTCGCCTTCGCCGGCATTGCGACCGTGCTTCTCGCCGGCCGCGCGCTGACGATGAAGATGCAGGCGAAAGCCCAGCCGGCCTACGTCTATGCAGACCGCCGCAATGCCAATGCGCGCCAGCCGGTCCGCATCTGGAACGACGGCCGCGGCACGATCATCGACATGTAAGGAACGCAGCGGGCCGGAAACGGCCCGCAAGATTCCCCTTCATTTCGGACGCCGTTTGTTTTAAAGGCAGGTCAGTTTTACGTTTCTGACACGATTGAAGGCGAGACCATGGACAAGTTTGTCAAGCTCACCGGCGTTGCAGCGCCCTATCCGGTCGTCAATATCGACACGGACATGATCATCCCCAAGGACTATCTGAAGACGATCAAGCGCACCGGTCTCGGTGCCGGCCTGTTCGCCGAAGCCCGCTTCAAGGAAGACGGTTCGGAAAACCCCGATTTCGTCCTCAACAAGCCCGCTTACCGCAATGCCTCGATCCTCGTCGCCGGCGACAATTTCGGCTGCGGCTCCTCGCGCGAACATGCGCCGTGGGCGCTTCTCGACTTCGGCATCCGCTGCGTGATCTCCACCAGCTTCGCCGACATCTTCTACAACAACTGTTTCAAGAACGGCATCCTGCCGATCACCGTAACGCCGGAAGAGCTGGAAAAGCTGCTGGATGACGCATCGCGCGGCTCCAACGCCGTGTTGACCGTCGACCTCGAAGCCCAGGAAATCACCGGCCCGGATGGCGGCAAGATCTCCTTCTCCATCGACGAGTTCAAGCGCCACTGCCTGCTGAACGGCCTCGACGATATCGGCCTGACGCTGGAAAAGGCTTCCGCCATCGACGCTTACGAAAAGAAGACGGCCAACGAGCGCCCCTGGGCCTGACGCGTGGCTTGATCGTGCTTCATGAGCCCGGCGAGGTGTGAAGCCTCGGCCGGGCCTTTTTTTATACGCAAACGCCGGACCGGATCATGCATATCGGGATCGTCATCGATGCAACTCTGCCGCCCCGTCTTTATGGCGGGACCGAGCGGGTCGTGATCTGGCTTGGCAGGGCGCTGATCGAACTCGGCCACAAGGTGACCTATTTCGCGCGTCCAGGCTCTCGTGTCGAGTTCGCGGCATGCGAGCCTCTGTCAGGACCGATTTCAGCCGCCACCGCGAAACAGCTGGGCATCGATCTTTTCCATGTCCACGCGGGCGCCTTTCCGGACGAAAGCGGAGTGCCGTTCTGCACCACGATGCACGGCAACGCGCACGATCCGCGTCAACTCCACCCCAACACCATCTTCGTTTCGCAGGATCACGCGCACCGGCATCACGGCACCGCCTTTGTGCACAACGGCATGGATGAGCGCGATTATCCCGCACCCGACCTCGAAGCGCGCGGCGGTCATTTCACCTTTCTCGCCAAGGCGGCCTGGAAGGTGAAGAACCTGAGCGGCGCCCTCGCCGTCGCCCGCAAGGCCGGCGCGCCGATCGACATTCTCGGCGGCCACCGGGTCAATCTCAAAATGGGCTTTCGCATCACGCTAGACCCGAATGCACGCTTTCACGGCATGGTCGACGACAAGGCGAAATCCCGGCATCTCAAGCCTTCGCGCGGACTGATCTTCCCGGTTCTGTGGCACGAACCCTTTGGGGTTGCCGTGGCCGAAGCCATGTATTTCGGCGTCCCGGTCTTCGCCACGCCCTACGGCTCGCTGAACGAACTGGTGACGCCCGAGACCGGGCATCTCTCGGCCAGCGCCTCGGAGCTGGCGGAGGCGGCCCGTGATGAAACACGCTATGACCGGCGCGCCATACACGCCTATTGGCGCGAAAATTTATCCGCTCGCCAAATGGCTCTGAAATATCTGGATTATTACCAGCGCATTCTCGACGGCGAGATGCTGCATCCCGGCCCGATCAACGCGCCATCGACCCGCTCGCACGACCTTATGCCCTGGCTGCCCTGATCCGCGCGGCAATGCCTCTGCCCGCCGCACGGCCGGTGGCGAAACAGGCCGTGAGCAGATAGCCGCCCGTCGGCGCTTCCCAATCGATCATCTCGCCAGCGACGAAAACGCCTGGCAGCGCCTTCAGCATATAGGCCTCGTCAATGGCGGCCCAGCGGATGCCGCCCGCCGATGAAATCGCTTCGGCAATCGGCCGCGACCGCACAAGGGGAATTGGAAGCGCCTTTATAAAGCCGGCTATCTTTTCCGGCGAACCAGCAGAAATATCCGGCACCAGCTCCCGCAACAGGGCGGCCTTGACCCCCTCGATGCCTGCGGCCTTGCGCAGGCGGTTGGAGAAACTGACCTTGGCCGGCAACCGAGAAAGATCGCCGGCTATGCGCGTCACGCTCCGCCCGGGCGCCAGATCGAGCAGAAACTCAGTCCGCCCATCATGCTCCAGCGCATCGCGAAGCGCGGCCGAATGCGCATAGACAAGACTGCCTTCAATTCCGTGGCGGCTGATGACGAATTCACCCTGAACAGTCCCCGCCGGAGATGTCCCGGCGACCGATTTCAGCGGCGCGCCCGCGAAACGGCCCCGGAAGCTCTCGCTCCAGGCAACATCGAAACCGCAATTGGCAGGCTTCAGCGGCGATATCTCGACGCCCTCCGCCTCCAGAATCCCAGCCCAGGCTCCGTCCGAACCCATTCGCGGCCAGCTTGCGCCGCCGAGCGCCAGAAGGCAGGCATCGAAGGAAACAATTTTGTCACCCGAAGAGCTCTCAAAGCAGAGCGCCCCGTTTGAAAAGCCGGTCCAGCGATGACGCGCATGAAATTGAACCCCAAGCTCCGAAAGCCGCCCGAGCCAGGCCCGCATCAGCGGCGAAGCCTTCATCGCCCTGGGAAACACGCGCCCCGACGACCCCGTGAAACAATCCGCGCCCAGCCCATCCGCCCAGCCGATCACATCCTGCGGCGAGAACACATCCAAGGTCGCACGAAGACGCGGTGCAGCCGCCCCGTAGCGCGACACGAATGTCTCATACGCCTCGCCATGCGTGAGATTCAATCCGGTTTTTCCGGCCAGCAGCATCTTGCGGCCGAAGGACGGCATAGCGTCGAAGACATGAACGTCATGCCCTTCGGTGGCCAGAATTTCCGCCGCGGCAAGACCCGCAGGTCCGCCGCCGACAATCGCGATGCCGACCTTCATGGGCGTTTTCTCGTCGGCACCCCTCATCGGCCCGCCGCAAGGCGGCTTCCCAGCGCGAAGGGCGCAGTCAGCGTCCGGCCGACCGCATCGAAAACGAAGACGCCTGCCTGGCTGAGCCGCAGGACGTCGCCGCCCTTGTCGCCCTGCTTCTTCATTTCCGGATAGATCGCCGCAAGGGCTGCAAAACCGTTATGCTTGAACGTGTCGTCGGTCTCAACGCCGGAAATGTCGATGAACTGGATGTTCGCCTCCTTGGCCCCCGCCTGCACACGCGGATCGCTGATATCGAGCTGGCCGATACGCATCTGATCCAGCGAGATGAAGCTTGAGACCGAAAGCGCGATATCGTCTTTGGACACGAGAATAGTCATCGGCTTTTTCATCCGCCCGATCTTCTGCATCTGCGCCAGAAAAACGATGCCGTCGATATCGGGCGCGGCGAGCACGACCTTCAACCGGTCGAGAACCGCCTGTTGCCCAGTCAGCTTCAGCTGACGCAACGCCTCGCTCGTCAGCCAGCCGCCCATACTGTGGCCGATCACGGTAATCTCACCCGTCGGCCGCGCCTGAACGGCCATGGTCAGAAGATCGGTCAACTGGTCGCGCGACGCCGTCGCGGTCGCCTTGTCGGCGAGATAGCCTGAAATGCTGCCCGCAGATGGCCAGGCGAAGAGCACGGAGACATCGTTGTCTTCCGGATCGTCCGCGTCGGCTGTCAACTGCGCCTGACGGAAGACTGCTTCGGGAAGATTCGTGTTGAAACCATGAACGAAAATGCTGAGTTCGCCATGCTTGCCCTTGGTCCGCGCCGTGATGCGCTTCAGGAAGGTCGCGCGGTCAAGCACCTCTTCGCCCACAACGGTGAAGGCCGTGCGCGGATCGGGGCGATCGGTCGGATATTCGATCAGCCCTGGCTTGTGCGTCGGCGGGATGGAGACACGATATTCGGCGAAATTCAGCGTCTCGGAGGGGACATCATTGTAGCGGTTCGCTCCGGGGCTGATGCGCTGGCGGGATGTCGCGAGATAGAGCGTCACAATCTTTGCGCCGGCGATATTGGCCGCCGCGCGCGCGTCCAGCGTTTCCGGCCCGGGCCGACTGGCGCAGGCCGCCAGCAGCAGGGCCGAGAACAGAGCGAATGCGATCGCGGCCATCCGCGCGGACAATGCATCGCTTATGCTGGCGCTCAAAAATCGCATCTTCGCCCGCGAATCTGGTTCAACAGAAAGGTCATACGAAATCGCGCAGGACGAGGGAAGCAGGGCGGCCTGACAGATCGCAATTCTGTCATGGTCGTGGCGCGGGCGCCGCAGGACAAAAGCCTGTCAGCAGTGCCGTTCTCAACAGTCGTTTTCGCCGATCCGCGATGGACGTTTCTCGCCGCCCGCGCTATGCCATGGACCCATGAAAAAAGGTGATCATCTCTTCCTCGTCGACGGCTCCGGCTTCATCTTCCGCGCCTTCCACGCCATCCCGCCACTCAACCGCAAGTCCGACGGCTTGCCGGTCAATGCCGTCTCGGGCTTCTGCAACATGCTGTGGAAGCTGCTGAACGACGCGCGCGACACCTCGGTCGGCGTGACGCCCACACATTTCGCGGTGATCTTCGATTATTCGTCGAAGACCTTCCGCAACGAGCTTTATGACAAGTACAAGGCCCACCGTCCGCCGCCGCCAGCCGATCTCATCCCGCAATTCGGGCTGATCCGCGAGGCGACCAAAGCCTTCAACCTGCCCTGCATCGAGAAGGAAGGCTACGAGGCCGACGACCTGATCGCCACCTATGCGCGGCAGGCCGAAGCGATCGGCGCGGATGTGACGATCATCTCCTCCGACAAGGACCTGATGCAGCTCGTCACCGCCAATGTCCACATGTACGACGCCATGAAGGACAAGCAGATTTCGATCCCTGAAGTGATCGAGAAATGGGGCGTGCCGCCGGAAAAGATGATCGACATGCAGGCCATGACCGGTGACTCCACCGACAATGTGCCCGGCATTCCCGGCATCGGTCCGAAGACGGCGGCGCAGCTGCTCGAAGAGTTCGGCGATCTCGATACGCTGCTCGCCCGCGCGGACGAGATCAAGCAGGTCAAGCGCCGCGAGACGATCATCGCCAATCGCGAACTGGCGCTCATCTCGCGCCAGCTCGTGACGCTGAAGACCGATACGCCGGTGGACGTTCCTCTGGAAAAGATGGAGCTTCACCCGCAGGACGGTCCGCGCCTGATCGGCTTCCTGAAGGCGATGGAATTCACCACGCTCACCCGCCGCGTCGCCGAAAAGACCGGGACGGAAGCAGGCGAAATCGAGCCGGCAAACGTTCCCGTCCAATGGGGCGAAGCGGCCCACGGTCCCGATCTCGATCCGGGCGAGGCCGGCGCTGCTGGCACGGTCGCCGCCGCCGCGAAGCCGGCAGCCTCCGCACCCGCCTCGACAAAGGCTGCTTCCGTCGAAGCCCCCGCCGATGGCTTCAAGCCCGCCGATCTCGCTGCCGCCCGCGCTTCCGCCTTCGCCGGCAAGCCCATCGACACGACCGGCTACGTCGCCATCCGCGATGTCGAGACGCTGAAGCAGTGGATCGCCGAAGCCTATGAGACCGGAATCGTCGGCTTCGACACCGAAACCACCTCGCTCGACCCGATGCTGGCGGAACTTGTCGGCTTCTCGCTGGCGATTGCCGATAACGCCAAGTCGCCGGATGGCGCGGATATCCGCGCCGCCTATGTGCCGCTCGGCCACAAGGACGGCGTTGGCGATCTCTTAGGGGGAGGCGGTCTCATAGCAGGCCAGATTCCGATCCGTACCGCCCTCGACCTCATCAAGCCGCTGATGCAGGACCCGGCGGTGCTGAAGGTCGCGCAGAACATGAAATATGACTGGCTGGTGATGAAGCGCCACGGCGTTACCATCGACGGTTTCGACGACACGATGCTGATGTCCTATGTGCTCGATGCCGGCAAGGGCAATCACGGCATGGACACGCTGTCGGAACGCTGGCTCGGCCACAAGCCGATCGCCTACAAGGACGTGACCGGCACCGGCAAGGCCTCGGTGACCTTCGACATGGTGGCCATCGACAAGGCGACCGCCTACGCAGCCGAAGACGCCGACGTGACGCTGCGCCTCTGGATGGTGCTGAAACCCCGCCTCGCGGCCGAAGGCGTGATGAGCGTCTACGAGCGGCTGGAACGTCCGCTGGTTCCGGTTCTCGCACTCATGGAAGAGCGCGGAATTTCGGTCGACCGCCGGATCCTCTCCCGCCTTTCAGGCGAACTGGCACAGGGCGCGGCGGCACTTGAGGAATCCATCCAGTCGCTCGCCGGCGAGCCCTTTAATCCGGGCTCGCCCAAGCAGCTCGGCGATATCCTCTTCGGCAAGATGGGGCTTCCCGGCGGCTCGAAGACGAAGACCGGCCAATGGTCGACCTCGGCCCAGGTTCTCGAAGACCTCGCCGCCGAAGGCCACGAACTGCCCCGCCGCATCGTCGACTGGCGCCAGCTCACCAAGCTGAAATCGACCTATACCGACGCACTGCCCGGCTATATCCATCCGGACACGAAGCGCGTCCACACATCCTATGCGCTGGCCGCCACGACAACAGGCCGCCTCTCCTCCTCCGAGCCGAACCTGCAGAACATCCCGGTCCGCACGGCGGAAGGCCGCAAGATCCGCACCGCCTTCATCGCCTCGCCCGGCAATGTTCTGGTTTCGGCCGACTATAGTCAGATCGAGCTGCGCGTTCTCGCCCATGTCGCCGAGATCCCGCAGCTGCGCCGCGCCTTTGAGGATGGCGTCGACATTCACGCCATGACCGCATCCGAAATGTTCGGCGTGCCCGTCGAAGGCATGCCATCGGAAGTGCGCCGCCGCGCCAAGGCGATCAATTTCGGCATCATCTACGGCATCTCCGCCTTCGGCCTCGCCAATCAGCTCAGCATCGCGCGCGGCGAGGCCGGCGATTACATCAAGAAATATTTCGAACGCTTCCCCGGCATCAAGGACTACATGGAAAGCACCAAGGCCTTTGCGCGGGAGCACGGCTATGTCGAAACCATCTTCGGCCGCCGCGCCTGGTATCCGGAAATCCGCTCGTCCAACCCGTCGCTGAAGGCCTTCAACGAACGCGCCGCAATTAACGCGCCAATCCAGGGCTCAGCCGCCGACATCATCCGCCGCGCCATGGTGCGCATGGACGGCGTGCTGGAAGAGGCGAAGCTCTCGGCCCGTATGCTGCTTCAGGTCCACGACGAACTGATCTTCGAAGTCCCGGAAGCCGAAGCCGACAAGACGATTGCCGTCGTCACCAAGGCCATGGAGGGCGCTGCCTTCCCCGCCATCAACATGAGGGTGCCGCTGAAGGTCGACGCCCGCGCCGCACAGAACTGGGACGAGGCGCACTAGCGCCTCCGCCCCCCTTAAGTGCGGAATACTTGACAACGCTCATATATCCATTATTCTGGATATATGGATGAAAAGAGCACGATAACCGCCCTCGCGGCGCTGGCGCAGTCGACGCGGCTTCAGACCTTTCGGCTGCTGGTCTCGCATGAACCCGAAGGTGTGCCTGCCGGAGAGCTTGCGCGCCTTCTCGGTGTTCCGCAAAACACCATGTCGGCGCATCTGGCAACGCTTGTGCAAGCCGGACTGATCATGGGCGAACGCCACAGCCGTTCCATTATCTATCGTGCCGATCTCAATGCTTTCAGAGATTTGGCACTCTATCTGCTCAAGGATTGTTGCGGCGGAAATGCCGATCTTTGTGCGCCGCTTGTCGATCAACTTGCCCCCTGCTGCGTTCCCGCGCAGATCAAACCCGACGGAAAGGTGGCCTGAACATGGGCGTTACCATCTATCACAATCCAGCCTGCGGCACCTCCCGCAACACGCTCGAACTGATCCGCCTGAGCGGTGTCGAGCCGACCGTGATCGAGTACCTGAAGTCGCCCCCGGACCGGGATACGCTGGTGAACCTGATCGACGATGCCGGCCTGAGCGTGCGCGAAGCCATCCGGCAGAAGGGCACGCCTTACCAGGAACTCGGCCTCGACAACCCGTCCCTGTCGGACGATGCGCTTCTCGACGCCATGCTGGCTCATCCGATTCTGATCAACCGGCCCTTCGTCGTGACCCCCATGGGCACGCGACTCTCACGACCGTCCGAGATTGTTCTGGACATCCTGCCTGCCGATGCCTTCAAGGGACCCTTCGTGAAGGAGGATGGCGAGGCGGTACTGGATGCGGAGGGACGGCGCCTTGTCTGACTTTCCCGCCGCCGACCCGCGCTTCCTCGAGAACCCCGACCTTGCAGCTCTGCGCCCGACGTTTTCCGACCATCCGCCGCGGATTCTCATCCTCTACGGTTCGCTCCGGCAAGTCTCCTATAGCCGTCTGCTGGCCGAAGAGGCGGGACGATTGCTGACCCGCTTCGGCGCAGAGGTGCGTTTCTTCAATCCTGCCGGCCTGCCCCTGCCCGACGACGCTCCTGCAAGCCATCCAAAGGTGAAGGAGTTGCGCGAACTGTCGGAGTGGTCGGAAGGTCAGGTCTGGGTCAGCCCGGAGCGGCATGGCCAGATCACGGGGATCATGAAGGCGCAGATCGACTGGATTCCGTTGTCCATCGGCTCGATCCGACCGACACAGGGCAAGACGCTCGCGGTCATGCAGGTATCCGGCGGATCGCAGAGCTTCAACGCCGTCAACACGCTCCGTCTGCTCGGTCGCTGGATGCGGATGATCACCATCCCCAATCAGAGCAGCGTGGCGAAAGCCTTTCAGGAATTTGACGAGCACGGCCGGATGAAGCCGTCATCCTACTACGACCGCGTTGTCGATGTCTGCGAGGAGCTGATGAAATTCACGCTGCTGACGCGCGATTGCTCAGGCTATCTGACCGACAGGTACAGCGAGCGAAAGGAAGACGCCGCCAAGCTGGAAAAGCGGGTTAATCTGCAATCCATCTGAGGTATGCCTTCAAAGGTATGATCGACGCTCGCACGGGGACCTGACGCTCGAAGCAGGCTTGGGTACAACACCGAAGTCCAGCTTAAGCGCGGCCTGAGCGCTGCGTGAGCGTTAACGACCATGGCCGATCCGTAATCTGCCTTTCTAATCTTTAATTTGCCGGAACCATATCGGCTTCCTAAGTGTTCATCTGCGCGGGCATAACTTGAACAGAGGAAGACACCATGAAATCAGGAAAACTGGTTCTGGCGGGCATTGCTTCGGTGATGTTGGTCAGCGCAGCCGCGATACCGTCGCTGGCCCAGCAAGCGAGTGGCGAAAAGATGCCGGGGCCGCGCGGTCCTATGGCTTATGCCTTTATGATGCTGGACACGAACAAGGACGGCAAGATCACGCGGGACGAGTTCGAGGCCGACAAGGCGAAAATCTTCGCCGAGATCGACAAGAATGGCGACAAGAAGCTTTCCTATGACGAGGTGAAAGCCTGGTCGAAGGATGTCATGGCAAAGATGGCGGAAAACAATGCCGGTCCGGACGAAGGTCCCGATGCGCCACCGCCGCCGGCTGACGGCAAGGCCCCGCCTCCGCCACCACCGCCGGCTGATGGTAAGGCACCGCCGCCGCCCCCGCCGCCGGGTCCTGAAAAGGCAGATGCCGGCCCCGATGGCTGGGGTCCGGGACCGAGAGGTCCGCACGGCAAGCACCACCACGGTCCGCGCATGGACCCGCGTGAGCGGCTGGCCGAGATGTTCTTGCGCGCCGATGCCAATGACGATGGCTTCATCAGCCAGGAAGAGTTCAACGTCATGGCCGACCGCATGTTCACGCGGATGGACCGCAATGGCGATGGCGTGATCGACATGAAGGACATGCCGCGCATGATGCGCGACCGTGGCCCGGGCGCACCGCCGCCTCCGCCGAAGAAGGGTTGATCCCTTTTTAACTCCTAGTCGAATGACGATCCGCGGCGGGACACCCTGTCGCGGATCGTTTGCATGAGAAGGGTGAGCGACGGCGACGGCTCGGCGCTGGCCAGCCGCGTCAGCCCCACGGCGCCCCGCGTTTCCGCCATGTCAACATCAAGCGCCCGGAAGCGCCCCGCCGAAAGCTCCGAGGCCACCACGCCCCGCGAGATGATCCACACCGCGCTATGCTCCATCACGAAGGCGCGGCCGAAACTGTCCGACACCGTCTCGATCACAGTCGGAAAGTCGGCAATTCCGTTCGTCAGCAACAGCCGTTCGACATAGGGCCGGATGACCGAGCCGCGCGTTGGCATCAGCACCGGATAGTTGGCCAGTTCGCTCAGCGAAAAATTTCGCCCCGCCGCCAACGGATGGTCGGCCGCAACGACGAAAACCACCTCCTCGTTATAGAGCGGCTCGAAGGTCAGCCCCGTCATCATCTCGGGCGCGGCCATGCGGCCGACGACCAGATCGAGCCCGCCGACGCGCAGCTCTTCCAGCAACCAGCGATTTTCCCCCGTCACCACCGTCAGCCGGCTCCCGGTCTTCAGACCCAGGAAATCCGCCGCCACATCCGGCATGACGGTCGCGGAGACCGTCGGCAGCGCGCCGACCCGCACCGGCGGCCCCTCCTCCTTCAATGCCTGCGAAATCGAATCGAAACCGCGCCGCACCGATGCCACGCTCTCGCCCGCATGGCGCAGAAAAATTTCGCCCACATGCGAAAGCCGGATACCGCGCCCGTCCTTTTCCACAAGCGCCGTCTCCAGAATGTCTTCGAGCTCCCGCATCGTGCGGGTCACGGCGGGTTGCGTGACATGAAGCGCCTCGGCTGCCTTGCCCACGCTTTTATGACGTGCGACTTCTATCAGCACCTGCAAATGGCGGAACTTGATGCGGCTGTCCAATTCATAACCACCCCGTTATCAATTGAGCCAGAAATATCATTTTACCAAACAAAATACAGCATTTATCACACCCTTACGGAGGACATCATGGCTTTTGCTGAAATCGGCGGAACGGTACTGCATTACGAACTTCTGGGCGATCCGGAAGCCGACCGCACGATTGTCTTCGCCAACTCTCTCGGCACCGATTTCCGCATCTGGCTGCCGGTCTTCGACGAACTCGATGATGACATCGCCATCCTTCTCTACGACAAGCGCGGCCATGGCCTCTCGGGCCTCGGCAAGCAGCCGTCGTCGATCGAGGACCATGCGCAGGACGTCATCGATCTCTGCGCGATGCTCGGCATCGACAAGGCTGTCTTCTGCGGTCTCTCCGTCGGCGGACTCATCGCGCAGGGCATCTGGAAGCTCAAGCCTTCGCTGGTCGAAGCCATCATCCTCTGCGACACCGCCGCCAAGATTGGCACCGCCGACATGTGGAATGGCCGCATCGCCGCCATCGAGGCAAACGGCATCGCCTCGCTCTCGACGCCCGTTCTGGAGCGCTGGTTCACGCCGAAATTCTTCCAGGACCGCGCGACCGATCTGGAAGGCTATCGCCAGATGCTCGAGCGCCAGCCGGTTGCCGGCTATAATGGCGTATGCGCCGCCATCCGAGACGCGGATTTCACCGCCTCCACGGCAACCGTCACGGTTCCGACCCTTGTGGTCGTCGGCGATCAGGACGGCTCGACGCCGCCGGATCTCGTGCGCGCCACCGCCGATCTTATTTCGGGCGCCGCCTTCGAAATCATCAAGGGCTGCGGCCATATTCCTTGCGTGGAACAGCCCGAGGCGCTTGCCCGGCTGATCTCGCGCTTCCTGTCGAGACTGGGAGACTGACACTTGAGCGAACAGCGTTCGGAACGTTTTGAACAGGGCATGAAAACCCGCCGGTCGGTTCTGGGCGATGCCCATGTCGACCGCGCGGAGAAGATGAAGACCGCCTTCGACGAACCGTTCCAGACGCTGATCACGGAAGCCGCCTGGGGCCATGTCTGGTCCCGGCCGGGGCTCACGAAGCGCGAACGCTCGCTGATCACCATCGCGCTGCTCGCAGCGCTCGGCCATCACGACGAGGTCGCCATGCACACCCGCGCCACGGCCAATACGGGCGCGACGCCAGACGACCTCATGGAGGTCATGCTGCATGTGGCGATCTATGCCGGCGTGCCCGCCGCCAACCATAATATCAAGATCATAAAAGACGTGCTGGAGAAGATGCACCCCGAAGCATGATCCGACCGGAGCGAAGCGAGGATCGACAAGATTATGCTTGAACAAATCAACCCAACCGGAGGAAGGGAAATGACCAATTTTCAGCCCGAAACCGGCGGATTTTTTGCGCGCGACCGCGACATGCATCCGCCAGCCTATACGCCATGGTACAAGACTTCCGTTCTCCGCTCGCCGCAGCGCGCGCTGATCTCGCTGGAAGGCACCAAGAGCGAAATCACCGGCCCGGTCTTCGGCCACAACATGCTCAACGAACTCGATAACGACCTGATCCTGAACTATGCCAAGCCCGGCGAAATGCCGATCGGCCCACGCATTCTGGTTCATGGCCGCGTGCTCGACGAACGCGGCGTCGGCGTGCCCGGCGCGCTGGTGGAATTCTGGCAGGCGAATGCCGGAGGACGCTATCGCCATAAGAAGGAAACCTATCTGGCGGCGCTCGACCCGAATTTCGGGGGCGTCGGCCGCACCATTACCGACGAGAACGGCTATTACTGGTTCAAGACGATCAAGCCCGGCCCGTACCCGTGGCCGAACGGCGTCAACGACTGGCGCCCCGCCCATATCCACTTCTCGATCTTCGGCCACGGCTTCGCCCAGCGCCTGATCACGCAGATGTATTTCGAGGGCGATCCGCTGATCTGGCTCTGCCCCATCGTCAAGACGATCCCGGACGAAGAGGCGATCAAGCGCCTCGTCGCGCCGCTCGACATGAACAACACCATTCCGCACGACATGCGCGCCTACAAGTTCGACATCGTGCTGCGCGGCCGCCGCTCCACCCTGTTCGAAAACCGCAAGGAGGGCAACTGACATGGTCCAGCCGCTCGGTTACCTGAAAGAATCCGCCTCGCAGACGGCAGGTCCTTATGTTCACATCGGCTGCACGCCGAATTTCGTCGGCATCGAAGGCGTCTTCGAGACCGATCTGGGTTCCGGCCCGCTCTATAACGACAAGACCAAGGGCGAGCGCATCACCGTGCGCGGCTTCGTCTTCGACGGCTCCGGCACGCCACTGAAGGACGCGCTGATCGAAATCTGGCAGGCCGACGCGGACGGGCTCTACAACAGCCCGTCGGAAACGCGCGGTTCCGCCGACCCGAACTTCCTCGGATGGGGCCGTACGCCCGGCGACATGGCAACCGGCGAGTTCGTCTTCGAGACGATCAAACCCGGCAAGGTCCCCTTCAAGGGCGGCCGCTGGATGGCCCCACACATCACCTTCTGGGTTGTCGCGCGCGGCATCAATATCGGCCTGCAGACGCGCATGTACTTCCCCGAAGAGGAGGAAGCCAACGCCGCCGACCCGATCCTCGGTCGCATAGAACACCGCGTCCGCGTCCCCACGCTGATCGCGAAAAAGGACGGCAACACCTACACGTTCAACATCCATCTTCAGGGTGAGAACGAAACGGTGTTCTTCGACATCTGACGGGGTTTGCCGTCTCTCGAGACAGGGCCGCCGCTTCCGAAAAGGAGTGGCGGCTTTTGCGTTTTCAGAGCCTTACACCGACGACACGCACAAAATGAGCGGCAAGCGCATCCAGAAGCGCCTCGCGGGCAGAACTGTCCGTCTCCAGCGCCGACATGCCGATCGCGCCATGAAGCGCATTGAAGAGGAAAATCGCCGTCAGGGCCGCATCGTCCAGTTTCCAGCACCCGGCAGACTGCCCGGCAAAGAGCAGGTTCCGCAAATCGTCTATCAGGATATTGTTCGTCAGCCCGTCCTTGGGTGGCGGTGCAGCCGAGAAGGCCAGCATATGGGCGGCTGCGGCGACGAGATAACCGTGGGCGCAGGCTTTCGCCCAGGTTCGCAGCCTGGCGCCGTGATCCGTCACCGGTTCCTTTTCGACAGCCTGCCTGATCTCGAAGAGCAATCGCGCGATGAAACGATCACGCAGCGCTTCCGCTACCTCGATCTTGGTGGCGAAATGGAGATAGAAAGCACCCTTGGAGATACCCGCTCCCTTGGCGATCTCCTCGATCGACGCGCTCTCGAAACCCTTTGAAAGGAAAATGCCCTCTGCGGCATTCATAATGTCTTCGCGTCGTTCCGTCGCCGGCTTGGTGCGCGGTCTTCCGGACTGTTTCAAGACGCCACACTCCTTTCGCGGCGCACCGGCTCGGCGCGATGGAGATAGCCGGCGAAGACATCGCGCATCGACGCCGCCTCAACCTCCGGAACAAGGCTCCCCGCCTCGCCGCGGTGATAACCGGAATGGGTCGCCACATGCAGAAGCATTTCGGCCCGCGTCATTCGGCCCGCTTGCCCATCGGTAAAGGTGAAGGCGACGGCCTCTACCAGAGCCTCTTCATCGAGCGACGAAAGATAGGCCCGGTAGCGCCCGTCGATCTCCGCCGTCGACTGCGCAAGTTCGGCAAGTCCCGGCGCCTCGGTCTCCCAGCTTCCGGCATAGCCATGCGGCCTGCCTTCCAGATGCGCCAGGAAGATGCGGTCGACGATATGCGCGTGATTGAGGATGCGCAAAGCGCGGCGGAGATTGTCCGGCGGAATCGCAAGCTCGGCCTCTTGCAACGCCCCGAAGAGTTCACCGCCTGCCGCAGCCTTGTAGTCGAAGAGGGATAAGAGGATCGATTGCGTACTCATGGGTCTCTCCTTTTCTCCATAACTACATTATTGACTAACGGTCAGTCAATTATAACTGAGTTGTCCGTCATGATTTTATGTTTCCGGAGCGTCGATGTTGAAACCGAGCGAATGCACGTCCAGGCATTGCCATGAACTTGTCGTCGGGGGATGTAAAAAGTCAGAAGCGGAACCGTGCCAAGTTAGGCATGCTCAGCAAAATTGGAGCAAACCAAATGCCGCACGACGAACCCCGCCCTCGTTTCTGCGCCATCAGCGGCCGCTTCTACCGCGCCGTTCTCGTCGAGCGCATTGGCAACGTGCTGGACCCGCCCGCACCGCAAAGCGCCGGGCGCTATCATCGCCACGGCCAGCCCGCGCTTTACATGAGCCCTGAGCCGGAATGGGCAATGCGGGCGATTTCCGGTTACATGCGCGAAGATGGCAAGGCGCGGGTGCTGATTCCGGTCCGGGTGAGCGAGGCGTTTGTCCTCGATCAGCATGACGAGGCCCTGTGCGACCGGCTTGGCATCGACCGGATGCAATCGAATGTCTCATGGCGAACGGCTCTGGAGGCGGGCGGCGAACCGCCATCCTGGCGCACCGCAGACCTCGCCCGCGCGGCTGGGGCCGACGGCCTGATCGATCCGTCCCGCAACATTCCCGGCGGCTGGCATCTCGATCTGTTTCGCTGGAATGACCTCGGCGGTCCGAGGGTCGAGGTGGTGGGCGACCCGGTCGAAATCCGCCTGTCCGCCAACGGCGGCAAATGGGAGCTTTAGACACGCTCCGAAAAGTTTGACCGGCGCGCCGCGGAGAGAGGGGCGGGCGCGCCGGCCGTTCGGGTTTCCGCAGGGACGTAAACCCGAATGGTTGAGCTCAGAACTCGGTCCATTCCTGGGTGACGCGACCGCCATTGGCGGCAAGCTTCGGCCGCGCCGCTGGTGCAGCGGCCTTCGGCACCATGGCCCGCGCTGTCTGCCGCAGGGCTTCAGCCTGCATGCCGGCGGAATGATCCAGCCGGAAGCGAGCGATCAGCTCCTTCAGCGTGTGGGATTCATCCGCCAGCGCGCCGCTGGCGGCATTGGCCTCTTCCACCATGGCGGCGTTCTGCTGGGTCACCTGGTCCATCTGGTTGACGGCCGTGTTGACTTCCGACAGGCCGACCGCCTGCTCACGCGCCGAGGTGGCGATGGCGTCCATGTGATGGTTGATGTTGATGACATAGTCGGCAATCGTCTTCAGCGCCTCGCCGGTTTCGCTGACCAGCTTCACGCCATGACCGACCTCTTCCGCAGAGGACTGGATCAGCGCCTTGATTTCGCGCGCCGCCTGGGCCGAGCGCTGGGCGAGTCCACGAACTTCCTGTGCCACAACCGCGAAGCCCTTGCCTGCATCGCCGGCGCGTGCCGCCTCGACGCCGGCATTGAGCGCCAGAAGGTTCGTCTGGAAGGCAATCTCGTCGATTACGCCGATGATGTTCGCGATCTGCGACGACGACTGCTCGATCCGGTGGATGGCGTCAACTGCGCCGGCAACCACCCGGCCGGACTCCGTCGCACTGACATTGGCGCGAGCCGCGATCTTGCGGGCCTCGTCGGCGCGCTGCGAGGAATTGTTGACATTGGCCGTGATCTCGTCGAGCGCAGCTGCCGTCTCTTCCAGCGACGCGGCCTGCTGCTCGGTGCGCCGCGACAGATCGTCGGCGCTGCGGCTGATTTCGCGCGAACCGCTGTCGATGGATTCTGCCGAATTCGCCACCGCAGACATGGCCTGCGCGAGCTGCGAGAGCGAACGGTTGAAGTCCTGCCGCAGCTGTTCAAAGTCGGCTGCAAAAGGCTCGTTCAGGCGGAAACCAAGATCGCCATCGGAGAGATGCTGAAGGCCGAGCCCGATCTGCATGGTCGCATGCGTTGTCTCGGCCGCCTTGCGATGCTCGGCTTCGGCGACACGCTGGCGTTCGGCCTCCGACATCTGTCGCTGTGTGGTGGCGTCAGCCTCGAGTTGACGGTTCGCCATGGCGTTTTCACGGAAGACGACGACAGCGCCGGCCATCGCGCCGATTTCGTCCACACGGCCTTCGCCCGGCACGGCAATCTCAAGGTCACCGCCAGCCAGTCGACGCATGGCAGCTGTCATCGCGCCGATCGGACCGGCGATGCCGCTGGCAACCAGCCACATGGCCGCAATGCCCAGGCAACCCATGACCGCCGAAACAACAAGCTGAAGTGTGGTGTCGTGCTGGTTGCGGCTTGAGAGTGAATCGCGCAGACGGTCCGCCTTGGCGAGCGCAACGGCGCGCGGCACATCGACCACGACCGACCAGGTCGATTGGGTACGGCCGTTGACGATGGGAGCAAGCGCCGTAAATGCCTTGTCGTCGGCAACGACCGACTCGACGCCCTTCGAGATATCGGCCAGAACCTTGGATGCATCGCTGCGAACCGCCGAATAGCTGCCGCCGATCTTGTCAGGATGTTCGCTCGACGCCACCACGAGACCCGCCGAGGTCACGATATCGACAGAAGCCTTGCCATCATAGATTGAAGCCTTGACGGTCTCCGCCAGCTTTTGAACGAAAGCGAGATCGAAGTCGGCGCCAGCAACACCGGCAAACTTGCCATCGACCATGATCGGAACCGACATGGTGGCGAGATAGACATTTCTGCCCTGTACAATGTAGGGGAGCGGCGCAAGAAGGCTTTCCTTGCCCGTCGTCGCCGGACCGATATACCAGCCTCCCTTCACCAGCCCGTTTGCATGGGTGGCGCTGCTGTCATATTCGACGAGCGGCTGGATCGCGATTTTCCCGTCGGCAGAGCGTGTCCAGTAGGGCAGGAATCGCCCGGTCGAATCAGAGCCGGCACCGGCATTGTTCTTGTAGCCGGCGTCGTTGCCGTCGATCGCGTTCGGCTCCCAGGCGCTGTATGTGCCGTTGAAGCCCGGATTGCTTTCCAGCACATCGAGAAGGATCGCGTTGAATTGCGCGCGACGCATCTCCGCTGGCGTTCCGGTCTGCTTGGCAGCAGCAATCTCGAAGGCCTGCGCCATGTTGCGCGCGGCGGCGAAAGCCTCGTCAAGCGAAGCGCGGACAACCCCGGCCTGCGTCGATGCAAGCCGTTTGAGCCCGTCCTTGGTCAGGTCCTCCGTAAGCGAGGACACGTTTTCGGTGACGAATGCCTGCCGGCTTTGCGCCGAGAAGACGCCATAGCCCAGAACGCCGCCGACCGCCGTCAGGACGCAGAGCCCCGATAGAACCGCGATTTTCGATTTGATCGATTTGAACTGCATGAAGGACCCCCAAAGCCCGACGCGATCTCCCATGGATCGCATTCCGTTGAACCGGCGGCGGCCTCAGGCGGGAACGGCCGTAAACCCCACGATTCTGAGGGGAATGCTGTCAGGTCTCATTTTCACAATTCTTAACAGGAACCCTGAGATATGGTGATATATCCTGCCAAAATTTCAGTATAAAATTTTTGCAGACTGAATAAATTAGGAAATATTCCTCAAAATTGAAAATAATCAATTTATGGTATGTCGCATTGATGCGACATATGATCCGGATTTCTCGAAAATAAAATTCCGATTCTACCAAAATCTGCGAAAACTATAAATACAATCTGGTGAAATCGCGCTTAACAGCCAGAAGCGGAGGCAAGAGACGCGACGCAATTGTATTGGGCGACTCCCCACTAGCGGCCAGCCCTACGTTCAGAGCAGCCACTGTTGCGCCGCGGGCATTGACAAGCGGCACGGCGAGCGAACGAAGTCCGATCTCGACCTCCTGATCAATAAAGGCGAAACCCTGCGCCCGTGTTTCGCCAAGGATGTCCATCAGCGCATCAATATCGGTCACAGTCTTATCCGTGCGTGCCAGCCGGGGCTGGCTTGCAAGGATTCCGCGGGCTTCATCCGTCTCGAGAGACGCCAGCAATACGCGACCCATCGAGGTGCAATAGGCGGGTAGGCGCGAGCCCGGCATGAGCGCAATCGACATCACCCGACGCTGCGCGGCGCGGGCCACATAGACGATCTCCGCCCCATCGAGGATCGACACGGACGTACTCTCCCCGATCTCCTGTGACAGCGCGTCCAGCAGCGGCTGCACCACGCGCGGCAGCGGCATGGCAGCGAGACAGCCGACTCCGAGCCGCAGCACGCGCGGCGTCAGCGTGAAGAACTTGCCGTCATAATCCGCATATCCGCCCTCCGCCAGCGTCAGCAGGCAGCGCCGTGTCGTCGCGCGGTCAAGCCCGGCGATCTCCGAAGCCTCGGCGATCGACAGCCGCGTGCGCTCGGCGCTGAAGGCTTCGATCACCTTCAGACCTTTCATCAGCCCGCCCATCAGGTCGCGATCCTGAATTGCCATCGTCACCCCCTTTTTGTGCGATATTCGAACAAATATCGTATAACGCACAAATTGTTTGCCGTCGAGCCGGATTCGCCGTATCCATCTCACTATGACAGGTCGGGAGATACTGCCGGCCGCGACGGAGGATTTCATGAACAAGACGATTGGAAGTCTGGCGGAGGCGGTGGCCGGTATCGGCGACGGTGCAACCGTCATGATCGGCGGTTTCGGCGGCTCCGGCGCGCCGATCGAACTCATTCACGCCCTCATCGACAAGGGGCCGAAGAACCTCACGGTCATCAACAACAATGCCGGCAACGGCCGCATCGGCATCGCCGCGATGATCGATGCCGGCATGGTCAGGAAGATGATCTGCTCCTTCCCGCGCTCGTCCGATCCCCGTGCCTTCACCGACCGCTATCTCGCTGGCCAGATCGAGCTGGAACTGGTGCCGCAGGGCACTCTGGCTGAACGCATCCGCGCCGGCGGCGCCGGCATCCCCGCCTTCTACACGCCGACAAGCTTCGGCACCGAACTGGCTAACGGCAAGGTGATTGCCGAATTCGACGGCCGCAAATATGTGCAGGAGCGCTGGCTGAAGGCCGACTTCGCCATCGTCAAGGCGCATGTCGGCGACACGATGGGCAACCTCACCTACCGCATGGCCGGCCGCAACTTCAATCCGCTGATGTGCATGGCTGCCGCCAAGACGATCGCCCAGGTCTCGAAGATCGTGGCCCCCGGCGGCATCGATCCCGAACAGGTGATCACACCTGGCATTTTCGTCGATGGCGTCGTCGAAGTCGCCAATCCGCAACAGGAAGAAGAGCTCATCCGAGCCGGAGTGGCCTACGCATGACCGACGCCCCCACGATTAACACCCGCGAAGACATCAAGCTCTCCAACGCCCAGATCGCCTGGCGCGCCGCGCAGGACATTGCCGACGGCGCCTATGTGAACCTCGGCATCGGCTTTCCGGAAATGGTCGCCAAGTTCCAGCCGCCCGGCCGCGAAGCGATCTTCCACACCGAAAACGGCGTGCTGAACTTCGGTGAGGCCCCCGCCTCCGGCGAGGAAGACTGGGATCTCATCAATGCCGGCAAGAAGGCGATCACGCTGAAGCCGGGCGCCGCCTTCTTCCATCATGCCGACAGCTTCGCCATGGTGCGCGGCGGCCATCTCGATGTCGCGATCCTCGGCGCCTATCAGGTCGCCGAAAACGGCGACCTCGCCAACTGGCGCGTCGGCTCCAAGGGCGTTCCGGCCGTTGGCGGCGCGATGGATCTCGTCCACGGCGCCAAGCAGGTCGTCGTCATCACCGAGCACGTCACCAAGGACGGCAAGCCGAAACTGGTCGAGCGCTGCACCTTCCCGCTGACCGGCGTCGGCTGCATCACCCGCGTCTATACGAGCCATGCCGTGATCGACATCGTCGACGGCAAGTTCGTGGTGCGCGAGAAGCTCGCCGCGATGACGATGGACGAGCTGCAGGCCATGACTGGCGGCAAGCTCCACACCGACGGCCCGGTTGCCGATCTCGTCGTGCCTGCACTTTAAGGGAATAGCATCATGACCGAAGCATTCATCTGTGCCTATATCCGCACCCCCATCGGCCGTTTCGGCGGCTCGCTCTCATCCGTCCGAGCCGACGATCTGGGTGCCGTACCGCTGAAAGCCCTGATGGCGCAGTATCCGACCGTCGATTTCGAAGCGATCGATGATGTCATCTACGGCTGCGCCAACCAGGCGGGCGAGGACAATCGCAACGTCGCCCGCATGTCGCTGCTGCTCGCCGGCTTGCCCGTCTCGGTGACCGGCACGACGATCAACCGCCTCTGCGGCTCCGGCATGGATGCCGTCATCACGGCCGCCCGCGCCATCAAGGCCGGCGAAGCCGAGCTGATGATCGCCGGCGGCGTCGAATCGATGAGCCGCGCGCCCTTCGTCATGCCGAAGGCGGAAACCGCCTTCTCGCGCAACGCGGAGATCTACGACACGACCATCGGCTGGCGCTTCGTCAACCCGCTGATGAAGAAGCAATATGGCGTCGATTCCATGCCGGAAACCGGCGACAACGTCGCCATCGACTTCAAGATCTCCCGCGAGGACCAGGACGCTCTTGCCGTCCGCAGCCAGGCCCGCGCTGCTGAAGCGCAAGCCAATGGCCGCCTCGCCAAGGAAATCACGCCCGTCAGCGTCGCGCAGAAGAAGGGCGACCCGATCGTCGTCGACCGCGACGAGCACCCGCGCGCAACGTCGATGGAAGCGCTCGCCAAGCTCAAGCCGGTCAACAAGATCGAGGGCGGCACGGTGACGGCCGGCAACGCCTCGGGCGTCAATGATGGTGCGGCAGCCCTCATCATCGCTTCGGAAGCGGCCGCGAAGAAGCATGGTCTCACCCCCATCGCCCGCGTTCTAGGCGGCGCCACCGCCGGCGTTCCGCCGCGCATCATGGGCTTCGGCCCGGCCCCGGCTTCAAAGAAGCTGATGGCACGCCTCGGCATGAAACAGGAGCAGTTCGACGTCATCGAACTCAACGAAGCCTTTGCAAGCCAGGGTCTTGCTACGCTCCGCGACCTCGGCATTGCCGACGATGACCCGCGCGTCAACATCAATGGCGGCGCCATCGCGCTCGGCCACCCGCTCGGCATGTCCGGCGCACGCATCACCGGCACAGCGGCTTTGGAACTGGCGCTCAACGGCGGCCGCTACTCGCTCTCGACGATGTGCATCGGCGTCGGCCAGGGCATCGCGGTGGCGCTCGAGCGGGTGTGATGTCTCCTGCTGCCCTCCCCTTTTGTGGGCGGAGGGCGCACCCAACTCTCCGTCATACCGGCCTTGAGCCGGTATCCAGCGCGCGATGTCCATCGCGCAGAAGACTCTTCCCTTGGGAGTCCTTTCAGCCCGCAGACGCGGGCTGGCTGGATGCCGGATCCAGTCCGGCATGACGGAAGCATTGGTCCCTGCATTGCGACCCCACACGCTTCATGACATCCTCCCCCTAAGATGCATCGCCACGTCCCTTTCAGGACCCTCACATGACCGAATTCTTCCCCGCCTTCCTCAACGACCTGCTCTACGACCCAGAGGTGGCCGCACTCATTGGCACCGGGTCCGACCTGAAGGCGATGCTGGCTTTCGAACTAGCGCTGGGCGAGGCTGCGGCGAAGAACGGCTTCATCCCGCCGGAACACGCGAGCGAGCTGAGCGAAAAGGCTGGGACCTTCGCGCCTGATCTCCTGTCGCTGCAAACCGCCACCCTCAAGGACGGCGTCGTCATCCCCGACTATGTCCGGCAACTGCGCGCCCATGTCGGCGGTGAAGCGGCCAAATCCGTGCATTTCGGCGCGACCAGCCAGGATGTCATTGACACGGCTCTCGCACTGAAGCTGCGCGATGTCTTCGATCTCTTCGAGGCCCGCTTGACTGGCGTCGCCGCGCTGCTGCAAGGCCTGATCGAAAATTTCGGCACCGCCGAAATCCCCGGCCGCACCCGCATGCAATCGGCCATTCCGATCACGGCGGCCGATCGCCTCCGAGTTTGGCACGCCGGTGTCATACAGGCATTGGCGGCTCTTGAGGCCGTTCGCCGTGAAAACCTCATCCTCTCGCTCGCCGGTGCAGCCGGCACGGCCGAGAAATATGGCGACAGGATCGCCGCGGTCCGCGAGGACCTCGCCAGCGCCCTTCGCCTGAGCGTCCCCAATTACGTCCCCCACGCCGTCCGCGGCCGCATCGCCGATCTCGGAAACTGGCTCTCCCGTGTGACCGGCGCACTTGGCAAGATCGGCCAGGACGTGGCGCTGATGGCGCAGAACGAGTTGGGGGAGATTGCCCTGTCCGGCGGCGGCGCATCCTCCGCCATGCCGCACAAGCAGAACCCGGTGCGCGCCGAAGTGCTTGTCAGCCTCGCCCGCTTCAACGCAACGCAGGTTTCCGCGCTCCATCAGGCGCTTATCCACGAACAGGAACGCTCGGGTGCGGCCTGGACGCTCGAATGGATGGTCCTGCCGCAGATGCTGAATGCGACGGGTACGTCACTGAAACATGCGGCCAGCCTGCTTTCCGGCATCAAGCGCGTGGGCAAAGCCGGCTAAGCTTCGCGCCTCGGCGAGCTTTTCAGCCGCCCTCCCGCTTCTCGCCGGACATCAGCGCGTGCAGCACGCTCGCCGGAATGGCATCGTCCGCATAGTCGAACGTGCCCCGACTCAGCACCTCCTCCGCAGCGCGTTTGAGAGCGCCCAGCGCAGCCCGCGCAAATGAGCCTCCGACGCTGATGCGGCGAACGCCGGCCTCTGATAGCTGCTCAACCGTGTAGCGCGGCCCCCTCAGACCCATGACTACATTGACGGGCCTGTCGACCTCGCGACACACGGTCCGTATGGCATCAAGATCCGGTAGGCCGGGCGCATAGACCACATCGGCGCCCGCCGCGCAGAAGGCCCGCAGACGCCTGATCGTGTCGTTCAGATCGGGGCGGCCCCAGAGATAGTTCTCGGCGCGCGCGGTCAGTAGAAACGGCTTGCCCCTCGCGGCTTCGGCAGCAGCCTCGATTCGCGCCACCGCAGACGCAATGTCATGAATGGGATCGTCCGCATTGCCCGTTGCATCCTCAATCGACCCGCCGACAAGACCGATGGTAACGGCCATCTCGACCGTGCGTGCACAAGCCTCCGGCGATACGCCAAAACCATCTTCCAGGTCGGCGGAAACCGGGAGATCGGTCGCTGCGACAATCTGCGCCGCGTTTGCCAAAATCTCATCGCGGTTAAGGCCCGCAAAGGAATCCCGCTTGCCGACGGAAAAGGCATAGCCCGCGCTCGTCGTCGCCAGTGCCTCGAAACCAAGGCTTGCGAGTAGACGCGCCGATCCGGCATCCCAAGGATTGGGAATGACAAAAGCCCGATCTCGCGCATGTAGCGATTTGAAGAAATCGAACTTTGACTGCTGTTCCTGCATTTTCTCGCCCCGGATTGAACAAAAAGAGAACAAATATTCCCGCGAATGTCAACCGCCGAGGCGAGGACCTGTCATCAAATCGTTTGAGATCGCGCCGTATTTCCGGCATGTATCGCCGCAACAATGGTCTTGAAGGGAGAGAAATCATGTCCGCAAAACTCGGCAACGGCTGGCAGAAGAGGCAATTTCACCGCGACTGGCTGGCGGCCGAAGCCGTCAATCTGCTCGATTTCTTCAGCCTCAACGCCATCGATCCCGCCGGCGGCTTCTATGATCTCGACCGGGAAGGCGAGCCGATGGAAGGACCGAAAGCGCTGCATGCGACGACCCGCATGGTCCATTGCCACGTCGTCGGCCATCTGCTCGGCCGTCCCGGCTCCGCCGAAATGATCGACCACGGCATGAACTTCCTCAAGAAGGGCCATCGCGACGACAAGTTCGGCGGCTACATGTGGTCGCTGGAAGACGGCCAGCCGAAGGACGATACGAAGCAGGCCTATGGCCACGCCTTCGTGCTGCTCGCAGCCTCCAGCGCAAGCCTCATCGGCCATCCGCTGGCCAAGGAAATCCTGGCGGATGTGTCCGAGGTGCTCGACACGCGCTTCTGGGAAGAGGCGAACGGCGCGGTCTCGGAAGAATACCAGCGCGACTGGTCGCCGATTTCCGACTATCGCGGCCAGAACTCCAACATGCATCTGACCGAAGCGCTGATGGCGGCTTACGAGGCAACAGGCGAGCGGCTTTATCTGACCCGCGCCGAGCGCATCGCCTCGCTGATCATCGAAAAGCACGCGCGTTCGCTGGGTTACCGCGTCGCCGAACATTTCAAGTCTGACTGGAGCCTCGACAATGCCTATTCCGGCAACGAGATGTTCCGCCCCTCCGGCTCCACGCCGGGCCACTGGCTGGAATGGGCGCGTCTGTGCCTCCAGCTCTGGGTGCTGGGTGGCAAGAAGCTGGATTGGCTGAAGGATGCGGCGGTCGCGCTCTTCAAGACCTCCATCGATCTTGGCTGGGACAAGGCCTATGGCGGCTTTTTCTACACGCTCGACTGGGACAACAACCCGAAGCGCCGCGAAAAGCTCTGGTGGCCGATCTCCGAAGGCATTGGCGCCGCCGCATTCCTGAATGCGCACGCGCCGTCGGACTTCCACGAGGAATGGTATCGCAAGCTTTGGGACTTCGCCGCTTCCAACCTGATCGACCAGGATTTCGGCGGCTGGATGCCGGAGCTGTCGGAAGAGCTCCATCCGGAAGAAAACCTCTTCGTCGGCAAGCCCGATATCTACCATGCCTTCCAGGCCTGCCTGATCCCGCTTTTCCCGGCGGAAGGCAGCCTGACCGCGATGATCGTGGAAGAGAACAAGGCCTGACCCGTCTGGGGGCTGCAGAGCTTTAACGGCTTAGCAGCCCCCGACCGCGAAAACGCAAAGAGCGTTTCAGTAAAATCCTGAAACGCTCTTGCCAACAGATGATGGATTGTCATCTCCCGTCATGCAGGCTTACGCCGGCATGACGAAAAGAAGCCGCTGTTTCAGGCCTTGACGGGCTCCACCGGCATGGGCTTCACCATCGAGATGAATGCGCCATAGGGCAGCAGCAGAACGATGCCGCACAGAAGCTTCACCACGAAATCGCCGATCAGCCAGGAAATCCAGCGGGGAGCTTCCGTCGCAAAGACGCCGAGGATGGGGGACCAGCCGGTGGCGAAGTCGTCGTTCGCTCCGATAAAGGCGAAGATCGGGGCAAATGCCAGCGAGAAGAAGATGATCGTGTCGATGGCCGAGCCGAGCAGGCTGGCGATCAGCGGCGCCTTCCACCACGACAGACGACGCAGGCGGTTGAACACCGTGATGTCGAGCAGCTGGCCGACCAGATAGGCCGTGCCGGATGCAATCGCGATGCGATGCGTGGAGGCGAAGATGGAGAAGAGAACCGCGATGGCAAAGCCGACGGCAACCACCTTGCGCGCAGCCGAGGTGCCGAACTGACGGTTCGTCAGGTCAGTAACGAGGAAGGCGAAGGGATAGGTAAAGGCCCCATAGGTCAGCAGGTCGGCGAGATTGACGCCGAAGAGAGTCAGATTGAACGGGAACTGGACGAGATAGTTGGAAGCGACGACCACGAGGGTCATCAGGCCCACGAAGGGCAGAGTGCGCTTGTCGATCAGCATTTTTTTATCCTGGGTGATGCCACCAGTTGGAGGAACGAACATATGATGCGGGAGACCAGAAGATCTCATTCACGAGAAAAGGCCCGGATGCAGGGCATCCAAGCCTCTTATCAGAAGACTTGTCTCAGTCGATCAAGCAGCTTCAGCGAGCTTCTTGGCGATCTGACGCTTCAGCAGGCGAGCGCGCATGCTGAGCTCGTTCTCGTTTGCCTTGGCGAGGAAGGCATCGAGGCCGCCGCGATGCTCGACAGAGCGGAGCGCTGCAGCGGAAACGCGCAGGCGGAAGCTCTGGCCGAGCGCGTCCGAAATCAGCGTCACGTTGACGAGGTTCGGCAGGAAGCGGCGCTTCGTCTTGTTGTTGGCATGGCTGACGTTGTTGCCAACCTGAACGCCCTTGGCGGTCAATTCGCAGCTGCGCGACATGGTTACACCTATATTTTCTTCGGGCCGGGCAAAAGGTTTCCGTTGCCGGAACGGCCTTTTCCATCTGGCCATGATTGGAAAGTTGCGGTTCTATAGTCACACGACGGACATACGTCAAGCCAAACCTCATGAAAACGCCGAAATTCCGGGCTGCACTCTGCTGAACGTGGCGTTCAGCAGGCATTCAGCGGGGCAGTGGCAGGATTGCTTCCAGATCGTCTCCCTCCTTTTCGGTTTGAACAGATGGACCAGAATCGCGTGACAACCTCTTTCCGGACGGCCAGAATGGCTTTTCTTGCTGCCACCGCAATCGGCGTTGCCGCGCCGCTCAATTCAGCCCTGCCCGCAGCCACCATCAGTCACATCACTGACTATTCGATCACCTTGTCCGGCCTCAGCCTCGCCAAGGCGTCTTTCCGCACCGAGATCGCCGGCAAGGATTTCCAGATACAGGGACAGTTCAGGACGACCGGTCTGGCCCGCCTGTTCAGGAAGGTGGAAGGCACCGCCAATGTCTCGGGCAAATTGAAGGGCGACAATTTTATCCCCGAGAATTACCGGTCCGACTATGTCGCCGGCACCGCACACAAGGTCTATCAGGTGTCCTTCGCCGGTGGCGGCGTAAAGTCGTTTCAGGCCGAGCCGCCGCTGAACCCGCCGCAAAACTGGGTGCCGATCACGCCCGCCGATATCGCCCGCGCCGTTGATCCGCTGTCGGGCCTGATCCTGCCGGCGGATGCCAATCCGTGTGCCGGAACGATTCCCGTCTTCGACGGCGAGGCGCGGACGGATTTCCAGCTGACAGACAAGGGCGTGAAGACCTATCGCAACGACCGCGAAAAGCTCGAAGCGCATGTCTGCGGCCTGAAAATCGGGTTGAAGGCCGGCTATCGCAAGGGGAAGAGCGACATGGAATATGTCGCCAAGCTCAAGGATATGGAGATCTGGTTTGCCAAATCGCCGGTTGCGGATGTATATGCTCCGGTCAGGATCCTCGTGCCGACCGGGTTTGGATCCGTGGAGATCGCAGCAACCCGATTTGGTGCCTGAGGCCCGATTGTCCCGGCCGTGGCCGGAGACGTATCCATGAAATCCCGCGCCACGCTTATCGGGTTCACCGCCATTCTCATGTGGTCCCTGCTGGCGCTGATGACGGCGGCGTCAGGCAAGATGCCGCCTTTCCAGCTTGCGGCCGTGACCTTTCTGATCGGTAGCCTGCCGGGTCTGGTCATGCTCGCCGCAAAGCCGTCGCGCATCGCAGCCTTCCGCCAGCCCTGGCCTGTCTGGCTCACCGGCATCGCCGGGTTGTTCGGCTATCATTTTCTGTATTTCACCGCGCTGCGCAACGCGCCGCCGGCGGAAGCCGGGCTTATTGCCTATCTCTGGCCGCTGTTCATCGTGCTGGGCTCCGCGCTGCTGCCGGGCGAAAGGCTGAGGCTGCATCATGTCATCGGCGCGGTGCTCGGTCTGTCGGGCTCTTTCCTGATCGTCTCGCGCAACGGGCTCTCCTTTGATGGCGCCTATACGCTCGGCTATGTCATGGCCTTTCTCTGCGCCTTTACCTGGGCCGGCTACTCGCTCATGTCGCGGAAATTCGGCTCGGTGCCGACGGATGCCGTCACGGCCTTTTGCCTGGCAACCTCTTTCCTGTCGATGATCAGCCATCTGGCGCTGGAGCAGACCGTCTGGCCGGAAACGACGAGCCAGTGGATGGCCGTTGTCGGCCTCGGGCTCTTCCCGGTCGGACTTGCCTTCTACACCTGGGACTACGGGGTAAAGAAGGGCGATATCCAGCTTCTGGGGGCGGCAAGCTATGCCGCGCCGCTGCTGTCGACCGGCGCGCTGATCCTCGGCGGCTTTGCCGAACCGTCATGGCGGATCGCAGGCGCCGGCCTGCTGATCACAGCCGGCGCCGTGATTGCAGCACGCGACATGATCTTCAGACGCCGCACCACCGCATGAAACTTATCGGCCCGGCTGCCAGTCTGGCGGAGCCATTTCAAAGCTCTCGAATGTGAAGCCCGGTGCGACCGTGCAGCTGACCAGCGTGAAATCGCCCGACGACTCCGCAGACTGCCACCAGCCGGCCGGCACGACGACCTGCGGCCGCTCGCCGGAAACGACGTCAGGGCCAAGCCTGTACGTCACGGCCACCTTGCCGTCCTCCGAGAGCGAAAGCGTCAGCGGCGCACCCGCGTGATAGAGCCAGACTTCGCTGGCATCCGTCACCTTGTGCCAATGCGAGCGCTCGCCCTTTTCCAGGAGATAGTAGATCGCCGTCGAATGCCCACGCGGTCCGCCCGCCGAGTCGCGAAAGGTTTCGGCATACCAGCCGCCTTCCGGGTGTCGCTGCATGTTCAAGGCCGCGACGATATCGGCAGGCTTCATATTCGCCGCACTCACTTGAAATTGTCCTTCCCCTTGCGGATTTCGGCAAATTCTTCTGCCGATTTCGCGCGCAGGAAGGGGTTTGTCAGCTTTTCCAGCGCGATCGTGGTCGGCGCAGTGAACCGGCTCTTCTCGCGCAGTTCCGCAATTTCCTCTGCACGGGCGACAAGCGCGGGATTTTCCGGCTCCACCGTCAATGCATAGCGTGCATTGGATTGCGTATATTCATGCCCGAAATAGACCGTCGTATCGTCTGGAAGCGCCCCCAGCCGCTGAAGCGATTGGTGCATCTGCTCCATCGTGCCCTCAAAGACGCGGCCGCAACCGAGTGCGAAGAGCGTGTCGGCGGAAAACAGCAGCTTGTCCTCCGGCAGGTGATAGCAGATATGGCCGAGCGTATGACCCGGCGTCAGAATGACCTCGACGGGCCGGCCGGCGAATTCGAAGCGTTCTGCGTCCGCGACCGTGCGCGTGAGGCCGGCAATCTTGTCCTTCTCGCCCTCCGGGCCGATCACCTCGAGCTTGAAACGCGCCGCAAGCGGCGCGATGGCACCGACATGGTCGGGATGGTGATGGGTGATAAAGATATGGCTCAACGTCCAGCCGCGCCGCTCCAGCGCTTCCAGAATCGGGCCTTCTTCCGGTGCATCTATTGCCGCCGTGAGCCCGGTTTCCGGATCGTGGATGAGGACGCCGAAATTGTCCGAGAGGCAGGCAAAGAGATCGATATCCAGCACAGTCATTTGGTTTTCCCGGTTGTTGACCTTATCTGAAATCTAGTCACTCGACGCTTGATGTCCACCCGTCAGCTGGTAACAATCATTTCATGTATGCCGATATCGTCGATTTGAGAGAATTCTACCTGTCGCCCGTCGGGCGGACGGCGGAGCAGTCCATCACCATGGCGCTCTCGGCGATCTGGCAGGGCGTACCGGACGAGCGGCTGATGGGGCTCGGTTATGCGCTGCCCTATCTAGACCGTTTCAAGGCAGGCACGGAACGCACCTTCGCCTTCATGCCGGCGGGCCAGGGCGCGGTGAACTGGCCGGTGCCCGGACTTTCGGCTGCGGCTCTGGTCTTCGACGAGGAATTGCCGCTGCCGGACGCCGCCATCGACCGCGTGTTGATGGTGCATTCGCTGGAATTTGCCGAAAGCCCGCGCGAAACGCTGAAGGAGCTGTGGCGTGTGCTCGCCCCCGGCGGCCGCCTTGTTATCGTCGTGCCGAACCGGCGCGGCCTCTGGGCGCGGCTGGACAATACGCCCTTCGGCACCGGGCGACCCTATTCCCGCAGCCAGCTGATTGCGCTGTTGCGCGAAACCAATTTCACCCCCGGCGCGATGAGCGAGGCGCTGTTCTTCCCGCCCGCCGCGCGGCGTTCGCTGCTTGGCATGTGGCAGGGCATGGAAACCATCGGCCGCAAACTCTGGCCTGCCTTCTCCGGTGTCGTCATCATTGAGGCGCACAAGCGGCTCTATCAGGGGCTTCCCGTTGCGGTTCGGGCCTCGCGCCGGGTGTTCGTGCCGGTGCTTGCACCGCAAGGGGTGCCGACGACACGGGTGGGGATGGATTGAAAGATACCGGCAATACGCGTATATACATGGACGTTTATACGCGGAGGCTGACATGGCACATTTGGCGCGGGTTTTTCAGTCCGGCAATTCGCAGGCAGTTCGTCTCCCAAAGGAATTTCGTCTCGATGTCGATCGGGTGGAAATCACCCAGGAGGGTGACGCCATCATCTTGCGCCCTTACGTCGAGGACGCTGACCCGTGGGCGTCCCTCAAGAAAGCGATTGCGCACGGTGTCAGTGACGATTTTTTCGCTGACGGGCGCGAGCAGCCGGACATGCAGGAGCGTGAGGGTCTCGACAAGGTGTTCGAGTGATCACTCACCTTCTGGACACCAATGTCGCTATTTCCCTTCTTGCCGGTAAATCGGAGCCGTTGCTGAAGCGCGTTCTGGCGCATTCTAATAGCAGTTTGGCATTTTCAGTCGTTGTGGTGCACGAGCTTTACTATGGTGCTCACAAAAGCCAACGTGTTGATCATAACCTGGAAGCCGTACGCCTTTTCCTGCGGAGCTTTCCCATTCTCGAGTTGGATCAAAAAGACGCAATTGCCGCAGGTGAAATCCGAGCGACGCTTGCACACAAGGGAAAGCCCATAGGACCGCTTGATCTCCTCCTTGCGGGCCAGGCACGAGCGCGTGACCTGACCATGGTCACCAACAACATTCGCGAATTTGAGCGCGTACCGGGCCTTCGCGTCGAAGACTGGCTGCGCTGATCCGTCCCAAATCCCCGCCCTCGACAAGAACCTCTTTCCGCACTATTGCCTTTGGCTTCCAAGTTCAGGGGCTTTTCGCATGACTACGACTGCATCCGCACCCGTGCCGCGTCCCGGCGTGATGGATATCTCGGCCTATGTGCCGGGCAAGGATGGCGCTGGCTTTTCCGGCCGCATTTTCAAGCTGTCCTCCAACGAGACTCCGCTGGGCCCGAGCCCGGCAGCGATCGAGGCCTATCGTCATGCGGCGGACCATCTCGAGCTTTACCCGGACGGTCAGGCGACGGAGCTGCGCGAGGCAATCGGCGCGGTGCATGGACTGAACCCGGCCAACATCCTCTGCGGTGCGGGCTCGGATGAGCTTCTGGGTCTCATTTGCCGCTGCTATCTGGGCGCCGGCGACGAGGCGATCATCACCGAGCATGGCTTCCTAGTTTATCGCATCCAGATCATGGCGTCGGGTGCAACCCCGGTCACGGTGAAGGAAGACGACTGCCGGGTGAATGTCGACAACATTCTGGCCGCCGTGACAGAGAAGACCAAGGCCGTCTTCATCGCCAATCCGGGCAACCCGACCGGCTCCTATATTCCGATGGCCGATATCCGCCGTCTCCATGCTGGCCTGCCGCCGCATGTGCTTCTGGTGCTCGATGCCGCTTACGCCGAATATGTCCGCCGCAACGATTACGAGACGGGCGTCGAGCTGGTCTCGGCCAATCGCAATGTCGTCATGTGCCGCACTTTCTCCAAGGCCTATGGGCTGGCAGCACTCCGCGTCGGCTGGCTGTATGGACCTGCGGAGATACTTGCGGCGCTCAACCGCGTGCGCGGGCCGTTCAACATGACCGTTCCGGGTCTCGCGGCAGCGTCTGCTGCCGTGCGGGATCAGGCCTTTGTCGAAAAGGCGGTGGCGCACAACTCGCTCTGGCTGGAAAAGCTGACGCAGGCGTTCGAAGCCATCGGCCTCAAGGTCACGCCGTCGGTCGCCAATTTCGTGCTGATCCATTTCCCCGACATCGACGGCAAGCGGGCGCCGGATGCGGATGCGTTCCTGTCGTCACGCGGCTATATCCTGCGCGGGGTCGCCGGCTATGGCCTGCCCAATGCGCTGCGCATGACGGTGGGAACAGAAGAGGCCAATCGCGGCGTCATCGAGGCGCTGGGTGAATTTATGGGGCGTGCATAACGTGGCGAAGATTTATGAAAACATCGCCCTGATCGGTATCGGCCTCATCGGCTCGTCGATTGCGCGCGACATCAAGGCGCATGGTCTGGCTGGCAAGGTGACGATCTCGACGCGCAGCGCCGCGACCCTCAAGCGGGCGGAAGAGCTGGGCTTGGGCGACGCCTATGTGGCGGATGCGGCAGAGGCCGTGCGTGATGCCGATCTGGTGATCGTTTCGGTTCCGGTCGGCGCATCCGGCGCCGTTGCCGAACAGATTGCCGGCTCGCTGAAGCCCGGCGCAACCGTGACGGATGTGGGCTCGACCAAGGCCTCCGTCATTGCGCAGATGCAGCCGCATATGCCCGAGCATGTACATTTCATCCCCGGCCACCCGATTGCCGGCACCGAGCATTCGGGTCCGGATGCGGGTTTTGCCGGTCTCTTCGTCGGGCGCTGGTGCATCCTGACGCCGGTTCCTGGGACCGATCCGGACGCCGTTGCCAAGCTGCGCGACTTCTGGAACGCACTCGGCTCCAAGGTCGAGGAGATGGACCCGCTGCATCACGACAAGGTGCTGGCCATCGTGTCGCACCTGCCGCATATCATCGCCTACAACATCGTTGGCACGGCCGACGACCTGGAGACGGTGACGGAATCGGAAGTCATCAAATACTCGGCTTCCGGCTTCCGCGACTTCACGCGCCTTGCCTCCTCCGACCCGACCATGTGGCGGGATGTCTGCCTGCACAACAAGGATGCGATCCTGGAAATGCTGGCACGCTTCTCCGAAGACCTCGCCTATCTGCAGCGGGCGATCCGCTGGGGCGACGGCGACAAGCTTTTCGATCTCTTCACCCGCACCCGCGCCATCCGCCGCTCGATCATCGAGGCGGGCCAGGATACGGCTGCGCCGAACTTCGGCCGCAACGGCGCTTCTCTCGAGGTCAAAGCGGGGGAATAGTTCCCAGCGGAATGATGCCGAGCGAAACGTGGCCATCACGCACATTCAGCGTAATGCTTCCGGTCTTGCTCCCGGCAGAGAGGGTTTTCAGGAGGATCGAGGCCGTGTCGAAAAGCGTGGTCGCCTGCGGAAAGCTGGCGCTCAGCGTACCGCGAAGCGCGGCATAATTCTCGACATCGATCGTGAAATCACCCGAAAGCAGGCCGTTTTCGGCGATCTTGAAAGGCCCTGACACCGCAAGCGCGCCGTCGGTGCCGAAATTGATTTCCAGACGATTGATATTGCCCTGCACAGCTTCCCCTGCGGTGATCGGCGCGCCGGATAGCACATTGCCGCGTCCGTCCAGGCGCGCATCCAGACTTGTCGAGAAGGCGGGGAGGTTTGCCGAAATCAGCGCGGTCTGCAATTTCGTCCCGTCGGAGCGCGAAGCGACCTCCAGATCCGGGCCGTTCTGGCGGACATGGAATTCCGCATGATCGCTGGTGACCTTGACCGGGCTCGGGACCGACGGCAGCGCGATCGTGCTGTCAATGGCGCCGATGAAGACCGATCCGTAATTAATGCCGGACAGATCGCCGCCAATATCACTGTCGAGGCTTTGCCAGTTGGTGTCGATGGTCGCGCCATTGGCGAGCCTCGCCTTGACGGGGCTGGAGATCGAGAACGTGGCATGCGTCGGATTTTCGACGAATGTGGTTGTGCGAACCGCTCCCGTCGTCAGGTCTATACCGGTCACGGGATCGACGAATTTCGCTGACTTGCAGACGGCGGAAATGCGCATCGGCAGGCCCCTGAGGTCGTATTCGGCGCAGTTTTCCGACACGGTCGCGCCCGGCGGAGCAACGACCGCGTTGAGATAGACCTTGGCCTGATGGGCAGCGAAATAAAGCGCAGCCCCATAAAGCACGACGACGAGCAGAATCAGTCTGGCCCACCAGGGAAATCGGCGGCGGCGATTGACGGGCTCTTTGTAAGTCGTCATGGAAAACTCCGTGTTGTGCTTGGCCTTCAGAATCGGCCAGGCTCGATCTGAACAAGACAGATTCTCGATTCGTTTGTTGTCGTTTGTCTTTTCGGGATAAACGATTTCCACTTGTCCCTGACAAACTGATGCGTCGTTCGCATAGTGGTTCGCGATATGGAAGATTTTTGGGTCTTTGGCTACGGTTCACTGATGTGGAAGCCGGGCTTTACATTTGAGGAACGGCAGATCGCCCGAGCCTATGGCTATCGGCGCTCGCTGTGCATCCGCTCCTGGGTGCATCGCGGCACCCGCGAGCGTCCCGGCCTCGTGCTGGGCCTCGATCGCGGCGGAAGCTGCAAAGGCGTCGCTTTTCGGGTCTCGGAACAGGAACATGACAGTGTCGTCGCCTACCTGCGTGAACGTGAGTTGGTGACAAATGTCTATCTGGAGCGCTTGGCCCCGGCCCGTCTTGCCGACGGGCGCTGGGTCAAGACGCTGATCTATGTCGCCGACCCGGCCCACGAGCAGTTCGAGCGGCCCTCAAGCCCTGAAGAGGCGGCGCATATCGTGGCGAGCGCCGCTGGCGTCTCCGGCGACAACCTGGATTACGTCCGCAACACGGTCACGCATATGCGCGATCTGGGCATCCGCGATCAGTGGCTGGAAAACGTCCTGGCCCATGCCGAAGCGGTCATGAGGCCAGCTACGACTGCGCTCTGAGCTCCGCGATCCGCTTCTTCGCCGTCTCCGGCAGGATCAGATGCGGGTTGGCGTCAACCGTGTCGAGAAGACACTTGTCGCTCGCCTCTTCCATCGTCTTGACCAGATGTTCGAAGAATTCCTTCTCCTCCATCCCCGGCTGGATCGGCGGCAGGATTCGCGCAATGATGACGCCGCCCTGACGCAGCGCCTTGCGGCGCGGCCAGAAGATACCGGCCTGATGAACGACTGGCACGACCGGCATCTGCAGATCGCGATAAAGCCGCGCAATCCCGTATTTGTAGACCGGTTCGGCTCCCGGCGGGCGGCGTGTGCCTTCCGGGTAGATGATCAGCTGGCGGCCGGTCTTCATTTCCTTCAGCGTCCGGGTCATGACCTCGGCCATCGCCTTTCCGCGGGCGGAGCGGTCGATGCCGATCATGCGTTGCTTGGCGACATACCAGCCGAAAACCGGAATCCAGAGCAGTTCGCGCTTGAGGATGTAAAGCGGGTCTTCGATATGCGGCAGAAAGGCGAACGTGTCCCAGAAGGTCTGGTGCTTCGGCGCAAAGATGAAGGCGCCCTTGGGCAGATTTTCCAGCCCCTCGATCCGGACCCGCGTCCCCAGCACGACGCGCATCAGCCACAGATTGGAGCGCGCCCAGAACTTGGGAACGAAATAGGCCTTCTTGCGCGGAAGAATGAAGTAAATCGGTGTGAAGATGATCATCTCGGCGATGAACATCATGTAAAACAGCACATTGAAAATTATCGACCGGATCACGATCATTCTTGTCTTCCGTCATGTCTTTGATGGTCGCAATCCCGCTGACGCCGTCCGTCGCCGCCTCGAAATTGCGCGCATCTGCAGCCCGTTAATCCCCGGCCCCAATGTCGCCGCAAGAGCTACACGAAAACCCTTGCGGACAAAAGCAAGCAAAGCACTTTTGTTTGTCGCGCTCGCCCGGGCGCAAGATGACAGCCGCTGAGCTCTGCCCGGTGCTCAGCGCTCGCCTTTGCCGCTGCGCAGGCTCGATCTGTCGGGCGTGAAGAGATGCGCGCGGATCGTTGCCCCGACCAGCTTCACATATTCGGAAAGCATTGCCTTGACGACCTCCGGCATGGCCATCCAGTTGGTCGACTTCAGATCGGTATAGACGATCGGATAGCCTATATATTGCGTGTCCGGGTCGATGCGGTGCAGCTCGAGAAGGCTGCGCGGCATGTGATAGTTGCTGGTGACGACGAGAACGCGGCGATAATTATGCGCGCGCACCCATTTGGCCGTTTCCAGCGCGTTGCCCACCGTGTCGATGGCGTCGTAGCCGAGATCGACACAGCAGACGAACAGGCTCTGCGGCGCACGCGTCATCTCGCGGATGCGCGCCGCCGACGTGTCGGGATGCACGCCGGAAATGAGGAGCCGCTGGCCAGTGCCGGTTTCCAGAAGATTGACGGCCTGATCGATGCGCTGGGTACCGCCTGTCAGCACAACGACCGCATCCGCCTTGGGCTTTTCGGCCGGCGTCAGGCCCGCCACCGTGTCGGCAAAGCGCAGAAAGCCGCCAAACAGAAGCCCCACCAGAATGAGCACGACATAGCTCAGCCGGCGCAGGAAAACGCGATGGAACGGCCGCGTGGGCTGCCAGACGCCCCGCCCCTGTCGCTGATCTCGTGTGTTCACACTCGGCATGTCAGCACCCTGTGATCCGTTTGCGGCGCGTCGCGGATAGTGACTTCATGAGTTCAAGCCGTCACTGCGGGCCGGATCGGAACGGATCTGGTCGATCTCGTATATGGTACGCATCACCGTCAGCCGTGCGGTCAGTGTGGTGAGACCGGCAATCAGGAGCATTGTCAGGGCAATGCCGAAATAGCCGAGCCAGCCGACGGAAAACGTGCCGAAAAGCGCCGTCGCCTGATCGCTGGCCGGCGTTGCCAGCGAACGCGACTGCCACCAGGACGCGATCATGAAGAAGAGCGCGGCAAGCGCACTGCCCGCACCCGAGCCTTTGAGGCTGATGATCAGAAAATGCTTCTGGAATTCGTTGGCGACGAAGGAGGCTTCTGCGCCGACGAAATGCAGCACCTCGACGATATGACGATTGCCGGACAGCGCGCCGCGGGTCGCAAAGATAACGGTGAGCACCATGGCGGAGAAGACAAGGATCAGAACGCCCGTGCCGATCATGACCGTGGTGCGTGCCATGGAGACGAGGCGGTTGACCCAGGTGCGGTGATCGTCGAGCGAGGCCTGCGGGATCTTCTTCGACAAGGCGTCCCGCAAAGCCTCGAAATCAGGCGGTGCGCTTTCGTCGATGGTCACGATGACCAGACGCGGCACGGGAAGCTCATCGATATTGAGGCTCGCGCCGAGCCAGGGCTCAAGGAGGCGCGAAGTCGCCTGCTTGTCCATGATCGTCGCGCCGGTGACCCCGACAAAGGAGGAGGCGATGTTGCGCGCCTCGATGAGCGCCTTTTCCATGTCGAGACCGTCGTCCGGCTTGATCTGGATGGTGATCTCGCGCGAAATCTGGCTCTGCCAGCTCGCCGCCGTGGCGCGGACCATGCTCACGCCGCCCAGCGTCAGGCAGGCCAGAAACGACATGATGGCGATGACGGCCAGGAGCGCACTGCCCTGAACATTGGCCGACGGCACGATCGGTCCGTGCGGACGGGTCTTCACATCGCCTGGCCTCTTCCGTTCCGGCGGCGCCGGTGTCTTCTCCGCCACGCTCATGAGAAGATATCCAGCCGGCCTTCGGACAGGATCATCCGGCGGGCATCGACCTGATCCATCAGGGCAAAATCGTGGGTGGCGATGAGAACGGCGGTGCCCTGCCGGTTCAGCTCGCGAAAGAGCCCGAGCAGGCGACGCGCCATGGGTGGATCGACATTGCCGGTCGGCTCGTCGGCAAGCAGGATTTCCGGCCGGTCCATCAGTGCCCGGGCAATCGCGGCGCGCTGCTTCTCCCCGCCCGACAAAACCGGCGGCAACACGTTGATACGCTGGCCGAGGCCGACCCATTTCAGAAGTTCGATGACGTCGCTGCGATAGGTATGCTCCTCCTTGCCACGCACGCGCAGCGGAAGCGAGACATTCTCGTAGGTCGTCAGATGATCGAGCAACTGGAAATCCTGAAAGACGATGCCGATGCGCCGGCGCAGCATGGGCAGGTCTTCGCGGGGGATTGCGGCAATGTCGCGGTCGAACATGCGGATGAGCCCGCGCGTCGGCTTCAGCGACAGAAACAAGAGTTTCAGAAGCGTCGTCTTGCCCGCGCCAGAGGGACCGGTCAGAAACTGGAAGGAGCTCGCCGGGATATCAAAGGTGATGTCCCGGAGGATTTCCGGTCCCAGCCCATAGCGCAATCCGACATTTTCAAAATGTATCACAGCTGATCGCGGTTCCTGATGGACGTTTTCCAAGTTGGGCGCGCCGTATCTTTGCAGTTCGGCGCGTCGCGCCGGGCCACCCGGCTTTGCGAAGCATTAACCATTATCGTTTACGTCTCATAAGGATTCGTTTCAATGCCCGAGCCCGCTTGTCCAAAACCGCGGGGCGCGCGCGCAGGGGGGAGATTAGGCATGGCTCCGTTTCAGTCCGACAGCAGCGCTCGCCAGACTTACGATCTCATTCCGCCGGAGCGGTCCCTGCAGAAAGCGACCCACAGGCCGGGCGGAAGAAGGGCGCGCGACATCGAGGACGCCGAATTCGAAGTGGTTTCGGCGGCGCCCCGGACACGCGCGCATGCGACATTCAACGACAACCGCACCGGCGGCGATAGGCAACGGACGCAAACCGCTTCGCGCGGACATTTCGGCACGGGCACGGCCGCGCAGCAAAAGAGCGATCCGTCCTCCTCTCCATCCCGCCTGCCGCAATATGGCCTGGCGGGCCTCGCCGCGACCTTTCTGCTGACCTTGGGGATTGCCGCCTATTTCAATCTCGGTGCCTTCGCCGCCGCCGAGGGCGGGCTCATCATCACCGACATCCACCAGTCACCGATCGATTCGAACGGGCTTCGCGTCATGGAGCTTTCCGGCATTGTGGAGAACCGCTCGCACGAGGCTCTGCCCCTGCCGGCGCTCATCGCACAGATGAAATCGGAGACCGGCGCCGTCAACCAGTCCGCCGTCAGTCTGGGCGACGGCCTGCTGGCCGCCGGCGAAACAGCGCGTTTCAAGCTTCGCATTCCCTCTCCCGGTGGAAAACGTCAGGAAGTCTCCATCTCGTTTGCGCCAAAGGGTGTCTGAAACGCCTGCCCCATGTTAGGCATGGAGATGTTTCATTCCCCCGGAGCCTCCCATGCCTGTCATTCGTGGTAAAGTCATCGAGCCGCTGTTTACGTCCGAGGCGATTGCCAAGCGCAATGACGAGATGGCTGCCGAAATTGCCAAGGGTCCGACTCAGGACCTGCTGGTCATATCGATCCTCAAGGGTTCCTTCATTTTCGCCGCAGACCTGATCCGCTCGCTGCACCATGTCGGCCTCGCGCCTGAAGTCGAGTTCATCACGCTGTCGAGCTATGGCAAGGGGACCGTGTCGCAGGGCGTGAAGATCATCAAGGACATCGACAGCGACGTGAAGGGTCGCGATGTTCTGCTCATCGACGACATTCTCGAATCGGGCCGCACACTGCAATTCGCCCGCGATCTCATGTTTGAGCGCGGCGCGGCCAACGTGTCCATTGCCGTGCTTCTGGACAAGAGCGTGAAGCGTCAGGAGAAGCTGGAGGCCGATTATGTCGGCTTCGAATGTCCCGACTATTTCGTCGTGGGCTACGGCATGGACGTGGCCTATGCCTTCCGCGAACTGCCCTTTGTCGGCGTGGTGACGGGCGACGCCTGAGAGCTCGGGCAGTCGCTGTTTGTTAACCACAGTCGCCATCAGACGGGCTCTTGCGAGCTATCTGGCCGGAAATTTACCTGTCGAAAAGAAAAGTCTGGTGTTTTTGTCCCATAAGACAACATGAGCAGGGATAGACACGTGGCCAGGATTCTCATCACCGAAGACGAAGATTCACTGCGGTCCTTCGTCGCCCGTGCGCTGCGTCTCGACGGACACGAGACCATGGAAGCCGCCGACGGCGCCGAAGGTCTCGAGCGTCTTTCGGAGGGCCCGTTCGACCTTCTTCTTTCCGATATCCGCATGCCCGTCATGGACGGGATCGAGCTTGCCCATCAGGCGGCCGACCGGTTCCCGGGCCTCAAGATCCTGCTGATGACCGGCTATGCCGAGCAGCGCGAACGCGCCGACGACCTCGCCGTCAAGATCGTGGACGTCGTGTCCAAGCCCTTCAGCCTGCCGGATATCCGGCTTGCCGTGGCCCAGGCGCTCGCTGCCTGATTCTCGAATTTCCTGCTTTATAAACGGCTGGCCCGGCTGACGTGGTGCGCTGATCACTGCAGCTGCAACAGCCGCTCGAGATATTGCCGTTCCAGTTCCGGGCTCGCGTTTTCACCGAGCTTGCGGCGGATGATTTCCAGGATCTGGCGGGCGCGTTCGGCATCGAACTCGTCCGGCACCTTCACATCCTCGCCGAATTCCGGGCCGGTGCGGCCTTGCGGACGACCAAGCGGGTCAAGACCTTCGCGGTTCTGGCCCTGCTGCTGCATGCCACCCTGACCGCTGCCCTGCTGCCCCTGCTGGGCGAGCTGCTGCATCAGTTCGGACGCACCCTTGCGCAGCGCCTCGATAGCGCGGCCCTGCGAATCAAGCGCCGTCTGCCCCTCAGCCTCACCCAGAGCGCCTGTGGCGTCCTTCATCTCCTTGCCGGCGCTGTTGAACCCTTCACCCGGCTTCACACCGAACTTTTTCAGGCCCTCCTGCAGGCTCTTCAGGTCCTTTTCAAGCTGCTTCTGCCGCTCGGAAAGGTCCTTGAGCGCCTGCTTCAGCTGCTCCTGCGTCATGGAATCTTCCGGACGGCGTTCCTTTGGCTGCTCGCCGGCATCCGGCTTGCGTCCGCCCGGATCCGGAGGCATCGGCTGGTTCAACCCGTTTTCCTGGCCGTTTTCCGGGCCATTCTGCTGGTCTTCGCCGTCACCGTCCTGCGGCTGGCCAAACGGATTCGGCGTCTTCTCGAAAAGCCGCGGCTGGTCCTCGCGAGTGCTCGGATCGCCGAACTGCATGCGGTCGCGCAGCGCCTGTTCCTTGGTGAAGGTATCGTCGAGCAGCTTCTTCTGGTCCTGCAGCAGCTTGCCGAGCTTGTCGATCTCGCCGCGCATCTGGTCCTTGCCCTGCTGCTTGCCCTGGTTCGGCCGGGCGGTTTGCAGGTTGTTCATCATGCGCTGCATCTGGTTCAGAAGATTGCGCGCTTCGTCGCGCGAGCCGCTTTCGGCAAGCTTCTGGATCTCGTCCAGCATCTTTTCCAGATCCTGCTGGCGCAGCATCTTCCGCTGGTCGGCGGTCATCTGGTTCTGGTCGGGATTGTTCTGCATCTGCTTCGCCAGCGCCTGCATGAACTCGTTCATGGCCTTGCGCAGATCGTCCGTCAGCTTGCGGATCTCTTCGTCAGAAGCATTGCGGTTCAGCGCATCGGACAACGCCTGCTGCGCATCCTTCACCTTGCGTTCCGCGTTGGCCACGTCACCGCCCTCGATTCCGAGCGCGATCTGCCAGAGGTAATCGGCGGTCGCCTTCAGGTCCTTCTCCGACCGCGCAAGCCGCATCTGCTGGCCGGCCGAGCGGATCAGCAGGAACTGCGTCATGTCCGGGATCGTCTCTTCCGGCCGGACGAACAGCGCGTCATTAAGCTCGATGGCACGGTCGAGTTTGCGCTCATCAAGTGCAAACACCTGCCGCTCTTCGGCGACGGCCGCCGCCAGCGGCTCGCGGAAATTGCGTGCCGGCAGGATGATATCCTTCGTCTCGCTACGCCCCGTATGGCCGGCGGCATCGGTCGCGATCAGCGTCAGATGGACCTTCTTTCCAGCCAGCGGATGTTCTGTCAGGTCGCGGCTTGTCACGCCCTTGGCTTCGCGCGCATCGGTGCGCGGCAGTTCGAGCCGGAATTCCGGCGGCGGATAGAGCGCAATCGCACCCGGCTCCTGCTCCGCCGGCTCGATCAGCGCCTGCGCCGAGGTCAGGCCATAATCGTCGCTGGCCTTGAAGCCGATTTCGAGCGCACCGCTCACCGCCCGCTGCGGTTCGCCTTCAAAGGTGATCTTCGGCGGCTCGTCCTTCTGGATGTGGAAGGCCCAGCGGTTGCCGCCGACATCGAGCGTTCCGGGAACGGAAAGCGCGGCCTGGAACGTCTTGCCGTCGGCCAGCTGCTTGTCCTCCGCCTTCGGGCTCGCCTCAGCTGCAAGCGGCACAGGAGCCTTTGCGTCGCTCGGCGCATAGGTCACGGCGACATCGGTTCTCTCGCCCGAAAGCCGAACCGTGAGGCGCGAGCCTTCCGGCACGACAATCGGCTTGGCGTCGCCAGAGTTCGGCTCGTTGACCGTCAGAAAGACTGGTGGCTTGCGCGTATAGACCGGCGGCGTCACCCAGGCATCGATCCGAAGCCCCGCCGCAGCACTATCGACCGGGATCGGTCTGAACGGATCACTCAGGCGGCCGGCATTGTTCGACCAGGAAAAACCGAAGGCGACGAAGAGAAGCAGCGCCGGAATGGCGCGCAACGCGAATCGGTCAGACGCCGCGATATCGGGCGTCGGCGTCCCGGCGGTCAGCGAGCCAACAAGGCCGGCCATACGCCGCTTGTGCTCGCGCCAGAGCGCCTCGCCGAAGGCGCCGCTCGTCGTGGCGGGAACGTCTTCCAGCGCCGCCAGCGCCCGATGGGCAAGGCCGCTGCGCTCCTCGATGCGCCGCGTCGCTTCCGCATCCGTCGGCCATTTGGCGGCGGCAATGCGGATCAGCGACCACAGAAAAACAAGACCAAGAAGAACGGCGAGCCCCCGCGACACACTCGCCGGCATCAGCCGGAAAAGCCCGAACCAGCTTGTGGCCGCATAAAGTGCTGCAACAGAAAGCGGGACGAGGCTGAGCGGCGCAAGCCGTTCGAGGAATAGCACGAGCTTGGCGAGGCCACGGGAGCGCGCGATGCGGCGCTTCAGCCGCCCCATGCCGTCGCTCTCGTCTCTCCCTTTGTCTTGCCTATCCATGCCGCTCCTGACCATCCATCAGGCGACAGAATAACATTCTTTGTGGCAAAGGCGAGGGCAGGACGGGTTATTCCAGCCAGTCCGGCACGGAATCGAGGCCGATCAGTTGCTCATAGGTCGTGCGCGGACGGATGACATGATAGCGGTCGCCGCTGACCAGCACTTCGGGAACCAGAAGGCGGCTGTTATAGGTGCCGGCCTGCACCGCTCCGTAAGCGCCTGCCGAACCGATGGAGAGAAGATCGCCGGGCTTCGGCATCATCATCTCGCGGTCGAGCGCCATGTAATCGCCCGTCTCACAGACGGGGCCCACGACATCGGCCTTGATCAGCGGCGCGTTCGCCGCCGAAATGACGGCAGGCTTGATCTCGTGCCAGGCCTCGTAAAGCGTCGGGCGCACGAGGTCGTTCATGGCGACATCGACGATGACGAAGGTCTTCTCGCCGCCGTCCTTCACATAGAGGACTTCCGTCAACAGAATGCCGGCATTGCCCGCGATCAGGCGGCCGGGTTCGGCGACGATCTTGCAATCGAGGCCGCGCAGCTGGTTCTTCACCACATCCGCATAGTCGGCCGGAAGCGGCGGAATGTCGTTCGAATCCTTGTACGGTATGCCGAGACCGCCGCCGATGTCGACATGCTCGATCGTGTGACCGTCGGTGCGCAGCGTCTCGACCAGTTCCTTGAGCAGCCGGAAAGCGTCGGCGAAGGGCTGCAGTTCGGTGATCTGGCTGCCGATATGCATGTCGATGCCGGTGACTTCGATGCCGGGCAGGCGCGCGGCATGGGCATAGACGGCGCGGGCGCGGTCATAGGAAATACCGAACTTGTTTTCCTTCTTGCCGGTCGAGATCTTGGCATGAGTCTTGGCGTCCACATCCGGGTTGATGCGGAAGGAGACCGGCGCGCGCTTGCCGGCCTTGACGGCGCGTGCGTTCAGCAATTCGAGTTCAGGCTCGGACTCGACATTGAAGCAGTAGATGCCGGTTTCGAGCGCCAGATCCATTTCGCGCACGGTCTTGCCGACGCCGGAAAACATGATGCGCGAAGCGGGAATGCCGGCGGCAAGCGCCCGGCGAAGCTCGCCTTCGGAAACGACGTCGATGCCGGCGCCGAGGCGGCCGAGCACCTTCAGGACGGCCTGGTTCGAGTTCGCCTTCATCGCATAGCAGACGAGCGAATCGACATCCTTGAAGGCTTGCGAAAACACCGTGTAGTGGCGCTCCAGCGTAGCGGTGGAATAGACATAGCAGGGGGTGCCGACGGCGGCGGCGATTTCTGCCACGGGCACGTCTTCGGCGTGCAGCACGCCGTCGCGATATTCAAAATGGTTCACGGGGGTGTGGCCTTATAGAAGCGGATCGAGAATGAAGGGCTTGTCTTCACGCACGACCGGTTTGGTCTTCACCGTGCCGGTTGCCTTGTCCATCGTCTGCCCCTCATAGGCCCCCGGCTGATCCAGATCGCCCTTGCGGCCGCAGGAGGAAACACTTGCCACGATGGCGACGCAGACGGCGGCAAGCGCCAGCTTCTTGAACAATCCCGGCATCGGAAATGCAGGCCCTTCTTGTTAACTTGCGAAAACACATAGCGGATTGACGGCGCGCTTGCACTCCAATTCTGTTGAAGTCAAATCGCGCGCGGTGATTGGTGGGCGAAGGCGGCGGGGGGGGTACCCCACACTCAAACCCGCTTCTTCCACTCCGAAATCTGGAACCGCACCTGATCCGGCGCCGTGCCGCCATAGCTCTTGCGCGAGGCAACGGAGGCATCCACCGTCAGCACGGCATAGACGCCGTCGTTGATATCCGGATGGATCGCCTTCAGCTCATCAAGCGAGAGCCCCGAGAGATCGACGCCCTTCTTCTCGGCGGCGGCAACGGCAGCGCCCGTGACATGATGCGCATCGCGGAACGGAAGGCCCAGTTCGCGGACCAGCCAGTCCGCAAGGTCGGTCGCAGTCGAGAAGCCGGAGCCGGCGGCCTTGCGCATCGAGGCCGTGTTCACCGTCATGTCGCCGATCATGCCGGTCATGGCGGCAATCGACAGTTCCAGGCTTTCGGCGGCGTCGAAGACCTGTTCCTTGTCTTCCTGCATGTCCTTGGAATAGGCGAGCGGCAGGCCCTTCATGACAGTGAGCAGCGCGATCAGCGAGCCGTTGATGCGGCCGGTCTTGGCGCGCACCAGTTCGGCCGCATCCGGGTTCTTCTTCTGTGGCATGATCGAGGAGCCGGTGGAGAACGAATCCGACAGGCGCACGAAATTGAACTGCGGCGTCGACCAGATGACGATTTCTTCGGCCAGACGCGACAGATGCGTGGCGCAGATTGAGGCGAGCGACAGGAATTCCAGCGCGAAATCGCGGTCGGACACCGTGTCGATGGAGTTGCGCGTCGGCTCGCGGAAGCCGAGCGCCGAAGCCGTCATGTGACGGTCGATCGGATAGGGCGTGCCGGCAAGGGCCGCGGCGCCGATCGGGCTTTCGTCCATGCGGGTGATGCAGTCGCGCACGCGTGACCGATCGCGGCCGAACATTTCGACATAGGCCATGCAATGATGGCCGAAGGTGACGGGCTGAGCGGTCTGCAGATGGGTGAAGCCGGGCATCACCGTGTCGGCATGTTCCTCGGCGCGGGCGAGGAAGACGGAAATCAGCGCGGAAAGCGCCGCATCGACCTTCATCAGCTCTTCCTTCACCCACAGGCGGAAGTCGAGCGCTATTTGGTCGTTGCGCGAGCGGGCGGTGTGAAGGCGCTTGGCGGCCAGCCCGATCTCGTCGGCCAGCCGCGCCTCGATATTCATGTGAATGTCTTCAAGTTTGCGTGAGAACTCGAATTTGCCGTTTTCGATTTCCGCGCGGATGCTATGGAGACCTTGCGTAATCTGTCTCAGGTCCTCGGCGGAAATGATGCCCTGCTTTGCCAGCATCTCGGCATGCGCCAATGAGCCGCGGATATCCTGGGCGTAGAGTTTCTTGTCGAAGCCGATGGAGGCGTTTATCTCCTCCATGATCGCGGCGGGGCCGGAGGCGAAGCGTCCGCCCCACATCTGGTTCGAGGATTTCTTGTCTTCGGCCATGGATCACGATCCCGGAGTTGATGTCGATATGGTCACTGAAAACCGAAAGGCGCTTCCCGTCCTCACACTCGCCACGGCGGCGGTGGTTCTGGGCGTCCTGTCCGGAGCCGTCGCGGTTTACATGAAGAGTTCCGGGTCTGGCAAGGATGCGCTTGCCGCGAGCGGCGATTGCGCCAAGTCTGATGCGCTGGTGACGAAGCTGAAGCCGCTGATGAAGGGCCAGGTCGCCGCCCTCGTCGCCGCCAATCCGCCGCGTTCGCTCGGCGACTTTTCATTCAAGGGGCCTGACGGCAAGGCGATGACGCTTGCCGATTTCAAGGGCAAGACCGTGCTGCTCAATCTCTGGGCCACATGGTGCATCCCCTGCCGCACCGAAATGCCGGAACTCGACGCGCTGCAAAAGGACATGGGCGCGGACGGCAAGTTCGAGGTCGCGGCGATCAATATCGACACCGGCAATGACGACAAGCCCAACGCCTTCCGCAATGACACCGGCATCACCTCGCTCGCCTTCTATCGCGACAACACGCTGGGGACGTTTAACCGGCTAAAGAAAGAAGGCCTCGCCTTTGGTCTTCCTGCGACGATGCTGATCGACAAGGACGGGTGTCTGGTGGCCGCGATGAACGGGCCGGCGGCGTGGCATAGCGAGGATGCCAAGGCGCTGGTGGTTGCGGCGAAGGGGGAGTGAGGGGGCTGAGGCTCAACCTCTCCGTCCGTCATGCCGGACCTGATCCGGCATCCAGTCGCCCGCGTTCGCGGGCGGGGAGAGTTATTTATGAGCGCAAAGAATGTCGTTCGGAGTTCGGAGATTATTTCCTTTGTGTTGTGAATGAATCGCGTCCGAGCGATGCTGCAAACGTCTTGAAGAATGGGTTCTTAATTCCACCGTCGGCCAATGCGTCACGATACATGCTTCCCCATCGCTTGAAGAACTCGGCAGGCAACACCTTCTCAACCTCGCCCTTCGTCACCGGTTCCTTCGTCAGCGACAGCGTGATCCCGTTCAGCCGATAGCCGGGGCCGAAGGTGGCTTCGAGATTGGCGGGGTTGACGCGCTTGACGCTGGCTGGGTCTTTGATGTCATCGAAGGTGACGAGGAGGGGGTATTGGTTGCTGGAAAGCATGACTTCGCTCGGCTCTGCGCCGAGGCCTTTCTCCATCAGCTTGGCCGACTCGATGGTATCCATCTTCGGATAGAGCTGTTCAGCCAGCGAGGGGACTCCCTTCCGGAGTGCAAAGAGATATCGCCCGGGCGCGACCTGAACGACTGCGGCTTCGCCGCTGAGGGTGAAACTGACGCCGCGCGCCTCCGGAGGATTGAAGGAGCTTCTCTGGTCGCTCACACGCATTTTCATGACCGATGCGCCGCTGATCGGACCATTGGGCGTGTCCACGGTGACGGTCAGCTTCTGATGCCATTCATAATTGCCGCATCCCGTCAGCGTCAGCAGGGGCAGCACGATGACGATCAGGCCTCTCAAGAAAGCGCGCATGGGCTCGATGGCTCTCCGTTCGGCGTCGCGATGCCGGTGTTTGCAGGGTCAGTTCGACCATACCGGCCCCACCGCCAAAATCGCAAGTTGCAGAGCGCGGGAATGCCTGGGCTTCGGGCGATGGAGCGGCCGGAAAGCAGAAATGTCGTTAAGGGTTGGTGATTGCGCCCTCGCCTCGCCGCTCTGCCCCGGCCGACCTCAATCCCCTAGCCGGAACTCCAGCATGATATTGCTCTGCAGGAAGGAGTTGTTGTTGTCGGAGACGAGGATCAGATGCGTCGTGCCATCGGCGGCGCGGAAGGCGTCCACGCCTTCCATATTGTCGATCCGATGGCTCATGTCCGCCGTCATCAGTTCTTCGCCATCGACTGTCGCATCGGGATTGATATCCTCGGCCCGGATCAGCCGCAGCCGGATCGCCACGCCCTGCAGCAGGCTGAAACTGCGTTCCAGCAGCACGAGGTCGCCGCCCGGCAGGAAGGTTCCGTCGCTGATGTCGAAAGAGGCGTGGCGGCGCACGTAGAAAATGCCTTTGCGCGGTCCCTCGAGCACGGCTGCATAATTGTCGCCTGCCGCATTCAGGCTTTCTTCCGCGACAATCACCGGCGAACCGGCCAAAGGTCCGTCACGGGGTGCGACGACCACAGTTTCGAGGCTCTTGTTGGCCTTCAGCCGCGCATCGGGAATGAGCTTCGAAAGGGTCCGCTTCGGTGGCGAGGTCTGAAATCCCGGATCGGGATAGACATCGACCCGATGAAATCGCTCGAAACTGACCAGAACTTCGCCGGGCCGGAAGGCGAGGCTTTCGGCGTCCATCTTTTCCTTGCGCGCGTCCGGCTTGCCGGATTTCGACAGCATGGGCGTCACATCCACATCGGCGATGCCGGCAAGACGGCCCGCTGCATCGCGCTGAAGCGCGCCGGTGATCCAGTCGCCATTGTCGATCACACCGACGAAATGCGTCTGATCCGGCCGCAGCCGGATGGAGGACCAGCCGCCGAACTTGGCGTCCGGCGATTTCATCACCAGCCCACCGAGAAACTCCAGCCGGCCGAAAACCCTCTCCGCGCTGCCCGCGCGGAATGCCTCGATCCGCTCACTGGTAACAGCGACGGGGTCGGCAAACGCAGGCGCCGCCAGACACAGAAGCGCCGCCGTTGCAGACGACAAAAACCATTTAGGCAAGTCAACATTCCTCATGCGGTGAGGGATCAACCGGCGCGGCGCATGCCCCGCCGGCTGCCGCCCGCTTCGCTCTCATCGGCAAACAACGCCGCCAGCTGCTCGGTCATCGCGCCCGCCAGTTCGTCGGCATCCACGATGGTCACGGCCTTGCGATAATAACGCGTGACATCGTGGCCGATACCGATGGCCAAAAGCTCGACCGGAGACCTGGTCTCGATCTGTTCGATCACGGCCCGCAGATGGCGCTCGAGATAATTGCCCGGATTCACCGAAAGCGTCGAATCGTCGACCGGCGCACCGTCCGAGATCATCATGAGAATACGCCGCTGCTCGGGGCGAGCCAGCAAGCGGTTATGCGCCCAGATCAGCGCTTCGCCGTCGATGTTTTCCTTGAGCAGGCCTTCGCGCATCATCAGGCCGAGATTGGCGCGGGCGCGCCGCCACGGCGTGGCCGCCGACTTGTAGATGATGTGGCGCAGATCGTTGAGACGGCCCGGCGTCTGTGGCTTGCCATCGGCCAGCCACTTCTCGCGCGACAGACCGCCCTTCCAGGCCTTGGTGGTAAAGCCGAGGATCTCGACCTTCACGCCGCAGCGCTCCAGTGTGCGGGCCAGAATATCGGCGCAGGTGGCGGCAACCGTGATCGGCCGGCCGCGCATGGAGCCGGAATTGTCGATCAGCAGCGTGACGACCGTGTCGCGGAACTTGGTGTCGCGCTCCTGCTTGAAGGAGAGCGGCTGCATCGGGTCGATGACGAGGCGCACAAGCCGCGCAGGGTCGAGATAGCCCTCTTCCAGATCGAAGTCCCAGGAGCGGTTCTGCTGCGCCATCAGGCGGCGCTGCAGGCGGTTGGCCAACCGGCCGACCGCGCCCTGCAGATGCGCCAGCTGCTTGTCGAGGAAGGCACGCAACCGCAGAAGCTCGCTTTCGTCGCACAGCTCTTCCGCGGGAATTTCCTCGTCGAATTCCTGCGTGAAGACCTTGTAGTCGACCTTCTCGTTGAAATCATCAAACGGCGTTGCCGGACGCTTCATTTCGCCGGGCGTTTCCGAGTCCTCGTCGCCGTCGTCGCTCATGTCGTCGTCGGAAATTTCCGCGCCGTCCATCTCGCCGTCGTCAAGCTGCTCTTCCGAGGTCTCGCTATCTTCGGAAGGTGCGGCATCATCGCCGGCCTCTTCCTCGACATTGTCCTGATTTTCCTCGTCGCTGCGCGGGCTGTCGTCCTCGGAGGAATTGTCCTCGTCGTTATTCTCTTCCGTGTCGTTGTCGCCGTAATTCTCGGCCATTTCCATCGACGTCAGCAGATTGCGCACGAGCTTGGCAAAGGCCTGCTGGTCCTCGATCGCAGCCGGCAGCTTGTCGAGATCGACAGCACCCTTTTCTTCGAGGAAATCGCGCCACAGGTCGAGTACGGGACCCGCTTCCGCGGGCGTCTTGCGCCCGGTCAGCCGCTCGCGCACCAGAAGGGCAACCGCATCGTGGATCGGCGCATCCTCGCGCCGCGTCACGGTGCGATAATTGGACTTCGCCAGCCGATCGGACAGCACGGTGTCGAGATTGTCGCCCATGCCGGCCATGCGGTTGGAACCGATGGCTTCCACGCGCGCCTGCTCGACGGCATCGAACACGGCCTTGGCATCCTCGCCTTGCGGCGACATGACGGCATGAACCTTGGCGTTATGGCAGGCCTTGCGCAACGCCATGGAGTCGCCCAAGCCCCGTGTCATCGAGACGTCATGGGCCGTCGGGCGCTTGGAGAGCTCGGGCAGGCGCATGCGGTCGCCGGCAAAGCCGGGCCGCTCGCTCGAAAACACGACCTCGATCTCCGGGCTTCCGGCAACCGCGCGGATACAGCCCGTGATCGCCTGCCGAAGCGGCTCGGTATCAACCCCGCCGCCCGGTTTGGCCTTCGAATTGTCGCCTCTGCCTGCCATGTTCGTCTTCTTTGTTTACGCGTTTCCGGACGGAAAACCGCGCCACACTTTTCCTGGAAACGGTCCCCTGTTTAACGCAATTCCAGACGCGAAACCGGGGCCCACTTTCGCTGGAATTGCTTTACGCCGTCAGCACGATATTGGCGGCGCTTTCCTTGAGTTCGACGCCAAAGGCACGCTGGTAATGCTCGGCCACCAGCGTCCGCTCCAGCTCGTCGCACTTGTTGAGGAAAGTGAGACGGAAGGCGAAAGCGACGTCGCCGAAGATTTCCGCGTTTTCCGCCCAGGTAATGACGGTACGCGGGCTCATCACGGTCGAGAGATCGCCGTTGACGAAGGAGGCGCGGGTGAGATCGGCAACGCGAACCATCTTGGAGACCGTGTCGCGGCCGTTCTTCTCGCGGAAGCTCTTCACTTTGGCGAGGATGATGTCGACTTCGTTGTCGTGCGGCAGGTAGTTCAGCGTGGTGACGATCGACCAGCGGTCCATCTGCGCCTGGTTGATCTGCTGCGTGCCGTGATAGAGGCCCGTCGTGTCGCCGAGGCCGACCGTGTTGGCGGTCGCGAACAGGCGGAAGGCCGGGTGAGGACGGATCACGCGGCTCTGATCGAGCAGCGTCAGGCGGCCCGAGGATTCCAGCACGCGCTGGATGACGAACATCACGTCCGGGCGGCCGGCATCGTATTCGTCGAAGACGAGCGCGACATTGTGCTGATAGGCCCAGGGCAGGATGCCGTCCTTGAACTCGGTGATCTGCTTGCCGTCCTTGAGGACGATGGCGTCCTTGCCGACGAGGTCGATGCGGCTGACATGGCTGTCGAGGTTGACGCGGACGCAGGGCCAGTTGAGGCGGGCCGCGACCTGCTCGATATGGGTCGACTTGCCAGTGCCGTGGTAACCGGAGACCATCACGCGGCGGTTATGGGCAAAGCCGGCGAGGATCGCGAGCGTCGTGTCGCGGTCGAACAGATAGTCCGGATCGAGATCGGGAACGTAGGGGTCGCCCTGGGAGTAGGCGGGAACCATCAGGTCGCTGTCGATGCCGAAAACCTTGCGAACCGAGACTTTGGTGTCGGGAAGGTTGGAAATTTCCAAATCGATCTTGCTCATTGCGTCTCCATCGCGGCGGACCCTGTCCGGCCGACCGCGCAAGGCCTTCCCTGGCGGCTTTGTTCAATCTTGTCCTATCTCAACGGGTTAGCAGAAACCCGCCTGCTTTAGCAACTGATAGGCCTGGATCACGGCGCGAAAACGCTCCTCCGATCCACGGTCGCCGCCATTTGCATCCGGATGATGCTTTTTGACAAGCTCTTTGTAGCGCGACTTGATGTCCTCAGGGCTGGCATTTGCGGCAAGCCCCAGCGTCTCGAAGGCCTTGCCTTCCAGCGGCTTCAGTTTCTTCACCCGCGGCTCGAAGCGAGGGCCCCGCCCGCGCCCCTGTTCGACAAAGCCGAACGGGTCCTTCATGCGCGCCTGTGAAGCGGCCGACCCGGAGCGGGTCGTACCCTGAGTGGGACCATGCTTGGCGTTCTTGTTGACGCCCACGGTCCAGGTCGGGCGATGGCCGGTGATCGCCTCTTTCTGGTAGCGCGCAATCTCGCTATCGGAGAGGCCGGAGAAGTAATTGAAGCCCTTGTTGTACTTCTGCACATGCTCGAAACAGAAGAGAAAATACTGCCCCTCCGCGTGACGCCCGACAGGCGCGCGGTGCTTTCCGGGTTCGTCACAGCCGTCCCACTGACAGGTGGGAGCGGAAGGCTCCGGCCTCGCCTGCGCATGCTTACGCGTGCGGATGCGGTCGAAATATTTGGAATCAAGTTTCATGAGGCGCTGAGTATGGGGTTTTAAAAAACCCATCACAAGAATTGACAAGCAAGAATGTTGGTGGCCTTCTGGAACCCTTTTCCCGCTTTGCAAGGGTGCATATGTCCGTTCAATCCGAGATTGAGGAGCTGCTGAAGACACACTTTCAGCCGGAACGCCTCGCCGTGATCAACGAAAGCGACCGCCATGCCGGCCATCGCCCGCCGGAAGAGGGCAATGAGACGCATATGCGCGTGCGCATCGTCTCGCCCGCGTTTGCCGGCATGACCCGCATTGTCCGTCACCGCGCCATCAACGACGCGCTGAAACCCGCCTTCGACAAGGGCCTGCATGCGCTCGCCATCGAGGCGGCCGCGCCCGGTGAGGCGACGCGGTGGTGACGAGACAGTCTTTTGCTGGTAATGCGGCGCCGGCAATGTAAGACTGGTTCACATGAGAGACGACAAGACATCGCGCGACAAGCGAGGCTATCACCACGGCAATCTGCGCGAGGCGCTGATCGAGGCTGCGCTGAAGCTGATCAACGAGCATGGCTCGGATGGCGTGACGCTTTCGGAGGCTGCGCGCATGGCCGGCGTCAGCGCTGCCGCCCCCTATCGCCATTTCAAGGACCGGAACAGCCTGATGACGGCCGTGGCCGAACAGGGCTTTGCCACCTTTGCCGAAGTGCTTGAGAAGGCCCGTTCGGCAACGCCGAACAATCCTGTAAAATCACTGATGGCGATCGGCGAAGCTTATCTCGATTTCGCCCGCCGCGCGCCGGCCCATTATGCCGCCATGTTCGAGGCGGGCATTGCCCATGGTTCAACCCCGGACCTTGCACGCGAAAGCGCCCGCGCCTTCAATGTTCTTCGCGATGCCGCCACAGACATCCACGCCATCCTGCCCGCGGACCGCCGGGCGCCGGCCTTGATGATCGCACTCCATATCTGGTCGCTCACCCATGGCGTCGCCTCGCTTTTCCTGCGTGGCGACAATGCGCGGCGTAATCTGCCGGTGAAGCCCGAGGAGCTACTGGAATCCGGCGTGCTGATCTATCTCGACGGCCTCGGCTACGCCCCGCGCTGAGCGCCCCGAGTTCAGCCTTTCCAAATATTTTCGCGCGCTTCTTGACTTTCCTCCGCAGTCCGCCAATCTATGTGAATGTTATTAACATTAACACTGACGGAGGCAGCGATGAGCATCGCCACCAAACTGGATGAAGTGGGACGTCCCGCATGGATCGTGGCGATGATTGCCGGCTTCATCATCTTCTGGCCGATTGGCTTGGCCATTCTGGCTTTCACCATATGGAGTGGACGAATGGGTTGCAGATCTTACGCATATGCCGGCTATCGTGACGAACGCCGCGCGTGGAAGGAAGCCTGGCGGGAGCGCAAGCGCGAAATGCGCGAGATGTTCCGCTCGGAGCGTAACCGCTTCGGCGGCGCGATGAGCACCGGCAACAGCGCCTTCGACGACTACAAGGCCGAAACGCTTCGCCGCCTCGAAGAAGAACAGGCCGAGTTCAACGAATTCCTCGAAAACCTGCGCCGCTCGCGCGACAAGGCAGAGTTCGAGCAGTTCATGCAGAGCCGCCGCAATGCGACCACGCCGGCGACGACTGAGAACAACGGTTCGTCCAACGGCTCGAACAATCTTGAGCCCTGGCGCGACCAGTCCGGTGAAAACAACACGCCGAACTACTGACCACCGGTCTGAAATCACATGAAGAACGGCGTCGCTCTCAGGGCGGCGCCGTTTTCGTTTGCCGTCTCGACAGGAACAAATTCCGCGTACCTCGCGTTTGTTCGACCGGATGCCGCAACGCCCGCGGCATTATCAGTGCAGCAGTGCGGAGGTATGGACTATGCTGAAATGGGCTCTGATATTTCTCGTTATTTCGGTTGTTGCCGGCCTCTTCGGCTTCACCGGTATTTCCGCGGCGGCAGGCGGCATCGCGCGCGTCCTGTTCTTCATCGCGATCGTGATCTTCCTGATCTTTGTCGTTCTGGCCCTGCTCGGCATCGGCGCAGTCGCATAAGGTAAGCGAAGGAGCCTGGAGCAATTCCAGCGAAAGTGGACGCAGGTTTCGCGTCCGGAATTGCGTAAAAACAAAGAGCTAGAGCGCTTCAGTGTTTCCGTTTAATGCTGAAGCGCTCTAGATATCATCCTCGACGGCGGGGCGGATGCGCAGCTTGGTAATCCGGTTGCGCTCCCGCTTCATCACGATGAAGCGCTTGCCATAGAAGGTGAAGGCCTGCCGTTCGTCGGGAATGGATTTCGACTCGTGAATGACGAGGCCGGCGATCGTGGTCGCCTCTTCATCCGGCAGGTCCCAGTCAAGCGCGCGATTGAGATCGCGGATCGGGACTGAGCCATCCACCACCATCGACCCATCCGCCTCCTGGCGGACACCCTGCATGTCGAGGTCGTATTCGTCGGAGATATCGCCGACAATCTCTTCCAGAATATCTTCCAGGGTGACGAGACCCTGCACCTCGCCATATTCGTCGACGACGATCGCGAAATGGCCCTTGCGGCGCAGGAATGCGTTGAGCTGGTCTTTGAGATTCGTCGTGTCCGGCACGAACCACGGCTTCTGCGCAAGCTTGACGATATCGATCTTGGACGTGTCCGCGTCGACATCCGCCATCGCGCGCAGCAGGTCCTTCGCATGCAGCACGCCGATGATATTGTCGGTCGAGCCACGCCAGATCGGCATGCGCGTATAGGGGCTGTCGAGAATGATGCGGACATTGACGTCCACCGGATCGTCCGCATTGATGGCCCGCATCGCAACGCGATGCACCATGATGTCGGAGACCTCCAGTTCGCCGAGATCGAGTACGCCGCCGAGACGGTCGCGGTCGGCCTTAACCACCGAGCCTTCCTTGTGGAGATAATCCACCGCGCCGCGCAACTCTTCATGTGCGGTGAGCATCGAGACTTCGCTCGATAGCCTGACGCCGAAAAGGGCCAGGATCGCGCGCACCAGCCAATTCACCGCCGCCGAGACCGGGCCGACGACGAGAACGAAGAGGCGCACCATAGGCGCAACAGCAAGCGCAAAGCGGTCCGGCCCGGCAATCGCCCAGCTCTTCGGCAGGACTTCGGAGAAGACGACAACGATGGCCGAGGTGACCAGCGTCGCGATCGCCACACCGGAATCGCCGAATACGTCGAGAAACAGGCTCGTCATCAGCGAGCCTGCCAGAATATTGACGATCGTATTGCCGATCAGCAGCGCCCCGATCAGCCGGTCACGCCGCTCGATCAGATGCGTCACGATATTAGCGCGCATCTCGCCATTGTTGCCCAACGTATGCATGCGCGACTTCGACGTCGCGGTCAGCGCGGTTTCCGACCCCGAGAAAAAACCCGACAACAGCACCAGCGCAAGAATGCTGGCAATGCTGATCCAGTAATTTCCCAGAAAGCTCAGGACCGCGTCGAACATCATAGGCCGAGTTTCTCCTCCAGGAAGCGAACGACTTCCGAAGCGGGGACGTCATCCGCGATGAAGGATTCGCCGATGCCGCGTGTGAGGATGAAGGTGAGCTTGCCGCCCTTCACCTTCTTGTCCTGCGCAATCGCCTCCATGAGCCGCTCGGCCGTCGGCCGCTCACCCGGAATTTCCTGCATCGTGGTCGGTAGACCGACCTCCTTCAGATGGCGAATGACCCGCGCCGCCGCATCCGGGCTTGCGAGATTCATGCGCGCCGAAAATTCATGCGCCAGCACCATGCCGATCGAAACGCCTTCGCCATGCACGAGCCGGGCGCTGTCGTACTGGGTGAAAGCCTCCAGCGCATGGCCGAACGTGTGTCCGAGATTGAGCAGCGCGCGGGCGCCGTTCTCGCGCTCGTCTGCCGCCACCACATCGGCCTTCGCCTGACAACTCGCGGCGACAGCCTCGATGCGAGCCTCACCGCCGGCAAAGACATCGCGCCAGCTTTTCTCCAGCCAGGCAAAGAAGTCCGGCTTGTCGATGAGGCCATATTTGGCGACTTCCGCATAACCGGCGCGGAACTCGCGCGGGGTGAGCGTATCGAGCACATCGGTATCGGCCAACACGAGGTCCGGCTGGTGGAAAACGCCGACAAGGTTCTTGCCGTGCCGCGTGTTGATGCCCGTCTTGCCCCCAACGGAACTGTCGACCTGCGAGAGAAGCGAGGTCGGCACCTGGATGAAGCGTGAGCCGCGCCTTACGATGCCGGCCGCAAACCCCGTCAGGTCGCCGATGACCCCACCGCCCAGCGCAATCACGGCATCGCCGCGCTCGATGCGCGCTTCCAGAACATGGTCGACCACGCTGATCAGATGCTCGAAGCTCTTCGTCTTCTCGCCCGCCGGAAGCGTGAGCGAGGTCGCCGTAAGTCCAGACTGACTGAGACTTTCCATGAGCGCGGGCAGATAGCGCGCGCCGACATTCTCGTCGGTGATGATCGCAAGCTTGCGGCCCTTCAGGCGCGCAGAAATCTCGCGCCCTGCCGAGGCAATCAGGCCGGGGCCGATCAGGATGTCATAGGAACGGTCTCCGAGCGGGACGCGGACGGTGCGTTTTGCTTCAGCCAGCATGGTCGGCCTCTTGAATGGATGCGGGAACGGCATGGGCGGCGATAGCCTCCAGCACTTCCAGCAGGATGACTTCCTTCTTGGCGTCGCGCGACATCACTTCGATATCGGCCTCCGCATAGATCGGATAGCGCGCCGCCATCAGGTTGGCGAGCGTTTCGCGCGGATTGGTCGTTTTCAGCAGCGGACGATTATCGCGCTTCGAAACCCTGGCCCACAGCGTTTCCAGATCGGCATTGATCCAGACAGTCAGCGCGCCCATCTCGCGGATCACCCGGCGGGTATTGTCGTTGACGAAGGCCCCGCCGCCGGTTGAAATCACGCGCGGCCCGGTCTTCAGCAGCCGCTCGATCACGCGGGTTTCCAGAGCACGGAACTCCGGCTCACCATAGGCCGCAAAAAGCTCGTTGATCGTCATGCGCGAGACGCGCTCGATCTCGTGATCTGAATCGACGAAGGGAATTTCAAGTGCCTGCGCGGCTATCTTGCCGATGGCGGATTTGCCAGCCCCCATGAGACCGACAAAGACGAGGTCGCGTTTGCCCAGCGCCTGCCGGGCCCGCGTCACCACATCGTCCTCATGCACCGTCTCGGCCACGCTTCATCCTCAAGTCTTGCCGTCTCTTCAGTTCCTATCGGCAAAAGCGCCGCAGGCGTCAAGTGCGGCTCGGCTTGTGTTACCCGTGCGGAGACCGCATATAGACAAAAGCTCGATTCGCTTGCGGGATTTCCGATGCCCACTCTGTTCCGCCTCATGCTCTGGTGCGCGATGATCGCCGGGACCGGTTATGCGATCCTCTATGTCCTGGCCTATGGTGTTCAGCCGACCCCGCGGGAGGCTTACGTGAAAATCCCCTCTGAGCGGGTCAACACCCAGCCGGCGAGCCAGTGACATGGCCGACCTGTCGGGCGCCCATGTCGAAGCTTTTCTGGAAATGATGAGCGCCGAGCGGGGTGCTGCACAAAACACGCTCGCCTCCTACAAGCGCGACCTCGATGACGCCCGCGCTTTCATGAAGCGGCGGGGTGTCGCATTGACGGAAGCGGCCTCCGCCGATCTTTCCGCCTACCTGACGGATCTCGCCGCTCAAGGGTTCGAAACTTCGTCTCAGGCCCGGCGACTGTCGGCGCTTCGGCAATTCTACAAGTTTCTTTACGCGGAAAACCTGCGCGGCGACGACCCGTCCGGGATCATCGATGCGCCGAAGAAAAGCCGGCCGCTCCCGAAAATCCTCCACGAGGACACTGTCGGCAAGATGCTGACGCTGGCCGCCGAAGAGGCGCAGCGCCCTGGCCCCGGCCAGACGGACCGCCTGCGCATGGCCGCCCTTCTCGAACTTCTCTACGCGACCGGCATGCGCGTCAGCGAACTCGTCTCCCTGCCCGCCCGCGTGCTGAACGGCGAAGGCCGCTTTCTGCTAATCAAGGGCAAGGGCAACAAGGAGCGCATGGTGCCCTTGTCGCGCCCTGCCATCGCCGCGCTCGATGCCTATGGCGCAGCCCTGAAAGCGGAAGCCGCAGCCAAGGATGGACCCGAGAGCCCGTGGCTCTTCCCCGCCCGGAGCAAGGAAGGTTATCTGCCGCGCCAGGTCTTCGCCCGCGATCTCAAGGCGCTCGCGGCCCGCGCCGGCGTTCCGGCCGCTGCCGTCTCGCCGCATGTGCTGCGCCACGCCTTTGCCAGCCACCTTCTGCAGAACGGCGCGGACCTGCGCGCCGTGCAGGAACTACTGGGCCATTCCGACATTTCAACCACACAGATCTACACGCATGTGCTGGATGAACAGCTGCAGAAATTGGTCCACGAACATCACCCCCTTGCAAAAAAGCCAAAAACCGACGATTAGGGTCCGCGTAAACTGAAGCTGCCAGCGCTTGAAGCGCGGCTCACGCGCGCGCCACGTAGCGACCGGAACGGATCAGATGCACAATTACCTCGACTTCGAAAAGCCGATCTCCGACCTGGAAGGCAAGATCATTGAGCTGAAGAAGCTGGCAGAACAGGACGACAGCGTCGACACGTCCGAAGAAATCCAGAAGCTGGAAGCCCGCGCCCATGAGGCGATGGTGGAAATCTATGCCAAGCTTTCCGCATGGCAGAAGACACAGGTGGCCCGCCATCCGCAGCGCCCGCATTTCATCGACTACATGGAAGCGCTCTTCGAGGACTTCACGCCGCTCGCCGGCGACCGCGCCTTTGCCGAAGACGCCGCCATCCAGGCAGGCCTTGCCCGCTTTCGCGGCCAGCCGGTCGCGCTGATCGGCCAGGAAAAGGGCAACGACACGAAGTCCCGCATCAAGCACAATTTCGGCAGCCCACGTCCGGAAGGCTATCGCAAGGCAATTCGCGTCATGGAACTGGCCGACCGCTTCGGCCTGCCGATCGTCTCGCTGATCGACACCGCCGGCGCCTATCCGGGCGTTGACGCCGAAGAACGCGGCCAGGCGGAAGCCATCGCCCGCTCGACGGAAATGTGCCTTAACGTCAAGGTGCCTGTCATCTGCATCGTGCTCGGCGAAGGCGGCTCCGGCGGCGCAATTGCAATCGCCACCGGCAACCGCGTCTACATGCTCGAACATGCGATCTACAGCGTGATCTCGCCGGAAGGTGCGGCCTCGATCCTGTGGCGCGATTCCGCGCGCGCCAAGGAAGCCGCGACCAGCATGAAGATCACCGCCGAAGACCTCAAGGGCCTCGGCGTTATCGATGGCATCATTCCGGAACCCGTCGGCGGTGCGCATCGCGATCCGGAAGCCGTGATTGCTGCGACGGGCGATGTGATTGCCCGCGCGCTCGCGGATCTGAAGGGCGTGAAGGACCTGCGCAAGCAGCGGCGCGAGAAGTTCCTGGCCATCGGCCGGAATCTCTAAGGGAAGGGCGCGTTAGCCCCTCCCGTCCCTGAAACGTCGCATGAAGACGGTCGGCAAGCGGAAATTCGTGTTTTAGCTGGTCACAGTCTTTCCACATTTGCCCAAACTTCAACACAATTGACCTGTTTGGAGTGGATAAGTTCGAATCCATCCTCCGGCGGTGCGTCCTGATAAGGTCCGCTTAACGATTTGTGAACTATAACAAGGCTGCCGGAACTGTTTGCCCGGCCCTCACGTGTCAGTTTATCGAGCGGTGAATATGCGGTTCAAAGCCTTCGTCATCATGGCCTTCGCGGCGACCATGCTTTCGGCGTGTCAGCAGGAAGATGTGCTGGACGTATCGCGTCTCCAGGGCAAGCCGGAGTTGCGCCTCACCAACGCGACGCTCTCGCGCATGAAGGCGCTGAACATGGATCGGAATTCGCCGATCATGATCCGCATCTTTAAAGAGGAAGGCGTGATGGAGGTCTGGAAAGCCAACGCGTCCAACCGCTATGCGCTCCTGAAGAGCTATCAGATCTGTGCCTGGTCGGGCATGCTGGGGCCGAAGAAGAAGGAAGGCGACCGACAGGCGCCAGAGGGCTTCTACGACATCACCAAGGCGCAGATGAACCCGAATTCACGCTATTATCTCGCCTTCAACATCGGCTATCCGAACGCCTATGACCGCTCGCTCAACCGCGGCGGCACGAACCTTATGGTGCATGGCGCCTGCTCGTCGTCCGGCTGCTATTCGATGACGGATGCGCAGGTGCAGGAAATCTTTGCTCTCGCCAACGACGCCTTTGCCGGCGGCCAGCAGGCCTTCCAGATCCAGGCCCTGCCCTTCCGCATGACGGCTGACAACATGGCCCGCCACAAGAACAGCCCGAATATCGACTTCTGGAAGATGCTGAAGATCGGCTACGACCAGTTCGAGATCAGCCATCGCCCGCCGGTCGTCAATGTCTGCAATCACACCTACGTCTTCAACCAGATCGCTGCCCCCGGTCAGAGCTTCAATCCGTCGGGCGCCTGCCCCGCCACCTCGACGCCGCCGGAAATGGCGCAGGCCTATTCCGCCTATGAAGCGAAATACAACACCGACTATGCCGCAGCCGAAAAGAAATATGCTGGCTATATCTGGGATGAACCGACCGAAGCACAGCGCAAGGCCGCCGTTGCTGGTCTCAAGAAGAAGAGCACAGACCTCGCCTTCGCGCCCACCGGCAACGGCCTTCAGGCCGGCAAGCTGGTGAAGATCGAGGAATTCCAGGCGGAAGAGCAGAAGCGCGCCCAGACCGAAGCCGACAAGGCACTGGCCGAAGCCGCCATCAAGGCCGTGGAGAAGACCAAGCGCGCGCCGGTGCCACAGGCAAACCCGATCGTGCCTGCCGCCCAGCCGACCACCGCGAGCATCGCCTCGAACGTTCCGGAAAACCGCCCCTTCTGGAAGCTCTGGAACTGACCGGCATGTCCGGTCAGACGCCTGAAAAACCCGACCTCATCCTCGACCTCAAGGGCCTCAAATGCCCCCTGCCGGTCTTGCGCACCCGCAAGGCTCTGAAACCGCTTTTGCCCGGCTTAATCATCGAAATCGAAACCACCGACCCGCTGGCCGGCCTCGACATCCCGCATATGTGCAATGAGGATGGGCATGTGCTGGTGTTTTCGGAGCGGACGGAGACGGGGCATCGGTTTCGGGTACGACGGGGCTGAGGCAGCGGAAACGCCCCCCTCTCTCGGGATTTCTAACACTTAGCCTGCGACTCAATGTAAGAAATCCCTTTTTCCCCCACCAAGGGGGAGATTGGAGCAAGCGGCAGCCTCACACTCCCCATCTCCCCACTTGTGGGGGAGAAAGCAAAAACAAGGTCTTAGCCGCAGGCTAAGTCGTAGATTTTGCAAGCGAGGGGGTCTGCCACAACCTCAACGCCCTCTAAAACTTCATCCCCGGCACCGCCAGCGGATTGTCCGTCAGCGCGGCGCGATCCGCCCCGCCGACACGTGGCTTTCCGATGAACGCATCAAACAGCTCACGCACGAAATCCTCTTCGAGGTCCTTGGTGATGAGCACCAGACGCGTGCGCCGATCCTCGCCAGGCCAGGCCTCCAGCCGCGCCGGCGGGTGGAGCGTCGATTGGGCGGCATGCAGCACCAGCGGGCGGGATGGGTCGTCGGAGAGCATGACAATCGCCTTCATGCGCAACAGTTTCTCGCCGTGGGCCGAGCGCAGCAGGTCGACAAACATCGCTACGGCGTTCCGGTCGATCGGCTGGTCATGCACGATGGAGAATGAGCGGATGCTGGCGTCGTGACGGTTCAGGTCGTCATGATGATGGTGATGGTGGCCATGGGCGTGATGTGCATGATTGTGGTCGTGCCCGTGATGATGGTCGTGGTCATGCTCATGATGCCCATGGTCATCGTGATGATGATCCTGCGCCTTGTCCTCCTGCGCCAGCCAGCGGGCCACATCCGGGCTCTTGGCCGTCACGTCGAAATAGCCGGCCTGGAGCAACGGAGCCATCCCCGCCTCGACACCATCGGCATCGACAATCCGCGCATTGGGATTGATCGCCATCAGCCGCGCCGCCAACGCGCTGACCTCCGACGCCTCGGCCATCGTCGACTTGGAAATCACCAGCCGGTCGGCCACCGCTGCCTGCCGGCGCGCCTCCTCGTGATTGTCGAGCGAGCGCATGCCGTTCAGCGCATCGATGACCGTTACCACACCGTCGAGATGGAAATTCTGCGCGAGAACCGGATTGCCGATGACCGATTGCAGCACCGGCACCGGATCGGCAAGCCCGGTCGTCTCGATGACGACGCGTGAGATCGGCTTCATCTTGCCCGTCTGCATCAGGTCAATGAACGAGGCCAGCGTATCGACCAGTTCACCGCGCACCGTGCAGCAGAGGCACCCGTCGGACAACTCCACCATCTGGTCGCCGGAGGTTTCGACCAGCATGTGGTCGATGCCGACATCGCCGAATTCGTTGATGATCACCGCGCAGTCTGACAACTGCCGGTCCTTGAGCAGCCGGTTGAGCAGCGTCGATTTGCCCGCGCCGAGAAAGCCGGTGATGATGGAAACGGGGATGCTTTTCACGGAAGCACCTTATTGTTGCGACGGGCGCGGCTTGGGGATCGGGATTCGCTTGAGCTTCGGCCCGCCATCGCCCTGCTCTATACCGTCACCCTGCGCGGCGCTCGGCTCCGGCGGCAGCAGATTGGCGACCACGAAACGCGGATCGTGATCCATTTCGTGCAGGTAGGGCGATTTGAGCTTCATCTTGCCGTCTTCGTCGCGGCCTTCGGAGCGCACCTGCGCGGCCTTCGGATTGCAGATCTCGTTGCGCACATCCGCCACCTGATCGCGCGTCGCGCCGTAAGGGGCGAGCGTTGCCAGCGTATCGGTGCCGGTCTCGGGCTTGGTGAGACCGAGCTGCATCAGATCGGCGGCCTGATCGGCGCGCCCACCCAGGCTGTCGGCGCCCAGCACGACAGCAACCACGGTGCGGCCATTGCGGGTGGCCGAGCCGATCTGGTTGAAGCCCGACGAGCAGATGAAGCCGGTCTTCATCCCGTCCGCGCCGTCGAAACGACCGATCAGCAGATTGTAATTTGTGTATTTCTTGGTGCCGTTGATGAAGCCTTCCACCGAAAAATAGCCCGCATACTCCGGAAACTCGCGCCGTAATGCGACGGTCAGGACAGCAAGATCGCGTGCAGTGGTATATTGGCCTTCCTGCGGCATGCCGTTGGCATTGACGAAATGGGTGGAAAACATGCCGAGCCGCGCGGCTTCCGCATTCATCATCGACACGAAATTCTCGTCCGAGCCGCCGACAGCCTCGCCGACCGCCATCGCGATATCATTGGCGGACTTGACCAGCATGATCGTCAGCGCCGTGTTCATGGTCATCCGCGCGCCGGGCTTGAAATACATTTTGCTCGGCTTCTGGGCTGCCGCCTGCTTGGACATGACAACGGGCGTGTCCAGCGTGATGCGGCCGCTTTTCAGGGCCTTGAAGGTGACATAAGCGGTCATCAGCTTGGTCAGCGAAGCAGGATACCAGCGCTGGAACGCTTCCTGATGATAGATGACGCGGCCCGTCGCCACATCGACAACAATCTTCGGATTGGCAAATGCATCCGCAGGCACGGCGACGGTTGCCGCCAGAGCCAGCGCAACCGCGCCGCCCATGATCTTCTGCAGGATACCGACCGCTGCCATTTGTAAAACTCCTTGAAACGAATGCCTGTCGCTCGAAACGCCCGGCCTTTTACCCTATATGCCGGATGGAGGCAAAGGCCATTGATTGATTTGCCCTGCCGGTCCAAGATCGGAGACAAGGGCGCGTGACCGCCGCCGAATAACCATCAATGACGACAGGAATTCGACCATGCCGATTTTGAACCGGGCCGCCGAACTTCAGGACGAAGTCGCCGGCTGGCGGAGAAAGCTCCACGAGAACCCGGAGCTTCTTTTCGACGTTCACGCCACCGCCGCCTTCGTTGCCGACAAGCTGAAGGCGCTGGGCGTTGACGAGGTTGTGACCGGCCTCGGCCGCACCGGCGTCGTCGGGATCATCAAGGGCAAGGGCCCGGGCCGCACGATCGGCCTGCGAGCCGACATGGATGCGCTGCCGATCAACGAGCAGACCGGCAAGCCCTGGGCCTCGAAAACGCCCGGCAAGATGCATGCCTGCGGCCATGATGGCCACACGGCCATGCTTCTGGGCGCGGCGAAATATCTTGCCGAAACGCGCAACTTCTTCGGTGCCGTTGCTGTGATCTTCCAGCCGGCAGAAGAAGGCGGCGGCGGCGGCAACGAGATGGTCAAGGACGGCATGATGGAGCGCTTCGGCATTGCCGAGGTCTATGGCATGCACAATTTTCCGGGCGTCCCCGTCGGCACCTTCGCGATCCGCAAGGGCGCCATCATGGCCTCGACGGACGAGTTCATGATCACGGTCAAGGGCCTCGGCGGCCACGCCGCCATGCCGAACCGTGGCGTCGACCCCGTTGTCATCGGTTCGCAGATCGTCATGGCGCTGCAGACGATCGCATCGCGCAATGCCGACCCGCTGGAATCCGTCGTCGTCTCCGTCACCAAGTTCAACGCCGGCAACGCGCATAACGTCATCCCGAACGAGGCCAAGCTCGGCGGCACCGTGCGTACGCTGAAAAAGGAAATGCGCGATCTGGCCGAAAAGCGCCTGAAGGAAATCGCTCAAGGCATTGCCGCGGCTGCCGGCGGCAGCGCCGAGATCTGGTATGACCGCAATTATCCGGTGACCTATAACCACGATCTCGAAACCGAACACGCCATTGCCGCCGCGATCGAGATCGCCGGCGAGGCCAATGTCGAGAAGAACATGAACGCCACCATGGGCGGCGAGGACTTCTCCTACATGCTCGAAGCCCGCCCCGGCGCCTTCATCGCCATTGGCAACGGCGAAAGCGCCAGCCTGCACCACCCGGAATACGACTTCAATGACGAGATCATCCCGCATGGGATATCGTACTGGGTGAAGCTGGCGGAGAGCCGGCTGGCGGGGTAAAGCGCGACGGTCTCCTCTCCCCTTGGGGAGAGGTCCGCCGAGCAAAGCGGAGGCGGGGTGAGGGGTTAGGCCGGCAAGGCCTCCGTCGAAGACCCCTCATCCGGCCCTACGGGCCACCTTCTCCCCATCGGGAGAAGGGGAAACTCACCCAACATTCTCCGCAAAAAGCTGCAGCGTTCGCTCCCAGGCAAGCTTTGCCGAGACCGGCTCATAGGCCGAACGCGCATCACAGCTGAAACCATGGCCTGCCGGATAGATATAGACCGGCACATCCGGCCGCTTCTGCTTGACGATCTCGGCCTTTTCGATCGGTATCGAATGATCCGTCTCACCGAAATGCACGATGGTCGGGCATTTCGGTGCGTGATCGACCATGTCGGGAACCATGCCGCCATAATAGCAGGAGGCCGCCGCCAAATCGTCGCGGGTGATCGCCGCGCGATAGGCGAGCGACCCGCCCAGGCAATAGCCGACAATACCAACCTTGCCATATTGCTTCACCGCGTCGACCGCCGCACCGATGTCCAGCATCACGGCGTCCCGATCGAAATCCTTCATCATCGCGATACCAGCCTGCACGTCGTCCGGCTCATAACCGCGCTCGTAACCCGGGGAAAGGCGATCGAAAATCGCAGGTGCTGCGGCCACATAGCCTTCCGCCGCATAGCGCTCGCAGACAGAGCGGATATGCGCGTTGACCCCGAAAATCTCCTGCAGGACAACAATCGCACCCTTAACCTTGCCATCCGGGATCGCGATATACATCTTAATAGTCTTCCCGTCGGAAGCGGTAATGTCCAGCCATTCCGTTTTCAAAGCTCTCTCCATTTTTCGCTGATAGGCGGATGTAACAAATCCCACGAAAAAGGCTGTTTCAAGTGAAGATGCGGTAACAAATCGGAACTTTGTGCATTTTCGTCACTGGCTATGTTCACAACAAAGAGGAACCACCCCATGGCTCAACCCACAATCCAATTCAACGACGGCAAGACCATTCCCCAGATCGGCCTCGGCGTCTGGCAGACACCGAATGAGGAAGCCTCCCCTGCCGTTCGCAAGGCGCTGGAAGTCGGGTACCGCCATATCGACACAGCCGCGATCTACGAAAACGAGGAAGGCGTCGGCGAAGGCATTCGTCAATCAGGCGTCAGCCGCGGCGACATCTTCCTCACGACCAAACTCTGGAACGACCGTCAGAGCCATGACGCGGCACTGAAGGCCTTCGACGAGAGCCTGAAGCGGCTCGGCACGGATTATGTCGATCTCTTCCTCATTCACTGGCCCTCGCCCCATCGCGGCACCTATGTGGAAGCGTGGAAGGCTCTGGTCGAGCTGAAAAAACAGGGTCGCGCCCGCTCCATCGGCGTCTCCAACTTCGCCGAAGAGCACCTTGAGCGCATCATCGGCGAAACCGGCGAAACACCGGTCTTGAACCAGATCGAGCTGCACCCGGATTTCCAGCAGAAGGCGCTCCGCGCCGTCCATGACCGCCTGGGGCTTCGAACGCAGTCCTGGAGCCCGCTCGGCCAGGGCAAGCTGCTGTCCAACCCGGACATTGCGAAGGTCGCGCAGCGCCTCGGCAAATCACCGGCGCAGGTCATCATCCGCTGGCATCTCGACAACGGTCTGATCGTGATCCCCAAATCGGTGACGCCGTCGCGGATCGAGGAGAACTTCAAGGTCTTCGATTTCACGCTGGATGCCGAGGCCAAGGCTGTTCTCGATGCGCTGGACGGCGACAATCGCGTCGGCCCCGACCCGATGACGGCAAAGTTCTGACCAGCCTCGGCAGCGCCCGCCGTTTGACTGCGGCGGGCGCATCAGCGCTTGAAGAGAACGGGAACCGTAAACGGCCATTGCTTTCGTCCCGCCTCTGGCGGGATCGCCGGAAAAGGCGAGGCACGGCGCACGGCCTCCATGGCCGCCTGATCGAGCACGGGCGAGCCGGAACTTGAGACGAGGCGTATCCCGCTCGCGCTGCCATCGGCGAGCACGGTGAAGGCCACCTGTGCCTGACCGCTGCCGCCCGAGACGGCGCTCTTCGGATATTTCAGCGCGCGCCGAAGCTTGGCCGCGACCTTACCCGGATAATTGGACACCGCCGCATTTCCGGGATCGAAGAGCGATGCGCTGCTGCCACCCGCAGAGGAGCCGCGCTCGGCGCTCTTGCTCGCCTCGCCGGCCTCGCCTTTCCGGCGATGAGCCTGGGTCTGCCGAGCCTCTCGTTCGGCTTCGGCCTTCTTGCGCGCTGCTGCCTTCTTTTCCTCCGTCTTCCGCTTCTCGACCACCTTCTGAACGGGCTTCGTCTGCTGCGGCGGCTTTTCCGGTGTTGGCGGCGCCTTCACCGGTTCAGGCGGCTCAGGTGCCTTGACGGGCTCGGACGGTTTGACGGGCTCAGGCGGCGGCTCGACCTTTTCGGTCGGTTCCGGCGGCCTGGGCTGTTCAACCGGCGCGTCCGGTTTCGGATTCAACTCACCCGTTTCCGAGACGGCGGCGGGATCCACGGCAAGATTGTCCGGCGCTGCGGCCGCCGGTGGTGGCGGCGGCGGTTGCTGCGGGGGTGGCGCAGGCTCGGGGGCGTGTTGTTCCGATGGCGCGGCGGGTGCCGAAGGCACAGGCGGCGGCGGGTCCGGCGGCAGCTCTTTCTCCGGGGGCGCGGGAGGCTCCGCGGCCGTGGCAGGCGGCGCGGCCTGCTCGGACGTCTCAGGCACACGGGCCTCTTCGACCGGCGCGGACGCAACCTCCCCGTCCGTGTCACCCGCGGCGAGACTATCCACCACCTGTTCGCCCAGAAGCGTCACGGAGATCGCCCCGCCCCCTGCAATCTCCAACGTATCGGGCTTGGGCGTGACAATCAGAAGAGCGACACAGGCGAGATGCAAGGCGACGGATGCCAGAAGACCGACCTTGAGCGCGCGGCGCGGTGCCGGGACCCCTGGCTGGACAGGACTGCCCTCGGAGAACCCCGCCTCCGGCCGCGGCGTAAAATCCTGGCCAAGTTCGCCACGCTCCGGGCGTTCCAGCCAGTCATCATCCTTGCACTCGAACGTCTGCCCCTCTGGCCACTCCAGACTGGGCGCAACCTTGCCTTTCCCGCCTGCGAGAACAGGCAGCAACGGCCAGGCACGGAAGGTTCGGCGGTCGATGCGCTGTTCCTTGCGGCGCGGAACGTCCCCGGGAGACAACACACCGCCCAACCGGCTCTCGCCCTTGTCTTTATCTTTGCGCAGATCGGTCATCACCTGCGATCCCGCGCTGTTGCCTGCCGTGGAAAAGAGCAGATGCATCGGCATATCGATATCGGCCCGACAAGCTGTCGGTCTCGACGATCAATTCAACCACGCGCGTCTTCGCAATGCCGCGTCTCGCCGGCCAAGGCATCGCGCCGCTCAGGTCTATCCCGATCGTCAAAGCCGTTCTCACTTGTTGAGGATCAGCTTGCCCTGGCGGGTGATGCGCAGCCGATAAATCTCGCCATTATGCGCGATCTCGATCTCGCGGGCACCGTTGAACAAGGTTTCCGTCGAATAGACGGTGCTGCGCTCAGCGGGTGCACGACGATCGTCGGGCGTGGGGCTCGTTTGATCTGCTCTCTGCATGGGCCTTGGCTTGCTTTTCCGCGGGGCCTGGCTGGCATCGAGCTGGCTGGGCGCATCCTTTCTTCAATACTTGAATTCTATAGTCATGTTAACGACAGGACGCAACACACGAGTGGATGTTTCATCTTCCGAGACCCGCGAAAGGCAGCCGCCAAACAAAAAAGCGCGCTCGAAAGAGCGCGCTTCACGTCCCGCGAACGGGAAATCAGATTGGCTTGAACTCAAGCAGCGCCGACAGCGCGGCTCTTTTCGAAACGCTTGCGGTCGTTCGAGTCGAGATACAGCTTGCGCAGGCGGATCGACTTCGGCGTGACTTCCAGCAGCTCGTCGTCCTGGATCCAGGAGAGAGCACGGTCGAGCGTCATGCGGATCGGCGGCGTCAGCTTCACGGCTTCATCCTTGCCAGCGGCGCGGATGTTGGTGAGCTGCTTGCCCTTCAGCACGTTGACTTCGAGGTCGTTGTCGCGGCTATGGATGCCGATGATCATGCCGGCATAGACCTTTTCACCCGGCTCGATGATCATCGGGCCGCGGTCTTCCAGGTTGAACATGGCATAAGCCACAGCCTCGCCCGAACCGTTCGACAGCAGCACGCCGTTGACGCGGCCGGCAATCGCGCCCTTGTAGGGCTGGTAGTCGTGGAACAGGCGGTTCATGATCGCCGTGCCGCGTGTATCGGTCAGCAGTTCCGACTGATAACCGATGAGGCCGCGGGTCGGTGCGAAGAAGACGAGACGGACGCGATTGCCGCCCGACGGACGCAGCTCGACCATTTCGGCCTTGCGCTCGGACATCTTCTGCACGACGACGCCGGAATGCTCTTCGTCCACGTCGATGACGACTTCTTCGATCGGCTCCATCGTTTCGCCGGTCGCTTCGTCCTTGTGCATGACGACGCGCGGACGCGACACGGCAAGCTCAAAGCCTTCGCGGCGCATGGTTTCGATGAGAACGGCGAGCTGCAATTCGCCACGGCCGGACACGAAGAACGAGTCCTTGCCTTCCGCTTCCTCGATCTTCAGCGCAACGTTGCCTTCGGCTTCCTTGAGCAGACGGTCGCGGATGACGCGGCTCGTCACCTTGTCGCCTTCGGTGCCGGCGAGCGGCGAGTCGTTGACGAGGAAGGACATGGTAACCGTCGGCGGGTCGATCGGCTGGGCAGACAGCGGCTCGGAAACGGACGGATCGCAGAACGTGTCGGCAACCGTGCCCTTGGAGAGACCGGCAATCGCCACGATGTCGCCGGCATGCGCTTCATCGATCGCGGTGCGCTCGATGCCGCGGAAGGCGAGGATCTTGGAAATACGACCGTTTTCGATCAGCTTGCCGTCCTGGCCCAGAACCTTGACGGCCTGGTTCGGCTTGATCGAGCCGGAATGGATGCGGCCGGTGATGATGCGGCCGAGGAAGGGGTTGGCTTCCAGGATCGTGCCGATCATGCGGAAGGCGCCATCTTCGTCGCCGACGCTCGGCTTCGGAACGTGCTTCAGAACGAGATCGAGCAGCGGGGCCAGACCTTCATCCTTAGGGCCTTCCGGATTGACGTTCATCCAGCCATCGCGGCCCGAACCGTACATGATCGGGAAGTCGAGCTGTTCGTCGGTGGCGTCGAGGTTTGCAAAGAGGTCGAACACCTCGTTGATCACTTCCTCATGACGGCCGTCCGGACGGTCGATCTTGTTGATCGCAACGATCGGCTTCAGACCAACCTTCAGGGCCTTGCCGACCACGAACTTGGTCTGCGGCATCGGGCCTTCCGAGGCATCGACCAGAACGATCGCGCCGTCCACCATCGAGAGAATGCGCTCCACTTCGCCGCCGAAGTCGGCGTGGCCGGGGGTGTCGACGATGTTGATGCGAACACCCTTCCACTCGACCGACGTCGCCTTGGCCAGAATGGTGATGCCGCGTTCCTTTTCGAGGTCGTTGCTGTCCATCACGCGCTCGGCGACGCGCTGGTTTTCGCGGAACGAACCCGACTGTTTCAGAAGCTCGTCGACAAGCGTGGTCTTGCCATGGTCAACGTGCGCGATAATCGCGATATTGCGAATTTCCATCGTCTTTAGATCTCTGAGGCTTGGGCGCGGCAAATATGCGGGGAGGACGCCAGTTACTTTTGCCGGGCTCATACCCTTTTTTTTGCAAATGCGAAAGGGGGGTGGGCGCAAATGCGGCCTTCACGGCCGAGTGGGGCGCGAAAATCGAAGCTCCCCGCATGCGTGACGCAGGCCGTTTACAGGCCACACCGAGAGAGACGATCCAACCGGGACCGACAGCCGCGCGGACCGATCCGTCCTGCTACATTTCCTTGCGCACAGAAGAGCATCTCCCAAAAACGAAAAAGCCTGCCGCGGGAGGAGGTGCGGCAGGCTTTTCGAAAAGAACCGAACAGCGACTGGGAGGAGGAGTGCCGCTGTTCCGACGGGGCCCCTGGGAGGAGGAGTAGGACCCGGTCACTCGAAGCTCTGCGGGAGGAGGTGCATCGCTTCGATGCTTAGAAGATAGTGCATCTGCAAAAAAAACAAAATGCCTTTTGCTGCAGTGCAGCTATGCACGATTTGCATACCGGAGCAGCGATCCAATCTTTGGAGTCGCGAAAGCAAAACGGCGCCGCTCCAGGGAAGCAGGCGCCGCAATTCTTCGTCGTCAGGCGACGTCGATTAACGGATGGAACCGCCGCGAGCAACGCGCGGGATGTCGGCGCGAGTGAGGCCGAGATCCTGCAGTTCCCTGTGGCTCATGCGGCCGAGTTCGTTAACGGTCTGACGATACTTGCGCCATTCGTTGAAAGAGCGAGCGAGGTTCATGGGTGTTTCCTTTCTGAGGTCTTGTCGACGTCAGCGGCTCAGCTTCAAGTCCCGGCGTCTTCTCTATAACCCTTATATAATTCAGGCAAACGCCTATAAAAAGTGCTGATGCTGCACAGCACCTATGCAAATAGCGCAAATATGAGGCATCCATCCGCTGCACTGCGATGCGCGCTCCCAGGATCGCAGACGCAAAAAAGGGGTGCGTTCGTTTCCGGACGCACCCCTTGACATGACGGGCTAATTTTTTCGTTGGGCGAAGCGGGACTTCCCGAGCCTTAGAGACTTTCGAGCTTGGTCTGGAGCGCCTTCAATTGCTGCTTCAGCTCTTCGATATCGGAAGCCTCGGCCTTCTTGGCCGGCTTGACGGCTTCTGCCTGCGCACCGGCGGAGAAAGGCGAGAACATCTTCATCGCGTTCTGGAAGATTTCCGTATTGCGGCGGACCTGCTCCTCGATCATCTGGATCGGAAGCTGAAGATTCTTGGAGAGCGGCGTCTCTCCGAAAGCCTTGGAAATCTGCTCCTGCATCTGCGCCTGCTGCTCGGCGAAGGATTGCATGGAATGCTCGAGGAAACTCGGCACGACCATCTGCATCTGGTCACCATAATAGGAGATGAGCTGGCGCAGGAAAGAGATCGGCAAGAGCGTGTTGCCCGTCTTCGATTCCTGTTCGAAAATGATCTGCGTCAGAACCGAATGCGTGATGTCTTCGCCGGACTTCGCATCCTGAACGACAAAATCCTCACCACGCTTCACCATGCCCGCGAGATCGTCGAGGGTCACATAAGTGCTGGTACCGGTGTTGTAGAGCCGCCGGTTGGCGTATTTCTTGATGACGATTTCGCCGTCGTTCTTAGCCATGCAATCCTCCTCACCTCCAGCGTCTGTTGCGCTGCCGAAAACGAGATTAAGCGGAGTTCCCGTCCCAAGGCAATCGATTTTGTGCATCGCCGCGAAAAGCGCAGACTCCCGGACAAGTCTGCGCTTTTCGTTTTATTTCACTTACATTAGCATGAGTGAAGAAAATCGTGGCTCAGCGGCTCGTGCAGGCCCAGCGGACGACACGGCAATTGTCGCCGCGATTATAGCAGGCCTCCAGCGCGTTGCTCTCCGCCTCGCCCCGGTCATCGCCCCAATCGGCACCCCATCCGCCATTGGAAGCCCGCGCCACGGCGCCGCAGGCATTATAGAAATAGGTCGCGATCTGGCAGTCGTAGGCATGGTTTCCGCAATTGCCCATGGCGACACGCTCAGCCCGCCGGCGCGAAGGATGATCGTAGGACCAGCCCACCGCGCCGGTTGCCGGCGAGTAGGCAATGGCGCCGTAATTGTCAGCGCGAGCATCTGCGATCGAGAAGGACGCGGCAACGAACGCTGCCGCCGCTACAACAACACAAAATTTAGGCATGAGAACCCCCTAGAATTAACTGGACCAGAATCCAGTAAAGCCGCGTTTTTTCAATCTCGTGCGAGATTATCCCGGAAATGTTTCCCGCAGTAACGCCCCAGGGGGAGCAAAATGTAAGAGATAACTTACTCTGAAGATGCCGTCCTTTTCCTTATCCTGCGGCTCCAGTCGATCGGCATTTTGAAGTTCATTTTAGAAGGCGAGAAATCGGGTTTGACTCCTCTCGACGGGTTTGTCAGGCTCACGTAAAAGACGCAAAGGGCAAATCATGCCCAAAGGACGCGAGGAGACCAAGTCGTGAGCACCCCATCCATCGTCATCGCCAGCGCAGCCCGCACCGCCGTTGGCTCTTTCAACGGCGCTTTTGCCAACACACCGGCACACGAACTGGGTGCGGCCGCCATCAAGGCAGCGCTTGAGCGCGCCGGCGTCTCCCCAGCGGAAGTCAACGAAGTCATCATGGGTCAGGTGCTGCCGGCCGGCGAAGGTCAGAACCCGGCCCGCCAGGCTGCCATGAAGGCCGGCATCCCGCAGGAAGCCACCGCGTGGGGCCTCAACCAGCTCTGCGGCTCAGGGCTCCGCGCCGTCGCACTCGGCATGCAGCAGATCGCCACGGGCGACGCCTCCATCATCGTGGCCGGCGGCATGGAATCCATGTCCATGGCGCCCCATTGCGGGCATCTGCGTGGCGGCACCAAGATGGGCGATTTCAAGCTCATCGACACGATGATCAAGGACGGCCTGACGGACGCCTTCTATGGCTATCACATGGGCACGACCGCTGAAAACGTCGCCAAGCAATGGCAGCTGACCCGCGACGATCAGGACTCCTTCGCCGTCGCTTCGCAGAACAAGGCGGAAGCTGCCCAGAAGGCCGGCCGCTTCAAGGACGAGATCGTTCCCTTCACCATCTCCACCCGCAAGGGCGACATCATCGTGGATGCCGACGAATATATCCGCGCCGGTGCCACCATCGACGCCATGACCAAGCTGAAGCCCGCCTTCGACAAGGAAGGCACCGTGACCGCCGGCAACGCCTCGGGCATCAACGATGGCGCAGCCGCCACTGTACTCATGTCGGAAGCCGAAGCCGGCCGCCGCGGCATCAAGCCGATGGCCCGCATCGTCTCCTGGGCCACCGCCGGCGTCGATCCGCGCATCATGGGCACGGGCCCGATCCCGGCGTCGCGCAAGGCGCTGGAAAAGGCTGGCTGGTCGATCAACGATCTGGACCTCGTCGAAGCCAACGAAGCCTTCGCCGCGCAGGCTTGTGCCGTGAACAAGGACCTCGGCTGGGATCCATCGATCGTCAACGTCAACGGCGGCGCGATCGCCATCGGCCACCCGATCGGCGCATCGGGTGCCCGCATCCTCAACACGCTGCTCTTCGAAATGGCCCGCCGCGGCTCCAAGAAGGGCCTTGCCACGCTCTGCATCGGCGGCGGCATGGGCGTCGCCCTCTGCGTCGAGGCGATGTAATCGACCGGCAACGGCTCGACCGACAGGCCCGCGACCCCGGGAAGGTCGCGGGATATAACAAAATCCATAAGCTTCCGGAGGACTATCATGAGCAGAGTCGCACTCGTCACAGGGGGCTCGCGCGGCATTGGCGCGGCCATTTCCATCGCTCTCAAGAATGCAGGCTACAAGGTTGCCGCCACTTACGCCGGCAATGACGAAGCCGCCGCCGATTTCACCAAGGTGACCGGCATCCACACCTTCAAATGGGACGTTTCGGACTACGAAGCCTGCGGCCATGGCATTGCCAAGGTGGAAGCCGAGCTTGGCCCGATCGACATCCTCGTCAACAATGCCGGCATCACCCGCGACGCCATGTTCCACAAGATGACGCCGCAGCAGTGGAAGGAGGTCATCGACACCAACCTCACCGGCCTGTTCAACATGACCCATCAGGTCTGGGGCGGCATGCGCGACCGTTCCTTCGGCCGCATCGTCAACATTTCCTCGATCAACGGCCAGAAGGGCCAGGCGGGCCAGACGAACTATTCCGCCGCCAAGGCCGGCGACATCGGCTTCACCAAGGCGCTCGCCCAGGAAGGCGCGATGAAGAACATCACCGTCAACGCCATCTGCCCCGGCTATATCGGCACGGAAATGGTGCGCGCGGTGCCGGAGAAGGTGCTCAACGAGCGCATCATCCCGCAGATCCCGGTTGGCCGCCTCGGCGAACCGGAAGAAATCGCCCGCTGCGTGGTCTTCCTCGTCAACGACGACGCCGGCTTCATCACCGGCTCGACGATCACGGCCAATGGCGGGCAATATTTCGCCTGATTGATGAGGCTGTGCCGGCCGTGCCCTGGGGCACGGCCGGCACGACAACAGGAAGCCGTTTCTCGGCTGCGCCGCCCCCTCATCCGCCTGCCGGCACCTTCTCCCCGATGGGGAGAAGAGGCAAGAGCCGCAGCGTGCAAGGACCGCCTCGCCCCTTCGGGGAGAGGTCCGCCGAGCAAAGCGGAGGCGGGGTGAGGGGGGAGCCGCAGGAAACAAGTTCACATGTTGTCGATTGATGCGTCGCCGGAGGCGGCGTTCAACGCCCAGTGGCCAATAGGCGACAGCGCATGAAGCCTCACGCGTCAGCCAGATAGGCCTTCGCTCCCTCGACCATCTCCGGCGGCAGCGGCGTCGATTTGCGCGCCACGAGATCGAACAGAATGGTCACGGCGGTGATTTCCGCCGACAGCGTACCCTTCTCCGAATTGTACATGGCATGATGCGTCGTCAACGACGTGCGCCCCACCTTCAGGAACCGGCTGCGGATTTCGAACAGGCTGCCCACCGGCAACTCGTCGATAAAGTCGATCTCGTAGCGCCTGTCCGCCCAGCCGCAGTTCCGCTCTTTCAGCCAGGACGGCTTGTAGCCGATCGCGGCCACCAGATGCCAGCCGGCCTGATCGAACGCGCCGATATAATGCTGCACGTTCATATGCCCCATGACATCGCATTGCACCGGATAGACGACGCCACGATAGGTGACGAGTTCCATGCTGACCTCCCCTGAACTCACCTGATTCTCATTGCTCCAAGCAGAAATCAGAACCCTCGCACCCGCAAGCGCAAAGGTTAACAAAAGCGCGGTCAAGAGGCTTTGCGCGGACTCAAATCTATGGTTAACAAATTGTTTTTCCACCACATATTGCGGTGAACAAACCAAGAAGACGGCAAGGTCGGTGATTCGTCGGTGATTCGTTCCCGCTTTGGTTCGGAGCTCCAAAAGTTAACGTGAGAGATAACTTACCGAAAGGTGAAGGCCCCCCGGCAAATCGTTAACGCGACACGGTCGCGTCGCGGAAAACAGAACGCCTCCGAATCGTTTCTATGTCCGAAGCTCGAGCCGAACCACCACATCTTGTGGAGAACGCAACGGGAACAAGAACACATCTCTGATTCGTCGATGATTCGTTCCGGCTTTGGTCGAGGTGTTAACGCCAGTGCTGAAATCGTGCGGAATTGGCCCAAATTAACAGTCTGTTAACCATAATTTCCAAATCGTCTTGCCAGGCCTTTTCGTCGATTCTCAGGCCCGGCTTAGAGTCGAATCCGGATTCGCCGTGACGATTCACGATCTGGATGGGAATCGGCGAATCTCTCTACATCTGGTATGGAACATAAAAGGAACGCGCACAAGTCATCGATTCGTCTCCGATTCGTTCCCAAGCTGTTCCGAGGCTTGCGGAACGCCGCCTGAGACGCCATCTGCAGGCCAGCCGCAATCGCCTTCGCCCTTGCACTTCAGCGCCCAAGCGGGCATGTCTCTCAGCACGAGAGTGAAGCAAGGCCGGCCAAGCCGGGAACAAGAACGACGTGACCATCCAGCCCATGATCCTGAGCGGCCGCGGCGTGACCGCGGTGCTTGGACCGACCAATACCGGGAAAACCCATTTCGCCATCGAGCGCATGGTTGCGCACGGCTCCGGCGTTATCGGCCTGCCGCTGCGCCTTCTGGCGCGCGAGGTCTATACCCGTGTTGCCGAGCGCGTCGGGGTTGCCAATGTCGCCCTCGTCACCGGCGAAGAGAAGATCTCGCCACCCGGCGCGCGCTTCACCGTCTGCACGGTCGAGGCCATGCCGCGCGAGACGAAGGCGGCCTTTGCGGCGATCGACGAAGTTCAGCTCGCCGGCGATCTCGAGCGTGGCCATATCTTTACCGACCGGATTCTGCATCTGCGCGGCCGCGAGGAAACGTTGTTTCTCGGTGCCGCGACCATGGCCCCGATCCTCAGCCACCTCCTGCCCGGCATCACCATTGTCGAGCGCCCGCGCCTGTCGCAGCTTCTCTATGCCGGACAAAAGAAGATCACGCGTCTCCCCGCCCGCTCGGCCATCGTCGCCTTCTCGGCGGAAGAGGTCTATGCGATTGCCGAGCTCATCCGCCGCCAGCGCGGCGGTGCGGCTGTCGTGCTCGGCGCACTGAGCCCCCGCACCCGCAACGCCCAGGTCGGCCTCTACCAGTCCGGCGATGTCGATTTTCTCGTCGCCACCGACGCGATCGGCATGGGCCTGAACCTCGATGTAGGCCATGTCGCCTTCGCGCAGGACCGCAAGTTCGACGGCTATCAGTATCGCAATCTCAATCCTGGCGAGATCGGCCAGATCGCCGGCCGCGCCGGCCGCCATCTCAATGACGGCACGTTTGGCGTCACCGGCCAGGTCGCGCCGTTTGACGACGAACTGGTGGAACGGATCGAGGCGCATGTCTTCGACCCGGTGAAGGTTCTGCAATGGCGTTCCAAGGCCGTCGATTACACCTCGATCCGCGCGTTGCAGGAGAGTCTGAATGCTGCGCCTGCCATCAGCGGCCTGACCCGTGCGCTTCCAGCCGTGGACCTCCAGGCGCTCGACTTCCTCGCCGCCCTTCCAGAAATCCGCGATCTCGCCGACCGGCCTGCGCGCGTCGAAACGCTGTGGGAGGCCTGCGCGCTTCCCGATTACCGCCGCATTGCCCCCGCGCAGCATGCCGACATCATTTCGACGATTTATTCCGATCTGGTCCGCCGCGGTCATGTCAACGAGGACTACATGGCCGAACAGGTCCGCCGCGCGGACCGCACGGACGGGGAAATCGACAGTTTATCGGCGCGCATTGCGCAAATCAGAACTTGGACCTATGTGTCGAACCGTCCGGGATGGCTTGCCGATCCGACACACTGGCAAGAAAAGACGCGCGAAATCGAGGATAGGTTATCCGACGCGCTGCATGAGAGGTTGACGAAACGCTTTGTTGATCGCAGGACATCTGTGCTCATGAAGCGCTTGAGAGAGAATGCGATGCTGGAAGCAGAAATCAGTGTAAACGGTGACGTCTTCGTTGAAGGCCACCACGTCGGACAGTTGGCCGGTTTCCGGTTCACACTGGCAAATGCGGCGGAAGGCCAGGAAGCCAAGGCGATGCTGTCGGCAGCGCAGAAGGCGCTCGCGCTGGAATTCGAAGCGCGCGCCGCACGTCTCCACGCCGCCGGCAATGGCGATCTGGCGCTGACCTCGGAAGGCGTCGTGCGCTGGCTGGGCGATCCCGTCGCGCGCCTGACCTCGACCGATCACATCCTGCATCCCCGCGTGATCCTGCTTGCTGACGAGCAGCTGACCGGTCCGGCACGTGATCACGTCGCCGCCCGCATCGAGCGCTTCGTCAATCATCATATCGCAACGGTGCTGAAGCCGCTGGATGATCTGTCCCGCGCCGAAGACCTCGAAGGTCTGGCCAAGGGCCTGGCCTTTCAGCTCGTTGAAAATCTCGGCGTTCTCTTCCGCCGTGACGTCGCCGAAGAGGTGAAGTCGCTGAGCCAGGAACATCGCGCGGCGCTGCGCAAGCTCGGTGTCCGCTTTGGCGCCTACCACGTCTTCATGCCGGCACTCCTGAAGCCGGCCCCGGCCGAACTCATCACGCTTCTCTGGGCGCTGAAGAACGACTCCATGGACAAGCAGGGTTACGGCGACCTGATCCCGGTGCTGGCCGCTGGCCGCACCTCGGTCGTCACCGACCAGAACATCGATCGCAATTTCTACCGTCTCGCCGGCTTCCGCTTCCTTGGCAAGCGCGCCGTCCGCATCGACATTCTGGAACGCCTTGCCGACCTGATCCGTCCGCTTCTGCAGTGGAAGCCGGAGACGGGCAAGCGCCCCGACGGGGCCTATGATGGCCGCCGCTTTGTGACGACACCGGCGATGCTCTCCATTCTGGGCGCCACGCTGGACGACATGGAAGAGATCCTCAAGGGTCTCGGCTACCGCGCCGACAGCGTGACGGCAGAAGAAGCCGCAAGTTTCCTCGCGGCACAGGACGCCAAGGCCGCTCCGGCAGAGGGTGCGGCAGCGCCCGCAGCCGCGGAAGCATCGGCCGAAGACGACACTGCCGACAGCGATGCCGGTCAGGAGCAGGAAGAGCAGCCCGCAGAGGCTGCCGCTCACGCAGAAGCCGCACCGGTAGAGGCCGCCGCTGCCGAAGCCACTCCGGCAGACGCCGCAGCCGCTGGCGAAGCTTCCGCCGAGGAAACCGCGCCCAAGCCGGTTCTGCTGTGGCGTCCGGGTGGCCGTCATGAGCGCGAGCCGCGTCAGAACGCCGGTCCCCGCCGCGACAACCGTGGTCCCAGAGACCAGAACCGCGACCAGAACCGTGGCGAAAATCGCGGTGAAGGCAGAGGCGAAGGCCGGGGCGACCGCAACCAGGGTGCAAACCGTGGTGGCAACCGCGATCGCGCCCAAGGCGAAAGAAATCAGGGCGATCGTGCCCAGGGCGACCGCAAGGAACAGCGCTTCGGCGGTAAGCCCGGTGGCAAGCCGCATCGCGACCGCGACGAGAACCGTCACGGCGGTGGTGGCAAGCCCCAGCATGATCGCAATGACCGCAACAAGGTCATGAGCGCCGCTCCGCCGCGCAAGGAAAAGCCGATCGATCCGGATTCGCCCTTCGCCAAGCTCGCGATCCTCAAGGACCAGATGAAGAAGTAACGCATGTCGCGCAAAAGTGTGCAGCGGTTTTGCGATAACGACATGCCTCAAACAGGAATGTAAGGCGAAGCCGTGATGTCGGAGAGCCAGCCACTCGTTGCCGCGCGCCAGCGCATCGACAAGTGGCTATTCTTCGCGCGTGTCGCCAAATCGCGCTCGCTCGCCCAGACGCTCGTCTCCGGTGGCAAGGTCACCGTCAACGGCCAGCGCATTGCCCAGCCCTCCGTCCAGGTCAAGCCGGGCGACATGGTTGCCGTGACGCTGGAACGGCGCGACGTCGTGCTGAAGGTGGTTGCTGGTGGAGATCGCCGGGGACCTTATGAAGAGGCGAAACTTCTCTATGAAGACCTCTCGCCACCCCCGCCGCCGAGAGACGCGATAACCCCATTCGAACAGGCCCAGCGCGCCGTGGGTGCGGGGCGCCCTGAAAAGAAGGACCGCCGCGCCATCGACCGGCTGAAGCGCGGGCTTGTCGACACCGACTGACGATTGGAAATTCATGCTCGCAATTGCGGCAATTTCGGCGGGTTTTGCGCTTGCAATGGCATTTTAAAGCCGTTACCTGACGTCTCGAAACAGATGGCGTCGATTCATTTGAAATCCGCCGGTTGAACTGGAGTGCCGCATGACCTATGTCGTGACTGACAATTGCGTTCGCTGCAAATACACGGATTGCGTCGAAGTATGCCCGGTGGATTGCTTCTATGAAGGCGAGAACTTCCTCGTCATCCACCCGGACGAATGCATCGATTGCGGCGTCTGCGAACCGGAATGTCCTGCAGAGGCCATCAAGCCCGACACGGAGCCGGGCATGGAAAAGTGGCTGAAGGTGAACACGGAATTCGCCTCGATCTGGCCCAACATCACGGTCAAGCGCGACCCGATGCCGGAAGCCGAAAAATATGACGGCGAAGAAGGCAAGTTCGAGAAGTACTTCTCGGCCGAACCCGGCCAGGGCAACTGAGCCCGCACAAGGGTCCCGTACGGGCACGAGAGCATGGCAAATCACGGCGGGCGCTGCCTCATGAGGGGCGGCTGCCCCGAACTGCTTTCGGTTGCCATATCAAATCGTTGATTTCCTCAGTTTTTTGTGATAGGGTACTAAGACTGACCCAAACGCGTGAACTTGCACGCGCCAACCACCACGAAAGCAACTGATCCTGAAAACGCGATCAAACATCTGAAAAGCAACCGTCGCGTTGCTCAAAGGTTTTTTTGCGTTGAGGGAGATTGTTTTTGCGCCCGGCTGATGGGCCAGCCAGTGCCAACGACGGCCTTGCCGTCTACCCGGGCCGAACTGACCCGGCCTTGGGCTTTCGACAAAGCCCGGGGGAAAACAGGGAGTTTTTTTGACGCATGACGACCCAGCAGAAAAAACCGGCAGCAATCCGACACGGCTTCAAGACGGGCGAGTCCATCGTGTACCCCGCTCATGGCGTCGGTCAGATTGTGACTATTGAAGAGCAGGAAGTGGCGGGCATGAAGCTCGAACTTTTTGTCATCGATTTCGAGAAAGACAAGATGCGGCTGAAGGTTCCGGTCGCCAAGGCCGTCAGCATCGGCATGCGCAAGCTTTCCGAGAACGACAGTGTCGAAAAGGCTCTGAAGGTTGTTCAGGGCAAGGCGCGCGTAAAGCGTACCATGTGGTCGCGCCGCGCGCAGGAATATGATGCCAAGATCAATTCCGGTGACCTGATCGCGATTGCCGAAGTCGTGCGCGACCTGTACCGCGCTGAAAACCAGCCGGAACAGTCCTATTCAGAGCGTCAGCTGTATGAAGCGGCCCTCGACCGCATGGCGCGCGAAATCGCTGCCGTGAACCGCACGTCCGAAACGGAAGCCGTGCGTCTCGTCGAGACCAACCTCAACAAGGGTCCGAAGCGTGGCAAGGCCATCGAAGAGGACGACGCGCAGGAGGAAGAAGAAGCCGCATAATCTGCGAAGCTTCTCTTTGGAAAGCTCAAAGCCCCGGTCGAAAGGCCGGGGTTTTTGTTTGCCGTGAAGGCAGTAGCGTCCGCGGCAGAACCGCTGCCTACTCCGAAATGATCTTGAATTTGTCGCCGGGGCGCACGGGGCTGAAAGCCGTCATCGCGTTGAGCAGGCGGAAGAGGTCCGCCTTGCGGTCCGTTCCCATCATGCGGGCGGAAAGCGTATCGACCGTATCCTTCGGCCCGGCCGTAATGACGCGGACACGCAGCGGCTTCAGCGAGGCGATTTCGCTTGGCGTCATGCGCCGGAAAGAATCGCGGATTTCGCCGGCAATATCCTCCAGCTTCGGATTACCCTTCGGCACCGCCGTCAGGAACCGATAGATCTGCGTGCCGGAACGAATGACGGTCACGTCGAAGTCCCATTTCTGCGCCGAGGCACGAGCGGTCGCGGCATCCATGCCATTGACCTTGATGGCGCGGATCGAGCCCTTGTCGAGGCCCGTCACCCAGCCGCTGGCAATGTAATCGGTGAGCGAAATCTGCTGCTGGCCCGAGACGCCGTCAAAGCGCACGGCAATGTCGCCGGGACCGGTCGCCAGCACCGCTTCCGCCTTGTTGTCGATCTGGAACCCTTCCGGCACGTCGAACCGGATGCCGAGATTGGCATGCAGGAAGGTCGTGCCCCGCACATAGCCTTCCTTGGGGCTATCGCCGAAGAGCAACCCGTCAATCCCGGCGAGATAATAGTCGCGTCCCTTGTCTCCCACCGTGCCTTCCTGGCCGAAGGCGCGGGCGTGCTGGCGCGCCAGCTCGACGCGCTGCGGCGCGCTCGGATGGCTGGACAGGAAGTCGAGGCTCTGGTCTTCACCATTGACGGCGGTGAAGCGGCCGTAATTCTCCATCGAGGTCAGGAAGCGGGCGGCGGCGTAAGGATCGTAGCCCGCCTCGCCCAGCATGCGCACACCGATTTCGTCGGCCTGGAGTTCCTGATTGCGCGAGAAGGCGGCCAGACGAAGCTTGCCGCGCGCAATCGCCTGCTGGCCGGCCACGTCATTCTGCAGAACTTCCGAAACGACCTGGCTTGCGATCTGCTCGGCCTCTTCCTTCTGCTGACGCAGAATGCCGTGATTGGCGGTGACGTGGGCCATTTCATGCGCCAGCACGGCAGCGACTTCCGAAGCGTCATTGGCCAGTGCCAGAAGCCCGCGTGTCACATAGAGATAGCCGCCCGGCAGCGCGAAAGCGTTGATGGCCGGCGAATTCAGAATGGTGATGCGATAGGACTGTTTCGGGTTCTCCGAAACGGCCGTCAGGGAGCCCGCAATGCGGGCTACAAGCTTTTCCGTCTTCTGGTCGGTATATTCACCACCATAGGTCGCCAGAATCCGCGGATGCTCGCGCGCACCCATCGAGGCGTTGGGATCGTTCTTCTGCGCTTCGGAAAAGACCTGCGGATTGCTGGAGGGACCGATCGCATTCGCGCTCGAGGCCGTATCGGCAACAATGCTCTGGCACGAGGAAAGAGCAATGCTCAGGCCGAGCATGACGACAAGCGGCGCGCGTCTGGCGAAGCCCGCGGGCAGTTGACGCGCCCTGACGCCTTCAGCAAACAAAAACAATGCTTTGCTCATCTCGTTCCGCATTCCCGCCTGAAGCCGGCTTGCCTTGTCTCGTGGCGACCCGTTCTTCGCTTTCGCAGCATGGCAAGCCCGGTCTAGCCGATTGACCCCCGGTTGCATAGAGTTTTGCACAGAAAAATGTCGCAGATTTGCCCGGCTGTTGCAGAGCCGCATCGCATCTCAACTCGCCGGAAGTGTGGCGCTTAAGCGTCACCCTCGTGCGGTCAACATCGGCAGGTCGGCGATCTGGCCCTGCCCGGCGACATGGCCTGCCTCAACCATGGCAAACCGGTCGGCAAGCCGCCTCGCCTCTTCCCGATCATGCGTGATCATCAGGACCGTAAAGCCCTCCTGGCGGTGCATGGCGGCAAGCAGTGCACCCATCTGGTGGCGCAGCTCGGGGTCGAGCGCGGCAAAGGGCTCATCCAGCAGCATGATCGGCCGCTTGCGCACCAGCGCCCGGGCAAAGGCCGCCCGCTGCTTCTCGCCGCCGGACAGCGTCGCCGGCATGCGCTTTTCAAAGCCGGCAAGCCCGACGCGGGAAAGCGCATCGGAAACGGCCGCGCGCGCCATATCATCCAGCTGCAGCGATGGACTGACGCCCAGCGCGACATTGGTGAAAATGTCGCGATGCGCGAAGAGATTGTTGTCCTGGAAGATCAGCGAGACAGGCCGCTTGCCCGGCGGAACCGCCGCCATGTCTTCGCCACCAAGAAGAACACGCCCCGCATGCGGCCTCTCAAAGCCGGCCAGAATATTGAAGAGCGTACTCTTGCCCGAACCGGAAGGCCCCGTGACAGCCACGAAAGCGCCCTCCGGAACCGCCAGATCGAAGCTGAACCGATGGTCGCCGAGCGTGAGACCGGCGCTGGAGAGCTCAACCGCCTTTGTCATCGTCCCGCCTCCCCGCGCCGCCGCTCGGACGGCGTACCGAGCACGGCAAAGGCCATGCAGACGGCGGCGAGAATGAGCGTCAGCGCCGCCGCATCCGTGGTGCGATAGCTGCCGAGCCGCGCATAGATCAGCCAGGGCAGCGTCACGAAGCCTTCGCCACCAAACAGCGCCACAGCCCCCAGATCGCCAAGCGATAGCGACAGCGCGAAGAAGAAGGCCATCAGGAGCGGCCGCGAAAGCGCCGGCGCATCGATGATGCGAAGCCGCTGCAGGCCGCTGAGCCCAAGGCTTTGCGACAGCCGCCGCGTCCGCTCGACATGGCTGCGCACCGCCGGCTGCAGCACACGCAATGCAAAGGGCAGCGCCATCAACGCATTGATGATCGCGACAAGGATATAGGGCGCGAAGCCGTCGCCGCCCCTGAGCCAGAGGAACCAGCCGGTCGAAAGCACGATGGGCGGCGTCAGCAGGATCAGCGATCCGCCCGCATCCAGCCATCCGGCAAAGATGCGGGAGCCAGTGGAAACACGCGCCATCGCAATCAGCCAGGAGAGCAGAAGCGCCAGCAACGCCGCCGAAAGCCCGAGCACAGCGCTCGTCTGGAGCGCCCGCCAGAACAGGCGGTCGGCGAGGAGATGCGGGAAATCCGCACGAAGGCCATCGACCAGGATCGCCACGAAAGGCGCGCCGCAGAACAGGAGGAAGGCGACGATGACCGCGCCATCCCAGAGCTTTGAGGCAAGTGACCCGCCATCGAAGCGGCGCAGCTCAGTCCCCTGCTGCGCCCGCTCCTCGGCAGGCGCCGGAAAGGCAGCGAGGAAGGCAAGCACCAGTCCGGTCAGCACGACCTGCACCAGAACCAGAAACACCGCCCGCCCCGGCTCGAAATCGAATTTCAGCGCCTGATAGATCGCGACTTCCAGCGTCGTGGCGGCCGGTCCGCCGCCGAGTGTCAGGACCAGCGTGAAACTGGTGGCGCAAAGCATGAAGATCAGCCCCGCCACGCCCGGCAGCGCCGCCATCAGCGCCGGCCCCTCGACGAGGCGAAACAGTGCCACGCGCCCGAGATCGAGATTGGCAGCGAGTTTCCAGTAGGTCGGCGGAAAGCGATCGAGCGCGGCGGTGAAGAGCCGCGCCGCCAGCGGAATGTTGAAGAAGGTGTGTGCAATCAGGATGCCCGTCATGCCGTAAACATTGAACTTCGTGCCGAGGTCGAAGAAAGATAGCACACTATTGAACGCACCTTCCCGCCCCCAGACCGCCAGCACGCCGAAAGCAGCGGCAAGCGCGGGAAGCCCCATCGGCGCGGCCATGAAGCGCAGCAACCACACCCGGCCCGTGAAACTCGGCCGCCGCGCCACGGAAAGCGCGACGACGGCTCCAAAGAAGACGGAGAGCAGCGTAGACAATGAGGCCTGCCAGAGCGTGAATGTCAGCACGCTCGCAAGCTGTTGATCGATCCCGCCTGCCCCGCCGAAGCGGAGAAGCGGCGCCAGCGCCAGCGCGACAAAGCCGAGAATGAAGGCGAGCGCTATGGCTCCGCCGATCCGCTCCCCGCTTATGCCGCGCCGCGCATGCATCAACGATCCTTACTTGGCGCCCATGGCGGCGACCCATTCATCCACCCAGGCCTTGCGGTTCTTCTGCACCTCTTCCGGCGACATGAGGAAGGTCTTGGCCGGCTGCACCAGCTTGTTGAAGGCGTCCGGCAACGGCTGGTCCATCTTGGCGGCGGGCAGCATCCAGTTGGTCGTCGGGATGATGTCCTGGAAGGCGGGGCTCACCATGAAGGACAGGAAGGACTTGGCGAGCGCAGGGTCCTTGGAGGTCGCCGTCATGCCGGCCACCTCGATCTGGATGTAATGGCCTTCCGAGAAGCTCGCCGCCTGATAGCGCGAGGTCTTCTCTTCCATCTCATGATAGGCGGGCGAGGTCGTGTAGGAGAGCACCATCGGCGCTTCGCCCTTGGTGAAAAGACCATAGGCTTCCGACCAGCCCGGCGTCACGGTCAGCACGCGCTTGGACAGCTTCTTCCAGGCGTCACCCGCCTTGTCGCCATAGACCGATTTCATCCAGAGCAACAGCCCGAGACCCGGCGTCGAGGTGCGCGGGTCTTCAATCACGATCTTCTCGTCCGGATTGCCGTTGACCAGTTCGTCCAGGCTCTTGGGCGGCGTTTTCATCTTCTCGGTGTCGTAGACAACGGCGAAATGGCCATAGTCATAAGGCACGAACACGTCATCCTTGAAATTGCCCGGCACCTTGACCGCAGCGGCATCGATCCCGCTCGGCGCGAAAAGCCCTGTCGCCTTGGCATCCGCAACCAGCCCGGTATCGAGACCCAGAACCACATCGGCCTTGGTGTCCTTGCCTTCCAGCTTCAGCCGGTTGAGCAGCGCCACGCCGTCCTCCACCGAGACGTAATTGACCGTGCAGCCGCAGGTCTTCTCGAACGCCGCCTTGACCTTCGGCCCCGGACCCCATTCAGCGGTGAAGCTCTCGTAAGTATAGACGGTGAGCGTCTTGCCGGCCGCAAATGCCGATGTCGAGGAAAGAAGTGCGGCGAGAGCCGCCAGAAGAACTGTCTTGCGCATCTGCGCCTCCTTGGTTTCGAATACAGGGGAAGAGGCGCTTGATCGCGAGCCGTCTAATCCCTCCGCCGGTGCTAACCGGATCAGGTTCTTCGGGTTGGCATTGAAGCCTCTCAGCCGTTTCTCACGAAACAGCACCCCGTTAGAGCAGTTTGACATTTAAGGGTTGGCGGGAATTGTGACAAGGTTTTTGTGGGGCGGGCGTCACATCCAATCTCCCCCCTTGAGGGGGAGATGCCCGGCAGGGCAGAGGGGGTATGGTGCGGCATCCTCGGCCGTCATTCGCGTTCTTCCGTGTAGCACCCCCCTCTGTCAGCTTCGCTGACATCTCCCCCTCAAGAGGGGAGAGTGGCCTTGCGCCACGCCAAAAGCCTCGGGAAAAACCTCTCCCGAGTTCCGCTCCGGCCTTAACGCCTCCGCCCCTGTCTGAGGACATCAGCTTCCGGAGAGCCACGCTGACGCGCCGCCCAGTTGGTAGTTTAAAAAGTACGGCGGAGCGCCAGCGCGACCCGTCGAGATCTGCAAGGCAGGACCGCATCCGATCCTGATCCTCAAGCGCGGGCCGCCTCGCTAAACCGCCTGCGGAGGCAGACGGGTTCTCAGGCGTTGCCTGGCCGCCGAGCTATTCGCAGCCCATCGGGGGAGTCGTTTCGAGGGATGTGTCAGATCCACCGCCGCCCGCGCCCCCTGATGACATCCGCCGCACGTTACGATGGACATCATCAAGCTCTCCTCCCGCCTGAGCCAACCGTCGCTGGTCCATCCGGTGACGGGAGGGGTATAGGATAAGGCTTGTCGGAGAGAGCGGGGAAATTGAGGGATCAAATTTTTCTGTCAGGCTCACTTGAGGCACCCTTGGCAGATCCCAAAGGCCGTCATCCTCCGGCTTGTCCGGAGGATCTGCTGACGAAGCCAAGCAATCGACGGTGCGGCGTGCATTCGGCGTGGTCAGATCCTCGGGACAGGCCCGAGGATGACGGAGGAGAGGGTGCGGCTTAACCTCTCCCCTAGCGGGAAATGAAGGAAAATCAGAAACTTATCGGAAAGCCAAGTGCTAGATTTTCCAGGTGAGGGGGCCGTTTTGTCCCCGGCATTCGCCGCAAATCCCCCTCACCAAGCCCGCCAAGCCAATCGCCCACGGCTCTTGGGGCGAGCTATCCTCTCCCACAAGTGGAGAAGACAAGCACCTTCCGACACACACCTCACGCTTTACCCTTCCGGGCGGCCCGGTTTTCCGCTATCAGCGCCAGTCATGAGCCTTTTCACCATTCTTCTTGCCGGCGACCTCGCCATCACCGACCGTCTGGCCGCCCAGGTGGCCGGCACACGCGTGATCGCAGCCGATGGCGGAATGCGGCATGCGCGGGCGCTTGGCCTGACGCCCGAACTCTGGGTCGGCGACTTTGATTCAGCCCCTGATGCGCTGCTTGACCAATGGCAGGGCATCGAGCGCCAGCCCTATCCGCGCGCCAAGAACGCCACCGATGGTGAGATCGCGGTCGATACGGCGATTGCCCGGGGCGCGACGTCGCTCGTCATTGCCGGCGCGCTGGGCGGCGAGCGCACCGACCATGCCGTGATGCATCTGCTGCTGGCGCTCTCGCTCACTGAACGCGGAATCCCGACGCTGCTGACAACCGGCGAGGAAGAGGCGCAGGCCCATCTCGGCGGCCAGATGCAGATCGATCTGCCGAAGGGCGCGCTCTTCTCGATCCTGCCGTTTTCCGCGCTGTCGGGCCTGACGATCGAAGGCGCGCGCTATCCGCTCGATCGCGCGGAGATCGACAGCGGCTCGTCGCGCACCGTTTCCAATGTCGCCGAAGGTCCGGTGACAATCACGCTTCAATCCGGCCGCGCGATGGTGATCGCAAGGCCCGCAGACATGTCTGGAGGCTAAGATGGCCCCGCCGATCCTGAAACTCGACGATATTTTCTTAAGCTTCGGCGGCTCGCCGCTGCTGGCCGGCGCGAACCTGCAGGTCGAGCCCGGTGACCGCATCTGCCTTGTCGGCCGCAACGGCTCAGGCAAATCGACCCTGATGAAGATTGCGGCCGGCCTTGCCGAAGCGCAGAGCGGCGAGATCTTCCGCCATCCGTCGGCGACCATCCGCTATCTCGAACAGGCCCCGGATTTCGGCAGCCACCAGACGGTCGAGGCCTATGCCATGTCGGGCCTCGGCCCTGGCGACGATGCCTACCGCGTCACGTATCTGCTCGAACATCTCGGCCTGAAGGGCGACGAGAACCCGGCCAACCTCTCCGGCGGCGAAGCGCGCCGCGCAGCCCTTGCCCGCGTGCTGGCGCCGGAACCGGATATCCTGTTGCTCGACGAGCCGACCAACCATCTCGACCTCAACACGATCGAATGGCTGGAAGGCGAACTCACCCGCAGCCGCTCGGCCATCGTCCTCATCTCGCACGACCGGCGTTTTCTGGAGAAGGTTTCCAACGCCACCGTCTGGCTCGATCGCGGCATGGCGCGCCGTCTCGACCGCGGCTTTGCCCATTTCGAGGAGTGGCGTGACCAGGTTCTCGAACAGGAAGAGCTGGAACAGCACAAGCTCGGCAAGGCGATCGAGCGCGAGGAACACTGGCTGCGCTACGGCGTGACCGCACGCCGCAAGCGCAACATGCGCCGGCTGGGTGAACTGCAGACCATGCGCAAGGACTATCGCGGCCACAAGGGGCCGCAGGGGACGGTGCAGGCGAGCGTCGCGGATGCGCGCGAATCCGGCAAGCTCGTCATCGAGGCGGAGAAGATCACGAAGGTCTATGGCGAGCGCACAATCGTCGCGCCCTTCTCGATCCGCGTTCATCGCGGCGACCGTATCGGCCTGATCGGCCCGAACGGCGCCGGCAAGACGACGCTTCTCAAGATGCTGACGGGCCAGATCGAGCCGGATACGGGCACGGTGAAGCTCGGCACCAATCTCGACATCGCAACCCTCGACCAGCGCCGCGAGGACCTGAACCTCAACGACACGCTGGCGCATTACCTGACCGACGGGCGCGGCGAAAACCTTCTGGTCAATGGCGAGCAGCGCCATGTGACCGGCTACATGAAGGACTTTCTCTTCCAGCCGGAACAGGCCCGCACGCCGATCCTGCAATTGTCCGGCGGTGAGCGCGCCCGACTGATGCTGGCGCGCATTCTGGCGCGGCCGACCAACCTGCTGATCCTCGACGAACCGACCAACGACCTCGACATCGAGACGCTGGACCTGCTGCAGGAACTCGTGGCCGGCTTCAACGGCACGGTCATTCTCGTCAGCCACGACCGCGACTTCCTCGATCGCACCGTGACCTCGACCATCGCCCCCGCCAATCCGGATGCGCCCGACGGCCGCTGGATCGAATATGCCGGCGGCTATTCCGACATGCTCGTGCAGCGCAAGGGACTTGAGGCCGAACGGCGTCAGGCCGAGGCGAAGAAGGACAAGCCGAAGGACGACGCCCCCGCCACAGCTACGCCAGAGAAAGCCAAGGGCAAGCTCTCCTACAAGCAGAAATTCGCGCTCGAAAACCTGCCCAAGCAGATGGACGAGGCGGAGAAGAAGGCTGTCAAGCTCGAAGAGAAAATGGCAGACGCGAACTTCTTCACCAAGGACCCCGCCGGCTTCAGCAAGACCGCCGCCGAGCTCGAAAAGCTGCGCAACCAGATCGCCGCCTGGGAAGAAGAATGGCTGGAACTGGAAATGCTGCGGGAAGAGCTGGAGGGGTGAAGCGGAGGCCTCATTCGTTCAAGCTTGCACAAATTTGGTTCGCTGGTTAGGCTGATCCCCAACGAGCGGTAGCATTCGGAGCGCCCCCTCATCCGGCCCTTCGGGCCACCTTCTCCCCAAGGGGAGAAGAGGGAATGCGCCGCAGCGTTACCGGCCTCTTCTCCCCTCGGGGAGAGGTCCGCCGAGCGAAGCGGAGGCGGGGTGAGGGGCGGCTTGCTCCAACGGAAATGGGAAGGGCAAACAAGCATGACCATGCAGTTTCAAGGCACCGACACTTACGTCGCCGAAAAGGACCTGATGATTGCGGTCAACGCCGCGATCCGGCTCGAGCGGCCGTTGCTGGTCAAGGGCGAGCCGGGCACAGGCAAGACGGAACTGGCGCGGCAGATCGCGAGCGGTCTGGGCTTGAGGATGATCGAGTGGAACATCAAGTCCACCACCAAGGCGCAGCAGGGCCTTTACGAATATGACGCGGTCTCGCGGCTGCGCGACAGCCAGCTCGGCGATGAGCGCTTCAACGACATCTCCAACTATATCCGCAAGGGCAAGCTCTGGGAGGCCTTCTCGTCGGACGAGAAGACCGTGCTTCTGATCGACGAGATCGACAAGGCGGATATCGAGTTTCCGAACGACCTCTTGCAGGAACTCGACCGCATGGAATTCCATGTCTACGAGACCGGCGAGACGATCCGCGCAAAAGTGCGCCCCATCGTCATCATCACGTCGAACAACGAGAAGGAACTGCCGGACGCGTTTCTGCGCCGCTGCTTCTTCCACTATATACGCTTCCCCGAAGCCGAGACGCTGATGAAGATCGTCGATGTCCACTATCCCGGCATCCGCCAGGATCTGGTGCGCGCGGCGCTCACCCGCTTCTTCGAGATCCGCAACGTGCCGGGCATCAAGAAGAAGCCCTCGACCTCGGAAGCGCTGGACTGGATCAGACTTCTGGTGGCGGACGATATCGACCCGGCCGATCTCTCCGCTGACGCCAAGACCATCCTGCCGAAACTGCATGGCGCGCTTCTGAAGAACGAGCAGGACGTGCACCTCTTCGAACGGCTCGCCTTCATGTCGCGCCGGGAGAATTGATTCTTCGTCAGGTTAGGGTTAAATAGGTCTTGGAATTCGTGGTGATTTGCCGGCCGGCTTGCAGCCACGTAAAAGAAGTCGCTAAAATGGGCCCAGATGACAGTTCTGTCTGGAACCGGTAGCGATTTCGCCGCCGGTTTTTTGCGTTTTGGAAGAGAGAAGACCATGCCGATCAAGATTCCCGATGGATTGCCCGCCCAGGAAACCCTTGTCAACGAAGGCGTGCGCGTGATGACGGAGGCTGTGGCCATCCGTCAGGACATCCGCCCGCTTCGCTTCGGCCTGCTCAATCTCATGCCCAACAAGATCAAGACCGAGTTGCAGTTCGCCCGCCTGCTCGGCGCGTCTCCGCTGCAGATTGAACTGACGCTCGTCCGCGTCGGCGGCCACAAGGCGAAGAATACGTCGGAAGAGCACCTGCTTTCCTTCTACGACACGTGGGAACAGGTGAAGGACCAGAAGTTCGACGGTTTCATCATCACCGGCGCGCCGATCGAAACGCTGGAATTCCAGGACGTGACCTACTGGAACGAGATGGAACAGATCCTCGACTGGACGACGACGAATGTCCACTCGACCATGAACATCTGCTGGGGCGGCATGGCCGCCATCTGGCACTTCAACCGCGTGCCCAAATACACGCTCGACCACAAGGCCTTCGGCGTCTACCGCCATCGCAACCTGGCGCCCGCCTCACCCTATCTCAACGGCTTCTCGGATGACTTCCAGATCCCCGTCTCGCGCTGGACGGAAGTGCGCCGCGCCGATATCGAAAAGGTGCCTGGCCTCGAAATCCTGATGGAATCGCCCGAGACCGGCGTCTGCATCGTGCATGAACGCAAGTGCAACCGGCTCTATGTGTTCAACCACATCGAATATGATTCCACGACGCTGGCGGATGAATATTTCCGCGACGTGCAGGCAGGCTCGGCGATCGAAGTGCCGCATAATTACTTCCCCGAAGATGACCCGGCCAAGAAGCCGCTCAACCGCTGGAAGAGCCACGCCCATCTGCTTTTCGGCAACTGGATCAATAACATCTACCAGACCACGCCCTATGACATGGCGAAGATCGGTGAGGTGGAGCACAACCCCGGCTACTGATTCATAGGCAAAAATTTTTAGCTGACCGAGGAATGAATTCCTCATGTCAAAATCCTATGTTATGATTCGTCTAATTTCGAAATGCTCTGTCAAGGGGGCGACGCTCAAAACTGAGGAACTGGTTATGGCTGATCACGATGCGCGAGCGATAGCAAATGAATTTTTGCTTCGGCGAGCAGACGATGCTTGGCCGAGACAGATGTATATTCAGAAACTCTGCCATATTGCAAATGGCTGGAATTTGGCGATTAACGGCGAGCCTTTGATCCGAGAGTTACCTGAAGCATGGGATAACGGCCCTGTATTCCGGTCCATTTGGGATCACATCAAATCTTTCGGATATCGAGGAGAATATAATACTCTTGTAGATCCGAAAACAGATTCTGTCATACGTGAGAATATAACGGAAGATGAGCAAAAAGTGATTGACAGGGTCTGGTCGAAGTACGGCCACCTCGGCGCTTCTACTTTATCAAAGCTTACACATGAGGCGAACTCCCCTTGGGAAAAGGCTTACTTTTCGCGCGGAAGAAACGCAAATCTAAGCATGGAAGATATTCGAGAGCACTACATCGATCTGGCACTGGCAGGACGTGGCTAAGAGACCCACTCATGTAAGTCTTGAAGACTTGGAGAACGCGCCGCTAGCTCTTGCGGACACGACGACTCCGTCCAGTGTCAACGATGACCAATGGCGCGAGCGATTTACAACAGTTGCGGAGGAAAAGTCGCAACTGTTAGAGGAGCAGCTCCGTCTCAAGGAACAAATCAGTGAACTCAAGCAGAAACTGAATACAAAAAGTATTCTAGATGAAATGTTAAAGCCTTACGCCGGTAAGGCCTTTTGGTTTATGTGCTCGTATGCATCTTACGTTGGAATAGTTATTCTTATGAATGGCTTCGGATGTTTCCATACACCGATCCAAGAGTCCGTAATGCAATTCCTTGTCGGCTCAACGGCTGCCACTGTAATAGGTCTGGTGGGCATGGTGTTGACCGGGATATTTGTGGGGGCACGGAAGTAATTGTTCATCCCCTTCTTCCTCGAGCTGAAGGCCGCGAAGGTTCCCGTTTCGCTTCGGGAATATCTGACGCTGCTGGAAGGCATGGAGACGGGGCTGGTCGATTTCGATGTCGAGGGCTTCTACTACCTCTCCCGTGCCACGCTGGTGAAGGACGAGCGCTTCATTGATCGCTTCGATCAAGTCTTCGCGCAGGTTTTCAAGGGCCTCGAGGCCGTGTCCGGCAGCGCCGATGCCGTCGATCCCACCGATATTCCCGATGAGTGGCTGCGCCGCATGGCGGAGAAGTTCCTCACCGAAGAGGAAAAGGCGCTGGTCAAATCGCTCGGCGGTTTCGAGGCGCTGATGGAGACGCTGAAACAGCGCCTCGCCGAACAGCAGGGCCGCCATCAGGGCGGCAACAAATGGATCGGCACAGCCGGTACCTCCCCCTTCGGGGCTTATGGCTATAACCCGGAAGGCGTACGCATCGGCCAGGACAAGTCGCGCAACCGGCGCGCCGTCAAAGTATGGGACCGCCGCGACTTCAGAAACCTCGACGACAATGTCGAGATCGGCACACGCAACATCAAGGTCGCGCTGAAGCGCCTGCGCAAATGGATCCGACAGGGCGCCGACGAGGAACTGGATCTGGGCGGCACGATCCGCTCCACCGCCGAACACGGCTATCTCGATGTGAAGACGCGACCTGAGCGGCGCAACGCGGTCAAGCTCTTGATGTTCTTCGATATCGGCGGCTCGATGGACGATCACATCAAGGTGGCGGAAGAGCTGTTTTCGGCGGCGAAGTCCGAGTTCAAGCACATGGAATATTTCTACTTCCACAATTGCGTCTATGAGGGTGTGTGGAAGGACAACAAGCGCCGCAGGGTTGACGTGACTTCGACCTTCGACGTCATCCGCACCTTCGGCTCCGATTACAAGGCGATCTTCGTCGGGGACGCGGCGATGGCGCCTTACGAAATTTCCCATCCCGGCGGCTCGGTGGAGCACTGGAATGCGGAAGCCGGCGCCGTCTGGCTCGACCGGCTGACCAGCCATTTCACCAAGAGCGTCTGGATCAACCCCGTGAAGGAAGAATATTGGGGTTACAGCCAGTCCACGCAGATGCTGCGCACGCTGATGAACGGCCGCATGTATCCCCTGACCCTCGGCGGGCTGGAAAACGCCACCCGCGAACTCTCTCGATAAGCTTTCAAGACATAGAGGACATACCATGGACGCTGAACTGTTCGGCAAGACGGCCAAGGGCGAAGACGTGCACCGCGTCACCATTTCCGGCGGCGGGCTGACCGCCCATGTGTTGACCTGGGGTGCGGTGATCCAGGACCTGCGGCTGGATGGCCATGACGCGCCGCTGTCGCTGGGCTTCGAGAAATTCGAGGATTACCCGCTGCACTCCTCCTATTTCGGCGCGACGCCCGGCCGCTGCTCCAACCGCATCGCGGAGGGCAAATTCACGCTCGACGGCAAGACGATCCAGCTGGAGAAGAACGAGAAGGGCATCGGCCACCTGCATGGCGGCTCGGACGGCATTGCCAAACGCATCTGGACGATCGAGGCGCTGGCGGCCAACTCCGTCACCTTGAGCATTGTCGATCCCGATGGCCGCGCCGGCTATCCGGGCAATGCGACGATCAAGGCAATCTTCACGCTCAAGGACGGCGGCTGCCTCTCGATCGTCTATGAATCCACGACCGACGCGCCGACCCCGGTGAATATCTGCAATCACAGCTATTTCAATCTCGATGGCGGCGAGAGCATCATCGACCATGAACTGCAGATTGACGCCTATAGCTACCTGCCGACCGATGCCGCGCAGATCCCGACCGGCGAGACGCCTGACATCGCCGGCACAGGCTACGATTTCCGTAGCCTTCGACCGATCCGCAAGGTCGAGAACGGCGAACAGGTGCTCTATGACCACAATTTCTGCCTCTCGAAGGAACGCGTCGCCAAGCGCAAGGTCGCGACGCTGAAAAGCCCGAAATCCGGCGTCTCCATGGATGTGCTGACAACGGAGCCGGGCGTGCAGGTCTATGCCGCCTTCAAGCTCGACGTCCCCGTCCCCGGTCTCGGCGGCCGCCACTACGGCCCCTATGCAGGCCTTTGCATGGAAACGCAGGTCTGGCCGGATGCCGTCAATCACGCGAGCTTCCCCAACGCCATCCTCCGCCCCGGCGAGGTGCTACGGCAGGAAACGGACTACGTTTTCAAGAAGCACGCCTGATCGGGGACGACGATGGATGAAGCAGCGGCGAGCAGCGGCAGTCTGAAAAAACCCGGTAGCCGCGACATCGTCGCCGGTCTTTCCGTCGCTGGCCTGCTGCTTCCGGAAGCCGTGGCCTATGCAACGATCGCCGGCCTGCCGCCTGGCCGCGCGGTCTATGCGGCCGTGGCCGGCTGTTTCGTCTATGCATGGATCGGCCGCAGCCGTTTTGCAGTCGTTTCGGCGACCTCATCGTCTGCCGCAATCCTCGCGGCCATGCTCGCCACCTTTCCGGGCGATGCCGCAACCAAATCGGTTCTGGCGACGCTCGCCATCGCCATTGCCGGTCTCGTCTTTCTGGCCGCCCGGGCCTTTCGGCTTGGGCTCCTGACCGGCTTCATTGCAAGGCCCGTGCTGCGCGGCTTCGCCTTCGGCCTTGCGGTGTCCATCATTCTGCATCAATTGCCTTCGATTACCGGCGTGCCGGTGAAAGCGGACGACATCTTCGACTTCATTGCCGGACTGGTGAAGACCATCCCGGAATGGAAACCGGCCGGCCCGATTGCTGCGGCGCTGTCACTCGCCGTCCTGTTCGGCACGCGCCGATGGCCGCTCTTTCCGGCTGCCTTTGCCGTAGTGATCGTTGGGGCAAGCCTGTCACTGGCATTCGACCTTCCCCGCTATGGACTCAAGGAGACGGGACTCTTGTCCCTGACGCTGGAATGGCCGCATTGGCCAAACCTCGCGCTGGCCGACATCTCGCGCCTGATCCAGCTGACATTGCCTCTCGTGCTGATCCTCTTTGCCGAAAGCTGGGGGACGATGCGGGCGCTGGCGCTGCGCCACGGCGACACGATCGAGCCGGATCGCGAACTGGCAGCGCTCGGCCTATGCAACCTCGCCGCAGCGCTCGTTCAGGGCATGCCGGTGGGTGCCGGCTTTTCGGCGGGCAACGCGAATGAGGCTGCGGGTGCTGAGAGCCGCTGGTCGAGCGTCATTGCCGCCGGCGCCCTGGCCGTGCTGGTCGTGATCGCCTCCGGCCTGATTGCCCATCTGCCCGAGGCCGTGCTGGCCGCCATCGTGATTTCGGCGCTCGCCCACGCACTCGACCCCTCGCCGCTCATTCGCCTCTGGAAGATCGACCGAGATCAGTGGATTGCGCTCGCTGCCGCCGGCGGCGTGCTCGTCTTCGGCGTGGTCAACGGCATGTTGCTGGCGGTAGCCTTTTCGGTCGCCGCGCTGATGAGCCGGCTGGCACTGCCGCAGATTGCCCGCCTCGGACGCCTCCCCGGCACGCACGACTTCGCCGATATCGCGCGCCATCCGGAAGCGCAAGTGCCCGAACATGTCGGCATCTGGCGCCCCTCCGAGCCGCTCTTCTTCGCCAATGCCGAGCGGACGCTCGCCACCATCGCGACAGAAGCCGAGAGGGACCCAGCGATAAAAGTGGTAATCCTCAGCCTTGAGGAGACTTTCAATCTCGACAGCACGGCTCTGGAAGCCATCCAGGAAACCGACAAGCGGATCGCCGCTAACGGCCGCACATTTCTCCTCGCGCGCGCCCGCGACCCGGTGCGCGATATCCTGACCGCCGCCGGGGCTGACAAGCTCGTCGGGTGGGCATATTACAGTGTCGAGGACGCGGCCGAGGCCGCGCGCCAGATCGTCACGCAAGCCATTTCGAGCCGGATTCCGGAAACGATTTAGTTTCCGCATTCGCGCAAAACAAAAGATAGAGCACGTCCCATGGGTCATGATTTCGAACCCCGACTCCACCCTGTGCTGATCGCCGACCTGCGTCCGACCCAGATGACGGTCGGTATGCGGGAGGTCTATCGCAAACGCCGCGAATGGCGCGACATGTCAGAACATGAGGACCGCGATTTCCTCGGTGCCCATATGCTGCCCGCTGTCATCGGCCCCAAGGAACGATACTGGATCGTCGATCATCACCATCTGGCGCTGGCCCTGCACAAGGAAGGAGTCAAGCGCGTGCTGGTCTCCGCCATTGCCGATCTGAGCGCTCTGAGCAAGGACGAGTTCATGACCTTCATGGACAATCGCAACTGGCTGCATCCCTTCGACGGCGAAGGCGAGCGACAGCCTTTGAAGGCACTGCCGAAGCGGATCTGGGACCTCAAGGACGACCCGTTCCGCTCGCTTGCCGGCGCCGTGCGCGAGGCCGGCGGCTATGCCAAGGTCGCAACACCCTATACCGAATTCCTCTGGGCCGATTTCTATCGCCGCCGCATGAAACGGCCGGAAACCGACGACGAGTTCGACGATGCGGCCGAAAAAGCGCTGAAACTGTCGCGCAGCAAGGATGCCAAGCATCTGCCCGGTTGGGTCGAGGGTGGCTAGAGCACGTCCAGCAAAAGTGCTTAAGCGGTTTTGCGTCCGGACTGCGAAAAACAAATAGATAGAGCACGTCCAGCGAAAGTGGAAACCGGTTTCGCGTCTGGAACTGCGCAAGACAAGGACAAAAAACCGGCCCGCATCGCTGCGAGCCGGCCTCTTTCATTCATATAGCCTGCATTAGATGCTGAGGCAGAGATACTTGATCTCGGTATAGTCGTCGATGCCGTACTTGGAGCCTTCGCGGCCCTGACCCGACTGCTTGACGCCGCCGAACGGTGCGACTTCCGTGGAAATCAGGCCGGTATTGATGCCGACCATGCCATATTCCAGCGCTTCGGCCACGCGGAAGATCTTCGAGACATCCTTCGAGTAGAAATAGGAAGCAAGACCGAACTCGGTATTGTTCGCCATTTCGATCACGTCGTCTTCCGTCTCGAACTTGAAGAGCGGCGCGACGGGACCGAAGGTCTCCTCGCGGGCGATCTTCATGTCGGTCGTGACACCGGTCAGAACCGTCGGCTGGAAGAAGAGGCCGCCACGTGCATCCGGCTTGCCGCCGAGCTTGACGGAGGCACCCTTGGACAGCGCGTCGGAGATATGATCCTCGACCTTTTCCATCGCCTTCGCCGTGATCAGCGGACCGGCATTGACGCCTTCTTCAAAGCCGTCGCCGACCTTGATCTGCGAGACGCGTGCAGCAAGTTTTTCGGCAAAGGCATCATAAACGCCCGACTGGACATAGAGCCGGTTGGCGCAGACGCAGGTCTGGCCGTTGTTGCGATACTTCGATACGATCGCGCCTTCGACGGCGGCGTCGAGATCCGCATCGTCGAACACGATGAACGGCGCATTGCCACCAAGCTCGAGGCCGAGCTTCATGATCTGGTCGGCCGCCTGACGCATCAAGATGCGCCCGACATTGGTCGAGCCGGTGAAGGTGAGCTTGCGGACCTTGTCGTTCTCGGTGAATTCCTTGCCGATGGAGGAGGAATCCGTGCCTGTGACGACGTTGAAGATGCCGGCCGGAACGCCTGCGCGTTCGGCAAGGATCGCCAGCGACAGCGCCGAAAGCGGCGTTTCGGCAGCCGGCTTCGAGACCATGGCGCAACCGACGGCAATGGCAGGGGCCATCTTGCGGGCGAGCATGGCGTTCGGGAAGTTCCACGGCGTGATGGAGGCCACGACGCCGACCGGCTGCTTGATGATGATGATCCGCTTGTCGCCCTGGTGGCCGGGGATCGTGTCGCCATAAACGCGCTTGGCCTCTTCGCCGAACCATTCGACATAGGACGCGCCATAGAGGATTTCGCCGCGCGCTTCCGGCCAGGGCTTACCCATTTCCATGGTCAGGATCGTCGCCAGATCGTCGGCATTGGCGACCATCAGGTCGAAGAGCTTGCGAAGAACGGCAGCGCGCTCCTTGCCCGTCTTCTTGGCCCACGCCTTCTGCGCCTTGTAGGCGGCGTCGACGGCGCGGGCGGCTTCCGCACGGCCCATGTCGGGCAGCGTGGCGACATGTTCGCCGGTCGACGGGTTGGTCACGTCGAAGGTCTTGCCGCTATCGCTCTTCGCCAGCCATTCGCCGCCGATGACGGCCTTGTCGGTGACAAGGCTCGCATCTTTCAGCTTGGCAATCAGCTTGTCTGAAATCGCCATAAATTCACGCCTCCTTCGCGCATTCGACGAGAGTGGTTTCCAGAATGTCGAGCGCTTCGGCGAAGACATCGTCCGGAATGGTGATCGGCGCCAGGAAACGGATGACATTGCCGTAGACGCCGCAGGTGAGCAGGATCAGGCCCTTTTCGAGCGCCTTTTCACGCACCTTGTTGGTGAACTCCGGGCTCGGGGTCTTCGTTCCGGCGACGTTGAATTCGACGGCATTCATGAAGCCCGGACCGCGAATATCCGCGATCTGCGGAACTGACGACGACAGCGACGACAGGCGCTGCTTGAGGCGATTGCCGAGCTGGGTGGCGCGCTCGCAGAGGTTCTCGTCCTTGATGACATCGAGAACGGCAAGACCGGCAGCGACACCGATCGGGTTGCCGCCATAGGTGCCGCCGAGGCCGCCGGGGCCGGGCGCATCCATGAGATCGGCGCGGCCGGTGACGGCTGCAATCGGGAAACCGCCGCCAAGGCCCTTGGCCATGGTGGTGATGTCGGCCACGACGCCATGATGCTCCATGGCGAACAGCGCGCCGGTGCGGGCAAAACCGGTCTGGACTTCGTCGGCGATCAGCACAATGCCGTATTTGTCGGCGATTTCGCGCAGCTTGACCATGAACGCGCGCGGAACCTCATAGAAACCGCCCTCGCCCTGAACCGGCTCGACGATGAAGGCGGCAACGCGGCTCGGATCGACATCAGCCTTGAACAGCTTTTCCAGAACGCCGAGCGAATCCTCGACCGTCGTGCCATGCAGCTCGACCGGGAAGGGAACGTGGAAGACATCCGGCATCATCGCGCCGAAGCCGACCTTGTAGGGCTGGACCTTGCCGGTCAGCGTCATGCCCATGAAGGTGCGGCCGTGGAAGGCGCCCGTGAAGGCAATGATGGCGGAGCGGTTGGTGGCGGCGCGCGCGATCTTCACGGCGTTTTCGACCGCTTCCGCACCCGTCGTCACGAAAATCGTCTTCTTCTTGAAATTGCCCGGAACGGCATCGTTCAGGCGCTCGGCCAGTTCGACATAGTTCTCGTAAGGCACGACCTGGTGGCAGGTATGCGTGAAGCTGTCGAGCTGCGCCTTGACGGCCTCGATGACGCGCGGGTGGCGATGGCCGGTGTTGACGACGGCGATCCCGGCCGCGAAGTCGATGAAGCGGCGGCCCTCGATATCCCAGATCTCGGCATTCTCTGCCTTCTGGGCATAGACCTGCGTGGTCACGCCCACGCCGCGCGAAATGGCATCAGCCCGGCGGGCCGCAACTTCGGTATTCTGCATCGTCGTCTCCAAACGGATGGGGAAATCTCGTCGCCTCCTCGGCGCGACAAAAATTTTGCATTTTTTCTGTAGACTTGCAATATGGTCCGATCGATATTTTTCCCGTAGAGGGTAGTGGGCAACCAGGGCGACGAAATGACGGAAACGGTGCGATTCAAGATTGCCGAGGCGGCCCGCATGGCCGGCGTTTCAGCGTCCACGCTACGCCTTTGGGAGAGCCAGGGCCTGATCGACCCGGTTCGCACCGAAACCGGCCAGCGCCTTTACGAACAAACGCATATCGACCGGCTGAAGAAGATCAGCTGGCTGAGATCGGAGAAAGGCATCAACCCAGCGGCCATCCGCGACAATCTCGCCGCAGAGGAACCGCAGCCGGCAAAGCCGAAGAAGTCCACCCGCCGCGCACCAACCCAGCAGATGGGTGCCAAGATCCGCAAGCTGCGCCGCGACGCCGGCGAAACGCTGGACAAGGTCTCGCAGGAAACGGGCATTTCCGCCTCTCTTCTCTCGACCTTCGAACGCACGTCGCAGGGCCTGTCGCTGAAATCCCTGCATGACCTCGCCCACCATTTCGGCACGTCCTTTTCGGCGCTCAGCGGCACCGGCGGCACGCGCACGAGCGAATCGCTCATCCGCAACGGCCGCTGGACCTCATGGCCGGCCACAACCACCGGCGTCAGCGTGCAGGTTCTGGCCGAAGGCCGCAACATGATGGACTGCCACCGCTTCGTGCTCGCCCCCGGCGCCACCAGCGAAGGCGCCTATGCCCACGAAGGCGAGGAATTCATGCATGTCCTGACCGGCTCCATGGAAATCGTCCTCGACGACGACCGATTTTTCATCCTCTCCGAGGGCGACAGTTTCTACTTTGAGAGCAGGCGACCGCATTCATGGCGGAATTTGAGCGAGGGCGAGACGGTGCTTCTGTGGATCAACACGCCGGCTTCGTTCTGAGGGTTGGAACGTAAACGATCTTTCTATAGGAGCCTAGCCGCCGAATTTCGCCACAATGTCGCTTAAGCTGATATACAAATTGGTTTGTTGATGTGGCGGGTACAGTCGCGGACAAGCTTCCTTAACCATTTTGTGTGTGCATAATGGAGTGTGGGGAAGTTACTTACGCTATGGCGAAAGCACTGATCAACTACCGTATTTTGGAATGGGCAAGCGATCGCGCTGGCGTGGATGCTGACGGCCTTGGCGCGAAGCTGAATACAAGTGTTGATCGTGTCGCCTCTTGGCTTTCTGGAGCAGAAAAGCCGACATTTCGTCAGGCTCAGAAACTCGCCGCTGCACTCAATATACCGTTCGGCTTCCTCTTCCTAAACAATCCGCCAGTCGATGAAGTCTCCATTCCCGACCTTCGAACGGTGGGCAGCGACCCAACGCAGAAGCTCGATCTGAACTTTCGCGACCTTCTCAAGGACGTGATGTTCAAACGGGACTGGTATCGGGACTTCATGATCGAGGTGGACGGGAAGCCACGACCATTTGTCGGAAGGTTTGCATTGTCTGATGACGCGAAAGTCATTGCTAGGGATATGCGCCGAACACTCCTCCCGCCCGACGGCGATATGCCACACGCCGCCAACTCGGAAGCATTACTTTCGGAGTTGATGAAGGCAGCTGAAGCCGCCGGGGTTTGGGTGATGCGGAACGGCGTTGTTGGCAACAACACTCGCCGCCCCTTATCCGTTCGGCAATTTCGGGGATTCGCGATCAGCGACCCGCATGTACCGTTAATCTTCATCAATGGAAAAGATGCAAAAGCTGCTCAGCTTTTCACGCTTGCCCACGAGCTTACCCACATATGGCTTGGCGAGAGCGGAGTTTCGAATGTTCAGATTGGTGAGCGTGACTTTGGGGCGAAGCGCACAGTCGAGCAGAAATGCAACGAAGTCGCCGCTGAATTCCTTGTGCCGGAAGCCTCTATTCGGGGAAGTTGGAGAACGGACTACACGTTCTCGAATAATTTGGACAACAACGTTCTACTGTACCGTGTTAGCCGAATCGTGATCGCACGCCGAGCGTTTGACCTCGGATTGTGCAAGGAAGATGAATACCGTCGCCTTTATGCGTTTGAGCAAGCCCAATGGGACCGCGACGCAGCCGAAGACGGCGGCGGCGGCGGCAACTTCTATCTCAACTTGCCTATCCGAAACGGCAGCAGGTTCACAAATTCGGTCGTGAGTCAGGCAATCTCGGGCCAGTTGTTGCTTCGACAGGCCGCTTTACTCCTGAATACTCAGCCTGCATCCTTGGTGAAGTTTCATCAGAAACGGCTGGCCGCTTAATGAAGTTTCTGCTCGATACAAATATCTTCATTGAGGCAAAGAACCGGTATTATGGCTTCGACATCTGTCCAGGTTTTTGGGATTGGATGGACGCGGTTTGCGGTCGAGAAGTTGGCTCCATCGAGACTGTTTGTGACGAGTTGATGGACGGTGGCGACGAACTCGCGGCTTGGGCGAAAGACAGGAAGGACGCGGCTTGGCTCTTGAAAGTTGATGACGAAGCGACCCAACTGAATTTCGCTTCGGTCGCCAACTATGTTTCAAGTCAGCAATATACTCAGCCAGCTATAGATAAGTTCCTTGCCAAGGCAGATCCTTGGCTAATAGCCAAAGCGATCACCATAGGTGCAAGAATTATCACACACGAGTTGCCAGAACACGCTTCAAAGAAACGTGTTCCTATACCCAACGTCTGCGACAACTTCGGAATACAGTGCGTTAACACTTTCGACGCTCTGAGACACTTTTCAGCGTCTTTTCGCCTGTGATTAAATGCACGCAATCTAAGAAAATTGGAGCGGGCGAAGGGATTCGAACCCTCGACCCCAACCTTGGCAAGGTTGTGCTCTACCCCTGAGCTACACCCGCTCAACCAAACGGCCTGGGTAAGTAAGTGGCCGTGGAAGCGTCCCCGTCTTGCGGCGACGGGCGGTATATGGCCCAAGCCCTTTTCAAATGCAACAGGGAAAATTGCATTCGGTGAAGTTTTTTTGACGCGCGCGATTTGTGAAGGAAGATCAAGGGCAACCGGGCGGATGCGGGAACGATTGCATCAAAGGGCGTTGCGGCCTATTGGGGATGCTTCCATTCCAAACCTCATGCGCGGGACTTCATTGATGAGCGGCACGCCGAAAACCGACAAGGACCTCTTCGACTTTCTCGACGGCCTTGGCATCAACTATGTCAACCACGAGCACCGGCCGGTCTTTACCGTGGCGGAGGGCCAGGACCTGCGCGACGCGATCCCCGGCGGGCATACGAAGAACCTGTTCATCAAGGACAAGAAGAGCCGGTATTTCCTGCTGACCGTCGAGGAACATGCGACCGTGGACCTGAAATCGGTCCATAACCTGATCGGCGGTTCGGGGCGCGTCTCCTTTGGTTCCGCGGAAAAGCTGATGGAATATCTTGGCGTCGTGCCGGGCTCAGTGACGGCGCTGGGTGCCATCAACGACACTGATCATCAGGTGACGTTCATTCTCGATGCCGACCTGATGCAGAGCGAGATCATCAACTGCCATCCGCTGCGCAACAGCGCCACGACCTCGATCAAGCGGGACGATTTGCTGCGATTCATGGAAGCGACGGGTCATGAAGCCATTGTCTTGAAAGTCACCGAGTGACATACGATTTGTAGGATGAAAAAAGGTCCGTGCCAACGGCGCGGCGGGAGCACTTCGATGAGCGGCGATTACAATCCTTACGGTTCTTCTTACGGCAGCACGATGAGCGGCTCTGCCTCGTTTGGCGGCAGGCCCGCAAGCCCGACAGCGGGCGGCGGCGCGGACCTTATCAAGGAGACGACGACGTCGGCCTTCCCGCGCGACGTGCTGGAAGAATCGAAGAAGCAGCCGGTTCTGGTCGATTTCTGGGCCCCCTGGTGCGGCCCCTGCCGCCAGCTCACCCCGATCATCGAGAAGGTCGTCAAGGAAGCCGGCGGACGCGTCAAGCTCGTCAAGATGAACATCGACGATCATCCGGAATATGCCGGCCAGATGGGCATCCAGTCCATCCCGGCCGTCGTCGCCTTCGTCAACGGCCGCCCGGCCGATGGCTTCATGGGCGCGATCCCGGAAAGCCAGATCCGCCAGTTCATCGACAAGATCGCTGGCGCTGCGCCCGGCGACGATCAGGCCGAAGCGATTGCCGATACGCTCGCGCAGGCCGGCGAGCTGCTCGCCGCCCGGGACGCCAGCGGTGCTGCCTCGCTTTATGCCGCAGTCCTGCAGGCTGATCCGGAAAACATCGCAGCGCTTGCCGGAATGGCACAATGCATGATCCTTGCCGGCCAGCACGACCGCGCGCTCGGCCTCATCGACAGTCTCGACGACGAGAAGAAGGCCGATCCGGCGATCGTTGCCGTGCGCAAGTCGCTGGAACAGTATGAGGAAGCGCGCAAGCTTGGCGATCCGGCCGCACTGGAGCACGAGTTATCGCTGAACCCGGACAATCACGAGGCGCGCATGAAGCTCGCCAAGATCGCCAACGTGCAGGGCAACCGTCAGGACGCCGCCGACCACCTTCTCTATATCATGAAGAAGGACCGCACTTACGACGACGACGGCGCGCGACGGGAACTGCTGAATTTCTTTGAGGTTTGGGGTGCGAAGGAACCTGCGACGGCTTATGCGCGACGCAAGATGTCCTCGATCCTGTTTTCGTGACGGCCTTCGGCCGGAAGGCCGGACCGCTACGAGAGCTTTTTGTTTGACGCAGTCCCGACGCAAAACCGCTGAAGCGCTTTTGGCTCGGACATGCTCAAGGAGTGACGATGCAAGTCGGTAACGCACGCTATCTGACCGAAAACGATCTTCCGAAAACGCTTGCCGTGTTTCCGCTCACCGGCGCGCTGCTTCTCCCCGGCGCGCAATTGCCACTCAACATTTTCGAGCCGCGTTATCTCGCCATGTTCGACGATGCACTGGCCGGACACCGGCTGATCGGCATGATCCAGCCGGCGCTGGATGCGTCCGAGGCCGATCCGAAACCGGAACTCGCCAAGGTCGGCTGCATCGGTCGCATCACCTCCTTCGGCGAGACGGGCGACGGACGATACATCCTGTCGCTGACCGGCGTGACGCGCTTCCGTGTGCTGGAGGAACTCGCCGTCACCACGCCTTACCGCCAGGTCAAGCTTGCGCCCTTCCTCACCGATCTCGAACCGGTGGATGAGGAGAGTGTAGACCGCAAGGGCCTGCTGCAGGCTTTCCGTGACTATCTCGATGCCAATAGTCTCGAAGCAGACTGGGACAACATCTCCCGCGCCAGCAATGCGACGCTGGTTAATTCCATGTCGATGATGTCGCCCTATGGTCCGGCGGAGAAGCAGGCGCTGCTGGAAGCGCCCGACCTCAAGACTCGCGCCGAAACGCTGATCGCCATCACCGAGATTGCGCTGGCCAAGGCCGCCCCGGACGGCGGCGGTGGAATCCTGCAGTGAGGCCGCCCATGAGCGCGCGCACCAGTGGCATCGATCCAAAAATGCTGGAACTGCTGGTCTGCCCGCTGACCAAGGGCCGGCTGAGCTTCGATGCCGAGCGCAACGAGCTCATCTCGGAAAAGGCGAAACTGGCCTATCCCGTGCGCGATGGCATTCCGATCATGCTGATGTCGGAAGCCCGCAAGATTCTGGACTGATGTTCGCCGATCAGATCGGTTGGCCGCCGAGCAGGCGCGGGTCCCCCGCCCCGCCGACACTGGACGCCTGGCGGATGAAGAAGTTCTTCAAACCCGGCAGCCGGTCGACGACGCTCAACCCGAAATCGCGCGCCATGCGCATCGGGGTGAAATCGTTGGAGAACATGCGGTTGAGCACATCGGTCGTGACACCCATGCGGAACGTGTCGAACCGCCGCCATTCCTGATAGCGTTCCAATATGTTGAGCTGGCCGAAATCGAGCCCCAGCCGATCCGCCTCGACAATCGTTTCGGCAAGTGCGGCCACATCCTTGAAGCCGAGATTGAGGCCCTGGCCGGAAATCGGGTGGATGCCATGCGCCGCATCACCGGCCAGCGCGAATCGGGGCGCCACGAAGTCCCGCGCCAGCGTCAGCGCAAACGGGAAGGCGCGCTTGCCGCCAACCACCTTGATCGCACCGAGCTTGTGGCCGAAGCGGCGCTCCAGCTCCTCCTCGAACACCAGATCGTCCGCCTTCAGCAGCGCCTCGGCATCGGCTGTCCGCTCGTTCCAGACGAGCGACGAGCGGTTGTTCTTGAGCGGCAGCGTCGCAAACGGACCGGCGGGGAGGAAATGCTCCTCCGCGATGCCCTCATGCGGCCGCTCATGCTCGATGGTCGTCACGATGCCGGACTGGCCATAATCGAATCGCACCGTCTTGATGCCGGCAATGTCACGGAGCTTGGAGCGTACGCCATCGCAGGCCACCAGCAGACGCGCGTCGATGGTCTCACCATTCGAGAGCGTCACCGTCTGCCACGCATCGCCCGTCTTGAAATCGACGGCCGAAACGCCTTGGCGGATTTCGACGCCCAGCACTTCGGCGCGCTTCCTGAGCGAGCGCACCATCGCCGGGTTCGGCACCATATAGGCAAACGGCTCACCCGCTTCCGCCTCGCCATCGAACGTCAGGAAAACCGGCCGAACCGGGTCGGCCGTTTTCGAATCGGTGATGATCATCTTGCGGATCGGCTCGGACTCGGGCGCGATCTCGTCCCACGCCCCCAGCACGGTCAGCAATCGCTTGGCCCCCGCGGCAATGGCCGAGGCGCGCTCGTCCTTCTCCCAGACGCCGTCAGGTGCGGCATCATAGACGCGCACATCGAGATGCGGCGCCGCCGACTTCACCGCCACCGCCAGCGAAATTCCGACATAGCCACCACCCGCAATAAAGACATCAAGCATCGCGCCAACCTCGCTGGTATTCCTGCCCTTGAGCAAACTTCGTGACCTATATAGAGGATGGAGTACGCCATTCCTACTTGAGAAGGATCAAACATGTCGGCTGAAGCAGGCAATTTTTCGCCCATGCAGGAACTGATCGCGACGCTCGATCTCGAAAAGCTGGAAGAAAACCTGTTTCGTGGCACGAGCCCGCAGGTCGGCTGGCAGCGCGTCTTCGGCGGGCAGGTGATCGCGCAGGCACTGGTCGCCGCGCAACGCACCGTCGATGAGGGCCGTTTCGTCCACTCGCTGCATGCCTATTTCATGCGCCCCGGCGACCCGTCGATCCCGATTGTCTACGAGGTCGACCGCATCCGTGACGGCAAGAGCTTCACGACGCGCCGCGTCGTCGCCGTTCAGCACGGCAAGGCGATCTTCTCGCTTTCGGCCTCCTTCCAGGAAGACGAGGACGGCTTCGAGCACCAGCAGGCGATGCCGCCCGTCCCCACACCGGAAGAACTGGGCGGCGAGGGCGACATCGTGTCGCGCTATGTCGAAAACGCCCCCGAAGCCATCCGCCGCTACTGGCTGCGTCCCCGCCCGATCGAATTCTGCCCGGCCTATCCGGAAGACTATTTCAATCGTCAGCAGCTCGAGCCTGTACAGAACGTCTGGGTCCGCACCACCGGCCCCTCTCCCGACGATCGTCGCCTGCGCGCAGCCATTCTGGCCTATCTCTCCGACATGACCCTGCTCGATACCTCGCTTTATGCGCACGGAACCTCCGTCTTCGACAGCGACCTTCAGGTCGCGAGCCTTGATCACGCCATGTGGTTTCATCGGGACTTCTCACTGGACGACTGGCTGCTCTACGGTCAGGACAGCCCCAGCGCATCCGGCGCGCGCGGCATGACGCGCGGCAGCCTTTACAGCCGCTCCGGCGTGTTGATCGCCTCGGTGGCCCAGGAAGGTTTGATTCGGAAACGTGCATCTGCATAAATAATTCGCTATTTTTCAAAAATGCACAAAATTTATGCAGACATGCGCTCCACATTTTTGCCGATTTTTGGCCAAGAATTGAGCGTGTCATTTTTTATTAATAAAATCAGTAAGTTCATCTTAATTTCGAATCTGGCACGGACCTTGAATGTGTAAGAGCGGTCCCGGACGGATTACCGGCCGGCGGCATGACGCTTTGCCCCTCCTTAGGGGCGTACACATGAAGGATGGGAAACCAGATGAAGATTGTGATGGCCATCATCAAGCCGTTCAAGCTGGACGAGGTCCGTGAGGCCCTGACAGCCGTTGGCATCCAGGGCCTGACCGTAACCGAAGTCAAAGGCTACGGACGCCAGAAGGGACATACCGAAATCTATCGCGGCACCGAATATGCGGTCAGCTTCCTGCCGAAGCTGAAGATCGAGGTCGCCGTCAGTTCCGACACCGTCGACAAGGCGGTCGAAGCGATCGTCTCCGGCGCCAAGACCGGCCAGATCGGCGACGGCAAGGTATTTGTCTATTCGATTGACCACGCCGTTCGCATCCGCACCGGCGAAACCGATTCCGAAGCGCTCTAAGCGTTGCGTTCAGGGAGTTAATATCTATGTCCTCTTCGAAACTTTCCATTCTCGGCCGGGCAGGCCTGGCAACGGCAGCGCTTCTCGCGCCAGTCGTTGCTTTTGCGCAGGACGCGGCTGCTCCTGCAGCGACGGCCGCTGCGGCTGCTGCACCGGCCATGACCATGAACAAGGGCGACAATGCCTGGATGCTGGTCTCGTCGGCTCTCGTTCTCTTCATGACGGTTCCGGGCCTCGCCCTGTTCTATGGCGGCCTCGTTCGCTCCAAGAACATGCTCTCCGTTCTCATGCAGGTGCTCGTCATCACCTGCGTCGTGGCGCTGATCTGGATCGTCTATGGCTACTCGCTGGCCTTCACGCCGGGCGGCGGCCTGAACAGCTTTGTCGGCGGCTTCTCCAAGGTCTTCCTGAAGGGTGTCACGACCGATTCGCTGGCCGAAACCTTCACCAAGGGCGTCGCCATTCCTGAGCTGACGTACATCGTCTTCCAGATGACCTTCGCCTGCATCACGCCGGCCCTGATTGTCGGCGCCATAGCTGAGCGCGTGAAGTTCTCGGCCGTGATCCTGTTCACGATCCTCTGGGTCACCTTCATCTACTTCCCGATTGCGCACATGGTCTGGTTCTGGGGCGGCCCGAGCGCCTATGCTGATCCCGGCGGTCTGATCTTCGGCTTCGGCGCGATCGACTTCGCAGGCGGCACCGTCGTTCACATCAATGCTGGTATCGCAGGTCTCGTCGGCGCCATCATGCTCGGCAAGCGTATCGGCTACGGCAAGGAAATCATGGCTCCGCATTCCATGACGCTCACGATGGTCGGTGCATCCATGCTCTGGGTCGGCTGGTTCGGCTTCAACGCCGGCTCCAACCTGGAAGCCAGCGCAGGTGCTTCGCTTGCCTTCATCAACACCTTCGTGGCAACGGCTGCTGCCGGCATGTCCTGGAGCCTTGTTGAAGCTCTGACCCGCGGCAAGGCCTCTATGCTCGGCGCTGCTTCGGGCGTCGTTGCCGGTCTCGTTGCCGTCACCCCGGCTGCTGGCTTTGCCGGCCCGGTCGGCTCGATCGTCCTCGGCCTTCTCGTTTCGCCGATCTGCTACTTCTTCGTCTCCGTGGTGAAGAACAAGTTCGGCTATGACGATAGCCTCGACGTCTTCGGCGTACACTGCGTCGGTGGTATCTTCGGCGCGATCATGACCGGCATTCTCGTCAACCCGGCGCTGGGCGGCGCTGGCATCGTCGATTACTCGACCGCCAACTTCGCAGCCAGCTATCCGGGCACAGGCGTTCAGGTCCTGGCTCAGCTGAAGGGCGTTCTCGTCACGCTGCTGTGGTCCGGTATCGGCTCGGCGATCCTCTACAAGATCACCGACCTGATCGTTGGCCTGCGCGTACCGCAGGAAGCTGAGCGCGAAGGTCTCGACCTCTCGTCCCACGGCGAAGCGGCCTACCACAACTAAGATGATCGGCGGCGCGGCAGAGCCCGCGCCCCACCCATCCCGTCGCAATCTCGCGATTGCACGTTTTGCCCGGGCCTCACGGTCCGGGCTTTTTTATGCCGGACACAGCGTTCGAGACGATTTCGAAAGGAAAACACTTTCTGAAGGGGGATGGTTAAAGGGGCTTTAACTCTCCGCCTGTTAACGTTCGCTCAACATGGCATCGTTGTGACCGGCGATGCGTGGATCGTAATGTGAGTAGACGAGCTGGATTCCATGGCACGGACGACGGTAGCGCTGGACGGCAGGCCGCAGGGCTTTGCACTTTCAACCTTTATCATCAGGCAGGCAGGCCTTGCCGCAGGCATTGCGATTTTCGCATTGCTGGCGCTTGGCGTCGCCGCCATGTCGACCTGGAATGTCACCGATCCGAGCCTCAGCTTCGCCACCGGCAAGCCGGCGACCAATATTCTCGGCTATCCGGGTGCGGTCTTTGCCGACATCATCATGCAGTTCTTCGGACTTGCAAGCGTGATTTCCTTGCTGCCGCCGCTTTCGCTCGCCATTGCGCTGATGTTCCATCGCCGTATCAACCGTGTACCGCAGCGCTTTGCCGCCTGGTTCGGCGGTTCGGTTCTGGCCGCCGCCGCCGTCGGCTGCGTACCGCCGCCGATCACCTGGCCGCTGCCCAACGGCGCTGGCGGCGTTGCCGGCGATCTCGTGCTGCGCCTCCCGGCGCTTTTTGCCGGAGCCTATCCGAGCGGCACGTCCGGCCTTGTTCTCGGAAGCCTCATCGCTATCCCCGCCGGCTGGCTGCTGCTGATCGCCTGCGGCTTGCTGCTGCGCAATCCGCCCGAGCGCGCGCCCAAGGCATCGACGGCTTCCAACGCCCGCACCGTTGCCCAGGGGCAGGCGGACGCCCGCGATGACGGCGAGGATGACGAAAGCTATTCGCCGATCGCCGTCCTGTTCGGCGGCGTCGCCCATCATTGGTTCAACGTGAAGGCTCGCTTCCGCCGGATCTTCGGCATGCACGGAACGAATCGCGGCGGCGGCCAGATCGAGGAACCCTACGACTTCAATGAGGACGAATATGCCATCGTCGATCCGGCAGCGGCCGAAATCGATGAAGCACCCTATTCGGCCGCGCATGAGGAACGCCCGGCGCATCATACGCCTGCTGCGGTCCAGCGCCGCGTTATCGCAGCGCCCTCCGCCGACCCCTATTTCGACGAAGACGACGACGCGCCCTTCGATATCGACGTCCCGCAGAGCCGTCCGGCAGCGGTGAGCCCGCGCGTCTCCATGCCGCCGCAGCCGCAGCGCGCCGCAGCACCGCAGCAACCGCCCGCAGCGGAAGCACCACGCCCGGCACCGATGCGCACCACCATGCGCGCACCGGCACCCACGCCGCGCGTCAACAATGACGGTTTCACTCTTCCCTCGACCGAGCTGCTCGCCGAGCCGAAATCGACCGGCCGCGATTCGACACTGTCGCCTGAAGCGCTGGAGCACAATGCCCGCCTGCTGGAAGGCGTACTCGACGACTTCGGCGTCAAGGGCGAGATCATCCATGTTCGTCCCGGCCCGGTCGTCACGCTCTACGAACTGGAGCCGGCCCCCGGCATCAAGTCGTCGCGCGTCATCGGCCTGGCGGACGATATCGCCCGCTCGATGAGCGCGATCGCCGCCCGCGTTGCGGTGGTGCAGGGCCGCAACGCCATCGGCATCGAGCTTCCCAACCAGAAGCGTGAGATGGTCTATCTGCGCGAACTGATCGAAAACCAGGAATTCCACGACGCCAAGGGCAAGCTCGCCCTGACGCTTGGCAAGACGATCGGCGGCGAACCGGTCATTGCCGACCTCGCCAAGATGCCCCACCTGCTCGTGGCCGGTACGACGGGCTCGGGTAAGTCGGTCGCCATCAACACCATGATCCTGTCGCTGCTCTATCGGCTCTCGCCGGAAAAGTGCCGTCTGATCATGATCGACCCGAAGATGCTCGAACTCTCCGTCTATGACGGCATCCCGCATCTGCTCTCGCCGGTCGTGACGGACCCCAAGAAGGCCGTCGTCGCGCTGAAATGGACCGTGCGCGAAATGGAAGACCGCTACAAGAAGATGTCAAAGATCGGCGTCCGCAATATCGACGGCTTCAACACCCGTGTCGAACAGGCGCTGGCCTCCGGCGAAGCCATCACCCGCACGGTGCAGACCGGCTTCGACCGCGAAACCGGCGAGGCCGTCTACGAGACGGAAGAATTTGCACTCAAGCCGCTGCCCTATATCGTCGTCATCATCGACGAAATGGCCGACCTGATGATGGTCGCCGGCAAGGACATCGAAGGCGCCGTCCAGCGCCTCGCCCAGATGGCGCGTGCCGCCGGCATTCACGTCATCATGGCCACGCAGCGCCCGTCGGTGGACGTCATCACCGGTACGATCAAGGCGAACTTCCCGACCCGCATCTCCTTCCAGGTGACGTCGAAGATCGACAGCCGCACCATTCTGGGCGAACAGGGTGCAGAACAGCTGCTCGGCCAGGGCGACATGCTCTACATGGCCGGTGGTGGGCGTATCCAGCGCGTCCATGGTCCGTTCGTGTCGGACCATGAAGTGGAAGACATTGTCGCCTATCTGAAGACGCAAGGCGTACCGCAATATCTCGATGCCATCACGGCGGACGACGAGGATGGCGACGGCGAAGGTGGCGGCGGTCCGGCCGGCACGTCCAACCTCGCGGACTCAGACGATCCATACGATCAGGCCGTGGCGGTTGTTCTTCGCGACGGCAAGGCCTCGACCTCCTACATCCAGCGCCGCCTCGGCATCGGCTACAACCGTGCCGCCTCGATCATAGAGCGCATGGAACAGGAAGGCATCGTCGGCCCGGCCAACCACGCCGGCAAGCGCGAGATCCTCGTCCCGACCGAATCGGATATCACCGGCGGGGTCTGACACGGCATGCCGCGCAAAAACGTGCAGCGGTTTTGCGATAACGGCATGCCCCAGCACGTGTGTGGAACTCGCCTTGAAGACGCCGCGTTTGCCTGCGAGATAAAGGACGATTCGAGGAGACGAGAATGAAATTCCTGAAAGTTTTTGCGGGCTTGGCTGAATTGAAGCGTCCGCTTGCGACGATGATGGCCGCACTCGCATTGGCTTTTGCCGTTTCGGTCGCGCCGGCCGGCGCGCAGCAGGCCAATACGAAGGCGCAGGAAATCGCCAACCACTTTTCCGGCATCAAGACGATGATGGGCGATTTCGTGCAGTTCGGCCCGCGCGGCGACCAGACGGGCGGCAAGTTCTACATTTCGCGTCCCGGTAAGGTGCGTTTCAACTATGACGCCCCCTCGCCGATGCGCGTGATCTCTGACGGCCGCACCCTCGTCGTCGGCAACATGAAGCTCGGCACCTGGGACCAGTATCCCCTCTCCAAGACGCCGCTGGCGCTGCTGCTCGACGACAAGATCGACCTGACCGGCAAGATGGTCCGCAGCGTCAAGCAGGACCCGGATCTCGTGACCATCGTACTGGGCGACAAATCCGTCTTCGGCGATTCTACCATCACCATGATGTTCGACCCCGCGACCAACGACCTGCGCCAGTGGACGATCACCGATGCGCAGGGCAAGGAAACCTCGGTCATGATCTACAACGTCAAGGCCGGCGTGGATTTCGCCGACAGCGTCTTCGCCCTGCCTTACGACCAGATGAAGGGCGTTGCGCCCGGCAAGTAAGGGCTGCGGAATTCAGTGGACATTGACGCCGTCACACAATAGGTCCTGCGGGAGAGACGCCCGCAGGACCTTTTTCATGACTTTCACGCTTGCCACCTGGAACATCAACTCCGTGCGGCTGAGAATGCCGATCGTCGGGGAGTTCCTGACCCGTTTCCAGCCCGACATCCTGTGCCTGCAGGAAATCAAGTGCCGCGACGAGGAGTTTCCCTACGAGGCGTTCCGGGCGCTTGGTTATGTCCACATGTGTGTCAGCGGCCAGAAAGGCTACCACGGCGTCGCAACCGTTTCGAAGGCGAAGATCGACATTGACGAGACCCGCGACTTCTGCGGCGTCGGCGACAAGCGGCATCTGTCGGTCGACTTTGAACATGCCGGCCGTAACATTCGCCTGCACAATTTCTACGTTCCTGCCGGCGGCGACGAGCCGGACCGCACGATCAATCCGAAATTCGGCCACAAGCTCGATTTCATCGCGGAAATGCGGGCGATGCGCGCCCTCGACGGCTCCGGCCGCTCCTCGATCCTCGTCGGCGACCTCAACATCGCACCGCTGGAACACGACGTCTGGTCGCACAAGCAGCTCTTGAAGATCGTCAGCCACACGCCTGTCGAGACCGATGGTCTGAAGGCCGTGATCGCCGAAGGCGGTTGGTCGGACCTGATGCGGGAAAAGTTTCCCGAGCCGCAAAAGCTCTACACCTGGTGGAGCTATCGCGCCAAGGACTGGGACGCTGCCGACAAAGGCCGCCGCCTCGACCATATCTGGTCATCGCCCGACCTCGCCCCACACGTCACCGACATCGAAATCCTGCGCGAAGCACGCGGCTGGACGCAGCCTTCGGACCATGTTCCGGTCATCGCGCGCTTCGCATTTTAGTCGCATCCGCGCCCCTGGAAATATTGACTCTTGCCCAAAAGAGCGTATGAGCAGCAGCGGAAAAGGACGGGCCCTATGCTTTCGTGTGACAATCACATGTCCGGCATGATCGACGCAGCGCTTTGCGACTGCGGTGCTTTCCGTTCTTTCGTTTCCAAAACCAAGGCCAAAACGACGACGAAAACCGTCTGACGTCTCTGGCCTGCCGCTCTCTCCCCGGCCCGGCCGGGGACAGGATACCTGATGCCAATCAGGTTCCCCCCTCACCGGACGAGGAGAGAAAAGAAAGAGAGCGAAGACATGGGTTTCAAGATTGCAATCGCGGGCGCAACCGGCAACGTAGGCCGGGAAATGCTCAACATTCTGTCCGAACGCGGCTTTCCGGCCGATGAGGTCGTGGCGCTGGCGTCCAGCCGTTCCGTCGGCACGGAAGTCTCCTTTGGCGACAAGACGCTGAGGGTTTCCAATCTTGAGAATTATGATTTCTCCGACACCGATATCTGCCTGATGTCGGCCGGTGGCGATGTCTCCAAGCGCATGTCCCCCAAGATCGGCGCACAGGGATGCGTCGTCATCGACAACTCCTCGGCCTGGCGCTACGATTCCGAAGTTCCGCTGATCGTGCCGGAAGTGAACCCCGACGCCGTCGAGGGCTTCACCAAGAAGAACATCATTGCCAACCCGAACTGCTCGACCGCCCAGCTCGTCGTGGCTCTGAAGCCGTTGCATGACTATGCCAAGATCAAGCGCGTCGTCGTCTCGACCTACCAATCGGTCTCCGGCGCCGGCAAGGACGGCATGGACGAGCTCTTCAACCAGACCCGCGCCGTCTTCGTCGCCGATCCGATCGAGAACAAGAAGTTCACCAAGCGCATCGCCTTCAACGTCATCCCCCACATCGACGTCTTCATGGAAGACGGCTACACGAAGGAAGAGTGGAAGGTTCTCGCCGAAACCAAGAAGATGCTCGACCCGAAGATCAAGGTGACGTGCACGGCCGTGCGCGTCCCGGTCTTCATCGGCCATTCGGAATCGGTCAACATCGAGTTCGAAAACGAGATCACCGCCGATCAGGCCCGCGAAATCCTGCGCGAAGCGCCGGGCTGCCTCGTCATCGACAAGCATGAAAACGGCGGCTACATCACGCCGCTCGAATGCGCCGGCGAAGACGCGACCTATATCTCGCGCATCCGCGAAGACGCCACGGTTGAAAACGGCCTCAACCTGTGGGTCGTCTCCGACAACCTGCGCAAGGGTGCGGCCCTCAACGCCGTTCAGATTGCCGAGCTTCTTGTCAATCGCGGCCTGATCAAGGCCAAGAAGAAGGCTGCCTGATCGGCGCTCTTACTCTCCGCCCGGCCGCAACTGACGGCCGGGCGGAGCACGGTCACCGAAATTTGATGACCGCCACCGACGGGTCAGGTTGCGAAAAGCCACCACTTTCGCTCAATGAAGGTGAAGCATTCTCCATGCGGACCTTGAGTCGGGTTAAACGACAGGCATTGCGAATATCAAGGCGCGTCTGCGCCAATCTTCCAAACGGGGGCGTTGTATGAAATTGACGAAATGGTTGGGCTTGTCTGCGGCGCTTGCTGTAGCGGCCACCTTTGCCAATCCGGCCTATGCGGCCAAGTGCGGCAATAACGGTGCCGGCTTCGAAGCCTGGGTGCAGGAGTTCAAGGCGGAAGCGGCGAAGAACGGTATCAAGCAATCGGTTCTCGACAACGTCTTCGACAATGTCCACTACAACGTTCCCACGATCCGCGCCGACCGCGGCCAGCACAGCTTCAAGCTGTCGCTCGATGCCTTCATGAAAAAGCGTGGAGCTGCCACTATCGTCTCGCGCGGTCGCAGCATGCTGAAATCCAATGCCGCCCTCTTCAACAGCATACAGCAGCGTTTCGGCGTTTCGCCCGGTCCGCTGATTGCCATCTGGGGTATGGAGACTGGCTTCGGCAGCTACATGGGCGACCAGAACACGCTTTCGGCCGTCTCGACGCTGGCCTATGACTGCCGCCGCCAGGACTATTTCACCGATCAGCTCTACGCGGCACTGAAGCTCGTGCAGGCCGGTACGCTCTCGGTCAATTCCACGGGCGCTGCGCATGGTGAAGTGGGCCAGACCCAGTTCCTGCCGAAAAACGTCCTGCTTTACGGCGTCGACGGCGATGGCGACGGCCGTATCAACCTCGCCACATCCAAGGCCGACGCGCTTGCCTCGACCGCGAACTTCCTCAAGGGCCATGGCTGGCGCCCCGGCGCAGGCTATCAGCCGGGCGAACCGAACTTTGCGGCCATCCAGGGCTGGAACGCCGCAACCGTCTACCAGCAGGCGATTGCCATCATGGGCAAGCAGATCGAAGGCAAGTAAAGGGGCGTCTCTGTTCTCCGCATGAAGCCCCAATGTAAAAAGCCCGGCGAAGATGCTTCGCCGGGCTTTTTCAATGCAGGCTATATATCGCTGGCGATCAAAGCTCGGGACGAACGAAATCGCCGCTCACGGGATCCATGATCCAGAGTTCGCCGGTCGAGATATCGAACCAGGCGCCGTGAAGACGCATCTTGCCGGCATCCTCGAGGATCTTCACACACGGGAAGGATCGCAGATTTTGCAGCGAGTTGCGAATCGAAACGCGCTCCAGCGCACGCTGACGCTCCGCGGCCGTCAGGATGCCAGCCTTGCGGATCTGTTCTGCCGGCCCGTCAAGGAGCCCCATCCATTTGCCAATGAAATCGCCGGGCGAGAGCGGCTCGGCAGAGGGCGACAGCGCCGCACCGATACCGCCGCAGCGACCGTGACCCATAACGATGATATCGCGAACCTTCAGCGACTGGACGGCAAATTCCAGCGCCGCCGAGGTGGAGTGATAATTCCCGTCCGGCTCATAGGGCGGAACGAGATTGGCGACGTTGCGCACCACAAAGAGTTCACCCGGGCCGCAGTCGAAAATGGTCTCGGGCGCCGAACGCGAGTCGCAGCAGGCGACGATCATCGCCTTGGGCTTCTGCCCCTCCTTGGCCAGACGCTGATATCGCTCGCTCTCATCGGCATAGCGGCCGCTCATGAAATTGCGATAGCCGTTGAGAAGTTCGTCAGGAAACTGAGCCATGATACCCCACTTGTGCTGGACAAAAACTGAAGAGTATTAGCACCCGCAGCAAACGCCGATCAACCCGCCTGCTCTTTATCAAGAGGCACGGGTAAGACCGCACGTTTGCGAGCCGATACGGAGCTGACAAGGCTGCGGATTGCGACACTGGCCATCGGCGTTTTCAGGGCCGCGGCTTCGGTCTGCAGCAGAAGTTCATCAGACCCGGCCCGGATGGAGCGCGCGGCGATTTCAAAGACGCTGGAGGACGAGAGCCGAAGCGCCTCTTCCGCCGGAAGGCCGCCCAGCACATGCGATAGAAAAAGTGCGGAAAACAGATCGCCAAGACCGTTAGGCGCGCGCTCCAGCGCCTGATGCTCGGCCAGAACCTGCCGGCCGGCCTCGATCAGGAGATTGGCGATCGCGCCCCGCATCATCGCATGCGCCGAGGTGACAACCACCCTGGTAACGCCGGTTCTGGCCGCTGCGGCGGCAATAGCCACATTGTCATCCACCGGCGCGCCGGCAAGCCAGCCGAGCTCGAACCGGTTGGGGGTCGCCAGATCGGCAAGCGGCAAAAGCGCGTCCCGAATGGCAACGGCAACGGCCTCGGCCACATATAGCCCGCCCGCATCGCCAATGACGGGATCGCAGAGATAGAGGAAATCGGGGTCGCTTTGCTTGAAGCTGGCGATGAGATCCGCCGCCGCATGCACTTGCCCGGCATCGGCGAAATAGCCGGTCATGGCGGCGCGAACCTCGCCGCGCCATTTTGCCCCCTTAAGATCTGACAAAGCACCTGCAAAAGCCTCCGTCTCGACAGCAATCCGTGTCGAGCGGCCGTGGCCGGGATGCCACGGCAGGATGACGGTCGGCACCGACCAGACGGAATGCCCCCGCGTTTCCAGTGCAAAGACGGCGGCGCGGTTGCCGACGGCCCCGCGCATGACATGGCTCGAAATCGACAGGATGCTCTTCTGCTGGTCCAAACGCATAACTCCGCTTCGAGCTTTCGTGATCGCCCGCCTGCCGTCGCATGTCAACGTTTCCGCTTTATTGCACTTTGCGCAAAAAACGGCGCCACCGATGCGAAAATGCTGAATACGGCTTCGAATTCGTCAAAAATGTCATGAAATTCGCGTAAAAATCGCTGGAAAATTACAAAATGGCCCTATTTTCACATTCGGCTCAAAAAAATCAATATTTCTGATATTGTTCCGCGCAAATCACCGGGAGGACGTTTCATGGCAGGCCGCAGCAACCCAAAACGCGACAAGGTTCTGGAGGCGGCCCGGCAAGCTGCCAAGTCGTCCGGCAAGCCGACAATCGATCCCATTCTCCTCTATGGTCGCGCCAGCGCGGACGATATCGAGGCTTACAATGCCGAAATGCTCGCGGCGGGCAGCGCCCATGCGGCGGCCGAAATCGCCGCTTGGTACGGCAAAGATGCGCGGGTCACGGTTGCCCAGATCGACGCTATAACGCCGGATGGCACTGCCTGCTCGGTGCTATCGGTCACCGACCGCAACATGCCTTTCCTTTTCGATTCCGTCATGGGCGAGCTGACCAGCACCCACCGCGACATTTACATGGTCGTTCATCCGATCCTGATCCTCGAGGAAGAAAAGAAGCCGCGACTGCATGTGAGCGACGATGGCAGCGCGCCTGAGAGCCGCGTCAGCCACATACAGATCCATTTCGCGCGCGTGACGCCTGAAACGGCCAAGGATCTGATCAAGCGGATCGAAACCGTTCTGGAGCAGGTTCACCTGTCCGTCCGCGACTGGGGCAAGATGGTCGCGACCCTCAATCAGACGGTAGAAGGCATTCGCGCGCAGGACGCGCGCCGCCGCGAAAAGGAAGAATCGCTCGCCTTCCTCGACTGGCTGCGCGCCGATAACTTCACCTTCCTCGGCATGCGCGAATATACCTATTCCGGCAAGGGTGCGGATGCGACCGTCGAGCGCGGCAAGGGTGCGGGGCTCGGCATTCTCTCCGACCCGGAGGTGCGCGTTCTGCGTCTTGGCAAGGACGCCGTGACGACGACCCCGGAAATCATCGAATTTCTCGAAGGCCCGGACTATCTCATCGTCACCAAGGCGAATGTAAAATCGGTCATCCACCGCCGCGCCTATATGGATTACGTCGGCATCAAGCGCTTCGACAAGCATGGCAACGTCATCGGCGAGCTGCGCATCGTCGGGCTCTTTACCTCCACCGCCTATACGCAGGGCGCCTCGCAGATCCCGCTTCTGCGCTCCAAGGTCGAGAAGGTCGTGCGCCATTTCGGCTATGCGCCGGACAGCCATTCCGGCAAGACGCTGATGAATGTGCTGGAATCCTATCCGCGCGACGATCTCTTCCAGATCGACAGTACCCTGCTCGCGAGCTTCTGCGAGCAGATCATGGATCTCTCCGACCGGCCGCGGGTGCGGGTGCTCGCGCGTATCGACCATTTCGACCGCTTCGTCTCGCTCCTCGTCTACGTCCCGCGCGAGCAATATGATTCCGACGTGCGCGAGAAAATCGGCAACTATCTCAAGACCGTCTATGACGGCCGCGTTTCGGCCTATTATCCCGCCTTCCCGGAAGGTGGCGTTGCCCGCGTCCATTTCATCATCGGTCGCTCCGGCGGCAAGACGCCGCGCATCTCGCAGGCAGAACTCGAGCGGGAAGTCCGCAACATCGCGACCTCCTGGGAGGAGCGCTTCAGCGCGCTTGCCGGTAGCCACGATTGCGCCCTTGCGACCGGTCCGGATTTCCAGGCTGCCTTCGACCCGAAGGAGGCCTTTGCCGATCTTGCGAAGATCAAGCAGGCCGTCACCCACGACGTGTCGGTGGAGTTCTACCGCGCCGGAGGCGAAGCCTCGGAGGTCAGCCTCAAGATCTTCCATGCCGGCGAGCCGCTTTCGCTGTCCCGTCGCGTGCCGCTTCTGGAAAATCTCGGGTTTCAGGTGATTGCCGAAAGCACCTACGAATTCATGCTGCGCAATGGCGCGGAAACCTCGCCGGTTGTCCTGCATGACATGGAACTGGCGCATGCCAATGGCCGCGCGATTGATCTCAAGGCTGAACGCAAGCCGCTGGAAGACGCGCTTCTCGCCGCCTTCAGCGGCGCCATCGATAATGACAGCTTCAACCGGCTCGTCCTGACGAGTGGCCTGACGGCGCGCGAAGTCACGGTGATGCGCGCCTATGCGCGTTATCTCCGCCAGACACGGATTGCCTATTCGCAGGGCTATATCGCCGATACGCTCGTCCGTTATCCGGAAATTGCCGCAAAGCTCTTCGCGCTCTTCGTGACGCGGCTCGACCCGGCAGGCTCCAACAAGCAGCGTGGCAAGCGCGAGGACGAGATCGTCGCCGATATCGAGGAACGGCTTTCCTCCGTTCCCAGCCTCGACGACGACCGGATTCTGCGTCGCTACATGAACGTGATCCGCGCAACACTGCGCACCAATTATTTCCAGAAGGGGCCGTTCGGCCTGCCGCGCGCCACGCTCGCCTTCAAGCTCAACCCGCACGAGATTGAAGGCCTGCCCGAACCCAAACCCTTCCGCGAGATCTTCGTCTATGGCGCGGAGGTCGAGGGCATTCATCTCCGCTTCGGCAAGGTCGCCCGCGGCGGCATCCGCTGGTCCGACCGCGCCGAAGACTACCGCACCGAAGTTCTGGGCCTCGTGAAGGCACAGCAGGTCAAGAATGCCGTCATCGTGCCGGTGGGCGCCAAGGGCGGCTTCTATCCGAAACGACTGCCGGCAGGCGGCAGCCGCGATGCCATCTTCGCCGCCGGCACGGAAGCCTACAAGACCTATATCCGCACGCTGCTTTCCGTCACCGACAACCTGCAAGGCGCCGATATCGTGCCGCCGGAAAAGACCGTCCGCCATGACGGCGACGATCCGTATTTCGTCGTCGCCGCAGACAAGGGCACGGCGACCTTCTCCGACACCGCCAACGGTCTTGCGCAGGAGGCCGGCTTCTGGCTCGACGACGCTTTCGCGTCGGGCGGCTCGGCCGGTTACGACCACAAGAAGATGGGCATCACCGCGCGCGGCGCCTGGGAAACCGTCAAGCGGCACTTCCGCGAGATGGATATCGACATCCAGTCGACCCCTTTCACCGTCGCCGGCGTCGGCGACATGTCGGGCGACGTCTTCGGCAACGGCATGCTGCTCTCGCGCAAGATCCGTCTCGTCGCCGTGTTCGACCATCGCGACATCTTCATCGATCCCGATCCGGACATGGCAGCCTCATTTGCCGAACGCCAGCGGCTCTTCAACCTGCCCCGTTCGAGCTGGCAGGACTATGACCGCTCGAAGATTTCCAAGGGCGGCATGATCGTCTCACGCAACGAGAAATCGGTCAGCCTGACGGCGGAAGCGGCCAGGGTCATCGGCCTGCCCAAAGGACCCGCGACCCCGTACGAGATCATGACCGCGATCCTCAAGGCCGAAGTCGATCTTCTGTGGTTCGGCGGCATCGGCACCTATATCCGGGCCGCATCGGAAACGGATGCCGATGTCGGCGACCGCGCCAACGATCCGATCCGCGTCGCCGCCGCAGAAGTGCGCGCCAAGGTGATCGGCGAAGGCGCCAATCTCGGCGTCACGCAGAAGGGCCGTATCGCCTTCGGGCTCAAGGGCGGACGCTGCAACTCGGACGCAATCGACAATTCGGCCGGCGTCAACACCTCCGACGTCGAAGTCAATATCAAGATCGCGCTCGCCAGCGCCATGCACGACGAGCGCCTGACGCGACCCAAGCGCGACAAGCTGCTCGCTTCGATGACGGATGAAGTCGCCGAACTGGTCCTGCGCAACAACTATCTGCAATCGCTGGCCATTTCACTGACTGGCCGGCGTGGCCTTGGCAATGGCCGCGAACTCGGTCGCTTCATGAACCGGTTGGAAGCCGACGGCAGGCTTGACCGCAAGGTGGAAAACCTCCCCGACGAACAGACGATGACGGAACGCTATGCCTCCGGCCATCCGCTGACACGCGCGGAAATCGGCGTGTTGCTCTCCTATGCCAAGATCGTGCTCTTCGACGCTCTGGTGGCGAGCAACCTGCCCGACGACCCGTGGCTGGGCAGTCTGCTGTCGGATTATTTCCCGGCCGGCATGCGCAAGACCTATGCCGATGACATTGCCAAGCACCGCCTTCGCCGCGAGATCATCGCCACGGTACTCGCCAACCATGTGATCAACCGCGGCGGCCCCGCCTTCATCACGACGCTCACGGATGCGACGGGGGCAAGCCCGGCGGAGATCGTCAAGGCGGCCATCATCGTGCGCGACGGTTTCGGCTTGCCGGCGATCTGGCGCGAGATCGACGCACTCGACACGATCATTCCCGGCAATCGCCAGAACGAACTCTATGCGCTGACGGAAGAAGTCTACCGCGCGGCAACGCGCCTCGTACTGAAGGCCGGCATGATCTCCGGTTCGCTGGAGGAGGCTGCAAGCCGCTTGCAGAAGACGATGAAGGCGCTGAAGGGAAAGGCCCTGGCGCTTCTTTCGCCCGCCGCCCGCCGCGATGCGGAAGACAGCAAGGCGCGGCTGATGGAGATCGGCGTTCCGGAACAGCTGGCCGGCGACCTGACCGGCCTGAGAGCCCTCGTTCTCGTGCCGGAGATCGCTCTGGTGGCCGAAGCCTCTGGCGACAGCCTCGACAGGGCCGCCGACACCTTTACCGGTGTCACCGAGACGCTTCGCATCGGTCGTCTTCTCTCACCGGCAAACCCGGTCACTACGGCCGATATGTATGAGGAACAGGCACTTGCCCGCAGCCTCGACGACATTTCGGCAGCACGCCGGGCCATTACCGTGCAGGTTCTGACCGATGGCAAGAGTGGCAAGGCACCGCTCAATCAATGGCTCATGACGCATGAGGCGACGCTTGCCCGCATCACCGGGCAGCTTTCGGCCATCACCGAAAGCGGCGACCTGACGCTGGCCCGTTATGTGCTTGCGGCAAGCCTCCTCAACGACCTTGCGGTCGGCAAGGCGGCATGACACAGTCCCCGCAAACTCCAGAGGGGAATGCGGGGAAAAGATGGTCAGCGAGGCGGTGAAAGTCATTGAGGATGCGCCGAAAACAACCCGCCGGGGCATTCTCGGCTGGATGTTTTTCGACTGGGCGGCCCAGCCCTATTTCACAGTGGTCACCACCTTCATCTTCGGCCCCTATTTCGTCTCGCGGCTGACCGACGATCCGATTTCGGCCCAGACGCACTGGAGCAATGCGGCCACGATCGCGAGCTTCATCATCGCAATCTTCTCGCCCATTCTCGGCTCGATTGCCGATTCCACAGGCGCCAAGAAGAAATGGATCGGCTTTTTCGCTGTGATCCAGATCATCTCGCTGACCATGCTCTGGTTTGCAGCACCCGGCTCGCCGATCGTTTACCCCATGATCTTCTGGATTCTCGCCACGCTGGCCGCCGAATTCTCGATCGTCTTCAACGATTCCATGATGCCGCGCCTGATCCCGGAGAAGGATGTCGGAAAGATTTCCAACCTCGCCTGGGGCCTCGGCTATCTCGGCGGCATGATCGCGCTTTTTGCCGTCATTCTGTTTCTCGCCGGCGACCCCGCCACCGACAGAACGCTGATAGGCATCAAGCCGCTCTTCGGCCTCGATCCGAAGCTCGGTGAAGACGCCCGCATCACCGGTCCGCTCTCCGCGCTCTGGTATTTCATCTTCATCCTGCCGATGTTCTTCTTCACGCCCGACGTGAAAAGCACCGGTGTCAGCATGGCCAAAGCCGTGAAGGAAGGACTTTCCGATCTAAAGCAATCGCTAGGCGAACTGATGCGCACGCGACGCCATCTCGCCCGCTTCCTCATCGGCCGGATGATCTATCAGGATGGCGTCAACGCACTGATCGTGCTGGGCGGCGCATTCGCCGCCGGCATGTTCCATTGGGCAACGATCGAGATCGGCATCTACGGGATCATCCTCAACGTCGTCGCCATCGCCAGCAATGTCGTCGCCGGCTGGCTGGATGGGAAGCTCGGTTCGAAACGCGTCGTTGTGATGAGCCTCATCAGCCTGCTTCTCGCCACAATGGGCATTATCTCGACCGACAAGGGCTCCACCCTCTTCGGCCTCGTCACGCTATCGGCAGTCGATGCCGGTGGCCTCTTTGGCACCGCCGCCGAAAAGGTTTTCATCCTCTATGGCCTGCTCATCGGCATCGCCTTCGGCCCCGTGCAAGCCTCCTCACGCTCCTTCATGTCGCGCAGTATCAAGCCGGAGGAAGCAGGCCGCTATTTCGGCATCTATGCGCTCTCCGGACGCGCCACGAGCTTCATGGCCACGCTGGCCTTCTCTGTCGTGACAGCGTCTACCGGCTCGGCGCATCTCGGCATGGCGACAATCATCGTCTTCCTCGTGGTCGGGCTTGGCTTCCTGCTGGCGACGCCTTATCCGGCAAAGGACTGACACGAAAAAGGCGACCCGAGGGCCGCCTTTCCAGAGAGAAGATCTAATCATTGCGCTGATAACGCAACGCTTTAGGACTTGGCGCCCCCTCATCCGACCCTTCGGGCCACCTTCTCCCCGACGGGGAGAAGAAGGAATGTGCCGCAGCCTCGCGGACATCCTCGCCCCATCGGGGAGAGGTCCGCCGAGCGTTAAGCGGAGGCGGGGTGAGGGGGAAACCGGATGCAGGGCGAACGGGAAGCCAAGCAGCCGAGCGGCTTATTCCGCCGCTTCCGTCTTCCGCCCGAAGCGCTTCTCGATGTAATCCGCTACAAGTCCCTCGAACTCGGCCGCGATGTTCGGCCCGCGCAGAGTCATCGCCTTCTGGCCGTCGATGAAGACGGGGGCGGCGGGCGTTTCGCCAGTGCCGGGAAGCGAGATGCCGATGTCGGCATGCTTGGACTCGCCCGGTCCGTTGACGATACAGCCCATGACGGCGACGTTGAGCGCTTCGACGCCCGGATATTTCTCGCGCCAGACCGGCATGTTCTTGCGGAGATCCCCTTCGATCTTCTGGGCAAGCTCCTGGAACACGGTGGAGGTGGTGCGGCCGCAGCCGGGGCAAGCGGCCACCACGGGCAGGAACTGGCGGAAGCCCATAACCTGCAGCAGCTCCTGCGCGACAATGACTTCCCGCGTTCGGTCGCCGCCGGGCTCAGGCGTCAGCGAAACACGGACCGTGTCGCCGATCCCCTGCTGCAGCAGATAACCCATGGAGGCAGACGAAGCGACGATACCCTTGGAGCCCATGCCAGCTTCCGTCAGCCCGAGATGCAGCGCATGGTCGGACCGCTCGGCAAGCATCGAATAGACGGCAATGAGGTCCTGCACCTGGCTGACCTTGGCCGAGAGAATGATCTTGTTGCGCGGCAGGCCGATCTCTTCCGCCAATTCGGCAGACAGCAGCGCCGACTGTACGATCGCCTCGCGCGTCACCTCGCGCGCCGTCAGCGGCGAGCCGTTGGCGGCGTTTTCGTCCATGAGGCGCGTCAGCAGTTCCTGATCGAGCGAGCCCCAGTTGACGCCGATGCGGACGGGCTTCTGGTAGGTGATCGCCTTCTCGACGATCTCGGCGAACTGCTTGTCCTTCTTGTCCTTGAAGCCGACATTGCCCGGGTTGATGCGATACTTCGCCAGTGCTTCCGCGCAGGCCGGGTGATCGGCGAGCAGCTTGTGGCCGATATAATGGAAATCGCCGACCAGTGGCACATTGAGGCCGAGACGCTCCAGCCGTTCGCGGATCTTCGGAACGGCGGCGGCACTCTCGTCGCGATCGACCGTGATGCGCACGATTTCCGAGCCGGCGCGATGCAGCGCTGCGACCTGCGCCACAGTGCCGTCGATATCGGCCGTGTCGGTATTGGTCATCGACTGCACGACAACCGGCGCGCCGCCGCCCACGATGACGCCGCCGACTTCAACGGCAACGGAGGCGCGGCGCGGTTTCGGATCGTAGGAATGGCTCATGGTGCGGGCTTTCAACGGAATTGGATGCTGTTCAGGTGGATCAAACATGGGCCGATGTCAACATCGTGACAGATGGGGCTATCCCTATGCCGCCACAAGCGGGCCGATCATCAGCCGCACGAAGGTCTCGAGCCGACGCGCCAGTTCTTCAGCCGACGTCATGCGCAGCTTGAACCCCTCCGCGCCATCCGTGATCATGGCAGCAATTTCGGAAGCGCTCACCCCCGCACCTTCGAGCGTAACCCGCCCGGCCGACGCCTCCTGTTCGAGAATGTCGGCAATCGTCACCTCGATCAGCTTCATCCAGTCGCGAAAGAGATCGGCCCCAATCTCGGATTTCAACGCGAAAAGTTCCTCGGCATGGGCAGAGGCCCCGATGGTCTCATGCGGTTCGACGATGCCGGCCCGCACCACCTGCATGATCCGCTTTTCCGCCGAACCCGTAGACGAGGCAATCCCCGCAAGCCTGTCGCGAAGCTCGTCCATCATGGACAGGACGCAGGCACGGAAGATGTCGGTCTTGTTCTTGTAGACGAGATAAAGCGCCGGCCGCGACATGCCGGCCGCGCGCGCAATATCGTCCATCGTGGCGCGCTTCACGCCATATTGGAAGAAGGTTTGGAACGCGGCCTCAAGGATCGCCGCAGCCTTGGGATCGCGGTCTCTGGCTTGCATGATTGACATACTGACATTTTTCGTTATTTTGTCAAGAACTGACTGCTTCGGCGCCAGACTACAGGGAGGTCGCGCAAAAATGAAACTGCAAGTGAACGGAACCGTCCATGAGCTCGATATAGAGCCGGAGATGCCGCTGCTCTGGGCGCTGCGCGACGAACTCAACATCAAGGGCCCGAAATTCGGTTGCGGCGCGGGTCTCTGCGGCGCCTGCACGGTGATCATCGACGGTCAGGCAACGCGGTCCTGCCAGACGGCGGTCGGCGATGTGAGATCCAATATCCGCACCATCGACGGTCTCGGCAAGCCGGATGCGCTGCACCGGGTGCAGCAGGCCTGGCTCGACGAACAGGTCGTGCAATGCGGCTATTGTCAGGCCGGGCAGATCATGAATGCGGTCGCGCTTCTCGAAGCCAATCCGACGCCTTCAGACAAGGATATTGATGAGGCCATGAGCGGCAATCTCTGTCGCTGCGGCACCTATCCGCGCATCCGCGCCGCCATCAAGCGTGCCGCGGCCGGCCAGCAGACGGGGGCTTGAAGACCATGGCATCCATCGGAAAAATCGCCCGCCGCACCTTTCTTGTCGGCGCTGCCGCCGTCGCCGGCGGCGTGGCCTTCGGCTATTACAAATACAGGCAGCCGCTCGAAAACCCGCTGAAGAAGGATCTCGCCAATGGCGAGGCGACCCTCAACCCCTATATCAAGATCGCCAGCGACAATCGCATCACCGTGATCGTTCCCCGCGCCGAAATGGGCCAGGGTGCGTTCACGACGCTCGCCGCCCTCGTCGCCGAAGAACTGGACGTCACGCTCGACCAGATCGTGATCGAACACGGCCCAGCCGCCCCCGCCTATTACAATGATGCCGCCCTGCGCGAAGGCGCGCCCTTCCCCGCCTTCGATCATTCCATGGTCGCCGAAACGGTGCGCAATGCCATGGGCGTCGTCGGCAAGTTCCTGGCGCTCCAGATGACTGGCGGCTCCTCCTCGCTGGCCGACGGTTACGAAAAGATGCGGCTGGCCGGTGCCACGGCCCGCGAGACCCTGAAGTCCGCCGCAGCCCAGAAGCTCGGCGTGTCCGTGGGATCGCTGAAGACCGAAGCGGGCAAGGTAATCGACGCGAAATCCGGCAGGAGCCTGACCTATGGCGAACTGGCGCTCGACGCCGCAAAAATCGATCCGCCTTCCGATGTCGCGCTGAAGCCACGGAGTCAGTGGAAGCTCCTCGGCAAGCCGCAACCGCGCAAGGACATGCCGGCCAAGGTCACCGGCCAGCCGATCTTCGGCATCGACGTGCAATTGCCCGACATGCTCTATGCAACGGTGCGCATGAACCCGCAGCCGGGCGGCGCGATGAAGAGTTTTGACGCCTCAGAGGCGCTCAAGATGCGCGGCGTGAAGAAGGTCATTGCCATCGACAGCCTCTACGGCAAGGGCTTTGCGGTCATTGCCGACAACACCTGGCGCGCCTTCAAGGCGGCCGATGCCGTGAAGGTCGTCTGGGCCGACGGTCCCGGCCATCGCGACGATGCGGAGGCGAAGAAGATCCTCGCCAGCACGATTGCCGGCGGCGGCGGCTTCTCGCTTCGCTCGGCCGGCGATCCGGAAAAGGCCTTCGCCGATGCGCCGCGCGAAAAGCTGGTCGAGGCGGAATATTATGCGCCCTTCCTGTCGCATGCGACGATGGAGCCGATGAACGCCACCGCGCGCCTGAAGGACGGCGTGCTGGATGTCTGGTCGCCCAATCAGGCTCCGAGCGTCATCAAGATCATCGGCGCGCGGCTGACCAAGCTCGCGGACGAGAAGATCAATGTCCACACGACCTTCCTCGGCGGTGGCTTCGGCCGGCGCATCGAGCCGGACTTCTCCGACTATGCGATCCGCGTTGCCATGGAAACCGAAGGCCGGCCGGTGAAAGTCACCTGGACCCGCGAGGAGGACATGAGCCACGGGCCTTACCGCCCGGCGGCTCTGGCCAAATATCGCGCGCGCATCGGCAATGACGGCCTGCCGGTCGCCATTCATGGCTCGGTCGCCTCGCCTTCCGTCATGGCCGGCATGGTCGGGCGCATCATGCCGGGCCTGCCCACAGCCGGGCCGGACAACCTGATCCTCGACGGCACCTATAACCAGCCTTACACGATCCCGAACTATCGCATCGACGGCTACAAGGCGCCGCTGACGACGCCGGTCGCCTCTTGGCGTTCGGTCGGCAACTCGTTCAATGCCTTCATGAACGAGAGCTTCATGGACGAGCTGGCCCATGCGGGAAAGATCGATCCGCTCGAATTCCGCCGGAAGCTGATGGTCGACTATCCGACCGCGATTGCCATCCTCGACAAGCTCAAGACGTTGTCCGACTGGGGCAAGCCCATCGACCAGACCCGCGCGCAGGGGATCGCCTTCACCCTGTCCTTTGGGACCTGGGTCGGCGAGGTCGTACAGGTGAAGGACGAGAACGGGTCGATCCGTGTCGAAAAGGTCTGGATCGTCGCCGATCCTGGAATGGTGCTCGACCCGCTGAACTTCAAGGCGCAGATGATGTCGGGGGCGATCTACGGCCTCTCCGCCGCCATCGGCCAGCAGATCAGCTTTGCAGACGGTGCGCCACAACAGTCGAATTTCAGCGACTATGACGCCATGCGCATGAACCAGTGCCCGGATATCGTGATTGAGATCCTCGAAAATTCCGGCCATCTCGGCGGCGCGGGCGAACCGGCGACCCCGCCGGTCATGGCGGCATTGGCGAACGCGATTTTCGCGCTCAACGGGAAACGGATACGGTCGATGCCGCTGAACGGGGAAGTCAGCTTCGTCTGACCTCTCATTTCACGTGCGCAACCGCTCGACAAGTTGTGAGCCAGGCGCTAGGAGGCGGTCATCCCATTGAAATTTGCCGCGCCTCCGGGGCCTCCCGGAGGTTTTGGCATTGAAAGGACCGCCATGAGCGAGAACCCGCCCTGCCCGAAATGCCAGTCCGCCTTTGCCTATGAGGATGGCGGACTGATGATCTGTCCCGAATGCGGCCATGAATGGTCGCCGGGCGCGGAAGCCCAGGCCGAGGAAACGACCTACCGCGACGCCAACGGCGCCCTTCTGGTCGACGGCGACACCGTCACCGTCATCAAGGACCTGAAACTCAAGGGCTCTTCGCAGGTCCTGAAAGTCGGCACCAAGGTCAAGAACATCCGCCTCGTCGAGGGCGATCACAACATCGACTGCAAGATCGATGGCTTTGGCGCGATGAAGCTGAAGTCGGAATTCGTGCGGAAGTCCTGAGCATTTCCAGGAAAAGTGGAAACCGGTTTTCCGTCCGGAAATGAGTCAGAACAAAGGGAAGTCACGCCGCCTTGGCGAGGGGCCGGCTCACGAAACCGTGGTCGGCCAGCGCCTGAGCAATCGCCTCGTCGGCAGGCGTTGTTGCGACGGAGCCGAGAAAGGCTTCGAGCTTCTGGCCCGAGAGCGAATGCGGCGTGAACCAGAGATAGTTCATCTTCACCAGTTCACGCACGATCGGTGAAAACACGCCGACGACATTGAGTAGCGCCCAGGACACCTTTTTGCGCGCCAGCTTGCGCCCCGACGCCTGCTCCGCGGCGCGCGCGAAATCCTCGCCCGTCAGCGTATGTCCCTCGAAACTGAACTGCGAGAACATCGGCAACTCGCCCGCCCGTTCCGCCAGCCGCACGAAGGCGTCGGCGAGATCCGGAAGATAGGCGAAGGCGTGGGGCAGATCGTAGGGACCCGGCCAGGAGAAGGAGCCCTTCGAAATCTTCGTGGCCATCATCAGGTCGAGCCAGGTGCCCGCCTTGTCCGTGCCATAAAAGTCGCCGGCGCGCAGAATGACCGTCTTGACGCCCTCGCTTGTGGCCGCCTTGAACAGCGCCTCCATCTCGATGCGGATGCGCGCCTTTTCTGTCGTCGCGGAAAAGGGCGCGTCGTCGGTCATCTCGAGACCGATCTCCTTGCCGTAGTTGTAGACGTTGCCGATGAAGAGATGCACTGCGCGGTTTTCCTTCGCCGCCGCCGTGACATTGCGCGCCATGGCAAGTACGGTACCCTCCCACTTGTCATAGGGCGGGTTGAGCCCGTTGAAGATCATGTCCACGCCCATCGTGGCGGCAATGACCTGCGCGCGGTCCATGGCATCGGCCGCACGATATTCGACGCGGCCCGATAGACCATCGCAGCGCCCGCTGCGGGTGACGGCCACGACCTCATGGCCATGCGCCAAGAAGGCAACGGCGACGGCATGGGCGAGACGGCCGTTTGCGCCCAGAACTGCGATTTTCATGGGATTGTCCCTTTCACTTTGGGAGCCGCCACTTGGGGGCCGTTCGCTCCGTTTCGATGAGAAAAAGCTATTCTCAAATTTTCTTCGTGAATATGGACGAGATCGAGGGATAATTATACGAATTTGAATATCATGGACTGGAACCTCATCAAGACATTCCTCGCCGTCGCCGAGACGGGCACGCTGCTCGCCGCGGCTGAGGCGTTGCGCCTGAGCCAGCCGACGGTGGGCCGCCATATCGACGAACTGGAGGCGGCGACAGGGCTCACACTCTTCATCCGCGGACGCCGCGGCATGGCGCTGACCGAAGCCGGCCTTTCTCTTCTGGATGATGCACGCAGCATGGCGAAGGAGGCGGATCATTTCCTGCTCCGCGCCTCCGGCCGCGCCAGCGAAGCCTCAGGCCCGGTGCGCATCACCGCCAGCGATATCGTCGCCAACTACCTGCTGCCTCCGATCCTCGTCGCCCTGAAAGACGCCGAGCCGGGCATCGATATCGAGCTTGCCCCATCGAATGCGGTGGCCAACCTGCTTGCCCGCGACGCCGATATCGCCATCCGCATGACGCGCCCCATCCAGAACGATCTGATCGCGGTGAAGGTCAACGATTTGGCCATGGGCACCTATGCGCATGAGCGCTATCTCGCCAAAACCGGTGTGCCGGAAACGGTCCAGGATCTGGCGGGCCACCGTCTCGTCGGTTACGACCGCGATATGCTGATCCTCAACGGCATGAAGGCGCTCGGGATCGAAGGCGACCGCTCGCTTTTCACCTTCCGCACCGACGATCAGGTGGCCTATTGGGAACTGGTGAAAGCCGGGGCCGGTGTCGGCTTCGGCGCCCGCTGGCTCGCACGGCAGACGCCGGAACTGCGGCGCGTCCTGCCTGATCTCAACATCCCGCCGCTCCCGATGTGGCTGGCCTCGCATCAGGAACTGCGCACCTCGCTCAAAATCCGCCGGGTGATGGATTTCCTGCGCGAGGCGATCAGCGCCATGCCGCTCGCCGACTGATCAGTTCTTGGCGGCGTCTGCGTAACGGGCAAGCCCCGACAGCGCCAGAACCGCAAGCAGAAACACCGGCAACGTCAGGAACACGGTCGAAAAGCTCGTATGTTCGGCGGCAAATCCGATTGCCGACGGGGCAAACAGCATGCCGGAATAACCGAGGAAGGTCGTGACCGAGAGCGCCACGCCCTGCGCAAAGCCCGGCAGATTGCCAGCCGCCGAAAAGGCGATCGGCACCATGTTGGAAATGCCGATCCCGCAGATGGCAAAGCCGATGAAGGCGACGACCATGTTCGGCGCGGACCCTGCCGTCACCAGCCCGATGATCGCCATGACGGTGCAGAAACGGAAGGTCTTCACGGCTCCGAAACGGTCGCGCACCAGATCGCCGGCAAAGCGCATGATCGTCATCGTAAAGGCGAAGGCCCCGAAGGCAAAGCCGGAAAAGGCCAGTGACGCCCCGAGCTCGCGGCGGATATAGAGCGCTCCCCAGTCCAGCACCGAGCCTTCCGGCACCATCGAGAACAGCGCCATGATGCCGAGCAGCCACGGCAGCGGGCTCAAGGGAAGCTTTGCCTTCTCCCGCGCCTCGCTCGCATGCGGCACGTCGTGGAACAGATGAGGCCACACCGCTGCCAGGAGCCCGAAGCCGACAACCGTCAGCACGACGGAATGGCCGACGGTTCCAAGCCTTTCGATCAGGAACCCGCCCGTCATCGTGCCGACAAAGGTGCCGAGGCTCCAGAAGGCATGGCAGGAGGACATGATCGAACGGCGCATGGACTTTTCGGTCTCAACCGCATTGGCGTTCATCGAAACGTCCATCGCGCCGGTCAATCCGCCGAACAGAAAGATGGCGATGGCACCCAGCCAGATGCTGGGGGCAAGGCTGAGAAGAAGAATGGTCGGCAGGAAGAGGATCGTCGCCGTCTTAGCCACCTTGGTCGATCCGAAACGGGCAATCTGCGTGCCTGTCACCGGCATCAGCATCAACGATCCCACGCCCATGACGAGGATCATGATACCGAGTGCGCCCGGATCGAGCCCGAGGCGGCTTGCAAATTCGGGTATTTTCGGCGCCCAGGCGCCCATCATGAGGCCGTTGATGAAGAAGAGGGCGGAGACGGCCAGCCGCTCGCGCGTGAAATAACCGGACCGGCCGGCGCGCGCCTCCCCATTGCGGTTCATCCCGATCCTCCCTCGTTTAAACCGATTCGATTGCGAAGATTAACCGTCTCGGACAACGAGAGGAACCCCGTCATTTCACGTGAATCACGGCCCGGTTGCCGGCAATGGCCAGCAGACGCCGCATGTCGCGCGCCGTCACGGCAATGCAGCCTTCTGTGGGCTGGTAGCCCGGACGGGCGAGATGCAGGAAGATCGCCGAACCTGCCCCGCGCCGGCGCGATGAGACATTCCAGTCCATGACGATAACGATGTCGTAGAGCGCGTCCGCGCGGCACATCGTTTCGTGGCTCTCCTTGAGCGGCAGACGTGAGAGCCGGTTATAAGCCGGGCTTTTCGGATCGTCGCACCAGACCATCACCTTGCGCGACGGGAACATCGGCAGCCGCGTGACGGGCCGCGCGACCCGATCACTGCGCCAGAAGCCGTAAAGCAGACGAAGAGGTGCGCGCGGCGTGTGCCCGTCCCCCTCGCGCTTCAGCATGCCGATCCCCGAGCGGCCAAGCGCGCAATTCAGCGTCAGCGGGCCAACCTTGAGATAGCCCTGGCGATGATCGCGCGCCGACGGCCGGACTTCGAATGATTGCATCGCGCTCTTCACGACCTCTTGCCTTGTCCGTGATCGACAACCTGCCTATTCGGGCGGCATTGGAAATCGATTGGGCAATTGTTTTCATTTCTGCGCCGATGATTTAGAAACCTGTTCATGTTTGATGCAAGGGCTTTTGGCTGATGGGCACCCGGACGATTTTGCTGGTGGACGACGACGACGACCTGCGCGAGATGCTGGTCGACCAACTGGGGCTTTATGAGGAGTTCCACGTCCTGCAGGAAAAAACCGCAACGAAGGGGGTGCAGGCAGCCCGCAACAACCCTGTCGATCTGCTGATCATGGATGTCGGTCTCCCTGACATGGACGGCCGCGAGGCCGTGAAATTGCTGCGCCGCGGCGGTTTCAAGGCCCCGATCATCATGCTGACCGGACACGACACGGATTCCGACACCATTCTCGGACTGGAAGCCGGCGCCAACGACTATGTGACCAAGCCCTTCCGGTTCGCCGTGCTTCTCGCCCGCATGCGCGCGCAGTTACGCCAGCATGAGCAGAGCGAGGACGCGACCTTCACGGTCGGTCCCTACACGTTCAAGCCCAGCCAGAAACTGCTGGTCGACCAGTCGGGCCAGAAAATCCGCCTGACGGAAAAGGAAGCGGCCATCATCCGCTACCTTTATCGCGCCGGCCAGAAGGTCGTAACCCGCGACGTGCTGCTGGAAGAGGTCTGGGGTTATAACTCCGGCGTCACCACGCATACGCTGGAAACCCATGTCTACCGCCTGCGCCAGAAGATCGAGCGCGACCCGTCCAACGCTGAAATCCTGGTCACCGAAAACGGCGGCTACAAGATCATTCCGTAGAGTTTGTCAGGGAAAAGTGGGCGCCGGTTTTCCCGAAAAGACAAACGAGAAACAAAGAAGCCAGAACCCGAGAGGTTCTATAATCCGAGACACTCCATGTCGCTGAAGTCCGATATAGACCTCTTGTCGCGTGTGCCGCTCTTTCGCGGCATGAATGACGAGCAATTGCGCCTTCTCGCCTTCGGTGCCGACAAGCGGCAGCTGACGCGCGGACATACGCTCTTCACGCCCGGAACCCGCGTCTCCACCGCCTTCGTCGTCTCTTCGGGAATGATTGGTCTTGCCGTTCCGACCCGGCAGGGCAATCGCCGCATCGAGGATGCCGGTCCCGGCTCGCTGCTGTGTGAACTGGCGCTGATCAGCGAGCACGAATGCAGCCTGACAGCGGTCGCTGTCGAAGACAGTGAGGTCCTGCATGTCACCCGCTCGCTTTTCTCGCGGTTGATGGAAGAATTTCCGCAGGTTGCAGTCGTTCTGGACCAACGCATCCGCGACAACCTCAATCGGATGATCGGCGAGCTGAGCCGGATCGAGCAGAAATTCTCCTAAGACAAGGGAAGTCCTGCAGCAGGGCAGCGCAGAAGAAAAACCACCCGTCAGGATTCAGCGTGTCACGGTAATTGCAACTCTCTATATTTGCCTAGACTCTACCCAGCGAAGCTTAGCGCTTAACCATTTTTAAACGTTTAAAGTCTCCTTGCCTTTTAGGCGCAAAATTGCCATTTTTCTACATCACGGCAAAACTGCATACCCTTGCGGGTGGCTGCGGAATCGGGGGAGCCTGCATGTCAGGCAAGAATGACCGGAGGGTGATGTGACCGCCTGACCGGCATAAGATGTTGTTTCTATACGTCGTCCTGCTTTTCTTCATCCATCATTCAGATTCGCTCGATTAGGGGTATCCCTCGCGATGCCCTATTTCGGACGGCTGCAGACGGTAAGGGCTTGCGGGCAAATGAGCGGCAATGCCGCAAAATGACGGAAGCTATCTTGGACACGACAACTCTTCAGAACACGCCGCGCCGGATCAAATCGGAAACCGAGACCCGGCGGATCGAGCACAACAACGCCATTCGCGCGGAATATCTGCCGATGGACGGGCTTGCCAAGGTTGGCGAGCGGCTCGCAACCGGCGAGATCAACACGCTTCCTGTCTTCGAGCCCTTCGACTTCTTCGCGCGCAACAAGGAAAACGAGCGCGAAATCCTCCGCGTCTACCGTTCCGCCGCGCGCGACGTCGAAAACGGCGCTTCGATCACGCCGGCAGCCGAATGGCTGCTCGACAACCACTACATCATCGAAGAAGCCATCCAGGAAGTCCGCCGCGACTTCCCCAAGCGCTACTATCGCGAACTGACACTGATGCGTCTTGCCGGCAACGTGGAGATCCCGCGTACACTGGCACTCGCCTGGCTCTATGTCGCCCACACGCATTCCACAGTCTCCCGCGAAACGCTGACCGCTCTCGTCCAGGGCTTCCAGACGTTCGAAACTTTCTCCATCGGCGAACTGTGGGCCATTCCGTCGATGGTGCGTTTCGTCCTGGTCGAAAACCTCGCCCGCATTTCGACACGCGTCGAAAACTCCCGCCGCATGCGCAAGTGGGCCAATGACGAGGCTGACCAGCTTCTCCGCATCAAGGACCCCGCACGTCTCGCCGAAAAGCTGAAGACCCTGGAAGAGCCGGCGCGCGACAACACGTTCGCAGCCCAGTTCCTCTATCGCCTGCGCGACGGCAGCCACACCTCCGGCATGGCCATCGCCTGGCTAGAAGCCGAGCTCGAAAAGCGCGGCAGCGACGGCGAGGAAGTGATCGTCAACGAGCACAATCGCCTCTCCTCCGGCAATGCGACGATGAGCAGCATCATCCGGTCGCTGCGCGAGATCGATGACGGCGAATGGCCGGTCTGGGTGGAAAGCGTCAGCAAGGTGGACAGCCTGCTGGGCGAAGGCACCGATTATCACGATCTCGATTTCGGCTCGCGCAACCAGTATCGCGACACGATCGAGGAACTTGCCAAACGCTCGAGCTTCTCGGAAATCGACATCGCCTCGAAAGCGATGGAGCTGGCCGCCAATCGCAACGCCAATGTGGGCGAATTCCTCGCCGGCAAGCGGATTGGCGAATTGAAGGAGGCCATCGGCTACAGCAATTCGCTGCTGGATTATGGCCGCATCTGGCTGCGCAAGCTCGACTGGCTGGCGATTGCCGCGCCGGTCAGTGTCCTGACGCTGCTGGTCATGGGCTTCATGGCTTGGTTCCTGACGCATGCAGGTGTTCCTTACGAACATATCCTGCCGCTCGCCGTGCTTTTCGCTCTTCCCTCCTCGGAAGGCGCCATCGGCCTCTTCAATACCCTCTCGTCGTTCGTCCTGACCCCGTCGCGCCTGACGGGTTACGAATACAAGGACGGCATCCCGGCCGAGGAGCGCACGCTGCTCGTCGTCCCCTGCATGATCACGAGCCGTGACACGGTGGACGAACTCGTCCGCAATCTCGAGGTTCACTATCTCGCCAACCCGCATGGCGAGATCTATTTCGCGCTTCTCTCCGACTGGGCCGATGCCCAGAAGGAAGAAACGCAGGCCGATATCGACGTTCTGAACTATGCCAAGAGCGAAGTGGCCAAGCTCGCCGCGCGCTATGCCTATGACGGCCGAAACCGTTTCATGCTGCTGCATCGCCGCCGCCAATACAATCCGGCCGAAGGATGCTGGATGGGCTGGGAACGCAAGCGCGGCAAGCTGCACGAGCTGAACCTGCTGCTCCGCGGCGACCACGATACCAGCTTCATGACCGGCGCCAACCAGGTTCCGGAAGGTGTGCAATATGTCGTGACGCTCGACGCCGACACGCGCCTGATGCGCGACGCGGTCACCAAGCTGGTCGGCAAGATCGCCCATCCGATCAACAAGCCCGTGATCGATCCGAAGACCCGCCGCGTCACGCAAGGCTACGGCATTCTGCAGCCGCGCGTGACACCGTCGCTCACGACCGGCAAGGAAGCCTCCGCCTTCCAGCGTATCTTCTCCGCCAATCGCGGCATCGATCCTTACGTCTTCACCGTCTCCGACGTCTATCAGGACCTGACCGGCGAAGGCACGTTCACCGGCAAGGGCCTCTATCACGTCGATGCCTTTGAGGCCGCCATCAAGGGCCGTATCGAGGAAAACCGCGTTCTCAGCCACGACCTTCTCGAAGGTTCGCTGTCGCGCTGCGCGCTGGTGACCGATGTCGAACTCGTCGAAGACTTTCCGACCCGCTACGAGGTCGAAAGCTCGCGCCAGCATCGCTGGGCGCGCGGCGACTGGCAGCTCCTGCCCTATATTTTCGACCCGCGCTCGGGGGTCAACGGCCTTGCCCGCTGGAAGATGCTCGACAACCTGCGCCGCTCGCTGACGCCGGCGGCCTGGACGCTGGCCGCCGTCTGGGGCTGGCTCCTGATGACGCCGATGTATGCCGTGCTCTGGCAGATCGCACTCATCCTGACGCTGACCATCTCGCCGACGTTGTCGCTGCTTTCCATCGTCATGCCGCGTCGCACGGACATCGTCATGCGGGGGCATTTCCAGCGCCTGCAGGACGAAATCCGCTCGGCTTCCGCCATGGTGGCGCTGCGCGCAACCTTCATCGCGCACAATGCCTATCTGATGACGGACGCGATCATCCGCGCCCTCTATCGCTCCATCGTCTCGGGCAAGCTGCTTCTGGAATGGCGCACCGCAGCCCAGGTGCAGAGCGGCGCACAGGGCGACGTGCACGCCTATTATCGCTCGATGTGGCAGGCGCCGGTACTGGCAGCGCTCGCGCTCGGCTTTGCAGGCACCAAGGGCATCTACCACGTCTATGCCGGCCTGCCGCTCGGCATCGCCTGGATGCTCTCCCCCTATATCGCCTGGCGCGTCAGCCAGTCGGCCGAGACCGAAGACCGTCTCGAAACGCCGGCCGACGTGGTGCAGGGCCTGCGTCTGATCGCGCGCCGCACGTGGCGCTATTTCGAGACCTTCGTGACCCCGCAGCAGAACTTCCTGCCGCCGGACAACTTCCAGGAAACGCCGAACCCGGTCATCGCGGCACGCACCTCGCCGACCAATATCGGCGTCTATCTTCTCTCCGTCGTCTCCGCCCGCGACTTCGGCTGGATCGGCTTCGAAGACACCGTGAGCCGTCTCGAACAGACGGTCGCGACTGTCGAACGGATGCAGAAATACCGCGGCCATCTGTTCAATTGGTATTACACGGAAACGCTGGAAACGCTGGGCCCGCAATATATCTCGGCGGTGGACAGCGGCAACCTCGCCGGCCACCTCATCGCGATCTCCTCGCAATGCCGCGACTGGGCGGAAGCACCCTCTGCGCATCTGCAGTCGAGCCTCGACGGCATAGCCGACGCCGTGATGATCTTCCAGGAGGCGATGGCCGAGCTGCCGGACGACCGCAAGACAGTTCGCCCGTTGCGCAAGCGCATCAAGGAACTGACCGCCGGCTTCCTGAAGACGCTCAACGAAGCCCGTAGTGAAAACGAGCCGGCCACGATCCATATCACGGGTCTCGCCGAGCTCGCCGAAGACCTGGAAAAGCTCTCCGCCAATCTCGACCACGAGATCGGCAGCGAAAAGAGCGGCGAGGTTGCGTGGTGGGCTACTGCGCTGTCGCGCACCTGTCAGGCGCATGTCGCTGACAGCGAATTCGACTTCGCCATGATTGACGCGTTGCGCAAGCGCCTCGAAGTGCTGCGCGATACGACGCGTTCGCTCGCCTTCGCCATGGACTTCCGCTTCCTGTTCCGTCCGGAACGCCGGCTGCTGTCCATCGGCTACCGCGTCTCCTCCAACGAACTCGACGAAGCCTGCTACGACCTTCTGGCCTCCGAAGCCCGCCTCACCAGCCTCTTCGCAGTCGCCAAGGGCGACCTGCCGACGGAACACTGGTTCAAGCTCGGCCGTCAGGTCGTGCCGGTCGGCTCGCGCGGCGCGCTGGTCTCCTGGTCCGGCTCGATGTTCGAATATCTGATGCCGCCGCTCGTCATGCAGGAGCGTCAGGGCGGTGTGCTGAATCAGACCTCGAACCTCGTCGTCAAGGAGCAGATGAACCACGCCCGCCGTCTGGGCGGCATTCCGTGGGGCATTTCGGAAGCGGCCTTCAACGCCCGCGACCACGAACTGACCTACCAGTACACCAACTTCGGTGTGCCGACGCTCGGCCTCAAGCGCGGTCTCGGCCAGAACGCCGTGATTGCGCCCTATGCCTCGCTGCTCGCCAGCCAGTATGCACCGGTCGAGGCGTTCGAAAACCTCCAGCGCCTGCGCAAGCTCGGCGCGCTCGGCCGTTACGGCTTCCACGATGCGGTCGACTTCACGCCGACCCGTGTCCCGGAAGGACAGACCTGTGCGGTGGTCTATAACTACATGGCCCACCACCACGGCATGTCGATCGCGGCTGTCGCAAACGTCGCCTTCAACGGCCACCTGCGCGAACTCTTCCACTCCGATCCGGTGATCGAAGCGGCCGAACTCCTGCTGCAGGAAAAGGCGCCGCGCGAAATCCCGGTCATGAGCGCCAAGCACGAGGCCAACCAGCCCGGCAACAAGGTCGGCGACAACCTGCCGCGTCCGGAAATCCGCACCATCGACAACCCGGAAGTGAAGGATCGCCAGACCGTTTTCCTGTCGAACGGCCATTACTCTGTCATGCTGACGACGGGCGGCGCGGGCTATTCACGCTGGAACGGCCAGACGGTTGCCCGCTGGAAGCCCGATCCGACCGAAGACCGCCACGGCACGTTCATCTTCCTGCGCGACATGGAATCGGGCGAGTGGTGGTCCTCCACCGTCGAGCCCCGCCGCGCAAAGGGCGAAGTCAACAAAGTCATCTTCGGTGACGACCGTGCCGAATTCTACAAGACTGTCGGCACGTTGATGAGCCATGTCGAGGTGATTACCGGCACCGAGCACGATGCCGAAGGCCGCCGCATCACCATCACCAATCTCGGCCACGAAGATCGCCATATCGAGCTGACCTCCTATCTCGAGCCGGTGATTTCGACGGACGAGGCGGATATTGCCCATCCGCTCTTTTCGAAAATGTTCATCCGCACGGAAATCGGCCGCCGCGGCGATGTGATCCGCGCGTGGCGCAACAAGCGTTCGCCGAGCGATCCGGGTACGCATATCGCGCACCTGATCGCCGATCCGACGGGCGAAACCCGTCCGACGGAATTCGAGACCAGCCGCCGGAACTTTATCGGCCGCGGCCGTTCGATCGCCGATGCCGCCGCTTTCGATCCGGGCACAACGCTTTCGGGCACGGACGGCTACACGCTCGACCCGATCCTGTCGCTGCGCCGCGTCGTGCGCATCCCGGCCGGCAAGAAGGTCAGCGCCATCTTCTGGACGATTGCCGCACCGAACCGCGATATGATCGACCAGGCCATCGAGCGTTACCGTCACCCGGACGCCTTCGGCCACGAATACATCCATTCTTGGACCCGCAGCCAGGTGCAGATGCGCCATGTCGGCGCCTCGCCGCAGGAGGCAACCGCCTTCCAGATCCTCGGCCGCTATCTGGTCTATCCGGAAACGCTCCTGCGCGCCGATGCCGGTTCGGCGGAAGCGATGGCCGCGTCGCAGACGGCATTGTGGCCGCTGGCGATCTCCGGGGACTTCCCGATCTTCATGCTGCGCATCAACGACGACGTTGACCTCAACGTCGCCTGGGGCGCGCTGCGCGCACAGGAATATCTGCGCTCGCGCGGCGTCACCGCCGATCTGGTCATCGTGAACGAACGCGCCACGTCTTATGCGCAGGACATGCAGCACACGCTGGATTCCATGTGCGAGAATGCGCGCCTGCGCGGCCAGTCCGACGGTCCGCGCCAGCACATCTTCGCGGTACGCCGCGACCTGATGGACGATGCCACCTGGGCCTCCCTGCTCGCCTCCTCCCGCGCGGTCTTCCATGCCCGCAACGGCGCGATTTCCGAACAGATCGCCCGCACCGTGTCGCTCTTCGAAAACCGCGTTCTCGAAGCCCCGCCGGAAGCCCCCCGCTATCGGTCCAGATCGATCAAGGAGGCAGGTACGCTCTCCGGCGACGGCCTGGAATTCTGGAACGGCTATGGCGGCTTCTCCACCCAGGGCGACGAATATGTCATTCGCCTGCGCGGCGGCGAATCGACGCCGCATCCGTGGATCAACGTGATCGCCGAAAACGACTTCGGCTTCCACGTCGCGGCCGAAGGCGGCGGCTTCACCTGGAGCAAGAATTCGCGCGATTACCCGCTGACCCCGTGGTCGAACGACCCGGTGAGCGACCGTCCCGGCGAAACCTTCTATATCGCCGATCTCAACAGCGGTGCGGTCCTGACGCCCTTTGCGGGCTTAAGCGAACGCGAATCGGTGGAATTCGAAACCCGCCATGGTTTCGGCTATTCAACCTTCCGTAGCGTTCAGGAACAGGTCGGCATCGAGCTCAGCCAGACGCTGCTCCCCGGCAAGCCGGTGAAGCTCTCGCGTCTGACGCTCTCCAACAAGGGTTCGATCTCGCGCAGCTTCCGCATCTACGGCTATGTCGAATGGATGCTGGGCAACAACCCGAACCGGACCGCGCCCTTCGTGGCCTGCCGCGCGACGGAGAACAAGCAGGTTCTGTTTGCCTCCAACCCGTACAGCATCACGCATTCCGGCCGCACGGCCTTCTTCGCGGTGAACGCCGATGTCTCGAGCGCGACGGCCTCGCGCGGCGAGTTCATCGGACGCTGGGGCGACATCCGCCGCCCGGCTTCCGTGACGGGTGCGCACGCGCTATCCGGCCAGATGAACCACGACGGCGACCCTTGCGGGGCGCTCGCCATCGACATCATCCTCCAGCCGGGCGACACGCGCGAATTCGTCTTTGCGCTGGGCGATGGCGACAATGATGCGGCAGCTGAAGCCTTGTCGGCAGCGGCGATTTCTGCGGACTTCGCAAGTGCGCTTGACGCCAACAAGGCGCGCTGGAACACCCTTCTCGGCAAGGTCCGCATCGATACGCCGGATCGCGCCCTGAACCATATGCTGAACGGCTGGCTGCCCTATCAGATGCTCGCCTGCCGCATCACGGCCCGCGCCGCCTTCTATCAGGCAAGCGGCGCCTACGGCTTCCGTGATCAGCTGCAGGATTCGCTGGCGCTGATGCTCCACGATCCGTCAATCGCGCGTCGCCAGATCGTGACGGCGGCCGGACGCCAGTTCGCGGAAGGCGATGTGCAGCATTGGTGGCTCGCCGAGAACGGTGCGGGCGTCCGCACCCATATCTCGGACGACGTCGTCTGGCTGGCCTATGCACTCGACCAGTATGTGACCGCGACGGGCGACACGACGATCCTCGACGAGACCGTGCCCTTCATCACCGGACCGCTTCTGGCGCAAGACGTGCATGACTCCTTCTTCCGTCCGGAAACCTCGGAACAGACGGCGAGCGTCTACGAACACGCCGCTCTCGGCCTTGATCTCGCCCTTGCAAGGACGGGTCCGAACGGCCTTCCGCTGATCCTCGGCGGCGACTGGAACGACGGGATGAACCGCGTCGGCGTGGCCGGCCGCGGCGAAAGCGTGTGGCTTGCCTGGATTCTCGCCGGTACGCTGTCCCGTTTCATCCCCGTGGCGGAAAGCCGTGGCGACCAGGCGCGCGCCAACAACTGGCGTACGCATCTGGAGCGTCTACGCGACGCCATCGAAACCGCCGGCTGGGACGGTCATTACTATCGTCGCGCCTATTATGACGACGGTACGCCGCTTGGTGCGGCAACGAGCGATGAGAACCGCATCGATTCGATTGCCCAGTCCTGGAGCGTACTCTCGGGCCAGGGCAATCCCGACCGCAGCAAGCAGGCGCTCGACGCAGCGCTTGCAAACCTGCTGGAGCACGACGCGGGCATCCTGCGCCTGTTCAACCCGCCCTATGCCACCACGGACAAAGACCCCGGCTATATCCGCGCCTATCCGCCCGGCATTCGCGAAAACGGCGGGCAATATACCCATGCCGGCGCATGGCTGGCGCTGGCGCTGGCCAAGTCGGGCCGCCCGGAAGAGGCCATGCAGTGCCTCGACTGCCTCTTGCCGATCCGCCATTCCACGGATCGCGAGGCGGCCGAACGCTACCGCACGGAACCCTATGCCGTCGCTGCCGATATCTATAGCGAAGGTGGGTTGCGCGGTCAGGGCGGCTGGAGCTGGTACACGGGCTCGGCCGGCTGGATCTACCGCGCCATCGTCGAAGGCCTGCTCGGCATCGAACGCAAGGGCGCCGATGTCATCGCCAATCCGACGCTGCCGGCCGAATGGAGCGGCTTCACCGCGCGGATCGAACTGGCCGGCAAGACGGTCGAGATCAAGGCAAGCCGCAGCGCGGCGGGTGAGATCGAGACCAGCGTGAACGGCGCGAAGGAACAGGCTTCGATCAAGCCGAAGTAACAGGGGCGAGCGCATTAAGCGCCCTCCCTCCCCCAATTCCTTGGGTGAGCAGAACAGAAAAAGCCGCCGCATCGATCCGATGCGGCGGCTTTTTGACGTCTGGCAAAAGCGGTCAGGGAGGATAACATCAACTGGCCGGCCATGCTTCTGCCGACCCCCCTTTCACGAAAGATCGGCCAGCGCGCCCAAGCCGGTGAACCCGGGTTTGCAGGAGACGGTCCAGCTTGCAAAAGAACCGTCAAAGCCTAAAGCCAGGTGCCGGTGCCACCTCTGGAACGACGCGAAGACAACAAGAAAGACCGTTCCGGGCGCCTTCCATTCACCCGAGACGCTCCGACGATAAGTCGGCCGCCCCTTATTCGGCGGCCGGATGCGCGCTCTTCACCAGATCGTCGGTGAGAATGCCGGAAGCCCGCAGCAGGGCGGCAAAGCGGCCGTTGCTGTGGCTGAGATGATCGAAGGTGCCCTGCTCGGCAATACGGCCATGATCGAGGAAGATGACCAGATCGGCATCGCGAACCGTGGAGAGACGGTGGGCGATGATGAAGGTCGTGCGGTTGGCGCGCAGACGGTCGATTGCCGTCTTGATGCGGGCTTCCGTCTCGACGTCGAGTGCAGAGGTCGCCTCGTCCAGCACCAGAATCGGCGCATCCTTGAGGATGGCACGCGCCAGCGCGATACGCTGGCGCTCGCCGCCCGAAAGCCGGTTTCCGCGATCGCCGACCACCGTGTCATAGCCCGCGACGCGGCTTTCGATGAAATCATCCGCCGAAGCGGCGCGCGCCGCCTCGATCACATCATCGGTCGTGGCATCTTCGCGTCCGATACGGATATTGTCCGAAATCGACCGGTTGAGCAGGCCGGAATCCTGAAAGACGGTGGCGATGGCGCGGCGCAGCGATTTGCGCGTGACCTTGGTGATGTTCGCGCCGTCGATCAGGATCTCGCCCTGCTGGGGATCGTAGACGCGCTGCAACAGGTTGATCAGCGTGGTCTTGCCCGCGCCCGTCGGCCCGACGATAGCGACCGTCTGCCCGGCTTCAACCGTGAAGGACACGTCACGGACGCCCTGCGTCGTATTGGCGAAATCGAACGAGACGTTGCGGAATTCCACCTTGCCAGAGACCTGGCCGAGATCTTCCGCCTCGGTCGATTCCTCACGCTCGCGCACGGAATCCTCGAGCTTGTAGAATTCCTCGAGCTTGGCCCGCGCCTCGAAGATCTGGCTTGCAAAGCCCTTGATCTGGTCGAGACGGGAAATCAGCAGGTTGGCAAAGCCGATAAAGGCAATGACATCGCCAACCTTGATCTCACCGCTCTTCACCATGATCGAACCGAGAATGAGGATCGCCATCATGGAAATCGTGGAGGCGATGCGGTTGAGCGCGCTGGCAAGCGCCCACCAGTCCAGAACCGGAAACTGCGCCGACAGGAGCCGGCCGGTATATTCCCTCAGCGCCTGCGTCTCGCGCTCGATGCGGTTATAGCTGTGCAGCACCGGCACATTGCTGATTGTGTCGCTGACATGCGAGAAGACCTGATGGTAATGCTCCTCGACAGCCGCCTGGCCTTCGCGTGTGCGGTTCATGACGACCTGCCCGGTCAACCAGTAGAGAATACCCAGCAGCAGCAGCACGATCGAAAGCCGCACGTCCATGGAGAGCGCCGCCGGTACCAGCAGCACCAGGGCTACAGCGGTCGAAAGATGCGTTCGCATGAATTCGAGCCAGAGGCCGAACAGCGTCTCGCAGGCGCGCAGCAACGTGTGCAGCACGTTGGATGTTCCGCGCTGGCTATGCCAGGCAAGCGGCATGGAGATGATGCGCGCAAACGCTTCCGCAAGAAGCCCCGAGCGGCGGGAATGCGCCAGCCTGTCGGCCTCACGGGCAACCAGGACGAAGGCCACCGTGTTGAAAATGCCGAGCCCTGCCCATGCCATCAGCACCGGCAGCGAATTGGCGCCCGACGACATCGCATCGATGATCCGGCCGAAAAGAATCGGCTCGGCAATGGCGACAAGCGCCAGCACGATATTGCTGATGATGACGATCGACACCCTCAGCCGCTCTTCGGCGAGGTAGCGAAGCGCCCTGAGATAGACCTTGGTAAGTGACACTTGGCGTTTGCCTTTCCATGTATTTCAAGGCCGTGCGGCATCCGGCGAGATCCGGGACAGCAACGGCAACATATCACGGCGCAGTCTTACAGGAACATCCGTCGCAGCGCTTGGCGATTCGCTGTTCGCAGCGATTTACGAACACATCGCACTTCAGCGCTCAAGCAATGACTGCGCACCATATGAAGATAGCCAGCGCAGATGAACAGAACCTGAGCGGTGCCTCGCTCCACACATGAGCGCTTGGACAGCGCGAAAATTAGAGTATCGGGAAGCGCTTTAAGACGCGGAATTCGTTTTTTCTTTGTCTATAGCGCCCACCTGCGGGAGGCCATGGGTCCGGGGTGGCAACGCGCGCAATTCGGGCCGGCAGAACCTGAAATTGCATGGAAATCGTAAGCTCGCCTTCTTGACAGAGCGAAGCTTTGCCGTCCATATACATCTAAGATATTGAGTTTATATATGTTTCCATATATCAGACGAGGTGGCGGTACGCGGCGAAGCCGCGCGTGGCCATCTTCTTCTGCGTCTTTTGGTGGAAGCTGAATTCGTGCCTCACGCTCGATATCGCGGGCTTGCCGATTTCGATGTTTCGGGTCGGGCGAATGGGTGACGAAATGAGCATCAATGCAATCGTCCAGTTTCTCGTCATGGGGCGGGAGCATGAAAATCCGAAGACATTGATTGCCGATTTCGAGCATCTTATCCGACAGTATCGGTTCGAATATTATGGCATTCTGATGCAGCCGCGCCCGCATCAGGACCCGATGACGCTGGTTCTTGCCGGCAAGTGGCCGCCGAAATGGCCCGAAACCTATATCGCCAACCGCTTCGTTCTGGTCGATCCGACCGTGCGGTATCTCGGGCGGGCGGCCGGCGCCTTTCGCTGGAAAGAGGCGCGAAAAGCCTTCAAGACGGACCCTCAGAAGCGCCGTATAGACCAGATGTTCAAGGAAGCGGCAAAGCTCGGCCTGGAAGACGGCTATATTTTTCCGGTGCACGGACGCCAAGGGCTTATCGGCAATGTGACACTCGGCGGCATGCCGGTGGACATGACACCCGTGGAGATTTCACTTTTCGAGCAGGTGGCGAAGCTGATGTTCCTGGAACTCCTGCGGTTCCGCGTTGCCGGGCAGGGCGACCAGCCACAGCCGCTACCGCCGGAGATCAAATTGACGCGGCGCGAGTTGGAAGTGCTTCACTTTCTGGCCGATGGAATGACATCGCAGGAAATCGGCAAGGCGCTGAACCTCTCCAGCCACACCGTCGACTGGTACATGAACGGCATCCAGGAGAAGCTGGAGGCGCGAAATCGCCAGCATGTTGTCGCATTGGCATTCCGCCAGGGCCTGGTCTCCTGAGTTAAGATCCCTCTGCAAAGAGTCTCGTTGAACTTCGTGTCGCGAGGCGCTAACAATTTGTTAGCGGGTGCAGCATGGGAGCTGCCAATCATGGGGGAAGACCTTGACGATTTCCAAAATTCTCGTCGCAAACCGTTCTGAAATCGCAATCCGCGTTTTCCGCGCTGCAAACGAACTCGGCATCAAGACCGTGGCGATCTGGGCGGAAGAAGACAAGCTGGCGCTTCACCGTTTCAAGGCAGACGAGAGCTATCAGGTCGGCCGCGGACCGCATCTCGAACGCGATCTGGGCCCGATCGAGAGCTATCTTTCGATTGATGAAATCATTCGCGTCGCCAAACTTTCCGGTGCAGACGCCATCCACCCCGGTTATGGCCTTCTTTCTGAAAGCCCCGAATTTGCCGAGGCCTGCGCCGAAAACGGCATCATCTTCATCGGCCCGAAGCCGGAAACCATGCGCCAGTTGGGCAACAAGGTGGCCGCACGCAATCTGGCGATCTCCATCGGTGTTCCGGTCGTTCCCGCGACCGATCCTCTCCCGGACAACGAGGAAGAAATCAAGCGTCTGGCCGAGGAGATCGGCTATCCGGTCATGCTCAAGGCCTCCTGGGGCGGTGGCGGTCGCGGTATGCGGGCCATCCGCGACCCGAACGACCTGCTTCGGGAAGTGAACGAAGGTAAGCGCGAAGCCAAGGCCGCCTTCGGCAAGGACGAAGTCTATCTCGAAAAGCTCGTGGAGCGCGCGCGCCACGTCGAAAGCCAGGTTCTCGGCGACACCCACGGCAATGTCGTGCACCTTTTCGAACGCGACTGCTCGATCCAGCGCCGCAACCAGAAGGTCGTTGAGCGCGCGCCGGCACCTTACCTCACGGCTGAACAGCGCGCCGAACTGGCCTCTTATTCGCTGCGCATCGCCGAATCCACGAACTATATCGGCGCGGGCACCGTCGAATATTTGATGGATGCCGATACCGGCAAATTCTACTTCATCGAAGTGAACCCACGCATTCAGGTCGAGCATACCGTGACCGAACAGGTCACCGGCATCGACATCGTCAAGGCGCAGATCCACATTCTGGACGGCTTTGCCATCGGCACACCGGAATCGGGTGTACCCTCGCAGGAAAACATCCGTCTCAACGGCCATGCGCTCCAGTGCCGCATCACGACGGAAGACCCGGAACATAACTTCATCCCGGACTATGGCCGCATCACCGCCTATCGCGGCGCGACCGGTTTCGGCATTCGTCTCGACGGCGGCACAGCCTATTCGGGCGCCGTCATCACCCGCTATTACGATCCGCTGCTGGAAAAGGTCACGGCCTGGGCGCCGAACCCGGACGAGGCGATCCACCGCATGGAGCGCGCGCTGCGCGAATTCCGTATCCGCGGCGTCGCCACCAACCTCACCTTCCTCGAAGCCATTATCGGCCACCCGAAATTCCGCGACAACAGCTATACGACGCGCTTCATCGACACGACACCGGAACTGTTCCAGCAGGTCAAGCGCCAGGACCGCGCCACCAAGCTGCTCACCTACATCGCCGATGTGACCGTCAACGGCCATCCGGAAGCCAAGGGCCGCGCCCGTCCGCCGGAAGATGCCGCAGCTCCGATCCTGCCCTTCATCGACGGCCCGGTACCGGATGGCACGAAGCAGCTTCTCGATAAACTGGGTCCGAAGGGCTTCGGTGAGTGGATGCGCGCCGAAAAGCGCGTGCTCATGACCGATACGACCATGCGCGATGGCCACCAGTCGCTGCTCGCCACCCGCATGCGCACCTATGACATCGCGCGCATTGCCGGCACCTATGCCCGCGCACTGCCGAACCTGCTCTCGCTGGAATGCTGGGGCGGCGCGACCTTCGACGTCTCCATGCGCTTCCTCACGGAAGACCCGTGGGAACGTCTGGCTCTGATCCGCGAAGGCGCGCCAAACCTGCTCCTGCAGATGCTGCTGCGCGGCGCCAACGGCGTCGGCTACAAGAACTATCCCGACAATGTGGTGAAGCATTTCGTCAAGCAGGCATCGGCCGGCGGCATTGATCTCTTCCGCGTCTTCGACTGCCTGAACTGGGTTGAGAACATGCGTGTCTCCATGGACGCCGTGGCCGAAGAGAACAAGCTCTGCGAAGCCGCCATCTGCTACACCGGCGACATCCTCAGCTCTGCTCGTCCGAAATACGACCTGAAATACTATGTCGAGCTCGCCCGAGAACTGGAACGCGCCGGCGCGCATATCATCGCACTGAAGGACATGGCAGGCCTCCTGAAGCCGGCGGCTGCGACGATGCTCTTCAAGGCGCTGCGTGAGGCGACCGACCTGCCGATCCACTTCCACACGCACGACACGTCCGGCATTGCAGCGGCGACCGTTCTCGCGGCCGTGGATGCGGGCGTCGATGCCGTTGATTCCGCCATGGACGCGCTTTCAGGCAACACCTCGCAGCCGTGCCTCGGCTCGATCGTCGAGGCGCTGAAGGGCGGCGAGCGTGACCCGGGCCTCGACACGGGCTGGATCCGCCGCATTTCCTTCTATTGGGAAGCCGTGCGTAACCAGTACGCGGCCTTCGAAAGCGACCTCAAGGGTCCGGCCTCGGAAGTCTATCTGCACGAAATGCCGGGCGGCCAGTTCACCAACCTCAAGGAACAGGCCCGCTCGCTCGGTCTCGAAACCCGCTGGCACGAAGTGGCCCAGGCCTATGCCGATGCCAACCGCATGTTCGGCGATATCGTCAAGGTGACGCCTTCCTCCAAGGTCGTCGGCGACATGGCGCTGATGATGGTGAGCCAGGACCTGACGGTTGCGGATGTCGAGAATCCGGCAAAGGACGTTTCCTTCCCCGAATCGGTGGTCTCCATGCTCAAGGGCGACCTCGGCCAGCCTCCGGGCGGATGGCCGGAAGTCCTGCAGAAGAAAGCCCTAAAGGGCGATGCGGCCTACACGGTTCGTCCTGGCTCCCTGCTGGAAGATGCCGATCTCGCCGCCGAACGCAAGGCGATCGAAGAGAAGCTGGAACGCGAGATCTCGGAGTTCGAATTCGCCTCCTATCTCATGTATCCGAAGGTCTTCACCGACTTCGCCGCAGCTGCCGAGCTTTACGGCCCTGTCTCGACGCTGCCGACGCCGGCCTATTTCTACGGCCTGCCGGTCGGCGAGGAGCTGTTCGTCGATATCGAGAAGGGCAAGACGCTCGTCATCGTCAACCAGGCGCAGGGCGTTGCGGATGACAAGGGCATGGTCACGGTCTTCTTCGAGCTGAACGGCCAGCCCCGCCGCATCAAGGTTCCGGACCGCGCCCACGGCGCCTCCGGTGGCGCCATCCGCCGCAAGGCGGAAGCCGGCAATGCCGCCCATCTCGGCGCGCCGATGCCGGGCGTGATCTCGACGGTCGCCGTTTCTTCCGGCCAGACTGTCAAAGCCGGCGACGTGCTGCTCTCCATCGAAGCCATGAAGATGGAAACGGCGCTGCATGCCGAAAAGGATGGCACCATTGCCGAAGTTCTGGTCCGCACCGGCGACCAGATCGACGCCAAGGACCTGCTGATCGTCTACGGCGCCTGAGCCGCTTACGCTGGAGAACAAATAGCCGCGCATCTTCGGGATGCGCGGCTTTTTTTGTCTTAACCTGTCTTCAGGACAACAAAAAAGCCGGCTCGAAAGCCGGCTTCCTAATCCTCAGCAGAGAGAAGCGCTTATGCGCTTTCCTTCGGCGTCAGAACCTGACGACCACGGTACATGCCGGTCTTCAGGTCGATGTGGTGCGGACGGCGAAGTTCGCCGGAATTCTTGTCTTCAACGTAGGTCGCAGCCTTCAGCGCATCGGCCGAACGACGCATGCCGCGCTTGGACGGGGAAGTTTTTCTTTTCGGAACAGCCATTTAACGTACTCCAATGTGTCAGGCAAAGCTCTGTCACAGGCCGGTTTGAATGGCCGGATGGACATTGCCGATGTCGGAAATTGGCGCGCTTATACATAAAGCTGTGGACTTTGGCTAGACCCCGCAGCAATTTTTGTCGCGATACGGTCACATGACGCTTTCATGCCGCCAATCAGGGATAGATGCAGCGCACATAATCCGCTGAGCGGGCTGCGCGACGGGCAACAATCCCGGCAATAGCCCGCATAGCCCGCGACGGCCTGTCCGGCACCCGAACATACGGGTTGGGCAACGCCGCGGCGAGAAGTGCGGACTGGCTCGCCGTGAGCCTGGAAGCCGGCACCTTGAAATAGGTCTGCGCCGCGGCCTCGATCCCGTAAATGCCGGGTCCCCATTCGGCTATATTGAGATAGACCTCCATGATCCGCGCCTTCGACCAGACGAAATCGGTGGCAAAGGCCAGCGGCAGCTCCAGTCCCTTGCGGATGAAGGAGCGGCCATTGAACAGATAAAGGTTCTTCACCGTCTGCATGGGGATGGTGCTCGCGCCGCGCGTTTCCTCGCCCTTCAGCGTATCGTCGATTACGCCCTTCAGCTGCACGAAATCAACGCCGTAATGCCGGCAAAACTGCCCGTCCTCCGACATCATCACCGATTTGACGAGCACCGGTGCGATCTCATCGAGATCGACCCAGCGCCGGTCATAGCCCTTGAATAGAACGAGATCGGTCAGCATCAGCGTCGAGACAGGGTGAATGAAGGGCGGCCAATAGACAAGGATCAGCGCATAGGGCAGCAGCAGCAACACGAAAAGCAGCCGCAGCGCGCGGAGCCAGAGCGGTCCGCGCGGCCAGATCCAGTCGATCAGTCGCTTGCGGGGTCTCACCTCTGCCTCTTCCGTGACCCGCTCGGGCGGCGTCGGGATGTCGTCTTCCATCATCGCCATGAAGGAATGCATAAAGGCTCGGGGCCACCAAGACCAGTGGCGGCCAAATTTTTAACGAAAAGCCCCTGTCCCGCCATTGCCACGACGAAACCGAAGTGCAAATGAAAAATCATGACCGGAACCGATGCGATCTTTGATGAAAGGCTGCAAGGCGCAGCACAGGCCGTACAGGCCCTTCTCTCCGCGCTTTTGGGCGTGGCTCCCTTGCCGGGCGAAACCGCCCGCCCCGAACGCCTGATGGCAGCGATGCGGCACGGCGTGTTGAATGGCGGCAAACGGATGCGGCCCTTCCTCGTCCTGGAGACGGCCCGACTGTTCGGCGGCCCGGAAGAGGCCGCGCTGCGCGTTGCTGCGGCACTTGAATGCATCCACTGCTATTCGCTGGTTCATGACGACCTGCCCGCCATGGACGATGACGACATGCGCCGCGGCCAGCCGACGGTCCACAAGGCCTTTGACGAGGCGACCGCGATCCTTGCCGGCGATGCGTTGCTGACCTACGCCTTCGATATCCTCGCCGATGGCGAGACGAAGCTCGCCGCGGAAGCCAAGGTCGCCCTGACGCTGAAACTTGCCCGCGCCTCCGGTCTCGGTGGCATGGCCGGCGGCCAGATGCTGGACCTGCAGGCAGAAACGCGGACACCGGATGAAATTGGCATCGTCACGCTGCAGGCGATGAAGACCGGTGCGCTGATCCGCTTTGCCTGCGAAGCCGGTCCGATTCTCTCCGGCGCATCGAAAGAAGATGCAGCACGGCTCTCCGAATTCGGCCGCAAGATCGGCCTCGCCTTCCAGCTTGCCGACGATCTTCTCGATCTCACCGCAGACAGCGCAACGCTTGGCAAGGCCGCCGGCAAGGATGCCGCCAAAGGCAAGGGCACACTGCCTGCCCTTCACGGTATCGACTGGACGCGCAAGCGGCTGGTTGAGCTTGTCGAAGAGGCCGAGACCCTGCTTTCATACTATGGCGAAAAGGCAGACGTGCTGAAGGCCGCCGCCCGCTTTGTCGCGAACCGGAAAAACTGATCCCGGGAAAACGGAACCCATGAGCAAATACTGGTCCCCTATCGTCTCGACGCTGAAGCCTTATGTTGCTGGCGAACAACCGCGCATCGCCAACCTGGTGAAGCTGAATACCAACGAGAACCCCTATGGTCCCTCGCCCAGGGCGCTGGAAGCCATCCGCCACGCCGCCGACGACCGCCTGCGGCTCTATCCTGATCCTTCCGCTCTGGAGTTACGCCAAGCCATCGCCAGCCTTCACGGGGTGAATGCCGACGACGTGTTCGTGGGTAACGGCTCGGACGAGGTTCTCGCCCACACCTTCATGGGCCTGCTGAACCACGAGGCGCCGCTTCTCTATCCGGACATCACCTACAGCTTCTATCCCGTCTACAGCCAGCTTTATGGCATCGAGACGCAGCAGGTGCCGCTGGACGAGAACTTCGGAATCCGGCTATCGGATTACGATCAGCACTGCGGCGCCATCATCCTGCCCAACCCGAATGCCCCGACCGGCATCGGCCTGCCGCTTTCCGAGATCGAGGCGCTGGTGGCCGCCCATCCGGACCAGCCGGTGGTGATCGACGAGGCCTATATCGACTTCGGCGGCGACAGCGCCATTGCCCTGACGCGCAAATATCCGAACCTTCTGGTGGTTCAGACCTTTTCCAAGTCGCGCTCGCTTGCCGGCATGCGCGTCGGCTTCGCCATTGGCCAGCGCCCGCTGATAGACGCGCTGGAACGGGTGAAGGACAGTTTTAACTCCTATCCGCTCGACAAGCTGGCGCAGGTTTCTGCCAAGGCTGCGATCGAGGATGTGGAATGGTTCAAGACATGCTGCGACCGCATCATCGCGAGCCGAACTCGCGTGGTTTCAGGCCTCGAGCAACGCGGTTTCCGCGTCCTGCCGTCGCTCGCCAATTTCGTCTTCGCCACCCACCCGGATTTCGCTGGGGCCGACCTCGCGGCGAAGCTCCGCGAACGGGCAGTTCTCGTTCGCCACTTCGCCAAGCCGCGCATAGACGCCTATCTGCGCATCTCCATCGGCACGGAGGAGGAATGCGACCGGTTAATCGAAGCGCTGGATGACATTCTGGCGGACTGACCAAGATAGCTGTGGTTTCACGTGAATCACGCTTGACAGCAATTCATGAAAAAGGGGCCGAGAGGCCCCTTTTTTGTAGATTACGTCTGTAGGGGGCAACCGGCGTTAATGCCGGAAATGCCGCATTCCTGTGAAGACCATGGCCACGCCCGCCTCGTCGGCTGCGGCAATCACATCCGCATCCTTGATCGAGCCGCCCGGCTGGATCAGCGCCGTGGCGCCGGCGGCGATCATGGAAAGCAGGCTGTCCGGGAAGGGCAGGAAGGCCTCGGACGCCACGGCAGAGCCCTTGGTCATCGGCTCGGCCCAGCCGGCAGCCTTGGCTGCCTCTTCGGCCTTGATGGCGGCGATGCGGGCGGAGTCGATGCGGCTCATCTGGCCGGCGCCGATGCCCGCCGTCTGGCCGTCCTTGGCGTAAACAACGGCATTCGACTTCACATGCTTGGCGACGCGGAAGGCGAACTTCATGTCTTCCAGTTCCTGCGCCGTCGGCGCGCGTTTGGTCACCACCTTCAACGCCATGTCCTCGACCATGGCATTGTCGCGCGACTGGACGAGCAGACCGCCTGAGACGGTCTTGGCCATGATACCGCCCTTGCGCGGATCGGGAAGGCCGCCGGCGGCCAGAAGACGCAGGTTTGGCTTTGCGGCAATGAGCGCCTTGGCCTCATCGGTTACAGACGGGGCAATGATCACCTCGGTGAAGAGCTTGACGATTTCTGCAGCGGTTTCCGCATCCAGTTCCTGGTTCAGCGCAATAATGCCGCCAAAGGCAGACGTCGAGTCGCAGGCCAGCGCCCGGCGGTAGGCATCCGCAAGGCTCGAACCCGTGGCAACGCCGCACGGATTGGCATGCTTGATGATCGCGCAGGCAGGGCCCTGCTCAGGCCGGAACTCGGCGACCAGCTCGTAAGCCGCATCCGTGTCGTTGATGTTGTTGTAGGAAAGCTGCTTGCCCTGCAGCAGCGCCGCCGTGGCAACGCCGGGGCGGTTTTCGCCGGTGATGTAGAAGCCGGCCGCTTGGTGCGGGTTTTCGCCATAGCGCATTTCTTCCTTGAGCACGCCGCCGATGGCGCGATGGCGCATCATGCCGAGGTTCAGTTCGTCGGCAAACCAGTTGGAAATTGCCGCATCGTAAGCAGCCGTGCGCGCGTAGGCGGCAGCCGCCATCTTGCGTCGGAAATCATAGGAGGTCGAACCGGCATTCGACTTCAATTCGCCGATCAGGGTTTCGTAGTCCGCCGGATTGGTGATGATGGTGACATAGGCGTGGTTCTTGGCCGAAGCGCGGATCATGGCCGGGCCGCCGATGTCGATATTCTCGACCGTGGTCGGATAATCGCCGCCCTTGGAGCGAACCTCTTCGAACGGATAGAGGTTGATGACGGCGAGATCGATATCGATGATACCGTGGGCCGCCATGGCCGCCTTGTGCTCTTCGTCGTCGCGAATGGCGAGCAGGCCGCCATGAACGGTCGGATGCAGCGTCTTGACGCGGCCATCCATGATTTCCGGAAAGCCGGTGAGCTCCGAAACGTCCTTCACAGCGAGCCCCGCATCGGCAATCGCCTTGTGCGTACCACCGGTGGACAAAAGCGTAACACCTTGCTCCACAAGCGCCCTGGCAACCTCGACAATGCCTGTCTTGTCGGAGACCGAGAGAAGCGCGGTCTTGATGCGAACCTTGTCGGGAGCGGGAATTTTCTTGGAAACGACAGCCATGGGCTCAACCTCTTGCCTCAGCGGAAAACGTGGCTCCTGCCGGGCGGAGCCTGTTGCTCGCGCCCTAGCACAGTTGCGCCTTCCGGAAAACCGCAAGATGCCAATTTATCGGGCTTTTAAGCGGCCCTTTTGCTCCAGCCGCCAGCCGATTTCCGGCAGTTTGCCGACATCGAACACGATCTCAAGCTGGCGGGAGCCGCGAATGCCGGACGAGTCGGCAAAGAACACGTCTTCGCCCACCTCGATCTTGGCATCTATACAGGTGAAAGACCAGGTCTGCGCATCGGGCGCGACCAGCAGAACCTCGTTGTCATCCACCGGCCGGATCTGGATCGAGGGATGGATGTGGAAGCGGGCCGAGGCCTGAAAGCCGCAATTCTCCGGCGGTTCCACGCCGCCCTTGCCCATGAAGCGATCACCGCCGCGGATAATCGTGCCGCTGGGATGAAGCTGAAGGCTGCGCTCGTGATAAAGACCGAACTTCTCCAGATAGCCATCGTGGCTCGCCACCAGAATTTCGCCCTGCGGATCTTCCTTGCGCGTCGCTTCCACGCGCTTGACTCCGCCGGTGACCACCGTTCCGAGGTCGGAAAGCCGCCCGAAACTATGCGAGGAAGTATCGTTCAGCGTCACCGTCGAATGGGCGGCCGTCGAACGGGCCAATTGTCGATACTCCTCCGGCCCGTAAAGCGGGGACCCCGAATTGACGATCAACCGGTGACCACCGGAGGAGAGTTCGAAGGAGAGGCAGCCCGCATGGGCATGCGTCGACGTTTCCTGCGTGATCGGATAGCCGGTATCGACGATGATGGCCGTGCTGCTCGTGCCGATGCGCTGGTAGCGCATATAGGGCATGGCTCGGAAGGGCTGGCCTGCGGATTCATCATAGCGCAGCACAGCCACAAGTTCGGTCGCCAGTGTCGCGGTCGCGCCGTTGAAAAGGCTCAGTTCCCCGCTCTGGTGACGAAAGAAGCGCAGCGCCGGGAACATCCGATCGATTGCCGGAATCAGCCGCGAAGGCATTTCATGGCCGAGATTCACATAGGTCTGGCGAAGCGGCAGCAACTCCATGAGAAGATCGAGAATGGCGCGCGGATTGCGCGAAATATGCCCGCCGTCAGGCAGGATCTGGCGGTCCAGTTCGCGATCGAGGCTGGCACCCGCGCGCTGTACAACGGCGAGCGTCGTGGGCAGCGAGAGGCTGGCCATTGCAAGCGCGATGCGAATGCGCATGACTTCCAGTCCGTCGCCGGCTGTGGGAGCCACCGAGCGCAGGTAATCGACATGCATGCCGATGCTTTTCAAGAACCGGCGATAGAAACCGAGCTGCGCCGACTTCAGAATGACGGGGGAATGTGACAGCCACGACATGAGGCGAAGCGCCGCCGTCTGCGGCCGCCAGACCGGACTATCATCGGGCCAGCGATGACGCGCGATCCAGTCCTGAGCAATCTCCTGAGCGCGCTGATAATGCTTGTCGCTCTTCGTGGCCCGAAAATCCCGCAGCCAGACGAAGGAATGCAGCCGAGTTTCGAACTCGGGCGAGGGCGGGTCGAGATCGAAGACCGATTCGTCGCTGGCATCGAGCGTGCGGCCCGCCAGCGTAAAGCGTCCGTTGAAGATTTCTTCGGCGATGAAAGGATCAGACGCGCGCAGATCCGTCGGCGCGACAAGAAGCTTTTCCGGTGCTTTTCTGAAGGTTTGGCGGAAACGAAAAACGCCACCATTTGCCGCCTGATGGACTTGGCGGATGCCGCTCCTCATGTAGAGGGTAGACAGTATCTTGCGGCCGAAAGGCGCCATCATGAGAAAACTCTAGGAAATCGAACAGGATTCCTAGGCATAATCTGCCATTGCGTCAATTCAGGACGCAGGGAAGAGCTGTTGATGGTAAATTCACCAAACCGGAACAGAGCCAAAGCTTAGCTGTCGCGCCTGAGCACACAGGCATAGAAACCATCCATGCCGCTGGCCGCAGCCGTTTCGCGTTCCAGCATCGCAGGCGTCGTCCGCACCTCACCCTTCGCCGTGATCGCGTCGGGAAGACCGGGCAGAACCGAAGCCGTAACGGGAACCCGGGTCACTGAAGGCATGCTCGCCAGCAGACGCCCGATCATCTCCTCGCCCTCGATCGGATCGAGCGAGCAATTGGAGAAAACGACGATACCGCCCGGCTTGACCAGCGAAAGAGCGTGGCGCAGCAACCGCTCCTGCACGCCCGCGAGCTTGCGCACGTCGTCCAGGCCCTTGGTCCACGGAACGTCCGGATGACGGCGCGCCGTGCCGGTGGAGGAGCAGGGGGCATCCAACAAGGCCGCATCGTAGAGCGCGGCCGGCTTATGATCGCCGGCATTGCCCTCAATCAGTTCGGCTTCGAAACGCAAACGATCAAGATTTTCCTTCAACCGCTTCAGGCGGTTGGCAGACATGTCCAGCGCCGTCACCTTCGCGCCCGCCTGGATCAGCTGCGCCGTCTTGCCGCCGGGTGCGGCGCACAGATCCACAACACGCTTGTCCTGCAGGTTCCCAAAGAGCCGGGCAGGGATTGCAGCGGCAGCATCCTGCACCCACCACTCTCCATCGGCATAGCCCTCAAGATCGACGACAGAACCTTCATAATCGGCCAGCCTTACGCTGCCCGTGGGCAGCACGACGCCGCCAAGCCGCTGGGCCCAGCCTTCCGGATCGGATTTGACGGTGAGATCGATGGCCGCCGGCGCCAGGTGCGCCTCGGCAATCGCCAGCGCCGCCTCCGGGCCATAAACGGCGACCAAACGGCTTTGGAACCAGTCGGGCAGGGCGGGAACCGGGGCGCCGACCTCGTTGAGAAGCCGCTCTTTTTCGGAGGAAAGACGTCGTAGCAGCGCATTCACGAGGCTGGCAAATCGCTTGTTGCGCGGATCGTCATTCGCCTGTTCGACGGCAAGATCAACCGCAGCCCGATCCGGCACGTCGAGATAGAGGATCTGCGCGGCGGCGACCATCAGAACATGCTGAAGTGCCCGCGCGCCGTCTGGCAGCGGCGTCTTGAGCAGCGATCCGATCATGGCCTCGATGCGGGGCAAATGCCGCAGAGCCGTATTGAGGATCGCCCGCACGAGACCGCGGTCAGCCGGCGAAAGCGCCATGTAGGCGGGGTTGCCGCCCGTCTGGTCGAGCATCCCGTCCAGCGAGGCTTTCTTGTCGATCACCGCTGCCAGCAGGCGGGACGCCGCCTGACGTGCGGCCAGGCCTGGTTTATCGGAAGTTTTGATGGCGCCACGAGAGGCGGAGCCCGGCTTTGGCCGGACCGGTTTTGACGTCAAGACCACGGTCCTTCGGATGAGTTGGGCCGGCCCGCACCCGAAGATACGCTCGGCACGGATCGCGCATTGCGGGTCGGATTAGCAGCCGGGCGCGGCGGCGTCGATCCGAAATTGCCGGCAGAGGCCATTTTTTCAAGCTCCGAGACACGATTATCCGTGTTTGGATGGGTCGAAAACAGATTGTCCATCCGCTCACCCGACAGCGGGTTGATGATGAACATATGCGCCGTCGCGGGATTATGCTCGGCCTGCATGTTCGGCACCTGATGCGCATAGGCCTCGATCTTGCGCAGCGCCGAGGCAAGCCACAGCGGCTGGCCGCAAATCTCGGCACCGCGCCGGTCCGCCTCATATTCGCGCGTCCGGCTAATCGCCATCTGCACCAGCATGGCTGCAAAAGGCGCAACAATCATCGCAATCAGCGTGCCGACGATACCGAAACCGTTGTTTTCTCGACGATCACTGAAGAAGAAGGCGAAGTTGCCGAGCATGGAAATCGCACCGGCCAGCGTCGCGGTGATCGTCATGGTCAGCGTGTCGCGATGCTCGATATGGGCAAGCTCATGCGCCATGACGCCCGCAACTTCCTCGCGGCTTAGGGCGTTGAGCAGACCGACGGAGGCTGCCACCGCTGCATTCTCGGGGTTACGACCGGTCGCAAAGGCATTCGGCTGGTCGGAGTGGATGATATAGACCCGTGGCATCGGCAGGTTGGCGCGCTGCGCGAGATCACGCACGATGCCGTAATATTCCGGCGCGCTCTGCGCATCGACCTCCTGCGCGCCATACATGCGCAGAACCATGCTGTCGGCATTCCACCACGAAAACAGGTTCGTCGCTGCGGCTACCAGGAAGGCGATCATCATGCCCGCCTTGCCACCCAGCGCAAATCCGACCGCCATGAACAGGGCAGTCATGAAAGCAAGAAGCATGGCGGTTCGCATCGTATTCATCGTCGTTCCTCGTAACGGCGTGTCCAGAGACATCGATCGCCCCGCAAGTACTTTTGCTGTGGCGAAAATGTCCTTATATGATGGAGATCAGAGGCCTGAACTTCAATATGATGAGACTGCGATGACCGACGAACACGCCCCGACAGAGACGTCGACCAACACTCCGGTGGAACCGAAGAAGGAACTTTCGCCGGCAGCTCTGCGTGCACTTGCAGAGGCAGAGGCGCGGCGTCAGGCAGAGAAGCAGGCGGAGCAGCCCAAGGAAATCGGCGGACGTGGCGGCGCCGACCCGGCTCGCTTTGGCGACTGGGAAATCAAGGGCCGTGCCATCGACTTTTGAGAGAAGGGGTAATTATTCCTATTTTCAGCGGCGATGAATAAGGATATATTCCTATCCATGTTCCGAATCGCCGCTAGCATCAGCATCGTATTTATTCTTCTGGCCCAGACCCGGCCTGCGGAGGCCTTTGAATTTGCCATGCGGCAAATCAGGGGCCCCATTGCGGCCGATGTTCTGCGCGTCCTGGATGGCGATACGGTTGAAGTTCGCGCCTACCCCTGGCCGCAACAGAGTGTCGATGTCCTGGTGCGCCTGCGCGGCATTGATGCCCCGGAAATTCATTCGAAATGTGAAACCGAACGAGAAAAGGCAGAGATCGCCAGAAACCGGCTTTCCAGCATGATCGGTGAGCAAAAGCATGTGCTTCTGACGGATATCGACGGCGACAAATATTTCGGAAGGGTCGTTGCCAATCTCGGCCTTCAGGATGGGGAGGATGCGGCCAGCACGCTGATCCTTGAAAATCTTGTCCTTCCCTATGACGGCGGCCACAAGGATCATCCGTACTGTCAGTCCTGAAAATGCAAAAGACCCGGCACAAGGCCGGGTCCCACGTGTCTCACCTCATCAGCGGTTTCAACCCTTGCGGTTCTGACGGTTTTCGATCAGGTCCTCAACCACCGTCGGATCGGCCAGCGTCGAGGTATCGCCCAGCGAACCGAAATCGTCCTCGGCGATCTTGCGCAGAATGCGGCGCATGATCTTGCCGGAGCGGGTCTTCGGCAGTCCCGGCGCAAACTGGATCTTGTCCGGCGAGGCGATCGGGCCGATCTCCTTGCGCACATGCGCGACCAGATCCTTGCGCAACTGCTCGCTGCCTTCATGCCCGACCATCAGGGTCACGTAGCAATAGATGCCCTGACCCTTGAGATCATGCGGATAGCCAACCACGGCGGCTTCCGATACGGCGTCATGCGAGACAAGAGCGGATTCGACCTCCGCCGTGCCCATGCGATGGCCTGATACGTTGATCACGTCATCGACGCGGCCGGTGATCCAGTAAAAGCCGTCTTCATCGCGGCGGCAGCCATCGCCCGTGAAATACTTGCCCTTGTAGGTGGAGAAGTAAGTCTGGATGAAGCGCTCATGGTCACCATAGACCGTGCGCGCCTGACCCGGCCAGGAATCGGTGATGCATAGATTGCCGTCGGTCGCGCCGTCGAGAACCTTGCCCTCGGAATCAACGAGCTGCGGCTTCACGCCGAAGAAGGGACGCGTCGCCGAACCCGGCTTGAGATCCGTTGCGCCCGGCAGCGGCGTGATCATGATGCCGCCGGTTTCCGTCTGCCACCATGTATCGACGATCGGGCAGCGCTTGTCGCCGACCACGTTGTAATACCATTCCCAGGCTTCCGGATTGATCGGCTCGCCGACCGAACCCATGGTGCGCAGCGACGAACGCGAGGAACGTTTCACGAAGTGATCGCCAGCACCCATGAGCGCGCGAATGGCCGTGGGGGCCGTGTAGAAGATGTTGACCTTGTGCTTGTCGACGACATCCCAGAAACGCCCGGCGTCCGGATAGTTCGGCACGCCCTCGAACATCAGCGTCGTTGCACCATTCGCGAGCGGCCCGTACACGATATAGGAATGGCCGGTGACCCAGCCCACATCCGCCGTGCACCAGTAGATATCGCCGTCCTGATAATCGAAGACATATTGATGCGTCATGGAGGCATAGACGAGATAGCCACCCGTGGTGTGCAGCACGCCCTTCGGCTTGCCGGTCGAACCCGAGGTATAGAGAATGAAGAGCGGGTCTTCCGCCTTCATCTTCGCCGGCGGGCAATCGGGCTTCGCAGCTTTCGTCGCCTCGTGATACCAGATGTCTCGCGTATCGAACCATTCGACCTTGCCGCCGGTGCGGCGGACAACGAGAACATTTTCCACCTCGACCCCGGAGCGCGAGGCAATATCGATGGCAAGATCGGTATTGTGCTTGAGCGGAACCGTCTTGCCGCCGCGCAAACCTTCATCGGCCGTGATAACGAAGGTCGACTGGCAGTCGATGATGCGGCCCGCGAGTGCATCCGGAGAGAAGCCACCGAAGACGATGGAGTGGATTGCGCCGATGCGGGCGCAGGCGAGCATCGCATAGGCCGCTTCCGGGATCATCGGCATGTAGATGGTGACGCGGTCACCCTTCTTGACGCCGTTGGACTTCAGCACGTTGGAGAGACGGCAGACCTGATCGTAAAGCTCGCGATAGGTGATCTTCTTGTCGTCGTAGGGGTTGTCGCCTTCCCAGATGATGGCGACCTGATCACCGCGCGACACGAGATGGCGATCGATGCAATTATAGGCGACGTTGGTGATACCGTCCTCGAACCACTTGATCGAGACCTTGCCGGTAAACGACGTGTTCTTGACCTTGGTGAAAGGCTTGAACCAGTCGATGCGGGTGCCGTGCTTGGCCCAGAACTTCTCCGGATTGTCGGAGCTTTCCTTGTACCACTTCAGATACTTGTCATTGTCGATCAAGGTCCGCGACTTCGCGGTCTTCAATACGGGATAGGTCGTGCCTGACATGAACGCTCCTCCGAAACTCCTCGCAAACGTGAATGCCCCGCCGTCTCCCGACAGACCCTTTGGGCATCACGCGAATCCTGTTGCTGAACTCGAGAGCTAGGTATCCCTCCCTGTCAGCGACGGGCAACCTCCGACCCGTTCGAATTCGAGTTTTATCATCTAAAATCAAGCTATCAATGCGACTTTGGTCATTTGTCGGAAGCAGAATTGCAATTCTGCGCCAAAACGGCTATACGAATTTCCATATCCCGGAAATCATCAGTGGTACTACCACGGCCCGCGACACCGGCGCGGACGACTGAAGGACTCTATGCATGGCCCAACAATTGCTGATGCCCAAGGCGACCGCCGTCTGGCTTGTCGACAATACTGCCCTGTCTTTCGAGCAGATTGCACAGTTCTGCAAGCTGCACCCGCTTGAAGTCAAAGCCATCGCCGACGGCGAAAGCGCTCAGGGCATCAAGGGCCTCGATCCGATCTCCACCGGCCAGCTGTCGCGCGAGGAAATCGCCCGCGCCGAAGCCAATCCGGCGCATAAGCTCAAACTGTCCGACCCGAAGGTCCGCGTGCCGGAATCCAAGCGCAAGGGTCCGCGTTACACGCCGGTCTCCAAGCGTCAGGACCGTCCGAACGCCATTCTCTGGCTCGTGCGCAACCATCCGGAACTCAAGGACGCGCAGATTTCGCGCCTCGTCGGCACGACCAAGTCGACGATCGAGCAGATCCGCGAACGCACCCACTGGAACTCGGCAAACCTTGCCGCCATGGACCCGGTGACGCTCGGCCTCTGCTCGCAGATCGATCTCGACCTCGAGGTTGAAAAGGCCTCGAAGGGTCGTCCGCTGCCGACCGCTGAAGAGCTCGGCGCGACGTTGCAGCCCGCGCGCGAAACCGAACGCTACCCTTACGGCGACGACCAGCCGGAAGAAAAGTCGCTCGACGCAGACGCCGTTTTCGCCAAGCTCAAGTCGCTCAAGTCGACCCGCAACGACGACGAAGACGAAGACAATTTCTGAGCTGTTTGCAGCACCGAAAATAAACCCGGCCCGATGGCCGGGTTTTTTGTTGCCTGGATTTCGCTGATTCACGTGAAACCGAGCGTGCGCCCGGCCTTACGAGACTTGCTTACAGCACATGCGGATGCGGCAGTCCGTGCGCCTTCAGCGCCGCCTCGATTTCCCCAAGCACCGCGGGGTCCTCGATCGTCGCCGGCATCTTCCAGGTCTCGCCATCGGCGATCTTCTGCATCGTTCCACGCAGCACCTTGCCGGATCGAGTCTTCGGCAAGCGCTTCACACAAGTCGCGAGCTTGAAAGCGGCGACCGGGCCGATATGGTGGCGCACGAGATCGATCACTTCCTTCTCGATCATCCGCTCGGGCTTCGTCACGCCGCTGTTGAGCACGAGGAAGCCACAGGGTACCTGACCCTTGATGTCATCCTGCACGCCGATGACGGCCGCCTCCGCCACATCCGGATGGCTGGCGCAGACTTCCTCCATTGCCCCGGTCGAAAGGCGATGGCCCGCACAATTGATGATGTCATCCGTGCGCGCCATGATGAAGAGATAGCCATCCTCATCGATATAGCCCGCATCAGCCGTCTTGTAGTAACCAGGAAACTCCTCGAGATAGGCGTGCCGGAACCGCTCGTCGGCATTCCATAGCGTCGGCAGGCTGCCGGGCGGCAGGGGGAGTTTCACGACGACATTGCCCAATGTGCCCGCAGGCACGGTGTGGCCCGCATCATCCAGAACCTGCACGTCATAACCCGGCATCGGCACGGTCGGCGATCCATATTTGACCGGCAGCAGGCCAAGCCCCGCCGGGTTGCCGGCAATGACCCATCCCGTTTCCGTCTGCCACCAGTGATCGACCACCGGCACTCTGAGATGCTCTTCCGCCCACTTGATCGTGTCCGGGTCGGCCCGCTCGCCCGCCAGGAACAGCGTCCGCAGCGACGGCATCGGAATGTCCTTCAGGAACGCACCCGTCGGGTCTTCCTTGCGGATGGCGCGAAACGCCGTCGGCGCGGTGAAGAAGGAGACGACATTGTGCTTCTGGATCACCCGCCAGAACGTCCCGGCATCAGGCGTCCCGATCGGCTTTCCTTCAAAGAGGATCGAGGTATTGCCCGAAATGAGCGGGCCGTAGACGATGTAGGAGTGCCCGACGACCCAGCCGATATCTGAAGCGGCCCAGAAGGTCTCGCCGGGCTTCACGCCGTAGAAATTCCGCATGGTCCAGTGCAGCGCAACGAGATGGCCGCCATTGTCGCGCACCACGCCCTTGGGCTGACCGGTCGTGCCGGACGTGTAGAGGACATAGAGCGGGTCGGTCGCAGCCACCGGTACACAGTCGATCTCGCCGCCGCGATGCTGCGCTATCAGCGCCTCGAAATCATGATCCAGCCCATCTGTCAGCGGCGCCGACAATTCCGGCCGCTGGTAAAGCAGACAGGCGGCCGGCTTGTGATGCGCGAGTTCGATCGCCTCATCCAGCATCGGCTTGTAGGGCACTACGCGGCCAGGCTCGATGCCGCAGCTGGCAGAAATGATGAGCTTGGCCTTGCTGTCATCGATGCGGGTCGCCAGTTCCGGTCCCGCAAAGCCACCGAAGACGACGGAGTGCACGGCACCGAGCCGCGCGCAGGCGAGCATGGAGAGAACGGCCTGCAGGATCATCGGCATATAGATGATGACGCGATCGCCCTTCTCGACGCCAAGCGAGCGCATGGCCAGCGCAATCGCCTTCACCTCGGCCAGCGCTTCCGCATAGGTGATGGCCGAAGAGCGGCCCGTGATCGGGCTTTCGATGATGAAGGCATTGCGGCCTCCGAGACCGGCGTGAACATGACGGTCGAGCGCATTGTAGCAGGTGTTCGTCACGCCATCCGGAAACCAGCGTCCGTAAACGCCGGCTGACGCATCGAAAGCCTGTTTTGGCTTCTCAAACCAGTCTATGGCTTCCGACTGCCGCATCCAGAAAGCTTCCGGATCGGTTTTCCACGCCGCATAGGCGGCATCATATCCCTGACGCATATCTTCCTCCCGGCGCGTTCCCAGTCGCGCTTCAGGAGGCGAAGTCTACTCGACACAAAAGCGTCAAAGAACCCCGACAAAAGGCCAATAGATGCGGGTTCGCCTATGCATGCTGCTGATAGGCGCGGTTGCCGAAGATGGCCGAACCGACGCGGACGCTCGTCGCACCGAATTCGATCGCCGTCTGATAGTCAGACGACATGCCCATGGAGAGCTTCGAAAGCCCGCATTTTCCGGCTAGCTTGGCGAGAAGCGCGAAATGCGGCCCCGGATTTTCCTCCGCCGGCGGAATGCACATGAGACCCACCACGGGAAGCGACAATTCGTCCCGGCAAAGCTTGACGAAGTCGACCGTGTCATCCGGCGCAATGCCTGCCTTCTGTGGCTCAAGGCCTGTATTGACCTGCACATAAAGCTGAGGCCGGCGTCCCTGTTTCGCCATTTCGTCAGCAATGGCGCGCGCGATCTTTTCGCGGTCGATCGTCTCGATGACATCGAAGAGCGCGACGGCATCGCCCGCCTTGTTGGATTGAAGCGGCCCAATCAGATGCAGTTCCACACCCGAAAAGGCTTCACGCAGACCCGGCCACTTCGACTTGGCTTCCTGAACCTTGTTCTCGCCAAACACACGCTGTCCGGCTTCCAGGGCAGGGCGGATCTCATCCGCCTCGAATGTCTTCGACACCGCAACCAGCGTAGCCGAGCCCGCGTCGCGTCCCGCACCCTTTTCCGCCTTCGCGATTTCCGCTTTCACGGCGTTGAGCCTGTCCTGAAGTTCCATGCCACACTTCCCTTTGCCTGCCTGAGCACCCATTTATGATGCAACGCGCAAATTTGGAACCTCGATCCGCTTCATTTTTTGCCGCACCGGCTCCGCCGATCTCACCGAAATGCCCGAAAAACTTGACGCTTCCGGCAATTCGTGATGAAGGTCGCCCCCAAATTCTTGATCTATCCGGAACAGTCGAATCATGGCCTCAGAACGCTATAACCCGCGCGACGCTGAACCCCGCTGGCAGGCGGAATGGAACGAGCGCGAGATTTTCAAAACCGACAACGACGATCCGCGCGACAAATATTACGTGCTTGAGATGTTCCCCTATCCCTCGGGCCGCATCCACATGGGCCATGTGCGCAACTATGCGATGGGCGATGTCGTGGCGCGCTACAAGCGTGCCCGCGGCTACAACGTTCTGCATCCGATGGGCTGGGACGCCTTCGGCATGCCGGCGGAAAACGCCGCCATGCAGAACAAGATCCATCCCAAGGAATGGACCTACGCCAATATCGCCACCATGCGCGGCCAGCTGAAATCCATGGGCCTGTCGCTCGACTGGTCGCGTGAATTCGCCACCTGCGACGTGGAATATTACCAGCGCCAGCAGAGCCTCTTCCTGGACTTCCTGGAAAAGGGCCTCGTCTACCGCAAGCAGTCGAAGGTCAACTGGGACCCGGTCGACCAGACGGTTCTGGCGAACGAACAGGTCATCGACGGCCGCGGCTGGCGTTCCGGCGCGCTGGTGGAACAGCGCGAGCTGACGCAATGGTTCTTCAAGATCACCGACTTTTCGCAGGATCTGCTGGATTCGCTGGACGAACTCGACCAGTGGCCTGAAAAGGTACGCCTGATGCAGAAGAACTGGATCGGCCGCTCGGAAGGTCTGAGCCTGCGCTGGGAAACCGTCGGCAACGACCTGCCGGAAGAATTCCGCGACGTGACCGTCTATACGACGCGTCCGGACACGCTGTTCGGCGCGTCCTTCCTGGCGATCGCCGCAGACCACCCGCTGGCAAAGTATGTCGCCGCGAGCAACCCGGCTGTTGCAGAGTTCGCCGAGGAATGCCGCCGCGCCGGAACGTCGCTGGCAGCACTGGAAACCGCTGAAAAGAAGGGCATGGATACGGGCGTGAAGGTCCGTCATCCCTTTGACCCCGCTTGGGAACTGCCGGTCTATGTCGCCAATTTCGTGCTGATGGAATACGGCACGGGTGCCATTTTCGGCTGCCCCTCCGGCGACCAGCGCGACCTGGATTTCGCCCGCAAATACGGCCTGCCGGTCGTCCCGGTCGTCATGCCGGAAGGCGCCGATGCAGCAAGCTTCACCGTTGGCGACACCGCATATGATGGCGACGGCGTGATGATCAATTCGCGCTTCCTCGACGGCAAGTCCACAACGGATGCCTTCCAGGAGGTCGCCGACCGTCTGAGCGCCACGCTGCTGGGCGGCAAGCCGCAGGCAGAGCGCAAGGTGAATTTCCGCCTGCGTGACTGGGGCATTTCGCGCCAGCGCTATTGGGGCTGCCCGATCCCGGTCATCCATTGCGATGAATGCGGCGTCGTGCCGGTGCCGAAGAAGGACCTGCCGGTCCAGCTGCCTGACGACATCAATTTCGACAAGCCGGGCAACCCGCTCGACCGTCATCCGACCTGGCGCAACGTGAAATGCCCGTGCTGCGGCAAGGACGCCCGCCGCGAGACGGACACGATGGACACGTTTGTCGATTCGTCCTGGTATTTCGCCCGCTTCACCGCGCCCCGCGCCGACGAGCCGGTCATCACCAATGTCGCCGATGCCTGGCTGCCGGTCGACCAGTATATCGGCGGCATCGAACACGCGATCCTTCACCTGCTCTATTCGCGCTTCTTCACCCGCGCCATGCGCCAAACCGGCCATGTGAACCTGAAGGAGCCCTTCAAGGGTCTCTTCACGCAGGGCATGGTCGTGCATGAGACCTATAAGATCGGTGAGGGCGCGAACGGAACCTGGGTGCAACCTTCGGACATCCGCCTGGAAGAAACGGACGGCACCCGCCGCGCCTTCCATGTCACCACCGGCGAGGAAGTCACGATCGGCTCGATCGAGAAGATGTCGAAGTCGAAGAAGAACGTGGTCGATCCGGACGATATCATCGCCTCCTACGGCGCCGATACCGCCCGCTTCTTCATGCTCTCCGACTCGCCGCCGGAACGCGACGTCATCTGGACGGAAGCCGGCGTCGAAGCCGCCCATCGTTTCGTCCAGCGCATCTGGCGTCTGGTTTCGGAAGCAGCGCCGGCCTTGCGCGGCGTGAATCCGGCACCGGCGACGTCAGGCGAGGCTCTGCCGGTCTCACAGGCCGCCCACAAGGCGCTGCTGGCCGTCGCCAACGACTACGACCGTCTCGGCTTCAACAAGGCCGTGGCGCGCGTCTATGAACTCGTAAACGCCCTTGCCGCGCCGCTGACCAAGGTAGGAAATGAAAAGGTCGATGAAGCCTATGCCGGTGCCCTGCGTGAAGCCACGCAGATCCTGGTCCAGCTCTTCGCCCCGATCATGCCCCATCTGGCCGAAGAATGCTGGAAGGAGATCGGCTGCACGGGCCTCGTTTCCGACGCCGCCTGGCCGGCCTATCTGGAAAGTCTCGTCGTCGAGAACACGGTGGTTCTGCCGGTTCAGGTGAACGGCAAGAAGCGCGGCGAATTGACAATCGCGCGCGACGCGTCTCAGAGTGACGTTGAAGCCGCCGTGCTGGCGCTCGATTTCGTGACCAGCGCACTGGCCGGCGACAAGCCGAAGAAGATCGTCGTCGTACCGCAAAGGATCGTCAATGTCGTTGTTTGATAAGCCGCTGTTTCGACGTGCTTTTGTGGGCGCTGTACTGGCTTCGGTGCTGGGTCTCAGCGCCTGCCAGGTACAGCCGCTTTACGGTAAGGCCGGGATCACGGGTGAACTCGCCAGCGTCGGTATCTCAGAGCCGACGAACCGCGTTGAGCAGTCTGTCCGCAACCAGATGATCTTCCTGCTCTCCGGTGGGGCGGGGGAGCCGGCAAATCCGGTGTATCAGCTGAATCTGCGGGTAAGTTCCAGCAATGTGAACTATCTTTCGCAGATATCATCAAACCTGCCGCAGCCGGGGCGTGTAACTCTGACCGCGACCTATACGTTGACGCGTGACGGCAAGCTGATCAAGCAGGGTACACAGCGGATGGACGCGCAGCTTGATTACACAAGCCAGCAATTCGCTCAGATTCGTGCTGTTCGCGACGCCGAAGACCGCGCCGCGCGCGAACTTGCCGAAGTGCTGAAGCTCGATATCGCCTCGGCCCTGTCGAAGTGATCGGCCCATGTCGGAGCTGAAACCGCAGGAATTCGACCGCCTCTTGCGGGGCAGCTCGGCCTTGCCGCGCATCATCGTCATTTTCGGTCCTGATCGCGGACTTGTTTCTGAACGCGCGGAAGCCGCAGCAGTGCGGACCGGCATAGCCCTCAACGACCCCTTTGCGGTCACCAAGATCGAGGCTTCGGACCTTCAGAAGACGCCGGGGCGCCTGATGGAGGAAATGCAGAGCATCGGCCTCTTCGGCGGTGAAAAGCTGGTCTGGGTCCGCAATGCCGCCAACGAGAAGGCACTTGTCGACGGCGTCACGGCTTTGGCGGCAGCTGAGCCGGAAACCTATCTGATCATAGAAGCCGGCGACCTGAAAAAGGGCGCGGCGCTGAGAAAGGCCGCTGAAGCCGCCCGCAGCGTTGTCTCAGTTCCCTGCTATGCAGACGATCAGGCGAGCCTCAACAGCCTCATAGACGACATTCTGAACGAGACTGGCCAGCGCATCACACCGGGAGCGAGAGCGCGCCTCCTGGACAATCTGGGGGGGGATCGCCGGGCGAGCCGGGGCGAGATCCGCAAGTTGGCGCTTTATTGCGCCCATGAACCGCAAATCGAGGAGCAACATGTCCTCGACATCATCGGAGATGTCAGCGAAACCTCGCTCGATAACCTGATCGATGCGCTTCTTGGCGGCGATGCCAACGCCATGATTGCCGCACTGGAAGCGTTGATTTCCGCGAAAACCGCCATCTATCAGGTTCTGAACGCGGTCCTGCGGCAATTTCAGATGCTCGATACGCTGCGGGCGGAGATGGATAAATCACGCGTCTCTGCAAGCCAGGTCATCCAGACACACGGCAAGCATATCTTCTTCAAACGGCGCAACGTCGTCACCCAGGCGCTTTCCGTATGGACGACCCCGAAACTCTCTCGTGAGCTGTCTCGCCTGCAGACCATGGTGCTGACAAGCCAGAAGAACCCGCAGATTGCCGACAGCGTCGCCGCCCAGCTTCTCCTGTCTCTGACGCAGCAATCGGTCGTCAGGCGCTGAATTCTGCCTCAGTCAGAACGATCAGTGACTTTTGAAAATTCTTTTGAAAGCAGGTACTTGAGCTTCCGTTCGGCGGTTTATTCCGTGTGTGAAAGCTGTTCACGATAGACACGAAACGAAAAACCTCTCCCACGAAAATCATGGGAGAGGAGATCAAACGTGTCCCGTGACGTCGGGTTCTAACGCCGCTCAAGCAGCCGGCAAATTTCTTCCAGTTGGTCGAGCGTCTTATAGGAAATCTTCACGAAGCCGCCGGCAGCCTTGTGGCTGACCGAAACATCGAGGCCAAGCGCATCCGAGAGCGACTTCTCCAGCGCCAGCGTATCGGCATCCTTGTTGTCACGCGGCTTCTGCCCAACGAGGCCCGGATTTTCCTGCGCCTTGATATCATTCTGCGCCAGACGCTCCGTATCGCGCACAGACATGCCCTTGGCGACGACCGATCTCGCGAGCATCACCGGGTTTGAGGTCGGAATCAAGGCGCGCGCGTGACCTGCAGAGAGCGTTCCAGACGACAGCATGTCGCGCACCTCATCCGGCAATTTCAACAGACGCAGACTGTTGGCGACATGGCTCCGGCTTTTTCCAATAATTTCGCCGAGATCGTTCTGCGTATAGCCATGCTCCGCGATAAGCTGTTCGTAACCCAGCGCCTCTTCGAGCGGATTGAGGTCTGAACGCTGAACATTTTCAACGATCGCCAGCTCAAGCGCAGTGCGATCATCTACATCGCGGACGATTACCGGGATATCGGCAAACCCCGCCAGCTGTGCGGCTCTCCAGCGACGTTCACCGGCAATAATCTCGAATTGCCCGCCAGCCACTGTGCGCACGACAACAGGCTGCACGATCCCGTGCTGACGGATTGACGCAGCCAGCTCCTGCAGCTCGGCCTCATCGAACGTGCGGCGGGGATTTCGCGGATTGCGAACGACGTGTTCGATCGGAACCTGGCGATCCGCGCTGATCCGGCTGGATGCTGCACTGCCACTCATGGGAATCGGCTGATCCATCTCACCGATCAGCGCTGCGAGACCGCGGCCGAGGCGGCGTTTCGAATGATCTTCTTCCATGCCGAGATTATTACACCTCCGTTACAATTAGGCTGCGAGGCGCTGACGCTCTCTCTGGATGACTTCCGAAGCCAGTTGAAGATAGGCCTGACTTCCCGCGCACTTCAGATCGTAAAGGATCGCCGGCTTCCCATAAGAGGGCGCTTCGGATACGCGAACATTACGAGGGATGAGAGTGTGATAAACCTTCTCACCAAGATGGGTTCGAACATCGTTGACCACCTGCTGGGCCAGATTATTTCGAGCGTCGAACATTGTCAGCACAATGCCCTGGATATCCAGCTGCGGATTTACCGTCGAACGAATTTGTGAAACAGTTTCAAGAAGTTGGCTCAGGCCCTCGAGAGCGAAGAACTCGCACTGCAGGGGGACAAGAACCGAGTGAGCGGCCGCCATCGCATTCATCGTCAACAGATTGAAGCTGGGCGGGCAATCGACCAGTATGTAAGAATATTCAAAGGCTTGCGTCGAGATCAGAGCCTTGCGCAAACGGAAAACCCGGTCACTCGCCTGCGAAATCTCCATTTCAATACCCAGAAGATCCATGGTCGAGGGGATGATGTGAAGATTCGGAACGGCGGTTTCCTGCACGGTCTCCTTTACTGAATGCGTCCCCATCAGGAGGTCGTAAGAAGAATGCTCGCGGTTTTTCCGTCCGATACCGAGCCCGGTGCTCGCGTTCCCTTGTGGGTCAAGGTCGACAATCAGAACCTTTTCACCGATCGCAGCGAGTGCCGTCGCAAGATTAATCGCAGTGGTAGTCTTCCCAACCCCACCCTTCTGATTTGCAACGGTTATGATCCGATTTCGATATCCGCTCATCGCCATTTTGGTCTCGCTACACCTTGGGCGTCAGATTCGAAATCTCAAGAATAACCGATCCCTGCTCGATCTGACTCTCATGTTTTACCAGATCGAAGTTCCAACTTCTATGCGCGTCGGAGATCTCGCGCGCGTAATCCCGACCTTTATGGAAAAAAAGTTTCGTTTGGGCAGACATCTCGATCCAAGGCATCGAAAAGGAGCAAAGATCCGAAAGGTCTGCCAGAGCCCGCGCAGAAATCGCGGCGCATTCCGGCACCTCTCTGGGCGCGTCTTCGATGCGAACGGGATGGACGGAGGCACGCGCACCCGTTTGAAGAATGGCATTGCGAAGGAATGACGCCTTTTTGTTGTTGCTCTCGACGAGATGAACCCATCCGTCCTCCAGCTCAGAGAGCAAGATGGCGGTGATCACGCCAGGAAACCCTCCACCGCTGCCCAGATCAACCCACTCTTGGGGCTTAGGGCTTAGGGCAAAGAGCTGCGCGCTATCCGCAATATGCCGCCGCCACAAGTCACCGGCCGTTGACGGCGCCACAAGATTGATGGCCTTGGCCCACTTCTGAAAGAGGTCGGCAAAGGCATGTAGTTTCTCCATCGTTTCACGTGAAACACGTAATCCGTCTAGTTCTAACGGGTGACTCTTCATCATTGTATAGAGGCTTTCAACTCAGACGCAGACTCGGCTCGCTTACGCAGGTGCACCAGCAGGAGCGCCAGAGCTGCAGGCGTCATACCTTCAATAGCTGCGGCCTGAGCCATGTTTAGAGGCTTGATTCTATCGAGCTTTAGGATGAGCTCGTTGGAAAGGCCGGAGATGTCCTCGAAAGAAAAGTTTTGAGGGATCGCTCGCGCTTCATCTCGCCTTACATCGGCAATCGTGGCTGCCTGGCGATCCATATACACCGAATATCCAGCTTCTATCTTGAGCGCCGCCTGCACAGCAGTATCCAATCTACTCAGTTCTGGCCATATCCGCTGCGCGTCCGAAAGCTCGAAATCCGGGCGCGAAAGCAAGTCGTAAGCGCTTCGCCGAACGCCATCCTTGTTCAACGTCAGCCCGAAATGCTCCGCCTCATTCGGCGTTATGCTCAAGCTCTTCAGCAATTCGCGCGCCGTGTCCACGTTGCTTCTGTAGCGCTCGAACTTTTCCCGCCGGGCAGCCCCGCAAATCCCCAACTCGATCGCCAGGTGAGTCAACCGTTCGTCCGCATTATCTGCGCGCAAGGACAGCCGGTATTCAGCCCGAGAAGTGAACATACGATAAGGCTCTGTCACGCCGAAGCTGATCAGGTCATCGATCATGACGCCAATATAGGAGTCAGTTCTGCTGAAGCGGACAGCCTCTGCACCCGTTGCGTGACGAGCGGCGTTCAAACCTGCAACAAGCCCCTGCGCGCCAGCCTCTTCATAGCCGGTGGTTCCGTTAATCTGCCCCGCAAGGAACAACCCGGGAAGGGCGCGGACTGCAAGCCGGTGATCAAGCTGCGTGGGATCAACAAAGTCATATTCGATCGCGTAACCCGGCTGCCGTATCACAACCGCTTCCAAACCGGGAATGCTGCGAATGAAAGCCTCCTGCACATCAACAGGAAGGGAAGTCGAGATACCGTTCGGGTAAACGGTGTCATCATTCAGGCCCTCGGGTTCCAGAAATATCTGATGACCGTCCCGATCGCCGAACCGGACAATCTTATCCTCGATCGACGGACAATAACGCGGACCCACTCCCTTGATCTCGCCCGAATACATGGCCGAGCGGTGAATATTCTCGCGGATAATGCGATGGGTCTGCTCAGTGGTACGGGTCACACCGCAAGCAATCTGGCGATTGGTGATAGACTCGGTCATGAAGGAAAATGGCGTCAGTTCAGGATCAGCCTCCTGAACGCCGATGCTATCCCACGCGATCGTCTTTCCATCAAGACGCGCAGGGGTACCCGTCTTCAAACGCCCAAGGCGCAGCCCGAGCGCCTCAAACCGGGCCGAGAGCCCGATGCTCGGCTCCTCACCGACCCTGCCAGCGGGTGTCTTTTCATTCCCGATGTGAATCAATCCACGCAAAAAGGTGCCCGTCGTAATAACAACAGAACGGCACCGAATCGATCTTCCGTCTGAGGTTTGAACCCCGTTCACTTCGCCATTCTCTACCAGAAGATCAAAGGCATCACCTTCGAGCAGCGTAAGCCCTTGAATTCCGGCAATGGACGTCTGCATATGCGTCTTATAGAGAGCCCGGTCGGCCTGGGTCCTCGGCCCTCGGACGGCCGGTCCCTTTTTCCGGTTCAGCAGGCGAAACTGTATGCCGGCTTGGTCCGCAATCCGTCCCATTAACCCGTCCAGGGCGTCGATTTCACGCACGAGGTGACCTTTACCCAAGCCGCCAATGGCAGGGTTGCACGACATCATGCCGATTGTCGATATTTTGTGTGTCAGCAACAGCGTCGTTGCGCCTGCCCGTGCGGATGCCGAGGCCGCCTCACAGCCCGCGTGGCCACCACCGATGACGATAACGTCAAAATCGAAAGTCTTCATCGTTTCGTTCCTGAATCGATATGGGCGGAAGCCCATCTATTTGCCCACGCAGAACTGGGAAAAGATCAGCCCCAACAACGCATCCGGGGTCACTCTCCCCGTCAAATGCGCCAGTTCATCGGCAGCGCTTCGTAAAAACTCAGCGCGAAGCTCCAGTGGCGTACCCGGCCCCTCAATCGCCTCGATGAGGGCCGCGCATGCGCTCACAACATGGTTACGATGCCGAATCAAAAGTGGAGTGGCAAAATCACCGCCACCCATCGCGCGCGCCGCGCGCGCTTCTATTTGTTTCAGAAGTGAATCGATTCCGTTTCCCGTCAACACCGAAATAGAGAGAAAGCTATCTGAAGTCGACGCGGAATCGCGTTCAGCCTTGCTACGCACGAAAATGATATCAGACTTCGCCTCAGCCGTCTCGATCTCATTCTGCGCTGCTCTCTCTCCCGTCTCCGAGAGGTAGAGTACCAGATCGGCGGCGCGAATCGTCGCATGCGCGCGCTCGATACCGATACGTTCAACCGGATCGTCGGTTTCTCGCAAACCCGCAGTATCGTAGAGAACGATCTTCGTTCCGTTCAGATCAAGATCAACAGAGAGAACATCACGCGTGGTGCCCGCAATATCAGTAACGATCGCAACGTCGCGTCGCGCAAGATAATTCAGCAAGCTCGACTTTCCGGCATTCGGCGGACCGGCAATCGCGACGCGAAAACCCTCTTGAATGATTTCGGCGCTGTGATCGGATAGCGCCGCCTCCATCTCGCTCACGAGCAGTCGCACGTCGCGCCACACTTGGTCAGACACGGAGCCGGGAATGTCCCCCTCATCGGCAAAGTCGAGTTCAGCCTCGATGAGCGCGCGCGCCTGCGACAAACGCGCCATCCATCCGTCGTAGCGCTTGGACAGGTAGCCGTCAGCGAGATATTTGGCGAGGCGCCTTTGGTTCGCTGTTTCCGCCTGGAGAAGCTCGGCCAGACCTTCAGCCTCCACCAGATCCATCTTGCCGTTTTCAAAGGCCCGCCGGGCAAATTCTCCCGCTTCCGCGGGCCTTAGACCGGGGATCGCCGCAAGAGCCTCGAGGATCGCTGCGACAATGGCGCGGCCGCCGTGAACCTGAAGTTCGGCGCAATCTTCGCCCGTGAAAGACCGGGGTCCTTTGAAAAACAGCGCCAACCCGCGATCGAGCTCTTCTCCATCCGCTGCACAAACCGTGACAAGTCGCGCCAGTCTCTCCGGCGGCACGACACGACAGAGCAGGCGCAAGACATGTTCGGTCGCGGCGCCCGACATTCGGATAACGGCAACACCAGCCGGGAGACCGCCGCTGGAAAGCGCGAAGATCGTGTCTGAACTTGCCATAACTCTTGCATCCATCCCATCAGGAAAAGGGGATCTCACCACACCTTTGCCGCCAAGCTTCATCGCCGCGGTTTCTGCGATCAAAACAAAAAAGAGTCAATCACGGCGCAAAACCGCGATTGACTCTCATTTACGAGAATCCGGCTAAAGAAATCAGGTATTCATCGATTCAAAGAAGTCGCCGTTATTCTTCGTCTGCTTCAGCTTGTCGATCAGGAACTCGATCGCGTCCGTCGTGCCCATCGGGGCGAGAATCCGACGAAGAACAAAGATCTTCTGCAGGTCCTGACGCGGAACCAGAAGGTCTTCCTTACGCGTACCGGACTTCAGAATATCCATAGCCGGGAAGATGCGCTTGTCAGCCACCTTACGGTCAAGGACGATTTCCGAGTTGCCGGTACCCTTGAACTCTTCGAAAATGACTTCGTCCATGCGGCTTCCGGTATCGATCAGCGCGGTCGCAATGATCGTCAGCGAACCACCTTCCTCGATGTTACGGGCGGCGCCGAAGAAACGCTTCGGGCGCTGCAGCGCGTTTGCATCCACACCGCCGGTCAGAACCTTACCCGAAGAGGGAACGACCGTGTTATAGGCGCGGCCAAGACGGGTAATCGAATCCAGCAGGATGACCACGTCGCGGCCATGCTCGACCAGGCGCTTGGCCTTCTCTATCACCATTTCTGCCACCTGAACGTGCCGCGTGGCCGGCTCGTCGAAGGTCGAGGACACAACTTCGCCGCGCACGGAGCGCTGCATGTCAGTCACTTCTTCCGGACGTTCGTCGATCAGAAGAACGATCAGATAGCATTCCGGATGATTTGCGGTAATCGAATGGGCGATATTCTGCAGGAGCACCGTCTTACCGGTACGCGGCGGCGCCACGATCAGCGCGCGCTGACCCTTGCCGAGAGGCGCCACCAGATCGATCACACGAGGTGACAGATCCTTGGATGTTGGAACCTCAAGCTCCATCTTGAAGCGTTCGTTCGGATAAAGCGGCGTCAGGTTATCGAAATGAACCTTGTGCCGGATCTTTTCCGGGTCCTCGAAATTGATCGTGTTGACCTTCAACAGCGCGAAATAGCGTTCGCCTTCCTTGGGGCCCCGGATCGGGCCTTCAACCGTATCGCCGGTTTTCAGCGAGAAGCGTCGAATCTGCGACGGCGAGATGTAGATATCATCGGGACCGGGAAGGTAGTTGGCATTGGCAGAGCGCAGAAAGCCAAAGCCGTCCTGAAGCACTTCCACAACGCCTTCGCCAATGATCTCCACCTCCTGCGTGGCCAGAACCTTCAGAATTGCAAACATCAATTCCTGTTTGCGCATCGTGCTCGCGTTCTCGACCTCCAGCGACTCTGCAAAGGCAAGCAAGTCGGTTGGTGTCTTGTTCTTAAGCTCCTGAAGCTTCATTTCAGCCATGAATAACCACACGAATAAAAGGGGAGAACCGGACGGGACAATAAGCGGCTGCCAGACCAGTCTGTCTGACACTGTGAGTCCGTCACCTCGGAAGAGATGCAACGAAAATAGCGCTTCGCAGACCCACTCGCAAGGGGGCGTCACCAATTTGGCGTCAAATCAGCCGAAAGGCTTCACGATGACCAGGATAACAATGACGATCATCAACACTGTCGGCGCTTCGTTGAACAAACGCCAGCTGCGGGAAGTACCGATACGCTGATCGGAACCGAATCGGTTCACCGCATGCGCCATGTAGACATGCGTGCCCGTGAGCCCCATGACAGCCAGAAGCTTGAGATGCAGCCACAGACCCTGAAAGTGAAAGATTTCGATCGCCATCCACAGGCCGAAAATCCAGGATAGCACCATCGCCGGGGTCATGATGATCGTCAGAAGACGCCGCTCCATGACCTTGAACGTCTCCGAAGCCTCCGAACCGACCGTCTGGTCAAGATGGTAAATGAAGAGCCGCGGCATGTACAAAAGCCCGGCCATCCAGGAGATCACGGCAATGACATGCAAGGCCTTCACCCAGAGATAACGGTTCTGCGCATCTGCCATGAAAAGACCGAAACCCGCCGCCACAAAGACGATCAGCGCGATGCTCGCGCGCAGCGCCGCCCTGCTTCCCGACCTCGGCCTCCCGGTCGTGTTCAAATCGGGCCTCCTCGCACACGGCTGACAAGCCGTGTCACATTCGCCGGGTCGGCCTGCGGTGTAATCCCATGGCCCAGATTGAAGATCAGGGGACCTGAACCGAGTTCCTGCAGGATTGCGTCGATCCCTTCGTCCAGCGCGCGGCCGCCGGCCACGACACGCATGGGATCGAGATTTCCCTGAACTGCCCCGTCCTTTTGCAATTCCTTCGCAAACGAGAGCGGGACGGACCAGTCAAGCCCGATCGCATCAGCCTGCGTCGCCTGCCGATAGGTCTTCAGCAGATAGCCTGCTCCCTTCGCAAAAGCGATGATCTTTGCGCCGGGTCGCGCGGCGCGGACCTTGTCGATGATCCGCCGCACCGGCTTGACAGCGTAACGCTCGAACTCAACCTCACCCAGAACGCCCGCCCAGGAATCGAAAATCTGAACAGCATCCGCGCCGCTGTCGATCTGCCGGATCAGATACGCGGCGGACAGATCAGCAATATGATCCAGAAGCTTCGCAAACGCGTCAGGATGCTGATAGGCAAACAGCCGGGCAGGGGCCTGATCCGGCGTACCATGTCCAGCGATCAGATAGGTCGCAATCGTCCAGGGCGCGCCGCAGAAGCCCAGCAGTGTCGTTTCCGCGGGAAGCTCCTGTCTCAAACGCCGAACGGTCTCGTAGACAGGCTCCAGCTTGTTTCCAAGCTCGGTCTTCGTCAGAGCATCAATCTCATCGACTGAGAGAGGATCGAGCTGTGGTCCGCTGCCCTCTTCAAAACGAACATTGCGTCCAATTGCATCGGGAATCACGAGAATGTCGGAAAAAAGGATCGCCGCATCAAAGCCATAGCGCCGTATCGGCTGCAGCGTAACCTCCACCGCATATTCAGGCGTATAACACAGATCAAGGAAACTACCGGCCTTGGCGCGCGTCTGCCTGTATTCGGGCAGATAGCGTCCTGCCTGACGCATGAGCCAGACTGGCGGTGGAGTGACGGTCTTTCCCTCCAGGACGTCCATCACTTTCCGGCATGTGCCTGTGGTCACCGCTCATCTCCAATCTAAAAAATTCATTCTTAAAGAGCTTCTATTTCTTAGAGTCGGTGAGGATCAAGGATTAAAATTGACGCAACCTTCATCCACTGATCTGTCAGCGCCAACGGCATCGGTTGAAAATTTTGGCGCCGACAGCAGGAATTCTTCGGAAGATCCGATTCCGGAAATGAATTGAGATATTTAAGTGCCGCGACGCAGTGTACTTATCTGTTGATAAGTTCCGCATAAGTGAGGATAAGGTGGAACTTGTCCACAAACGCGAAATCGGCCGGAAAACTGGGATCTGGGAATCCCAAATGTGGATAAATCCGGAGTTTCCCACAGCCCCGTCGGCCGCACCGAAAACTCCTCAGTTCTCTCCCGCCTTATCAACAACAGCCCGGGATTAACGGGGATAAGCCGGTATAGGACTTGCCACTCATAGAATCGCCTACTGAGCGCTACAGATCCGACCCTATCTGCAAATTACTAACGGATGATTAACGATCTGGTTCCCTTGGACACTTCGATAGTCTTGAGTTGTCAATTCACCGTGCCAATGCGAGAAAGCCCGCATTCAATTGGCCCATAAAGACCAAGGCTCATGATAATGACAAAGGAAAAACGCCTGATTCTGGCCTCTGGCTCTCCGTTCCGAAAACAGTTGATGGAAGCGGCAGGTCTCAGGTTCGAAACTGAACCTGCCCGTATCAACGAACGCGAGATCGAAGCGCCTCTGGCGCAATCGGAGGCTCGGCCGGAAGAGATCGCGGCCGCTCTAGCCAGAGCCAAAGCCCGCGATGTGGCCAACCATCATCCGGGCGCCGTTGTCATCGGCTCCGATCAGGTCATGTCGATGGACGGGCGACTGTTTCACAAATGCACCTCCGTGGAGATGGCGCGCCAGCAACTTCGCTCGATGCGCGGACGGGCTCACCGGCTGTCGAGCGCGATCTCCATCGTCACAGACGGAGAGGAAATCTGGAAACATGTCTCTGTAGCCGACATGTCGTTTCGGGATTTCAGTGATGCGTTCCTCGATTTGTATATGGCTCAAGCAGGAGAGAAAGTCTTGCTGACGGTGGGTGCCTATAGTTATGAAGGACTGGGGCAGCAACTGTTCGAGAAGGTCGAGGGGGACTTCTTCACCATCATAGGCCTGCCCATGCTGCCGCTGCTGGCAGCGCTCAGAGACCTTGCCATCATCCCCCGCTGATTCACGTGAAACATTAACCATGCACGCATTCGTCGCCGGCCATCCGATCAATCATTCCAAGTCTCCGCTTATTCATGGAACATGGCTGAAGCGCCATGGTCTCGAAGGGACCTATCGCGCCGTTGATGTGCCGCCCGAAAATTTCGAGGCGTTTATCGCGAGCCTCAAGGGGCTAACTGCCGATTATGTCGGCGGCAATGTCACAATTCCTCACAAGGAAAAGGCTTTTGCGCTTGCCGACGAGGCGGATGAGACGACGGATTATATTGGAGCGGCCAACACGCTCTGGCGCGAAGACGGCCGGCTCAAGGCGACGAATACCGATACTTATGGCTTCGCGGCCAATCTCGATGAAAAGAGCCCGGGCTGGCAATCTCTGGAAACGGCGGTGGTGTATGGTGCGGGAGGGGCCAGCCGGGCCGTGATCGTCGCCCTTCTCGAGCACGGGTTCCGCAGCGTCCATGTGCTGAACCGGACGCTTGAAAAGGCGCGGGTGCTTGCCGACAGGTTCGGTCCGCGTGTCGAAGCGCATCAGCTTCAGGCCTTGCCGGATGTGCTTCACGGTGCCGGCCTCTTCGTCAATACGACCTCTCTCGGTCTTGAAGACAAGACGGTCCCGCAGATCGATTTCACGCGAATGCGACCCGGTGCTCTGGTGACGGATATCGTGTATGTCCCGTTGAAGACAGCCTTCCTTCAGCAGGCCGGGGTGCAGGGCGTTGCGACCGCCGACGGGCTCGGCATGCTCCTGCATCAGGCGGTTCCCGGTTTTGAAAAATGGTTCGGCGTCCGCCCGGTTGTCGACCTGGAGCTGCGTCAGATCGTCGAGACCGCGATGGGAATGCGTTGATGTTCGTCATTGGCCTCACGGGTTCGATCGGTATGGGCAAGTCGACGACGGCCGAGATGTTCCGCGCCGAAGGCATTCCGGTCAATGACGCCGATGCGGTAGTTCACGAGCTTTATTCCGCCGAGGCGGTCGCGCCTATCGAGGCTGCCTTTCCCGGTACGACGGATGGTGGCAAGGTCGCCCGCGCCAAACTTGCCGCTCATCTCGCGGCCAACCCCGATGACTTCAAACGCCTGGAAGCGATCGTCCACCCGCTGGTGCGCGAAAAGGAATTGCAGTTCCGCCGCAAGGCCGAAGAAGAGGGCCACGATATCGCCGTCCTCGACATACCGCTGCTCTTCGAGACAGGCGGAGAAAAGCGGGTCGATGCGATCGTGGTGGTCACTTGCGCATCGGAGATCCAGCGCGCCCGAGTTCTCGCACGTCCGGGCATGACGGTGGATAAGTTCGAAATGATCCTCTCTCGACAGACACCGGATAGCGAAAAACGCCGCCGGGCGAACTATATTGTCGACACCGGCGAGGGGCTGGAGACGGCACGTGCGGCAGTGCGCGACATTCTCGCCGATATCCGGGCGCGACGCCTCAGATAATCAGGACAGGAACAGGGATGCGGGAAATCATATTCGATACGGAAACCACCGGCCTGGATTCGCGCGAAGACCGGATCATCGAAATCGGTGGCATCGAGCTTGACAATCATTTCCCGACGGGGCGGACCCTGCATCTCTATATCAATCCGGCCAACCGCAAGGTTCATCCGGACGCGTTGGCGGTGCATGGGATCACGGACGAGTTCTTGGCCGACAAGCCGGTCTTTGCCGATGTGGCCGAACAGATCCTGAGCTTCTTCGAAGGCGCGAAGTGGATCGCGCACAACGCGACCTTCGATATGGGTTTCGTCAATGCGGAGCTCGGCCGTCTTGGCCTTCCGCCGATTGCGCCCTCGGAAGTCATCGACACGCTGTCGCTCGCCCGCCGCAAGCACCCGATGGGCCCCAACTCGCTCGATGCGCTCTGCAAACGCTATGGCATCGACAACTCGCATCGCGCCAAGCACGGCGCGCTTCTCGACTCCGAGCTTCTGGCGGAAGTTTATATCGAAATGATCGGCGGCCGTCAGGCAGCGCTCGGTCTGGCGGGTCCGGGACAGGTGTCGATTGAGGAAAGCGAAGCGGCCGCCCTCGCTATTGCTGGCCGCCAGAAGATTCTGGCCGACCGGGTGACGGAGGCCGAGCGTCAGGCGCATGATGCATTGGTTGCCAAGATGGGCGGCAAGGCGCTCTGGGCGCGCTACCAGTAGCCGACGAAGACAGCGCCAGCTCTCTGCGGGCGCTTGCTTCGGGATCAACGCCGCAAAAGAAAAAGCCCGGGACATCATCAGCCCGGGCTTCTTTGTTTTCAGTTCGCAGGTAGATGCGATCAGTTGGTGTTGGCGCTGACCTTGGCGCGGGCCTGTTCTTCGGCCATGCGCTGCGAGAACATCTGTGCGAAGTCGATCGGGTCGACGAGAAGCGGCGGGAAACCGCCGTTGCGCGTCACGTCGGCAATGATCTGACGGGCGAACGGGAACAGCAGGCGCGGGCACTCGATGAAGAGGATCGGCAGCATGTGTTCCTGCGGGAACCCGGAGATGCGGAAGACGCCGCCATAGGCAAGCTCGGCATGGAAGAGTGACTTGTCGCCAGCCTTGGCTTCTGCCGTCAGTGTCAGCAGAACGTCGAAGTCGTCGCCGCCGAGCGGGTTGGCATTGACGTTGACATTGATGTTGATTTCCGGAGCCTTGTCGCGAGCCTGCAGGGACTGCGGCGCACCCGGATTTTCGAAGGAGAGGTCCTTCGTATACTGGGCGAGAATGTTCAGCGAAGGAGCCTGTCCGGCGCCGTTCTGGTTTGCATCGTTAGACATGTCAGCTCCTCAAGGGATAATCGTTCGTGCGGCGATCTAACATTTCCAAGGGGGGCTTACAACCCTGCGGCCGAAGCAGGCTCTTCGACAGCGGTCAGTCGATCCGCCGGTTCCAGGGCGAATTGGGGTTCTGCTCGCGACGATATTCGTCCTCGTCCAGATCGATGACGTCGCCGGCCTCATCGTTTCTGTCACCGCCTTCAAAGGGCGACCCGGGCTCGTTGCCCGTCCTGCGGAACATGCCGGTGACGACGATCCGGTCCTTGATCAGCAGCCAGGCGGCATCCCGGACAGCAGGAATGAAAAGAAGAAGGCCAAGAAGATCAGTAACGAAACCGGGGGTCAGCAGGAAGAGACCGGCCAGCACGATCATCGTTCCATGGATCAGTTCACGCGCTGGCAAGCGTCCGGCATCCATTTCGCGTGAAAGCTTGCGGAGCACACCGATCCCCTGGATTCGCAGAAGCACCCCGCCGAGCGCCGATGAGAGAAAAATGAGACCGATGACCGGCAGCACGCCGATATAGCGCCCGACAATGATGAAGACCGCAATTTCAAGCAGCGGCAGAACGACCAAGGCCAGGGGAAGGATCGAAAATCGCATGTGGGGCGCCTTTATTGCCGCTGGAACTGTCGAAGCGACATCTAGCGTTTGAATAGCTGTGGTTTGAAGACTATATGATCTCAAGAGATAAATGAGAAACTGGTTTATAGGCCAATGGGTTCAAACGATATCGTCACGATTTTTTTCCTCGTCGCGGCAGTTGTCATCTTCATTCAGCTGCGCAACGTGCTCGGGAGAAGAACCGGCAACGAGAAGCCGCCGCACGATCCCTACACGCGTCGGGAAGCTGCCGAAGCGCGTTCGGTCGCAGATAGGCCTGCGCCCGTTGCAGCGGGGCGCGATCCGGGCGAACCGGTAAACCCTTATGCGTCGGCAGATGCCTTTACCGCTGCTGGCAGCGATCTGAACACCGGCATTCGTTCCGTCATCGACGCCGATCCGAGCTTCAACCCGACAGAGTTCATGAAGGGTGCGCGCGCCGCCTATGAAATGATCGTCATGGCCTTTGCCGAAGGCGACCGCAATTCGCTCAAGAATCTTCTCTCCCGCGAAGTCTATGAAGGCTTTGAAGCGGCCATCAAGGATCGCGAGACGAAGGGCGAGCGGATGAACTCGACCTTTGTTGGCATCAGCAAGGCCGATATGTTGAACGCTGCCATGAAGGGCACGGAAGCCTTCGTGACGGTGCGGATCGTCAGCCAGCTGATCTCTGCCACCTATGACAAGCAGGGCGCGCTGATTGACGGTCATCCCGAAGAGGTGGCTGAGGTCAAGGACATCTGGACCTTTGCCCGCGACACCCGCTCGCGCGACCCCAATTGGAAACTCGTCGGCACCGAATCGGAGCAGTGATGACATCCGGGTTCTCGCTCGAAAGACGCGGCTTCAACGATCTGGCCGGTTGGGGCGAGGACGACCCTCGGGAACTGATTGCAGCGCTCCGGCGATGCCGGGCGCATATTCTGGAAAAGAAACCCTATCGGACCGGTGCGCTGGGAATTACGGCGCAAGAACTTCTGCCGGCAATGGATGCGGCAGAAGCGCTGTGCAGCGTCGGCTCAGCCGGCGAGGCCCGTTCCTTTTTCGAAGCGCATTTCGTGCCGTTTTTCATTCGACGCGATGATGGCGGCAACGGCTTTGTGACGGCGTTTTACGAGCCGGATGTCGAAGTTTCCGATAAGCCGGATGCGGTCTGGCGCTATCCCTTCTACCGTCGGCCCGATGATCTGATCGATCTGGATGACACAAACCGTCCCGCGGCGATGGAGCGATCCTACATGTTCGGGCATCTGCGCGACGGCAAGATTTCCGAATATGCGGACCGCAAGGCCATCGATCTCGGATATCTGGATGGCCGCGGGCTGGAGATCGCCTGGGCGAAGTCCAAGGCGGATGTCTTCTTCACCCATGTTCAGGGCGCTGGACGGCTCACCTTCCGCGATGGCTCGGTCAAACGAATCACCTATTCCGCCAAAGCCGGACATCCCTTCACCGGCATCGGCCGTCATCTGGTCGAGACCGGCGAAATCGATCCCGCCAGGATTTCCATGGGGGCAATCCGCGACTGGCTCGCGTGCAACCCCGATCGGGCTGACGAGACCTATTGGCGCAATCGTTCCTATATTTTCTTCCGCGAGGAAGAGATGGGCGATCCGGCGCTTGGTCCCGTTGCCGCTGCCAAGGTGCAGATGACGCCCGGACGATCTCTGGCAGTCGATCGCAGCATCCACACCTTCGGCTGTCCCTTCTACATCGAGAGCGAAAGCCTGACCCGGCTCGATGACGGCAAACCCTTCCGTCGGCTGATGCTGGCGCTCGATACCGGCACCGCGATTATCGGTCCGGCGCGCGGCGATATCTTCACCGGCTCCGGCCCGGAAGCTGGCGATCTTGCCGGCTCTGTCCGCAACGATGCGAACTTCTTCATTCTGGTCCCCAAGGCCGCTGCGGAGCGCTACTGAGATGGCGACGAAGAAGACCATGTCGTCGGAAGACCGCATCCTCTGGGGCAAGGTCGCGCGCTCGGTTCGGGCTCTGCCGGGCCGCATGGACTTCCTTGAAGAGTTCGAGCCGGAGATACTGGAAGAGTCAATCCCCTCCGGCGGTGTCCCGATCTTCACCTCCGCCGACGCGACTTCTAACGCAACGCCAGCGAACAAGAAGCCGGATCACCGCCTTCACCCGATCGAACGCCCGGTGCAGAAGAAGATCGCCAAGGGGCGTTTACAGCTTGAAGCTCGCATAGACCTCCACGGTCTGGTGCAGAGCGAGGCGCATGCGATGCTGCTCGGCTTTCTCGTGCACGCGCATGAGCGCGGCTTGCGACACGTTCTGGTGATTACCGGCAAGGGTTCGTCCATGGGCAGTGAAGGCGCGTTGAAGCGTGCCGTCCCGCTCTGGTTCTCGAAGCCCGAGTTCCGGTTCCTGATTTCGGGCTACGAAACGGCAAGCCGCGGCCACGGTGGCGAAGGCGCACTCTACGTAAGGCTCGCGCGCAAGCCGGGTGACAAGTCATGACGCCGTTCGGGGAGGCGATGCGTGAATTGCGCCGCAAGAAGGGCGTGACGCAGAAGGAGATGGCGACCGCGCTAGGCGTCTCGCAGGCTTATCTCTCGGCGCTGGAACACGGCAATCGCAGCGCCCCGAGCTTCGATTTCATCCAGCGCGTGGCCGGCTATTTCAACATCATCTGGGATGACCTCGAAGACCTGATGCGGATCGCCGGCCTCTCGCATCCGCGTGTCGTGATCGACACCGCGGGCCTCGATGCGGCCTATACGGCGCTCGCCAACCGGCTGGCCCGCGAGATCAGAAACCTCGATCCTGAAACCCTGGCCGCTATCGACGCAGTGCTAAACGAAGCAGCGTCGCTGAAGCCTTGAAAAAGCCCCGAAAACAGCCGCTTTCCGGGGAAAAACGCCGACTCGCGTTTGGCTTCACTGCCAAAGTGCCTATAGTCGAAATGATAAATTCGTGGTGATTCGGGCAAGGCGCGGCATATCAGGCGCCCTGCCCAGAAACCGGCGGAATGGGTGCCTATTCAAGGCTGGCCTGCCGCATCGGTCGCCGGTTCATCTGGGAAAGTTTAAATGAGCGAGAATACCGACATCCAACAGGGTTCAGGCGCCGAGGAATATGGCGCAGACAGCATCAAGGTCCTGAAAGGCCTTGATGCCGTGCGCAAGCGCCCCGGCATGTATATCGGCGATACGGATGACGGCTCCGGCCTGCATCACATGGTCTATGAAGTGGTCGACAACGCGATCGATGAAGCGCTGGCCGGCCATGCCGACCGCGTGACGGTGACGCTCAATGCCGAGGGTTCGGTCTCCGTCACCGACAACGGACGCGGCATCCCGACGGGTATACACCACGAGGAAGGCGTTTCGGCGGCCGAGGTCATCATGACCCAGCTCCATGCCGGCGGAAAGTTCGACCAGAACTCCTACAAGGTCTCCGGCGGTCTGCATGGAGTGGGCGTCTCGGTGGTGAACGCGCTCTCGACCAAGCTCAAGCTGAAGATCCGACGAGACAACAAGGTCCATGAGATGACCTTCACGCACGGCGTCGCCGATGCGCCGCTCGAGGTGACGGGCGCCTATGAAGGCCGCTCCGGCACGGAAGTCACCTTCCTACCGAGCCCGGAAACCTTCACCAAGACCGAGTTCGATTACGACACGCTGGAACACCGCCTGCGCGAACTCGCCTTCCTCAATTCCGGCGTTCACATAATCCTGACCGACAAGCGCCATTCGGATATCCGCGAGACGGAACTGGTCTATGATGGCGGTCTCGAAGCTTTCGTCGCCTATCTCGACCGCGCCAAGAAGCCGCTCGTGCCGAAGCCCATCGCCATCAAGGGCGAGAAGGATGGCATCACGGTTGAAGTGGCCATGTGGTGGAACGACAGCTACCACGAAAATGTGCTCTGCTTTACGAACAACATCCCGCAGCGCGATGGCGGTACGCACCTTGCCGGCTTCCGCGGCGCGCTGACCCGTCAGGTCACCTCCTATGCCGACACGTCCGGCATCCTGAAAAAGGAAAAGGTGACGCTGAGCGGCGAAGACTGCCGCGAAGGTCTCACCGCCGTTCTGTCGGTCAAGGTGCCGGACCCGAAGTTTTCCTCGCAGACCAAGGACAAGCTGGTCTCCTCCGAAGTTCGTCCCGTGGTGGAAAACCTCGTCAACGAGGCGCTGAACCGTTGGTTCGAGGAACATCCGGGCGAAGCCAAGGTCCTGATCGGCAAGGTGGTAGAAGCGGCCGCCGCCCGCGAAGCCGCCCGCAAGGCGCGCGAACTGACGCGCCGCAAGGGTGCGCTCGATATCTCGTCGCTCCCCGGCAAGCTCGCCGACTGTTCCGAACGCGATCCGGCCAAGTCCGAACTCTTCCTCGTCGAGGGTGACTCGGCAGGTGGCTCTGCCAAGCAGGGCCGTTCGCGCGAAAACCAGGCGATCCTGCCGCTGCGCGGCAAGATCCTCAATGTCGAGCGCGCGCGTTTCGATAAGATGCTGTCGAGCCAGGAAATCGGCACGCTCATCACGGCGCTCGGCACGTCGATCGGCAAGGACGAGTTCAATGCCGAGAAGCTGCGCTATCACAAGATCATCATCATGACCGATGCTGACGTGGACGGCGCGCATATTCGCACCCTGTTGCTCACCTTCTTCTTCCGCCAGATGCCGGAACTGATCGAGCGCGGCCATCTCTATATCGCCCAGCCGCCGCTCTATAAGGTGACGCGCGGGAAGTCCTCGCAATATCTGAAGGACGAAAAGGCGTTCGAGGATTACCTCATCAACGCTGGCCTTGACGATTCCGTCCTCCAGCTCGGTACGGGTGAAGCCCGCGCCGGTCAGGATCTGCGCGAAGTCGTCAACGATGCGCTGCGCTTGCGCGCGCTGATTGACGGCCTGCATTCGCGCTATAACCGCAATGTGGTCGAGCAGGCGGCGATTGCCGGCGCACTGAATGTCGAACTGGTCCAGAATCAGGCTGCGGCCGAAAACACGGTCGCCGAAGTGGCCCGCCGTCTCGACCTCATTTCCGAAGAGACGGAGCGCGGCTGGACCGGCCATGTCAATGACCAGGGCAATCTGGTCTTCGAACGCATGGTCCGCGGCGTCAAGGAAGCCGCCATTCTCGATATGGCGCTTCTTGGCTCGGCCGATGCACGCCATATCGACCAGATGCATGCGCGCCTCAAGGATATCTACGCGATCCCGCCAGTCCTGCGCCGCAAGGAGGGGGAAACCCAGATCATCGGGCCGCGCGCTCTGCTCGACATCATCTTCGGCGCCGGCCGCAAGGGCATTGCGATGCAGCGCTATAAGGGTCTCGGCGAAATGAATGCCGAGCAGCTCTGGGAAACCACGCTTGATCCGAACGTTCGCTCGCTCCTGCAGGTCCGGGTCAACGATGCTGTCGATGCCGACGGTCTCTTCTCCCGCCTCATGGGCGACGAAGTGGAGCCGCGCCGCGACTTCATTCAAGAAAACGCACTCAGCGTCGCCAACCTCGATATCTGATCGGAAAGAATCCGGCTCAGAATCCGGCAAACAAAAAAGCCCGCCTCTGAAAGATCAGAGACGGGCTTTTGCATGTTCAGGTCAATCAGGCGACGAAAACGCCGTTGCCGGCAATGTCGGAAAGCGGCTTGCGCGGGCTCGGAGCTTCGCGCTCCTGCAGACGCTCGGGAAGGGCATCCTTTTCGCCGCGGGTGCCGATGGCGATGCCCACTTCCAGGCGGTAGGACGAAGGAACGTTGAAGATCTCCATCGCCTTGTCATGCAGCACACCACCCATCGCATGGGCGTGGTAGCCGAGCAGATGCGCCTGGAGAGCCAGCGACATCCAGGCAGCGCCTGCATCGAAGGCATGGCTGTAGAAAGGCTTTTCCTCGCCCGAGTCCGACGTCACCGTCTTCTGCGAGAAGATGAAGACGAGAGCCGACGCATTCTTGGCCCACATGGCATTGAACTCGATGAGTGCGGACGCAAGCTTTTCGAATTCCGGCGTGTCGCGATGCGCATAGACGAAGCGCCAGGGCTGCGCGTTCATGGCGGAAGGAGCAAACCGCGCGGCTTCGAGGATCGTCATCAGATCCTTGTCGGAAATCGCTTTCGGAACGAAGGAGCGGGGGGACCAGCGGTTGGTAAAGAGAGGATCGACGGGAAATTCTGACTGACGCGACATATCTATTTGCCTTGTCTTGATGTGAAGCCTTGGGGTGAATGACGTTTGAAAACTGCCTCATGAATGCCGGCGGGAGGAGCCGATACGAGGCAGGCGGACCTTAGTTCCATTCCTCAAAGCTGGGAAGAGTGTTGCAGCGCAACACCGTTCACTGATTCGTCATCGTTCAAGCCTGAGCGATATAATGACGGCAAGGCAATTCGTAAGCTGCCACCTGAATTCATTGAAAACAGAGGTCAATCCATCCCTAGTTCTGCTCCATAATCTTGATTGTTCGGAAAGGGAAAAGTGCTAGGCTTGAACAATAGTCCGGTGCAGTGCGTTACGACATCTGTGATCCGGCAAGAAAGGCACGGCTGATGTTCTATCAGATGTATGAGTTCAACCACGCGGTCATGGCCCCGTGGAGAGCAGCGGCAGAGGCGATGCGTGTAGCCTACCGCAACCCCTTCAACCCTCTCTCGCTGACCGCTTATGGACGCACGATGGCCGCAGGCTTCGAGGTCTTCGAGCGTGCCACGCGCCGTTATGGCAAGCCCGGGTTCGGCCTGCACCATACGGTTATCGGAGATGAGGAAGTCTCCGTCCACGAGAAGATCGTGTGGAAGAAGCCCTTCTGCAATCTCCTGCATTTCGAGCGCGTGCTGCCGCAGGGTGCGGAGCGAGGCCCGAAACTGCTGATGGTCGCGCCCATGTCCGGCCATTATGCCACGCTGCTGCGCGGGACGGTCGAGACCATGCTGCCGCATGCCGATGTCTACATTACCGATTGGGTAGATGCCCGCATGGTGCCGGTTCAGGACGGCACGTTCGATCTCGATGATTATATCGACTATGTCATCGATATGATCCGCTTCCTCGGCCCCGATACGCATCTCATGGCCGTCTGCCAGCCTTCCGTTCCGGTGCTCGCCGCCGCCGCCGTGATGGCGATGGATGACGATCCGAACGTGCCGGCCTCCATGACGCTCATGGGCGGACCGATCGATACCCGCAGCAACCCGACGGCCGTCAATCGTCTGGCTGAAAACAAGCCGATCGAATGGTTCGCCGAAAATGTCATCATGCAGGTTCCGTGGCCGCAGCCGGGTGCCATGCGCCTCGTCTATCCCGGCTTCCTGCAATTGACCGGCTTCATGTCGATGAACCTCGACCGCCACATGACGGCGCAAAAGGATTTCTTCTTCCATCTGGTCAAGAACGATGGCGAGCCGGCAGAGAAGCACCGCGAATTCTATGACGAATATCTCGCCGTCATGGACCTCACGGCAGAATTCTATCTCCAGACGGTCGATACCGTCTTCATACGCCACGCGCTGCCGAAGGGCGAGATGACCCATCGCGGCCGTCCGATCGACCTGAAGGCGATCACCAAAACGGCGCTGATGACGGTTGAGGGCGAGAATGACGACATTTCCGGCGTCGGGCAGACCGCGGCGGCGCAGACGCTCTGCTCGTCCATCCCGGACGGCATGCGGATGCATTATCTGCAACCGGATGTAGGTCACTATGGCGTCTTCAACGGCTCCCGCTTCCGCCGCGAGATCGCACCGCGAATTCTCAACTTCATGAAGGCAAACGCGCTGGAAAATCGTGCATCGACCGCCGAAGCGCCCCGCGTTGTCAAAGGCCGCTTCACACGCAAGACCTGAAGCAGGGGCGGGATTAGAGCGAAATCCTTGAGCGTTTCGCAGCGCTTATCCGGTTTCGGCCCGGATCGTCTTGAAAGCGATCCGGGCCTTTCCCACTTCGTTATCAGTGAGATCGCATGGGGCGGTCTCCTTGAAAAAACGAGGTTTCTTCAATGAACCAGTCTGCCTGGATCCGTCCGGAATGGAATCCGGCGACCATCGCGCTCATGGTATTGGGTTTTGTCATCTTCTGGCCGCTTGGCCTGGCGATGCTCGCCTATATCCTCTTCGGCGACCGTTTGCATGAGTTCAAGCGCGAAGCGAACGCCACCGTCGATCGCGGCTTCGAGACCATGCGCCGCTACACGGGCGGCAAGGGCTTCAGCCAATATGCCGGCGGAACCGGCAATGCAGCCTTCGACGACTGGCGCCGTCAGGAGTTGGAGCGCATCGAAAACGAACGCCGCAAGCTCGACGAGGCCCGCCGCGAGTTCGATGAATATGTGAGCGAACTGCGCCGTGCCAAGGATCAGGAGGAATTCTCCCGGTTTATGCGCGAGCGCAATGCCCGCAGCGGCGGTGACGCGAATGGAACGACCGGCAATTGATCCGTCTGATCGATCGAAAGGACCGGCCTTCGTCCGAAGGCCGGTTTTTTCGTGCCGGAAGCCTGGCCGAATCGGCTAAACATGCGGTGACCACAAGACAAAGACCTGAGATGTTTTTCAGACGATCCAAACCCGTAGAGCCACAGCAGAGGACGGTCAGCGTCGCCGGCCGCGCCATTCCGCTGACGATCCGCAGCGATCGGCGCGCGACGCGGTTGACGCTGCGCATCGAGCCGGGTGGCCGGGCGCTCAAGATGACGGTGCCGCTCGGCGTGCCGATCCGCGATGTCGAGGATTTTCTGGAGCGTCACCACGGCTGGATCGCAACGCGGCTCTCGAAGCTTCCGAGCGAAGGTGGCTTGCGTGAGGGCGGGCAAATGATGCTGCGTGGCGTCAGCCACCGCATCGTGCTGACGGGCAAGCTCCGCGGCCTCACGGAAAAGTCGCAGATTGATGGTGACCCGGTGCTTCTCGTCAGCGGTGAGCCCCAACATTTGGGTCGCCGCCTCTCCGACTTTCTCAAGAAGGAAGCGCGCCGCGATCTGGAAGAACTGGCGCGCTATCATGCCCGCATCAGCGGCAAGCGCATTGCCTCGATCAGCATGAAGGACACGAAAAGCCGCTGGGGCTCCTGCAGCCACGATGGTAACTTGAGCTTCTCCTGGCGCATCGTCATGGCGCCGCCCTCGGTCATAGACTATCTCGCCGCCCATGAAGTGGCGCATTTGACCGAGATGAACCACGGCCCGCGCTTCTGGGCGCTCTGTGAAAAGCTCTGCCCCGGAACGAGCGAAGCCAAGGCCTGGCTGAAGCGCCACGGCTCTGCGCTTCACGCGATTGATTTCAGCTGAACGGAACGTTCTCCAAGCCTCATATAGCGCAATGCGATCAGTCCATAACGCAATTTGGCTCGACTCTTTTGCCGTTTCATGCGAGTGCCAACAGCCATGACATTCTCGATCAAGATCTGTGGTCTCAAGACGCCCGAGGCGGTGGAACTGGCTGTCCGCCGCGGCGCGACCCATATCGGTTTCATCTTCTTTGCCAAGAGCCCGCGCTATGTCGAGCCGATGGATGCGGCGCGGCTAGCCGAAGCTGCGCGTGGTAAGGCGAAGATCGTATCTGTGACGGTGGATGCCGACACTGATTTCCTGGATGAAATCGTAGATCAATTGCAGCCGGATATCCTCCAGCTCCACGGTCACGAGTCCGTCGAAGAAATCCTCCGGCTGAAGGCTTTTTATGCCCGGCAGGTCATGAAGGTATTTTCCATTCGCGATTCCGATGATCTCGCCCGGATCGATCCCTATATCGGAGTGGCGGATCGCTTTCTGCTCGACGCCAAGGCCCCCAAAGGCTCGGAACTGCCCGGCGGCAACGGGGTTTCGTTCGACTGGTCGCTGCTCGATAAGCTTGACGCCGACGTCGATTACATGCTTTCCGGTGGGCTCAATAAGGACAATGTGGCGGACGCCATCCTGCGCACTCGTTGTTCCGGCATAGATGTATCTTCAGGTGTCGAAAGCGCTCCGGGCGTCAAGGATCTGGACAAGATGAATGAGTTTTTCGATGCGGCCGACCGCGCGATCGCGATGCGCAAGGGCCCTGGGAGAGTAATGTGAACGAGACGCCAAAGCTGAATTCCTTCCGCGCCGGTCCCGATGAGGACGGCCGTTTCGGTATCTATGGCGGCCGCTTCGTGGCCGAAACGCTGATGCCGCTGATCCTCGATCTCGAGGCCGAGTTCAACAAGGCCAAGACCGATCCGGAATTCCAGGCGGAGCTCGCTCATCTCGGCACGCATTACATCGGCCGTCCGAGCCCGCTCTATTTCGCCGAGCGCCTCACGGCGGAGCTTGGCGGCGCGAAGATCTATTTCAAGCGCGACGAGCTGAACCACACCGGTTCGCACAAGATCAACAATTGCATCGGCCAGATCCTGCTCGCCAAGCGCATGGGCAAGAAGCGTATCATCGCTGAAACCGGTGCCGGCCAGCATGGCGTGGCTTCGGCGACCGTTGCCGCCCGCTTCGGCTTCCCCTGCGTGGTCTATATGGGCGCAACCGACGTCGAGCGTCAGGCTCCGAACGTCTTTCGCATGAAGCTGCTCGGCGCTGAAGTGAAGCCGGTGACGGCTGGTCACGGCACGCTGAAGGATGCGATGAACGAGGCGCTGCGCGACTGGGTCACCAATGTCGACGACACCTATTACATCATCGGCACCGCTGCCGGCCCGCATCCCTATCCGGAAATCGTCCGCGAATTCCAGTCGGTGATCGGCAAGGAAGCCAAGGAACAGATGATGGCGGCCGAAGGCCGTCTGCCCGACATGCTGGTCGCGGCCGTCGGTGGTGGCTCGAACGCCATCGGCCTCTTCCATCCCTTCCTCGACGACGAGTCGGTCAAGATTGTCGGCGTCGAAGCCGGCGGCAAGGGCCTTGACGGCGAAGAGCATTGCGCGTCGCTCACGGCCGGCTCGCCCGGCGTTCTCCACGGCAACCGCACCTATCTGCTGCAGGACAGCGACGGCCAGATCAAGGAAGGTCACTCGATCTCCGCCGGTCTCGACTATCCCGGCATCGGCCCGGAACACTCCTGGCTCAAGGATACCGGCCGCGTCGAATACGTGCCGATCATGGACAATGAGGCGCTCGACGCCTTCCAGATGCTGACCCGCACGGAAGGCATCATCCCGGCGCTGGAGCCAAGCCATGCGCTGGCCGAAGTCATCAAGCGCGCGCCGAAGATGGACAAGGACCAGATCATTCTGATGAACCTCTGTGGCCGCGGCGACAAGGACATCTTCACCGTTGGCAAGATTCTCGGAATGGGGCTCTGATCGTCATGACCGCACGTATGGACAAACGCTTTGCCGATCTGAAGGCTGAAGGCCGTCCGGCCCTCGTGACCTATTTCATGGGCGGCGACCCCGATTTCGAAACGTCGATGAAGATCATGCAGGCGCTGCCGAAGGCGGGCGCCGACGTGATCGAGCTCGGCATGCCCTTTTCCGATCCGATGGCAGACGGCCCGGCGATCCAGCTGGCTGGTCAGCGCGCGCTGAAGGCCGGGCAGAACCTCGCCAAGACTATCGACATGGCCCGCCGCTTCCGCGAAACGGATCAGGATACGCCGATCGTGCTGATGGGCTATTACAACCCGATCTATATCTATGGCGTCGAGCGTTTCATCGAAGACGCCCTCAAGGCTGGTATTGACGGCCTGATCGTCGTGGATCTTCCGGCCGAAATGGATGACGAGCTTTGCATCCCGGCCGTTGCGCGCGGGCTCAACTTCATCCGCCTGACAACACCGACGACGGACAACAAGCGCCTGCCGCGCGTTCTCCAGAACTCGTCCGGCTTTGTCTATTATGTCTCGATGAACGGCATCACCGGTTCTGCCCTTCCGGACCCTTCGCTGATTGCCGGCGCTGTTGCCCGCATCAAGGGGCACACCGAACTTCCGATCTGCGTCGGCTTCGGCGTCAAGACAGCCGAACATGCCCGCCTCATCGGTGCATCTGCCGATGGCGTTGTCGTCGGCACGGCCATCGTCAACCAGATTGCGCTGAGCCTCACCAAGGACGGGCAAGCGACGCAGGACACCGTGCCGAGCGTTGAAACGCTGGTGCGCGGGCTGTCGACCGGCGTTCGTGCCGCCCGCCTTGCTGCTGCCGAATAAGCACGATTTAAAGCAATCCCAGCGAAAGTGGACACCAGTTTCGCGTCCGGGATTGTGTAGAAACAAACAGATGGAGCGTTTCAGTATTTCAATGAAACACTGAAACGCTCTAGATCCAGAACAAGGAGTTTCACCCATGAACTGGCTGACCAATTACGTTCGTCCGCGCATCAACTCGATGCTGGGCCGCCGCGAGGTTCCGGAAAACCTCTGGATCAAGTGCCCGGAAACGGGCGAAATGGTCTTTCACAAGGACCTTGAGGAAAACCAGTGGGTGATCCCCGCGTCCGGCCATCACATGAAGATGCCGGGCAAGGCGCGTCTCGCCTGGTTGTTCGACAACGGCCAGTATGAGCTGATGTCGCAGCCGAAGGTGGCGCAGGACCCGCTGAAATTCCGCGATTCCAAGAAATACAGCGACCGCCTCAAGGACAGCCGCACCAAGACCGAGCTGGAAGACACGATCCTTGCCGGCGTCGGCACGATCAGCGGCGTCAAGGCCGTCGGTGTGGTCCACGAGTTCGAGTTCATGGGCGGCTCGCTCGGTACCGCTGCCGGCGAGGCCATCATCGCCGCGTTTGAAAAGGCGATTGCCGAAAAGTGCCCGCTCGTCATGTTCCCCGCTTCGGGCGGCGCGCGCATGCAGGAAGGCATCCTCTCGCTGATGCAGCTGCCGCGCACGACCGTCGCGGTCGAGATGCTGAAGGAAGCAGGCCTGCCTTACATCGTGGTTCTCACCAACCCGACCACAGGCGGCGTCACCGCTTCTTATGCCATGCTGGGCGACATCCACATTGCCGAGCCCGGGGCTCTGATCGGCTTTGCAGGCCGCCGCGTCATCGAGCAGACGATCCGCGAAAAGCTGCCCGAAGGGTTCCAGACAGCGGAATATCTCTATCAGCACGGCATGGTCGACATGGTCCTCCATCGCCACAAGATCCCGGAAACGATCGGCCGCATTCTTTCGATGTTGAGCGAAGGCATGAAGTCCAAGGCGGCCTGAGAGCCGCGAATTGCGAGCAACCGTGAGCCAAGCCGCACTGGAAATCGACAAGCTGATGGCCCTTCATCCGAAGGGCTTCGATCTTTCGCTGGATCGCATCCGCCGGCTTCTTGACCGGCTCGGCAACCCCGAAAAGCGCCTGCCGCCGGTGATTCATATCGCCGGCACCAACGGCAAGGGCTCCACATCGGCCTTCTGCCGCGCCCTTCTCGAAAGCAAAGGGCTTTCGGTCCACGTTCATACCTCGCCACATCTCGTCAACTGGCATGAACGCTATCGTCTCGGCCGCAAGGGCGGGCGGGGCGAGCTGGTGGATGATGAGACCCTGGCCCACGCCATCCGCCGTGTCGGCGACGCCAATGCCGGCGAATATATCACCGTCTTTGAAATCCTGACGGCGGTCATGTTCTTGCTCTTTGCCGAACATCCGGCAGACGCAGCGATCGTCGAAGTTGGCCTCGGCGGCCGTTTCGATGCAACGAATGTCATCGCAAATCCTGCTGCCTGCATCATCACGTCTATTTCGCTGGATCACATTGCCTATCTCGGAGACCGGGTCGAACTGATCGCTGCTGAGAAGGCCGGAATCATGAAGCGTGGCCGTCCGGTCGTCATCGGGTATCAGTCGGAGAGCCCCGCGCTGGACGTGCTGGTCGAAACCGCGGAACGTCTCGGCTGCCCGCATGCGGTCTTCGGTCAGGATTATCTCGCCTTCGAGGAATTCGGCCGTCTGGTCTATCAGGATGAATTCGGCCTTTCCGACCTGCCGTTGCCGCGGCTTCCCGGCCGTCATCAGTATGGTAACGCCGCCGCCGCCGTCCGTGGTGTCAAGGCTGCAGGCTTCGAACTGGATGATGCGATCATTGCCAATGCGCTGAAATCCGTTGAATGGCCTGCGCGCATGCAGCGTCTGCCGGAAGGCAGGCTCGCAGGCGTCGCACCCGCTGGCGCGGAAATCTGGCTCGATGGGGGGCACAATCCGGGTGCCGGCGTGGTCATCGCGGAGGCGCTTGCGGAGCTCGAAGAAAAACAGCCACGGCCGCTTTTCATGATCGCCGGCATGATCAACACAAAAGATGCGACCGGCTTTTTCCGCGCCTTCACTGATCTGGTTGAGACCGTCTTCACGGTTCCGGTTGATCAGTCGGAGGCGAGCGTCGACCCGGTGGCACTTGCGACCGACGCCCAGAATGCGGGCTTGATGGCGCGGCCGCGCTCTTCTGTCGAAGAGGCATTGAAAGAAATTGCGGCGCTGGTCGAACCCGGAGAGGAACCGCCGCGCATTTTCATCGGTGGCTCGCTTTATCTCGCAGGATCGGTGCTGCGAGACAACGGGACGCCCCCGAACTGAAAAACAAAAAAAGGCCCGGTCGATGCCGGGCCTTTTCGCATTTCCATGGTCATCTGAAATCAGGCAGCGCCGTTGATCCAGGCCGACAGCTGCGACTTCGGACGCGCGCCGGTCAGCTGGTCCGCCATTTCGCCGCCCTTGAACATGGCCAGCATCGGAATGCCGCGCACGCCGAAGCGGGCAGCGATTTCCGGGTTTTCGTCGACATTGATCTTGGCGATCTTCACCTTGCCGGCAAGTTCGGTCGACAGCTCTTCAAGCGCCGGCGCGATCATGCGGCAAGGGCCGCACCATTCGGCCCAGAAATCAACAACGACGGGCTCGGCGGACTGCAGAACCTCTGTCTGGAAATTGGCATTATCGACCTTGACGGTGCTCATAGGGGAAACTCCTGAACGAATCTGGTTATGCCATCATGTATGCCTGCGGGCTGAGAATTCAATCCCTTTCCTGCGCAAGGCTGGCTTAAACGGCGCATGCACCGGAAAGACCGAGCTCCGCCAGCGTTGCGTCAAGCACGGAGGGTGGCAGCGCGAAGCCCGCACCTGAGGTGGTGAAAATCAGCCGGCATTCGATCTCCCGCCCCGGATAAAGCGGCCGCAGGATCTGGCGATAGATCGCAAGCTGCGCAACATAAGCCTTGGAGATGTCATCAGCCCGGTTTGGCGGCGCGCGATCCGTCTTGAAGTCGGCAATGATGACCCGCTTGGCCTCGACCGAAAGCCGGTCGATTCGGCCGGCGACGGAAAACTGTCGCTCCGCGGTAGCAAGGACGCCGATCAGACTGGCCTCCGCGCGTGCCGTTGGTCCGAACAGGCTGGCGAAATCCGGGTTCTCGAGAACGGCAAAAACCTGTTCGAGCGCCACGTAGCGGTCTTCCTCCCGCCACTCGGCGGCGGCACGCGCAAGATAGCGCTCGGCCGCTGCCCGTCGCTCGCTTTGCGGAAAGTCCGGCAGAACCTGAAACAGCCGATGGATCGTCTTGCCCCGCTTGATCGCGAAACTCGTCTGCTCCGCATTGCCGAACAGCCGGGAGCCCGGCGCCGGCCGCGGACCCACGCCTTCCAGTTCGGCGGCAGCTCCCGAGGGGCTCAGCGGCCGCGGCAGGCGCATGTGTGGCGGCAAAGGTTTCAGAAGCGAAGCGGGAAGGGGGAAGGCGCTTGCCGCACGCGCCTGTTCTTCATGCCGCTCAAGTTCCCGCATCGGCCGACCGGAGGTCCAGACGAGGCCCGCCCACTCTTCGGTTCTGGTCTTGAACACCGTCTCCCGGCATCGGTCGGCATCGAGTGCCAGCGCCGACCAGACGAGCTTGTGCCAGCAATCAGGCACCTCGCGCTTCTTGCGATGTCCGCAAATGATCAGCCGGTCGGCCGCCCGCGTCATGCCTACATAAAGAAGCCGGCGATATTCCTCTTCGGCCAGCGCTTTTCGCCGCGCGGCATCCTCTTCGGTAATTGAAACCGCCAGCGACGCATCGGACAGCCACACTGGAAGCGATGGGGCATCCTCACTCTCTTCAATCAGCCGCAGCTTCGGCATGTGGCCGGCATTGAAGGGCGCGCTGCCGTCGTCAACGAGGAAAACGATCGGTGCCTCAAGGCCCTTTGAGGCGTGGACGGTCATGATCCGCACCTCGTCGCGTCCCTTGTCCTGCTCGCGCTTGACCGTTGGCGGGTCGAGCTCCAGCGAAGAGGTGAAAGACTGCAGGCCGGGCAGGCCCTTGGACCCATGTTCGAGCGCCAGCGCCAGAAATTCATCCAGCACGTCCGTTACTTCCGTGCCGAGCCGCGCAAAGAACTTGCGGCGGCCGCCCATGGGGCCAAGAATCCGGGAAAAGAAATCGAACGGGTTTCGCGTGGCCGCCAGCCGTCGCCACGCCTCGATGAGATCGACAAATTGCGCGAATGCAGCATTGCCCTCAGCCGCCAGAACCCGGAAACGCTGCCACAGGCTCTCGCGCTGGCCGCGCCCGGCCGCGGCCAGCATGAGGGCCTCTTCCGAAAGTCCCATCAGCGGCGATTTGCTCAGTGCCGCCAGAGAGAGATCGTCATCCGGCAACAGCATAAAACGGCCGAGGGCCATCAGGTCTTGAATGGCAATGTGGCGCGTCAGAACGAGCCGGTCCGCGCCGCCAACGGGGATCGCGTTGCGCGACTTCAGTGCCCGCGTCAGCGCATTGACGAAGCCGTCGCGCTTGCGCACCAGAACAAGGACATCGCCCGGCCGCACCGGCCGCGCCTTCTTGTCCTCGACAATGATCTCATTGCCGATCCAGCCGGCAATCGTATCGGCAATGCGCCGCGCAAGGATTGCCGGCGGCGTGGTCTCCGGCGTTGCATCGAAGGGCAGCGTCCAGTCGTCCTCTTCCGTGCTTTCCACCGGAGCAATCATTTCCCACACTTCGGTAAGCCCTGGGTGACCGATACGGCTCGACTGATGCGTCACGCTTGCTCCGCCTTCGCCAAGGCCGCGGCTGTTTTCAGGGACCGAGAAGACCTGATCGACGGCGCTCAACACATGGTCCGTCGAGCGGAAGGAAAGCGGCAGGCGAATCGACCGAAACTCCAGCGCGGCCGCTTCCGCCATGGCTTTCGCATGCCGGCCTTCGCTGGCCAGCTTTTCCGGTCGCGCGCCCTGAAAGGAATAGATCGACTGCTTTTCGTCGCCGACCGCAAAGAGCGTACGCGAGAGGTTCCTTGCCGATTTGCCGGCGAAAAATTCCTCCGACAAGGCACGGATGATGCGCCACTGCATCGGGCTCGTATCCTGCGCCTCATCGACCAGAATGTGATCGATGCCCTGATCCAGCTTGTAATGGATCCACGGGCCGGCATCGCTGCGGGTCAGAAGATTGGCCGCGCGGTCGATCAGGTCCTCGAAGTCCATATAGCCGAACCGGCGCTTCAGGTCCTCGTAATCGCGCACCAGCCGGTTGGCAATCGTCAGCGCTGCAGAACTCGCCTCCAGCAGGTCGAGCTTGCGCAGCGCATCGAGATGTTCGACCACATGGGTCAGCATGTCAGCGACACGCTGTTCCAGCGCCGGGTCCTGCTTCAGCATGGCCGCACTGTAGAAGGCCTGGTTGCTGCGGATTTTTCCAGTCTGCGTGAAGGCAAAATCTTGGATGGCAGAAAGCCGGCGCTGCGGATCGCTCTCCGTCAGGATCGCTGAGAGCTTTTGCACGCTCTCCTGCACCTTTGCTCCACCTGCCTGACCTGCAAATGAAATGTAAGCCAAGCCTTGCGCGCCGGAGAAGCCGGGCAAGTGTTGCAGCGCCTCATGGCATGCCTCGCGGGTTGCATCCTGGGCAAGACCCAGCTTGCGGCGCAACAGGCGTTCATAGCTGCCGTCGCGAATGGCGCGCAGGCTTTCGGTCAGCGCGCTGCGCTGCGACACGATCTCGCCGATCAGCGTTTCAAGCCCGCTATCCGAGCCGTAATCCATGACGGTCGCGAAGGCGGCGGCAAGTTCCGCATCGTCTTCGGCCGTGGCGGCGACCAGGAGATTGCGCCGTACATCGCCAATGATGTCCGCAGCGGCGCGTTCGTCGAGCACGGTGAAATGACCTGCCACATTCGCCTCGAGCGGAAACTGATGCAGCAGCGCTTCGCAGAAGGCGTGGATGGTCTGGATCTTCAGCCCGCCCGGAGTTTCGAGCGCGCGTGCGAAAAGCCGCCGCGCTTCGGCCAACATGGCGCGCACCGGCGGAGTGCCTTCCATGGCTTCGATTTCGCGCGAAAGCGTTGCGTCATCCAGCAACGCCCATTTCGACAGCGTCCGGAAGACTCGGTTCGACATTTCGGACGCTGCGGCCTTGGTATAGGTCAGGCAGAGGATGGCAGAGGGCCGCGCGCCAGCCAACAGAAGCCGGATAACACGCTGTGTGAGAACATGCGTCTTGCCCGAACCGGCATTGGCCGACACCCATGCAAGGCTTTTCGGATCGGAGGCGAGCCCCTGCTGCCGCGTCGTCCAGCCGATCGAGGCGAGCGGATCACTCGGCATGGTGTCCGAAGCGGGCTCGATATGTATTTCAGCCATCGGTATCGCCCTCGTCACTGTCTTCGCCGGAGGTCCATTCGGCCACACGCGCGAGGTGATCGTAATCGCCGATGATCGCTGCACTCTCGGGAAGCACGCGCGACAGGAACCCGCGCTTGCCGGTCTTCAGCAGCGTCAGCAGCTTGACCAGTTCGCGTGCCGCGTCTTCCGCCAGTTGCGCGGAGGTCTTGGGTGGCGTCTTGGACCGCGAACTGGCCGGATCGCCATTGACGATTTCAAACTTGAAGCGATCGCCCGGCCTCAGACGCACATAGATCAGATCCCCCGGCTCCCGTGCGCCGACATCGGCAAAGCCCCCGGCCTGAAGCGCCGCCGCCTCCAGCGAAAGCTGCGGATCGATCAATGTGCGCGCCTGCTTGAGGGACGGCGAACTGCCGGTCTTGTAATCGATGATATCGGCAACACCGCCGCGGGTGATGTCGATGCGGTCGGCATAACCGGTGAGTTCGAACCCGCCGTCGAGCGGCATGATCGCACGCGCCTCGGTGAACGATTGTTTGATATTCGCCTGTCGCTTTTTCTCCCAGTCGAGAAAGGCTCGTGCCGTCTCGTCAAAACGCGGCCGCCACGTTGCCTCGATATGGGCGGGCAGATCGGCCTCGGCAAAGGCGCGGTCGGCAAGCGCGGCAAGAGCGGCAGTCGCCGCCTCGCTGGCCGGATCGATCTTTTCGCCGACGAAGGCTTCGATAATGGCGTGATAGAGCGTTCCGCGTTCCGCCGGCCCCGGATCGGCATTGAACGGATCTACCGGATCCAGCCGCAGGATGCGGCGCGCATAGACCGCGTAGGGATCGCGGCGAAGCTTGCCGGCTTCCGAGAAGGAATAGCGGATCGGAATGAGGTTTGAATCCGGCTTCGGTTCTGGCCGAAGTGCCAGCGGCTGCCGCTCGCCTTCGTCGATCAGCGTGGCGCAACGCAGATAGTACTCGCCCCTCTGCCGCATGGTCTTCGTGAGTTCGGGCCCCGCAATGGTGGTGAGCCGCTGCAGGAAACGCGAGGCGACCGAGGGCGCGCTGCCGGCCCGTAGCGCCCGCGAATAGATGACATGCGGCATCCCGCTCGCCATCTGAAAGTCATGCGCAATCTGGCCGGCACGGCGTTCGGGGGGCTCCAGTCCCATGCGGATTTTCATGATGCGCGAAAGGAACGGGTTCGTGCCCGCTTGTTGCGGCCAGACGCCCTCGTTCATGCCGCCGAGCACGATGGTGTCGACATGCTGCAGGCGCGCTTCCTGTGTCCCCCAGATGAAGACGCGCGGGTGGCTCATGGCGCGCGGCTTTACGGCTACGTCGGCCACCAGTGCATCCAGCACACCAGCCCAGTCTGCTCCGGTCAGCGCCAGTCCACCCGGCGCCTCCATGACGCCGGAGAGAAGATCGGCCAGCGCTTCGCCGGCTTCACCGGTCCAGAGTGCCGAGACGTCGCCCGCCTCGTCCGCCGCAAAGGCTTCCAGCGCGCGGCCCGTCCGCTCCGCCCATTCGGCGGTGCTACGGGTAATGGAGAAGCCCTGGCCGGGCAGGCGCCGCACCAGCGCCTCCACCAGCGGTTCGGCGGCGATGGCAATCCGTGCGGCGGCGTCGAGCGCAAGCGCGAGGTCGCCCGCTGAAAGCGGCGCGCGCCATGCCGGCTCGTGGCGCGCCTGCGCCGCGCGCTCCGCCTGCGCTTCCATCAGAGGCGCCAGTGTCGAGATGTCGACGGCGCCGGTGCCGCCGCGAAGGGCATGAACCTCCAGCAGGCGGGCAGCTTTGGCCATGGTCTCCGGTGGAAGGGCGAGCCGGGTCAGGGGATGCTTCAGTAGCGAAACGATCGGCACCGGGTCGCCCGGAAACAGCGTCGATTCGATCAATAGTTTGAGAAGCGTACCCTGCGGCGTGGCGTTGAGCGGCGTGCCCCCACTGTCGTCGGCCTCGATGCCGAAGCGCTCCAGTTCGGCCACGACCCGTCGGGCAAGCCCGCGATCCGGCGTGATCAGCGCGACCTGGCTTTCGTCAGAGCCGGCCGTGTCGAGCGCCAGTTTCAGGGCGACGGCAATGGCAGTCGCCTCCAGCCGCTCGTTCGGGGCTTCCATGAGGGCCACATCTGCAAAAGCATCGGTCATCGCGCTTTCACCAATCTCGGCCTTCATCTCGGGCCAGAGATGTGTGGAAGCGGAGGGGGCAAGCGCCAGCGAGACGGCGCGGGTCCGGGTATCGATAGCCGGCTCCGCCCTGCCATAGGAGCCGACATCGTCGCGCTTCAAATGCAGTACATCGAGAAGCCGCGCCAGACCGAATTGCGGATGGCCGAAAATGGTCGGGTCAATGCCCGTTCCATCGGCGGTAGAGGGAAGGGCCAGACAATCCCATTGCGCCGGCGGCATATGGAGATCGAGCCCCGGCAGGACGACCGCGCCCTCGTCAAGCTGGCTCACCGCATCGATCAGCCGGGCCGTGGCGGGAAGCGAACCGGTCGAACCGGCGACGATCACCGGCCCCCTGTGCACCGCCGTCGCCAGCCGTTCCACTTCCGCTTTCAGCACCGCATTGCGATGGCGAGAGGCGGAAGAGGCGTTCAGCTCCTCCAGGCGCGCCGGCCAGTAGACATGCGCGATCTTGAGGAATTCCAGCGTCAGTTGCCACCAGGAGGCATAGTCCTGCGTGTTGAGTTTATCGAGATTGTCCCAGCCGATTTCCGCCGTCTCGACTTCGCCAATCAGCGCGATCAGTTCTTTCGCCAGCCACACCGCATCCGCGGGACTTGCCGGCGCAATTACCGGCGCGCCACCATGAAAGTTGACGACCGCTTCCGGCAGGCTGTTGCGCCAGACAGTGATCAGCCTTGCCAGTTCCAGCGCTGCCGCCACCGGGCCGACGGGCGGCAGAAGGTCCAGCGTTTCCGGCAGGCTCGCTTCGAAGAAGCCGCTGTCGTCGTCGGTCTCACCAAGGGGCCGGATCGTCGGCAGGATGGCCGAGCCGTGAGACAGAAGCAGCGCAAATTCCGAGCGCAGCACGCGCGCCGCGCGCCGGGTCGGCACGAAGACAGTCACGTCGGCGAGCGTTTCAGGTTGGGCGGGATCGAAGACAAAGCCCTCGACAATCTCGCCGTTCAGAATGCCCTCTGCCAGCGTCCGTAGAAAGGCGGGGCCGGGCGGACTGGTCAGAACACGCTTTTGCCGCCGCGCCATGGTCTAACCTCCCGAAGCTGCGAAGCGGGCGACGGCGGCTTCTGCAGGCGCAATCGCGTCCGGCGTTCCGACCGTGATCCAATGGCCGGAAAGCTCCAGCCCGAAGAGACGGCCGGCGGCGATCGCCTTGTCGAAACTGGCGTTCAGCCCGAAGGGCCCGTCCGGCGCGTCGTCCAGAAGTTCGGGTGCGAGGACGAAGGCTCCGGCATAGACGACCGGGCGAGGCAGACCATCCTTGTAACGGCTCAACCGTCCGTCTTCGCCCAGCGAAAAATCGAGCTTGCCGTTATGTCCCGTCGTGTCCTCGTTGCGCACGACCAGCATGGCGATGTCCATCCGTTCCGGCTCGAAGAATCCGGCTAAGCGGGAAAGATTGCTCGGCTCGTCTTTCTTCTCGCCGACCCAGAAGAGATCGGCATTCATCACGAAAAGCGGCTGACGCGGCAAAAGCTTCATGCCCCTGACGAGACCGCCGCCGGAATCCAGTAGGCTTTCCCGCTCGTCCGAAATTTGAACGCGGGGTCTTGCCCGGCGCGCCAGATGCGCTTCCATCTGATCCGCCAGATGGTGGACATTGACCACGGCCTCCTCGACACCAGCTTCGGCGAGCGCATTGAGCACATAGTCGATCATCGGCTTGCCGGCGATGGGCACCAGCGGCTTGGGCATCGTGTCGGTGATGGGGCGAAGTCTCGTGCCGAGGCCGGCCGCAAGCACCATCGCGGTATCGATTTTCATATGGGAATGCCCTGCTGCCTGTTGTCCGCCTTATGCGGACACTGATTCGCGAGACAGGATTCCAGCCTCCAGGCACCAATTGCGCAAGGGGGCAAGCGCCTCATGTTCAAAGGCGACCTCGAGATGCCAGAGCGTACGCGGCATATGCTGCATGTAACCCGGCAGGCTATCGCGTTTCAAAAGCCGCACCCAGAGCCCGTTCAGCCGGCAGGCGCGCTGCGCCGACATGATCGACCAGTGTCTGATGAACGACTTGCGATCGAACGAGCCGGCGGCCTCGCGGGCGCGCATATAGGTTTCCATCAGATCGTCCAGAAGCGGCCGTTCGACGGTGACACGGGCATCCTGAACCAGCGAGACGACGTCATAGGAGGACGGGCCGATGATGGCATCCTGAAAATCGATGATCCCGATCTTGCGGAAGCCTTCTCGCTCCGGCAACCAGAGCAGGTTCGGAGAATGATAGTCGCGCATGACGAGATGCGTCTCACCCGCAAGCGCCTCGTCGATCAGCCCGCTCCAGATCGCCATATAGGCGTCCCGCTCTGCCTTCGTTGCCTCCTTGCCATTCCGCTTCCAGGGAATATGCCAGTCAAGCAGCAGTTCGACTTCATAAAGCATCGCGGCCTTGTCGAAGGCAGGAACACGGTGAACCGAGGTCGCGTCGATCGGCAGATCACGGACGATGGGAAGCTGGTGATACTCCGCCAGACACAGAACGGCCTCATGATAGCGTTCGGCAATCGGCTTGCGGTCTGCGTCGATGACGCCCTCGCTCCCCAGATCTTCGACGACCAGAATGCCCTGTTCCTGATCCGCCTCATAAATCTCCGGCGCTGACAGGCCGATGCCGCGAAGATAGCGGTCGACGGCGATGAAGGGCCGCACGTCTTCGGCCAGATGCACCAGCTGCGAATAGGTCTTGCCGTCGCGGATCACCGGCCCGTTGGAGCGCGCCGGCGCATCCATCAGCACAAGCCCGCGACCGTCCACCGTCTGGATGCGCTCATAGGCGCGGAAGGATGAATCTCCTGTCAGAAAACTGCGACGCGCACCGGCAAACCCATGCGTATCGAGAAATGCCCGGATGTCCAGAACCCGCTTCACCCGTGCCAGCCGACGATCCGGCCCTGTGATGGTCGCTTTGCGGCCTGCGCCTTCGCTTGTCAGTTCGATGCGCAACAGGTCCGCTGGCAGGCGGCTGCCCGCACGGTCCGGCCATTCGACGAGGCAGACTCCGGTTTCCAGGATTTCATCAAAGCCGAGTTCATCGAGTTCGCTCGAATCCCCGATGCGATAGAGATCGAAATGACCGACCTGAAAGCGCAGGTCATAGACCTGAACGAGTGTAAACGTTGGGCTTGGCACCTCAAGAGACGGATCGTTGGCGAGCGCCCGCAGGACCGCCCGCGCCAGCGTTGATTTCCCTGCACCGAGATCGCCGTCAAGCGCCACGCAAAGCCCAGATCCCAGCGCCAGCGCCAGATCTTCCCCAAAGCGGAGCGTGGCGGCCTCGTCTGCGAGATGAAGCGTAAGCGGGTCCATGCGGTTCACTCCGCAGCGGCAATCGAGCCCATGTCGGGCAGGACTTTCGACGGGATCCGGCAGGTGACTTCGGTGCCCCGACCTTCGACGGAATCAATGGTGACCTGCCCACCGTGCAGCGTGACGAAGCAGTCGACAATCGCAAGGCCGAGCCCTGCGCCGCTCCCCTTGCCGTGCGATTCGAAGCGATTGAACACCGTGTCGAGAATATCCTTGGGGATACCCGGCCCGTCATCGGAAACCTTGAAGACGAAATCTTCGCCGTCACGCCAGCATTTCAGCCGGATATTGCTGTGCTCAGGCGCGAAATTGGCAGCGTTGGTCAGGAGCTTGAGCAGGATCTGCTTCAGCCGCTGCCGATCGGCGTTGATCGCGCCCAGGCCCGCAGGTGCGGTGATCTGCAGCGTGATGTTCATCTCGTGCAGACGCTCGGCGATCTGCTGGGCAACCTCGTCGAGGAAGCCGTCGAGCGCGATCGGCGCGAAATCCAGCTGCATGATTCCGGCGTCGACCGTTGCGAGATCGAGGATGTCGTTGACGATGGTGAGCAGGATCGAGGAAGAGGCGGAGATATGTTCGACATATTCCGCCTGCCGCTCGTTGAGTGTCCCGAGCGCCGGCGTCTTCAGAAGATCGGTGAAGCCGATGATATTGGTCAGCGGCGACCGCAGCTCGTAGGAGACATGCTGGACGAAGTCGTTCTTGATCTCGTCGGCCTTTTGCAGTGCAGCGTTCTTTTCGGTCAGCGCCCGTTCGGCGAGAACGCTGTCGGTCATGTCGACAAAGGTCAGCATGGTCTGCGCATTGGGCAGCGGCGTCACCGCATAGTCGAGCACGAGACCGGTATTGAGCTCGAGGGTCCCGCTGAAATTGGTGCGCTCATCGTCGAAACTGGTGATCAGCTGGCCGAAGCGGCGCCAGCCATCGGCCTGTCCATAAGCCGCCATGCAGGCGGTCTCGACCGAGCGGATATGCGTGCCGGGCTTGGCATCGTCTTCGCGTAAACCCCAGAGCTTGCGGAAGGCGGGGTTGGAAATCCGGATCTTGCCGTCCGGGCCGAACACCGCCACGCCCTCGGCGAGATGATTGATTGTTTCTTCCTGCACCTTGACGAGCGAATTGTAGAGCGTTTCGAGATTGACCTTCTCGGTCAGGTTCTCGAACACCCATGTCGCGCCGCCCTGCGGCAGGGCATTGGCAAACACGCGGAGCGTCTGACCATTCGGCAGATACCAGATATCGGTCTGCGTCTCGACGGCGCGATAAACGCCAAGCGCATGCTCGCGCCAGGATTTCCAGTTGAGCTGTTCAGGCAGGCGGCCCTTGGCGCGCAGGCGGTCCAGAAGCGCGCCATTATCCGGTCGCTGCTCGAGGAAAACGAGATCGAGTTCCCAGAGCTGCTGGAAGGCCTGATTGTAGAACTGCAGGCGCTGGTCCTTGTCGAAGATCGCGACTGGTGTGCCGAGATGATCGAGGATTTCCGCGTGGCTTTTCAGCGTGCGCTTGAGCTCTTCGCGCAGCGCCTCCTGCGCCGAGGTATCGATCGCCATTCCGGCAGAGCCGGTGCGGCTCTTTACGTCGAAGACGTCAAAGAAGGCGCGTTCGCCCCGAACAACGGTCGACACCTTGTCGTGAAAGGGCGCGTCCGAGGTGGCGGTGGCGCGGATTTTCTCGCGCGCGACCGTCGGCAGCAATTCGCGCCCTTCGCGCAGCGCTTCTTCGCGCGTCTTGGCCTCGACCGCGTCGCCATAGGCTTCGTTGACCCAGGTCAGCCGGCCTTCGGTGTTGCGCTGCCAGACCGGCATGTCTATCGTGTCGAGGAGCGCCTGGAACGAGGCGATCGTTGCCGCCAGCCGGTCGCGCTCGATCTGCAGTTCCGCCAGTTCCGCGCGCAGGCTGTTGAGCGCCACGAAACGCACGAAAGAGCGCCCGCCGGAGACACGGCCCTGCGCCTCGATGGCCTCACCGCGCTGGCTTTCCACCACGAGATCGAAGGGCGAGCCGTGGCTGCGCAACCTGTCGACGGCGTTTTCGATTTCGGAGGCCGAGCGCGGGCTGAGCCAGCGCCCGAAGGCGATGAAATCGCGATCCTGCACCGGCGCGCCGGTCTCGAGCGGCAATTGACCGATCACCTCGGTCTGGCCCGAAAGCCCATCCCAGATGACAATGCGGCGATTCTTGTCGGCGATCAGGGCCTGATAGCTCGAGATTTTCTGGCTCGCTTCGGAGAGCGCGCTGCGGATTTCCCGGCTTTCGGCCTCGACGGAATTGCGCCGACGGGCATTCCAGAACGAAGAGATGAACGCGGCCGATAGGATGCCGGCCAGAATGGCCGCCCCGGCGATGCCGCCGGATGTATAAAGCGAACCGACCGAAGGCGAAGCGGCGAACACGTCCGTCGCCGTCAGCGCTGTCGTCGCCGTCATGAACACACGAATTGGTCTCAATGGGCTATTCTTCTTGGGCGAACCGGATGTCTGTCCCGAAATCATGTCCGGTTATTCTCCATGCAGGTCATGTGAAAGGCCGAAGCGACCATTCCGGGCACAGCCTGCCACGAAGAACTTGTGCGAAGGCTGCGCGGAACGCCTTGATCAGCGGCCCCCGCAAAACAGTTCAAAACTGCCGAATCATTGCTGGCGACATTACTGCCTTCGGGAATCGTCATAAAGCGAAATGGCCAAAAAAGAGCCGCCGGCAGGTTGCCCCGCCGGCGGCCTCTATATGTGGTGGTTGCGACCGAGGGGTCTCAGTAGCGGTAGTGTTCCGACTTGAACGGGCCTGTCTGGCCGACGCCGATATAGGCGGCCTGTTCTTCCGAAAGTTCCGTCAGCTTCGCGCCGAGCTTGGCGAGATGCAGGCGAGCAACCTTTTCGTCGAGGTGCTTCGGCAGGACGTAGACATCGTTCTTGTAGTTTTCGCCGCGGGTGAACAGCTCGATCTGGGCGAGAACCTGATTCGTGAACGAAGCCGACATGACGAAGGACGGATGACCCGTTGCATTGCCGAGGTTGAGCAGGCGGCCTTCCGAGAGAAGGATCATGCGGTTACCCGCGGGGAACTCGACGAGATCGACCTGCGGCTTGACGTTGGTCCACTTCAGGTTACGCAGCGCGGCCACCTGAATCTCGTTGTCGAAGTGGCCGATATTGCCGACGATCGCCATGTCCTTCATCGCGCGCATATGCTCGATGCGGATAACGTCCTTGTTGCCGGTCGTCGTGATGAAAATGTCAGCGGAGGAGACGACATCTTCGAGCTGAACGACTTCGAAACCGTCCATGGCGGCCTGAAGCGCGCAGATCGGGTCGACTTCCGTGACCTTCACGCGAGCGCCGGCGCCCTGAAGCGAGGCGGCAGAACCCTTGCCCACGTCGCCGTAACCGCAGACGACGGCAACCTTGCCGGCCATCATCACGTCGGTGCCGCGGCGGATGCCGTCAACCAACGATTCCTTGCAGCCGTACTTGTTGTCGAACTTCGACTTCGTGACCGAGTCGTTGACGTTGATGGCCGGGAAGGGCAGCAGGCCCTTCTTGGCGAGCTGGTAGAGACGGTTGACGCCCGTCGTCGTTTCTTCCGTCACGCCCTTGATGGCGGCGCGCTGCTTGGTGAACCAGCCCGGCGAAGCTTCCAGACGCTTCTTGATCTGTGCGAAGAGGATCTCTTCTTCTTCCGAACCCGGGTTCGAGAGGACGTTCTCGCCGGCTTCAGCGCGGGCGCCGAGCAGGATGTACATGGTGGCATCGCCGCCGTCGTCGAGGATCATGTTCGACACGCCGCCGTCGGTCCACTGGAAGATCATGTCCGTGTAGGTCCAGTATTCGTAGAGCGACTCGCCCTTCTTTGCGAAGACCGGGATGCCGGCAGCGGCAATGGCTGCTGCGGCATGGTCCTGCGTCGAGAAGATGTTGCACGAGGCCCAGCGGACTTCGGCGCCGAGCTTGACCAGCGTTTCGATCAGAACCGCAGTCTGGATCGTCATGTGCAGAGAACCGGTGATGCGTGCGCCCTTCAGCGGCTTCGTGGTTCCGAATTCCTCGCGCGCAGCCATCAGGCCCGGCATTTCGGTTTCGGCAATTTGGATTTCCTTGCGGCCAAAATCGGCAAGGTTGATATCGGTCACGATATAGTCGTTGGCTTTGCTCATCAAATTCTCCAGATCCGGCGGAAACAGGGCTCAAAACATCAGAACCCAACGGACGCAATGCCGGTCATTGGCGTCCGAGAAATGGATATGTGCTATGTATCAGCGATGGGGTCTTTTGGCAATCAGGATATAAAGAAGTCTTTATGTCTTTATATGAAAGGATGAATCAACCGTTAGGGACAGCTTTCGCAGGCCGGGAATGCCGGCTGAAAAGATCTGATACGCGTTGGAAAAGTTCAGGCCTCTTCACCGAACTTGTTGGCAACCAGGGCTGCGATGGCCTCAAGCGCTGCATCGGCCTGGACGCCTTCTGCTTCGATCATGATGGTGCAGCCGGGGCTGGCGGCCAGCATCATGAGCCCCATGATGGAGGTGCCACCAACCGTCATTCCATCTTTGGAAACGGTGATCTTGGCATCGAAGCCCTCGACAGTCTGGACAAATTTGGCTGAGGCCCGGGCATGCAGGCCGCGTTTGTTGATGATCAGAAGCTCGCGAGAAACGGACACCTTGAGGTCTTGCTCCTGATCCTGAGGACTACTTGCTGGCCAGCACGCTGCTAGCGACATTGATGTATTTGCGCCCGGCTTCCGACGAATCCGTGAGCGCCTTCTGCATGTTGTTTTCGCCGCGAATGCCGGCAAGCTTGATCAGCATGGGAAGATTGACGCCGGCAATGACCTCGATCAGCCCCGCCGACATGACGGAGATGGCGAGGTTTGAAGGCGTACCGCCGAACATGTCGGTCAGGATGATGACGCCGTGGCCTTCGTCCGCGCGCATCACGGAATCGAGAATATCCTGCCGGCGCTGATCCATGTCGTCTTCCGGCCCGATCGAAACGGTTTCAAGCTGCTTTTGCGGCCCGACCACATGTTCGAGGGCATGACGAAATTCTTCAGCCAGCTTGCCATGGGTGACAAGCACAAGTCCGATCATGTCGCATTTCGCTCCATTGCACAGTCCAGAGGGACGCCTGTTATCGCATTGTATTCATAACGTCCACCGACAAGGTGGACATCATGGCGAGGAAATTTCGAAGTGCAAGAGCAAAATAGAGGCCGATAAAGCCCCTAAATGCCCTGAATTACCGCCGCGAGGCGGCAAGACGAAGCAATTGATCCAGGATTTGTGTCGAGGTAGCCGGCAATCGCAACAGGGGCAGGGCGCCGATTGATTCCATTTCAAACTGCTCGTCTTCAGGCGGGATTCGTTCCGATGTTGCAACCTCGACTGGAAGAACTGCGAAGTCCATGACGGCGGCGGCAATTGCGGGAACGTCGACAATTCCGGCCCCGCGTAGTTCTGCCTGCCCCGCGATCGTATCGATCGCCTCCGCAACAATGCGCTCCGCCCTCAGAGACACGATTACCTGATCGTCGCCGACAAAGGCTGCGAACTGACCCAGCGTCCGTGCCTCGGCAAGACAGGCAAGGGCGCTTGTCGTCTTGCCGCTTCCGGAGGGCCCCACAAAAAGAAAACCCTGCGTGCCGATCACGATGGCGGTGGCGTGCTGGTTGCGGACGGTTCCACTCATTCTTCGGTAAAGGCCGGCAGCGTCAGAATGAAGCGCGCGCCTGCCGGCTTTTCGCCGTCGTATGACGGCAGGTTTTCGGCTCGCAGTGTGCCTTGATGCGCCTCCGCGATCTGGCGGCTGATCGAAAGGCCGAGGCCCGAATTCTGCCCGAAATCCTCGCCCTCCGGCCGGTCGGTATAGAAGCGTTCGAAAATGCGCTCAATATCCTCGGCCTGGATGCCGGGCCCGTTATCCTCGACGATGACGACGCACTGATGGCGGTTGCGCGTGAGCTTCACCAGGATCCGGCCGTTTTTCATCGGCACGAACGAGCGGGCGTTTTCGATGAGATTGGTGATGATCTGGCCGATGCGCAGATCGTGACCCGGCACGCGGAACCCGTCCTTGACACCCTTGGCGTTACGATCGATCTGCAGGTCGATCGTAACCGGCTTCTTGGCGCTGCGGATTTCACGTGAAATGCTGACGAGATCGCCGAGCAGCTTTTCAAGATCGACCTCGCGCTGGTCGACGCGCGCCAGCTCGGCATCCAGACGCGACGCATCGGAAATATCGCTGATCAGTCGATCCAGCCGGCGAACGTCGTGCTGGATAATGTCCATCAAGCGTTGCTTGGACGTATCGGTCTTTGCGAGCGGCAGCGTCTCGACGGCGCTCCGCAGCGATGTCAGGGGGTTTTTCAGCTCGTGGCTGACATCGGCCGCGAACTGCTCGATGGCGTCGATGCGGTCGTAAAGCGCGTTGGTCATCCCGCGAAGCGCGATGGAAAGATTGCCGATCTCGTCCTGACGATCGGAGAAATCCGGAATTTCCGCACGTTCCTTGCCGCGTCTCACCCGAATGGCGGCGGCCGACAGGCGCCGGAGCGGCGTCGCAATTGTCGATGACAGCAGCAGCGAAACGATGACGTTGACCAGCGTCGCCACACCAAAGACGCGCAGGATGGCGAAGCGCTCCGCATGCACGATCTTGTCGATATCGCCGGCCTGGGTCGACAGAAGCAGCACGCCCAGCACGGCGCGGAAACGCTGGATCGGCACAGCGACCGAAACGATCAGCTCGCCGTCATCATTGATGCGAACCACCGCGCCGCGAACGCCGGTCAGCGCATTCATCACTTCCGGATAGATCGAACCGTCACCGCCGGGCGATTCCTTGTAGACCGGCAGATCGCCTTGCTGCAGCAGCCGGTTGAAGAAATTGGCGATCCGGTCGGTCCAGCTGACGGGCTCGCCCTGCAGCGGCGGCAGGTCGAACCGCAGCACCTGCGCGCCGGTATAGAGATGCTTGGAATCCAGGATCAGATTGGCGTCGGCATCATAGATGCGCGCCCGCGTCCGCGTCGGCGAAATCAGGCGGCGAAGCACGGGGGCCACGCGCTGCGGCACGATCGGGAATTCCAGATCCTCGTCATTGGGAACCGGCGTGATGCTTTGCCCGGCCTGCAGCTCCAGCAGCTTTTGGGGGTCGATAGTGATCGAATTCGTGTCGACAGAGGCAGACGCAGCAATCGCCCCCGAAATGATCTCGCCCTGTGTCAGCAGGCTTTCGACGCGCGCGTCGATCAGGCCCTCGCGAAACTGGTTGAGATAGAGAATGCCGCCGACAAGAACGATGAGGGCGGTGAAGTTGAAGAAGAGAATGCGGCGCGTGAGGCTTGAGAAAACCGCATGGCGCAGTATCCGGCGGATACGCGGAAACGGCCAGAAACGCACACGTCCGCCGGGACGCTTGTCCCCGGCATCCAATGTGTCTTCCAGGCCGTGATCGAGAGAATTGTCCGCCAATGGTGCTGTCCGCGTCGCCTGATTGCGACACCCGGGGCGCACCGAAATGGCCCCGCTGATTACTCGCTACTACCGTAAATCCGTGGTTCAGGCGGCTTCGCGGAACCTGTATCCGACGCCATAGAGCGTCTCGATCATGTCGAATTCCGTGTCAACCATCTTGAACTTCTTGCGCAGCCGCTTGATGTGGCTGTCGATCGTCCGGTCGTCGACATATACCTGTTCGTCATAGGCCGCGTCCATAAGCGAATCGCGGCTTTTTACCACGCCTGGACGCTGTGCCAGCGAATGCAGGATGAGGAATTCGGTGACGGTCAGCGTGACCGGCTCGCCCTTCCACGTGCAGGTATGGCGCTCCTGGTCCATGATGAGCTGCCCGCGTTCCAGCGAACGCGACGGCGCGGCGGCTGCGGCACCCGGCTTTGCCGTGGTGCCGGCAATGGCGGCAGCCTCGCGGCTTGCGGCCCGGCGAAGCACCGCCTTCACGCGCTCCACCAGCAGACGCTGCGAGAACGGCTTGGTGATGAAATCGTCCGCGCCCATCTTCAGGCCGAAAAGTTCGTCGATCTCTTCATCCTTGGAGGTCAGGAAGATCACCGGCAGATCGGATTTCTGGCGCAGGCGACGCAGCAGTTCCATGCCGTCCATGCGCGGCATCTTGATGTCGAAAATTGCAAGCTGCGGGGGGCGAGCCAGAAGACCCTCGAGGGCGGATGCGCCATCTGTATAGGTCTCGACCTTGTAACCCTCCGCTTCGAGGGCGATCGAAACAGACGTCAGAATGTTCCGGTCATCGTCCACGAGTGCAATTGTCAGCATGGGCATTCATCTCCTTCATACGATCGCGTGGCGCAGCCGGCATGTCAGGCCGCGCCCGTTTGAGTCGGTTCGCTTCTTGAGGATAAAGGTGGAACAAATTGTGGCAAGCGGAAAGAGCCCGCACCCGCACGCAATTTTTTACCGCTCGGACAAAATCGTCTTACGGGGACTTTCTTCAAACGATTTAAAAAATCGGTTGGAAAATTAAATCGATTAATATATTGATATCATTGTAAAATTATACGTTTTGCCAATTGTCTTTTTAAAAAACTCTGCCTATGTTCGCCCACATCGACGGTGCAATGAGTTAGAAAAGGATTTTGCACGATGGAGGAGCTCGGCGTTCGCAACCAGGCCAACGGTCTGGCAAAGATCGGCTTCAGGAATCTGGCGACGGTTCGCTATAACTTCCTGGAAGCATCCCTTTACGAAGAGGCCATCCGCAATGGCGAAGCCGTTCTGACGGCTGATGGTGCGCTGCGCGCCATGACCGGCCAGCACACGGGCCGCTCCGCCAAGGACAAGTTCGTCGTCCGCGACACCAAGACCGACGATCAGATCTGGTGGGACAACAACAAGCCCATGTCGCCGCTGCATTTCGAAGTGCTCTACAACGACATGCTGCACTTCGCTGAAGGCAAGTCGCTCTATGTGCAGGACCTCATCGGTGGCGCTGACGCCGACAATGCACTGCCGACCCGCGTCGTCACCGAATATGCCTGGCACTCGCTGTTCATCCGCAACCTGCTGATCCGCCCGGACCAGTCGGCGCTCGCAAGCTTCCTGCCGAAGCTGACGATCATCGATCTGCCGTCCTTCCGCGCCAATCCGGAGCGTCATGGCTGCCGCACCGAAACGGTCATTGCGTGCGATCTCGAAAACGGCGTCGTCCTCATCGGCGGCACGTCCTATGCCGGCGAGATGAAGAAGTCTGTCTTTACGGCGCTGAACTACCTGCTGCCGGCCAAGAAGGTCATGCCGATGCACTGCTCGGCAAACGTTGGCCCCGCTGGCGATACGGCTGTCTTCTTCGGCCTTTCCGGCACCGGCAAGACCACGCTCTCGGCTGACCCGACCCGTACGCTCATCGGTGACGACGAGCACGGCTGGGGCGAAGACGGCGTCTTCAACTTCGAAGGCGGCTGCTATGCCAAGACCATCCGTCTGTCGGCAGAAGCCGAGCCGGAAATCTACGCCGCCTCGCGCCGCTTCGGCACGGTTCTGGAAAACGTGGCTCTCGATGACGCCCGCGTTCCGAACTTCGACGATGCTTCGGCCACGGAAAACACCCGAAGCGCCTATCCGCTGCACTTCATCCCGAATGCCTCGGCGACGGGTCGTGCGGGCCAGCCGAAGAACATCATCATGCTGACGGCGGACGCTTTCGGTGTGTTGCCGCCGATTGCAAAGCTGACGCCCGAACAGGCCATGTACCACTTCCTGTCCGGTTACACCGCCAAGGTTGCCGGCACGGAAAAGGGCGTGACCGAGCCGGAAGCCACCTTCTCGACCTGCTTCGGCGCACCCTTCATGCCGCGTCATCCGTCGGAATACGGCAACCTGCTGAAGGACCTGATCGCCAAGCATGGCGTCAACTGCTGGCTCGTCTCCACCGGCTGGACCGGCGGCGCTTACGGTACCGGCAAGCGCATGCCGATCAAGGCGACCCGCGCGCTTCTGACGGCAGCTCTCGATGGCTCGCTGAACAATGTCGAGTTCCGCGTCGACCCGAACTTCGGCTTCCGTGTGCCGGTCGCTGTTGAAGGCGTCGACACGGAGATCCTTGATCCGCGTTCCACCTGGAGCGATGGCGCAGCCTATGATGCCCAAGCCCGCAAGCTGGTCGACATGTTCGTCGCCAACTTTGCCAAGTTCGAAAATCACGTCGATGGCAGCGTCCGTGACGCCGCCCCCGGCACCCGTCTGGCGGCTGAATAAGCCAGAGGACCACAGACGGATTCACGTGAAACCCGGTGTGCTGGAACGCGCGCCGGGTTTTCCCGTTTCCGGGTTGTTTGACGCCGGCGGAACATGTGAAATAGAGGTCAGCGTCCGCAACGCCGCAGGAATAGGAAGAATGGCCAGCGAAGACCTCATCATCTCGAGCCGCGTCACGATCAACGGCTGGGAACTGACCGAGCAGTTCATCCTCGCCGGCGGGCCCGGCGGGCAGAATGTCAACAAGGTCGCGAGCGCCGTCCAGCTCTTCTTCCCGCTGATGGCCTCGCCCTCGTTGTCCGATACCGTCAAGGAGCGCGCCGCCAAGATCGCCGGTCGCCGACTGTCGAAGGAGGGCGTGCTGCTCATCGAGGCAAGTCGCTTTCGCAGCCAGGACCGCAACCGGGAAGATGCCCGGGAACGCCTGAAGGCACTGATCGTTGAGGCGATGCAGCCCCCACCGCCGCCGCGCCGGAAGACGAAGCCGACCAAGGGTTCCATCGAACGCAGACTGAAGGCCAAGTCCGGCCGCTCTGAGATCAAGAAGATGCGCGGCAAACCGGGTGGCGATTGAAGGCGTAGAACGATCTGAGGAGTAGGGCGATGAAAGAGCTTCCCGAAGATTTCATCTATTTGCCCGGCTATCTTGACCGGGAGGCTCAGGCCTCGCTGCTTGAGGCCGTTCGCGCCGGTGTCACCGAGGCTCCGCTTTTTACGCCCACCATGCCAAAGACCGGCAAGCCCATGTCGGTCCGCATGACGAATTTCGGTGCGCTGGGCTGGGTGACCGACAAGGAGCGGGGATATCGTTATCAGCCCACGCATCCCGTGAACGCCAAGCCATGGCCTGCCATCCCTCCAGCTCTTCTCGACATGTGGCGCGCGCTATCGAACTACCCGAAAGACCCGGAAGCCTGCCTCGTCAACTTCTATGGCCCCGAGGCCAAGATGGGCTTGCATCAGGATCGCGACGAGATGGAGTTTGCGGCCCCGGTGCTATCAATCTCGCTGGGCGACACCTGCCTGTTTCGCATCGGAGGCGAGGAGCGAACCGGACCGGCAGCTTCGATCAAGCTTTCGAGCGGCGATGTGGTTCTGCTGGCAGGCAAGAGCCGGCTGGCGTTTCACGGCGTGACGCGCATCTATCCCGGAACCTCGACACTTCTAAAAGGCGAGGGCCGGGTGAACCTGACTTTGCGCCGCGTCAATCCCTGATAGCTCAACTCAAAGCTTGCGCAGCGCCACTTCCTCGATGAGGTGGTTATTGCCCTTGCGCAGAATGAGATCGGCGCGCGGCCGCGTCGGCAGGATGTTTTCACGCAGGTTCTTCAGGTTGGTATTCGCCCAGAGGCCTTCCGCGATCTTCAGCGCATCCGCTTCGCTCACTTCCGCATAGCGATGGAAGTAGGATTCCGGCTTCTTGAATGCCGTTTCCCGCAGCCGCATGAAGCGGTCGATATACCAGGTGTGAATCTGGCTTTCTTCCGCGTCGATATAGATCGAGAAGTCGAAGAAATCGGAGACGATCGGCACGATCTTGCCGTCTGCCGGCAGATTGCGCGCTTGGAGGACGTTGATCCCTTCGAAGATCAGGATATCGGGACGGTCGACAATGTCGAACTCGTTGTCGAGCACGTCATAGGTCAGGTGCGAATATTTCGGCGCCTTCACATTCGGCTGCCCCGCCTTGATGGCGGAAAGGAAGCGCAGGAGCTGCCCGATGTCGTAGCTTTCGGGGAAGCCCTTCCGGTCCATGATCTTCTGGGCATTCAGAACGGCATTCGGATAGAGAAAGCCGTCCGTCGTCACCAGATCGACCTTCGGGCTCGACGGCCAGCGGGCCAGTAGCTGCTTCAGGATACGCGCCGTCGTCGACTTGCCGACCGCCACGGAGCCGGCAATGCCGATCACGAAGGGCGTCTTGATGTCATTATCCATCGACAGAAAGCGCTGCCGCTGCCGGAAGAGAAGCTGCGAAGATTCCACGTGAGCGGAGAGCAGGCGCGAGAGGGACAGATAGATTCGCCGTACTTCCGAAATGTCGATCGGGTCATTGAGCGAGCGAAGCTGTCGAACTTCTTCGGCAGTGAGAGTTAGCGGCGTATCGGCTCGAAACTGCGACCACTGGTCTGCGGTGAAAAATCGATACGGGGAATAGTCGTTGGGTTGGAAATGGTCCAAGGCTTCCGCCGCTTCGATGTCACCGACGATGCTGTTCATGATGGCTTCCGGCTCGCCTTTTCCTTGAGGCCCGATTGCGCCGTGCGACGCTCGAGCTCTGCCATGACGTCGCTGATCGGGATGCCGGCAATGCCGAGAACCACGAGAAGATGATAGATCAGGTCCGCCGCCTCGTAGGTGAGGTTTTCGCGGTCATCAGTGACGGCGGCCATCACGGCTTCGATAGCCTCTTCGCCGAGCTTCTTCGCCGCCTTCGGCTGCCCACCCGCATAAAGCTTGGCCGTCCAGGATTCCTCCGGCGACGCCTTGGCGCGATTGGCGACAATGGCTTCGAGATCAGAAAGCGAAAAGCCGCTCATGCCGCCTCTCCCGCAGGATCGAGCCGCATGGCAATGCCGTGTTCGGCCATGTAGCGCTTCGCCTCGCCGACCGAATAGGTGCCGAAATGGAAGATCGAGGCGGCGAGAACCGCCGTTGCATGGCCGTCACGAATACCCTCGACCATGTGATCGAGATTGCCGACGCCGCCGGATGCGATCACCGGCACATGCACGGCATCCGCAATGGTGCGGGTGAGGCCGATATCGTAGCCCGACTTCTGCCCGTCGCGGTCCATGGAGGTCAAGAGCAACTCACCAGCCCCGCGCTCGACCATCTTGATGGCAAATTCAACCGCATCGATGCCGGTCGCGTTGCGGCCGCCATGGGTAAAGATTTCCCAGCGATCCGTCTCGCCCGGCTTGGAAACCTTCTTCGAATCGATGGATACGACAATGCATTGATCGCCGAACTTGTCGGCAGCTTCCGAAACGAAATCCGGGTTGTGCACGGCCGCCGAGTTGACCGACACCTTGTCGGCACCGGCCAGCAGGAGCTTACGGATATCGCCGACCGTGCGTACGCCGCCGCCAACCGTCACCGGCATGAAGCAATGGTCAGCCGTGCGCGCCACGACGTCGAAGATCGTGTCACGATTGTCGGAAGAGGCCGTGATGTCGAGGAAGCAGAGCTCGTCGGCGCCGGCCGCATCATAGGCCTTGGCGGCATCGACCGGGTCACCGGCGTCCACGAGGTTGACAAAGCTCACGCCCTTGACGACGCGCCCGTCCTTGACGTCGAGGCAGGGAATTACGCGTGCTTTCAGGGTCATGACTACCGCTCCCGCGATAAAGGATTACTGTTTTCAGGTAGAAAGGGCGATAGCGCTCTCTTGTCAAGGCGTTGATCAACCGCAAATCGTTTGAAGGTCACGAATTCTTGCTTCTGTATTTAACGATGAGCACGATCATCAGGATGAGGCACCAGACGACGGCTGCGAGGGCGCCGAGCGGCATCGTGATCAGCCCGAACCAGCCAAGGACGAACATGATGGAAAGCGTTTCGCCGTAATCCGTCCCGCCGATCAGGCAGGGATGAACTCCGCCTTCATCCAGCGCGCAACCATTCGCGTTGGCAATCGCACTTGCCGAGAAGGCCGAAATCAGTGGCGCGAAGGCGAAAAGCAGGATGACCGCCACGGACAGCGCGAAAGCGATAATCATGCCCCTTGCGCTTTTCTGTCCCGCCGGCCGCCTTTCCGTCATCCGCCGTTTGCCTCACGCAGAATGGCCAGCGCTTCCGCCGGATCGACGCGGCCATCATAAAGCGCGCGGCCCGAAATCGCCCCTTCCAGCTTCTTCGCATCCGGCATGGTCATGCGCACGATATCGGCAATCGAGGCAAGACCGCCTGACGCGATGACCGGAATGCTCACGGCATCGGCCAGCTCGATGGTCGAATCCCAGTTGATGCCGGTAAGAATGCCGTCGCGGTCGATGTCGGTGTAGACGATAGCCGACACGCCAGCGCCCTCGAATTTCTTCGCCAGCTCGATCACGCCGAGCTCGGAGGCCTCCGCCCAGCCCTCGACAGCAACCCGGCCGCCCTTGGCGTCGATGCCGACGGCGATGTGGCCCGGGAACTTGCGGCAGGCTTCCTTGACAAGCTCGGGATTACGGACAGCGACCGTGCCGAGGATGACACGTGTCAGACCTTTGGAGAGCCAGGCCTCGATATGCTCGAGTGTGCGGATTCCGCCGCCGAGCTGAACCGGGTTCTTCGTCGCCTTCAGGATCGCCTCGACCGCAGCACCATTGACGGATTCACCGGCGAAGGCGCCGTTGAGGTCCACGACATGCAGCCATTCGAAACCCTGGTTTTCGAAGGCCAGCGCCTGCGCTGCCGGGTCGGGATTGTAGATCGTTGCCTGGTCCATATCGCCCAGCTTGAGGCGAACGCACTGGCCGTCCTTGAGGTCGATTGCCGGAAAAAGGATCATGATCGTCTCTCGAGGGTTCGTGTCTTTATGGCTTCCATTTGAGGAAGTTTGAAATCAGGGCTAGGCCGAGCTTCTGGCTCTTTTCCGGGTGGAACTGTGCGCCGGCCTTGTTGTCATGCGCGACGAAGGCCGTGACCGGCCCACCGTAATCGGTGACGGCCACGACGTCATCGGCCCGCTCGGCCTTCAGGTGATAAGAGTGGACGAAATAGGCATGCAGCCCGTCCGGCCCGGTCGGAATACCGTCGAAGAGCGGGTGCGGACGGTTCAGCGTCAGCGTGTTCCAGCCGATCTGTGGCACTTTAAGTGAGGCGTCGTCCGGCTCGATCAGAACGACATCGCCCTTGATCCAGTCGAGGCCTTCGGTGATCGTCTTTTCAAGACCGCGCGAGGACATGAGCTGCATGCCGACGCAAATGCCGAGGAAGGGATTGCCCTTGACCTCGACCGCTTCGCGAAGCGCCTCGACCATGCCGTCGACGGCATTCAATCCGGCGCGGCAGTCGGCATAGGCGCCGACACCCGGCAGCACGATATGGCTGGCGGACGCCACAACATGCGGATCGGCGGTCAGCACGATCTCGTGGTCAAGGCTGGCCTCGCGGGCGGCGCGCTCGAACGCCTTGGTGGCGGAGCGCAGGTTTCCTGAACCGTAATCGACAATGGCGGTCAGCATCAGCGTCCCTTCTGAAAATCAATCATGCCGAACTGGAGTTTCGGCCCTTGAGGCGGTCTGACACTCGCGTCCGGATCGATCCTGGAATTCCGATCGTCCGTCTCATCCGCATCGTCTTCGCCGTAGTGGATTGCCTCGGCATCCGCAAGGCTGCTCGCGGTAATGATGCGTTCGGTTTTCCAGCCGCGGTGTGCGAGATTGTCGGCCAGCCGCCGTTTGGCTTCGAAACCATAGATCAGGCTGGAGGCGGTAAGAAGAATAAAGCCTGCGCCCGCTGTTTCCTGGGCGGCAAGGAAGACAAAGCCGAAGGCTCGCACCACCAGGAGAACGAGTGCATCCACAGTGAGCCCATGAAAGAACGCATGGATGACGGGAAAGATCGCGGCGAGCCACGAAAAGCCGTCGCGCACGAAGCGGCAATCCGGATCGTGGAGCCGGCCGTTGGGCGAAAGAACGATATAGGCTGCCATCTCCGTCAATCCCGATGGAGCGGGCTGCTTGGCCGATCAGATGAACGGATCAGACCAGCATGCCCTTGGTGGAAGGAACCCGGCTTTGCTGGCGCGGGTCGATCTCGCAGGCGGTACGCAGAACCCGCGCAACCGCCTTGAAGCAGGTCTCGGCGATATGGTGGTTGTTGGCGCCGTAATGGTTCATGACATGCAGCGTGATGCCGCCATGCTGCGACAGTGCCTGGAAGAATTCGCGCATCAGTTCGGTATCGAACGTGCCGATCTTCGGTGCCGAGAAGTTCACGTTCCAGACGAGGAACGGCCGGCCGGAGATGTCGACAGCTGCCTTGGTCATCGTCTCGTCCATCGCAAGGTCGAGCGAAGCATAGCGCGCGATGCCCCGGCGGTCGCCGAGTGCCTTCGAAATCGCCTGGCCGATGGCAATGCCGGTATCTTCCACCGTGTGATGGTCATCGATATGCAGGTCGCCCTTCGCCTCGATTTCCATGTCGATCAGCGAATGACGCGACAGCTGTTCCAGCATATGGTCGAAAAAGCCGACGCCCGTCGAGATGCGCGATGTGCCCGTGCCGTCGATATTGACGGAAACGGAGATCGACGTCTCGTTCGTCTTGCGGGAAATGCTCGCGCTTCGGCTTTGCATGGTCTCGGCCATTGCACACTCCAGTCAGAAAGGCTTGGCCCGCTGCATATCAGGCGGGGCGTCAAGAATCCAGCGCGAAGCAGAAATGTCTCGCGCGCGTGAGACATAGGCGTGGGAGCCTTGCGTTTCAACGGATTGCAATCGTCACGCCACGGCTTACATAGGTCTCGAAACGTGCCTGAAGGGGCGTCTGACAAGGGCCGGCTTAGCCGGTGCAACGGGTGTTTGATGACAACGATTATTACGGTCCGCAAAGGCGGAAAGGTCGTCATGGCCGGCGACGGGCAGGTGAGCCTCGGCCAGACTGTGATGAAGGGCAACGCGCGGAAGGTTCGCCGCATCGGCAAGGGCGGCGAGGTAATTGCCGGTTTTGCAGGCGCCACGGCAGACGCCTTCACGCTGCTCGACCGTCTGGAAAAGAAGCTCGAACAATATCCAGGCCAGCTGATGCGTGCCGCCGTCGAACTCGCCAAGGACTGGCGGACCGACAAGTATCTGCGCAATCTGGAAGCCATGATGCTGGTGGCCGACAAGGATATTACGCTCGCCGTCACAGGCAACGGCGACGTGCTGGAGCCTGAACATGGCGCGATGGCCATCGGTTCGGGCGGGAATTATGCCTTTGCGGCTGCCCGCGCGCTGATGGATACGGACCTGTCGGCTGAAGACGTGGCGCGCCGCGCGATGACGATCGCGGCAGACATCTGCGTCTACACCAATGGCAATGTCATCGTCGAAACCCTCGACGCTGCCAAGTAAGCCCTCATTTTCGATTGGATTCTCTCAAATGACCAATTTCTCTCCCCGCGAGATCGTCTCCGAGCTCGATCGCTATATCATTGGCCAGCATGAGGCCAAGCGCGCGGTGGCGATCGCGCTGCGCAACCGCTGGCGCCGGCAGCAATTGCCGGACGACCTGCGCGATGAAGTCATGCCCAAGAACATCCTGATGATCGGCCCGACCGGCGTCGGCAAGACGGAAATCTCCCGCCGTCTCGCCCGTCTGGCCGGTGCGCCCTTCATCAAGGTGGAAGCCACCAAGTTCACTGAAGTCGGCTATGTCGGCCGCGACGTCGAGCAGATCGTCCGCGATCTGGTCGAGGCCGGCATCGTGCTGGTCAAGGAAAAGAAGCGCGCCGAGGTCAAGGCCAAGGCGCATCTGAACGCCGAAGAACGGGTTCTCGATGCGCTTGTCGGCACGACCGCATCGCCCGCCACGCGCGACAGCTTCCGCAAGAAACTGCGCGACGGTCAGTTGGACGACAAGGAAATCGAAGTCGAGGTCGCCGATACGGGCAATGCAGGCGGCGGTTTCGAAATCCCCGGCATGCCGGGCGCCAATATCGGCGTGCTGAACATTTCCGATCTTCTCGGCAAGGCCATGGGCGGCCGGACGAAAAAAATCCGCACGACCGTCAAGAATTCCTATGCCGATCTCATCAACGATGAGTCCGACAAGCTGATCGACAACGAGCAGACCACCCGCGAGGCGATCCGTTCGGCGGAAAACGACGGTATTGTTTTCCTGGATGAAATCGACAAGATCGCCGGAGGCGAAGGCCGTTTCGGCGCGGGCGTTTCCCGCGAAGGCGTGCAGCGCGACCTGCTGCCACTGGTCGAAGGCACGACGGTTGCCACGAAATATGGCCCGGTGAAGACGGATCATATCCTCTTCATCGCGTCGGGGGCCTTCCATGTCTCGAAGCCTTCCGATCTGCTGCCGGAACTTCAGGGCCGCCTACCGATCCGCGTCGAGCTGAAGGCGCTGACCAAGGAGGACTTCCGCCGTATCCTGACGGAAACGGAAGCGAGCCTCATCCGTCAGTACAAGGCGCTGATGGCGACGGAAGAAATCGAACTCGATTTTACCGAAGACGCCATCGATGCGCTTGCCGATGTCGCAGTGCATCTGAACGGGACGGTCGAAAATATCGGCGCGCGCCGTCTGCAGACCGTTATGGAACGCGTGCTGGATGAGATTTCCTATGTTGCACCCGACAAGTCGGGCGAGAAGCTTTTGGTCGATTCCGATTACGTGACGAAACATGTCGGCGACCTTGCCGCCAACACGGACCTCTCGCGTTACATTCTTTGATCGTCGGATCGAAAATGGGCCCGGCCGAAAAATGCGGCCTGGCCCGCTTGTTTTGTCAGTCCTTTTTTGCAGCCCTTGAAGCGCCTCTTGAAATAGTTCGGCCGCGTCGCGAAACCGCTGTTGCCCTCGCGAGCGTTTAAGGGCATTTTTCCGCCAAATTTTGCAGGCACTTGCGCCCCTCATGGCGGCAAGAGACATTTGAACGGGTAGGAAGATCGTGAAAATCGGGTTGCGGATCGGAACGCTTTTTCTGGCGGCGGCACTTGTTTTGCCGGGTGCAGCCGCATGGTCGGCCGATATCTTGAAGGTCCCGCCGGGCAATCGCAATGCCGAACAGCCGCCGATCCCCGGAGCCTCCTACAAGCGCACGAAAGAAGGCCGCACGACCTTCGACGACAAATATGACAAGGTTCGCGATCTGCTGAAGACCGACCGCGCGCTGATGTCGAAGATCGAAGCCACGGCCTCGCGCTACAATATCGACCCGATCCATATCGTCGGCGCGATCGTGGGCGAACATACCTATAATGTGGACGCCTATGACCGGCTGCAGAGCTATTATATCAAGGCCGCGTCCTATGCGGGCGACAGTTTCCGCTTCGCTTATGACGGCCAGTCCGTGGACCAGTTCGTGTCGCAACCGCAGTTTTCTGCCTGTGCGACAAAGGAAGACAGCTACACGCTTTGGACCTGCCGCGAAGATGTTTGGGAGAAGGATTTCCGCGGCAAGACCGTGAATGGCAAGTCCTATCCCAACAACCGTTTCAGCGCCGTCTTCTTCCAGCCTTTCTACGCGGGCCAGACCTTCGGTCTCGGCCAGATCAATCCGCTGACAGCGCTCAAGCTGACAGACCTCGTGCATCAGAAGTCCGGCTATGAGCGCCTGGACGAAAACAAGGCCGCCGACGTCTACAAGGCGATCATGGATCCAGATCAGTCGCTGGCCTATATCGCCGCCGCCGTTCGCAAGTCGATCGACGACTACCGTTCGATCGCCGATATGGACATTTCCGGTAACCCGGGTATCACGGCGACGCTCTACAATCTCGGCAATTCCGCCTCGCGCGCAGCCGTGCTTGCCGCCAAGAACCGTGGTCGTTCCTCGCCGGAGTGGCCGGAAGAGAACTATTACGGATGGCTGATCAACGAGAAGCTGGCCGATCTCAAGTCGCTGCTCTAGCTAGTCTTAGCCAGTTATTGTACTGCATATCTCCTTTTTCCGGGACAAACCCGACAGCCTCGCGCATGCTGCTTTTAGTAACCAAGCAGCAAAGCCGTAAACCGGAGAATTGCAATGCGAAGAGTTCTTTTCGTAATACCGCCTTACTTCGATGTTCACGGTGTCGCTGCACAAGGGCGCGCAGCAGTGCTTCCATCATTCACAATTCCCTACGGCATTCTTTCCATGGAAGCCTATCTGAGGGTCAATTGCTCCAAGCTCGAAGCCGTCAGGCTCATCGACCTGAATGTCACCTTGAAGAAGTTGGTGGAAGATGGGCGCACGGACGAATACGAAGCAGTGTTTCGACGTGAGATCGAAGCTTCACTGATTGAGTTTCGGCCTCAAATCTTCGGGGTGTCCGCGCTTTTCAATACGTCTTTCGGTTACGTGGAAAGCGTACTCGACGTCGTCAAGTCGCATGATCCGTCAATTCTCACGATTTGTGGTGGCGGCTTGCCATCGGCAGCCTTTGAAATGATGCTGCGCACATGTCCTTCGCTGGACGCGATCTGCAAGGGCGAGGGCGAGTTGCCCATGAAAGCCCTTATCGACTCGGAAGATCCTTGGGACGTCATTACCGAGCACAAAGCTTGGGTCGATCGGGCGCAACTGGCGACCGGAAAGGTGCCGCAGCATGATTTTATCCAGGAGCTGGATGAAATCCCCGAGTTCGACTACAGCTTCATTGACCTCGATAACTATAACAGCCGCAGCATTGACAAGCGTTATGCCGATCGGCCCAAGCGCGAAATGGCGATCCACACATCGCGTGGATGCCCATTCCTCTGTGTCTTCTGTTCCAATCCCTCGCTCCATGGCCGGTCCATGCGCGCCATGTCGGTCGAGCGCGTGGTCAATGATGTGACACGAATGCGGGATGAGTTCGACATGACGGTCCTCCTGATCGAGGATGACCATTTCTTCTTTGACAAGGAGCGCGCGAAGACGCTTCTCAAGGCCTTCGCGGATCTCGGGATTCGTTGCGAGTTTCCGAACGGCGTCGCCGTTTACGCAATTGATGACGAGGTGGCTTTTCTCTTTTCTGCGGCTGGCGTTTCCGCTGTGGTTCTCGCGGTTGAATCCGGGTCAGATTATGTTCTCAACCACATTATCAAGAAACCCCTGAAAAAGAAGCTGATACGCCCAGCAGTGGAAGCTCTGAGGCGCCATGATGTCCGCTCCCATGTTTTCATCGTCGTTGGTCTCCCAGGTGAAATGGACGAGCACCGAAAAGAGACGATGGATATGTTGCTGGAAACAGGATTCGATTGGATTCATATCAATCTCGCCATACCGATCTTCGGCTCGCGCCTTTACGATATTTGCGTCGAGAACGGTTATCTCGAAACCACGAGAGCGGAAGATTTCGTGGCCACCAGGGCAAATATCCGTGCACCCGGTGTGGATCCGATCGCTGTGGAAAATTTTGCTTACGAGGCGCAATTGCGCGTCAACTTTGCTGAAAGCGCCAATATGCGTCTTGGCCGTCACCATATCGCCATGCCGTATTTTCAGAATGTTGTTTCAAAATATCCAGAACATGCTTTTGGGCAGTTCTTCTACGCCAAGTGTCTCGAACTGGAAGGCCGCTTTCAAGAGGCACGTCTGCATCGCGCGCACGCCGAAAGAATTTTTGCTGATGATCCCTGGTGGCGAGATCTGGCGGAGCGTTTCGGGGTGATTGAGCGCAGCGAGCCCGCCGATCATCTGCTCCCCTCAGCTTTGGGCGCGGAGTTGCAAGCAATAAGCGCCTGAGAATGTCCGGCGCTAAAAGGTCGCCAGACGTTCGAACAGGAGCACGAAATGCAAGCAGAGCCCCAAGCCCGAGAAAATGATTCGGCCTTGCATTTGGAGACAGAAAAAGGGCTGGTTACGCCAACAAATGTAGCGGGCGCTCGCGCTTTCGAACCGCCCGCGCCCGTGCCGAGAAATACACCGCCCTCGCGGCTTGAGGTGATCCGTACGCTCTTTCGCAATCCGCTCGAACTCTGGGGCGAGCCGAGCTATACCCAGCCGGTCATCCAGGCGAAATTTTTCGGCCAACTGACGACCATCGTCAATCATCCCGGCCTCATCCGCCATGTTCTGGTCGATAACGCCGCCAATTACGGCATGCAGCCGGTGCGCCAGCTGGTGCTTCGGCCGATCCTGCGCGACGGCCTGCTGACGGCCGAGGGTGATACGTGGAAGCGCTCGCGTAAGGCGATGGCACCTGTCTTTACCCCGCGCCATGCCCGCGGCTTTGCCAACCAGATGCTCGACCAGTCGCAGAAATTCGCCGACGGCATGGTGGCCTCAGCAAAGGCAGGCGCAGAGGTCAATGTCTCGCAGGAGATGACCGAACTCACCTTCGCCATTCTGGCCGAGACATTGTTTTCCGGTGAGATCGTCCGCACCGCCGGCAATTTCGCAGAACATGTCGACAAGTTGCTGCACACGATGGGCCGCATCGACCCGATGGACTTGCTTCAGGCCCCGTCCTTCGTGCCGCGCGTCACGCGCTGGGCAGGCCAGCGGCCGCTCAACCATTTCCGCCGTATCGTGGCGGAAACGATGGAGCAGCGCCGCCCGCGCATCGCCGATGGAACGGCGCCGCGCGATTTCCTGACGCTGCTTCTGGAACTGGAAGGGCCGGACGGCCTCACGCGCGCGGAGATCGAGGACAATATCCTGACTTTCATCGGTGCGGGCCATGAGACGACCGCTCGCTCACTTGCCTGGACGCTCTATCTTCTCGCTGAGGCTCCAGATTTTCGTGCTCAGGTCGAGGCAGAAGTGGATCGCGTCGTGGCAAGTGGAGCCGATCCGGTCGAGTGGCTGGAACTTCTGCCTTACACAAGAGCCGCCTTTGAGGAGGCGATGCGCCTCTATCCCCCAGCCCCCAATCTTGGCCGTGCGCCGCTGAAGGATGATGTCTGGACGGACGAGAACGGGAAGCGCTACGAAATGCCCGCGGGCGAGGCAGTCCTCGTCATGCCCTGGGTTCTGCACCGCCACAACCTTTATTGGGACAAGCCACGGCAGTTCATGCCGGAGCGTTTCCTGCCCGGAAACCGCGAAAAGATCGGCCGGTTCCAATATCTTCCCTTCGGTGCTGGGCCGCGCATCTGCATCGGCGCGACCTTTGCGCTGCAGGAGGCGGTCATCGCGCTCGCCGTCCTGCTCAATCGTTTCCGTTTCGAAACGACGACCAACACCAAGCCCTGGCCGGTCCAGCGGCTGACGGTGCAGCCGCTGGCGGGACTGCCGCTGCGTATCCGCGAGCGGCAGGATCGACGGGTCTGATCAACGCCGCGCCGGGGATTCGACGACCAGACCGACCAGCCACCGAACCACCGGCAGGACGAGCAACAGGGTCGGGAAGGCGACGAGCCAGGAAAGGCCCCAAGCCGTCGGCCATGTCGCGAGGAACGCGGCATTGAGACCGAGGCTTTTCAGCGTCGAAATTGCCGAGACCACGAAGGTCATGACGATGGAGAGAAACAGCGGCATGACAAACGCGGCATAGCGCGCCGGAAGTTTGGGCGCGCGTGAAGTGTTTTCATAGGACATGGAAATAGACTTTCGATTTGCGGGTCCGTCTTGGCGCGTCGCTGTCGATTGGCTTTGCATTCGCGGGGACGAAACCCGGTTGAACGCGTTGCCTGACGTCGGACGCTTACGGTGCTCTCGCAAATCTGGAAGCACAGCCCAGTTCAAACACAAGTCTTGATGACGGTCAAGTTGAACGCTGAAGGTCGCGGGCAAGCTTGCAGGCCGCCGCTAATAATGTCATCGCTCGGCTAAGGTCATTCATTCGCATGGGCTGGCAGTGGCAGACATCATCTCTCTCGGCATCGACACCGGCGGCACCTACACTGATGCCGTCATTTTTTCGGACACGCGTGGCGTCCTCGCCAAGGCGAAAGCGCTGACCACCCGCCACGATCTGTCCGAGGGCATTGCCGGTGCGGCCGATGCGGCGCTGGCTGCTGCCCAGATTGATTCACGTGAAATACGTCTGGTCTCGCTGTCGACCACTCTGGCCACCAATGCGCTGGTCGAGGGGCAGGGCCAGCGTGTCGCGCTCGTCATGATCGGCTTTGGCGAGGACGATCTCGCGCGTGATGGTCTCGGCGAGGCGGCCAAGGCAGGCCCGGTGATTTTCCTCCCTGGTGGTCATGATGTGCATGGCCGCGAAACCCCGCTCGAGATGGACACGCTGCAGGAGGCGCTGCCGCAGCTGGCAGGAGAAGTCTCCGCCTTTGCCGTTGCCGGCTATTTCGCCGTTCGGAATCCCGCCCATGAGCAGCGCGTCCGCGATCTCATCCTGCGAGAGACCGGACTGCCGGTGACCTGCAGCCACGAACTCTCCTCCAAGCTTGGCGGCCCGCGCCGGGCGCTCACCACGCTGCTCAACGCCCGCCTCGTCGGCATGATCGGCCGTCTGGTGGGCGCTTGCGAGACTTATCTGGAAAGCCGAAACATCGCAGCGCCGCTGATGGTCGTGCGCGGAGACGGGGCTCTGATCTCGGCGTCAGAGGCGCGCCTTCGCCCGATCGAAACAATCCTGTCCGGCCCGGCGGCAAGCCTTGCCGGTGCACAGTTCCTGACCGGTCTCGACAGTGCCGTCGTCAGCGATATCGGCGGCACCACGACCGATGTGGCAATCCTCGAAGACGGTCGACCGAAGCTCGATCCGGATGGCGCGATGGTTGGCGGTCACCGCACGATGGTCGAGGCGGTCGCGATGCGCACCTATGGGCTCGGTGGTGATTCCGAAGTGCGTATCGACCTTGCCGGCCTCATCGCGCGAATCGAGCTCGGCCCGCGCCGCGTCCTGCCGCTGAGCCTCATCGGGCATCGCTTTCCGGACATCGTCATGCCGGCACTCGAAAAGCAGGTCGGCGCGGTTCACGCGCAGCGTCACGAGGGCCTGTTCGCGATTCGCACCGGTCTGCCCCATTCGATGGCCGCCGGGCTCTCGGCGCAGGAAGCTGCCCTCTATGCCCGGATCACGGATCAGCCCCAGCCGCTGACCCAGCTTCTGACCACCGCCCCTCAGAAATCCGCGCTCGACCGGCTCGCAGCCCGAGGCCTCGCGCATATCTGCGGGATCACGCCGTCCGATGCCCTGCATATCCTTGGCCGGCAAGGCCAGTGGAATGCGCCCGCCGCCCGCCTTGGCCTCGATCTCGCCGCCCGTCAGAAGGGCGGCAACGGCAAGCCGATCGCGGCGGACGCCGAGGATTTGGCAAATTGCATCGTCCAGCGCCTGACGCGGCAATCCTCTCATGCAATTCTCGAAGCCTGTCTGACTGATGATGGCGAAACTGGTATCGAGCCGGCGAAATCCCGCGCGATTGCCCGCGCGCTGGATCGCCAGCCGGGCGTCGTGCGGTTCTCGCTGGCGCTTGATCGACCGTTGATCGGGCTCGGTGCCTCCGCCCCGGTCTATTATCCGGCGATTGCAGAGGAGCTCTCCGCCCCCACCGTCATTCCCGATCACGCAGATGTCGCCAACGCCATCGGCGCGGTCGCTGGCCAGATCCGCGAAACGGTAACGGTCTTCGTGACCAGCCCGGAAGAAGGCATCTTCCTGCTCAACGGTTCGGGCGAAACCCTGCGATTCGTCTCCGAGACCGAAGCGCTGGAGGCGGCCCGCGCTCGCGCCGCCGAGCATGCCCGCTCACTTGCTGCCCGTAGCGGCCTTGCCGAGCCGCATGTGGAACTGACGGAAGAGGCGGACGCCGCCGAAATCGAGGGCAAGCGCAAACTGGTGGAAGCGCGGGTGAGGGCGGTTGCGTCCGGTCGGCCGAGGGTTGCCGATTGATTATTGCCAATCCGGCGAAAATCTTTGGCATTCTTGCCCCATTGACCGGGAATGGCGCTTCGCAGAGACTGCGCTATAAAGGCAGACATTGTACCTGACGGGAGTGTTATCATGGGCATGATCGACAAGAACGGGCTGAAGATCGACAGCGAGCTTCACGATTTTATCGTGAACGAGGCAATCCCCGGAACCGGGGTCGATGCGGACGCCTTCTTCAGGTCTTTCGCCGCGATCGTGACGGAACTTGCGCCCAAAAACCGCGCGCTTCTTGAAAAGCGCGATGCGTTCCAGGCAAAGCTCGACGACTGGTATCGCAAGAACGGCGCGCCTTCCGATATGGCGGCCTATGAAGCCTATCTCCGCGAGATCGGCTATATCCTGCCAGAGGGTCCTGAATTTCAGGTTGCGACCGAGAATGTCGATTCGGAAATCGCCGAAGTCGCCGGCCCGCAGCTTGTCGTTCCGGTTTCCAATGCGCGCTATGCGCTGAATGCCGCCAATGCCCGCTGGGGCTCGCTCTATGATGCGCTTTACGGCACGGATGCGATGGGTGATCTGCCGACTGGCAAGGGATACGACACCGTTCGCGGCGCGCGTGTGGTTTCCTGGGCGAAATCCTTCCTCGACAAGAGCCTGCCACTGGCCGGTGGCAGCTGGGCGGAGGCTACGGACTTCGAGTTCGAGAATGGCGCGCTCTTCGTGGATACGAAAGCCGGCCGCACTGGCCTTGCCGATCCCGCTCAATATGTTGGCTTCAAGCGCGAGAGCGAGACGGCCTATCGTCTGTATTTCCGCACCAACGGCCTTCACACGCTCGTTTTCGTCGATCCGGACAGCCTTATCGGCAAGGATGATCCGGCAGGCATTGCAGAGGTCGCACTGGAATCGGCACTTACGACGATCATGGACTGCGAGGATTCCGTCGCCGCCGTCGATGCCGAAGACAAGGTCGGCGTATATCGCAACTGGCTCGGCCTCATGAAGGGCGACCTGACGGAAGAGGTCAGCAAGAACGGCAAGACCTTTACCCGCAAGCTGAGCGGTGATCTGGAACTGACGACGCCCGATGGCGCGTCAACAACGCTTCCCGGCCGCTCGCTGATGCTGGTCCGCAATGTCGGCCACCTGATGACCAACCCGGCGATCACCTTAGACGGTGGTCGTGAAGTACCGGAAGGCATTATGGATGCGCTGGTCACGGGCCTGATCGCGCTCCACGATATCGGCGCCACCGGCCGCCGCATGAATTCCCGCGCCGGCTCCATGTATGTCGTCAAGCCGAAGATGCATGGTCCGGAAGAAGTCGCATTCGCCTGCGAAATCTTCAACCGCGTGGAACAGGCGCTCGGCATGGCACCCAACACGATGAAGATGGGCATCATGGACGAGGAGCGCCGCACGACGGTCAACCTCAAGGAATGCATCCGCGCCGCCCGCGAGCGCGTCGTCTTCATCAATACCGGCTTCCTCGACCGCACCGGCGACGAAATGCACACGTCGATGGAAGCGGGTCCGATGATCCGCAAGGGCGACATGAAGCAGGCCGCCTGGATTTCGGCCTATGAAAACTGGAATGTCGATATCGGCCTGGAATGCGGCCTCTCCGGCCGCGCCCAGATCGGCAAGGGCATGTGGGCCATGCCGGACCTGATGGCCGCGATGCTCGAGCAGAAGATCGCCCATCCGAAGGCCGGGGCGAACACGGCCTGGGTTCCGTCTCCGACGGCAGCGACGCTGCATGCGACGCACTATCACAGCGTCAATGTCGCCCACATTCAGGACGGTCTTCGCAAGCGCGGCCGCGCAAAGCTCTCCGATATTCTTTCCGTTCCGGTCGCCCCGCGTCCGAACTGGAGCCCGGAAGACATCCAGAAGGAACTGGACAACAATGCGCAAGGGATTCTCGGCTATGTCGTGCGCTGGATCGACCAGGGCGTCGGCTGCTCCAAGGTTCCGGACATCAACAATATCGGCCTGATGGAAGACCGTGCCACGCTGCGCATCTCCTCGCAGCACATGGCCAACTGGCTGCGCCACGGCGTCGTCACGGAGGCGCAGGTTGTTGAAACGCTGAAGCGCATGGCCGTTGTCGTGGACAAGCAGAACGCGGATGACCCGATGTATACGCCGATGGCGGTAAATTACGAGGGTTCCGTCGCGTTCCAGGCGGCGCTTGAACTGGTGCTCAAGGGCCTTGAACAGCCGAACGGCTATACCGAGCCGGTCCTGCATCGCCGTCGCCTGGAGCTCAAGGCCAAGCTCGCCGGCTGAGCCTCGATAGGTTGCCAAAAAAGACAAAGCCCGCGATCCTCATCGGATCGCGGGCTTTTCCGTTTCAAGAGCGTGAGGCGAAATCGCCTTACTGGATGACGACGACCTTGGTGTTGCGGCCCGGACGGACGCGGCTATAGAGGTCGATGACGTCCTGGTTGATCAGGCGGATGCAGCCTGAAGAGGCGGCCGTGCCGATGGAGGACCATTCCGGTGTGCCGTGCAAACGGAACAGCGTGTCCTGGCCCTTTTCATTGAAGAGATACATGGCGCGTGCGCCGAGCGGGTTGGTCACGCCCGGGTTCATGCCGTCTTCGACATACTTGGCGACTTCCGGCTTGCGGGACGCCATTTCCTTCGGCGGATGCCAGGTCGGCCATTCCTGCTTCCAGGCGACGTAAGCCGTGCCGGACCATGCAAAGCCCTGCTTGCCGACGCCGATGCCGTAACGAACGGCCTTGCCGCCGGACAGAACGTAATAGAGGAAGCGTTCGCGCGTGTTCACGATGACCGTGCCGGGGCTTTCCTTGGTCTGGAAATCGACGATCTGGCGATGAAACTTCTTGTCGAGCTTCTGGATCGGGATGGCCGGAAGCTGGAAGCCGTTGTCGATGATCTTGCCATAGGCATCGGGAACCGGGCTACCGGCTTCGGTCGGTGCTGCGAGCGAGGCGGAAGCAAAACCGGAAATGGCGAGGGCGGCGAAAATGCCGAGAATTTTTGTCTGATTGCGCGGGCGCATGGTAATCTCTTGAAGTCGGAGGGTTTCCGGCCGGACGTTCATGTCCGTGCAGAACCGGTTCATTCGTTATTTTACAGAGGCTACTCGATTGCAAGGCGAGCTTGGGACTCGCATGGGCCGAATCAACCAAAAAAGCCGGCCGCGGGCTTTTTTGCAACAGAACCCGAATCGTGCCAAGATCTGTTCATGCCAATTCTCAACCTGCATGATTTTCACCCCCTGATCGACGGGCGGCAGTCGGAACGCGCCATGCTGGTGCGCCGCGGCGTGCAGCGTCTGCTTCACGCAATGCGGCTCGCCGTCCTGCCGGAACTCTCCCTCTCAAGCGGCCGTCGCGCCGATCTGATTGCCCTGACGCCCAAGGGCGAGGTCTGGATTGTCGAGATCAAGTCCTCGATCGAGGATTTCCGCGTCGATCGCAAATGGCCGGATTATCGCCAGCATTGCGACAGGCTTTTCTTCGCGACCCACAAGGACGTGCCGCTAGAGATCTTCCCCGAAGAGTGCGGGCTGTTCCTGTCGGACGGATATGACGCCCATATCATCCGCGACGCGCCGGAGCACAAGCTGCCTCCGGCCGTGCGTAAATCTGTGACGCTGAATTTTTCGCGCATTGCCGCGCAAAGATTGCTCATGGCGGAACTGGCGCTCGAGTCGGGCAGGCCGCTGCCGCCGTCGTGGGAAGACGGCTGAAGCCGCCTACTTCGGCGCCCGCTTGGCCAGAATGCGCTGAAGCGTGCGGCGATGCATGTTGAGGCGGCGGGCCGTCTCGGACACGTTGCGCTCACACATTTCATAGACGCGCTGAATATGCTCCCAGCGCACCCGGTCTGCCGACATCGGATTTTCCGGCGGCTCGACCTTCTCACCCGGGCTTCTCACAAGCGCCGCATAGATCTCGTCCGCATCGGCTGGCTTGGCGAGATAGTCTTCCGCGCCGAGCTTTACCGCGTTGACGGCGGTGGCGATATTGCCATAGCCGGTCAGGACGATCACCCGCGCATCCGCCTTGTTCTGGCGAATGGCGGCAATCACGTCGAGTCCGTTGCCGTCACCCAGCCGCAGGTCCACGACAGCATAACGCGGAGGCCGGGCGCGGGCGCGGTTGATACCTTCGCTGACCGATTCCGCACTTTCGACCGCAAAGCCGCGCGTTTCCATCGCCTTGGCCAGCCGTCGAATAAACGGACCGTCGTCATCAACGATCAGAAGCGAGTTGTCCGGGCCGATTGCGTCATCTGTCATGGGAAAAACAGCCGTGTTGTTCTTGAGATTTGCTGTCAGGATTGCATTCATCAAGTCTATAGGCCCCGTCTGCCGTTGACGTAAAGTCATTTCGCGCGAGAAACATCCATCCGGTGTCGCGGCCATTCGACACTCACACGCGCGCCTCCCTTTTCGCCGGAACTGTTGCCGAAGCTGAGACGTGCGCCGGACCGTTCCAGCAGCGTCTTGGCAATGAAAAGACCAAGGCCTAGTCCGCCTGCATTGTCCTCACGACTTCGAGAGGTGACATAGGGTTCGCCAATCCGTTGCAGGATGTCGGGGGAGTAGCCCTCGCCATCGTCCTCGATCGTGACGATCACCTTGTCGTTCCGTGCTTCGGTCGTGACAACCACGTGATTGCGCGCATAGTCGACAGCATTCTCTACGAGATTTCCAAGCCCGTAGATGATGCCGGCGTTTCGGGCGCCGACCGGTTCCGTTTCGCGCGGCGTCTTTTCAATCACAATGATGCGGATGCCGAAGTCTCGATGCGGCGCGGTCACCTCCTCGATCAGCGAGGAGAGCGGCAGCAGCTTCATCGCCTCCGCCTCTTCCGATGAGAGGGTCGTCAATCGCCTCAGGATGTCGCGGCAGCGTTCCGCCTGGCTGCGCAGCAATTGCACATCTTCGCCGTAGCGTTCGTCGGTGGCGAGTTCCCGCTCCATTTCCTTCGCGACGAGACTGATCGTCGCGAGCGGCGTCCCAAGCTCATGTGCGGCGGCTGCCGCCAATCCGTCGAGTTGGGTCAGATGATTTTCCCGTTGCAGCACCAGTTCGGTTGCGGCCAGCGCTTCCGAAAGCTGCATGGCCTCCAGCGACACGCGGTAGGAATAAACGGCTGCAAAGGCTGTGGTCGTCAGGATGGCCAGCCAGATCCCGACAATAAGCTCGGTCGGCATCGTATAGGAGGACCCTGGATACCAGGGCAGCGGGTAGGGCGAGAAAGTCAGGATCGATACAAACAGGATCAGCAGCAGCCCAAGCGCCAGCGTATAGCGGATCGGTTGGGTCGAGGAGGAGATGATGACCGGCACACAGAGCAGCGGCGCAAACGGGTTGCTCAGGCCCCCGGTTACAAAAAGCACGCCGGCCAGTTCCAGCAGATCGATCGTCAGGAGCGCCAGCGTCGCCTGAGGTGCAAGACGCAGCGTCGGAGGGTAGCGGACGGAGAGATAGAAGTTGAAGAAAGCCAGAAGCCCGATCATCGCGCCGCAGACCATGTAGGGCAGCGGAAAGGCGATCCAGACATGAACCAGATAGACCGTCAGCGATTGCCCGACAACGGCAAGCCAGCGCAGTCGGACCAGCGTTTGCAGCCTCACACGCCGGCTGTCGCGATAGTCGCTGATTTCGCTCTGGCCGGCTTCGGACATCTTGTCTTCCTCTCAGGTTCCGCGCGGCTTGGCCCTGTGCGTGGCTGCGGCCTCTGACGGGTCTTCCGGCCATGGGTGTCTAGGATAGCGCCCGCGCATGTCGGCCCGCACATCCTTCCAGGACCCGGCCCAGAAACCGGGCAGGTCGCGCGTTGTCTGAATGGGCCGGTGCGCCGGCGATGTCAATTCAAGCAGCAGAGGCAGTTTACCGCCCCCGATGACAGGATGCGACTTGAGGCCGAACAGCTCCTGCACACGCACAGTCAGAACCGGCTCCTCGCCATCATACTGAATCGGATGTCGCTGTCCCGCCGGTGTTTCGAAATGCGTTGGCGCCAGCCGGTCCAGGTCGCGGCCCGCACCATGCGGCAGAAGCGCTATCAACCCATCACGTAGGCTGGCTTGAGAAACCTCGTTCAGCCCGCGCGTGTCGTTCTGGAAAGGCACGAACCAGTCGTCGAGCCTCTCCAGCAGCCCCGCATCGCTGACATCAGGCCATGGCTCGCCCAGCGAGCGGTGCAGAAAGCCGATGCGGTCGCGCAGCTGCCCCGCTTCCTTGCCGAAATTCAGTATTTGAAGCCCGAGCTTTTTCAACCCTTCTGCCAGTACGGTCGCAGCTTCAGGTCCGGAGGGGCGCTGAATGGGCGTCTCTTCAAAGACAATCGCGCCCAGCCGGGTCGACCGCCGCGCCCGCACCTCGCGCGCTGCCTCATCGAAATAGACCTGCGCACCGGAGATGATCGCGCCGGGAAGACCTTCTTCAATCTCCGCTCGCGTTACTTCCGCTGCCGAAAGAATGCGCGTCTTACCCGCCCGCCCGGTCGCATCCGCCACGACCAGCATGGCCGCGCCGGCAAGCCGCGTTTCCGCATCCAGCTCGCCGCCGCGTCCGTTCGCCATCACAAACCTCCCCCGCCCCCCGCGTTGCAGGGCGATGCGATCGGGAAAGGCGTGGATCAGCAGTGGGCCGGGCTGAGGTGTCGTCGCTGTTTTTCGCGCAGAACCTTGGCTTGCCACCTGCGCTGCGATGCGTGAGGCCAACCCCTTTGCCGCCTGCGCGCGCGGGCTTCGGTCATTGCGGAAATTCCGAAGTCGGTCTTCCAGATCGATGGAGGAGCCTCCGAGCCCTTGCTCGGTAATCAGGACGGCAAGTTCCGCTGCCGCAAGCGTCGAATCGGGCTCATGCAAGGCCGTCCTCGCCACCATGGCCGACAGTCTCGGCGGTAGGCCGAGCTTGCGCATGAGCTTGCCCGTCTCGGTGAGCCGACCCTGACGGTCGAGCGCCTCGAGACTGACCAGCAGATTGCGCGCCTCCTGAAAGGCGGGATTCGGCGGCGGATCGGCAAATCTGAGCGCCGACGGCTCCGTCACACCCCATCCCGCCATGTCGAGCACGAGCCCGGAGAGATCGGAAGCCAGAATCTGCGGCGCGGTATGAGCGGTCAGCGCCGCCGTCTGGCCCTGATGCCAGAGACGGATTGCAATACCCGGCTCCGTTCGCCCGGCGCGGCCGGCGCGCTGGTCGGCGGAGGCCCGCGACACGCGCACCGTCTCCAGCCGTGTCATGCCCGTTGCCGGTTCATAGGCCGGAATGCGCTGCAAGCCGCTATCAATGACGATCCGCACACCGTCAATGGTAATCGAGGTTTCCGCAATCGAGGTCGCCAGCACGACCTTGCGCGTTCCGGGCGCGGATGGGCGTATCGCCTGATCCTGTTCCTTCTGAGTGAGGTTGCCGTAAAGAGGAATCACGGCGACATCGGCTCCGAGCGTCCCGCTCAATGCATCCGCCGCCCGCGTGATCTCCCCCTGGCCTGGCAGGAAGGCGAGGATCGAACCTGCTTCCTCCGCGATGGCTCTCCGAACTGTCCGGATCACTGTCTGCTCGACCGCCTCGCCAGCCGGCCTCTCCTCATGGCGGATCTCAACCGGATAGGCGCGGCCTTCGCTGATGATAACTGGCGGACCGTCCAGCAGCACGCCAACCTTTTCCACATCGAGCGTCGCCGACATCACCAGGATCCGCAGGTCTTCCCGCAATCCCGCCTGCGCATCGAGCGCCAGCGCCAGTCCGAAATCCGCATCGAGCGACCGCTCGTGGAATTCGTCGAAGATGACGAGCCCCACATCCGTCAGTTCCGGATCTTCCAGGATCATGCGCGTGAACACACCTTCGGTCACCACTTCTATGCGGGTGCGCGAGGAGATGCGGTTGTCGAGGCGCATGCGATAGCCGACCGTACCGCCCGGCTCTTCACCCAGCAGGCTCGCCATCCGCGAGGCCGCCGCCCGCGCCGCCAACCGGCGCGGCTCCAGCAGAATGATCTTGCGGCCATCGAGCCAAGGCTGATCGAGAAGGTCAAGTGGCACGATCGTCGTCTTGCCGGCGCCTGGCGGTGCACACAGAACAGCGGAATTGTGATCGTGCAGGGCATCGCGAAGCTGCGGCAGCACCGCGCTGACGGGAAGTTGGGGCAGATCGCGGGTCAATGTCGCATTCCTGTATTGGGCAGGCCTTCGCCATAGTCGCCCGTGGCTCCCCGCGTCAACTCTGCAGCTTTGTAGAGAGAAGAGAACCTTAGCCGTCGGACTGCACCAGCCGCGTGGATGTCTCGAAAGCAAGGATCGCTCCCGCCAGATCCTCCAGCGCCGCGCCGACCGACTTGAACAATGTGATCTCGTCAGGACCGGATCGCCCCGCATGTTCCCCTTTCGAAAGCGAGGCCAGATCGGCCTTCACCGCATCGCGTCCAATGACGCCGGCCCTGATCGGCTGCACAAGATCGCCGCCTTCCGAAAGCGCACCTTCATAGGTGTCGACGAAAATACGAGCACGCGAAACCGCCTCATCATCGCATTCACGCATATCGGGGGTGAAGGCGCCGATGAGGTCGAGATGGGCGCCCGGCTTAAGCCAGGCCCCTCGGACGATAGGCGCATCGGAAAGCGTTGCGCAGGAAATGATGTCCGCCTCGCGAACCGCTGCCTCAAGATCTCTGGCGATAGAGACGTTTGGATGAAGCCGCGACGCCAGCTTGACGGTCTCGGCAGCTTTCTCGGTCGACCGACCCCAGACAAGGACCTTCTCAAGAGGGCGCTGCGAACCATGGGCCTCGATGAGATTGAGTGACAATCGTCCTGTTCCGCAAACGAGAAGGATCTTCGCGTCCGCGCGTGACAGAAACCGCGAGGCGAGCGCGGAACTGGCAGCCGTCCGCCGTGCGGTCAGCTCCGCCCCGTCGATCATCGCAAGGTTCTGCCCAGTCAGTGCGGAAGACAGAAGATAAGTGCCGCTGACAGAGGGAAGCGACCGGCGCAGATTGCCCGGAAACACCGAAACGATCTTCACGCCCATATACCGGCCTTCTGTCCAGGCCGGCATCAGCAACAGCGTGGCGTCTGGTTCATTCGGAACCTGGAGCGAATGATGATGACGGGTGGGCATCTTGCAGTCGGACCGGAACATGGTCCGAACCGCCTCCACGAGTTCCGGAAAGGCGGTGGCGTTTCTGACGTCGGTCTCATTGAGGATCAGCATGCGGTCTTCTCTTTTCATGCAAATAGGACGCTTCGGTAACGTCGAGTTTGGCACGCACGCACGGGTCCGGCAACCAAAGGCGCAGAAGCCCGCGATCGCCGGAAGCCAAACCCCGCTCAGCATGGTTAATAGACCGAAAATCTGAGCATGACAGACGCACAACAGAAATTATTGATAAGAATCATACACTTATTTAATTTCTTCATTTTTTTGTTTTGTTGGTGTTGACTGTTTCTGGGGTGTGGGTCTATAAGGCGGTCACTGACGAGGGCGGCGGCGCTGCTAGCGACTGACGAGCTCGTCCTTGAGAAAATCTTCTGATGGTTGCGAGAGTGACTGGGGCCTGGATTGCGGTTTGG
>NZ_JAJNCY010000005.1 GCF_021026335.1 Rhizobium sp. C1
GAAAACCACCGAAAGTCGCGATAACCGCAATCATGCGAAAACTCGCCGTGCTCGCAAACGCCTTGCTCCGGAAAAAGCAAAAATGGCAGCCAAAAGCTGCTTGATCAACACGGATACTCTAGCTCTTTGTTTTTACGCAATTCCGGACGCGAAACCGACGTCCACTTTCGCTGGAATTGCTCTAGGGTAGGGGCTGTCCGACAATGCCGTGGACGAACCATCGACGATCGAGGGCTTTCGTGCCGCCGCCGCGTCGCCACTTGTCTGTTACCAGGCCCGATTTGCGGGAGAGCTTGTTGCCCGAGGACAAAGCGGCAGGGCTTAAGAGCGGGAAAGATGTCCGCCCGGTACAAGGGTCAATCCGGGTCTGCGATATGCGTTCAACTGCCGAGCCGCATCCTGATAAGCTCACAAGCGGACCCCGAGAACATCATCCTACAAGCGTGTGCCGTAGTTTTATGACCCTCAGAACTCCGCCACCTTGCCCCAGACCGAGGCTTTGAAGCGCGAGGGGTGGTAGGGCTTGGGATCGACGATCGGCTCTGCTCCCGTCACGATATCGGCAATGAGATGGCCCGCACCCGGCCCGATGCCGAAGCCGTGGCCGGAAAAGCCGGCGGCGAGGATGAAGCCCGGTAGGGTCTCGATTTCGCCGATACCCGGCACACCGTCTGGCGTGGAATCGATATAGCCGGCCCAGCTTGCGGTGATCTTCGTTTTCTTCAGTTCCGGTAGAAGTGCCAGCGCGCGTTCATGCGTGAGGCGGATGGTCGCCTGATCCGGGGCGGGATCGAGGATACGCACCTTTTCCATCGGCGTCGGCCGGTCGAGCCGCCAGCGGGTCAGCGTTTCATGACCGCTCTTGACGCCTTCCAGTCCGCCCGGCGCGAGGCTCCTCCAGCGCTTCATGAACATCGGCAGGAATTGCGGCGCGAAGCGGAGTTGTTGCGGCGTGACATCGACGCGCCCGCGGCCGCTGATCGCGAGCGTATGGCCGCCATCGCCGCGCGCGGTCAGTGAGATCTCGGACGTATGCAGCGCAGGCGGTATGCCTTCCGCCCCGCCCGAGACGGAGAGGATGGACGAGCGAATAGAGGCCTGCGGAAAGCGGATGCCCAATTGCCGGCAGAAGGACGAGGCCCAGGCCCCGCCGGCGAGGATCGCGGTGCTGGTGCGGATCGTGCCCAGCTCCGTGACAACGGCGCTGAGGCGCCCGGCCTCCGTCTCGACGCCGCGCGCCGCGCAATTCTGGATGACCACGCCGCCCAGCTTCACGATGGCGCGGGCCACTGCAGGAGCCGCACTCGCCGGATCGGCAATGCCGTCTGTGGGGGAGAAGACACCGCCCTTCCAGTTGCGGCCCGTCGCGCGGCCCTTTTCGGCAGCCTCGGCTGCGGAGAGCATATGCGTCGTCACGCCGACGGTTTTGGCAAAATCGCGCCAGCGCGCCCAGCCGGCGATCTCGGCTTCGTTGTTGCTGAGATAGAGCAGCCCGCAGCGGCGGAAGCCTGTGTTTTCGCCCGTCTCGGCGGCGAAGCGCTCCCAAAGGTCGAGGCTCTTCGTGGAGATCGGCAATTCGCGCGCATCGCGGTTCTGCTGGCGGCACCAGCCCCAGTTTCGGCTCGACTGTTCCGCACCGATCCGGCCCTTCTCGATCAGCACGGTCTTCAGCCCCCGCTGCGTCAGGTAATAGGCCGCGAACACGCCGATAATGCCGCCGCCAATCACGACGACATCGGCGGTCTTGGGCAGCTCGGAGGGGGTGTCGACGAGGGCAAGCGGCGCGGGCATAGCAATCTCCAGTTCTTGACCCACACTAAGCGCTGGTTTCACGCATGGGAAACCGGAGTGCCTGTGGCAACGGCAGAATATGCTCGCGGCCGCCCGCGCATCGAAATCTTCTGCGCCGTTTCCGTTTTCCGCCCTTGATGGACAATGAAGGCGGGTGTGCTAACCTTGATCAGGACAGGCGGCAGAATTTTATGCTGCAGACTATTGGGGAAGGTGACAGGCCGATGATGAAACTCGACCGGACGGATATAAAGATCCTCTACGAGCTGCAAAAGAACGGCCGCATCACCAATGTGGAACTGGCCGATCTCGTGCATCTGTCGCCGAGCCCGTGTCTCATGCGCGTCAAGCGGCTGCAGGCGGAAGGCTATATCGAGGGCTATTCGGCGCAGATCAATCTCGGCAAGCTTGGTCAGACGCTGACCGTCTTCACCGAAATCACGCTGAAGAACCACCGCCAGGTCGATTTCGCCCGCTTCCTCGCCGTGGTCGACAAGGTCGATCAGGTCATCGAATGCCATCTCGTGTCGGGCGGCTACGATTATCTGCTGAAATTCGTCACCGCCGGGATCGGTGAATACCAGACGATCATGGAACGGCTGACCGACATGGATATCGGGATCGATAAATACTTCAGCTTCGTCGTGCTGAAATCGCCGATCGTGAAGGCGCATCTCCCGCTGACGAGCTTGTTTCCAGTGTGATTTCAGGCTTGGGCGGGGCCTCAAGCCCCGCCATATTGCCGCACAAGCTCCGGCTCCAGCACAAGCGTATCGAGCCATGTCGGGTCGAGTTTCGGCACGGAGGAGAAGAGGAGCTTCGAATAGGGGTGTGTGGGCGACTTCACGTCCTCGCGCGTCAGGTGCTCGACCTTCTCGCCGCGATACATGACCATGATCTCGTCGCAGATCGCCTCGACCACCGACAGGTCGTGGCTGATGAAAATGTAGGAGAGGTCGAGTTCGCGCTGCAATTCCTTCAGCAGTTCGATGATCGCGGCAGCAACGACGGTATCAAGCGCCGAGGTGATCTCGTCGCAGATGATCAGTTTCGGATTGGCGGCGAGAGCGCGCGCGAAGTTGATGCGCTGCTTCTGGCCGCCGGAGAGTTCGGACGGGTGGCGATAGCGCAGGGCCTTGGGCAGGCGCACCATGTCGAGAAGTTCATCGACGCGGGCGTCGCGCGCCTTGCCCTTGAGGCCGTGATAGAAGCTCAAGGGCCGGCCGAGAATGTCCTCGATGGGCTTGGCGGGGTTGAGTGCGGTATCGGCATATTGGAAGACGATCTGCATCTCGCGAAGCGCCTCGCGCGAGCGCCGGCGTGCATCGTGGTCAAGTTCCTTGCCATCGAAGATGATATTGCCGGCACTCGCCGGCAGGATCCCGGCGATGCAGCGGGCGAGTGTCGACTTCCCGCAGCCGGATTCGCCGATAATGCCAAGATTGCGGCCCTTTTCGACCGAGAGGCTGACGGAGTTTACCGCTTTCATGAAGGGCAGGCCGTCGGCCTGGATCGGACCATAGCCGGCAATGACGTTTTCGATCTCGAGGAGCGGACGCGCCTTGTCGGTTCGTTTGCCGGCAAATTGGGTCTCCTTCGGCTCGAAGGCGGAAAGCAGTTCCTGCGTGTAGGGGTGCGACGGTGTCGAGAGGATCGCTTCCGTCGTGCCCTCTTCCTGCACCTCGCCGCCCTTGAGCACGACGATGCGATCGGCGATCTGGGCGACGACGGCGAGATCGTGCGAGACATAGACGCCGGCAATGCCGCCGGCCTTCATCACCGACTTGAAGGCTTTCAGCACGTCGATCTGGGTCGTCACGTCGAGAGCCGTGGTTGGCTCATCGAAGATGACGAGCTTCGGCCCGCCGATCAGCGCCATGGCGGCGGCAAGCCGCTGCAACTGACCGCCCGACACCTGATGCGGATAGCGTTCGCCGATGGTTTCGGGCGAGGGAAGCGACAGGGCCTTGAAGAGTTCTATGGCGCGTTCGCGCGCCTTGTCGGGTGTCATCAGGCCATGGATGCGCGTCACTTCGATGACCTGGTCCATGATCGTCTGCGACGGGTTGAAGGCGGCGGCGGCACTTTGCGGCACATAGGCGACCTCTGTGCCGCGCACTTTGGCGCGCTCACGCTCGGAGAGCCCGGCCATGTCCTTGCCGTCGACCAGCAGCGCGCCGCCGGCAATGCGGCAGCCGGGACGGGTATAGCCCATCAACGTCAGCGCGATCGTCGTCTTGCCGGACCCGCTTTCGCCGATCAGCGCGACGATCTCGCCCTTGGCGATGTCGATATTGACGCCCTTGATGATCTCGATGCGCCGGCCGGCATCCGTGGTGGCCTCGACATGCAGGTTCTTGATTTCGACGAGCTTGCTCATATCAGGCGCTCCGGTCGCGGATCTTGCGGGGCAGGTTGTCGATCAGCAGGTTGACGCTGATCGTGAGGCTGGCAATGGCAATCGAGGGCGCAATGACCGCAGCCGAGCCGAAGGACAGGCCCTGGATATTCTCGTGCACCAGCGCGCCCCAGTCGGCGAGCGGCGGCTGCACGCCGAGCCCGAGGAAGGAGAGGCCCGAGAGAAGCAGTACGATGAAGACGAAGCGGATGCCGAAATCGGCGAGCACCGGCCGGATGATGTTCGGCAGGATTTCCGAGATGGCGAGATAAAGCGTGTTTTCACCGCGAATGCGGGCGACCGTGATGAAATCCATCGTGTTAACATTGACGGCGAGCGCCCGGGCGAAGCGATAGGAGCCCGGCGTGTAGATGAAGGCGAGTGTCAGGATCAGCGACGGCAGCGACGAGCCGACGGCGGCGACGACGACGAGGCCGAAGAGCTTGCTCGGGATCGAGATCATCGCATCCATGAAGCGGCTGAGCGCCGTATCGAACCAGCCACCGACGACGGCGGCGGCCATGCCGAGGATAACGCCGGAAGATGAGGCGATCAGAACGCCGGCGAGCGCAATGCCGAGTGTGTAGCGCGCGCCGAAGATGATGCGGGACAGCATGTCACGGCCGAGATAGTCGGAGCCGAGCCAGAGCTTGGAACTCATCGGGCCGAAATAGTCCATGTCGACGATCTTGCCGATCGGATAGGGCGCGATCTGCGGGGCGAAGAGGGCGACCACGGCCCAGAACAGGATCACCGCGAAGGCGAGAATGCCGACAAGGCTGAACGTGTAGCCGAAAATGCCGGGAGCGGCGGAGGTCGATGGGGCGCTTTGCATCATCAGCGGAGCCTCGGATTGGAGATGATGGCGATGATGTCGGCAATCGTGATCAGGATCAGATAGCCGGCACAGAAGATCACCGCGCAGGTCTGGATCAGCGGCAGATCGCGCGTGGCGACCGCATCGACCATGAGCTTGGCGATGCCGGGATAGTTGAAGATCGTCTCGATGATGATGACACCGCCGATGAGATAGGAAAGCGACAGCGCCAGAGCGTTGACGATGGGGCCGAGCGCATTGGGCAGCGCATGGCGCAGCACGATGCGGCTGCGCGAGGCACCCTTGAGAAGCGCCATTTCGACATAGGGCGTTGACAGCGTCTCGATCACGGCGGCCCGGGTCATGCGGATGATCTGGGCGGAGACGACGAAGGTCAGCGTCACCACCGGCATGGCATACATGCGTAGCAGGTCGTAGAGCGAATGCACCTCGTTGACGAAGGAAATCGCCGGAAGCCATTTGAGATAGACCGCGAAGATGAGAACGGCGGTGGAGGCGACCATGAATTCCGGCACGGAGATGACGCCGATGGTCAGCACCGTGACGATGCGATCGTAAAGCGTGCCGCGCATCACAGCCGAGGTGATGCCGAGTGTGAGCGCGAAGGGAATGGAGATGAGCGCCGTGATCCCGGCCAGCTCCATCGTGTTGACGAAGCGCGCAGAGATCAGCTTCGAGATCGGCATGTTATTGGCATACGAGGTGCCGAGATCGCCGGTGACCAGCCCTGCGATCCAGCGCAGGAAGCGCAAGACGGCCGGTTCGTCGAGATGCATGGCATGGCGCAGACCCGCCACGGCGTCGGGCGTCGCGGCCTGGCCGAGCAGGATGGTCGCGGTGTCGCCCGGCAGCATGCTGGTGGCGAAGAAGACCGCGAAGGAAACGATGAGCAGCGTGATCACGGCAATCACGAGCCGTTTTCCGATCATGCTTGCGATTTCAGAGTTCATGAGAGACCTCCAGCCGCGTTGTCCGATGACGGCAGCCAAACCACTGTTTCATCAAATGGTCACTGAAAAAAGAGCCGTCTGCGGCCGGCATGCGAATGCCTCGCGGAGCCGGGTCGATGCGCAGTATCAAAACGGCGGTCAGATCCGGGAGGCGGGGCCTCCCGGACCGGTTTGAGCCAATCAGGCCTCGAGCCAGAGATATTCGGCCATGGCGAAGCCCATCATGCCACCCAGCGGGTTGGTTTCCAGACCCTTGACCTTGTTGGAGAGGGCGTCCGCATTGGTGATGTAGGCCGGAATGATCGTGCCGGCTTCATCGGCGATCATGGTCTGCATCTCGTTATAGATCTCGCGGCGCTTGTTCTGGTCCAGCATGCCGCGGGCTTCGAGCAGCATGGAGTCGAATTTCGGCGACTTGTACTGGCTTTCGTTCCACGGTGCGTCGGACGAGTAGAGCAGCGAGAAATAGATGTCCGGCGTCGGGCGCGGGTTGATATTGCCGAAATGGATCGGCGCCTTCAGCCAGTACTTGTCCCAGTAGCCGTCGGAGGGAACGCGCTGGACGTCGAGCTTGAGGCCGATATCGGCGCCGGCTGCCTGCATGATCATGGCCATGTCGATGGAGTTGTTGGCCGCATCCGAGGCGATGACCGGGATCGACTGGCCGAGAACGCCCGCCTTCTCGAAATAGTGCTTCGCCTTGTCCGGATCGAAGGCCTTCGGCTTCAGGTTGGCATTGTGGAAGAAGTTGGCCTTGGAGATCGGCTGATCGTTGCCGACTTCGCCGAAGCCGCGTAGCGCTGCGGTCACGATCTGCTCGCGATCGACAAGGTACTTCATGCCCATGATGAAGTCGGGCTTGTTCGAGCCGAGCTGGATATTGAGGTTGGTATAGTTGCCTGACGTCGACTTCGAGATCCGGTAACCGCTCTGTGCCTCGACAAGCTTGGCCGAACGCGGGTTGATCGCATAGGCGTAGTGAATGTCGCCGGCGAGCAGCGCGTTGACGCGGGCATTGTCCTCGCTGATGGCGAAGAATTCAAAGCTGTCGAGATGCGGCAGGCCCGGCTTCCAGTAATTCTTGTTCTTCTTGACGATGGAGCGGACGCCCGGCTCGAACGTGTCGAGCACGAAGGCCCCCGTGCCGTTGCCCTTGGAGAAATCGGTCGTGCCGTCCTGCACGATCATGAAGTGGTGCAGCGCCAGAATGAAGGGAAGGTCGGCATTGGCGGCCTTCAGAACGATCTCGACCGTGTTGGTGTCGATCGCTTTGACGTCGGCAATCTGCGCGGCGATCTTGGCGACCTTCGAGCCGACGGCCGGGTCGAGATGGCGCTTCAGTGCGAAGACGACGTCGGCGGAAGTCAGGGCCTTGCCGTCATGGAAGGTCACGCCCTTGCGCAGCGTCACGGTCCAGGTCTTGGCATCCTTGGTGTCGAGCTTTTCGGCCAGTTCCATATGCGGAACGCCGCTTGTGTCAAGGAAGGTCAGACGGTTGTAAAGGGAACAGCAGCGGACATAATCGGTTGCGGCGGACGCCTTGGCCGGATCGAGCGTGTCGGCGTTGGAGGAGGAAAGGCCGGCAACCTTCAGGTGCCCGCCGGAGACCGGCGTTGCGGCAACAGCGCGCTCGGCGCGGCCGAAAACGGCACCGCCGGCGGAAAGGGCCACGCCGCTGGCCAGCATCATCTTCAGAAGGTCGCGGCGCGAGGCACCACGACGGATGGCATTCTCGACGCTGGCGTCGTCGGATTTCGTCCAGTTGGTGATCTTGTCGGTCATGTCATTCCCCTTTTGCTTCGGTTTGGGCTTGCATTCGTCTTGCGCGAACTTTCCGGCCCGGTGTGAATTTGCACTCGCGGCGTTTTGCCTTTTCTGACGATCAGTCTTGCATGTCCCCGGGGGCTTATCGTTCGATTTGTCCTTGGGCGGCAGCATAAAATTGCGAACTTGCTTCCCCCGGCGACATTTCGGTGAAATGCCGCCAGGAGCTCATCGGGCCGTTCAGGCCATGGCCTTGCGGATATCCGGGTCCTGCAGCGTCTCGTCCAGTGTCTTGCGGGTGCGATCGACGATGGCGTCGATATCGGCATCCGTGCAGCAGAGCGGCGGCGCATAGCCGAGCACACCCTGCGGGAAGGCGCGGATGACGAGACCATGATCCCAGGCGCGGTCGAAAATGCGGCGCGCCGGCTGGGCAGCTGCCGGAAGCGGCGTCTTCTTTGCCTTGTCGGTAACAAGCTCGACGCCATAGAGCATGCCGCGGCCGCGGATCTCGCCGACCAGCGGGTGGCCGCTCAGGCTCTGAAGACCGGCCAGCAGACGTGCGCCGGCTTTCACGCCGTTTTCGAGAAGCCCGCCTTCATAGAGTTTCAGCACTTCCAGCGCGACAGCGGCGCTGACCGGGTGGGCGGAATAGGTGAAGCCATGTCCAACGGCCGCTTCGCCGGCGCCATCGGCAATCACGTCATAGACGTGATCGGCCATGAAAACCGCACCCATCGGCACATAGCCGGAGGTCAGCCCCTTGGCGACCGTCATCATATCCGGCACGATGCCTTCGTCTGTGCAGGCAAAGAGCGGACCGGTGCGGCCGAAGCCGGTGATAACCTCGTCGGCGATGAAGAGAATGCCGTAGCTCTTGCAGAGCTCGCGCATGGCCTTGATCCAGCCCTTGGGCGGCACGATGACGCCGCCCGACCCTTGAATCGGTTCGGCATAAAATGCTGCCACGCGATCTGCGCCGATGTCCTCGATCTTGGCCTTCAGGCTGGCAAGTGAAGCCGCAATGATCGCCGCATCGTCTGAGCCTGCCGGGTTGCGGTAGGGATAGGGCGACGGGATCTTGTGCTGCCAGTCAAAGGGCAGGCCGAAGCCGGCATGGAAGGCGGGAAGCGCAGTCAGCCCCGCACCGACCGTGGTCGAGCCGTGATAGCCCTGCTGGATCGAGATGAACTGATCGCGCTGCGGCTCACCCTTGGCATTCCAGTAATAGCGGACGAAGCGGATGGTGGAGTCCACCGCATCCGAACCGCCCAGGGTGAAGTAGACGCGATTGAGATCGCCCGGCGCGCGTTCGGCCAGTTCTGCGGCGAGCCGGATGGCCGGTTCCGAGCCCAGATCGAAATAGCCGGTGGCATAGGGCAGCTCGCGCAATTGCTTCGTCGCCGCCTCGATGATGCTTTCATGGCCATAACCGGCATTCACGCACCAGAGACCGGCAAAGCCATCGACGAGCTGATGGCCGTTGGCCTCGGTAACGGTGGCGCCGGAGGCGGATTTCAGCACGCGCACGCCCTGCCGCTCGTGGCCGCGATAGGAAGCGACGGGGTGAATGAGGTGGGCGCGATCGAGTTCGATCAGGGAATTGGCGAGCATTTCAGTCTCCGATGTGCTGTTTTCAGCCAGATTGGGTTCAGCCAAGCGCCTGGTTGGCCAGTGCATAGACTTTGCGGCGGGCCTGTTCGGCGTCTTCCTTCGCCGGCCGGCGCATGGCGATGCCGCCGCCGACATGAAGAAGGCCGATTTCGATGAGCCAGGGCGCGATACCCGTTTCGCTGCCGGTATCGACGCGCAGGAACGCGCCGGGACGCGAGGCGGCATGAAAGGCAATGAGAGCACAGGCGGTCTTGGCGTCCGGCGCAATGACGGGGCCGATGACCTCGCCACGGCCGAACGGGCGGATCGCGGCCCAGGCTTCGATCGTCCCGCCCTTGCGGATGACGGCAATCTGCCCGTGTTTCACCAGAGCGTCGATCAGCGCGGATCGATCAGCGCCATAGGCTTCGCGGTCCAGCGCTTTGAGTGCTTGCAGATCACCGGCCTGCATCGCCTCTACGCCGTCGGGCCGTTCCAATGGGCGAACCTCGCCCTGATGCTGGCGGATGAGTCCGGTGGTCGCGAAGCCGAGCTTTTCATAAAGCGGCAGGCCTTCCTTCGTGGCGACGAGGCGCAGCGGCCTGTCGCCGGCGAGCGCTATCGCGCGCTCCATCAGCTTGCGTCCGACGCCGAGCCCGCGCATCGACTTGTCGACGATGACCATATTGATCGTGGCGCAATCGTCGCCATAGGGCGTGATCAGCGTCGTGCCGGTGACACGGCGGTCGGCATCCATGGCGACAACGCCGCCGCTCAATTGCTGGACCAGCTGCCAGTCCTCGCGGCGATGCGGCCAGCTTTCGGCGCGCGAGAGCTCAACCGCTCCGTCAATATGTTCAGGCCCGAAGGCGACGATGTCGATCTGGTTCTGCATGGGCATTCCCTTTCCTGATCTGAAGTGTCGGCGAGGACGGGGAAGCTATTCATCTGAATGGCAAGGCCGGCGCACTATCTTTCGCCGAAGCGAACGGGCAGCGCCGCATCTTATGCTGCAACCCCGGAAGAACAGGGGTTTGAAAGGTCCGATTACGGGTCAGGGGAAGGCTCTGCCGTGCAATAGTGTGCCAAAGGGGATGGCAGATTAAAAACTTTGTGCTTCCGGGACGGGTGAATTCGCGCAATCGAGGCGGGAGAAGTCGGCCTATGATCTAAGCAATGAAACATGAAAGCCAGAGGAAGAACGTCATGGCCCCCTTTCGCCCGAAATACATCTCCTTCGACTGCTACGGTACGCTGATCAATTTCGACATGGCGGGCGCCGCCCGCGATCTTTATGGCGATCGTCTCGATGCTGAGACCATGAACAAGTTCATCAAGAACTTCTCCGCCTACCGTCTGGATGAGATCATGGGCGCCTGGAAGCCCTATGCGGAGGTCGTGCACAATTCGCTGTCGCGCACCTGCAAGGCCAATGGCGTGACTTTCAAGGATGAAGACGCACAGATGGTCTACGAGCGCGTGCCAACCTGGGGTCCGCATGCCGACGTGCCGGCCGGTCTCGCCAAGGTGGCGAAGGAAATTCCCCTCGTCATTCTTTCCAACGCCATGAACTCGCAGATCATGTCGAATGTCGAAAAGCTCGGCGCGCCCTTCCACAAGGTTTATACTGCGGAGCAGGCGCAGGCCTACAAGCCGCGCTTCAAGGCCTTTGAATACATGTTCGACATGCTCGGCTGCGGCCCGGAAGACATGCTGCACGTCTCCTCGTCCTTCCGCTATGACCTCATGTCTGCCCATGATCTCGGTATCAAGAACAAGGTCTGGGTCAATCGCGGCCATGAGCCGGCTAACCCGTATTACGGCTATACCGAGATCGCCGACATTTCCGGCCTGCCGGGTGTTGTGGGTCTTTGACCAGAAAGCAGATGCGATGAAATTCGTCTCCTATTGGCATGATACGGCACCGGCCTTTGCCGGTGCGGCTGAGGGTCCGGTCAGCGGTCACTACGATGTTGCCGTCATCGGCGCGGGCTTTACGGGGCTCGCGGCGGCGCGGCAGCTTGCCAAACAGGGGGCGAAGGTCGTCGTGCTGGAGGCGGAGCGCGTGGGCTTCGGCGCCTCCGGCCGCAATGGCGGCCACCTGAACAACGGGCTCGCGCATAGCTATCTCGGCGCGAAAGCCGAGCTTGGGAAGGAGCGTGCGATTGCGCTCTATCATGCGCTGGACGATTCCATCGATACAATCGAGGCACTGATTGCCGAAGAAGGCATCGATTGCAATTTCCGCCGATCGGGCAAGCTGAAGCTGGCCTCGAAACCGAAGCACTTCGAGGCGATTGCGCGCAATTTCGAGGCGTTGAACAAGGAATGCGATCCGGACACGGCGCTGCTGTCGCCGGAGGACCTCCGCCACGAAGTCGGCTCGCCATTCCATGGCGCGATGCTGTCGAAGAAGAGCGCCATGATGCATATGGGCCGCTATGTCGTCGGGCTTGCTGACGCCGCCGTCCGCCATGGCGCGACGATCTTTGAAGCGACGACCGTGACCGGGCACAGCGAGGTCAAAGGGACGCACACGCTCCAAACTTCGGCAGGCAGCATCACCGCCGCCAATGTCGTCATGGCGACCGGCGCCTACACGACGAAGAACTTCACCTGGTTCCGCCGCCGCATCATCGCCGTCGGCAGCTTCCTGATTGCCACGCGGCCGCTGAGCGACGCAGAAATTCAGGCGGTCATGCCGGGCAACCGTACCTGCGTCAACACGATGAATATCGGCAATTACTGGCGGCTCGCGCCCGACAATCGCCTGATCTTCGGCGGCCGCGCGCGCTTTTCGGCGACGTCAGACCAGCGTTCCGATTCCAAGAGCGGGGAGATCCTGCGCGAAAGCATGGAACGCATCTTCCCGCAACTGAAAGGCATCGATATCGACTATTGCTGGGGCGGGCTCGTTGACATGACGGCCGACCGCTACCCCCGCGCCGGCTTCCATGACGGTCTCTGGTACGCCATGGGCTATTCCGGCCACGGGGCGCAACTGTCGACCCATCTCGGTATGACGATCGCCGACGCCATTCTCGGCAAGACCGATCGCAACCCGATGAAAGACTACCCCTGGCCCGCCGTCCCCGGCCATTTCGGCAAGCCCTGGTTCCTGCCGCTGGTGGGCCAGTACTACAAGATGCTCGACAGGTTTCAGTGACACATCTCCCAAGGTAAACAGAAGGCGCGGATTGGAAACGATCCGCGCCTTCGTCTCTATAGGTCGTCTGAAAGGCCTTCCGGCAGGGCACGATCAATATTTCGAAGCTGATCCTCGAGAGTGGCAATCATAGCCACCCGCAGAGCATGTCGGCCGCCCTCGAACTGGGCACCGAGAAATGCATCGACGATATCGAGAGCTAGCCCTTCGCCGACCACTCGCGCACCAATGGATATCATATTGGCGTTGTTGTGCTGACGAATCATGCGAGCGGAGAATGTATCCGCACAGACGCCGCAACGTATGCCTTTGACTTTATTGGCTGCCATCATGATACCCTGACCGGTGCCGCATAAGACGATACCGAACTGGCAGTCTCCTGAGGCGACGAGCGATGCTGCGGCCTCGCCGTGTTGAGGATAGTGGGTGCTTTCAGGGGTTGTTGGTCCGATATCAACCGGCTCCCAGCCCTGCTTGGCGATGTGACGGGCGATGGAATGCCGAAGCTCGATCGCGGAGTGGTCGCTCGACAGCACAATACGTTTGGTTTTGGTCATGATACGCGATCCTTTTGTCAGGGCCACTTTGATCATGCTGAGGCAAAGGATCAAGAGGGCGGCCTTTCGACCGCCCTGTGCATGTTCTCAGCCCAACCCACCCATATGGAAGCTCTTCGTTTCCAGATATTCCTCGATCCCCATCTGTGCGCCCTCGCGGCCGAGGCCGGATTGCTTGACGCCGCCAAAGGGGGCGACTTCCATGGAGATGAGGCCGGTGTTCAGCGCGACCATGCCAAATTCCAGCGCTTCGCCGACGCGCCAGGCGCGCTTCATGCTCTCGGTATAGAAATAGGAGGCGAGACCGAAGGGCGTGCCGTTGGCAATGGCAATCGCCTCTTCTTCCGTCTCGAAGCGGAAGAGCGGTGCGACGGGGCCGAAGGTTTCTTCGGTTGCGAGTTCCATTTCGGTCGTCGCGCCCGTCAGCACGAGCGGGGCGGTATATTGCGCGCCGTCCGGCATGGCGGGCGTCTCGGTGATGATCTTGGCGCCCTTCGCCAGCGCATCCGCCACATGGCGCTCGATCTTTTCGATGGCGGCGGCGTTGATCATCGGGCCGATGGAGACACCGGTCTCAGTGCCCGGACCGACTTTCATCGCATCGACGCGGGCCTTCAGCTTCGCGGCAAAGGCATCGTAGACGCCCGACTGCACGAGGATGCGGTTGGCGCAGACGCAGGTCTGGCCGCCATTGCGGAATTTCGAGGCGAGTGCGCCTTCGATGGCGAGATCGAGATCCGCGTCATCGAAGACGATGAACGGCGCATTGCCGCCGAGTTCCAGGCTCAGCCGCTTGACGCTGTCGGCCGCGCCGCGCATCAGCAGCGAGCCGACGCGGGTCGAGCCGGTGAAGGAGATCTTGCGCACCGTCTCGTTGGCCATCAGTTCGTTGCCGATCTCCGCCGGCATGCCGGTGACAATGTTGATGACGCCGGCCGGAATGCCTGCGCGTTCGGCGAGCACGCCCAGCGCCAGCGCCGAATAGGGCGTGAATTCCGACGGCTTGATGACGACCGTGCAGCCGGCGGCAAGCGCAGGCGCGACCTTGCGGGTGATCATCGCATTGGGGAAGTTCCACGGCGTGATGATTCCGCAGACGCCGACCGCCTCCTTCAGCACGATGATGCGGCGGTCGCGCGTGGGCGCGGGGATGGTGTGGCCGTTGATGCGGCGGGCTTCCTCGGCAAACCATTTGACGAAGGAGGCGCCGTAGCGGATTTCGCCGCGCGCCTCGTCCAGCGGCTTGCCCTGTTCCGACGTCAGGATCAGCGCCAGGTCTTCGAGGTTTTCGATCATCAGATCGAACCATTTTTCGATGATCAGGGCGCGCTCGGCGTTGGTCTTGGCCTTCCAGACCTTGAAGGCAGCGTCTGCCGCGACGATGGCCGCACGGGTCTCTTCGCCGCCCATGTCGGGAACGGTGCCGATGGCGGCCTGCGTGGCCGGGTCGATGACATCGACGGTCTTGCCGGAGCGGGCGGCGATCCATTCGCCCTTGATGAGGCCGGCCTGACGGAGAAGGCTTTGGTCCTTGAGGTTCAGCATGGGTCTGTCCTTATTCAGCGGTGAGCGCGGCGATGACCGCAGCAGTGATCGTGTCGGTCGAGTCCTTGCCCGGAACGGTGCCGATGCCCTTCGCGGTGACGGCGGAAAGTGCCGCCATGACGCGGGCGGCCGCATCCCTTTCGCCTAAGTGATCGAGCATCATCGCGCCGGACCAGATCGTCGCCATGGGGTTGGCGATGCCCTTTCCGGCAATGTCCGGTGCGGAGCCGTGGACAGGCTCGAACATGGAAGGCGCGGAGCGGTCGGGGTTGATATTGGCGGAGGCCGCAAAACCGAGGCCGCCCTGAATGGCGGCACCCAGATCGGTCAGGATGTCGCCGAAGAGGTTGGAGGCCACGATGACGTCAAGGCTTTCCGGTGCCATGACCATGCGGGCGGCGAGCGCATCGACATGATAGCTCGTCACCTCGACATCCGGGTATTCGGCGGCGAGTTGCTTCGTGATCTCGTCCCAGAAGACCATGGAGTACTTCTGCGCATTGGACTTGGTGACGGAGGCGAGCTTGCCGCGCCGCGCGCGGGCCTGCTCGAAGCCGAAGCGGATGATGCGCTCGACGCCCTTTCGGGTGAAGATCGAGGTCTCGACGGCGACCTCGTTGTCCATGCCCTGATGGACACGCCCGCCAGCGCCCGAATATTCGCCTTCGGTGTTCTCGCGAATGCAGAGAATGTCGAAGCCCTCTGCCTTCAGCGGGCCTTGCACACCCGGCAGCAGCCGGTGCGGGCGGATATTGGCATATTGCACGAAGGCCTTGCGGATCGGCAGCAGCAGGCCGTGGAGCGAGACCGAATCCGGCACCTCCGCCGGCCAGCCGACCGCGCCGAGAAGGATGGCGTCGAAGGGACGCAGCGTCTCGATCCCGTCTTCCGGCATCATCCGGCCGGTCTCCTTATAGAACGCGCAGGACCACGGGAATTCCGTCGCCGCCAGTGTGAAGCCAGACGTCTTGGCAACGGTTTGCAGCACAGCCCAGGCGGCGTCCGTGACGTCGCGGCCGATGCCGTCGCCGGGGATCAATGCGATCGTGTGGGTTTTCATCTCTTCATCCTCAAAGACTGATGAGTACGCTCTTGCTTTTGCGATTGGCCTCATAGGCCTCGCGGCCGAGGTCCTTGCCGATACCGGAGCGCTTGTAGCCGCCGGTGGGCAGGATGTGGTCACGCGAGCGGCTGTAGCGGTTGACCCAGACCGTGCCGGCTTCCAGCGCGCGGGCGAAACGCAGCGTGCGGGAGAGATCCGAGGTGAAGAGACCAGAGGCGAGGCCGTAGATGGGGTGGGCGGAAAGGGCAAGCGCTTCCTCTTCCGTCTCAAAGGTCTGGACGGTGAGAACGGGACCGAAGATTTCCTCGACAATCGCCGGATTGTACTGCGTCACGCCCGAAATCAGCGTCGGTGCGTAGAAATAGCCGGCGCCCTCCATCTCTAAGCCGCCCGTCAGGCATTCGCCGCCGGCGGCCTTCGCAGCCTCCACGATGCTGGCGATGCGGCCGCGCTGGCGCTCGGAAATGATGGGCGAATATTGTGTCGCCGCCTCCCAGGTCGGGCCGGGGCGGGCGGCCTGCATGCGGACGATGATCGCGGCGATGAGCTCTTCGGCGACCGATTTCTCGACGATCAGCCGCGTACCGGCGACGCAGGCCTGTCCGGCGTTGAAGATGACGCTGCCGGCAATCGCGGCGGCAGCCTTGTCCAGATCGGCATCGGCAAAAACGAGCTGCGGGCTCTTGCCGCCCAGCTCCAGCGTCATCGGCTTGACGCCGGTGCGGGCAATGTTCTCCATGATGGCCGCGCCGGCGCGGGTCGAGCCGGTGAAGCTTACCTTGGCGATATCGGCATGGCCGGTCAGCGCATTGCCGGTCGTCGGGCCGTCGCCAAGAACGACGTTGATGAGGCCCGCGGGAATCCCCGCCTTGACGGCCAGTTGCGCCATGTAGACGGTCGAAAAGGGCGTCATTTCGGACGGCTTGATGACGACGGCGTTGCCGGCGGCAAGTGCCGGGCCGAGCTTCCAGCCGGCCATGGAAATGGGGAAGTTCCACGGCGTGATCGCACCCACCACGCCATAAGGTTCGCTGATCGTCATGCCGAATGTGGCGTCATCGGTCGGCACGACATCGCTGCCTTCCTTGTCGGCGAACTCGGCGAAGAACCGGATCTGCTCTGCTGTGACCGCAATGTCGCCGGCCACAAGCTGGCCGACGGGGCGAGTTGAGGACAGCGCCTCGATCTTCGCCAGCGTTTCGGCTTCCGCTTCGATCAGGTCTGCCCAGGCCTGCAGCGCTTTCGTGCGTTCGCGCGGGCGGATGCCGCCCCAATTGCTGGATTTCAGCGCCGCCTTGGCATTTTCAACCGCATGGTTCACGAGTTCCGCATCGGCGACCGGGCAATGGGCATAGGCCTTGCCGTCGGAGGGGCGATGCATGTCGAGTCCGTCGCGAGCCTCGATCAGCTTTCCGCCGATGAAATGACCGATCGGCAGGGCAAGCGTGTCGGGGTTGAAACTGAGGCTCATGGGGGCTGTTCCTTTCGGTCTTTGCAGAAGACTACCGGGAACGTGCGAGCACGAACGGTTGCGTGAGCCACGCTCCTCCGCCGTTTCTTGCGTTTTGAGGCCGGGCGGCAGACAAATCTTTTGCTGCCGCGCCTGCGCAGTGATGGGGAGGCAATGCTCCGTTGCGTCAGTTGACGACGACGTAGATCTTGCGCACCGTTTCGATCGTCTTCCAGATGCCGGTAAAGCCGGGCTTCATGACAAAGCTGTCGCCCGCCTTGTAAATCACCGGTTCGCCGCCATCGGGCGTAATTTCGACGACGCCGGACAGGATATGGCAGAACTCGAAGACCTCGCCCTTGATCGATTTGGTTTCGCCAGGCGTCGCTTCCCACACGCCGGAGAGAACCTTGCCGTCCTTGGCCTCGTCCATGGCCCAGGTCTTGAAGGCCGGCGATCCTGCGATCAGACGCTCCGGCAGCGGTCCGGATTCCTTGGGGTTGAAGGTCGGGTTCGGGTCGAGCGTTTTCAGGAGAGACATAGTGTTCCTTTCGAGGGTTGTTCGGGTCAATAGCCGCGTACGCGGTCGACAAGACCGATGGGATCGCGGCCGGAGAGATGCAGCTGGATATTCTCTATGACGGCGCGGGCCGCCGTTTCCGGCTGGGTGACACTGGCAATATGCGGGGTGAGGATGATCTTCGGATGCCGCCAGAGCGGATGATCGGCGGGTAGGGGCTCCGGATCGGTGACATCGATCATGGCCGCAGAGAGGTGGTCGCTGTCCAGCGCCTCAATGAGCGCGCTCTGATCGAGCTGCGGGCCGCGCCCCGTATGGATCAGCGCAGCCCCTTGCGGAAGTTTCGCAAAGAGATCGGCGTTCAGGAACCCGCGCGTTTCTTCCGTCAGCGGCAGCAGGCAGACGAGTATGTCGGTTTGCGCCAGCATGGTCTCAAGCCCGGCCGCACCGTGATGGCAGGTGACGCCATCAAGCTCACGCGGGCTGCGGCTCCAGCCGGACAGCGGGAAGCCGAGCGGCTTCAGCCGATCGAGCACTGCCTGTGCCAGCATGCCAAGGCCAAGAATGCCGACGCGACGGTCTTGCGCCTGCATCTGCGGCATCGACAACCAGACTCCCTGCCGCTGCCGGTCGAGATAGGCGGGCAGATTACGATGCAGGGCAAGCGTGGCCAGCAGCACATATTCCTGCATCATCCGCACGATCCCGTCCTCGACCATGCGCACGACCTTCACATGCTCGGGAATCGCCGCGAGATTAAGCTGGTCGACGCCCGCCCCGATCGAAAAGAGGATTTCGAGATTGCGGTAGCGCGCCAGATCGGCGGGCGCCGTCCAGGTGATGAGATAGCGCACGGCGTCGGCATCGACGCTCGCCGCATCCATGCTGAAGGGGATCTCGGGCAGGGCCTGCGCGAAGGCATCGGCAAAGATTGTGCCGCGCCTGGCGTCCGAATTGAAGAGAAAGGTCATCGGTTTGTTGTCCTATGCCGTGCAGCGTTGCCCCAGCGCCTCGATGAAGCGCTGGCAGGCGACAAGCTCGCTTTCGAGAATGAACTCGTCCGGCTTGTGGGCGCGGCCAATGTCGCCGGGGCCGCAGATCAGCGCGTCGATGCCGGCGGCCTGATAGAGCCCGGCCTCGGTTCCGTAGCTGACGGCGCCGAGCGGCGTCTGGCCGGTCAGTTCCTCCAACAGATGCGCGAGCGGGCTGCTCGCGGCAAGCGCCAGCGCCGGATAGGCGCTCATCTCGTCCCATTCGACGACGAAGCCGTGATCGCGCAACGCTTCCGCCACCTTGCGGATGGGCCCGAGTAGATCGCGGGGATTGACGCCCGATATGGCGCGGGCTTCCATCTCCAGCGAGCATAGGTCCGGCACGATATTGATGGCCTTGCCGCCCGCGATGACGCCGGCCTGCAGTGAGGAATAAGCCGGCTCGAAAGCCGCATCGAACGGGCCGTGCGCCAGGTGTGCCGCCTGATCGATCGCGGCATTGAGTATGCCCGCCATGGCATGGATGGAATTGAGCCCCAGATCAGGGCGCGAGGAATGGCCGGCCCGCCCCCGGATCGTGACCCGCGCGGCGGCCTTGCCCTTATGGGCAAGTACAGGACGCATGTTGCTCGGTTCGCCGATGATGGCGCCCAGCGGCGGCGCGCAAAGCGCCGGCAGCCGGGCGATCAGATGCGGCACACCGCGGCAGCCTGCCTCCTCGTCATAGGAAAAGGCAAGGTGGACCGGCCGCATGAGCCCCGCCGTGGCGAGCTGTGGAACGGCAGCAAGCGCCGCGGCCAGATAGCCCTTCATGTCGGTCGTTCCGCGGCCGAAAAGCTTGTCGCCGTCACGGCGCAGGGTAAAGGGATGGGTGGTCCATTCGCCGGCTTCTGCCGGAACGACATCCATATGGCCGGAGAGGATATAGCCGGGGAGATCGCCCGGCCCGATCGTGGCGAAGAGATTGCTGCGATCGCCTTCCGGTCCTGCAAGGACATGCGCGGTTACGCCATGACTGGCGAGATAGTCGCTGATCCATGACGCGATCCCACCATTCGGCGTGCCGACAACGCTGTCGAAGGACACGAGCTTTTCCAGAATTTCCGTCGCGTTCATGAATTCCCCGGTGCAGCCTGCAGTGGATTGTGACATGGTTCGGCAGGGTCTCAGAATGGCTGTTTTCAGCGGGATTCCATGCCGAACCTGTCTGCCATTCGGTCGAATGTTGTGCTGTGAAGGATTTTTCGAGCAAAATATGCGGTCACGCATGGTTAGGATAATTCTGCTGCCTTACATCGAAGGCGCAGTGTGCTCTGAATTATTTCGAGGATTGATCGGTGGCCGAGACAGTGATGCCGGGCGAAAGGCTCCAGATTGACGCCTTTGCGATACAGATCGGCGATGTCGTCCATGCCGATCTTGAACAGCTTCATACGCTGTCGATTTCCGTCGGCTGGCCGCATCGCGGTGCCGACTGGCAATTTCTGCGTGAGGTCGGCAAGGGCGTCGTCGCGACTGACGACATCGGCCGCATCATGAGTTCGGCCATGTGGTTCCGCCATTCGCCCGAGCTTGCGACGATCGGCATGGTGATCACGTCACCGCGCTTGCAGACGCAGGGCACAGGCCTCTGGCTGATGGAATATGCGCTGAAGGACCTTGAGGGCGTCAACCTGCGTCTCAATGCCACGCGCGCGGCCCAGCGGCTTTATCTCTCGCTGGGCTTCAAGCCGGAGAAGACGGTCTATCAATGTCAGGGTGTCGTCACCAATCCCCCTGCAGAACATCCGGTTTCCGGCGATTTGCGCGCTCTGACGGACGACGATCTCGCCGCTGCGATCGCGCTGGATGCGAGCGCCTTCGGCGTTTCGAGGGCAGTCCTTATGGAGAAGCTCTTTCAGCATTCACGCGGCTATGGCCTCTTCCGTAACGGCGCGCTGCAAGCCTTTTCGCTCTGCCGCCGCTTCGGACGCGGCCATGTGGTCGGCCCCATCGTCGCGGCGGATGATGAGGACGCCATCGCTGTCGTCTCACCGCATATCCGCGATCACAAGGATACATTCCTGCGTCTCGATACCCATTTCGAGACAGGCGACTTCGCGTTCCATGTCGTACATAGCGGCCTGACGGTGTTTGACACTGTGCTGACCATGTCATTCGGCAAGACACTAGCGGATTACATATTGGACGCGGCGAACGCGCCAAGAATCTACAGTCTCGCCAGCCAGACGCTTGGCTGAGTATGAATAGCCCGAGTTTCGTAGACACCCTCGGGTTATGATTTCTGCCTGTTTTCGAATTCAACAGGCGACAGCATTGCATTTCTGACGTGTTTGCGTTCGGTGTTGTAGAACATTTCGATATAGTCGAAAACATCCTGGCAAGCTTCATCGCGTGAACGGTAGACCTTGCGACGTATCCGCTCCCGCTTCAGGAGAGTGAAGATGCTTTCAGCCCCCGCAGTGCCAGCCGGACGCCTGACGCGCAAGCTGCTGAAGGCCAAGGCCGTGCGCCACGCGTTATGGTGACGGACAAGCTCCGATCCGATGAGGCTGCGAAACGAGACATCATGCCCGGCGTGGAACATCGATCGTACAAGGGGCTTAACAACCGGGCAGAGAACTCCCATCAGCCGATCCGGCGACGTGAGCGGATCACGAAGCGCTTCAAGTCACGGCGATATTTGCAGCGCTTCGCATCCATCCACGACCCAATCGCAAACCTCTTCCATATCTCCCGCAACGACATTTCCGCCAGCCACCATCGCGAACCGCGTCCCGCCGCGATGGACCAATACGCGAAAATCGCCCGGGTATGATCCTCTGCAGATACACAGCATCCCAGCTTGTCTCGCGACCGTTAAGTTTACGATGCCGCCGAGCAAACTTCATCTGAGCTCGATGGGGAGATCCGTCTTCCGTGCGCCTGCCTTGAGGTCGAGAGCATGTTGCCAGAGTGATTTTGCCCTCAACAGCGGCGTTTGACGGAGGTTGAACGATTTGCCTTTGATATCTGTCACGGACTGATCCCAGACGGCATCGGTCATGTCGCGCCATTCCACGTTCAGGTGGATGGCAGAATGTTCGAACAGATAGCGCAATGCACGCGACGGCTGGGTGATGCCGAACTCGAGATCATCGGGAGAAACAGCGGCCTCCTTGGGGAAAGGCGCGGTTTGCCCGCTTCTGGCCCAGGCCACGATTTCGCTGAAGAGCCGCGCCTGATATCCGACCTGGGCAATGAGGCGGCGGCGCGAAAAGCCGATGATCGCACTCGGTTCGTCGAGCGCATCGTCGGGGAGGTCGTTGAGGATACGGGCGAAATAGGCCGTGCCCCGCCGCGCCCAGTCGAGTTCGCGGGCCGGCGCGCCCGGCGCATCGTAGCGTGCGCCGAGCCCCTGCCGTTCCTTCAACGCAGCCCGCGCGTCGTCGAGAGCCGTGCTCATCGCTCCGGCTCCGCAACGTGCGTGCGCATGAAGTTCAGACGTTCCATGATCGGCGCGTCGGAGAAACGGAAGAGATCAAGCTGCGATTCCGCCTGCAGCGACCACGGAATCCAAGAGGGGATCACGAACATGTCGCCGACATTGAGCGTGTGGGTCACGCCGTCGAGAACGACCGCACCCTTGCCGTCGAAGACCTGGAAGATCGTCGAACCCACCTCGCGCCGGACAGGCGTCTCCGTTCCCTCACGCAGGCGGTGAAACTCGCAACGGATGGTCGGCATGACATCGCCGCCGGTCGTCGGGTTGACGTAGCGGATCGCGGCATGACCCTGTTCGACCGTCGCCGGCTGGCCTTCCTCTTCCAGAAGCAATTGCTCGGTCAGCGCCCGGTCGGTGAATTCCCAGCGATAGGCGCCGATCGGCGAATTGACCGTGTCGCGCAGACCAGAAAGCGGGCGCAGGCCCGGATGGCACCAGAGTCGCTCGCCGCGCGAGAATTTCGGCGTCGAATAATCCGTGACACGGTCGGAGCCGAATTCGAAGAAGCCGACATCCATCTGCTGGCAGAAGGGAATGTCGAGCCCGTCGATCCAGGCCATGGGATGGTCGGTGTCGTTGTGGTGGCCGTGGAAGTGCCAGCCGGGGGTGAGCAGCAGATCGCCGCGGCTCATGCGCACCGGATCGCCGTTGACGACCGTCCAGACGCCTTCGCCTTCGATGACAAAGCGGAAGGCGTTCTGCGCGTGGCGGTGTTCGGGCGCCGTTTCGCGCGGCCCGAGATACTGGATCGCCGCCCAGAGCGTCGGGCTGATATAGGCGTTTCCGCCCAGGCCCGGATTGGCAAGACCAAGGGCACGGCGCTCGCCGCCACGTCCGACCGGAACGAGTTCGCCCGCCTTTTGCGCCAGCGGCAGAAGATCGGCCCAGCGCCAGACATGGGGAACCGCCCGCGGCATCGGATGGCGCGGCATCAGGTTGCCAAGCTGGGTCCAGAGCGGCATCAGCTGCTGTTCCTCGAAAGCCTGATAGAGCGCGCGCAGCTCGGGCGTGTCCTCCGGCATCATCGCATTGCCATGGGCTTTATCGGTCTTGTCGAGCATGACGAACTCCTCCTGTGGGACGGCCTTGAGGTCTGTTAGCCCGCATCCGGCTGGTTGGGCGGCGCGGCGTTGTTGAAAGCGGGAATGGTGTCGAGACGTTTGAAGATGCGGTCTATCTCAGGCCATTTCTCTGTCGCGATGTCGAAACGGCGGTTGTTCCAGACCTGCGCATAGAGGCAGATGTCCGCCATTGTGGGCATGTCGCCATGGCAGAATGTGCCCGTTTGGGGATGGCCCGCAAGTTCGGCCTCCAGGGCGTCGAAGGTCAGCTCCACCCAATGGGTGAACCATTCCTTCTGCGCTGCCTCGTCAGCGCCGAAACGGTTGCCGAGATAGCCGAGAACCCGCAGATTGTTCAGCGGATGAACCTCACAGGCAATCATCAGGGAGAGCGCGCGAACCCGTGCCCGGCCATCGGCATCGGCTGGCAGGATCGGAGGGACAGAATACTTCTCCTCCAGCCATTCCAGGATGGCGAGCGACTGCGTGAGGTGCGATCCGTCCTCGCGCTCCAGAACCGGGACAAGCCCGGCCGGGTTCATGGCGAGATAGTCGGGTTGCCGCGTGTCGCCCCGGCGCAGCACATAGGGAATGTATTCATAATCCAGCCCCTTCAGATTCAGTGCCGCGCGCACGCGCACCGACGTCGAGGAGCGGAAGAAGTTGTGAAGCCTGAACGTCATGTCCGCGGTCCGATCGGTGTTTCGATGGAGCCGAGACCCTCGATCGTCACGACGCAGACATCGCCCGGAACGAGCGGTCCGACACCGGCCGGTGTGCCGGTCATGATGAGATCGCCGGGCGCCAGCGCAATCGAATGCGACAGGAAGGATATGACCTCCGGCACGGACCAGATCAGTTCGGCCAGATCGGCATCCTGTTTGACCGCGCCGTTGACGGTAAGCCGGATCGATCCCTTGGACGGATGTCCGGCATCGGCGACCGCATGGATCGGGCCGATCACTGCGGAGCGGTCGAAGGCCTTGCCAAAGTCCCAAGGCCGGCCCTGGTCGCGGGCAGCGAGCTGAAGATCGCGGCGTGTCAGGTCATTGCCGACGGCATAGCCCCAGATATGATTGAGCGCATGGTCCAGCGTAATGTCACGTCCGGCCTTGCCGATGGCAACAACCAGCTCGGCCTCATAATGAAAGTTCTCCGTCTGTGGCGGATAGGCGACCGTCTCGCCGCTGTCGACAACCGCATCAGCGGGTTTGGAAAAGAAGAAGGGCGGCTCCCGATCCGGGTCCTTGCCCATCTCGCGCGCATGGGCCGCATAATTGCGCCCGACGCAGAAGATCCGCCGTACCGGAAAACGGGAGTCCGTGCCGTGAACGGCAACCGTCGGGGTCGGCGGCGCGGGAAGAACGAGGGTCATGAATGCTTCCTTCCTGAGAGCTGGCGTTCCGCCTCGCGAGGAGCGGAACGCGAATTGTCGATAGGCGTATCCGGCGGGATCAGTCCCTGCCGGCTTCGATGATCTTCTGGGCGAGAAGCGCCGGCGCGGTGACGAAGGTCGAGTGGCTGCCGGGCATCGAAACGAGCCGGTAGAGCCCCAGCTTTTCCGACAGGCGCGGATGGAAGGGCAGCGATTGCGGCAGCGAGGTATCCTCCGTGCAATGCAGGAAGGACTTGCCGATCTGCATCTCCGCCGGGTTCTTCGACAGGGTGATCCGGTCGTTCATCGTGTTGAAGGGCTGCGGATTCAACGTGTCGAAAAGCGCCTGCGCCTGCTCGGCGCTCGCATCATTGATAAAAGCCTCGCGCAGGATCGGGAAGGGGAACAGAACCTCTCCCGTATCGCCGGCCAGTGCCGGGAACAACACCTGATAATGCGGCGGGCACAGGTCCATCAGGCTCTCGCCATTGTTGGGCACGAAGGCGCAGTAATAGATCAGGCGCCGCACGCGGCCGGGCGCGAGACGGTCCGCAGCTCCCGTGATCGGGATGCCACCCCAGCTGTGACCCAGCAGAATGGCGTCATCGATCTTGTTCTCGTCGAAATATTCGACCAGGGAGTTGATGGCGTCTTCCAGCGTGGTCGTCTTCCGGCTGTCGCCGGGCCGGTTGCCCTTCAGCGTCGGCAGGAACACAGTGTGCCCCGCGGCGCGCAGATGCGCCGCGCAGTCTTCGAAATGATGCCCTTCATGGCACGCGCCATGAACCAATACGTAAGTTGCCATAAAACTCTCCTCCCGTTTATGACGTTGAAATTCAGGCGACGATCTGTTCCAGCTCCCTGACAGGAGCTGCCGCCACTGCCTGCCGGTCGATCTTGCCGGTCCCGGTCTTCGGCAGTTCGGTCACGAACTCGACGATGCGCGGATATTTGTAAGGCTGGAGCCGAGACTTGACATAGGCGCGCAGCGCGTCGCTCTGCGCCGGGCTCGCCTCCTTGCCCTCACGCAACCGGATCACGGCGCGCAGCGTCATGCGCCGGTCCTCCATCTGGTGGCCGAGCACCGCGCATTCGTGAACGTCCGGATGCTCGTTCAGGCATCGCTCGACCTCGAGCGGCCAGACCCATTGGCCGGACACCTTGATCAGTTCGTCGGCGCGACCCTGGAAAAAGTAGTAGCCGTCCTTCTCGATGAAACGGTCGCCGGTATAGATCCAGTCGCCGCGCATGGTTTCGCGGGTCTTGTCCGGCCGGTTCCAGTAGGTCGGCGCAGACGAATGCCCGCGCACGAACATGACACCTTCCTCGCCTGCGTCCGGCACCTTGCCGTCCGGTGTCTCCAGGCGGATCTCATAGCCGGGAACACGCGCGCCGGCGGAGCCGATGCGATGGTCGGTGAGGCTGTTGGAGAGATAGATATGCAGAAGCTCGGTCGAGCCCAGCCCCTCTGTCGGTCCATGACCGGTCAGCGCTTTCCAGGCCTCGTAAATATCCTGGGAAAGAACCTCTGCCGCCGACATCGACTGGCGCAACGAACTGAGGTCGCGCCGTTTGACGGATTCGGCGCGCGCCAGCGAGGTATAGAGCGTCGGCAGGCCAAACAGCACGGTTGGCCGGAAGGTCTCGATGGTCTCGAGCACCGCGTCCGCGCGCGGCTGGCCCGGCATCAGAACGGTGGTGGCACCGATCGAAAAGGGGAAGGTGAAGGCATTGCCGAAGCCATAGGCAAAGAAGATCTTCGGCACCGAGAAGCAGATATCGTCTTCCGTGAGCTTCAGCACATGGCGGCCGAAGGACGCCTGCGTATAGGCCATGTCGTGATGAAGATGGACGATACCCTTCGGCCGGCCGGTCGAGCCGGAAGAGTACATCCAGAAGGCCATGTCGTCCGGCCCGGTTGATGCGCAGGCCAGCATTGTCGGGTGACCGGCCAGGAAGTCGGAAGCGGCGCGCTGCTTCTCGCCCTTTGCCGCCCCGTTGGCGACGACGATGGTCTTGAGCGATGTTCCCTTCAGAACGTCGTCGGAGAAGACATCGAGAAAGGTGGACTCGCACAGGGCAATCCTCGCGCCGGTATCCTGCAGGAAATAGTTCAGCACGTCCGGCGGTGTCTGCGTGTTGAGAAGAACCGGCACGAAGCCCGCCCGCACCGCCCCGAAGAAGGCAGCCGGATAGACCGGCGTGTCATCGATGAAGAATGCGATACGCTCACCGCGTTGAAGACCGGCTGTGGTGAATGCATTGCCCCACCGTGCGGCTTCCGCAATCAGGTCTGCATAGGTCAGCGTTCCGGCCGGTCCCGTGACAGCAATCTTCCGGGGGTTGCGTTCCAGATTGTCCCACAAAATATTGGAGCAGTTGCCATGCGCGGCCTTGTCGAAGCCGATCTCGGCGGCACCCGGTACATGGGGAGCGACAGGATCTGCAATCACCGTGGATTGCCTGCCGCCCTCCGCCTCGTAACGGGCAGCGAATTCCGGAGCCATGCGACGCAGGCGCTCCATGTCGATGCGGCCCGACCGGGTGATGTAGTCGAAGGCGAAGTCGACAGGCGGGAGGTCCATCTTGCTGGCGAAGCTCTCGTACCATGTGGCGGAGGTGTTCGCCGCATCGACGATCTTCTTGGCGATCGGCTGGCGTTCGGCCTGATAGGCGGCAAGCGCCTCGTCCACATCGTCATGGCCCGCCAGGGCTCGAACGAGCGCAATCGAATCTTCCATGGCAAGGCGCGTTCCCGAGCCGATGGAAAAGTGCGCGGTGTGGACGGCATCACCGAGAAGGACATGGCGGCCCGAAACCCACTTGTCGCACCAAAGACGCGGGAATTGCCGCCACATCGACTTGTTGGTGATGAGCGGGGCACCCTCCAGCGTCTCGGCAAAAATGCCTTCGCAGAGCCGGGCGCTCTCTTCTTCGCCCATCCCAGCAAAGCCATAGGCCTTGAAGGTCGCTTCATCGCATTCGACGATGAACGTGCTGCGGTCCGGCTGGAAGCGATAATGGTGGGCGTTGAACGCGCCCTTGTCGGTCTTCACGAAGGTCTGCGTGAGCGTGTCGAAGGGACGCTCCGTGCCGAACCAGGCGAAGTGATTGCTGAAATGGTCGAGATGGACGCCGAAACCTGCTTCGTTGGAGCGTCGCACCAGCGAATTCAGCCCGTCCGCGCCGATGATCAGATCCGCATCCAGATCATCCAGCGACTCGATATGCTGCGAAAAGCGGATTTCGACGCCGAGAGCCTCGGCGCGTTTGCGCAGGATTTCGATCAGCTCAAGGCGGCCGACCGCCGAGAAACCGACGCCATCCAGGACCACCTGACCGGCAGGGAGGTTGAGCGTCATGTTGCGCCACCGCTCCATGGCCGGCGTCACCAGATCATGCGTTTCCGGATCGTCGGCCTTCAGGAAGTCCAGCGCCTGATCGGAGAAGACGACGCCAAATCCGAAGGTCGCGCCTTTGGCATTCTGCTCCGTCACGCGGAGGCGAACGTGCGGCATCATGCGCCGCAGCAGGATCGCCGTATAGAGCCCGGCCGGACCGCCACCCAGTATCTCGACTGAAGCCAGCTTTTTCATGAAACCTCCCGAATTCTTCAAAACTCCCTGAAATTGAGGATATGCAATTTTCTGTTCTGTGCAATACATTACGTAATGCGAAAAACGCAAAAAGTGATATTTGCCTGAATCCATTCGGTTTTCTTTTTTCGGACATCGATGTGGGATAGGCGTTTCAGATGCTTTTCAAATGCATTGGAGGTCCGTGGCTGCTGACTCAGCCTTGCGCCGCGATATCGGGAGGCACCTGTTCAAACGCGACGGCGGTGACTATCGTCGCCCTGTGATTTGCAAGCTTGTTGGGAGGGGATTCGGGCGTGACGGACCATGAAGATGACAATGATCGCCAGTCTGGCGGCATCCAGTCGCTCGATGCGGCCTTGAAGCTGCTGAACGCAATGCGGGCCTATCCGGGGCCGGTCGCGCTATCGGAACTGGCGCGCGATTGCGGCATGCCGCCAAGCAAGGCGCATCGCTATCTGACGTCTTTTGCCAATGCGGGCCTTGTCGTCCAGGCCGGGCGTTCGGGCAAATACGATCTCGGTCATGGCGCGGTCATGCTGGGGCTTGCAGCCCTCGCGCGGCACGACTTCGTCAACCGCGCATCGGATGTCCTGCCGGAACTCTGCCAGGAAACGGGTCTCACCGTGCTGCTGTCCGTCTGGGGCACGCATGGCGCGACAGTGGTTCGCTGGGAGCGGGCTGCAACGCCTGCCGTCACCTCGATGGGGCTCGGAACGATCCTGCCGCTTCTCAACTCGGCGACTGGCCGGGCTTTTCTCGCCTGGGCGCCGCCGGCACCCCTGAAGGATATCCGCAGCGCCGAATTGCGGGAGGCCCGCCGGACATCGGCAACCGCCGGCCAGCGGATCGTCAGCGATAAGGATATCGAGAAGCTGGTCGCGGAGACGCGTGAGCGCGGCTACGCTTCAGTCGAAGGCCGCTACATTCCCGGCCTTGTTGCGATCGCCGCACCGATCCTCGACTGGCAGGGAGAGGCACAAGCGGTCGTCACGCTGATCGGAACCGATCCGGAGGTCATGCAGCCCGAGTCCGGATCCACAAAATCGCTGATCGCCTGTTGCCAGCGGCTGTCATACGCCAAATTGGCATGAAGATGGGATTAGACATCGCCTTTCTCCTTTATGAGACACGCGAGTTTCAAAGCAATTTTATGAAGAACCAATTCGCCGCATAGGACAATGGTGAACTGCCTGTGCGCGCTGCATAAGCGAGCCGCCCGTCCGCTTTTGCGTGTCGCGCTGTTTAAATATTCCGATGCCTGCTGAACGGACCGATGCCGGGACCGCTCCATGGCCTCAAGCAGGGGAATGCCCCGATTGGCCGCCGCCGTCAGATAGCCTGAGCGGAGCCCATGCGCGGAAAACTCATCCGGATCGAGACTGTCAGTATCGGGAAGGCCCAAGAAAAACAAAAGTTCGCCGCCAATTTATGGCGCTCACCGAGCAAGGGTGAATTCAGATCAAGGGCGGAACGGAAAGCCCCAGACCCTCCAGCAGCCATGTGACGAAGAGGCGTACCGGCTTGCGAGTGGGGCGGTTACGCGGGAGCACGAGCCTGTGCCCGCTGTCGTAGAGTTTACCTCCGCCTCGCGCGAACGGGGCCACGAGTTGGCCGTTAGCCAGGCTCTCCTCGGCGAGCCTCACCGATTCGAAGGCGATGCCGAGCTCGTTCCGGGCAGCGGCGAGCGCCATGAAGCTGCGGTCGAAGCGCAGATGCCGGTTCAGCGGCCTGTTGACGCCATTGACCTTCAGCCAATCATCCCAGCGCACCTGTTTCTGTTCGCTCTGGATCAGGGGAAAGCGGACAATGTCTTCGATCGTTCCGATCCGGCTCGCGATTGCGGGCGCGCAAAGGGGCGTAACCTCTTCCTCGCCCATCGGAATGACGATCACGCTTTCTGCCCGAACCGGCCCGTAAACGATGTCGACATCGAAATCGTCGGGCGTGAAGCGGGCGTATTGCGTATCCGCTGACAGGCGCAGCTCGATCTGCTCATGCAGAGTCGTGAACTGCTTGAGGCGCGGCGCAAGCCAGAGCGCTGCGAAACTGGGTGCCGAATGAATGCGCAGCAGCGCCGAACCGCGCTGCCCCACATCCTCGATGCCGCGCCTGATCTCATCGAAGGCAACCGACAGCCGCGTCAGGAGGGCGAGCCCTTCGAGCGTTGGCCGCACACCTCTTCCCGCCCGCTCAAAGAGCTTGACGCCCAGCGCCTCCTCGAGCTGACGAACGGAATGGCTGATCGCGCTCGGCGACAGGCGCAACTCTTCGGCGGCCCCCTTGAAATGGCCGTACCGCGCCGCAGCCTCGAAACTGCGCAGCATGGAAAGTGTCGCTCCACCGATCATACACTTCGATTAACGTGAATCTGATTCATGAATCAATGAAGAAATGTCGTTTGTGTCTCAGGTATCGGATGGTTACGCATCGGGCCTGGCAGGCGCTCGGCGTGCCCGCACGGTCAAGCCACGGGAGGAACCATGGTCGACATTCAGCGCATGGCGCACGCAATCCGTTTTCTCGCCCTCGATTCAATTCTGAACGCCGGCGAAGGTCATCAGGGCGTGCCGCTTGGCATGGCGGAAATCGCCGCGACACTTTACGCGCGACATTTGAAGGTCGACCCGTCCGCCCCGCTCTGGCCAGACCGCGACCGAGTCGTGCTTTCCAACGGTCATGGATCGATGCTACTTTACACGTTGCTGCATCTTTCCGGCTACGAACAGGTGTCCATCGACGCGCTGAAAAGCTTCCGCAAGCTCGGCTCGATCTGCGCCGGCCATCCCGAGATCGAGCAGCACGCGGGTATCGAGATTACGACGGGCCTTCTCGGTCAGGGCATTGCCTGTTCGGTCGGCATGGCGGTCGCGGAAGCACGGCTGGCGGCGCGTTTCGGACAGGACCTCGTCGACCATCGGACGTGGGCTTTTGTCGGCGATGGCTGCCTGCAGGAAGGGATCGGACAGGAGGCGATTTCGCTGGCCGGTCATTTGCAGCTCGGCAAGCTGACCTTCCTGTGGGACGACAACCACATTACCGATGATGGCGATACCGCCCTTTCTATCAGCGAGGACGTACCGGCGCGGTTTCGCGCGGCCGGGTGGCAGGTTCAAGCGGTTGATGGACACGATATCGAGGCCATCTCCGCCGCGCTCGATGCAGCCAAGGCCGACCCGCGACCGTCGCTGATTGCCTGCCGGACGACAATTGCGCGCGGCATTCCCCGCCTTCAGGGGCAACGCGGCGGCCACAGCGCGCCGCTGAAGCCGGAGGATTCGCAGGAGGCGCGTGCGGGTCTCGCCTGGCCTCACGCGCCTTTCGAGGTGCCCGAGGATATACGCAACGATTGGCGCAACGCGCTTGCACGCGGCACCGACGCGCATGCCGCATGGTGCAGGCGGTTGGATGCCCATCCGGACAAGGTCGAATTCGAGCGCTGGATCTCGGGCGGACTTCCCGCCGGCTGGACGAAGCAGATTGGTGCCCTGCAGGCCGCCGCCTCAGCACAGGCCGCGCCGCGCGCCACCATCCAGTCTTCCGGCGATCTCTGCGACGGGCTTGCCTCGGTGCTGCCGGAAACCCTCGTTCTCTGCGCTGATCTGGAGGCGCCGACCAACCACAAGCGCAGCCGCTCCGCTTTCGATGTGGGCGACCGCAATGGCAGCTACGTTCATTGCGGCGTGCGCGAACATCTGATGGGCGCGATGGCGGACGGCATTGCCGCGCATGGTGGCTTGCGCCCGGTGAATGTAACCTATCTCGCGTTTGCCGATTACGAGCGGCCGGCCATGCGCATGGCGGCCCTGATGGGCCTGCCCGCGCTCTTCGTCTTCAGCCATGATTCCATTGGCGTGGGCAGCAACGGGCCAACGCACCAACCCGTCGAGATCCTCGCAAGCTTCCGCGCCATGCCGAACATGCTGGTTTTCCGGCCGGCGGATGCGGTGGAGACGGCCGAGGCCTGGCAGGTCGCCATCGAGCATCGCAGCGGGCCGAGCCTTTTCGCCCTCTCGCGGCAGGCGGCCTCACAGGTGCGCGAGGATGCGGAGGAAAACATGACCCGGCGCGGAGCCTATGTCCTCCATGGAGCCGGGGAGCGGCGCGACCTGACGCTGATCGCCACGGGCACCGAAGTGGGGCTTGCTGTCGCGGCGCGCGACGCGCTGGCCCGTCTCGGCATTGCAGCGGCTGTCGTGTCCATGCCCTGCTGGGAACTGTTCGAACGGCAAGATACGGCTTACCGGGCAGCGGTGCTCGGCACCGCCCCGCGCATCGGCATCGAAGCGGCGCTCTCCTTCGGCTGGGAACGCTGGCTGCGGCCGGAGGATCGCTTCATCGGCATGAGCGGGTTCGGCGCATCGGCGCGGGCGGAGGTGCTGTATGAGCATTTCGGCATCACCCCGCAGCGCATCGTCGAGGTGGCGAAAGAGATGATGGAAGGAGCAAGCGCGTGAGCCGTATCGTCTTTCTGGACCGGGCGACCATCGCCCCCGATATCGACGTCCCGCGCCCGGGCTTCGATCATAGCTGGGTCACGTTCGAGAAGACCGCGCCGGGCGAAACTGCGGCGCGCCTCAGCGATGCAGAAATCGCCATCACCAACAAGGTGCGGATTGATCCGGACGTGCTCGATGCCGCGCCCGGCCTGCGGCTGGTGGCCATTGCCGCGACCGGCTACGATTGCGTCGACATCGCCGCCTGCGCCGCGCGCGGCGTGACCGTGTGCAATATCCGTGGATATTCGGTCAACACCGTGCCCGAACACGTCTTTGCGCTGCTTCTGGCGCTGCGCCGCAGCCTCGTCCCCTACGTGTCGGAAGTCCGCGATGGCGCCTGGCAGCGGGCCGGACAGTTCTGCTACTTCTCCAATCCGGTGCGCGATCTTTCGGGCGCCACCATGGGCATTGTCGGCAGGGGCGGGATCGGCGGTAAAGTCGCGACACTCGCCGCCGCCTTCGGCATGGAGGTGATCTATGCCGCGCGTCGCGGCGAACCTGACGCACCCGGCCGCGTCCCCTTCGAGGAATTCTGCGCCCGCGCCGATGTCATTTCGCTGCATTGCCCGCTGACCGACAAGACCCGCTTCCTTCTCGATGCGCAGGCCTTTGCCGCCATGCGCCGCAAGCCCATCATCATCAACACGGCGCGCGGCGCGCTCATCGATCTGGAAGCGCTTCAACAGGCGCTTCAGGCCGGGCAGATTTCCGGCGCAGGGATCGATGTGGCAGATCGCGAGCCACCGCCCGGCGACGGTTTGCTCATGCAGCTTGCCGCCGATCCGCGTGTTCTGGTGACGCCGCATATCGCCTGGGCCTCGACCGAGGCTCAGCAGACGCTGGCCGCCCAGCTTTGCGACGTGCTGGAAGCCTTCCACCGCGGCGAGCCCATCAACCGGCTGACGCCGTAAAGATCGAAGGCGGGCGGGTTTTTCATTCGTACCGGCTTGAAAATTGAAGGAGAGATCGCTTCATCATGTCTTCCTGACATGAGCGCGATCTGGAAAGGCGAACTCGATCATGGACCCCAAGACCCTTCTCAGCGGCATGTTCGAAGCGGCCATCGATGCGGCACGGCCGGCGCTCGTGCTGCCGCCGGTCCTGCCGCCGCGGCCTGCCAGCGGCCGGGTTGTCGTGATCGCCGCCGGTAAGGCCGCCGCCGCCATGGCGGCGGCCGTGGAAACGGCCTGGGGCGGCTGCGAGGGGTTGGCCCTGACCCGATATGGACATGCGGTTCCGACACAAACCATCGAGGTCGTGGAAGCCGCCCACCCCGTGCCGGATGCGGCAGGGCAAGGGGCCGCGCAGCGCATCCTGGCGCTGGCGGAAAGCCTTGGCGCGGGCGACACGCTCGTCTTTCTCATTTCGGGCGGTGCCTCCGCGCTTCTCTCCGCACCGCTCGCGGCGATCACTCTGGCGGAAAAGGCAGCGCTCACACGCGCGCTGCTCGCCAGCGGTGCGACGATCGGCGAAATGAACAGCGTGCGCCGGCATCTGTCGGCGGCCAAGGGCGGACGGCTGGCCGCCGCGGCCTATCCGGCCCGCTGCCTCACCTATGCCATTTCCGACGTTCCCGGTGATCGACCGGAGGTCATCGGGTCAGGCCCGACTGTCGCCGATCCCACGACACAGGCCGATGCCCTGGCCGTGCTCAAAAAATACCGCATCGAGGCGCCGCCCTCGATTGCCGCAGTCCTCAGCGATCCGGCATTCGAAACGCCCAAGCCCGGCGATCCGCGTTTTGCCGGAAACTGCTACGAACTGATCGCCACGCCGCAATCGATGCTGTCCGCGGCAAAGGCGGTGGCCCCGCTGCCCTGCCATCTTCTCGGCGACGCCATTGAGGGTGAGGCCCGCGAAGTAGGTCGGGTCTTTGCGGGGCTGGCGCGCGCCGTCAGGGAGGGTAAATCGGCCTTCACCGCCCCTTGCATCCTGCTTTCGGGCGGCGAGACGACTGTCACCCTGCCGCAGCGAGCCGTGGAGCAGGCGATGGAACCGGCGACGGGCAAGGGCGGCCGCAATGTCGAGTTTCTGATGGGCTTTGCCAGCGAAATCGCCGGGCTGAAAGGTGTCTCCGCGCTTGCCGGCGACACGGACGGGATCGACGGCGCCGCGCCCGTCGCCGGCGCCTATGTGGACGGAACCACGGCGGATCGGGCACGGGCGTCCGGCTATACGCTGAGCGCCGCCATGGCGGCCTATGACGGACACGGCCTGTTCGAGCGGCTGGGCGACCAGATCGTCACCGGCCCCACCCACACCAATGTCAACGACTTCCGCGCCATCCTGATTGAAGCCTAGCGGCGCATCTATGCAGCTTTGCCGGAATTGCTGTAGAGTCGAAACGCATGCGCGATCTCAATCTCAAGGCCACCGAATATTTCGAAGCCGTCGCCCGGCTCGGCAGCGTCACCAAGGCCTCCGAGGAACTGGGCATTTCCCCCTCGGCGGTCAGCCAGCAGATTTCGCTTCTCGAGGCGCAGCTTGGCGTGAAGCTGTTTCGCCGCGAAAAGCAGCGGCTTATCCTGACGCTCGATGGCGACCGGCTGTTTCAGACGACGACCCAGGCCTTTGGGGCCATTCGCAATGCGCGCTCGGCGGTTTCCTTCCAGCGCGACCGGCGCAATTTCATCATTCGGGTCAGTCCGAGTTTCGGGGTCCGCTGGCTCGGCCCCCGTGTCGGCGCGTTCTGCGCCGAAAACGAGGAATGGAACATGCGCATCGACGCGACCCCGGATTTTACCGCCTTCGAGACAGAGAATGTCGATGTCGACCTTCGCTATGGTCTTGGCACGTGGAGCGGGGTCTCCGTCACGCCGCTGATGCACGATCTGGTTCTGCCGCTGTGCAGCCCCGCCTATCTGGAGCAATTGCGCCAGATCGATCCCGATCCCGCCCGGCAGCTCGCCAGGGCGCGGCTGATCGACAGCGTCAAGACGCTCTATCGCTGGGACCTCTGGCTTGCGCTCAATCACATCGACATCCCGAATGTGAGCTACCCCTTACGTTTCGACCGCTCGTCCATGTCCATCGAAATGGCCAAGCAGGGCGGCGGCATCGCGCTGGACAGCGTGACGCTCTGTCTCGGCGAGCTGGAGCGCGGCGAACTCGTGCCATTTTCTACCGCCTTCGACGTGATCGATTTTCCCGCCTACTGGTTCGTCTGCCCTGCGCGGCATCTGAACCGGCGTATCGTGCTGCGCTTTTTCAACTGGATGATGTCGTCCTGCAAGAACCACGACGATTCCGCCCGCGCGCATCTGGCCGGGCTCGGCTGCCGCTTCCGTATCGGCTCGCCGACCGAGCTCATCGATATCAAGCCGTGGGGGCTTTGACACGGCGCGCGGCAGAGTGAAGCGGCTGTACACCCATACGGGCCGAAGTTGTTAAGGCCTGCTTCAAAGGTCTTTCGTGTAATTTAAAATCATTCTTCCATCGCCAATGCTATCTCTTCCTCAACAAACAGTCGGGAGGAGACGATGGATTTGGCAAGCCGCCGCTTTGCGCCATCAAGTGAGGCGCGATCAGACGAGCCGCGTTCAGATATGGCACGGTCGAACGTGTCGCTCGCACTTCGCGCCTGGAACATTCGCCGCAAGGCCCTTTTGATGGGCCAGGTGCAGGGGCAGGGCTATATCGGCCAGGCGCTCGGCATTGCGGACGTTCTGGCCGCCTCCTATTTCCACGCGCTGGAATACCGCCCGGAAGATCCGGAATGGGAAGGCCGCGACCGCTTCCTTCTCTCCATCGGGCATTACGCGATCGCGCTCTATGCCGTTCTGATGGAAGCCGGCATCCTGCCCGAGGACGAGCTTGAAACCTATGGCATGGATGACAGCCGCATGCCCATGTCGGGCATGGCGTCCTACACGCCCGGCATGGAGATCACCGGCGGCTCGCTTGGCCATGGTCTCGGCATTGCCGTCGGCATGGCCATGGGGCTGAAGCGGAAGCGGAACAGGGCATTCGTCTACAATCTCATGTCCGACGGCGAACTGGGCGAAGGCTCCACCTGGGAAGCCGCCATGTCGGGCGCCCATCACAAGCTCGACAACCTGATCTGCCTCGTTGACTTCAACAATCAGCAGGCCGACGGCAAGTCTACCGAAATGCTTTGCTCCGAGCCGCTGACCGAAAAATGGGAAGCTTTCGGCTGGCATGCGCAGCGCGTCAATGGCAACGATCTTGCCGCCATCGTCACAGCCTTCGATACGGCTCGCGAGGTCAAGGACGCCAAGCCCCGTGTCATCATTTTCGATACGACCATGTGCAAGGGCGTGCCCTTCCTCGAGAGCCGCGAAATCACCCATTTCGTCCGCGTCGAGGCCGACGAGTGGGACAAGGCGCTCGCAGTTCTCGAAGAAGGAAAGCCCGCATGACGCTCGCATCCATGGCCCGCAAATACGAAGCCCGCAAGCGTCCCGAAGGCGAACGCCAGGCGACTTCCGCCATGATCGCCTCGCTCGCAGCGGAGGGCTACGACACCGTCAACGCTCCCTTCGGCAATGCGCTGATCGAGGCCGCGCGCAAGGACGAGCGCATCGTCGGCCTGACGGCTGATCTCGGCAAATATACCGACCTGCATGTCTTCGCCAACGCGATGCCGGACCGTTTCTACCAGATGGGCATGGCAGAGCAGGTGCTGATGTCGGCCGCGGCCGGCCTCGCCCGTGAGGGCTTCCTGCCTTTCGCGACGACCTACGCCGTATTTGCCTCGCGCCGCGCCTATGACTTCATCGCCATGGCGATTGCAGAGGAAAACCTGCCGGTCAAGATCGTCTGCGCCTTGCCGGGCCTGACGACCGGCTACGGCCCGAGCCATCAGGCGACGGAGGATCTGGCCATCTTCCGCGGCCTGCCCAACATGACAATCATCGATCCTTGCGATGCCGATGACATTCTCGGCATGGTGCCGGCGATGTGTGCCCACGAGGGGCCAGTCTATGCCCGGCTCCTGCGCGGCAAGGTTCCCTCTGTCCTCAAGAAGCACAAACCGGACTACCGGTTTCAGCTGGGCAAGGCGCAGCTTATTCGCGACGGGCGCGACGTCCTTGTCATCTCGACCGGGCTGATGACCATGCGCGCGCTCGACGCAGCCGTGAAGCTTGCCGAGGACAAGGTGGATGTCGCCGTTCTGCATTGCCCGACGGTCAAGCCCCTTGATCTGGACACGATCGCGGCGGAAGCCGCCAGGTCTGGGCGGCTGGTCGTCACAGCAGAAAATCACACGGTGATGGGCGGGCTGGGGGAGGCCGTCGCCGGCGGCCTTCTGTCCCGCGGTATCGCGCCGAAGTTTCGCATGATCGGCTTGCCCGACCAGTTTCTTGAGGCAGGCGCCTTGCCGACCCTGCACGACATGTACGGCCTATCGGTCGGCAAGGTGGCTGCGCAGATCCGGTCTTGGCTCTGACGGCGGTACAGAATTCGATTATTGAAAGGGAGGTAAGAGACCCATGGGTCTGCTCACAGGAAAATACGCAATCGTCACCGGGGCAGCATCCGCGCGCGGCCTTGGAAAAGCAACGGCGAAACTCTTTGCCGAACATGGCGCGACCGTCGCCATTCTCGATCTGAACGCCGAGGCCGCAAGCGCCGCAGCAGCGGATCTCGGGCCGCAGCACGTGGGTCTTGCCTGCAACGTCACCGACAAGGCAGCTTGCGACGCGGCCGTCGCCGAACTTGAGAAGCGCTGGGGCCGCGTTGATATCCTCGTCAACAACGCAGGCATCACCCAGCCGCTGAAGATCATGGATATCGGGCCATCGAACTATGATGCGGTTCTTGACGTAAACCTGCGCGGTACACTTTACATGAGCCAGGCCGTCATTACGGGGATGCGTGAGCGCAAGTCTGGCGCGATTGTCAATCTGAGCTCGGTTTCTGCGCAGCGCGGTGGCGGCATTTTCGGCGGACCGCACTATTCGGCGGCCAAGGCTGGTGTTCTGGGACTTACCAAGGCGATGGCGCGCGAACTGGCGCCGTCCAATGTCCGCGTGAACGCCATCTGCCCCGGCTTTATCGCAACCGATATCACGGGTGGCAAACTCACACCGGATATGCTGGAGAAAATTGTCGAAGGCATTCCCATGGGCCGCGCGGGCGAGGCCTCGGATGTAGCAGGCTGTGCGCTGTTTCTGGCCTCTGAGCTCTCGGCCTATTGCACGGGAACGGAAGTGGATGTGAACGGCGGATCGCTGATCCATTGACCCATGTCGCGGGTGACAGCCGATTGCCGTCGGAGGGGCGGCAGGGCAGGCTGAGCGCTTAAGGGCAGAAAGGCGGGCCCCCAAGCCGGGGGCCTGGAATACTTGAAGAGCGGGTAGAGCAGGAGGCTCGCCCACAGCGAACGATCCGTTATGGGTTATGAGGAGGAAAACCATGAAACGAGACTTTTCGATGAAGCGCAGAACCTTTGTTGCCGGCGCGCTGAGCCTGCCACTGGTCACGGTCCTGAAACATCCGGCCTCGGCGGCCGAGTTCAACCTGAAATACGCAACCGGCCAGGATCCGACCCACCCGGTCAACATCCGCGCGCAGGAGGCGATCGACCGTATCCGCGAGGCCACCTCCGGACGCGTCGACATCAAGCTTTATCCGGCAAACCAGCTTGGCTCCGACACCGACCTGCTGACACAGATTCGCAATGGTTCGGTTGATTTCTTCAACCAGTCTTCCATGGTTCTTGCCACCTTCGTTCCAGCCTGCGGCATCACCAGCCTCGGCTTCGCCTTCAAGAACTACGAACAGGTCTGGGCGGCGATGGATGGTGATCTCGGCACATACCTTGCCAAAGAGATCGCCAAAACGCCGATCTTTGCGGTTTCGCGCATGTGGGACAACGGCTTTAGGCAGGTGACATCCTCGACCCGGGCCATCACCGGTCCGGAGGAGCTCAAGGGCTTCAAGATCCGTGTTCCGCCGGCACCGTCGCTGACCTCGCTGTTCAAGGCGCTGGATGCGGCCCCTTCGCCCATCAACTTCAACGAGCTCTATTCCGCGCTTCAGACGAAAGTTGTCGAGGGGCAGGAAAATCCGTTGGCGATCATCGCGACGGCGCGGCTTTATGAAGTGCAGAAGTATATCAGCCTGACCAACCATGTCTGGGACGGTTACTGGGTTCTCGGCAACAAGAACTCCTTCGCAAGGCTTCCCAAGGATGTACAGGACATCGTTTCGCGCGAAATCGACAAGTCGGGCCTGGATGAGCGTAAAGATATCGCGCGCCTGAGCGAAACGCTGAAGAGCGATCTCAAGGGCAAGGGGGTCAACCTGCTTGAGGTCAACCAGGATCCTTTCCGCAACGCGCTGAAGACCACGACCTTCTATTCCGACTGGAAGAAGAAGTATGGCGACGAAGCCTGGGCCATGCTCGAAAAGGTATCCGGCAAGCTCGGTTGAGACAGTTATCATAGTGCGGCAATGTTGCGCCCGGCCCTCCAGCCGGCCGCAATACCGACGCTGTTTGCAATGCGGATATTGTCGGGGTGGCTCGTTGCAGCGCGCCACGGGGCAAAGCGCGACAGAAGTCAGCCGCCGCGAATAATCAGTGGGATGGATCAACGATGTCACATGAACATCATGGTGAGTATATCGCCGAATTTGCAGCGCCGACGCATTCCGGAGCAACGGTTGCGGCGTATCTTGAGAAGTTTCTCATCCGCCTTGTCGAGATACCGGCGGCCTTGCTGGTCTTTGTCGAGGTTGTCGTGCTGATGATGGGTGTCATCTGGCGCTATGTGCTGCACCAACCGCTGATCTGGTCGGACGAACTTGCTGGCATCCTGTTCCTGTGGCTTGCCATGCTGGGCTCTGTCATTTCGATGCAGCGGGGCGACCATATGCGCATGACCGCGATCGTCGGGGCGCTCGAGCCCAAGTGGCGATCCTTTCTTGATCTGGTGGCAATTGCCGCAGCATTCGCGTTTCTCTGCCTGACGTTGTTGCCAGCCTATAATTTTGCCGCTGAGGAAATCTGGGTCACCACCCCAGCGCTTGAAATTCCCAATACCTGGCGGGCGGCGGCCTTGCCGGTCGGTATTTTCCTCATGCTGATGGTGTCTCTCCTTCGCCTGATACAGACCGGCGAGTTGCGGCAGATCCTGCTGGCGCTGTTTTCTGTAGCATTGCTCATTGGCTTCATGACGATGCTCGGAGGCGTGTTGCCGGCGCTCGGCAACTGGAACCTGCTGCTGTTCTTCGTGATCGGCGTCGGCGGCATGGTGTTTCTTGGCATTCCGATTGCGTTCGCCTTCGGACTGGCGACGTTCGGCTATATCGCGCTGACGACGACGACGCCCACCATGGTTGTCGTCGGACGCATGGATGAGGGGATGAGCCACATCATTCTCCTGGCCGTACCCCTCTTCGTGCTTCTGGGAATGCTGATCGGCATGACGGGCATGGCGCGCGCCATGGTCGGTTTCCTCGCCAATCTTCTCGGCCATGTGAAAGGCGGTCTGTCATATGTGCTGATCGGGGCCATGTATCTCGTGTCCGGCATTTCGGGCTCCAAAGCCGCGGATATGGCGGCGGTCGCCCCGGCGCTCTTCCCGGAGATGCGCAAGCGCGGTGCGAAGCCCGGGGATCTCGTGGCACTTCTGGCGGCAACGGGCGCGCAGACGGAGACCATTCCGCCATCCATCGTCCTGATCACCATCGGCTCCGTCACCGGGGTTTCCATCGCCGCGCTGTTTACCGGCGGCATGCTCCCCGGCGTCATCCTTGGCATAACACTGGCCGCAGTCGTCTGGTGGCGCTATCGTCACGAGGATCTTTCCGGCGTACACCGCGCCTCGATGAGCGAAATCGCCAAGAGCTTCGTCGTGGCGCTTCCAGCCATCGTATTGCCCTTCCTGATCCGCGCCGCCGTGATCGAAGGCGTTGCGACCGCCACGGAAGTATCCACGATCGGCATCGCCTATACGGTTCTCGCCGGTCTTCTCATCTATCGCAAGTTCGACTGGTCACGCATTTACCCGATGCTTGTGGATACGGCCGCTCTGTCCGGGGCCATTCTGATCATCATCGGCGCGGCGACCGCCATGGCCTGGGCGCTCACCCAGTCCGGATTCTCCACGGAACTTGCAATGGCCATGAAGAGCCTGCCCGGCGGAAAAGCCGCGTTCCTGGCCGTTTCCATTGTGATTTTCGTCATTCTTGGCTCCGTCCTTGAGGGCATTCCGGCTATCGTCCTGTTCGGACCACTGCTCTTCCCGATCGCGCGTGAAGTTGGTGTCCACGAGGTCCACTATTCCATGGTGGTCATTCTTGCGATGGGTATGGGCCTCTTCGCACCACCGTTCGGAGTGGGCTACTATGCGGCCTGCGCCATCAGCCGCGTCAAGGCGGACGAGGGAATGAAGCCTATCGCTGGATACATGGTCGCGCTTTTCGTGGGCCTTATTCTGGTGGCCGCCATCCCGTGGATTTCGATCGGCTTCCTCTGACTTTTTGAGCTTCCTCCGAATAGACGAACCGGGAGATCGTCTCATGGCTTGCGCGGGGCATCGCACCTTCGAACCACATCCTCCCGGCAATCTGCTCCGGTGCTATGAGGCCAAGAAGCCATGCACTGTTCGTCTGCAATCCATTCGGTGTCGTCGTCATCGCTACCTTCAATTCCTGCCCCCGGCACATGCACCCGGCACGCCGGCAATGCAGATCATCGAAAGGCGTTTATCCTCGATCTGGAACAACAGGCTTTGTCGATCAGGGCCATCATCGCCCTGCATTCCGGTTTGCAGCCAGACCGGGTTGGTCCAGGCCGGCAAGGGGATATTATCCAGCAGGCTTGTCGCAGGCTGGGTTTGCGGCACCACAGCGATCGACGCCGCGGGCGAGATCGTCAGGATGCCCGGGAGATAGACGATATCGTAATTGCCCGAGGACAGGCCGGAAACGGTGAGGCTGTAGGTGCCTGCATTCACCGCGCCCTGTGCCGTGCCGGCATAGGTGAGCGTGCCGCCTAGAACTGTCGAGGTCTCGCCATTGACGAAGCCGGAATAGCTGAGGCCATTGCCACCCGAGAAGGCCTGCCCGTTGTAGGTTTTGGTGGCGTCGTTGGCTGTGACGGAGAGGGAGGCCTTGGAGATATCCGCAGTCAGGCTGGTCGGCATGAGGAGGTTGTAGTTGCCCGCATCCGTCCCGGAGAGCGTATAGCCCGTGACGTGACGGCTTTGCTGGCCCCGGCATTCTTGTTGTTGAAGGTCGCGACGCCCGATCCAGCGACGAACACCGAATCGTTGGCATAATGGCCAACGGTTGCGGCTCCAGAGAGCGTACTCCGGGTTAAGCCATCATGCGTTTTATTGTTGGCGGAGATCCCACTGAGAGCAGTGCCTGCTTTTGTGATGCTGGCGCCGCCAGCATGTCCTCGACCATCCGCAGGCTATTGGGAAACCGGAAATACAGCCACACGGCGTGGGCGATGATTTCAGCGGGGAAGCGATGGCGGCGATGGACAGGATCACGGTGTGTCATGACCTGTCATCTCACAATGAAATCGACCGTTCGTTAAGTTGAAGATGCCTATCCGACAACTGCGTCATTGCGCATGCGCAGTGACCTTAGGCGGACGCATCTACATACCCACAGGCTATCGGCCCGATCTCACCAGCGTTTGAAGCAACGCCACCTATGCAGGACATGTTTCCGTCAAAAGGTCAAACGCCCTAAACGGCGGGAGGCTCTAAACAGCGTCTCGCCGCTTGTAATTTTCTCCTTTACAAAAGATATAAAGTAATAACATTATGGGTAATCATTCTCGCTGCGACAGCCTGTTTTTAAGGGCTTTTCGCAGCTTCTCTGCACTGCTTGAAACAATAAACAGGGGCATTGTCATGGAAACGTCGTCTCTCACTGCGCGGCAGCTTTTTGAAAATGCCAAGGCCAATCCAACACGGCGTAAATTCGGGTTCGGCCGTAAGCCAATGCTCGTCAATATCGACTTGCAATGCGCCTACACCGCGGTCGGTGAATTCGCCACCGCCTATGAGACAGATCCGCAGCAGCTCGACTATGTGAACACGCTCTCAGAACTGGCACGCGCGAAGAGCCTGCCTATTACCTGGACCTATGTCGCCTATATGGAATCCGGCGAAGATTGTGGCGTCTGGGGCACGCGCACGAACACGCCGGACTCGCTGCAAAATATCAAGGTCGGCTCGCGCCGCGCGGAATTCGATCCGCGGCTGAAGATCGACCGGGTGAGGGACATCATCATCAACAAGCGGATGGCTTCCCCCTTTCACGAGACCAATCTTCAATCGCTGATGGTCTGGCATCAATGCGACACGGTTGTCATCACGGGCGGATCGACATCGGGTTGCGTACGCGCCTGCGTTGTCGACGCCATATCGCGCGGATACCGGGTGATCGTTCCGGAAGAATGCGTGGCGGACAAGCATGAAAGCCCGCATTTCGCCAATCTCTACGACATCTCGGTCAAATACGGCGACGTGATTCCGGTTGCCGATGCGATTGCCTGGTACGAGGCCTATACTCCGGAGGCACGCTGAAATGGCTGACGGTGCAACGCAGATGAAATCCGATCTCGGCCTCTACGATTATCTACCCTGGCCTGGCCGGCCTAAGATCACCTGGCCGGGCGGCAAGCGGATCGCGGTGTGGATCGCGCCGAACATTGAATTCTACGAATACAATCCGCCGAACAATCCGACCCGCACCCCTTGGGCACGCCCCAATCCCGATGTGCTGCAATATTCTCATCGCGACTATGGCAATCGTGCAGGCTGGCAGCGCATGATGGCGGCGATGGACCGTGCGGGGTTCCGCGGTTCGGTGTCCCTCAATGTGGCGCTGTGCGACCATCATCCCGAAATCATCAGGGCCTGTGCCGACCGTGACTGGGAATTCTTCTCGCACGGAATCTACAATACCCGCTATGTCTACAACATGACCATGGAGCAGGAACGCGAGATCATTCGCGACGCCTTCGATACGGTTCGCAAGCATACGGGGCAGACGCTGGCCGGGTGGCTCTCGCCGGCGCTTTCCAATAATTTCTGGACCATGGATCTGCTCGCCGAAGCGGGCATCCAGTACACCTGCGACATGTTTCACGACGACCAGCCGATGCCGGTCAAGGTCAAGTCCGGCCGCCTCATTTCGATGCCCTATTCGCTCGAGATGAACGATGTGATTGTTTACAACACGCAGAAGGTCACGCCGCGCCATTATGGCGAAATCATCAAGCGGCAGTTCGACCAGCTTTACAAGGAAGGGAACGAAAGCGGGACGGTTATGTGCATTCCGCTTCATCCCTATCTCGTCGGCCAGCCGCATCGCATCGACGCCTTTGCCGAAGCCATAGACTATATCGCAGGCCATGAGGGCGTCTGGCAGACGACGGGGCGAGAGATCGCGGCCGCGTATCACGCATCCGGCGCCTACGACGCCATGACCGCAGCGATGGAGTATCACAAGGCGAACGGAGGGCAGATCTGATGCCGATGCCTGACGATTACCTGAAGTATCCCGCCCGCCATTACGGCATGGACCATGATCGTTACGAATGGTCGGATCTGTTCAAGCGCGAGCCGATTGTCTGGCCGAACGGCGCGAAAATCGCCCTGTCTATCGTCACCCATGTCCAGCATTTCCCGCTGGATATGCCGTCCAAGCCGTTCAAGGCCCCCGGCGCGTTGTCCATGCCTTACCCCGATTTCCGATATTACACCAATCGGGACTATGGCAATCGCGTTGGAATCTTTCGTGTTCTGAGATTGCTGAGCGAGAAGGGCCTCCGAACGAGTTTCGCCATCAACGGCATCATCGCGCAGCGTTATCCCGCCGTGTTGAAGGCGGTCGTGGCCGGCGGGCACGAAGTGATCGCCCATGGACTCGACATGGGCAAGGTCCATCACTCCGGGCTGGAGCCGGAGGCGGAGGACCAGATTGTCTCGGAGGCGCTGGCGCTCCTGCGGAAGGAAAGTGGCCAGAGCGTTGAAGGCTGGCTTTCCCCCGGCCGGGCGCAGGGGTTCAACACGCCGGATATTCTGGCGCAGAACGGCGTGCGGTTCTGCCTCGACTGGGCCAATGACGACCTTCCTTATCGGATGAGCACGGCAAACGGCGAATTGCTTGCCATGCCGATGGCTTATGAGACCGATGACCGGGTCGTCGCGGATGAATATTTCCAGTCTGAGGCCGACTGGGTGCAGCAGGTGAAGGATCGCTTTGACGTCCTTTATCGGGAAACCGCGGATTATGGCGGCCGGGTGATGAGCCTGCCGCTGCATAGCTGGGTCTCCGGCATGCCGTATCGCGTCGAATATCTCCGGGAAGCGCTGGATTACATGCTCTCGCATGACGGCGTCTGGGCCGCTCCCGTCGGTGAGATTGCCGCGGCCTTTGTTGGACAAGACTCGAGCGCCGCATAGACGACGTGAAAAAGACAGCAGCCACGGCAAAAGCCATGCCCTGGCTCTTCTTACAGCAGTTCGATTTTTCGAGGTTGGGATATGGCGCAAGCGTCAGCACCGCGCACCATGTTGGGCAAGATCTGGGATGCGCATGAGATCCTTCGGCATCCTTCGGGTCCGTCTCTGCTCTATATCGATCGTGACATGATTCACGAAGGCAGCTTTCATGCCTTTGCCGACCTGAAACGCCGCGGGCTGATGCCGCGTCGGCCGAAGCAGATTTTTGGTGTCGCGGACCACTATGTGCCGACACGCGGTCGGGCGCTTGCCGATGCGGCGAGCCCGGCGATTGCAACGATGATCGAAACATTCGATGCCAACATGGAGTGGGGCGGCCTTCGCCATTTCGGGCTCAAGTCACGAGAACAGGGCATCGTCCATGTCGTGGCGCCCGAACAGGGTATCACCCTGCCTGGTCTCACCATCGTCTGTTCCGACAGCCACACCTCCACACAAGGGGCGCTCGGCGCCATCGCGTTTGGAATCGGCCAATCCGAAAATGCGCATGTTCTGGCAACCCAGACGCTCTGGCAGGTCAGGCCGAAAACCATGCGGGTGACGATCGATGGCGTGCTGCCGCAGGGTATTACCGCCAAGGACGTGATGCTCTTTCTGATCGGCACGATCGGTGCGGGCGGAGCCGGCGGTCATGCGATCGAATTCGCAGGGCAGGCCGTGCGCAACATGTCGATCGAAGCACGCCTGACGCTGTGCAACATGTCCATCGAGGCCGCCGCACGGCTCGGCATGGTCGCGCCCGACGAGATCACCTTTGACTACGTGCGCGGCAGAACCTTCGCGCCCTCGGAACAGGAATGGGATGTGGCGCTCAGCCAATGGCGAGAGGTCCCGAGCGATGCAGATGCGGAATTCGACCGGGAAGTTCATATCGACGGCAGCAAAATCGCGCCGATGGTCACATGGGGGACCAGCCCGGAAGATGCGGTGGCCATCGATGGCCGCGTTCCGGAGCCGGCCTCCTTTGAAGGCGAGGAGAAGCGCAAGGCGGCGGCACGCTCGCTGGAATATATGGATCTCGCGCCCGGAACACCGCTCGATGGGCTGAAGATCGACCGCGTCTTCATCGGCTCTTGCACCAACAGCCGCATCGAGGACCTGCGCAGCGCCGCCGCGATCCTGAAGGGCCGCAAGTCGGTCGTTCCGGCAATCATCGTTCCAGGTTCGACCGAGGTAAAGGCGCAGGCCGAGGCGGAAGGGCTTGCCCGCACCTTCCAGGAGGCGGGGTTTGAATGGCGCGATTCCGGCTGTTCGATGTGCGCCGCGCTCAATGGCGATTTCGTCAATCCCGGCGAACGCTGCGCCTCCACCTCCAACCGTAACTTCGTCGGGCGTCAGGGTCCGGGCGCGCGCACCCATCTGGTCAGCCCGGCCATGGCGGCGGCGGCCGCCATTACCGGTCGTCTGACCGATGTCAGGCGGATTTGAAGGAGGCGCTGACATGAAGGCTTTTACACGCGAGACCTCCACGGTTGTCACAATTCCCGGCGTGAATTGCGATACCGACCAGATCATTCCCGGTCGGTTCATCAAGGCAGACCGCGCGCAGGGATACGGCCAGTTTCTTTTCCACGACATTCGCAGGTCGGAGACCGGCGAACTCGACCCGGCCTTTCCCTTGAACCGGCCCGCCGCCGCGGCCGCGACGATCCTGCTGGTAGAAGACAATTTCGGCTGCGGTTCTTCGCGTGAGGGCGCGGTCTATGCACTGGTCGATCATGGAATCCGCGCTTTGATCGGCCCTAGCTTCGGCGACATCTTCTACAACAACGCGCTGAAGAACGGTCTCGTCCCCGTGCGTCTGCCTGAAGCCGATTGTCAGCGTCTGGTGCAGCATCTGGCGGCGTTTCCCGATGCGGAAGTCACGGTGGATCTGGCGACCGGCGAACTCATCCTGCCGGCTGATCTCGGACGGCATCCCATCGTCATGAACGATTTTGCGCGCGACTGCATCTTACGCGGGCTCGACGAGATCGAGATGACATTCACCTATCTGGAGCAGATCGAAGCATTTGAAAAGGCACGGATCGGCTCGCATGCCTGGCTGGATCGATGACGGGCGAACCGGCCACCACTTTTGGACCGTCTTGTAACTGGGAGAATGAAAAATGGATTTTGAAATCAAGCGCAGAACGCTTCTGAAAGCATCTGGGGCCGCTGCCGTCACTCTCGCCATGCCGGGCATTCTCAGGGCTGCCACGCCGACCGTGAAGGTGGGCGTTCTGGAGCCGTTGACTGGCGCACTCGCCTACAACGGCACGCAGAGCGCGGCGGGCGCCAAGTTTGCGGCCGAGAAGATCAACGCCATGGGCGGGATCAAGAGCCTGGGTGGCGCAAAGATCGAACTCGTCGTCGTCGATGCCCAGAGCAAGCCGGAAATCGCCGCAGCTGGCGTCGATACCCTGGCGCAGCAGGAAGTTTGCGCATTCACTGGTTCCTCGTCTTCGGCACTGGGTCTGGCATCCACGCAGGCCGCCGCAAAATACAATCTGGCTCAGGTTGTCTCGATCGGCACCGCGGAAACCATCGTGTCGCGTGGTCTCGCCAACGTGTTCCGCTTCACGCCGGGGATCAACAAATGCACGAGCGTTGCGCTGGGCAACCTGCAGAAGCTGAATGAGGCAGCAGGTCACGCCGTCAAGACTGCGGCGATCGTCCACGAAGACGGCCCATTCGGTTCTGGCATGGCCAAGATCCTTGCGACCGAACTGCCCAAACAGGGTATCGAGATCGTGGAGACGATTTCACACCCGACGCCTCAGCGCGACTTCTCCAACATTGCGCTTCGCATCAAGGCTTCCAAGGCAGACATTCTGATCCCGTCGAACTACCTCAACGAATACACCCTGATGGCCAAGGCCATTCATCAGCAGCGGGTGGACTTGAAGGCGATCTATTCGATCCTGGGCGGCGCCGCCTCCAACATCAAGTTCGTGCGCGAAAACAATGCGATCGCCCAATATGTCATGGATTGCAATCATTGGTACGATCCCAAAAAGGAAGAGTCCAAGGAACTGACCAAGACCGTCGCAGCCGCCAAGCTCGACCTCACCTACGACATCATGGTGTCCTATGCCAGCATTCAGCTCATTGCCGACGCGCTTGAGCGGGCCGCCTCGACGGATCGCCAAAAGATGATCGAGTCGCTTGCCTCTTCCACCTTCGACAAGTCGATCATGCCCTATGGTCCGACCAAGTTCGTCCACGGAGACAATGTGAACTCGCAGCCCGTCAACACGCAGGTGCGCGGCGAAAACATCGAGCTCGTCTTCCCGAAGGAATATGCGACGGCTGAAGCCGTGTTCCCGATCCCCGCCTCGAAGTGAAACCCCGGATCGGATATTCCCGCCGCTGTCGGCGGGAATATCCGATCGACGAGAAAAGGCATCCCAGATGTCGACACTGATCCTGCCGGCCGTGATCAGCGGCCTGATGATGGGGGCGGTTTACGCGCTGGTCGCGCTTGGCCTCACTCTGATTTACGGCGTTCTGCACATCATCAATTTCGCCCATGGCAGCCTGCTCATGCTGGCGCTCTATGCCGTGTATTTCCTGAACACCTATCTGGGTATCGATCCGTATCTGGCCATACCGATCGTCCTGCCGGTCTTCTTCGCGCTGGGCTATGCGCTCCAGCGCGGCCTGATTGGACCGATGAGCAGCGGTTCGGAGCAGAATGTCCTTCTCATCACGCTGGCGGTGTCGATCATCATCGAAAACCTCGCCCTGTATTTCTGGACGTCGAACACGCGCAATATCGATATCCCCTATGTCTACGACACGGTGGAGCTATTCGGCGCCTTCATCCCCTTCGGCCGTGTCATCGCCTTCTTTGGAGCGCTGGCCGTAGTGCCGCTGCTCTGGCTGTTCATGGCCAAGACGCGCACCGGATCGGCCATTCGTGCCGTCGCCATCGAGAAGCGCGGGGCTGAACTGGTGGGGATAGACGTGAACCACACCTACGCGATCTGTTTCGGCATCGGCACGGCCTGCGTGGCGCTTGCCGCCTGCTTGCTGCTTCCGACCTTCTACGTCACGCCGCAGGTCGGCTACACATTCGTGCTCGTCGCCTTCACCACGGTCGTTCTCGGCGGCATGGGCAGCCTTGTCGGCGCCCTGGTCGCCGGCCTGCTGTTGGGCGTCATCGAGTCGCTCTGTGGACTTTTTCTCGGCGACAGTCTCGGACAGATCGGCATTTTCATCGCCTTCATTCTGATCCTTCTGCTGAAGCCCTCGGGCATTATGGGGAAGGCGCCATGATGAAACTGAATTCAACCGGTCAGGTGGTCCTCATCCTGGTCGCAGTCGCCTATCTCCTGGGTGTCTATTTCATTTCCTCGCCAGTCTGGATGGGCTTCACCATCAACGCGCTGATTGTCGCGGTTCTGGCGCTGTCCTGGAACGTGACGGGCGGTTTTGGCGGCCTTTCGTCTTTCGGTCATGCCGTGCTCTACGGCACCGGTGCCTATACATCGGCGATCCTGCAGGTCACCTATGGCGTCAACGCCTGGGTGGCGCTGGTTGCCGGCATCGCAATGGCCGCTGCGGTCGGCGGGTTCATCGGCGCGCTTGCCTTCCGCTATGGCGTCAAGGGCTCTTACTTTGCCCTCGTCACCCTTGCCTTCGCCGAGGTTTTCCGCATCTGCGCCGCCTCGTTCGACTTTGCAGGCGGGGGCAGTGGGCTTCAGCTCAAGCTGGCCCCCGGCATCAGCAATATCCAGTTTGCCGATCGCACAGTCCTTTATACCTTCCTTCTGGCTATCGTCGTTCTCGTGATGCTGCTGACGGCATGGATCAAATATTCCCGGTTCGGGGCCTATCTGGTCGCGGTGCGCGAAAACGAGGATGCGGCGCGCGCCCTGGGCATCGACACCTACAGGATCAAGGTTCTCGCCATGGCCGTGTCCGGCGCATTCGGGGGTCTCGCCGGCGTGCTCTATCTGCAACTATGGCTCTTCATCGATAGCTCCATCGCTTACGGGTCTTCCGTATCGATCGAGGCCCTGATCGGCCCGATCATTGGCGGGGCCGGCACGGTCTGGGGGCCTGTTCTCGGGACGCTCGGCCTGCATCTGATCGGCGAAGGCGCGAAAACCCTGCTCTCAAATGCGCCGGGCCTCAACTTCGTCCTCTATGCGGTCGTCCTCATCTGCGCCCTGCGCTTCATGCCCAACGGTCTAGTGGGTCTGGCCGGCCGGATCGGGCCCTTTGCCAAGAAGGAGAGCAAGGATGCTTGAGGTCGAAAACCTGTCGAAAAGCTTCGGCGGATTGAAGGCGGTGTCCAACGCAACGCTTCAAGTTCCGGAAGGCTCGATTGTCGGGCTGCTTGGACCGAACGGGGCCGGCAAGACAACCTGCTTCACCATGATTGCCGGTTTCACCAAGCCCGACAGTGGCTCCGTGCGGCTGAGGGGTAAGGACATTACCGGTCTGGCGCCCCACCACATCTGCAATCTCGGCATGATCCGGACATTCCAGATCGTGCAACCGTTTGCCGGCCTGACGGTCGAGGAAAACATTGCGGTGGGCGCCTATCTCCACCATCACGAACGCAAGGAAGCCATGGCGGTCGCCCGCGATGTCGGCAAGCGGCTCGGCATGGGTACACTTCTCGACCGGCCGGCCTCGGCTCTCACCATTGCGGGGCGCAAGCGGCTTGAACTCGCGCGCGCACTGGCAACCGGCGCAAAGCTCCTGTTGCTCGATGAAGTCATGGCCGGGCTCATTCCCACCGAAATCAACGAGATCGTCGGCATTATCCGGCAGATCCGCGACGAGGGCCACACGTTCCTGATGATCGAGCATGTGATGCAGGCTGTCATGAGCCTTGCTGAAACTGCGTACGTTCTCAATCAGGGGGTCATGATCGCCCATGGCACACCACGGGATCTGGTGCGCGACCCGGCTGTCGTGGAGGCCTATCTCGGCCATGGAGCAGCCCAGCGCCTGCAGGAGGACGATCATGCTTGAGATTTCAGGTGTCCGCGCCGGATATGGTTCCATGACGGTGCTGCAAGGCGTCGACATGTCGATCAAGGCCGGCGAGATCGTCGCCCTTCTCGGATCCAACGGCGTGGGAAAAACCACGCTCAACAATGTCATCTCCGGCTTCATACGGCCGAATGCCGGAACGCTCACCTTCAAGGGTGTGCCGCTGACCGGCAAGAAGCCCGCTGACATTGTCGCACTGGGCATCGCCCATGTGCCGGAAGGGCGCAAGATTTTTCCCAATCTCAGTGTGGCGGAAAATCTGTCGCTCGGGGCGTTCCGCCGTGCTGGCGCAAACCGCAAGCAGAATTTCGAACGGATCTGCGCGATCTTCCCGAAGCTTCGGCAGCGGCTGAACCAGTCGGCCGGTACCCTGTCAGGTGGCGAGCAGCAGATGCTCGCCATCGGGCGCGGGCTGATGTCGGAACCGGAGCTTCTGATCCTTGACGAACCGTCGCTCGGCCTGTCGCCGATCATGGTCGAGGAGATGTTCAACCTGATCACGAAGATCAACGCGGAGGGCGTGGCCATTCTGCTTGTCGAGCAGAACGTCATGCAGTCGCTTGCCGTTGCGGGTCGCGCCTATGTCATCGAACAGGGCCGCTTCGTCATGGAAGGTGCTGCCGCCGATCTCATCTCGGATAAACAGTTGCGCCAGGCCTATCTCGGCATGTGATGAGCCCGTCGGCGCATTCGGATACAACAGGAGAAGACACTCATGTCCCTTTCACGTACACAGCGCCTCCGGCGAGCTCTCGCCGGGGAACGGGCAGTCATGGCCCCGGGGGTGGTTGATGCCATGTATGCGCGCCTTGTCGCGGAGGCCGGATTCGAAGCCATGTACATGACCGGCGCGGGTACGTCCGTTACCCGTCTCGGCTATCCGGATGTCGGGCTTTTGACCATGACGGAGATGGTCGACAACGCAACCCGGATCGCCGATGCCTCGGATGTCCCGCTGATCGCGGATGCGGATAACGGCTTTGGCGGGCCTCTCAACGTGCGCCGCGCAATCCAGCTTTACGAGCGGGGCGGTGTTGCGGCGATCCATCTCGAGGATCAGGTCCTGCCCAAGCGCTGCGGCCATCTCGCCGGCAAGCAGGTGATTTCAGCCGAAGACATGGTCGCGAAGGTCAAGGCAGCGGTCGATGCGCGCATTGATCAGGATTTCGTCGTCATCGCGCGGACCGATTGCCTGGCGCTGCATGGGCGGAACGCTGCCTTCGACCGTGCCGAAATGTATCGCGAGGCGGGCGCGGATGTCATCTTCATCGAAAGCCCCGGGCCGGACGACCTGCCGCATATCGCGCCCCGCTTCCCCGGCATTCCGTTGCTCTACAACATGGCCACCTCGGGCAAGACTCCTTTCCTCTCCCGCACAGAAATCGAGCAACTCGGCTTCAAGCTGATCATCTATCCCAACTGGCTGCTTCTTTCGGCGTGCGAGGCGGCGAGGCAGACGCTGGAGGTCATGAAAAAGGAGGAATCGATCGCCTCCGTTGCGCCGAAGGTCATGACCTTCAAGCAGTTCTTCGACACTGCCCGCATGAGCGAAATTCAGGAACTGGAAGCGCGTTACGGGACGCCGGAAACCAGCCGCACGGATTATTGAACACGATTCAGGGAGGCCACGATCATGCCCGTCTTAAGCGCTGAAGGCATCGCATTCGAATATGAAATCCCGGTCGTCATTGTCGGCGCAGGAGCCTGCGGTCTGGTGGCGGCGCTGGCCGCCCACGACGAGGGGCAGGAGGTCATCGTGCTGGAGCGGGATGAAAATCCGCAAGGCTCTACCTCGCTGTCTGCCGGTCTCATTCCCGCACCCGGGACCCGCCTGCAGAAGGAAGCGGGGATCGAGGACAGTCCGGATCTGTTCGCGGCCGATCTTGTCGCCAAGACACATGATCACACACCTTACGATCAGGCGCTCGCCGTCGCCCGCGCCGCGGGGCCGATGATCGACTGGCTGATGGACCGGCACGGCGTCGAACTGGAACTGGTGACCGGCTTTCTCTATCCCGGCCATTCCCGCCTGCGCATGCACGGGCCAAAAAGCCGGACCGGGGCCGATCTCGAGCAGTCGCTGCTCGCGGCCGTTTCCAATGCCGGCATCGATCTTGTGACGGGCGCTTCGGTTGAAGACCTGTTTGCGGACGAAACCGGACGTATCCGGGGTGTCCGTTTCAGGCGGCCGGACGGAGCAGCCGAGGTGCTGGGATGCCGGGCGCTGGTGCTTGCATGCTGCGGCTTTGCCGGCGACCCCGACATGGTGCGGCGCTACATTCCCGAGATCGCCGACGCGGAATGCTGCGGGCATCTTTCAAACACGGGCGATGCGGTCAAATGGGGTCTCGAACTTGGGGCAGGCGTCGCCGACATGGGCGCCTATCAGGGTCACGGCTCGGTGGCGCACCCGCATTCGCTTCCCCTGACCTGGGCCGTCATTACCAAGGGTGGCATTCTGATCAACAGCGAGGGCCAACGCTTCTCCAACGAGATGCGCGGCTATTCCGAACACGGCGCGGAAGTCGCGGCGCAGCCTGGCCATGTCGCCTGGGACATATTCGGCGAGGCCGGTTATGCCGAAGCCGTGGGCTTTCACGATTTCCGCGAGATCAGCAAACTCGGCGCGGTCAAGAAGGCCAAGAGCCTGGACGAACTGGCATCGCTGACCGGTCTTTCGCTCGACCGTCTTCAAGCCGAATTCGCCGAAATCGAGGCCGCCGCACAGGCAGGCACTGCCGACCGTTTCGGACGGCGCTTTGCACCCGAGGATGTTCTTCATCCGCCCCTCTATGCCGTCAAAGTCAATGGAGCGCTTTTCCATACCCAGGGCGGTCTGGTCATCGATGCAGAGGCGAGAGTTCTGCGCGATGACGGATCGCCACTGCCCAATCTTCTCGCCGGCGGCGGTGCGGCGCGCGGGGTCTCGGGCGACTCCAACTACGGCTACCTCTCCGGCAACGGGCTTCTGACCGCGACCACATTCGGCCGCCTCGCAGGTCTGAGCGCCGCCCGGATTGCCGCAGAAGAGTAGAGTCTAGCTGCATCCATCACGTCATCCACAGGAGGAAATGATGAAGAAAGTCATGGTCATTGTTCCGTTCCCGATGGGCAGGGAGGATCTTGCACGTCGCGAAGCCCAGATGAAGGCCGTCAGGCTCGGTCCGGGGATCGCGTTCGAGTACCGCCCGGTGCGGGTGGGACCGAAGAACTATTCCAGCCAGCACGACATGGCGCTGGCCGATTTCTCCATCCTCGATGCAGGCCTCGACGCGGAGGCGCAAGGCTTTGACGCGATCTGCATCGACACAATGTCGGATAGCGGCATGTCGATGCTGCGCTCCATGCTGAAGATCCCGGTCATCGCGCCGGGTCGGCACTCCATGCTGGTCGCACAGATGCTCGGCGAGAAGTTCTCGATCCTCATGATGTGGGATCGATGGAAGATGCTCTACACCAAGACGCTCGGCGAATTGGGCATGCAGCACAAATGTGCCTCGATGCGCTCGCTCGGCGTCACGCCTGACAACAAGAGCCTGCTTTCCGGCAAGGAGAACGAGGTTTTCCCACTGCTTCTCGATGCAGCGCGCGCCTGCGTCGAGGAAGATGGCGCCGATGTTCTCATTCTCGGCTCCACGACGATGCATGAGGCCCATGCCTGGCTTTCGCAGCGCATCGGCGTTCCGGTGATCAACCCCGGCCCGCTGACTTACCAGCTGGCCTCCATCGCTCTCGATCTGAACCTCACGCACAGCAAGACGACCTGGCCTGCACCGCTTGCACCCAAGCACGACATGATCCGCGCCATTGGCGCTGCCGGTGCTGCATTTCTGGAGGAAACACGATGACACGCATTCTGGTGATCGTTCCTTTTGCGCTCGATGAGGAAGGCGTTCGCAATCGTCAGGCGCAATCGCGCTACGTGCCGCTGCCCGAGGATTGGGAACTCGTCTATCGTCCCGTGACCTGCGGCCCGACCTCCTTCATGTCGCCGCATGACTGGGGCCTGATGGACCTCGCGATTTTCGAGGCGGGCTGCCGCGCGCAAGCGGATGGATTCGATGCGGTCTGCATCGACACGATGTCGGATAGCGGCATGACCATGCTGCGCTCGGTTCTTTCCATTCCGGTGGTCGGCGCCGGCAAGGCCTCAATGCTCTATGCCCTGACGCTGGGCGCAAGGTTCTCCGTTCTCGCCCAATGGGAGCCGGCCCTGCCGCGCTATCGCAAGGCGATCCGGGAGTATGGTTTCGAACGCCAATGCGCCTCGGTACGCAGCTTCGATCAGCCGCCGGACTTTTCTAACCTGCTCGGCGGCAAGGAGGACAAGGTTTTTCCCAGAATGCGGGACGTCGCTCTGCGCTGCATTGAGGAAGACGGTGCCGACGTTATCTGCCTCGGATCCACCACAATGCATCAGGCGGGTGAATATCTTGCCGCCAATCTGCCCGTTCCGGTCGTCAATCCCGGCCCGCTGACCTACAAGCTCGTCGAAACATTCCTGGCGCTGGGCTTGCGCCACGGCCGCGACGTCTATCCGGCACCCGTCGAACCCCGGCTCGATATGCTGGAGGCGATGATGAAGGCAGGCGCAAAGGCTGTCACTGCATCTCAAGCCTGAGGCCGCGCAACTGCGGCCAGAAGCACTCTAATGACTGCCGAGGGCAAAATCCTTCCCGTCTTCGCGCGTCAATGAAACGCGGTATTCGTATCGATCGGCGCAGTAGAAGATCTCCGCAGCATAAAAGGCCTTGCCTTGAGCATCGAAGAACAGGCGCGTCACCAGCATCAGCGGTGCGCCGACGGGGATTTTGAGGTGCTTGGCTGCATAATCGTCAGCAAGCGTGGCGGTCAATGTTTGTTCGACCTTTTCAACGACCGCTCCTGACTGCTGGACCAGGTCGATCATGTTGGTCGTCGCCAGATCCTCCCGCTTCAGCGAACCGCCAACTTCCGGCAGCAAATAGGCGATAGACAGCGAATAGGGACGCCCGTCGAGGGCTCGGACCCGGACCGAGCGCACCAGTTCTGCCTGGGGTGATATATTCATGCTGGCGCAGATGCGAGGTGGCGCTTCACCTTTGTCGAGGCTGATCACCTTCAGCCGCGTACTTTCTCCCACTGTGTTCAGATAGCTGAACAGACCGTTGATGTTGGAGACGACCGCGCGGTTGAGGCGGTTTTCCCTGGAGCGATCGCTGATGAATGTCCCGCGACCGCGCGTACGTGTCACAAGCCTTTCTTTCGTCAGCATCTCCATAGCCCTGCGGATGGTGATCCGGCTAACGGAAAAACTCTCCGCCAATTCCGCCTCGCTGGGGATCGGAACGTCGCTACTGTAATAGCCTCTGACAATTCTTTCACGCAGGACGGCATAGACCCGGTAATAGAGCGGCGTCGGTGAACTAGTCTCAGCCATGTGATGAAAATTCCGATTGCGGTTCTGCGAGCATATCAGGACCTGGTCGCACGAGAAGCCCGCATGAACATCCTTCAGATCAGTCGGCGACGTCCCTCAGCGCGACTGCCCGATCGTCTATGACCAAAAAGCCAGAAACTGCATGCACCTGAGAGCAACGAGGGACCTGTTATATTAGGCTTAAAGATATATCTTTGAGCCTTTAAAAGCAAGCACCGCATCACGCGTGACGAAAGAAAATACGATCATTGATTGAACTTCATGGCAGGCGGCTGTCCAAGACTTCAACAATGATGCTTTTTTTCTGCCGGAAGGCGCGAATTTCAGGATTAATGGTCAATTCAAGTCAGTTCCGTATCAATTTTTAACCGTTTCCAACCACAGTTCGACGCGTTCGCAGCATATGGGCCAGAACGGAGACCCTCACGTGAAGATGACAGTTGTCAAGAAGATCAATTTACTTGTTATACTCGCGATCCTCGGGGTTTTTGCGTTCGCAGTCCCACAATGGCTTACGACGCGCGAACAGCTGTGGTCCGGACGCGGCGAGCTTCTGAAGTCTCAGGTGCAAAGCACGATTTCTATCCTGGCGTCTCTTCAGAAGAAGGTGGATGCGGGCGAGATGACGCTGGATGAGGCAAAGATCGCAGGGCGTAATGTGATCCGAACCATCCGCTATGGCAATAATGACTATCTGGCAGTTCTCGATTCGAAAGGCGTATCGCGGGCCCATCCCAACCCCGATATCGAAGACAAGAACTATTGGGAAAACAAGGACTCTAACGGCTTCCTTTTCAATCAGGATGTCATTCAGAAGGCGATGTCGGGCGGCGGATTCACGCGGTACTCCTACAAGCGCCTCAACGCGGATACGGACTCGCCGAAATATGTCTATTCCGCCTACTTCAAGCCGTGGGACTGGGTTGTCTTCACGGGGGTCTATGTCGATGACATTCAGGCGGCGCTCCGCGCGGACTTGATAAAGTCGGCCTCCTGGTTCGGCCTGCTGATCTTGCTGCTGGCCGGCGGCAGCACAATAGTTTCGCGCGGAATTACGCGGCCGCTGAACCGGCTTCGCGAACGGATGGTAGAGCTGGCCAGCGGCCGGCTTGATGTTGAGATTGCTGGCCAGGATCGTAGTGACGAACTGGGTGCGATGGCGAAGGCTGTTCAAGTGTTCAAGGACGCCGCGCTGGAGCGCCAGCGTCTTGAGCAGGAAGCGCGTGAGGCACGGCAGGCCCAGGCGCTGAGCCGAGACCGTCAGGCTGCTATCGATCAGGCAAAGGCGGAGGATCTGAGGGCGTTCGTGCACAGTGTGGAGGTAGGTTTCGACCGTCTTGCCGAGGGCGATCTGACCATTCGGATGGACGGCCAGGTGGCCCCCGAATTCGAACCGATCCGTCAGCGTTTCAATGTATCTGTTGCGCAGCTCGAAGATACGATCGGTTCGGTGGTCGGTGCGGTCGGCACGATGCGCTCCGGCTTGAGCGAGATCACTGTGTCGACAGAAGATCTGGCGAGGCGGACCGAGCAGCAGGCTGCAAGCCTAGAGGAAACAGTGGCGGCTTTGTCGGAAGTCGTCCGCGGTGTTGGCGATACAGTCGAACGGGCCGATGACGCGCAGTCCGCCGCAACGCTTGCGCAGTCGGAAGCCAGCAAGGGCGGGGACGTGGTCAAGCAGGCTATAGCAGCGATGACAGCGATCGAAGCGTCGTCCGGCCGAATCAGCAATATTATTTCCGTCATCGACCAGATCGCATTCCAGACCAATCTTCTTGCTCTCAATGCCGGTGTCGAGGCGGCGCGCGCCGGCGACGCGGGTCGAGGCTTCGCGGTCGTGGCGCAGGAGGTGCGCGGGCTTGCGCAGCGTTCCGCCGATGCTGCCAAGGAAATCAAGACGCTTATTTCGGCTTCGACTGACCAGGTTAGCCATGGCGTCGAACTCGTCGCAGCGTCCGGCAGTTCGCTTGAGCGCATAGTAAGCCAGGTCGAGGGCGTTTCGGCGATCATAACGGAGATGGCGCGTCTGGCTCGCGAGCAGTCGATCTCGCTCAAGGAAGTCTCAGTTGCTGCCGATCAAATGGACAAGGTCACGCAACAGAATGCGGCTATGGTTGAGGAAACCACAGCTGCGGCGCTGGCGCTGTCCGGCGACACGGATCAGCTGGCATCGCTCGCCGAGCGCTTCCGCACAGGCAAAATTTCGGGCCGCGGCAATGCCGCGCCAAGTGCGACTGCGAGACGCCGCAGCTCGCATCAGCCTGTAAAACAGTTGCGCTCTACATCCCAGACAAAGCAATCTACAGAGGAATGGGCGGAGTTTTGACGTCCAGCACCGTCTGTTGTGTAGCGGTGGCGCAAACGCAACAGCGCCATCGTCGAGGCGACCGTGGTCAATCACGTCAAGCCCGGCATGACGATCCACGAGGAGGACGGTGGGGTCGCCTCAACCGAGTTTGAGACGCAGCAATATCTTTGTCCTGAATTTCACGCGTCAATCGACAAAGCGATTTCTCGCCAGGTCGAGACAGCATGAGCGCGAAGCTGGCGATGGTCTGCGGCGGTCAAATATTTTCGGTGGAGAGGGAATAGATTGGCGATCTGGCCATGAATTGAGACGAAACGCTGACATTGTCGCGTGGACTTGAAGCGCATCATGCATAGCTCTCGTCGTCGCACGGGAAGGTGAGAATTCTCGGCTCGGTTGTTCAATCCCTTCTACGAGCGATGCTCGACGCCCGATATCAGTTCCGCCTTCGCGGCCGAATAGGAACGCAGCTTGTCGGTCACCATCACGCGCGAGGCGGCACCCTGATCCTTGAGCTGCTTTGTCGTCAGACGCAAGGCTGCCGCCTTGTTGCGTCTACTTTGCAGCAGGGCATCGAGGACGTCATCGTTCGCATCGACGGCTCGGCATAGCCAGTATTTCTTTCCCTTGATCGCCACCACCATCACATCGAGTTGCCACGTGTCGGCAAAGTGGCCGCATGAGCGGCGGCGGAGCTGATGAGCGATCTTCAGGCCGAATTTCGCCGCCCATTCCGAGACGGTCTGAAATGAGACGTTAATGCCGCGCTCGGCGAGCAGATCTTCGATGTCGCGGAAGCTGAGCGGAAATCGGTAGGAGAGCCATACAGCATGGGCGATGATCTCGAAGGGAAAGCGGTGGCGTTTGAAGTGGGCTTGTAGGGCTTCGGTCATGGAGCTCGAATATCAAGTCGATACAAACCAGACGGTTAAGGCGACGCCACCCGGAAATTCCATGACGAATTAGCCGAAATAAGTTCGCCTGATCATGTTGCCATAAAGTTGACTATTTTTATCTTATTTCGTAGACGTCTGTTCCCGTCCACCAGCGATATCAAAGACGCTGACATGCTTGCACCATTTCTCATCATGTTCCGCGAAGGCGTCGAGGCGGCGCTGATCGTCGGGATCATCGCCAGCTATCTGAAGCAGACCGGACGCGGCATGTGGATGCCCGTTGTCTGGATCGGCATCCTGCTTGCCATTGCGGTCTCGCTTTTCGTCGGCGCGGGTTTGCAGGTCATCAGCGCCGAATTTCCGCAGAAGGCGCAGGAGCTGTTCGAGGCGGTGATCGGCCTCGTCGCGGTGGTCGTGCTGACCTCGATGGTGTTCTGGATGCGCAAGGCAGCCCGCTCCATCAAGGCCGAACTGCACCAGTCCATCGACGAGGCATTGGCGTCGCAGTCCGGAGGGTTCGGGCTCGCGGCCATGGCTTTCCTGGCCGTGGTGCGTGAAGGTCTTGAATCAGTTTTCTTCCTTCTGGCCACCTTCCAGCAATCGGGCAGCGCTATGGCACCGCTGGGTGCGCTTCTCGGCGTGCTTCTGGCCTTTCTTGTCGGCTACGGCATCTATATGGGCGGGTTGAAACTCAATCTCCGCCGCTTCTTCCGCTGGACCGGCGTCTTCATCCTCATCGTCGCGGCGGGCATTCTGGCCAATGCGGTGAAGGCGCTGCATGAAGCGGGCCTCTGGAACCACTTCCAGACGGTTGTTTTCGACCTGAGCGCGCGCCTGCCGCTTGATAGCCCGCTGGGCTCGGTCCTGGGCGGCATTCTCGGCTATATCGATGCGCCGACGATCAGCGAAGTCACGGTCTATGTGGTCTTCCTGGCGATGACGCTGTTCCTCTTCCTCGCGCCGCATCAGCCGGCGCCGGGTGCGCACGCTTCCCATCCTGTCCGCAAACACTGAAAAGATCGATCTCGATGAATGGCACGCCCTCCAGGGACATCCTTCCGCGCAAGCTTCTGATGGCCGGCATCGGCGCCTCCGTTGTGCTCGTGCTCGCCGCAGGCGCCGCATTTTACTATGCGTCCCGCTATTCGCAGGCAGAGCGCAAGGCGGCTTCCGACGGTGCCGTCACGGTGACGATCGCCGGCAAAAGCTGTGAGCCGAATGCCTTGACCGTGCCGGCGGGCAAGACGGTCTTCAGGATCGTCAACACGTCCGATCGCGCTGTCGAATGGGAAATCCTCGATGGCGTCATGGTTCTGGAGGAGCGTGAAAACATCGCCCCCGGCTTCACCCAGAACCTGACGGCAACGCTGGAACCCGGCAACTACCAGATCACCTGCGGCCTGTTGTCGAACCCGCGCGGCACCCTGCATGTCACGGCGGCTGCCGCCGGAACGCAAACCACGGCCCAGCCCTCGATGAAGGCCTTTATCGGCGCCATGGCCGAGTACAAGGTCTATCTCGCGGGCGAGACGGACGGCTTCGTCACCGCGACGAATGATCTGGCTGCTGCCATCAAGGCCGGCGATCTTGCCAAGGCCCGCGCGCTTTATGAGCCAGCGCGCATCGCCTATGCCCACCTGCTGCCGATTGCCGGCCAGATTTCCGATCTCGACAGCGCCATCGATGCCCGCGCCGATTATTTCGAGAAGAAGGAGCAGGATCCGGCTTTTGGCGGCCTGCATCGCATCGAATATGGGCTGTTTGCTGAAAACAGTCTCGAAGGACTGGCGCCTGTCGCCGACAAGCTCACCGCCAATGCCCAGACGCTTGCCGATCGCATCCACGATCTGCGCATCACGCCGGCGCAGATGATCAGCGGCGCGGCGGCCGCGATGGATCGTTTTGCCTCCGCCGGCGCGGGGCTTGATGAAGACCGCTATGCCCATACCGATCTCGCCTCTTTCGACGCATCGCTTGCCGGCGTGCAGAAGGTCACCGATCTGATTGCGCCCGTCGCCGCCAAGACCCATTCCGCCCTGATCGAACGGATCGGCGACGATCTTGTGGTGTTGCAGAAAACGCTCGGCAAATATCACCGCGCCGATGGCTATGTTCCCTATTCAACCCTGACCGAAGACGACAAGTCCGACCTGAAGAAACAGGCCGCAGCACTTGCCGCCGATCTTGGCAAGCTTCTTGAAACCTTGAGGTTAAGCTGATGACCAGCCTGAAAGACACGATGGACAAGGACAGTCTCGTTTCGCCGGCACGCCGCCGCCTGCTGATCGGCGCGAGCATGGGGGCTGCGGGCGTGATCGCCGGCGCAACCAGCGCTGCCGCCTCCGAAACCATGATCACGAGCGATGTCACCAATGCGCCGGAAAGCGACAAGCTGGACGAACGCCAGCCGTTTTACGGTCTGCATCAGTCCGGCATCGTTACGCCGCGCCCGGCAACGGGCCTTGCCGTCGCCTTCGACGTGCTGGCGCAGAACCGCGGCGATCTGGAGCGACTGTTCCGGACGCTGACCGAACGCGCCGCCTTTCTCACGAAGGGGGGGCCTGTTCCGCAGCTCGACCCCAAATTCCCGCCGGCCGATTCCGGCATTCTCGGCCCGGTGGTCACGCCGGACAATCTGACGATCACCGTTTCCATCGGCGAAACGCTCTTTGACGACCGCTTCGGCCTGAAGAGCGCCAAGCCGAAGCGCCTTCAGAGGATGAAGGATTTTCCGAACGACGCCTTGCAGCATGAGCTTTGCCACGGCGACATCCTGATCCAGATCTGCTCCAACACGCAGGATACCAATGTTCACGCCCTGCGCGACATCATCAAGAATACGCCGGATCTGATGATGGTGCGATGGAAGCAGGAAGGCAGTGTGCCCGTGCAGCCGCCGCATTCGGAAAAGGCGAAGGAAAGTGCACGCAACTTCCTTGGTTTCCGCGATGGCAGCGCCAATCCGAACTCCGCCGATCCTGCCCTCATGGACAGGATCGTCTGGGTGCAGCCGGAGAGCGACGAGCCCGCCTGGGCCGCCCATGGCAGCTATCAGGCCGTGCGCATCATCCGCAATTTCGTCGAGCGTTGGGACCGCACGCCCTTGCAGGAGCAACAGACGATCTTCGGCCGGCAGAAGGCCAGCGGCGCACCAATGGACGGCAAGGTCGAAACCGACGTGCCTGATTATGCCGCCGATCCGGACGGCAAGGTCACGCCGCTGACCTCGCATATCCGGCTTGCCAATCCACGCGACAAGGAGGCGGAGGCCCATCTCATCCTGCGCCGGCCGTTCAACTATTCCAACGGTGTCAACAAGGCGGGCCAGCTGGAGATGGGCCTGCTGTTCATCGCCTATCAGGCCGATCTCGAAAAGGGATTCATTCACGTCCAGAACAGGCTGAATGGCGAGCCACTGGAAGAATATCTCAAGCCGATCGGTGGCGGTTATTTCTTCGCCCTGCCGGGCGTCAAGGATGAACAGGATTTCCTCGGGCGCGGTCTTCTTGAGGCAACCGGACCGGTGAATGTCCGTGGCTGAAGCAGATTCCGAAACGCCCCACTGTCTTCAACCCTCACGCTATGCAAGCAAGGAACAAGCTTTATGATACGTCGCACTTCGCTTCTGTCCGCAGTCTCCGCAGTGGTTCTCATGGCCGGCACGGGTTTCGCCCAGGCCAAGGTCGCCCCGGAAGACCTCGTCCAGCCGATCGCCGACTACAAGATCTATGTGGAGAAGAACCTCGATACGCTGGTCAAGGACACCAAGGTCTTTACCGATGCGGTCAAGGCCGGCGATCTGGAAAAGGCCAAAAAGCTCTACGCGCCGACGCGCGTGACCTATGAAAAGATCGAGCCGGTTGCCGAACTCTTCTCCGACCTCGACGCCGCGATCGACTCCCGCGCCGACGACCACGAGCAGAAGGAAAAGTCGGCCGACTTTGTCGGTTTCCACCGCATAGAATACAGCCTGTTCCAGGAAAACTCCGCCAAGGATCTCGGCCCGCTTGCCGACAAGCTCTATGCCGATGTCACCGAATTGCAGAAGCGCGTGAAAGGCCTGACCTTCCCGCCGGAAAAGGTTGTGGGGGGTGCTGCCGCGCTGATCGAGGAAGTGGCGGCCACCAAGATCACCGGCGAGGAAGATCGTTACAGCCATACGGATCTCTTCGATTTCCAGGGCAATGTCGACGGTGCCAAGAAAATCGTCGACCTGCTGACGCCGCAGATCAAGAAGGAAGACCCGGCGCTTCTGAAGAAGATCGACGAGAATTTCGCGACCGTTGATGGCATCCTTGCCAAATACAAGACCAAGGACGGTTTCGAGACCTATGACAAACTGACGGATGGCGACCGCAAGGCCCTTGCGGGACCGATCACCACGCTGGCCGAAGACCTCTCCAAGCTTCGTGGCACCCTGGGGCTGAACTGATCGGCATCTGAGTGAAATGCGCCGGGGCTCGACATCGCAGGACGGTCTCGAGCCCCGGATTTTTTGAAGATGCGTCGCACCCGTCGGCGCGCCGAATTCGTACATTCGGAACGGGCCGTTCAGAATTTCGGTTACACTCAGCTGTTCTGATCTCAATGAGAGACCAAGCCAGCGCGGAGCTTCTATCGAGGCAATCATTTCCGCGACGCAGTGCGCACAAAGGGTTGAAACACCACGCATGACGGACACCGGTACGTGGGGGGAGGGGCAAAACCGAAACGCCGTTCTCGTCGCTCACTCTCACCCGCGCCGCAAGCCAAGGGCCGAAGTGAAACCTGCCGCACAAACATTCGCGTACAGATCAAGCTTTCGCGTCGTTGAGAATCATGTCCGCGGCATAGAGACCGGCCGCCATGGTGGGAGCATTTGTGTTCCCGGATGGAATTTCGGGGAAAATCGAGCAATCGACAACGCGAAGGCCGGAAACGCCGCGGACTCTCAGTCGAGGGTCTAGAACAGCCTGTGGTTCAGCGCCCATCGCAGCCGTGCCGACAGCATGATATCCGGACTGTCCGAGACCACGGGTCATGTCCAGAATCTCATCATCGCTATGGGCCTGGCTGGTCAGACTGGTTTCTCCTGTGACAAAGGTCTGGAAAACGCTCTGGCTCATGATCTTTCGGATCATGCGGGTGCCAGCGATCGTGCCGGCGCGGTCTTCTTCGTGGTCAAGCCAGTTCGGCTCGACGACAAGTGCTGCGCTCGGGTCGCTCGACCTCACCAACACACTGCCCTGGCTTTTTGGGCGCAAATAGTAGGAATAGAGCTGCATTCCCGGCTCCGTTTCGAAGCCGATCCCTTTGGGGCCCAGAATGTAGGAATAGGGATTGTACATGATCTGCGTGTCGGCGCGCGGGGCGTTTGGCAGTGCCTTTACAAAGGCGATCGCTTCCGCCGCTCCTATGGACAGGGGTCCCTTGCCGGTTGCAAAATATCTGCAGGCATTGGCGAGGAGACGCCAGCCGCCGAAGTCCCGGTTCTGACTGTCCTGCCAATGCCGGAGCCGGAAATTGATCGGCAGCGTCAGATGCTCACGCATCTTCCGGCCAACATTGGGGCTGTGGACGCGGATCGCAATCCCGGCTGCCTTCAGCACGTCTGCGTCGCCGATGCCGGACAATTGCAGGATACGCGGGCTGGCCAATGCGCCCGCGCAAAGAATGACTTCCCGCCCGGCCGAATAGGTGACTTTCCCGCCGTTCGAAATGCCTGACACGCCAGTGACCTTGTTGCCGGTCAACTCCACGGTATCGACACGCATGCCCGTCACGATCGTGAGATTGGTCCGCTTCCTTGCGGGATCGAGAAAGGCGCGGGCGGCGCTTACGCGTTTGCCACTGCGGTCGATATTCCACTGGGCGTAGCCCACACCCTCCAGCGTCGGCCCGTTCTGATCGTTCTTGACATGCAGCCCTATTGCGCGCCCCGCTTGGACGAAGGCATCCGCAAGCCGCGTCGGATTGGGGTTCGTGTTGATCTCGACCGGCCCGCCCGCACCGCGAAACTCGTTTGAGCCCAGCTGATGGTCCTCGAGCTGACGTAAATAGGGCAGCTGCGTCTGCCAGTTCCAGCCTTCGAGCCCCATCTGATCAAGAGTTTCATAGTCCTCGCGGCCAGCGCGGATCCAAACCATTCCGTTGATAGCGCTCGAACCGCCGATCATCTTGCCGCGGATCCAGGTCTTGTCCGGCCCCCACGGATCTTTTTCGACCGGATAGAAATAGGCGTGTTTCGGATCGGAGATGAGCTTGCCGTAGCCCTTGGGTAGCAGGCTGAGCCAACCGGCCTGGCCGCCTTCTTCCAGCAACAGGACCGTGTATTTGCCGCTTTCGCTGAGTTTGGCGGCCAGCGTCGACCCGGCGCTCCCCGATCCAACGACGATGAAGTCAAACTTTGATGCGGCTGCGGACATCACACTCTCCATTTTAGAATTTATTTCTAGATAAACCATCTAGTTTTTGTTGTCCACTGTTTCAGCACCGGCAAGCTTTGCTCGCGATGGGCTTGCGTGTAGAGCTTAGGGAAACTGGAATTGGCATCAGCGTGAACGAGCTTCGAACACCAAGGCAGAGCCGCGGCGTGAGCCGAAGGGACAGAATACTCGACGCAGCGGCGGAACTCATTTGTTCTGCCGGCCCTGATGCCGTGAGCATGCAGTCGGTTGCGCAAAAGGCAGGCGCATCGACGGGGTCCATGTATCACTTCTTCGCGGATCGCGACCAGTTGCTGCTGGGTCTTGCCGTTCGCCATACTGATGCCCTGTCGAAGCTGCTTCGAACGACCTTTTCGGCAAAGGATGCTTACTGGCAGGGTTTGTCGGCCGGCGGTGTGATCGAGACGCTGTTCGGCCGCTTCATCGCCTACTACGCCATCCGCCGGGATGCCTTGGCGACAATCAAACTCGCTCAGCGGGAGCGCGTGGAACAATTCGAGCATCTGGTAGACCGGGTCATGCGCCTTCGCCTGGGCAACGAGCGGGGACCACAAGCCGCCAAGGTGCTGTTTGCGATCTCGACCGGTACGCTACATTTCATGCACGATGCGAGCGGCGAAGATATCGAAAGGATTTGCGCAGGTCTTCCCGATGTCTTGACGGCCTACCTGATCTCCCTGGAAGCAGGCCAAACCAGCCGAGCGGGCTGAAATGACCTTTCTTCAAATGCTATTCGAACGGGGAGCAATGGAGATCTGGTTCGTCTTAGCGGCGCCCAGCGTGGCTGCAACAATTTCACCGTCGCACCTGGGCTAGCGCGTCCACCACACTTCAAAAGTCGCACTTCTGTATAGCGCGTACCCCCACGTACAACAATCAGTTCAATAAGATATGTTATGGAACCCGAATATGTGCGTGATTAAAGCTTCGGCCAATTGTTTCAAAAAATAGATGGCCGTGCCGATCAGCGGGCCCTCTAGGGTTCCTGCACCACCAACGATCACGATGAAGAGAATGCGGATCTGCCAGTCGAGATCGAAGGCTCCGGCAGGTTCGACATAGAGGACCGAGGTGTAATAGATCACGCCGGCCACCCCGCAGATGACGGCAGAGGTGACGAAGGCGATGATCCGCGAACGGCCCGGCGCGATGCCGACACTGGCCGCCGCCGTCTCGTTGTCACGGATCGCCATCAGCCCCAGGCCGAACCGGGTCCGCAGCAGTCCGAAGATGCCGAATTGCGTCACGAGGACGAGCGCGAGCGCCGCCCAGAAGACTGCATCCCCGAAGGTCGCGGGATCGATATCCGGCGCGTTGAGCACCATGCCTTGTGCCGATACGTCTCGATCAGATATTCGGAGCGACGGGCCAAGACCGACATCGAGCCTTCCGTCAGAAGTGTCGGCGGCTCTGACGACAATGCACCCGCCGAGACGATCAATTTCAGGCATGCAGCCCGGACAACATCAGAACACCACGACCTGGCGGATTGCCTCACCGGTCGCGAGGCGTTCGAAACCTTCATTGATCTCGTCGAGCGTGATCCGGTGCGTCATCAGCTTCTCGATCGGCAGCTTGCCGGCCTGCATCATGGCGGCGAAGCGCGGGATGTCGCGCACGGGCACACATGAGCCGACATAGGAGCCTTTGAGCGTCTGTTCGCCGACCGTGAGAGAGACAGCGGGAATGGTGAACTCGGCCTTCGGATTGGGCAGCCCCCCGGTGACGGTCGTGCCGCCGCGCCGGGTGATCTCGTAGGCGAATTTCAGCGCGGGCGCTGCGCCTGCCAGCTCCACGGCGAGATCCACACCGCCGCTTGTCAGTGCCTTGACCTCAGCGACAGCACTCTCTTTCGTCGGATCGATGGCATGCGTGGCGCCGAGCTCCAGCGCCAGCGCCCGCTTGTGTTCGGCCATGTCGACCGCCACGATCGTCTCGGCGCCTGCCGCGACCGCACCCAGAAGTCCGGCAAGCCCCACGCCTCCGAGGCCGACGATGGCACAGCTCTGCCCCATCTTCAGCTCACCCGAGTTCAGCACCGCGCCGACGCCCGTGAGCACCGCGCAGCCGAGCAGGGCAGCACGATCCAGCGGCACCGACTTGTCGATCTTGATACAGGAATTTTCCGACATGACCGCATGGGTCGAAAATGCGGAGACACCGAGATGGTGGTTCAGCGCCTCACCCTTGTAGCGCAGCCGCCGCTCGCCGCCGAGCAGCGTGCCCTTGCCTGCCGCCACGGCGCCGGGTTCGCACAGCGCCGGCCGGCCGGAAGCACATGGCACGCAATGGCCACAGGAGGGCACGAAGACGAGAACGACATGGTCTCCCGGCTCGAAACGCGTGACGCCCGGCCCCACCGCCTCGATGATACCCGAGGCTTCATGGCCGAGCGCGACCGGCATGTCACGCGGCCGGTCGCCGTTGATCACAGAAAGGTCGGAGTGACAAAGGCCGGCCGCCGCCATCTTCACCAGCACCTCGCCGAAGCCCGGCTCCTCCAAGTCCGCCTCGACGATCTCGAGCGGCCTCGTGTCCTGATAGGGACGTGCCGTCCCCATCGTTCTCAACAGCGCGATTCTGGCTTTCATCTCACTCTTCCCTTGATTGTCCTGCATTCTAACGATGGCCGAAAGCGAGCGCAGTCACGACGACCAGGCTCACTGCAACGGCAATGACAATGATGGCGGCGCGGCGGCGGCGCATTTCGGCTTCCGCTTGCCCTCCTCGCAGGCGCGGCCTTGGCACATAGGCCGGGACATGAACCAGAGAGGGGCTCGCCAGCTCCATCTTGTAGGCGAGAAACCACACCAATCCCAGACCCGCGACCCACATGGCCAGCGACCAGCCCCAGAGCGAGGGCATGCCGAGCACCCAGTGGCCATCCGTGCCCAGAAAGGCGTAATTGCCGAAGACGAGGCCCGGGCCAATGGCGAGGAAAACCCAGGCCAGCGTCGCCGACCATGCTGTCGACCGGAGAGCCCTCACGCGCGCACTTCCTGCAAGCTGGGTGAACAGAAAGCGGCGCGCCTCATCCCCTTCCTCACCAAATCCGCGCTTCTGCGTGAAGGCCGAGATCAGCAGGGTCACCGCGATATTGGCGGCCATCCCCCAAGCCGCAGAATGAATGGTCCAGGGATTGCGGCCCCACGGCAAATCGAGCCCGAAGAAGGAGAGGACCGAAATCCCGAAAGGCTCCGTCAGCAGCACACCGGCAATGCCGAAGCCGACGCCTGTCACGGCAGCCGGCCGGGTGATCCAGCGCAGCCACGTCATCCCCAGCAGCGGCGTAGAGAGCTGGAAGGCAAGTGGCAGGGCAAGGGAGGCCAGCAGCGTCAGCGCGACAGGTGTCAGCAGCTGCATCAAGACGCTGCCAAGCACAAGAAACCCGATTACGACGCGCGTGAGCGTCACGGTATCGCGCCGGGACAGGCTCGAATGGAAAAACGGCTTATAGAGATGGCGCACCAGCGTCTCGCCGGCCGCAAGAAGGGCGACTGCCGCCATGACCTGTACGCCCGCGACAAGCCCAATGAAGATCCAGGCCGCAAACCAGGGCGAGACGCCGGCCAGTAATCCGGGCAGAGTGCGCGCGGGATCGACCAGCGCGCCGGCACCGACGAGCGCAACACAGAAAACCACGAGAGCACCGGCAACGCCTGCCACGACCCAGGTCTGCCCTGCCGCAAAGCCACGCGGGCTCGATGTCGAAAGCACCACCTTCATGATCATCGGGCTAGCCTGCAGGCCCATCAGCGCCATGGCGAAGGAGAGGCTGGCGAGCGCTGTTCCCTCATGGCCCGCCGCCGCCTCCTTGCCGAGGCCGGCAGTGAATTGCACGACGCCTGCCACAATGAAGCGCGTCGCCGTTGCAGGGTCCTCGGCCAGCTTGGCAAGCCCGGCATTCAACGCAGCAAATCCGCCCGCGGCAATCAGCGCGAAGCCGGCCAGCACAACAATCGAGGCCCCAGCCATCACCGACTGGATCGCACCGAGAAAGGCCGCTGCGCGCATGCCGCCGATGACGACATAGGCAAAGAGAATGAGACCGAGCAGCACGGACGCCATTTCCATCGAAACCAGGCCGCCGCCCAGTTCTGCGGCGAGCCGCGACAGCGCATGAAGCTGCAGACCAGCGAAGGCCACGGCAAAGAGCACGGCGACAACGGCCGAAAAGGCGGTCAGGAATTCCGAGCCCCAATAGGCACGCAGCAATTCGGTGAGCGAAGAAACACTGAGCCGCTGGCCGAGCAGCCAGACGCGCTTGAAGAAGACGACGCCCGGCAGCGCCAGCGCCACGCCGGCCTGAAGGCTGGCCGCAAGACCAAAGCCATGACGGGCGATTTCATCCGTTCCTGCCAAAATGGCCCAGCCGGACAGGCTCGCACCGGCGATGACCAGCGCGGAAATCCAAGGTGACAGCCCATGCGCAGCGGAAAAGAAGGTCTGGTAATCGCCATTCGCCTGCGCGCTGAGGCGCGCCCAGTAGAGAACGGCGACGGCATAGACGAGCGCGAAAAGCGAAAGCCACATCATGCATGCTCCTCCGACCCGTCGCCCGGTTTGATATGGAAGCGCGAGAAGGCGCCGCGCAGGCCGTGCCGCGTGAACAGATAGGCGAGAAAACCGGCGGCCAGCACCCCGAAGAGCGTGAGGCCGGAATAGTAGTCGGCCATGGTCATGTCGCCACCGACAGCGGACACCACGAAAATGAGCCCGAGCACTCCATAGGCGCCAATCCCGAGCGCCGCCTCGCCCTGCGTGAAGCCGGTGTCGAAGATGCCGTTGACGACAATATGCGCGACGAAAGCCAGCACGATCGACAGCACGCCGGCGGCGGAGAGCGCCCACCAATCCGCCTTCAAGCCCTCCAGGAAAACGCAGAGCCCGAAAAGCCCGAGCACGGCCCAGATCGCGAAGATCAGTATGGAGCGTTCAGTACGGGCGTCAGTCTGGCTCATGGAAGGGTTCCTGCATCGTCACGCGGGCGCAAATGGCCGGCCGGGCTATCCCCGGCCGGTCGTCGCGGTTCAGTTCGGCCGGCTCTTGTCCTTGGTCGCGGATGTCGGAGCGGCGGGCTCGGTATAGACGACCTTGGAAAGGTCGCTCAGCGTATGCGGCCGGTGGATCGTCTCGGCCGTCAGGCCGATCTCGCCCAGCAGCGTGTCGACAAAGGGTGCCTGTGTGCGATAGCGCAGCGCTGAGCTGACCACCTGTTCTGCCAGGTTCCCGTCGCGCGGCGCACCCGCCTCGTCGCCGGCAACCAGCTGGCCGGATCCGCCGCCGGAAAGGCCCGGAAGCCCTTCCACATGAAGGATCTTGATGCCCTCGATCTTCTCCATCGGCTTGACGCTTTCGCGGATGATGGCCGGCAGGTTCTCGACCAGCGAGCGGTGCAGCGCGGAGCGGCGGCTGGCATCGGAGCGCATGTTCTCTGCCGCATTGAGCCGTTCCTTGCCGGCGGCCTCGACCTTCATGCGCTCTTCGAGCGCAGCCACCGCGATCCGGTCGGCATCGGCGCGGTCCTTGGCAGCGGCCTTTTCGGCTTCGGCCAGAATGCGGATGCGGGCGGCCTCGGCTTCGGCAGCACGTTCGGCCTCGATGCGTTCGATGAGCTTCTGGCGGTTGGCGATCTCGGTATCGCGGATCGTCATCACCTTCTCCTGCGCCTCGATCATCGCGGCGCGCGCCTTCTCGGCCTCGGCCTGCGCCTCCGAGCGCTCCTTGGACTTCAGCGAGACGGCGATTTCGCGCGCCTGTTCCTCGATCTGGATCGTTTCGCGGCGACGGATTTCCAGGCGCTCGACTTCGCGTTCCATGTCGATGCGGCTGCGCTCGACGGCTTCGCGTTCCTTGAGCTTCACGGCTTCGATCTCGCGTTCGCGCTGGGCGTTCTCGGCGGCAATCTCGGATTTCTTGGAGGCGCGCTCGATGGCGACCTGAGCCTCGTGCGAAAGCCGTGCATATTCGCTGTCGCGTTCGATCTCGAGGCTGCGCTTTTCGGCTTCGAGGTTCTTGGCGCGGATGGCGATCGCCGTATCCTTCTCGATATCGTTGCGCTTCTTCTTGCGGCTCTCGATCTGCTCGGTCAGGTGTGTCAGGCCTTCGGCGTCGAACGTGTTCGAGGGATCGAAGAGCTTGATGTCGGTCTGGTCGAGCGAGGTGAGCGACACGGATTCCAGTTCGAGACCGTCGAGCGCGAGGCTTTCGGCCACTTCCTGCTTCACTTCCCTGACGAAGGCCTGACGGTTTTCGTGGATGAATTCGAGCGTCATCTTGGCCGCAGCGCCACCCATGGCGTCGACGAAGCGACCCTGGATCAGGTCCTTGAGCTGCTCGGCATTCATGGTGCGGTTGCCGAGGCTGCGGGCGGCGGTTGCCACCGCATCCGTATTCGGCGCAACGCGGACATAGAACTCGACGGTGAGTTCGACGCGCATGCGATCCTTGGTGATCAGCGACTTTTCCCGTGCGCGGGTCACCTCCAGACGCAGCGTATTCATGTTGACCTCGGTGAGGTCATGCAGGATCGGCAGCACCAGCGCGCCGCCGCCCATGACGACCTTCTCGCCGCCGAAGCCGGTCCGCACGAAGCTGACGTCTTTGGTGGAGCGGCGATAGAGCCAGTGCAGAAGATAGGCGGCGACAGCAATGACGATAGCCGCCAGGATGATAATGGCAATGACGTCTGCACCCTTCATGGACGTATTCCTTCTGAATGAGCAGGGGTTTCAGGCAAATGATGGAATTCAGGCACCGGCCTTCTCCTCCGAAGCAAGGATGGCGGTCGAAAGAACGGCGATGCCGAAGGCCATGCGGTTGAGGATATCGGCGACGTTATAGGCAACCGAGAGGCTGCCATCGTCGGTCATGCCGGCAAAGGCAGTGAGGAAATTGCCGAGCGGATAGATCGCCCAGCCGATGGTGACGATCAGCCGGAGCCAGAAATAGCCGCGCCGAAGCGTATCGCCGGTGGAGGCGCGCACCACATCGTCCATGCGGCCGAAATAGAACTCGCCGAGCAGATAGAGCCAGAAGACGAGGCCGATGAGGAAGGCGAGTGTGGGATGCATGAAGGCTGCTTCGCCGAGATAGCGCACGAAGACCATCAGCACCGAGACGACGATCAGTCGCCAGAATAGGCCAGCCGACAGCTTGCCCGCCGTGCCGGCAAGGAAAAAGAGTGCCATCACCTGCAGCGGCATGGACACGGCCCAGCCGACATAGTGATAGACGACGGGCACGCCCTGCCCGGCGAACCAGGCCTCGCGCGCCTCGTGAACCGAACCCACGCCGACCAGCGCCGCAATGGCACAAAGGGCGACGGGAAGCCGCCATGACCGGCTGACCCAGGCCGTCCCGATCAGGAGAAGCACCGTGGTTGCGGCAAGGCCGAACAGGTCGGCGGAAAAGCTCGCAGCAGTGAGGTCGGTTGTCTGATAGACCGCCATTGTCATTGTCCTCCTTGAAGGAAAAGGTCGTGTCGCATTGCGTTCACCTCAGATCTGCGTGCGGATATGCGGCGAGCGTGCATAGAGCGCCACCATGGGAAGGATGAGCAGGCCAAAGATGAACTGCTGCCATTTGAAATCGAGGCCGATGCCGACCAGGAAGCTCGAGAGAACCTGAAGCACGAGCACGCCGATGACCGTGAAGCCATAGCCGCCCGCGCCGCCGAGGAGCGACGTGCCGCCCACGACCACCGCCGCCAGCGTCAGGAAGAGATATTGATCGCCGACCCCGATGAAGCCGCCGCCGGACCAGCCGAGCAGCAGGCCGCCGGTCAGCGCGGCAAAGAAGCCCGAGAGCGCATACATGATGACCCAGTAGCGCATCTCGGAAATCATCACGCGGCTCGCCGAAGTGCGGTTGACGCCGAGCGCATAGAGGTAGCGACCATAGACCGTGGTGCGCAGCCCGACGATCAGGATCAGCGCGATCAACGCCCAGACGAGGATGACCGGCGGGAATGGCAGGCCAAAGGTCGTGCCGTTCATGGCCGAGATATTGGCAAGCCACGGCGGCACGGTGCCGAACACGTTGCCGGAATAGGCCGAACCGATGGAGGTGACGATCTGAACGCCGCCCGAGATGGCAAAGCCCGTGCCGAGTGTCACGATCAGCGCCTGCCCCTGCAGGCGATAGCTGAGCAACCCGTTGATGACGCCGAAGATCGTGCCGATCAGCAGCACGATGATCGTGGCGAGCCATGGGGGAACGCCGAGGCCGATCAGGTAGAGCAGGCCGACATTCGCCCCGCCGATGATGAAGGGGATGGAGAGATCGAGCCCACCCAGCAGCGCCACCAGCGTCTGGCCGATGGAGGCAATGCCGAGGAAGGAGGCGAAAAGCAGCATGGACTTGATGTTGTTGCCCGAGGCAAAGCCCTCGATATTCATCGAGCCGACGGAGAAGAGGCCAGCCAGAACCATGATGCCGATGAAGGCGGAGCGGTTCTGCTGGAACTGCCGTCCGAGCGTGCGCGTCAGTACGAGAATGGCGAGCAGAATGATAAGCGAGAGCACATTCCAGATATTGAAGAAGCGGGGGATCGTCAGCGACAGCAAGAGGAAAGCCGCCAGCACCAGCGCCAGCCCGATCAGCGGCCAGCGATATTGCAACCACGCCAGGCGCAGCGGGCTTGGCCCGTCGGCGACGATTGTCTCCGTCTCCACGAACTGGCCGATGACATAGCGCCAGGCCCAGACGGTGAGCGCCAGCGTTGCGATGGCCGACAGGATGACGACCTGCACCGCCATGCCTTGCGCGAAGCCGAAGCCTGCGCCGAGACCCGCGAGCAGAATGGCGATGACGAGGCCGAGAATGCGGGCCGGAAGGCCGATCTGTGGCAGCTTTTCCATCAGCGAACGACCTCCGTCGCGGGCGCGATGCCGCCTTCGTGCATGACCCATGCGCCACCGAGAACGAGTGCCGTCACCACCACCGCCACTGCCGGGCCCAAGCTGCGCCGGCTCGCCTGCGCGAAGGCCAGCCGCAGGAAGACGGCAAGGACCGCGAGAAGGATGGTGAAGAAGACGAAGGGCATGGCCTCAGCCCTGAGCGCCAGCGTCTCAGGCGTCAGAGTTGCGATCTCCAGCGGCTTCGTCAGCGCAGCCTGGATGTCCATCGGGCCTGGCATATAGGCGGGCGCCTCGCCGAGGCTCGTGTAGTCGAACGTGGCATGCAGCGCGATGCCGAAGACGACGACGCCCAGCGACACGAAGTAGAGCAGCGGCGAGAAGTTGCGGATATGGCGCTGGATGACCGGGATGAGCAGTGTCAGCAGCAGCGAAATGACAAGGATCGCGCCATAGGCCAGGTTCGTCACGAAGCTCTGCACCGAGCCGAAGTTGAAGCTCGAGAGGACGAAGGTGATCATGTAGAGGTTGAGCGCGCCGAGCGCCGAGCCGAAGACGCCGCCCCGGCCACCAGCGAGCGACGCGCCGCCGAGCACCAGCGCCGTCACCGCGATCAGCGTGTAGGTCGTGCCCTGCGACGGGTCGCCCGAGGAAATGAGTGCCGTGAAGCAGATCGAGGCAAGCCCGGCAAAGCAGCCGGAAATCAGATGCGCACCGATGCGCACGATAGTGATCGGAACGCCGGATGTGTAGGCCGCGCGCTCGTCCGAGCCCATCAGACGCAGATGGGTGTAAAAGGCCGTCGCCGTAAACAGCAGCCAGGCGACCGTCGCCAGAACCAGAATGATCAGCACCGGCGAAAAGATCGACGTGCCGTACCCCCATTCGGCCATGAAGGGCGGAGCAACCCCGCCGGGGCGTGGCAGAATGACGAGATTGATGCCCGACAGCGCCAGATAGCCGGAGAGTGACACGATGATCGGCTGCACGCGCACATAGATGACGATCAACGCGAAAATGAACTGATAGGCCGCGCCCACCGCCATGCAATAGAGAAAGACGGGGATCGGGTTTTCCAGCGCGCCGGCCGCATGAAGCTGGATCATGGTCACGTTGATGAAGCCGATTAGTGGCCCCACGGAGAGATCGACCGTACCGCGGCCGGCGATGGTCGAAGCCATCAGCGTATAGGTCGCAAGGATCAGCGGCGTGACGACGATGATCGCTGCGCCAATGCCCGAAGCGGTCATGAGGCTCGGTGTGCGCAGCACCGCGATCGAGAGCAGCGCGAAGAACAGCGTGATCGGCATCAGCAGGAACGGATTGGAGCGCCCGCCCTGCTCGGCCACCTTCGCGGCGACCGGCTCGGAACCCGAGGTCTCCCGAGGCATAACCGGAAGGCTCATGGCTGCCCTCCTTCGATGCGCGCACCGTTTTCGCCGAATTCGACGATGCGGATAGGCTTGACCGTCGGCGTGGCTTTCGGACGCGAAGTCGGCAGATCTGCAGCAAACCGCTCCGCCGGAACCAGATGCGCGCTCCCGGCATCGACAGGCGCGGGAGAGGCAGGTTTGGGCTTGACTGCGGCGGGAACCTCGACGCGCACCCGCGGGCCGTCGCTTTGCACAGCGAAGGCTCCGGCGGATGCGCCAGCGGCGTTCGGTGCGCCGGGACGCAGTCCGTAAGCCGCCGTCAGACCTTCGCCACCCGTCTGGCCGAACATAGCTTCCAGCACACGCTTCGGCTCCAGGCTGCGTCCGTCGAAGGCATCGAAGGGCGCGCCGTCGCGGAAGACGATCACGCGGGTGGCAAAGCCCAGGAATTCCTCGATTTCGGAAGAGAGATAGATCACCGCCCTGCCCTCTTCGGCATAGGCGCGCAAATGCCGGTAAAGCTCGGTCTTGGCGCCGACATCGATGCCGCGGGCCGGATCGTTGAGGATGATCACGTCGGGGCGCATGGCAAAGCCGCGTCCGATCAGCACCTTCTGCTGGTTCCCGCCGGAGAGCGACGTGATGCGGTCTTCCTTGACGCCGAACTTGATCAGCAGGTTCTCCGCCTCGCGCTTGAACAGCGTCGAAAGCGTGCCCCGATCGATGAAGCCGAGAATGCCGCCGCGCTTCTTCTCGCGATAAAGTGGCATGACCATGTTTTCGAAGATGGAGAGCGAGGCGAAGATGCCCTCGCGCTTGCGGTCGCCGGAGACATAGGCCACCTTGTTCGCCACGGCCTCCGGCAGGTTGCGCACGGGCTGCCAACTTCCGTCGCGGGAAGCGACCTGCACAAGTCCCTGCGATGCGCCCATGACGCCAGCCAGAACGCGCACGAAGGCGTCCTGCCCCTGCCCGTCCAGGCCTGCAATGCCGACAACTTCGCCCCGGCGCAGATCGAAATCGAATGGCTTCGAATTCGGCCAGACGGCAAGCTTCCTCGCCTTCATCGCCCGCTCGGGCGTCTTAGGCTGCGGAGCTTCGGCATTTGAATGGCCAGCCGAGCGGTCCTCACCGGTCATAAGGCGCAGAAGGTTCTTTTCGGTGATATCTTCCTTTTCCAGGACACCCACATCGCGGCCGTCGCGGAAGACCGTCGCACGGTCGGAAATGCGTACCAGTTCGGCGATACGATGCGTGACGATCAGGATCGTCGTGCCGCGATCGCGCAGCGCTCGCATCCGGGCAAACAGCCGCTCGGTGGAGTCGAAATCGAGCGCGGCGGAGCTTTCATCGAGGATCAGAATGCGTGGCTCGGAGAGGAGCGCGCGGGCAATTGTGATCCACTGCTTCAGGCCCAGTGGCAGCGTACCGACCAGCGCATGCGGATCGACGGGCTCGCCGGAAAGTTCCTCCATCAGCTCGGCGGCGCGCGCCACCTTGCGATCCTGCGACAGCGTCTTGGAAAAGAGCCGGTCCGAGCCCATGAAGATGTTGTCGACGACTGAGCTTTCGTCGGCCACAAGCACTTCCTGATAGACGGTGGAAATACCGAGCGCCCGGCTTTCGGCCGGCGTGGAGGGGGTTTCGCCGAGAATGGAAACCGTACCGCTATCGACCGGCAGGACACCGGAGACCACCTTCGCCATCGTCGACTTGCCGCAGCCGTTGCCGCCGACAATGGCGTGGATCTCGCCCGCCCGTGCCGAAAAGGATGCCCCGTCGAGCGCCCGGGTTGGCCCGAAATACTTTTTCACACCACGCACCAGGATTGTCTCCCGGCCGGCAGGCTGTGCGATCTCTGGAGCTGTGGACGACATGAGACTACCCATCTGGTCGCGGCACGACCGATGAAACGAAGAAACGGCGGTTGAAACGATGGTCGAGGCTGGCCGCGCCGCAGAACGGGGCGCGGCCGTCCTTCACACGATTACTTCTTCTTGAAGGCGCGCGGATCGGCCGGGCGCAGGAAGAAGTTGTCGAGATAGGCCGAGTTGTAACCCCAACGGTCGGCACCGACCTTCAGCCATTCGGCGCTGTTGAGGTTGCAGTTCTCGTCCATGACCTTGGTCAGATCATCATAGGTGAGCTTCACCGGATCGACGAGGATCGACTGGATCTTCGGGCCCTGGCCTTCCAGCGTGCGCATCATGATGTGCCACATCAGCTCGATATCGTCGGCCGGCGGCCAGAGCTGATAGGAGGCGTTGATGTATTTGGGGTTCTTGCGCCAGTAGCAGAGCGCACCCAGCTCACCGCCGATGGCAACCGGGATTTCGCCGCGGCCTGCCTGCTGGACGGCGCGCAACACGCCCATTTCGGCCGCCGACTGCACGACGATGCCGTCGAGCTTGCCCGGATTGGTGGCAAGCCACTTCTGCACTTCGCCCTGAGCGACCTGGTCGGTCCACATGCCGGCGACAGAGCCGACAACCTTGATATCCGGCGCGGACTTGAGACCTGCGAGAACCCCGCGGTTCTGGCTGTCGGAGCCGGACGTACCGGGAATGCCTTCGACGACGAGGACATTGCCCTTGCCGCCAAGCTGGTCGGCCATGGCCTTGCCGATCTCATAGCCGCCGACCTGATAGTTGACCGACGAGTTGATGGCATATTCCGAGGTCAGGTAACCGGTCATCGAGAAGACCGGAACGCCCTTGTCGGCCGCGTATTTCACCGATGCGTTGAGCGCGGTGGGGTTGGAGCAGCAGAGAATGATCGCGTCCGCGCCCTGGTCGACGAGCTGGCGGATCTGCTGGATCTGGGTGGAATCATTGAGGTTCGACTGGGTAACAACGACGTCGGAAATCAGACCGAGTTTCTTCCATTCCGGCACGATGACCTTCTGCAGCTCGTCCATCGCGGCGGCGCGCCAGGTGTTGCCGGCGTAGGACGAGGCATAGCCGATCTTCCACGGCGGGCCCTTCTTCGGCTTGAAGTCACGCCACTTGCTCGGCCCGATCGGCTGCATCGGATCGAGCATGTCCTTGTTGTAAAGGCGTTTAGCGACGTCCGGGTTGATCTCGTCCACGCCGGCGGCGAAGACGGCGCTTGCGGAGACGGCCACGAAGGCCGCTGCGCATACCAATTTGCGTAACATTCCAACTCTCCTCCTAGTTGCGGACCGGTCATCCGGTCCAGCGATCAGTCATAAAAATCCTGCGGGGATTTGCGGAAGCTCGGCCATGTGACCGGGTCATGGCCTGTGACGACCATCGCATTCGTGTCCTTCGCGATGCGCCTGAGCTTGGTGACGGAATCGGCCGCCTGCATCGAAGACGTGACAAGACCGGGTAGCGCCCGGTTTTCCCAGTGATCGACCGTATAAGCGGCATCGATCGTCAACAGGATCGGCCCGCTCTCGGGCAGCGTGATCAGGAAGGATTGATGTCCGGGCGAATGGCCAGGCGTGAAGATCATCCGCACTGTACCGTCGCCGAACAGATCGAAATTGTCGGTGAACTCGCCGCCGAGGAACTTCCAGTTGAGACCCGGACGGTCGAAATCGGCGCGGATATAAGCGCCGGCGGAAAACCAGTGCGGCTTGAAGGCATATTCATATTCGCTGCGCTGAACGATATGCTGCGCCTTGGGAAACCGCCCGATGGCGCCGGTATGGTCGAGATGCAGGTGCGACTGCACGACATAGCGCACATCCTGCGCGCTCACGCCGACCATCTTCAGCTGATCGACGCAGTTTTCCGAGACCGGCATGACCGGGTCGTAGGCGTCCACGACCGCGCCCCAATGACCGCGCTTGTCGATAGCCGCCTCGACCGCGTTGCCGCCATCGATGACGACATTGCCTTGCGGATGCTTGATCAGGAACCACGGCACGGGGATTTCGAAATCCCCCTCGCCTTGGTTCATCTTGATATATTTCGTCTTCGTCCTCAGCGTTCCGGTCTGGAACATATGCAATTCGATCCCCGAAGACTTGCGCCTCGTGCGCGGCGCGTCCTTCGGGGCCGGGGAGTAATTCGGGCGCGGGGCCAGCGAAGACGCGTTGCCGGATCGTGCAGGCGCGTTCGCGTCGCTCTCGATACGCCGGCCCTTGTCGTCGAATTCAATGATCTTCATGGCTCGTCATCCGCTCTACGATTTCAGGTCCGCGCTTCGATCAGGCGAAGCGCTTCTTTCAGATAGACCGCGAACAGCGGGTAGTTCTCCGACATCGGGAAATGCCCGATATCCTCCATCTCGATATAGATGCCACCGGGGATCTGGCGTGCCGTGTTCTCGGTGGCCTCGGGCGGCGTCAGATAGTCGTAAGTGCCGGTCATCATGATCACCGGGCAGCGGCGTGTATCGATATTGCCGAGCTTGCCGCGCAGGTCGTGATCAATCGAGTAGAAGAACAGGTCGCCCTTGAAGGCTTCGGAGCCTTGCGTGTAGTAGTGCCAGGTCAGCCAGCGATCCATGTCGGGGCTTTGCGGAGCCATGAGGTCCCACACGCCGCTCGCGCAGACCTGCGCCGCATTGGCATGCGGGTGACGCCACCAGTCGAGATAGAAGCCCGGCGCATGTTCCGCCGCCTCGACGGGGATGACGGCCCGGAACTTGTCGGGATGATGCAAAGCCAGCTGCAGCGCGACATTGCCGCCGAAACTCGACCCCATGAAGATCGGTCGGTCGAGTTCCAGTGCGTCGCACAGCGTGACGATGAAGTTCATGTAGTGCTGGGCCGTCAGCACATATTCTTCCTTCCACCACTCCTTGTTGAGCGGTGGGTCGGACTTGCCGTGGCGCGCCAGGTCATAGGCGATCACATCATAACGCTGCGTGATGGTTTCGTCTTCGAGCAGCCCGCGCCACTGGTGGTTGTGGCAGCCTGCCGTGTGCTGGCAGACCAGCGGAATGCCGCTGCCGTTGCGCAGGTAGAAGACCTTGTATTCGAAGCCGTCCACCTCGATGGTGACGTAGCGTCCGATAACGGGAGAGTGCTTGGCCATTCCTGTTGATCCTGTGGGCTTTAGGTGACGTCTCAGACCGGCACGCCGACCTTGCGAAGCAGCTCGAACTGGACTGTGAAATTGCGCAGGTTCTGCATCATGACGAGGATATTGCCCTCGATCTTGAGATCGCGCCGGAAGCTGGCCGACCAGATGCCGTGATACATCGGCTCCGGCACAGGCTTGGCGAATTCACGCCATGTCGCGGCGCTCGCCCGAAGCGCGAAGTCATAAGGGTCAAGTGGCTGCGGATCCGTGTTGATGCTGTGAACGCGCCCGTCGCGCATTTCCACGATGACTTTGGCCGGCCCCATGTCCCAGAGATAGCGGCAGGTGAAATAGCGGGCCATGGCCCCGATCGTCGGGTCACGGTCCGAGGCCTCGCCGAAACGAACAGCCCAGTCGCGCACGCTCATGACCATCCCTGAAACCTCCCAAACTTACTTTTCCGCGATTTTAGCCTGACGGCATCCACCATTTCGATTTTCGTTCAATATGCTGAACAATATTCTCTGGACGGAACAAATGTCAATAGGCTATACCAGAGGCAGAAGAGGGTTGTTCATCGAAGGTGCGAGCGTTTCATGAACGTGAGGGAATCCAAGACGCAGCAGTCGCCGGCGCTGGAGCGCGGCGCTCGCATTCTCGATGTTGTCGCGCGCTCGAAGACGTTCCTGAGCCTGTCCGATCTGTCGCGGGAGTTGAAGATCGCCCGCTCCAGCATCCACTCTCTTTGCCAAACGCTCGTCAATCTAGAGCTTCTAATCCGGCGTAACGATCAGACCTTCCAGCTGGGTCCGCATGTCATGCGCTGGTCGAACGCCTTCACGCTCCAGTCCGATGTCGCGACCGAGTTCGCGGCCATATGGGATCAGGAGACCGGCCTTCCCGGCGCGACGATCACGCTGACCGTTCAGGACGGGGCAGAGGTTGTTTACATTGCCGCGCGTAACGCCGCCCTTAGCCGCTCGGCGCTGGAGTTCCGCGTCGGCATGCGGCTGCCGGCCGCCTTCACCGCCACCGGCAAGGCGTTTCTGAGCCACATGCACGACCATGAAATCCGCCGGCTCTACGCACACGGCCTGCCGGAGGCACGCACCAGCCGCAGCGTTCGCTCGCTGGACGATCTTCTGGCGGAGCTCAGGGCCATCAGGCTCCAGGGCTACAGCTGCGATGAGGAGCAGGTGGCCGAAGGCATGGTGTGCTTCGGAGCGACGGTGCTCGATGCCCAGAACCATCCCATCGCCGGCGTGGCCGTGAGTCTGACACTGGACGCAGAAGCCATGAACAACCGCGACACCGTCATCGGCAACGTAAAGCAGATGGCCGCCCGCCTCTCTCACCGCATGGGTGCAGACATTCCGCAAGGCAGCCGGATGCGCGGTGCCTGACGAGCCTTCCACATGAAAAAATGAGATTTTTAGGCAAGTTCCAGAGGAGCGTCAGGCTTACGGGAGTAGACGGATGATGTCATGATCGGAAGCGTTCGGTATCGAAAATGGCGACAAGCCTGCGGCGCGAACGTCAGCCTTGGGAGGGGCGTATGCTTCATTTCACACAGGACGAGAGTTCCAAGAGCGCACGTGTCGTCAGGATGACGCCCTGGCGACGCCAGATCGTCGAGACCGACGCCGGCGAGATCGAAACGCTGGACATTGGCGCAGGGCAAAACCGGGCCATTCTCCTCTTGACCCATGGTCTCGGCTCGGTCCATTCGCTGGAAGAGATCGCCGAAGGCATCAACGCACGTTTTCCGGGACGCCGCATCGTCGCCTATTCGCGGCCCGGTCGTGGCGCAAGCCCCGAGCCTCAAGGCGGAGCCTCCACGAATATTCTGTCGTATGAGGCGCATGCAGTCCTGCCCGCCCTGATGCGCGCGCTGACCCTCACCGACGTGGACATCGTCGCCCATAGCGACGGCGCGGCGGTTGCCATACTGTTTGCCTGCGTGCATCCGTGGATGGTCGGGCGCATGGTGGCGATATGCCCGCAGGTTCATGCTGGTGAAGTCGTACACGAGACTGACGGCCTCGGCGAAATCGAAAAACTCGGTGCGGAACACGCCGACATGCAGACCGCGATGCGCTGCCGGGCCGCACAGCGCGAAGCCGTATCCGCCGATCCCGGCGTGATCCTCGACCGGGTCGGCGCGCTGACCGCGCCGCTGCTGCTCATTCAGGGCCTGAAGGACGACCATGATGCGCAGCGCCAGATGGAAGTGCTATCCGATCGGGTTCCGGGACCGATGAAATGGGTCATGCTGCGCCACGACGGTCACTTTCCGCAGCATGACAATCCGGATGTGGTGATCGACATGATCTGCCGCCACCTCGAAGAGACTGGTCCGGAAATGACAGGCAAGCGTCGACAGCGGGGCGGGACGATCTGATGGCGGTCATCCGCTCACGGACCGGCTTCCGCTCCAAGCCTGCGGGAAAGCCGGTTTGCAAGAGCCGAGGCGTACGCGGCAAGATCCCGCATCACGGACTGCGGCACATCCTCGACGTCGATACTGATCAGCACGGCCGCCACGGTCCGGTTCAGCGAATTCAACACCGGCGCGCCGAAATTCGTCACGCCCCGATGACATTGGCCGATCTCGACCGCCACGCCGTCCGAACGGATCTGGCGAATCTCTTCCAGAAGAGCTCCGAGATCGCGCACCGAGCGCTCCGTCAGCGGCACGGGAAAGGACCTGAAAGCCCGCTCTATGTCGTGATCGGGCCAGCGCGCCAGGATCGCCTTCCCGGCTGCGCAGAAGGCGGCGGGCAGGCGCATACCCGGTCTGACGGCAAAGCGCTCCAGCGCGCTTCGCTGTCGCGCCGCGATGAAGACGACATCCAGATCATCGAGAATGCAGAGCGAAACGATTGCCTTATCGACGATGGGGGACTGGTCCCAAAGCGCGGCGAATTCTGCCGCGATATCCGTCTGACGATCAAAGGCGTTGGACCATTTGAGCAGGTGCGGTCCCAGCACATAGGTCTGGTCGGATCGGCGCATCAGCAGGCCAAGATGCGTGAGGGTGGTGCAGAGACCATGGACCGTGCTCTTCGGCAAGCCGGTTTCGCGCGCCATATCGGAAACGGTCGGATAACGCTTGGCCTCGGCCACAAGGTCGAGGATGACCGAGGCGCGTTCGACGGCAGGCACCAGTTTCTGCCGAAGGGTCACGTCTTCCTCCAACTGGCTGCTCCTCTCGATTCCGCACCGTTGGGTATCGTATTGCGTCCCGCTCCAGGCAAGTCAATTCCAGACTTGCAAGGCCAGCTTCGTTCTGCTCTCTTTAAATATAGGAACACTTCTATAGTGAGGCCATGACGACAGGTGTACGGGTCATGTTGGGGGCGTTCGGCCGGGTCGCGCAAGTCGAGCTGGAACATTGCCTCGTGCGCCATGCGCATCCTTATTGCCACATGCTCTTCAAGGTCGGCGGTGCCGATTCCAGCTTTATCGTCGACGACAAGCACGTGCCGCTGACGGACGACTGCGCGGTTCTCGTGGATGCCTGGCGTCCGCATGAATTCGTTTTCCGCCCGGGACAACCGCCGACGCAGATCATCGCGCTTTATATCGATTCCGACTGGCTGGCGACGCTCAGCGCCGACCTCGGTGAATTCAACCCGCTCGACTTCTTCAAGGCAAGCGCCGGCCATGTGTCCAGGGATACCTATCGGGTTCTGATGGATGTGCTCGATTGCCTCAATGGCGCCTCCCCTTCCAGTGCGGATATGGAGTTCCTGCTCAGCAGGCTTGTTCTCTCCACAATCCTGACCAGCTCCAGCGATCTTCAACGGCGATCGCGCCCGCAATTCGTTGATTGGCGGATCAGGCGTGCGGTCAAATACCTGCAGCAGAACGACGGCGAATTCGATCTCATCGATGATATCGTCGCAGATATCGGCATGAGCCGCGCCAACTTCTTTCGGCAATTCAAGGCTTGTACGGGCATGTCGCCCGGCCTGTTTCAGAATGTCGTGCGCCTCGAACACGCGATCCGCCTGACCGTCGTTTCCGAAGAGTCCCTCAGTGCGGCAGCGAGCCGGCTGGGATTCTCCGACATTGCCCATTTCAGCCGCTTCTTCCGGAACCACACCGCCGTTTCGCCGCGGCTTTATCGACAGGGCGCCCACAATCTCCTGACCCGTTGAACGGGGCAGATGATCCGGAAGCTCCACGCAACCGCGCGCTGCCCTGGTGCTGACGGCGATGGGCAATGTCCACTCAGCGCTTCGACGCGGGGCTTCAAGCCTGAGCGGCCGACGCTTGAAGGTATCAGCGGTGCGGCCTTTCTCCACGTCAGTACGCCTGCCATGCCGTCCGCCAGAGCGCGCACGGCACCGCCTCCACGGACCTCTCGCAATCCCAATGAGGTTGCGAAAAGGGCCCTTGACGCCTTTATGAACTAACTGGTACAAACATTTATCAGGGCGAGGGAGGATGTTGCGATTTCGGTGCATGGGCTTGAGCCATGCATACGCCGAACGCGACTGAATTGCCCGGGAGGAATAATGTCTTACAGTCTGGACTTTTCAGTCGTCATCGAGAGATTGCCCGAGCTTTTGATTGCGTGCCTGGCGACGATCGGGCTTGCGATTGCCGGAATGGCGCTGGCGACCGTGATCGGCGTGCTGGGCGTCATTGCCAGACGCTCGAGGTTTTCCGCCGTGCGCGCGCTCGTGATCGGCTTTGTCGAGATCATCCGAAACACGCCCTTCCTGGTGCAGATCTTCTTCATCTTCTTCGCGCTTCCCCAGCTTGGCATCCGTCTCAATCCGACGGTGACGGCGATCATCGCGCTGGCGCTGAATGGCGGCGCCTATGCGATCGAGATCATCCGCGGCGGGGTGGATGCCATTCCGAAAGGGCAGATTGAAGCCGGACTGGCGCTGGGCCTGCACAAGGCGCAGATCTTCCGTTTCATAGTCCTGAAGCCGGCTCTGCGCGCCGTCTACCCTTCGCTCACCAGCCAGTTCATCATGCTGACCCTGACGACCTCCGTCTGTACGTCGATTGCGGCTTACGAACTGACATCGGTGGCACAGAAGATAGAAGCCGACACCTTCCGCTCTTTTGAGGTCTATTTCTCGATTACGATCCTCTATCTCATCATTTCGTCTCTGATGATGGGCGTCTTCGCCCTCATTTCCCGCATTTCCTTCAGCTACCCGGTCAAGTGAGGCGCGCGAAATGGCAACGATCGGCTTCAACGAAATCTACTTCCTGCTCCAGGGTCTGAAATGGACCATTGCGCTGACCATCATCGGCTTCATAGGAGGCGGCATTTTCGGTCTTCTCGTCGCGCTGGCCCGTACGGCGGAAAGCAAGCTGCTGCGAAGGGCGACGACCGGCTATATCGCGGTCTTTCAGGGCACACCGCTGCTCATGCAGCTCTTCGTCGTCTATTACGGTGTCGCGCTGGTGGGTCTGAATGTCGATGCCTGGCTTGCCGTTGCAATTGCCTTCACGCTGCATGCCAGCGCCTATCTCGGAGAGATCTGGCGCGGTGGTATCCAGGCGGTGCCGAAGGGCCAGACCGAAGCCGCAAAGGCGCTTGGCCTGCACTATGTCTCGCGCATCAAGGATGTGATCCTGCCGCAGGCGCTGAAAATTTCGTTGCCGGCGACGATCGGCTTCCTCGTGCAGCTGATCAAGGGCACGTCGCTTGCCGCGATTGTCGGCTTTGTCGAATTGTCGCGCGCCGGCCAGATCGTCTCCAACCAGACGTTCCGCCCGCTGACCGTCTTCGCCATTGTCGGCCTCATGTATTTCCTGATCTGCTGGCCCCTGTCTCTCTGGGGCGCCCGCACCGAGCGGCGCCTTCAAACCGCAGCACGATAAGATCCAACTTGCCCATTTCATCAGCTTTTTAAGGAGGAGCAAAAAGATGAACCCACTGAAAACCATCAAGCGCAGGAGCCTTCTGGCAATTGCCGCCGCAGCCATCGCCGTCTTCCCGGCGCTTCACGCAAGCGAGGCCTTTGCAGGCACGCTTGCCGACGCCAAGAAAGCGGGCAAGGTCGTCATCGGCATTCAGGGCGACAACGCACCCTGGGGTTTTGTCAATTCCAGCGGCGTGCAGGACGGCCTTGACGCGGATATCGGTAAGGCCTTTGCCGAATATCTCGGCCTCAAGCCGGAATTCGTACCGCTGGCCGTCGCCAACCGCATTCCTGCGCTGATGACCGGCAAGGTCGATGTGCTCTTCGCCACGATGGGCATGACGCCTGAGCGCGCAAAGACCATCCAGTACTCCAAGCCCTATGCCGGCAACGTTCTGTCGGTCTACGGTCCGAAGGACAGGAAGATCGCCGGCTATGACGATCTCAAGGGCATGAATGTCGGCGTTCCGAAGTCGAGCGCCATGGACACGTCGCTGACGGCCGGCGCGAAGACCGCCAACATTCTCCGTTTCGACGACGATGCCGCCAACATCCAGGCGCTCCTTGCCGGTCAGGTCGAAGCCATCGGCGGCAACCAGTTCTATGGCGATCGTCTGAATGCCGCAGCTCCGGGCAAGTACGAATCGAAGTTCGACCTCACGACGCTTTATAATGGCGCCGGCACCCGTCCGGGCGAAAAGGACTGGAACGAAGCCATCAACAGCTTCATCGACAAGATCAAGTCCGATGGCACCCTGGCCAAGATCTACGCCAAGTGGATGAAGCGCGACGTTCCGGCTTTCCCGGAATCGATGCCTGACGTCCCGTTCACGGTGAAGTAAAGGGGAAGGCTTCCATGCCACAGACCAACGCAAGCCAGACGCCACTCATCGCCATGGAAGGCGTTGGCAAGTGGTATGGAGCTTACCACGCCCTCAGAAACGTCAACCTGACGGTGGCAAAGGGCGAGAAGATCGTCCTTTGCGGCCCGTCCGGATCGGGAAAATCGACTCTCATCCGCTGCATCAATCATCTGGAGGAAATCCAGGAAGGCAAGATCACGGTGGAAGGCACGCTGCTGACCGATTCCGGCGGCACGGTGGATGCCGTGCGCCGCGAGGTCGGCATGGTGTTCCAGAGCTTCAATCTCTTCCCGCATATGACCATTCTGGAAAATTGCACCCTCGCCCCGATGCGGGTGAAGAAGGTCTCCAAGGCGGAAGCTGAGGCGACGGCGCGCAAGTATCTGGAGCGCGTGCGCATCGTCGATCAGGCCGACAAATATCCGGCCCAGCTCTCCGGGGGCCAGCAGCAGCGCGCGGCGATTGCCCGCGCGCTCTGCATGGAGCCGAAGGCAATGCTGTTCGACGAGCCGACCTCGGCGCTCGATCCGGAAATGGTCAAGGAAGTGCTGGACACCATGATCGGTCTGGCGCGTGACGGGATGACGATGATCTGCGTCACGCATGAAATGGGTTTTGCCCGTCAGGTCGCCGATCGCGTCATCTTCATGGCCTCCGGCGAGATTATCGAAGAAGGGTCGCCTGAAGACTTCTTCAGCAACCCTCAGCATCAGCGGACACGCGCCTTCCTCGGCGAAATCCTCGCCCATCATTGATGATGCTTGGACGACGCTTTCAATTTCCATCCGCCATACACGGGTTTGGACTATGACATCGCAAACGACTTATCGCGTCGGCCTGATCGGCGCAGGGATACAGCTTTCCAAATCGCCGGCGCTTCACATGCATGAAGGCGCGGCGCACGGCCTCGATTATGTCTACGAGCTGGTCGATATCACCGCTCGCAACCTTCCGGAAAGCGCCCTGCCGGAGCTTGTCGCCGAGCTTCAGGCGCGCGGCTTTGCCGGCACGAACATCACGCACCCCTTCAAGCAGGCCGTGATCCCGCTGCTTGATGAACTCTCGGAAGATGCGCGCATGCTGGGCGCAGTCAACACGGTCGTCTTCAAGGACGGCAAGCGGGTCGGTCACAATACGGACTGGTACGGCTTCCACGAAAACTTTGCTCAGGGCCTGCCCACCGTCAGCCGCGCACGCACTCTTCTGGCGGGCGCCGGCGGGGCCGGCGTTGCCGTGGCGCATGCGCTTCTGAAGCTTGGCATTCAGCATCTCGACATTCTCGATCAGGATCCGGCCCGCGCGAAGCGCCTCGCCGACGCCCTGAACACCCGTTTCGGGATGGAGCGCGCCTTTGCCGTCACCGATGCCGCAGCCTCGCTGCCGCTGGCCGATGGCTTCGTCAACGCGACGCCGGTCGGCATGCTCGCGCATCCAGGCATTCCGGTCGATCCGGTGCTGCTGGAAGCCCGGCACTGGGTCGCCGATATCGTCTATGTTCCGCTGGAAACGCAGTTGCTGGCCACCGCCAAGTCGAAAGGCTGCCGGGTGCTGCCGGGTGGCGGCATGACGGTCTATCAGGCCGTCGGCGCGTTTCGTCTTTTCTGTGGCCGCGAGCCCGACGCAGCGCGCATGACCGCCGATTTCCTCAAGCTCTGTGCCGCCGACAAGGTAACCTGAGTGGTGCGCCACCGGCATTGAAGGGTTCAGGCACGTTCCGTTGGAAGAGAGCCGAGATGATCAGGGCGAAGGACATAACGCAGAACCATTTCGGCCACATGGCCGGAAAGCCTCTGCTGGCCCTCATCCGTGAACAGGTCGCCGCCGAAAATCAGCGAGAAGGTTGCGCTGTTCGACACGTTGAAGAAGGACAGCGCGCTGATCTGCCAGTGCAGCTCGAGCGGGGTGATGCCTTGGCGGAAAATGCCTGCCGCCTGGCCGCGCCGAAGCACGTTTTCAAGCTCCTCGATGGCCGGCTGGTTCAGGTCCCGGATCGTCTTAGACATCTGCATGTGCCGGCCATGGTGGATGTTCTCCACCATGACCATGCGAATGAAGGCCGGATTGGCGCGATGATGGTCAAAGGTGAAACGACAGAGCTTTTCCAGTGCGGCGACCGGGTCGAGCCGGTCAAGCTCCAGATCGTGTTCGCCGCCACGCACCTTGCCATAGGCTTCTTCCAGAACACGCTGGTAAAGCCCTTCCTTGTCGCCGAAATAGTAATAGATCATGCGCTTGGAGGTCTTCGTGCGCGCCGCGATCTCATCGATGCGCGCGCCGGAAAGACCGTTCTGCGAAAACTCCTCCATCGCAACCGTCAGGATATCGCGCCGCACGCCTTCAGGATCGCGGACAGCGGTTTTCGCGTCCCTCGACTTTACCAAGTCGGTCGCTTGCTTCATGAGTTCCTCCCTCGAAGCCATGCAAACGCCGCTTCGGCCTCCAATTAACTAATTAGTACATAACGCTGGAAAGGATGGCAATATGGGATATCGCGACACCCGCCGGGAGCCGGTTCAATTGCAGACATCGATTGCCACCGTGTCGATCAGCGGCGAGTTTCCGGAAAAGCTGGCGGCGATCGCAAAAGCGGGCTTTACCGGTGTCGAAATTTTCGAAAACGACTTCCTGACCTATGACGCTTCGCCCCGCGAGGTGGCGGAAATGGTCAAGGATCACGGTCTTTCGATAACCCTCTTCCAGCCTTTCCGCGATTTCGAGGGAATGCCCGAGCCACAGCGCAAACGTACATTCGAACGGGCCGAGCGCAAGTTCGAGATCATGGGCGAGCTTGGCACCGACCTGATGCTGATCTGCTCGAATGTCTCGCCGATTTCGCTGGGCGGCATCGACCGGGCGGCTGATGACTTCCATGAACTCGGCGAGCTCGCCGCCCGACATGGCGTTCGCGTCGGTTATGAGGCGCTGGCCTGGGGACGCCATATCAACGACCATCGCGATGCCTGGGAGATCGTTCGTCGCGCCGACCACAAGAATATCGGCCTTATCCTCGACAGTTTCCACACGCTGTCGCGCAAGATCGATCCGAACTCGATCCGCGCGATCCCCGGCGACAAGATCTTTATCGTGCAGCTGGCCGATGCGCCGCTGTTCGATATGGACCTGCTCTACTGGAGCCGGCATTTCCGCAACATGCCGGGCGAAGGCGACCTGCCGGTCGTCGACTTCATGCGCGCAGTGGCCGCAACGGGCTATAACGGCCCGCTGTCGCTGGAAATCTTCAACGACCAGTTCCGGGGCGGCTCTGCCAAGGCACTGGCGGAAGACGGCCACCGCTCGCTGGTCAACCTGATGGATCGGGTTCGCCGGCTGGAGCCGGACATCGCCATCGACGTTCCGGTCATGCCCGACCGGGTAACGGCGCAAAGCGTGGAATTCGTGGAATTTGCCACCTCCGAAGACGAGAAGGACAATCTCGCCGCTCTGCTGTCCACGCTCGGTTTCGTCAGATCGGCCCGGCACCGCAACCGTGCGGTGGAGCTCTATACGCAGGGCAATATCCGCATCGTCATCAACACCGACAAGTCGGGCGACACGTTCGCCGATGCATCCTACACCGTCCACGGGACCAATGCCTATGCCTTCGGCGTGAAGGTGGACAACGCCCGCGAGGCGCTTGCGCGTGCGACCGCGCTCGGTGCGCCTGCCTTCTCAGAAGAACGCCAGTCCGGCGAAGTCTCTGTCCCGGCCGTGCAGGGCGTCGGCAATGGCGTCATCTATTTCCTCGATGAGACGCCGGAACTTTCCGGCATCTGGGAACGCGAGTTCTCAGCACTGCCTGTCGAGGCCAGCGACGCCAACCTGACGCGCATCGATCATCTTGCGCAGACGACCCAGTATCAGGAGATGCTTACCTGGCTGCTGTTCTATCAATCCATCTTCGCCGTGCGCCGCACACCCATGGTCGATGTGGTCGATCCCGGCGGGCTGGTGCGAAGCCAGGCGATCGAGGGCGATCCGCAGCCGCATTTCCGCGTCACCATGAATGGTGCCGACAACCGCAAGACCTTTGCCGGCAAGTTTCTGGCCGAAAGCTTCGGCACCAGCATCCAGCATATTGCCTTCGCGACCGACGATATCTTTGCGACTGCCGCACGGCTCAACGAACTCGGGTTCCAGGCGCTGCCGATCTCGCGCAATTACTATGACGATCTCGAAGCCCGTTTCGGCCTTGAACCGGACTTTGCCGATGCGCTGCGCGCCGCCAGCATTCTCTACGATCGCGACGAGAAGGGCGAGTATTTCCAGATATATAGCCGTACCTTCGGTGAGGGCTTCTTCTTCGAAATCGTCGAGCGGCGCGGCGATTATGCGGGCTATGGCGCAATGAACGCTCCCTTCCGCATCGCCGCCCAGCGGCGTCTCGCAAGACCTGCGGGCATGCCAAAGCGGTAAGCTGTCCCCTCTTCCGGCCTCCGTCGAGCGTGGCCGCAGAGCGGCGGCGGCGTCTCTACCCGGCGAAACTCCTGCTGCATTGCAGCAATTCCAGGCGAAATCTTCTGCAACTTTGCCACTTCATGCCGCTCAGCGATCAACTTTCCGTCGTTCCAAAGTGCAGCACTCTTGACTCTCGTCAGCAATCGTTATTAATGATTTATTATAGTTATTTTTTATTGGAGCGTAAGATAGTGTTTCGATATTCGGCACTTACGGCTATTGCAGCCATCGCTATCTTCACATTGCCAGCGCAGGCAAGCGTCAACTCTGTCTTTGCGAGCTGCTCCGGCGGCGGCAATTGCGTTGCACTCGTTCAGGCAGAAATTGCCGGCCTGACCGATACCGCAGCGCACAAGAATCGCCTAATCGCCAATACGATCAGCAGCGGTGCTTCGCAGACCGCAACGGCCGCGATTTCCGGCCAGCAGGGCAGCGCCAACTGATATCGGGGATATCGCCGCTTCGAACACTATCGGTAGAGGCGGCGCATCGCATTTCGTGCTTGATGACGGACCTTAGCACCTCCGGATTTGAGAGAGTGTATCGTGGCTCCGTTTGATTTTGGCTGATTGGATTTTTCCGCTGATCAGTCGACAGGAACCGCGAGTTTCACGCGGCTACGTCCGTGTGTTGCGGATAGCGGACCCGCTTCGGCGGGTTCCCATGCTTATGAATGCCGGAGGCGATGGGGCGCCTTCTGTCTATTTTTTATAATAAAAACAATTGCTCGCACGATATTTCAACGCCCGATGAATGTTTTTCAGGAGCGCGAAGTGACTTTTCAAAATGGATTTGACGATGTCATGCGTTCGGATCTGACGCAAAGCATGTTAAGCCGATCTTTCGGGCCCCTGGATGAGCCTTCTCTATTACTGGAGGGTACGCGAGACGATCGCCGGATCCACTTCGCGATCAAGCGCGCGATGGATGTGGCGCTCTCGCTCGTTGCACTGCTGGCGCTTTCTCCGCTTCTGATCGGTGTGGCGCTGATGGTTCGGGTCACAAGCCGCGGCCCGGCTTTCTTCTCACAGCTGCGATGGGGAAAGGATGGCCGGACAATTAGGGTATACAAGTTCCGTTCGATGTATGTCGACCGGTGCGACATCACGGGCGTCAGCCAGACGACGGAAAATGATCCACGGGTCACGCCCCTGGGCAGAATTCTGCGGCGCACCAGCATTGACGAACTGCCCCAGCTTTTCAATGTGCTTCGCGGGGATATGTCGCTGGTTGGCCCACGCTGCCACGCGATTGGGATGAAAGCCGCCGGCATGCTTTACGAAGAGCTTGTGCCCCACTACCACCTCCGACACACCGTGCGTCCTGGAATTACCGGTCTCGCCCAGGTTCGCGGTTTTAGAGGACCGACGGATGTTGCCTCCGTTTCCCGCGCCCGGATCGCCTACGATCTGCAATATATCCGGGCGTTTTCCATCTGGCTCGATGTCAAGATCATTGCTCTGACAGTCTGGACCGAACTTCGTGGTGGCAAGGGCTTCTGAAGACCGCGGCTTCTGCGCTCTATCCGGCAACTGCTCGTTTGTGGCGGCAGGCTGCCATCGTGTCCGGATACGGTAGCCTGCGGGTTCAAGAAGACGTCTAAAGACGTTTCGAGATTGACGCACGGAAGCAAACGATGCGCTTGTCTTCATGACGAACAGGATCATCCGGGAATGAAGACCCGGAACTCCGCCCCACCTTCGGACCGGTTTACCGCCTCAATGCGGCCGCCATGGTCCTCGATGATCGTGAAGCTGATCCAGAGGCCGAGGCCCGTTCCCTCGCCGATGGTCTTGGTCGTGAAGAAGGGCTCGAAGATCTTGCCCAGATTTTCGGTCGCGATACCCGGCCCGTTATCGCGGATCGTCACCTGCGCGCCTGACTTATCCCTGCCCAACGCAATTTCGACCCTTGGATCGGGACGGCCGGAGACCGCATCCAGCGCATTGTCGATCAGGTTGACAAAGACCTGGTGCAATTGCCCTTCATCCGCATTGGATAGCGTGACCGGCACCGTATCGAAGACGATCTGCGCCGAGGCATTCTTCGATTTCGCCGCAAGCTGGACGGAGTTGCGCAAGAGCCGGTCGAGATCGACGGGCTGGCGCTCGCCGGCGCGGGTGAAGGAGAGACGGCGCAGGTTCTTGACGATATCGCTGACGCGGCTCGCACCTTCGATCGTGCCATCCAGCAGCGGGTCGATATCGGCGAGAATGGCGTCAATCTTCAGCTCGCGCCGGAGCTTCCCCGCCTCGCCCTCCTCCGCGCCGCCATGCAGCGCATCGAGATAGCGCACGAGGTTCTTCCGGTAGCGGTCAAGCGTGTAGATATTGGCATAGACGAAGCTGATCGGGTTGTTCAGCTCATGCGCCACGCCGGCGACGAGGCGGCCAAGGCTCGCCATCTTCTCCTGCTCGATCAGCCGGCGCTGTGCGGTTTGCAATTCGCGATGCGCCTCATGCAGCGCCTGATAGGCGCGCCGGAGCTCACTGATCGGGCGGCCCGTCAGCACCGCGCCGAACTGGCGCGACGACCCGTCGGCGAGCTTGGTTGAACGCAGCGCCAGGCATTCCTCGCTGCCATCGGGCCTCAGAAAGCAGATATCAGCCTCGACGACCCGCCCGCCCTGCCCCGCGCCGACGATGCGCCGCGCTTCAGCCTGATCGTCCGGCTTCACATAGTCGAAGACGCTGGAGCCGATGACGGCACTTTCTGTCCTGCCGACGAGATTGAGAAAGGCGGGGTTCACCTTCTTTATGGTGCCGCTGCTGGAGCAGACGATGAGGATATCCGACACCGACGCAAAGACGCTGGAAATGAAGGACTGTGCCTCTTCGAGATCGGCATTCTTGCGCTCGAGATCGGCTTCGTTGCGCAGCAGTTCTGCATAGACCTCGTCCATGCGGTGGATGACATCCACCCAGAGCGATTCCCCTGCATCGTCGAGCGACGGGATCGCCGGCACGCTGACCTTGCTGATCAGCGCCATATCCTCGGGATGTCCTTCAATCGGTCTCGTCATCCGTGTCGCGCCGCAGATCGTATCGATCCATCTTGGCCCTCAGCCCGACACGAGACAAGCCCAATTCGTCCGCCGTCCGGCTGATATTGCCGGCATGGCGGGCAAGGCTCGCCTCGATGGCCGCCTTTTCGACCACGGCGACGATATCCTTCAATTGTTGGCCGGCCTGCGGCATCTCGGTCGATGGGCCAGCCGCCGCGCCGTTGCGGATTGCCGGTGACAGCAGCCGGTCGGCCAAGGGTTCGTTGCCCGGTGACAGCACGACCATGCGCTGGATCTCATTATGCAGCTCGCGCACATTGCCGGGCCAGCCATAGGCCGACATCAGCTCCAGCGTGCGGGGATGAAAGCCGGAGATTTCCCGCCCGAAGGCCTGGTTGATCTGCGTGAGCGTATGGCCGGCAATCGCCATGATGTCACGTGAGCGATCCTTCAGCGCCGGCATGTGGATCGGGAAGGCGGCGACGCGGTAATAGAGGTCGCGGCGGAAGCGTCCGGCGGCCACCTCGGCCAGAAGATCGCGGTTTGTCGCGGCAATCACCCGGACATTGACCTTGCGGGTGCGCTGCGCGCCGAGCGGCCGGATCTCGCCCTCCTGCAGCACGCGCAAGAGCTTCACCTGAAAGGCCGGCGAGGTCTCGCCGATCTCGTCCAGAAAGATCGTGCCGCTGTCGGCCAGTTCAAAGAGGCCGATCCGGTCCTGGTAAGCGCCGGTGAACGCACCCTTCTTGCAGCCGAATAGTTCGCTCTCCAGCAGATCGTCCGGCAGCGCGCCGCAGTTTTCGATGACGAAGGGCTTGTCGGCGCGGGCGGACTGGTGGTGGATCGCCCTTGCCAGCAGCTCCTTGCCTGTGCCGGAAGCTCCCGTGATCAGCACCGAGACATCGTAATCGGCGGCGCGTTTGGCGAGCGAAATCGCCTCCGCCACCGGGCTTCCATCGACATGGATGAGCCGATCGAAGCCGTATTTTCTGCGCTCCACCCGCCGCTTGTCGGAGACGGCCTTCTGCAGCAGGTCGCTCTGCGGCTTGGCTTCGACGCTCACCTCGCCGGCCTGATGCTGCAGCCGCCAGAGGTCCGCGCATTCGCGCATGCAGGCGACAAGCTCGTCCGGGTTCCACGGCTTGGTGATGTAGCGATAGATGCCGGCCTTGTTGACGCCGTCGATAATGTCGTCGCTGTCGGTATAGCCGGAAATGATCAGGCGGATGGTTTCCGGCCAGCGCTCGCGGGCGCGTTTGAGAAACGTGACGCCGGATTCGCCGGGCATGCGCTGGTCGCAGAGGAGGATCTGCACCAGCTCGCCCTCCAGCACGGCTTCGGCTTCCGTGGCATTCTTGGCGCAGATGACCTCGAACTCGTCCGACAGCACGCGCCGGATCGCCTCCAGCGAACGCGGTTCGTCATCGACCACCAGAACCGTCGTGCTGGCATTGCTCACGTCAATCTGCTCCCCGCCGGAATTTCATGACACAGTACACGACACTTCGCCTTTTCGCCTTTGGCGCCCCCTCACCCCGCCTCCGCTCACGCTCGGCGGACCTCTCCCCGATGGGGCGAGGCGGCGGAGACGCTGCGGCAAATTCCCGCTTCTCCCCAGCGGGGAGAAGGTGGCCCGAAGGGTCGGATGAGGGGGTGGGCCAAACTCAAAGACGCCGAAAGATGATTGTGCCGTGTACTATGCCTGCAAGATCCAATCTTAATCTAACTCTCTGTTTTCATGCAGTTTCGGACGAAAAATCGGTTTCCACTGTCGCTGGAAATGCTCTGAAACCGTAGAAGCTCTTCGTCATCCCCGCAAGCCAATCAGCAGATACGCGGCAATTGTTCGCCCGACAACCAGTCGACAATCCGCCCGCCGCCGAAGGAGGTCTCCATCTGCACGAAACAATGCGGGTCCTCAACGACATGCCCGATCAGCGCCGCCTCTTGGCCCAGCGGGTGCGCGAGCATGGCCGCGAACACGGCGTCCGCCACTTCCGGCGCGACGATCGCCACGAGCTTGCCCTCGTTGGCAACGTTCAGCGGATCGAGGCCGAGAAACTCGCAGGCTGCCGCGACTTCGGGTTTGAGAGGAATTTTTTCCTCATCAATGCGGAAGCCAACTGCGGACTGATGGGCGATCTCGTTCAGTGTCGCGGCAATGCCGCCGCGCGTCGGGTCGCGCATCAGGCGGATGGACGGCCCGCCGACCGCCACCATCGCAGCCGTTAGCGTATGAAGGGACGCCGTATCGGAGAGGATATCCGTGTCGAATTCCAGGTTCTCGCGCTTCGACATCACAGCAACGCCGTGATCGCCGATCGAACCGGACACGATGACGCAATCGCCCGGCCGTGCCGCGTTCGAGCGCATATCGATGCCCTCGGGCAGGATGCCGACGCCGGCCGTGGAGATGAAGACGCCATCCGCCTTGCCGCGCTCGACCACCTTGGTGTCACCGGTGATGATCGGCACGCCCGCCTCGCGCGAGGCCGCCCCCATCGTGTCGGCGATCTTGGCGAGGTCCGCGAGCGGAAAGCCCTCCTCGATGATGAAGCTGGCCGACAGATAGAGCGGCTTTGCCCCCGACATGGCGACATCGTTGATCGTGCCGTGGACTGCGAGCGAGCCGATATTGCCGCCGGGGAAGAAGAGCGGCGAGACGACATAACCATCCGTCGTCATCACCATGCGCCCCGCCGGCACGGCAAAGGCCGACTGGTCATTGCCGGCGCGCAGCCAGTCATTGTCAAAGGCGGTGTGGAAAATATCCTCGATCAGCTGCCCCATGGCACGCCCGCCTGCGCCATGCGAGAGGTCGACGCGGCCATTGCGGAGATCGAGCTTGCGCCTTGTCGGCTTCACGACGGCGATGTTCATGCCACGCTCCTCTCGATTTCCTTGGTCTTCGCATGTTCGCGGAAACGGCCATAGGTCCAGTGCGCGGCGCAGGCGCCTTCGGACGAGACCATGCAGGAGCCCATGGGCGTATCGGGCGTGCAGGCCGTGCCGAAGAGCTTGCAGTCGGTCGGCCGCTTGACGCCGCGCAGGATCGCGCCGCAATCGCAGGCCGGATTGTCCTTCGACGCCGGCGTCACGAGGCCGAAGCGCTTCTCGGCATCATAGTGGCTATATGCCTCGCGAAGCCGCAGCGCGCCTTGCGGCACGTCGCCCAGCCCGCGCCACTCGAAGCTCTCGCGCTGCTCGAAGAATTCCGCGACTTCCGCCTGCGCCTTGCGGTTTCCGCCGGGTTTGACGGCGCGGATATACTGGTTCTCGACCACATAGCGCCCCTCGTTGATCTGGCGCACCAGCATGAGGATCGCCTGGATGACATCGAGCGGCTCGAAACCGGCGACGACGACGGGCTTGCGGAAATTCTCGGCAAATGCGTCATAGGGTTCAGTGCCGATGACGGTGGAGACATGGGCCGGGCCGATGAAACCATCGACCTTGACCGTGCCGAGCTTAGCCACTTCCGGGCTCGCCAGAATGGTCTGGATCGCCGCCGGCGTCAGCACGTGGTTGCAATAGATGGAGAAGTTCTCAAGCCCCTTGTCGATCGCGGCGCGCAGGGCCAACGCGGTCGGCGGGGTCGTGGTCTCGAAGCCGATGGCGAAGAAGACGACCTCGCGATGCGGCTCGGCCTCGGCGATGCGCAGCGCATCGAGCGTCGAATAGACCATGCGGATATCGGCGCCCGCCGCCTTGGCCTTCAGCAGGCTCGACCCGTTGGAGCCGGGAACGCGCATCAGGTCGCCATAGGTGCAAAGCGTCACTTCCGGCCGCTGCGCAAGCGCAATTGCCGCGTCGAGCCGCCCGATGGGCAGAACGCAGACGGGACAGCCCGGCCCGTGGATCATCCGCACATTGTCCGGCAACAGGTCCTCCAGCCCGTAGCGGGAAATGGCATGCGTGTGGCCGCCGCAGAATTCCATGAAGTGGTAATTCACATCGGGGCGGACCTCCTCCGAAATCTGCCGGGCGATGTCCTTGGCCAGCCGGCCATCGCGATATTCGTCGATATATTTCATGCCACCTCTCCCAATGCGGCTTCACGGATCAGTTCCAGCGTGCGCTCCGCCTCCTCCGGGTCGATCTTGGCCAGCGCATAACCGACATGCAGCACCAGATAGTCCCCCACCTGCACGTCATCGACGAGCGCGGTGGAAACGATCTTGGATACGCCATCCAGCGTCACCTTGGCCATATTGTCGGGCAGCACTTCCTTCACCTGGACGGGAATGGCTAGGCACATGTCTCGATCTCCTCCGAATGCACATTTTCGTTTTGTAAGGCGTGGCGCGCGAACGCGACTTGTCCCAGCGCAATTCCACCGTCATTGGCGGGGGCCAGGCGGGGCAGGAACACGATGAGGCCTTGGGCCTCGAGCCGGTTTACTAGGCCTTCGGTCAGCACACGGTTCAGGATGCAGCCGCCGGAAATCACGACGCGGCCCTGATCCTGCGGGCTCCGCGTCGCTGCAATCCAGTCGGCAAGGCCGGCCATCAGCGTGCCGTGAAAGAGGTTTGCGGCGTCCTTTCCCGTCAGGCGGTTTTCAGCCAGATGCACCAGCAGCGGCATGAAATCGAGCTGACCACCTTCAATCCCATAGCCACCGACCAATACTTCCGGCGCGCTGACCATCGACTCGAATTCCATCGCCGCCTGTCCCTCGTAATGCTGGATGAGGCGCACGCCCGCAATCGCCGCTGCGGCATCGAAGAGGCGGCCCATGCTGGAGGTGAGCCCGACGCGCATGCCAAGGCCGAAGAGGGAAATCAGCTTCTCCGCCATGGGATGGCGCGCGAAGAGCGCGCGGGCGAGGTCCTCGCGGCCCCCCTGATACAGCGCGCCGACGCCCATGCGCCACGGCTCGCGCGCCGCCTTGTCGCCCCCGGCGAGCGACAGCGGGCGTAGTCCGCCTTTGTGTGCCCATTGAGCACCATTGAGATCGATCCGCTCACCACCCCAGATCGCGCCGCCGGGACCGTAACCATGCCCGTCGAGCGCCAGCCCGGTCACCGGACCGGCAAGATGATGTTCGGCGGCGACGGCGGCGATATGCGCGACATGGTGCTGAACGTGGATCAGTGGCAGGTCGAGCGTCTCGGCCAGTCGAACCGAGCGGAAATCTGGGTGGAGGTCGCAGGCCGCGTAGTCCGGGGTGACATCGAGGATGGAACACAGATGCGCGACCGTCTCGCGCTGGAAGCGGATCGCCTCGGCGTTGTCGAGCCCGCCAATGTGCTGCGACAGAAAGGCCTCGCGCCCGCGCGTCACGCAGATCGTGTTCTTCAGATCGCTGCCGAGCGCAATGATCGACGGACCGTCCGAACCAAGATTGACCGGCTCCGGGACGTATCCACGGGCGCGACGCAGATAGGCGGGCGCGCCCGCGACAATCTGCATGACGCTGTCATCGGCGCGGACCACGATAGCGCGGTCATGCGTAACAACGAGATCGGCTATGCTGGACAGCCGGCGCTGCGCGTCCTCGTTCGACGCGACCAACGGCTCGCCGCCCGGATTGGCGCTGGTGGCGACGAGGACCGGGACCTTCCCTCCCTCCTCCAGCGCCGCCAGCAGGAGATGATGCACGGGCGCGTAAGCCAGCATGACGCCGAGCCGTGTCAGCCCCGGCGCGATGCCCTGCGGCAGGTTCCCTCGGCTTGTCGCAAGCACGATCGGATGGGCTGGGCTTTCGAGCAGCGCCGCTTCCGCATCCGTCAGATCGGCAAAGTGGCGGGCGGCGGCAATGTGGCGGAGCATGACGGCAAACGGCTTTTCGTCCCGCGCCTTGCGCTGCCGCAGCGTCGCGATGGCGCTAGCGTTTTCCGCATCGCAGAGCAGATGAAATCCGCCAATCCCTTTCAGCGCGACGATCTTTCCGGCGCGGATCGTCTGGGTGATTTCAGCAACCGAATGGCTCAGCATCGGTCCGCAGGCGGGACAGGCGACGGGCTCGGCATGGAAGCGGCGGTTCAGCGGGTTTTCGTAATCGGCGCGGCAGGCGGGGCACATCGCAAAGCTTGCCATGGAGGTCTGCGCGCGATCGTATGGCAGGCGCTGCGTGATGGTCAGGCGCGGGCCGCAATGGGTGCAATTGACGAAGGGATAGTGAAAGAAACGGCTTCCCGGATCGAAAAGCTCTTCGAGACATTGCCGGCAGGTCGCGGCATCCGCGCCGATGCGCGTGGCGCTCTTGCCGGCGACACTTTCGCGGATTTCGAAGCCGGTCAGACCGTTCGCGTCGATCTCCTCCGCCTCGATCGTATCAATCCGCGCCAGCGGCGGCGGATCGGCCTCGACCACGCGGGCGAACCCGTCCGCTCCCTCGCCTTCAACCTCGATCAGCACGCCGGCATTGTCGTTCAGCACGAAGCCGGACAGCCCCATCTGCCGGGCGAGCGCGAAGGCGAAGGGCCGGAACCCGACGCCCTGCACCACGCCCCGGACGCGCAGGCGGAAGCGGCGGATCGTCCCCTCCCCGGCCTCGGCGTCAATGATGGTGACCCGGTTCGCCATGGTTCAGGCGACCTTTGCGGCAGCGGCCCGGCGCGCAGCGGAGGCTTCGAGCCAGGCATAAAGCGCTTCCATGCCCTCACCCGTGCGGGCCGAGACGATGAAGGTCTGGAGCTTGGGATTGACCCGCATGGCATTGGCGATGCAGAGCCCGGTGTTGAAATCGAGATGCGGCAGAAGATCGGACTTGTTCAACACCATGATATCGGCGGCGGCGAACATGTCGGGATATTTCAGCGGCTTGTCCTCGCCCTCGGTGACGGAGAGAACCACCACCTTGTGGGCCTCGCCGAGATCGAAGGCGGCGGGACAGACGAGATTTCCAACATTCTCTATGAAGAGAACGGAGTTTTCCGCCGGCTCCAGTGTTTCAATCGCATGGCCCACCATGTGCGCGTCGAGGTGGCAGCCCTTGCCGGTATTGATCTGCACCGCGCGCGCGCCGGCCTCGCGAATGCGCATCGCATCGTTGGAGGTCTGCTGGTCACCCTCGATGACCGTAATTTCCATCCGCTCCTTCAGCTCGCGGATCATGCGGGCGAGAAGCGTGGTCTTGCCGGAACCGGGGCTGGAGACGAAGTTGAGGGCGAAAATGCCGCGCTGCGCGAGATGCGCGCGATTGGCGGCGGCCAGCCGGTCGTTTTTCGAGAGAATGTCGCGCTCGACCTGGATGATCTTCTCCTGGCTCATGCCGGGAACATGCACGCCCGCAATGCCCTTGCCGTAATGCGTTGCGCCATCCTCGTGATGCACATGATCGTGGTCGTGGTGATCATGATGGTCGCCGTGGTCATGATCGTGCCCATGCTCATGCTCATGCTCATGCTCATGCTCATGATCATGGTGGTGATGGTCATGCTTATGACCGCCCGCACCGTTTTCCGTTCCGTCATCGATCACGGGATCGGTCCCGCATCCGCAAACCGTACACATCAGATCACCTCCAAATCCCTGATCTTCAATTCGTCGCCCGCCGTCATCTGGACGCGCGAGCGGCCGCATTCCGGGCAGGCCCCGAAACGCTCCTCCAAAGGCACCGTCTTTTCGCAATCGAGGCACCAGCCTTCACCGGCGATGCGGTTGATTTCGAGTGCAGCCTCTTCCGCAAGGCTTCCCCGCCGGATGGCATCATAGCAGAACAGAAGCGCGTCCGGATCGGCATGGCTCAAACGGCCGACATCCAGCCGGATCACGCGAATGCCCTTCGCGCCATGGCTCACGGCGGTTTCGCAGGCGATCTCCACGACGCTTTCCATCAGCGACATTTCATGCATGGGCGATCTCCTTCACCGTGATGTCGAATGCGACGCAGGGGTCGAAGAGCGCGGCCAGCTTGGCGATGCGCAGGCGGGCCATGTCTCCCGCGCCTATTCTTGACGAAAGCAGCGTTTCGACGAAAGGCCCGGCGGGGTGAAAATTCCATTCGGTCGGCGCAAGGATGCGATATTGCGCGATCCGGCCCTCGGCGTCGAGCCGGGCGGCATGATAAAGCCGCCCCCGCGCGCATTCGACCGCCCCATAACCGTTGCCACTGGCAACACCGTCGCGCATCAGCGCCTCAAGCGCAACGGCGCGGCCCTCCGTGATGGCATCGAGTTCAAGGAGCGAGACGGACATGTCCGCAAGGCGTGCCTTGAAGCGCGCAAGGAGCGCCTTGGCTGTATCGCCGGCCAGCCTGTCATGAAAGCGGCTGTAAGCCCCCGTTTCCACGACCCGGCCGGGCAGCGACGGGCGCTGGGCGTAAGCCTCCGTTTTCACAAGCAGGTCGACAACATCGGCATCGTCTTCCGCCTCAAGCGCTTCGACGGCGCGGCGCGGGAACACATCGTCGCGCGCCAGATCAAGGGCGATCGCCTCCAGCAGGCTGCACTTTGCCGGCTCCGCACCTGTTGCCGGAACGCCCAAGGCAGACGCCGCCTGACGCAGGGCGTCGCGTGCATCGGCCAGCGCGCGGGGGCTCTCCCATCCGCTTTCGGCGATGCTGACGATGGCGCGGGAGGCCTTCAAGGCTTCCCGCAGATGCGTGCCGGCAGCGGCTTGGGCGGCGGCGGGGAGCTTGCCCGGCCATTGCATGACCAGCGAACGCAGCGTCTCGAATATGCGCTCGGCCAGCAGGCCTGCGGCGGCAAAGGTGCGATCCTGACGGCTGATGCTTTTGCCTTCCGCCTGCGCCAGCGCGAGCCGCGAGGCCGTCGACTGGGCAAAGCCGCAGAGCGAGAAAATCTGTCCGGCCAGTCGCGGCGCTTCCGAGGGGGCCCGCCCCTCGAAGAGACGCGCCAGCGCTGGCGGGCGGGCGCTTTTCACCTCGACGGCGCAGACAGCATCACGCGCCAGGCTGACGGAAATGGCAACGGAGCCTGCGGCAAGCGGCGCGTTCATGGTTCCACCATCTCAGGTCTCGCCGCAAGCTTGCCGCGCAGCAGATCGCGCCGGCTTGGCCGCGCGGGCGGGGGAGGTGGTGGCGGTGGCGGCTCAAGCGCGCTGATGTCGAAGAAGGTGCGGACGATTTCGGCGGCGACCTCGTTTGCCTCTTCCATGCTGGCGAACTCGAAAACCGGCGAGAAGAGCGAGCAGGAATCGACGCGGCCGATGCCCTCCAGTTCGCCGACGATGAATTCGACTTCGCCCGCCGGCAGGTTCAGCCTGACGCTCTTGCCCGCCGCGACCGGCTCGATCTCCGTTCCCGACAGGGGAATGGCGATGAGGTTCATGAACCAGGGCGTCGTGACGACCCCCACGGCCCGTCCACCCCAGGGGCGAAAGCCGGTGGCGGCAACTTCAAGCGCCGGATTGCAGATCGGCACGTCGGCCATCGCGGTCTCCGCGATGTGCCGATAGCGCGCTTCGAGCGCTGCAGCAATGTCCGCTGCCATCCCGTCCTGCATGTCCGGGGCGGTTTGCATCACGCGTTCTCCGCACCCAGCGCCATGAATTTCGACTGGAGCGCATCGCAGTTCGGACAGCGCCAGTCTTCCGGCAGCTCGGCGAAGGGTGTGCCGGGCTCGATCTGCCAGACGGGATCGCCTTCTGCCGGATCATAGACATGCCAGCAGATGCCGCATTCCATCTTGCCGTCAATGCCGGCCTCTTCCCGCTTGCCGAAATTTTCGAAACCGCCGCTCATTTGAAATAGGCCTCCTCGATTTCGCGGATGCGCACGGCGCTGTCCTGGAAGTCTTCCTCCGCCGCAATCGCCACTGCCGGGATGGTGCAGATCTCCAGCGTGTCGAGAATGATCGTGTCCATGGCGTTATAGAACTGCACGGACCAGACATTGCGCGCGCCTGTTGCCAGCACACGACAGGTGCCATAGCCGCGCGAGGTGAGCTGCACGGGGCCGGCGCCCAGCGTCTCCTGCAGGAAATCCATGTCTTCCGGGCTCATCGGCAGCAGCGAGAACGTGATCGTGTGCGCCTCGTCGTCCGGCTTGTGCGCCGCCATCTTGCCCGAGATTTCGTGCAGGACCGGCATGACATTCATGGCGCCTGCCGGCGGCTGACCGTAAGCAAGTTCTGACGGAAGTGCTGCGCAGGCCTCAGCGACAACGGCGGGGATCGAGGCGACCTCGACATAGTCGGCGACGAGCCGGTCGGCAGCGTCAGTGAAGCGGATGCGCCAGACGCCGGCCATCAGCGCTTCCTGGATCTGCGCCGTGATCCCGTTCGACAGAACAGCAACGCCCGAAACCTCGCCCTCACCCAGCGTCTCGGTGATGAGCATGCGGTCGTCTTCGGAATAGTCGGTTATGTCGTAGAGCTGGCCCGGCGCGCCCTCCTTCTGCCGCTCCAGCGCATCGGCGATCTTCGGCAGCAGGGCCGCCGTGTCACGACAGCGATGGATCATTTCTTCCGCCGTGGCTGTGGCGAGGAAGCTGAGCTTGCGCGCGGCGACCGGCACTTCCGTGTCGATCGGCATGATGCTCATGGCACTTTCTTCGCCCTCGGGGGCAACCCAGAAACCGGCCTTCATGCGTCGATCCTCACGCCACCATGTCTAATCTCGACCCGCTGCGGCGCGGGCGTCTTCATCGGCTCGGCGCCCGGCTCCAGCCAGTCGCCGATACTGTCCATATATTCCGACCAGTCGCGGACCTTGGGCAGGATGCCCATGATGTCGCTGCGACGGGTGACGACGAGGCTCGGCATGATGACGACATGGAAGCGCGCCTTCAGCCTGTCTTCGTGCCCGCGCCGCACCACGCCACCGCGCAACCGGCCCTGGAATGTCTGGAGAATTTCCGGAAGCACGACGGCCACGTCATTCGTTTCGCTGCGCTGCTTCGGATCGCCGGTGAAGAAGATGATCGTGTGATCGACCTCCTCCGCCGTGGGCGCCAGAAAGGCGTCGATATTGGTTTCGTCGAGAAGCGGCAAATTCATGCGCTCGCTGAGCGCACGGACAAGTGCTGACGGCATGGGCTTCCTCCCCTGAAGGCCAGTATTTTTCCTTGGAAAGGACTTTGCAAAGGCCGTGCCAGTTTGGGGGAAGCGAAGATTACACTGAAATGTAAAGAGAATTTGCAGCGGCTCAAATTTGCCGTTGATCAAGACTGGAAAGAAGGTTTCCAGTCTTGGGAACTCGCTTTTCACATATCGCGCAGATGCGCCGGCAGTTCGGGCTCGCGATTGATCAGATCGGCAAACAGCGCATCGAAACTCCGGCCTTCCACGGCCTCTGACAGCCCCGTCAGCGCATCATCAATGGTCCGCGCTTCCGCCTCATCCAGCACGCGGATGGCTGAGCCGAGATGCGACAGGACCCAGGTGCCGACAGGCTGCTCGCCGATCAGCATCATCGACAGCGTATGCGTCTGCCCATGCCGTTCGCAGACGGCCTCGAAGGGGCCGGAGATGACGACCTGCATGGGAATGCCGATGCACATGGGACTTTCCTTGTTTTATCAATAGAAAATGCCCGGCGATGCGGTTCGCCGGGCTTTGTCTCAGGCGGAAAGGCTGGCGCTCTCGGCGCGCCGCTCGTAACGTTCGAAATCGATATCGTTTTCGAGCAACGGCGGAACCGCTTCACCGGGCGCGCGCGGCTCGACACCGATGCCCCATTCGCGCAGGACATCGACAGCAACAGTCAGCGCCTGCGGGATCACCGCCCGCACCGGCTCTGTCACCGGCCCGCCCCAATCTTCGAGATCGACCGGCTGGCAGCCGATCAGCGCGAGACGCTCGGGATAGCCGCCCATCAGGTCGGCGGCGCTCAGCACCTCCTGGAACCCGGTCTGGTGCAGGCTCATCTTCTTCGCCCCGGTGAATTTCGGCACCTCGTCATCGCGCACCAGCTTCAGCGTGCCCGGCACCAGACCGTAGTCGATGGCGTCGAAGACGATCAGATAATCGGCCTCGGTCACGTAATGGACGAGATAGAGCCCCTGCGTGCCGCCGTCGAGAATGGTGACATTGTCGGCCACCTTGTAGGCCTGGTGGAAGGCCTCGACGGCGCGTACGCCGAAGCCCTCGTCCGCCCAGAGGATATTGCCGATGCCGAGGACGAGAACCTTTGGCTTTCGCTCCGCCATCTCAGTCGTCCTCCTCGTCCTTGAACAGGCGCTCGCCGGAGATCATCGAGGAGATGATGCTTTGCCGGCTCATGATGTCCTCGCGAACGGCCACATAGATATGGACCATGACGAAGGTGAGGATCACCCACATGCCCAGATGATGCAGCGTGTGGACGTCCTGGCTGTTCGGGAAGATCGAGAAGACCCAGCCGAAGAGCTTGTATTCCCAACTGTCGCGGCCCGTGCCTTCGCTGTAGAGCGCAAAGCCGGTGATCACCATGAAGAACAGCGGCAGCGTCACCATGAAGAACATGGTGAACTGAGCCAGCGGGTTGTGGCCCACATATTTCTTCGGCTGCCGGGCGAGGAACGTATACCACTTCACCTCATGCAGCCATTCGCTCCAGAAGCGCCCGCTCCAGAACGGCACGTAGAAGATCTGGCGCGCATGCTTGTTGCCGACGATGGCCCAATAGACGCGCAGGATCAGAAAGATTGCCAGCACCTGCCCCGCCGCGAAATGCGTGAAGCGGATATAGCCCATCAGGAAGTTGGCGCTCGCTTCCCCCGGTTGCGACGGGAGAGGTGAACCGATGAAATAGCCGGTCAGCGCCAGCGTCAGGATGGCGAGCGCATTGACCCAATGCCAGATGCGCACCGGCGCTTCATAGACATAGACGCTCTTGCGGTCGATCGCCTGCTCGCCATGGGCGTCGGCGGCCTTGGTTTCGGAATATGACATCCCCCCATCCTCCCCTCAGCGAACCTGGACCTTGGCCATTTCCTGTCCATCCGGGCTCATGACATGCGTCGAGCAGGCCAGGCACGGGTCGAAGGAATGGATGGTCCGGAGGATTTCGAGCGGCTGGGTCGGATCGGCCATGGGCGTGTCCATGAGCGAGGCCTCGAAGGCGCCGATATTGCCCTTCGGGTCACGGGGCGAACCGTTCCAGGTGGTCGGCACGACGCACTGATAGTTGTCGATCTTGCCGTCCTTGATCTTGATCCAGTGGGCGAGCGCGCCGCGGGGCGCCTCGGTAAAGCCGACGCCCTTGACCTCCTTCGGCCAGGTTTCCGGCTTCCACTTGTCGACAAAGGCGGTGGCGCTGTCGCCATTCTTGATATTGGCGATCAGCTTGTTCTGGAAATGCCGCATCTGGTAGCCGGCCCATTGCGATTCCAGCGCGCGCGCCGCCGTACGGCCCAAGGTCGAGAAGAGCGCAGCGGTCGGCAGGCCGAGGTCCTTCAGCACCTTGTCGACCGGCTCCTTGAACTCGGCCTTGCCCTGCGCATAGCCGACGATCCAGCGGGCGAGAGGGCCGACTTCCATGGCATGGCCGCGCCAGCGCGGGGCCTTGATCCAGGAATATTTGCCGTCTTCGTCGAGCTGCTCGATATTCGTCTTCGTGCCCTTGGCCTTGGGGCCGAGCTCGTAATGCGGCTCGGTGACGCCGTCCCAAGGGTGCAGGCCCTTGCTCTCGTCCGGATATTTGTACCACGAGTGGGTCACATATTCCTGGATCTGTTCCGGGTCGGTGTGATCGACGGGGAAAATCTCGTTGAGATTGCCGTTGATGATCGCGCCGCGCGGCAGCTTGAGGCTGGCTTCCGAATAGTCATTGGCATGTTCCGGCACGTCGCCATAGGCCAGAACGTTCTTGCCCGACAGGCCGCCGCCATAGAGCCAGTCCTTGTAGAAGGAGCCGATGGCCATGATGTCGGGGATATAGACCTTGTCGTTGAACTCGATCAGCTGGTCGATGATCGAGGTGACATAGTTCAGCCGCTCCATGTTGATCGCGCCGACACCGCCCACGCCATCGACATTGATCGGGCACGGCACACCGCCGACCAGCCAGTTCGGATGCGGGTTCTTGCCGCCGAAGATCGTGTGGATCTTGACGATTTCCTTCTGAAAATCGAGCGCTTCCAGATAATGCGCCACGGCCATGAGATTGGCTTCCGGCGGCAGCTTGTAGGCCTTGGAGCCCCAGTAGCCGTTCTTGAACGGGCCGAGCTGACCGGATTCCACGAACTTCTTCAGGCGGCCCTGAATGTCCTTGAAATAGCCGGGCGAGGAGAGCGGCCAATCCGAAACAGATTGCGCCAGCGCCGAGGTCGCCTTGGGGTCCGCCGAGAGTGCCGAGACGACATCCACCCAGTCGAGCGCGTGGAGGTGATAGAAATGCACGACGTGGTCATGCACCTGCAGCGCCAGCTGCATGAGGTTACGGATCGAGTTGGCGTTTTCCGGGATGAGGATGCCGAGCGCGTTTTCGACCGCGCGCACGGAAGTGAGCGCATGCGTGCCGGTGCAGACCCCGCAGATCCGCTCGGTAAAGGCCCAGGCGTCGCGCGGGTCGCGGTTCTTGAGGATCACTTCGATCCCGCGCCACATCGTGCCGGTGGACACCGCGTTGCGGATGACGTTGTTCTCGTCGACATTGACTTCGACGCGCATGTGACCCTCGATGCGGGTCACCGGATCGACAACGATGCGCTTGCCGGAATTGTCGAGATTGAAGCCGTTTGGCGTTTGGATTGTCATTGAAGTATCTCCCCCGGAAGTCTCAGGCGTCGGTCTTTTCGCGTTTCGTGGTGACGCGCTTCACCGCCGTGATGGCGGCATGCGCGACGATGCCGGCGCCGACGACGCCCGCGGCCGTGCGGCCGATCTGGTCGGCATTCGCCTCGATGCCGAACTGGTTGATGGTCGTGAGGCGGTCGTAGAAGGAGCCCTTGTCCCAGAAGCCGTCTTCCGAACAGCCGATGCAGCCATGACCCGACTGGATGGGGAAGGAGACGCCGTTGTTCCAGCGCACAGTCGAGCAGGCATTGTAGGTGGTCGGACCCTTGCAGCCCATCTTGTAGAGACAGTAGCCCTTGCGCGCGCCTTCGTCGTCCCACTCCTCGACGAACTGGCCGGCATCGAAATGCGGGCGGCGATAGCACTTGTCGTGGATGCGCTGCGAATAGAACATCTGCGGCCGGCCCTGCCGGTCCAGCTCTGGCAGACGGCCGAAGGTGGTGATGAAGGTCACGACGCCGGTCATCACCTCGGCGATCGGCGGACAGCCCGGAACCTTGATGATCGGCTTGTCCTTGATCACCTTGTCGATCGGGGTGGCCTGTGTCGGGTTCGGCTTGGCAGCCTGCACGCAGCCCCAGGAGGCGCAGGCGCCCCAGGCGATGATCGCCATGGCGTCTTCCGCCATCCATTTCAGCTTCTCGACGAAGGGCCGGCCGCCGTCGATGCAGAACATGCCGTCTTCATTGAGCGGCGGATTGCCTTCGACGGCCAGAATATACTTGCCCTTGTATTTCGCCTTGGTCTCTTCGAGGATGGCTTCCGCCTGCTTGCCGGCCGCCGCCATGATCGTGTCGTCATAGTCGAGCGAGATCATGGACAGGATCACATCCTTGACGAGCGGATGGGCCGAACGAATGAAGCTTTCCGAACAGCAGGTGCATTCGAGACCATGCATCCAGATGACTGGAACGCGTTCCTTGGTTTCCAGCGCCTGTTCCATGGCCTTCGCGCCCGATGGGCCAAAGCCGAGGCTCGCTGCCGTCAGGCTGCAGAATTTCGTGAAGCTTCGCCGGGTGATCCCCTGACGGCGAATGACATCGTAAAAGGTTTCGGTTGCAGCCATGCTCTCCTCCGGCATTTTCAAGTTTGTTCCGTCCCCGCCGACCCTGCGGTAGACATGATCAGAGGTTCAGCAAAAAGCGGACCAGTTTCGCGCGCGCGGACCAGGCTCCCGGAAGAAGATTGAATTTTAAGGATTTATTCTGACAGAAGATCAATTCTCGCATCGCGCGGGACAGGCGTGCGGCAGTCGAGATCACGACCGGCTGGAAAGCCGCTAACCGGGCCATGGAAAGAGGATTGTCAGCGTCTGCAGCTCAATGCGCGGTGCAGACCATGCAGGGGTCGAAGGAGCGGATGACATGCTGAAGCGCGGCGGACTTCGCACCGAGCGCCCCGGTTTCGACACCTTCCAGCGCCTGTTCGAGAGGTCCGGCCAGGCCGGTGCGGTCGCGTGGCGAGAAGTTCCAGGTGGTGGGCGCGATGATCTGGTAACGCTCGATCTTGCCGTTGGTCAGCGTCACCCAATGACCGAGCGCGCCCCGCGCCGCCTCCACCAGACCTGCCGCGCGGGCATCGTCCGGCAGGGTGAAATGGGTGGAGAAGGCCTCCTTGAGACGCAGTTCCCTCAGCCAGCCTTGCATTGCGTGAACGAGGATCGCGGTCTCGATGAGGCGGGCGATGACACGGGTGCGCACCGAAGTTCCGCCATCGCGGGCAATCAGCGCCGTGATCAGCGGGTGGCCGGCGACGGTCAGTCGGGCTGCAGCTCCGGTTTCCATCGGCTTACCGTCTATACGCGGGGCCTTGGCCCAGGAGTAAGCGCCGTCTTTCAGGGCATCCGGTCTCGTCTCAGCCTCGAAGGGCGTCTCTGCTGTGTCGCTGAACCAGGAGAAGGCAACGTCTTCCGAAATGCCACTGCCGTCGAACGGTGTCACGCCACCGAGGCCTGCGATGCCCGCCGGGAAGAGCGAGGTCTCCGCCTCATGGTAAGCGCCATATGACAGAAGCAGGCCCGGCCCGCGGCCCAGATGGCGCAGCGAGAGATCATCAGCAATGCCGAGAAAGGCGCTGAAATCGCCGCTGGCTTTTGCCCGGAACGCCTCCAGATCCTCTTCCGTCTGCATGGACAGGATATCATCCAGCGAGACGCCGAAGAGCGTCTGCTCGAGAAAGACCTGCGTGTCGGCGAGAATGGCAGCGAGCCGCACCCGTTCCCCGATATCGATCGCCTTCGTCACGCCGCCGGGCTGGAAGGCCAGCGAATGCGGCCACTTGCCGGCGATCAGCCCCATGATTTCCAGCAGGCGGCGGCGGGCGGGCAGATACTCGGCGGAGGCATTGCCGCTCACAGCCTTGAAGCGCTCGGCGGTCGGCTCGAACCATGCGCGCGCCGCATATTCGGCGCGGGCGAAATCCGGCATGAAGAAGAGATAGAAATGCGTCAGGTGGTCGGCGATGTTCTCCGCCGCATGCGCCAAATTGGCCGCCAAATATCCGTTCGGCGCAGCCCGCCCGCCAGCGAGATTGCGCAGGGCTGTGGCCGCCGCAATCGATTGCGACACCGAACAGATGCCGCAAATACGCGGCGCAATGACGAGCGCATCAGAGGGCGGCCGGCCTGACAGGATTGCCTCGAAGCCGCGATAGAGTGTCGTCGTGACTTCGGCGCGGGCGATCACGCCATCCTGAATGTCGAGCGCGACTTCCAGATCCCCCTCGACGCGATTGAACGGGCCTGCGATGACGCGTGTCATTCGCGGCCCGCCTTGCCCCGTTGCGGGTCTGTGGTCACCCGGTCGGAGGTCGCATTCTTGCGCACGCGCTCGGGCGTCGCGGATTTGGAAAGGGCCGCCAGCGCCACGAACCAGGCCTTGGGCATGTCAAGCGGCAGGCCGACCGGGATACCGGCCACCTTGGGCGTCTTGAGGAAGCCGTTGGCCGCCTCGAAACCGGGGGAGGTGCAGGCAATACAGGAAAAGCCGCCATGGGTGCATGAGCCGCCGCCGTTCCAGGCGCGCTGATTGCAGTCGCCGACCGCCTGCGTCGCCTTGCAGCCGAGATGTTCCATCATGCAGCCGAGATCGGAGAGCTTTTCGGCGCTCGCCTTGAACTCGTAATATTCGTTGCGGTCGCAGCCGTGATGGGCAAGCGTCTTGGCGTAGAAGCGCGGGCGGCCCAGCTTGTCGAGATCGGTGGCGGCAAACTCGTCGAAGGCAATTGCGCCGAGCGTTTCCATGATCCAGCCCGGATGCGGCGCGCAGCCGGCGATGTTGATCACCGGCATGCCGGACAAGGACCTGAAATCCCGCCCCAGCGCCCCGCCCTCCAGCCCGTCGCCATATTGCAGCCCGCTGACATCCTCCGAAAAGGGCTGCGCTGCCGGTATCCCGCCAAAGGCTGCACAGGTGCCGACCGCGACGCAATACCGGGCGCGCGGCGCAAGCCTGCGCACCCAGTCCAGCGTCGTCTTGCCGGTGCCCGCCATGCGGCTGTAGAGCCCTGTCCCGTCCGGCCCCATCATGATCGAGCCTTCGATGCAGAGAATGTCGAGCGGCCGCCGCCCTTCCGCGACATCCTCGAAAATCTCGATCGCTTCGCTGCCCGATTCCTCGCTCAGCGACGGATGCCACAGAAGGTCGATCCCGAAGGCCTGCAGCTCGCGCATGAACCCTTTCGCGCCCACTTCCAGCACGGACATGGTGCAGCCGCCGCAGCTTCCGGCCTGAAGCCAGAGCAATGTCTTTTTCGCGCGGGATGGAATGACAGCGTTCATGTCATCTTTGTTGCACCGGGCCGGAACGCCGTCAACGGCCCGAGCGCTTCCGGCATCGTCGAACGCGTCCATCTTTGTCCAGCGCAATTGCGGACGCGAGACCGCTTGCGGTTCGAGCTTTCTCTAGTCGCCGACGGAGGCGTACATGCCCGAGGTGCGGAATTCGGTCGGGCTGACCCCGTAGGCCTTGCGGAAGACCTTGGAGAAATAGTTGTTTTCCACCATGCCGCAGCGCGCGGCGATCTCTTTGACGCTCATGTCGCGATTGGCGATCAGCAGGCGCGCGGCGCGGCGCATGCGCTGCTCTTGCACATATTCCGCCGGCGGAAGTCCCGCCATGGTGGCAAAGCTGCGGGAGAAATGAGCGCGGCTCAGCCCCGCGACTTCTGCCAGCCGATCGACATTGAGGTCGCTGCTCAGATTCTCGGCGATGAACTGCAGCGTCCGGGTAATGGCGTTCTGCTCGCGCAATATCCGGTCGGACGGCCCGAAGACATCGTCATAGAGATGCATCGCCGCTTCATACGCGATGGATGATGCAAGACCGGGGGACTCCCCCTCGCCCTTCATAAGCCGCAGGGTGCAATCGGCCAGCCGGTCGATCGTCTGCGGCTTGAGCTTCAACACAGGCCCCTGCGCATTCAGCACCATCTCGTGGATTCGCAGAGCATCGATCCCGTTCATCGAAATCCAGAAATATTCCCAGCGATCGCCCTTCTCAAGCCAGTAGCGATGATTGTGCGGGATGATGACAAGCAGCGTCTCGCCAGCATGAATCTTCATGTTGCGGTTTTCATAGCGCAGCGAGCCGCGCCCGGAGATCGTGTGCTGCAGCACCGTGAACGGCGTGTTGCCACGCAGACGCCCGTCCCAGGAATAGACTGTATTTTCACGGATTTCATAACCCGCGCTGGTCGGCATCGTATGCAGTGTGACACGCGAGCGTAAGAGCGACACCGTGCGCATTCCCAGCCCGTAGTCGATCAAGTCGGTGAGCATGAAATTACCCTTCGGCGAAGTTTAGCCTTGAAGCTTCATGTCATTCTCCGCGCCGATGATCAATATCCGAATTTGGCGTCGCATCGCCTTGACGAGTCTGTGCGAGCATGTTTGGATAAGTGGATACAAAAATCCAGTGAGCCAGATGATCACCAGTCTTTCCTCTTCATCGCCTGTTGCCTCCACGGCCGAGGAGGAAGCGTATCTCTACCTGCAGAGGTCTCTGCGGCTCGGACGCTACAAGGCCGGGGATCGCCTTATTCCGGAAGACATCGCTGCAGAGATCGGCATGAGCCGCATGCCCGTGCGCGAGGCCTTTCGCCGGCTTGCCGCCGACGGGCTGGTCACGCTTCGGCCCAATCGCGGCTGCGTGGTCGCAGGCCTGACACTGGATGAACTCAACGAAACCTTCGAAATCCGCTCCGTGCTCGAAGGGCTGGCGGTGCGCCTGGCCCTGCCGAAGATGACGGCAGAGCATTTCGAGGAACTGGACCGCCTGCTTCTGCGCATGGAGCGGGCGGGCGAGGCGGGCAGCAGCGATTGGGTGCTGCGGCACCAGGAGTTCCACGCGTATATCTATGGACTAAGCGCCCGGCCGAAGCTGATCCGCCAGATCGCCGCCCTGCATGTGGCGATCGAGCCCTATATGCGGATCTGGTTAGACTATGCCGAGAAGCCGCTTTCCGCCCGCGAGGAACATCAGGCGCTCATCGACGCGCTCCGGTCGGGAGACGTGGCACAGGCCGAGCGGGTGATGGAAGATCATGTTCTGGGAACGGCTTCGCTGCTGGCCGAGTTCGCAACTCCGGGCCGCCGCTGAGATGGAATACATGGCCAATACATGGGCAATCAACCGCTTTTGACTTCGGAATTGTCCGAACTAAAGCCGGTACGCTTTTGATTATGGTTGAAGTCACTCGTCGCCGTGAAGGCGGACGGAGGGCGCCAGATCAAATTTTCGGCACGCCATCGCTGGCGGCCGAATTCGCAAGTCCCGATCGGCGCTAAAAGCCGGACGGTCAACAATGTCCGAAGCCGGCGGAACGTCCGGCAAGGACGGGGAACAGCCGCATAAGCGGCACAACAAAAAGGGAATAGCCATGACATTTCGTCGTATGGCAGCGGTTGCTGCTGCTCTCATGACCCTCGCCGTCACGCAAGTGGCACGCGCCGAAGACGCGCCGAAGGAAATCAAGATTGCCACCGAAGGTGCCTATGCGCCGTGGAACTTCGTCAACGCCGACGGCAAGCTCGACGGTTTCGAAATCGACCTCGCTAACGATCTCTGCGCCCGCGCCAAGCTGAAATGCTCCATCATCGCTCAGAACTGGGACGGCCTCATCCCCTCGCTGAAGGTCGGCAAGTTCGACGTGATCATGGCCGCCATGTTCATCACCCCGAAGCGCATGGAGACGATCGACTTCACGCAGCCCTACGCGATCGACCCGACCAGCTTTGCCGTCGCCAAGAGCAGTGAACTCGGCAAGCAGGGTCTCTCCAAGGACAAGGTCAAGCTTGACGACGAGGCCGCCGCCCAGGCCGCCGTCGACAAGCTCAAGCCGCTTCTCAAGGGCAAGGTCATCGGCGTCCAGTCAGGTACGCAGATCCTGGCATTCCTCAAGAAGTATTTCGGCGATGTCGTCGATATCCGCGAATACAAGACGACGGAACAGCATGACCTCGATCTGGCCGCAGGCCGTGTCGACGGCATCATAGTTCAGCAGACGACAGCCACGGCAACGCTCGCCAAGCCGGAATTTGCCGATTACACGCTCGCTGGCCCTGGCTTTGTCGGCGGCATCTTGGGCATGGGCACCGGTGCCGGGATCCGCAAGGAAGATACCGCCCTGAAGGCGACCTTCAACAAAGCCATCGGGGAAGCCATTGCTGACGGAACCGTCAAGCGCTTGTCTGAAAAGTGGTTCCACACCGACGTGACCCCAGTGAAGTAAGACGAGGCGGGCCGGCGGGGATCGGGCATATCGTCCGGTCCCCGTTTTCCGCTCTTGCTCGTCACTGTTCATTGATTGCGAAACCGGACTGCTGCGCCGTCCGACAGGTTCTTGACCCCCATGTTCGACAAACTTCATCTGCTCGGATTCGGCGCAGGCGGCTGGGGCGCGCTGCTTCTGGAAGCGGCCGGCGTCACGCTGCTGCTCTCCGTGCTCGGCTTCGCGCTCGGCGCCGTCTTCGGCGGCCTTGCAGCGGCCGGACGGCTTTCCGGCTCCAGAGTTCCGCGGGGCGCTGCGCTCGCCTATGGCACCGTATTTCGCGGCGTGCCGGATCTCCTGAGCATATATCTCTTCTATTACGGCGGCAGCGTCGCGCTCACTTCGATTGCGCATCTGTTTGGCGCGACAGGTTTTGTCGGCCTGCCGACGATGGTGACCGGTGTCGTCACCATCGGCTTCATTTCCGGAGCCTACCAGTCCGAAGTCTATCGCGGCGCCTATCTCGCCATCGACAAGGGCCAGTTCGATGCCGCCAAGGCGCTGGCGCTGACACGCATCCAGATGCTGCGGCTTGTCATAGTGCCGCAATTGCTGCGCCATGCCATACCCGGTCTCGGCAATGTCTGGCAGCTCGTACTGAAGGATTCCGCCCTGATTTCGGTCATCGGACTCGTCGAACTCATGCGCCAGGCCCAGATCGGCGCGGGCTCGACGCGCGAACCCTTCCTCTTCTATTTCGCCGCCGCCGCCCTCTATTTCGCCATTGCCGGCGTGACGGACCTCTTCTTCAGCCGGGCGGAAGCCAATGCCTCGCGCGGGGTCGTGCACCGATGATCGATCCCGGCTTCTTCCTCGAAATCATTCCGAAGCTGCTCGCCGGCCTGCCGCTGACCTTGCAGCTCTGCACCCTGTCCGTGCTGTTCGGCTTCGTGCTGGCGCTGGCACTGGCCCTTGCCCAGCAGGGTAACAACCGCTTCGTGCTCTGGCCGATCCGCACCTTCGTCTCCGTCTTCCGCGGCACGCCGCTTCTGGTGCAGATCTTCCTGATCTATTACGGCCTCGGCCAGTTCAGGCCCAACCTGCAGGCCATCGGCCTCTGGTGGATGTTCCGCGAACCCTACTGGTGCGCCATTATTGCGCTGACGCTGAACACGGCGGCCTATAGCAGCGAGATCCTGCGCGGCGCGATCCGCAACGTGCCGCGCGGACTTTCAGAAGCCTCGCTCGCGCTCGGGCTCACCCGTGTCCAGACCCTGCGGCTGGTCGTACTTCCGCTGGCGCTGCGCCAGGCGCTGCCGGCCTATAGCAACGAGATCATCCTGATTGTGAAGGGCACGTCGCTCGCCTCCATCATCACGCTCACGGAAGTGACCGGCATCGCGCAGGACCTCATCGCCCAGACCTACCGCGCCATGGAAGTCTTCGTGGCCGCAGGCGCGATCTATCTTCTTCTCAACTTCCTCATCGTAAGGGCGCTGCAGTTGCTCGAGGTGAGGCTGACGCCCTACCGCAAACGCTAGGGTTCGCATGACTGCATATCAGGGAGTTCAAAAGGCAATGCGCAATTTCGAAACGCCGACGCGTTCGGTCGCCGTCTCCGCCCAGGCGATGGCCGCGACCTCGCATCCGTCAGCAACGCTGGCCGCGATCAACATCCTGCAGGCCGGCGGCAACGCGATGGATGCGGCCATTGCCGCCTGCGCGGTCCAATGCGTCGTCGAGCCGGGCTCGACCGGCATCGGTGGTGACTGTTTCGCGCTTTATGCGCCGAAGGGCGGCGATCAGGTGATTGCCTATAACGGCTCGGGGCGCACGCCCGCCGCACTCACCGTGGACTGGTTCGAAGAGCGCGGCCTGACGGAAGTTCCGCGCGCATCCCCTTCAGCCGTCACCATTCCCGGCGCCATCGATGCCTGGACGCGCCTGCATGCCGATCACGGCCGACTGCCGCTCGCCGATGTGCTGGCGCCTGCCATTGCCTTTGCCGAAAACGGCTATGCGATTTCGCCGCGCGTCCATCGCGACTGGGCGAAGGAAACACCACTTCTCGCCGCCGACGAGCACGCCGCTCGCATCCTTCTCATCGACGGCCGCGCGCCGCGTATCGGTGAAATGCATCGCCAGCCGGAACTGGGCGCGACGCTGAGAAAGATCGCCGCCGAAGGCCGCGACGGCTTCTATCGCGGGGCGGTGGCGCAAGACATGGTGAACCGCCTGCGCGAACTTGGCGGGCTGCATACGCTGGAAGACTTTGCCGCCGCCAGGGGCGAATATGTCACGCCGGTCACGACCAATTTCCGCGGCTACACAATCCACGAATGCCCGCCGAACGGGCAAGGAATCATCGCGCTGATGATCCTCAACATCCTCTCGCATTTCGAGGCGAAGGGCGCACCAGACGACGTCGACCGCATCCATATCGAACTGGAAGCCACGCGCCTGGCCTATGCGGCGCGCGACACCTGGCTCGCCGATCCTTCCAAGGTAAATGTCCCGATCGAGGAAATGCTGTCGGGCGATCTGGCAAGGAAGCTTGCCGGGATGATCGACCTGAAGCGGGCGATTGTCGACCTGCCCTCTTTCGAGCTGCCGCTGCATCCGGACACGGTCTATATCACCGTCGTCGATTCCGAGCGGAACGCGGTCAGCTTCATCAACTCCGTCTTCGACAGCTTCGGCACCGGCATCATGGCGCCGAAATCCGGCGTCATCCTCCACAATCGCGGGCAGAGCTTCTCGCTGAAGCGCGGGCATCTCAACGTGATCGCGCCGGAAAAGCGGCCGCTGCACACGATCATCCCCGGCATGGTGACGAAGGACGGACGCACAGACATGTCCTTCGGTGTCATGGGTGGCTATTATCAGGCCATGGGCCATGCCCACCTGATCTCCAAGGTGCTGGACTACGGCATGGACATGCAGGACGCGATCGACCTGCCGCGTCTGGTCCCGGCGAGCGGTCTCAAGCCAAAGATCGAGGTGGAGCAGACCGTCCCGGCGGCCACCATCGCGGAACTGAAGGCGCGCGGCTTCGAGATCGTGCCAACCGAAGACCCGATCGGCGGCGCGCAGGTCATCCGCATCGACTGGGAAAACGGAACGCTGACCGGCGCCTCGGAATCCCGCAAGGACGGAATCGCGCTCGGTCTCTGAGAGAGACAGGCGCCGCCGCATCCTCAGCGGCGGCGCTTTTCATCATCGTTGCAGCAGGTCTTCGGTCGAGGCGACCTCGGCATAGGCGAAGGCCAGCGCGGACATGAATGCGGCATGCACGTCCGCCGCCGGAACGGTGCGGCCGGCGAAAGCCAATTCGCGCGTGGCAACCGCATCATGCGCCACCGTCACGCCATAGCCGAAGTCGGATGCTGCGCGCACGAAGGCATCCACGCACATGTGGCTCATCGCGCCCACGACCGTGACATGGCGGATGCCGCGCGTGTCGAGCAGCGCTTTCAGGTCCGTGTCCAGAAAGGCATTGATGTTGGACTTCGTCACCACCGGCTCTCCGGCAGCAGGCGCAACCGACGTGCGGATCTCCGCACCTTCCGTCCCCGGCACGAAGAATGCCGCATCCTCTTCCGTCGAATGATGCCGGACATGGATGACCGGCCGCCCGGCCTTGCGGAAGCGGTCGACCAGCTTAGCCGCATTGGCAGCCGCCGCATCGGTCTTCTCCAGCGGAAACGCGCCGCCTTCGAAATAGTCGTTCTGGAAGTCGATCAGGATCAGGGCGTGTTCGGACATGGCAACTCCTTCGGGGGATGAGATGCGGTTATGCGGGCGGGAGAGATTCCCTCCATAATTTGATCAAATCGCATTGAATTATGATCAAATGTTGAATATCGTCAATCGCTATAACGGCATGTCAGCAGTTCTTGCAGGAGTTTCCGATGAAGCAATACGGCCAGTTCTACATCAACGGTGCCTGGGTCGATCCGGTCGATCCGCAGGGCAAGCTCGAGGTCATCGATCCCTCCATCGAGGAAGCCTTTGCGGAGATTGCGCTGGGCGGCAAGGGCGATGTGGACCGCGCCGTGGCCGCAGCATCCGCCGCGTTCGACAGTTTCTACCTGACGACACCGGCGGAGCGGCTGGAGCTGCTGAAGTCCGTTCTCTCCGTCTACCAGAAGCGCGCGGAAGATCTTGCCTGGGCGATCTCGCATGAAATGGGTGCGCCGAAGAAAATGGCGCTGGAAAACCAAGTTGGCAGTGGTGGTGCACATATCCGCACCATGATCGACGTGATGAAGGGCTACCGCTTCGAGCGGATGATCGGCAAGACGCTGGTCGCCAAGGAAGCGATCGGCGTTGTCGCGATGATCACCCCGTGGAATTGGCCGCTCAACCAGATCACCTGCAAGGTCGCCCCGGCGCTGGCCGCTGGCTGCACCATGATCCTGAAGCCTTCGGAAGTCGCGCCGATCAGCGGGCTCGTCTTTGCCGAAATCATGCATGAAGCGGGCGTTCCCGCCGGCGTGTTCAACCTTATCAACGGCGACGGCCCGACGGTTGGCGAGGCCATGGCATCGCATCCGGACGTCCACATGATCTCGATCACCGGCTCGAACCGCGCCGGCGTCGCCGTCGCCAAGGCCGCAGCGGCCACCGTCAAGCGCGTGCATCAGGAACTCGGCGGCAAGTCCGCCAACATCATCCTCCAGGACGCGGAAGCCGATTTCAGGGCTGCCGTGCGTGAGGGGACGCTGGAATGTTTCGACAATACCGGGCAGTCCTGCAATGCGGCGACACGCATGCTGGTGCCGCAGGAGCGGATGGATCTGGCCGCATCGGTTGCTGCGGAAGCCGCCGGCTCCGTGACCGTCGGTCCGGCGGATCGCGATGGCGTCAAGCTCGGTCCGGTCGTCAGCCAGATGCAGTATGACAAGATCCAGGACCTCATCGCGTCAGGCATATCGGAAGGCGCGACGCTGGCAGCCGGCGGGCTTGGCCGCCCGGAAGGTTTGAACCGCGGTTACTTCGTCCGCCCCACCGTCTTCGCTGACGTCAAGCCGGGCATGCGGATCGAGCGCGAGGAAATCTTCGGGCCGGTCCTGTCCATCATCGGCTACAAGGACGAGGAGGATGCCATCCGCATCGCCAATGACACAGTCTACGGCCTTGCCGCCTATGTCTCGTCGTCCGATCTCGATCGCGCCCGCCGCGTCGCCCGGCGGCTGCGGGCCGGCAATGTCCATATCAATTATCCCGCCTGGGACACCTATGCCCCGTTCGGCGGCATGAAACAGTCCGGCAACGGCCGCGAATATGGCGAATTCGGCCTCGACGACTTTCTCGAGATCAAGGGAATCATCGGCTACGCAGAGTAAGCTATTCGCCCTCCTGCACACGCCTGGCGCCCCCGCCTGAAAGCACACGACCGCCGCCCCGGCCATGTGCTCCTCTCCTCGGCGTACATCGCAACGAAATTTTGCGAACGATCGTTTTTTTATACTTGAAATTAAAAACGAACGTTCGTAAATAGCGATCACGTACAGGAGAGCGCCTTGGGCCGCATACGCAAGATCATGAAGGACGACATCCTCGACGCCGCCGAGCGGGTCGTTATGAAGCTCGGTGCGGCTGGGCTCTCGATAGATGCCGTGGCGCAGGAAGCCGGTGTGAGCAAATCGACGGTGGTCTATGATCACAAGTCGAAGAGTGCCCTTCTCTGTGCCCTGATCGACCGCCGGCTGACCGCGGAGATGGACAGCCAAGCCAAAGCCATTGCTGAAGCGAAGGACACGCTGCATCCGGAGCTGTTCGGACGCCTCAAGGCGGCCGAGCGCGAGATCGACGATGTTGATCGGGCGGTTGCGATGGCGATCAGCGCGTCGGTCTCACATGAAGAGGCTCTGCACAAGCAGATGCGCGAATGGACGCTGGCCGATCTCGAAGCCATGAAGGCCGGCCCGAAGCCCGAGGCTGCGCTGCTTGCTTATCTTGCACTCTCTGGTTTCCAATGCACTTCTTTCTTTGGCTTCCACCATTGGGATGAGCAGGAGCGAGCCCGGATCCTTGAAGGCATCCGGACATTGTATTCCGCCTATCCCGAAACCTGAACATTCAGTCGCACGGCTGATCCGCATCGCAGTGAAGGAACGTCACGATGTCCCGTAGCCAGTCCAAGAGACGTTTGCAGGCGTACCTGCTGGCGGTTTCCGTCTTCGCTTTCGCCACGTCCGCGAGCCGCGCGCAAGAGGCTCCGGCAATGCCGCCGCCGGCCGTTGGCGTCCTCGACCTCAAGGCTCATGCCGTTCCGGTCGTCAGCGAACTTCCAGGCCGTGTCGCCGCGACCCGCGTGTCCGAAGTTCGCCCCCGTGTGTCCGGCATCCTGCAGGAGAGAGTGTTCCAGCAGGGAACCAAGGTGAACCAGGGCGACGTGCTCTACCGCATCGATTCGCGGCTTTTCCGGGTCCGTGTCGAGAGCGCCGAAGCGTCGCTTCGCCGGGCAGAAGCCACGCGCGACAATGCCAAGGTGCAGTTCGAGCGGCAGAAGACGCTGCGCGAGCGCAACGTGGCAAGCGGCATCGACTTCGACAACGCCTCCGTCGCGCTGGCCCAGTCCGAAGCCGACGTTGCGCTGGCACAGGCGGCTCTGGACGAAGCCAAGATCAACCTCGACTACACGGAAGTCCGCGCGCCCATCTCCGGCATCATCGGAGGCGCGCTGGTGACGGAAGGCGCGCTGGTGACGGCTGACGGAACGGCAAATCTTGCGCTGATTCAGCAGATCGACCCTGTTTATGTCGACTTCACACAGTCGGCTCAGGACCTGATCGCCCTTCGCCGGGCCGTCAGCGAAGGCAAGCTCGAAAGCCCGAAGCCTGGCGAGGCCCGTGTTTCGCTTGTCTTCGACAACGGGACGACCTATCCCGAAAAGGGCAAGCTGCTCTTCTCCAGCGCCAGTGTCGATCCAACGACCGGCCAAGTGACGCTGCGCGCCGAATTCCCCAATCCGCGGACGGAGCTGCTGCCCGGCATGTATGTCCGCATTCGCATCGAGCAGGCTATCCAGCAGGGCGCCATCACGATTCCGCAACGGTCGGTTCTCAGAACGCAGGATGGCAGACCGCAGGTCTATGTGGTGGCCGCTGATGGCACCGCCAAGCTGCGCGACGTCAAGCTCGGCCAGTCGCTCGATCAGGACTGGGTTGTCGAATCCGGTCTCAAGGAAGGCGAAAAGCTGATCGTTGATGGTGTTCAGAAGGTGCAGCCCGATGGCAAGGTCGTGCCGCAGCCGTGGGCGCCGGAAAAACCGAACCAGCCTCAGCCGCCGGCCGATGCCGGCAAGACCCCGACCGCTCAGGCCAAGTAGGACGGATCATGGCACAGATATTCATCAGCAGGCCGATCCTGGCCTGGGTCTTCGCGCTCTTCATTTCGATTGCCGGCCTGATCTCCCTGCCCTTCCTGCCGATCGCGCAGTATCCGCAGGTCGCGCCGCCGCAGCTTTCTATCTCCGCGACCTATCCCGGCGCATCGCCGCAGGAAATCTACCAGGGTGTGACCCGTCTCATTGAAGACGAACTGAACGGCGTCCAGGGGATCATGTATTTCGAGTCCACTTCGGACACGGCGGGTATGATCTCCATTAATACAACATTCCGCGCCGGAACCAACATCAACCAGGCTTCGGTCGATGTGCAGAATGCCATCCGTCGCGTGGAACCGCGCCTGCCCTCCGCCGTCGTGTCGCAGGGCATCAACGTCGAAGAGGCCGCCTCCGGCTTCCTGATGGTGGTGACGCTCACCTCTTCGGACGGCAGCATGGATGACGTGGCGCTCGGCGACTACCTGAACCGCAACGTGCTTGGCGAAATCCGCCGCATCCCCGGCGTCGGTCGCGCACAGCTCTTCGCCGCGCAACGCGCGCTGCGTATCTGGATCGATCCAGACAAGATGGTCGGTCTCAATCTGACGACCACCGATATCGGCAATGCCATCCGGGCCCAGAATGCCCAGGTCGCCGCCGGCCAGATCGGCGCAGCCCCGAACCCCGTGACGCAGGACCTGACGGCCTCCGTCATCGTCAAGGGTCAGCTGAGCGATCCGAAAGCCTTCGGCGATATCATCCTGCGCGCCAATTCCGATGGCAGCACGGTGCGCCTGAAGGACGTCGCGCGCATCGAACTGGGCGCCGAAACCTACAATTTCTCGAGCCGCGTCAACGGACAGCCGAGCGCTGCCATGGGCATCCAGCTCTCCTCCACAGGCAACGCGGTTGCGACCTCGTCCGCCGTGAAGGCAAAAATGGAAGAACTGTCGAAATTCTTCCCGAAGGGCGTCGTCTATTCCACCCCTTATGACACAAGCCCCTTCGTGCAGGCATCCATCGAGAAGGTGTTCCACACGCTGATCGAGGCCGTCGCGCTGGTCTTCGTGGTCATGCTGATCTTCCTGCAGAATTTCCGCTACACGCTGATCCCGACGATCGTCGTGCCGGTGGCGCTCTTGGGAACGCTGTCGATCATGTATGCGACCGGGTTCTCCATCAACGTGCTCACCATGTTCGCCATGGTTCTGGCCATCGGCATCCTGGTCGACGACGCGATCGTCGTCGTCGAAAATGTCGAGCGCATCATGGCGGAGGAAGGGCTGTCGCCGAAGCAGGCGACGCGCAAGGCCATGTCGCAGATCACCGGCGCCATTCTCGGCATCACGCTGGTTCTCACCTGCGTCTTCGTGCCGATGGCCTTCTTCCCCGGATCGACCGGCATCATCTATCGCCAGTTCTCGCTGACCATGGTCGTCTCGATCCTGTTCTCGGCCTTCCTGGCGCTGTCGCTGACGCCCGCACTCTGCGCCACCTTCCTGAAGCCCATCACGAAGGATCATCACGAGAAGAAGGGCCTGGCCGGCTGGTTCAATCGCGGGTTCTCCGGGCTGACCAAGGGTTATGTCAGGACCACCGGAAGCTTCACCCGCCGCGCGGGGCGGATGATGGTCATCTATCTGGCCCTCGTCGTCGGCCTTGGCTATCTCTATGTCCAGCTTCCTTCCGGCTTCGTACCCGCCGAAGACCAGGGCAACCTGCTCGTCAATATCGAGGGCCCGCCGGAAGCCAGCGCCAACCGCACCAAGGCAACGGTCGAGCAGATCGAAAAGCTTCTGAAGGCCGAAGGGGCCGTGCGCGATGTCATCGCCATCCAGGGCTTCAGCTTCTCCGGCACCGGCCCCAACGCGGCGTTGATGTTCGTCACGTTGAAGGACTGGAGCGAGCGCGGCGCCAACAATTCGGCGCAGGATATCGCCAACCGGATGAACATGAAGCTCTTCGGGCTCAAGGATGCCACGAGTTTCGCGCTCTCGCCGCCTCCCATTCCGGGTTTCGGCGCCACGGGCGGCTTCTCCTTCCGCCTGCAGGACCGCAACGGTGTGGGTCAGGCAACGCTTTCTGCTGCCGCCGCAGAACTCATGCAGAAGGCGAACGCCGGAAAGCTGGTGAAGAACATGCGCATTGAGGGTCTGCCTGATGCTGCGCAGGTTCTCCTGGTGATCGACCGCGAGAAGGCCAACACGTTCGGTGTGAGCTTCAGCGACATCAACAACACGATCAGCGCCAACCTTGGCTCGTCCTATATCAACGACTTCCCGAATGCGGGCCGCATGCAGCGCGTCATCGTGCAGGCCCGCGACAACAGCCGTCTTCAGGCAGAAGACCTGTTGAAGCTGAACGTGCGCAATGCAAGCGGCGGCATGGTTCCGCTCTCCTCCTTTGCGATTGCGCAATGGCAGAAGGGCTCGCCGCAGCTTGTCGGCTATAACGGTTATCCGACAATCCGCATCTCGGGCGAACCGGCCGAAGGTGTCTCTTCCGGTGCCGCGATCGCCGAAATGGAGAAGCTTGCGAGCACCCTGCCGGCCGGGATCGGCTATGAATGGACCGGCCAGACGCTGGAAGAAATCAAGTCCGGCTCGCAGGCGCCGTTCCTCTTCGGCCTCAGCCTCCTCTTCGTCTTCCTGCTGCTGGCAGGGCTTTACGAAAGCTGGTCGATCCCTCTCTCGGTGATGCTTGTCGTGCCGCTCGGCCTCATCGGCTCCGTGCTCGCGGTGACCGGGGTGCATATGCCGAACGACATCTACTTCAAGGTCGGCCTCATCGCGATTATCGGGCTTTCCGCGAAAAACGCCATCCTGATCATCGAGTTCGCCAAGGACCATTATGCCGAAGGCATGTCGCTACTGGATGCGGCGATCGAGGCGGCGCGCCTGCGCTTCCGCCCGATCGTGATGACGTCGCTCGCCTTCACCCTTGGCGTTGTGCCGCTGGCGATTGCAAGCGGCGCCAGCGCGGCCAGCCAGAACGCCATCGGGATCACGGTTCTCGGCGGCATGATCTCGGCCACACTGCTGGCGGTCGTGTTCGTACCCGCCTTCTTCGTCTTCGTGCTCCGGCTCTTCCGGACGAAGAGGCCCGATCCGGAAACCATACCCGGCCATCATACGGCACCCTCGGTCGACCCCACCGACGTGCCGTAGCCATGAACCGACCGGAGCCCCCCAAAACCGGTCGGTTCTAGCCCCACCCTCTTCCTTTGCCGGGGGTGGGGCACCCTCTTTTCCCATCCGGAACAGACGCCGCTCAATCTGGTTAGAGCGGCGCATACACAGGCGCCGTTGCGCCCAACGGAAGGAAGAGACGATGCAGGACAGTTCGGAAATCCGCGATATTTTCGTGACGGGGCTCAAGAATGCCCACGCCATGGAAAACCAGGCGCTTTCAATCATGAAGCCGCAGCTTTCGCGGATCGAAAATTACCCGGATGTCGCCGCCCGGCTCGAAACACATATCCGTGAAACCGAAGGCCAACTCGAACGGCTCGGCACAATTCTCGACAGTCTCGGCGAGAACAATTCAACGCTCAAGGATACGGCGCTCTCCCTGACCGGCACTCTCGCGGCTCTGGGGCATGCGATTGCCGGCGACGAAATCCTCAAGAACAGTTTCGCCAATTTTGCGTTCGAAAACTACGAGATCGCCGCCTATCAGTCATTGATCGCTATTGGTGCGCGTGGCGGCTATTCTGCCACCATCGAGCCGTTGCGAAAAAACCTCGATGAGGAAATCGACATGGCGCGATGGCTGGACAGCAATCTGGAGAAACTGACTCTGAAATTTTTGGCCCGGCGGCAGGCGAACGTGACGGCCAAAACCTGAAGCTCTGTTCCGGCGACATTATATCGCTGATCGTATATATACCGCAGCGGCTATGCCTTGCCGGACATGCGGAAGTTCAATAATCTCTATCGCCATTATCGGTCTGTATTTCAGCGAAAAAGACAATGGCGGGAGACATCAGCAGCAAGACGGCTAATCTGGCGATGTTCGTCTCGGGCATCGGTCGGCAGGCGACGAGCCTTGCTGAAGCGCTCCGCCATGTGGCGGACGCGCCGGAAGTGCTGGTGATTTCCGATCATTGGCCGCAGACGAAACCCTTGCGCAGTCGCGGCACAAAACGGAGGGAGAGCCTGAAGCTCATGTCGTTTCGCGATGCCGGGTTTCTCGAAACGCCGATCTCGTTCAAGACCATCCTGCAGCGTGTAACAACCTGGGTCGAGTCCGTGGAGCGCCGTGAACACTCGGTGCTCATCGTCGACATGAGCTGGACGCTCGCCACCAATTCGGCGGCGGCCAATTTCGAGACATGGACGGAAATTGCCGAGCGGCTGGCCGATACGATCGGCTGTCCGCTGATCTCGCTCTACAATCGTAACCTGATGATTGACGAGCAGTTGCTGACCGCGCTGCGCGGCCATCCGCAGATCCTGACCGAAGCCGGCCTGCATGACAATCCGCACTGGCTGCCGGCTAAGCTTCTGACGCGTGGCACGCTGCGCCAGCAGGTTGATCACTGGCTCAATGCACTTTCACCCGACCTTGCGCCGGCCTCCGGCGATAGTGAAATCCATGCCGCCGAAGGCGCCGACCCCATGTGGCTGTTGCGCAAGACGGCGGAGGAGCCAGCCTTTGCCGGCTTCGAGGCGCGCGACCGCTGGAAGATCCGCTGCTTCGGGCGGCTGCGCATCTATCGCAATGACGGGTCGCAGATCATCTGGGACACGCCGGGCGGCGCGACACGCAAGACGAAGACTCTCTTTGCGTATCTGCTCCAGAAGGGTGGCGAAGGGGCGAGCGCCGATGAACTGACCGACCTCCTCTGGCCGGAGGCGGAAACGGTCGAGGCCGGGCGGAACCGGCTTTATCATACAGTGCGTTATCTTCGCGCCGCGCTGAGCCAGGATGGCGACAAGCAGGGTGCGACATATCTCATCCGCGATTCCTCGCGTTATGTGCTGGTGCCGCCGGACAAGAGCTGGCTCGATATTTCGACCTTCGAACAGCTCTGCCGCCAGTCGATCACCCATATGAAGGCCGGCGCGCTGGACGAGGCGATGATCTGTCTTCAGGCCGCCGACCGGCTCTATACGGGCGACCTCTTCGCCGATATTCCGCCGGAATATGCCGACGACAACGAGCGCGACTGGTGCTGGTCCAAGCGCTACTGGCTGCGCGAAATGTTTTTCAAGGTGCAGCGCAACGCCGCTAGCATCTACCGCCAGCGGCAGGACTATTCGGCAGCGCTCGCCCATTGCCAGAAGGCGCTGAATATCGATCCGGTCTGCGAGATCGCGCATGAAGAGGCGATGCGGGTCTTTGCTGCCCAGGGCCGTCCGGAGGCGATCGACCGGCAGTACAAGCTTTATCTCGGTTCGCTCACCCATTTCGACGACCGGCCAAAGAGTGCCGCGGTCAAGGCCACCTATGACGCATTGAAGGCGGGAAGGCAGGCCTGAAACGCGACCAAAGGCCGCCCTTCCCGGCCTAAAGATAAACCAAAGATGGATGGCTAATGTCATCTTCATCACGGGGCTTCGAAGCCCTTCTGTCATGGGAGGAAACAATGACAGCGACATCGGCTGCGGCACGTCAGTGCCCGTTTTCGAACGCGTCCAGCGAGTTCGATCCGTTCGACATGCAGGACCCTTTCGCCTTCTACGAATGGGCACGCGCCGAACATCCCGTCTTCTATTCGGACGACATCGGCTATCACGTCGTTACCCGTTATTCCGACATAAAGGCCGTGTTCGACAACTGGCAGGTTTTTGCTTCCGATAATGCACAGGCCCCCGTTCGGCCGATGTGCGCGGAAGGCAAGGAGATCATGCGCCAGGGCGGCTTCACCGCCTATTCCGGCCTCTCGGCCCGCGTTCCGCCAGACCACACTCGCATCCGCAAGATCGCGCAGACCTGCTTCGGTCCCCGCCGCTTTAAGGCCATCGAGCCGCAGATCCGCGAGATCGTGACCAAGGCGATCGACGCTTTCATCGACAAGGGCAAGGCCGACTTCTTCTCGGAATTTGCCTATGACGTGCCGGCGCTGGTTCTCTTCAAGCTGGTCGGCGTCCCGGACAGTGATGTTCCCCGCGTCAAAAGCTGGGCGCTCAGCCGCGCGCTGCTGACCTGGGCGAACCTCACCGACGACGAACAGTTGCCGCATGCGCGCAACATGGTCGACTACTGGAACTATTGCCAGGCACTGGTGAAGGCGCGCTACGAGACGCCGTCGGACGACCTGCCGGGCGATCTCGTTCGCCTGAAGCAGGAAGGTGCCGATATCAGCGATGCCGAGATTGCGGGGCTTCTCTATTCCGTGCTCTTCGCCGGTCATGAAACGACAACGACGCTGATGGCGAATGGCGTTCGCGAGCTGCTGACCTATCGGCAAAACTGGGAAGCGCTGGTGGCCGATCCGTCGCTGATCCCCGGCGCGGTCGAGGAAAGCCTGCGCTTCAGCCCCTCCATCGTCGCCTGGCGGCGCCGGGCGACACAGGATGCGGAGATCGGCGGCGTGCCGATCCCGGCCAATTCCAACATCCTGCTCATCATGGGCTCCGCCAATCGCGACGACAGCGTGTTTAGCGAGCCGGACCGCTTCGACATCCGCCGGACGAATGCCCGCAACCACCTGTCCTTCGGCTATGGCATCCATTTCTGCCTCGGCCAGCAATTGGCCAAGCTGGAATTCGGCATCGCACTGGAGGAACTGACGCGTCGTCTGCCGGACATGCGCCTGAAGCAGGACCAGAGCTTTGACTTCGTCCGCAACATTTCCTTCCGGGTGCCGACGGCTTTGCATGTGGAGTGGCCGGTCGGCTGAGGAGCGACCGGTTACTTTGAAAACAGCATGAACAAGAGGGATGGGCGCCCAAAGCCTGTCCGGGAGAGAGATCAATGACAGCCGCAAACCATAACCACTACATCCTTGCCTTCGATCAGGCGTCGGAAGCCGATTTTCCGAAGATGGGCGGCAAATGCGCCAGCCTTGCCCGCATGATCGCCGCCGGTGTCGCCGTGCCGGCCGGCTTTGCGGTGCTGACGGATGCCTATGCGGAATTCCTCGACATTTCGGGCCTGAAGCCCGTGCTTCAAGGCATCATCGACAGTATCGAGATCGGCAATGTCGCCGATGAGGCGATGAAGGCGGCTGCGATCCGCGAGAAAATCTGCTCGACACCGCTGCCCTCCCGTATCGAGGCTTCGATCCGCAGCGCCTATGTCGACATGTCGCCCTCGGACGATCTGCCGGTGGCGGTGCGCTCCTCGGCGACGGCCGAAGACCTGCCGGATGCGAGCTTTGCCGGTCAGCAGGACACCTATCTCTGGGTGACGGGCGCTGACGATGTTGTGAAGCAGGTCCGCGCCTGCTGGGCGAGCCTCTTCAATGCTCGCGCCATTTCCTATCGCGCCAAGAACAATCTCGGCCAGCTTGAAGTGCTGATGAGCGTCGCTGTGCAGAAGATGGTCAATGCCAAGGCGGCCGGTGTCGCGATGACGCTCGACCCGATCAATGGCGACCGCACCAAGATCGTCATCGACTCCGCCTTCGGCCTCGGCGAGCCGGTCGTGTCCGGCGAGATCACGCCCGACAACTTCGTCGTCGAAAAGGTCATGATGCAGGTCACGAAGCGGCGCATCGCCGAGAAGGACCACGAACTCGTCGCCGATCGCGCACTTCGCCGTACCGTTGATCGCGTCATCGAACCGGAGCGGCGGACGCTGCCCTCGCTCAGCGATGGCGAGGTCATTGCGGTTGCGGGCCTTGCCAAGTCGCTGGAGCGCAAGATGGGCTGCCCGCAGGACGTGGAATGGGCGATCGATGCCGATCTTCCGGATGGCGCGAACCTTGTCGCGCTGCAAAGCCGCCCGGAAACCGTCTGGAGCCAGAAGAAGGCGCAAGCGCCGGCCAAGACCTATGCCATGGGGATCGAGGGTGTTCTCGGAACGCTGATGTCGCCCCTGTCGGCCAAGAGCTGACCCACCAGATTGAAGAATTGAACGCGGTTCAAGGAGGAGAGACCCGTGACAAGCCACATGAAATTCCCGAGCCCGTATGACCTGAAAGCCCCCAAGGGCGCCGAGGGCTGGGAGGAACTTTATCCCTATTACCTTCTGTTCAATGACAAGATCCGCGCCAAGGAGGAAGGCAAGTTCTGGTTCTGCGACAGCCAGCATTGGCCGAGCCCGTTCAAGCCCTTCGACACGATCACGGTGGAATTCGCTGTCAAATGTCTCGGCCAGTACAACACGCGCCACTATCTGATCCCGCCGGCCAATGGCGTCGATTATCGTATCCATAACGGCTATTGCTACATGTCGCCGCTGGCGGTCGCACCGGAGAATATCGCGGCGCGCGTGCCGCAGTTCATGGACCGCGCGGGCCACTATTTCCAGAACTGGGCCTCGCTGCTCGATAACTGGATGGTCAAGGTCAAGGCGAACATTGCCGACATGGAAGCCATCCATTTCGAGCCGCTGCCCGAGGTCGTTCCGGTCGAATGGGTGAAGGACGGCGTCGGCCTCGACAACACCTATTTCATGATGGAGAGCTATGATCGCGCGATCCAGCTTCTCTACAAGACCTGGCAATATCACTTCGAGTTCCTCAACCTCGGCTATGCCGCCTATCTCGACTTCTTCGGCTTCCTGAAGGAGCAGTTCCCGACCATTCCGGACCAGGCGATCGCCAAGATGGTGCAGGGCGTGGATGTCGATCTCTTCCGTCCGGATGACGAGCTGAAGAAGCTCTCAAAGCTCGCTCTCAAGCTCGGTGTCGCCGATGCGCTGAAGACCGGTACGGCCGACGAGGCACTGGCCCGCGTTGCCACGGTTTCGGGCGGCAAGGAATGGCTGGATGCATGGAAGGCCGCGCAGGACCCGTGGTTCAACTTCACCTCGGGCAATGGCTTCTACTCGACCGACAAATACTGGATCGAGCATCTCGACATCCCGCTCGGCTATATCCGCGACTACATTGCCAAGCTCGAAAAGGGCGAGACGATCGACCGTCCAACGGAGAAGATCGCCGCCGAGCGCGACCGGATCACGGCCGAGTATGCCGAGCTTCTGTCAGACGAGCTGCGCCCAGTCTTTGAAGGCAAGCTCGGTCTCGCCCGCGCCGTCTTCCCTTACGTCGAGAACCACAATTTCTACATCGAACATTGGTCGATGAGCGTGTTCTGGCGCAAGATGCGGGAACTCAGCGCCATTCTCCATGGTCAGGGCTTCTTCGAAAATGCCGATGACATGTTCTTCCTGAACCGTCAGGAGGTGCGCGACGCGCTGTTCGACTACGGGAATGCCTGGGCTGTCGGCGGCGAGCCGATCGGGCCGGTCTACTGGCCGGAAGTGATTGCCAAGCGCAAGGCGATCCTTTCAACGCTCGCGACGCAACCGCCGCAGCCGGCGCTGAACAACCCGCCGGAAGTGATCACCGAGCCCTTCACCATCATGCTCTGGGGCATCACGTCGGAATCGATCGCCCGCTGGCTCGATGGCGGCAGCGACAAGTCGAAGCTCACCGGCATGGCCGCCTCGCCGGGCATTGCGGAAGGGCGCGCCCGCGTCATCCGCTCGGCCGATGAACTGAACCTCATCCAGGACGGCGAAATTCTTGTCGCGCCAGTCACGGCACCCTCCTGGGCGCCCGTCTTCGGCAAGATCAAGGCCACCGTCACCGATATCGGCGGCATGATGAGCCACGCCGCGATCGTCTGCCGTGAATACGGCCTGCCCGCCGTCACCGGCACGGGCAATGCCTCCTCGACGATCAAGAACGGGCAGATGCTGCGCGTCGATGGCGCGACGGGCGAAGTCCGGATCATCGGCTGAGCCTGAACCAAGCATGGCGGGCCGGCGTCGCGCTGGCCCGTCTCTGGACACGACTGCAAGGACGAGAACCGTGAACATTTCCTTGAAGACCGGCCGCTACGACGCCGTCTGGCGCGCTGCCGAGACCTATATGCGGGCGCGCAAGAACGACGTGCATATTCCGCTCTCCTACGCCTTCGCGCGCAAGCTCCTGGAGGTCTATCCGGAGGCTGACGAGGATATCGTGTCGCTTGCCATCCTGCTCCACGATATCGGCTGGTGGTCGATCGACGCGACCGACATTTTCGAAAAGGGTTTCGGCCCGAACATGATGCAGTCGGATGTCCGCTTCCTGCATGAAAGCGAGGGCGTGCGCCTCTCCCGCGAGGTGCTGGAACGGACCGGCTGGCCGGAACATGTCATTGCCGCCGTTGGCGAAATCATCGACGGGCACGATACGCGGCCTGAGCCCCGGCACCTGAACGACCGGCTGGTGCGCGATGCCGACAAGCTCTGGCGCTTCACCGTCACCGGCGTTTCGGTCGCCTGCGACTGGTTCAAGATGAACCCGCATCAATATGCCGACCGGCTGGAAGCCACCGGCCTGCAACAGCTCGAAACCGAAGCCGGCCTGAAAATGGCAACCGAGGAACTGGCGATCACGCGCCGGGCGCTCCTGCTTCACCTGATCTGAACGGATGTAACCCATGGACATGTTCATCGACGGCGCATTCGTCCCGGCGTTGGCCGGCTTGCGCCAGAACGTCACCAATCCGGCGACCGGTGATGTCATCGACACCGTGCCCACCGGGGCCGCCGAGGATGCAGACCGCGCGATTGCCGCCGCCGAACGCGCCTTCGAGACCTGGAAGCGCACGCCGGTTGCCGAGCGCGCCCGTCTCCAGAAAGCGGCCGCGCAATTGATGCGCGCCGAAGCGCAGGCCATCGGCCGGACGCTGACGCTGGAGCTTGGCCGCCCGCTTGCCGCTGCCATCACCGAAATCGAGCGTTCGGCTGATCTGCTCGATGTCTATGCCGAGGAAGGTCTGCGGCTCACCGCCGAAATGCCGATCACCTCGGTGGCCGGGGAAAAGATGCTGGTGACGCGCGAACCGGTCGGCGTTGTCGTGGCGATCACGCCCTTCAACTATCCGATCACGTTGCTCACCTTCAAGCTTGGCGCGGCGCTGATTGCCGGCTGCACGATGGTGGCGAAGCCCGCGGAGGATACGCCGCTTTCGACGCTCATGCTGGCCGATCTTTTCCACCGCGCGGGCTTCCCCGCCGGCGTGTTCAATGTGGTGACGGGCCGGGGATCGGGGATCGGCAAGGCGATGATCGAGCATCCCGTGCCGCGCAAGATCGCGTTTACCGGCGGAACCGCTGCCGGCAAGGCGATTGCCGCCGCAGCCGTGCAGACAATGAAGCGGCTGACACTGGAACTTGGCGGCCAGAGCCCGGCCATCGTCTGTTCGGATGCCGATCTCGATGTCGCCGCCGCGGCAATAGCCCGCCACGGCTTCGCCAATTCCGGCCAGTTCTGCTACCGCGTCAACCGCTGCTATGTGGAGCGTCCGGTCTACGAGACTTTTCTCGCGAAGCTGAAGGGGCATGTCGACAAGCTGAAGGTTGGCGACGGGTTCGATGCATCGTGTGCCATGGGGCCGCTGGTCAACCAGAAGATCTACAGCAATTCCGAACGCCAGAGCGATGACGCCCGGCAGAAGGGCGCGCGCATCCTGACCGGCGGCAAGCGGCTGACCGGCGGGCTCTACGATGGCGGCTGGTTCTTCCCGCCGACGCTGATTGCCGATGCCGATCACTCCATGCTGGTGATGACCGAAGAGACATTCGGCCCGGTTCTCGGCATCATGCCTTTCGACGATCGCCGCGAGGTGCTGAAACTCGCCAATCAGACGCGCTATGGGCTTGCCGGCTTCGTCTTTTCGGAAAATCTCGCGACAGCGCTGACACTTGCCGAGGGGATCGAGGCGGGTTCGGTCTGGGTCAACAACATTCACCGCTCCAGCCACACCATGCCCTTTGGCGGCATGAAGGAAAGCGGTTTCGGGCGCGAAAAGGGCCGTTTCGGCATCGAGGCCTATCTCGAATACAAGAGCATCTATCTCTCCTACAAGGAGGGGCTCTGATGAGCGGCGCGCTTCTCGAACGCGACATTCCCACCTGGCTTGCGGCCCGGCCCTATCTCGATGTGCGCTCCAATGACGAGCACACGCTGATCTCCTATCAGCTTGCCCGCGCGCTGCTGAAACTGCGCCCCGAGGTAGATGAGGCGACGGTGCTCACCGCGATCCTTTTCCACGATGTCGGCTGGAAGATGGTGCCGGTCGAAAAGCTGGCGGACTCCGTCGGGCCCAAGCCGAAATATCCGGAGCTTCAGCGCGTGCATGAGGTCGAGGGGGTGGCGATTGCGCGGCCGCATCTGCAGGCGCTCGCCATTCTGGGCGTCGATGTCGAAACGGTGCTGTCGATCATCGACGGGCACGACACGCGCAAGCAGGCGATCTCGCCGGAAGACGAGATCGTCAAGGAGGCCGACAAGCTCTGGCGCTTTACCAGCCACGGCGTGAAGACGATTTGCGGCTGGTTTGGAACGCCGCCGAAGGAAACGGTCGCGATGCTTGAGGACTTCGTCCTCCCGCAGATGCTGACCAAGGATGGGCGCGCGATGGCGGAAGCGCTGGTCGCACAAGGTCAGGCCATGGCTTGGCTAGATGACATGACGACACTGGAGGGCCAGCGATGAGCGGCGAAACGTTTAAGGACAAGGTGGCGCTGATTACAGGTGCCGGGGGCGGGCTGGGGCGTACCTTTGCGCTCGCCTTTGCCGCCGAGGGCGCTGCCGTCGTCGCCGCCGATCTCAATGAGGCCGGTGCGCGGGAGACGGCGGAGCTGATTACGGCTCATGGTGGTTCAGCGCTGGGATTTGGCGTCGATGTAACGAAAGCCGCCTCGATCGACGCTCTGGTCGGCGACGTCAAAAACTGGCGTGGCCGTATCGACGTCCTTGTCAACAATGCCGCCATCTATGCCGGGTTGAAGCGTAAGGGCTTTGAGCAGATTGCCGAGGACGAGTGGGACCGCGTCATGGCGGTCAATGTCAAGGGCGCGTGGATGGCGACGAAGGCCGTCGCGCCGTTGATGCGGGCGCAGAAATCCGGCGCGATCGTCAATATTTCGTCGGCGACCGTCATGAGTGGTTCGCCGGAATGGCTGCATTACGTTTCCTCCAAGGGCGCGATCATCGCCATGACACGCGCGCTCGCTCGCGAACTTGGTGGAGACAACATCACCGTCAATGCTATCGCGCCCGGCTTCACCTTGACGGAAGCGAGCCTCGGGCTGATGGAAAACGCCTCCGAATATGGCGTGACGCGCGGTGCGCTGAAGCGCGCCTCGACGCCGGAAGACATGGCGGGCGCCGCGCTCTTCCTCGCATCTCCGCAGGCTGCCTTCGTGACGGGCCAGACCCTGATCGTCGATGGCGGCAGACAGTTTCTTTGAAGGAAATATCATGAGCCAGGTCACATTCATCGAGCGCGATGGAACGCGCCGCATCGTCGAGGTCGTCAATGGCGAAAGCCTGATGCAGGCCGGCACCCGCGCCGGTGTCGACGGCATCATCGGCGAATGCGGCGGCTCCTGCATGTGCGCCACCTGCCATGTCTATCTGACGGAGGAGGATTTCGCCCGGCTCGATCCGCCCGACGCGATGGAGCAGGATGCGCTGGAATTCACGGCCAGCAACCAGCGCCCGACCAGCCGCCTAGGCTGTCAGGTCAAGCTCTCTGCGGCCACAGATGGCCTCACCGTCACCGTGGCTGAGGCCTGAACCATGCAGCGCGGCGTGGTCATCATCGGGGCAGGCCATGGCGGTTCGCAGATCGGGTTCAGCCTGCGCCAGGAGGGCTATGACGGGCCGATCCATCTCGTCAGCGACGAGCCCGATCTGCCCTATCACAAGCCGCCGCTTTCCAAGGCTTACCTGAAAGACGTAAGCCAGGACGTGCAGATCCTGCGCGCCGAAAAAGCCTATGTGGATGCGCGGATCGAACTGGCGCTCGGCCGGAAGGTCGAGGCGATTGATCGGCAGGCGCAAGCCATTCGTTTCGCCGAAGGCGGGAAGCTTCGCTATGACCGGCTGGTCATTGCCACGGGGGCGACAAATCGTAAGCTGACACTGACCGGCCACGATCTTGAAGGCCTCCATTCGATCCGCACCCGCGCCGATGCCGCGCATCTGCGCGCCGCGATGAATACGGCGAACGACATCGCCGTCATCGGCGGCGGGTTCATCGGGTTGGAAGCGGCGGCGACCTTTGCCCTTCTCGGCAAGAGTGTCACCGTCATCGAACTTGCGCCCTCCATTCTCGGCCGAGCCGTTTCGCCCGTCGTTGCGGCGCATGTCGATGCGGAATATCGTAAGCTCGGCATCCGCGTTCTGACCGCCACCGGGATCGATCGGCTTGAGGGCGAGGCGGGCAAGGTCAGGGCGGTACTGCTTGCGGATGGCACGGCCGTTCCTGCCGATCTGGTTCTCGTCGGCATCGGCGCAACGGCGAATGATGCGCTCGCCCGCGATGCCGGGTTGACCTGCGACAACGGTATCGTTGTCGATGCGACGCTTGCGAGCACGGACCCGACCATCTTCGCCATTGGTGATGTCGCCAATTTCCCGCATGCCCAGGCGGGTCGCCGCGTGCGGCTGGAATCGGTGCAGAACGCTTCCGATCAGGCCAAGCATGTTGCCAAGACCATCATGGGCAAGATCGAAGACTATCGCGAAACGCCTTGGTTCTGGTCCGATCAGGGGCCGATGAAACTACAGATGGCGGGTCTTTCCTTCGAGGCTGACCGGCATGTGCGCACTGGCGCGCCCGATGATCCGGCCTTCTCGGTCTATCATTATGCCGGCGACCGGCTTCTGGCCGTCGATAGCGTCAACCGCCCCGGCGAACACATGGTCGCCCGCCGCCTGATTGCTGCCGGCATTTCGCCGAGTGCGGCCGATCTTGCCGAGGGTCCGGAGCGGCTGAAGAACCTCATCGGCCGGTAAGACCCGTTCTGACCAAAGGAGAACGGCCGTGGCGGTTTCCGCCCGGCCGTTCTTTTCGTTTATCCAACGGAAAACAAAGCGCATTTCGGAAATTTCGGATCTCTCTTGATTCTTTTCAAGAAAAGCCCCGAAACCAAAGGAAAACCAAAGATAGCCGTCTAAATTGGCCCTTAGTCGTACAACATTGCCGGGTTGAAGCTCTGATCGCCGCGCCTGTGGAGGAGCATGCGCGGGAACGATGAACCGTGCCCGAAGCACGTGTCAGGCACCGGCAAACGACATGCGCTGAAAGCGGCTTCGTCCGGAAGCCGCACGCCCTTCTCGAGGGGCGGCACGGATCGAACTGGGAGGTGAATTCGATGCCTAAACTGCAACGTCACGATTATTACGATGTCGCGCGCGACATGAACTGGGACTTCACCTATGTCTCGGACAAGGAAGTTTTTCCGGAAGAACTGTCGAAGAGCTTCGGCATCGAAAACACGAAGTGGTGGGGCTGGGATGAGCCTTACAAGCTGACCTACCGCGAATATGTCCATAACCAGGCCGGCAAGGATGCAGGCATTTATTCGATCCGCTCCACCATCGCCCGTTCCGACATGTATGACAAGCTGGACGAGGGCTGGAAATCGGCGGTGAAGGCGCATTACGGCGCGATCCCCATTCCGGAATATCTCGCCTCCATCGGCGAGGCCCGCATGGCCCGTTTCGGCCGTGCAGCCGCATGGCGCAACATGGCGAGCTTCGGCACGCTGGACGAATGCCGCCACGGCCAGGCGCAGATCTACTTCCCCTATTGCCTGACCGACAAGGACCCGCAGATGGACTGGGCCCACAAGACGGTCCATACCAATGAATGGGCGGCGATTGCCGCGCGCTCGCTGTTCGACGACATGTTCACCGCCAACGATGCCGTCTCCACCGCCATCCAGCTCACCTTCACCTTCGAGACCGGCTTCACCAACCTGCAATTCCTCGGCATGTCGGCCGATGCGCTGCATGTCGGCGATATCGAGTTCGGCGCGCTGATCTCCTCGATCCAGACCGACGAGGCGCGCCATTCGCAGCAGGGCGAACCGACGCTGAAGATCCTCATCGAAAACGGCAAGAAGGCGGAAGCGCAGAAGCTGGTCGACCAGATGTTCTGGCGCTCGTGGCGTATCTTCGGCCTGCTGACCGGCTTCTCGATGGATTATTACACCCCGCTCGAACACCGCACGATGAGCTTCAAGGAGTTCATGACCGAGTGGATCTGCCGCCAGTTCGTTGATCAGTTCAAGGATCTCGGAATGGATCTTCCCTGGTACTGGGAAGAGCATTTCCTGCCCGAGCTTGAATGGTATCACCATGCCCAGCATCTCGGCGTCTGGTTCTGGCGTCCGACCGTCTGGTGGAACCCGGATGCGGGCGTGTCCGCCGACGAGCGCGACTGGCTGGAAATGAAATATCCGGGCTGGAACGACCGCTTCGGCAAATATTGGGACGTGATCACCGAAAACGTTCGCGCCGGGCGCATCGAGAAGACCTATCCGGAAACGCTGCCGATGGTTTGCAATTGCTGCCAGCTGCCGGTCACGGGCCGCTCGGTCGGCAAGAAGCCCTTCATGCTCAACTACAAGGGCCGCCGCGTCACCTTCTGTTCGGAAGGCTGCGAGTGGGTCTGGAAGAGCCAGCCGGAGCGCTACGACACGCATCTCTCGGTCGTAGACCGCTTCCTCGCTGGTCATATCCAGCCGCCGAACCTCGAAGGCGCACTCAAATACATGAGCATCACGCCCGAGGTCGCCGGTAACGACGCCGACAACTACGCCTGGGCGCGGCAGATGCGCATGGCGGCTGAGTAAGCCAACGCTTGCGATTGTCCCGCCGCGGGAGGCGGCGGGGCGGTTCGCTGATCATATTTCACGGGAGGAATTTCAAATGGCAATGGTCCCATTGCAGGCCGCCTTTCACGGCGATTTTCTGGTGCAGCTCATCCCCGTCGATGACGAGGACGACATGGCGACGGTCGCCGCCAAGATCGCCCATCACGCCGTCAACCTGCGCGTTGCCGAGCGCAATCTGCCGATGGCCGTCTGGTTCAATGACAGGCAGTTGCCTGCCTCGATGAAGTTTTCGGAAAGCGGCATCGGTCCCATGGATTACGTTGAGGCCGGCTATGTCGAATGACGATCTGAACTGGGTGAAGGCCACGACGCTCGATGATCTCTGGGAGGGCGATTTCATCGACGCCGAGGTCGATGGAGAACAGGTCATCATCATCCACATGCCGGGCGGCCGCATCAGGGCCTATCAGGGCATGTGCCCCCACCAGGAGATTTTGCTGGCCGACGGCAAGATCGATTTCGATGCCAGCACGATCACCTGTTCGGCGCATGAGTGGGAATTCAGCATGGAGACCGGCAAGGGCATCAATCCGAGCGGCTGCCGCCTCTTTCACTACGACGTCAGACTGGACGGCGACGATGTCTTGATCGGCGTACCGACTGACGGGCGGTTGCGCCGCCTGCGCCACGAAGCAGAAGAAGTTTAGGGGAAAACCATGACGGAAGAAGCCACATTGAAGCTCGTCGGTCCGATCATCCGCGGCGTCGACGACGATATCATCAACGCCGTGATCGACGCGGCGGAAGAGGATAATCCCGATCGCGAAATCTATGTCGAGGACCGCTCGGGCTATGTCCGGGTGCAGGCGGAGAAGGAATTCGTGCTCACCCAGCGCACCATGGTCGAAAAGCTCGGCCGGCCGTTCCGGCTGTCTGAGCTGGAGCCGAGCCTTGTCTCCTTCGCGGGCCGCCTGACGACGCTGGACGACAAATGGGAATGGGCGCTGAAGGGCTGAAAGCCACTTCGTTTCAAGGATTTTCTGCATGATGCCGCTGGAGGAAGCGAGCCCATGCAAACGGGAGGATAAGATTATGGCAGTCGCAAAATCGCAAGGCCGGCAGCGTAAGCAGCCTTGGAGCCTCTGGACCGAACGGCGCGTGCCCTCGGAATACGAGGCCGTCACCTTCAAGTTCCACAACCACTTCCGCAACGAGCCGGCACCCTTCGAGCTTTCGGAAGACTGGAGCATCAACGTCTTCTACCGCACCAACCGCGAGAACTCCCCGCTCGTCGCCTCCGTTGACGACTGGGAAGGCTATCGCGACGTGCGCGCCTATACCTATCGCCGCTTCGTCGAGGAGCAGAAGGATCGCGAAGTCTATTGCGACAACCTGATCGACGAATTCGAGGCGCGGGGACATTACGAGAAGCTGAGCCCGGCATGGCTCGATTTCCTGCGCGATTTCTACCTGCCGGTGCGCTTCCCCGGCCACGCAGCGCAGATGAGTGCGGTCTATATCGGCCAGATGGCACCCTCCGCCTTCGTCACCAACACCTTCTATTTCCAGATGGCGAACGAGATGCGTCGGGTGCAGCGCCAGGCCTATCTGGCGCAGGTTCTCGCCATGGATACCGGCCGCCCGGACCTCGCCGCAACCGACCGTGCGCGGGCAACCTGGACTCAAGGTTCCGAATGGCAGGGGCTTCGCGAACTCGTCGAAAGGCAGCTGATCGCCTATGACTTTACCGAGGCCGTCGCCTCGCGCCAGCTCGTGCTGCGCCCGATCTTCGATCATCTGTTCAACACGGAATTTGCGCAGATCGCCGAGCGCAGCGGCGATGGGCTTCTCTCCATGCTGCATGCCGATTTCCGCACCCACGATCAGACCTATGCGGCAGACAACACAAAGGGCCTCGTCGCTTATGCGGTCGGCAAGGCAGAATCAAACCGAAGCCTTCTCAAGGACACGGCCGCCCGCTGGCAGGCGCTGGGCGAAAAGGCTGCTCGAGGCATTGCCGAAGGTTTGGCTAGGGCAGGCGGGGCGGACAGTGCTGCCGGCATCGCCCGCCGCACCATTGATGCGCAGCAGAAACTGCTGGCCGATTACGGGCTTTGACCAGTCAAGGGTCGGCGCTTGCCGCCGGCCCGTCCTTTCATCTCGGACAGAGCCATGACATTTCAGGTAACGATAGAGCCGGATGGACGGCGTTTTCGGACGTTAGTCAGCGAAACATTGCTGGAGGCGGCGCGGCGTAACGGCATCGCGCTTCCCTACGAATGCGGCTGGGGCCATTGCGGAAGCTGCAAGGTGACGGTTGTCGAGGGCCAGACGGACCTTATGTTTCCCGCTGCTCCGGCGCTGACGCCGCGCGACCAGAAGCTCAACCGCACGGTCGCCTGTCAGGCAATCGCCTGTAGCGATCTCGTCATCAAGCTTTCACCGGGCGAGCCGCAATCGCCTGCGATTGCCTGCCGGACGCAAGAGGCGGAACTGGTCGCGGTCGAGGAACTTGCGCCGGAAATCCGCCGCTTCACCTTGCGCCCGGAGGGCGGGGCGGATTTCCTGCCCGGTCAATATGCGATCCTACATTTAGGCGACAGGCTCCGCCGGGCCTATTCCATGTGCAATCTTCCGGATGGCGAGACCCTGCAGGTCATCTCAAAGCGCTATCCCGGAGGCGCGGGCTCGAATGCGCTGGCCGTCCTTCAGCCGGGCGACCGGCTGACATTGGAATCACCCTTCGGCACCTGCACGCTGAAGCCACGACCGGGCCGCAAGATCTTCATCGCCGGCGGCACCGGCATTTCGCCGATCCTGTCGCTGGTCCGGCAGGCTGCGCGCGACAGCGTCGATTTTGCAGCGCCCGTCGATATCGTCTATTGCGCCCGCCGCGTGGCTGACCTTGCTGCCTCGGATGAGTTGGCCGAAGCGGCGGCCGCAATCGCGGGCGCGACCTACACACCATGCGTCGAGGAGGAAACGAGCCAGCCGGACCATGCGACCGGGCGGGCGCTCGATGTGCTTGCCTCGCTCGCCTACGATCCGGCCGCCACGGAATTCTACGTCGCCGGTCCGCCGGTTATGGTCAATGCCGTGAAGTCCCATCTCAAGGAGGCGGGCGTTGCGATCACCCGCATTCACTATGACAGCTTTGGCTAGACGCACACCCTCCGACCTGCCCGTGTGGATGCTCGCGCCCAGCCTGCGCCGGCTTGGCCGCAGGACCGCGACGCGGCCGAGGCTCTCGCCGAAATGGCCCTGCCTGCAGGAAGAGATGCAGGCTGCGCCGGATATCATCGACGCCATGGCCGAGGCAATCGGCAAACTCCCGGGCGTCATTCCCGCTGACACGCCGCTTGGGAGCCCCGGACTCGGTTTGGGACTGGAAGAAGACATGGCGCGCGGTCAGCCGGAAGCCTTTGTCAGCGCGCCCTGCTGGGTCAATCTCCGGCCGGACGGCTCGATGCATCTGGGCCTAAGGCCCGAATGGGCGCAGAAGGTCGTCAACCACGGCTGGGCGACCATTCATCCCTTTGCCCGCTACATGGCCGGTGCCGTGCCGCCGCAAAGCCTCGTCGTCTTTGCTCCGCAGAGCCGCGCCGAGCTGGCCATTGCGATCCGCATCGCCGAGGCCGCGCATGGCTACGCCGTAGGCCGCATCGGCGACGTCATCCTGCCCGATACACGGTGGTAGCGATGGGCATGGAGGATTTTACAGCGAGCATCGAGGTCAAACCGGCCGCACCCGCAGAAATCTTCACGGTCCGCCTCGAGCGCCCTGACGGCTCATGGACCTTCGAGGCATCGTCAGACGAGTATCTTCTCTACGCGATGATCGATGCGGGTATCCAAACACCGTTCATCTGCGAACAGGGCTGGTGCCTCGCCTGCGCGGCGAAACTCGTCTCCGGCAAGGTCGATGACAGCGCCGCCCTCACCCGCTATCCGGAAGATGCCGAAGCCGGCTTCCTGCTCCTCTGCTCCGCCCGCCCGCTGGCCGATCTCGTTCTCTACCAGGACATCCACGAGACCCGCCGCGAAATGACCCAGCACCGCATTGGCCGCAACCAGCTTGCACGCGCCTATCCACCGGGCCAGCGTGCGGGGTTCCGACGTGGCCGGCGGCGACTGGCGACGCCAAAGCCGTAATCCTTGCCGACTGGCTCCACACGCACTGGCAAGGCAGAGCCCACGGAAAGCCTCGATCCAGACACCCACACGAAGCCGCGCCGACGCGTCCGGTCGGCTGCAGCAAAGACTAGCGCCCTGCTCAAGCCGGATTCTGCAGGCCCGCCCTTAAGCAGGGTAGAATCAGCTTTTCAAAAATCAGGAAGCGGGATACAAATCAGAAAATCTGCAATAAAAGAGCGCCATGACGAAAAGCTTTCTCATAGTCGATCCCGAGGTGGATCATGCCGTTCTCAAGGGCATTGCTTCCCCCGCCCGCGCCACGATCTTGAAGCGTCTGCACGAGCGCGGCCCGATGAACGTCAATGAACTTGCAGCGGAATTGCAGCAGCCGCAATCGACGATCTCCACCCATATCCAGATTCTGGAAGAGGCCGGGCTGGTGGAAAGCGAAACGCAGAAGGCGCGCAAGGGCAACCAGAAAATCTGTCGCGCCACGGTCGAGGAAGTCATCGTCGTTTTCAAGAGCGATGTGCGCGAGCCGCGCAAGGATCTGATCGAAGTGGCGATGCCCGTCGGGCTCTATACTAGCTTTGAAGTGACGGCGCCTTGCGGCCTCTGTTCGCCCGATGGCATTATCGGCCTGCTCGACGTTCCGAACGCGCTTCTCGACCCGGATCGCATGAAAGCCGGGCTTATCTGGTTCACGCGCGGCTATGTCGAGTATCAGTTTCCCAACAATGCCAAGCTCTCCAACACGGCTATCCAGGAACTGGAAGTGGCTGTGGAACTGAGTTCCGAAGTCCCCGGAACGAGTGCAGACTGGCCTTCCGACATTACATTGACCATCAATGGCAAGAAGGTCGGCGTGTGGACCTCGCCCGGCGATTTCGGCGACAAGCGTGGCGTCTATACGCCTGACTGGTGGAAGCTGAAAGGCTCGCAATATGGTAAGCTGAAGAACTGGCGCGTCGGCCCGGACGGCACCTTTGTCGATGGCGTCCAGATCTCCAACGTCACGCTCGCCGATCTCGATCTCGCCAGTCACCACTCGATCCGCGTCCGCATCGGCATTGAAGACGATGCATCCCATCCGGGCGGCATCAACATCTTCGGAAAGGGCTTCGGCAATTACGATCAGGACATCGTTCTGCGGCTGAAGATCGAATAGTATCAAACTTTTCGATATTTAAAAAAGCGTCATAATTTCAATATACTAATACCCTGAAGGAAATTTCCAGGGCGCGTTCTCGCCCGAATGCCTTGACCTTCACCGGATTTTTCGATTTAGTATCCGTAATGACGATCCATATCGTCTTTTACGATACACATGGGAGGAATTCATGAAGGTGTCCGTCGTGGCGCATCCGCAGTTTGTTGTCGCGGATATCGACCCGAGGCTCTATGGCTCGTTCATCGAGCATCTTGGCCGCGCGGTTTACACGGGCATCTATGAGCCCGGCCATGCCACCGCTGACGAAAGCGGCATGCGCCAGGACGTCCTCGATCTCATCAAGGAAATCAACGTTCCGATCGTGCGCTACCCCGGCGGCAACTTCGTCTCGGCCTATAACTGGGAAGACGGCGTCGGCCCGAAGGAAGAACGTCCCGTCCGCCTCGATCTTGCCTGGCATACGTCCGAGAGCAACGAAGTCGGCCTTCACGAATTTGCCGACTGGTGCGTTTCCGCCAATACCGAGATGATGCTCGCCGTGAACCTCGGTTCGCGCGGTCTCGATGAAGCCCGCAATCTCCTCGAATATGCCAACCATCCGGGCGGTTCCGAATGGAGCGACAAGCGCATCGCCAATGGCCGCAAGGAGCCCTTCGACGTCAAGCTCTGGTGCCTCGGCAACGAGATGGACGGCCCCTGGCAGATTGGCCACAAGACGGCCGACGAATATGGCCGCCTGGCACACGAGACCGCCAAGGCCATGCGCGCCTTCGACAAGTCGCTCGAACTCGTCGTCTGCGGCTCGTCCAACGCCAAGATGCCGACCTATCCGGAATGGGAAGCGACCGTTCTCGACCATACGTATAACGAGATCGATTACATCTCGCTCCACATGTATTTCGACAATCATGCCAATCACACGCCGAACTATCTGGCGATGAACGAGAAGCTCGACGACTACATCATGACGGTCGCCGGCGTGATCGATTACATCAAGGCCAAGAAGCGTTCGTCCAAGCAGGTCTACATCTCCTTCGACGAATGGAACGTCTGGTATCACTCCAAGGAGCAGGACAAGAAGATTCTGGAAGGCGCCGATGGCTGGCCCTTTGCGCCGCCGCTGCTCGAAGACATCTACAATTTCGAGGACGTCCTGCAGGTCGGCCTGATCCTCAACACCTTCATTCGCCGTTCCCATGTCGTGCGGATCGCCTGCCTGGCGCAGCTCGTCAACGTGATCGCGCCCATCATGACCTCGCCGAATGGTGCTGCCTGGCGGCAGACCATTTTCTACCCCTACATGTTTGCCTCGCGCTATGGCCGCGGCAAGGCGCTCGATCTCAAGGTCGCCGGCCCGACCTACAAGAGTGATGTCGCAGGAGACGTTTCCTGCCTCGACGTGTCGGCCGTTCACGACGAGAAGGCAGGTGCTGTCAGCTTCTTCATCGTCAACCGTTCGGACAAGGATGTTGAAGCGGAGTTCGACATCGCCGCCTTCGGCAAGAATGCCAGCATCATCGATCATCAGGTCATGACGCATTCCGATCTGAAGGCTGTCAACACGGAAGCCGACATGATGAATGTCGCGCCGAAGAAGGCCGACACGGCGTCTCTCGCGAACGGCAGCCTCTCGGCCAAGTTCGCTCCCTATTCCTACCAGATGATCCGGATCAAGACCTGAGCCGGATTTCCGGTCCGGTCATGGGAGGAGAGACAATGACGGCAAGCATCGACATCAACAAAGTGACCAAGCAGTTCGGTTCGCTGACCGTTCTCGATGAACTGTCGCTTTCCATTCCAGCCAACGAGTTCGTGGTCTTCCTCGGACCGTCCGGCTGCGGGAAGTCGACGCTGTTGCGCATGATCGCCGGGCTTGAGAGCGTCGATGCCGGCGAGATCCTCATCAATGGCGAGCGCATCGACAACCAGCCGCCCGGCCAGCGCGGCGTGGCCATGGTGTTCCAGTCTTATGCGCTCTACCCGCACATGACCGTGCGCGACAACATGGCGTTCGGCCTGAAGAACATCTCGGTCGAACGCTCCGTCATCGATGCGCGCATTGCCGAAGCCGCCCGCATGCTGGAAATCGGTCACCTGCTCGACCGCAAGCCGGGACAGCTCTCCGGCGGCCAGCGCCAGCGTGTCGCGATCGGCCGCGCGGTGGTCAAGGAGCCGAAGGCTTTCCTGTTCGATGAGCCGCTTTCGAACCTTGACGCAGCGCTTCGTACCCGCACCCGCATCGAGCTTGCCCAGCTGCACCAGCGTCTGAAATCGACCATGATCTTCGTCACCCACGACCAGATCGAGGCGATGACGCTCGCAGACCGCATTGTCGTCATGAACAACCGCAAGATCGAGCAGATCGGCGCGCCGATGGAGATCTACAACCGACCTGCCACGCGTTTCGTCGCCGGTTTTGTCGGTGCACCGGCGATGAATTTCCTGCCCGTGAAGATCAGGGCCGAAGGCGGGCTCGTCGTTGCGGAGAGCGGTGCAGGTCTCAGGATCGCGACGGCCATTGCGGCAGAGGGGCTTCCGGGCGGCGATTACGAACTCGGCATTCGCTCCGAACATGTTCGCATCACACAACCCGCCCCCGATGCCGCGGAAGGTATCGTCGACGTGCTCGAGCGGCTTGGCGAACGGACACTGGTCTATGTGCGACTCGGAGACGGCCACCAGATCGTCGGCTCGGACAGCGGCGACAGCCGCGTCGCCGTCGGCGACCGGGTGGGCCTGGCCTTCGAGGGCGCCAAAGCCCATCTGTTTGAGGCCGCGGGTCGGGCCTGGCACGGCCAGGAGGGTGGCCATGGCTGAGCCGCTGACCGCCACCGCCGGAAACGGCTCTCGCGCCAAGAGCGTCGACATCTATGCGCCGCAATGGCGTAACTTCCTCTTCGTCGCGCCCTACCTCTTCATCTTCGCCGCTTTCCTGGTCTTTCCCCTCTTTTGGGGCGTCTGGCTATCGTTCCACAAGGCAGACACCTTCTCGTCAGGCCGCTTCATCGGTTTCGACAACTATGTCCGGCTCTTCCGGGACGGCATCTTCCTGCAGTCGATCTGGAACACGTTCTACTTCGTGTTTCTCACGGTTCCGGCACTCGCCCTGATCGGCCTGTTCCTGGCGCTCTGCCTCAACCGGCAGACCCGTAGTGCGGCGGTGCTGCGCACACTCTTCTTCTCGTCCTCGGTTCTGTCCGTCACCATCGTCACGCTCATCTGGCGCATCGTCTACATTCCGGACATGGGCCTGCTGTCGATGATCTATGGGTTCTTCGGGGCAAAGGCACCCGCCTTCCTGTCGGACCCTGACCTTGCGATGATCGGCATCGCGATTGCCACGGTCTGGTGGTGCATCGGCCTGCCGATGATGCTCTTCCTTTCAGCGCTCCAACAGATCCCGCAGGACATTTATGAGGCGGCAGCGCTCGACAATGCCAATCGCTGGCAGACGCTGCGCTCCATCACACTGCCCTCGATCAAGCGAACATTCGTCCTCGTGGTCATCATCCAGATCGTCTTCCAGTTCCAGCTCTTCGGACAGGCTTGGCTGATGACCAAAGGTGGCCCCAACAACCTGACCAAGCCGATCGTGCTCTACATCTACAACACGGCGTTCCAGCGCTGGGATATCGGCATGGGTGCGGCGGCCTCGGAAATCCTGTTCCTGCTGATCCTTGTTGCCGCGATGGCGCAGTTTCTCCTCACCCGCAGAAAGGCAGATGCGTGATGGCTTCGCACAGCGCTGAAATCCGCGGCAGATCCTTTGGCGACAGGCTTCTCTTCGGCCTCGTGATCCTTCTGGCGCTCGCCATGGCCGGGCCGGTACTCTACGTCATCGCGCTGTCGCTCAAGGACAACAAGGAGCTGATGGTCGATCCGCATTCGGTCTTCCATATGCCCTACACGATCAAGAACTATATCGACACGATCGGCACGTCGAACGTGTTTTCCTGGGTGCTCAACAGCTTCATCGTCGCCGGTGGGTTGACCGTGCTGACGCTCATCCTGTCGTCGCTGGCCGGCTACGGCTTCGCGCGGCTGAACTTTCCGGGCCGCGATGCGCTCTTCGTGATCGTGCTTCTGGGACTTGCCGTGCCGGAACAGGCAGTGCTGATCGCCCGCCACCAGATCTTCAGCTGGCTCGGCCTCCACAATACCTATCCGGGCCTGATCCTGCCGGGTCTCTCCAGCGCCTTCGGCGTGTTCCTGATGACGCAATATTTCCGCGCCATCCCGAAGGAACTGGACGAGGCCGCGATCCTCGACAACGCGAGCCGCTTCCGCGTCTTCTGGAAGGTGCTGCTGCCGCTGACCGTGCCGGCTCAGGCAACGCTCGGCATCTTCACCTTCCTCGGCGCGTGGAACGACTATTTCTGGCCGCTGATCTCGGCGACCAAGAAGGAAATGTTCACGCTGACGGTTGGGATTGCCTCGACGCAGCAGAATTTCGCCCAGTCGCAAGGTATCGGCTTTCTGATGGCGCAGGCGGTCTTCGCAGGCGCGCCCATTCTGATCATCTATCTGTTTTTCCAGAAATATATCGTCACCGCCGTTTCTGGAGCGGCGGTCCGGTGAGGCAATGCGGCGGGCACGCAAAAAGCCCGGCGTTTGAGGGAACGGCGTCGTTCACAGATGGACGACGAAAATCAAACAGGAGGAAATGAGATGACCTTGAGGAAACTGTTTTTCGCCACCATCTCCGCTGCGGCGGTCATGATGGCATCGCCGAGCTTCGCGGCAACCGAATTGCAGGTTCAGCGCTTCTTCGGCGCCTGCGATGCCGATTTCGGCAAGAACACCGATGTCAGCAAGGCTGTTGGCGAATGCGGCATCATCACATCGCTGATCAACAAGTTTGCCGCCGACAATCCGGATATCAAGGTCAATGTGACCACCGTCGAATGGCCCGGCTACGACCAGCTGACCGCGCAGTTCGCCTCGGGCGATGCGCCGGACATCGTCACCATCCATGAATCCGCACTGTCCGACTATCAGTCGAAGGGCCTGCTGATGCCGCTCGACGATCTGTTGAAGACCGTTGGGGTCACGCCGGACCAGTTTACCGATGCCGCCAAGCAGGGCGCTACGAAGGATGGCAAGATCTACGGTCTGCCGCTCGACAACTGGACGATGCTCTACCACATCAACATGGGCCTCTTCAAACAGGCCGGCCTCGTCAATGCCGACGGCACGCCGATGCTGCCGAAGTCGCCGGAAGAACTCCTGGCGCAGGCCGAGCAATTCAAGCAGAAGACGGGCAAGCCCTATTTCGTGCAGAACCTCGCCAATGAGACTGCCCTCTTCACGCGCAATCTCTACACCTATCTCTTCCAGCAGAATTCCGACTTCTTCGCCGACCCGAAGAAGGTGAAGTTCAACACGCCGGAGGCCAAGAAGGTCGTCGAGATGTACAAGGCGATCTATGACAAGGACTACACGACCAAGAACCTCGACTATGCCGGCGCCATCAATGCGTTCCTCGCTGGTGAAGGTGGCGTTCAGCTGAACGGGACCTGGGTGGTGGGCGACTATAATGCCCAGTCAGAAAAGCCCGGCACCGCGCTCAACAAGGGCGGCTATGCGGTCTATCCCTATCCGCAGCTGTTTTCCGGCGCGCATGCGCAATATGCCGACGGCCACACCTGGGCAGTTTCCAAGAAGGATCGTACGCCTGAACAGACAGCCGCCATCGGCAAATTCCTGAAGTTCTTCGCCGACAACGACTTCGAATGGTCGCGCACCGGTCACCTGCCGGCCTACAAGGCCGTGATCGACTCCGCCAAGTTCAAGGCCCTGCCGCATCGCGACACGATTGCTGCCATCGCCACGCTCGGTAAGCCGCTGCCGTCTCAGGTTCAGCGCCAGTTCGCAATCCAGGACATCGTGGGTGAAGAAATGAGCGCCGCGGTCTCCGGCCAGAAGCCAGTCGACAAGGCGCTTGCGGATATGGAAAGCCGCGTCAACGAACTGCTCGCCAATCTTTGATCGGCTAGCTTTACGGCCCCCGCCGTATCCCGCGTCGCGCCCTCCCTCCCGGAGACGCGGCGCGGTTTTTTTTCGCGTGTTACTAAGGCTCTACCTTATGCGCAAACCGTCGGCCCCGAAGCAGAAGGTCTTGCCCTCGCTGGGAGACAGGAAGATCGTGTCACCGCTTGCATAGTCGCGGCCGCTGCGGTCTTCCACGACGAGGGACTGGCCGTCCGACAGCGCGCAATAAAGATAGCGCGTGCCGCCGAGATATTCGGCAAAATCGATGACCGCCTTCAGCGCGCTTGGCCGATTTTCAACGACCAGAAGATTCTCTGCGCGGATACCGATAACCAGCTTTTCACCGGCAGGCCGCATCGCGACGGAAACAGGCAGCTCGGTCTCGGCAAAACGGGCGGTTCCGTCCGCCTGCCACACGCCCTCGATCAGGTTGATGCGCGGCGAGCCGATGAAGCCGGCGACGAAAATGTTGTCGGGGTCTTCATAGACCTCGCGCGGCGTGCCCACCTGCTCGATGCGGCCGTCGTGCAGGATGACGATGCGGCTGGCGAGCGTCATTGCTTCGGTCTGGTCATGCGTCACATAGATCATCGTGTTGCCGAGCGTGCGGTGCAGCTTGGCGATCTCGACGCGCATGGAAACACGCAGTTCCGCATCCAGGTTCGACAGCGGTTCGTCGAAGAGAAACACATCCGGCTCGCGGACGATGGCGCGGCCGATGGCGACGCGCTGGCGCTGGCCGCCCGAAAGCTGGCCGGGCCTGCGCTCCTGCAGATGGGTGATCTTGAGGATATCCGCCGCCGCATCCACGCGGCGCGCGATTTCGTCTGCCGGCGTGCCGGCCATCTTGAGCCCGAAGCCGAGATTTTCCCGCACCGTCATGTGCGGGTAGAGCGCATAGGACTGGAAGACCATGGCAATGCCGCGCTCGGACGGGTCGAGATAGGTCACGTCCCGGTCGCCGATCGAGATTTCACCGTCGCTGACATCCTCAAGTCCGGCGATCATGCGCAAAAGCGTCGATTTTCCGCAGCCGGAGGGGCCGACGAAGACGATGAACTCGCCGCCCCTGATCTCCAGATCGATGCCGTGGATGACATCCAGCGCGCCGAATGTCTTGCGGATATTCTCGAGCCGGACGCCCGCGCCGGTGCGCTCGATGGCTTTCATCGCGGCCTCCATCATTGCGCCGGGAACCAGACGAGCATCGCGCCCGGCTCGCGGTTGTCCCACAGGTGATAGGGCACGAGTCGCACCTTGGCCGGCTCCGCCTCAGGCGGCGCGCTGCGGTAGAGCGCGTTGCCCCAATCCTCGGTCGTGTTACGGCGAACCTCGAGATCGAGCGCCAAGGCGCCGTTCAACTCGTCCAGAACCGCAGTACCGGCGACATTCGGGGTTTCACCGATGCGGAACGTGCTGAGATCGGCGCCATTGTCCACCTCTTCTGCGCAGTAGACCAGCGGACCGCGCATCAGCGAGACACGGCCTGCATCCTGCCGGACCTTGGGATGCGCGTAGAGCGGACGAAGCGCCAGCGGCAGGTCGAGCACGATGGCGTCGCCATCCTGCCATTCCCGCTCGATCCGGGCGTAACCATCTACCTCGACGGCCTTGAGATCGATCCGCTCACCGTTGAGAGCCAGCGTCGCGCCTTGCGCCCATTCCGGGATGCGCAGCGACAGCGTGAAGCGCGTGGATGCCGCCAGGCCAAGCGAGAGGTAAACGCTACCCTCATAAGGATAGGCCGTCTTCTGGGTGAGCTTGACCTTCGCTCCGCCGGCCAGATCAAAGCTCGCCGTGCTCTCGCCATAGAGGTGCACGGCGATATCCTTGTCCGAGGCCGCATACATGTAGGAGCCGACGGAGGCGACGAGGCGCGCGATGTTCGGCGGGCAGCAGGGGCAATGGTGCCATTTCCAGCGATGGTGCTTGCCGGTCGATTCCAGCGGGTTGTCGTAGAAGAAGGTCTTGCCGTCCAGCGAAAGGCCCGTCAGCGCGCCGTTGTAGAGCGCCTGTTCCATGATATCGGCGAAGCGGCGGTTCGGTCCGCGCCCCAGCATGCGGCTTGCCCAGAAGACGAGCGCGACGGAAGCGCAGGTTTCGGCATAGGCGGTGTCGTTGGGCAGGTCGTAATAGTCGGTAAAGCCTTCGTTGCTGGCCGACGGGCCGATGCCGCCGGTGATATACATCTGCTTCGTGGTCACGTCGTCCCACAAGGTTTCCAGCGCCGATGTCAGGCTGTCATCGCGATATTCCGTCGCGAGATCGGCCATGCCGGAATAAAGGTACATGGCGCGCACGGCGTGTCCGACAACCTTCTTCTGCTCACGCACCGGCAGGTGCGACTGGCTGTATTCGTAAGTGCCGAACACCTGGTTCTTCGGGTCGCGACCGTCCCGGCGTGCTTCCTCGTCGAAGAAATGCGGCTGCGTACCACGCTCGTCGACGAAGAATTTCGACAGGTCCAGATATTTCGTTTCACCGGTCACGCGGGCAAGCTTGACAAGGGCTAGTTCGATCTCCGGATGGCCGCAATAGCCCGGCAGCTGGTCCTCACCGTGACCGAAGACGGTCAGCATGTAATCGACATAGCGGCACATGATGTCGAGGAACTTGCGCTTGCCGGTCGCCTGGAAATAGGCCACCGCCGCCTCGATCATGTGGCCGGCGCAGTAGAGCTCGTGATGATCCCGCAGATTGGTCCAGCGGCGGCCGGGCGCGACGCGCTGAAACCAGCTGTTTACATAGCCGTCTTCCTGCTGCAGCTTTCCATAGAGATCGATGATCTCGTCGGCCCGTCTTTCCAGCTCGGCATTCGGCTTGCGATAAAGCGCATAGGCGATCGTTTCGATCGATTTGGCGAAATCGCTGTCCCAGAACATCTGCGTCGACACGCGCGCCTTGTATTCCGATTCCGGCACGGAAGGGCTCATGGCGTGATAGGGAATGACGAGGCCGGGGCTGGGCTGCGTCACGTCGATGGCCTGCAGCATGCCTGCACCTATGCAGCGGTCGAGCAGGATGGCGGCGGTGGAGTCGCAGACGGCGTCCTGCCACCTGCCCCAGAAGCCGCCAACGGACACCGCCGGCACCGGCAAGGGGCGGAACTGTTTCGAGGTCGAGGTCATCCCGATATCCTTTTCATTTCACTGCGCCGGCTGTCAGGCCGCGCATGTAGTAGCGTTGAAGCAGCAGAAAAACGATGACGCAGGGTATGATCATGACGACCACACCGGCCTGCACCGCTCCCCAGTTGATGGAACCCAGCCGGCCGACCCGCACCGCCGTCATCAGGACGGGCAGCGTATATTCGTCGTTGCTGGACAGGAAAATGAGGGCTGCGAGGAACTCGTTCCACGCATTGAGAAAGGCGAAGATCGCCACGGTCGCCACGCCCGGCATGACGAGCGGCAGGAGCACGCGCGTCAGGAGCTTCAGATCGCGCACGCCGTCGACACGCGCCGCTTCCTCGATTTCCTTCGGCACGGCGTCGAACGCATTGCGCATCATGAAAACCGAAAAGGGCAGCTGGAGTGTGACATAGACGAGCGTGAGACCGAAAAGCGAATTGTTCAGTTTCAACTTGGCAAGCATGATGAAAAGCGGCGTCAGGATCGACTGGAACGGGATCATCAGCGTCGCCATCAGCAGCACGAAGAGCACGTTCTTCATCGGAAAGCGGTGTCGCGAAAAACCGTAGCCGGCTAACAGGCTGATGACGACTGTGATCAGCGCGGTCGAAAGCGAGACGATCAGCGAGTTTATCGTGTGCTGCCAGATGCCCGCGCCAAACGTATCGAGTGCGCGATAGGCATCGAGCGAGAAGCCGTTTGTCGGCCATGGCGGGATCGGCGGCGAGGACGCCTCCTGCCCAGCCCGGAACGAGCCAAGAAAGGCGACGAGGAAGGGCGTCAGAAACAGCAGCGACAGAACGGACGCGCTGCCGTGAAAGGCGAAGATGCCGAGGACGCGGCGGCGTTGGAAAGACTTGCGCGCCTGTGTCATGCCCGTTCCCCCTTGTCGCGCAGCAGCCAGAACTGGGCGAGGCTCAGCACCAGAAGAATGACGAGAACCGCAATCGACAGCGCCGCGCCATAACCGAGATTGAACGACACGAAGGACTGGTTGACGATATAATAGACGATGGAAATCATGCGGTTCTGCGGTCCGCCGCTGGTCATGATGTAGAACTGGTCAAAGGCGAGGATCGAGCCTGTGACGGACAGGACGAGCGCCAGCGCCAGCGTCTTGCGCATCAGCGGCAGTGTCAGATAGCGAAAGCGCTGCCAGCGCTTGGCACCGTCGATGCGAGTCGCCTCGACCAGTTCAGCCGGGATCGATTGCAGGCCGGTCAGAAGGATGATCATGGTGAAGCCCGCAATCTTCCACACCACCATGGCGATGATGGTCCAGAAGGCGAGATCGAAGGTCGCCAGCAGATTGATGCGTCCGCTGGTCAGGCCAAGCTGCTCCAGAAGCGGCGAGAAAAAGCCGCTGTCGACATTGGAAAGCCAGGTCCAGAGCAGCGAGGCCGAGGCAAGCCCCACCACGACGGGCAGGAAGAAGAAGGTGCGATAGATCGGCACCGCGCGCCGCTTCTGCTCGACTAGCATCGCCATCGGAAAGGCAAAGGCGAAAATGACGACGGTTACGATGGCCGTGTAATAGGCAGTGAAGCCGAGTGCGCTGTAGAAACGCTCGTCGGAGAACATGCGGGTGTAATTGCGCAGACCGATCCATGTCGGCGCACCCAGCAACGGCCATTTGTGCAGGCTCATCCAGGCTGTGAACAGCACCGGGAACACGAAGAAGACGAGCACCAGGATCATCGCCGGCGCGATGAAGAAAAGACCCTTCAGGGCTTCCTTCCTGCGCCTGTTCGGCCGATGGGCGCTCGCCTGCGGGCGTGTCTTTCCGGATGTACTTGTGGCGGTCATGTCTTGAACTCGCACTGAGTATGGCATCAAGGATCTGTCGGGAGCCGGACACTGAAAGGTCCGGCCCCCGATGGGACGCGGGATCGCCCCGGGAGGATCGTCACATCACTGCGCGTCGTCGATGATCTGCTGCATCTGCGCCTGGGCGTCCGAGAAGGCCTTGTTCTCGTCGCCATAGATCGCGGCGTGGGTGAAGGCGGCCCAGGGACCGTTGGCGCTGTTGATCAGATCGTTGAACTGCAGCGTGTAGGGCGTCTTGGCGACCGCAATGGCATCGACGCCGACCTTCATGCGCGGGTCGAGACCGGCGAGCACTTCATTGGCGAGATCGCCGCGCGTCGGCAGGCTGCCATACTTGGCCATGATCTTCTGGCCTTCCAGCGAATAGACATATTCGAGGAAGCCCTTCACCGCATCGAGCTTCTTGGTGCCCTTGGTGACGACAAAATTGTCGCCGCCGGCGAAGGATGAGGGCTTGCCGTCCACGCTCGGGATGAGCGTGACGCCGAAGTTCAGCTCCGGATGCTGGGTAATCAGCGTGCCGATCGAGAAGGCGCCGAGCGACTGCTGACCGATCTTGCCATTGGTGATCGAGAGGAAATTGGTGCCGTTGTCCGTCGCCGAACCCGGCGGGACGAGATCCTTCTTGACCATGTTGCGGTAGATGTCGACCGCCTTGCGCATTTGCGGCGTATCGAGCGTTGCCTTCTTGCCGTCCGCGGAGAGGATGTCGGCCCCGGCACCCCAGACGAGCGGAGTAAAGGTGAAGATCATGCAGCCGCCACAGCCGCCGCCGGAGAAGTAGAAGCCATAGGTATCCTTGCCGAGCGCGCGGATTTTCTCGGCATTGGCGGTGATCTCTTCCCAGGTCTTCGGCGCTTTGTCGGCATCAAGCCCTGCCTTTTTGTAGAGGTCCTTGTTCCAGGCAAAGATCGAGGTCTCGACGGAGAGCGGCATGCCGTAGATATGCCCTTCATAGGTGCCGAGGCGCACATGCGAGGGCGACAGCGACTTGAAATAGGGCAGGCCCTCGGCCCATTTCGTCAGATCCTCAAGCTGGCCCGAGGCGGCGAAAGACGGCGTGTAGATCAGATCGAGCGACAGCGCGTCAGGTGCCTGGCCGCCAGCTATTGCCGTGGCATATTTCTGCACGAGCTCGGAAAAGGGAACCTCGGTCAGCTCGACCTTGTCCTTGTGGCCGGCATTGAAGGCCTTGACCGTCTCCTTGAAACTGTCCCCGACGCCGGAACGGACCCACATCTGGATCGTATCCGCCCAGGCGGCCGGCGCAATCAGCATCGCGGCAAGCGTTGTCGTGGCAAGCAATTTTCTCATGATATTTCCTCCCAACAGGGGCTCTCCTCAGCCCGAAACTCTGTCTATCGATCGGCCGGTGCGCCGCCGCAGGAGCCGCGCACCACCAGCATACAGGGCAGCTTGCGCCAGCCCGGTTCGAGTTTTTGGCCCTCTCCCAGGGCCAAAACCGTAAGTCCCGCCTGCCGGCCCAGCTCCTTCAGGTTCATGTCCACCGTCGTCAGCGGCGGGCGTGACTGGGCAGCGACGATTTCCCAGTTGTCGAACCCGACCACGGAAACCTCGCCCGGCACCGAAACGCCAAGTTCGCGCAAGCCGTCGATCACGCCGCGAGCAATCATGTCATTGCCGCAGAAAATGCCATCCGGCCGCTCGCCGGCCTTCCACAGGTCAAGAATGGCTTCCCGGCCCCAGGATTCCGTCCACTGCCCATGCAGCACCGGCGCATCGCTGGCGGCGAGCCGGCGGAAGGCTGACGCGCGCTCCAGTGCCGCGATGAACGCGTCTGGCCCGGTGATATGCGCGAGCCGCTTGCGCCCCAGAGAAAGCAGATGCGAAACCGCAATCTCCGCCCCCTGAACATCGTCAGAGGCATAGGTAATGCTGCTCGGCGGTCCGGCCGTGAAAGCATAGACCACCGGCACTGGCAGGTCGGACAGATCGACCGGCAGCGCGCGATCGGTGCGCTTGCCGGTGGCGATGATACCATCCACCTGCTTGTCGAGCATCGCCTCGACATGCACCCGCGCCAGCGCCGGATCGTCCTCGATGGCGCAGAGAAAGACAGAGACACCCTTGTCTACCAGCGCCTCCGACACGCCCGCCATCAGCGGCAGCGTGAAGCGGCCGTAGGTGTCGTTCGTCAGAAGCCCGATGGTCAGGGACCGCCGCGACAGAAGCCCCCGCGCCAATGCATTCGGCCGAAAGCCGATTTCTGCAGCGATCCGTTTGATCCGCACCCGCGTCTCTTCCGCCATGCGGCCCGTGTCGTTCAGCGCTTTGGAAACGGTAGACACGCTCACGCCGGCGGCACGGGCCAGATCGTGTATCGTCGTGCGTGCGTTTTTCGAGTCCTGTGTCAGCGCTGCCTCCCATCGCTTCCTGACGAGAGAAAACCTTTTCTCATAGTCATAGTCAATATGAGAAAACGTTTTCTCAAAATTTTCCTGAAGTAGGCTTCCCGCCAACACCGATTGTGCGGCGCAAACAACAGAGGGTCTTCGGGGGCATGAAAGGCCGCCGGCGAAGACGTCGGCGAGCCTCGTTCCCGTCGTTCAGGCGGTTTCCAGGACGGCCAGAACATCGCCGGCACGCACCGCCCGACCGGGACTGGCACGCACCTCGCGCACACGGCCATCGGCATGGGCGGAGATCGCGATTTCCATCTTCATGGATTCGATGATGGCGAGTGTGTCGCCCGCCTTCACCCGCGCGCCGGGCTCGACGAGCACCTTCCAGACATTGCCGGGCACGGCGCTTTCGATGCCAATGCAGCCCTCCGGGATGTCGCCCGCCATGGGCTGGCCGGCTCCGTCGTCGGCGGAGAACGTGTCGAGCCCCTCCTCCTTCCAGCGCCGCCGCTCTGCCTCGAAGGCGGATTGCTGGCCCTGCTTGAAGGCCGCTATGGCCCCGGCATTGGCCGCAAGATCGGCCTCGTAGGCGGCATAGGAAAACTCGCCCTCCTCGATGCGCACCGGATAACCGCCATGCGGAAACGCGGCGCGCGCCTCGGTCAGCTCGCCATGCGTGACGGGGAAGAACCGGACTTGGTCGAAGAAATCGAGCAGCCACGGCTTGTCCTTCGAAAACACCTGCGTCTGCCGCCATGTGTTCCACATCTGGATCGTGCGGCCGAAGAGCTGGTAGCCGCCCGGCCCTTCCATGCCGTAGATGCACATATAGGCCCCGCCGATCCCGACCGCGTTTTCCGGCGTCCAGGTGCGGGCGGGATTATACTTCGTCGTCACCAGCCGCTGCCGCGGATCGAGCGGCGTGGCCACCGGCGCGCCGAGATAGACGTCGCCGAGGCCCATGACCAGATAGGAGGCGTTGAAGATCGTGTCCTTCACCGCCTGCTCGTCGGCCAAGCCGTTGATGCGGCGGATGAACTCGATGTTCGACGGGCACCAGGGCGCATTGGGGCGCACCAGTTCCTGATACTTGCGCATGGCAAGCTCCGCTTCCGGATCGTTCCACGACAGCGGCAGCCAGACCGTGCGGCTCGGGACCTTGACGCTCGCAATATCCGGCAGCGAGGCCTCGATTTCGCCCAGCAGACCGAGAAGCGTCGAGCGCTTCAACGCCGCGCCATCGTAATGCACCTGCAGCGAGCGGATGCCGGGCGTGAGATCGATCAGCCCCGGCAGCTTCTCCGACTTCAGCGCCTGCATCAGAAGATGCGCGCGCAGACGCAGGCCGATGTCGAGCTGCATCGGGCCATATTCGACCAGCAGATTGTCGTCGCCCTGCCGGCGATAGACGACCGGCACAGGCGTATCGTCACGCTGCGCGAGGACCGGAGAACCGGCCTTTGCACCGAGACCAATGACGGTCGGCCCTTCAACCGGGTCTTCCTCCCGATGAACCGCATGAAACCGGATCGTATCGCCGGGCTTGAACTGACCCATTTTCCACTGCTCGTCGCCCGCAATGACCGCCGGGCAGACGAAGCCGCCGAGGCTCGGGCCGTCGGGCCCGAGGATGATCGGCATGTCGCCGGTAAAGTCGATCGCGCCAATTGCATAGGCATTGTCGTGCAGGTTGGAAGGGTGCAGCCCGGCCTCGCCGCCATCGGCGCGCGCCCATTGCGGTGCGGGGCCGATCAGGCGAACGCCGGTGCGGGCGGAGTTGTAATGCACCTCATAAGCCGTCGAGAACAGCGTCTCGATATCCTTTTCGAGGAAGAAATCGGGCGCGCCGTGCGGACCATAGAGCACGCCGACCGACCATTCGCGCGTCAGCGGCGCGGGCTGCCCAGCGGGTTTCACGCCGGCTTGCGATGCGCGGGCGAGCCGCAGCACGTGACCAGCACGCAACGTGCCCGTAGCGTGGCCTCCGAACTGGCCGAGCCCGAACGTGGCGCGCGAACCGAGCACGACCGGAGCCGCAAAGCCACCGGCGACGGCGAGATAGGCACGCTGCCCCGCCCCTTCGATCTGGCCGATGCTCAGCGTTTGACCTGCCTTCACCACGACCGGTGCATCATGCGCCACCGGCGCACCGTCCAACGTCATCGGCATCCGCGCGCCGGACAGCGCCACGGTGATATCGGAGAAGAATTTCAGCACCGGACCGGAGACCGTCAGTTCGAGCGCCGCCGTCTCGTCCGCGTTACCGACCAGACGATTGGCGTGGCGGAAAGAATAGTCGTCCATCGGGCCCGATGGCGGAACGCCGACATGCCAGAGGGCTATCCGGCCCGGCAGTTCCTGCAGGCTCGACTGCGCGCCGGGCGCGATGACCTCGACCACATCCGGCACGAAGGCGAAGTCCTTGAGCGCCGTCGTCGCGACATCGCCGCTGGCGAAAAGATCGGAGGCGGCAATGGCCTTCAGATAATCGAGATTGGTCTCGATGCCCGAAATCGCCGTGCCGTCGAGCGCCTGCTTCAAGGCGGCAATGGCCGCATCGCGATCGTTCGCCGCAACGATCACCTTGGCAAGCATCGGGTCGTAGAAAGGCGTGACTTCGGTTCCGGTCTCGATCCAGCCATCGACGCGAATGCCTTCGGGAAACACGACTTCCGTCAGAAGCCCGGCGCTCGGACGGAAACCGGCATGGGGCATTTCGGCATAGACGCGCGCCTCGATCGCCGCGCCCTTCGGGGTCAGCGTCTCCTTGCCGGTCAGCACATCCTCGCCCGCCGCCTGCCGGATCATCCATTCGACGAGATCGAGGCCGAACACGGCTTCTGTTACCGGATGTTCGACCTGAAGCCGCGTATTGACCTCGAGAAAATAGAATTCCTCGCGCTTCGGATCGTAGATGAATTCCACCGTGCCGGCCGAGGCATAGTTCGCCTGCCTGCCCAGCGCCACGGCGGCGGCATGCAGGCTCTTGCGCACAGCATCGGATAGCCCCGGCGCCGGCGTTTCCTCGATCACCTTCTGGTTTCGCCGCTGGAGCGAGCAGTCACGTTCGCCGAGCGACATCACCCTGCCCTTGCCGTCGCCGAAGATCTGCACCTCGACATGCCGGGCTTTTGCCACGAAACGCTCCAGATAGACGCGCGCATCGCCGAAGCTGGCGCGCGCCGTGCGCTGCACGGTCTCGAAGGCCGCCTTCAGCGCGCCTGCATCCTCGCAAAGCTGCATGCCGATGCCGCCGCCGCCTGCGGTGGATTTCAGCATGACGGGGTAGCCGATGCGTTCCGCCTCCGTTAGCGCTTCCTCGACGGTGTCGAGCAGGCCACTGCCGGGCAGCAGCGGAACGCCGCTTTCGCGCGCGATTTCACGCGCGGTGTGCTTCAGCCCGAAAGCCTGGATATTCTCCGGCGTGGGGCCGATGAAGGCGATGCCCTCTTCCGCCAGACGGGCGGCGAAACCGATATTTTCGGAGAGAAAGCCATAGCCCGGATGCACGGCCTCGGCCCCCGTCGCCTTGCAGGCGGCGACGACGGCCTCGACATTCAGATAGCTTTCGGTCGCCGGGGCCGGACCGAGGCGCACGGCCTCATCCGCCATCTGGACCGCCTTGGAAAAGCGATCGGCATCCGAATAGACGGCGACGGAGGCGATGCCGAGTTGTTTGCAGCTGCGGATGATCCGCACGGCGATTTCGCCGCGATTGGCGATCAGGATTTTCTTGAACATGACCGGCCCCGTTTAACGCTCGTCGTTCCAGACGAGGACGCGGATCGGCGTCGGGTCGAAACCGTTGCAGGGATTGTTGATCTGCGGGCAATTGGAGATGACCATCAGGACATCCATCTCGGCCTGCAATTCCACATAATCGCCGGGCGCGGAAATGCCGTCGACAATGGTCATGGTCGCATCGGGCGCGATCGGCACGTTCATGAAGAAATTGATGTTCGGCGCGACATCGCGCTTGCTCATGCCGTGCTTGGACACCTCGATGACGAAATTGTCGCGGCAGGCGTGCAGATATTTCGTACCGTGGCCGAAACGCACCGTGTTGCTCTCGCAGGAGCAGGCACCCGCCGAGGTGTCATGCCGGCCGCAACTGTCGGCGGTCATCTTGAGCATGACGCGGCCCTCGTTCGACATGATCTTCGTGCCGGTCGAGATATAGGCCGCGCCCTGTTCGCGCATCGTGTCCTGATTGGAATAGCGCTCGGAGAAATCTTCCGCATTGTAGAACAGCGTATCGATGGCCTGCTGGCCGTAGCTGTCCTCGATGCGCACGATCTGCCCCTTGCGGATGACGGTCGAAAACGGCGCTTCGGCCGGGATGTGATGGTCCTGAACGGCAGCCTCGATCGTGCGGGCCGGCGATGTCTGGATGAAATCGGTCATGATCGTCTCCCCCTCAAAGCGCTGCAAAGGCATTGTTTTCGAAGCCGCGCACGGCTTCGGCCGTGGCAGTGCGGCAGAGGTCGTCTGCAGCCGGTTCAGTCGCGGCAATGCGGGTGACCGTGACCGGGTTCGAGGCGTAGACGGGGTTCGGGTCGAGCGGATGCGGAGCGTTGGAAAAGGCCACCTGCATGTCCATTTCGGCCCGGAGTTCGATATAGTCTCCGCCGTTCAGGAGATCGGCATTCCAGAAAAACTGGCCGTCCGCGTCCACGCGCACCGGCGCGAAGAGCGAGAGGGCAGCCGGAATGTCGCGCTTGTCGAGGCCGAGCTTGGTCGCAGCGATCACCAGATTGTCCCGCGTGTTTCGGGCGTAAGGCACGTCGTATTTCGCGGACACCGAGGCCAGCGTCGAGCCGCCCACGAGGCAATCATGCGCGCCGGACGTATCCTCGACGATCGAGAACATGACGCGGCCCATGTCGGAGAAGATCACGCGACCCTTGGAGAGGCCGGTGGTCCATTGCAGCTTCACCGTATCGGGCAGGTTAAGGCGCTCGGTGCGATCAGCCGCATTCCAGGCGACGAGTGCGACAGTCGTGAATCCGTGATCGAGGCTGACGCGCAGCACTTCATTTTTCTTCACGCTGGTCCACCAGTACCAGCCGCCGGGAATGACCTCCCGGTGCACAACGCTTTCGGCGGCAATGTCCGCGGCCGGCAGCTGGCTCTTGCCCGGCAGGGATTTGGGAGCAAATTCCAGCCCCTTCTTCTGGTGCTCTTCATAACGCGCGCGGTTGGCGGCGATTTCTTCGGCAGAACGTCGGATATGCATGTTCGCACTCCTCATCAAGTTAGGCCAGGTCGTCCCGGCTATTGACCTTTTTGAACCGGGCCGTCCCGGTCTGGTCGAATGAGAGATGGCTCTCCGGCCCGGCGCGGCGGCCAGATCGGAATGTCGCGGCTGATGGTTGCCCCGTAGCGCAGCTTTTCCTCGGGCCGGTCGCGCAGCCGCTCGAAAGCGACGACGCGGGTGGCGAGCGTGAAGGCCTCGCGCATGTCATGCGTCACCATCACAACCGTCATCGGGTTTTCATGCCAGAGCCGTTTCATCAGCGTGTGGATTTCAGCGCGGATGCCGGGGTCGAGCGCCCCGAAGGGCTCGTCCAGCAGCAACACTTTCGGCTTCATGATCAGCGCCTGCGCCAGCGCCAGCCGCTGCTGCATGCCGCCGGACAACTGGGCGGGATATTTGTCGAGCGCATGGGACAGGCCGACTTCGGCAATGAGCGCCTTCGCCTCCTCGATCGCCGCCTTGCGGGCGGCACCGAACAGCCGGCCGGAATAGCGCGCGGCCGTCATCTCCTTTCCGATCAGAACATTGCCGAGCACGGTCAGATGCGGAAACACCGAATAACGCTGGAAGACGACGCCGCGATCCGGCCCCGGCTCCGGCGGCAGCGGTGTGCCGTCCAGAAGGATCGTGCCGCGAGTCGCCTGTTCCTGTCCCAGCAGCATGCGCAGAAACGTGGTCTTGCCGCAGCCGGAAGGGCCGACGAGGGCCACAAAGGCGCGGTCTTCGATCTCGATGGAGATGTCTTCCAGAACGATCTGGTCGCCATATTCCTTCCAGACCTTGTCGATGGTGATGGCGCTCATGTGTTCTTCTCCAGTTCGGACCAGGGGAAGATGCCGATGCGCAGGCGGTTCAGAATGTAATCTGTGCCCACGGCCAGAAGCGTGATCCACAGCACGTAGGGGAAGATCACATCCATCGCGAGATAGCGGCGGACGAGAAAGATGCGATAACCGAGACCGGCTTCGGACGAGATGGCCTCCGCTGCGATCAGGAAGAGCCAGGCCGGGCCGATCTGCAGGCGCAGCGTATCGATGAGGCGCGGCAGGATCTGCGGCAGCACGACACGCAGCGCGATCTGCCAGGAGGAACCGCCCAGCGTTTCCGCCTTGATGATCTGCTCGCGCGGGAGTTCGATGGCCTTCAACGCCAGGTCGCGGATCATGATCGGCGTCACGCCGATGGCAATGAGCGCGATCTTGGAGGCTTCACCAAGCCCCATGACGATGAAGAGAATCGGCAGCAGCGCGAGTGGCGGCACCATCGAGACGGCGGCAACGAAGGGGGCCAGCAGCGCCCGCATCGTCGGCAGCATGCCGATCAGCATGCCGATGACGAGCGCGATGGCGACCGCGATGCCGATGCCGGAAAAGAGCCGCGTCAGGCTTGCGGCCGTATCGGCCCAGAGCAGGATCTGCCCCGAACGGCCGTCCGGTACGAAGGCCATACGGTTGATGGCGTCGACGAAAGACGACAGTCCCGGCAGCAGCTTGTCATTGGCATTGTCGGCCAGCCGCGCCGCCGAACCGGCCACATAGGCCGCCAGCACGATCAGAAACGGCGCGACGGCCAGCGTCAGCCGCATCCCGCTCGACGGTCTCACATTGATCCAGCGCATGGCTGTCTCCGTTCGCGAAAGGTGGGAAGGCCCGCCGGGCGATAGCGCCCGGCGGTGACCGGACCGTTGATCAGAGCGCGCCCTTGGCGGCGGCGTCCATGTAGGTCGTCGCAAAGCGCAGCTTCACATTGCCCTTGTCGCCGAGCACCGTGCCGTCGGGCATTTCAATGCCGATGACATCGGCCGAGGGCGCGCCATTGCCCAGAAGCCCCTTGGAGAACAGGAAGGTGCGGACATGGTCCATCGTCTTCGGTAGCTCCGGCGAATTGGTAAAGGCCAGCGCATCGGCCGGCTTGTCGAAGAGCTTGGTGGCGGCCATCTGGGCTTCGAAACCCTTAAGATCCGTGCCGGAGGCCTGACCCATCGCCGTGCGCGCGGCCTTGCCCTCGTCGCTGTCGGCGGTCATCAGCTTCATCGTGTCATACCAGATGCCGGCCAGCGCCTTGCCGAAATCGGGATTGTCCTTCAGCGTGGCCGAGTTCGCGACCATAAGGTCGATGATTTCGCCGGGGATCTTGGAGCTGTCGAAGACCTTCTTGGCATCCGGCTCTTGCATGATCGTCGAGACCAGCGGGTTCCAGGTCACGACGGCGGTCACATCCTTGGTCTTGTAGGCTGCAACCATATCGGCGTCGGAGGTGTTGACGACCTTCACGTCCTTCTCGGTCATCCCGGCGCTTTCAAGCGCGCGGACAAGCAGATATTCCGAAACGGAGAATTCGACGAGATTGACGTTCTGGCCCTTGATGTCCGCGAGCTTGTCCTTGTTCTTCAGGATGATCGCGTCATTGCCGTTGGAGAAGTCGCCGACGATGACGGCGGTCGTGTCAACGCCGCCGGCGGCCGGAATGGAAAGGCCGTCCATGTTGGTGAGCGTCACCGCGTCAAAGGCGCCGGCCGTATACTGGTTCATGGATTCGACATAGTCGTTGAACTGCGTGACATCGATCTTGATGCCGTATTTGTCGGCCCATTTCTTCACGATGCCATGATCGGCCGCATAGCCCCAGGGCATCCAGCCGACATAGATCGACCAGGCAACCTTGAATTCCTTCTTCGGCGCAGCTTCCGCGCTGCCGATGGCGGGCAGAAGAAGCGAAGCGGCGATGGCTGTGATGGAAAGGAATTTCTTGAAAGTCTGCATTGGCATTCCCCTTTTGTTGTTTGCAAAAAGGGATCGGCAATGACCAGCGCCGCCAATCCCTTGGCTAACGAGGTCTCCCGGGCTTTTGTCCCGCCGTGCACCCGGCGGGATGTCTCCCCACGCCGGTGGCTGCTCTCGGACCAGACACGCCTCAGATGGCGTCGGAACCCTAGCGTCCAAACTCGACCATGAAGAAGCAATCACCGTGCCAGACTGTTAAATGTTTTAAAAACAAAGGCTTGGTCATTTGGAGCCCACAGGCCTGCACTCTTAACTGCCCATTACGCGGGCAATTGAGAGAATATGCGCAATTTAAAGGCAGATCCTCGGCCGTGATCCGGCTTCGCAGGGCGGCCGTAGATTGTGCAAACGGAGGATTTCGACATGACCCCATGGACACACCTGCCTGTTGCCGCCATGCTCCTGACCGCCGGGCTCGGCGTCGCCACAGCCCCCGCACATGCCGAACCGAAGGTCGTTTCGGTCGGCCGCGATCATTATACCGGTACATGGCTGGAAATTGCCCGCACACCGATGCGCATCACTGATGGCTGCGTGGCGGGCTATACCACCTACAAGCCCTCCGCGAGCCGGGACATTTACCGCATCGAGGACGGCTGCCGCATGGGATCGCCGAAAGGCGAACTCAGGACCATTGACGGTATCGGCAAGCTCGAAGACGCGGGTACCACGAATGCCAAGCTCACTGTCCGCTATCTCGGCGGCTTCGTGACGTTCAAATACTGGGTTCTATACAAGTCGCCCGATCGGAGCTGGTTCATCAGTGCTGATCCGCAGATGAAGAACCTGTGGATCTATGCCCGCAAGGCGCCCTCGAAAAAGGAATTGGCGGTCATGGTCGCGAAGGCGAAGTCGCTCGGCTATGACGTCAGCAAGCTGGAATATCCGGAGCCCTGATCGTGAAGTGAAGCGGTTTGTGCGGGCACAAGGACGTTTACCCTGTGCCGGACCTTACCACTCTACGACGGAACCGTCATAGGCGAAGAAGCCGCCGGTTTTTTCCGGCGGCAGACCATCCAGAACGGCAAGCAGATTCCCTGCGGCTTCGGGCGGCGCAACACTCACATGAGTGCCGCGATAGCCGACGGAAAGGCCCGTTTCGACCGTGCCCGGATGAAGTACTGCGACAACCGCCAGGGGCCTGCTGCGTGCTATTTCGATGGCAGCTGTGCGGATAATCTGGTTCTGCGCCGCCTTGGCGGCGCGATAGGATATCCAGCCGCCCAGATGATTGTCTCCGATCGAGCCGACGCGCGCGGAAAGCGAGGCGAAAACGGCCCGGCGGTTACGTGGCATCAGGCCCCCGAAATGCTTCAGGATCAGGGCAGGTCCGACCGCATTGAGTGCGAATTGGCGCAACATCGCCTGCGGATCGATGCTTTTCAGAGCCTTTTCCGGCCCGACACCGTCAATCGTCAGCGCGCCGGTGGCATTGAAAACGAGATCGAGCCCATCGACTTCCGAAGCGATGTCCTGAGCCGCTTCGGCCACAGACGCCTCGTCCGTCACATCGAAACCGGGCGTGTCGCGCCGCGACAGCCGGAGGACAGCGCCACAGCGCGGGTCGGCCTGCAGCGCCTGCGTGATCGCGCCGCCGATCCCCCCGGATGCGCCGATGACCAGCGCGTTGTAACCGTCTTTCAGAGAATTCATCTGAGCCATGCCTTTTATACGGCCGCGTACCGCTCACGGATTTCAGCGCGCACCTTGCGAAGGCCTTGCTTTCGAAACGGTTTCCCAAGGATAATACAGTCATGACGGGCAGCGAGGCATGATGAACTTCAGAGTGTGGAACCTATACAAGGCCTGGCGCCAAAAAATATGGCTGCGCGTTGTTGCCATTGCCTGCCTTTCTGTCCTTTCCGTCGTCGTAGCGCAGCTGCTCGCGCCCTATGTCCCGGAACTGGTCGCGTTCAAGGCGGGCTCCGAAGCCGTGTCGCAAATTCTTGAAATCCTGGCTTCATCGATGCTTGCGGTCACAACCTTCTCGCTTTCCATCGCCGTAACGGGCTTCGGGACGGCGGCGGCAACGGCAACACCCCGCGCCACCGCGTTGCTTCAGGAAGACACCACGACGCAGAATGTGCTTGCAACCTTCATCGGCGCCTTTCTCTTCAGCCTGCTGGGGCTCATTGCGCTCAACGCCCAGCTCTACAGTGCGTCGGGCAAGGTGGTGCTCTATCTCTTCACCATCGCCGTCGTTCTGCTTGTCGTCGTCGCGCTGATCCGCTGGATCGGCCACCTGATGAGCTTCGGGCGGATGGACAACACGCTGGACCGCGTCGAGACGGCCGCCAGCAATGCGCTCGCGGCGCGATTGGCCAATCCCTATCTCGGCGGACGCGTGCTGAATGGGTCCCTGCCGGCGGACTGCATTGAAATTCCCTCGCGTATCACGGGCTATGTCGAGCATGTCGACATGCCGGCTCTTCAATCCATCGCCGAAGCGGTGGACGGGGAGGTCTATGTTCTGGACATACCCGGTTCCTTCGTGGTGGAGCGCGGGCCGATTGCCTATCTGCGTGCCGAGAGCCTTTCCGACGAGGATGCGGAGCGTCTGCAGCAGGCTTTTGCAATCGGCCCGCAACGCGCCTTCGACGCCGATCCACGCTTCGGGCTCATCGTCTTGTCCGAAATCGCCTCGCGTGCGCTGTCGCCAGCTGTCAATGATCCGGGAACCGCCATCAGCGTGCTGGGACGGCTTGTGCGGATCCTGGCGGATTGGAACACGCGCGCCCGTGTCGAGCCCGACTATCCTCTGGTCCATGTCAGTCCGATCAGGCCTGAGGAAGCCATCGAGGATGCGTTCAGGCCGATTGCGCGGGACGGCGCAGCAATGATCGAGGTTCAGGTCAGGCTCCAGAAGGCGCTGGCTGCGCTCCGGCAATCCGTGCCGGATGCGTTCAACACCCCGTGTACGCACCTTGCAGGCTATGCGCTTTCCCTGGCCGTCGAAGCCGGCTTGCCAGATGCGGAAATCGCGCTTCTTCGCGGTCTTTCTCAAGCCAAAACCATACCAGGAACAGGCGACACGAACATGTCAGTGTAACCGAGTGAACACCAGCGGATTGCAACGGCGCTGCGCTTGCACTACAGAACAAGTGGATGGGAATGGGGCTTCCCGAGAACCGCCGGTCTTTGAAAAGGGCGCGGCTGATAGCTCCTGCCGAATGCGGAACAGGCGAAAGCTCTCCGCGATGGCGGGAGCATGTCTTGACCTTCCCGCAATCGCAAGGCTTTCGTTCTTTTAACGAAAGGACTTTTATTCATGAACTATCTGATCGTCTTCATCGGCGCCGGCATCGGCGGCGTACTCCGGCAGGGCGTCAATGTCGCAACCCTGAAGTGGCTTGGCCCGAATTTCCCCTGGGGAACACTCTGCGTCAACATTGTCGGCAGTCTCGTCATGGGTCTGATTGCGGAATACTGGGCGCTGAAGTCCGGCCTGCCGCAATCGGCACGTCTGTTCCTCACCACCGGCATTCTCGGTGGCTTCACGACCTTTTCGACCTTCTCGCTCGACACTGCGACGATTTTCGAACGTGGCGAGACCTGGCTCGCCACCGGCTATGCCATCGCCTCCGTCGTTCTTTCGGTGGGCGCGCTTTTTCTCGGTCTGGCGATTGTCCGCAATCTGGTCACCGTTCAGGGTTGATTGCAGATCGACAAATGGCTTGAGCGCGACAGCGTACGCGCTCGGCACTTCGCCGGGAATGGCCTATTCGTACTCGAAGACGGTCTCGCCATAGCCCACAAGATCGCCGGGCTTCACCGGCTTGGCAGAGACACGCCCCGCCTTCTCCGCCTCGATAGCAAAGCGGATCTCGCCAAGCTCGAGGAAGCCCACGACCTGGTGTTCAGAAACACGGTCGCCTGACCGGACTGGCGGAACCGTATCGGCAAAGACGCCGAAATAGCGGGTGCGTATCGCGTTCTTCGCCTTCACCGGCAGGGCCACCGCTGTAGCCGGCGCGACAGGCTTGTGCGGACGGTTGACGATGACCTTCAACCGTCCGCCCTGCCCGATCGCGCATTCGAGTTCGGCAAGACCGCGCGATTTGGCAAGCGCGACGGCGCGTTCGATTTCGTCGAGCGTCATGCTCCGCCCTCCGGCTTCATTGCCCCCGAGGCAATCAGCGCCTCCAGATGATGAATGTCGAACCCGCCCTGTCGGAAGCCGGGATCGTTCATCAGCCGCCGCTGCAGCGGAATGTTCGTCGTCAGCCCGCCGATCTCGTATTCGGCCAGCGCCACCTTCATCCGGATCAAGGCCTCCTCGCGGGTGTCGCCGTAAGCGATGAGTTTCGCCACGAGCGAATCGTAATGCGGCGGCACCTCGTAGCCGTCATAGAGATGCGTATCGAGCCGGATGCCCGGGCCGCCCGGCGGGCGATGCGTCTCGACCATCCCAGGCGACGGCGTGAAGGCGAAAGAGTCTTCGGCATTGATGCGGCATTCGATGGCGTGGCCGCGCATGGTGATGTCAGCCTGCGTGAAGGAGAGCGGCTCGCCCATCGCAATGCGGATCTGCTCACGCACGATGTCGATGCCCGTCACCATTTCCGTCACCGGATGCTCGACCTGCACGCGCGTGTTCATTTCGATGAAGAAGAACTCGCCGTTCTCGTAGAGGAATTCGAACGTGCCCGCGCCGCGATAGCCCATCTGTTTGCAGGCCGCGACGCAGCGCGCACCGACGCGCTCGATCGCTTCGCGCGGGATGCCCGGCGCGGGTGACTCTTCGATAACCTTCTGGTGCCGGCGCTGCATGGAGCAATCCCGCTCGCCGAGCATGACCGTATTGCCATGGTTGTCGGCGAGGATCTGGATTTCGACATGGCGCGGATGTTCGAGGAACATCTCGATATAGACATCGGGATTGCCGAAGGCGCGCCCCGCCTCCTCGCGCGTCAGCGCAACCGCATCCGCCAACTCCTCCTCGCGACGAACGATGCGCATACCGCGGCCGCCGCCGCCGCCCGAGGCTTTCACGATGACCGGATAGCCGGTCTCGGCGGCGATATGGCGGACACGCCAGTCTTCGTCGGGCAAGGCTCCGCCGGAGCCCGGAACGCAAGGCACACCGGCCGCGCGCATGGCTTCCTTGGCGGCAATCTTGTCGCCCATGGTGCGGATGGCGTCAGCCGGCGGGCCGATGAAGACGAGCCCGGCCTTCTCCACCGCCTCGGCGAAACCGGCATTTTCCGAGAGGAAGCCATAGCCAGGGTGGATTGCCCCTGCCCCGGTCGCCTTGGCTGCGAGCAGGATCGAAGCGATGTTGAGATAGCTGTCGCGCGCGGGTGCCGGGCCGATGCAGAGGCGCTTGTCGGCCAGCTGCACATGACGCAGGTCACGATCGGCTTCCGAATGAATGGCGACCGTCTTCAGACCCAGCGACCGGCAGGCGCGCAGGATGCGCAGCGCGATCTCTCCCCGGTTGGCGATGAGAACCGTATCGAACATGGTCAGTCGCCAATCTCGAACAGCAGCATGCCGCGCACGACCGGCGCGCCATCCTCGACCATGATGGACTGGATGCGGCCCGCGCGATCCGCCTCGATTGGGGTGAGCATCTTCATCGCCTCGATGAGGCCGAGCACCTGCCCCTCCTCGATTATGTCGCCCGGCTTCACATAGGGCTCCGCACCCGGCGCGGGCGAACGGTAGAAGGTGCCGGCCATGCCGGACGTGAGACGATGGAGTGCCGGCTGAGGCGGTGCCGCCACCTCGCCCGCGCCCTTCATCTCGACATGCGCGACTCGCTCCGCCGAGCCCACGGTCTCTTCGTCGCCAAGCGTGATACGCACGGTCTCGCCATTCGCCTCATATTCGAGACCGGCGATCCCGCTCTTTTTCGCCAGTTCGATCAGACGTTCGATGAAGTCGATATCCATGGTGATCCTATCCCGCCAGTGACCGGGCGACCTCGACCGTACGGGCAAGTGCGTCGATCTCATGGCGCTGCTTGCGAAGCGCGGCATTGGCCTCGTCGGGCGTGACTTCGGTGAAGAGAAAGCGGCTGTCCGGTCCCGCTTGTCCGACGATCCAGAGATCGGCTTCGATGATGGTCGCGATCTTCGGATAGCCGCCGCACGTATTGGCATCCGCCAGCTGGATGATCGGCTTGCCGGAAGGCGGAACCTGCACCGTGCCTGGCAAGATGCCATGCGACATCAACTCCAGCCGGCGCTCCAGCTTCAGCTCCGGCCCTTCCAGCCGATAGCCCATGCGATCGGCCTCCTGCGTGACCCGCCAAGCCCAGCGCGAGAAGAGCTTGCGCGCATCGGCGCTGAAGACGGAATGTTCCGCCGCGGGAACGACCCGGACGGGAAGCGGATTGGCAAAATCAAGTGCGGCGAAGGGGTCGAGCGCTGCCCCAAAGGCCCGCATGTATGGCTTGGGCGTCACATTGAGCCGGTCGCCGCGCTTCAGGCCACGGCCCTCAAGCCCGCCATAGCCGGATTTCAGGTCTGTTGCACGAGACCCCAGCACCGGCTCGACATCGATCCCGCCGGCAAAAGTGATGTAGACGCGCGCGCCCTTGTCCGGCGGCGCGATCACCAGCGTCTCACCTTCTGCCGCACTCGCGGCCCAGCGCGCCGGGAGCGGGCGACCGGCGAGTGTCACCGCGCCCTCGGCACCTGTCACCGCGAAGCGTGCAGGCTGGTCGAAGCGCAGACGGAAGGGGAAAATGGCGATCTCCAGCCCGGCGGCGTTCAGGTCATTGCCGAGCAGCGCATTGCCGATCATCAGCGACAGGCGATCCATGGCGCCGCTGCGGCTCACCCCGATGTCGAAGCGTCCGTTGCGGCCGAGATCCTGAACCGAGTTCGCAGCGCCCGTCGTCAGCACCTCGATCATAGCCAGACATCCTCGATGGTGAAGCGGACAATGTCGCCCGGCGCCAATGTCGAGGGTTTGTCGCGATGCGGATCGAAGAGCGCGATGTTCGTGCGGCCTATAATGTGCCAGCCGGACGGCGACGTTTGCGGCATGACAGCCGCCTGCGCCCCACCGACGATCACCGAACCAACGGGGACGGCCAGCCGCGGCGTCGAGCGTCTTGCAATCGCCAGCGCCGGATCGAGACCGGAGAGATAGGGAAAGCCGGGCATCGCGCCGATGGCCGCCACCTGATAGGTGCCGGCGGCATGCCGCTGCGCGGCCTCCAGCGGGGCCAGCCCGCAATGGCGCGCCCACGGCTTGAAGTCCTCGCCATTCTGCCCGCCATAGACGACTGGAATTTCCACTGTCTTACCGCGACGCGGCAGTGGTTGTGCCTTCGCCCAGCGCTCGGTCAACTGCTTGCGCGCCTCTTCAGGGACGATCTCTTCCGGGTTGAACAGGGCGAGAATGTTGTTCATCCCCGGTACCGTTTCGGTGAAACCGGGTGCCGCTTGAAGGTCGGTGGCCAGCGACCAGATGCGCTTCTGGAACTGCTCGTCGAAGCGGCTCGAATTGGATTGCAGGAGCAACGCACTTCCGCCCGAAAAACTGATCGTGATCGGTTCTCGCATGGCGGCTTGGGGCTCCTCTCCGGCGGGTTGGACGCATGAGACTCAAGCGCCCTCCCGTTGCGTCAGGATGGCCCTTTCAGCAAACGAAAACAAGGAAGCGGCGAGGTTATCCCCTGCCCTGCCAAAGCATTCGCACGTTTCCGTTTGCGCGCAGCCGCCCCCTCACCCCGCCTCCGCTAACGCTCGGCGGACCTCTCCCCGGAGGGGCGAGGAAGACCGAGAGGCTGCGGCCTTTCCCTCTTCTCCCCATCGGGGAGAAGGTGGCCCGAAGGGTCGGATGAGGGGGCGCCAAGCCCGGAAACGCTCGCGTTCCTTATGCTGTGCGCTTACAGCCGCTCGATCAGCCCGCGCTCGGCGAGGTTCTTCATCAGCGCCCTGACGCCGAAGGTCCATTCCGGGCAGGCATCCGTGCGGTCGACGATGTTGACGAGACGTCCGAGCCGGGGCGAGGCAATTTCTACCCGGTCGCCGATTTCATGGGTGAAGCCGAGGCCGGGACCGCGCCGGTCCTTGACCGGGGCGAACATGGTTCCGAGAAAGAGCACTGCGCCATCGGGATATTGGTGGTTGCGGTTCAGCATCTGGCTCGCAAGGTTCTGCGGGCTCCGGCTGATAGCCGACATATGGCTGACGCCCGTCATCTCGAACCCATCCTCGCCCGTCACGCTCAGCGAGACGCTCAAGCCTCCAACATCTTCCAGCGTAAAGCCCTTGTCGAATAGGCGGATGAAGGGGCCGAGCGCGCAGGAGGCATTGTTATCTTTCGCCTTGCCGAGCAGCAGCGCCGAGCGGCCCTCGACATCGCGCAGGTTCACGTCATTGCCGAGCGTCACACCGACGATCGTGCCATCCGAGCGGACGGCGAGCACCACTTCGGGCTCCGGATTGTTCCATTCGGAGATCGGATGAATGCCGACCTTGGCGCCGCAGCCGACGGCCGACATGACCTGGGCCTTCGTGAAAATTTCCGCATCCGGACCGATGCCGACTTCGAGATATTGCGACCAGAGCCCCATGTCCCGCAGCAGGGCCTTGACCTTCGCCGCCTGCGGCGATCCGGCGACGACACCCTTCAGGCTTTCCCCCAGAATCGGCGCAAGACGCTTGCGGATTTCCTCAGCGCGGCCGCTATCGCCCTTGGCCTGTTCCTCGATCACACGCTCCAGCATGCTCCCGGCAAAGGTCACGCCTGCGGCCTTGATCGCCTGAAGATCGACCGGGGCCAGCAACTCGCCAGCTTCTCCGTTCAGGAAGGCATCGAGCGGGCCGAGGCCGGGAAGATCGGTGAGGCTTGAGAGCCATGCCGCAATGTCCGGTTTTTCGAGAAGCGACGCGATCGTGGCAACGTGAGCGGAGAGATCGTGCACATGCCCGCCCCGCAGGATGACCGGCGAAGGACCGGCGGCGGCCTTCGACCAGACGCGGCCGACGAGCAGGGCGTCATCCGAATCCTCCGGCGAAATCGTGGCTGCAGTCAGCGACGGGCTCACATGAACCATGAATTCCTCCCGAAATTTTCTCTGGCTTGTGTTTCCGTTCTGGACGATTCAGGCGCTTCGCGCAATCGCCGGCGCCGCGCTGCGCCTGCACAACGCAGGTGCGGGAAGCAGTTGATTCCACTCGATTGAGAATGCATTCCAGCGGCATCCCATACGCGCATTTTCATCTTTTACGTGTATTATATGTTCATAAATACACTTTTTCTGAACATATATTTACATATAATAGTACTTTTGCTAGCGTCTCTTCAGCTACCCGGAGAGAGCGGGTGAGCATTTGGGAGGAAATCATGAAATTCTTGACGAAGCTCGCAGTTGCTGCGGGCGTTGCTGCCCTGTTGTCTTCTGCCGCCTATGCCGACAGCCTGAAGGGCAAGACGATCGGCTTCTCGCAGATCGGTTCCGAATCCGGCTGGCGCGCTGCTGAAACCTCGGTGACGAAGCAGGAAGCCGAAAAGCGCGGCATCAAGCTGAAGTTTGCCGATGCCCAGCAGAAGCAGGAAAACCAGATCAAGGCCATCCGCGGCTTCATCGCCCAAGGCGTCGACGCGATCCTCGTTGCGCCGGTCGTTTCCACGGGTTGGGACGCGGTTCTCGGCGAAGCCAAGGACGCCAAGATCCCGGTCATCCTTCTCGACCGCGGTGTTGACGCTCCGCAGGACCTCTATCTGACCTCGGTTGCTTCCGACCAGGTGAAGGAAGGAAAGGTTGCCGGCGACTGGCTGGTGAAGACCGTTGGCGACAAGAAGTGCAACGTCGTCGAACTGCAGGGCACTGTGGGTTCCACGCCCGCCATCAACCGCAAGAAGGGCTTCGAAGAAGCCATCAAGGGCCACGACAACATCAAGATCGTGCGCAGCCAGACCGGCGACTTCACCCGCTCCAAGGGCAAGGAAGTCATGGAAGGCTTCATCAAGGCGGAAGACGGCGGCAAGAACATCTGCGCCATGTATGCCCATAACGACGACATGGCTGTTGGTGGCATCCAGGCCATCAAGGATGCCGGCCTGAAGCCGGGCAAGGACATTCTCGTCGTCTCCGTTGACGCCGTTCCGGATATCTTCAAGGCCATGATGGCCGGCGAATCCAATGCGACCGTCGAACTCACGCCGAACATGGCCGGCCCCGCATTCGACGCGCTCGACGCCTACTGGACGAGCAAGAAGCAGCCGGAAAAATTCATCATCACGGAATCGAAGCTCTACACGCCGAACGACGATCCGAAGAAGGTGTATGAAGAGAAGAAGGGTCTGGGTTACTGATCCCGGAGTAACCCCAAAGCCATGGTTTCATGGCTCAGACGCGTTCCGTCGGATCATCCGGCGGAACGTTCTTGTCTTAACGACCGACAAGATCAAAGATCACGAAAATACGGGAGGGAACCATGGTCGATACCCATTCGGCTGCGGCAGCGGGCGACAATCCATTCGTACTGGAAGCGCGCGGCGTCATCAAGATATTCGGCCAGAGCAAGGCGCTCGACGGCGTCAACTTAGGTCTACGTCGCGGCGAAGTTCATGCGCTGCTCGGCGAAAACGGCGCCGGCAAATCGACACTGATCAAGATCCTCACCGGTGCCTACCAGCCGGATGGCGGAGAAGTCGTGCTCGACGGCGAGCCGGTGCGTTTTTCCGACCCGCTGCACGCCCAGTCGCATGGCATCGGAACGGTCTATCAGGAGGTCAACCTGCTGCCGAACCGCTCGGTGGCCGAAAACCTCTTCCTCGGACGTCAGCAGACCCGCTTCGGCTTCGTGCGCAAGTCGCTGATGGAGAAAAATGCCCGCGAGCTTCTGTCGCGCTACGGTCTCGACATCGATGTGCAGGCCGAACTTGGCACCTATTCCGTCGCAGTTCAGCAGATCGTGGCCATTGCCCGCGCCGTAGAGCTGTCCGGCAAGGTTCTCGTTCTCGACGAGCCGACCGCCAGCCTCGACAAATATGAGGTCGAGAAGCTGTTCGAAGTGGTCACGCAGCTGAAACAGCGCGGCATGGCCATCGTCTTCATCACGCACTTCCTCGACCAGGTCTTCGCGATTTCCGATCGCGTCACGATCCTGCGCAACGGCCGCCTGATCGGCACCGAACCGCTTGCGGGTCTTTCGCGCACGGATGTCGTGCGCATGATGCTCGGCAAGGACATCACCTTCGCCCCAGCCGTCACCGGCATTGAGGAGCGCGCGGCAGGGCCCGCCCTTGTCGAGTTCAAGGCGTGTGGCAAGGCCGGCAAAATCCACCCCTTCTCGCTGAAAATCCGCCGTGGCGAGGTCGTTGGCGTCGCGGGCCTTCTCGGCTCGGGGCGCACCGAAATGGCGCGCATCATGTTCGGCGCCGACCAGTGCGACGCCGGCGAAATCCGCATTGGCGACAAGCCGGTCTCACTCACTTCGCCGGTGCAGGCCATCGCCCACGGCTTCGGCTTCTGCCCGGAAGACCGCAAGATCGAGGGCATTCTCGGCGACCTTTCCGTGCGCGAAAACATCGTGATCGCCCTTCAGGGTAAGCTCGGCTGGTTCAAGGCGCTGAATCGCGACGAGCAGATGGAGATTGCAGGCAAGTTTGCCGAAGATCTCGACATCCGCGCGGCCTCGCTCGACATGCCGGTCAAGCTGCTCTCAGGCGGCAACCAGCAGAAGGTGATCCTCGCCCGCTGGCTGGCCACCGACCCCAGTTTCCTCATTCTGGATGAGCCGACGCGCGGCATCGATGTCGGCGCCCATGCCGAAATCGTCCGCACCATCAACCGGCTGCGCGAGGAAGGCCTGGCCCTTCTCGTCATATCGTCGGAACTCGACGAGATCGTCGCTTACTCGTCCCGCATCGTCGTGATGCGCGACCGTGAAATGGTGGCCGAACTCACCGGCGACAACATCAATCCGTCCGTCATCGTCCAGGCGATCGCCGCCCAGCATGAAACGGTCGCCGCCGAGGGAGCGAGCGTATGAAACTGAAGAGATTCTCGCGGCTGATCAATCCGCAATCCATCGCCCTCATCGTGGTGCTTCTGGTCAACTGGGCGCTGTTTCCGGGCTTTTTCGACGTCACCTGGCAGGACGGCCGCCTCTTCGGTAGCCTGATCGACGTGCTCAACCGCGGTGTACCGGTCGCCATTCTCGCCATCGGCATGTCGGCGGTCATCGCCACCAAAGGCGTTGACCTCTCGGTCGGTGCGGTCATGGCGATTTCCGGCGCTGTGGCAGCCACGCTCGTTGTCGACGGTTATCCGGCCTATGTCGCCGTCATCGCAGCGCTTGCCATCGGCATCGTCTGCGGCGTCTGGAATGGCGTCCTCGTCGCCTTCCTCGAAATCCAGCCGATCGTCGCCACACTTGTGCTGATGGTCGCCGGACGCGGCATCGCGCAGTTGATCACCGCCGGCTCCATCGTCACCTTTGCCGATCCGGTGCTGATTTATATTGGTACCGGCTCGTTTGCCGGCCTGCCCATGCCGGTGGTCATCGCCATCGTGCTGCTCATCCTCAGCGTCTTCCTTGTCCGCTCCACCGCCGTCGGCCTCTTCATCGAATCGGTCGGTGTGAACCGTGCGGCGGCGAGCCTTGCGGGCATTCGCAGCGGACTTCTGCTGGTCGCGGTTTACGGCTTTTCCGGCTTCTGCGCCGCCGTGTCCGGCCTGATCGTCGCCGGCGACATCAAGGGCGCGGATGCCAACAATGCCGGGCTCTGGCTCGAACTGGATGCGATCCTTGCAGTCGTCATCGGCGGCACGTCGCTGCTCGGCGGGCGCTTCTCCATCGCCATGTCGGTTCTGGGCGCCATCATCATCCAGGCGATGAATACGGGGATTCTTGTTTCCGGCTTCCCGCCGGAATTCAACCTCGTCGTCAAGGCCGGCGTGATCATCCTGATCTTCACCATGCAATCGCCGCTCGCCACCCGCTTCATCGAAATGCGCAAGACCACGCGCGCCGTCGCCAGGAAAGCATCATGAACCGCAGTCTCCGTCCGCTGGCGGCCACCGCCGTCATCTTCGCGCTCGCCTATGCGGCCAGCATCTTCCAGTTTCCCGGCATGTTCTCGACGCGCGTGCTCGGCAACTTCCTGACCGACAATGCCTTTCTCGGCATCACTGCCGTCGGCATGACCTTCGTCATCATCTCGGGCGGCATCGACCTGTCGGTTGGCGCGATCATCGGTTTCACCGGCGTTCTCGTCGCCGTGCTGATCGGCTGGTTCGGCATTCACCCGCTTGCTGCCTTCGCCATTGCGCTGGTCGTGGCGGCGGCTTTCGGGGCGGCGATGGGGGCGGCGATCCATTATCTGGAAGTACCACCCTTCATCGTCACGCTCGCCGGCATGTTCCTCGCCAGAGGCGCCGCCTCTGTCATCACGCAGGATTCCATTCCCGTCACACATGAATTCTATTCGACCGTGACCTCGACCTATTGGTTGATGCCGGGCGGCGGGCGGCTCAGCCTCATCGGCGCGCTGATGATCCTCGTCTTCATCGTCGGCGCACTCGTGGCGCATCGCACACGCTTCGGCTCGAATGTCTATGCGCTTGGCGGCAACGCGGTCTCGGCCGCCCTCATGGGCGTGCCGGTGGCGCGCACGACGATCCTCATCTACACGCTCTCGGCCACGCTTTCGGGACTCGCGGGCATTGTCTTTTCGCTCTACACCTCGGCCGGCTATCCGCTGGCGGCTGTGGGCGTAGAACTCGACGCCATCGGCGCCGTCGTCATCGGCGGAACGCTGCTCACCGGCGGCTATGGTTTCGTCGCAGGCACCTTCATCGGCGTCATGCTGCAGGGTCTTGTTCAGACATACATTATTTTCGATGGAACCCTTTCAAGCTGGTGGACGAAGATTGTAATAGGTGGACTTCTGTTCGTCTTTATCGTCCTTCAGCGGCTGGTCTTCTCTGCATCCTCCTCGCGGACCAAGACCTTTTGGAAATTGAAACATGAGTGAACCCGGCAGCCTGATTCGCTCCCGAACAGGGCGGTCGGCTGCGCCGAATTTCCACTCCTTCGTCATCAACGAACTGGGACTCGGCATCGTGACCGGCAAGTTCCCCGCGGGCTCGATCCTGCCGCGGGATGCCGAACTCATGGACATGTATGGTGTTTCGCGCACAGTGCTGCGCGAAGCCCTCAAGACTTTGGAAGCCAAGGGCATGGTCGAAGCGCGGCCGAAGGTCGGTACGCGCGTCGCGGCCAAGAACCGCTGGGCCTATTTCGATCAGCAGGTGCTGCTCTGGCTCTTCGAAGGCGGCTTCGATGCGAGTCTGACCGCGCATTTCTTCTCGATCCGCCGGCTGATCGAGGGCGAAGCCGTCAGGCTTGCCTGCCGCAACCGGACAGCGGATCAGGTGCGCACCATGTATTACTGGGTCCAGCAGATGAGCATTTCGCGCGGCGTCTCGGAGAGCTTTGCACTGGCGAACCTGGAACTGCACCAGATCTTCCTGACCGCCTCGCAGAACCCGCTGATGCGCGCTGCCCTCGGCGTGGTCGAGTTCACGCTCGCCGCCGCCATGCCGAAAGGCGAGTTCAGCGACGGCACCTCATCCTATTATGAAACCGCGATCCTGACGCAGCGGGCGCTGGCCCAGGCCGTGGAGGCGGGCGACGATGCAAGCGCCCGCGAATATCTCCTGCGCATCCTCGAACTCGAAGAGGCAAACGCGTCGGCGAACCTCGCGTAAGGCGGATCAGATCGCTTTGGTATACATCTTCCTGTTGTTGCTCAGTTCCCCGCGCAGTTGCATGGAGAAGGCGGTCGTCCGGTTGCGGCCATCGTTCTTTGAGGCATAAAGCGCCAGATCGGAATTCTGATAGAATTCGACACCGTCCAGTGCATCATCGGTCATGCTGACGCCGATCGAAATGGTTACCGGACCGATTGCGGTGCTGCTTCCCTTAATCTCGAAGTTCATCGCGGCGACTTCCTGGCGTACGAGTTCGGCCAGCCGCACAGCCTCTTCAGAAGACATGTTTTCGGCAATGAGCGCAAACTCCTCGCCGCCTGGACGCGCCACGAAAATGTTGCGGCCGGCAAATTTGGCAAGCGACTGCCCCACTGCCGTCAGCACCTTGTCGCCAACGGGATGGCCATAGGTGTCGTTGAAGCGCTTGAAATGATCGATATCGGCCAGAATGAGCGCACAACCGCCCAGTTTGCGGTACTTCGCGAAGGCGGAGGCCATGCGATCGTCGAAGGCGCGGCGATTGAAAAGGCCAGTGAGGCTGTCGATATAGGCCAGTCGCTTGTACTCGTTAAGCTTGCGGCGCATCTCCTGCAGGCTTGCCGACTTGTTCTCGGCTTCCACCATGACATTGCCATTGGCGGCCAAGGTTTTCTCGGTCACGGTCTTGGTATCGGCAATGGCGCGCGCAATCTTCATCATCGAGGGATCCTCGTTCGAGGCCAGCACCTGGCGAAGATCGCCCAGCGACACGCCATGGTTTTCCAGCTCATCCTTTTCACGTCCGAGCAGGCTGAGCAGCGCCGCCAGTTCAACCGTAAGGTTGCTATGGGCTCTGTCGATCTGGCGGTTACGACGCAACTCGCCAAGATATTTTTCAAAAAGCCCGTCGAGCTGCCACTGCATCGGCTGCATACCGAGCGCCGCGAGTTCGGCCGAGAGTCTGGCATTCGAGCCGATAACCGCTTCGTAAAACAACTCGTAATTGCGCGGCAGGGGTGGCACATTCCGCCTACGCATAAGCTCTGTCACCGGGTTGCTGACGACAACGGCACACATGCAGGTTTATTCCTTTGAAGTCCAAAAACGTCAGATGAGGCGTTCGATTACCTCGCGCGCCGCTTGTTAAAACGGGCATCGCAGCGTGCAGGCAACGCGCCCCCAACATCCGAGCGCGCGGTGAACCGTCCTCAAGTTTCACTCACTATATCTCGGGGAATGTGTTGAGATATTGCTAATATTCTGTTGCTTATTTCAGAAAAAATGCAACTTCTGGCAATGGATGCGACGCAGTCACCCTCCAAATCGTTCCCAGATTGACAAATGCCCATTCCGCCCTTGATAGTGCCGCATCGGCCTATGCCGGAGACTGATCTTCAGTCGCCCGCCCATTGCAGCGTCACCGCTGCACCGCCCGCCCGATCCCGGAGGAAAATATGAACGTCTACACCGCGAAATTCGGCTTGGGAGCCTCTGTCCTGCGCCTGGAGGACAATGCGCTTCTGAAAGGCGAAGGAAAGTTCACCGACGACCTGAAATTTGAAGGCCTGCTGCACGCCTATGTCCTGCGCTCTCCAGTTGCCAGCGGAACGTTCAGGATCAATTCGGTGGAAGCCGCGCGTGAGGCACCGGGCGTACACCTCGTGCTGACGGCCGACGACATCACCCATCTCCCCGATCTGCCGCCGCAAGCCCTGCTGCCGGGCGAAGACGGACAGAAGCCGGTTCCGCACGGAATTCCACTGCTCTGTCGCGAGCGCGTACGCTATGTCGGCGATGCCGTCGCCCTCGTGGTGGCCGAAAGCCGCACACTGGCACAGGACGCCGCAGAACTCATCGACATCGACTACGAGATGGAAGAGGCCGTGATCGGCGCGGAAGCGGCCCTTGCCGAGGGCGCGGCCAAGGTCTGGCCCGATCTCGCTTCCAACGCCGCAGTGACCTATCGCATGGGCGATCGAGCTGCGAGCGACGCAGCCTTCGAAAAAGCCGCCCATGTCAGCCGCATAGAGTTCATCAACAACCGCCTTGTATGCAATTACATGGAGCCGCGTTCCGCCATCGCCGAATGGAAGGGCGAGGACGAAGGCTTCGTGCTGACAACCGGTACGCAGGGCGTCCATGGCTTCCAGAAGATCCTCGCCACGGATGTCTTCAAGATTGATCCCGACAAGCTGCGGGTTCTCACCTTCGACGTCGGTGGCGCATTCGGGCCGAAGAGCTTTGTCTATCGCGAGCATCCTCTCGTCATGGAGGCCGCGCGCCAGCTCGGTCGACCTGTCAAATGGACCGGCGACCGCACGGAGCATTTCCTGACCGACGCACAGGGGCGCGACAATCTCTCGATCGCCGAAATGGCGATGGACGAGAATGGTCGTTTCCTGGCGCTGCGCGTGCGCACCAGGGCTAGCTTCGGTGCCTATATCTCGCAATTCGGCCCCTATATTCCCTATGTCGGCGCAACCATGCTGACAGGCGTCTATGATCTGCCCGCGATCGATATCGCAGTGACCTGCTATTACGACAACGCCTGTCCGGTCGACGCCTATCGCGGCGCGGGCCGGCCGGAGGCCGCGCTTCTGCTCGAAAAGCTGGCGGATCAGTGCGCGCGCGATCTGGGCGTCGGTGCCGACGAAATCCGCCGCCGGAATTTCATCCGGCCGGAACAGTTCCCATACAAGACCGTGCTAGGCCGCTCCTATGATGTCGGCGATTTCGAACGGCATCTGAATGCAGCCCTTGAAAAGGCCGGCTGGTCAGCTTTCGACGCGCGGGTGAAGGCTTCGAAGGCCAACGGGAAAATCCGGGGCATTGGCCTTGCCACCTATATCGAATGCTGCGCCTTCCCGGGCGGCGAGCCGGTGCATCTCACACTCGAAGCCGACGGCACCGTGACACTAGACATCGGCACGCAGGCCGGTGGTCAGGGGCATTTGACGGCCTATACGCAGTTCGTCTCCGACAAGCTCAACCTGCCCCCGGAGAAGATCAAGGTTCGCCAGGGTGACACGTCGCGGCTTTCGTCGGGCGGTGGCACGGGCGGCTCGCGCTCCATCCCGCTCGGCGGGGTCTCGGCGGCGCGCGCCGGCGAGGATCTGGCGAAGAAAATCCGCAAGCTGGCAGCCGAGGAGTTGGAAGCGGCAGAAGCCGATATCGAATTCGACGACGGCATCGCCCGCATCGCCGGTACCGACCGGCAGGTGGATTTTGCCATGCTCGCCGGCAAGGCAAAGCAGCCGGAGGACCTGAAGGGGCTTGGTGAGTTCACGGCAGAAGAATGCACCTATCCCAACGGCACGCATATCTGCGAGGTCGAGATCGACCCGGAAACCGGGGCGCTCGACATCGTTGGCTATACGGTGGTGGACGATTTCGGTGTGGTGGTGAACCCGATCCTGCTGCAGGGCCAGGTCCATGGCGGCATCGTGCAGGGCATCGGCCAGGCGCTGACGGAAGGCGCGGTGTATGCCGAAGACGGGCAGCTCTTGACGGCAAGCTTCATGGACTACGCCATGCCACGCGCCGACAATCTGCCGATGTTCGACTGGCACGGCGAACACGTACCCTCCACGATCAACCCGCTCGGCATCAAAGGCGCCGGCGAAGCGGGCACGATCGGCGCGACACCAGCCGCACTCAATGCCGTCACCGACGCGCTCTACCGTGCCTATGGCATCAGCCATATCGAGATGCCGACGACACCGCAGCGCATCTGGCAGGCGATTGAGGCGGCTAAGTAAGACCCAGCCGGTCGGCTGAACCAATATGGTTTCAGGGTGCGGCTCCCCCCTCACCCCACCTCCGCTTTGCTCGGCGGACCTCTCCCCGGTGGGGCGAGGATATCCATAAGCGCTGCGGCGCGCTCCCGCTTCTCCCCATCGGGGAGAAGGTGGCCCGAAGGGCCGGATGAGGGGGATGCCGCAACCGGAACGCTTGCCTTGTGAAGGGTTAGCCCGCGTTCACCGCTTCCCATGCATCAGCATGGCAATCACGAAAAACGCGCCGATGGAACTCGTCACCACGCCAACCGGCAGTTCCTGCGGCGGGAGCAACGTGCGGGCGAGCAGATCGCTGCCGAGCATGAGCGCGGCGCCGATCAGGCTGCAAACGATGGCGAGGCGCGCATGCAGCGGCCCGGTGAACGCGCGGGCCACATGCGGCACCATGAGGCCGATAAAGCCGATGACGCCGGTGATCGAGACGAGGAGCGCGGTCGAGAAACTGGCAACGAGGAAGGTGACGTTACGCAGGCGCTTGACCGGCACACCGAGGCTTTCGGCCGTCTGTTCACCACCCAGCAGCGCGTCGAGCTGGCGATGTCGGGCGAGCGTATAGGCAAGCGCCAACCCCGCCCCGGCGAGCCCGATGCCGATATTGTGCCAGCTGGAGAGACCCAAGCCCCCCATGGTCCAGAAGAGGACCGAATGGGCCGCCCGCTGATCGCCGGAAAAGACGAGATAATTGGTGAGCGCCGTGAAGAGAAACGACACGGCAAGGCCTGCCAGCACCAGCCGTTCATTGCCCTGCCCCTCTGTCCGCCGCAAGAGAAACAGAACCGCCCCCGTCGCACACATGCCCCCGGTGAAGGCCGCGATCGGCAGGGTGAAGACGCCGAGCTGATCGCCGACACGGGTGATGACCGCCACAGCCCCCGCCGCCGCGCCCGCCGAGAGGCCGAAGAGGAAGGGATCGGCCAGATCATTGCGGGTGATCGTCTGGAGCAGCAGGCCGATGACGGCAAGACCTGCCCCCACCGCAATCGCCACCAGCGCGCGCGGCAGGCGCAGGTCGACAATGATGCGGTCGATCGGCGTCGCGGCGCTCTCGTGGCTGAGACCCACGGCGCGGGCAATGGCGCCCACGACCTGATCCAGCGGGATCACAGTCGAGCCGTAGGCCACTGAAATGCATGCGAGGATAACGACGGCAAGGATCGCCGCCGTCACAATAAGAGCAAAGCGCGCTGTCGGATTTGGAGCGTTGCTCGATCTGACTTTGTCAGATCGACGCTCCAATTCTTTTGTTTGGCGCATAATCTTACTGATCCTCGTTTCACTCCGGTCGGATTATGCGCTCAGAACGCTTCCGGGTGGAGCGCGCGGGCGATCTTGTCGATGGCCTTCACATTGTCCGGGCCGGGCGTGAGCTCTTCATAGCGCAGGGCCACGAAGCGGTTGTTCTTCACCGCATCCGTTTCCTTCATGACCGGATTGGATTTCAGGAAATCGAGCAGCTTTTTGTAACCCGCGCCATCCTGATAATCGAGCAGGATCAGGAATTGCGGATTGCGCGCGGCCACCGTTTCCCAGTCCGTATTGCCCCAGCTGGTCTGCATGTCGGCCATGATATTCTTGCCGCCGGCTGCCTCGATCATGGCCGTGGGGATCGCAAACTTGCCGGCCGTGAACGGTTTGTCCTCACCGGAATCGTAGAGGAAGACGCGCGTATCGGTGTTCTTGCCGACCTTGGCGCGGATCTCGGCAAGCTGCGCCTTCCACCCATCGACGAGCTTTTTGGCTTCAGCCTCTTTGCCGAAGATCTTGCCAAGCTTTTCCATATCGCCGAACAGCAGGTCCATGGAGGCGGCCGGGCGGTTCTTGTCGAGATGCACGCAGCTTTCCGTCAGAACGAGCGTCTTGATGCCATGTTCGGCCAGCGTATCCGGCGTCACCTCGCCGCCGGGCTTCATGCCGTAATACCAGCCGGCAAAGAAGAAATCGGGATTGGCCGAAAGGATGTTTTCCATCGTCGGATATTTCGGCGCAAGCTCAGGAATGGAACCCTGTTCCTTCTTGAACTCATCATCCAGCTTGTACCAGCCGGAAACGCCGGTAATGCCGACGATTTCCGGCTGCAGGCCGAGCGCAAAGGCCATCTTGGACATGTTGATGTCGTTGATCACGGCGCGCTTGGGGGCGGCATCAAAGGTCAGCGGCTTGCCGCAGCTATCGACGGTGACGGGAAAGGCAAAGGCGGAGCTTGCGGCCAGCGACAGAAGGAGGCCGAGTGTCAGGCGTTTCATCTGGAAATCTCTCAAGTCAGTGATGGGTCATGGGAATGTCGAAAACCGTCAGCTCGCGGTTTTCATGCGGATGCGGCAGGCGCAGGAGATCGATGCCGAAGACCTCGCGCACCAGATCGCGCGACAGGGTCTCGTCGGCAGAAATCAGCCGCCCGTCCCGCATGACGGCCACGCGGGTGGCGAAATCCGGTACGAGGTTGAGATCGTGGAGAACGGCGACCACCGTCAGATCGAGTGCCGCAACCAGCGCCAGAAGCGCGCCGCGGGCGCGCGGGTCGAGATGGTTCGTCGGCTCATCGAGGAAGAGAATGCGCGGCTCCTGCGCCAGCGCGCGGGCGATCTGCGCCCGCTGGCGCTCGCCGCCAGAGAGAAGGCCCATTTCGCGCTTTGCAAGGCCTGAAAGCCCCGTGCGCTCCATGGCCGCGTCGATCAGATCAGCCTCTTCGGCGCGGGTGCGGCGCGTGGCATGCGGTATGCGGCCGAGCGCCACATAGTCGCGTACCGAAATGCGCCGGTCCGGCTGGTCGGCCTGTCCAACGACGGCGATCTGGCGCGCCCGGTCAATGGGTTTCAGCGCTTGAAGCGGCTGACCGTCGAGCAGGATGGAACCCGAGGACGGGCGGCTCATGCCGCACATCAGCTTCAGCAGCGTCGTCTTCCCCGCGCCGTTCGGGCCGATGATCGCCAGACGATCGCCGGTGCGGATATCGAGCGACACGGCATCGACGATGGCGGCGCCACCGGCGGCATGAAAGGTCAGGTTGTGGGCTGCAAGCGCGGTCAAAATCATCTCATCTCTCGGCAATCGGCGCTGGAGAAGGATGATCGGCCATGAACGCGCCAGATCGCGCGTGATGGTCATCAACGCTTCCCGGCACACCCCGTCCGGTTGCTACGTGTCTTGACGGCAGGTCTCCTGGCTTGCGGGTCGAAAGCTCTGCCAGCCTTCCCGGCCGTTTGGGCCAGTGGCGTCGTTGACAGAGCCTCACCGCTCACAGTTGCGGGGGCAGCCATGGTTTCGGCCCCATTCGGGTCGTCCTCACCATGTTCCCTATTAATCCTTCCGGCTTGGCCTTCAGGAACCGTCACCCCCAGTTATGCGCCGCGCGGAACGCTTGTCAAGCGCGCATCACTCTGCCGCCTGTTTGAACAATCGGCATTTGTTGAAGCCATCAATGATGATCTCCTTCGGCAGGTTGCGGCCGATGAAGACAAGGCGGGTGATGCGGGCTTCGCCGTCCCGCCAGGCACGCTGGTGGTCGCCTTCCATCAGCATATGCACACCTTGGACCACATAGCGATCATCGTCGCGGTCGAAGCTGATGATGCCCTTCATGCGCAGGATATCGGCGCCGAAATGCTTCACGGTCTGCTCTATCCAGGGGAAGAAGCGCTCCGGGTCGACTGGCTCATGGGATGTCAGGGAAATGCTCGATACGTGGTCGTCATGCTCGTGCTCATGCGTCTCGTCCAGGAAATCGGGCTCGACTTCGAGAATGCGGGTGAGATCGAAGGCGCGGCGGTCGAGAAGGGCTGCAATATCGACATCGCAACGCTGCGAGCGGATAATCGAAGCCGTCGGGTTCAGGCGGCGAATGCGCTCCTCAACGGCGGCAATATCCTCCTCGCTGACCAGATCGACCTTGTTGAGGATGATCGTGTCGGCAAAGGCCAGCTGTTCCTGCGCCTCATGCGCATGGTCGATCTCGCCGAGCAGATGCTTGGCATCGACCACGGTGATGATGGAATCGAGCCGCGTCTTCGACCGCACGTCCTCATCGACGAAGAAGGTCTGCGCCACCGGCGCAGGGTCCGCCAGGCCCGTCGTCTCGATGAGGATACCGTCGAAACGGTCGCGGCGGCGCATCAGCGTCTCGATGATGCGGATCAGATCGCCGCGCACGGTGCAGCAGATGCAGCCGTTGTTCATCTCGAACACTTCTTCGTCGGTATCGACGATGAGATCGTTGTCGATGCCGACTTCGCCGAACTCGTTGACGATGACCGCGAACTTGCGGCCATGCGGCTCGGTGAGGATGCGGTTCAGAAGCGTGGTCTTGCCCGCGCCGAGATAGCCCGTCAGCACGGTGACCGGTGTTGCTTCGCGTTCCATCGGATTGCCCTCTTCGCGTTAGGGGTCGCGAAGCGGCTTGCGCCGCTACGGTCTCGCCATGTATGTAATGTTATGACATTACGATAATCGATGTAATAACATTACATCTGCGCCCGTTGTCAACCCCGGATCGCGACCGTATGGAAAAGCCCGACATGTCCCAGCAACAATCCTCTGCCACCGGAGCAAAACAGGTGGATGGACGCATCCCCGTCACATTGTTGACCGGGTTTCTCGGCTCCGGCAAAACGACGCTGCTGAACGATGTCCTCGCCCATCCGGCGATGGCGGGAACCGCCGTCATCGTCAACGAATTCGGCGCCATCCCGGTCGACCACGATCTGGTTCAGACCGGCCGCGAGACCTATCTGCGCACCTCGACCGGTTGCCTCTGCTGCACGGCGACGAGCGATATCCGCGCCTCGCTCTATGAACTGGATCAGGCGGTTAGCGCCGGCAGCGTGCCGAGCGTTTCCCGCGTGGTCATCGAGACGACTGGGCTCGCCGACCCCGCCCCCATCGTCAACAGCCTGATTGCCGGTGGCGCACCGGCGCTGGGCCTGCGCGATCATGTCGTGGCGCGGCGTTACCGCCTTGCAAGCGTGGTGACGGCCTTCGATGCGCTGGAAGGTCTCCCGACGCTGGAGCGTTTCATGGAAGGCTGGAAGCAGCTCGCCTTTGCCGACCATATCGTGCTGACGAAAACCGACCAGCCCCATCTTGCCCGCAACTGGGCCGGCGAGCTTGAACATCTCAACCCAGCCGCCACACTGCATGATCGCCATGCGCCGGGTTTCGATCTGATGCAGCTCTTCGGCACCGGGTCCTATGCGCTGGAAGGCAAGGCGGAGGATGTCGCCGGCTGGCTTGCCATGGAGCGACTGGCGCTGCTGCATGACCATGCCCACGACACCGACCGGCATGGCCAGATCGAGGCGGTGTCGCTCACGCATGATGTGCCGCTCGACCGCCGGTCGCTGGATGTTTTCCTCAAGGTCGTCACCAGCAATATCGATTCAGGCCTTTTGCGAATGAAGGGCCTCTTTGCCGTTTCCGACGACCCCGAACGCCCGATCGTCGCGCATGCCGTCCAGCACCGGCTTTATCCGCTGACTCAACTCGACCGCTGGCCTAACGGGGATCGGCAGAGCCGCGTCGTGCTGATCGGCCAGGACATGCCGATCAGGCAGATCCGCGAACTGTTCGCCGCCCTTGCTCCACGCCCACGAAAGGGCTTCGGCTGGGGATCGGGGAGAGACGCATGACGTCCGCCTTCGTCAATCCGCTGCAGCGGCGCGCACCGGGATTGGTCGAGCAGGCCCGCGCCATCAAGCAATGGACCCGCGACAGCCTTGCGCTCCCAGACGATACCGTCGTTTCCGTCAATGAACTCGCCTGCCACCTCCCCGGTTGCCCGCCAAAGGAGACGGTCATCCTTGTGATGAACGCAGCAGTGACAATGCAGGCCTCCATTCACAAGGCTCTGTCGGAGGTGGCGGAGGCGGATGTTGCCGCTGCGGTCTGGACCGATCCTGCCGGTCAGGACCCGGCGCGCGGCGGCTGAAGCGATTTGCCGGGCACGAAGCTCAGCGGCACGATCTCGCCTCGGCGACGGCTGATCTCCTCGTCGGGCGACAGAAGATCGAGCACGGTTTCGCCGAGCCGCGTGCCGAGCGCATCAAGATCGAGCCGAAAACAGGCGGGCGCGGGATTGAGAAAGCGCATCAGCGGATTTTCGCGGAAGGCGACGATGGAAATGTCGCGGCCAGCCTCGACGCCCGTTTCGCCGAAGGCCGCATAGACGCCGGCGGCGGTCACTTCCGAGCAGAGCAGCAGCGCGGTCGGCTGATCGGCCATGCCGGCCACCTGCTTGCCGAGGCTGAAGCCACCCACTTCGCTGGTTGGCACGCGGATGATAAGGCTCTCGTCTACAGCGATCCCCGCCTCGGCAAGACCCTTCAGGTAACCCGCCTTGTAGTGGTAGCCGAGCGCGACATCGTTATCCGGCAAACCGACAGCGATGCGCCGGTGGCCGAGTTTCACCACCTCCTGCACCGAGCGGCGCGCCACGCCCTCGAAATCCAGGTCGATCCAGGAATAATTGCCCGGCGTCTCGCTGCGACCGAGCGTCATGAAGGGCAGTTTCGACTTTGCCAATTGCGCGATGCGGTGATCGACGCGGCGCGTGGCGGTCATGACCAGCGCATCGACGATGCCACGGGCAATCACCCGCGACAGGAACTCGACCGGATCGTCGGCCGAATGGCACGGCAGGACGACCAGATCGTAGCGCTGTTCGGCGAGATAGAGGTTCATCGCATCCAGCACCACATAGAAGAACTGGTCGCCGGCCTGATGCGCGGGATGGCCGGTTTCGATGACGAAGCCGATCGTGTTCGTGGCGCCGCGCCGAAGGCTGCGCCCTGACTGGTTGGCGACATAGCCGAGTTCGGTGGCGGCTTTCAGAACTTTTTCAAGCGTTTCGGGGTGCACGCCCGGCCGGTTGTTGAGCGCACGCGACACCGTCCCTATGGAAATATTGAGATGGTCGGCCAGCCGGCGGATGTTCATTGCGCATGCCTCGTAAACGTTTCCAAGGAATCTCTTGACACGTCTCAAGTCCCAGGACAACTTTCGTAAACGTTTACGAGTCGACCGCGACGGAGGAAGCGCGAATGTTCAGATCGACCCGGCCAATGTCTATCTCTTCGACCGGAAGAGCGAGGCGGCGCTCAGGAGCCTCTGACGGACAGGCGACCGGTAACCCTGAAAGGCAGCCCTGCGCATCACGCGGAGCTCCGCCCTGTACATTTTACCAAAGTGCAGGTAGAAAGCGCGCATGATTGATCCCGCAGCATGCGTTCCCGCATCAGCGATCCCGTTCCGAAAGATTTTTGCATGACCATTCTCGACGGCGTTGCGACGCCGCTTGGCAACGCGCTTCAAAAGCGCGGCTACACCCAGTTGACCCCCGTTCAGGAAGCGATGCTTGCTGACGACCTCAAGGGCCGCGACGCGCTCGTCTCCGCGAAGACCGGCTCCGGCAAGACGGTGGCTTTCGGCCTCGCGATTGCCCCCGACATTCTCGGTGAAAACCGCCTCTTCGGCCCGGCGGAAGCGCCTCTGGCGCTCGCGATTGCACCGACGCGCGAGCTTGCCATGCAGGTCGCCCGCGAACTCGAATGGCTCTATGGCGAGGCGCATGCGGTGATCGCCACCTGCGTCGGCGGCATGGATACGCGCAAAGAGCGCCGCGCGCTGGAGCGTGGCTGCCACATCGTCGTCGGCACGCCCGGCCGTCTGCGTGACCACATCACCCGCAACGCGCTCGATCTCTCCAACCTCGCCGCCGTCGTGCTGGACGAGGCGGACGAGATGCTCGACCTCGGCTTCCGCGAAGACCTCGAATTCATCCTGGGTGCTGCGCCGACCGAACGCCGCACGCTGATGTTCTCGGCCACTGTGCCCAAGTCGATCGCCACGCTTGCCAAGAGCTACCAGCGCGACGCGATGCGCATCACGACCGCCGCCGAAGAGCAGCAGCACAGCGATATCGAATATCGCGCCCTGCTCTGCGCCGCGCCCGACCGCGAAAACGCGATCCTCAACACGCTGCGCTATTACGATGCGGCCACGGCCATCGTCTTCTGCTCGACCCGTGCTGCGGTCGCGCATCTGACGGCGCGCTTCTCCAATCGCGGCTTCCCCGCCGTGTCGCTGTCCGGCGAGCTGACGCAGAACGAACGCAGCCACGCGCTGCAGGCCATGCGTGACGGGCGCGCCCGTGTGTGCATCGCCACCGACGTTGCCGCGCGCGGCATCGACCTGCCGAGCCTCGAACTCGTCGTCCATGCCGACCTGCCGACGAATGCCGAAACGCTGAAGCATCGCAGCGGCCGCACCGGCCGCGCCGGACGCAAGGGCGTCTCCGCCCTCATCGTGCCGCTGCCCGCCCGCCGCAAGGCCGAGCGCCTTCTGGACGCCGCCGGCATCAACGCCGAATGGGCAAACCCGCCGACCGCCGCCGCCATCCTGCAGCGCGACGACGAACGCCTGCTGACCGACCCGGAACTGAGCCTTGGCGTTGACGAGGACGATCGCGAGATGGCCGCGCGCCTCATCGAGGCGCATGGCGCCGAGAAGATCGCCGCCGCCTATATCCGGCATTTCCGCTCGACCCGCTTTGCGCCGGAAGACATCCAGGAAATGGCCGTCTATGCGCCGAAGTCCCGCGAGGCGCGCGACGCCACGCGCGAACGCCGCACCAACGATTTCGAGCCGCAGCCCGCCCGCGCCCGCGAAGACTTCGACGAAAGCGTCTGGTTCTCGCTCTCGGTCGGCCGCAAGCAGAATGCCGAGCCCCGCTGGCTCATCCCCATGCTCTGCCGCGCCGGCAATATCGGCAAGCGCGACATCGGCACGATCAAGATGATGCCCGGCGAAACCTATGTCGAAATCCACGCCAGCGCTGCTGACGGCTTCACAGCCTCGCTCGGCCCCAAGATGCTCATCGAGGACAAGCTGCGCGTCAAAAAACTCGACGCCCGCCCCGACATGTCCCGCAGCGGCCCGCGTGAGGCTGGCCACCGCGACGAACGCCCGCAAGGCGACTTCAAGAAGCCCGACTGGAAGAAAAAGGGCGACTACGCCGGCAAGAGCGACGGCGGCAAGCCCTACAAGGGCAAGAGCTTCGACGGCAAGCCCGGCGGGGCTAAGGGCGGCAAGCCGGACTGGAAGAAGAAGAAGGGTTGAGGACTGGCCGGGCCAAGCCCGGCAAACCTCTATTTCCAGCTCTTGTAGTCGCTTGCGACACAGCCGAAAGGCGCGCGGTCATGACCAAAGCGCGCCTTCAGCTGAGAGCAGCCCCAGGCGTTCAACGGACGCGGCATGAGATTGTTGATATCCATGCCCGGCGACTGGAATTGCGTCGGTGAACTCGTGACATACCAAAGCCAGAAGCCGAAGACGCCGATGACAAGCATCAGCAGGATCGCGACGGCAATCTTGATGCGCGACCAGATCGAAATCTGTCCCTCGGGCTTCTGCGCTTCAAGAACGGTATCCTGGCCCGCGTCATGCTCGTTCTGGAAGGGCGCCAGCGCCGCGACGCGCTCCTCCTCCGTCAGACCATTGATACGCTGCAAGCGGCTGTCGAGCAGAATTGGCAGCGATGTGTCGCCATGGCGCACGGCCAGCGCCACCGGATTTTTGCCATTGATGCCGACAAGCAGCGGCTCCTCCCCCGGTTGCAACCGTGTGTAGACTGTCCGTCCGGTTTTGTCAGAAGCGATCTTGTCGGCATAGGTGACGGAAAGTCTGCCGCGGCGGCGGTCGAAGGCCATGATCTCGACCGGAACGGGCATCAGCCGGGCGGGCTGGCTCAATCGGCTTTTCGCCCGCGCAATACGAAGACCCAGAAAGATCATGCCAAGACTCAAGCCCAACATGAAGACAGCGAAGGCGGCGAGCGTGATGATCCGGTTCCACAACTTGTCGAGCCCCAGGCTCATCGTCGCGAGTTCCGGATGATCCGCGGAAATCACCAGCCCGGTCTCGTAATCGCCGACGTGGAAATCGACGAACATGATTCGGACGTCCTGATCGTAGGACTTGCCACCGTATGTGTAGACAAGGCGCGCCTCGCAATCGGTGAAGATCGCCTTGCGCGTGGTGCAGCGCCCGTCACGAACGTCGCCCTGCTCCAGCGGCAGCGGATTCTGGCTGATCTGAAAATCGCGATACACCCCGGGTGCCTGCCAGATGAGAAGGAATATCGTCAGCGCCAGAATGATTGGCGTGGACCAGAAGTAGGCATTTGGTGTGGAGAGTGAATCTTTTCGCAGCGAAAGCGGGCGGGCGGGAAGAATGAGAGAAGGCGTCGACATCGGGTTCCTCGGTTTGCCGGCTTGAACGCCGGCTTTGGTTTTTGGTTCCTGAAGGTCAGGTTCTCTTATTATTTTCTCTCCGGCGTCTTGTCACGCAGATTGCATTAAGTGTGGTAAGGTTTTCGTGACTTTCCCAGCCACAAACGCGATGATCGCCTGCAAGGTGAGGTCAGGAAGTCCGACTATTCATTCGACCTGCCGGCCATGCGCCCGCGCCATCTCCACGAAGGCGCGGAAGGCGGCTGACGGGTTCTTGCGGCCGGGATAGTAGAGGCAGAGCGGGACCGTTGGCGGTGTCCAATCCTGCAACACGCGTTCAAGCCGCCCGGCAGCGATGTCTTCGCGCACATCGGCTTCCATGAAGAAGCCGATCCCGATCCCCTCGGCAACGGCTATCCGGGAAAGCGTGGATTCATCGAGCGTGATCGGACCCTCGACGTCGATCTGAACCGCCTCTCCCTCCTTCTCGAAATGCCAGCGATAGGGCGCGCCGTTTGGCAGCCTGATCTGGATGCACCTGTGTGCAAGGAGATCGGGCGGAACGCGCGGTCTTCCATGCGCCTCGAAATAGGCCGGTGCCGCGACCACGGCGAAACTGCGTGGCAGCCCGAGCGGAACCGCGATCATGTCGCTCGGCACCAGATCGGCAGGCCGAAGCCCGAGATCAAACCCCTCGGCCACGATGTCGACGATGCGGCCCTCCGTGACGAGATCGACATGAACCTGCGGATAGCGGCGCAGAAAGGCCAGGACCAGCGGCGCCAGGATCTCGCGGGCGCCGGACGCGAAGGCATTGATGCGCAATGTGCCGGACGGCGTGTCCTGCTGCGAGCGCGCCGTTTCCATCGCGTCCTGTATGACGCGCAGCGCCGGTGTCACCTGGCTCACGAAGGTTCGTCCGGCATCCGTCAGCGACACGCTGCGCGTGGTGCGATTGAACAGCCGGACGCCAAGCTCCCGCTCGACCTTGCCGATGAGATTGCTGAGCGCCGTGGTTGAAAGCCCGAGTTCGGGGGCTGCGGCGCGAAAGGACTTCCGCGCGGCGATGGCGAGCACCGCTTCGATTTCCAGCAGACCGTGTCGCGACATTATCCCGATTTCCGAAATATTACATCCGCTTTTATCCCACTTATTGAAACACCGGTCCAGCCTTAGATTGTCCTCATCGATGCCGCTGTAGCCCGGCACTGACAGAAGCGAAACAAGGAGACCAAACATGTACTTCCAGCTACCCGAGCCGATCGCCACCTATTTCCAGGCCGACCGGAACACGAATGCAGACGCCGTGGCGGCGAGCTTCAGCGAAAACGCGGTCGTGACGGACGAAAACAATCTCTATCGCGGCCGCGATGCCATCCGCCGCTGGAGGGCGGAAGCCTCGGCCAAGTACACCTACACGGTCGTGCCCTTCGCCATGACAGCGGAAGGGGATCGCACGGTGGTTTCAAGCCACCTCACCGGCGACTTCCCCGGCAGCCCGATCGACCTGCGGTATTTCTTCGTGCTCGAAGACGGCAAGATCGCCGAACTGGAGATCAAGCCATGATCCCCTTCGTCAATCTGGAAGGCAAGCGCGCGCTCGTGACATCGGGCACGCGCGGGGCCGGAGCCGCAACGGTACGGCTGTTCCGCGAACTCGGAGCCACGGTCCTGACCAACGCGCGGACGAAACCGGCAACGCTGGAAGAGGGCGTCGAGTTCGTCGCGGCGGACCTGACATCGGCGGAAGGCTGCGCCAGCCTCGCCGCCGCCGTCCAGGATCGCCTCGGCGGGGTGGACGTGATCGTCCACATGCTGGGCGGCTCGTCGTCGCCCAGCGGCGGCTTCGCCGCACTCGGCGAAGCGGAGTGGGCGCAGGAACTGGACCTCAACCTGATGCCGGCGGTGCGGCTCGACCGCGCTCTCTTACCCGGTATGATCGCCCGTGGAAGCGGCGTCATCATCCACGTCTCCTCCATCCAGCGGATCCTGCCGCTGCCGGAGGCCACGACCGCCTATGCGGCGGCCAAGGCCGCGCTTTCCACCTACAGCAAGGCGCTGTCGAAGGAAGTCTCGCCCAAAGGCGTCCGCGTGGTGCGTGTCTCGCCCGGCTGGATCGAAACCGAGGCATCCCTCAGCTTCGCCGAGCGGCTCGGGGCTGAAGCCGGCGTCGGTCTCGAAGAGGGCAAACGCATCATCATGAACGCCCTCGGCGGCATCCCCCTCGGACGACCGTCCACACCGGGAGAAATCGCCAACCTCATCGCCTTCCTCGCCTCCGACCGCGCCGGCAGCATCACGGGGTCTGAGTTTGTGATCGATGGGGGGACAGTGCCGACGGTTTGAGGGGGCTTCCCGGCATAGTTTGACGAGGTGAGGATGAGGGCAACGCCGGGTGCCGCACCAACCTCATCCTCCGTCATACCGGCCTTGAGCCGGTGTCCAGTGCGCGATGTCAATCGCGCGGGGCACTCTTCTCCCATGGAATAAGTCCTTTCAGCTCGCAGACGCGAGCTGGCTGGATGCCGGATCAAGTCCGGCATGACGGAGAGAATGGGAGAGGCGTCGCGTCCAGACAACCTCCGTCCACGTATTGCACCACAAAACAACCTCGAATACAACCATAGCATGAAAGGCTATGTGTATATCCTCGCCTCGAAACGCAACGGAACGCTCTACACCGGCGTCACCAGCGACCTGCCACGTCGGCTTTACGAACATCAGAACAACGTCACACCGGGATTCACCTCGACCTATGGCGTCAAGACATTGGTATGGTTTGAGGAATTCGATCTCGTGACAGATGCCATTGCGCGCGAAAAGGCTATCAAGAACTGGCCGCGGAAATGGAAGCTGGAGCTGATCGAGGCGATGAACCCGGATTGGGAGGATATCGCGCACTATCTGCTGCTGCCGTGAGGGCCATGCACCAGAACGGCCAATGCGTCGATTGGCGTTCCCCCACACGCCGTCATCCCGGACTTGATCCGGGATCCAGCCAGCCTGCGTCTGCAGGCTGAAAGGACTCATGAACGTGCGTGCCTCGTAAGAGAGTCTTCCGCGCGATGGACATCGCGCACTGGATGCCGGATCAAGTCCGGCATGACGGAGAGGTTTGTGACCAAACCGGTTATAGAGGTTGCCAGTTAACGCCCTAAGATTGTAAATTAGCGAAGACGCGCCGCCCTCGGGATTATCACAATGAGCAAAGAGTCAGAATTCGGTCAAAAATTCTCGCAACTCTATTTAGTCCCGGCGGAATTGCTACAAGATAGCACACGTATGAGAAGAAGAATCGGCGCAGTCTTCTTTTTCCACGCTGGGAATGTTAGAGATCTGCTCAACTGGGAAATTGGCACCGCTCTCGACGCGGGCGGCTCTGCAACAGCAGACTACTGGCCGTCGGCCTTCACAAGAATTGAGCTTAGGGATGTGCTCAATGCGATCACTGTCATCGCTAATCGACTTGATAGCAGAGACCGTTTTCTGAGAGAGGTCCAAAGAGTATTTGATGAGGAGCATGTCCGTTATACGCTTGATCACCTTGGCGGTGTTCACTTTAGGGTAGATGCTGAATTTGAACGCTCACGGACTTCAACAATTCACACATTGGCCGGTGCCAGATACGAAGCGGTTAGAGATCAAATTGACCGCACATTCAGAGCTCTAGACAGTATCCCACCTGATGGAAAGCTCGCGATTCGCTCAGCATTTTTCGCCGCTGAAGGATTGTTCCGGTTGATGTTCCCCAATGCCCACCAATTAAGCTCGACCGAAGTTTCTAAGTACCTCAAGCCAATAATTGATAAGCAATTTGCCGGGGCACGCCCAGCGCTGCAAGTTTCGCTGAAGCAATTGGAAGCCTTTAAGTGTTGGATTGATGGCGCTCATTTTTACAGGCATGAGCCTGGATCGGAGGAGCCTACACAACCACCGCTTGACTTGGCGATCTTAATGGTTTCCCAAGCTGCGGCTTACATCAGATGGCTTCAACAGTTCGATCCGAATTAAACGCGATATAGCTGTCTTCGCAAAAGTCGTTGAACTGCGAGGAAATAGAGGAACGGTATTTTCCTCACCTCTCCCCCACCAGCGCCATCAGCGTCTCCAGCCGGTCCGCCTCGATCGGCGGCTTGTCCATCCTCAGCCGCGCAATCCGCGGAAACCGCATCGCCACGCCCGATTTGTGCCGGTTTGACAGCGCGATGCCTTCAAACGCCACTTCCATCACGAAGCCTTTCTCGGGCTCGGCGCGGACGGCGCGGACGGGGCCGAAGCGGTCTGTGGTGTTGTTGCGGACGAATTTGTCGAGGACTTCGAGTTCCTCGTCGGTGAAGCCGAAATAGGCCTTGCCGACGGGGACGAGGACTTCCTGGCCGGGTTCCCCGGTCCAGACGCCGAACGTGAAGTCGGAATAGTAACTGGAGCGCTTGCCGTGGCCGCGCTGGGCATACATCATCACCGCGTCGATGAGATAGGGGTCGCGCTTCCACTTGAACCATTCGCCCTTGACGCGGCCGGCCTGATAGTGGCTCTCGCGGCGCTTGATCATCACGCCCTCGATGACCGGATCGGGCGGGTCGAGCCGCAGCTTTTCCAGGCCTTCCCAGCTGTCGAAGGGGACGGTGGGCGAGAGGTCGAAGCGGTCATGGGCGGCGCGCTCGATAAGGTGGCCGAGCCGTTCGCGCCGCACCTCCAGCCCCTCGCCGCGCACATCGCTTTCGCCCTCGAAGAGGAGATCATAGGCGCGGATGAAGGCGGGATAGTCTCTGAGATGCGCCGGCGTCACCGTCTTGCGGTTAAGCCGCTGCTGCAGGTCGGAAAAGGTCAGCGTCGGCGAATTGGTACGCGCGGTGCCGCCGATCAGCAGCTCGCCATCGATGACGCCCTCGAAATCCACCGCCTCCAGCACATCCGGGAAGGTCTCGGAAATGTCGTCGCCGCTGCGTGAATAGAGTTTCTTCCGCGTGCCCGACGAGGAGAGCTGCACGCGGATGCCATCCCATTTCCATTCGGCGAGGAAATCGGCGGGGTCCATTTTCTTCAGGTCATCGTCGCCGATCGGGTGCGCCAGCATGACCGAATGGAAGATGGCGGGCGTCGCCAGCATCGGCTTGCCCGCCCTTCCCTCCAGCCAGGCGAAGAGATCGACGTAAGGCGGGGCCAACCCATGCCACAGTGTTTCGATCTCGGTAATGTCGATGCCGCTCATCTGGGCGAGCGCCTGCTTGGCAAGCCGCGCGGAGACGCCAATGCGCAGATTGCCCATGGCGAGCTTCAGGAAGGCATAGCGGCCGCTGGCATCCAGCCGGTCGAGCAGCGCGCGCAGATGCGTGCGGATATTGCTGCGGCTCAAGCCGTTCAGCTCCTCGACGACGGCGCTCAGGCGCGGCGGCTCCGGTTTTTCGCCCTCCGGCGCCTGCCAGACGAGCGATACGGTCTCGGCCAGATCACCCACATAATCATAGGAATAGCGGAAAAGCTCCGAGTCCATCTGTTCCAGAACCAGCTCGCGGATCAGCGCCGGCTTGACCAGATGAATTTCGAGCGTGCCGGTCAGCGCGGCCAGCGCATAGCCGCGATCCGGGTCCGGGGTGGTGGCGAAATAATCGGCCAGAAGCGTCAGCTTGCCATTACGCTGCGGCGTCAGCACAAGACGGTCAAGAAGATTGGCAAAGGCTTCCATCAATCGCCCTCGTCTTCATAGCCGACGAGATGCAACGGCTTGGCGGCCACACCCTGCAGCGTACACCAGCGCACCAGCGCCTCCTCGCGCCCATGCGTCACCCAGACTTCGCGCGGGGCGATCTCGCGGATCGTCGCCGTCAACTCGTCCCAGTCGCAATGGTCGGAGATGATCAGCGGAAGCTCGACGCCGCGCTGGCGCACCCGTTGGCGGACCATCATCCAGCCGGAGGCAAAGCCGATCAGCGGCTCGGCAAAGCGCCGCGCCCAGCGATCGGAAAAAGAAGATGGCGGGCCGATGACCACCGCGCCGCGATAATCGGCGCGCTCGGATTTCTCCACCGTGGCCGGACGCAGATCGCCGAGATCGATGCCCTCGCTCTGATAATAGCGGCAGAGCTTGTCCAGCGAGCCGTGAATATAGATCGGCGCGTCATAGCCCTGCCGGCGCAACAACGCGATGACCCGCTGCGCCTTGCCGAGCGCATAGGCGCCGATCATGTGCGTGCGCTCGGGGAAGAGCTTCAGCGAGGCGATCAGCTTGCTCATTTCCTTGTCCGGATCGGGATGGCGAAAGACGGGCAAGCCAAAGGTGGCCTCGGTGATGAAGACATCGCAGGGGACAGGCTCAAAGGCCTCCGCCGTCGGGTCGGGCGAGCGCTTGTAATCGCCGGAGACGACAATGCGCGTGCCATTCATCTCGACGGCAATCTGCGCAGAGCCCAGCACATGGCCGGCGGGATGAAAGTGGACCGTCACGCCATTGACGTTGATCGTCTCGCCGAAGGCCGCCGCCTGTTCGGTCCCACAGAAATCCGCGCCATAGCGCAGCCCCATGATGTCGAGCGTCCGCCGGGTGGCCAGAACCGCGCCATGGCCGGGACGCGCGTGGTCGGAATGGCCGTGGGTGATCAGCGCCCGCTCGACCGGCCGCACCGGATCGATGTAAAAGCCGCCGGGGCGGCAGTATAGCCCTTCCGGTCGCGGGCTCAGAAGCTGCTCGGCATCCATGGGCGTAGCGGGACCTCATCAGGGGGTCGGTGATTGATCAGTAACGCCCATATGATGCGTCAGTTCCGGGGAATTCAAGGTGGGCGAGAGGGATACGGCAATGATGGCTTTGCGGTTTGCGCCACCGGGAGCGCCATAGCTGGCAGGAAAATCCGGGAGTGGCGTGAACACAGCTTCAGTTGGGTGATGTTTCGAGATACTCTCGTGAGAGTTGGGCGTTGTTTGCGCTAAGTCCTTTAGTTAGAAACACAATCCGCACCATGCTCGTGTCAATCCAGACTGATGATTGTTCCACTATCAAAGTTGCAAAAGTAGAAATGGGTTACTTTTCGTGAGAGCTTTAGCTTTATGTCTGGCCTGCATCTATCTTTCCTTGGGCTGTAGCAATGCGCGGGCTGACGATTGGCCGTCCGATCGTCAAAAAATAGAAAAATTCCTGGCTGGACGCGATTGCGCCAGCGCCTGGAAGAAGCTCTGGCCGTCGGCCAGGAGCGGCAACAAAGATGCATTGAACATGATTGTCGACGCCATCTTCGCGCATGGAATGACGGTGCCGGGCACATCCGATGCGATTTCCAGAATTAGATACATCAATCTTTTCAGCATCTACGGCCTGCAGAAGAAGGACTCATTTACCTATAAATGGGTCTCCAACATGTACGAAATGAAGTATTTTACAGACCCCTTCCGTAAATGCGTCATGGATGCCAAGGATCTGTCCAAATGCGCCCAGATTGCCGTAGATGATAGACTTCTGCCTGAGTTCAAGCAGTTCGTCAGAGAGGTCGATCTTTTGTCCAAAGGCAAGAATTCCCAATGCGCGCTTCAGGAGCTCCGCTGACGTGATCTAAGTGGCGAATCTCGGCAACCGCGCGGGTTTGATCCAGACCGACCGTCTCCCCGCTGTTTCAATGCAGCCCGAGATAGCTCCGCTCGATCTGCGGATCGTTGGCAAGATCCGCCGCCTTCCCGCTCATGGTGATTTCGCCCAGCTCCATCACATAGGCCCGGTCGGCGGCGTTGAGCGCGGCGCGCGCGTTCTGCTCGACCAGCAGGATCGCCACGCCATCCTTGCGCAGGTCTTCGATGATGGTGAAGATGTCGGCGACGATGCGCGGGGCCAAGCCCAGGCTCGGTTCGTCCAGCATCAGCACCTTAGGACCAGCCATCAGCGCGCGGCCCATGGCGAGCATCTGGCGCTCGCCACCGGACATGGTGCCGGCCTCCTGGCGGCGGCGTTCCTTGAGGCGCGGGAAGCGGTCAAACACGCCAGCCATGCGCGCCTGCGCCTCCCGCTCGGAGAAGCGCACGGCACCGAGGCGCAGATTGTCCTCGACGCTCATGGAGGAGAAAAGCTCGCGCCGCTCGGACACGAGCGACAGGCCGGCGGCCACACGGTCCTCGACCTCCAGCCTGTAGAACGGAGCGTCGTCGAATGTCTGTTCGCCGACCGCGGGCAGGATGCCCATCGCGGCGTTGAGCAAGGTCGATTTGCCGGCGCCATTCGCGCCGATGACGGTGACGATCTCGCCGGCGAAGACCTCCAGCGAGACGCCGCGCACGGCCTCGACCTTGCCATAGGAAACTGAGAGGTTGGAGAGAGAAAGCAGAGGCTTGCTCATGCTTCGGCACCTCCGGCAACGGTGGATGACGTCTGCTTGGGCTCGGCGGCACCACCGAGATAGGCTTCGAGAACGGCGGGGTGCGAGCGGATGACATCCGGCGGCCCTTCGGCGATCTTGGTGCCGAAATCGAGCACAACGATATGATCGGTCAGTCCCATGACGAAGCCCATGTCGTGTTCGACGAGAAGCAGGCTCATGCCTTCCGAGCGTAGCTGGCTAAGAAGCTCCGAAAGCTGGCCCTTTTCGAAATGGCGAAGACCAGCTGCGGGTTCGTCGAGCAAAAGCAGCGACGGATTCATCGTCAGCGCACGGGCGATCTCGACGATGCGCTGCTGGCCAAGTGCCAGGCTACCGGCCGGCTTGTGCATGTGTTCGGCAAGGCCGACGCGCGTAATCTGCCGCGCGGCCTCGGCGAACAGGGCCGCCTCCTCGGCACGATCGGTGCGGATGAGCGCCGAGAGCAGGTCCTTGCGGCCGCGCAGGTGTCCACCGAGTGCCACATTCTCCAGAACCGACATGTCCGGCAGGAGCTTCACATGCTGGAAGGTGCGGGCGATGCCCAGTCCCGCGATCCGCTGCTGGCCAATGCCGGAGATCGCTTGGCCGGCGAAGCTGACCGCACCGGAACTCAAGGACAGGACGCCCGTGATCAGATTGAAGGTCGTGCTCTTTCCGGCGCCGTTCGGGCCGATGAGGGCAACGATCTCGCCGGATTTGACGCCGAAGTTGACAGCGTTGACTGCTGTCAACCCGCCGAACTTCTTGGTGGCGTCCTGCACCTTCAGAATCTCGCTGCCGCGTGGCACCGGCATGTCGCGGCCGGTCAGCGGTTGCGCATCAGTCGGGATGCTGCGCGGCTTTGCCTCGGGCAGGATGCGCTGCACCAGCGGCCAGAGGCCGTCGGGTGCCACCTGCAGCAGCACGATCAGCAGGACGCCGAAGACGATCGGTTCATAGAGCGCGCTGTCGGTGATCAGCGTCGGCATGACGCGCTGGATGACGTCGCGCAGTTCGGTGATGATGAAGGCCCCGGCAATCGCGCCCCAGACCTGCCCTGCTCCACCAACAACCGCCATGAACAGATAACTGATACCGGCATTCAGGTTGAACGGGCTCGGCGTCACCGCGCTCTGGAAGAAGGCGTAGAGCCAGCCGGACAGGCCCGCCAGCACGGCGGCATAGACGAAGACGATGAGCTTGGCCTGGCTCGCCGAAATGCCGAAGGCGCCCGCCATGGTCGAACCGCGGCGCAGCGACCGGATCGCACGACCGACGCGGCTGTCGAGCAGGTTCAGCGTGGCAATGCCACAAATAAGCAGCGCGCCCCAGATCACGGCATGCAGCCGCGCCGGTTCGTGGAAGCTGACGGAGCCGACGGTGAGCGGCGGGATGGAGCTGATACCGTCGTGGCGGCCCAAGAGTTCCAGCTGGCCGAAGAGATAGTAGAGCGCCAAGCCCCAGGCGATGGTGCCGAGCGGCAGATAATGACCGGCCAGACGCACGGTGACGAAGCCGAGAAGCAGAGCGGCGAGTGCGGAAACGGCGAGCGCCACGGGAAGCGTCGCAATCGGGCTCCAGCCATATTGCGTGGTGAGCACGGCGGCCGAATAGGCGCCGAAACCGGCAAGCGCCGCCTGCCCGAAGGAGGTCAGCCCGCCGACGCCGGTCAACACGACGAGGCCGATGGCGACGATGGCCGCCAGCCCGATATTGTCGAGCAGGATGATCCAGAAGGGCGGGAAGCCGGGAACGAACGGGGCCAGGATGATGATGGCGGCGAAGAGGCAGAGGGCGATACGGTTGGTCATGGCTCAGTCCTCCTCGTCCGTATGTTTGCTGGCAAAGGATCGGACCAGAAGGACCGGGATCAGCAGCGTGAAGACGATGACTTCCTTGAAGTCGCTGGCAAAGAAGGATGAGAAGCTTTCGATCAGGCCGACGGCAAGGGCCGCAGCAGCCGTCAGCGGATAGCTGGCGAGCCCGCCGATGATGGCGGCGACGAAGCCCTTGAGGCCGATGACGAAGCCGGTGTCGTAATAGATTGTGGTCATGGGTGCCAGCAGCACGCCGGAGACCGCGCCGATGCCGGCGGCGAGCGCCAGTGCGATCTTGCCCGTGCCCTTCGTGCGGATGCCAACGAGGCGAGCGCCGAGACGGTTGACGGCCGTTGCGCGCAGCGCCTTGCCCTGCACGGTGCGCTCGAAGAACCAGTAGAGGCCGGCGATGAGCAACACGGTTGCTGCATAAACCGCGATGTTCTGGCCGCTGACCGGCAGCGGGCCGAGATCGACGGAGAAGTCCGTCAGCGCATCGGCCTTCTGGCCTTCCGCGCCGAAGAAGACGAGGCCGAGGCCCATGAGAGCCAGATGGGTGCCAACGGCGGCGATCAGCAGGACGAGCACGCTGCGGTCGGCGAGCGGCTGGAAGGCAATGCGGTAGAGATGCGGCCCGAGTGCGGACACGATGGCCACGGTCAGAACCAGGCTGGCGATGGTGGATACGCCGGCCAGCTCACGGGCCGCGAGGAGAAGCGCCAGCGGCACTACGATCTTCTCGACGCCCTGGCGGAGAAGGAACGTGCCGGTGATGCGGCTGCGCTCGGCATAGAGATCGAAGAGAAGCGCCACGAAGGCGAAGATCGGCAGCAGATAGGCGGTGCCCGGCACGTGGCCGCCCTGCAGCATGGCATAGGTCAGCGCGCCATAGGCGACGAATTCGCCCTGCGGGATGAAGATGATGCGTGTCACCGCAAAGACCAGCACCAGCGCGAAGCCGAGTAGCGCGTAGATCGCACCGTTGGTGATGCCGTCCTGCACCAGAAAGAGCAGAATCGTGAGATCCAAGTTTTGTCTCCTCCGGGCACAGGTTTAGAGATGCCGCGAGCTGCAGCCTTGCACGATTGAAGCTATTCGGAAAGAGACCCGGCGCAGGGCCGGGTCCGATTTTCAGAAGACGTTTTCGGGCTTACTTGATCAGCTCGAACTTGCCGTCCTTGACGGTGAGCATGATGCGGGCGCGCTCGTCGACGCCATAGCGATCCGTGGCGGTAAAGTTATAAACGCCCTGCGAGGCGCCGATATCCTTTTCGGTGATCAGCGCATCGGCGATGGCTTCGCGGAATTCCGGCGTGCCGGGCTTGGCCTTCTTCAAGGCGACCGGAACAACGCGCTTCAGCACTTCGAACGCATCCCACGGATGACCGGCGAACTGGTTGCGCGGACCGAATTTCGGCTCATAGGCGGCGACCAGAGCGAGACCAGGCGCCTTGGTGAGCGCGCTGTCCGGTTGACCCTCGGGCAGCATGTCCGGACCCGAAGCCATGATCACGCCTTCGGCAGCCTTGCCGGCAATGCGGATGAAGTCCTGCGAGACGGCGCCATGGGTCTGGTAGATCAGGCCCTTGTAGCCGCGTTCGCGCAGCGTCGACTGCGGCAGGGCCGCACCCGTGCCGGAAGCGGCAACGAGAACGGCATCCGGCTTGGCGGCCACCAGCTTCAGCACCTGACCGGTGACGGAGGTGTCGGCGCGGGCATAGCGCTCATCGGCAACGAGCTTCAGCCCATACTTGTCTGCGGCGGCCTTGAACTGACCGAGCCAGAGATCGCCCCAGCTGTCGGAAAAGCCGATCATGCCAACCGTCTTCACACCGCTCTTCTTCATGTGGTCGAAGATGCCGGCGGCCATGAGCGGCACCGGCTGCGGCATGATCACCGTATAGCGCTCCTTGCCCGGCGTGACCGGCATCGGGCCGAGACCGAAATGCGGGACCTTGGCGTCGAAGGCGACAGCCGAAACGGCAATCGTCGGCGGTGTGGTCGAAGAACCGAGGATCACGTCGACCTTGTCGTCGTTGATCAAACGCTTGGCGTTCGTAGTCGCCTGTGTCGGATCACCGGCATCGTCGAGAACGATCAGCTTCACCTTGAGGCCGCCGATTTCGGTCGGAACGAGCGTCAGCGCATTCTTTTCCGGAATGCCGAGCGCTGCGGCCGGACCAGTGGTCGAGAGCGTCGCTCCGACGGTCAGAACCCCATCTTCGGCTTTTACGACCGCGGCGGACAGGCCAAGCGCTGCAACGCAGGCTGCGGCCGCAATTGAGAATTTGAATTTCATGGAACTCCTCCCGTGACTTCCAATTGAAATACCGAGCTTTAAAATTGTCTTCAAAGACGATCGGCAGACGGCATGCGCTTATTCCCTCCGAACAAGGGCCCTCCTCCGCGAAAACCGCTTGATGATTATGCTATATAACTTTTTAAGTACCTGCAAGCTGTCCCCTGTCGATTAGAGGCGTGAAAAATCGCGCATACATCAGAGTGAAAATTCGCAGCCTCTCGACTTCTACGGTCATTCCGTGCTAACGTTAATTATTCGTTATCAATAAAAATAAAAAACCGGGATTACATGAATTATGTTGCGGGAGCTCATTCATGAAACGGCTGGAACTTTATTTCATTAGGGCGGTATTGATAACTCTGTTGATGGTCATTGCTTTTTCGCCGATTGCGGCCATCGGATACTTCTTTGAGGGCGTCGCCAGCCTGACACTGCAGGCGACTCATCTTCTCGCGCTGGGCTATCTTCTGCTGATAGCCTTCTGCGCCTTTCTTCTCAGCCCTGTTTTCGGCGAAAACAAAAGCTGAGACTTAAAGTGTCAGAAGCCATTCGTGCTCTTGCTGGTTATGGAATTTCCAGACCCGCTTCGGGCCAGCCATGACATTGAGGTAGTAAAGATCGTAGCCGTGGATGGTCGCGCAAGGGTGATACCCCTTGGGCACTAGAGCAACATCGCCGTCTTCCACCGCCATCGCCTCGTCGAGCGAGCGATCGTCCGTGTAGACGCGCTGGAAGGCGAAGCCCTGCGGCGGGTTGAGGCGGTGGTAATAGGTCTCTTCCAGGAAGCTCTCGTTCGGCAGATTATCCTGATCGTGCTTGTGCGAGGGATAGGACGAAGTGTTGCCGTTCGGGGTGATGACTTCCACGACGAGCAGCGAATGCGCCGAATTGTCGTCTTCCGGCATGATATTATGCACGAGGCGAACGTTGGAGCCCTTGCCGCGGGTGATCTGCGGATGCGCGCCCGGCGCAATGCGTTTGGCGGTGTAACTTCCGCCACCGGGAGCCGAGCAGACGGCAAGCTCCAGATCGGTCTCGGCCGTCACAGACCAGCTGGAACCCATCGGTACGTAAAGCGCATCCGGCGCACCTTCGAACGGGCTCTTGCGGCCGCCGAGTGTGCCGAAACTCTCCTCGCCAGCCTTCGCCGTGGCAGAGCCGGAAATCCAGACGAGGCAGTTTTCACGGTCGCCGGTTTCCGCGGACACCGTTTCACCGGCCTTCAACTTGTGCAGCTCGAAACCGACATAGGTCCAGCCCGCACTTTCCGGCGTGACCTTCGTCACCAGACCATGATCGCCTTTCGGCTTGACGAGAAGTTTGGACATGGCTTGCTCCTTTGTCCTCAAAAAATGCCCCTCCCCAACCCTCCCCACAAGGGGGAGGAAGTTAACCTGCCGCACCGTGCGCAGCCACAATGGGCGACAGCGGTGCAGCGAGTCATCTCCCCCCTTGTGGGGGAGATGGCGGCAGCCAGAGGGGGCCTTGCCGCGGGCGTCTGCTATGCCCCTTCTCCCCGACGGGAGACGGGTGCGTCACTTCACCGGAAACCCTTGCGTTTCCACCTCATACCCTGCCGCCGTCATCACGCACATCAGCTCGGCATGGCCGATCTCGGCCATCTTCTGCGGCGGCGCCTTCTTGGGGTCCTGCTCGGCTTCGACGACGAACCAGCCTTCATAGCCATAGTCGGCGCAGCGCTGGACGATTGCGCCGAAATCGAGCGAGCCGTCGCCCGGAACGGTGAAGGCGCCGAGCGCCACGGCATCGAGGAAGGACTGCTTCGAGCGGTCGAGACCATCCACGACCGGGCGGCGGATGTCCTTCACATGCACATGGTTGATGCGGGCATGGTGATTGTCGATGGCGCGCAGCACGTCGCCGCCGGCAAAGGCCAGATGGCCGGCATCCATCAGCAGGGGAATCCCCTCGCCCGAATATTTCATGAAGGCGTCGAGTTCCTGTTCGGTCTCGACCACGGCCGCCATGTGGTGGTGGTAGGAGAGCGGCATGCCCTGCTCGGCGCACCATTCACCGAATTCCGTGACCTTGCGGGCATAGGCCTTCATCTCGTCATCCGAGAGCTTGGGCTTGGTGGCCAGCGGCTTGGACCGGTCGCCCTGGATGGAGCGGCCGACTTCGCCATAGACGATGCAGGGCGCGTCAACCGCCTTGAACAGCTCGATCATCGGCGCGATGCGGTCCTTGTTGGCCGCAAGCTCTTCGTTGACCAGCGTGCCGGAAAACCAGCCGCCGCAGAGCGTCACGTCCGCAGCGCGCAGGATCGGCAGCATGACAGCCGGATCGTCGGGAAAGCGGCGGCCCTTTTCCATGCCGGTGAAGCCGGCAGAGCGGGACTGGCGCAGGCACTCTTCCAGCGACACGTCGTCGGACAGGTCCGGAAGGTCGTCGTTCCACCACGCGATGGGGGACATGCCGAGTTTGGCTTTCATGAAATTCTCCTCGAAAAGAAGCGGGAGCGGCATCCGCTCCCTTTAAAAGGTTTAGCCGATACGCTGGAAGGCGAGCGCCTTCTTATACGCTTCGTGCGCCTTGTTGACCTCAGAGCGCGGGCTGACTTCCGGCACGGCGACATCCCACCAGTGGCCGCCATCGCCGGTCGTCGTCAGCGGATCGGTGTCGATGACGATGACGGAGGTGCGGTCGTGCGACTTGGAGTCAGCCAGCGCCTGTTCCAGCTCGGCGACGGTCGAGACCTTGACGGCAGTCGCCCCCATGGATTCCGCATGCCCCCGGAAATCGATGTTCGACGGCACAACGTGATAGGCGTCGTCCAGCAGGTTGTTGAAGTTCGCCCCGCCGGTCGCCATCTGCAGGCGGTTGATGCAGCCATAGCCGCGATTGTCGAGTACGACGACGGTGATCTTGCGACCGATCATGACCGAGGTCGCGATCTCGGAATTGGCCATCATGTAGGAGCCGTCGCCGACCATGACGACGATGTCGAGCTCCGGCCGCGCCATCTTGGCGCCCAGCCCCCCGGCAATCTCGTAGCCCATGCAGGAGAAGCCATATTCCATGTGATAGCTGCCCGGCTTCGTCGCCGGCCAGAGCTTGTGCAGCTCGCCCGGCAGACCGCCGGCGGCGCAGAGCACCATGCTCTTTTCAAGATCGATGGAGCGCGTGACGGCGCCAATCACCTGCGCATCCGAGGGAAGTCCCGTGCCCGTCACGAAATCGGGGGAGAACATCTTCTCGACCGACTTCATCCAGGTTGCCTTGGCAAGATCGGCCTTGTCAGCCAGCGCCGCAGGAGCGCGCCAGTCGCCGAGCTTCTCCGAGATCAGCGTCAGCGCCTCGCGTGCATCCGCAATCAGCGGCTCCGCGCCATGCTTGCCACCGTCGATGGGCGCGACATTGATCGAGAGGATTTTCAGGTCCTCGTTCTTGAACAGCGCCCAGGAACCGGTGGTGAAATCCTGGAAGCGCGTACCGATGCCGATGACCAGATCGGCCTCCTCGGCAATCGCATTGGCGGCAGAGGTCCCCGTCACGCCGACCGAGCCCAGCGCCAGCGGGTGGCGCTCGTCGATCGCCGACTTGCCGGCCTGCGTCACGACAACCGGAACGCCGTGCTTGTCGGCGAAGGCGGTGAGTTCATCGCTCGCCAGCGAATAGAGCACGCCGCCACCGGCGACGATGACCGGCTTCTTCGCCGCCGAGATCAGCGCGATGGCATTGGCGAGTTCTGTCTCGTCGGGGCGGATGCGGCGGTTGGTCGTCCAGACGCGCTCCTCGAAGAAGTTCTCCGGATAATCAAAGGCCTCCGCCTGCACATCCTGGCAGAGCGACAGCGTCACCGGGCCGCAATCGGCGGGGTCGGTCAGAACCTGCATGGCGCGGCGCAGGGCCGTGATGATCTGCTCGGGCCGGGTGATGCGGTCGAAATAGCGCGACACGGGGCGGAAGGCGTCAGAGGCCGACACCGTGCCGTCGCCGAAAGCTTCGATCTGTTGCAGAACCGGGTCCGGCGCGCGATTGGCGAAGACGTCGCCGGGCAGGAAGAGGACCGGGAGGCGGTTGACATGGGCGACACCGGCGGCGGTCACCATGTTCAGTGCGCCGGGGCCGATGGAGGTGGTGCAGGCCATGAAGCGGCGGCGGAAATTCGCCTTGGCATAGGCGATCGCCGAATGCGCCATCGACTGCTCGTTATGGGCGCGATAGGTCGGGAACCCGTTGCGCGCCTGATAGAGCGCCTCGCCGATGCCGGCGACATTGCCATGGCCGAAAATCGCCCAGCAACCGCCAAAGATCGGCTGCTTGACGCCATCGATCACCGTCATCTGGCTGGAAAGAAACTTCACGAGGGCCTGCGCCATCGTCAGCCTGATCGTCTTGCCCATGTTGGCCTCCCGGTATTTTCTTGTTCAGTTCAACCTGACTTAGTTCAGGCCGCGCGTCTTCAGCCAGGCCTTGGTCAGCCCCTCGAACCGCGCCGCCATATCAGCAATCGCAGCCTCGTCATCCATCTTGCCGCCAAGCCATTGCCGCGCCGCATCCGCAAAGATCGTGCGGCCGACCGCGAAACCCTTGACCGAGGGCGCAACCAGTGTCGCGGCAAAGGCCTTTTCCAGCTCCGCCGCCGGGGCTTCGAGCCCTAGCAGCACGATACCGCGGCAGAAGGGATCGTGCTCGGCAATCACGGCCTCGATCTTCGCCCAGGCCGTTTCGGATGCCTGCGGCTCCAGCTTCCACCAGTCGGGCTTAATGCCCAGATCGTAAAGCTCGCGCATCGCCCTCGCAATGGTGTCATCGTTCAGCGGGCCATTCTTGCCCGCAATGATTTCGATCAACAACTCGCGGCCCACCTTGCGGGCGGCGTCGAACAGGCTCTTCAGCTTCTCCTGCTGATCGGCCTTGAGTGCCGCCGGATCGTCCGGATGATAGAAGCACAGGCACTTGATGCAATGTTCGAGCGGCCAGGCAACGAGCTGGGAGCCGATATCCTGCGAGAATTCGAACTTGAGCGGCTTCGAGCCCGGAAGCTCGACCGGACGGCCGATCCAGGAGAAATTCTGCTTCATCGCATCGAAGAAGGCATCGCGACCGAAACGCTCGTCGATCAGCATGCCATAGCCCGGACGCCCCTTGGCGACGCGGGCGGCAGCGGCGACCGCGAGGCGCTTGAAGGCGGGGATGCGCTCTTCGGGAACGTTGAGTTCGCGGGCCACATCGACCAGCTGCGAGCGGTGGTCGATGGCCAGCGCCATCAGCAGCGGGATTTCGCCGGCAAGCCGGGTCGTGGCCCAATGGACGTGGTTGAGATCCGCATCCTTGCGCAGCGCGCGTTCCTTGCTGCCATGCTTGAGGAAGTACTGAAGCTCGGTGAAACTCGGGATTTCCGGCGAGCAGAGCAGGCGCGATACGGCAAAGGCACCGCAGGCATTGGCCCAGGTGGCCGAGGTCTCATGCGCCTCGCCCTTCAGCCAGCCGCGCAGGAAACCGGACATGAAGCTGTCGCCGGCACCGAGCGTGTTATAGACCTCGATCGGGAAGCCCTGGCCGACGATCCCCTGTTCCAGATCGTCCGGGATTTCGCCATCATAGACGATGCAGCCCATCGGGCCGCGCTTCAGAACGATGGTGGCAGACGACGACGCGCGGATGGTCTGCAGCGCCGCGAGAAGATCGGCTTCGCCCGAGGCAATCAGCACTTCCTCTTCCGTGCCGACGATGAGGTCGCATTCGGCCAGAACCGGCTTCAGACGGCTCGAGACGGCATCCGAGGCGATATAGCGCTCTTCGCCCGCCCGGTGGCCGGCAAGGCCCCAGAGATTGGGGCGATAGTCGATATCGAAGATCACCTTCGCGCCGTTCGCCTTGGCGATGCGGATCGCCTTCTTCTGCGCGGCCTCGGTGTTCGGCTTGGAAAAGTGCGTGCCGGTGACGAGCACGGCGCGGGCGGATTGGATGAAGTCCTCACGCACGTCGTCTTCGCTGATCGACATGTCGGCGCAGTTTTCGCGATAGAAGATGGTCGGGAAGGTCTTGTCGTTTTCGACGCCGAGCAGAACCAGCGCCGTGAGACGCGCCGGATCGGTCTTGATGCCCTTGGTTTCGACACCCTCGCGGGCCAGATGTTCCTTGATGAAGGAGCCCATCTGTTCGTCACCGACGCCGGTGATGATCGCCGATTTCAGCCCCAGCCGCGCGGTGCCGATGGCGATGTTGGCGGGGCAACCGCCGACGGAGCGGGCGAAGCTCACTGTATCTTCCAGCCGCGCGCCGATCTGCTGGCCGTAAATGTCGACAGAGGAGCGGCCGATGGTGATGACATCAAGCTCAGCCTCGGGCTTGAAGCCGGGGGAAAGGCGCGGCATTCGATCCTCCACATTCTGTTCTTTTCAGCCTTCAGGCCGGTTGCGGCGGATGAAACACAAAAGCCAATAACTTGTCAATTCGGAATTTATATTCCAAATTTATTCTGCTGCATTCTGTTCATGCCTACGGTATTCCGCGATGCCGACAGACAAGGCCATAGTGAGCGCCATGGAGGCGGAAAGCGACCGGAAGCCGGCGAAATCCGCCTCCGCCACCTCGAACCAGAGCGTGGAAATAGAGGCGAGCGGTGAGAAGGCGGAATCGGTGATGGAGACCAGCGGTACGCCCTGCGCATGCAGCGCGCGGGCATGTTCGAGGCTTTCGGCGGCGTAGGGCGAGAAGGAGATCGCTAGTGCCGCATCAGTGGGCCGCGCAAATTGCACGGTCTCCATGTCCACGCCATTGGTGGAAGCGACCATCTGGTGGCGGATGCCGAGCTTGGAGAAGGCGTAAGATAAATGCGCGGTCAGCGCATAGGAGCGCCGCTTGGCGATCAGGTAGATCGTGTCCGCCGCACCCAGAACCTCGATGGCGCGCTTGAAATCCTCCTCGCGGATCGCTTCTTCCATCTTGACGATGGAGGAGCGGGCCGCGCCGAAGAACCCATGCAGAAGTGCGGCTTCCGGGGCCGGATCGCCGGATTTCTCGATCTGCGTCAGCCGCTCTTCATAGGATGGCGTACGCAGTCGAAGCCGCTCCTTGAAGATCGTCTGGAAATGCGAGAAGCCCTCATAGCCGAACTGATGAGCGAGCCGCACGAGTGTAGACGGCTGCACGGAGGCCGCCTGGGCGATACTCGCGGCCGTGCCGAAGGCGATCTCGTCCGGGTTTTCGAGCGCATAAGCCGCGGCCTGCTTCAGCCGCTTCGGCAGCTTCACATGGTTGCCGACCACCTGGGCCTTCAGGCTCTCGAAATCCACCGGCGGCACAGCGGCCGCTTCGCTCATATCCGCCAAATCAGTTCTCCGTATCCCCTGACGCATCGTGCTTCGCGCGATACGTAGATCCTGTCTGTTGGAGCGTCCTTTGCGCATCCGAACGGACGCGCGGCGCTCCAATGATGGAATGTTTATGCCAAAAATGGAATTGGGCAACTGCTTCTTCCAAAATTCATGCGAGACCCGTTGTTTGAAACCAGACATTCCTTTATGACCGTGCAAATGAAATCTTCGTTCCATTTCGGATCGGCAATTCCGGAAAAGCGCGTCACGCTTCCGCCGGCTTTTGCAGCCAACAAACTGACATTTTCGGGAGCACACTCATGACAGTGAAATTCGGACTCTTGGGCGCCGGCCGCATCGGCAAGGTTCATGCCAAGGCAGTCGCCGGCAATGCGGATGCCAAGCTTGTCGCCGTCGCCGATCCCTTCGCCGAGGCCGCCAATGCGATTGCCAAGACCTATGGCTGTGACGTCCGCACGATCGAGGAGATCGAAAAGTCCGCCGATATCGACGCCGTCATCATCTGCACGCCCACCGACACGCATGCCGACCTGATCGAGCGCTTTGCCCGTGCCGGCAAGGCGATCTTCTGCGAAAAGCCGGTGGATCTGGACGTTGAGCGGGTCAAGGCCTGCATCAAGGTGGTCGAGGAGACCAAGGGCAAGCTGATGGTCGGCTTCAACCGCCGCTTCGACCCGCATTTCATGGCCGTTCGCAAGGCGATTGCCGATGGCAAGATCGGCGCGGTCGAAATGGTCACGATCACCTCGCGCGATCCGGGCGCTCCGCCGGTCGAATACATCAAGCGTTCCGGCGGCATTTTCCGCGACATGACGATCCATGATTTCGACATGGCGCGCTTCCTGCTCGGCGAAGAGGTGGCTTCCGTCTCCGCCCATGCCGCAGTTCTGGTCGATCCGGAAATCGGCAAGGCCGGCGACTTCGACAGCGTCACCGTCATTCTCGAGACCAAGTCCGGCAAGCAGGCCGTCATCTCGAACTCGCGCCGCGCCACCTATGGCTACGACCAGCGCATCGAAGTGCATGGCTCGAAGGGCGTCGTTTCGGCCGAAAACCAGCGCGCCGTTTCCATCGAGATCGCCAATGGCGAAGGCTATACCCGCCCGCCGCTGCATGATTTCTTCATGACGCGCTACACGGAGGCTTACGCCAACGAGATCGCCGCCTTCATCGCGGCCATCGTGGATGGCGCTGCCATCAGCCCGACCGGCACGGACGGTCTCAAGGCGCTCCAGCTCGCCGATGCCGCGCTCGAAAGCGCCAAGACCGGCAAGCGCGTCTCGCTCGCCTGATCGATTGATCGAAGACAGAAGCCTGCGCGGACAAAAATCCCGCGCAGGCTTTTTCGTGCTCGCTCATGCCTCGCCATAGCCGCGCCGGCGCTTGGCCCTGAGCAGTCGCGCAAGAAGTGCTGCCGCCTCTTCCCGCTTGGCGAAATCATGCAGCTTGACCTGGCCCCGCGTACCGATCCGCCCCCAATGCCGCCGCAGCCGCACATCGCCGAACAGTGTCGGTTCGATGGAGAGCATGTAGAAGCGTGCCATGTTTTTGGCCGGATCGCGCCGTTCCAGATAGATATCGTCTGAGATCGTGGTCATTGACCAAGAGTCGCCGATCACGACTCCCGCGTCCAATGAGACTTATGAATCCAAAAGCTTAGACTGATTCACGGACGTGATGTTTTGGTTCGAACGGAGTTTTAAGGGAGCCAGAAACGAAAAAGCCTGCCGCGGGAGGAGGTGCGGCAGGCTTTCGAAATTCAGAACAGCGACTGGGAGGAGGAGTGCCGCTGCTCTATTTTCAGGCCCTTCGGGAGGAGAGAAGGCCTGAAGCTCGAAGCGGGCGGGAGGAGGTGCCGCGCTTCAATGAGATAAATTTAACCCGGGGCCGGCTCGACCGCCAGCGCTTTTGCTGCATTGCAGCCATGCAAATGTTGCAATGCAGCAAACACTCTCACGAAGCCGCTTTTCATTTTTATGAGAAACTGACCGCCGGGACTGAACGGATCGCGGTCGCCGTTCGTAACGGCTCCTGACAGAGATTGGCAGGGGTGGGCTTTAGGGAATCTCATACGGCAAGGTCTGTCGCGGGAACATTCGCGGCCATGGGCCATTGTCACGTTGAGGGCGATGATGCGCGCACGTCTACAAAGAGCGCAGCACTGGCGTTCTGGGAGCAGTCACATTCATTGAACAGGGGACCATTCATGAACAGGCTTTTCAAACTGGCCGGCACGCTGGCTTTTGCAGCATTCGCATCCATGCAGGCCATGGCGGCCGACAGCGTTGTCGTATCGTCTAAAATCGATACGGAGGGCGGGGTGCTCGGCAATATCATCCTGCAGGCCCTGAAGGCGAATAATATCCCGGTGGAAAGCAAGATCCAGCTGGGCGCAACACCTATCGTCCGCCAGGCGATCACACAGGGGCAGATCGATATCTATCCGGAATATACCGGCAACGCCGCGTTCTTCTTCAACAAGGGCGATCTTCCGGTCTGGAACAAGGCCGACGAGGGTTATGCCAAAGCGAAGGAACTGGATTACGACGCCAACAAGATCGTCTGGCTGACGCCTGCCAAGGCCAACAACACCTGGGCGATCGCGGTACGCGGTGATGTGGCGGATGCCAACAAGCTTTCGACACTCTCCGACTTCGGCGCCTATGTCGCCAAGGGTGGTCAGGTGAAGCTCGCGGCCTCCTCCGAATTCGTGACGTCACCTTCAGCGCTTCCCGCCTTCGAAAAGGCCTATGGTTTCAAGATGAAACCCGATCAGCTGATCACGCTGTCCGGCGGCGACACGGCCGCCACGATCTCGGCGGCCGCACAGCAGACCTCGGGCGCGAACGCCGCGATGGTCTACGGCACCGATGGCGGCATCGCGCCGTCCGGTCTGAAGGTGATGGAAGACGACAAGGGTGTGCAACCGGTCTATCTGCCCACACCGATCATCCGCGAGGAGAAGCTGAAGCAATATCCGAAGATTGCCGATATCCTGAAGCCGATCTTCGAGGCGCTGGATCTTCAGACGCTCCAGACGTTGAACGGTCGCGTTCAGGTCGGCGGCGAGCCGGCGAATGCAGTGGCTGCCGATTTCCTGTCCTCGAAGGGCTTCGTCAAGTAAGATGATGGGCCCGTTGGTCGCGCTGATGACCATCGGAACAGATGGGGCGGTTTGAATGTCGGCAGGTTTCGATTTGCAGGCGACCACGAGGCGCGGTGCCGGGCTGGACAGGCTCGGCGTTCTGCTTGCCGCGATTGTCGCGGCGGGTCTCGCGCTGCAGCCTTTCTGCCTTTTCCGCGCCAACCGCATCGTGGCGGCAAAGCCCGTCGGGCTTCTGTCGGCGTTGCCGCCGCTGGAATCACAGATCGTGCTGGGATTGATCGTCGTGGCAAGCGTCCTTCTCTTGCTGCGCACGCCGTCGCCGCTCCGCCTCTCCGTTTCCGTCCTGACCCTGGTGCTTCTCGCGTTCGCCATCGGGCGGGCGGGAGTCTATCTGACCCCATCCAGCAACACTTACGCCCGTGTCGCGCCAGGCGGCGGCTTCTGGTTCGCCGCGTTCGCCTTCGCCATCGCGCTGGCCGATGCGGCCGTGCGGCTGAGGATGCCGCCCCTCGGGCGGCTTGCCCTGCTGGCGCTCATCGGCGGCGCGCTCTGGCTCTTTCTGTGGTCCGGCGCCTGCGATGCGCTCTCCATCCTGCGCGAATATGCCAACCGGGCCGATGTCTTCTGGCGGGAGGCGCGCGTCCATCTTTTCCTTGCGGCCGGTTCGCTCGCGGCGGCGGCTGTCGTCGGCATTCCGCTCGGCATCCTCTGTGTCAGGGTGCGGCCGCTTCGCGCCGCGCTCCTCAACAGTCTGAACATCCTGCAAACCATTCCCTCGATGGCACTGTTCGGCCTGCTCATTGCACCGCTGGCCTGGATCGGCGCGCATGTGCCCGGCGCATCTGCGATCGGCATCGCCGGAATCGGGATTGCGCCCGCCTTTGTCGCACTCTTTGCCTATTCGCTCCTGCCCATGGTCTCCAACACCGTGGCTGGCCTCGAAAGCGTGCCCGTCCAGGCGCGGGATGCTGCGCGCGGCATGGGCATGACGGCGCGTCAGCGCTTTATGGAGATAGAACTGCCCCTCGCCTTCCCCGTCATCCTCACCGGAATCCGCATCGTGCTGGTGCAGAACCTCGGCCTTGCCGTGCTGGCTGGACTGATCGGCGGCGGCGGTTTCGGCACATTCGTCTTTCAGGGCATCAGCCAGACGGCCACGGATCTCGTGCTGCTGGGCGCGCTGCCCACGGTCGCCCTCGCCTTTGCCGCCGCCATCGTGCTCGATGCGGCCGTGGAGATGACACGACCCATGACGAGCGCATCGGCGCGAAAATCGAAATCGCTTTTCGAAAGACACGATGAGTAGATTCAATAGCTTGGAGCGTCCCTTATGCGTCTTGAAGGACGCAGGGCGCTTCAATCGGAGAGCAGAGGCATGATTGAAATCAACGGGATCACCAAAGTCTATGAGGGTATTCGCGCCGTCGACGACGTCTCGCTGAAAATCGGGAGCGGCGAGATCGTCACCGTGGTCGGCACCTCCGGCTCCGGCAAGACGACCCTTCTCAGGATGATCAACCGTCTGGTGGAACCGACCAGCGGGACGATCCTGATCGACGGACGCGACAATCGCGATCTTCCCGGGCACGAGCTCCGCCGCGCCATCGGCTATGCCATTCAGGGCTATGGCCTGTTTCCCCACCGCACGGTGGCGCAAAACATTGCGACCGTGCCGAAGCTGCTCGGCTGGGACAAGAAGCGCATCGAGAGCCGCGTGGACGAGCTGCTGGCGCTGTTTCATCTGGAACCAAGCCAGTTTCGCGCCCGCATGCCGCATGAACTCTCCGGCGGACAGCAGCAGCGCATCGGCGTGGCCCGCGCGCTTGCCGCCGAACCGGCGGTTCTCTTGATGGATGAGCCCTTCGGTGCGCTCGATCCGATTATTCGCGGCAAGGCGCAGGAGGACCTCATCGAGATCCAGCGCCGTTTTGCCACGACGATCGTTCTCGTTACCCATGGCATGGACGAGGCCATCCGGCTGGGCCACCGCATCGCCGTCATGGACAAGGGCAAGCTGTTGCAATTCGCGGCCCCGGCGGAGCTGATTGCGCATCCGGCAACTGCGTTCGTGGCAGACCTTGCCGGCAGAGCTGACCGCGCCTTCCGCCTGTTGTCGCTCTCGCCGGTCGTCGACCTGCTGGAGCCGGGTGAGGCTTCGGGAGAGCCCATCGGCGCGCAGGCGTCGCTCAAGGATGCGCTTTCGGAAGCCCTGTGGTCGGGCCGCGCGGCGCTGCCGGTTCTTCGGGACGGGGCAATCGTCGGACGCGTGACACGCGAAAAGCTCATGGCGCGCGCGGGACAGCCGCAATGAAAGGCTCCGCCCTCATTCGCCTTCTTCTTCTGGTGCTGCTGGTGGCGTTTCTGCTCACGCCGCAATCGTTCCGGCCGGTCTTCCAGCCCTTTGCGGCGAATGGCGCGCCGGCGATTTACACCCAGTCGAGCCTTCTGGCGCTCACGCTCAGCCACCTTGCCATGGTTGGGGTCGCGACGCTTGCAGCGGCCATCGTCTCGATCGGCCTTGCCGTTCTCGTCACCCGGCCCGCGGGCCGCGAGTTCTTGCCGCTGTCCCGCTCGATCGCCAATATCGGTCAGACCTTTCCGCCTGTCGCGGTGCTGGCGCTTGCGGTGCCCGTTTTCGGCTTCGGCCCCATCCCGACCCTGATCGCGCTGTTTCTCTATGGCTTGCTGCCGATTTTCGAAAACACCCTGACCGGTTTGACGACCGTCCCACACTCTGTCCAGGAAGCCGCGCGCGGCGTCGGCATGACGGATACCCAAAGACTGATCAGTGTCGAGCTTCCGCTAGCCCTGCCAATTATCCTCGCCGGCATCCGGTTGACTGCGGTGATTTCGCTGGGCACCGCGACTATCGGCTCCACCGTGGCGGCCAAGACACTCGGCGAGGTCATCATTGCCGGGCTGATCTCGAACAACACGGCCTTTGTCCTGCAAGGCGGCCTGGTGGTCGCCCTCCTCGCGCTCTTCATTCACCAGGGCTTCACCAGCCTCGAAGCCAGGATCGGCCGGCAAGCGGGCGCAATGCAGCCGGCTCAATAAAACGCAGTCTGACGGCACGGCAGTAAAACTCCGTGACGAAACGGTTTCAAGGGGCAGACAATGCCGGGATTTTGCGCTATCAAGAAGAGATGGCGCAGTAAAATTTTACTAAATAGACCGCGCCGGAGCGATTGAGGCGGGAAACATGGTCACAATCAAGGAGATCGCAAAGGCCGCCGGAGTTTCAGCTGCCACGGTCTCGCGCGTCCTCAATTACGACCCGACGCTTTCCATCTCGCCCGCCAAGCGTCAGGCGGTCATAGAGACGGCAGAAGCGCTGAATTACGAGACGCCGCGCAATCGCAACCGGGTGGCGGCTGCCACCCCCTTCAGCACCTCGAATATTGCGCTGACCCGGCTGGTGCTGGTGCATTTCCTGCAATCCTCAGAGGAAATGGCCGATCCCTATTACATCGGCGTACGCCTCGGCATCGAGAACCGATGCCGCGACATGAAGACCGAGATCGTCAAGGTCTACCACAACGACCAGCTTCCCGATCCGGTCATCCTGCAAGGCGCTTCGGGCGTGATCGTGATCGGCAAGCATTCGCCGCGCGAAATCGACTGGCTGCAGGACAATTGCCGCAACCTCGTTTTTGCGGATTTCAACCCGAAGCGCGACGATCTCGACAGCGTCTACAGCGATCTCAACGAGACGACGCGCAAGCTGCTCGACAATCTCTCAAGCCTTGGCTACGGGCGCATCGCCTTCATCGGCAGCTACGAGAATATCGACGGACGTTCCGAGCCGCATGGGGAGACGCGCTGCCGCGCCTATATCGAATGGCACAAGGAAAAGGGCGTGTTCGAGCCGGATCGTCTGGTGCTCGGCAATATCTGCGACACGGGCCAGAACCTGCGCCTCGAAACCGGATATATGCTGGCAAAACAATTGCTTGAGCGCGGCGAGCGGCCGGATGTCGTGGTCACGGCCAACGATAACATGGCGATCGGCGCCTATCGGGCCTTCCAGGAGGCCGGTCTTTCCATCCCGCAGGATATCTCGGTCGCCTCCTTCAACGATATTCCCGTCTCGCAATTCCTTAATCCGCCGCTCTCCACCGTTCGCATCCGCAGCGAAAGCATTGGCGAAACGGCCGTTGACCTGCTGCTCGAGCGGCTGGCGGGACGTGATTATGCCAAGCGCGTGATCATTCCTACGACCATGATTTGGCGGCAGAGTTGCCTTTCTCCTGCCGAGGTGCCATCGAGTGCTCCAAGCCTCGCTGCAGCGCAATAAATATTTACTAAAAATTTTCTTGCGGAGCGGAATATTTTCCGCTTAACTCCCGGACGAGCGGAGGGAGACACCGCGCGACTTTTGCATCCACGGGAGGAAATCTGATGAACACGACTTTCAAGACGTCGCTTGCTGCGCTCGTCTTCAGCACGTCGAGCGTGCTGGCGATGGCCGCGGCCCAGGCCAAGGAAATCACCGTCTGGTGCTGGGATCCCAATTTCAACGTCGCCATCATGAAGGAAGCCGGCGCGATCTATTCCAAGACGCATCCGGACATCAAGATCAACGTCGTCGACTTCGCCAAGGCCGACGTTGAAGCCAAGCTGCAGACGACGCTCGCCTCCGGCGTGACGACCAGCCTGCCGGATATTGTTCTCATCGAAGACTACGGCGCACAGAAATATATCCAGTCCTTCCCCGGCGCCTTCGCGTCGATGAACGACGTTGTCGATTACTCCAAGTTCGCGCCCTACAAGGTCAAGCTCGCCACCGTTGATGGCAAGACCTATTCCATGCCCTTCGATTCCGGCGTGACCGGCCTCTACTACCGCAAGGACTACTTGGAACAGGCCGGCTACAAGCCGGAAGACATGCAGAACCTGACCTGGGACAAGTATATCGAGATCGGCAAGAAGGTCTCCGAAAAGACCGGCAAGAAGATGATGGGTCTCGACCCCAACGATGCCGGCCTGATCCGCATCATGATGCAGTCGGCTGGCGGCTGGTATTTCAACGACAAGGGTGAGCTCAACATCACCGGCAACGAAGCCCTCAAGGCAGCTCTCAAGACCGAAGGCAAGCTGATTGCCTCCGGCATCACCAAGCCGGCCTCCGGCTGGTCGAACTGGGTCAGCACTTTCACCTCAGGCGATGTCGCGACCGTCATCACCGGCGTGTGGATCACCGGCACGATCAAGGCGACGAAGGACCAGGAAAACAAGTGGGGCGTAGCTCCGATCCCGAAGCTTGATGTGAAGGGCGCAACGGATGCCTCCAACCTCGGCGGCTCGAGCTGGTACGTGCTGGCTTCTTCGCCGGAAAAGAAGGAAGCCATCGACTTCCTGAACTCGGTCTATGGCAAGGATGTTGACTTCTACCAGAAGATCCTCGTCAATCAGGGCGCTGTCGGCTCGCTCATGGAAGCCCGTAAGGGTGCAGCCTATGAAACCGCCGACAAGTTCTTCGGCGGCGAAAAGATCTGGCAGAAGTTTGCCGACTGGCTCTCGAAGGTGCCGTCCGTGAACTACGGCGTTTTCACCAACGAAGTCGACTCCGCCGTGGCAGCCCAGCTGCCGGCGCTCGGCAAGGGTGGCGATGTCGACGCGGCGCTGAAGGCGATCGAGGCGCAGGCCAAGTCTTCGATGCAGTAAATCCTCCCGCGTGGCGAAGGGCCGGCTAAACCCGGTCCGTCGCTGCTTGCACTGCATCCGATCGCGCCGTCCGCCTGCCCCCGGCGGGCGACGCATCCCTCCCCCATAGGGCGAGGTAATTTCATCAGACACGAACCGGAAGCCTTCAGATGGCAAGCGCAAACCGCAGCCTGAACCGCTATTTCGACATCAACGGCTGGTTCTTCGTCGCGCCCGCCGCGTTGCTGATCGGCGTCTTCATGGTCTATCCGATCCTGTACTCGCTCTGGATGTCGTTCCAGACCGGGAAGGGCATGATGACCCAGTTCGGCGGGCTCGCGAATATCAGGCGTCTCTTCGACGATCCGATGTTCATGCTGGCGCTCTACAACACGATGATCTTCTTCATCGTGCAGGTGCCCGTGATGCTGACGCTGGCGCTCTTCCTCGCCTCGCTGCTCGACAATCCGAACCTGAAATTCCGTGGGCTTATCCGCACCGCCATCTTCCTGCCCTGCGTGTCGTCGCTGGTCGGCTATGCGGTTCTGTTCAAGAGCATGTTCGTCCAGGATGGTCTGATCAATTCGACACTGCTCGCGCTCCACATCACCAGCCAGCCGATCCCGTGGATGACCGACCCCTTCTGGGCGCGCGTGCTGATCATCATCGCGATCACCTGGCGCTGGACCGGCTACAACATGATCTTCTTCCTGGCGGCCCTCCAGAACATCGACAAGTCGATCTATGAGGCCTCGCGCATTGACGGCGTGCCGTCCTGGGGCCGGTTCTTCTATCTGACCGTGCCGATGCTGAAGCCCGTGATCCTGTTCACCACCGTGACGTCGACGATCGGCACGCTGCAGCTCTTCGACGAGGTGCGCAACATCATGACGAGCGACGCCGGGAGTGCTGCCGGTCCGTCGAATTCGGCGCTGACGCTCTCGGTCTATATCTACAACCTGACCTTCAAGTTCGTGCCGAGCTTCGGCTACGCGGCCACGGTCTCCTATGTGATCGTGCTGGCCGTCGCACTGCTCGCCGTCATCCAGTTCTACGCATTGAGGGAGAAGGACTGATGGACCGGCTCACCCGTACACTTTCCAGCGTCTTCACCTATGCCTTCCTCGGCATCATGGCCTTTCTCTCGATCTTCCCCTTCATCTGGATGATCCTGGGCGCAACCAATAACTCGAACGACATCATCACCGGCAAGATCGGCATCGGCAGCGCGCTGATCGACAATATCCGCGCCTTTGCCGCCGCCGTCGATGTGCCGCTGGTCTTCTGGAACTCGATCAAGATCGCGCTGATCTCGACGGCGCTGACGCTCATCGTCGCCTCGCTCGCCGGCTACGGCTTCGAAGTTTTCCGCTCCAAGTATCGCGAGAGGGTCTATAACGGGATCCTGCTCACCCTCATGGTGCCCTTTGCGGCCCTGATGATCCCGCTCTTCATCATGATGGGCAAGCTCGGTCTCATCGACACGCATTGGGCGGTTATCCTGCCGACGATTGGCTCCGCCTTCGTCATCTTCTATTTCCGCCAGTCCACAAAGGCCTTCCCGTCCGAACTGCGCGATGCCGCCCGCGTCGATGGCCTGAAGGAATGGCAGATCTTCCTGCTGATCTATGTGCCGGTGATGCGCTCGACCTATGCGGCGGCCTTCATCATTGTCTTCATGGCGTCCTGGAACAACTATCTCTGGCCGCTCATCGTGCTGCAAAGCAACGAGATGAAGACGATCACGCTCGTCGTCTCGTCGCTCGCCTCGGCCTATTACCCGGATTTTGGCGCCGTCATGGTCAGCGCCATTCTCGCCACGCTTCCCACCCTTCTCGTCTTCTTCGTCATGCAGCGGCAGTTCGTGCAGGGCATGACAGGCTCGATCAAATAGGACTTCCCATGCGCAATACCTCGCTTTTCAACGACAACTGGATCTTTGCTGCCGGCTTCGACAAGGCAGCCGCCGGTTCCCCGCTCAAGGGTGAAACCGTGCGCCTGCCGCATAATGCGCTGGATCTGCCGCTGAACTACTTCGACGAAAAGGGCTATCAAAAGCCCTTCACCTACCAGAAGGTCATCGCCTGGTCGCCGGAGTTCGAAGGCAAGGACGTTTCGGTCGTCTTCGACGGCGCCATGGCCGATGCCGTCGTCTATGTGAATGGCACGGAAGTCGTTGCCCACAAGGACGGCTACACGCCCTTCGAGGCGCGCCTGACGGGTCATCTCAAGCCGGGCGATAACCTGATCACCGTGAAGATCGACGGGTCCGAAAACCCGGAAATCCCGCCTTTCGGCGGCCGGATCGACTATCTTACCTATGCCGGCATCTATCGCGATGCCTGGCTGAAGATTGCAAGCCCCGTCTCGATCGAGAACATCAAGATCGAAACGCCGGTGGCGCTCGCTGAGAACAAGTCGGTCACCGCCCGCGTCGACCTGCGCGCCGCTTCTAGCCTGGCGCTCGAAGGCACGCTCACGTTGTCGCTCAAGTCCTCCGACGGCAAGGTCATCGCCTCGACGGAAAAGACGGTCTCCGGCGCTTCCGAAATCGTCTCCTTCACCGACATGGCCGGCCTCTCGATCTGGGAGCCGGAAAACCCGGTTCTCTACACGATCGAGGCCGTTCTCGTCACCGCCAGCGGCACCGACAACCTCTCCTCGAACTTCGGCTTCCGCACCGCGCAGTTCACGCCGGAAGGCTTCTTCCTCAACGGCAAGCCGCTGAAGATCCGCGGCCTCAACCGTCACCAATCCTGGCCCTATACCGGCTATGCGATGGGCAAACGCGCGCAGGAGCGCGACGCCGAGATCCTGAAATACGATCTCAAGTGCAATCTCGTGCGCACCTCGCATTATCCGCAGTCGCCCTGGTTCCTCGACCATTGCGATCGCATCGGCCTTCTCGTGTTCGAGGAAATCCCCGGCTGGCAGCATATCGGCGGCAAGGACTGGCAGGCCGAGAGCGTGAAGAATGTCGAGCGGATGATCCGCCGCGACTGGAACCACCCCTCGATCATCATGTGGGGCGTGCGCATCAACGAGTCGCAGGACAATCACGACTTCTATGTCGAGACCAACAAGACCGCGCGCGCGCTCGATCCGACCCGCCAGACCGGCGGCGTGCGCTACATCACCGACAGCGAATTCCTCGAAGACGTCTTCACCATGAACGACTTCGTGCTGGGTTCGGAAGAAATGCCGGGCGCCAACCGCGGCCGCATTCCGCTGCGCGACCAGCAGGAATGCACGGGCCTGAAGCAGAAGGTACCCTATATCATCACCGAATTCGGCGGCCACATGTATCCGACGAAGCGGCATGACCAGGAACAGCGCCAGGCCGAACACGTCACCCGCCACCTGCAGGTGCTGAACGCCATGTATGGCGATCCGTCGATTTCGGGCGCCATCGGCTGGTGCATGTTCGACTACAACACGCACAAGGACTTCGGCTCCGGCGACCGCATCTGCCATCACGGCGTGATGGACATCTTCCGCGAACCGAAATTCGCCGCTTACGCCTACAAGAGCCAGTGCGAACCGTCCGACGAAGTCGTCATGCAGCCGGCCTCCTTCTGGGCGCGCGGCGAGCGCAATATCGGCGGCATCCTGCCGCTGATCGTGCTGACCAACTGCGACGAGATCGAAATCGCCTATGGCTCGGGCATCCGCAAGCGCGTCGGTCCGGATCGCGAACGCTTCCCGCATCTGCCGCATCCGCCGGTCGTCATCGACCACCGCCATTTCTCCAAGGACGAACTCGGCCTCTGGGGCATGGAATGGCAGCCGGGCGAACTGATCGGCTTCATCGGCGGCAAGGAAGTCGCCCGCATGAACATGGTGGCGGACCCGGTCCCGGCCAAGCTCGAAGTCGTCGCCGACGACCAGACGCTGCCGGCTGCCACCAAGGATCAGGTCCGCTTCATCGTCCGCGCGCTCGACCAGGCCGGCAATATCCTGCCCTTCCTGGATGAGCCGGTGCATGTCGAAGTCACGGGCAGCGCCAAGCTGCTCGGCCCGGAGACCATCATTCTCACGGGCGGAACGACCGGCTTTTGGATCGAATCGACCGGGACAACGGGTGCCGTGAGCGTGAAGGTTTCTTCGCCGCGCTTTGCGACGCAGACCCTGTCACTGACGGCCGTCTAAGGGGGGCACCATGGCGACGAGCGAACTGTCACTGAAATCCGTCCGCAAGACCTTCGGCGCGCTGGAGGTCATCAAGGGCGTCGATCTGGAGATCGAAAAGGGCGAGTTCACCGTCTTCGTCGGCCCGTCCGGCTGCGGCAAGTCCACGCTGCTGCGCATGATCGCCGGTCTGGAGGACATCTCCTCCGGCGATCTCATGATCAGCGGCGAGCGGATGAACGAGACGGACCCGTCGAAGCGCGGCATCGCCATGGTCTTCCAGTCCTACGCGCTCTATCCACATCTCACCGTGCGGCAGAACATGGGCTTTGCCCTGCGTTTCGCCGGGGTGCCCAAGGCGGAAATCGAGAAGCAGGTCATGGATGCCGCGCGCATTCTGGAACTCGAAAAGCTGCTCGACCGCAAGCCGAAGGCGCTGTCCGGCGGCCAGCGCCAGCGCGTGGCCATCGGCCGCGCCATCGTGCGCCACCCGAAAGTCTTCCTCTTCGACGAACCGCTGTCGAACCTCGACGCGGAGCTGCGTGTGCACATGCGCGTCGAGATTGCCAAGCTGCACAAGAAGCTCGGCGCAACCGTCGTCTATGTGACGCACGATCAGGTCGAGGCGATGACGCTCGCCGACAAGATCGTCGTGCTGCGCGATGGCCGCATCGAACAGGTCGGCTCGCCGCTCAAGCTCTATTCCGACCCAGATAACCGCTTCGTCGCCGGGTTCATCGGGTCGCCGAAGATGAACTTCCTTCCCGCCACGGCGGTCACGAACAACGGCCAGCCCGCGATCCGCCTCGACGCCTCCGGCATTGTCCTCCCCGCCGGTCATCTGGCGACGAAGCTTGCCGATGGCACCCGCCTCGTCGCGGGTCTCCGCCCGGAAATCTTCAAGGACGGCGGCGATTCAAGTCTGCTGCTCGACATTGAAATGGTCGAGCATCTGGGCTCGGAAACACTGGTCCATGCCCGCAGCGGCGAAACCCTCGTCACCGTCAAATACGGCGGTATCCGCCCGATGAAGGATGGCGAGACGGTGCGCGCGGAGTTTGATGCGGCGAGTGTGCTGTGCTTTGGGGCGGATGATCAGAGGATCCGGTAAGCGGCCTCAGCGGGGATAATTTCCGTTCTGCCGTGTGGCCCCCTCACCCCGCCTCCGCTTCCGCTCGGCGGACCTCTCCCCGGTGGGGCGAGGAGGTCCCGAGAGGCTGCGGCTTGCCCGCTTCTCCCCGCCGGGGAGAAGATGCCGGCAGGCAGATGAGGGGGCTCGCCGCAAATGCAAACGACTGTTCAAGCGTCCCATAACCCCAGCCGGACGCAAATTATTTTCAGACTTGCGCACCCAACCCCAAGCCTTCATGACTTCGCTCCAACGATAGCCACAAGCGGGAGGATACGATGACGGCGACATTCGATTGGGCAAAGGCATTCTCGCTCGAGGGCAAGCGGGCGCTGGTCACGGGTGGAGCGGCCGGCATCGGCCAGGCGATTGCTGTGGCGCTCGCTGCCTCCGGCGCAGACGTCGCCTTCACCACCCATTCGCGCCCCGGCGATGAAACCGCCGCAGCCATCGCTGCCCACGGCCGCAAGGCGAAGGACGTCCATGCCGATCTCGGCGCGCTCGACGCCGCCGGTGCTGAAGCGCTGATCGAGAAGCTTGAGGCCGACTTCGGCGGCATCGACATTCTTGTCAACAATGCCGGCATCATCCGCCGCGCCGATCTGCCCGTGCATAGCGAGGAAGACTGGCGCGCGGTGCTTTCCACCAATCTCGATTCCGTCTGGTTCCTGTCGCAGGCCGCCTCCCGCCGCATGCAGGACCGCAAACACGGGCGCATCATCAACATCGCCTCGCTGCTCTCCTTCCAGGGCGGCATCCGCGTTCCGGGCTACACGGCCTCGAAGCATGCCGTCGCCGGGCTGACGAAGGCACTCGCCAACGAGCTGGCCCCGCATGGCGTGACGGTCAATTCCATCGCGCCCGGATATATCGCCACCGACAACACGACCGCGCTGCGCGCCGATCCGGACCGCTCGCGCCAGATCCTCGAGCGCATCCCCGCCGGTCGCTGGGGCGAGGCCTCCGACATCGCCGGCACCGCCGTTTTCCTGGCGTCGCCGGCCGCCAATTACGTGACCGGCGCGATCCTCAATGTCGATGGCGGCTGGCTGGCACGCTGATTTCAGCCCGCGGGCTGCTTGAGCCGGAAGCGCTGGATCTTGCCGGATTCCGTTTTCGGCAATTCCTTCACGAACTCGATGGCGCGCGGATATTTATAGGGCGCGATCGTCGCCTTGACATGCAGCTGCAGGAGCTCCACGGTCGGCTCAGCCGGGATCGCCTGTTCGGCCAGAACGACATAGGCCTTGACGATCTGCCCGCGGGCTTCGTCGGCCACGCCGATCACCGCGCATTCCTTCACATAGGGATGAGCCAGCAGCGCCGCCTCGACTTCCGGCCCGGCTATGTTGTAGCCGGCCGAAACGATCATGTCGTCGTTGCGGGCTGCGAAGTGGAAATAGCCGTCCTCATCCTGAATGAAGGCATCGCCGGTGACGTTCCAGCCGTCGCTGACATAGTCCGTCTGGCGATAATCCGCGAGATAGCGGCAGCCGACAGGGCCACGCACGGCAAGCCGCCCGACAGTCCCGCGTGGAACCTCGTTCATGGCCTCGTCCACCACCTTCGCCTCATAGCCCGTCAGCGGCTTGCCGGTGCAGCCGGGCTTGTAGTCGGTGAGCCGGTTCGAGATGAAGATATGCAGCATCTCGGTTGCGCCGATGCCGTCCAGGATCGGCTTGCCGGTCCGCTTGACCCATTCGTCGAAAACCGGCGCGGGTAGCGTTTCGCCAGCCGAAACCGCAATGCGTAGCGAGGAGAGATCGACGCCCTCGTTCATCGCCGAGAGCATGGCCCGATAGGCGGTCGGTGCGGTGAAGCAGATCGTCGCCTTGTACTTGCGGATGATCTCGATGAGGTTCGGCGGCGTGGCGTTTTCAATCAGGGCCGCGCAGGCCCCGAAGCGCAGCGGGAAGATGGCGAGGCCGCCCAGCCCGAAGGTGAAGGCGAGCGGTGGCGAGCCGACGAAGATATCGTCGGGCTGAACATCGAGCACTTCGCGCGCATAGGCATCGGCAATGATGAGCAGATCGCGATGGAAATGCATCGTTGCCTTGGGGATGCCCGTCGAACCGGAGGTGAAGCCGAGCAGCGCGACATCGTCGCGGCCGGTCTTCACGGCCTTGAATTGCACCGGCTTCTCGAGCGCCGCACGGTCCAACTCGGCATCGTGATTGGCGGTGCCGTCAAAGCCGATGACCTTGGTGAGAAACGCGTTTTCCTTGGCGCAGGCGATCATGTCTTCCATGAGCCGCGTGTCGCATAGCGCCATCTCGATTTCCGCCTTGTCGACGATCTTGGCGAGTTCCGCAGCGCGCAGCATGGGCATGGTGTTGACGACAATGCCACCCGCCTTGGTCACGGCGAGCCAGCAGGCAACCATGGCCGGATTGTTGGCGGAGCGGATCAGCACCCGCATGCCCGGCTTCAGGCCGAAATCCTCAACCAGTGCATTGGCAAGCCGGTTGGTCCAGTCGGTGAGTTCCTTGTAGGTGCGGCGACGGCCGTTGCCGATCAGCGCCATGCGGTCGCCGAAGCCGCGCTCTACCATGCGGTCGGTCAGTTCTTCGGCCGCGTTGAGCCATTCCGGATAGTCGAAACCGGTCAGGTCGATGGCTGGCCAAAGCTCGGCCGGCGGCAGGTTGTCACGCGCAAATGTGTCGGCAAGGCCGGTGGGTCCCAGTGCTGTCATTGTTCCACTCTCCAATTTGTTTCTGGATTTATTGGTATTGATTTCTTGGCTCCGGTCCGCAGGCCGCGAGCATCGTCGTCTCTTCGGACGACCTGTCCTTTCATAAAACTGCGCCCATTTGGATATTATTTCAAGCTTGAAATATTACCCTGGATCGGTACCGGAATGGGATGCTCTTGGGCAGGAGCAGCGACCGCAAGGACCGTCGCTCCTGCCGATCTCAGGATCACACCGCGACGGCTGCCTGCCGTGCGTTCTTCACGAAAAGCAGCAGGAGCAGGATGGCAGCAGCTGCCGGAACGGCGGCCGCGAGCACGATCTGTTGCGGCGGCCAGCCGAAGGCGAGCACCGCACCGCCGATGCCGGGTCCGACAATGGAGCCAATGCGGCCCATGGCGGCGGCCCAACCGATGCCGGTGGTCCTCAGCGCCCCTGGATAGATGGTGACGGCAAGGGCGCTCTGGGCAACGCAGCAGGGGATGAACCCGACGCCCATAAGAATGACGAGCGGCATGATCGCCCCGACCGAAATCCCTGCAAGTCCGAAGACGGCAATCCCGGCAAGACCGATGACGGCCGCGACCAGCAGTGTTATCGCCGTCTGCACCCGCGCCGACAGGAAGATCAGCAACAGGTCGCCGACCAGCCCGCCCATCGAGAAGGCGGCAGCGATGGCCGGCGCCTTCTCGGGCGGAAGGCCCATCTGCAGCGCCAGCGTCGGCATCCACGAGATCAGCGCATAGGCAATGACGAAGACGAGGAAGGCAAAGAGCCAGAGGGTGACCGTGGCGCTCGCCATGCCGTTGCCGAAGAGAGCGGACACCGCATTGCCGTCCTGGACCGGACGTGCCTTTGCCGCACCGTCACGGATGGCGCTCGCAATCCACGGCAGGAGAAGAAGCGGCAGGATGCCGCCCGCAATGAAGACGCCCTTCCAGCCGAAATGCGCCATCAGAGGCCCGCCGGCAATGCCGGCCAGGACGCCGCCGGCGGAGATGCCGGTGGCGATGATCATGGCGGCCATGGCGCTTTTCGGACCGGGCATCAGATCGGCGGCTCTCGCGATGGCGATCGGCAATGCGCCGCCAAGACCCAGTGCCGTGACGAAGCGAAGGACGGTCAGGCTCGTCACGTCACCTGCCAGGACGGTGGCCAGCGAACCGAGCCCGAAGACCACGACGCTGGCCAGCGCCATGGCGCGCGCGCCGAAGCGCAAGGCCAGCGGCCCGCAGGCCATATAGCCGACGACCGCACCGACGCTGGTTGCCAGGAATGTCGGCACCATGGCGGCGGGCGCAATACCCCAATCCTTGGCAAGGATCGGCGCAACGAAGGTGATCGCGATCGTGTCGAAACCGTCGAGCGTCACGATCAGGAAGCACAGGAGCATCGTGGTGAACACGCTGCCCCCGCTGGTTGTTGGATTGTCATTCGTCTGCATGTCATTCCCCTCTCTGTTTTTTTTGAATGACGTCAGATGCTTGCGTAGGCTTGCACCCTCCGGTCGAAATGAAGTCTCGTGCCGTTTTCGCCATATTGCGGCCAGGCCGGCAGTCCCTCGCCCTCGGGCGAACCCGCGTGAACGAATGTCATCAATGCTGTCTGGAAAGTGCGCGAGAGATCCTGCAATTCAGCGAGATCGGCACCTGCAATCGAGGCCGCGCCGGCACCGATCCAGGTTTCGACATTGCCGAACAGGAAAGGCAGATCGAGGCAGTGGCAAGCTCCCAGACCCGGACGCAAGGACTGCCAGTCGAACTGGTACATGTAGGATTTCGCACCATGACGGCCTTGCGCAGCGGCGAACTCGGCGCTCAGGTGATTGAAAGCTTCGTCACCGCGAAGGTCGGCGAGAATTGCGCCGGGATGGGCCGGCGCGCGGCGGCTCTTCGCCACGGCCAGCGCATGTTCGGCACCGTCGCCGAACACCCGCACGAATTCGGCCTTCAGCTGCTCGTCCGTGAAGTTGGCGAACAACGGATTGCCCAGCGCGAAGGAACCGTATTCCTCGCGGGTGATCCCGATGATGGTATCGCACCAGGAACCTTCACCGTCGATGATCGCGTCGATCGGGTCGCGCTTGATGAGATCGCCGTCGATCACCGGCATGAATGGCGGAGCGACATCGCCCGGAACAGGCGAAGCTTGCGGCTTCTGCTGCAGGAGACGCAACGCCTCCATGAAACGGTCCGCTGCGATTGTCCGCATAGGCTCCAGATTGGCGGGGTCATAGCCCAGAACTTCGAGCATGCCGCGCGCGACCGGCGGAGCATCCTCGGCCTTGCGAAGCCGCAGACCCAGCGGCGCACTCATGAGGATCGCGCGCTTGAATAGCCCCTTGCAGGCCGGATTCGCCAGCATGACGGCGATGCTGAAACCGCCGGCGGACTGACCCGAAATGGTGATCTCGTCCGGATTGCCCCCGAAAGCACCGATCGCCTGACCGATCCATTTGAGCGCGGCGATCTGGTCGTGAATCCCGAGATTGGTTGGCGCAAAGCCAGGTTGTGACAGAAAGCCGAGCGGTCCGAGGCGATAGTTGATATTGACGACCACACAGCCGCTATTCTTCGCCAGGAGCGCGCCGTCGTAGCAGGGCAACGAGCCGCCGCCCGTCATGAAGGCACCGCCATGGACGAAGACGAGAACCGGCACCGAGGCGTCCGGTGCCACCGGCGACCAGATCTCGAGATGCAGACAATCCTCATCGAGCGTCATGGGATAGACGCCCATCACCGCATCGAGACGCGAGGGCAGTTGCGGAGCAACGAACCCGGTTTGGGAGGCTTCCAGCGGGCCGCTCCAATGAAGCGGCTCGCCCGGAAGCTGATACCGGCGTTCGCCTGAGATGGGCCGGGCATAGGGAACCCGGTGGAATGCGGCAACACCATCGCGCTTGACGCCCTTGAGAGCACCAAAGGGGGTTTCGAGAATGATTTCGTTTGTCATCAGCATGAGCGTGATCCATCCGTTTCAGCGTTGAGGAAAATAATAGCTGCATTTTCCCGCAATGGCGTTCTATATTCGGGACGCTATCGTCCATATTTAGAGACGAATACGAACGGCCTTGACGACATGTATCTGTTTCGAAAGGTTTTGGAATCCGGCGGACTTGCGGCCGCCGCGAGACTTTTGGGGGGCACCAAGTCGAATCTCGCCCGCCGGGTCGCCGAGCTGGCAACACGGCTTGGACTGCCGCCCTATCACCGTGACAGCCGGAACTTCGGGATCACTAATTTCGGATCGGAATACGACCAGCGCTGCGTGCGGCTGGCGAATGAGGCCGACAAGGTGGTGCGTAAGGCCGACATGCGCGGAGGCTTCTACGTCATCGCCGGCGAACGCACTCGCCTTGCCCTCGAGTATCGGGGCGAGTTGGGCGAGATCGCCTTCGATTTTCCTGTCGATGTGAAAGTGCGTGATGGTGCGTACGCGGCGTAACGGGGCTTCGCGTCGCCGATGCCTCGAGCATGCCAAGCCTCGTCAGCGGCAATACGCAGGCTGCGACCGCCGTGATTGGCGAAAAAGCGCCAGGCCTGTCCTGGGCGTCAATGCGCGAGCGGCTGCTAATGGCCTGATGCCGTTTCACGCGCGCGCCTTCGATAGGTGCTCGGCGCAAGGCCGGTCCACCGCTTGAAGGCCTGCGAGAAGCTGGAGAGATCGCTGAAGCCGAGTTGTTCGGCGATCTCGCCAACGGTGAGCGTTTCGTCGGCAAGCAGCGTCTCCGCCCGGAGGCGCCGGCCCTCGGCTGAGAGCGCTCGAAAGGTCGTGCCCTCGGCCTGAAGCCGGCGTTTCAGCGTACGCTCGCTCAGATTGGCGAGCCGGGCGAAGTCGGTCAGGCTGCCGGGCGGCCTTTCGGCATAGGCGCTGCGATAGCGAAAGGACACGGCACCCGTCTTCAGGCCGCGTTTCTGCTGTTCCAGGCGCTGGCGGCACATGGATTCCGTCAGTGCCGCAGTCACGGGGTTAGCCTGAGGCAGAGGGCGATCGAGATAGGTTTTGCCGATGACAATGCAATTGCGCGCGGCACCCGTATTGATCGGAGTACCGAAAACGGGAGGCAAGGCCGCAAAACCGTTCAGATCGCGAGGCGCAGCTCTCATGTCGAAGCCGAGCAGCTCAGGTTCATCACCCAGGTTCTCGCGCATCAGAAGTGTGGCGGCCACCATGTCGCGGGCCACGACAAAATCCCGCACATCGACGGGCAAGTCGGGTTCATCGAAGGAAAGGACGCCATGATCGGCATATTCCTGGAACGAAATCGCGGTGAAAGCATGGGTCAGCGGCAGGAAACGCATGGCAAATTCGAGCGCGTCGCGCCCGGTCGCCCGGCTCAGAAGCGCCAGCCCCCATATTCCATAGGTGGCGAAATGGAATTCAAGGCCCGCATCAATGCCCAGTCGGACCGGATCGCCCAGCGCCTTCACGAGATTCGTCAGAACGCGCAATTCCTGCGCAGCGGCAATCTCGATGTCGGGCGAGCGCAGCGCAGCTTGCGTGATCCGGCTACCGGTCAGAAGGTCGGCCGTCGACAGGCCGCGCCGGTTGCCGAATTCGACCAGCACGAGAACGCCTGCAGGGCTGCGGGGATAGTTCCAGAATTCCATATCGGCATGAACTCGGTAAATTACTTGGCCCGAATGATAAAGCATGTGGCCCTGCCTGTCATGGGGCGTAAGCCACGCCCGACGCATGATGCGCCGACGGAGGACTATGGGTCACGAAACACCACGACCGTAATGCTCAGGAGGAAAGACATGACCGATCTGAAGACCCGTTTCGACGCCCAGAAGGCGGCGTTCGAGGCTGAGCCCTGGCCGAGCCTCGAACGCCGCCAATCCCGTCTCGACAGGCTTATGGCGCTGACGCGAGATCATGAGCCGGAGATTGTCGCAGCCATCAATGCCGATTTTGCCGGCCGCTCTTCGCATGAAACGCGGCTCGCCGAACTCTTCGTCATCGCCGGCGGCATCGCCCATGCCAAGTCGCATCTGAAGCGCTGGATGCGCACCCAACGCGTGCCGACTGCGCTTCATTTCCTGCCCGCCCACAACCGGCTGATGCCGCAGCCACTTGGCGTCGTCGGGATCCTCTCGCCCTGGAACTATCCGTATCAGCTCGCCATCGGCCCCGCCGTCGCAGCCCTTGCTGCCGGTAACCGGGCGATGATCAAGCCGTCGGAACTGACACCGAACTTCTCGGATCTGCTGGCCCGGCTGGTTGCCAAGCTCTTCGATCCGGCGGAGCTTTGCGTCGTGACCGGCGATGCCGATGTCGGCAAAGCCTTTTCTGCCACGCCCTTCGACCATCTCTTCTTCACCGGCTCTACTGCGGTCGGCCGGCAGGTGGCAATGGCGGCAGCGGCCAATCTGACACCGGTCACGCTGGAACTCGGCGGCAAGTCGCCAGCCATCATCGATCCGTCTGCGGATATTGCCCGGATCGCCCGCCGCCTCGCCTTCGGAAAGTTGCTGAATGCCGGCCAGACCTGCATCGCACCGGATTACCTGATGGTGCCGCAGGGACAGAGCACAGCCGTGGCCGAGCAGTTGTCGCGCGCCGTCAAGGCACTTTATCCGACCATCGAGAGCAATCCCGATTACACGTCGATCATCTCGGAGCGTCACCGCGACCGTCTTGCCGCCCTGGTCGAGGATGCGCGGACGCAAGGCGCCCGCGTCATCGAAATCGCGCCCGTGGCTGCGAACCGCGCGGGCTCGCGGAAATTGTCGCCGACGCTGCTTCTCGACGTAAAGCCCTCGATGCGCATCATGCAGGAAGAAATCTTCGGGCCACTTCTTCCGATCGTCGAATATGACGGCGTGGATGCGGCGATTGCCCGCATCAAGGCGGGCGAGCGCCCGCTGGCGCTCTACTTGTTTGGCAGCAACAGCGACAATCGAGAGCGCATCCTGCGCGAAACCCATGCCGGAGGCGTAACTGTCAATGATTGCCTCTGGCATCTGGCTCAGGAGGACCAGCCATTTGGCGGCGTTGGCGCCAGCGGAACCGGGGCCTATCACGGCGAATGGGGCTTCCGCACCTTCAGCCATTACAAGCCGGTGTTCAGCCAGACCGGATTGGCCGGTACGGCACTCTTCCAGCCGCCCTATGGCAAGGTGTTCGAGCTGCTGCTGGCCACACTGCGTCGGATCACCTGAGAGACCGCCCTGCCTTTCCGACACATCTGACCGAAAATTTCAAAGTTTCACAGGAGAAATAGATGATGATGAACAAACCCCGTTTCGCGCTGGTCACGGGTGCGGGATCCGGCATAGGCCTGGCCACGGCCGGGCGTCTGGTCAAGGCCGGCTGGCGTGTCGCACTGGTCGACGTCAACGGCGAGGCGCTAGCCCGCGCCGCCGCAGACCTCGGCCCGGCAAGTCTGCCCTTCACCTGCGATCTGTCCGACGCGGCCGCGGTCGAGGCGCTGATGCAGGCAATTGGCGCTGCATCCGGCGGCAAACTCGACCTGCTGGTCAACAATGCCGGGCTCTTGTGGTCGGGTCATTTCAAGGATCAGACGCCGCAAAGCATTGCGCGGATCACCACCGTCAACACGATGGCGCTAGCGATCTGCACGAGGCTGGCCTTTCCGCTTCTCAAGGCGAGCGCCGATGCCGGGGGCAAGCCGGTCGTGATCAATCTTTCCTCCGCCTCCGCGGCGGCGGGGATTCCCAGCCTTGCGATCTACTCGGCCTCCAAGTTCTGGGTTCGCGGCTTCACCGAGGCGCTTGCCGTTGAATGGCGCGGTCAGGGCATTGCCGTGCGCGACGTCATGCCGCCCTTCGTGCACACGCCGATGATGGCGGGCAATGCCGCAGCCAATCCGTTCCATGTGCGCCTCGGTGCCAACCTCAGCGCCGACGATGTGGCGCGGTCGATCGTCTCGTCAATTCAAGGCGGGCCGCTTCATCGCTACATGACCCTGCAGCTGCAATTCACCCGCCTGCTGATCGCCCTCTTGCCGGGCTCATGGACACGCCGCGCCCTCTCGGCCATAGGCGGGTATTGAGGGCGATCAGGTCTCCTGGCAAATCGACGCTTTGATCGGCCATGTCGGCACCGGGCTCTTCGGCGCCCGGTGCCGAATGTCTTGCAAATCCCTCAGGCAACCGGCTGCTTGAGCCGGACGCGCTGGATCTTGCCGGATTCCGTCTTGGGCAATCCCTGACTGTGGGCTCGGCAGGGATCGCCTGTTCGGCCAGAACGACATAGGCTTTCACGATCCGCCCCCGCGCCTTATCGGCCGCGCCAATGACCGCGCATTCCCGGACATAGGGGGCGTCCACGATCGGCTTGCCGGTCCGCTTGACCCATTCGTCGAAAACCGGCGCGGGCAGCGTTTCGCCAACCGAAACGGCAATACGCTGCGAGGAAAGATCGACCCCCTTGTCATCGCCATGAGCATGGCCCGATAGGCGGTGGGTGCGGTAAAGCAGATCGTCGCCCTGTACTTGCGGATGATCTCGATGAGGTTCGGCGGTGTGGCGTTTTCAATCAGGGCCGCACAGGCCCCGAAGCGCAGCGGGAAGACGGCAAGTCCGCCAAGCCCGAAGGTGAAGGCCAAATAATAGCTGCGAATTTGGCGGATGACGTTCTATATTCAGGACGTTATCGTCCTGAATAGGGAGACGCTGATGAATGGCCTCGACGACATGTATCTATTTCGAAAGGTTGTGGAATCGGGAGGAATATCGGCTGCCGCGAGACGCTTGGGGATCGCCAAGTCGACACTGGCCCGGCGCGTGGGTGATCTGGAAACGCGGCTTGGCCTGCCGCTCTATCACCGTGACAGCCGGCGCTTCGGGCTCACCAATTTCGGATCGGAATGCTACCAGCACTGCGTTCGGCTGGCGAATGAGGCCGACAAGGTTCTGGCTCTGGCCGAACGCACCCGCGCCTATCCGACAGGCGTGCTGCACGTCGTGTGCCCGCCTGTGATCGGGGCCGCCATCGTCGACGCACTGGCGGTGGAATTTGCCGCCTCGGTGCCGGATGTGCGCCTGCATCTGGAAGAGACGATGGGCGTTTTCGACCCGCGCGAAACGCTTGCCGATTTCGCCATCTATCCCAGTTTCACACCACTGCCTGACTCGACCCTCGTTGCCCGCAAGATCATGTCGGCACCCTATGCTCTGGCCGCACGGCCGGATCTGCTCGAAGGACGGCCGTTTCCCAGGAGCCCGGACGAGCTTCAGGATCTTCGCTGCATCGGGCTGGGCAGCCGCGGAACCGACTGGAAATGGCGACTTCAAAAGGGTCGTCAAGTGCAGACGCATCGCTTCGCGCCGGTGTTTACCACGACACTTCCGAGCGCCCTTCTCAACGCCGCCCTGCAAGGTCTGGGGGCCGCGTCGCTTCCGGCTATGTTCTGCCGTCGCCCGTTCGAGGACGGCCGGCTCATTCCACTGCTTGAAGACTGGTCACCCGATCCGGTGACGCTTTATGCGGTCTATCCCAGTTCACGAACGCTTTCCAACGCCGCCCGTCAGTTCCTGAACTTGCTGCTGGAGCGTCTGCCGCGCCTGCTGGCTTAAATCCGCCTGGAAACGCCACAGATATCTGCTCCACGCGCTCAGCCGAACCACCCGTCTGACGGTCGGCCCGAGTTGCGCGGGCCGCCGGTTTCAATGCGCCGATTGCTGCTTGGCGCGGGTGACGATCTGCGTCGGGTTGACGAATTGCAGCGCGATCACCAGCCAGAACAGCGTCGTGACCATGTAGACGACCGCCATGGCGTCGATGGATTGCGAGGCCCGTACGCCCGAGGCGAACACCGCATAGTAGAGCGAGACGACGAGCGTCTGTGTCGTCGGGCCCGCGACGAGGAAGGTCAGCTCGAACATGGCGAGCGCTCGAACGAGAACAAGCAGCAGCGCGGCCAGCATCCCGGGCAGGAGCAGCGGGAACAGGATGCGCAGGAAGAGGCTGGTCGTCCCTGCCCCGAAGACGCGAGCGGCGGCCTCGATGCGCGGATCGATCTGCTCGATGAAGGGGATCATGACCAGCACGACGAAGGGGAAGGACGGCACGAGGTTGATCAGCACAACGCCCCAGAACGTGCCGCCGAGCCCGAACTGATAAAGCACGGTTGCGAGCGGAATGCCATAGGTCAGCGTCGGAATGAGGAGCGGCAGCAGGAAGAGCAGAACGACGATCTTCTTGCCCGGAAAATCGCGCCGCGCCAGCGCATAGGCCGTGATGATGCCGAGCAGGCCCGACAGGATCGTGACGGTGAAGACGATCTCGAAAGTCACGAGAACGACATCGGACAGCTGGAACTCGTTCCAGGCATCGAAATACCAGCGCGTCGTCCAGCCGGCCGGCAGCCATGTGCCAAGCCAGCGCGTGGCGAAGGAATTGATAATCACGACCGCAATCACCGCCGCGAGATTGAGCACGAACAGGCCGGCCACCGCCCAGATGGCGAAGCGCCAGATTTTCGAAGTGAGGCCCTTGTCACGGATCATCGGGATCAACCTTTCGTGCCGCCGGCGGGGCCGCGATAGAAGAGGGACCGGCCGGCCAGAACCAGCACGACCACGACAAGCTCAACGCCGCCCATGATGAGCGCGATCGCCGAGCCCATGGAGTGATCATATTGCTCGAAGGCCGCCTGATAGGCCGCAATCGAAATGACGCGCGTCGGACCGGCAGGCGCGCCGAGAAGCACGGCGGAGGGGAAGACCGCATAGGCCTGCACGAAGGACAGGCAGAAGGTCACCGCAAGACCGGGCACCAGCAGCGGCAGGAAGATGCGCGCGAAACGCTGGCGCGGCCCCGCCCCGAGCGTCGCCGCCGCCTGCTCGATGGCCGGATCAATGCCGGACACATAGGAGAGCGTCAGCAGGAAGGCGAAGGGAAAGCCCGTGATCAGCAACGAGGCAAAGACGCCCCAGTAATTGTTGGTGAGCTTGAGCGGTTCATGCAGGATGCCGAGCAGCATCAGCGCGTGGTTGAACCAGCCGCGCGGCCCCAAAAAGGTCAAAAGGCCATCGGCGACGAAAACCGTGCCCAGCGTGATCGGCAGAACGAGGATCGTCGTCAGCAGCCGCTGCCGGCGCATGAGCCGCACGCGAAAGGCGATCGGCACGGCGAGCGCGAGATTGACGATGGTCACCGGAAGCGCCAGCCACAGCGTCGCGGCGATCGTGCCGTATTGATAGGGATCATGGAAGAATTTGGCGTAGTTGGCATACCAGGCGCCCTCCTTGGGGCGCAGGGAGTCGATCACGCCAAAGGCGAAGGGATAGACGAAGAGTGCCAGGATGAAGATCAACCCCGGCAGGATGAGCAGTGTCGTGCCGTCAAGGCCGCGTGCGGCAAGCCGGCTGCGAAGCGAAGGCGCGCTCATGCCGCGTCTTCCCGGAAGATCAGGGCGCGCTGCGGAGCCGGCGACAGATAGGCAGACGCACCGCGCGACAGGGGCTCATCGGCGCGGAAGTAAAGTTCCGCCCCGGCAGCCGTGCGCGCCAGCCCGAAAAAGGCGCGGCCGCGATATTCGATGCTGACGACGGTTGCCGCAATGCCGGGTGCCGTGGCGCTCGCGACCAGGTCTTCAGGGCGAATGGCGAGAGCCGCGTTTTCGCCCGCCCTGAACGTTTCGCGTGCCAGACCGGTGAAGCGGCTGCCATCGACCTCGATTTCGGCCTCGTCGCCGGCGACCGAGACGATCCGGCCCGGCATGCGGGTGCGGAAGCCCATGAAGTCGGCAACGGTGAGATTGACCGGCCGCTGATAAAGCTCTTCCGGTGTGCCGATCTGCTGGATATTCCCCTGGCTCATGACGACGATGCGGTCGGCAAGCGACAGCGCCTCGTCCTGGTCATGCGTGACATAGATGGTGGTCGAGCCGATCTGGTCGTGAATGGCGCGGATTTCGGCGCGCATTTCCAGGCGCAGCTTGGCATCGAGATTGGAGAGCGGTTCGTCCATCAGGACGACGGGCGGACGGATCACGATGGCGCGGGCAATGGCCACGCGCTGCTGCTGTCCGCCGGAGAGCTGTCCGGGCAGCTTGTCCGCCTGGCTTTCCAGCCGCACCATGGCGAGCGCGTCGCGGATGCGCTTCTCGGCCTCCGGCCCCTTGATGCCCTGCATGGCAAGCCCGAAGCCAACATTCTTGCGCACGCTCATATGCGGAAACAGCGCATAGCTCTGGAAGACCATGCCGAAGCCACGCTTTTCCGGCTCGAGCTGGTCAATGCGGCGGCCGCCGAGACGGATTTCGCCGCCGGTGAGTTCCAGCAGTCCGGCAATGCAGTTGAGTGCCGTCGACTTGCCGCAGCCCGAAGGGCCAAGCAGCGCGATGAACTCGCCGGGCTCGATGGCAAGGTCGATCCCTGCCAGCGCGTTATAAGCGCCGAAAGACCGGCGAAGACCGTCAAGCTCAAGACGCCCACCAATTCGTGATGCGCCCACGCCCGATGCAACTGATGCCGGGTTCGCATGTTCTGCCACTGCGTTCACTCTATGCTCCATTCCGGAAAGACAGGCGGTGCGGACGCCAAGCCCGCATCGCTTTGTTTGGACGCAATTCCGGACGGAGAACCGGTTCCCACTTTTCCCGGAATTGCTTCGACTTCCAATCAGCCCTTCTTCGAACCGATCTTCTCATCCCAGATGCGGAAGGCTTCCACCATCTGCTTGGGCTTCAGCGGCACTTCCAGCGGGTTGTTGGCGATCCAGTCGGCATATTCGGGACGCCCGAACTGCTTGATCGTGTCCTGGCTGGCCTGCGGGGCCATGTCGAGCGTGACATCCTTGACCGCCGGGCCGGGATAGAAATAGCCGGCGTCATAGGCGATCGCCTGCTGCTTCGGCTGCAGGATGAAGTTCAGCACATCCATCAGCACCGCGACCTTCTCGTCCGGCACACCCTTCGGGACGACGGCATAGTGTGCGTCCGTGACCCAGTGGAAACCGTCCAGCTTGGCGACCTTGGCCTCGGCCGGCACGATACCGAGCGCGCGCGGGTTGATGTCCCAGCCGGTGGTCGAAACCATCATATCGCGGGTGCCTTCCCCGAGTTCCTTGCAGACCTGCGTGGTGCCGCTCGGATAATATTCGATATTCTCGCCGAGCGCCGCCAGGTATTCCCAGGTCTTCGCCCAGCCGTTCGTCGGGTCGAGCGGGTCCTTGTCGCCCAGCAGATAGGGCAGGCCCATCAGGAAGGTACGGCCGGGGCCGGAATTGGCGGGACGGGCATAGATGAAGCGGTTCTTGTTCTGCTTGGCCCAGTCGAGAAGCTCCTGCGTGTTCTTCGGCGGGGTCTTCACCTTATCCGGCATGTATTCGAGAAGCGGACCGGACGGATAATAGGTGACAACGACACCCTGATCCTTGGCCAGCGCCTGCATCTTCCAGGCTTGCGGAATATAGATCTTTTCCAGATCCGGCAGGTCTGCCTTGTGCGCGGCTAGGTCGAGCCAGAGACCCTGGTCGAGACCAGCGGAGAGTGCATCCGTACCGGTCAGCACCAGATCGATATCGACCTTGCCGGCCGTCTGCTGCGCCTTGATCTTGCCCGGCAGTTCCGGCGCCGGCGCCTTGGTGAAGGCGAAGCGCGAAACCCAGTCCGGCTTCTGCTTGGCATAGGCTTCGAACATGCCTTGCGTCAGCGCCAGATTGCCGGCCACATCGGCGACCGTGATCGTGACAGGGCTTGCGGGCTTCTTGATCTCCGCAAGCAGGCGGCTGGGGAACGACCCCAGGACAACCGCGCCGGCCGCGCCTCCGACAAATGTCCTACGCGAAATTTTCATGCTGGCTCCTCCGTTTGCTTCAGGCGGGCACCCGGGGTGCCGCGACACTTAGATCGATTTCAAAACACCGGGAAATTCTCAGTGCGGGCCGACCTCCTCCGTCGTGGCCCTTGGCAAGTCTGCATAACTGATATACTAGTACACTTGATCCTGTCAACAGAGCCCCTTGATGACGCAGAACGAGCCTACCCGCAGCCTTGACGATGCTTCCGCTGGCAGAAGGCCCCCGAGCCTTGTCCGCGTGACCACGGCGCGCGCCATCTATGAACGGCTGCATGCTGATATCCTGTCGCTGAAGATGCCGCCCGGCATCGCCCTGCAGGAAAAGAAGATCGCCGAGGAATTCGGCGTCAGCCGCACGCCCGTGCGAGAGGCCCTGCTGCGGCTTTCGGAAGGCGGGCTGGTCGACATCTATCCGCAGTCGGGCACGGTCGTGTCGCGCATTCCCGTCTCCGCGATCCCGGAAGCCGTGGTGGTGCGCAAGGCGTTGGAATCGACGACCGTAGAGAAGGCGACGCAAGTTGCGGATGCTGCTGCCATTGCCCGGCTGGATGCCATCATCGCACGCCAGCGCACCTGCTCTGCGCTCGGCGACACATCCGGCTTTCACGAGGAAGACGAGGCCTTTCACGAGGCAATCACCCAGATTGCCGGCTATCCCGGCATCTGGACAATCCTCAAATCGGTGAAGGTGCAGATCGACCGCGCGCGGCGGATCACGCTGCCGATCCTCGGGCGCATGGACAAGGTGATCCAGGAGCATGTCGAGATCCGAGATGCCATAGCAGCCCACGACGCCGACGCAGCCCGGGCTGCAATCCTGCATCATCTTAACGCAGTCATTCCGGATGTCGCGGAATTGCGGCTGAAACATCCGGATTACTTCCGGTAAGTCAATACTAACTCAATATTACAGGCAGGCCGAAAGGCGGAGGAGACAAAGTTGCGGCAGGGTTGGAGATGGTTCGGGCCGGAAGCACCGGTCACGCTGGACGAGGTGCGCCAGACGGGCGCGACGAATATCGTATCCTCACTGCATCAGGTTCCCATCGGCAGGGTCTGGACGGAGGCCGAGGTCGCCGAGCGCAAGTCGCTGATCGAGACGACGCCGGCGGGTCGCTCGCCGCTCATCTGGTCGGTGGTGGAAAGCATTCCGATCCCCGATGCGGTCAAGCGCATGGGCGGCAAGGCGAAGGCCGAGATCGAGGCGTGGATTGCGAGCCTTGAGGCGGTTGCCGCCTGCGATATCCCGATCGTCTGCTACAATTTCATGCCCGTGGTCGACTGGACGCGCACCGAACTCGATTACGAGATCGAGACCGGCGCCACAGCCATGCGTTTCGACCACGAGCGCTTCGCCGCTTTTGACCTTCATGTCCTGCAACGTGCCGGTGCCGAAGCCGAATACTCGGCAGAGGATCGCGTCCGCGCCCGCGCCGTCTTCGAGGCGATGACCGAGGCGGAGATTGCGGAGATCACCCGCATCATCACCTCGGCCCTGCCCGGATCCACCACCGAGCCGATGACCGTACCGGGTTTCCGCGACAAGCTCGCGCAATATACCGGCATCGATGCCGGCAAGCTGCGTCAGCATCTCATCGAATTCCTGGAGGCCGTGACACCCGCCGCGGAAGCGCGTGGCGTCAAGCTGACGCTGCATCCCGACGATCCGCCGCGCCCGCTCTTCGGCCTGCCGCGCATTGCCTCCACCGCTGACGATTATGCAGCACTCTTCGACGCCGTGCCCTCCCCGGCCAATGGCATGTGCTACTGCACAGGCAGCCTTGGCGTGCGCGCCGACAACGACCTGCCGGCGATTGCCCGCCGTTTCGCGGAGCGCATCCATTTCGTCCACCTGCGCGCCACCAAGCGCGAGGGTGATGGCCGCTCCTTCCACGAGAGCGCGCATCTGGAAGGCGATGTCGACATGGTGGCGGTTCTGAAGGAACTCGTCGCCGAGGATCGCAAGCGGGACGCCGCCTCGCAGATGGTCTTCCGCTCAGACCACGGCCACCGGATGCTCGACGATCTGAACAAGACCGTTACCCCCGGCTATCCGGCGATCGGCCGCATGCGCGGCCTCGCGGAACTGCGCGGCATTCTCTACGCGCTCGGCGCGGTTCCGAACTGAGGAAACGACATGGACAGCAAGAATGGCATCCTCCATCCAGATCGGCTCTTTCCCGCTGATCCGGCCACCCGCACGGTCGCGCGCGACCTTTATGAAACCGTGAGCGGCCTGCCCATCGTCAGCCCGCATGGACATACGGAACCGTCGTGGTTTGCCAATGACACCGCGTTTGAGGATGCATCGGCGCTGCTGGTGATCCCCGACCACTATCTCTTCCGCATGCTCAACAGCGTCGGCGTCAATCTCGACAGCCTCGGCGTTCCCCGCCTCGACGGCAAGCCGGTGGCGAAGGGGCGCGACATCTGGCGCGCCTTTGCCGCGCACTATTCGCTGTTTCGCGGCACGCCCTCAAGCCTCTGGGTCGATCATGCAATGTCCGCCGTACTCGGCTGCGACGAGGCGCTGACTACTCAGAATGCCGACCGGCTCTACGACCATATCAATGCTGAGCTCGCCAAACCGGAATTCCGCCCTCGCGCGTTGCTGACCCGCTTCGGCATCGAGACGATTGCGACGACCGAGGGCGCGCTGGACCCGCTCCCGCATCACCAGAAGCTCGCCGCCGACGGCTGGATCGGCAAGGTGCGCACGACCTATCGGCCCGACAGCGTGACCGATCCGGATGCGCCGGGCTTTCGCGACAACCTCATCAAGCTCGGCGAAATAACCGGCGAGGACGTGACCCGCTGGGACGGCATGATCGCCGCGCATCGCAACCGCCGCGCCTATTTCCGCCAGTTTGGTGCGACCGCGACCGACCACGGCGTGCCTTCTGCCTTCACCGCCGATCTTGCGGCGACCGAGAAGCAGACACTGCTTGACAAGGCGCTGAAAGGGCCGCTTTCGGCTTCGGACGCCGAGCTCTTTCGTGGCCAGATGCTGACCGAAATGGCGGGCCTGTCGGCGCAAGACGGCATGGTCATGCAGATCCATGCGGGCTCGCGCCGCAACACGGACGCCGCGCTTTTTGCCTCGCGTGGGCCCAATATGGGCGCCGATATCCCGGGCCGCACCGACTGGGTGGGCGGGCTGAACGCCCTGCTTGCAAAGTACGGTCACGCGCCGGGCTTAAAGATCCTGCTTTTCACGCTGGACGAGACCACCTATGCCCGCGAACTCGCCCCCATGGCGGGCTATTGGCCATGCCTGATGATCGGCCCGCCCTGGTGGTTCCATGACAGCCCGGCCGGCATCCGGCGTTACCTTGATCAGGTCTCGGAAACGGCGGGCTTCGCCAATCTCGCCGGGTTCAACGACGACACGCGGGCGCTGCTTTCGATCCCCGCCCGGCACGATGTCTGGCGGCGCGAGGTCTGCCGCTATCTGGCCGGTCTGGTTACCGAACACCGGATCACGAGCCAAGAAGCCGAAATCGTCGCGCACGATCTCTGCTATGCGAACGCGAAGAAGGCCTACAAGCTGTGACGACACGCCTGCAAACTCTGGATAGCCTCCCCGCCTCAGTTCTCCGCCCGGTCTATGATCGCGATCGGGTCACCACCGGCATCCTGCATCTTGGGCCGGGCGCCTTCTTCCGCGCCCATCTCGCCGTCTATACGGACGACGTACTAGTGAAGGACAATCGCTGGGGCATCGAAGCCGTCAGCCTGCGCAGCACCGATGTGGTCGATCATCTGAACGAGCAGAACGGGCTCTACACGCTTCTGACGCGCGACACGGCGGGTACGTCCGCGCGTGTCATCGGCTCCATCGCGAAAGCCCATGCGGCATCCCGCGATCCGGGCTCTCTGCTGAAGCGTCTCGCCGATCCCGCGATCCGCATCGTCAGCCTGACCGTCACCGAGAAGGCCTATGGGCTCGATCCGCGCACCGGCGGGCTCGATCTTGCGCATCCCGACATCGCCGCAGACCTTGCCAATCCCACCCATCCGCGCGGCGTCATTGGATATATCGTGGCCGGTCTCGCCGCGCGCCAAGCGCAGGGCCTGAACCCGTTCACGCCGCTCAGCTGCGACAACCTTCCGGGCAATGGCGCGGTGCTGAAGCGACTGGTTCTGGAATTTGCCGACCGCATTGATCCGGCGCTGCGGCGCTGGATCGAGGAGAGCGTCCCTTTCCCCTCCACCATGGTCGACCGCATCACGCCGGCGAGCACCGACGAGACCTATGCGGATGCCGAGCGTCTCACAGGCCACGCCGACCGCGCCGCCATCGAGACCGAACCCTTCTCGCAATGGGTGATCGAGGATCACTTCGTTGACGGCCGTCCCGCCTGGGAAGAGGCCGGCGCGCTGATGGTCTCCGATGTGTCCGCTTACGAGAAGATGAAACTGCGCATGCTCAACGGCGCGCATTCGCTGCTGGCCTATCTCGGCTTCATCGCGGGCCACGAATTCATCCGCGATACAATGCAGGATGCGGCGCTGAAATCATTAGCCGAACGCCACATGCAGGCAGCGGCCCGCACGCTCGATCCGCTCGCCGGCATCGATCTCGACGCCTATGCGAGTGCGCTGATCGCCCGCTTCGAAAACCGGGCGATTGCCCACCGCACCTACCAGATCGCGATGGACGGAACGCAGAAACTGCCGCAGCGCCTGCTCCAGCCAGCGGCGGAAGCGCTGGCGCGTGGCGAGGACGCCGAAACCTTTGCCCTCGCGATTGCAGGCTGGATGCGCTACGCGCTCGGCATCGACCGCAACGGCAAGCCCTACGACCTGCGCGATCCGCGCGCCGGCGAAATCGCCGGGCTGCTGGAGGCGACGGACCGGAGTGCACGCGGCATCGCAAGCGCGCTCTTCTCCCTCCCCGGCCTGTTTCCCGTCGCCCTGACGGACAATGCGCCATGGTGTGCCCGGGTGGAGCGCGCCCTCTTCGATCTCATGTCCGAAGGGCGCACTGGCTCCGGCTGACCCGCTTTGAGCCTTACTTTGTGCGCGCCCATTCCGGCAGCCACTCGCCGTGGGCGGCAATCAGGTCGTTCGTCATCGACCAGATCTGGTCGAGATCGAGTTCGGCGGCGGTGTGCGGGTCCATCATCGCGGCGTGATAGATGTGCTCGCGATTTTCCGTCATGAGCGCCTGCACGGTCAGTTCCTGCACGTTGATATTCGTGCGGATCAGCGCCGTCAGCTGCGGCGGCAGCGCGCCGATGAAGGTCGGCTGGATGCCGTTATTGTCGACGAGGCAGGGCACTTCGGCCGCACAGTTTTCCGGCAGCGAGGTGATGCAGCCATTATTGCGGACGTTGCCGTAGATCACCGACGGTTCGCCGGTCCAGACGGAGTTGACGATGGACGAGGCATATTCGTGGCTCGCCTTGACCTCGATCTTCTCCGCCGCCTTGTAGGCATCGGCCTGCGACTTCCAGCGCTCGATCTGCTCGATGCAGCGCTTGGGATATTCATCCAGCGGAATGCCATACTTCTCGATCAGGTCCTCGCGGCCTTCCTTGATGAAATAGGGCGTATACTCGGCGAAATGCTCCGAGCTTTCGGTGACGAAATAGCCGAGCCGCGTCAGCATCTCGTAGCGCACCTTGTTGGGGCAGCGCGGGTTCCAGTGGCTGGGCTTGGGGAAGCGGCCTTCGCGATAGCCCTTCAGAAGCTCCGGATAGAGGTTCTTGTAGGAACCATCCGCCTGACGATGTTCGAAATTCAGATAGAAGGCCATGTGGTTGATACCGGCGGCACGGTAGCGGATTTCCTCGACCGGGATGTCGAGATCGCGCGCCAGTTCGTAAGCCGTGCCTTGCACAGAATGGCAGAGACCGACCTGCTTGATCGTCGGGTATTTCTCCGCAATCGCCCAGGTATTGATGGCCATCGGGTTCACATATTGCAGCATGACCGCATTGGGGCACACGGCGAGCATGTCTTCGCAGATCGACCAAAGATGCGGCACGGTGCGAAGCCCGCGCATGATGCCGCCAATGCCGAGCGTGTCGGCAATCGTCTGGCGAAGGCCATATTTCTTCGGCACTTCGAAGTCGGTGACCGTGCAGGGCTCATAGCCGCCGATCTGGAAGGCAACGACGACGAAGTCGGCCTTGTCGAGCGCGCGGCGCTGGTCCGAATGCGTCTCGATCTTCGCGGACACGCCGAGCGTCGCGATGAGCTTGGAGGCGACGATCTCGCTTTCCGCCAGCCGCTGCGGGTTGATGTCCATCAGCGCGATTGTGCTGCCCGCAAGCGCCGGGCGCTGCAGAACGTCGCCGATGATGTTCTTCATGAAAACGGTGGAGCCTGCGCCGATAAAGGCAATTCTCGGGTTCCGGTTCATCGTGTCTCGCGCTCCTCGCTTCGCGCCCCGCTCCCGGCGGAGGCCATATTATGCTGACTTGGCGGCGCAGGAAGATGTCATACACAACCGCCTTTGAATGCTTGAATATCCTTGGGCAGGCGGGAATGAAAAGAGAAGGCTTGTGCTTTTATGGGTAATTTTGTGCTCATGAACAACCGGCGACTCTCCTCTCCCCTTGCGGGGGAGGAGACGCATCTTACGCATAAGGCCGGTAGGACTTTTCCTCGACAAGCTCCGACGACAGCGCGAAGTTGATTTCGCGTTTCACATCGGCGCGCTGGTCGTTGGTCACATAGACGGAGCGGGCAAGTTCGATGAAGCGGGGGCCGAAATCCTTTTCGCGCTCGCAATCGCGGATCTCATCCTCGATCTCCCAGAGCGCGGTATTGACCTCTTTCAGCTTCAGTTTCAGCCTCAACACCTGCGTCGCGACCGGCGAGAGCTTGCGGTTCAGGAGCCAGAGCTCGCGCGTGACATTGGCAAGCTGCTTGACGTCCTTGATCCGCTCGGACTTGATTTCGAGGATCGTGATCTTGTCGACCAGTTCGCCCCAGGACACCGGCACTTCGATCATCAGTCTTTTTCCTTTTCTTGTGTCTGTTCAGCAATATCGGCTGCAATACGATTAAAAAGTTCAAACCAGTCGTCGCCCGCCCCGGCCCGCCTGAGCTGCATCGTCGGATACCAGGGCGAATCGTCACGCTCGAGCATCCAGCGCCATTCCGCGACATGGCGCAGCGCCACGACCACCGGCCGGCCGAGCGCGCCGGCCAGATGCGCAATCGAGGTGTCGCACGTGATGATGAGGTCGAGGTTTTGCATCACGGCGGCGGTATCGACAAAGGCATCCGGGCCGCGGTCGAAATCGTCGCCGAAGACGTGGACGCACCCGGCCAATTCCGCCGGAAGCTCACCCGGCCCGACATCCATGTGAAGTGCATAGAGCGCGACGCCGGGAAGGACGGCCAGAGCGCCGAGCGCTGCGGGGGGGATGGAGCGGCGCGGATCGACACGAAAATCCTGACTGCCGCGCCAGCAGAGCCCGACCTTCAGCCCCGACCCCGCCATGCGCGCGCGCCAGAAATTGACCTTGTCCGGCTCGGCGAAGAGATAAGGCACCGTAGCGGGAATGGTGGTCTCCACCGTCGAGAAGGCGCGCGGCAACGAGCTGATGGCAATCGTCGCATCAAATGCACCGGAGAAATCGTTCGTCTCGCGCCATGCCACGTTTGCGCCGGACGAAGCCAGCAGGCGCCGCATCCTGGCGGGACCGGCGAAGGTCACATCCGCACCATGATCGGCCAGAAGCATGACATAACGGAAGAACTGGATCGTATCGCCAAGCCCGTGATCGTTGACGACAAGCACCTTCTTGCCGGTGATCGTTTCCGGCCGCGCGAGGTCAAAATGCGCCTCGCAGACCGGGATCGGGCGGTGACCGTCGATCCAGCGATGCTCATAGCCTTCCCAGCCCGCTTCGAATTCGCCGAGCAGCAGTTGCAGCGCGCCCCTGCTGCTCAACGCTTCTTCCAGCGCCGGATCAAACACGAGGGCGCAATCGTAGTAATCCATCGCCTGCTTGAAATCGCCCTTGCTGCGGGCGACGATGCCGAGCCCGCAATAGGCTTCCGCGCAATCCGGCTTCAGCAGTGCCGCGCGCATGAAGGCCTCACCCGCCTCGTCTTCGCGGCCAAGCCGGCGCAGCGCGCTGCCCAGATTCAGCTCCGCCTCGATGAGGCCCGGCTCCAGCCTCAGAGCCGTTTGCAGCGCGACGATCGCCTCTTCCAGACGTCCGCTCTCGTAAAGTGCCGCGCCCAGATTGGACTGCGCGCCGGCGTCTGCCGGCTGCAGCGCCGCAGCGCGCAGAAAATCGGCGACGGCCGGCTCCAGCCTCTTCAGCGCAAAATGAAGGCAGCCGCGATTGAACAGCGCGTCGAAATAATCCGGCTCAAGCTCAATGGCTCGGCCGTAAAAGGCGAGCGCTCCGTCATAATGACCTGCGGTCTGAAGAATGTAGCCGCCCGAGCAGAGCGCTTCGGGAAAATCCGGTTGCACCGCCAGCGCCGCATCCAGGCACTCGATGGCGCGTTCCAGCCGACCTTCGGCCTTTTCCTTCAGGCCAAGGACATAGAGCGCACGGGCGTCGTCCTTCACGATCCGGGTTTTGGGGCTGGTCATGGCTATGGATCCTGGGCGCACCTGGCGCACATGCATCCAGGCTCGGGACTCACAATGCCTTCAAGGACTTGCGCGAGGCTTTCAGCCCTACCGCATGAGAGCGGAAAGCGCCTCGCGCTGCTGCTGCAGGGCGAGAAACACCGCGTAGTCGCGCGCATGCGCCCGCGCCGTCTCCGCGCGCGGCGCCACAGTCTTTGTGGCCGGCGTCATCCGCGCCGATGCATCCGCAATATCGCGATAGAGTCCGGCCGCCAGAGCGGCATTGACCGCCGTGCCCAAAAGCACGGCATCGCGGCCCTCGTGCAAGCGGATGGCGCGGCCGGTCACGTCGGCATAGAGTTGCGGGATGAGCGGGTGTCCGGCAAAGCCGCCGGTCATCAGCAGGCTTTCGATCCGCCCGCCCTGCGGCAGATGCTGCAGGATCTGGCGAATGCTGCAGGCCAGCGCCACGCAGGCCCGCCAGTAAAGCTTCGCCAGCCCGTCGAAGCTGGTATCGAGCGTCATACCGACGATCACGCCCGTCAGCGCCGGGTCCGGCACGGGCGAGCGGGCGCCGTGAAAATCCGGCAGGAGCGCGAGCGGCAGGCCGTAGTCCGGCCCCTCCTCGCCGAGACGCCCGGCGATATGATCGAGAAGCTGGAGGTGTTTTTCCCGGCTCGGCGCGCCACCTTGCGGGTGCATGCGGATGACATGGTCGAGCAGCGCGCCGGAGGCGGACTGGCCGGCTTCCGTCAGCCACAGACCGGGAAGACCGGCATCGCGGAAGCCACCCCAGCAACCGGGATGCGTATCCGCCATCTCGGAAAAGGTGACGAGGCAGCTCGATGTGCCGGCAACAAGGGCCGCCTTGCCAGACAGCGCGGCAAGATCCGTGCCGCAAAAGACGCCGATCGCGCCGGCATAGCCGTCGATCAGGCCGGAGGCGACGACGCAGTTTGCAGAAATTCCGAGGTCACGCTGCGCGGCTTCGCCCAGCCTGCCTGCGGGCTGCGACGGCGCGCGCGACTGTGCGGGCAGACCGGCCCTTTCCGCAAGATCGGCAAGCCCGATGCGTCGGTAGAAGTCATCCGGCCGTGCGCCCGGTGCCGCCGGCTCGTAAGCCCATTTCGACGACAGCGACGAATGCGAGCGACTGTCGTTTCCCGTCTCCCGCCCCGTTGCACACCAGGTCAGATAGTCGCAGAGATCGAAGGCCAGGCCCATCCGGGTCCAGGTTTCGGGCAGGCGCCTCTTCAGCCAGAGGAGCTTGGGCAGCTGCATTTCGGGCGAAAGCCTGCCGCCGAAACGGGTAACGACCGCATCATCAATCGAAGTCTCCAGCGCTTCAGCATTGGCGCGATGGTCCATCCAGAGCATGGTATCGGCCACACCGGGTCCACCGGCGGAGATGCTGAGCGGCAGACCCTGCCGATCACGCACGACCAGCGAACAGGTCGCGTCGAAGCCGATGGCTGCGACATCGGCCGCGTCGATATCCGCCTCGCTGAGTGCCGCGCGCACGCAAGTCATGACGGCCTGCCAGATGTCATCGCTGACCTGTTCGTAATGACCGGGTTCCGGTTGCAGGACCGTGATTGGAGAAACGGCGCGCGCCAGCTGGCGGCCGTCTGCCGTGAAGACCCCTGCCCGCGCACTGGCGGTCCCCACGTCCACCGCAACGATATACTCACCCATGAAGGCTGTCTTCCGAACTCCTCAACCCGTCGACAAATTGCAGCAAATCCGGCATGGCGTCAAACCATGCATCGGGCTTCAGCGCCGCAATCTTCTGCCGGAAGGCGGGCGACTGCGCATGACCGCCGCCCCCAAAGGCCACGACGCGCATGCGCGCCGCCTGCGCGGCCACGATGCCCGCTGGACTGTCCTCCACCACCACACAGTTTGCCGGCGAAAAACCGCACTGACGAGCGGCATGGAGGAAGAGATCTGGGGCGGGTTTCCCGGCCTTGACCATGGTGGCGCTGTAAAGATGCGATCCGAATGCTTGCGCAAGGCCGGTGACGGCAAGGCTCTTGGCGATCCGTTCCGGCTGGCTGGACGAGGCGACGCAGGTGGAAATGCCGCGGCGGGCCAGCCCGTCGAGCACCGCACCGATGCCCTGCACCGGCTGCAACTCCTGCTCATAGCGCGCGAAAAGACGCCGGCGGATCATCGCCGGGAAATCCTCCGGCAGGCGCACACCGAATTCCTGCTCGACGGTCTCGGCCACGGCCCCGAGACTGCGACCGAGGAAACGGTCGGCGATCTCATCGTCACAGAGTGACACCCGCTGGCCCTTCAACATTTCGCCGAGCACCGAGAGTGCAATCGGCTCGCTGTCGACGAGAACTCCGTCACAATCAAAAATTACCAGAAGGCTGCCCTTGCCGCGCATTGCATAAGGCCTTCAGAGCTTGCCGTCGATATAATCGGCAAGCGTCGCGGCCGTACCCTTCGCCCTGAGACGCGCCAGCGCCTTGGAAAAGCTTTCGACAAAGCGCGGGTTCGTCCCGACATCGCCGAAGATGTCGCCCAGCGCCAGAAATGCCTTCGGATCGGCGCGCGACGCCAGCGCTGCCTTCTGCAGCCGCTCGGCGCTCTCGTCATTGAAGACGATCGGTTTGCCGCTATCCGACACGCCTTCGAAATATTTGCACCAGAGGGCGGAAACCAGCGACAGGCCGGTCACATCCTGCCCCTTGGCGAGCCGAGCTGCGGTCGCCGGCAGGATGAATTTCGGCTGGCGGTTCGAACCGTCCTGCGCCAGACGCGGGATCGTGTCGCCGATCTTCGGATTGGAGAAGCGGCGGTCTATGAGGTCGAAATAGTCGGCAAGGCTCGTGTTCGGTACGGGCGGCACGACGGGGATGATCTCGTTATGCTCGAGCTTTGCCAGAAACGCCTTGATCAGCGGATTTTCCATCGCCTCGTGGACGAAGTGGATGTCCATGAGCGACGCCGGGTAAGCAATGGCCGCATGGCCGCCATTGAGGATGCGCAGTTTCATCAACTCATAGGGCGCGACATCGGGGACGAATTCCGCACCGGCATCCTCGAAGGCCGGGCGGCCGAGCGGGAACTTGTCTTCCAAAACCCATTGCTTGAACTCCTCGCAGAAGACCGGCCAGCCATCCTCGATGCCATAGGTCTCACGGGCAATGTCGATCTCGCGCTTGCCGGTAGCCGGGGTGATGCGATCGACCATGGAATTCGGGAAGACGACGTTCTTTTCGATCCAGTGGGCGAAATCGGGATCGGAGAGTGCGGCAAGGCCAGCCACGGCCGCCTCCGTCACTTCGCCATTGCCTGGAATGTTGTCGCAGGACATGACGGTAAAAGGCGGATGGCCGGCGGCGCGGCGCTTCTTGAGGCCCGCGATGATCAGGCCGAAGACCGTCTTCGGTTGATCGGGGTTGGCGCCATCGACGGCAATTGCCGGATGTTTCGGATCGAACTTGCCGGTTGCCGGATCGATGAAATAGCCGCCTTCCGTGATGGTCATCGAGACGATTCGGATGGCCGGATCGGCGAGCCTGTCGATGATCGCGTCGAAATCGGGGGCGGCGATGAAATCGATCATCGGGCCGGTAATCGTTGCGGCAGACTTGGAAATATCCTGCTCCACCACCGTCGTCAGATAATCCTGCGCCTTGAGCACGTCCCGCATCTTCGCATCAGACGCCATGACGCCCGCGCCGATGATGGCGAAGTCGAGATTCTTGCCCTGATTGAACAGGTCGTGCAGATAGACTGCCAGATGGGCGCGATGGAAATTGCCGACGCCGAAATGCAGGATACCGGCGGAGAGATCTTCCCGGCGGTAAGTCGGCACGGAGGCCTTGTCGGCTAGTTTCGGCTGGTTGGCTAAGGATAGTTTGGTCATCGTCATCTCCCCGGCTTGGCGGGTATCAAGGGTCTGTTCAGCTCATCCAGTTGCCGCCGTCGACATTATATGTCTGGGCAACAATGTAATCGGCTTCGGGGCTCGCAAGGAAGATTGCCATGCCAACAAGGTCATTTGCAGTACCCATGCGGCCAAATGGCACTTCTTTTCCGACCAGTTTCTTCTTTTCACCGAGCGGACGGTTCTCATACTTTGCGAAAAGCGCATCCACGCCATCCCAGTGCTCGCCATCGACCACGCCCGGCGCGATCGCATTCACATTGATGCCGTGCTTGATCAGGTCGAGCCCGGCTGACTGCGTCAGCGAAATGACGGCGGCCTTGGTCGAGCAATAGACTGCCACCAGTGCTTCGCCACGCCGGCCGGCCTGGCTCGCCATATTAATGATCTTGCCGCCCGCGCCGCGCGCGATCATCGACTTCGCCGCCGCCTGCAGCGTGAACAGCGTGCCGGCGACGTTGATTGCGTAAAGCGTGTCGAAGCTCTTGCGGGTGATCTCGACGATGGGAGCGAGGTCGAACAGCGCTGCATTATTGATCAGGATATCGATGCCCCCGGTCCGCGCATCGACGGCAGCAATCGCCGCATCGATAGAGGCCTGATCCGTCACGTCCATTTTCACCGCATAGGCCTGCGGCCCCAGTTCGCGGGCGGTCGCTTCGGCGCGTTCGATATTGATATCGGCAATCGCCACCGTCGCGCCCTCGCGGATATAGGCTTCGGCGAAAGCCCGGCCGATGCCGCGCGCCGATCCCGTGATCAGCGCCGATTTTCCCTGCAGACGTCCGCTCATACGGCCAGCCCCTCATTGTTGAATTTGTGGATGCGCCGCTCGTCCGGCGTCAGATAGATCGTATCGCCATGCTTCAGCATCGCGTCGCCGGCGGTGCGCAGCGTCAGCGTGCCGGCGCTCTCGGTGTGGACATGGCAGAATGTGTCGGAGCCGAGATGTTCGGCAACGCCGACCGTCCCCTTCCACGCACCGTCCGTCGTCGAGACGGTCATGTGTTCCGGACGAATGCCGATGGTCCTGGCGCCGTGCTTAGCCGCTTCCGCGCCCTCGATCAGGTTCATGCGCGGCGAGCCGATGAAGCCGGCGACGAAGAGATTGCGCGGGCGGCTGTAAAGCTCCAGCGGCGAACCGACCTGCTCGATATTGCCGCGATTGAGCACGACGATCTTGTCCGCCATGGTCATGGCTTCCACCTGGTCATGCGTCACATAGATCATCGTCGTGCCGAGCTGCTGGTGCAGTTCGGAGATCTCGAGCCGCATCGTCACGCGTAGCGCAGCGTCGAGGTTCGACAGCGGCTCGTCAAAGAGAAAGGCCGTGGGCTGGCGAACGATCGCACGGCCGATGGCGACGCGCTGGCGCTGGCCGCCGGACAGTTGCCCCGGCTTGCGCTCCAGGTAATCGGTGAGGTTCAGGACCTTCGCCGCTTCCGCCACCTTGCGGTCGATCACCGCCTGTTCCTCGCCCGCCATCTTCAGCGGGAAGGCGATGTTCTTGCGCACCGTCATATGCGGATAAAGCGCATAGGACTGGAACACCATGGCAAGCCCGCGCTTTGCCGGAGCCTCGGAGGTCACGTTCCGGCCGTCGATCTCGATCGTGCCGCCGGACGTGTCTTCGAGCCCGGCGATCAGCCTGAGCAGCGTGGACTTGCCGCAGCCGGAGGGTCCGACAAAGACCACGAATTCGCCGTTCTCGATTTCGAGATCGATGGAGGGGATGACCTTCAGCTCGCCGAAAATCTTGGAAACCTTGTTCAATCTTATGCTGCCCATGACGGTCTCCTTATTTGACTGCGCCGAAGGTGAGGCCGCGCACGAGCTGCTTCTGCGAGAACCAGCCCATCACCAGGATCGGTGCGATGGCGAGCGTGGAGGCCGCGGAAAGCTTTGCCCAGAAAAGCCCTTCGGGACTGGAATAGGATGCGATGAAGGTGGAAAGCGGGGCTGCCTGCGAGGCCGAGAGGTTCAGCGTCCAAAAGGCCTCGTTCCACGAGAGGATTATGTTGAGAAGCACGGTCGAGGCGATGCCGGGAACGGCCATGGGCGCCAGCACATAGACGATTTCCTTGCCGAGCGTTGCCCCGTCCATGCGGGCGGCTTCGAGAATTTCGCCGGGAATTTCCTTGAAGTAGCTGTAGAGCATCCAGACGATGATCGGCAGGTTCATCATGGTCAGGATGATGATGAGGCCGAGCTTGGTGTCGAGCAGCCCGAGATTCTTGAAGGCGAGATAGAAGGGCACAAGCACGGCCACCGCCGGCATCATCTTGGTCGAGAGCATCCACATCAGGATGTCCTTCGTCCGCTTGCCGGGATTGAAGGCCATGGCCCAGGCGGCAGGAATGGAAATCAGCAGCGCAATCAGCGTCGAGCCGAAGGAGACGGCGGCCGAGTTCCAGACATGGAGAAGATAATCCGAGCGCTCCTGCACTTCGCGATAGCTGTCGAGCGTCCAGTGGAAGTTGAGGAAGACCGGCGGAAAGGCAATCGCGTCGCCTTCCGACTTGAAGCTGGTGATGATCGTCCAGAGGATCGGGAAGAAGAGGATGAGCGCGATCACCCAGGCAACGACGGTGAAGGTGATGCGCCGCGAAGTGGAAACCGATCGTGCCATGGTTCAAGCCTCCAGGTTCTTGCCGATGATGCGCATCAGGAAGAAGGCGACGATATTGGCGACGACCACAGCGATGATCCCGCCGGCGGATGCGCTGCCGACATCGAAGTTCAGAAGCGCCTGTGTGTAGACGAGGAAGGGCAGGTTCGTGCTCGCCGTGCCCGGTCCGCCATTGGTGGTGACGAGGATTTCGGCAAAGACGCCCAGTAGGAAGATTGTTTCTATCAGGATCACGACCGTGATCGCCCGCGACAGATGCGGCAGGACCAGATAGATGAAGCGGCTGACGACGCCGGCGCCATCCATTTCCGCCGCTTCCATCTGCTCGCCGTCGAGAGACTGCAGGGCGGTCAGCAGGATCAGCGTCGCGAAGGGCAGCCATTGCCAGGCGACGATCAGGATGATCGAGAGCAGCGGGATCTGCGCGAGAAAGTCGACCGGCGGCAGGCCGACCAGCGAGAAGAGCCAGGCGAAGATCCCGTAGATCGGGTTCATCAGCATGTTCTTCCACACGAGTGCCGCCACGGTCGGCATGACGAAGAAGGGCGAGATCACCAGAATGCGCACGATCCCCTGCCCGAAGATCGGCTGGTCGATCAGAAGCGCCAGGAACAACCCGCCGATCACGGTGATCAACAGCACGCCGCCGACGAGATAGATCGTGTTCAGCACGGCGGATGCGAAGGCCGGGTCGGTGATGAAGTAATAATAGTTGTCGAGCCCGGCAAAGGAGATGACAGGGTTCAGAAGCGTGTAGTTCTGGAAGGAATAATAGAGCGTCGCGGCCAGCGGCACGGCCATCCAGACCAGAAGCAGGATGACGGCCGGCGCCATCATTGCCCGCGCGGTCGTGCGCATCTGTATCGTTGCCATGGCTCAGTTCCTCTCCAGGGTTATGGCATCCGGTTCCGCCTGTGCGGCGGTCCGGGCGTCCAGATTTTTGAAAGTTATCTTCGCAGTTCGGGAGCCGCGGGTGTCGCCTCCCCCTCATCTGCCTGACGGCATCTTCTCCCCAAGGGGAGAAGAGGACGAGCCGCAGCGGCACTGGCCCCTCTCCCCCTTGTGGGGAGAGGTCCGCCGAGCGAAGCGGAGGCGGGGTGAGGGGTTCTCCCTCGCCAACATCAAGTCTGCCCGGACCGCCGCCCCGCAAGGCGGCGGCCCCGTTGCGTCAGGAGGAAGCCTTACTTGATGTAGCCGCCCTTTTTCATTTCGCGCTCGGTCGCGGTCTGGGCAGCCTTGAGTGCTGCATCGACCGTTTCCTTGCCGGCAAGGGCTGCCGAGAACTGCTGGCCGACCGCCGTGCCGATGCCCTGGAATTCAGGGATTGCGACGAACTGCACGCCGACATAAGGCACCGGCTTCACAGTCGGCTTTGTCGGATCGGCGGCGTTGATCGAGTCCAGCGTCATCTTGGCGAAGGGCGCTGCCTTCTGATAGTCGGCATTGGCATAGAGAGACTTGCGGGTGCCCGGAGGCACGTTGGCCCAGCCTTCCTTGGAAGCAACCAGCTCGGTGTAATGCTTGCCGGTTGCCCAGGAGACGAACTTCTCAGCCGCATCGATCTTCTTGGAGCCAGCGGGGATCGCCAGGTTCCAGGCCCAGAGCCAGTTGGCGCGCTTGCCGAGACCGTTGTCAGGAGCGAGCGCATAGCCGACTTTGTCGGCAACCTTCGAAGCCTTCGGATCGGAGACGAAGGAGGCAGCAACCGTTGCGTCGATCCACATGCCGCACTTGCCCTGCTGGAAGAGCGCGAGGTTTTCGTTGAAGCCGTTGGACGAAGCGCCATCCGGGCCTGCGTCCTTCATGAGCTTGACGTAGAAATCGAGCGTCTTCTTCCATTCCGGCTGATCAAATTGCGGGGTCCACTTTTCGTCGAACCAGCGGGCGCCGAAGGAGTTGGACATGGCGGTCAGGAAGGCCATGTTCTCGCCCCAGCCGGCCTTGCCGCGCAGGCACACACCGTTGATGCCTTCCTTGCGGTCGGTCATCTTGCGGGCAGCATCCGCAATGAAGTCCCAAGTCGGCGCATCAGGCATTTTCAGCCCGGCCTTTTCCATCAGGTCCTTGCGGTACATGACCATCGAGCTTTCGCCGTAGAACGGCGCGGCATAGAGCTTGCCATCGGCGCTGATGCCGTTGCGGATCGCCGGCAGCAGGTCGTCGACATCATAGTCGGCGCCGAGCTTGTCGAGCGCGACGAGCCAGCCGTTCTTGGCCCAGATCGGAACTTCATAGGTGCCGATGGTCAGGATGTCGTACTGGCCGCCCTTGGTGGCGATGTCCGTCGTCACCTTCTGGCGCAGCACGTTTTCCTCCAGCGTCACCCAGTTCAGCTTGATGTCCGGATTGGCCTTGGTGAAGTCGTCGGTCAGCTTCTGCATGCGGACCATGTCGCCATTGTTCACGGTGGCGATCGTCAGCGTCGTTTCGGCATTGGCGATGCCGGCCATTGCGAGCGCAGAAACAGCGCCCAGCAGCCATGCTTGAAATCTCATTGTTTCCTCCCAGAAGCAAAATGAGCAAATGCTATGCTCATGGGCAAATAATCGATTTAAAGGGAATTTTGTCAACGGCAAATCGTCGCTGCGCTGCACAAGAGGGGCTTAAGGGATTGTGAAGGCGGGGAAATTTTGGGTTCTCTCGACGTGTTCAAGCAGTCTCGCAAAAAGCCATACGAGCGACCCGACTTGAAAATCAAACGTGAAAGACGTAGATAGTCACAATAGTCATTATGGTCATGGATAACAAAATGAACTTCTATGCCAAGAGCCAAGAAAACTGGACCGTCGCAAGCGCGAAGGCGAAGCTTTCGGAAGTAATCGAGCGTGCCCAAACCGAGCCCCAGACGATTACGCGCAATGGAAAACCCAGCGTCGTCGTAGTTTCGGCGGAGGAATGGCAACGCAAGACGGCCCGCAAGGGAACGCTTGCAGAGTTCCTGATGGCCTCGCCGTTGCGAGGGGCTGATCTTGATCTGGAACGTGGTTCGGACGAAGCACGCGATCTTGATCTATGAGGGTTCTGCTCGACACGAATTTGCTTTCCGAGCCGACCCGCGCGCAACCGGAGGCGCGGGTCTTGCAATGGCTTTATGAACTCGATGAGGATCGAGCCTTCATAAGCGTCGTTTCAATTGCAGAAATCCGGCGGGGCGTGGCGCTTTTGGGTGCCGGCAGGCGTCAAGAAGCATTGTCCGATTGGCTGACGCATGACCTGCCTCAGCGCTTCACCGGGAGACTTCTTCACATCGATCAGAGGGTCGCGCTTGCCTGGGGCGACCTGATGGCGAATGCCAAGCGCGCGGGACGCGGGCTGTCAGTCATGGATGGTTTGTTGGCAGCAACAGCTGTTGCGCACGATCTCACACTCGCCACGCGCAACACAAAAGATTTTGCTGGTTTGGAGGTCAGGCTTATTGACCCATGGTTAGGGTAAGTCCGTCATTCACTGCCATCTGAAAAAACAGGAACGTTAAGATGCGGACGACGATCGATCTCGACGACGATATTTTGGATATGGCGCGTTCGCTGACAGGTGTGTCAGACTCGACCAGCTCTCGTACAGCTGGCACTGGAAACGCTCGTTCGCCTCGAATCCGGAAAGCGGCTGATCGCGCTCGGCGGAACGATGCCAGATGCCGGGAATTCACCGCGCCGAAGGCGCTCAAAAGCGCAATAGAAAAAGCTGCGAACAACTAGAGCAATTCCAGCGAAAGTGGAAACCGGCTTCGCGTTTGGAATTGCGTGAAAACAAAGTGATAGATCGTTTCAACGTTTCCATGAAAGGCTGAAACGATCTAGGTCGTCGCAGCCCTCACCCCGCCAGCAGCATCCGCGCCGCCTCTTCATCCGTAATCAGCCCGTTGATATGCCCGCCCTTCACAGCCGCCTTGATCGCCGCATGCTTGCGGACGCCGCGCGCCAGACCGATCACCGTGGAATTCTCGCGGCTCGGAATCGGCAGGCTCGCAACCCGCTGGTTGACGGGATGGTCGAGCAGCTTGCCGTCCGCCCCGAAGATCCAGCCACAGATCTCGCCCGCAGCCCCCGCCTTCAGGATACCCTCCATCTCGTCGGGCGTCAGAAAACCATCCAGCACCAGGGGTGCCTTCAGCGCCATTTCGCCGATCCCGATGAAGGTGACGTTAGAGCGCTCGGCGAGGCCGATGGCCGTTTCCATCAGCGGCTGGCGATGCATGAGGTCGCGCTCCTCCCGTGAGGAGACAATGACCGGCAGCGGCATCGGAAAATGCGGCGCCTTCACCGCGTCCGCCATGGAGAAGATGACGTTGAAATAGGCCGCCGACCCGTCCGGGCTGATATTGCCGGTGAGCGACACGATCTTGTGCTGCGGGCATTCCATCGGCGGCAGCTGATCGATGACGGCGCGCAGCGTTCGCCCGGTTCCCATGGCGATCACCAGAGGGTCAGCCTGCTTCAACCAGCGTTCCAGTTCGGCCGCGCCAGCCTCCGCCACGCCAACCGGCAGGCCATCCGCACCCGGGTCTGTGGGCACGATCTCGACGCGTTTCAGACCAAAGCGATCTTTCAGCGCCTCTGCAAGCTCCATGCAGGCGGCAATCGGATGGTCGAGGCGAACCTTGATCAGCTTTTCGGCGACTGACAGCGAAATGAGACGCTGTGCGCTCTGGCGCGAAATGCTCATGATGGCGGCGATTTCGTCCTGCGTGCGGCCCGCCACGTAATAGAGCCAGCCCGCCCGCGCCGCATCATCCAGCCGCGAATTGCTCTCGCTTCGTCTTGCCATCATTCTCCGCCCGTTCTGCGCTGCAAGCTGCCAAGTTTCGTAAGTGCTGTCAAACGACCGGTGATACGAGGTCCATGGAAAGCCTCGTCAGACGGAGCCTGGGTGATCTCGGCCCTCCCGCTGGCGTTCCAGGGCCCGCATCATGGCCAGACCCGCAAATCTGCCGGTTCCGGTTTTCCGCGCCAGCGCCCGGAGATAGCTTCCCGGCGAACGGATATGCTCCGCCCGTTCCAGCATGGCCGCAATCGCAATCGCCGCCTGGGCTTCTCCCATGACCGCAGAAGCCGCATTCCAGGCTGTTGGCGAGATCTTCAGCATAGTCCGTACCAGTGCGACCGCACCGAGGAAATCGCTCCAGTTGCGGATGCCGTTGCGGCTGTAATCGGCAATCTGCGGGCAAGCGTTCAGAATCCGGGGAAGAGACACGGTCTCCTGGCCTGACGTCTCCGTTTGTGTCCTGTGCTCAGCTCTTGCCTGCCCTGTGTCTTCAGTATCTTTAGCCGCATAAACATCTTCCTTCCTCTCCAAAGCAGATTCATGAGTCTGATCTGATTCAGGATTCTGTATGTGGTGCTCAAATTGATGCACACAGGCGCTCATTTCGTTGCTTGAAACACATGATGAAAGCGCCTCGAGATAGGTCTTTTCGACATCCGCGCGCAGCCGGAGAAGCCTGTTTCTGCGTTCCGTCAGGTCAGCCAGGCAGGCATGGCGGGCAACACGGCCCGAAAGCGCCTGAAGTCGCGCTTCAAATCCTTCCCAATCACCCGCCCGCTTCTCGTTGAGTGCTGCCTGCAGGAGCTTGGCGATGTCGCGCAGATGCAGCGTCACCTCGCTGCGCAGCGCCTGCCGCCCCCGTTCTTCGGCGCGGACCGTCTCGGCCTCTGCTGCGATGGTTTCGGCCGTTAGCGCCAGTGGGGCGAGATCGAAGCCGAACATGTCCTGAGGTGCGCCATTGGCATCGCGTCGGCAGTAACGTTTGCCGTTTGGACTGTCGCGACGGAAAATAAGGCCGGCGGCGACAAGGGCTGCGAGATGTCGGCGGATCGTTGCTGGTGACATGCCGCGCGTGCGTAGCGACAATTGCTGATTGGACGGGAAGACAATCAGCGGCTTCGAGCCGTCGAGCTGACGTTCGGGATGAAAGCTCAGCAAAGCTTCGAGAACGGCAATCGACCGGTCGGACAGGTCGTATGCAGCTTTTGCTTCCGTCAGATCGCGCAGGATCCGCCACTTGTCAGCGCTGGCGGCAGTGGTCGATGAGGCCTCTACCCGGCGCCGTGTCTGTTCCTTAAATACCTGATTACGCCGCAGAATTTGGCGCGCATCAATACTGCCGCCGCCAAATGGCGTCGTTGCAATTCCCTCATTCATGGTCGCCCTCTTCCTTCAAGAGGCAAGATGGCGCCCTTAACGGCACTTTCTTTCGGGCATACTCCACCGCCGCGCATTTTCAGTGCACGTGAGGTCTATTTCTAACCTATTGAAAATAGGCATATTTCATCATCTCTGCGCAAAAAGCTTTGCGCAGACTCTTGACTTTGCCCGTTGGAAGTGATTCTCTTGAACTGCTAGATAGAAGAGGGCTTCCGGGATGGTGACGTTTCGGGGGCCTTTTTTCTTGCTCGCTTTGCTCCTGTTGCTCGTTTCAGAAGGCCGGGAGCGGGCTTATCAAGCCGCTTCCCCCAGCCGTGATTCCTATTTTTCCGCCTTCGCCTCTTGCTGATGGACGTTCCACGCCTCCTCGATCAGCGACGTGACAGTGGCGAGAAATGCGTCGGGGACCGGCGCGGTAAATTCGATTCGCGGCTTCCCGCCGCCTGCATAGACCTTGCCGAAAGCCTTGCCGTCGCGGCCCGACAGCGGCTCGCCACGGTCCGGCTTGGGCTTCTGCTTGCGGGACAGACGGTCGAACAGCATCTGAAAGCGCCGATTCGTTTCGGCCGCACGGAAACGCTGTGAGCCGGCTTCGTCGCTGGCGATCTCCTCGGCCGCCGGGCGGGCGGTGAAAATCGCGCCGAGCGCCATCCAGCGCTCGCGGCCCACCTTGGGAGCCGGTCCGATATCGCGGGCGATGTGGAGCGGAATACTGTCGGCGACCTGAAGCAGCCGCGACACCTCGCTCTTCTGCACACCGAGCGCATCTTCCACAACCTTGCGGACGAAACCACGCTGGACGAGCGCCTGAGCGAAGAAGGCGCGCTCGATAAAGGTGAGGTCGCGCCGTTCGGCATTTTCCTTGCCCTGCGCCAGCACCAGTTCGTCATCCGTTAGCGGGCGAACGATCGCCTTGACCTTGCGGTTGAGACTGCGCACGGCGGCCAGTCGCCGATGGCCGTAAGCCGTCTGGAAATGGCCGAGCTTGTCGGGGTGCGGGCGCACCAGGATCGGCACCTGCTGCCCGCTCTCGCGAATGCTGTCGACCAGGCCCATGAACTCGCCATCCGTCTCGCCGCGGGCGAAGCGGTCCTCGACGAAGGAGGAAGACACGAGCGCACAATCGAGTTCGACGATACGTTCGCCCTCTTCGAAGGCCTGACGGAGATTGCGGGCTTCCTCCGCCTCGCGGGCGAGCGAGCCGAGTGAAAGCCCCATGGCGCGCACGGCACCCGAAGCGGCGCGCTGCGGCTCGCCGGGACGGGGCGAGGCGACGGCAGGGCCTGCTTCCGGTGGCGTCGGTTCGGCGGATTTGACTTCAGGCGCAACAGGCCCGCCCGGTCTCCCGGTGAACAAGGCCTTCAATTCGTCGCGTCGCTTGCCGCTGGACATCGGTGTCTTCACTTCATCTCAACTCGTCAGGCACGGCCCCAGGCCGCATGGATCAATTGTTCGATTTCGGCATTCACCGCATTCAGGCTTTCCAGCGCCCGGTCATAGGTCGAGCGGGTGAAATTCTCGCGTCCGACCTCATAAAGCGTCTGCTTGGTAAGACCGGCATCCGAAATGGCTGTCGACTTCACCATCGGCGCGGTCAGGACGCGGTCGCCGAAGAGCGAACGCATGAAGCCGGCGATCTGCGTCTGCGGCCCGTCATTCGGCTCGTATCGGGTGACGAGATAGCGCAGAAAGTCGAAATTCAGCGTACCGCCCGCCTCGCGCACGACGGAAAGCAGGTCAGATGTCATAAACAGGAACTGGCTCATCGAGGCGACATCGAGCATCTGTGGATGTACGGTCACGATCACCGAGGTCGAGGCGCAAAGGGCGGAAAGCGTCAGGTAGCCGAGCTGCGGCGGGCAATCGAGGACCACCACGTCATACTCGTCCGCGACCGTCTGCAGCGCTTCCTGCACACGGGCAAAGAACAAGGCCTGCGAATGTTCGCCGGCTTTGCGATTGGCCAGGACCTGCGGCGTGACATGCTCGAATTCCTGAAGCTCCAGATTACCCGGCACAAGATCCAGCCCGGCAAAATAGGTCTTGCGGATAACCTCTCTCAGGGGGCGTCGCTCGGCGTCATAGCGGATCGCGCCGAAAAGCGTGTCATTGCCGTTCAGATCCAGCTCCGGCTGATATCCGAAAAGGGCCGAAAGCGAGGCCTGTGGGTCGAGGTCGATCGCCAGCACCCGGTGACCGGTCATCGCGAGATATTGCGCCAGATGCACAGCCGACGTCGTCTTGCCCGAGCCGCCCTTGAAGTTGGTGACCGAAATGACCTGCAGATGCTCGCCCCGTTCGGGGTCGCGCCATTTCAGATAGCTGCGCGCCTTCTGCGCATTGCCCTTTGCCAGGGCCTGTTCGGCCAGATGCTGGCGCAGCGCATGGATGTCGGCAAGGGAATAGAGGCGCCGGCCCGCTACGCCGGTCGAGGGCTGAGGTCCCTCGCCCGCCAGCGACAATTGTCTCAGATAGCCGTCCGAAACGCCGATTATCCTGGCGGCTTCGCCGGAGGTGAAGCCGCGCAGCACCTTCTGGGCTGCCGGCGGGAACAGCCGTTCGCGCATCGCCTTCAGCTGATCGGAAAGCGCAGCGGCGTCCGCGGCGATGGTCTCATCGGCGGGGGGAAGCGATCGTGTTCTTGCGGTCGCGGGGTTCGTCACGCGTCATCTGCCTTGTTGCGCGCGAGGCTCACTGACGCTTCATAAAAGCGATACGAAGGTGCCTTACCTTTTACATCGCCAGTCGTCAGTTACGCTTCAACGCGGATTATATTCAACTTGGCGTAAAAGTGAGATGAAAGGCGAGTCGCGTCAAGCTTTAATTGCGCGCGCTTTCCCTTTGTTGTGACTCATGATTTGGCCCGGATCGGCCGCCGTCGAAAGCTCCGGCGCGCGATGCGTTGACAGCTGTCAACAGCCGCCGCGGATTCAGCCGCGCTCGATCCTGAAAACCACGTCGCGATCCTGCTCGCATACATAGTCGATCGCCTGCCCGTTCCAGTGCAGATCATAGATTCGGCCGTGAACGGGATTGGCGGCGAGATCGGGATAGAAGAGCGCCACGCATTCGCCGCCCGGCCAGCGCGTGCTGGGATAGACGATCCCGTGCGCGCCCGACGCATGCAGGGGTTCGGCGACCCCTTGCGCGCTTGCATAGTTCTCGCTGTGCAGCCAGGCCGAAAACTCGGGGTCACGGATATCATGCAGGTCGGCGCTGACGGAAAGGATGATTTCCTGGCAGGACGAGACCCAGCCGGCCCCCTCGCCCGTTGCCCTGAGAAAGCGCTCATGGTGATGAATGGTCTGCATGAGAGCAGCTTCCAGCGAATTGGCGGCATAGAGCACGCCATAGCGGCCGGTCGAAAACCGGCTCGGCAGGTCGTAGCTGACATGGGTAAACGGACCCATGAGCACACCGGTCTCATCTTCGACGCGATGCGCTTCCGCCACCAGTTCGATATTGCCGACCGATTCCGAAAGCCGGGCGTCTGTCTTTCTCTCGGCGGAGGCCAAAAGCGCCCAGTCGTCCGGACGCGCAATGTCGTCGAAAATGTTGACGCTGGACGTGGCCACGCGAATGAAGCGGCGCGCTTCCGGCCATTCGACGCGGGTGACGGACGGAAGCTTCACCAGCCGCCCCGCCCGGAATCGAGAAAGCGGCGAATGCGCATGATGTCTGTCAGTTCGCCGTTCAGCATGATGTCGAGCGCGGATTTGCCGCCGAAGACGGAATTGCTCTTCGAGATCCACTCATAGGTCCGTTCTGGATCGCGGAAGATCATGCGCAGAGCCTTGTGAATGCCCATGAGGTTTGAGAGCCGCGCCTTGCCGTCGCGCGACAGGCGCCCCATTTCGCCCGCCTTCCAGCGGCGATAGGTCCTCACCGGCATGTCGACAAGGATCGAGGACTGCTCGTCAGTCAGCGACCAGCTCTTGAAGAGCGCGACGGCGGCACGGAACATGGCTTCGCCTTCCTCGTCGGTGACCGGCGAGGCGACATATTCACGCGCAAGCGTTTCGAGCGGCTGCAAAGAGACCATGCATCATCCTTTGAGGAAGCGTCCTTTTTGCCGGAAAATAGGAGGTTGGATGCCATGTGGCAAGTGTGAACAGTCGCGATCCGAAAACCTGTCGCGGAACCGTGCGGTTTCGTTGACCGTTGGTGAACACGTGTTAAAAAGCGGCGCAGACTTTTGAAGGAGACTTCGGACATGAGCTTGAAATTCGGAACAAGTGGCCTCCGGGGCCTCTCGGTGGACCTGAAGGGCGAGCCGTCCTTCGTCTACGCCAGGGCCTTTGCGCTTTATCTGTTCAACTCAGGCCTCGCAAAGCAGGGCGACAAGGTGCTGGTGGCGCGCGATTTTCGCGACTCAAGCCCGGAAGTTGCCGCCAATTGCATGGGGGCGCTGAAGCAGGCCGGTCTCGAGCCCGTCGATTGCGGAACCATCCCGACCCCGGCGCTGGCCCATTTCGGTCTGAAGCTCAACGCAGCCTCGCTCATGATCACCGGTTCGCATATTCCGGCCGACCGCAACGGTATCAAATTCTATCGTCCGGACGGCGAGATCGGAAAGACGGATGAGGCGGCGATTGGCGCCGCGGCGGAGCTCGTGCGCGCCGACCGCGGGACGTTGAAATTCCTGCCCGGCGACGGTGAGGATCGCGGCGCGGAAGCCGCCGATCTGTTTCTCGCCCGCAACAAGGCGCTTTTGAAAGCAGGCGCGCTCAAGGGCTTGAAGATCGGCGTCTACCAGCATTCTACAGTCGCCCGCGACATGTTCGTGGACGTGATCACCCATTACGGCGCGGAGGTCACGCCGCTTGGCCGCTCCGAAACTTTCATTCCCGTGGATACGGAAGCCGTTTCGCCGGAAAGCATCAGGCTCATGCAGAACTGGGCGCGCGAGCACGGCCTGGATGCCATCGTTTCGGCTGATGGCGACGGCGACCGGCCCCTGGTGACGGATGAAACCGGGACACCGCTGCGCGGCGACCTGCTGGGCCTGATCGCCGCGCTCTTTCTCGGCGCGGATACGGTTGTCACGCCGGTTACATCCAATTCTGGCATCGAGACGGCGGGTGATTATCGCGTGGAGCGGACACGCGTCGGTTCGCCTTTCGTCATTGCCGGCATGGACGAGGCGCGGGCCGGCGGCGCGGCGGCCGTTGTCGGCTTCGAGGCCAATGGCGGCACCCTGACGGGCAGCGATTTTGTGGTGAACGGCACAACATTTACCGCTTTGCCGACGCGCGATTGTTTCCTACCGGTCCTGGCGGTCCTTTCCCGCGCGGCTGACCAGAAGGTTGCGCTGTCGAAGCTTGCGAAGGATTTTGCGCTTCCGGTGGCAGCGGCCGACCGGCTGGAGAATTTCGCCACCGAGCGCAGCGCGGCCCTGATGGCCTATCTGCGCGGCTCGGCGCAAAATCTCGACCGTTTCCTGACGCCGATCGGCGAGGCGGCCGAGACGAGCGATATCGATGGCTTGCGCGTGACGCTGAAGGACGGCCGGATCATCCATTTCCGCCCCTCCGGCAATGCCCCCGAAATGCGCTGTTATGTCGAGGCTAAAACGGAAGAGGCGGCGGCCGAGTTGCTGGAAGCCGGCCTGAACGAGATCCGGAATTTCAAGGCCTGAGCGATCGGCCGTCTTGGGCGGCCGTTGCAGTGTTTTGAGAGGTTTGAAGGCGGGCTTAGCGGCCCGCCTTTTCCTTTGACGCCGTGACTTTCTCCACCACGCTGCGCAGGCCCAGCTGATAGCCAAACGTGCCGCAGCCGGCGATCACGCCATCGGCGCGCAACGACACATAGGAATGATGGCGGAAGCTCTCGCGCTTGTGGACGTTGGAAATATGAACCTCCACGACGATGCCTTCGAAAGTATTCAGTGCGTCGAGAATTGCGACCGAGGTGTGGGTGAAAGCGGCGGGGTTGATGACGATGCCAACCGCCTTTTCGCGCGCCTCATGAATCCAGTTGATGATCTCATGTTCGGCATTGGACTGGTGGAAGCGGATATCATAGCCGAGGTCCCCGCCAAGACGACGGCAATCGGCTTCGACGTCGGCAAGCGTCTCATGTCCGTAGATGTGCGGCTGGCGCTTCCCAAGCAGGTTGAGGTTCGGGCCGTTGAGGACAAAGATCGTATCCGGCATGGTCAGTGCTCCTGGGCGCTGGAATTGGTTTTGAGACTGCTTAGCCGCTCGCGCGCGCATTTTCAAATCCATGCTGGCGCGGCTTCGAGTTGACAGCTGTCAACGCCCTGCCGGAACGACCCGGAGAATGCCGGCCGCATCCCTTTCCCAAACAAGATTTTCCCGGTGAATCAAAAGGTTCACATGGGCGTGCGTTTCGGAAAAGGCGAAGCTCATCTGGTGTGGATCGAGCGGGCGCGGGAAAAGCACCGGAACGAGATCGGCGACGGTCATCGGCTTTTCAGCCGTGGCTTTCAGGATCAGGCCGCAGCGCTCCTCGTGATGGGCGAGAATCTCGCCGATCCGGGTATGCAGGCCGTAGAAGGGCAGTTCATGGCCGGGAAGGACGAAGGTGTCCTCCGGCAGGGAGGCGGCGATGCTCGCCAGGCTGCGGGTATAGAGCCCCAGAGGGTCGCCGTCCGGCTCGACCGCCCAGACGCTGACATTGGGTGTGATGCGCGCCAACACCTGGTCGGCGGCAAGCAGCAGCCGTGCCGAGGCGTCGTAGAGCATGATCTGTTCCGGCGCGTGGCCGTCGCCCGAAAGAATGTCGAAGACCCGCGACCCGATCTTCAGCTTCTCGCCGGCCACGAGACGGAAGAAGGTCAACGGCAGGGGCGTGACCATGCGCAGATAGAAATTGCCCTGCGTGGAAACGGTCTCGGCGGTGGCCTCGCTCATGCCATGGGCCCGGTAGAAGGCGCGATAGGCGTCCGATCCGAGCGCGTTGGGGCTCAACGAGATATTGTTGCAGGCGAGAAATCCGGTCTGGCTGGTCAGCAGAGGAATGCCGAACTCGGAACAGAGCCAGCCGGCAAGCCCGATGTGATCGGGATGGTGATGCGTGACGATCAGGCGCGTCAGGCGCTTACCCTTCAGCGGGCCGGAGAGAAGCGTCTGCCAGGCCGCCTTCGTCTGTTCGTCGGCGATACCCGTATCGACCGCCGCATAGCCGTCTCCATCCTCGATGAGGAAGATATTGACGTGGTTGAGCCGGAACGGCAGCGCAAGGCGCGCCCAGAGAATGCCGGGGGCGATTTCCACGCATTGACCTGTCTCGGGTGGGGTGTCGAGAGGAAAGCTGATCGGGCGGGAGGCGCGGCCGGTCGCGGCCATGCTGTCTGCCGCGGGGAAAGACTTGGACACAGAAACTTCCTTGATGCGGTTTTCGACAACTGTGCCGCGACGGGATCGGTCGTGGCAAGCCCTAAGCCCCACTTATTATCCTAAAGATGACTTGCGGTCGTCGCTTTCCTGTTTCTATAGTTGGCTGTGCCGGGGAGGAGAGCCGGTGGTTCGAGGTTGCGTGGTCGGCTGGCCGCGCGCGCTTTTGATTTAAGGATCAAATGCTTGCGCGAGCGTTTGCGGAACCGGCGTGATGAGGATGACGCACAGATGCAAGATGTGACGACCAGGATAGAGGGACGGGCAGGTATTGTCACACTGACACGGCCCAAGGCACTCAACGCCCTGTCCCATCCGATGTCGATTGCCATAGAAGCCGCGTTGGATGCCTGGCGTGACGATCCGAACGTGGCGCTTGTCATCATGGAAGCCGAGGGCGAGAAGGCGTTTTGCGCCGGAGGCGACATTGCCAGTATCTACCATCAGGCCAAGGCCGGCGACCTGCAGCCGGCGCGCGACTTCTGGCGCGACGAATACCGGCTGAACGTCAAGATCGCCGAGTATCAAAAGCCCGTCGTCTCCTTCCTGCAAGGCTTCATCATGGGTGGCGGCGTCGGGCTCGGCTGCCATGGCAGTCACCGCATTGTCGGCGACACGTCGAAGGTTGCGATGCCGGAATGCGGGATCGGCCTCATTCCGGATGTCGGCGGCTCGCTGATCCTGGCGCGCGCACCGGGACGGGTCGGGGAATATTTGGGGCTCACCGGCGAGCGCCTGAACGCTGCCGATGCGATTTTCGCGGGGTTTGCCAATCTCTATATCCCCGAGACGGAATGGCCGGCGCTGAAGGCTGCGCTGATCGAAACAGGGGATGCGACACTGGCTGAGGCCGCCGGGCGGGCAGGTGCGGGCGCGACGCTTCCCGCGCTCCTGCCCATGCTGGAACGGACCTTGTCTGCCGGCACTATCGGTGGCATTCTGGAGCGGCTCGACGAGGAAGCCGGCAGGGACGCCGGGGAAGACAATCGCGAGGTGGCTCAGAAGGCGGCTGCAGCGATCCGCCGCGGTTCGCCGATTTCGCTGGCCGCGACGCTTGAAATCGTGCGGCGTGCGCGCGGATTTTCTTCGCTGCGCGAGGCGGTGGCGCTTGAATATCGCTTCACCTGGCGTTCGCATGAGTTTGGCGATTTTGTCGAGGGCATCCGCGCCCAATTGATCGACAAGGATCGAACACCGCACTGGAAGCATCGGGCGGCCGACGCCGCCCCGCCGGATTACGTCGCCATGATGCTATCGAGCCTCGGCGAAAACGAGATCGCATAACGGGAGGAAACATCATGAAGATCGGCTTTATCGGTCTCGGCAATATGGGCGCGCCGATGGCGCACAATCTGGCGAAGGCCGGCCATGAGGTCGCGGGCTTCGACCTCGCAGCGCCAACGCCCGAAGGGGTGACGAAGGCGGCGAGCGCCGAGGCGGCGGCAACGGGGGCGGATGTCGTCATCACCATGCTGCCGAACGGCGCGATCCTGCGCGCCGTAGCCGCCGAAATCGTGCCGGTCATGAAGAAAGGCGCGGTCTTTCTGGATTGCTCGACCGTCGATGTCGAAAGCGCCCGTGCGGTGGCTTCGCAAGCGGAAGCGGCGGGTCTGATGGCGGTCGACGCCCCGGTTTCCGGCGGTATCACCGGTGCCGCAGCCGGAACGCTGACCTTCATGGCGGGCGGACCGGATACGGCCTTCGAAATCGTCAGGCCGCTGCTTGATGTCATGGGTCAAAAGTCAGTGCATTGCGGCGCGGCGGGCGCGGGCCAGGCGGCGAAGATCTGCAACAACATGATCCTCGGCGCCACCATGGTAGCCACCTGCGAGGCCTTTGCGCTTGCCGACAAGCTTGGGCTGGACCGGACCAAGATGTTCGACGTTGTTTCAACCTCCTCGGGCTATTCCTGGTCGATGAATGCCTATTGCCCCGCCCCCGGCGTCGGGCCGAAATCTCCCGCCGACAACGGCTACAGGCCGGGCTTTGCCGCCGAACTCATGTTGAAGGATCTCAGGCTTTCCCAGGAAGCCGCGGCCGCTGTCGATGCCGATACGCCGATGGGCGCGCGCGCGACCGAACTCTATGCCAGCTTCGTTGAAGAGGAAGACGGGCGCGGCCGGGACTTTTCCGCGATGCTGCCGCGTTTCGAGAAGCGGAGCAGGGGGCGCTGAAGGCCGCCGCTCCCCGGGTTTGCCGAGGCCTTGCAAGTCCGCTGGCCTGCCGCTCGTTCTTTCGAGCCCTGGCTGCCGGAGTAGATCCGGGGAAAACCGGATCATCGGAAATACCCTATATCTTTGTTTTTTGCAGTCCGGACCCAAACCGCTCACGCGCTTTGCCGGACGTGCTCTGGACGGTGTCTTTCTTCAGACTGGAGTACAAAACGAGCGGTATCCAGATCGCTGGGCCATCACTAATAAAGCGGTTGTGCACCTTATAATTTATTTAGGCCTTATGCATTAATGAGTGCTGCAAAAAATCGCCGTTTCTTTGCAATTATCCGTTTATTTTCAGATTTAACTAACGTCTTCATGCGATTGTCCCCTTAAGAATTAAGGGGGAAACACTCATGATGCGCCCTCTGTCAAATGGCTACAATCAAGGTTCCAGAGCCAGAGGCTATCCATCTTTGAAACGCATGAGCCTAACAAAAGTCTTGAGAGATTTCTGCCTGGACAGGCGCGCCAGCATGCCGCTGATATTCGTCCTGTTGTTTGGCTGTTTGATGCTGGCAACCGGTGGCGCGCTCGACATCGCCAACATCATGCGGGTGCGCTCCAACATCCAGAACATGGCTGACAGCGCCGCTTTGGCCGGTGCCTCGCAATACCGGCTCGGCAATAGTGATACGAATGTCGTGAAGCAGGTCGCTCTTGCCTTTGCCGATTCGGCTCTTTCGACGGCCAAGGTGAACGGTGAGCCGCAGGTCACCGTGAATGAACAGGAGCGCTCCGTGACGGTCACAATCGCCGCGCGGGTGCATCTGCGTTTCATGCGGCTGGGTGGAGATTCGGGTGTCGGGGTCAACTCGCGCGCTGTGGCACGTGCAGGTAGTTCCAGTGTCATCTGCTTGCTGGCGCTCGGCAACGGATCGGCCAATCTCGGTGTGGATGACGGCCGCGTCACGGCGCCGAATTGCAACACGCATTCCAATTCCAAGGCGAGCGATGGCCTCGAGACTGCCGGTTTTGGTACAATGTCTGCAAAGGTCATCTGCACCAGCGGCGGTTTTGTCGGCTCGCCATCGGCCTTCAGTCCGATGCCTACAACAGATTGCCCGGTTGCGGCCGATCCGCTCGCTTCGCGTGCCGCGCCGAGCGAAACCAAATGTGACTTCACGAACTACAAGGTTCCGATCGGCCTTATCACGCTGCGTCCCGGCGTCTATTGTGGGGGGCTGATCATCGACAAGCCGACCCGTGTCCGCATGATGCACGGAACCTATATCATCAAGGACGGTCCGCTTGTTCTCGTGAACATGGCCTCTCTTACCATGGTCGACGCGGCGGTCTATCTGACGGGTAAGGATGCGGTCCTGTACACGGACTTTACGACCTCGCTCGACCTGAGCGCGCCGGTCTCCGGGCCGTTGGCCGGTATTCTTTTCTTTGAAGATCGTAATGCCCCTCCGGGCCGTGTTCACCAGATCGGCAGCCGTCTCGCGCCGAGATTGCTGGGCACCATCTATCTTCCGCGCGGCAAGCTTATCGTCGGCCAGTTGCCGACGGATGATATCATTCATTTTGATTGCAGGGCGCAGGCGGCGACCCACCACCACCCGCTGATACAGGTTTACCTGCCTCAGCTCCTGCCCCTCGTTCCCTGCCCTTTGCCGCAGATCCCCATCGGCCTACAATCGGCATGGACGCTGATCATCGCCCATCAGGTCGCCATCAACGCGGGCGTAAACCTGGTTCTCAACGCCAATTACGACAAGACCGCTGTGGCGCCGCCGCCGGAGGCCCTGGCCGAATCGACCATTCTCACGCACTGAGATGGCAGCGTTTGGACACTCTGTTCAGCAGCAATGAAAGTAAATTGGTAGAACACTTGTCTTTGGTGCGGCAACGCTTTTAACTTGAGCGGGTTGAGGAGCGGCCGGTTCTCGGCAGCAGCTTTTGTAAGAGGCATTCGTGGTGAACCCGGCACAGCGCGTGATTGCCGACGCGGAGCCGGCCGTCATCGTCGGACACGATGACGGTCCCGCTCAAGAGGTCATGGTGACGGATCGAGCCCCACAGCCCAACCTCGGCGTGTATTGCGATTTGCGGGCGGTCGAACAGGTCATCGAACACGGCATCGTTGAGCAACATGAGCCTGATACCCGCGGGGCAGTAGCGGCAGGAAATTCAGGTCCGACTTCGATCTCGTGGTCCGAAAGACAGTAAAATTCGGGTGTGAGTTCATGCTGAAGCGCGACTTGCCTATCTGTTAATCTGTCTTCGTTGCCGGCGGGTGGCAGGGATTGCTCTTTCGGTGGTTTTGAAAGCTGACTGAAAGCTTCGCCTGTTAAGAGATCTTTCATGCCGAGGAGAAGGCGGTCGCGAGGATCGTCTGGCATCACTTCAAAAGGGAGGATTTCAGGATGTTTCACGTCAAGGCCGTGCGCGCGATTGCGGGTTCCACGCTCACCGTTCTTTCGCTGCTTGCCGCCACGTCGCTGGCGAGCGCTGCCGACAAGATCACCATCATGGTGGGCGGCTATGAAAAGCAGATCTATCTGCCCGCCAAGCTTGCCGAATCTCTCGGCTACTTCAAGGACGAAGGTCTGGATGTCGAGCTGCTGAACGAAGCGGCCGGCGTCGATGCCGAAAACCAGCTTCTGGCCGGCGCGGTTCAGGGCGTGGTCGGGTTCTATGACCATTGCGTCGACCTGCAGGCCAAGGGCAAGTTCGTTGAGTCCGTCGTGCAGTTCAGCCAGGCACCGGGCGAAGTCGAGCTCGTTTCGAACAAGTATCCCGACATCAAGGGCTTTGCCGATCTGAAGGGCAAGAATCTCGGCGTGACCGGGCTTGGCTCCTCCACCAATTTCCTGACGCTCTTCATGGCTGCCAAGGCGGGCCTGAAGCCGGGAGACACGGTCTCCGTGCCGGTCGGTGCGGGCGGCACCTTCATCGCCGCCATGCAGCAGGACAAGATCCAGGCCGGGATGACCACCGAGCCGACGATCTCGCGTCTCCTGAAGACCAAAGAGGCGCGCGTTCTCGTCGACATGCGCACGGTGGAAGGTGCGCGTGCAGCGCTCGGCGGCACCTATCCGGCAGCTTCGCTCTATATGGAGACCAACTGGGTCAACAAGCACAAGGACGATGTGCAGAAGCTCGCCAATGCCTTCGTCAAGACCATGAAGTTCATCAACACGCATTCTGCTGCCGAAATCGCCGACAAGATGCCGAAGGATTTCTATGTCGGCGACAAGGACGGCTATATCGCAGCGCTTGAGGCCGGCAAGGGCATGTTCACGCCGGACGGCGTGATGCCGGAAGACGGTCCGAAGACGGTTCTCGCCGTGCTCTCCGCCTTCTCCAAGAACGTGCAGGGCAAGCAGATCGATCTTGCCAAGACCTACACGACCGAATTCGTGAAGGCCGCGAAGTAAGAGTTCTCCCATCCATACCCCTGCCTGAAAAGGCAGGGGTTGTCCCAACGCATTTCGCCTGCGCCGGACCGGCGCGGAAAGGATGACCCATGTCCGACAGACAGTCCGGCCCCCCGCCCGCCATCGAGCTGATCAACATCACCCGCCGCTTCGTTTCGCCGACCGGCAAGTCGCTCACCGCGATCCGCGATTTCAACATGACGGTGGAACGCGGCGAATTCGTCGCCGTCGTCGGGCCGACCGGCTGCGGCAAATCGACGACACTGAACCTCGTGACGGGGCTCGCCAAGCCGTCTGCCGGCGAAGTCCGGCTGATGGGCGGCCCGGTCAACGGCATCGACCCCCGCGTGGGCTTCGCGTTCCAGAAGGATGCGCTCTTCCCCTGGAAGAATGTCATCGAAAACGTCATGGCCGGGCCCCTCTTCCGCGGCCGCTCCAAGGCGGAAGCCGAGAAGATGGCCAAGGACTGGCTCGCCCGCGTTGGCCTCTCCAAGTTCCTGCATCACTATCCGCACCAGCTCTCGGGCGGCATGCGCAAGCGCGTGTCGCTGGCGCAGACCTTCATCAATGAGCCGGAAATCCTCTTGATGGACGAGCCCTTTTCGGCGCTCGACGTGCAGACACGAACGGTGATGCACGAAGAGCTTCTGAAGCTCTGGGCCGAGCGGCAGGCCTCCGTCGTCTTCGTGACGCATGATCTGGAAGAGGCCGTTGCGCTGGCCGACAAGGTCTATGTGCTCACCGCCGGCCCTGCGACCGTCAAATCCGTCTACACGATCGACCTGCCGCGCCCGCGCGTCGTTTCCGAAATCCGCTACGAACAGGGCTTCATCGATTACTGCAAGACGATCTGGGAAGATCTACGCCAGGAAGTCGAAACCAGCTACCGCCGCGCCGGCGAAGCCGCGTAAGAAGAAGGAATCTCCCCATGACCGACACAACCATGGACAGCGTCAACACGCTCTTTCGCCCCGGCACGTCCGACAAGGAAATCGAAGCGGCGGCCCTGAAGGCGATTGCCGCGCGCAAGCGCACCGTTCTCTTCTGGCAGGTCGCCATTCTGGTGGCGATCCTGGGGATTTGGGAAATCGGAGCCCGCACGGGCTTCATCGATCCCTTCTTCTATGCCAGCCCCTCCGCCATCGGCCAGCGCCTCTATGAGTGGGCGACCGAAGGCACGACGGAAGGTTCGCTCTGGTTCAACCTCGGCGTCACCATGGAAGAGGCGCTGATCGGCTTCTTTGCCGGCTCCATCGCCGGCATCGTGGTGGGTGTAGGCCTCGGCCAGAACAAGCTGCTCTCCGACATCCTCTCCGTCTATATCAAGGCGATCAACTCGATCCCGCGCGTGGTTCTTGCGCCGATCTTCATCATGATCATGGGTCTCGGCCTCGCATCCAAGGTGGCGCTCGCCTTCATCATGGTCTTCTTCGTCGTCTTCGCCAATGCCTTCCAGGGTGTCCGCGAGGCTGACCGCGACATGATTGCGAACGCCCGCATTCTCGGCGCATCCGACTGGAAGGTCACGCGCGAGGTGATCATCCCCTCCGCGATGAGCTGGATCTTCGCGAGCCTGCACGTGTCCTTCAGCTTCGCCATTATCGGCGCGATTGTCGGCGAATTTGTCGGCGCCCGCTACGGCATCGGCCAGCTGATCTCGATCGCCAAGGGTACGTTCGACGCCGCCGGCATGTTCGCCGCCATCGTGCTGGTGATGATCGTGACGCTGGTTGCCGAATACCTGATGACGCTAGTCGAGAACCGGCTGGCCAAATGGCGGCCGCAACAGAGCCTTGATACGCATTGAGCCTTCGGAAACAATGAGGACAATCTTGCGGGAGGCGCGGCCAGCGCCTCCCGTTTCTGTTCCTGACCGAGGCGAGCGGCATGCAGCTCGTATCGGCGCGCTGCAGGAATCGGGTGGCCCGCGCGCGCAGGAATTCCTACGCCACCGTCTCCAGACAGAAGGAGAATGGTCATGGGAATTTTGCAGAACAAGGTCGCCATCATAACCGGCGCGTCGTCGGGCATTGGCAGAGCTGCCGCCCTGCTCTTTGCCGCTGAAGGCGCGTGCGTGATCCTGAACGCGCGCGGCGCGGCGGCACTCGCCGAGGTGGCGGACTTGATCGCGGCACAGGGCGGCAAGGCCTTTGCCGTCGCCGGCGATGTTGGCACCGCCGAGACCCACCGGGTGCTGGTCGGCGAGGCGCAGAAGCGGTTCGGCGGTCTCGATATCGCGTTCAACAATGCGGGCACTGTCGGCGCGGCGAAGCCGGTTGGCGAACTCGATCCCGGCGACTGGGACCGGACCATCAGGGCCAACCTCACCTCCGCCTTTCTCGCCAGCCGACACCAGATCCCCGCCATGCTGGAACGCGGCGGCGGCGCAATCGTCTTCACTTCCAGCTTTGTCGGAACCAGCGTCGGTCTGCCGGGAATGGCCGCCTATGCCGCTGCAAAAGCGGGTCTGATGGGTCTCGTGAAAGGCATCGCGGCGGACTACGGCGCTCGCAACATCCGCGCGAATGCGCTTCTCCCCGGCGGCACCGATACCGGCATGGCGGGCGATCAGGCGCAGAAGGATTGGGCCGCTGGGCTGCACGCCATGAAACGCATCGCACAGCCGGAGGAAATCGCGCAGGCCGCGCTGTTTCTCGCAGGTCCCGCGTCAAGCTTCGTCACCGGCTCCGCGCTCTTTGCCGATGGGGGGAACGCGGCCGTGAAATGACGGCTTGACCAAAGCAGGGGCCGGTCCGCGGCCCCTGTTTCTTGACGTTCAGGAATCCACCGCCCCGGGCAGTTGCTGAAGGAGAAAATCCGCTCGCTCCGAAACGGAAACCTTGGGCAGGATGACCGCCTCATAACCCAGCTTCGGCAGGAGCGCTGAAATTCGCTCGTATTCGGCAATGGCATCCGCAAGGTCATGCTTTCGCTCGGCATCGTTTTCATAGATCTCCGGCCATGGCGGCGTCAGAAAGACCTGGCTGTGATAGCGATGGGTGGCCAGCAGGTCTTCCCGGAGCGGCTCGCCGGTTGCATGCCGAAGGGCGGCAACGGCGTCCACAAGGCCCCGGTCGAAAAACGTCCAGCCGCCCCCTTGCGAGGCGGCCGCATGGTCCTCGATGGACAGCGCAATTGCACGCTGCGCAAAGGCCGCCAGGTTGACCCAGGGCAAGGCGTCGCCCCTGCTCTCCAGCTCCTCCCTTACGATCCGCCGCCCTGGTTCCTCGACGACCGAAAACCCGCGCGCGGCCAGCTCCGCCAGAAGCGTCGACTTCCCGCCACCGGAGCAACCCGTTATCAAGATACGCCGATTCATTCTCATTTCCCTCACTCCGCGACCGGCAATCGCACCGCCACCGACAGCCCGCCCATCTCCGATGTCCCTAAGGTCACTGTCCCCCCTGCCCCTTCGACAACCTCGCGCACGATCGCCAGTCCCAGCCCGCTGCCCTCGGCCTGCGTGCCCATGATGCGGTAGAACCGTTCGAAGACGTGTTCACGCTCCGCCTCAGCAATGCCCGGACCGCTGTCGTCGGCGCTCAGCACCACCGCGCCCTCCTCGCGTCCCACCCGCACGGTCACCTCGCCGCCTGCCGGCGTGTAGCGGAGCGCATTGTCAACGAGGTTGACGACCATTTCGCGCAGCATGGTGCCGTCGCCGGTGACCGGTGCCTCCCCCTCGGCTTCGAGCCCGAGATCGATGCCGCGCTTCAGCGCGGTTTCGGCCTGGGCCTCCAGAACGAGGCGGGCGACTTGCGCCATGTTTATGCGGTCGGCACGGGGCGCGCGGCTGCCGGGTTCGGCGCGGGTCAAGGTCAGTAGCTGTTCGGCCAGGCGCGAAGCCTGCCGGGTGGAGCGGGTGAGTGCATTCAGCGCATCGCTGCGACGCTCTCCATCGGTCTCGCGGGCGGCGACGCTCGCCTGCGTGGTCAGCAGCGTCAGCGGCGTGCGCAGCTGATGCGCGGCATTGGCGACGAAGCGGCGCTGCGCCGCCATCTGACGCTGGACGCGGGCCATGTAATCGTTGAGGGCGTGGACCAGCGGGCGCAATTCCGTCTGCACGCTGGCTGGATCGAAGGGCTCCAGCCGCTCGCGCCGGCTGGCGATGACTGCCTCGCGCAACCGCATGAGGGGCGCGAGACCGCGGCGCAGGCCGAGCAACGTGACGACGCCGGCGACGATAACGAGCACGAACTGGTTGAGGAAATCCGACATCCAGAGGCGGCGCGTGAGATCGGTTTCCCCATTCAGCGTGACGGCGACAGTGACACTGATCATGCCGTCCTTTTCAAGACCGATGACGGGATGATCGATGGCAAGCGCCCGGACGGTCTCGTTGCGGAAACGCATCGTGCTGCCCTCTCCCAGAGCGGGCGGCGCCTCGAGTTCACCATAGCCGGCAATCACCGTGCCCCAGGCGGTCCGCACGCTGTAATAGGCGCGATCGCCATAGCCGTTGGCGAAGTTTTCCAGCGCTGCGGGTGGGATGTCGACGGTGACATTGCCGCGCTCGTCCGTGCGCACGGCCTCGGCGATCATGCGGGCCGAGCCCATGAGCGTGTTGTCGGTAACGATGCTGGCAATCTGTGCCGCCTGCCGCATGCTGAAAAAGATGTTGAGCGCGAGCACACCGAGCAGGGTCAGGAGAACCCAGACAAGGAGCTGCGCATAGAGGCTTTCGCGGATATAACGAAGCAAGCCCGCGGGGTGCGTCAGGCCTTCCATCTCTAAAGCGCCCGCAGCATGTAGCCGAGCCCGCGCAGCGTTGCGATCTGCACGCCGCTGCCCTCGATCTTCTTGCGCACACGGTGGACATAGATCTCGATGGCGCTCGGATCCGGCTCGGCGTCGAAGCCGAAAACGCTTTCATGCAGCGACGCCTTCGTGACGGTCGTGCCGGATTTCATGACGAGATATTCCAGCACCGAATGTTCGCGCGGCGTCAGCTGAAGCGGCTCGCCCCTGAGCGTGAATTGCTTGCTCGCGCTGTCGAGCGCTAGATCGGCAATGACGATTTCCGGGCTTGCCAGATCGTGGCCGCGGCGGATGACGGCGCGCAGGCGCGCTTCCAGTTCTGCAAGCTCGAAGGGCTTGGCGAGATAGTCATCCGCGCCGGAATCGAGCCCGGCCACGCGCCCGTCGAGCGAGGCATTGGCGGTCAGGATGATGACCGGTGTGCGATTGCCCTTGCGGCGGATGCGTTTCAGAACCGTCATGCCGTCCACATGCGGCAGCGACAGATCGAGCACGATGGCGGCATATTCGCCGAGTGCGATCAGATGCTCGGCCTCTTCGCCATCATGGGCGACCTCGACGGTGTAGCGCGCCTGCACCAGCGCGCGGGCAAGCCAATCGGCAAGCTCATGATTATCTTCAACGATCAACAGTCGCATGATGCATTTCTTGGTTCTCGCACGGCGCCTCCCGCACACTGCCTGAGGCGCCGCCCCCTCCGTTTTTTCTGAAGGCGAGGCTAGCATGTCCGGCAGCGTGAGGCGAGCGACTTGGCCGCGGGCGTCCGCATCCGCCCCGTTTTGAAACAAAACCTCCAGATCGTTCAAATTTTATCATGTTGCTTGAACGGTCCTCAAGCTCTTGCGGGTAGTCTCGCACTCAACAGCGAAACCTTCATCGCAAAAGAGATGTGAACCGAAGCATCCAGGACGGGGCCACCATGCTGAAGTCTTTTCTGATTGCATTTTCGACAATCGCGGTCGTCATGTTTTCGGCCTCCAGCGAAGCGAACGCCTTCGGGCTTGCCTCTGCCGCGCGCGACATGGCGCCCAGGCACAGCGACGCGCGGACGCTGCATTTCCAGATTTTCTGCCTGCACAATCCCGGCGACTGCCGCCGCAGCCGCCTCTCCTCCGTCGCCTATCACGCCCATATCCGGCATCTCCTCGCCAAGGTGAACGATCAGGTCAACCGCCAGATCAAGCCGCGCGAAGACAAGGGGCCGGACGTGTGGACAATCTCCGGCATTTGATCCTCCCACGCGAAAACCTGCAATATGAGGGGTGTAAGGGTCTGCGCCCGGTCCCCTCACCCCAAGGTCCGCCGGTGCCGACGCTTTCTCCCGACCTTCTTTAAAGGCTGGCTGCTGTTTTTTAGTGATCTGCAGTTGAAAGTGGTTTTCCCCTTGCTGGCTCTTGCGCTGGCTTTGTGACTGGCGGGCGCCTGCTTTTTGCCTGTATCCTGATCCGCTTACGGCTTTCCCCGGGGCCTTCGAAGGGCTATGCATTCGAACGCAGGTGCGAGATCGCGTTCGGCGCGATGTCTCCTTGTGTCAGCGCAATCCTGAACCGCAACCGGTTCCCGCTTTGGCTGAATTATCCCAGCATCGCCACGACAGGCTCCTTCATGCCCGCGACAGATACGACAAACCAGGACCATCACCGACTTCCCCATACACAGGCCCTCGACTTCTGGCTGGCGCGTTGCGCCATCTTCGTCATCGCCATGCTGCAATTACTGCTGGTCAACGATTTCGCCCTGTGGTCGCGATGGCTGGCTCCTGCGGTGGAACTTCTCCTGCTGGTTCCGCTCTCGGTTGCCACGGCATGGGCCCAGAACAAGGCCAAACATGCCTCCACCGAGGCGCATTTTCATCTGATTGCGCATGGACGGCGGCTCATCCGGCGCGCGGCGCTCGGTTTGACCATTCTGGTCACCCTCATGAATTTCGTCGCGCTCTATTTCCTGATCAAGGCGCTCATGACCGGCCATGCCGGCTCGGCGCAGACCCTGCTGGTTGACGCGGTGAACATCTGGTGCACGAATATCATCGCGTTTGCGCTCTGGTTCTGGAGCATCGATCGTGGCGGCCCAGCCAGCCGCGGCGTGACGACGAAGCAGCATCCCGACTTCCTGTTTCCGCAAATGTCGATGACGGATCCGCTTTATCGGAGCTGGTCGCCGGGTTTCGTGGATTATCTCTTCGTCGCCTTCACCAATGCGACGGCCTTTTCCCCGACCGACACGATGCCGCTGTCGCCGCGGGCCAAGCTCCTGACCATGGCCGAAGCTGCCGTCTCGCTGCTGACGCTGGCGCTGGTGGCGGCGCGGGCGGTGAATATTCTGGCGTGACGCGCTGCGCCTGAACCGCGGCGTCAGAACACCATTTCGGTGGCGCCGAGCGCCGCCAGAAGTACACCGGCGACATAGCCGGAATAGGTGCCCAGCCAACGGACGCCCCGCCGGCCCACATGCACGCCGAGGCTCAGCGTCGCGAGGCTGGCAATGAAGTTCAGCAGGCCGAGCAGAACGATATCGATGTGGAGCATGCCGGCGCCGACACCATTGGGAATGTTGTTCAAGGTAAGCCCCAGCGACAGCGTGAGCAGTTCCGAGAGCGTCATGCGGCTGCCCGAGGATACTGCCGTGTCTGCCGGCATGGCTGCGGCGGATGTCGAACCGGCATCCGCGTCTTCATAGACCGGCTCTGGCTTCGTCTTTTCCTGGTAGATGATCCACAGGCCGACGAGAAGCATGATCGCCCCGCCGATCATGCTTTCTATATTGTCGGGGATAATCTGGGTGAGCGCCTTGCCGGCGGCGGCCGAGGCGATCGTGCCGGCGGTCGTCACTGTCGCCACCACAAGATTGTCGCGCGGTCGCAAGCCGATCCGGCGAAACCCCATCGAGGTTCCGATGGCGATATTGTCCAGATTGCTCGACAGCGAGACAGCCGAGGCCATGGACAGCATTTTCAGGTTGATGGCGGTAAATATCGTCATTGTTCTTGTTTCAAATCTTCGCGGATTGCTACGCCCGGCCGGATCATGCCCTAACCCTGATTGGCCGGGGCCATGGCAATCGCGATCACCAGAACTGCGCCGACCATCGCGAAAAGAGCCAGAAGACCGATCAGCACGACCTTGTCCGACGGTCCCGCCGACGAGCTGGCTGGCGGCTCGAAAATGACGACGGGTTCCTGAGGTTCGGCTGCGATGGCGTCAACCGGCGGCGTCTCTGGCCGGACATGTCCGACAACAGCCGGCTCCGGAACGGCGGCCTGCGGCGCGATCGGGGCCGGGACCGATATCGGCACAGCGACAGGCGCGGCGGGAATGGCGGGAATGGGGTGTGCCTCGCGCATCAACCTCGGCATGCTGAGGTTCAGCTGTGGGAATGGCGGCGCGCGGTATCGCCCGGTGATCGCGCCTTCTGCGACGACAAAGATCGCCATGCCCAGCGGCGCGAAGAGGCCCAGCGCCTCGACATGGGCATGAACCCAGTCCGACCAGAGCGCATCGTTGACAATCAGGCTTCCCGAAACCCATCCGAGAAGGGCCGAACCGATAGTGACGACTTCCGGATATTGCGCGATAGCCTCCGTGAGCAGAAAACTGCCGAAGAAGACGAAGGGCACGGAAAGCACGAGACCGAGAACGAGATAGACGAAATTGCCGTCCGAGATCGCCGAGATGGCGACGACATTGTCGAGGCTCATGATCGTGTCGGCCAGCAGGATGAACAGGGCGGCGCCCATGAAATCCACGTCGCTTTCGAGATCCGGCTCGCCCTCGAGATTTTCCGATGCGCCGGCCGCGCCGAGCGCCTGGGCATTCGCCTTCAGGTTGATCGCAAACAGCGCCAGCATGATGCCCCCCAGCGCCTTCAGCAGCGGCACGGCCATCAGCACATTGGCGACCACGGCGAGCAGCACGCGCAGGATGACGGCGCCGATGGCCCCGACCGCGATGGCGCGGGGCACCAGCCGGCGCGGCAACAGGCAGCAGGCCGCGGCGATGATGACCGCATTGTCGCCCGCCAGCAGGATATCGGTGAAGAAAATCTGCAGGCTGATGCCGAGCCAGGACAGGTCACTGCTGAATTCCACGTCGATTGTCCTTCTCGAAATAGCGTTCGCCACCGCCGGCGGACGTTATCCTTTGGGTGTCTGGTTCAGCGGGCCGGCGCCGGGTACGGTCGCGGGCGGGCTCTGCGTTGCCACCGCCGGCGGACCGTTTTTCAGCGTTTTCAGAAAGTCCGGTGTAGCCGACAGAAGCAGGATCGGCGAGGCTTCCGAGAGCGTCTGCCCATAGGTCTGCAGCGCGCGGTAATAGGCGTAGAAGGCGCTGTCGCTGTCATGTGCGTCGCCCATCAGCGTCGATGCGGTCGCATCGGCATCGCCGCGAATGACCTTGGCCCGCTCCTGCGCCTCGGCCATGATGACGGTGCTTTGCCTGTCCGCCTTCGCCTGGATTTCCTGCGCCCATTCGAAGCCTTGCGCGCGCAGTTCCATCGCCTCGCGCTGGCGCTCGGATTTCATGCGGTCATAGATGGCGGCGCTGGTTTCCTTGGGCAGATCGGCGCGCAGAATGCGCACGTCGGCGACTTCGATGCCGAGCGACTTGCTCTGGTCGATCACTTCGTTGCGCACGGCGTCGATCACCGCGTCGCGCTTCTGCGTCAGCAGGTCGATCAGCTTGACGCGGCCCAGCTCGCGGCGCACGGCCGAGCTCACGATTTCGCCCAGGCGCATCCGGCCCTGATCGACCGTGCCGACCGCCTGATAGAAGGCCAGCGGGTCGCTGATCCTGAAGCGTGTATAGGTGCCGGCCTCGATGCGCTTCTGATCGCCCAGAATGACCTCTTCGGAGGGTGGCTCGAGCGAAATCAGACGCTTGTCGAAAAATATCAGCGTGTCGACCAGCGGGATCTTGAAATAGAGCCCCGGATCGTCGCGCCGCACCAGCGGCTTGCCGAGCCGCACGACCAGCGCGGTCTCGCTTTGCTGAACCGTATAGGCGGATGCGGCAAGCCCCCAGAGGCCGATCCCCGCGACGACGACGGGAAGGATTTTCGCGTATCTCATTTGCGTGCTCCCGCAGCCGCGTCGTTGGCGGGAACGGTCTGTCCGTTCACGAATGCCGATGGCGTACCCGGCGGCGTCTTGGTGTTTGCCGCATCGAGCACCGGCAGATAGGGGACGATGCCGCCGCCCTTTTCCGACAGATCGACGATCACGCGGCTGGAGCGCCGGAGCATCTGATCGACGCTTTCCATGTAAAGCCGGCGGGCGGTCACATCCTTGTGCTGCTCGTAGGCGGCGGCAATCGCCTTGAAACTCTCGGCCTCGCCCTTGGCCAGATCGATGGTCTGGTCGCGATAGGCCTCGGCCTGCTGGATGATGTGGGAGGCTTCGCCCCGCGCCCGCGGGATCACGTCATTGGCATAGGCGTCGGCTTCGTTGCGGGCGCGCTCCTGGTCGGCGCGGGCCCGCTGGACATCGTTGAACGCGTCGATCACGGCAGAGGGCGGATCGATACGAAGCAGCTGCACCTGCGTCACCTCGATGCCGACCCGATAGCGATCGAGAAGACGTTGCAGAACGAGGGTCGTGTCGTCGGCGATCTGCTGGCGCTTGTCGGACAAGGCCGACTGAATGGGATTTTCGCCGATCACTTCGCGCAATGCGCTTTCGGCTGCCACCTTCAACGTGCCTTCGGGATCGACGACATTGAACAGATAGTCGCCAGCGTCCCGGATTCTCCAGAAGACGACGCAGTCCGCTTCGACGATGTTTTCGTCACCGGTCAGCATCTGCGCCAGTTCGCGCGATTCCCGCGAGCGGCCGGACAGAACCAGTTCGTTGATCTGCGTCGTCTTCGGCAGCGCCACCGCTTCGATCGGATAGGGCCAATGATAGTGAATGCCGGGATTGTCCGTGCGCACCCATTTGCCGAATTGCAGGACGACGCCCTGCTGATCCGGCTGGACCCGGTAGAAGCCGCTTCCCGCCCAGACGAGCGCAAGCACTCCGAGCGACAGAAGGGCGCTGCGCCAGCCGAGATGTGGCAGCCGCATCATTTCCAGAAACTGCCCCCGCGCAAGGGGCGTGAGACTGCCCGCTTCCGCTTCGTTTGGCTGAGCCTGCCGGCTCTCGCCGGACGTCGCGATGCTGTCTTCCACCATCGTTCCCCATGAATGCAGCGTCTTGTTTTTCTTATGCCGACGCCCGCCTGTCACAAGACATAGCGGGCGCCGTATCGCAGGCAATTGGACACATCACCGCAGCCGGTTATTGTGGGTTTTCCAGGCTGAACAGTTCCGAGTTTTCGTCATAGGCAAAAAGCTCGGCATAGCGTGACCAGGAGACGATCGCCTTCAGCGTGTCGTCGGCATAGGATTCCGTCATGTAGTCTTCCAGCTCGCTGCGGAAGCGTTCGGCCGGCGCCGTATGGCTCGGGCGTTCGTCGAGCACGCGACGAATGAGGCCGACGGCCGGGACATAGGTCAGGAGATGCTCGGCAAACAGCTTCTTGCGGGCGTCCGTCGCCATATGCGCGAAGGTCTTGCCGGCCTCCGTCAGCACGATGTCGCCTTCGCTGAGATGGGCGAAACGCAACAGCTGCAAGGCCTCGCCGATATGGAAGAGCTCATCGGCCTCCATGTGCAGCAGGCCGGCAATCACCGGCAGGTCGGCCTTGCCGTGATAGGGCTCGCCGGCCAGCGCCTCGATGAGACCGGAGAGGATGTTGGTCGAGACCGGCTCCAGAACCATGCCCATGCCGGTGCCGGGAATCCCTTCCATGGCCACCGTCTTCGGCTCGGCGCGCTGCGTCATCAGCGCATAGATATTGTCGACCAGCTGGCGGAAGGCCGGATCGAGGCGGTTGCGCGGATGCGGCAGATCGACCTTGATCTCGCGCGCCACGCGGCCGGGATTGGATGAAAACACCAGGATCCGGTCGCACATCAGCACCGCCTCCTCGATGTTATGCGTCACGATCAGCACGGACTTGATGGGCATGCGCCCTTCGATCCAGAGATCGATCATGTCGGTGCGCAGCGTTTCGGCCGTCAGTACGTCGAGCGCCGAGAAGGGCTCGTCCATCAGGAGAAGATCGGGATGGACGACGAGGGCGCGGGCGAAGCCGACGCGCTGGCGCATGCCGCCGGACAGTTCCTTGGGGAAGGCGTTTTCGAAACCGTCGAGACCGATGAGGTCGATGGCGTCGAGCGCCAGCTTGCGACGTTCGGCGCGATCGACGCCCTTGGCCTCAAGGCCCAGTTCCACATTCTGCAGCACCGTCAGCCAGGGGAACAGGGCGAAGGACTGGAACACCATGGAAATGCCGCTCGGCGGACCGTCGATGGCATCGCCCCGGCACAGCGCAATGCCGGACGAGGGCGAAATCAGCCCGGCGATGATGCGCAGCAGCGTCGACTTGCCGGAGCCGGAGCGGCCGAGCAGACCGACGATCTCGCCTTCTTTGATGGTCAGATCGACATTTTCAAGCACGACGACATCCTTGCCGCTCGGCTTGGGAAAGGACCGGCAGACCTCCTGGATATCGATAAGCGGGGCCTTGGACATTTGATCGAGCATGGAAACTACTCCTCAGGAATTCGCTTGGTGGTCAGCCCAGGCGCAGCCGCCGTTCGCCAAAGGCGTAGAGCGGCCGCCAGAGCAGGCGGTTGAACAGGGTGACGAAGACGCACATGACGACGATGCCGAGGACGACGCGGGGGTAATCGCCCGCCGTGGTCGCCTGTGCGATGTAGGAGCCGAGGCCGGGCGTGACGAGCTGCGTGTTCCCCCAGCTGGCGACTTCGGCCACGATGCTGGCATTCCACGAGCCGCCCGAAGCCGTGATGGCGCCGGTGACGTAATAGGGGAAGATGCCGGGCAGGATCACCTTGACCCACCAGCGCCAGCCCTGGATGTGGAAGCTGCGGGCCGCTTCCTTGAGGTCGCTCGGGAAGGCTGCGGTGCCGGCAATCACGTTGAACAGGATATACCACTGTGTGCCGAGGATCATCAGCGGGCTCAGCCAGATATCGGCGTTCAGCCCGAAATGCACGATCAGCACGACAAAGGCCGGAAAGGCGATATTGGCCGGGAAGGCCGCCAGGAACTGGGCGAGCGGCTGCACCTTTTCCGACAGCGACGGCCGCAGGCCGATCCATACGCCGACCGGCACCCAGATCAGCGTGGCGATGGCCATCAGCACGACGACGCGCAGCAGCGTGATGAAGCCGTCAACGACAGCCGTACCCACATCGCTCCAGCCGATGCTCACCTTGAGATAGTTGAAGCTCAGATAGCTTGCCCAGGCGGCCAGGGCGATGACCAGCGTCAACCAGATCCAGTCGATGGCGCGCGAGGCCGCCTGCGTCGTCCGGCGCGAGCCGAGTTTCGGCAGGGTCGGCAGACGGAAGGTCCAGACGAGCCGGAACAGCCACTGGAACGGCGCGACGATAAGGCGGGTCATGCGGGCGCGGCGGAAAAGATCGAGCACCCAGGATGTCGGCTCGACGCCCGAGGATGTGGTTTCGAAGCGGAACTTGTCGGCCCAGGCAACCAGCGGACGGAACAGGAACTGGTCGTAGATGATGATGACGACCAGCATGGTTACGACGGCATAGGCGATCGCCAAGAGGTTCTGCTCCTTGATGGCGAGCGCCACATAGGAGCCGACGCCCGGCAGGGTGATGGTCGTGTCGCCCACAGTGATCGCTTCGGACGCCACCACGAAGAACCAGCCGCCTGACATGGACATCATCGTGTTCCAGACGAGGCCCGGCATGGCGAAGGGCACATCGAGGCGCCAGAAACGCTGCCAGCCGGAAAGCTGAAAGCTTTTCGCCACTTCCTCCAGATCCTTCGGCTGGTTGCGCATCGACTGATACATGCTGAAGGTCATGTTCCAGGCCTGGCTGGTGAAGATGGCGAAGACCGAGGCCAACTCCGCCCCCATGACGCTGCCGGGGAAGAGATTGAGGAAGAAGGTGACGGTGAAGGTCAGGAAGCCCAGGATCGGCACCGACTGCAGAATGTCGAGGATCGGGATCAGAACCATTTCCGCGCGCCGGCTTTTGGCGGCAAGCGACGCGTAGATCAGCGTGAAGATCAGCGAAAAGACGATGGCCGTCAGCATGCGCAGCATGGTGCGCAGGGCATAGATCGGCAGATGCGACGGATCGAGCGACAGCGGCGTCGTGTCAAGCGTCGACAGCGGCGCGGTCGCCGCCTCGCCGCCATAGATGACGAGCACGATCAGCCCGACAACGAGCAGAAGGGCAAGCAGGTCCCACAGACTTGGCAGCAGGGTGCGCCGGACGGCGAGGGGTGCGGATCTCTGATGCGTCATGGTGAAAACCCTGTTCGCGTGAGTCATGAATGGAAGGATGGAGCGAAAGACCTGTTTCCAGTCCTTCGCGCATGCCACACCTATAGTTCGGCAGTTTCAGCCGGGCCATGATGCAAGAGGTCAGGGACGCAGGCTTTTCGGCTATCTGGAATATACGTTGGTATAGATGGGGAGAAACCGGTTGCCGGTTGGCCCCGAAAGGAAAATAGCTTTACGATCCGCCAATCGGCATCCGCAAAAGGTGAAAAGACGTTTCGATGAGCCGCAGCGACGCAGGCAGACCGCCCCTCCGCCAACGCAACCGGCCAAGACTGAGGGCCGCCGCCATTCTGTTCCTGCTGGTGAGCGTGTTCGTTGCCGACACGATCACCAGTTTCGAAATCGCCATGGCGGTCTTCTATATCGTCGTCATCGTTCTGGCGGTCGGCTACGTGTCCACCCGCGTGGTCATCGCGCTGGCGGGCGTGTGCGTCTTCCTGACCGTGCTCAGTCTGCTGATGTCGCAGCACGGCTCCTTCCAGACAGGCTTGATGAATTGCACCATCAGCATCGCTGCCATCGCCACCACGACCTTCCTCGTTCTGAAGACGGTGGCGGCGCAAGCGGCAGCCTTCGAGGCGCAGGCGCAGATGGTGCGGATGGCGCGCCTCACCAGCCTGGGCGCACTGACGGCCTCCATCGCCCATGAGGTCAACCAGCCGCTCGCCGCCATCGCGACAAGCGGCGATGCCTGCCGGCGCTGGCTCGACCGCGATCCGCCCAATATCGACAAGGCGCGACAGGCGGTCGAACGGATCGTCTACGACGCCAACCGCGCCAGCGACGTGATCAAGCGCGTGAGAAGCCTTGCCCGAAGTGGGCCGCCGCGTATGCAGGTGCTGGATATCAACGCGACGATCGGCGAAGCCGTGATGATCGCACAGGACGAGCTGGACAAGAACAGCGTCAGCCTGCATCTGCGCCTGACGGAAGATCTGCCCGCCATCTCCGGCGATAAGGTGCAGATCCTGCAGGTGCTCGGAAACCTGATCGGCAACGCCATTGATGCGATGCGCGATCAGCCGAGCTTCAAGAGGGAACTGGAGATTGCAACCATGCGCGACGATCAAGACCGGATCGCCATCACGGTGACGGATGCGGGCATCGGCATGAAGCCGGCCGCACTCGACCATCTCTTCGAGGCCTTCTGGACAACCAAGGAAGACGGAATGGGCATTGGCCTTTCGATCAGCCGCTCCATCGTCGAGGCCCATGGCGGCCAGATCGCGGTAAGTTCGGCCCCGCGCATGGGCGCGACCTTCCGCATCAGCCTGCCCATCAGGACGGGAGCTGGTGCATGACGGCCGCCAACCCCGCCTGCGACAACAAGAAGGCCATCGTCTATATCATCGACGACGACCAGTCTGTGCGCGACGCGCTGGAAGACCTCCTCGCCTCGGTGGATCTGAACGTGAAGGCCTTCGGCTCGACCCAGGCCTTTCTCGAGCACGGGCTCGTTGAGGCCCCGGCCTGTCTGGTCCTCGACATCCGCATGCCCGGCCAGAGCGGGCTCGATTTCCAGCGCGAGATGGCGAGGCTGGGGATTGAGGTGCCGGTCATCTTCATCACCGGCCATGGCGATATCGAGATGTCGGTGCGTGCCATGAAGGAAGGCGCAATCGAGTTCCTGACCAAGCCGTTCCGTGATCAGGACCTGCTCGATGCCATCCATCGCGGTATCCGGATCGACATGCAGCGTCGCGCCGAGACAGGTGCCGCCGCCCAGCTTCGCAGGCTCTGGTCCGATCTGTCGCCCGGCGAGCAGGATGTCATGCGGCTTGTCGTGCAGGGCCTGCTCAACAAGCAGATCGCTGCAGAACTTGGCGTCAGCGAGATCACGGTCAAGGTCCGGCGCGGCCAGGTCATGCGAAAGATGCAGGCGAAAACGCTCGCCGACCTGATCCGCATCGCCGATCGGCTGGAGGGGGATACAAAGCCGCCTTTGTCGGGTTGAGCGCACAAAACGAAAAGTTCGGCTCGCCTCCGCTCGCAAATTAGAATACTTTATCTCTATAAACCTAGTAGACATATATAGGCTCTTCTCATCGGCATATCCCATGCTCAACGAGAGGATCCCATGTTGAAACTGACGCGACGCACTCTGGCAGGCTTGATTGCCGGCGCAGGCCTTCTGGCCGCCACCGGCTTGTCGGCGGCCGAACTTACCGAACTCAAGATCGGCTATCAGAAGACCAATCTTCCGGTCATCGCGCGCCAGCAGCAGGTGATCGAAAAGGCTCTGCCGAAGGGCGTGACGGTCAAGTGGGTCGAATTCAGCGCCGGTCCGCCGCTCGTTGAGGCGCTGAATGCCGGCTCTGTCGATCTCGGCTGGACGGGCGATGCGCCGCCGATCTTCGGGCAGGCTGCGGGTGCGGCCATCGTCTATGTCGCGGCGCTTCCCTCCAATGGCGCGGGCGAGGCCATCTTCGTCAAACCGGAATCGAGCGTCAAATCGGTGGCCGAGCTGAAGGGCAAGAAGGTCGGCGTCGGCAAGGGCACAAGCGCGCATAACCTGCTTGTCGCCGCGCTCGAAAAGGCGGGCCTGACGCTCTCCGACATCACGCCCGTCTATCTTGCGCCGCCGGATGCGGCAGCGGCCTTTGCCAGCGACAAGATCGACGCCTGGGCGGTCTGGGATCCTTTCTTTGCTGTCGCGGAAACGCGTTACAAGCCGCGTGTTCTCGCCACGACCGACAAGACGCTCGACGTGAAGACCTACTTCCTCGGCAATCGCGACTTCGTCGCCGCTCATCCCGATACGGTCAAGCTGACCATCGCCGCTCTGGGCGAAGCGGCCAAATGGGCGGACACGCATCGCGATCAGGTTGCCCAGGCGCTGCACGACGTCACGGGCGTGCCGCTGGAGGCGCAGACGCTCGCCGCCAACCGCTCGCAATTCGGCATCGAGCCGATTACGCCCCAGATCATTGCCACCCAGCAGCAGACGGCCGACCGCTTCTTCAAGCTCGGTCTCCTGCCCAGGCAGATCGTCGTCAAGGACGCCGTCTGGTCGCAAGCCGGGCTCTGATCATCCATCTGTGAACGGTTGCAGGCAGGCCCGAACCGGCCCGCCTGCAAAGGCCATCCCCCGAAAGGAGCTGCGATGCGCAAGTCTCTGCAATCCGTCGGACACGACGTCATCGGCTGGCTTCTGCCGGCCGCCATTCTGCTGCTCTGGGAGCTGGCGGCGCGGACGGGCCTCATCTCGGCCGATGTCCTGCCGGCACCCTCTGCCGTGCTTTCGGCCTTCTGGCGACTGCTGCTCTCCGGCGAACTCCCGCACAACATCGCCATCAGCACGGTCCGCGCGCTGGCCGGCTTCGCCATCGGCGGCGCGATCGGCCTCTTCTTCGGCCTCCTGAACGGGCTTTCGGGCATGGCCCGCAACGTCACCGACACGACGCTGCAGATGGTGCGCAACATCCCGCATCTGGCGCTCATCCCGCTGGTCATCCTGTGGTTCGGCATTGACGAGGAGGCGAAGCTTTTCCTCGTCGCGCTCGGCGTCTTCTTCCCGATCTATGTCAACACGCTGCTCGGCATCCAGAATTGCGATCCGCAGCTCATCGAAATGGGCCGCGTCTACGGCATGTCGCGCACGGCGCTTTTCCTGCGCGTCATCCTGCCCGGCGCCCTGCCCTCGATGTTCACCGGGTTGCGCTATGCGCTCGGCATCATGTGGCTGACGCTGATCGTCGCCGAAACCATCGCAGCCTCCTCCGGCCTTGGCTACATGGCCATGCAGGCGCGCGAGTTCATGCTGCTCGACGTGGTAGTGCTGTCCATTCTGATCTACGCACTGCTGGGCAAGCTCGCCGACAGCCTTGCCCGCTTCCTCGAACGCCAGTGCCTGCAATGGCACCCGGCCTTCCGCACCGCCTGACCGGAAAGATGAAGGAACAGAAGACATGACCGTCCTTGCTTTCGACAAGACTATCAAAATCCAGAGTTCTGATGGGGCGCAGACCCAAGCCCCGCAGGCCCGGACCTCGCAGGTGCCGGCAGCCCCCATCGCCTTTTCGTTTCGCGGCGTGACGCGCAGTTTCGGCGACAAGACCGTGCTGAAGGGCATCGATCTTGATGTGCCAGCGGGGCAGTTCCTCGCCGTCATCGGCAAGAGCGGCTGCGGCAAGAGCACGCTGCTTCGCCTGTTGACCGGTCTTGACCAGCCGAGTTCCGGCGACCTCATCGTCAACAGCGACGGGGAGCATGGCAACCGAACCCGCATCATGTTCCAGGAGCCGCGGCTGTTGCCATGGAACAGGGTCGGTCGCAATGTCGAAGTCGGCCTCACCGGGATCGCAAAGGGCGAAGAGGCGCGCGCCAAGTCGCTCGGCATGCTGGAGGAGGTCGGCCTTGCCGACCGGGCCAACGAATGGCCGTCCGTTCTCTCCGGCGGCCAGCGCCAGCGCGTGGCGCTGGCCCGCGCGCTTGTGGCGCATCCCTTCATTCTGGCGCTCGACGAACCGCTCGGCGCGCTCGACGCGCTGACCCGCCTGGAGATGCAGGCCCTTCTGGAGCGCATCTGGCAGCAACAGCGCTTCACCGCCGTTCTGGTCACCCACGACGTGTCCGAAGCCGTGACGCTGGCAGACCGGGTGATCGTCATCGAGGAAGGCCGTATCGCGCTCGATCTCGACATCCCCCTGCCCCGCCCACGCCGCCACGGCTCGGCGGAACTGGCGAGGCTGGAAGGCCTTATTCTGGAGCGGCTGCTCGGCAAGGGCGGCTGAACGGGCGCCGCTCCCGTCATTCGCCAAGCACGCAGAAATGAGAAGGGCGGGGAATTGAATTCCCCGCCCTTCTCATTTGCACGGTCATGATCGCCGGGCTGCCTCAGGAGGCCGCCGCGATCTTCGCCTTGACATTACCGCCATGGCCGCCGCCGCCGAAGATCTGTTCGTCGCCGAAGGAGGAGCGCAGGCGCTTGTGGGGCTTGCCGAGACCGATTTCCGGGAAGAGAAGTTCCGACACGCGGTAGGCCTCTTCGAGATGCGGATAGCCCGAGGCAATCACCGTATCGATGCCGAGCGCCTGATATTCGCGCAGCCGTTCGGCAATCGTCTTCGGCGAACCGACGAGCGCAGTGCCTGCACCGGAACGGACGAGGCCAATGCCTGCCCAGAGATTGGGGGAGACTTCCAGCTTGTCGCGGCGACCGCCATGCAGCGCCACCATGCGGGCCTGACCGACGGAGTCGGAATTCTTGGTCAGCACTTCCTGTGCTGCGGCAATCGTCTCGTCGGAGAGCTTGGAGATCAGGCGGTCTGCTGCTTCCCAGGCCTCTTCGTCCGTCTCGCGAACGATGAAATGCAGACGAATGCCGAAGGTCACCTCGCGGCCGGCCTTTGCGGCGGCCTTGCGCACGGCGGCGATCTTTTCGGCAACCTGTGCCGGCGGCTCGCCCCAGGTCAGATACTTGTCGACGAGACCGACGGAGAAGTCGATGGCGGCATCCGATGACCCGCCGAAATAGACCGGCGGCTTGGGAGCCTGCACCGGCGGCAGGACGAGCTTGGCGTTGTGCGCCTGGATATACCTGCCGTCGAGATGGGCATGGCCGGTTTCGATCAGATCGTTGAAGACCTTGAAGAATTCGGCCGCGTGATCGTAACGCTCGTCATGCGGCAGGAAGATGCCGTCGCCGGCGAGTTCCTGCGCGCTGCCGCCGACAACGATATTGAGCAGCAGGCGGCCGTTCGACACGCGATCGAGCGTCGAGGCGAGACGGGCATAATAGGCCGGCGTTGCCGTGCCGGGGCGGATGGCGACGAGGAATTTCAGCTTCTCCGTCACAGCGGCGAGGTTCGCAGCCAGAACGAAGGATTCTTCGCAGGCCGCACCCACCGGGATCAGCACGCCGGAATAGCCGAGGCGGTCCGAGGCAATGGCGATCTCGCGGAGATAAGCCGGATCGGCCGGGCGCACGAGATCGTCTGAGCCGAGATAGGACCCATCGCCGGAACTCGGAATGAACCAGAGGAAATCGAGAGGTTTGTCGGTGGCTGTCATGATTTAGAGTCTCCCTTGCAGGCCGCTACCGTTGTCAGGCGTCAGGAGCAATGTCGCATACGGGTAAAACCTGTACAGTTTATCTATAATAATTATAGACAATAATGCGGAATAATTTTCTCATCATGCGGACGCGCGCGATGGCGCGGCAGCTGTCTCGTCCGGCGCGGCCCAGGCGGCGAGATCCTCACCGACGCGCGCGGCAATGAAAACGGCATAGTCGCTGACCTGCGGCAGGCCCATCAGCTCGCCGAACGTGCCGCGCGCCAGTGGTCCCGCCACGTAAAGTCCGTCAACGACGCGTCCCCCGGCATCGATCGCGCGGCCATCGCGGGCGCAGAGAATGCCAAGCCCCGTGGGGCAGGCGGTCACTTTGCCCTGCCGGGCGAGGCTTGCCAGAAACGGCTGCGAGGCCAGCACACCGCCATGATCGGGCCCGGTGGTGACGATCACCTTGTCGACATGCCGGCGGACCGTCTGCCGCGACCGCCGCGGCTTCAGCGTCACCCATATCCCTTGCGCATCGGCGCCGGCGGCGGCGACCGAGGCGGCGAGAACCGTCAGCCGGCCGGCCGAAATCGCCCGCTCGACGGCCGCCTCGACCTGCGGCGCGATGCGAAAGCGATGCACGTCCCAGAAGGGGCGCACATGGCGCGCGATCCGCCGCCGCTCCGCCACAGGCAAGCGCTGCCAGATCTCCTGTCCCTGGGCACGGACGGCATCGAGCACACTATGCCATGTCCGCCCTTCCGCCTCCGCTGCGCGCAGCGTCACGCGCACACGGCGCAACAGGTCGGATGCCGTCGCAGCGGGTTGGCTGAGGAAATCGCCAAAGGGTTCCTGCACTTGCGGCGCATGCCCGCGCGAGCGCAGGCCGCGCCGTGAGATCGAGAGGATGTCACCGGTATGTCCACGCGCCTCGAGTGCGGCGATCACGTCGGCCGCGGTAAGACCGTTGCCGACAATCAGGATACGATCCGTATCGCCGACCGAGGCGAGCGCGTCGGGACGTGTGGCGTCGGCAATGAGGTTCGGATCGTTGCGCAATCCGGCGAGCACACCCGGCAGCCCGGGGGCGGGATGGGTCGCCGCCAGAATGACGATATCGGCCTCGATGGACAGGCCATCCGCCGCCGAAACCATCCAGCGCGGGCCCTGTCTTTGAATATTTTCGACCCTCGCGCGGTGATGCCATACGGCGCCACTCGCCAGCCACGGCGCCAGATGGTCGGCGACATAGCGCCCGAAAAGCCCCCGGCGCGGATAGTGCAATCCATCCTCCGCAAGGGCCTCGCCATCGTCCTTCAGTGCATCGGTGCGCTCGATCCAGTCCTGGAAATGGCCCGGAGCATCCGGATAAAGGCTCATGCGGCCTGCCGGCACATTGATCCGATGAACGCTTTCCTCCGTGTCATAGGCGAGCCCCGCGCCCAGCCTTTCGCGCGGCTCGAACACGACGATATCGATAGCGAGGCCCTGCCTGCGGCTTGTGGCGAGGTGCAGGGCAATGGCGCCGCCGGTAAAGCCGCCGCCAACGATGGCGACCGTCAGTCGCGCAGGCTTGCTGGGATGCATCACTTGCCCCTTCTCCTCACTCCCGGCCAGAACACTCGCCCGCCGGGCGCGTTCATGGGCCATGATGGCCACATGATACATAAAATCTACTCAAATAGTAGATCATTGTTTCGAAGCCCTCGGCGACCCGGAGCAATTTTTCCCTTGCGCGGGCTTTTCCGCGAAATCGTCTGCAGCAGCAGGGGGCGGTAAAGGCTTATCTCTGCGCCACCCGTTGAAATCAGCCCTGCCCGCATCTGCTCTCTCCCATGCCGCCAGCAGGTTGAAGCACATCATTTCTGACGCTATATTGCGTCAATGTGATTGTGAAGGAGCGAGGTGAGGGAATGGGACTGGCTCAATATGCCGATGACGGCTTGTTCTCGCCGCGCAAGTTCGCCGAGACGCTGCGCACGACGAGCGAGGAAATCGCGCGCAGTGCCGGGCTCGGCAAGGACGCCGTGCAACGCAAGGAGCGCATTCGCTCCGACCGCACACAGCGCCGCCTGCGCGAGGTCGCCGAAATCATCAACAAGCTGGAGCCGCGCTTCGGCTCGGCGCTGATGGCCTATGCCTGGTATCGCTCCGAGCCCCTGCCCGGCTTTTCCGGCCTGACGGCGATGCAGCTGGTGCGGGATGGCCGTGCCGGCGAGGTGCTGGATTACATCGACGCCGTCGATGCCGGCGTTTACGCCTGATCCGCGCGATGCGATTTCAGGGCACCATCTATCGGGCGCTGAACCCGGTCTATGCCCGCGAGCCCCTGTCCGGCCGCGGCGCCGCACTCTATGGCGGGCGTTTCAATAGGAAAGGAACGCCGGCGCTCTATACGTCGCTGTCCATCATGACGGCACTGAGGGAGGCCAATCAGGTCGGCAGCCTGCAACCGACAACACTCGTGTCCTATGATGCGGACATCGAGCCCGTCTTCGACAGCCGCGATGATGCTGCGCTCCGCGCCCAGGGTATGGATGCCGCGGGCCTGACCGATCCAACCTGGCGCGACCAGATGAACAAGCGCGGCGAGGCCGACACGCAATGCTTCGCCCGCAGGCTGTTGGAGGCCGGCTATCATGGCCTTCTGGTGCGCAGTTTCGCAGCGGGCGCAGGTCTCGGCGATCTTAACCTCGTGCTCTGGCGCTGGGGGCCGGATCTGCCCGCCCGCCTGATCCTCATCGACGACGAAAACCGTCTGGGTTGACGGCGTCGCCCGCATTCACACAGGTCATTCGCCGCCGGTTTTCGGAAAGGCTGCCCAGTGTGCGGCGCAATCCATCGGTGCGCCCCCGGCCTGCTTCAGAACAAATCCGGGCGGGGTCGGCGACACGCCGCCGGCGCCGGCGGAAAGCTGGGCGTTCTCGATCTGCCATTTCGCGTCCGGCCCGAAGCGGACCCCGTCGAAGGCGACCTTCAGCGGATGCGCCGCATCCAGGCCGCGCAGCACGAGCGTGCCCCCCGCGCCGGTGACATTGCGCAGGCTGATATTCTCGAACACCGGGATGTCGCCGCCGCTCGCCTTGTCGTCATAGCGCGTGTCGAAATCCACCGGCTTCCTGTTGCCGCGCAGGCAGACGTCTTCGTAGCGCACGTCGCTCACCAGCCCGCCGCGGCTGGCGTCGCTCTTGATGCGCAGGCCCGAGGTGGTGCCGTCCAACGTGACGTTGCGGACCAGAATGTCACTGACGCCTGCATTGGTCTCGCTGCCGATCGACAGGCCGTGGCCCCAATAGAAGTGATCGTTGAGGATCGAAACATGCCGCGTCGGGCCCTTGCCGGCCTTGATGGCGATATTGTCGTCGCCGGTGCGGATAAAGCTGTGCGCGATGGTGATGTCCTCAGACGCGCCGGGATCGATGCCGTCGGTGTTGCGCGCATCGGCCGGCGTGTCGATCCTGATGCCCCAGAAGGTTGCGCCTTTGACATCGTTGAGCGCAACATGAAAATTGGCCGCGTTGCGCAGGGTGATCCGGTAGAAGGTGAGGTCGCGGGCATGATCGGCCTCGATCAGCCGGGGATTGTTCTGCTTGCCGTCCTCCTGCTGGGCCCGGCGGGCAAGCTGCCACCAGGTTTCGTGCGTCCCGGCCATTGCCGCGCCGCCCTGCCCGTCGATCGCGCCCTCGCCGACGATGCCGCCGCCCCGCGTGCCGTCGAAGGTGATGAAGGCCGCGCAGCCATTGCCCTTTCGGCCGATCGTACCGCAGGTGTTCGATCCCTTGTCATAGGCGCGTGGATCGGCCACGGCTGTCAGTGTCAGCCCGCGATCGATCCACAGGGTCACGCCGGATTTCATGTCGAGCGGCCCGCTGAGAAACCGCCCGCCCTTTCCACTGTCAGACACCAACCGCACCGCGCCGCCCGCGCCGCATTGATCGATCGCCGCCTGCAAGCGCCGCGTCTCCTCGCTCCAGCGGCCGTCTGCCGAGGCTTGAGATGGCGACAGGCTGGCGCAGACGCGGGCGGGCATGGCGGGTTCGGCGACAGGGCGGCGATCCTCGGCATGAAGCGGCGCGACCGGAAATGCGCCGGCCAGCAGCAGGCCCGCAACCAGCAGAGATGAGGTCGGGCGGCCAAGGGCCGCGGAGAAGAGAGCGGAGCGAAGGACAAGATGCATACGGGATGTTCCCCAGAAGCTGGATAGACGGGAATGAAGGACGGTTTCGCCTTCAGTCTCACACGCAGGATCAAGGCAATTTTCGGGCCGCCGCCCCGTCGGGGCGCCGTGACAGCCGCTGCGGAATTCTCAAGCGCCGTGAGTCGGCGGGAACTTCCGAAGGGAACTTTCCCTTCGGGTACGTGTTCGAGATTTCGTGCCCCTGCGGGGCAGATCAGCCGGAAACCGAACAGGGAGAGACAGATGCCTGACGACAGGACGGTTCGCTATGACGGCCCCGCCGGGGGCTGGGGGCTCGCTGAGGGGCATCGCACGGATTTTCGGCAAGGAATGGAATACACCTGCGGTCATGGAAACGCTGGCCCGGCAGAACAAGCCGGGCGGGTTCATGTGCGTTTCCTGTGCGTGGACGAAACCCGCCAACCATCACGCCTTCGAGTTCTGTGAAAACGGCGCCAAGGCCACGCTCTGGGAACTGACGACGCGCCGTTGCACGCCCGACTTCTTTGCCGAGCATACCGTGACCGAACTGCAGGGCTGGAGCGATTACGATCTGGAGCAACAGGGGCGCCTCACCCATCCGCTGCGCTACGATCCGGTCAGCGACCGCTATCTCCCCTGCTCCTGGCAGGAGGCTTTTGAAGGGATCGGGCTGGAATTGCGGGCGCTCGATCCGGAAAGCGTGATCTTCTATGCCTCCGGTCGCGCCAGCCTGGAAACCGCCTATTGCTACGCTCTCTTCGCCCGGCTCTATGGCTCGAACAATCTCCCCGACAGTTCCAACATGTGCCACGAAACGACCTCCGTTGCGCTGAAATCGGTGATCGGCGCGCCGGTCGGCACCTGCATCCACGAGGATTTCTCCAAATGCGATGCGATCTTCTTCTTCGGCCAGAACACGGGCACCAACAGCCCGCGCTTCCTGCATGACCTGGAAGACGCGGTGAAACGCGGCTGCCGCATCGTCACCTTCAATCCGGTGCGCGAGAAGGGTCTGGAAGCCTTCATCAACCCGCAGAACCCGGTCGATATGTTGACCGGCCACGAGCTGCGCATCTCCTCACTCTATCTGCAGGTCCGCGCCGGTGGCGATATTGCCGCGCTCATGGGCCTGATCAAGCATGTTCTCGCCTGCGATGACGATGCGAAGGCGGCGGGCCGCTCCGTCCTCGACCGCGATTTCATCAAGCAGCACACCGCCGGCTTCGAGACCCTGGAGGCGAAGGTTCGCGCCACATCGTGGGGCGAGATCGAGGCCGAATCCGGTCTCGCCCGCGCCGATATCGAAGCGGCAGCCCGGATCTATGTCGAGGCCGAACGCACCATCGGCATCTACGGCATGGGCCTCACCCAGCAGGTCAACGGCTTCGAGAATGTCGCGATGTTCGTCAATCTCCTGCTGCTGAAGGGCAATATCGGCCGCGAAGGTGCCGGCATTTCGCCCGTGCGCGGCCATTCCAACGTGCAGGGCCAGCGCACCGTCGGCATCTCGGAGAAGCCGGAACTTGTACCGCTGGACAAGCTCTCCGCGATGTATGGTTTCGAACCGCCGCGCAAGAAGGGCATGAACACCGTGGAGGCCTGCGAGGGTATCCTGCAGGGCAAGGTCCGGGCCTTTATCGGCCTCGGCGGCAATTTCGTCCGCGCCATTCCGGAACGTGAAGCGATGGAAACCACCTGGCGCGGCCTTCGTCTCACCGTCCAGATCGCCACGAAGCTCAACCGCAGCCACCTGATCAATGGCGAGGCGGCCTATCTGCTGCCCTGCCTTGGCCGCTCCGAGCGCGACGAACAGGCAGGCGGGCCGCAGACGGTGACGATGGAGGACAGCCTTAGCTGCATTCATGGCTCGGTTGGGCACCGGACCCCGGCGAGCGAACACCTGCTCTCGGAGATGGCCATCGTTGCCGGCATGGCGAAGGCCACGCTGTCGCCCAATCCCAGGGTGGATTGGGACGGATGGACAGGCGACTACGCGCGTGTGCGGGACCTCATCGAAGAGACCTACCCCGAGCAGTTCCACGATTTCAACAAGCGCCTTTTCACGCCCGGCGGCTTCTATCGCGGCAACAGCGCGCGCGAACGGATCTGGAAAACGAAAAGCGGCAAGGCTGAGTTCACCACCCCCGCCATGCTCTCCGCGACCGGTTTCGAGGATCGTCCCGGCCGCTATAGGCTGATCACCCTGCGCAGCAACGACCAGTTCAACACCACGATTTACGGTTTCGAGGACCGGCTTCGCGGGGTCAACGGCTCGCGTGACGTGTTGCTGATCAGCCCGGAGGAGATGCGGCACCGAGGCCTCGAGGCGGACCAGATCGTATCCCTGGTCAGCGATGCCGAGGATGGTGTCGCGCGGAAGGTCACGGGGCTGAAGGTGCTTCCCTTCTCACTCCCGCGCGACTGCGTAGCCGGCTATTATCCCGAGCTCAACCCGCTAGTGCCGCTTTCCCATCACGACAAGCAGTCGAAAACGCCGGCCAGCAAGGCCGTTCCGGTGCGGATCGTGGTGGACTAAGCGGCGGCGTTTCTTTTCGGTACAGCGGGGGTCGCGTTTCCCTGACAAACCCTAGCGGCCGGCCGGCCTGACAGCCGGCAAGGCGGCCGCAGAGGCGAAAACTGCTGCATCCGGCTGACCGAGCGACGCGGTGGCGGGGCCGTGGGCGCTGATCCCTGCAATGACAACCACGCTGAGGCCCTGGCGCTCCAGACGCGCGATGTCTGTGCCCGTGCCGCGCGCCTGCAGCGGATCGCCCGGCATCAGCCGCACGACCCGCTTTCCTTCGCGCGCAAAGCGCGCAACGGTCTCGATCGCCTCATCCCGGCCATTCTGTCGGCCGCCCGTGTCTCCCACGAGGAAGCGCTTGGCTTCCCGTCGCGCCAGTTCCAGCACATCGCGGGAAACGCCCTCATCGAAAAGGATGACATCGGCAGCCTGAAGCGCACGCATCGCCTTCAGCGTCAGAAGTTCGGCATCGCCCGGGCCGGCACCGACCAGCGTGACGCGACCGGCGGGCGGCGAAGCGGCGATCCGCTCTGCCACGGCAAGCAGGTCTTCCGCCTCGTTATCCGCCGGAAGCCGGTTTGCGCCCATGCAGCGATCGACGAAGCTCTCCCAGAATTTGCGGCGTGGCTGGCCGGGCGCAAGGCGCAGATTGACCGCCTCGCGGAGCTGGCGGGCAAGTGCGGCCCAGTCCTTCAAAGCCGGCGGCAGCAGCGTTTCGATGCGCTGGCGGATCGCCTGCGCCAGGATCGGTGCCGCGCCATCGGTGGAGATCGAGACGATGACCGGCGAGCGGTTGACGATGGAGCCGAACTGGAACTGGCAGAAGCCCGGCTTGTCGATGACATTGACCGGAACGCCCGCCGCGCGTGCCGCGCAGAAGAAGGCGCGAGCCTCGTCCTCCCCCTCGCAATCGCCGAGGGCAAGGCTCGCGCCTTCAAAGACGCTGATCGACCAGGGCTGCGGTTTCAGCGAAACCTTCCCTTCGGCAATCAACGCCTGCATGGTTTCGCTCACATCGTGTGGCTCGCAAAAGACCTCGACCCTCGCACCGCAGGCGGCGAGCAGCTCGGCCTTCCAGGCGGCGGCATCCGATCCGCCGGCCACCACGACGCGCCTGTCGGTCAGCGACCAGAAGACCGGCAGCTTGGCGAGCGGCGCGATGCGCTCGGCACTGTCACTCGGCGGCAAGGACTTGCGTCGCATCGATGATCCTCCTGATTTCCGGGCGGCAGGAGCCGCAATTGGTGCCTGCATTGAGGCTTTCGCCGACCTTCTCGACCGACCAGCAGCCCTCGCGCACAGCGCAGGCAATCTCGTTGATCCCGACCGAGAAGCACGAACAGACGATGGCGCCCTTGTCCGGTCGCCCCGGAGCCGGTCGCCCGGCGGTGAGCAGGAAACGGGCGGACATGTCGGCGTGGCTAACGTTCAGTTGTTCCACCGCCCATTGCCGCGAGACTGCGACCGGGCCGCGCGAGACGAAAAGTGCCGCCAGAAGCCGGTCGCCTTCAAAGACGAGCAGGCGATGGTCGCCGCTTGCTGCATCGGCATAGCCCGAGACCTCAACCGAAGCAGGAAGCGCCAGACTTTCCCGCAGCCATGCCTCCCAGCCCGCTTCCGGCGCGCCGCCTGCAAGCTCCAGCCGATAGCCACCCTCGGTTTTTGCGATGGCCCAGTAATCGAAGGATAGGTCGGCCGGCCTGACCGACGAAACGAGAAAGCCATGCGCCGCGGGAGCATAACGGGCGACTGAAACAGCGGCCTGTTTCAGAGCCGGCTGGCCGGAAACGGGATCGACGCGGCCGGGCACCAGCGTATCGACCCGCGCGGCGGCGGCGGTCTCGCCGGTCCAGTGCATCGGCACGAAGACCGCGCCTTGCGCCTGCCGCTCGGTCAGCAGCGCGCGGACGATGACCGTGTGGCCGGCGGGCGACGTGACCGTGACGAGATCTGCATCGGCAATCCCGAGTGCCTGTGCGTCGAGTGGATGGATTTCGCAGAACGGTTCGGCGATGTGGGCGGAGAGCCGCGCGCTCTTCGCGGTTCGGGTCATCGTGTGCCAATGATCGCGGACGCGGCCGGTGTTGAGCGTGAAGGGGAAGGCTTCGTTTCGTGCCACGGGAGCCGGCGGGGTGACAGGCACGAAACGCGCCTTGCGGTCCGCGTGATAGAACCGTCCATCCGCGAAGAAGCGCTTGCGGGACGGCGCGCCCGCCGGCTGCGGCCATTGGAACGGAATCAAGGCGTCATATCCCGCCGTGTCGATCTCCGCGTAGGCGCCGATATCGAAATCCCGGATGCCGTCGTTCTCATAGGCGGAGAGGGCTGCGTGCTCGGCGAAGATCTCCGCCGGCGAAGCGAAGTCGAAACCCTGCACAAAGCCCATGCGCTTGCCGACTTCGGCCATTTGCCACCAGTCGGGCCGCGCTTCGCCGGGTGCGGGCAGGAACGGCCGCTGGCGGGAGATGCGGCGTTCGGAATTGGTGACCGTGCCCGACTTCTCGCCCCAGCCGGTGGCGGGCAGGAGAACATGGGCAAGGCGGGCGGTGTCCGTGTTGGCCAGAATGTCGGAAACGACGACGAAGGGGCAGGCCTTCAGCGCCGCGCGCACGGCATCGGCATCCGGCATCGAGACGACCGGGTTGGTCGACATGATCCAGATCGCCTTGATCCGCCCATCCGCGACCGCCTCGAACATGTCGACGGCCTTGAGGCCCGGCTTGTCGGCGATCACGGGCGCGTTCCAGAAGCGCTGCACGATGTCGCGATGCGCGGCATTGCCGATCTCCATGTGGGCGGCCAGCATGTTGGCAAGGCCGCCGACCTCGCGGCCGCCCATGGCATTGGGCTGGCCGGTCAGCGAAAACGGCCCCATGTCGGGCCGGCCGATGCGGCCGGTCGCAAGGTGGCAATTGATGATGGCATTGACCTTGTCCGTGCCCAGGGCCGACTGGTTGACGCCCTGGCTGTAGCAGGTGACCGTCTTTTCGGTCTCGGCGAAGAGCTTGAAGAATTGCCGCAGGAGCATGCCCGAAACGCCGGTTGCTTCGGACAACTGCGCCATGCTCAGCCGGGTGGCCGCCATCAGCGCTTCGCTGAAACCGCTGGTGTGCTCGCCGATGAAAGCCTCATCCACGTGGCCGTTATCAACGAGATGATGGAATAGCCCGTTGAACAACGCCACGTCGCCATCGGCGCGGACCGAAAGATGCAGATCGGCGATGTCGCAGGTCGCGGTTCGGCGCGGATCGATCACAACGATCTTCATCGCCGGGCGGGCCACCTTGGCTGCGACGAGACGCTGATAGAGGACGGGATGGCACCAGGCGGTGTTGGAGCCCGTGAGAACCACGAGATCGGCAAGCTCCAGATCTTCATAGCAGCCCGGCACGGTGTCGGAGCCGAAGGCGCGCCTGTGACCGGCCACGGAGGAGGCCATGCACAGCCTTGAATTCGTGTCGATATTGGCCGAGCCGATGAAGCCCTTCATCAGCTTGTTGGCGACGTAGTAGTCTTCCGTCAGCAATTGACCCGAGACATAGAAAGCGACTGAGTCCGGGCCGTGCTCGGCGATCGTATCCTTGAAACGCCGCGCGACGAGATCAAGGGCGTCTTCCCAGCTTGTTGTTTCGCCGTGAACCTGCGGCGCAAGCACCCTCCCCTCCAGATCGAGCGTTTCGGCCAGCGCCGAGCCCTTGGAACAGAGGCGGCCGAAATTCGCCGGATGCTCCGGGTCGCCCTTCACGCTGACCTTGCCGTCATCCTCGATGCGGGCAATCACCCCGCAGCCGACGCCGCAATAGGGGCAGGTGGTGCGGGTTTCAGTGGGCATTGTCTCTTCCAATCCGGGGTGAGGCACCCCCCTCTGTCAGCTTCGCTGACATCTCCCCCTCAAGGGGGGAGATGGGGGAGGGCACGACGGTCGCTCTCCCTCCCCCTTGTGGGGAGGGTTGGGGAGGGGCCTTTCTTTCCGCCGGCTCAGCGCTTGTGATAAAGACCCCCTCTGGCTGCCGCCATCTCCCCCACAAGGGGGGAGACGGCATGCGGCGCGCGCACCATGCAATCTCCCCCCTTGAGGGAGAGATTTCCGGCAGAACAGAGAGGGGTAGGCTAGCCGCCATCTGCATCCTCATCACTCCGCCGCCACGAGCGCCGCAGCCTCGAACGCAATCGAAAGCTGCCCATCGATATTCCTCACCGGGATCGTCCGCACCTCGCCCTCATCCGCGCCCAGCGCCCTGCCGCTTTCCAGCGAGATGACGAAGTTGTGCAGCGGGCAGGTCACGGCCCTGCCGTGGACAATGCCCTGGCTGAGCGGCCCGCCCTTGTGCGGGCATTGGTCCTCGATGGCGAAGACCTCGTTTTCGGCGGTGCGGAAGACGGCGATCTTGCCGTCCGGCGTCTTCACGCAACGCGCCCCGCGCAGCGGAATGTCGTCGATATGGCCGATGGCGATCCAGTTTGTCGTCATGATCTCACTCCGCTGCCTGATGGAAGCCGACGGCGGCCATCGGCTTGAACTCGTGCTTGTCCTTGCCGGAGACGCGCTCCGACCAGGGGTCGACCTGCGCGAATTTCTGGCTGAAGACGAAGCGCTCGTAATAGGCGCGGCGTTTGTCGTGATCCTCCATGATCTGACGGCGGATCTCGTCATGGCCGATGCGCTTCGCCCATTTGTAGATGCGCTCCAGATAGCGGGCCTGCTCGCGATACATCTGGGTGAGCGCCACGATATGCTCCAGCGCCTCGTCCTCGGTCTTGACGAGCCCCAGAACATCGGTCCCCTTGATGTCGAGACCGGCAGCGCCCGCGAAGTGGATCTCGAAGCCGGAATCCACGCAGATGACGCCGATGTCCTTGCAGGTCGCCTCCGCGCAGTTGCGCGGACACCCGGAGACGGCAAGCTTGAGCTTCGCCGGCGTCCACGAACCCCACATGAATTTCTCGATGCGGATGCCGAGCCCGGTCGAATCCTGTGTGCCGAAGCGGCACCAGTCGGAGCCGACGCAGGTCTTCACGGTCCGCAGCCCCTTGGCATAGGCCTGACCCGACACGAAACCGGCCTTGCCCAGATCGGCCCAGACGGCGGGCAGGTCTTCCTTTTCGACGCCGAGCAGGTCGATGCGCTGGCCGCCGGTGACCTTCACCATCGGGATTTCAAACTTGTCGACCACATCGGCAATGGCGCGCAGCTCAGCCGCGCTCGTCACGCCGCCCCACATGCGCGGCACGACCGAATAGGTGCCGTCCTTCTGGATATTGGCGTGGACGCGCTCGTTGATGAAACGCGACTGGTAGTCGTCGGCATATTCGTCCGGCCAGTCGCAGACGAGGTAATAGTTCAGTGCCGGGCGGCACTTGGCGCAGCCGCAGGAGGTCTTCCATTCCAGCTCCTGCATGACGGCGGGGATGGACTTCAGGCCCTTGGCCTTGATCAGCCGGCGCACATCGTCATGACCAAGTTCGGTGCAGGTGCACATGGGCGTGACGGCTGCCGGATTATAGGCATCGCCGAGCGTCAGTGACATCAGCTGCTCGACCAAGCCGGTGCAGCTGCCGCAGGAGGCGGACGCCTTGGTATGGGCCCGCACGCCGTCCAGCGTCGTCAGGCCCTTGGCCGTGATCGTTGAGGTGATCTTGCCCTTGCAAATGCCGTTGCAGCCGCAGATTTCCGCATCATCCGGCAAGGCTGCAACGGCCGCCATAGGGTCCAGCGGAGCACCCCCCTGGAACGACTGGCCGAAGATCAGCGTGTCGCGCATGGCGGAAATGTCGGTGCCCTTCTTCTTCAGGTCGTTGAACCATGCGCCATCCGAGGTTTCGCCATAGAGAACCGTGCCGATGATGCGGTTGTCCTTGATGACGACGCGCTTGTAGATGCCGGCAGTGGCATCGCGCAGCACGATCTCTTCGCGATCGTCGCCATCGGCGAAATCCCCCAGCGAGAAGAGGTTGATGCCGGTCACCTTCAATTTGGTCGGCGTGTCGGAATGGACGAAGGCGGGCTTTGTATCGCCGGCGAGATGCGCGGCGGCCACGCGGGCCATTTCGTAGAGCGGCGCGACGAGGCCATAGACCATGCCGTCGACTTCGGCGCATTCGCCGACCGCGAGGATGTCACCATCCGAGCTCTGCATGCCGGCATCGACCACGATGCCGCGATTGACCGCAAGGCCGGCGTCCTTGGCGAGACCGGCATTCGGCCGGATGCCGACGGCCATGACGACCAGTGTCGCCGGGATGATCGTGCCGTTATCGAGCTCGATGCCCTCGACGCGATCCGTGCCGATGATGCGCTTGGTATTGGCCTTGGTGATGACCTTGATGCCGCGTTCCTCGACCGCCTTTTGCAGGAGATAACCGGCGGCTGGATCGAGCTGGCGCTCCATCAGCGTGGGCATGACATGCAGCACGGTCACGTCCATGCCGCGAAGCGCAAGGCCGGCGGCGGCTTCCAGACCCAGCAGGCCGCCACCGATGACGATCGCCTTTTCGCGCGATTGCGCGGCGAGCAGCATGGCGTCCACATCGTCGAGATCGCGATAGGTGATGACACCCGGCAGGTCCTTGCCGGGAACCGGGATGATGAAGGGAACCGAGCCGGTGGCGATCACCAGCTTGTCATAGCTTTCCGTCACGCCATGGTCGGAGGTGACGGTACGGGCCTGCCGGTTGATTTCGACGATGCGATGGCCCTTGTAGAGGGTCACGTTGTTTTCGATATACCAGCCGTCGCCATGGATGATGATATCCTCGAAGGTCTTCTCGCCTGAGAGAACCGGCGAGAGCATGATGCGGTCATAGTTGACGCGCGGCTCGGCGTTGAAGATCGTGACGTCGTAGAGGCCGGGGGCCTGTTCGAAGAGATGCTCCAGCATGCGGCCGGGGGCCATGCCGTTGCCGATGATGACGAGTTTTTGGGCCCCAAGATTGGTCATGAAGCTTACTCCGCGGCTTCGACGAAGCGGTGGCGTTCGTAGAGGAACTTCAGCACGGCTTCGCGGGATTTGAGATAGGTGCGGTCGGCGGAGAGCGCGATGCGGTCGCGCGGTCGCGGGATCGGGACGTCCAGAACCTCGCCGATGCGTGCGGCCGGTCCGTTGGTCATCATGACGATGCGGTCGGAGAGGAGAACTGCCTCGTCCACGTCATGGGTGATCATGATCATCGTGTTGCCCAGACGCGCATGGATTTCCATCACCGCGTCTTGCAGATGGGCGCGGGTGAGCGCATCGAGTGCGCCGAAGGGCTCATCCAGCAGAAGGATCTTCGGCTCCATGGCGAGCGCCCGGGCAATGCCGACACGCTGCTTCATGCCGCCGGAGATTTCGGCGGGGCGCTTGTCCTTGGCATGGGCCATCTGCACGAGATCGAGATTGTTCATCACCCAGTCATGCTTCTCGGTCTTGCTCTTCTTGCCGGCAAAGACCTTGGAGACGGCGAGATTGACGTTTTCGTAGACGGTGAGCCAGGGCAGGAGCGAATGGTTCTGGAACACGACGGCGCGTTCCGGACCTGGCGCATTGACTTCGGTGTTGCCCAGCAGGATTGCGCCGGAGGTGACGCGGGTGAGACCGGCGATCAGGTTCAGCAACGTCGATTTTCCGCAGCCGGAATGGCCGATGATGGAAACGAATTCGCCCTTCTCGATGGTGAGCGACACGTCCTTCAGGACGTCGGTGCGGACACCGCCACGCTCGAAGCTCTTGTCGATATGGTCGATCTTCAGATAGCTCGTCATGATGGCCTCCCTCAATTGCTGCGCGTGACGATGGTCCCGACAAAGGCAACGAGCTTGTCGAGGATGAAGCCGGTGACGCCGATATAGACGAGCGCCACGATGATGTCGGAGAGGCGCGAGGAGTTCCACGCATCCCAGATGAAGAAGCCGATGCCGACGCCGCCGGTCAGCATTTCGGCCGCCACGATCGCCAGCCACGAGAGGCCGACGCCGATGCGCAGGCCGGTGAAGATGTAGGGCGCTGCGGCCGGAACCATGATGCGGAAGAAGAATTCGAGCTGGTTGAGGCGCAGTACGCGGGCGATGTTGCGGTAATCGTCCGGAATGTTGCGCACGCCGACGGCGGTGTTGATGATGACCGGCCAGATCGAGGTGATGAAGATCACGAAAATGGCCGAGGGGTTGCTGTCGCGGAACGCGGCGAGCGACAGCGGCAGCCAGGCAAGCGGCGGTACGGTGCGCAACACCTGGAAGATCGGATCGAGCCCGCGCATCGCCCAGACGGACTGGCCGACGACGGCACCAAGAATGACGCCGACAAAGGCGGCAAGCCCGAAGCCGATGGCGACGCGCTCCAGCGAGATCAGCACGCGCCAGGCAAGACCGATATCCTGCGGCCCGTTGTTGAAGAAGGGCGAGGTGATCAGATCGGCGCTGTCGGTCCAGATCTGCGAGGGCGCCGGCAGGCTGGCGCCCGGATGCGAACAGGCAATCTGCCAGACGCCGAGGATGATCAGAACCACGACAAGCGGCGGCACGATGTTACGCGCGGCTGCGGCCAGGATGGCTTGCGGACGGAACGTGCTGCGCATGGGTTTCGGCAGCGCGACAACCGTCGCCGTCGTCATCACAGGCTCTGTCAGGGGCTTGGCCTCAGACGCGGGTTGGGCCTTGCGGGCAGTGGCGGTCATGGGTTTCTTCCTGTTTCGGTGTCAGTCGCGTGGTTCGTTCGGATGAAGGACCCGCCCGCTGCGAGGGGAAAGCAGCGGGCGGGGGCCGCATGGCCGTCAGGCCACGGCTTTGATCTTCAGGCTGTCGAGATAGGCCTTGGGGTTTTCCGGATCGAAGACCTTGCCGTCGAAGAAGGTCTCTTTCCCTCGCGACGTGGAGGTCGGAATGTCGGCGGCGGCCACGCCCAGATCCTTGGCGGCGGCGCGCCACAGATCTTCGCGGTTCACCTTGTCGACCAGCGACTTGATGTCCGTGTCGGGTGCGAACTTGCCCCAGCGGATATTCTCGGTGATGAACCAGGCGTCGTGGCTCTTGAACGGATAGGAGGCTTGGTCCTTCCAGAACTTCATTTCGAGCCCGGTATTCTCGACAACGCGGCCGTTGCCGTAATTGATATTCCCCTTGAGGCGGCCTGCGACGTCCTTCGGCGGCACGTTGAACCATTGCCGTTTGCCGAGGATCGTCGACATTTCGTCCTTGTGGTCCATGCCGTCGGCCCAGATCTGGGCCTCCATCACGGCCATCAGCAGAGCCTTGGCCGCGTTCGGGTTCTTCTCGACCCAGTCGGTGCGCAGGCCCAGCGCCTTTTCCGGATGCTTCTTCCAGATTTCGCCGGTGGTGCAGGCGGTGAAGCCGATGCCCTGGTTGACAAGCTGCTCGTTCCACGGCTCGCCCACACAGAAGGCGTCCATGTTGCCGACCTTCATGTTGGCGACCATCTGCGGCGGCGGCACGACGATGGTGGAGACGTCCTTGTCCGGGTCGATGCCGCCTGCGGCGAGCCAGTAGCGAAGCCAGAGATCATGCGTGCCGCCGGGGAAGGTCATGGCGACCTTGACCTCGCCGCCCTTCGCCTTCTTGGCCGCGAAGGCCTCTTTCAACTTGGAGGCGTCGAGCTGCACGCCGGTCTGCGCATATTCCTGCGCGACCGAAATGCCCTGGCTGTCGAGATTGAGGCGGGCGAGGATCGACATCGGCACCGGCACGTTGTTCTGCGTCACCTTGCCGGTGGAAATGAGATAGGGCATCGGGGTCAGGATATGCGCGCCGTCGATGCCGTTGGCCGCACCGCCAAGTACGAGATTGTCGCGCGTCGCGCCCCAGGAGGCCTGCTTGATGACCTCGACTTCCGTGAGACCGTATTTGTCGAAAATGCCCTTTTCCTTGGCGATCAGCAGCGGCGCTGCGTCAGTCAGCGCGATATAGCCGAGCTTCACGCCTTTGACTTCGGGGCCTGCCGATTGCGCGAAGGCGCCGGAGGGGAATGCCATTTTGACTGCGCTGATCAGCGCTGCGGCGGATGTGACCTTCAAGAGATCGCGGCGGCCGATACCTGTTCCTGTCGTCTTCGTCATTGTTTTCGGTCCCTCTGGTGATGTGACGGAGATGCGGAAAAACAAAAAACGCCGCTGGTTGGTGCAACGGCCGGATGGGAGGATCCGGTGTGCAGAACCAAGCGACGTCTATGTCTCTGGTGAGCGCGCTTCAGGCGCTCTTGTCTCCGGTCGCCGTTGACCGGATGTGAATAGAAAAGCAAACCGCGTGCCAGTTTCGCAGTGATGGCCTTATCACGCTGGAATCGCGGCCGATTTTCAGTCCGGCCCGCTGCCTTGCCTCCCGGCGACACACGCCGGATAGCGACCAATATTTCGGCAGTCTTGTCTGTTTGCGTATTTTTTGTGCAGCGCAGCGCAATCAGGCATCGTGCGCGGCAAGCGGCGGAGCGGCGTCCGTTCGCACCGGAAAGCGAGCCACATATGCCGCCATGTCTGCCGTGTCGAAGGGCTTGCCGTCCATGAAGGCGGAGAGCATTTCGGCCTCCTCCGTGGCATCCGGAGTCGAGGCTTCCGCTCCCAGCGCATTGCGATAAAGGTCCGGCCGATAGGCGCTCTCTGCCTTGGCCCGATTGTCTCCCGAAAATTCTGCCTGCCCCCAGCGCATCATCTGGCTGTAGATCCAGAGTGCCTGGTGCGGGCGCGGGTAGTTTGCCGCGCCGCGATGGAAGAGGAAGTAATCCGGAATGATCCGTTTATTGCCACGGGCGTCGAGGTGGAATTCGCCGTTGAGCACGCGGCGGATGATGTCACGCGGTGCCTGGATGTAGGGCGCGGAACTGAGGATTTCCGCCAGATGGTCGTGATTGCCGGGCTCGTCGCACCAGCGCGCGGCGCGGTCGAGCGCGACGATGAGGCGCGAGACCGTATCGGCATTCGCCTCGGCCCATTCGGGGCGCAAGCCGAGCACCTTTTCCGGCGCCAGCGGCCAGATATCCTGTTTCGCCGCCACGATCCGGCCGGTTCCGCGCTCGGACGCGACCATGTTCCAGGGCGCGCCGACACAGAAGCCGTCGATGGCGCCAGCGGCCAGTGCATCCGAGGTCAGCGGCGGCGGCACGACGACAAGCTTCACATCCCGGTCCGGATCGATGCCGCCGGCGGCAAGCCAGTAGCGGAATTCGTAATTATGCGAGGAGAAGGGATAGGTCATGCCGAGCGTCGGCGCGGCTTCGCCGCGGGCGCGCATATCGAGAAGAACTGCGGCCAGCGCCTGCGCATTGGCAAGCGCGCTCGCGTCGTCGGGCAGGCCGGTGAGGATCTGCATCCGCTCGAAGATGCGGGCCGACAGCGTGATCGCATTGCCGCCGCGCCCGAGCGAGAACGGCGTGATGGTGGGCGACGGATTGGAACCCAGCCCCAGCATGGAGGCGACCGGCATGGGCGACAACATATGGGCGATATCGAACTGGCGGAAGGCGAGGCGGTCGCGTACATTCGCCCAGGACACATCGCGCACGAGATCGAGCTTCAGGCCTTCCTTCTCCGCAAAGCCGAGTTCGGCGGCCACGATGAGGATCGAGGCATCCATTAGCGGGATGAAGCCGGCGCGGAGCGTTTTCTGCTCACGCGTCACGCGTGGCGGGGCGGCGGAACCGAGCGCGCTCATGGAAAACATCTCACTCATCGCGGTTTCTCCGGATCGCGTCGCCCATCACAACAGCAGCCCCGCTGCGGTGACCACGCTCTGGGCGATATCGGCGATCTTCTTCTTCTCATTCATGGCGCTCTGGCGCAGGAGCGCGAAGGCTTCCTCTTCGCTCAGGCCCCGCATTTTCATCAGAATGCCCTTGGCCCGCTCAATGACCTTGCGCTCTTCCAGCGCGTTGCGGGCTTCCGCGAGTTCGCGCTGCAGGCGGCTGAAGGCGTTGAAGCGGCTGACCGCCATGTCGAGGATCGGCTTCACCCGCTCCTTCTTCAGCCCGTCGACAATATAGGCCGAGACGCCCGCATCGACGGCCGCTTCGATGGAAGCCGTGTCGGAACTGTCAACGAACATGGCGATCGGCCGCGAAACGCTTCGGGTCAGCTGGAACATATGCTCCATCATGTCGCGGTTCGGGCTTTCGATATCGATGATGATGACATCGGGTTGTAGCGTCTCGATCAGGCGGGCGACGCCCTGCACCTCATGGATCACCGTGACCTTGCGATGGCCGGCCTCGGCCAGTCCTTCCTCAATGATCGAGGCGCGGATCGCGTTCTCGTCGATCACCAGGATCGTCAGATCGGCGGATATTCGCGAGCCGCTCAATGCATCGTCCCGACGACATAGGAACCGAAACTGGTTGCCGCCGCCAGCAGCGACCAGCGCGAGGCGATCCAGCGATCCGCAAGCAGTGCGACCGCCAGGCCGCAGATGAAAAGCGCCGCGCCGGTCAGCGGCGTTCCATCGGTGAACAGCAGGGCGATGGCGCCGAGAAAGATGGTCGATCCCATGGCGATCCTGGCCATTTCCGCTCGCGAGAGGGCGCATTGCGCCTGATAGGCGGAGGCGAAGCTCGACCAGCTCAGCGCAACCGCGACGCATAAAAACGGCAGATAGATGGGCACTGTGGTCTCTCCAGTCATCTGGAAAGAGGCAAGCAAACACCGTGCCAGCAGAAGTGCCCTTGCCGCAAGGGCTGACGCAGTGGTCAGGCTAAACAAAGCATGCATATTGCCTAATATTTAGGCAATATGCATATCCGCCTGCTTGCCGGGCATTCAATGCGAATAGGGAATGCCGTAGCGCTCGGCCAGCAATTCGCAAAGCCGGTCGATATTGCTGACAAAGCATGTTTCGCCATGGGCCAGCGCATCGGCGGGCGCGGTGGCCGGATCAGCGAAAATCAGAACCGGAAGCCCCTGATTTTCCTCGCCGATCCGCTCGATCACCGCCGGGCGCGGCCGGGCGAAGGGGACGCGCATCACATCGACCTTTTCAGTCAGTTCGGGAAAGGTGGCCAGCAGACCTTCCACGATGTTGCATTGCGGGCAGTAATAGAGCCTGTCCGGCGAGAGCTTGGTATCCGGAAAACCGGGCGTAATGAGAATGAGAAGATCGCGGGCCATCAGTCATGCCTTTCCAGATGTGAAGCGAGCGCCAAAGCTGGGCGTCTTATGAAGTGCTGCCGGATAAATGCAAGGGGTGCGTGGGCCTGCAGGCCGCCTCGGCTCCGGGCACGGTCAGGTGCGGGCTGGCGGCAGCAGCGGCAGGCCGAGGATGCGGCTGGTCACGATCCAGAAAATGCTCACGGCGACAAGCGAGACATCGCCATCGATGGCGTAATGCCAGCCGCTGTAAACCGAGCCATATTGAATGATGACCGCGTTGGTCCAGCCAAGGACGGCCCAGCGGCGACCGAAGCCGGTCATGTACCAGGCCGAGAGTGTGGCGACGGCGACATGGACACTCGGAAACGCCGAAATTCCCGTCGCAAAGCCAAGCTGCTTGCTCTGGTAGGAATCGAGAAGATAGTTCGAATAGGTGAGAATATCGCTGATATAGGGATTTTCGAGAAGGGCGGGTTTCAGACGCGTGAATTCCGGCGCATGGGGATAGAAGTCCATGTAGAAGATCGGACCGACCGAGGCAAAGAGCGTCGCAACGAGGGTTCCCATCACCGCATAGACGAAAAACAGGCCCCACGCATAGCGATGCAGCGTCCGCCCCTCAACAAACAGAAGCCCGCCGAGCACGCCGAAAAGAAGCAGGCCCGGCCACACGCGGGTGTAGAAGAAGTCGATCAGCAGACCTGCCTGTGGCGGTAGTTCATGAAAGGCGCGCCAAGCGTTGCGGCCGTAGACCGCCTTGTCGATGGCGGCGAAATAGGGATCCGCGTAATAGGGGACGATATTCGGAATATTGACCTTATAGGTCGAGTAGGCGCTGATACCGAGAACGAGCAGCGTCAATCCGCAGATGATCAGACTTCCTTTCCGCCGCAGCTTTTCCAGGATGAAATCGAGCGGCCGGCGTGGGGATTTCACCACCGCTTCCACGCAGAGCGCGAGCAGGAGGCAGGCCAGCGAAAAGACGAGCATTTCCTGGCTTGTCAGCAGCACCATGCGCCAGAACAATGCCGGCCAGATCATTCCCGCCATGAGCGTGTAGATGCTGGCGATGGAGAAAAAGGCTGCCCACGAGGGTTCCGAAACGGCCTCGCTGCGCCCCTGCTTCGCGGCGCTCGCAATATCCGCCCTGAAAAATCCTGTCGAGAGCATGCCCGCCTCGCGTAAAGCCATGAAATAGCGCAGGCTATCTTTTGCCGAATGACGGTTACGATTTGCTGAAGGCAACCCACTAAAATTCGGCAATTTTTCCGCGCTGCGGCGGCGTTACGAAAAAAGGCCGGCATGTTTCTTCACGCCGGCCTGAGCGATGATGGAAGCGCGTATGCGTCGGCTTATTCGGAGAATATCCCCGTCTCTGTCGCAACGCGCCTGTAAGCCGCGCCGGCCGTAAAGCCGCCGTCGATGACGAAGTCTTCACCCGTGATGAAGCTCGACGCATCGGAGGAGAGGAAGAAGACGAGATCGGCGATCTCTTCCGGCTTGCCGGGGCGCTTCAGCGGCGTGATACCGATCATCGGCTTGAGGTGCGGGCTCGATGCATTCAAGCCCGTGACGACGAGGCCTGGGCAGACGGCGTTGACGCGGATATTCTTCGGCGCCAGCTCCATGGCAGCACTCTTGGTCAGGCCGCGAAGCCCCCACTTGCTGGCCGTATAGGCCGGGTCATAGTGGCCGGAATAGCCGCTGTTGGACGAGATGTTGACGATCGCGCCGCCACCGGTTTCCGCCATCAGCGGGTTTGCCGCCTGGATGCCGAGGAATGAGCCGGTGAGGTTGACGCGCAGCACGCGTTCCCAGGCTTCCAGCGATGTGGTCTCGACCAGCGTCCGGTTGATGATGCCGGCATTGTTGACGAGCACGTCGAGACGGCCCTTCCACGATTTCGCCAGATCGATGACGGCGGCCCAGCTGGCCGGATCCGTCACGTCGAGACGAATGAAGCGGGCGTCACGGCCCGCCTTCGTCAGCTCCGCCGCCAGCGCCTCGCCCTCGTCCACGAGCACGTCGGCGATAATGACGGCCGCACCCTTCGAGGCGAAAAGGCGGACTTCCGCCTCGCCTTGGCCCCGCGCTCCGCCGGTGACGATGGCCAGCTTTCCTTGAAAATCGCTCATGGCTTTAGTCCCTCGCTGCGATCGTGCGTTGCGTCTGGTCGCCCAGACCCTGGATGCCGAGCGTCATGACCTGGCCCACCTTCAGGAAGACCGGCTCCGGCTTGATGCCGAGACCGACGCCGGGCGGCGTGCCGGTGGCGATGATGTCGCCCGGCTCCAGCGTCATGAACTGGCTGATATAGCTCACCAGATGGCGCACGCCGAAGATCATGTTGGCGGTGGTCCCGGTCTGGCGGCGGACGCCGTCGACATCGAGCCAGAGCGAAAGGTTCTGCGGGTCCGGCACCTCGTCGCGCGTCACCAGATAAGGTCCGATCGGGCCGAATGTGTCGTGGCTCTTACCCTTCGTCCACTGGCCGCCGCGCTCCGACTGGAAGGCGCGCTCGGACACATCGTTGACGACGCAATAGCCGGCGACATGGTCGAGCGCCTTGTCCTCGCTGACATATTTCGCCCGGGTCCCGATGACGATGCCGAGTTCGACTTCCCAGTCGGCCTTGACGGAGTTGCGCGGAATTTCCACGTCGTCATTCGGGCCGATGATGGCGCTGGTTGCCTTCATGAAGAGGATCGGCTCTTCCGGCGGGGCCTTGCCGGTTTCCTTCGCATGGTCGCTGTAGTTGAGGCCCACGCAGATGAACTTGCGCGTGCCGGCAACGCAGGGACCGATTCTGCCGGGGGAAACCTCCGGCAGGCTTTTCAGGTCGGCGGCTGCGATGCGGGCGAGGCCGCTATCTGAAAGCACGTCGCCGCCGATATCGGCGACAAGGCTAGACAAGTCGCGGATCTTGCCGTCGCTATCCAGAAGGGCGGGCTTCTCGGCACCCGCCGGGCCATGGCGCAGGAGTTTCATCAGGCGCGCCGGAAGCCGACGAGAATGGAATCGTCCACGTCCGGCAGGTTGATGACGATATTGTCCGGCGTGCGCGTGGTCATCCAGACCAGCTCTTCCGTCGTCGACATGTTGACTTCGATATGCGGCCAGTAGGGCGGCACGAAGATGAAGTCGCCCTCTTCCATGTCGAGATATTCCTGCCAGTTCTCGCCGAAATAGATGCGCGCCTTGCCCTTCAGCACATAGCCGCCGGTCTCGGCTTCGCCATGGTGATGCGGATAGGAGCGATAGCCCGGATCGTTGGACACCTTGCCGAACCAGATCTTGGTGGCGGGCGTGTGCTGCGGGCCGACGCCCGAAATGCGAACGCAACCGCCGGACTGGCCGGTATTCTGGTCTTCCTGACCCTTGCGGGTGATGACGGGCATGACTTTATTGGACATGGTTTCCTCCTGGGATTTGAGTGGTTCAGGCACTTCCACGGGGATGGAATTGTTTGTTTCTGGCATTCAAGAAAGGCCCCTCCCCAACCCTCCCCACAAGGGGGAGGGAGAGTGACCGCGGTGCCTTTTTCCGCCTCCCCCCTTGTGGGGGAGGTGGCGGCAGCCGGAGGGGGAACCTCTCCCTCCATTCCTCAATCCGGAACGACAGCGAGCGCCTGGATTTCGATCTTGGCTCGGTCTTCCATCAGCGCGACGACCTGCACTGCGGCCATCGGCGGGAAGTGGCGACCGATGATCTCGCGATAGACCGCGCCGAGCTCCTTCATGCGCGACTTGTAGGCGTGACGATCCGTGAAATACCAGGTCATCTGGATCAGATGTTCCGGCTTGGCGTCAGCCTTTTCCAGAACGCTGACGATATTGATTAGCGTCTGGCGGACCTGATCGACGAAATCGTCGGAATGGAACAGGCAATTCTCGTCCCAGCCGACCTGGCCGCCGACCTGCACGATGCGGCCGCGCGCGGAAATGCCGTTGGAATAGCCGACCGGCTTTGCCCAGCCATCGGGTTGAATGATTTCATGCCGCATCTTTTTGCTCCAGATAGCGAGTGAGGCCAGCGCGGATATCGTCCGGCCAGGCGCGGGATTTGTGATCTTCGGTGGAGGTCAGAACGATGCGCTGGCGCACTGTCCAGATCATGTCCTCGCCGACGCGGACATCGGTCTCGAGGTCGAGCGACGAACGGCCGATGGCGCGGACATGGACCGAGAAGTCCAGGACGTCGCCGTAGACGGCCGGCTTGATGAATTGCAGGTTCATGGTCACGGTCGGCAGGCCGAGACGCCGCTCGAACATGATCTCCTTCCAGGTGATGCCGAAGGAGGCAAACATCGCCTCGTTGACGTCCACCAGATAGGACAGATAGGCCGGGTGATAGGCGATCCCGGTCAGATCGCAATCGCCGAAGCGCATCGGCTTGGATATCTTGAATGGCATCTCATTCCCTCTTCTTATTCCTTCGCAATTCCGGACGAAAAACCGCTCGACACTTTTTCTGGAATTGCTTTCATCTTCTCGTCAGCCCGCCAGCACTTCGCCACCGGCGACCGCGATGGCCTGGCCGTTGATTGATTGCGCTGCCGGCCCGCAAAGCCAGGCGACCGTGTCGGCCACCTCGTCCGGCTGAACCAGCCGTCCCTGCGGATTATGTTTCGTGAATTCGCCCAAAGCGGCCTCCGCCGTGCGGCCGGTCTTGGCGACAATGGCCTCGACCGAACGGGCGATGATCGGCGTGTCGGTAAAGCCGGGGCAGACGGCATTCACCGTCACGCCGCTCTTCGCCAGTTCCAGCGCCAGCGCGCGGGTCAGTCCGACAACGCCATGCTTGGCGGCGCAATAGGCCGAGACATAAGCGTAGCCCGTCAGTCCGGCAGTCGAGGCAATGTTGACGATGCGCGCGCCCTTGCCAAAGGCTTTCAGGTCCGCCAGCGCCGCTTTCGTCACATGGAACACGCCCGTCAGATCGACGCCGATCACCTTTTCCCAGAGATCGAGTTCGGTCTTTTCGAACGGCGCGCTCGGGGCCTCCCCGGCATTGTTGACGAGGATCGAGACCGGGCCGAATTTCGCGCGGGCTTTTTCGAGACCGACCGCAATCGCCCCGATATTCGTCACATCGAAACCGGAAAGGGCGAACGCGTTATCAGCACCCAGTTCCTGCGCCAGCGCCTCCAGCGGCTCGGCCCGCCGTCCGGCCAGCGTCAGCAGCGCGCCTTCGCCCGAAAGCCTGCGGGCAATGGCCGCCCCGATGCCGCTGCCGGCACCGGTGACGAGAACGTGCCTGTTTTCAAGCGATCCGGCCACGTCAGCCTCACTTTGCCGGTGTTGCCGCACGGGCGAGGTTCGCCTCGTACTGATACTTGCCCGACATGTACTGCTTCGGCCACGCGACGTTCTTCAGGCCGATCTTGGCCGCCTCGTGCAGCGCCCAGGCGGGGTCTGCGAGATGCGGACGGGCCACAGCGCAAAGGTCGGCGCGGCCGGCGGCGATGACGGAGTTGGCATGGTCGGCCTCGGAGATCGCGCCCACCGCAATGGTCGGAACATGGATCTCGTTGCGAATCTTGTCGGAGAACGGCGTCTGGAAGAGTCGGCCATAGACCGGCTGTTCTTCCTTCCACACCTGGCCCGACGAGCAGTCGATGAGGTCAGCACCCGCATCCTTGAACATCTGCGCGAAGATCGCCGCATCCTCCGGCGTATTGCCGCCTTCGAACCAGTCGTGGCAGGAGAGGCGCACCGAGATCGGCTTGTCGGCAGGCCAGACTTCGCGCACGGCGCGGAACACTTCCAGCGGGTAGCGCGCCCGGTTCTCGTGGCTGCCGCCATATTCATCCTCGCGCTGGTTGGTCAGCGGCGAGAGGAAGCTGGAGAAGAGATAGCCGTGGGCGGCGTGGAATTCGAGCCAGTCGACGCCGGCTTCCGCCGCACGCTTCGTGGCGGCGACGAAATCGGCCTTGACGCGGTCCATGTCGGCCCGGTCCATCGCCTTCGGCACCTTGCTGTGCTTGAGGTAAGGCAGGGCCGAGGCCGAGATGAGCGGCCAGTCGCCGCTCTCCAGCGGCTGGTCGATACCTTCCCAGGCCACCTTGGTCGCGCCCTTGCGGCCGGCATGGCCGAGCTGCATGGCGACCTTGGCATTCGAATTGCCATGGACGAAGGCGACAAGCCGCTTCCAGCCTTCCATCTGCTCATCGTTCCAGATGCCAAGGCAGCCGGGGGTGATGCGGGCATCGGGCGACACGCAGGTCATTTCGGCGAAGACGAGACCCGCGCCGCCGAGCGCACGGCTGCCCAGATGCACCATGTGGAAGTCATCGATCAGACCGTCCTTGGCCGAATACATGGCCATGGGCGAGACGACGATGCGGTTCGGCAGCGTCAGGCCGCGCACCTTGTAGGGCGTGAACATCGGCGGCAGGCAGCGTTCGCCTTCCTTGACATTGAGGCCCTGCTTGGCCGCAAACCAGCGCTCGTAACCTTCCAGCCACGTCTTGTCGCGCAGGCGCAGGTTCTCGTGGCTGATGCGCTGCGAGCGGGTCAGCATGGAATACATGAACTGTTCCGGCTCCAGCGTGTCGGCATAGCGATGGCCGACGACCTCGAACCATTCCATGGCGTTGCGTGCCGCATTCTGGATGCGGGCAACGTCGACGCGGCGGATTTCCTCGTAGGTCTCAAGAACGCCGGGGATTGCATCCTTGCCGTGGCCGGCGATGTTGAACTGGTTGGCGAGTTCGATCGCGTCGTCGATGGCGAGCTTGGTGCCCGAGCCGATGGCGAAATGCGCGGTATGGGCGGCGTCGCCCATCAGCACGACATGCGAATTGCCGTTGAAATGGCTCCACTTGCCGCAGATCAGGCGGCTGAAATTCAGCCAGGCCGAGCCGCGCATGTGGCGGGCATTCGTCATCAGCGGCGAACCTTCCAGCGTTTCGGCAAAGAGGTTTTCGCAGAACTTGATCGACTCGTCCTGCGACATCTCGCCGAGCTTGTGGGCCTGATAGGCCTCTTCGGTCGTCTCGACGATGAAGGTCGAGGTCTTGTCGTCGAACTTGTAGATATGCGCCTGGAACCAGCCGTGATCCGTCTTGCGGAAATCGAAGGTGAAGGCATCATAGAGCTTGTTGGTGCCGAGCCAGATATAGCGGTTCGGGCGCACCACCATGTCGGGCTGGAAGATCTCCGCATATTTGTTGCGGATCTTGGAATTGAGACCATCGGAGGCGATGACGAGGTCCGCGTCCGGGAAATCGAGGTCGCTGTCGACATCCGTCTCGAACTTCAGCTCGACGCCCAGCGCCTCGCAGCGGGCCTGCAGGATGTTCAAGAGCTTCTTGCGGCCGATGCCGACGAAGCCGTGGCCCGAGGTGCGCTGGCGCGTGCCCTTGAAGAGGAGTTCGATATCGTCCCAATGGTTGAACGAGTCCTCGATCTCGGCAGCACTCTCCGGGTCCCAGATGCGCATGGACTGCATGGTCTGGTCGGAGAAGACGACGCCCCAGCCGAACGTGTCATAGGGCCGGTTGCGCTCGACCACGGTGATGTCGTGGGCGGGATGAAGCTTCTTCATCAGAAGTCCGAAATAGAGGCCGGCCGGGCCTCCGCCGATGCAAACGATGCGCATGTGTCGTTCCCTTCATTCCAGAAATTATTTTAAGTTTAAAATATCGAGAGATGCTTTAAGCGTCAAGGAAAAAATGGGCCACTGACAGCGTGTCGCAACGATTTCTTCAAGCCGTTGAAAAACAGCTGTTTTCGCGTCCACAGGGCGGGGCTCCTTCATCTCCCCCTGGGGAGAAGATGTCCGAAGGACTGATGAGGGTTTTTTCTCATGCAAGTCTGCGGAAAGGCCCCCTCTGGCCTGCCGGCCATCTCCCCCACAAGGGGACCGTTGCAAAATTCGGGTGATGTGATTCACTTGTTTTGCAGCGGTTTGGAGAGGATGCGATGTCGGTTCGAGGGTCTGGGCAGTTCAGTTTTGTGGATGCGCTGATGCCGCAGGGCGGTGGAGGTCGTCTGGAGCGGCTTTCGGGTCTGGTGAAGTG
>NZ_JAJNCY010000006.1 GCF_021026335.1 Rhizobium sp. C1
ACCGCCCTGCGGCATCAGCGCATCCACAAAACTGAACTGCCCAGACCCTCGAACCGACATCGCATCCTCTCCAAACCGCTGCAAACCAAGTGAATCACATCACCCGAATTTTGCAACGGTCCCACAAGGGGGGAGATGGCGGCAGCCAGAGGGGGACTGTGCCGCGAACGCTGAGCAAGCGGTAAGAACGGCCCCTCCCCAACCCTCCCCACAAGGGGGAGGGAGAGCGGCCGTCGCGGCTCGGACCCATCATCCCCTTTGATCGTCCCGCATAATTTATCATTGGGCTTTCAATCCGAATCCCCTTTAATCTCCGTCTGAAGAAAGCCGGAGACCCCCATGCCCCTGATCGAAACCTTAAGCCCCCGTTCCACCAGCGCGCCGGAAAGCGGTATCGTCGAGGTGTTCAAATATGGAATGGGGCGCGAGGGGTTGATCCCGCTCTGGGCGGGGGAGGGCGACAGTCCAACCCCGGATTTCATCAGCCGCGCAGCCGCCGATGCGCTCATCGCAGGCGAAACCTTTTACACCTATCAGCGCGGCATCCCGGACCTGCGCCAGGCGCTTGCCCGTTACTATGCCCGCCATTTCGGAACGTCGCTCAATTCCGAAAACTTCTTCGTCACGGCCTCCGGCATGCATGCCATCAAGATTGCTGCCGAGATGATTGCCGCTCCCGGCGACGAGATGATCTATCTCACGCCCTCCTGGCCGAATATCTCCGCAGCGCTGGAGGTTTCCGGCGCGATCGCCAAGCCGCTGCAGCTGGAATTCGTCGGCGGCGCCTGGAAGCTCGACCTCAACAAGCTGGAAAGCGCCATCGGCCCGAAGACCCGCGGCATCTTCATCAACACGCCCTCCAACCCGACCGGCTGGACCGCGACACTTGACGATCTGCGTGCCATTCTCGACATTGCCCGGCGCAAGGGCCTCTGGATCATGGCCGACGAGATCTACGCGCATTTCCATTACAACGGCGGCCGCGCGGCGTCCTTCCTCGATGTCATGCAGGCCGATGACCGCATCATCTTCGTCAACTCCTTCTCCAAGAACTGGTCGATGACCGGCTGGCGCGTCGGCTGGGTCGTCGTGCCGGAAGAACTGGGGCAGGTGGTTGAAAACCTCATCCAGTATTCGACCTCCGGCGTGGCGCAATTCATGCAGCGCGGCGCGACGGTGGCGCTGGAGGAGGGCGATCACGTCATCCGGGAAAACTTCGCCAAGGCCGCGAAAAGCCGCGATATTCTCTGCGATGCGCTGATTGCGACCAACCGCGTCGAGACGCTGAAACCGGACGGTGCCTTCTATGCCTTCCTGAAGATCGACGGCGTCAAGGATAGCCGCCTGACCGCGCTCGACATCGTCGACAAGGCGCTTGTCGGGCTTGCTCCGGGCACCGCGTTCGGCCCCGGCGGCAGCGCCTTCATCCGCGCCTGCTTCCTGCGCGACCCGGCGCAGATGGAAGTCGCGGCTGACAGACTTGCCAAATATATCGCAAGTCTTTGAGGTCTTTTTGTTGCGGCGCACTGTATCAAGTGTGCGCCGCTTTTAAGACTTTTGTCTTATCACTTAAGAACAATTGCAGATATGCGGCCTCCTGCTAGCATTTGATCCACGTTCCGGAGGAGGGACGTTGGGACACATCGTCTGGGAGGATTCCGATGTCGAAACTTATCATAAACCGCCGTGGTCTCTTGAAGGCCGGTGCGGTTGGCGGCCTGGCACTGTCGACGCCGATGCATTTCATCCGCGGCGCTTATGCAGCCGACCAGTCCTGCAACATGCCGACCGGCGCAAACGTTGTCTTCGGCTTCAACGTGCCGCTTTCGGGTCCTTATGCCGATGAAGGTGCCGACGAACTCAAGGCCTACCAGCTCGCCGTCAAGCATCTGAACGGCGAAGGCGATGGCGGCATGCTCTCCACCTTCTCGTCGAAGGCGCTGAAGGGCAACGGTATTCTCGGCAAGAAGGTCACCTTCGTCAGCGGCGACACGCAGACCAAGGCAGACGCCGCCCGCGACAGCGCCAAGCGCATGATCGAAAAAGAAAAGGCGATCATGATCACAGGCGGTTCGTCCTCGGCTGAAGCCGTGGCCGTGCAGAGCCTCTGCCAGGACATGGGCGTGATCTTCATGTCCTGCCTGACGCATTCCAACGACACGACCGGCAAGGACAAGAAGCGCTACGGCTTCCGCCACTTCTTCAACGCCTACATGTCGGGCGTGGCGCTCGGCCCGGTTCTCGCAGAAGCTTACGGCAAGGACCGCAAGGCCTATCACCTGACCGCCGACTACACCTGGGGCTGGACCCAGGAAGAATCCATGAAGAAGTCCACCGAAGCGCAGGGCTGGAAAACGGTCAACGCCGTTCGCACCCCGCTCGGTGCCGGCGACTTCTCGCAATATCTGACGCCAGTCCTCAGCTCGGGCGCTGACGTTCTGATCCTGAACCACTACGGCAAGGACATGGTCAACTCGCTGACCCAGGCCGTGCAGTTCGGCATGCGCCAGAAGCAGGTGGGCGGCAAGAACTTCGAGATCGTCGTTCCGCTCTTCTCCGAACTCATGGCGCAGGGCGCCGGCGAAGCCATCAAGGGTATCTACGGTACGGCGAACTGGGACTGGAAGCTGGACAATGCCGGCACCAAGGCCTTCGTCAAATCCTTCGGCAAGGAATATGGCACCCCGCCTTCGCAGGCCGCCCAGACCGCCTATGCCCAGGCGATCCTTTATGCCGATGCCTGTGAACGCGCCGGCACCTTCTTCGCGCCCGCCGTCATCAAGGCCCTGGAAGACTTCCAGTTTGACGGCCTCGGCAATGGCAAGACGCTCTATCGCGGCAGCGACCACCAGTGCTTCAAGGACGTGCTGGTCGTGCAGGGCAAGGAAAAGCCGAAGGACAAGTTCGACCTTCTCGAAGTCAAGAAGATCGTCCCTGCCAAGGACGTGACCTACGATCCGGCCATCTTCGGCGGCGATCTCGGTCCGGCCGACGCCAAGACCTGCGGCTGATCCCGCATGCCATCCGGCGCGGATGCGAGAGCGTCCGCGCCGCTCATGAACGATGAAAGGCCGCTGGCGGATGCGGGGATGCATCCCGGCGGCAACACTAGTCTCAGTCAATGCGCATCGCGTTCTTAGCCGGATCAAGTCCGGCCGTGAGCCCGTGCGACTTGCAACAAGGGTGACGGCGATGGATGCGATAATCCTGCAAATCCTGAACGGGCTGGACAAGGGCGGCGCCTATGCGCTCATTGCCTTGGGTCTGACGCTCGTCTTCGGCACGCTCGGCGTGGTGAACTTTGCGCATGGTGCGCTCTTCATGCTCGGTGCCTTCTGCGCCGTCACGTTCAACAAGCTTCTGACACTGGAAAAGGTGACCGTCGATCCGACGCAGCTGACCCCCTGGGGCACGCCGGCCGAGATCAAGACGTCGCTGGTGGAAGCCTGGCTCGGCGAGTTCGGCAAGGTGCTGGTCAACTACTCCGTGCCGGTCTCCATCATCGCTGCCATCCCGGTCATGCTGATCATCGGCATTGTCATGGAACGCGGCCTGATCCGCCATTTCTACAAACGTCCGCATGCCGACCAGATCCTCGTGACCTTCGGCTTGGCCATCGTCATCCAGGAAATCATCAAGCATTTCTATGGCGCGAACCCGATCCCGCAGGCCGCTCCGGCTGCATTCTCCGGCACCGCGCAGGTCGGCATGCTGCTCGGCATGGGTGATGCGATCCCCTATCCGTGGTGGCGGCTGATCTATCTCTTCTTCTCGCTCGCCGTCATCGGCCTCGTCTTCGCCTTCCTGCAATTCACCACCTACGGCATGGTGGTTCGTGCCGGGATGCGTGACCGCGAAACGGTCGGCCTGCTCGGCATCGATATCGAGCGCCGCTTCACGGTCGTCTTCGGCATCGCCGCCGTCGTCGCAGGCCTTGCCGGCGTCATGTACACGCCGGTCCTGCCGCCGGACTATCACATGGGCATGGACTTCCTGGTTCTGTCCTTCGTCGTCGTGGTGGTCGGCGGCATGGGGTCGCTGGGTGGGGCGGTGGCGGCAGGCTTCCTGCTCGGCATCCTGCAATCCTTCGCATCCATGAATGAAATCAAGAGCATTATCCCCGGCATCGACCAGATCATCATCTATCTCGTCGCCGTCGTCATCCTGTTGACGATGCCGCGCGGGCTGATGGGTCGCAAGGGCGTGATGGAGGACTGATCAATGTTCGGCAATCTTTCTAGACAAGACTGGATCCTCTTCCTCGGCTTTTCCGCCGTGGTGCTGCTGGCTCCCATTCTCTTCCAGCCCATCGGGGCCGCCTATCCGGCGATCCTCGAGAAGTTCTGCATCTTCGGGCTCTTCGCCATCGGCTTCAATATTCTCTTCGGTCTCACCGGCTATCTGTCCTTCGGCCACGCCGCCTTTCTCGGTGTCGGCTCCTATGCGGCGGTGTGGTCGTTCAAGCTCTTCACGATGAACGTCATTCCGGCCATCGTCCTGTCGATCATCTTCGCCGGCATCTTTGCCTTCGTCATCGGCTTCGTGAGTCTCCGGCGCTCCGGCATCTACTTCTCGATCCTGACGCTCGCCTTCGCGCAGATGAGCTACAACATGGCGTACTCCGTGCTGACGCCGCTGACGAACGGCGAAACAGGCCTGCAGCTGACGCTGAAGGACCCGCGCATCATCGATGCCATGTTCATCACGCCCGGCACCGGCCTGCCGCGCTCCTCGCTCTTCGGCCTGGAAATCAGCGGCGGCGGCCTAGGCGGCTTCTATTTCACGGCCGTGGCGCTGATCATCGGCTTCTATATCTCCATGCGCATCTTCCGCTCGCCCTTCGGCCTGATGCTGAAGGCGATCAAGTCCAACCAGAACCGCATGCGCTACACCGGCTTCAACACGCGGCCCTACCTGATGGCGGCCTTCGTCATCTCCGGCGTCTATGCGGGCCTTGCCGGCTCGCTGATGGCGGCGGTCGACCCGCTCGCCGGTCCTGAGCGCATGCAGTGGACGGCGTCTGGCGAAGTCGTGCTCATGTCCATCCTCGGCGGCGTCGGCACGCTGGTCGGCCCGGTCATCGGTGCAGCCATCATCAAGTATTTCGAGAACATCTTCTCGGGCTTCAACGAGAATGCGCTGAACAGCGTCTTCAGCTTCCTGCCCGACACGGTGCGCGAACCCATCGTCAAGCTGCTTTCGCTCTTCGTCGGCGAAGGCTGGAGCCTGACGCTCGGCCTCGTCTTCATGGCCATCGTCATCTTCCTGCCCGGCGGCATCATGGAAGGCGTGCGCCTCCTCACCTCGCTCTTCAAAAAGGGCGGCAATGGCAACAAACCGGCCGTCAGCGGCCAGACGCAACCGGCGGAGTGAGGCTCATGACATCTGCGACCAAGTCGAACATCGTTCTCGACGTTTCCGGCGTCAACAAGAGCTTCGGCGGGCTTCGCGCGCTGACCAATGTCAACCTGCAGGTCGAGGAAGGCAAGGTCCACGCCATCATCGGCCCCAACGGCGCTGGCAAGTCGACCCTGCTCAATGTCTGCATCGGCCGCATCCGGCCCGATAACGGCCATGTCGTCTTCAACGGCGAAAAGCTCGACAGCCACCAGCCGCACGAGATCAACCAGCTCGGCGTTTCCCGCGTCTTCCAGACGCCGGAAATCTTCGCCGACCTGAACCTCCTCGAAAACGTCATGATCCCGGCCTTTGCCAAGCGCGACGGCGCCTTCACCTTCAATGCGATGAAGGCCGTTTCGTCGGAGAAGGAACTGCGCGAGGAAGCGGAAGAAATCCTGCACGATGTCGGCCTCTACGAGCGCCGCACCCATCTCGCAGGCTCGCTCTCGCGTGGCGACAAGCGCCGGCTCGAACTCGGCATGTGCCTGATCCAGAAGCCGAAGCTTCTGCTGCTGGACGAGCCGACTGCCGGCATGGCCCGCCACGACACCAACATGACCATCGAACTGCTCAAGCGCATCAAGGCGCGCGGCATGACCAAGGTCATCATCGAGCATGACATGCATGTCGTCTTCTCGCTGGCCGACAAGATCAGCGTGCTTGCGCAGGGAACCGTTATCGCAGAAGGTCTTCCGGAGGAGGTTCGGGGCAATCCGCGCGTCAAGGAAGCCTATCTTGGGGAGGCTCATTGATGAACGTCATGGCCACGAAAATGGAATTCAGGGGAGAGATCGATACCGTGGTGAACCCGAGCGAAAAGGCGTTTTTCAGCGTCCGCGACATTCATGCCTGGTATGGCGAATCCTATATCGTCCAGGGCGTTTCCTTTGACGTGAACAAAGGGGAGGTCCTCTCCCTTCTCGGCCGCAACGGGGCGGGCAAGACCTCGACGCTGCGCACCTTGGCGCGCGCATCGAACCCGGTGCTCAAGAGCGGCGAAATCTGGCTCGACGGCCAGCCCGTCCACAAGATGAAGGCCTTCCAGGCCGCCCAGGCCGGCATCCAGCTCGTGCCCGAAGACCGCCGCATCATCGGCGGCCTGACGGTCGAGGAAAATCTGGTGCTCGCGCAGGTCTCCGGCCAGAAGGGCTGGACGATCGAGAAGATCTACGACCACTTCCCGCGCCTCGCCGAACGCCGCAGCCAGGAAGCCGTCACCATGTCGGGCGGCGAACAGCAAATGCTTGCCGTCGCCCGCGCTCTCGCCCGCGACCTCAAGATCCTCTTCCTCGACGAACCCTATGAAGGCCTCGCCCCGGTCATCGTCCAGGAGATCGAAAGGATCGTCCAGCAAATCCGCGACCTCGGCATCACCACGATCATCGTCGAACAGAACGCCGTGGCCGCACTCCGACTCTCCGACCGCGCCGTGATCATGGATACCGGCGAAGTCGTGTTCAGCGGCACGGCCACGGAAGTGCTGGAGAACGAGCAGCTCAGGCACGACTATCTGGCGATTTGAGGCAGCTCACGCCGCAGCAATCTCCGGCTCCCGAACACGCAGGATACGGTCGATCAACCCCCATTACAGCGCCTCCTGCGCCGTCATAAAGCGGTCGCGGTCCATGGCGGTTTCGAATTCGTCGTAACTGCGGCCGCAATGCTCGGCATAAAGCCCGGTCAGATGCTGTTTGGTCCGCTTGATCTCTTCGGCATGGATCAGCATGTCCGAGGCCTGACCCTGAAAACCGCCCAGCGGCTGGTGGATGAGAATGCTGGCATTCGGCAGCGCCGCCCGTTGCCCTGCCTGTCCCGCCATCAGCAGGAATGAGCCCATGGAACGCGCCGTGCCCATGCACAGCGTATGCACCGGCGCGCGGATATATTGCATCGTGTCATACATCGCCAATCCGCTTGTCACCACGCCGCCCGGTGAATTGATATAAAGATGGATCGGCCTGTTCGGGTTTTCCGCCTCGAGAAACAGGAGCTGCGCGCAGACGAGTGCCGCCACTGTGTCATTGACCTCGCCATTGAGGAAAATGATCCGCTCCCTGAGCAGACGGGAATAGATGTCGAAGGAGCGTTCGCCCCTGCTCGACTGTTCGACAACCATAGGGACGAGCTGCATCGTGTCGCGCATCGGCAACCTCCAATCAGAACAGATTTGAAACAAGGGATTTGGTTAGGCGGCAAACATCATGAGCGGTCCATCATTGTTGGCGGCCGCGCGCTTGAGGCGTGCGAGGCTTTCCTGCGTCAGTTCCTGAACGATCTGAAGGCAGGTGCCGCCCGTGGGTCTCGGCACAATCGAAAATGTCACCGTGCTTTCCAGAAAGGGCGGTTGATCGTCCCGCATCAGATAGCTGATCGCCCGTTGCGGAACTTCCCGAAAAGCCTCCGGCGAGGCGAGCGCCTCGGCGGGAAGCCATCGCGCCCTGAATTCCGGTAGGCTGACTGCCCGCCAGACCTTTTCCGGCGCCTCATCGAGATCGAAGCTCAGCTCGATGCGGCTTTCCACAGGCGGGCGCTTTCCAACTTTCATGGGTCCATGTCCTTCAGCAGAGCCTGCAACGCATCCACGCGCTGCGGCCAATAAGCCTTGTATTTCGTCAGCCACTGGGTGATCAGCGCCAGCCCGTGCGGGTCCACCTCGTAATGCACGAAGCGGCCTTGCCGCTCCTCGCGGATCAGCCGCGCTGTCTTCAACACGGCCAGATGCTGCGACATGGCGGGCTGGCTGATCGTCATGCCTTCACGCAGACGGCTCGCATTCATGCCGCCCGTCGCCAGCTTTTCGAAAATGGAGCGCCGCGTCGGATCTGCCAGCGCCTTGAAGATTTCGCTCTCGTTCATGCTTAACACATAAGCGTACACTTATTCGATTCGCAAGGGGAATCTTCACACCCTCACCGCCGTCTCCTCCTTCGCCGTCCTGATCACCATCATCGTGAAGAACCGCGCCACATTGGTCTGGTCGCGGAAGAGCCGGTCGCAGAGATCGGAAAATTCTTCCATGTCCTTCAGCCGCAGCATCAGCACGACATCGCTTTCGCCGGTGACAGCATAGGCTTGTGAGACCGCGTCCTCTCCGCTGGCGAGGTCGAGAAAACGGCGCATGTGTTCTTCGCCATGCAGTTTCAGTTCCACCGTCACGATCGCCTTGATCCCGCGCCCGGCCTTGGCCGGATTGAGGATGGCAACGACGCGTTCGATGATGCCGGAAGCGCGCAGGCGCTGGACGCGGCGCAGGCAGCTGGAGGGCGACAGGCCGACCTTGTCGGCCATTTCGACATTGGTGCGCGAGGCGTCGCGCTGCATGAGGGTCAGGAGTTTGCGGTCGATCCGGTCCATCCCTGAATGATAGAGCGACAGCACCGATTTGCAATAAAATTGCACAAAGCCGCAATCTTTGACCACAAATGCGAAAGGCTTCCTGCTAGTTGGGCTGCGTCACAAACGGAGCGCGGCAATGCAGGTCATGGACGTCATCACCCGGAAGGTGAAGGAAACACTGGAGATTTATTGGGTGCTCGTGAAGATCACGGTGCCCATTGCGATCATCACGGAAATCCTCTCGCGTCTCGGCGTCATCAAGGCCGTTGCACCCGTCTTCGCGCCGGTGATGCATCTGGTCGGGCTGCCGCCGGAACTCGGACTCGCCTGGCTCACCGCCATGCTCGTCGGCATCTGGGGTGCGGTGCCGCTGATCTTCACGCTGGTTCCGGTCTCGTCGCTCAGCGTTGCGGATGTCACGATCTTCTCCGCGCTCATCCTCTTTGCCCATGGCCTGCCGATTGAACAGAAAATCATCGAGAAGGCCGGTCCGTGGCTTCCGGTGACCACGCTGCTGCGCATCGGTGGCGGCCTGCTCTATGCGTTAATTCTGCATCACGTCCTGGCGGCCACCGGCTGGATGTCCGCCCCCGTCAACCCTGCCTGGATCCCGATTGCCGCGACGCCCGATTGGGCGAGCTATCTCTGGAGCCTCGGCGAGACCATGCTGTGGATGCTGGCTATCCTTTTCGCCCTGACGATCGGTCTCGATTTTCTGAAAGTCAGCGGCATTCTCGGTCTCATGATGAAGCTGCTTTCGCCGCTCTTGCGCCTTGCCGGCATCAAGGGTGAGGCCGGGCATCTGACGGCGGTTGGTCTCTTCCTCGGCATTTCCTATGGCGGCGGGCTTTTGATCCGCGAGGCGCAATCCGGTCTCGTATCGGGCCGTCAGGTCTTCCTCGCCTGCGTCTTCATGGGCTTTGCCCATAGCGTGATTGAGGACACGCTGATCGTCATGTCCGTCGGGGCGGATGCCTGGGGCGTGCTTGCCGGCCGTGTCGTCTTTGCCATTGCCGCAACGGCAAGCGTCGCCGCCCTTCTGAGCCGTATGTCGGACGACCGTTTCTTCGCGCGCTTCTATCGGGCGCCAGTGGCGGCCCCTGCCGAATAAGCAAACGCATTACCGGTGCAAAACCGAGCTTTAGCGGTTTCGCTTCGCCCCGTTGCGCGCAAGATTGCGAATCAGGCTGCTCAGGCAGACCGGATGTGCATTTCCTTGGCTCGGGGGATCGGATGAAAGCGGTGATTTTGGCAGGCGGCCTCGGCTCGCGCATTGCCGAGGAGACGCATCTGAAGCCGAAGCCGATGATCGAGATCGGCGGCAAGCCGATCCTCTGGCACATCATGAAGATCTATTACAGCCACGGCATCCGCGACTTCATCATCTGCTGCGGCTTCAAGGGCTATGTGATCAAGGAATATTTCGCCAATTACGGCCTGCACATGTCCGACATCACCTTCGACCTGTCGGAGAACCGCCTTGTCTTCCATCGCCAGAGTGCGGAAAACTGGCGCGTGACGCTGGTCGATACCGGTGAGGGCTCGATGACTGGCGGCCGCCTCAAGCGCGTCGCCCCCTATCTCGAAGGCGAGGAGAATTTCTGCTTCACCTATGGCGACGGCGTCGCCGATGTCGATATCGCCGAGACGATCCGCTTCCATAAATCGCATGGCCGCGAGGCGACGGTGACGGCCGTGCGCCCGCCCGCCCGCTTCGGCGCGCTGAAGTTCGAGGGTGACGACGTCAAGGGCTTCGTCGAAAAGCCGGAAGGCGAGGGCGGCTTCATCAATGGCGGCTTTTTCGTGCTGTCGACGAAAGTGCTTTCGCGCATCGCCGGCGACAGCACGTCCTGGGAGGCCGAGCCGCTGGCGGGGCTCGCAGAGGACGGCCAGCTCAAGGCCCATTTCCACGAGGGCTTCTGGCAGCCGATGGACACGCTGCGCGACAAGATCCAGCTTGAGGCCCTTTGGGAAAGCGGCAATCCGCCGTGGAAAAAGTGGTAGGTCGATGCCGGGCAATCGCTTCCTGATCGAGCCTACCTTCATTGCCGGCGTCTGCACCGTGACCCGGCGGCGTCTCGCCGACGAGCGTGGCTTCCTCTCGCGCCTGTTCGAGCCGGAAGAACTGGCGCATGCCGGCTGGCGCGGCCCCATCGCCCAGATCAACGAGACTGGCACGAAGTGCGCCGGCACGGTGCGCGGACTGCATTTCCAGCGCCCTCCGCACGCCGAAATGAAGCTGGTCTCCTGCATTGCCGGCCGCATCCTTGATGTCGCTGTCGATTTGCGTAAGGGGTCGCCTACCTATCTGCAGTCTGTCGCCTTGGAACTTTCCGCCGAAAACGGCCGCGCGCTTCTCATCCCGGAAGGCTGTGCCCATGGATTTCAGGCGCTGACGCATGATGTGCGGATGATCTATCTCCACACGGCCCCTTACGCGGCGACGCATGAAGGCGGGTTTGATGCGCTCGACCCTGTGCTGGGGCTCAACTGGCCGCTGCCGGTCGTCAACCGCTCGGCGCGCGACGAGGCGTTGCCACGCGTCGCCTCAGGTTTTGAAGGACTGGGCTCATGAAATGCCGGCATTGCGGGGGCGAGCACTTCGCCCCCTTCCTCGACCTTGGAACAGCCCCGCCTTCGAATTCCTATCTGGCCGCTGCGGAACTCGCGAAACCGGAACTCTGGTATCCGCTTGTCATCCGTGTCTGCCGTGATTGTCTTCTGGTGCAGACGGAGGATTTTGCCGGCCGCGAGACCTTCTTTTCGGAAAACTACGCCTACTTTTCCTCCTTCTCGCAAAGCTGGCTGACCCATGCCGAGCTTTACGTCGCGGATATGGCCAGCCGCTTCGGCCTCGGTCCGCAGTCACATGTGGTCGAGATCGCCGCCAATGACGGCTATCTCCTGCAATATGTGAAGGCCCGGGGCATCGGCTGCCTTGGCGTCGAGCCGACGAAAAGCACGGCCACCGCCGCCCGCGCCAGGGGCATAGAAGTCGTTGAGGAATTCTTTGGAATGGCCCTCGCGGACAAACTCGCGGGGCAAGGCAAGCAGGCCGATCTGATGGCGGCCAACAATGTTCTCGCCCATGTGCCGGACATCAACGATTTCGTCAGCGGCTTCACCCGCCTTTTGAAGCCGGACGGCGTAGCGACGTTCGAATTCCCGCATATCCTGAACATGATCGCCGAAAATCAGTTCGACACGGCTTACCATGAGCACTTCTCGTACCTGTCGCTTCTCGCCGTCTCGCGGATCTTCGCAGCCAATGGCTTGCGGGTGTTCGATGTCGAAAAGACGCCCTGGCATGGCGGATCGCTGCGGATCTTTGCCTGTCGTGCCGCAAGCGCCGCGCATGCCTTGAGCGCTAATGTGGCAGCCGTGCTCGAAGAGGAACGAGGGGCCGGGCTCGACCGTGCGGAAACCTACGCCCTGATGCAGCAGGGCGCGCTGCAGGTGCGCGATGCCTTTATGGATTTCCTCATCGATGCGCGGCGCAAGGGGCTGCGCGTGGTGGCCTATGGCGCGGCGGCAAAAGGCAACACGCTCCTGAATTTCTCGGGCGTGAAATCCGACCTGATCGCCGCCGTTGCCGACAAGAACCCGGCGAAACAGGGACAATTCATGCCCGGCAGCCGGATCCGTATCGTGGACGAAGAGGCGCTGATGGCGCTGCGTCCGGAAAGGGTTGTGATATTGCCATGGAATCTCAAGGGAGAGATCATGCGTCAGCTTTCCTCTATCAGAGACTGGGGTGGGAAATTCGTGACGGCGGTCCCCACGCTGACGGTTCACGACTGACGGACGAAGCGGTGGTGCCGAAGCCGGCGCGCGCGCCGCGCACGAAGCGTACCGCTACCTTGGCGAAGGTCGACAGGGAGTCTCCGGTCTGACCAGCGTTCCAAGCCTTTCGATCTGCGTTCCCTCACGCAATCGCCAGATCTACTTCCAGGAGACGATCCGTGCGCTGATCGCCTCGCCGCGCGACGATCTGGAATTCGTTTTCGTGGACAATTCCGACGATCCGACGATCATGAATGCGTTCATGGGCGAGGTTTGCAATGACCGAAGGGTGCGTTATCTGCCGTCCGCATCCCATACGCTATCAATGGTCGACAACTGGGAGCGCACTGTTGCGGCGACCTCGGGACGGTGGGTATCCATTATCGGCGATGATGACTTCGTTGATCCCGAAGTCGCTGGCTTGATCGCGCGCATTGAGGCACGTGTGCCGGATTGCGATGCCGTTGCCTGGAACCGGCTGACCTTCCATTGGCCCGGCGCAAAACCCCATGAAATGAACACGGCCGTTCCGACAGGCTGCCGGATTGTAGAGATTGCGCGAGACGAACTGATACGCAAGACCTTTGGGTGGCAGGATGCCGGGCGCGTGCCAACATTCATGTTTTCAGTTTACCACGCTGCGGTACGTCGCGAACTCTTGGAGAAGAACAAGCCGCTTTTCGGAAACCGCTATTTCGAGCATCCGGTCGTCGATCAGGATAGCGCCTTCAAGGTCATCCTGACGGCACGTCGCTTCATCTTTTCAGAACGTCCCTTTTCCATCCTGGGTGCCTGTCCTGGAAGCAACTCGGCAAGTGAGGGACGTGTCGAAGAACACGATCTGCGGCATGCGGAATTCATGGCGGATCTCGGCCGCGCGGTTGAGAGTGAGACGATCGACCCGGACTTTCCATTTCCGCAAGGTTGCGGAACCACCGCAGCCGTCGGCGTCAGTCAAAACTGGTTCAGAAAAACCTACGGCATCAAGCTGGATGGCTGGGAAGAGAATTTCGTCCGCTCCTGCGCATTGGATTGCGCGAGCGCTTCGACGGAGCGCGATTTCCAGATCATGCGGCAGCGCTACGAAGCTTGCATTCGAGCCTGGAAAGGCGGGCGCTTCCTGAAGGCGTTTTCTCCCACTTTTGAAGTGGCAGATGCCGGCAAAACCCCGTTCAGGGGCGTTACTCCGCTACTCATCCACATCGGCGAGCGCTTGGCTGGAGCCCTGACGCCGGCCGAACTCTATGAAGCGGCATCAGGGATGATGACTCCGCCCGATGAGATAGCGATAAATTTCTAAGCGATATCTAATTTACATCCAGTCTCGGACAAGTCTCGCATATTAAAACCATCTTATTCTATATTGAGTTGTATAATAAGAATATCATACATTTCTTGACCTGAGCGAGACGGACGGAAACCCATGACTGATACATGTAAACGGTCTCGTGGTCGCAAGCTGCTTCTGGTGGTGCTGCCTTACATCGTGGATGCCAAAAGAAATACGGACACGAAGGTCAAAAGCGTCCGTTCCTTCCTTGCCTTTCCTTACGGTGTTCTGACCATTGCCTCTCATATTCGCAAGGCGTCCAATGGTCTGCACGATGCCGAAATTCTGGACCTGAACATTGCCAGTCCGCTGAGCGAGGCGGAGCGGCTGCGTCAGGCGCTGGGCCAGGGCAGCATCGATGTGGTGGGCTTCTCCATGTCCTACGACATTTCCTTCGGCTGGCTGAAGCGGCTTTCGGAAATGGTGCGTGCGGAGTTTCCCCTGCTTGTTCAGGTCGTCGGCGGTCCTGCGGTCACAACAGGTTATAAGGACATGATCGAGGAGGGTGTCAGCCTCGATGCGTTCTGTTTCTCCGAAGGTGAGGCGGGTCTCCTGAAACTCCTCGACACGCCGGACATGTTGAGCGCTTTCGAGAGCGATCCGTGGATCCGCAACGCGCCGGAGGGGCTGGCCAGGCCGCGCCCGCATGCGGTCACCGAAGATCTCGATCGTGTGATCGATGTCGATTACGAATTGGTCGATGTGCCCGCCTATTCCATGCGCGAAGCCTTCTCGCCCTTCGTCAAATATTCCTCGAGTTCCAAGCAGTTCTTCCTGGTCACCTCGCGCGGCTGTCCCTTCAAGTGCAATTTCTGCGCGGAACCGTCCTTCCACGGGGCGTCCATGCGCTATGCCTCGGTCGATCTCATCATCGACCATGTGCGCAAGCTGGTCGACAATTACGGCCTGAACGTTCTGACCATCTACGACGATCAGCTCCTTCTGAACCGCGACCGCGCCAAGGACCTGTTTCGCAAGCTCGCCCAGTTCAATATCCGCGTGGAAATGCCCAATGGCGTGACCATGTCCTATATTGACGAGGAAATGGCCTATCTCATGCGCCGCGCCGGCGTGGATACGATCTTTCTCGCCATTGAATCCGGCTCAAAACGTGTGCTGAAGGAAATCATCTTCAAGCCGATTGCCTTCTCGCGGATCAAGCCCACGGTCGAACTGCTGCAGGCCAACGGCATCTTCACCTGCGCCTTCTTCGTCATCGGCCTGCCCGGCGAAACCGATGCGGAGCGCGAGGAAACGCGCCAGTTCATTCTCGACACCGGCTTCGACTGGGCCTTCTTCAACTATGCCACGCCGCTGCGCGGCAGCGCGCTTTTCGAGCAGTGCAAGCGCGAGGGCTGGCTGGCGCCGGAACATCAGCGCATCGGCGCGATCGACATGACAGACTATGTCATCAATGCGCCGGGGATTGACAAGGCGGCGCTCAAGCGGTTTCTCTTTGACCTCAATCTCGAGGCAAACTTTGTGAAGAACCGTAACATGCGGGAAGGCAATTACGAACTGGCGGCGACGACCTTCAAGGAGGTCATCAACCGCCACGAAGGTCAGCCCTTCGCGCATTATTTCCTCGCAGATGCCTATACCGGCATGGGGCTTGAGCACCAGCGACTGGCCGCCGCCCATTATCGCCGCTTCCGCGAGCTGATCGAAGCCGATCCCGAATGGGCGGACCATGCCGAACGCTATGGTCTCGACATCTCCCGGACCCTCGCACGTCCGGTAATGGAAGGCATCAACGCCATCGCATGACCAAGGTTTTCCTCACCGGCGCAAGCGGCTTTGTGGGTCGTCAGATCCTCAGGCATCTTGTGACCGCCGGCCATGAGGTAACGGTCGCTGTTCGTCCCGGCAGCATGTTGCGGGCCGGGCTTTCGGCCGGCGATGTCAATGTAATGTTGACGCGGGATCTGTTCGCCGAGCGCGAGGACTGGTGGAAAAGGGCGCTCGAGGGTCAGGATACGCTGATCCACGCTGCTTGGTATGTCGATCCCAAAACCTATCAGCGCTCGCGCTTCAACTTCATCTGTACGGCGGGCAGCATCGTCATGGCGCGCGCGGCGGCACAGGCAGGCGTTAGACATGTGATCGGTCTCGGCACCTGCATGGAATACCGCCTGCCATCGACGCGCATTCAGCACGACGCGCCGCTTGGCCCCTCCACCCTCTATTCCGCAGCCAAGCTCGCCACCTGCTTTGCGCTGCAACGACATGCCGCGCTGGCCGGCCAGCGCTTCACCTGGTGCCGCCTGTTTTATCTCCACGGCGAAGCCGAACAGGCGGGCCGGCTGGCGCCCTATATCCACGACTGTATCGCGCGAGGCGAGCACGCCCATCTTTCCGCCGGCACGCAATTGCGGGACTATCTGGATGTCGCGGATGCCGGCCGCATGATCGCCGCGATCACCGACACGCGGCAGGAGGGCGTGGTCAATATCTGCTCCGGCCGCCCCACCACCATCAGGCTCTTTGCCGAACGGATCGCCGACACCTATGGCCGGCGCGATCTCCTGATCTTCTCCAGCAATCCCGTTCCTGCCTCCGACCCTGCCGCTGTCGTAGGCGTTTGCAACTGGCAGGCACCACAATGACGCAGCCGCGCAAGATCGTGCATCTGGCCGCCCATCTCGGCGGCGGCGTCGGCAAGGCGCATGCCGCCATCCGTACTGTTGATCCAAGCGCTGCCGACCATTGCTATATCCTGCTCGAGCCCGCCCGCGACCGACGTTATGCCGAGGCCATTGCCGCCGCAGGCGCGCAAATCGTGGAAGCGCCGGACCGCGGTCGACTGCTCGCCCTGCTGGCCGGGGCGGACATCGTTCAGGTCGAGTTCTGGAACCATCCACGCATTTACGAGGCGCTGGTACGTCTGCCGCTTCCGGCGTGCCGCTATCTCCTGTGGTCGCATATTTCAGGACTCGCGCCACCGCTCATCGCTGAGGGGCTAACAGAGGCCGCCGAGATCTTCGTCTACACCTCCGCCTGTTCGCTCTCGCGGCCGGCTTCCGGCGATCGCCGCGTCGTCGGCAGCGGCTTCGGGCTGGATAACCCTCCGAAGCGACGACCGCCCGGCCCCAGGCCCCGCGCCGGCTATCTCGGCACGGTCGATTTCGTCAAGATGAGCCCAGATTTCTTTGCAATCATCGACGCGGTCGAAGGCATCGATTTCGATGTCGCCGTCTATGGCGCCTTCGATCGGGACGGCGGGCCCATCCGTGCCCGCGCCGCCATGCGCCATCCTGAACGCGTGGTCATGATGGGCCAGACGGATGATCCCGCCGCAGCCCTTGCCGGGCTCGACCTCTTCTTCTATCCGCTCGATCGTTCGCATTTTGGCACGGCGGAAAACGCGCTGGTCGAGGCCATGTCGGCGGGCCTTGCGCCGCTGGTGCTCGACAATCCCGCCGAATGCGCCATTGTCAGCGACGGCAGGACCGGACTGGTGGCGAAAACGCGTGAGGAGGCCGCCGCAGCCCTTGCCGGCCTTCTCCGTACGCCTGCTTTACGTGAGCGGTTGGGCGATGCTGCAGCCGTCGATTCTGCCCGGCGTTTTCGTCCCGAAGTCTCGCGCGACGCGTTCTCGGCGATCTATAACGACCTGATGACGCGTCCGAAGCGCAGGCCCGATTTTGCAGCGGCCCTCGGTGCGGGTCCGTTGGATTGGTATCTCGGCAGTTTCCCGCACGACCTTTCGTCCGCAAGCGACAGGAGCCCCGAAGGCAGCCGTTCGTCAGGAGGGCCTACCAAGGGAAGCCTCGCGCATTTCCGCGCCTGTTTTTCTGAGGATGCCGCGCTTGAACGCTTCGCCGCCGAACGCGAGCTTTAAATCACCGAGCCCGCGCCGCAGATGAGGCGCACCGGCGCAAGGAAAGAGCGCATCACGCGGTAGAAGTCCTGCGCGGTTCGCGCCTTGCCGATGAACCGATCGACCATCAGCATGTTGCCATGCAGCCCGCGGCGGATGTCGGGTTGCTGCGGACCGGCATAATAGGGCTGGAAAAGCCGCGCATGCCGGCCGCCTTCCCAGACCCGGAACGCCGCGTCGTAGGCCTCGCATTTCGCGGCGAAAAGCTCTTCATCCGTTTCCAGCAGGCAGTCGATCATTGCGGCGCGGACGAAAGCCTCTTCCGCTCCCGGACCCCAGGGCGCGCCCATTTCCATGAAAACCGCGTTCTGGACTTCGGCGATCCCGGCCGTTTCACCGATGCCGGCATGGAAGGGAAAGCCGGGCGTCGGAATGCCGGCATGGTCATAGGAAAAGCGCTGCTTGGCGATGACCGACATCGGCCGCTCGCAAAGTGCAATCTCGTTGGCCAGAAACACCGTCCGCGCCGCCCATTCCGTCGCGGGCAGCGGCGAGGTGCGCCCAGAAGCTGTGAGGCTTTCTGTTATGGTAAGTGCTAGCTGACGTTTGAGCGCGCCGTGATAAAGCCCGAAGGGCATGCGGGGAATGTTGAGACTGTTCTCCCACATGAAGAAAGCCTTCAACATCGCTGTCTTGTCGATATTGATGATGCCATACTGACTGGGGACGCCGATGGAAAAGCGCCGGTCAGGCGGGTCGGCTGCGTCAATCTGCAAGGTGTGCCAGGCGAGCGCATCAGCGGCAGGATTGGCCGTTTCCACAAAGTCGACCATGATGGACAGCTCCGCCTCCAGCATGTCCTCGGCCTTGACCAGGCACACCCAGTCGCCGCGCGAACCCGTTACCAGCGCAGACCACATGGCCTGTTGCGGTGTTCCTTCGGGCATGGCTGGCAGGCGTGTCAGCCGGGCATCTTCAATGGCTGGCGCATCGCCGCCGTCGAAGATGACGACTTCAAGATCGAGCGCCGCATCGACAAGAAGATTGCCGACAAGCGTTGCAAGGCCGCTTGGGGCGGCATCTGACGGGGGGATGAGAACGGACAGGCGAGGCATGGGCGTCTCCGCGCCGGGCATCGATGGATATAGGGGCCCGGAACCGCTCAGGCGCGCGTCAGGCAGGGTAGGGTGCGGTCCTGTCCCAAGCTTCGGCGCGCGCCCAAGCATCCCCTGTCTAAGTCGGTTAGCTTGAGCGAAACTAACGACCGAACCGTTCTAGGCTGCCGCCTGCCTTGCAAGCTGGTAAAGCATGCTGGATCGATTGCCGGAGGCGCAATAGCCGAGAATTTTGCCCTTTTCCGCGCGCAGCAGGGCTTTCAGGGTCGAGGCATGTTGCATCGGCACGCTGCCGCCAGCGACCGGAAGATAATAGGCCTTCATGCCAAGCGCCTTGGCAGCGGCCTCGATCTCGGCAAACGGCGTCTGGCCGAAGCCTTCCCCATCGGGCCGCATGCAGCAGACCGCGGAGAACCCGGCGTCTTTCAGGGCGGCAAGTTGCTCGGCCGAAATCTGCCCGGAGACGAAGTAATTGGTGTCGATCTGATGCATGGACGGACTTTTTCCTTTCTGGAGGAGCGTGGCGAAGATTCGGCTCAAGAGGCCGGATCGGGTTTGCGGCGGCTGTGGGGGCATCGGTCAGAACTTTCGAACAGGTTGCTGCCTTAAATATATATAATAAATTATATCTTTTTCAAGATCCATGTGCGGCAACAAGTGTCGGCCGCAGGCGCCGGCCGCAGAGCCCGCTCGCGCCGGGCAAGATTGCTGTTGCGCCGGGTTTTGCAGCCGTTATCGTGCCTTCCAGTCGAATCGAGCGCGGGGAAAAACATGGCGGTTCTGGTTACAGGCGGGGCAGGCTATATCGGCAGCCATATGGTCTGGGCATTGGTGGACGCCAATGAAGATGTCGTCGTGATCGACCGCCTGTCGACCGGCCACCGCTGGGCGATCGCGCCGGAGGCGAAATTCTACGAAGGTGACATCGCCGACACGATGCTGCTCGACCGCATCGCTGCCGAAAATTCCATCGACGCCGTCATTCATTTCGCCGGCTCCATCGTGGTGCCGGACTCCGTCAGCGACCCGCTCGGCTATTACGAGAACAACACCGTCAAATCGCGCGCCCTGATCGCCTGGGCAGTCAAGACCGGCGTGAAGCACTTCGTCTTCTCCTCCACCGCCGCCGTGTACGGGACGCCCGATGGCTCCGACCCGGTCTCGGAAACCGCACGGCTTTCGCCAGAATCACCCTATGGCAGTTCCAAGCTGATGACCGAAATCATGCTGCGCGACACCGCTGCAGCGCATGATTTCATCTATACCGCCTTGCGCTATTTCAACGTCGCCGGGGCCGATCCGAAGGGCCGCACCGGTCAGTCGACGCCCGGCGCTACGCATCTTATCAAGGTCGCAAGCCAGGTCGTGACCGGTCTGCGCGAGAAGATCGACGTCTTCGGCACCGACTATCCGACGCCCGACGGCACCTGTGTGCGCGATTATATCCATGTGACGGATCTGGCGAATGCTCACCTTAAGGCGCTGCAGCGCATGCGTGACGGCGGTGGTTCGCTTGTCGCCAATTGCGGCTATGGGCGGGGCTTCTCGGTTCTGGAGGTGCTCGACACCATGAAGAAGGTGGTGGGCCGCGATTTTAACATCGGTTTCGGCCCGCGCAGGGCAGGCGATGCGGTGCTGATCGTCGCCAATCCGGCGGTCGCCAAGCGCGAACTCGGCTGGCAGCCGGTGCATGACAATCTCGAGGAAATCATCTCCTCCGCGCTCGCCTGGGAAGAGCATCTGCGGCGGAAGAATTCGTATTGAGCTGAGGCCTGCCGCCTTGCAGTCCTCTCCCGCAAGGAGAGAGGAAGCGGGCTTACGCCTCCGGCCAGTCCAGCCAGTCCCGCATCAGCCGATGCGCGATCGCGCCCTTTGGCGGGGCCGAACCCGGCTCGCCCAGTGTCCGCTGCAACATCGCTTCCGTCTCTTCACGGGTGAACCAGCGGCAATCCGCCAGCTCCTTCTCATCGAAGATGATGTCGCGGCTTTCCGCCCGACCGAAACAGCCGATCATCAGCGAATGCGGCACCGGCCAGGGCTGCGACGCATAGATGCGAATCTGCCCGACCGTGATGCCGGCCTCCTCTAAGGTCTCGCGGCGCACGGCATTCTCGATCGTTTCGCCGGGTTCTACAAAGCCCGCGAGGCAGGAATACATGCCCTCCGGGAACTGTACATTGCGCCCGAGCAGGCAGCGGTCGTTCTCCTCATCTATCACCAGCATGATGACGACGGGATCGGTGCGCGGGAACAGCATATTGCCGCAAGCCTCGCACACCCGCTTGTAGCCGCCGGCCTTGGCGATGGTCGCGCCGCCGCATTTGCCGCAGAAGCGATGCGTTGTGTTCCAGTGGACGAGCGAGAACGCCTGCGCGGCTTCGCCCAGCATCGCGCCTTCGAGAATATTCTCGCGATAGATGCCGCGCGCGCTCGCCGCCTTGTAAAGCTCCGGGAGGTTTTCCGGATCGATCCTCACGGGCATGGCGATGCGCGGCTCGCCAGTCTCGCGGTGGCCGAGCAGCACGGCATTGTCCGGATCGGGATCGAGCGCGGCGAGTTCATAAGGCGCGAACAGCGGATCGAGCACCTGTCGATCATGTTTCAGGATCATGCGCCCGTCGGCAATGGCGTAGCAATGCACACCTTCGGTCGCGAAGGCCTTTTCCAGACAGTCGTCGGTGCGATTTTCGGTATCGCGCACCAGCGCGTTCTCAGAAAAGGCTGTAAGGCTCGAGGGCTCGGCATGCGGGGCAGCGAGATCGAAGATCGGACTTTTCATGTGCTGAGTGCCTTCATGATGCTATCGGCCAGGCGCTTGCGCACCTCGTCTTCATAGGGAGCGGCCTCGCCGTGGCCCCAGATCGGGCCCGGCCAGTTGGCGTCGCCCTCGTTGCGCGCCACGACATGCACATGAAGCTGTCGCACGATATTGCCGATGGCCGCGACATTGATCTTGGTGCACCGCGTTACGCTCTTCAGCGCGCTGGCGACCAGGTTCGTTTCGAAGGTGAGCATCGTCTGGTCGAGCGGCGTGAGTTCGAAAATCTCCGAAATATCCGGCCGCTGTGGGATCAGCGTCAGCCACGGCCAGCGGCTGTCGTCGACAAGTCGCAGCTGGCAAAGGCCGAGATTGGCAATCAGCGTCGCATTGCGCGTCAGCCGCATATCGGGTTCGAATCGCTCCAAGCCTGCTCTCCCGTCACTCTACTGATCTTTTGGCTTGAATGTATGCGTGAATTGCGGCGACCATCAAGCACGGTCATGGGGGTTTTTTCGTCATTCTGCTTGCATTTCGAATGAAGATTGCCGATATGGAGGTCGGGAGGCTGGTGGTGGACGGACCACTCGCCAACCGGGTCAGGTCCGGAAGGAAGCAGCCCTAACGAGTTCAGGCACGGGTCATCGTGCTGGCCTCCCACCTCTCTTTCTACGGAAGCCCGGTTGCCGGGCGAAATCAAAAGGCAACGGGCCATGAGCGGCAGCGACAAGGACATTGCGGAGCAGACTGGCTACCGGGTCCTCGCGCGCAAATATCGTCCCAAGGATTTCAACGACTTGATGGTCGGCCAGGAGCCGATGGTCAAGACTCTGACGAATGCGTTCGAAAGCGGACGCATCGCCCAGGCCTATATGCTGACCGGCGTTCGCGGGGTCGGCAAGACGACCACCGCCCGCATCCTCGCCCGCGCGCTCAACTACAAGACCGACACGATCGACAAGCCGACCATCGAGCTGAAGGAACTCGGCATCCATTGCCAGGCGATCATGGAGGGCCGCCATCTCGACGTTGTCGAAATGGACGCCGCGTCGCATACAGGTATCGACGATATCCGCGAGATTATCGAGCAGGTGCGCTATCGCCCCGTTTCGGCGCGCTACAAGGTCTACATCATCGACGAAGTGCACATGCTTTCCACGCAGGCCTTCAACGGCCTCTTGAAGACGCTTGAAGAGCCGCCGGAGCATGTGAAGTTCATCTTCGCGACGACCGAAATCCGTAAGGTTCCGATTACGGTTCTGTCGCGCTGCCAGCGTTTCGACCTGCGCCGCATTTCGGCTGCCGACCTCGTCCATCTCTTCTCCACCGTTGCGGGCAAGGAAGGCATCGAAGCCGAGCCGGAAGCGCTGGCGATGATCGCACGTGCGGCCGAAGGCTCCGCCCGTGACGGCCTGTCGCTGATGGATCAGGCGATTGCCCATGGCGGCGGCGCGGTGATTGCCGAACAGGTCCGCACCATGCTGGGCCTCGCCGACCGCGCCCGCGTGGTCGATCTTTTCGAGACGCTGGCGCGTGGCGACGCAGCGGCAGCCCTGACCGAATTTGCCGGCCAGTATGAGGCGGGTGCCAATCCGGTCGCCGTGCTCAACGATCTCGCCGATTTCACCCATCTGGTCACGCGCTTCAAGTTTGCACCGGCCTCCGCCGAAGACCCGTCGCTGAGCGAAGCCGAGCGGACGCGCGGCGCGGAATTTTCGAAGACACTTGCCGTCTCCACGCTCTCGCGCATCTGGCAGATGCTGCTCAAGGGCATCCCGGAAACGGAAAGCGCCGCGCGCCAGCAGGCCGCAGCAGAAATGGTGCTGATCCGCATCGCGCATGCCGCCAATCTTCCCTCGCCGGAAGAGGCCGCGCGCCGACTCGCCGACTACGCAAACGGCAGTGCCGTCGATGCGCCTTCAGCGCCGCGTCCGAATGGCGGCGGCGGTGCATCCATGTCGGGTAGCGGCAATGTGAATGCCGTCGGCCAGTCCATGAGCCCGCGCGGCTCGACGGGTGGCGCAACGGCCATGCTGCGCGCCGTGCCGAAAGCCGATCCGGTCACGACACCGCAGGCGGCCGCCGACACCCAACCCGTAGAAGCGCCGCGCAGTGAAGAACGCGCCGCGCCTGAAATGCTGGTGAAGGTCGGCTCGCTCAAGGATATTGTCGAACTCTGCTCCAAGAACCGCGAGCCTGTCTTGCGCACGCTGCTCCGCCAGCATGTGCATTTCGTGCGCATGGAGCCGGGCAAGCTGGAAATTCGCCTGGGTTCGGATGCTCCGCGCTCGCTGGTCAACGACCTGCAGACCCGTCTCGAAAAATGGACCGGCATCCGCTGGCTCGTGATCCTCTCGCGCGACGAGGGCGAGCCGACGCTCGTCCAGCAGGAGGCGATGGATAAGGAAACCCGGCTTCTGGACGCCCGCTCCGATCCTGATATCGCGGCCATTCTTGAGCGCTTTCCCGGTGCCAGGATCATGGACGTGCGCGTGCGCAAGGATGAGGCGGACGACGAGGAAGACAAGCCGGCACCGGCCGCAGCCGTTACCGAAGAGGGCGATGTGCTCCCCGGCGACGACGTCGAATTTTAACCGAGCAATTCGAGAAAAGTGCGAAGCGGTTTCGTCCGGAAATTGCGACAACAAAGCAATTCCAGAAAAAGTGCAAAGCGGTTTTTCGTATGGAAATTGCGACAACAAGAACAAGGAGCTGACGATGCGCGACATCATGGGCATGATGGGCAAGGTCAAGGAAATGCAGTCCAAGATGGAAAAGGTCCAGGCTGAGATCGCTGCCATGGACATCGAAGGCCAGGCCGGCGGCGGCATGGTCACGGTCCATCTCGACGGCAAGGGCGTCATGACATCGATCAAGATCGATCCGTCCATGTTCAAGGAAGACGACGTCGAAATCCTCGAAGACCTGATTGTCGCCGCCCACAAGGCTGCCAAGGACAAGGGCGAAGCCGAGGCCCAAGCCAAGCTCGCCGAACTCACCGCCGGCATGCCGCTGCCGCCGGGGATGAAGTTCCCGTTCTGAGGCAGCGAGACGACCAGAATGGCAGGGCTGAGCCTGAAAGCTTTCCCTGCCGCCTCTTGCCATATAAGCTCTCCTGAAAATAAGCGGAGAGCAACATGAGTCAGACGAATCCAAAGGTCGATGCCTACCTGAAGCGCAATGAGCGCTGGCAGGCTGAAATGGCAGCGCTTCGTGCCTTGCTGCTCGAGTGCCCCTTGGTTGAGGATCTGAAATGGGGCGTGCCCTGCTACACGCTCGACGGTAAGAATGTCGTTCTGATCCATGTCTTCAAGGACTATTGCGCGCTGCTCTTTCACAAGGGCGCGCTGATGAAGGACCCTGACGGTGTCCTCATTCAGCAGACCGAAAACGTCCAGTCTGCCCGCCAGATCCGCTTCACAGGTGTCGATGAAATCCAGCGCATGCAGAACCTGATCAAGAGCTATGTCCACGAAGCGATCGAAGTGGAGAAGGCCGGGCTCAAGGTGGTTCACAAATCGGTATCGGCGTTCGCGGTTCCTGAAGAGTTTGGGACAGCGCTGGCAGGAGACGGCGCATTGAAGGCTGCCTTCGACGCGCTAACGCCCGGCCGGCAGCGAGCCTATCTGCTTCATTTTTCGTCGGCTAAGCAATCGGCAACGCGGCAGGCTCGTATCGAGAAATGCCGTCCAAAGATCATGGAAGGGAAGGGGCTCGACGATTGAGCGCCCGGTCTGTCGCACCCAAGCTGACGGTCTGGATTGAAAGCAGTCTCAGCCAAAGGTGAACAGGCAAAGCGAGGCGGCCTGACGCGTCGAATCGTCCCTGACGATATCGATGCGGGTAATGGCGCCATTGCTGCTGCTCACTTCGATCGTGCAGCTCTTGCGCTCGGCCTTGGCCTCGACTTTCGTCTTCAGCGGGTCGCCGATCGCTACACCGCTGACGCCGATGCCGAAGGAACGTTCATGGGCAGGCGTCACGTCGTCGCGGGTGACGCTCCACACCAGTTTGCCGGAAGACGTGCTGGATGGCTTGCCGAAGCGGCTCTCGAACTCCGCGACGGGCTTGCCTTGCCAGCGCTGGTTCAGATGCGCTTCCGCCTTCGGATTCTGCGCCGTCTGGCAAGCGGCAAGCAGCAGGCCAGAGAAGATGAAGGCCGAGGTCGTGAAGATCTTTTTCAGCATGTCTGGCTCCAGATGGGTGTATTCTCCGCATCGCTCCGAATCGCGCGTCTATACCTTAGCAGAAAGACTTCAGTTCGGTTCCGCGTTCGTCAGGCATCGACAAGCGCAGGACGCGACTTGCCCTTGGCTTCCACATGCCGCTTGAAATTGGTCAGGATAGCCTGCCATCCGTCGCGCTGCATTTCCTCCGGATGCTCGCTTTCTGGATCAAAGGCGACCGTGACGGTCACGCCTTCCGGATCTTCAACGAAATCCACCCGGGCATGACGGTCCCCGAAATCGTATTCGATGACGGCATAAGGCACGATGCGGGCGTAGGTGCCAGCAAAGTCGAAGCCCATGGATCCGTCTTTCGCCTCCATGCGCGAGGAAAAATGGCCGCCATTCGTCAGCTCGACTGTCGCATGGGTCGTGTGCCAGTCATCGGACGCGGCATTCCACGCCATGATGTCTTCCGGCGTCGTATACGCATTCCACACCGTGGCGATATCGGCGACGATCTTGGTCTCCACTTTGATGGTCATGGCTCTCTCCCTTGAGTTTCCCCCGTCTAAACGCATCAGCCCCGCGATTCGATCCCCTTGAGGAAGTTCGCGACGTTCAGGCCGATCTCCGGCACGCCATAGCCGCCCTCCATCAGCGTCAGCACAGGTACGCCGCTGCCGGCGATCATCGCACCCATGCTGATATAATCCGGGCTTGTCAGCTTGAAGAAGCTGATCGGATCCTTCTCGAACGTATCGACGCCCAGCGACACGACAATGGCTTCTGCGCCATAGGTCTTGATGCGGACAAGTGCATCGGCCAATGCTTGCGACCAGATGCTCCAGGGCGTTCCCGGCGGCATCGGATAATTCGCGTTGAACCCTTCGCCCGGCCCTTCGCCTGTTTCGTCCGCATAGCCGAGGAAGTAAGGGAAGGCATCGACCGGGTCGCCATGCAGCGAGGCAAAGAAAATGTCGTCGCGGCGATAGGTAATGTCCTGCGTACCATTGCCATGGTGGAAGTCGACATCGAGGATCGCCACACGCTTCGCGCCGTGGTGCAGAAGACGCTGTGCCGCCACGGCCGCGTTGTTGATGAAGCAATAGCCGCCATAGGTATCAATGCCGGCGTGATGGCCCGGCGGGCGGCAGAGCGCGAAGGCACTCCGGTTGCCCTTATTCAACCAATCCGCGCCTTCAAGCGCGCTGGATTGCGAGGAAAGCACCGCCTCATACGTGCCCTTGCTGATCGAGGTCTCGACGGAATTGGCATAATAGCCAAGCGCCCCGTCGATATTGCGCGGCACACGCGCCATCTGCGTGCGCCGAACCGGCAGCGTCACCGGGATCGCCTCGCCGGCAAACCCTTCCGCCGCCCAGCGGTCCCATGCTGTCGCCAGAAACTCCAGATAGCCGCGATCATGAACTTTCATGGCCACGTCGAGATTGTAATCCGCCGGCGCGGACACGTCCTTGAACCCGGCGCTCTGCACAGCCTCGAGAATCCACTCCGCTCGGAACGGCCCCTCGAAGGGCTTGACGAGTTCACCGCCATGCAGCTCCGTCTTCGCATCGCGCAGCTTGTGCTTCTCGGAATAGATGATTTTCATGAGGACTCCGCTGGATCTCTGATTTTTCGGCCCTTCAAATCAAAAAGGGCGGCCGAGGCCGCCCCAATCAATCACGAGATGCGAGCACCGATCAAGCTCGAAGGCTCCCGCCGGTCGTCTTCTCGACATTGGCGATGATGCGCTTCGTCAGCCCGTCGAAATCTTCATCCGTCAGCGTGCGTTCTGCCGGCTGGATCGTCACTTCAATGGCGACCGACTTCTTGTCCGCGCCAACCGATGCGCCTTCGAAAATGTCGAAGACATTGACCGCGCCGATCAGCTTGCGGTCGGCAGAGGCTGCCGCGCGGATGATCGCGCCGGCTTCCACCGCCTTGTCGACCACGAAGGCGAAGTCGCGGCGCACGGCCTGGAAGGGAGAAAGCTCCAGAACCGGCTTGGTCTTGGTCGCCTTCTTCTTCGGCTCGGGGATCGCGTCGATATAGACCTCAAAGCCGCAAAGCGCGCCTGAAACGTCCAGCGCATCGAGCGCCTTCGGATGGAACTCGCCGAACGTGCCGAGGATGACTTTCGGGCCCATCTTGATCGTGCCGGAGCGGCCGGGGTGATACCAGTCCGGCCCGCCCTTTTCGATCTGCACATTGCCCATCGGCATGCCGCAGGCTTCGAGCACGGCGAGCGCATCCGCCTTCGCATCGTAGACATCGACCGGCTTGCCGCCGCCCGACTTGCCGTTCGACCACATGCGCCCGGCACCGGAAAGCGAGGCTGTGCCGCGACGCACGCCGCCGGCCACGCGCCGCTGGCCTTCAGGCCGGTCGCTTTCATAGGTGCCCGACACCTCAAACAGGGCGACGTCGCCATAGCCGCGCGCCGCATTGCGCTGCGCAGCAGACAGCAGGCCCGGCAGAAGCGAAGGTCGCATGTCCGACATGTCGGCGGCAATCGGGTTGGAGAGCTTCAGCGCAGCACTGCCGCCGCCGAAAAGCGCGGCCTGTTCGGCCGGAATGAACGACCAGGTGACGGCCTCGCCCATGCCGCGAGCGGCCAGCGCCCGCTTGGCCGCGCGGGTGCGGATCTGCAGCGTGGTCAGGATCTTGCCGTTGACCGCGCCATGGCTGTCGAGCGGCTGTGCCTTGACCTGATCGACGCCATGGATGCGCAAGACCTCTTCCACGAGATCGGCCTTGCCATCCACATCGGGACGCCAGGACGGAACCGAGACCTTCAGCACATCGCCCGAACCTTCGACGCCGAAGCCGAGCTTGACCAGAATGTCGCGCGACTCCGCAGCCGGAACATCGATGCCCGTCAGGCGCTTGACCTCGGAAACCGGGAAATCGATGACCTTTGCCCTATAGCCTTCATAACCAACGACGTTCGCCTCTGCAGCGACACCGCCGCAAAGCTCCAGCACCAGTTCGGTCGCGCGCTCAAGGCCTGCCACCATATATTCCGGATCGACGCCACGCTCGAAGCGATAGCGTGCATCGGTGATGATGCCATGCTCGCGCCCGGATTTGGCGACGTTCAGCGGGTCCCAGAGAGCGGATTCGATGAGGACATCGACCGTGCTTTCGTCACAGCCCGAATGCTCGCCGCCCATGATGCCGGCGATGGATTCCACGCCCTTGTCATCGGCGATGACAACGTTAGCCGGATTCAGCTCATATTCGCGCGTGTCGAGCGCCAGCACCTTTTCGCCGGCCTTGGCGCGGCGGACGGTGAGGTCGCCGGCAACCTTGGCCGCGTCGAAGACGTGCAGCGGGCGGGCCTGATCGAAAGTCATGTAATTGGTGATATCGACCAGCGCATTGATCGGACGCAGTCCGATCGCCGTCAGCCGCTTCTGCATCCAGGCCGGCGAGGGGCCGTTCTTGACGCCGCGTACAAGACGAAGCGCAAAGCCGGGGCAGAGATGCTTGTCGTCCGCGATGAAGTCGAGCTTTACCGTAACCGGTGTCTTACCATCAACCGCGAAGGCGGGCGCTTTGCGCGTCTTCAGCGTCCCAAGACCGGCCGCCGCGAGATCGCGCGCGATGCCATAGACGCCGGTGCAATCCGGACGGTTCGGCGTCAGGTTGATCTCGATGACCGGGTCGTCAAGCCCGGCATAGGCCGCGTAAGATGTGCCGAGCGGCGCATCTTCCGGCAGGTCGATGATACCGTTATGATCATCGGAGACCATCAGTTCCTTCTCGGAGCACATCATGCCATGGCTCTCGACGCCGCGGATCTTGCCGACGCCGAGCGTCACATCGATGCCCGGAACGTAAGTGCCGGGTTCCGCAAGCGCCCCAATCAGGCCCGCCCGCGCATTCGGCGCGCCGCAGACGATCTGGATCAGCTTGCCATCGCCCTTGTCGACGCCAAGCACCTTCAGCCGGTCGGCTTCCGGGTGCTTTTCCGCCGTCACGATCTTGGCGATGGTGAACGGCTTGAACACGGCGCGATCATCGACATCCTCGACCTCAAGGCCGATGGCCGTCAGCTTCTCGCAAATCTCATCAAGCGTCGCGTCGGTTTCAAGGTGATCCTTGAGCCAGGAGAGTGTGAATTTCATCGTCGTTGCTCTCTTTATGCAATCGGCACAAGCCGCTGGATTTCGTCTACTGTGAGATTTGTCTTTTCAAAACAATCAGCACGCATTTCGTTGCACATATCTGCGACAAGTCGCCTTACGTGGAGTGGGTCGCGGTTGAAGCGCTCAGCGTTCGTCTCTTTGTAGTAAAGCGAAAGAGCGCCAACTCTTTGAACCACGCGATCTGAACCGATAACCAATAACTCTAGCTCATTCTGATTGTGCGCTCTTGTGACGCCTTGGTCTGGCTGAAGCGTGTCCGTCATCACTAGGAATGTGTTCAGATAGTTCCTATAAGCGTTCCGACGAAGTTCCACCAAAGCAGTCCTTCTATCAACTGAACGCTGATAAGAATAAGTTACAGCAGCACCCAAGAGCCCCAGTAGCGTTACGAGAACAGGAATATATTCCGAAATCACTTTCCGCCCGCCTTCACATGTTCGGCCAGTATCTCATTGATCCGGCTCTGCCAGCCGGGGCCGGTATGGCGGAAATAGTCCACCACTTCACGATCCAGCCGCAGGCCGACACGTTCCTTCACCGGCGCCTTCTGTGGACCGCGTTCGCCACGCATGCGTTCGAAAGCCTTCACAACATCAGGCATGACCTCCGTCGAGGGGCGGAAATGTCTGAGGTCTTCGGCCGTCAATTCCCGCACTTCGCCATCGTCGTCCGTCAGAGGCAAAAGACTATCCGGCAAGATCGGCATAGAGAGCTTTTTCTCTTTCATTGGCTTTCCTCAGCGAAATGACCCTGATCCGTTCCTCGCGTCGCGTCCAGCACGCGACATGGAGTCGCTCTGCAATGAACCCGAAAGTGATGAAGCGGACCTCACCATAATCAGTTCTGTTGTCCTGAGCCGTGAAGGCTGTTTGCATGTCGATATCGGAAAAGGACGCGAAATCTATCCCGCGCTCCCGCAGGTTTTTCTGGCGTTTATCCTCGTCCCATTCGAGTTCCATACATACCATACATATTTAATTGTGGCCACAATTAAATCAAGTGCTCAAGCCCCCAAACAGCGTCGGCATGTCCAGCGGCCTGAACCCGTAGTGGTTGATCCAGCGGATATCGGCGTTGAAGAAGTCGCGCAGGTCCGGCATGCCGTATTTCAGCATGGCGATGCGGTCGAGGCCCATGCCCCAGGCAAAGCCCTGATACTCGTCCGGATCGATGCCGCCGAAGCGAAGCACGTTCGGGTGCACCATGCCGCAGCCGAGGATTTCCATCCAGTCCTTGCCTTCGCCGAACTTCACCACCGGACCCGAACGGTCGCACTGGATATCGACCTCGAAGGAGGGCTCCGTAAAGGGGAAGAAGGACGGGCGGAAGCGCATCGTCACGCTGTCGACCTCGAAGAAGCTCTTGCAGAACTCTTCCAGCACCCAGCGCAGGTTCGCAACGTTCGCCTTTTTGTCGATGACGAGGCCTTCGACCTGATGGAACATCGGCGAATGCGTCGCGTCGCTATCCTGGCGATAGGTCTTGCCGGGAATGATGATGCGGATCGGCGGCTTCTGCGCTTCCATCGTGCGCACCTGCACGGGGGAGGTGTGCGTGCGCAGAACCTTACGCTCGCCGTTCTCGTCGGGCGGGAAGAAGAACGTGTCATGCATTTCGCGTGCCGGATGGCCGACGGGGAAGTTCAGCGCTGTGAAATTATAATAATCCGTCTCGACATCGGGACCTTCCGCAATCGAGAAGCCCATGTCGCCGAAAATGGCGCTGATCTCGTCGACGATCTGCGTGATCGGATGGATACGGCCAAGCTCGGCGGGAGATGTGCGCACCGGCAGCGAGACATCGACGCTTTCGGCGGCAAGACGCGCGGCGATCGCGGCGTCCTTGAGGGACGCCTTCCGGTCGGCGATCCGCTCGGTGATCTCGTTCTTGAGAACGTTGATTGCGGCGCCGCGCGTCTGGCGCTCTTCCGGGCTCATCGCGCCCAGCGTTTTCAGGAGTTCGGAGACCGACCCCTTCTTGCCCAGCGCATTGACACGCACGGCTTCGATCGCCGCTTCGTCAGCCGCCGCTTCGATTTCCGCGAGCAGCGTGGATTTCAGACTTTCAAGATCGGACATGCATCTCACCGTCTTCTGATAGGAGCATCATGACAAAGCTGGTTAGCCGTCCTTCATGACGCCTGAAACAAGAAAAAACCCGCGCTAGCCCTGCCAGCGCGGGTTTCCCAATATTGAGGTCTCAAATAAGCTTGGGAAGCGCTGGAACTTAACGTACCGCGCCTTCAAACTCACCGGCCGTGCCGGAAGTCTTGAGGTATTCGAGAGCCTTCTTCGAAGCGCCAACGAGGGCTTCGAAAGCTTCCTTCTCATGGATTGCCATGTCGGAAAGAACCTTGCGGTCGATCTCGATGCCAGCCTTGTGCAGGCCGTCGATGAAACGGCCATAGGTCAGACCGTGTTCGCGGACAGCAGCGTTGATACGCTGGATCCACAGAGCGCGGAAATTGCGCTTGTTGATCTTGCGGTCCTTGTAAGCCCACTGCTTCGAACGATCGACGGCAGCCTTGGCGGTGCGGATCGTGTTCTTGCGGCGGCCGTAGAAACCCTTGGCCTGCTTGAGTACCTTCTTGTGCTTGGCGTGGGCGGTAACGCCTCTTTTTACACGTGCCATGTCATGATCTCCTTAAAGCTTTGAAAACGCTGCTCAGTCTCAGAGACCGTTGGGCAGGTAATTCTTGACGACCTTCTTGCCATCCGGCTCCGCCAGCACCATCGTGCCGCGAGCGTCGCGGATGAACTTGTTGGTCCGCTTGATCATGCCATGGCGCTTGCCAGCGGCAGCTGCCTTGACCTTGCCGGTTGCGGTGATCTTGAACCGCTTCTTGGCAGACGATTTCGTCTTCATCTTGGGCATTTTGCTACTCCGTTCTTGGTGTGTTTTTGGAAATGGCTGATGAGGCCTTTTCACAAGCATTTAGAACGGCCACGGCATGCCCTGCCGGACCGTTCGGACGGGGGCTTATAACCGCGGTGTTTGAAATACGCAACGGGGCAGGCAAGGAATCTTCTGTGAGGCAGGGATTCTTGGTCTCACACGGTCTTTGCCTTGAGGTTTGGCACCTGCTATCCGTCGCACCCATATCTAATAAGTATGACAGAGATGCCCGAAAAGACCGCCATCCACCGTCTGGCCCTGACCGACTTTCGAAACTACGCAGCCGCATCGCTGCGTTTCGATGGCCGCCATGTCGTGCTGACGGGCGATAACGGCTCGGGCAAGACCAACCTCATGGAGGCCGTCTCCTTTCTCTCGCCCGGCCGTGGTTTCCGCCGTGCGGCCTATTCCGATGTCGTGCGCAATGGCGCGGAGGCCGGCTTCACGGTCTTCGCCGCCATCGAAGGCATGAATGGCGAGGCCGATATCGGCACCGGCACGGAGACTGGGCCGGAAGGTGCGGTCTCCCGGCGGCTGCGCGTCAACGGAGTCTCTGCGCCTGCGATCGACGACCTGCTCGATCACTTGCGCATTCTCTGGCTGACCCCGTCCATGGATGGCCTTTTTACCGGCGGTTCGTCTGATCGCCGACGCTTTCTCGACCGTCTCGTTCTCTCCATCGACCCGACCCACGGCCGCCGCGCCAGCGATTTCGAGCGCGCCATGAAGAGCCGCAACCGGCTCTTAAGCGAAAGCCGTTGGGACACGACATGGCTCGACGGGCTGGAGGAACAGATGGCGGGGCTGGGCGTCGCGATTATGCTGGCCCGGCGCGAAATGCTGGGCCTGTTGGCGCGGCTGGTGGAGGAGGGCGCGCCGGAGGTGGCCTTCCCGGTGCCGGCGCTTTCGCTCGCGGGCTTTATGGACGAAGATGGCGAAGGCCGCGTCGCTGCCGATCTGGAAGACGATTATCGGCTGGCCCTCGGCCGCGACCGCCCGCGTGATGCCGCCGCCGGCCGCACGCTGGAGGGTCCACACAAGACCGACCTACTGGTGCGCCACCGCGCCAAGGATATCGAGGCCGAGCGCTGCTCGACCGGTGAACAGAAGGCGCTGCTGGTCGGCCTCGTTCTGGCGCATGCGCGGCTTGCTGCCCGCATGACCGGCTATGCGCCCATCCTCCTGCTCGACGAGATTGCCGCGCATCTCGACGAAAACCGTCGCGCCACGCTCTTCGATCTCGTTCACGAAATCGGCGGACAGGCTTTCATGACCGGCACGGATGCGGCAATGTTCAGGAGCCTCGGCGAACGCGCGGAATTCTTCCGCGTCTCGAATGGCACGGTCACGCGGGAGGATGCGCCATGACAAAGAGCGGAATTCCGGAACCCCTTTCCAGCGACGAGATCGGCCGCTATGCGCGCCATATCGTGCTCTCGGAAATCGGCGGCCCCGGCCAGCAGAAGCTGAAAGCCGCGCGCGTCCTGATCATCGGCGCCGGCGGCCTCGGTGCGCCGCTCATCCAGTATCTCGCCGCTGCCGGCGTCGGCACGATCGGCATCTGCGACGACGACACCGTCTCGCTCTCCAATCTCCAGCGCCAGATCATCCACACGACGGACCGGATCGGCGAGGCGAAGACACAAAGCGCCGCCGCCGCTGTCGCCGCCCTCAATCCACACGTCAACGTCATCCGACACGACCTGCGGCTGACCGCCGAGAACGCGCCGTATCTGCTGAAGGGCTATGACCTCATGGCCGACGGCTCCGATAATTTCACCACGCGCTATCTCTCCGCCGACATGGCAGAACAGGCGCGCATCCCGCTGGTCACCGGCGCTGTCGGACGTTTCGATGGCTCCGTCACGGTCCTGAAGCCCTACGAGCAGTCCCCGGATGGTCGTTTGTTACCCGGCTATCGCGATCTCTTCCCCGAGCCGCCGCCGGAGGGCATGGTCCCCACCTGCGCCGAAGCCGGCGTCCTCGGCGCGGTCACTGGCGTCGTCGGGACGCTGATGGCGATGGAGGTGATCAAGCTCGTGACCGGCGCTGGTGAGCCGCTTGTTGGGCGCCTGCTGCTTTATGACGGGCTGTCGGCGCGCTTCGATATCGTGCGTTACAAGCGGCCAGTTTCGGCGGGCTGAGTGCGGTCGTGCTCGGCCCAATGCAGCCGGCGATGGTCGAAACCGCCGGCGAGTGTCGGCTTGATCACCTCGAAATAGGGCGACAGGTCGAAATCGCGCGGCGTGAACAGCGAATAGTCGCGGATATGCAGGATTTCCTCCCGCGAATAGTCTGACACGGCTTGGCTGTGCCCCGGCACATGCTCGATGGTGGGTAGGATCGGATAGCGAATGCTGTGAAAGGCCTGTGCGATCAGCGTCGAGCAGATCGCCCGCGTCGGGTCGCCCGATCCGAAGGCCAGCAGGCGACGGCGAAAGCGCACGGGAACGGGTGGTGCGGGCAGGAAATAACGCAGCAGGTCGAAAATATGCTTCAGGTCATATTTCATGCCGAGATGCGCGACCATGAAGGACACGAGATCGGCGCGGTCGCCCGGCGTCAGGCCCACCGGCCGGCAGATGCGTGTATTGTAGGTCTGATATTTGGATAATGGCGCAGTGACGCAACCTTCGCCGAGATTGGCTTCGATCAATTGCGGGCGCTCGGGCAATGGCAATTGTCTTTCCTCCAGACTGAGCGGCAAGATATCCCCTGCAAAGAAGGCCGCATGCGACCAGGTGGACTGCGTGACATATTTGATCGCTGCGGCCAGCTTGTTGTCGCCCTCGACAAGCAGGATATCGCCGGGTTGAAGCACACGCGCCAACGTATCCGGATCGGAGGGCGTGTAGGGCTCGTAGCCGGAAGAGGGCGCCTGAAGACGATGCGCCAGAATCGCCCCGAACCTGTCCAGGATCGTATCTCTCCCCTCTGTCGCACTTCTCATCGCTGAAACCTCCCGACCAATTTGAGCGGCAAAAAGCCGGGCCTGTCGAGTTACAAACCGGCAAGGAAGCGATTGACCGCAGCCATGCGAGTCTCTAGATTAGAATTATTCTAAAAAGGATGCCTCCCATGATCCGACTCTTTGAGCGCTCGAAGAAGCGCGAATTCTCCTCGCTCAGCGAAGCTGAAATCCTGGCGCTGGCCATCTCCTCCGAAGAGGACGATGCGCGCATTTACATGGCCTATGCCGACAAGCTGCGGGCGCAATATCCGCAATCGGCCAAGGTGTTCGACGACATGGCGGATGTGGAGAACACCCATCGCCGCATGCTGATCGACATGTTCGAGAGCCGTTTCGGCAAGCGCATTCCGCTGATCCGCCGCGAACATGTGCGCGGTTTCTACGAGCGCTCGCCCGACTGGTTGATGGAGACGAAGTCGCTCGATGACATGCGCGACGAAGCCGAGCGCATGGAGCAGGGCGCCTATCGCTTCTATCTCGAGGCGCAGAAGCAGGCCCAGGATACCGGCATCCGCAAGCTGCTGGGCGATCTGGCGATTGCCGAACAGGCCCACAGCGATGTCGCCTCCATGCTGGAAGACAGGCATCTGCCGGAAGACGCGCGCGAGGAGGAAAATGAGACGGCCCGCCGTCAATTCTTGCTGACCTATGTCCAGCCCGGGCTTGCCGGCCTCATGGACGGTTCCGTTTCCACGCTCGCTCCCATCTTCGCGGCGGCCTTCGCCACACAGGACACCACGCAGACCTTCCTCGTTGGCCTTTCGGCCTCGGTGGGTGCGGGCATTTCGATGGGCTTCACCGAAGCCGCCCATGACGACGGCAAGCTCTCCGGCCGTGGTTCGCCGATCAAGCGCGGTCTGGCCTCGGGCATCATGACGGCGCTTGGCGGCCTCGGCCACACGCTGCCCTACCTGATCCCGAACTTCCTGACGGCGACGATCACCGCCATTGCCATCGTGTTCTTCGAGCTCTGGGCGATCGCCTTCATCCAGAACAAATACATGGACACGCCCTTCCTGCGCGCAGCCCTTCAGGTTGTCGTCGGTGGCGGGCTGGTGCTGGCTGCCGGTATCCTGATCGGCAACGCGTAAGTCTGATATGTCGCAGCGCTTGAAAGTCAGGCGCTGCGTCTGGCCGCCACCACGCAGGCCACGACGGCGACGGTGATGGCAATCATCGCGTCGGAGATCGCTTCGCCGAGAAAAAGCGACGCGATGGCGAAGGAAAAGAAGGGCTGCGTGAGCTGCAGCAGGCCCACAGAGGCCGTGCCGCCCAGCGCCAGCCCACGATACCAGAAGACGAAGCCGACCAGCATGGCCATCAGTCCAGCATAGATCAGCCCCAGCCACGACGCCTCGTGCACGGCATGGAAATCTGCGGGCGCATAGAAGAACGATAGCGCCAGCATCAGCGGCATGCCGAGCACCAGCGCCCAGGAAATTGCCTGCCAGCCGCCCAGCCGCCGCGTCAGCTGCGCGCCCTCGGCATAGCCATAACCACAGACCGTCACGCCGATCAGCATGAAGAGATCCGGCAGCGAGAGCGCCAACCCGTTGGAGATGAAGGCATAGCCGACCACCAGCGCGCTGCCGGCAACGGCAAAGAGCCAGAAGCGCGGTTTCGGCCGCTCGCCGCCGCGCAAGACGCCGAAAATGGCAGTCATAAGCGGCAATAGCCCGATGAACATCGTTCCATGCGCGGAAGGCACGAGCTGCAGTGAAAAGGCAATCATCAGCGGCCAGATCACCACGACGCCCAGCGTGACGCCGAGGAGCGGCAGGACATCGCGCCTCTCCGGCCGCTTCGCCTTCAGCGCGAAGAGCAGTGCCGCCCCCAGAGCGCCGGCGATCACTGCCCGCGTGCCGGTGACGAAGACCGGGTCGAAATCCGCTACCGCCGCGCGCGTCGCCGGTAGCGAACCGGAAAACACGAGAACACCCAGAAAGCCGTAGATCAGGCCCTTGGTCCTGTCGCTGACGGCCGGTGCGGTGATGGCGATATCGGTCATGGCAAATCTCCTTGTTTGCCTGAAGTGCCGGAAAACTCGCCATCCGCAAAGACACAGTTGAATACAGTTTTTAGAAACTGTACTGATACGAAAATAGGTACAGAGGGGTGGGCGATGGCGTCGGGACAATGCGAAAAGGTGATGACCCTCATCCGCGAGCGGATTTCCGCCCGCACGCTGCTGCCGGGCGAGAAGCTGCCTTCCGTGCGCAGCCTTGCCGCGACCACCGGCATTTCCAAGTCCACCGTGGTCGAGGCCTATGACCGGCTGGCGGCGAGCGGTCTCATCGAGCCGCGGCGCGGCGCGGGTTTCTTTGTCGGCAGCCAGCCGGTTCCGCATTCGCTGAAGTCTGTCGCGCGCCCCATTGAGCGCGCCATCGACCCGCTCTGGATGTCGCGTCAGGCGCTGGAGCCGCGCCCCGGCATGCTGTCGCCCGGCTGCGGCTGGCTTCCGGAAAGCTGGATGCCGCAGGAAATCATCGCCAAGGCGATGCGCAATCTGGCCCGCACCGGCGGCGCGATGCTCACCGATTATTCCGAACCGAAGGGCTTGGCGCCTCTGCGCCAGCTGATCGCCCGGCGTCTGGCGGCCCGCGAGATCAAGGCGGGCGCTGAAGAGGTGATCATGGCCGATTCCGCCTCGTCTGCGCTCGATCTGGTTCTACGCTTCCTGACCGAACCCGGCGACACGATCCTGGTCGACGATCCCTGCTACTTCAACTTCCTCGCGGGGCTCCGCGCCAACCGGCTGCGCGTCGTCTCTGTTCCCTTCGGCCTCGGAGGGCCGGATGTCGAGGCCTTCGCGCATCTGGCCGAAACCGAGCGGCCGCGGCTTTATCTCACCAATGCCGGCCTGCATAACCCGACCGGCTGGAAGCTCTCGGCCGTCACCGCGCACAAGGTGCTCAAGCTCGCGGAGCGCCACGATCTGCTGATCATCGAGGACGATATCTTCGGCGATCTCGAGGGCGAGCCGGCCCCGCGTTATGCCGCCATGGACGGGCTGGATCGCGTCATCGTCATCGGCAGCTTTTCGAAGACGCTCTCAGCGGCCTTCCGGGCTGGCTATGTGGCGCTTCGATCCGATTGGGCGGAGGATTTCACCGATTTCCGCATCGCCAGCCGCTTCGGCGGCAACCAGATGGCGGAGGCGCTGGTGCATGCCGTGCTTTCGGATAGCGCCTATCGCCGGCATCTCGACGGCCTGCGCAACCGGCTGATAGCAAGCGGCGATGCGGTGGCGCGCGAGCTTCAGGCGCTCGGCTTCGAGCTGCTCAATCCGGCGTTGGGTGGCTTCTTCCTCTGGTGCCGCTTGCCGGATGGGCTGGAGGTTACCGCTCTCTCCAAGGCCGCGCTTGTGCATGGCCTCGTTGTCGCGCCCGGCAATGTCTTCAGCCAGTCCGGCAGCGCATCGAATCTCATGCGCTTCAACGTCGCGCAATGCGATGACGATCAGGTTTTCAGCCTGTTGCAGCAGGTCGTTGCAGAGGCTCGCAAAATGTGAGGGCCGCCATGTCCCCACAGGCGGCCCTCGATCACGTCCTTCCCCCTCCAGAAAAGGACGCTAAAAATCCTCTGATTTACTTTCGTAGCGAGCCGACGAGAACGTCGCCGCCATTCTCGATCGTCACCCACTGGCCGGAATTGGCTGCCGATTGACGCTTGAGATAGTGATAGGGCGTATCCGTCCAGAGCTTCACTTCGTTGTCGAGATTGTCGAGAATGTAATCGCCCTGCGCAGTGCGCACGGTCAGCACGGCATGGCCCTCGCCATCCGGCTTGCGAACCACCGTGATCAGCAGCGTGTTGACCGGAAAGCCCTTCTCGATCAGCATCTTGCGCTTCAGGAGAACAAAGTCCTCGCAATCGCCCGCATCGACCGGATAGGCCCAGACTTCGTCGCGGCCATAAAGCTCCATGTCGGTCATCGGCACGATGGTCGAGTTGACGTGATAATTGACCTCGCGGATCGTCTGCCAGCCGAAGCTGGTGAGCTTCGGCGCGGTCTGATCCGAAGACTTCACGCTGCACTCGTCCTGATGGCTCTGGCAGAATTCATAATGGCCGATCGGCTGCGACGTGACCGCCCCCGTGCGCATGAAAACAGGCGCAACACCGGTCGCATGGGCAGCCGAAGCCAGTGTCACTGCCACGGCCAAGAACGCAAAACCAAGCCTGAATGCCATCGCGGGAACCCTTCAATTCTTAACAAACAGTTAAGAACCTGGTGCGCGAAGAGTCAATTCTGAGGCTTAGGGGCTCCCGCCTTTCTTGGAGACATGGTTAAAATTGCAACGAATTGTTAACCATGATCTCCTGGCAGGAGAGCCTCCAGCGCGCGCCGCATCAGCGCCAGATCCTCCGGTCGCGACAGGCGATGATCGCCATCCTTGACGAGGCTGATGACGACATCGTCGGCCGGCAGATGCTCGACCAGCTTCATCGCATGCCGCCACGGAACGTCGGGATCCTGCATGCCCTGCAGGATATGCACAGGGCAGCCGGTCTCTATGATGCCGGTCAGCACCCTATTCGCCCTGCCATCATCCATCAGCTTGGCCGTGAAGATGTTCGGCTCGGGAGAATATTCCGAATGCTCTTCGAAATAGCCTTTCTCGGCAAGGCTCTGACGCTCTGTCTCACCCAGCGACGGCTCGATGAGATCGATTGTGAAATCGGGTGCCGGCGCGATCAGCACCATGCCTTCGACGATGGCCGTCTCGCGCTTCCGCAGTTCCGCCACCGCGCGCAGCGCAATCCAGCCGCCCATGGAGGAGCCGACGAGGATGAGGCGCATGAACCCGGCATGCACAATGATCGCCAGCGCCTCTTCCAGCCAGCGCGAGATCGTGCCGTCGCGAAATTCACCGCCCGACTCACCATGGCCGGAATAATCGAGGCGGAGACACGCAAGTCCCTTCTCGCGGGCAAAGCTTTCCAGCTCCAGCGCCTTCGTCCCCTTCATGTCGGAGCGGTAGCCGCCGAGCCAGACGAGCGCCGGCCTGTCCTTCGGCCCACCGCTCAGACGCCAGGCGATGTCGCGGGCGTCTGCGCCTTTTCCAACGCTCAGGAAATGGGGTTTTTCGTCTGCCATCGCACGTCTCCGATAGAATTTATGACGGACATACAACAGATTCGACGAAATAAGCACAGATGGTGATTTTTCCCGAGAACCATGCTATTGACTCGCACACGTGAAAGCACACATTGCAGCGGACACAAATCCCTGCGCACGTTTTCTGGAAACAATTGAGGAGAATACGACCATTCGCAGACCATTCAAAGCCGACGCCCCCGTAAAGGACGGGCCTCGCGCCAACCGGGAAATTCGCCTGCCCCGCATTCAGCTCATCAATGAAGAAGGCGAGAACCTGGGCATCGTGCCCACGGACGAGGCGTTGAAGATGGCAGAGGAGGCGGGATTGGATCTCGTCGAGATCTCGCCGAATTCTGAACCGCCGGTCTGCAAGATCCTCGACCTCGGCAAGCTGAAATACGCCAACCAGAAGAAGGCGGCCGAAGCGCGCAAGAAGCAGAAGATCGTCGAGATCAAGGAAATCAAGATGCGCCCCAACATCGACACCCATGACTATGAGGTGAAGATGAAGGCCATGAACCGCTTCTTCGAAGAAGGCGACAAGGTCAAGGTGACGCTCCGTTTCCGCGGCCGCGAAATGGCGCATATGGAACTCGGCATGAAACTGCTGATGCAGGTCAAGGAAGACACCGTCGAGATCGCCAAGGTCGAAGCCGAGCCGAAGCTCGAAGGCCGCCAGATGATGATGGTTCTCGCGCCGAAGTGAGCGCGAGCCGTTCTGATCAACAGATCAAAGAAGCCGTCCATTGGGCGGCTTTTTTGTTGTCCGCTGGCTGGCACAATCGTCGCATATCGGATGTTATGCGTATATGAGCCACAGAGAATAGAAGGGAAAGCCCATGACGAAACTGATCGGTATTTCGGGAAGCCTGCGCAAGGGCTCGTTAAACTCGGCACTCCTGCGCGCCGCCACCGGCCTGATGCCGGAGGGCGCGGAACTTGAGATCGGCACGATCCGTGGCATCCCGCTCTATGACGGCGATGTCGAAGCCGAAAGCGGCATTCCCGAAGCCGTCACCGTGCTGAAGGAGAAGATCATCGCCGCCGATGGGCTGCTGCTCGTCACGCCCGAATACAACAACTCCATCCCGGGCGTCTTCAAGAATGCCATCGACTGGCTTTCCCGTGGCCCCGGCGGCGCCAGCATCGCCTTCCGCAAGAAGCCCATCGCCATCATCGGCGCTTCCCCCGGCGGCTTCGGCACCATCCTCTCCCAAAACGCCTGGCTCCCCATCATGCGCACCTTCGGTGCGGACTTGTGGATGGATGGCCGGTTGTTGGTGTCGCATGCGGACAAGGTGTTCGACGGTGAGGGGGCGCTTGTCGATGAGAAGGTGAAGGAGCAGCTCGCAGGGTTCCTCAAGGGGTTTGCGGAGCATGTGGCGGGGCGGAAGTAGGTGAGCGGCTTCCATTTTGCTTGTGGGACGCGACGCGGATAACCCCACACTCCGTCATGCCGGACTTGATCCGGCATCCAGTGCGCGATGTCTATCGCGCAGGAAACTCTCGAGAGTCGCGGATCGGATGTGAAGGGTCCTTTCAGCCCGCAGACCCGGATCAAGTCCGGGATGACGGAGGATAGGGGAACGCCCTCCTCCCACAAACAAAAAAATCCCCGGCGTCGCCACCGGGGATTTCAAACTCTCACGCCAAACCCAAACTCAATTGATCAACGGCAGCAGCTTGTTGATCGAGTCCTTCGCATCGCCGTAATACATGCGCGTGTTGTCCTTGTAGAACAGCGGGTTCTCGATGCCCGAGTAACCCGTGCCCTGGCCGCGCTTGGAAACGAACACCTGCTTCGCCTTCCAGACTTCCAGAACCGGCATGCCGGCGATCGGGGAGTTGGGGTCTTCCTGAGCGGCCGGGTTGACGATGTCGTTGGAGCCGATGACGATGACGACATCCGTGTTCGGGAAGTCCTCGTTGATCTCGTCCATTTCTAGGACAATATCATAGGGAACCTTGGCTTCGGCGAGCAGCACGTTCATGTGGCCCGGCAGGCGGCCGGCGACCGGGTGGATCGCGAAGCGCACTTCTTTGCCGGCGGCACGCAGCTTGCGTGTGAGTTCGGAAACCGCCCCTTGAGCCTGCGCCACCGCCATGCCGTAGCCCGGCACGATGATCACCGAGTCCGCATCGTTGAGCGCAGCGGCCACGCCTTCCGTATCGATGGCGACCTGTTCGCCCTCGACCGCCATCGCCGGACCCGTCGTGCCGCCAAAGCCGCCGAGGATGACCGAGATGAAGGAGCGGTTCATCGCCTTGCACATGATGTAGGAGAGGATCGCGCCCGAAGAGCCCACCAGCGCGCCGACGACGATCAGCAGGTCGTTCGACAGCGAGAAGCCGATAGCCGCAGCCGCCCAGCCCGAATAGGAGTTCAGCATCGACACCACCACCGGCATGTCGGCGCCGCCGATGCCCATGATCAGGTGATAGCCGATGAAGAGCGCGGCCAGCGTCATGATGACGATGGCAAGCGTCGAACCGGACGAGAGATAGACGAAGAGCATGGCGAGCGAAATGATCGCCGCCGCCGCGTTCAGCACATGGCCGCCCGGCAGCTTCTTCGCCTTGCCATCCACCTTGCCGGCGAGCTTGCCGAAGGCGATGATCGAGCCGGTGAAGGTCACGGCACCGATGAAGATGCCGAGAAAGGTCTCAACGCGCAGGATGTTGATCTCGACCGGGGTCTTGTGCGCGATGACGGCGGCAAAGCCGGTCAGCGCATGACGCGTTGCCTCATCCATCCCTGCGATGCGGATGAGCTCGATATGCGTGTTGAAGCCGATCAGCACGGCTGCAAGACCGACGAGCGAATGCATGGCCGCAACCAGCTGCGGCATTTCGGTCATCTGTACGCGCTGGGCGACGACCCAGCCGATCGCGCCGCCGATGACGATCATCACCAGCGAAATCAGCCAGTTGCCCGCACCGGGACCATAGAGCGTCGCGAGAACCGCGAGCGCCATGCCGACAATGCCATACCAGACCGCGCGCTTGGCGCTTTCCTGGCCGGACAGTCCGCCAAGCGACTGGATGAAGAGGACAGCCGCGACCACATAGGCCGCCGTGGTAAATCCGTATTCCATGGCTCGACCCTCCCCTTAAGACTTCTGGAACATGGCGAGCATGCGCCGGGTGACCATGAAGCCACCGAAAATGTTGATCCCCGCCATGAACACGGAGAGGGCGCCCAGCAACGCCACCAGCCAGCTTCCCGAGCCGATCTGCATCAGCGCACCGAGAATGATGATGGAGGAAATCGCGTTGGTCACGGCCATCAGCGGCGTGTGCAGCGAATGCGACACGTTCCAGATGACCTGGAAGCCGACGAAGCAGGAGAGCACGAAGACGATGAAATGCGACATGAAGCTGGCCGGCGCGAAGAGTCCGGCGAGCAGGATCAGCGCCCCGCCGACGACCAGCAGGCCGACCTGCTGCTTCGTTTGCGCCTTGAAGGCGGCAGCTTCGGCTGCACGCTTTTCTTCCGGCGTCAACTCCTTGGCCTTTTCCTTCGGCTTCTGCGCCGCGATCGCCTGGATCTTCGGCGGCGGAGGCGGGAAGGTAATCTCGCCCTGATAGGTGACGGTCGCGCCGCGGATCACGTCGTCTTCCATGTTGTGGAAGAGCGCGCCATCCTTCTTCGGCGTCAGGTCCGTCATCATGTGGCGGATGTTGGTCGAATAGAGCGTCGAGGACTGCGCGGCCATGCGGCTCGGGAAGTCCGTGTAGCCGATCACGGTCACGCCATTGTCGGAGACGACCTTCTGGTCCGGAACCGTCAGGTCGCAATTGCCGCCGCGCTCGGCAGCAAGGTCGACGATGACCGAGCCGGGCTTCATCATCGCCACCATGTCGGCAAGCCAGAGCTTCGGCGCATCGCGGCCGGGGATCAGCGCCGTCGAGATGACGATGTCGATGTCCGGCGCGATCTCGCGGAACTTCTTCAACTGTGCCTCGCGGAATTCCGGCGAGGAGGGGGCCGCATAGCCACCCGTCGCCGCGCCATCCTGTGCGGGACCGGCAAAATCGAGGAAGACGAAATTCGCGCCCATGGATTCGATCTGCTCGGCCACTTCCGGGCGAACGTCGAAGGCATAGGTGATCGCGCCGAGCGATACGGAGGTGCCGACAGCAGCAAGACCGGCCACGCCCGCACCAATGACCAGAACCTTGGCCGGCGGGATCTTGCCGGCGGCGGTCACCTGGCCGGTGAAGAAGCGGCCGAAATTGTTGCCGGCCTCGATCACCGCGCGATAGCCGGCGATATTGGCCATGGAGGAGAGCGCATCCATCTTCTGGGCGCGCGAAATGCGCGGCACCATGTCCATGGCGATCACGTTGGCGCCCGTGCCCTTGGCCTGCTCCAGCAGGTCCTTGTTCTGCGCGGGGTAGAAGAAGGAGATCAGCGTCTTGCCGGGGGCGAGTTTGGAAACCTCGTCGGCCAGCGGCGGCCGCACCTTGGCGATGACGTCGGCCTGCGCATAGAGCGCATCCGCCGTATCGACGACCGTCACGCCGGCGGCGCGATAGAGATCGTCCGAAAAGCCGGCGAGTTTGCCCGCGCCGCTTTCGATCGCGCATTGATATCCGAGTTTCTGCAGCTGGGTGGCGCTGTCTGGCGTCATCGCGACGCGCGCCTCTCCCTCAAGCCGTTCCCGTGGCGAACCGATCAACATGTTTGTCCTCCTGCTCTGCGTCAGCGCATATTATGAGACGGCGCCCCTGCCGTCTTTAAATTTTTGAACGCAGTTCGTCCTCGTTTAAGCAGGGAACAGGACTTCATGCAACTCCGCGCAATGCGAATCCGGTACGCTGTGAAACGACCGGCATTGTCTGCACAAGCCTTGAAGAATGCTGCATAATCCGCAAATTTAGAGAAAATAGTTTAAGTTTGAAATATTTAGGGCGCGCGGTTATAAACGGCCATCCGCCCTTCGCCTGCGCCAAAAAATATCCTGGGGACGACCTAAATTTTTGAACTCAAAACCGGAACCGCAAATTAATTCGATTGAAATTATAATTTCACTTATAACTTAATAAAGGTTATATAACGATTGCTAACGTCTTATGGTAGAAGGTGGTGTCGCATGGGCGGCCGTCGGGAAACAGCGCGTAACCGGGAATCACACCGGCGCGTTCCCAGCCGAGATGCTCATAAATCTTCTCAGCCGGCTGGCCCGTAGCGGTATCCAGCACCAGCAGGCTGCGTCCGCGCGCCGCCGCTTCCCGTTCCGCCGCCTCCATGAGATGCCGCGACAATCCCCGTCCGCGCTGGTCGGGATGAACCATTAGCTTCTTGATATCGGCGCGATGCGGCTGGTTGGGTGGCATGGCGATGCCGAGCTGCACCGAGCCGGCGATACGGCCCGCGTCTTCCAGGACCAACAGCACGATGTCGCCGCGCCCCACCGCCTCCGCCACGCTGCGCCAGTAAATCTCGGCTTCCTCGGGTGGGAAGGGCAGCATGTATCCCATCGACGCACCGCCGCGCACCGTTTCGGAGAACAGTTCGGAAAGGTCCTTGAGCGCAGCAAGGGTTTCGGCTCGGCCAAATATGCGAATATCGGACATGTCAGTTCTTTCTGAGGATCACCGCATAGCGGCAGGGTTCTGAGCCGGGGTTCTCAAAGACAGTGCCTTGCGCGAGCGTCATGTAGAGGCAGTCGCCGGCCTGCATCTCGTGGCGGGCGCCGTCGCATTTCATGACCAATCGGCCGTCCAGCAGCCACACATATTGATCCTGCGCGGGCTCGGAGATGACGGGCGGCATCGCCGCGCGCGCGCCAGCCGGAAGCGTCACATCGACAAGATCGGTCGCAATCGCGAAGCCCGGAGGAGACACGGCACGCCGCACATAGCCTGTCTCCGGATCGCGCCACACCGGCTGCTCGGCCAGCCGCCGCAAGGGAGAGGGCGCCTCGGATGCCGCGGCAAAGAAGCCGGACAGCGTCTCTTTCAGAGGCCCCAGCAGCCGCGCCAGCAACACCGCCGTCGGGCTCGCCTCGCCACGCTCGATCTTCGAGATCATAGCGCGGCTGACGCCCGAAGCTGTGGCCAGCTGGTCAAGCGTCATCCCGCGCTGCAAGCGCAGCGCCTTCAGGGACTGGCCAATATTCTTTTCGATATCGTCGTTTAGAATTTCCATTATAGGAGAATTCAATATTCCTATAGTGGAGTCAAGTCCTCACAGAAAATCATATGGAATGAACCCGCGCTCATGCGGCTCGATGATGAGCTTGCGCTTGAGCGGCGGGACGGCGCGCTGGTGGCAGTCGCGGCGTTCGCAGATGCGACAGGAGATGCCGATCGGCTCGAAGGCTTCCGAGCGGGCGATGTCGAGATCGTCGGCATAGACGAGTTCGCCGGCATATTCGATCTGGCAGCCGAGCGCCAAGGCGTGCCGTTGCACCGGCGCACGGAAGCCGCCGGAGCGTTTCGAGACCGTCATGGCGAGACAGAGATAGCGCGCACCATCCGGCGTCTCGGCCAATTGGCGGATGATCCGGTCCGGGGTCTCGAAGGCGCGGTGGACGTTCCAGAGCGGACAGGCGGAGCCAAAGCGGGCGAATTGCAGCCGCGTGGCGCTGTGGCGCTTGGTGATCGTGCCGGCCTGATCGACGCGGGCGAAGAAGAAGGGGACGCCCTTGGCGCCCGGCCGCTGGAGCGTGGAGAGCCGGTGGCAGACCTGCTCAAGGCTCGCGCCGAAACGGTCGCAGAGGAGTTCGAGATCGTAGCGCAGCTCCTTTGCCGCCGCCGCGAATGCGCCATAGGGCAGCATGACCGCGCCGGCGAAATAATTGGCAAGGCCGATGCGACAGATCGCTCCGGCATCGGCGGAACGGAATTCGGCCTTGGCGATGATCGCGTCAATGATCTTCTGATGCTCGATCAGCGCGATCTGATGGGCGATCTGGAAGGCATTCGTTGCATTGTCGGCGCGCGGGTTCAGCGTCAAGACACGGCCGACGGGGTCGTAGCGCCGCACAGCGTTCCCTTCGCCGCCCATGACGACGCGGACGCGATGCTTCTTCTCGATCGTATCGGCCATCTGACGCACGCGGTTGCGCGGACTTTCGCCCATCCCGCTCGCCAGCTTTTCGGCGGCGACATCCAGCTCGTGGATATAGTTGTCGATATAATGGAAGAAGTCGCGCACCTCTTCATAGGGCGTCGGCTCGGTGGCGGCGGCGCGGGCAATCGTATCGTCCAGCTCCGCCAGCTGCTCACCGGCGCGGCGCAGCGCGCGGTGCATGGAGAGAAAGGCGTGCGCCACATCGGGCGCGCTCTGGATGACCAGCTTCAGGTCCTGCACCGAGGGCTGCTCGCCCGAAAACAGCGGATCGGCAAAGGCCTCGCCGAGATCGGCAATCAGTCGGTCGCTATCGTCATTCGAGAGGCTGGCAATGTCGAGCGCGAATTGCGAGGCGAGCGCGAGCAGCACCGGCGCGGTCACATGCCGCTGGTTTGTCTCCAGCTGCGACAGGTAGCTCACCGAGATGCCGAGCTTTCCCGCCAGCCCGGCTTGAGTGAGGCCAGCGTCAGCGCGGATATCGCGGAGCTTCCGGCCGATGAAGAGCTTTTTCGCGCGCATGATGTTCACAATTTTGCAATTTGCAGCTTTTTAATTTGATACTTTCACATCACCGCTTTTTCAATCCTTCCTGCAAGAGGAATTTAAAGCTACCAATGAGGGCATGCGGGAGGATGTGTGTGGCGGGCGAGGGCCCCTTTCACTCCGTCATGCCGGACTTGATCCGGCATCCAGCCGCGCGATGTCCATCGCGCGAAAGGACTCTCAGCAAATGCATCTTTCAGCCCGCAGACGCGGGCTGGCTGGATCCCGGCTCAAGGCCGGGATGACGACGGCGAAATGGGAGCGAGAGACGACCATGCAGGACATCCTTGAAAAGCTCGAAGCGCGGCGCGCGGAAGCCCGTCTCGGCGGCGGCCAGAAGCGTATCGATGCGCAGCATGGCAAGGGCAAGCTGACGGCGCGCGAGCGGCTGGATGTGCTGCTGGATGAAGGCTCTTTCGAGGAATACGACATGTACAAGGCGCATCGCTGCGCCGATTTCGGCATGGAGACCCAGCAGTTTCCGGGCGATGGCGTCGTGACCGGCTGGGGCACGATCAACGGCCGGCCCACTTACGTCTTCTCCCAGGACTTCACCGTCTTCGGCGGTTCGCTCTCCGAGACGCATGCCGAAAAGATCTGCAAGATCATGGACCTCGCCATGCAGAACGGCGTGCCGGTGATCGGCCTAAACGACAGTGGCGGCGCGCGCATCCAGGAAGGCGTCGCCTCACTCGGCGGCTATGCGGAAGTGTTCTGGCGCAATGTGCAGGCATCGGGCGTCATCCCGCAGATTTCGGTCATCATGGGCCCCTGCGCCGGCGGCGCGGTCTATTCGCCGGCCATGACCGACTTCATCTACATGGTCAAGGACACGTCCTACATGTTCGTGACCGGGCCGGATGTGGTGAAAACCGTCACCAACGAGATCGTTTCGGCGGAGGAGCTGGGTGGCGCCTCGACGCATACGAAAAAGTCCTCCGTCGCGGATGGCGCTTTTGAAAATGACGTCGAGGCGCTTATCGAAATCCGCCGCATGTTCGATTTCCTGCCGCTCTCCAGCCGCGAGAAGCCGCCGGTTCTGCCGACCGCCGACCGGCCGGACCGGATCGAGATGGCGCTGGACACGATCATCCCGGACAATCCGAACAAGCCCTATGACATGCACGAGGTGATCGCCCGCATCGCCGATGAGGCGGATTTCTTCGAGGTGCAGAAGGATCATGCCAAGAACATTCTCTGCGGCTTCATCCGTCTCAACGGCTCGACCGTCGGCGTCGTGGCCAACCAGCCGATGGTTCTGGCCGGCTGCCTGGATATCGACAGCGCCAAGAAGGCCGGCCGCTTCGTGCGCTTCTGCGACGCCTTCAATATCCCGATCCTGACGCTGGTCGACGTCCCCGGCTTCCTGCCCGGCACGGCCCAGGAATATGGCGGCATCATCAAGCATGGCGCGAAGCTGCTCTTCGCCTATGCCGAGGCCACCGTTCCGAAGGTGACGGTCATCACCCGCAAGGCCTATGGCGGTGCCTATGACGTGATGTCGTCCAAGCATATCCGCGCCGACGTCAACTATGCCTGGCCCACCGCACAGATCGCCGTCATGGGCGCGAAGGGCGCCACCGAAATCCTCTACCGTTCGGAACTGGGCGACCCCGACAAGATCGCCGCCCGCACGAAGGAATACGAAGACAACTTCGCCAACCCCTTCAAGGCCGCAGAACGCGGCTTCATCGACGAGGTCATCATGCCGCATTCAACCCGGCGGCGGGTCATCCGGGCGTTTGAAATGCTGAAGACGAAGGACGTGCAGCCGCCGAAGAAGAAGCACGACAATATTCCGTTGTGAGCGGGGGCGGGAATGCCGACGATCCTCAGATGGAAGGGCCACAAGTTCCTCTTCTACTCGAAGGAGATCGGCGAGCCGCCGCATATCCACGTGCTGAAGGACCACAAGCAGTTGAAGGTCTGGCTCTCGGATATCCGGCTCGCAAAGAACGTCGGTTTTGCAGCCCATGAGGTCAATGATATTCTCGCGGTCATCGCGGAGTACCAAGAGAAATTCCTGGAGGCCTGGAATGACCACTTTGGACATTGATGAAAAACAGCTTCAGGTGAAGAGCGTCGATGTGACGGAGGATTTCATCGTCTTCGGGATGGCGGATGGCCGCCGGATCGAAGCGCCGCTCTGGTGGTATCCGCGCCTTCACGCTGCGACGCCGGAGCAGCGCAAGGCCTGGGAAATCCTGCCCTTCGGCGATGCGGTCGGCTGGGACGAGATCGATGAATATATCAGCGCCAAGGCGCTGATCATTGGCGGTGCCGCCCCCGGCGCCATCCCGCCCTCGCAGGCGGCTGAATGAATTTTTTTGAACACCCTGTCTTTGTTCAGGGACATCTCTACCTTATCGAGTCTTGCTCATTCGCAAAACTTGAAAGAGGAAAGCCATGACCGACAACACCAAATTTCCGCCCGAGAAGAACTTTCCCGCCGGCTATCAGCCGCCCAAGGTCTGGACCTGGGAGAAGGGCAATGGCGGCGCGTTTGCCAGCATCAACCGGCCAATAGCCGGGCCGACGCATGAGAAGGAACTGCCGGTCGGCAAGCATCCGATCCAGCTTTATTCGCTCGGCACCCCGAACGGCGTGAAGGTCACGATCCTGCTGGAAGAGCTGCTGGCGGCCGGCCATTCGGGCGCGGAATATGATGCCTGGATCATCCGCATCAACGATGGCGACCAGTTCGGGTCCGGCTTCGTCGCGATCAACCCGAATTCCAAGATCCCGGCCATGATGGACCATGCGCCGGTTGATGGCGGCGCGCCGATCCGGCTGTTCGAGTCCGCCTCGATGATGACCTATCTCGCCGACAAGTTCGGCGCCTTCCTGCCGAAGGATGCGCGCAAGCGGGCGGAAGTGATGAACTGGCTGTTCTGGCAGATGGGTTCCGCGCCCTTCCTCGGCGGCGGTTTCGGGCATTTCTACGAATATGCGCCGATCAAGATCCAGTATGCCATCGACCGCTACGCCATGGAGGTGAAGCGTCAGCTCGACGTGCTGAACCGCCAGCTTGCGAACAACGAATATATAGCCGGCGAAGAATACTCCATCGCCGATATGGCGATCCTGCCCTGGTATGGCCGTCTCGCTGCCAAGGCCGCCTATAGCGATGCCGGCGACTTCCTCTCTGTGGATGAGTACGAGCATGTGCAGCGCTGGCGCAAGCAGCTCTTCGCCCGCCCCGCCGTCGATCGCGGCTCGATGGTCAACCGCGCCTTTGGCGAGCCGTCCAAGCAGCTCCTCGAGCGCCACGATGCGTCGGACTTCGAGACGAAGACGCAAGACAAGATCGGGAAGGCGTGACGCATGGGCAAGCTTCCCGAAATGACCAAGCATCGCGGTTTCCCGTCAGGCCTGACGGGGACCGGCTGGCAGTTCACCATCCGCCGCGCCAACCCGCGCGGCGTCACCAAGCTCTTCGAAAAGCCGCGCCCGATGACGGCCGACAAGACGGAGCCGCTGGCGGACGCCGCCTTTCTCCATGCGCTCTGGCACCATTTCGGTGAAGAGCCCTTCGAGCGTGGCAATCTTGATGCCGGACGTCTCTCACGCCTGTTCAAGCGCGAGGTCGTGCCGGCCGAGCATCCCTTCGATCCGGAGTCCTACACCGCCCTTCTGAAGATCAACATGAACGTCGCGCGGGCCAATTTCCCGCAGTCGTTCGACGATGTGTTCGAGGTGTGAGGCGATGATGCAGGGCAAGGCGCTTGTGCTGTTTTCCGGCGGGCAGGATTCCGCGACCTGCCTCGCCTGGGCGCTCGAGAATTTCGAAGCGGTCGAGACGGTCGGCTTCGATTATCGGCAGAACCACAGCGTCGAGCTTGAAGTGCGGCTCACCTTCCTTGCCCGGCTGAAGTCCGAGTTTCCGCAATGGGCGGAAAAGCTCGGTGAAGACCATATGGTGGATATGGGCCTTCTCGGCGCGATTTCCGAGACGGCGCTGACCCGCGACATGCAAATCGAGATGGATGAGGCGGGCCTGCCGAACACCTTCGTGCCGGGCCGCAATCTCCTTTTCTTCACGGCGGCCGCAGCACTCGCCTATCGGCGCAATGCGAAGCATCTCGTCGGCGGCATGTGCGAGACGGATTATTCCGGCTATCCGGACTGCCGCGACGACACGCTGAAGAGCCTGCAGGTGACGCTGTCGCTGGGGCTCGATCGCCGGCAGGTCATCCATACGCCGCTGATGTGGCTGACGAAAGCCGAGACCTGGCGGATGGCCGAGGGGCTGGGCGGCAAGCCGCTGGTCGATCTCATTCTGGAGGAGAGCCATAGCTGTTACCGGGGTGACCGCACGACGCGGCACCCCTGGGGCTATGGCTGCGGGACCTGCCCGGCCTGTGAACTCAGGCAGGCAGGTTACGAACAATATCGTGCCGAACGTCTGTGATCGGCACAAAAGGGTAGGAAGCAAACAGCATGTTCAAGAAGATCCTGATTGCCAATCGCGGCGAAATCGCCTGCCGCGTCATGAAGTCGGCCAAGAAGATGGGCATCAAGACGGTGGCGGTCTATTCCGATGCCGACCGCGAGGCCGAGCATGTGAAGATGGCGGACGAGGCCGTCTATATCGGCCCGCCGCCGGCGGCACAGAGCTATCTTCTCGCCGACAGGATCATCGAGGCCTGCAAGGCGACCGGCGCGGAAGCCGTCCATCCCGGCTATGGCTTCCTCTCCGAACGCGCGTCCTTCTGCGAAGCGCTGGAGAAGGAAGGCATCATCTTCATCGGGCCGAAGGTGAAGGCGATCGAGGCGATGGGTGACAAGATCACCTCGAAGAAGATTGCGGCCGAAGCCGGCGTTTCGACCGTGCCCGGCTATATGGGTCTGATCGACGATGCCGAACACGCAGTGAAGATTTCGAAGGAAATCGGCTATCCGGTGATGATCAAGGCGTCTGCCGGCGGTGGCGGCAAGGGCATGCGCATTGCCTGGAACGACGAGGAAGCCCGCGAAGGCTTCGCCCGCTCCAAGTCGGAAGCAGCCTCCTCCTTCGGTGATGATCGCATCTTCATCGAGAAGTTCATCGTCGAGCCGCGCCATATCGAAATCCAGCTGCTCGGCGACGGCCATGGCAATGTCGTCTATTTGAACGAGCGCGAATGCTCGGTGCAGCGGCGAAACCAGAAGGTCGTGGAAGAGGCCCCATCGCCCTTCCTGGATGAGAAAACGCGCAAGGCCATGGGCGAACAGTCCGTCGCTTTGGCAAAAGCGGTGGATTACCAGAGCGCCGGCACGGTCGAATTCATCGTCGACAAGGACCGCAATTTCTACTTCCTCGAAATGAACACCCGTCTGCAGGTTGAACATCCGGTGACGGAACTGATCACCGGGCTTGATCTGGTCGAACTGATGATCCGCGTCGCCGCCGGCGAAAAGCTGCCGCTGACGCAGAAAGACGTGAAGATCAACGGTTGGGCGGTGGAAAGCCGGCTCTATGCCGAAGACCCCTATCGCAACTTCCTGCCCTCGATCGGCCGGCTGACGCGCTATCGTCCGCCGCAGGAGGAGACGAAGGGCGGCGTGACGGTCCGCAACGACACGGGCGTCACCGAGGGCTCGGAAATCTCGATGTTCTACGACCCGATGATCGCCAAGCTCTGCACCCATGCGCCGACCCGCCTTGAAGCGGTCGATGCCATGGCCGATGCGCTGGATCGCTTCGAGGTGGAAGGCATCGGGCACAACCTGCCCTTCCTCTCCGCACTCATGCAGCATCCGCGCTGGCGCGAGGGACGGCTTTCGACCGGCTTCATCGCGGAGGAATATCCGGAAGGCTTCGGCCCGGTCGCGCCGGATGCGGAGAGTGTCCACCGCTTCGCCGCCGCCGCCCTCGTGCTGTCGCGCATCGCCAGCGAGCGCAACGCCAAAATCTCCGGCAGCCGCTTCACGGTCGGCGTCGGCAACGGCCACCAGAAGGTCGTGCTCATCGCCGGACATAATACGGTGAAGGCCGAGATCTCGCATCTCTCCACCGGCTTCGGCGTCAGCCTGGAAGGTGGGCCTGTGCTTCAGGTCGAGACGAACTGGCAGCCGGGCCATCCGCTCGCGGAGGTGCTGATCGAGGGCAAGCCGGTCGCCTTCAAGGTCCAGCCGGCGCCGGGCGGCTTCCGCATGCGCCAGCGCGGCATGGATGTGAAGGTTCAGGTTCTCTCGCCCCGCGTCGCGGAACTCGCCGCCCTCATGCCGGAAAAGGCCCCGCCGGACACGTCCAACCTGCTGCTCTGCCCCATGCCCGGCCTCATCACTTCGGTTCTGGTGAAGGAGGGCGACGAGGTTCAGGAAGGTCAGGCGCTCGCGATCGTCGAGGCGATGAAGATGGAAAACATGCTGCGGGCCGAGAAGCGGGCCAAGGTTTCGAAGGTGCTGGCGAAGCCCGGCGCGAGCCTGGCGGTGGACGATGTGATCATGGAGTTTGCGTGAGTTCACTCTCCCCCCTTGAGGGGGAGATGTCGGCGTAGCCGACAGAGGGGGGTACGGTGCCAAGTCGCACAATCTCGCCGAAGCTGAGGGCAAACGCCAAGAGGCTCCGGCGCGATATGACTGAAGCCGAAGCGCGGCTGTGGGCGCAATTGAGGGCGCATCGGCTGATGGGCCTGAAGTTTCGACGGCAATTGCCGATCGCTGGCTATGTTGCCGACTTCGCCTGTGCGGAACACAAGCTGATCGTCGAGCTGGATGGCTCGCAACATGCGATGGGCGATGTACCAGATGCGGATGCGGTCCGGACGCGGCGGCTGAATGAAATCGGATGGACGGTTGTTCGTTTCTGGAACGATGACGTGATGAAAGATCTGAACGGTGTCTGCGACCACATTCTCGCGGTCATTCGTGAAAAGGGAAGTGATGTGTAGCGGGTGATGAACCCCTCTCTGTCGGCTGCGCCGACATCTCTCCCTCAAGGGGAGAGAGTGACGGCGCTGCACGCGCATCGACCTTTCCAGCCGTATCGGCTGGGGAGATGTTGTGGAAGGCAGTGCGAGTGCGACTAGCCGTTCTCCCCCCTTGAGGGGGAGATGCCCGGCAGGGCAGAGAGGGGGTAATCCGACCTCCCAGACCAACAATTCACGCCCCAAGGGGCGAACAGGGAAAGGATGTTTGAATGTCTCAGAACCCCTCTCTGTCGGCTGCGCCGACATCTCTCCCCCAAGGGGAGAGAGTGAAGTCGCGCGACTGGCTCCCTCTCGCCTCGAAGGAACTGAAGGGCGCCGACCCCTCGACCCTCAACAAGGACATGCCCGAGGGTATCACCATCAAGCCGCTCTATACGGCCGACGACCTGCCTGCTGAGGCAGCGACGGCGCTTCCCGGCGTTGCGCCGTTCACCCGCGGCGTGCGGGCCACGATGTATGCGGGCCAGCCGTGGACGATCCGGCAATATGCGGGTTTCTCCACCGCGGAGGAGTCCAACGCCTTCTATCGCCGCAATCTCGCGGCCGGGCAGAAGGGCCTCTCGGTCGCCTTCGACCTCGCCACCCATCGCGGCTACGATTCGGATCACCCGCGCGTGGTCGGCGATGTCGGCAAGGCGGGTGTGGCGATCGACAGTGTCGAGGACATGAAGATCCTGTTCGACGGGATTCCGCTCGGCGAGATGAGCGTGTCCATGACCATGAACGGCGCGATCATTCCGGTGCTCGCGATGTTCATCGTGGCCGGCGAGGAGCAGGGCGTGCCGCGCGCCAAGCTCACCGGCACTGTGCAGAACGACATCCTCAAGGAGTTCATGGTCCGCAACACCTATATCTATCCGCCGGAACCGTCGATGCGGATCGTCGCCGATATCATCGAGTTCACGGCCAAGGAGATGCCGAAGTTCAACTCCATCTCCATTTCCGGCTATCACATGCAGGAAGCCGGGGCGACGCTCTCCCAGGAGCTCGCCTATACGCTGGCCGACGGCATGGAATATGTGCGCGCCGCGATGAAGAAGGGCCTCGATGTCGACGATTTCGCCGGCCGGCTCTCCTTCTTCTTCTGCATAGGCATGAATATATTCATGGAAGCGGCGAAGCTGCGCGCCGCCCGCCAGCTCTGGTCGAAGATCATGACGGATTTCGGCGCCAAGTCCGAGCGCTCGAAGATGCTGCGCACCCATTGCCAGACCTCCGGCGTGTCGCTGACCGAGCAGGACCCTTATAACAACGTCGTCCGCACGGCCTATGAGGCGCTGGCCGCTGTGCTCGGCGGCACGCAGTCGCTGCATACCAACTCGTTTGACGAGGCGATTGCGCTGCCGACGGAGTTTTCCGCCCGCATTGCCCGCAACACGCAGCTGATACTCCAGCACGAAACGGGCGTGACGAATGTCGTCGATCCGCTCGGCGGCTCCTATTATGTCGAGGCGCTGACGGCGCAGTTGGCCGAAGAGGCGTGGTCCATGATCCAGGAGGTCGAAAGCCTCGGGGGCATGACGAAGGCGGTCGAACAGGGCCTGCCGAAGATGCGGATCGAAGAAGCCGCGACCCGCAAGCAGGCGCGCATCGATCGCGGCGAAGACGTCATCGTCGGCGTCAACAAGTTCCGCCTCGAAAACGAGCCCTCGGTCGATATTCTCGAGATCGACAATGCCAAGGTCCGCGCCAGCCAGATCGCCCGCCTGACCCGCATCCGCGAGACCCGCGACGGCAAGGCGGTCGAAACCGCTCTCAAGGCGTTGGAAAAGGTCGCCGCGTCCGGTCAGGGCAACCTGCTCGCCGCCGCCGTGGAAGCCGCCCGTGCGCGCGCCTCGCTCGGCGAGATTTCCGATGCCATGGAGCGCGCGTTCTCGCGCCACCATGCCTCCACCCGCGTGATTTCCGGCGTCTATGCCGATGCCTATCAGGAAGATGCGGAATACAAGGCGATCCGCGCCAAGATCGAGGCCTTCAAGGCTGAGCGCGGCACGGAGCCTTCGATCCTCGTCGCCAAGATGGGCCAGGACGGCCACGACCGCGGCGCCAAGGTCATCGCCACCGCCTTTGCCGACATGGGCTTCCGCGTCGACCTCACCGACATGTTCGAAACGCCTTCGGAGGTCGCCGACAAGGCGGTGAACAAAAAGGTCGACGTCATCGGTGTCTCCTCGCTGGCCGCCGGGCACAAGACGCTGATCCCGGAGCTGATCGCGAAGCTCAAGGAAAAGGGCGCCGATGATATCATCGTGGTCGCCGGTGGCGTCATCCCGGAGCAGGATTACCAGTTCCTGCGCGACGCCGGCGTCGCGGAAATCTTCGGGCCCGGCTCGAATGTCATGGCGGCTGCCAATGCCGTGCTGGGAGACATTGCCGGACTGCGGCGGAACAGGTGAGGGCGCTCGGCTTCCGCGCGTCCGCGCTAACTAGGCTTTTGATCAGTAAAGCCTCACATTACAGGAGTATTAAATCTTCCGGCCTGGCGGCGGCGTTAGGGTTTCGTTCACCATGACGCCCGACCATGGGGCGAATCTTTAGCGGGTGGTTCGCTGATGGGCTCGGGGTGATGACATGAAGAAACAAACTGGAATTCTGCTGGCGACGGGGCTCGCCTTCATTGCAACGTCAGCGACCGCCAACGCGGCTGACGATCTTGTGCTGCGCCCGACGCGCAGCGACATCGTCACGGCCAACAATCAGGTCAATTTCAACGTCAGCGGCGCCTATCTGGATTATCTGGAATCCAGCGGCTCGACACGCCTGGATAGCGAAAAGGGATGGACCCCGGGCCTCTCCCTCTCCGGTTCGGTCATGACGGACCTGGCGATCGAGAACCTTTACCTCTACGGGCAGCTGTCCTGGAACAAGGGCAATAGCAACTATGTCGGCTCCTACATGAATGGCCAGTATGGGGACGTGCGCCAGAGCGACAAGGCCGAGATCTTCAATGAAGATTTCCGCATCGGCAAGGGCTTCGCCATGAGCGACGACTTCATGGTCACCCCCTATCTTGGCCTCGGCGCACGCCAGTGGAGCCGCAAGATCACCAACCCCGGCGGCTATCAGGAAGACTATTCTCACGGCTATGCCGGTGGCGGCGTAATGGTGCAGTTTTCGCCCGGCCCCGGCTGGGTTCTGTCGGTCAACGGCCTGATCGGCTCCACGTTTGCGGCCAGCATGCGCACGTCTCTGACCTCGGGCGGTGCGGCGCTCACGCCGCAGACCTACAATCTCGGCAATGCGGCGATCTACATGGCCGGCATTTCCATCGACCGCGCCATCACCGACACGATCCATGCCAATGTCGGGGTCGATTATCTTAATTTCCGCTACGGCCGCTCTCCCGTCTCCAGTCTTGACTCGACCTACGAGCCTGACAGCCGCACCTCCCAGGTAGCCCTCAAAGCCGGCCTTGGCTTCTCTTTCTGAGGCAATTGCGTGCTTGATGCGGGACCCTGTTCAGGGTTCCGCATGACGCCGGGCAGGGAAACCGCCGCGCCTGTCCTCTCCACCTTTGGAAGAGAATGCCCCCCCAAGAGCCGCAGACGATTGGTGCGGCGAGCTTGGGTCGAGGGGGGATTTGCGGTGGGCTACGGGGACAACTTTACTCCCGCACCTGGAAAATCTGGCATTTAGCCGTTGGCTAAGATGCTGATTTTCTTGTCCCACAAGGGAAGAGGTTAGCCCGGCCGCATCCTCTCCTCCGTCATCCTCGGGCCCGTCCCGAGGATCTGCTACGGAAGACATTCTGCTGCACCGTCAATTGCTTGGCTTCGTCAGCAGATGGTCGGGACAGGCCCGACCATGACGGCATTGGAGGTGGTGCCAAGGTGCCTCACGTAAGCCCCGCAGAAAAAATTCATCCCTCCATTTCCCCGCACTCTCAACGCCGCTTATCCTACCCTCCTCCCGTCACCGGATGGACCAGCGACGGTTGGCTCAGGCGGGAGGAGAGCCTGGTGATGTCCCTCGTAACGTGCGGCGGATGTCATCAGGGGGCGCGGGCGGCGATGGATGCGACACATCCTTCGAAACGACTCCCCCGATGGGCTGCGAATAGCTCGGCGGCCTGGCTGCGCCAGAGAACCCGTCTGCCTCCGCAGGCGGTTTAGCGAGGCGGCCCGCGTTTGAGGATCAGGGGCGGATGAGCCCCTGCCTCGGCAATCTCGACGGGTCGCGCTGGCGCTCCGCCGTATTTTTTAAACTACCCATCAGGGCGGCGCGTCAGCGTGGCTCTCCGGAGGCCGATGTCCAGAGACAGGGGCGGAGGCGATAGAACCGGAGGCAAACTCGGGAGAGATTTTTCCCCGAGGGTTTTGGCGTGTCCTCTCCCCAATCTCACCCCTTGAAAACCTTGTCGACAAAAAATATACAGAAGCTCTCAATGTATTTCACCGGCAGGCAGTCATGAAAATCGCCATCATCGGAGCAGGGGTCATCGGGGTCTCCACCGGCCTGCAACTGGCCATGCGCGGGCATGACGTGACGATCTTCGACCGCGAAGGCGTGGCCTCGGCGACCTCGCAGGGCAATGCTGGAGCCTTTGCCTTCACCGATGTTGCACCGCTGGCGACCCCCGGCGTCATGCGCAAGGCGCCGAAATGGCTGCTCGACCCGTTGGGCCCGCTCTCCATCCCGCCGGCCTATGCGCTGAACATTGCCCCCTGGCTGCTGCGCTTCTGGCGTGCCAGCTGGCCGGATCGCTATGAGGCGGCGCTCGCTGCCCAGGTCTCGCTGATGACCCAGTCGCGCAACGCGCTGGAGCGGCTGGCGAAGGATCACGGCATGGAGGCGTTCCTCCGCCGCGAGGGCCAGCTGCAGCTCTATGAGGGCGAGGCGCAGTTCGAGGCCTCGCAACCGGAATGGCGCGAGCGCGAGCGTCACGGCGTGCGCTTCCGCCTCCTCAAAAGCCCTGGCGAGATCGCCGAGATCCAGCCCGGCATAGCGCCCCGCTTCACCCATGCCGGCTTCACGCCCGACTGGTCGAACGTCACCGATCCGAAGCTTTGGGTCGAGGAACTCGCCGCCCGTTTCCGGGCCGCCGGTGGTCGCATCGAGATCGCGACCGTGAAGGCCGTCCGTCCCGCAGAGGGCGGCGTCTGGGTCGAGGGTGGCCGCATTGACGGCATCTATGACCGCGCCGTGATTGCCGGCGGGGCCTGGTCGAAAGCATTGACTCGCGAGCTTGGCGACGCCGTGCCGCTGGAAACCGAGCGCGGCTACAACACGACGCTGCCCGCCGGGGCCTTCGACCTGAAGACTCACGTCACTTTCTCCAATCACGCCTTCGTCGTCAGCAAGATCGGCGAGGGCGTCCGTGTCGGCGGCGCGGTGGAGTTGGGCGGGCTGAAGCTCGCACCCAACATGAAACGGGCCGAATTCCTTCTATCGAAGGCAAAGGCCTTCCTGCCGGGGCTGAAGACCGAAGGCGGCGTGCAGTGGATGGGCTTCCGGCCGTCCATGCCCGATAGCCTGCCGGTCATCTCGCCCTCGTCGGCCACGCCTGCTATTGTCTATGCCTTCGGCCATGGCCATCTGGGCCTGACGCAATCGGCGGGCACGGCGGAAGTCGCCGCCGATCTGGTCGAGGGCAGGACACCTGCCATCGACGTCAAACCCTTCCGCGCCCAGCGCTTCTGAACCTGATCGAGGACACTATGGCCAATCACACATTCCAATGCATCGACGGCCACACCTGCGGCAATCCCGTTCGTCTCGTCGCCGGCGGCGGCCCGCGCCTCGAAGGCGCCAACATGATCGAAAAGCGCGCGCATTTCCTCGCCGAATATGACTGGATCCGCACCGGCCTCATGTTCGAGCCGCGCGGCCATGACATGATGTCCGGATCGATCCTCTATCCGCCGACGCGGCCCGATTGCGATGTCGCCGTCCTCTTCATCGAGACCTCCGGCTGCCTGCCTATGTGCGGCCACGGCACGATCGGCACGGTGACGATGGCGATCGAAAACGGGCTTGTGACACCAAAGGAGCCGGGCGTGCTCCGCCTCGATACCCCGGCCGGTCTGGTGGTCGCGACCTACAGGCAGGAAGGCCGCTTCGTGGAAGAAGTGCGCCTCACCAACGTCGCCTCCTTTCTCTATGAAGAGGGCCTGACTGCCGAAGTGGAAGGCCTCGGCGAGGTCAAGGTGGACGTCGCCTATGGCGGCAATTTCTACGCCATCGTCGATCCGCAGCAATGCTTCCGCGACATCGCCGATTTCACCGCCGGCGAACTGGTCGGCTTCTCGCCCAAGCTGCGCAAGGCGCTGAACGAGAAATACAAGTTCGTTCATCCGGAAAACCCGGAGATCAACGGCCTGCGTCATATCCTGTGGGCAGGTAGCCCGAAGCACCCCGAAGCCACCGCCCGCAACGCCGTCTTCTACGGCGAAAAGGCCATCGACCGCTCGCCCTGCGGCACCGGCACCTCGGCCCGCATGGCGCAATGGGCCGCAAAGGGCAAGCTCAAGGTCGGCGATGATTTCATCCATGAAAGCATCATCGGCTCGCTCTTCAAGGGCCGCGTCGAAGCCGCCGTCAAGGTCGGCAACCGCGACGGCATCATCCCCTCCGTCGGCGGCTGGGCCCGCCAGACCGGCTTCAACACGATCTTCATCGACGATCGTGATCCCTATGCGCATGGGTTCACGGTGATCTGAGGCGGCGCTCCTCATGACTCTCCTTCATACCGGGCTTGACCCGGGATGACGGAGAGAGTGGGGCTCCGCAGGCGTAAGCCTCACCCACCCACCTGAGCAATCCAGTCATTGAGATTGTAGTAATTCGTCACCCGCGCCACCTTGCCGTCGCGGATGTCGAAAAACGCGCCGGCGGGCAGCTTGTAGGTCTGGCCGTTGGCCTCCGGCAGGCCCTCGTCGGTGGCAAGATATTGACCATTGACGATAAATTCAGCCGATGCCCGCTTGCCATCGGTGCTGGTCATGATCACCATGTCCGTCAGGCGTTCCTTGTAGCAGCGGTTCATATGCGCCATGAAGTCGGCGAAGGCGTCTCTGCCGGTCTGGCGTTCGCCCTGGTTGATATCATGCGCAACATCGTCGGTGAGCAGCGACAGGAACCGGTCCATGTCGCCGGCGTTGAAGGCATCGTAATAGGCGGCGATGAGGTCTGCTGCTTGCATGAATAAACTCCAAGGTCAAAAGGCTGGTTGCGATATAGAGCAATTTCGGCGAACCTGAAAACCGGTTTCGCGTTGGGGTGGGGCAAAAAACGAGGCTGAACTGTTCCGGAGAGGAAATACGATGACGCTGACGATCAAGACGTTCTCCGGCCCTGCCGCCGTGCCCTATTTCGATGACGTGGCACGGTTGCGCATCGAGGTCTTCCGCGCCTTCCCCTATCTCTACGAGGGCTCGGCGGACTATGAGCGGAAATATCTCTCCACCTATGCCCGCTCGCCCGGCTCTATCTTCGTGCTCGCCTTCGACGGCGACGAGGTCGTGGGGGCCGCGACAGGCACACCCATGAAGGGCGAGACCCGCGAGGTGAAGGCCCCCTTCACGGTCTTCGGCTACAACACGGACTCGATCTTCTATTTCGGCGAATCCATCCTCAAATCCGGCTATCGCGGCAGGGGGATCGGCGTACGCTTCATCGAGGAGCGCGAGAACCATGCCAGAAGCCTCGGCGGCATGACCCACTGCACCTTCTGCGCAGTCGAGCGCCCGGAAGACCATCCGCGCCGTCCGGCGGACTATGTGCCGCTCGACGAGTTCTGGCGCAATCGCGGCTACCTGCCGCGCCCGGATCTGCGCACGACGTTCAGCTGGCAGGATCTGGACGAGGCGGAGGAGAGCCCGAAACCCATGTCCTTCTGGATCAAGGAACTCTGAACGTCCCGTCGTTCAGAAAATCAAATAAAGCAAGGAATGCCGACCGCGATGGTGAAACTCGCCGCCTGCCAATATGCCATCGATCTCATCGACACCTGGGACGAATACGCCCACCACCTGACGACGCTCGTCGGCGAGGCGGCGCGTGAGGGCGCGGAACTGGCGCTTCTGCCCGAATATGCCGCCATGGTTCTGGCCGGCCAGCTGGGCGCCGAGGCCCGCTCTGATCTTCACGGCTCGATTGCCGGCATCCAGCCGCTGATCCCGCGCTGGGTTGAGCTCTGCGCCGAGATCGCGGCCAATCACAACATCCTCTTCTCGCCCGGCTCCGCCCCGATTCTCGATACGGACGGAAAATACCGCAACCGCGCCTTCCTCTTCGGTCCGCAGGGCCTGATCGGCGTGCAGGACAAGCAGATCATGACCCGCTTCGAACGCGAGAAGTGGTTCATCGCGGCAGGCGTTCATGGCCTGAGGACCTTCGAGACACCGATCGGAAAGCTCGGCATCCTCATCTGCTACGACAACGAATTCCCGATGCTGGCCCGCGCGCTGGCCGAACAGGGCGCCGACCTCATCCTCGCGCCCTCCTGCACCGATACACTTGCCGGCAGCTACCGCGTCCGCATCGGCGCTCAGGCACGGGCGCTGGAAAACCAGATCGCCGTGCTGGCCTCACCCACCGCCGGCAATGCGTCCTGGTCGCCCGCCATGGACGAGAACAAGGGCCGTGCCGCACTCTATGTGCCGCCGGATTACGGCATGCCCCCCTCAGGCGTGTTCGCAGAAAGCCCGGAAGACGATGTGGCAAGCTCAAGCTGGCTGGTGACGGAGATCGACATGGCCGAGGTCATCCGGCTGCGTGAAGAGGGGCAGGTGGCGACGCGGCGAGACTGGCCGGAGCAGTTCTAGACGCTCCATAGGTTCGGCCGGACGGACGTCAGCACGCCGAACCGGTTCAGCGCAGATAGGCAGCAAGTTCCTCCGGCGTCCCCTGTGGAAATGCCTGTCTCAGATAGTCGAGAAACGCGGATACGCGGACGCTGAGCAGCCGGCGGGACGGATAGAGCGCCCAGAGCGCAACATTGGCCCCTTCGACATCGCCCCAGAGCGCAAGCCGCCCGGCCGCGAGATCGCCGCTGACCAGCGAAAGCGGCAGGCGCGCTACGCCGGCGCCTTCCAGCACGGCATCGCGCACCATGGTGTTGGCGGACATGGCAAGGACCGGCATGACCGCAAGTGCATGCGGACCTTCCGGCGTTGCCATCTTCCAGGTGTCGGACTTGCGGACCACGCTGCGAACGATGGCGGGAACTTCCGCGCCTTCCGCAGGCCATGCAAAATCGAGCGGCGCCACGACGACCTGCCGGTCGTGCAGGAACGGACGGCCGACAAGATTGATGTCAGGCTCCGGATTGACCCGGATGACCAGATCATAGGCCTCCTCGATCATGTCCACCGGACGGTCCTCGACCACGATTTCGACCCGCATGTCGGGGTATCTCATGATAAATCCCGCCGCGAGCTTGCCCAGCGCCGCCTGCGAAAACATCAGCGGCGCGCTGATCCGCAGACGTCCGCGGGGCGTTTGACCGCCGGAAGCAATGGAGCTTGCCGTCTCTTCCAGTTCTGTCAGCAATTGGCTGGTCCGCTCGTAAAGTGACCGGCCCTCTTCGGTCAGCTTGAGCTTTCGGGCACCACGCTCGAAGAGTCGCAACTCCAGTGCGGCTTCGAGATCGGCCACGCGGCGCGACAGAGTGGCCTTGGGCCGCCCCGTCATGCGCGCCGCCTTGCCGAACCCGCCATGCCGGGCCACCAGGTTAAAATCCGCCAGTGCGAGAAGATCCATCTGTTCCACCTGTGAGACGATGCGTCCAGATATGCCATCTATCGGAACGAATTTGGATCATTAAATTGAAGCCTGTCTTCAGGCAACCCGCCGTTGCCCACTCTTCAAGTTTCAAAACACCTTCGCAAGGAGAAGCAAAATGACCGATCTCTGGAGCCCTCTCAAACTGGCAAACTTCACGCTGCCGCATCGCCTGGCCATGGCGCCGATGACCCGCAGTCGCGCCAAGCCTGACGGCACGCCGGGTGATCTTGCAGCCGAATATTACGCCCAGCGCGCCTCGCTCGGCCTGCTGATCAGCGAAGGTACGCAGCCGTCGGATGACGGGCAGGGCTATCTGGCGACGCCGGGCATCTACACGGATGCGCATGTGGCCGGCTGGCGCAAGGTCGCGGACGGGGTGCATGCCGGCGGTGGACGCCTGTTCATCCAGCTCATGCATGTCGGACGGCGGTCGCATCCGGACAATACGCCGCATCACCGTCAGCCCGTCGCGCCCTCGGCCATCGCGGCCGGCGAGGACATGTTCACGATGACCGGCATGCTGCCGGTGCCGGAGCCGCGTGCGCTGGAAACGGAAGAGGTTCGCCAGACAATCGCCGACTTCGCCCATGCGGCCAGGCGGGCGATCGAAGCCGGCGCCGATGGCGTCGAGATCCATGGTGCTAACGGCTATCTGGTCCACCAGTTCCTGGCACCCGACGCCAACCGGCGGACCGACATCTATGGCGGCTCGATGGAGAACCGGGCGCGCTTTGCCCTCGAAGTCACCCGCGCCGTTGCCGACGCCATCGGCCCGGAAAAGACGGCAATCCGCCTCTCGCCCGGCGTGCCGACGGGCGGCATCGCAGAAGGGGAGGTCAATGACGATCTCTATCGCTATCTGGCGGCTGAACTCGGCAAGATGAACCTCGCCTATCTTCATATCCTCCATGTTCGCAGCGATGCGTTTCTGGACGAAATCCGCCGCGCCTTTGGCGGCACACTCGTCCTCAACCGGCCCGGTCGTCCGCGCGATCAGATCGGCGCCGACGTGGCCGCAGGCCGTGCGGATATCGAGGCGCTGGGCGCCATGGCGCTTGCCAATCCCGACCTCGTGCAGCGCCTCAAGACCGGTGCGCCGCTCAACGAGCCGAACCGTGCCTTCTTCTACGCCGGCGGCGGTGCGGAAGGTTACACCGATTACCCGGTCATCGACGCTGCGTGAAGCCGAGGCCTGGCGGGAGAACAATGCTCGCCAGGCCTCTTGTGTCATCTGGCCTCCCAAGGGCAACGGCGGTGGGCGCAGCTCCGGTTCGTCGCAATCGCCAGTCCGCAGCCGTTGTGCGGTCAGCCCTCGGTCCGTGCTTGCCGGCCGCCAATGTGTTCGATTAAGGTTGACATCAATCAAGCGGGCAAGGGGGCGTTCGCATGCAAGGCAAGTCTTGGATGATCTGGACCGGGCGGGCCTTGAGCGCGCTCTTCGTGCTCTTCATGTTGGGAGCCTCCGTCGCGCCCAAGCTGTTTGGCATGGCGGTGGCCGAGGAAACCTTGACCGCACTGGGCTGGCCGCATGGCTATGTGCTGATGATCGGTCTGATCGAGCTTGCCGGCACGGTCCTCTACGTCATCCCGGCCACCAGCCTGCTCGGCGCGGTCATCATGACCGGCCTCTTCGGCGGCGCGATTGCCACGCAGGTGCGGGCGGAAAGTCCGCTCTTCTCGCATATCCTCTTCAGCGTCTATCTGGCCGCCTTCATGTGGGGCGGCCTGTGGCTGCGCGATGCCCGCATCCGTTCCATTCTGCCCCTCCGGCGCCTGACGGGCGAAAATTGAGGGTGCCAAGCCCTCATTAACCACGCAAAGCCCTATGATTCCGCTTTTCCAGGGTCTGGACCGCTGCTATATGGCCGGACCATGAGCACAGATTCGACCCGCATCCCCCTCGACCATATCCGCAACTTCTCCATCGTCGCCCATATCGACCATGGGAAATCGACACTGGCCGACCGCCTGATCCAGACCTGCGGCGGCCTGGAAGCGCGCGAAATGTCGGAACAGGTTCTCGATAACATGGATATCGAGAAGGAACGCGGCATCACCATCAAGGCCCAGACGGTGCGTCTGAACTACAAGGCCAACAATGGCGAGGACTACATCCTCAACCTCATCGACACACCCGGCCACGTCGACTTCACCTATGAAGTCTCGCGCTCGCTCTCGGCCTGCGAAGGCTCGCTTCTGGTCGTCGACGCGTCTCAGGGCGTGGAAGCCCAGACGCTCGCCAACGTCTATCAGGCCATCGACAACAATCACGAGATCGTCACGGTTCTCAACAAGGTCGACCTGCCGGCGGCAGAGCCCGACCGCGTGAAGGAACAGATCGAGGAAGTGATCGGCATCGACGCCTCCGAGGCCGTGCTGATTTCGGCCAAGACGGGCTTGGGCATTCCCGACGTTCTCGAAGCCATCGTCCACAAGCTGCCTGCGCCGAAGAGCGAAAAGGGCGCGGATGCGCCGCTGAAAGCCCTGCTGGTCGACAGCTGGTACGACACCTATCTCGGCGTCATCGTTCTGGTGCGCATCCTCGACGGTGTGCTGCGCAAGGGCATGACGATCCGCATGATGGGCACGGACGCCAAGTATGGCGTCGAGCGCGTCGGCGTCATCACGCCGAAGATGGTCAATGTCGAGGAACTCGGCCCCGGCGAGATCGGCTTCATCACGGCCTCGATCAAGGAAGTGGCTGACACCCGCGTCGGCGATACGATCACCGAAGACAAACGCCCGACCGACAAGGCCCTGCCAGGCTTCAAGCCGGCCCAGCCGGTGGTGTTCTGCGGCCTCTTCCCGGTCGATGCGGCGGACTTTGAAGATCTGCGCGCTGCCATGGGCAAGCTGCGCCTCAACGATGCGTCCTTCTCGTTCGAAATGGAATCCTCGGCCGCTCTCGGCTTCGGCTTCCGCTGCGGCTTCCTCGGCCTGCTGCATTTGGAAATCATCCAGGAGCGTCTGGAACGCGAATTCAATCTCGATCTCGTGGCAACTGCCCCGTCGGTCGTCTACAAGATCCGCATGACGGACGGCACCGAGCGCGAGCTGCACAATCCGGCCGACATGCCGGATGTCGTCAAGATCGACGAGATCCATGAGCCCTGGATCAAGGCGACGATCATGACGCCGGACGACTATCTCGGCTCGATCCTCAAGCTCTGCCAGGATCGGCGCGGCATCCAGACCGACCTCTCCTATGTCGGCACCCGCGCCATGGTGTCCTATGAACTGCCGCTCAACGAAGTCGTCTTCGACTTCTACGATCGCCTGAAGTCGATCTCCAAGGGCTATGCCTCCTTCGACTACAATCTCGCGGACTATCGCGAGGGCGATCTCGTCAAGCTCAACATCCTGGTCAATGGCGACCCGGTCGATGCGCTCTCCATCCTCGTCCACCGCTCCGCCGCCGACCGGCGCGGCCGCGCCATGTGCGAGAAGCTGAAGGAGCTCATCCCGCCGCACATGTTCCAGATCCCGATCCAGGCCGCCATCGGAGGCAAGGTCATTGCCCGCGAAACCGTCCGCGCGCTGCGCAAAGACGTGACCGCCAAGTGCTATGGCGGCGACGCCACCCGCAAGCGCAAGCTTCTGGAAAAGCAGAAGGAAGGCAAGAAGCGCATGCGGCAGTTCGGCAAGGTCGAGATCCCGCAGGAAGCGTTCATCGCGGCGCTCAAGATGGAAGAGAACTGAGCCGTCTCGTTACGCTGATATTGCCGTGTCGCGCTCCTGCCGGGTTCGGCAGCGGCGAGCCTGTGGCTGATCACGCTTCATGATGTCGTCCCGAGATGCGTCCCACAGGGCTCATTGATCCAATTTGGGACAATAAACCGGGCCCTCTTGCTTCAGACATCGTGTGGTGCGGTGCCCGGATTTGGCTCGGTCAATGAGCGCTGAGAAATCCGGACTGAAATGACGCGAGAAATCGTTCGGCCGCCGGACTGTATCAGTTGGGCAATTTCATAAGGTATACATATGAAATTTACATTATTTCGTGTGTAAGAATCGCGCTGCCGCCAAATTCCGAGAGGCTTTACGTTGAAATCTCTGTGGCGTTTCCGGTTTTTTCTGATTTTTGTTTCTTGTTTATCTCAAGAATAAAGAGCCGAACAAAAATATATTATAGCCTCTGTCTTTTTTCTCTTCCGCAACATCGCCGGAGAAAAACCTAAGGCTTGAAGAAAATTGAAAGAATAAGGTTAACCAAGTGTAAAAAAATCTTGTCAAAACGGGGCTCTTTCCGCTATGACAGGTGCCTTGTGGGGGCGTTTGCCGAACAATTCCATTATCAGTGGTTTATTTCGGGCTGGGATTTTCAGATGAGAGTCAACGACTTGGGTTTCATGCGTCGCGAAAGCGCATGTCATGATAGGTCGGCGCATGCTGTCTCTCATCGGAGAGTTGACCGTCTCGGGCAGAAGCGCGTTGATGAAAAGCGGGTTCAGCTCGCTCTGAAACGCGGCATGGATATCGTGCTTTCCAGCGGCGCCCTTGTTGTTCTCCTGCCTCTTTTGCTCTTGATTGCGCTTGCCATCCGGCTGACCAGTCCCGGTCCTGCCGTGTTCTCGCAACTTCGCTGGGGCAAGGATTGCAGCAAGATCAGGATCTTCAAGTTCCGCACGATGTATGCCGATCTTTCCGATCACACCGGCGTCGAGCAGACACGGGACGGCGATCACCGGATTACGCCGCTGGGCGCGATCCTGCGCCGGACCAATCTGGATGAGCTGCCGCAGCTCTTCAATGTTCTCAAGGGCGACATGTCGCTCGTTGGTCCGCGTCCGCATGCCATCGGAATGAAGGCGGCCGGAATGCTATATGAAGAGCTCGTGCCGGAATATCACAAGCGTCACCGCATGCGTCCCGGCATTACCGGGCTCGCCCAGATGCGTGGTTTGCGAGGCCCGACGGTTCTCGCGAGCAAGTCGCGCGCCCGCGCCGTTGCCGATCTCCATTACGTCGAGAACTATTCTCTTATGCTCGATATCAGCATCCTCTATGGGACGCTGCGCACCGAGGTGTTCGGCGGTTCGGGCTTCTAGAGCAATTCCAGGAAAAGTGGGAACCGGTTTTCCGTTCGGAATTGCGTAAAAACAAATAGATAGAGTATTTCGGGTGATCCGGTTTTGACCGGAAATGCTCCAGAGCGTCCGGCACGAATACGCGCTGCGGGTTTGCGTCCGTGGCGGCTCTTGCGTTGAAACAGGCGCATGGAGCGGTGCACGTGATCCCCATTTGATCCGAGATGCCATCAGGCGGCGGGGATTTCCTGGCAGACGTCGATCCACTGCGCCCCGGTCAACTGCGCCATCCGCTCCGGCGGTATTCTGACGGCGGCGTTGATGGCGCCGGCGGCCGGAACCACCTCTTCATAGGCCCGCAGCGACACGTCGCAATAGACGGGAATGGCGCTCGGCAGGCCAAAGGGGCAGACGCCGCCGACCGGGTGCGACGTCTCGGCCTCCACCTCCTCCAGCGGCAGCATGCGCGGCTTTCCGCCGAACAGGCTCTTGAATCTCTTGTTGTCAATTCGAGCATCGCCGCGTGTGACGATCAGAATGACGCCTTCGTCGGTGCGAAACGCCAATGTCTTGGCGATCTGTCCCGGCACCACGCCATGCCCCTCAGCAGCCAGCGCGACGGTGGCGGTGCTCGTCTCCAGTTCGATAACGGAAATGTCAGGGGCGTGGGACGCGAAGAAGTCTTTGACGGACTGGATGCTCATGAAATACGGCCTGGCCTTGCACTGCAGATGGCCGGCACTTTCATGAGCCGGGCGGATGGAGTCAAGACGGGCAGGGCGTGGACCCTGCTCCGCGAAAGCCGCCGGGGTTGATGCCAGCCAAGGCGAACGGGGTCCCGAAAGGCAGGCTCTATCTCTCTGTTTTGCAAAAGGCTTCTGCGCGAATGCGCTTCCTGCCTCGGCCGTGAAGCGCTCCGGCAGGATGAAGACTTGAACTCTGCGCGAGGATCTCTGCCGGGTGTGCCGGCCTGTTCCTGGCCGGTCTGTCAGAAGACCGGATCAACCTCCACCGTCTTTCCGCTATCGATGCAAAGCTGAAGGGCAAACGCGGCCAGTGTGAAGGTGGCGATAAGCGTCGCGCTCATTCCAAGAACAATCATTGCTCATTCCTTTGATGACATCATTGTCATATTGCGCCTATCACAATATTTCCTGTCGCTTGTCTGTAGCTTGCGCAATGAATGGCAAGTCAATATTGGATAAAAGCCCCCATTCAACTTGTTAACGAAGTGTTAATGGCAAATGACAGGTGCAGGCGGCGGCGTTTCTTGATGCGATGCTAACGAACAGCGGCGGTTAAATCCGTGACCTCGAGGCGTGCGTGATCCGGCCGGTCTTGTGCCGCGCCGATGATGACGCGCGGGCGGCCTCATGAACCATGTCTTTCTCCCGAAACGGTCATAGGGGAGACGAATATTTCACAAAGCTCCGGCTTTCGAGATCAAATTAATCTACTAAGATTATAGACAATATGGCTATTCTGTCTGCGAGCCGGGCCACCGAAGCGCCGCCGGCTTGAGAGGAGCAAGGCGGGGTTATCCACGCGGCGTATCGCTCTGCATGGCGTGACACAATTAAGGCCGAGAATGCCGGGTTGAGCCCGGCCCCTGGGCGCCGGGAGACGTAGATGGACCTGATCGACCGCAAGATCATAGCCGCCCTTCAAAAAGACGCGACGCTTTCCGTCGCCCAGATCGCCGAGCAGGTGGCCTTGTCGCAAACGCCTTGCTGGAAGCGTATCCAGAAGCTGGAGCAGAGTGGGATCATCCTGCGCCGCGTTGCGCTCGTCTCGCCGGAGGCTGTCGGGCTGGGACTGACGGTTTTCGTCGCCATCGAGGCTGCCGATCACAGTCCGGCCTGGCGCGACAATTTCTCCGAGACGATCGGCGCCATGCCGGAAGTCATGGAAATTCACCGGATGGCCGGCGAGATCGATTACATGCTCAAGGTGGCCGTCGCCGACATGGCATCCTTCGACGCATTTTACCGCCGGCTGACGGAGGCCGTGGCACTGAAAAACGTCACCTCGCACTTCGCCATGGAGCGCATCAAGAGCACGACCGCCTATCCGGTAGACACGGTCCATCGCTGAGCCTGCCGCGATTTCGCCCCAAAGGAGATGAATTTTCTCCTTCAGTCGCTAGAAAGAGAATTTACAAAGTCTACAAACGGACTAGACTATCTTCTGTTCAAAACAGCACTCAACCCCTGAAAGGGAGATTGCCGTGACGACAAGACAGACGACGAATTCGCATATCAAGATGAGTCAGTATTCCGGCGGGGCGGCCTTCGGGCGGGTCTTGGGCTGGATGGCATTCCTGGCTGCCTATGGCGTGGTTGCGGTTCTAGTTCTGAAGCCCGGTGCGTTTTACTGACGGGCTGCGAAGAGGGTGTGGCGGATCGCAGGAGCGATGCGCGCACCCAGGGCCGCAACATCGCCGGACAGTCGAGAAATCGGCGGAGACCCTGCGATGAACGAGTTCGATACGCGTGTGATGGAAGGCGGCAGTCGGGCGTACAAGATGCGCCCGGGACCTGGTCGCGATAAGGATTTGCAGACCGATGCTCACCATGAAGGGCAAATATGGTTTGAAGGCGCTTCACTATCTGTCGGGCATCCCGGAAGGGACGGTCGCCCAGTCGGTGGAGATTGCCGAGACATATGGCATGTCGAAGAAGTTTCTCGACGCGATCCTGGCGGATCTGCGCAACGGCGGCTTCGTGGAAACGCGAAAGGGACGCGCCGGCGGCTATCGGCTGGCCTATCGTCCCGAAGAGATCATGGTGGGCCATGCGCTGAGGGTTCTCGACGGGCCGCTCGCGCCGATCAGCTGCGCCAGCCGCACGGCCTATCATCGCTGCCGCGATTGCGCCGACGAGGCGACCTGCCCGGTGCGCCTGTCGATGCTGGAAGTGCGCGAGGCGATCGCCTCGGTGCTCGACACGAAATCACTGGCCGACATGCGGTCCATGGTCGAGGCGGCCAGCCTCGAGGAAGACGAGTTTCTGGAAATATCCTGAGCGGGGCCTTCCGGTTTCCGCTCCAACCCGGGAGGCGGAAATGACGCATCACATCGTGATAGCAGGCGGCGGAGCGAGCGGGGCCATCATGGCCGCCAATCTCTTCCGTCTTGGCGATGGCGCCCTGCGCGTCACACTGGTCGAGGCAAGCGGAGAGATCGGCAAGGGGCTGGCCTATTCGACGACCAACCCGTCGCATCTGTTCAATGTCCGCTCCGCGCAGCTGAGCGCCTTTTCCGGCACGCCCGACCATTTCGATCGCTGGCTGGCGATCCATCATCCCGATCTCACCCGCAACGGCCCCTTCGTGCCGCGCGGCATCTATGGCGAATATCTCGAGGCGGCACTGCGCGAGACCGCGCCGGTTGGCAGGCTCCGCATTTTGCCGCAGGCCTGTACCGGCATGCGTGAACTCGAAAACGGGGTCGAGGTAACGCTGGCCGACGGGTCCTCCCTGCCGGCGCATTTCGCCGTCATGGCAACCGGGTTCGGCCTGCAGAGCGATGGCGAAGGTGTGCTCTCCAATCCGTGGACCGATCCGCTGCCGGTCGACAAGGACGCCCGCGTCCTCATCGTCGGAACCGGCCTGACCATGGTCGACACGGTGCTCTCGCTTCTCGATCAGGGCCATCGCGGCAAGATCGTGGCCGTGTCGCGCCGGGGTCTGCTGCCGCAGAGACATGCGCTGCACCGCCCTTTGCAGTTGTCCACTGCCGATATCCCGCTTGGCGCCAGCATCCATTATCTCAGCCGCTGGCTGACCGATCTGGTGCGCACCCATGTCCGCGGCGGCGGCGACTGGCGCGACGTCATGGACGGCATGCGTCCGCATATCCAGACGGTCTGGAAGAACCTGCCGATGGAATCGCGCCAGCGTTTCCTGCGCCATGCGGCCGCCTTCTGGGATGTTCACCGCCACCGCATGCCGCCGGCACAGGCGGAGCGGATTGACGAGGTTCTGGCTTCGGGGCAGCTCGAGATCGTGAAGGGCAGGTTTATCTCTGCCACACGCCACGGCGAACGCCTGTTTGCCGACATTCTCCGGCCCGGCTGGGATGAGCCCGGTCCCTTCAAGGCCGACATCATCTATGATTGCCGGGGCGTACGGCGGCGTGGGGACCAGGATTTGCCGGGTCTCGCCGGCGCTCTGGTCGAAACCGGCGCCGCTCGCCTGGTAAGGCTCGGCCTCGGTCTGGAATTCGACCGCGCCTGCGCTCTGGTGAACAGGGAAGGCGAGGCATCCTCGCGTATTTTCGGGATCGGTCCGGTGACGCTCGGCACCTTCTGGGAATCCATCGCGGTTCCCGATATCCGCGAACAGGCCCGCCTGATCGCTGAGAGGATCGCCTCCGGTGGGCGGCTGGCCGCGCGCGGCTCATTGGCCCGGCTGCCCTGATCCTCTTTCGAGCCAGCCGCGAGTGCTCATACCCCGACATCGATCCGGGAGCCGCAGCGCGGCTTCTGGAAACGTCATTGTGCCGGCTCAGAATTCTTCCCAGCTCTGCGCGGCGGCAGCGCAGCCGCCTCCGGCAACCCGCACGACCCTGACGCTTGCCGGGCTGGAGACGGATACCTCTTTCACCGTGGCGGCGTTCCGCTGCGTCGTCTGGTGCATCCGGTTGACGGCCGTGTTGATCTCGGCAAGACCGGCAGACTGTTCCCGGGCGGATGTCGCGATGGCGTCCAGGTAACCGTTGATCGCCACGATATGCTGCTCGATGACGTTGAGGGCGTCGCCCGTTGCCGGCAACGGCTTCATGCCGCTTGTGCCTTCTGTGACGACGTCCCCGGCGATCCGTGTCAGAGATCGCCGGGAGGAGCAAAGCGCGTCAAGACCTGGATCGGCTGCGATCAAGGCAGGCGGTAGGCGATGATATAGTCACCCGCCTTGGTTCCGATCGACCCGTGACCGCCCGCGACCAGCAGAACATACTGCTTGTTGTCGGTGCCGGTATAGGTCATGGGTGTGGCCTGCCCGCCAGCCGGCAGGCGGGCTTCCCAGAGTTGCCGTCCACTCGTCAGATCGTAGGCGCGGAAATAGTCGTCCACGGCCGCGGCAAGGAAGGCGACGCCGCCCCGCGTGATGATCGGCCCGCCGATGCCCGGCACGCCGAGCTTGAAAGGCAGCGGCAGCGGCGTCATGTCGTAGACCGTGCCGTTCTTGTGCTTGTACGCGATTTGCCCGCTCCTCAGATCCGCACCTGCCACATAACCCCATGGCGGGGCCTGGCACGGCACCTGCAGAGGCCCGAGGAAAGGCTTGAGGATCACCGCATAGGGCGCGCCTTCGTTGCGGTTCAGACCCTGTTCGCTACCCTTGACCTGTCCCTTCGGCGGAACCTCCGCGCGGGGCACGAGCTTCGAGATGAAGGCCAGATAGGTCGGCATGCCGAACATGACCTGCCGCTCGGGATCCACCGCGATACTGCCCCAGTTGAATGTGCCGAAATTGCCCGGATAGACGATCGTCCCGGTGAGCGAGGGCGGCGTATAGCGGCCTTCGTAACGGTACTGATGGAACTCGATCCGGCAGGCGAGCTGGTCGAACAGCGTCATGCCCCACATGTCCCGCTCCCGAAGCGGCTGCGGGTTGAAGGAGAGGGCGGACATGGGCTGCGTGGGGGCCGCCTTGTCTTCCGGGATGGCGCCGCCGGGAGCCGGAACTTCCCGGACGGGCAGGATGGGTTCGCCCGTGCGGCGGTCGAGCACATAGATGTCGCCCTGCTTGGTGGGCGCCACCAGTGCCGGGACGGTTGCCCCATCTTTCCCGGTGAGGTCGATCAGGGCCGGTTGGGCGGGCACGTCCATGTCCCACAGATCGTGGTGCACGGTCTGCCGCACCCAGCGCACGGCGCCGGTCTTGATATCGAGCGCGACGATGGAGGAGGAGTACTTCTCCACGCTTTCGCTGCGTCCCATCCCCAGCTGATCCGGCACCTTGTTGCCAAGCGGGATGTAGACGAGACCAAGAGCCGGGTCGGCGCTGAACACCGACCAGCTGTTGGGCGAGTTGGTCGTATAGGTCTGGCCCGGCGGCAGCGGGGCCGTCTCTCCCGGATTGCCCGAATCCCAGTTCCAGATCAGTGCCCCGGTACGGACGTCGAAGGCACGGATGACACCGGACTGCTCGGTGGTGGAATAGTTGTCATTGACTGCGCCGCCGATGATGATCTTGTTGTCGACGATGATGGGTGGCGAGGTGGAATAGTAATAGCCGGCCGGGTGATACTTCATGCCCTGTTCGAGGTGCAGCTCCCCATTGTCGGCGAAACTGCGGCAGATCTGGCCGTTTGCCGCATCCAGCGCAATCAGCCGTGCATCCGATGTGGGCAGGTAGATCCGCTGCGCGCAAGGCGCGTCGGCCGCTGCGGCGGCATCGCGGTAATAGGTGACGCCGCGGCAGGTCTGGTGCTGACGGTCGCTGTTCAGGCCTGCCTTGGGGTCGAAGTTCCACTTTTCCTTGCCGGTCGTGGCATCCAGCGCGATGGCGTGGTTGTGCGGTGTGCACAGATAAAGCGTGTTGTCGATCTTCAGAGGCGTGACTTCATAGGTTGTTTCGCCGACATCGTCCGGTCCCCTGATGTCGCCGGTCTGGAAACGCCACGCTTCCTTCAGATTGCTCACATTGCTGACATTGATCTGGTCGAGTGGCGAATAACGCTGACCGAAGACGGTGCGCCCGTAATCGGGCCAGTCGCCCGGCTTCGATGTGTCGCCGAGGTTGGGGTTCTGCGCGACGACGTCTGTCAGCAGGACGCCTGTGAGATCATGCGGCGCATTGAACATGGAAACGACGGCCACGACGATGGCGATCACCAGACTGACCAGCAGCGGAGCGGCCTGCAGCCCCCGGCGACCGTCGTCAGTTTGCTGTCGCAGCGGCCCGACGATCCACGGCATGGCGAGCCAGAGCCCCAGCAGAATAATGATGCCGCCGCGCGGCATCAGCGCCCACCAATCAAAACCGACCTCCAGAAGCGCCCAGACCAGCGCGACCAGCACAAGAAGCGCATAAAGCCAGAGCGCCACGATGCGGCGTCTCCACAGGAAGAACGCGGTCAGGAGGAACATGAGGCCGGCAAAGGCGTAAAACCAGCTCCCGCCCAGAAGGAGAAGCCAGATGCCGCCGCCACCGAGAACGAGGCCGATGAGGGCGAAGATAAAGGAGGTGATCGTAACGAGCATGGTCAGCCGTTCCCCTGGTTGATTGAGTGGGGAGACGGGCGGTCCTTTGGCGACTGGTCCGTCGTGCCGCTGTTTGTGAAATAGATGATGGCCGCGATGACCAGGATGATGACGATCGCCACCCATAGAAGACGGTTGTTCATGTGGGGCTCCCGGGTTGGTTGCCTCCGAAACACCGTATCTCGCCAAAAGTTCCTGCCCACCCGGATCGCGCAATATGCGGCGCAGGACCCACCGGGTCCCGGCGCGCTTGGCTCAACGTCTCCTGCCACTTCTCCGGCTGCGCTCGGGAACACCAGGCCATGCCCTCTGTTAGACAAACTCCAAGGCGCCACATCCCGGCCCGCCGAAAAGACAGGTGAATACGATGAGCAACGACCATGTGCCCACGAAGGATCGCGAAGATGCCGAACGCGCCGTGAAGAGCGATCTGGAAACGCAAAGTCACGAGCTTGCCATGACCTATCTGCAGCTCGGTGGTCGCCGCCGGGCGGTCATGGACGACAACATCACCGACACCCGCAAATGGGAACCCGACAATCCGGAAGCGGAAGCCTTCTGGCAGGAGCAGATCGCCTCTCTGCCGGAAGATAAGCGCAAGCAGGTCGAAGACCACCTGCCGAGCGTCAATTCGCAATGACGGGTTCTGCCCTCGTGAAAGGGGACATCCAATGAACGATATGAATCCAAGCATGCGCGCCTGTGTAGAGGCCTGCCTGCGCTGCTATAGCGAATGTCTGCACGCGGCGATGCATCACTGCCTCGAAGCCGGCGGCAAGCATACGGAGCCCGCGCATTTTCGTCTGATGATGGCCTGTGCCGAAATGTGCAGGACGTCTGCCCATTTCATGTTGATCGGCACCGAGCATCATCGGCATACCTGCCGCGAATGCGCGGAAATCTGCGAACAATGCGCTGCCGATTGCGAACGCATCGGCGACATGGACGCCTGCGCCGAAGCCTGCCGCAACTGCGCCAAAAGCTGCAGGGCGATGGCGGGCTGAAATCGATTTAGGGAGAGGGTGGCGGACAGAGAGGGATTCGAACCCTCGGTACGCTTTCACGTACACACGCGTTCCAGGCGTGCGCCTTAAACCACTCGGCCACCTGTCCTTGCCTTGATCCGCCGGACTGAAAGCCGGCGGTTGCGGGGAGATTGCCTGGCGGTAATTCCCTTGGTCTGTGCGCCGTCGACATCCGTGAAGCGGGTGTCATCGGCAGGCCGGGCGGATATATACCGATAGAATCGAAAGGATCAACTGCTTTCTTCCGAAAAAGTGGGGACGTGTGACGCGCGCATGACAAAGCGGATGACGAAGACGTGATCAGGCCGCCATTGTCGTGGAAGCGCCCACTTTCTATTTAAGGGCTAAGCCGATAAGCTATGCCGACTTGAGCGCGAATCCGGGAGGAGATGAAACCGGATATCGGCGCGCCGGTCGGGTGGAACAGTCAACTCACATTGTGGATGAGATCGAAGGTCATGCGCTTCCTGTTGCGTCTGTTCAGCGTGTTCTTTCTCGCCGCCGCCGTCGTGGCGGGAACGGCCGATACGATCCAGTCTTTCGCGGCCGATACACCGGTGATGACGCCGGGACTGACCGTGATGGAATTCGTGGCGCCAAAGGCCCTTGCCAGGGCCGAGGCCTATGTCGGCGGTCTGCCGGATGGGGTGGAACTGCAGGATCTGGTTCTGCGTCTATTCAGCCAGCCGGCCTTCGCCCTGTTTCTGGGTCTCGCCCTGATTTTCTGGATCCTTGGCTACAAGCGGAAAAAGCCGGCCGGCCGTTTTTCGGCCTGAGACGTCGGGAAGGTTCTTCCCCGCCTCCAGCATGCCCCTGATCATTGTGGCCCTTACGGAAGGGCATAACCCGATTTCTCGCGTAAAGGAGATGAAAATGTTCCTGACCGATCTGATGAACAAGAAGACCGTCATGCCCGATCCCGCCCGTGCTCTGCCCGGCCGGCCGGAGCCGATCCCCACATCCGAGACGCATTTCGTCAACGGCCGACCGCTTGCCGGTCCCTATCCCGACGGCATGAAGCGCATTCTGCTCGGCATGGGCTGCTTCTGGGGCGCCGAGCGCCATTTCTGGAAGATCCCGGGCGTCTGGGTGACCGCAGCCGGTTATGCCGGCGGCTTCACGCCCAACCCGACCTACCAGGAAACGGTGACGGGCCTCACGGGCCATGCCGAAGTCGTACTGGTCGTCTACGACCCGAAGATCGTGAGCCTCAATGCGCTGCTGAAGTCCTTCTTCGAGGCGCATGATCCGACGCAGGGCATGCGCCAGGGCAACGATGTCGGCACGACCTATCGCTCGACCATCTATACCTATGACGATGCCGACCTGAAGGCGGCCTTTGCCGCCCGCGACGCCTTCCAGACGGCGCTGAAGGAAAATGGTGTCCGCGCCGAGATCACGACCGAGATCGCGCCCGCCGGCGAGCTTTACTTTGCCGAGGACTATCACCAGCAATATCTGGCGAAGAATCCCGGCGGCTACTGCGGCCTGCGCGGAACCGGCGTAACCTGCGCAATTGATTGAACCTTTGCGCATTTTATCAACGGGTATGGTTACGGTATCGCAGTGCCGCAACCATACCCAATCTTTTTTGACCGGTTGAGAAATTTTTGATGAATTTTCTTTTTCGGCATGCAAGGATGCCGCGAGCTTGGTCCTTCTAGAGGGGAGGCCGGCGTTCCGCGGCCTTTCAATGCGGGCCCAGCGGAAAGACCCGAAAACATTAGAAAACAGGGCTTTCAAAAATGAAAAAATTCGTTCTCAGTCTTCTGGCCACGGCTGCCATGGCTGCCCCGGTTCTGGCGGCAGACGCCAAGCCGGCCATCATCTACGACCTTGGCGGCAAGTTCGACAAGTCGTTCAACGAAGCTGCCTTCCATGGCGCTGAGAAGTTCACCAAGGAAACCGGAATCAAGTTCCGCGAATTCGAAATTTCCAACGACGCCCAGCGCGAGCAGGCGCTTCGCAAGTTCGCCAAGGATGGCGACAACCCGATCGTGACCGCTGGCTTCAGCTGGACGGAAGCCATCACCAAGGTCGCGGCAGAATTCCCGAAGACGCATTTCGTCGTCATCGATACCGTCGTCAAGGCTCCGAACGTCGAGTCCATCGTGTTCAAGGAACAGGAAGGCTCTTATCTCGCCGGCGTCATGGCGGCCATGGCTGCCAAGTCCGGCACTGTCGGCTTTGTCGGCGGCATGGACATCCCGCTCATCCACCGTTTCGCCTGCGGCTATGTCGGCGGCGTGAAGTCGGTCAAGCCGGATGACAAGGTCCTTCAGGCCTATACGGGCTCCGATCCGTCCGCATGGAACGACCCGGTCAAGGGCGGCGAAATCACCAAGTCTCAGATCTCGCAGGGCGCGGACGTTGTCTATCACGCTGCCGGCGGCACGGGTGTTGGCGTTCTCCAGGCAGCAGCAGATGCCGGCAAGCTCGGCATCGGCGTGGACAGCAACCAGAACGGCCTGCAGCCGGGCAAGGTCCTGACCTCGATGATGAAGCGCGTGGACGTTGCCGTCTACAACGCCTTCATGGATGGCAAGAAGGGCGAGTTCAAGCCGGGTGTAGAAGTCCTTGGCCTGAAGGAAAAGGGCGTTGATGTCGCCATGGACGACAACAACAAGAAGCTCGTCACGCCGGAAATGCAGAAGGCTGTCGACAAGGCCCGCGAAGATATCGTGTCCGGCAAGGTGCAGGTCCACGACTATATGTCGGACGAAAAGTGCCCCTATTGATCGGTTGATGACATCAAGGCCGCTCCCGGTTCATCCGGGAGCGGCCTTTTTTGCCGGATAAGAAAAGCAAGACGGCAGGGAAAATCGGGCGTGATGCCCGGCATTGGCCAAGCAATGGCGGCCGATCGTTCGGCGAGGTCGCGTTTCAGAAATGGGGCGGGCGGCTGACCGGATGGGCTTCCACGGATGCCTCTTCCAGTGCCAGGAAGCGCTCGGTCAGGCGGTCGAGCTTCACCTGCATCACATCGATGATCTTCCACTGGCGGGCAACTTCCCCCGACAGATCCTCGATCGTTCTTGCCTGATGTGCCGCATGTTCTTCCAAACGGGCGATGCGTTCTTCTGTCTGGCTCATATTGTTGTCCTCCAGAGTGTCCGGGTTTTGAGCCGGGCTTTACAAGCGGCAATTTGCCAGTCAACGTTGACAGCAATGCCGTTGCGGCCGGTCATCTACTGAAAACGGTTTGACATGAGCGATTTCGCGATAGAACTCAAGGGCATCGACAAGCGTTTCGGCGCGGTTCATGCCAACAAGAACATCAATCTCAAGGTCGCCAGGGGTACCATCCACGGCATTATCGGCGAAAACGGCGCCGGCAAGTCGACGCTGATGTCCATCCTCTACGGCTTCTATCAAGCCGATAGCGGCGAGATTTTCATTTCCGGCCAGAGGGCCAACATCAAGGATTCCAAGGCTGCGATCGCTGCCGGCATCGGCATGGTCCACCAGCATTTCATGCTCGTCGAGAATTTCTCCGTGCTGGAAAACATCATGCTGGGGGCGGAAGAAAGTGCGATCCTGACCAAGGGGATCACCAAGGCGCGCGCCGAGCTGAAGCGTCTCGAAGAGCAGTACGAGATGGAAGTCGATCCCGATGCGATCATCGAGGAGCTTCCGGTTGGCGTACAGCAGCGTGTCGAAATCCTCAAAGCCATCTATCGCAAGGCCGATATCCTCATTCTCGATGAGCCGACCGGCGTGCTGACGCCGGCGGAAGCCGACCACCTTTTCCGCATCCTCGCCCAGCTCAAGGAGCAGGGAAAGACGGTGATCCTCATCACCCACAAGCTGCGCGAAATCATGGCGATCACCGATGAGGTGTCCGTTATGCGCCGCGGCGAAATGGTCGCCACGCGCAAGACATCGGAAACAAGCGTCGAGGAACTGGCCGAACTCATGGTCGGCCGCCATGTTCTGCTGCGCGTCGAAAAGGGAGAGGCAAAGCCCGGCGACGTCAAGCTCTCTGTCCGCAATCTCACGGTGCGCGACAGCCGCGGCGTCACCATGGTCGATAACGTCTCCTTCGACGTCCGCGCCGGCGAGATCGTCGGCATCGCGGGCGTGGCCGGCAACGGACAGTCCGAGCTTCTGGAAGCGATTGGCGGCATGCGTTCCGCCACCAGCGGCACGGTCACGCTGAGCGGCCAGCCGGTGGACGTGACAGGTCCGGGTGATCCGGCCGACATGCGCAAACGCGGTCTTGCCCATGTGCCGGAAGACCGCCATCACACCGGCCTCGTCCTGAAGTTCGAGGAGGCCGAGAATGCCATGCTCGGCTATCACCGTGACAAGACCTTCGGCCAATCCTTCCTTCTCGATGTCGACGCCATGCGCAAGGACGCGATGGAGAAGATCGAGCAATATGATATCCGCCCGCCGAACCCGCGGCTCAAGACCGCCAATTTCTCCGGTGGCAACCAGCAGAAGATCGTGCTGGCGCGCGAAATGGAGCGCAACCCCGATGTGCTGATCATCGGCCAGCCGACGCGCGGCGTCGATGTGGGTGCCATCGAATTCATTCACAAGCGCATCATCGAGATGCGCGACCAGGGCAAGGCGATCCTGCTTGTGTCTGTCGAGCTGGATGAAATCCGTTCGCTCTCCGACCGTATCATCGTCATGTTTGCCGGCCGCATCGCCGGCGAGCGCAACCCGGATGCCTCCGAAGGCGAACTCGGCCTGTTGATGGCCGGCGTGGAAAATAAGCTGGAGGCCGCCGAATGAGCACCCCTTTCGCAAAATTGCCGGGCTGGGTGGAATATGCCCTCATTCCGCTGGTCAATCTGGCGGTCGCCTTCCTGGTGGCCGGTATCGTCGTGGTCTTCGTCGGCGAGAACCCGCTGGAAGCTGCGCGCATCATGATCACCGGCGCCTTCGGCTCCGGCGAGGGCATCGGCTTCACGCTCTATTACGCCACCTATTTCATCTTCACCGGTCTTGCCGTGGCGGTGGCCTTTCATGCCGGCCTGTTCAATATCGGGGCGGAAGGTCAGGCCTATGTCGGCGGCATCGGCGTAGCGGCGGCCTGTCTGACCTTCGACCACACCATGCCATGGTATCTCGTCTTCGTGCTGGCCAGCCTCGGTTCCATGGCGTTTGGGGCGCTCTGGGCGCTGATTCCGGCCTGGCTGCAGGCCTATCGCGGCAGCCATATCGTGATCACCACGATCATGTTCAACTATATCGCATCGAACCTGATGCTCTACATGCTGCTCAACGTCTTCAAGCCGCTCGGCCAGATGGCGGCGCAGTCGCGCACCTTCGAGCCCGGCGGCCAATTGCCGAAGCTCGATTGGCTTCTGTCGATCTTCGGGCTCGATATCGGCGGCGCGCCGTTCAACTTCTCCTTCCTCGTCGCGCTGGCCGCGGCCTTCGTGGTGTGGGTTCTGATCTGGCGCACACGGCTGGGCTATGAGATGCGCACCATGGGCTTCCAGCCGCATGCCGCGCGCTTTGCCGGGATGAAGAGCAAGCGCGTCGTCGTCATCGCCATGTTGATCTCCGGTGCGCTGGCGGGCCTCATGGCGCTGAACCCGATCATGGGCGACCAGTATCGCATCCAGCAGGATTTCGTCGGTGGCGCGGGCTTTGTTGGAATTGCGGTGGCGCTGATGGGCCGCTCGCATCCGGTGGGTATCGTGCTCGCCGCCATCCTCTTCGGCATGCTCTATCAGGGCGGCGCGGAGCTCTCCTTCGATATGCCGGAAATCACCCGCGACATGATCGTCGTCATCCAGGGTCTCGTCATCCTGTTTGCCGGCGCGCTTGAGCATATGTTCCGTCCCGCCATCACCGCCTTCTTTGCGCGGCTTGGCAAATCGCGCAGCGAAGCGGCAGCAGGGGCCTGAGACCTATGGATACCAACACGATCGTCGTTCTCCTTCAGTCCACCATCCGCGTCTCAGTACCGCTGATCCTGACCGCGCTGGCCGGCCTTTATGCCGAGCGCTCCGGCGTGGTCGATATCGGCCTGGAGGGCAAGATGCTGGCCGCCGCCTTTGCCGGCGCCGCCACGGCTGCCGTGACTGGCTCGGCCATTACCGGTGTCGGGGCCGCCATGCTGGTCTCGGTCGCCCTCTCGCTGGTGCACGGCTATGCCTCGATCAGCCAGCGCGGCGACCAGATCGTTTCGGGCACGGCGATCAACTTTATTGCCGCCGGCGCGACCGTCATTCTCGGGCAGGCCTGGTTCCAGCAAGGCGGGCGTACGCCGGCGCTCTCTGCCGATGCACGGCTTCTGACCTATAAGCTGCCAGGGGCCGATGCCGTGCGCGATGTCCCGGTTCTCGGGCCCATCTATTCGGGCCTGATCTCCGGCCATTATATCTTGACCTATTTCGCCTTCGCCATGGTGCCGATCACCTGGTGGGTGCTTTACCGCACGCGCTTTGGCCTGCGGCTGCGCGCCGTGGGCGAAAACCCGGGGGCGGTGGACACAGCCGGAATTTCGGTCGTGCGCATGCGCTATCTCGCCGTTATCTGCGGCGGGATGCTGTGCGGTCTCGCCGGGGCCTATCTCTCGATGGCGCTCGCCAATGGCTTCGTGAAGAACATGTCGGCCGGGCGCGGCTTCATCGCGCTAGCCGCCCTCGTCTTCGCCAACTGGAAGCCGAAGAACATTCTGCTCACCTGCCTCCTATTCGGCTTCCTCGACGCCCTGTCGATTTACAGCCAGAATGTGGAACTTCCGATCATGAGCAGCATTCCGGATCAGGCCATCCAGGCGCTGCCTTATATCCTGACGGTGATCCTGCTCGCGGGCTTCATCGGCAAGGCCTCGCCGCCCAAGGCGTCGGGTGTGCCCTATGTGAAGGAACGATAAGATGTCGGCAGACCTCTACGAAGCCGCGAAGAAGGCGATGGCGCTCTGCCATGCGCCCTATTCGAAATTCCCGGTCGGCGCCGCCATCCGCGCCGAAGACGGGAAAATCTATGCCGGCGCCAATATCGAAAACCTCGCCTTCCCGGAAGGCTGGTGTGCCGAAACCACTGCCATCAGCCACATGGTCATGGGCGGGGCGAAACAAATTGTCGAGATTGCCGTGATCGCCGAGAAGCTGGCGCTTTGCCCGCCCTGTGGCGGTTGCCGTCAGCGCATCAAGGAATTCGCCAGCGTCAACACGCGCATCTATCTCTGCGACGAGACCGGCGTGAAGAAAACGATGACCATGAACGAGCTGCTGCCGCACAGTTTCGAAACCGAGGTGATCGGATGAAGGCGACGATCGACCTTCTGATCTCGAAGCTCGACGGCCTCTTGCCGCGCCATGGCATCGTGCTCGGCTCAGGTCTCGGAAGCCTCGTGGAGGCCGTCGATGTCGTGACGCGTATTCCTTATTCCGAACTAGACGCCTTCCCGGTCAGCGCCGTTTCCGGCCATGCCGGGGAACTGGTTGCCGGCAGGCTCAATGGTGTGCCGGTGATCATGCTGTCCGGCCGTGTTCATTACTATGAAAAGGGCGATGCCGCCGCCATGCGCCGGCCGCTCGAAGTGCTGCACGGCATCGGCGTTACGCATCTCATCCTGACGAATTCCGCCGGCTCTCTGCGCGAAGACATGCCGCCGGGCTCGGTGATGCGCATTTCCGACCACATCAATTTCACCGGCCGCAACCCGCTGATCGGCGAGGAGACCGATGCCCGCTTCGTCGGGCTGACCAACGCTTACGACACCGACATGGCCGCCGACATGGAGCGTGCGGCGATGAAGACCGGCGTTCCGCTGAAGAACGGCGTCTACATGTGGTTTTCGGGCCCGAGCTTCGAGACCCCGGCGGAAATCCGCATGGCGCGCGTGATGGGCGCGGATGCGGTCGGCATGTCGACCGTGCCGGAAGTTATCCTCGCCCGCTTCCTCGGAATGAAGGTCGCGGCCGCCTCCGTCATCACCAATTACGCCGCCGGCATGACCGGCAATGAACTGTCGCATCATGAAACCAAGGATATGGCCCCCGTCGGCGGCGCCCGGCTGGCCACGATCCTGAAGGACATGATTGCGGGTGGAGAATACTGACATGACATCAACCGACCTCAAAGCCGTCGCCGCCAAGGCGCTTGCCTGCCTCGATCTGACGAACCTCAACGACGACTGTACGCCGGCGGCGATCGAAAAGCTCTGCGCCGATGCGCAGACCAAGTTCGGCAACACGGCCGCGATCTGCATCTGGCCGCGCTTCGTGGCGCAGGCGCGCGGCATTTTAGGCGCCGGCAGTCCGATCAAGATCGCCACCGTCGTCAACTTCCCCTCCGGTGAACTGCCGCTGGAAACAGTCATTACCGAGACCGAGCAGGCGATTGCCGATGGCGCCGACGAGATCGACCTCGTCATCCCCTACAAGGAATTCATGATCGGTCAGAAGGCCTCGGCTCGTCTGATGATCGCGGCGATCCGCGAGCGCTGCAAGGCGCCGGTGAAGCTCAAGACCATCCTCGAGACCGGCAATCTGGAAGACGAAGCCCTGATCCGCGAGGCATCGGCCATCGCGCTGAAGGAAGGCGCCGATTTCGTCAAGACCTCGACCGGCAAGGTCCGCGTCAACGCAACGCCGGAGGCCGCGCGCATCATGCTCGAGGAGATCAAGGCCTCCGGCAAAAAGGCGGGCTTCAAGCCGGCGGGCGGCGTACGGACCGTGGCCGATGCCGCGATCTATCTCGGCATGGCCGACGAAATCATGGGTGCCGGCTGGGCAACGCCACAGACATTCCGCTTCGGCGCATCCGGCCTGCTCGGCGATATTCTCGCCACGCTGGGGGACACGCCCGCCAAGCCCAACACCGCTGCCTATTAAGGCTTGGCCCCGGTGCTGCCACAGGAGACCATCCTGGCCAAGCGCAATGGCGAGACGCTGACGGCTGAGGAGATCGCGCGCTTCGTCGAGGGCTTCACGAAGGGTGAAATCTCCGAAGGTCAGGTCGCGGCTTTTGCCATGGCCGTCTGGTTCAAGGGTATGCGCCGCGACGAGACCGTTGCGTTGACGCTCGCCATGCGCGACAGCGGTGATGTGCTCGACTGGTCCGACATCGGCCGCCCCATAGCCGACAAGCATTCAACCGGCGGCGTCGGCGACAATGTCTCGCTGATGCTCGCCCCCATCGTCGCATCGCTGGGGCTTGCCGTGCCGATGATTTCAGGGCGGGGCCTCGGCCACACCGGCGGTACGCTCGACAAGCTGGAGTCGATCGCCGGCTACAACATCATGTCGGGCGAGGCCGTGTTTCGCAAAACCGTGCGGGAGGTGGGCTGCGCCATCATCGGCCAGACCGGCGATCTCGCGCCTGCCGACAAGCGGCTCTACGCGATCCGCGACGTGACGGCGACGGTGGACAGCGTGCCGCTCATCACCGCATCGATCCTCTCCAAGAAGCTCGCCGCCGGGCTCGAAACGCTCGTCCTTGACGTCAAGGTCGGCAGCGGCGCCTTCATGAGCGACATGGAGGAAGCGCGCGCACTCGCCCGCTCGCTGGTCGAGGTGGCCAATGGCGCCGGCGTCAAGACATCCGCGCTGATCACCGACATGAACGAGCCGCTGGCCGATTGCGCCGGCAATGCAGTGGAAGTGATCCATGCGGTGGAGTTCCTGAAAGGCCTGAAACGCGGCAGCCGCAGCGAGACGGTGACCCTGGCCCTGGCGGCCGAGATGTTGCTCTCAGCCGGTGTGGTATCAAACGCGGTCGAGGGGTTGGCAAAGGCGCAAGAGGCGATCAGCTCGGGCAGGGCGCTGGAAACCTTTGGCCGAATGATTGCAAGCCTCGGTGGTCCGGCGGATTTTGTCGAACGTCCGTGGGCGCATATGCCAAAGGCGGCAGTCGAGCTGGTAGTGGAAGCGCCGCAGGCCGGCATGCTGACATCTTGCCGGGCGCGTGAGATCGGCATGGCCGTGATCGGGCTTGGTGGCGGGCGTATCGTTCCAAGCGACACGGTCGACCATTCCGTCGGCGTCACGGATTTCCTGCCGCTCGGCACACGGGTGGAAAAGGGCGATGTCATCGCCCGCATTCATGCGCGCGACGAAGCCTCCGCCGCACGGGCGCGGGCCGAGCTGTTGGCAAGCTACACGATTGCCGAAGGCGGACAGACGTCGCGCCCGGCTATCGTCGAAAGGATCAGTTCTTGAGATAGAGCACGCCGTCCTGCACCTTGTAGGACTTCAGCTTGCTCATGAAGCTCATGCCCACCAGCATGCCGGAAAGCGACTTGTCCTTCAGCACGAAGGCATCGACATTTCGGACACGGACCGACCCGACTTCGAGGCGGTCGAGCGTGACATGGGCGGCCTGCGTCGTGCCATTGGCGGTGGTGACGGCGTAGCGGTAGTCGAGGCTGGATGTGCTGATGCCGATGCGCTTGGCGGTCTGCTCGTTGATGGCGACGAAGGTAGCGCCGGTATCGACAAGGCCTTCCACATCGCGACCGTTGACCCGGAAGCTGGCGTTGAAATGCCCGCCGGCCCCGGCCTTGATGGCCTCCTCGCCGGGGGCGGCGACCGAGACCGGGCTTGTGGCCGCGGTGGTAGTCTGCATATCCACGCCGGGCGCCTGGGCGCTGGCGACCGTGCCTTCCAGGCTCGGGTGAGCGTGGCCGAAATAGACGGCAGTCATCGCTGCCGCCGCTGCTACGAACAGAAAGCGGTTCATTGTTTCTAATCCCTGTTTTGCGCGGCAGCTTCCTTGTCCGCCTTCGCAATGGGACCACTATTCCCGACAGAAGTTATGAATTTCAAAAAATCGCCCGCCGGTACGAGGTACAGGCGGGCCATTTTGAATTGGCTGGTTAATGCCGGGTGAAATGCGGCGAAATCTCGGCTTTTCGGTGGCCGGTCACTTGGTCCCGTACATGCGGTCGCCTGCGTCGCCCAGGCCCGGCATGATGTAGCCGAGTTCGTTCAGATGGTCGTCGATCGCGGCGGTGAAGACCGGAACGTCGGGATGCGCTTCGGTGAAGTTCTTGATACCTTCGGGTGCCGCCAGCAGGCAGAGAAAGCGGATGTTGTTAGCGCCGCGCTCCTTCAGCTTGTCTACGGCGGCAATCGAGGAATTGCCGGTAGCCAGCATCGGATCGACGACGATGACGAGGCGGGCGTCGAGATCGCCGGGAGCCTTGAAGTAATATTCGACCGGCTGCAGTGTTTCATGGTCGCGATAGACGCCGATATGCGAGACGCGGGCGGCGGGCACCAGTTCCAGCATGCCTTCGAGAAGGCCGTTGCCGGCGCGCAGGATCGAGGCGAAGACCAGCTTCTTGCCTTCAAGCAGCGGCGCATCCATTTCCATCAGCGGCGTTTCGATCCGCTCGGTGGTGAGCTCCAGATCGCGGGTGACTTCGTAGCAGAGCAGCGTCGAGATTTCCCGGAGCAGCCGGCGGAAGCTGGCCGTCGAGGTTTCCTTCTTGCGCATGATCGTCAGCTTGTGCTGCACGAGGGGATGGGAAATAACCGTGACGCCGTTCATCTGTGCCTTCCAGTCAATACTTATTCCTGAATAGTCTTAGCGGAATGCCGGGCTCCCGCAAGGCGCGCGCCTGCGCGAACGGGCTTAATCCTCAAATCATTGCAAGGAGACGCGTCCGCGTGGCCTCGTCCACAAAGGCCGCTTCGATAGCCGTGCGGGTCATGCTGTTCAGTTCCGCATCGGAAAAGCCCATGCGCGCCTTGGCGATTTCGTATTCCTTCGCCAGCGATGTGTGGAAGAAGGGCGGATCATCCGAGTTCAGCGTTACTTTCACGCCCATCTCGAAGAAGGTCTTCAGCGGATGGCTCTCGAAATCGGGGAAGACCTTGAGCGCAATGTTCGAGCCGGGGCAGACTTCCAGCACGATGCCAAGATCGGCAATGCGGCGCACGAGGTCCATATCCTCAATGGCGCGTACACCATGGCCGATGCGGGCAGGGCGCACGAGATCGATGGCGTCGCGTACGCTTTCCGCGCCCGCCAGTTCGCCGGCGTGGATGGTGATGCCGAGCCCGGCATCGCGGGCGATGTCAAAGGCGCGGGTGAAGTCGGAGACCTTGCCGAAGCGTTCTTCGCCAGCCATGTTGAAACCGGTGATCAGCGGATCGGCCCGGTCGGCGGCGAATTGGGCGGCCGCTTCCACGCGCTCCGCGCCCAGATGGCGCACGCCGATGATGACCATGCGGCTCTCAATGCCGGTCTTCTCTTTCGCCCGCTTCATCCCTTCCGAAATCCCGGCAATATAGGCGCGCGCGGAAAGTCCCGCCGAAACGCCGTGATCGGGCGAGACGAAGAGTTCCCCGTAGACCGCGCCTGCGGCGGCGATTTCGGTCAGATAGGTTTCTGCCAAGAGGGCGAAATCCTCTTCCGACTTGAAGAGTGCCGCCGCCGCGTCATAGCAGTGAATGAAGGTCGTGAAATCCTTCCAGACATAGGCGCCGTCACGAATGAAGGGCGACATGTCGGCGCCGTATTTGGCGGCCTGTGACAACACCAGCGAAATCGGTGCGCCGGCTTCCAGATGCAGGTGCAGTTCGGCCTTCTTCAATGTTGAAGTCACAGGAAGCTCCGTCCGTGGCGGCCGGGTTCGATCCCCAGATGCGCCGCAATGGTTTCGCCGATATCGGCATAGGTCGGCAGGACGCCGACGTCGCGGGCCTTGATGCCTGGGCCATAGGCAAGAACGGGCACGCGCTCGCGCGTATGATCCGAGCCGCGCCAGGTCGGGTCGCAGCCGTGGTCGGCGGTGATCAACACCATGTCGCCGCGCTGGAGCTTGCGGTTGATCTCCGGCAGGCGGCGGTCGAATTCCTCAAGCGCTGCGGCATAGCCGGCGACATCGCGGCGATGGCCGTAGAGCATGTCGAAATCGACAAAATTGGTGAAGACGAGATCGCCGTCTGCCGCTTCGTCCATCGCCTCCAGCGTGGCGTCGAAAAGCGCCATATTGCCGCTTGCCTTCCACAGCTGCGAAACGCCCTGATGGGCGAAGATGTCGGCAATCTTGCCGATGGCATGAACGTTGCGCCCCGTGTTCTTCAGCCGGTCGAGCAGTGTCGGCTCCGGTGGCAGCACCGAATAGTCGCGTCGGTTGCCGGTCCGCTCGAAGGTTTCGGCGCTTTCGCCGATGAAGGGGCGGGCGATGACCCGGCCGATCTTGTAGTCGTCCACAAGCTTGCGCACGGTCTCGCAAAGACTCAGCAAGCGCTCGAGGCCGAAATGGGTCTCATGCGCGGCGATCTGGAAGACCGAGTCCGACGACGTGTAGCAGATCGGCTTGCCGGTCCGGATATGCTCCTCGCCGAACTGCTTGATGATCTCGGTGCCGGACGCGTGGCAATTGCCGAGAATGCCGGGAAGGTCTGCGGCCTTGCAGATGCGGTTCACCAGTTTTTCTGGGAAAGCTTCGCCTTCCGCCGGGAAATAGCCCCAGTCGAACATCACGGGTGTTCCGGCAATCTCCCAATGTCCGGACGGCGTGTCCTTGCCACGCGAGATTTCGCTGGCCGCACCCCGGATGCCATAGGTCTTTTCCGGGACGGGCATGCCGGCGGGAAACTGGCCCGTCGCGGCTTTGGCGGCATGCATCAGCCCGAAGACGGAAAGATTGGGCAATTCCAGCGGACCGTCGCGCAGTCCCTTCCGGTCTGCGCAGCCATGGGCGCAGAATTCGGCGATATGGCCGAGCGTGTTGGCACCGAGATCGCCATAGATCTCCGCATCCGGCGCGCCGCCAATGCCGAAGGAATCGAGAACGAAGAGAAATGCGCGTGCCATGATCACCACAATCTGAGAGCAGGTCCGAGAAAGATGCCTACCGCTTATTTGGTCGGATTTCTCTGGAAATAAAGAGTGGCAACATGGAAGCGACGGCCTATGCACCGAAAATCGACGCAAGGCAGTGAATTCGCCAGACGCCTTTGCCGCGGCGGCCATTGCACGGTCACATGCGCCTTTCGCCCGATCCTACGGCCTTGCCGGTGCGAAGGCCAGAGGCGGCGCGTGTTCGCGCGGTGGCTCAGCAGTCGGAGCAGTTGACGCTGTTGCCGACGCGCTGGCGATAGTAGAAGTCTTTCTTGATGGTGAAGTTCTGCATGCTGGTTCCGCTCATGCCGGGCAGATAGAGCAGCATGGAATAGGGCAAGCTCAGTTCTGATCGCACGACGAAGGAATTGGCGATTGCCAGGTCCGGGGGGATATTGGTGTTGGAGCCCGGTGCATAGGGTCTGCCCCCGGTGGATTGCCAGGACCAGGCGATCCGCGCCACGGATGCACTGTCGATGGTGATCCCGCTGATCTTCAGCGTCAGGCCATTGGAAGAATAGGGCACGAGCCCGGCCTTGGCCACATTCGGCATGGTCGACAGGAAAGCCTTGTCGACATCGGACCGCTGCGTGACAAGATCGGCGATATCCGAAGAGGCATGCGTTGTCTTTCGGGTGATGGAGATCGCAACGGTGATCTCGAAAGACATCAGATAGATGATCAGCAGGATCGGAACGATCAGGGCGAATTCGACCGCGCCGACGCCGTCGCGTGCTTTTCCGAAACGGTATGCGGCGTCCTTCAGGCCTTGTGCGGTCTGCCGTCTCATCCTCATGTATTTGATCCGGGAAAAGACGCTCACGGGTAATTCTCGTTCTGGAAGGCGCTGGTCGCAACGATCAGAAATTCCGACCCCTTGCTGGCGCCCTCCGGCTGGAGGTTCGATATGTAGGGACGAACGAGGTCCGTCGTGATCGGCCAGCGGTAATAGGCCCGGAACATGTTGATCTTGCCCGCACCCCCAGGCGTGAATTTCAGCTTGTCCGTATCCAGATCATGGCCCTTGCCGCCATTGGTCGCCTTGAGCGGAATGCTGGTCGGGATGTCGGAGAAGTTCGTGACCTGCTGAAGATCGATCCAGAGCTTGGACGGCTTGGCAGCTTCCGTCTGGGAGCAGGCGACCATGATGGAAATCTGGCGGCAAAACTCCCTGCGGAAATCGATCTCCTTCATGTCGGTCGTCCGACCCATGTTGAAAGTGATCTGGCCTGTGCGAATCCGCCGCCCCATGTTGTCGACGGCATTGGCAACCAGCTGCTCGCCAGTGAAGGCGATGAAGGTCTCGAACGTCGCAAAAACGATTATCAGGAACGGGATCGCGAGAATGGCGAATTCGATGGCTGTGGCGCCTTCGCTGGACCGGAAAAGCCGGCGAAGCCAGGTCACGCGCTCTGCCCGTCTTTCGGTGGCCAAATGCCCAACTCCCACTTGCAGCCACCCGAACGGCAGACGGTCACGTCGCGTCCGGCATTGCGGATGAATGCGCTGATCTTCCCGGCCCGGCCGATGCCTGCCGGGTCACTTCTTCATTGCGCCATGGATGTATTCGGCGCAGCCGGAGCAGCCGCACCTGCGGCAGCGGCCGATGGATTCGAATTCTTTTCGCAGTTTGGGGTGCAGGAATAAACGCTGCGCTCCGTCTGCCGGTACACGCGCACCGTATTGCCTTCGTCGATCGACACCATCACGCGCTCGTCGAGGATCGCATTGCCGGTGGAATCGAGCAGGACCAGATTGGTCGTGCCGAAGCTGCGTCCGGTCAGCACGATGGTCTTGGAATCCGCTACCGTTGCGTCTGCCACTTCCGAATTGCCGATGATGACCTTGGCGACGGGGCGGTCAAGCTTGAGGACGCGGGCGTGGTTCATGAAAACGCGGATGAGATCCGAGTTCTTGTCCGCCGCTTGTCCCGCGCCGAAATTGGCCAGAAGCGCGACGACACCCACCACGAACATCTTCAATTGAACCTTGGAATGCAAAACAGACATGGCTGGGTCCCGATATGGATTTCGGCACACTTTCGCCGCTAAACGTAAAATTCGCGTTAAGTATGGAACTTAACGCCCGGCCGTGTTTCGCGACCTTTATTGAAAAGGTGTGACCGAAACCTCGGGCCGCATGCGGACTCCATTCAACCTCCATTCAGCCCGAAATCAGACAGATCGAGAACCGACTGGTCGTCCCGGTCGCAGCCTGCGCGTGATCCCGGCGGCGACCTTTCGCGAGGCATTCGGATGCCCGTCAGGTATGGCGTCAGCGACAATATTAAGAAGCGCTTTATCCGCGAGGACGTGTGTATTGCCCAATCAATACATAAAACTTTCGATAATCAATTCTAAGGCTGTTTACCAGATGCTTTTCATTTCAGGATTAACTTGTTGTTAAGTATATGCGTTAAGTCGATTTCAAGGAAACCTGGATAATCTCAATGCATCCGATCAACGGGAACGGTTGGCGGTACTGCCGAAATTTTTTAAAAAGATGTGACTCAGGAGACCCCTAATGACCAAGCTTCTTGCCCGTCTCATGAAAGACGAATCTGGTGCAACCGCCATCGAATACGGTCTGATCGCTGCCCTCATCGGCGTTGCAATCATCACCGGCGCACGTTCGCTCGGCGGCGCACTGAACAACAAGTTCGTGAACATTGCGACGACCGTCAACGGCACGAACTAATACGTTCAGCTGAAGGCCGATCGATTCCAAACCTGCCTTCGGCCTCCGAAGGCGGGTTTGTATTTTTTTAAGCGGTTTGTTGCATTGTGACGTTCGTCTGGGCCGAGGATGCGTCGGTCTGGCATAGATTATACGTAAACACGTTGCTAGCAGTCCGTCACGCCGAACGTCGTGGCGCGTTGTAATGTCCGGCTTTTCCGTGGTGCTTTAAGGGCGCAGTGAACGGGCCGGATCGTCAGGAAGCCGTCAGGTCATGATCCAAGCCGCCATTCTTGTCATCTTTCCGCTCTGCATGGCCGTCGCGGCTTTCTCAGACCTTTTCACGATGACCATCCCCAATCGCGTGTCGGTCATTCTTCTCGTGTCATTCTTTATTGTTGCGCCCCTGGCAGGCGTGGGGTTGGTCGATCTTGGCTGGCATCTCCTGGCCGGGCTCAGTGTCTTCGCCGTAGTCTTTGTGCTTTTTGCGCTCAACACCATGGGCGGCGGCGACGCCAAGGTGCTGACGGCCAGCGCCGTCTGGTTCGGCTTCAATGACAGTCTGATCGTCTATCTCGGCGATGTCGCGGTGATTGGCGGCGCGCTGACGATCCTCATCCTGCTGATCCGCAGCCAGCGCAACGTCATTATGGCCATAGGTCTGCCCATTCCGGCCCCGCTGCTGCAGGAAAAGAAGATCCCCTACGGCATTGCCATCGGCATTGGCGGCTTTATGGCCTATCCCTCGTCTCCGCTGATGGAGCTGGTGCTTCACGGCGCCTTCTGAAGGCCACGAAGGCTAAGGTTTTCTTAACCTTGGCCATAAGAATTCTATTAACCATAATTACACCAATTCCTGATCAATTGGGGACACTTCGTTGGATTCTCCAGGAATTGATCATGAAACCTGCACGTCTGATTATTTTATCCGTTGCCGCGGTGGCGGCCGGTCTTGCCGGTTATCTGGCGCTCAATATGGGGGGCCAGCAGGTCGTCGAGATTCAGGCGGCACAGCCCCGTATGGTCAAGGAATCGACCGTCGACGTGCTCGTCGCAAAGACCAACCTCTCCACCGGTTCTCGCCTGAGCGCAGACAGCATGGAGTGGATGGCCTGGCCTGAAACGGCTGTTGCGCCGGGCTTCATCACCAAGAAGAACCGTGAATCGGCGATGACGGACCTCAACGGCGCCATCGTGCGGCTGCCGATCTTTTCCAATGAGCCCGTCCGGCTCGAAAAGCTCGTCGATGCCAGCAACCGGACGATGTCCTCCATCCTGCCCGCCGGCAAACGCGCGATCGCCACCGAGATCAGCGTATCGACCAGCGCCGGCGGCTTCATCCTGCCGAACGACCGCGTCGACGTGATCATGGTCCGCAAGGGGACGCAGCAGAGCTCGTTCCAGACGGAAACCATCCTGAGCAATGTCCGCGTTCTCGCCATCGACCAGCAGCTTCAGCAGGGCCCCGACGGCAAGCAGACCGCTGTCGGCTCCACCGCGACGCTGGAACTGACGCCCGATCAGGCCAAGGTCATCGCAGTCGCCCAGCAGATCGCCGACCGACTGACGCTCGCGCTTCGGTCTGTCGCGGACTCCGGCGAGCCCGACACATCCGCGGCGGAAAACCTTCTGGGTGGCAGCGACGGATCGCCCGCAATCCAGATCATAAAGTCCGGCAATATCTCGAGCAGCCAGTAAGAACGAGCGGGAGCACACAGTGAGACTTATCATGAAAGACATCCGCAAGACCACGATTGGCGGGCTGTGCTTCACTCTCGCGCTGACCGGGATCGTTCCGGTTCCGCTGGCCGGCGCGCAAGGTATTGCGGCCTTTGCCGCCAGCGAATCCCTCGTGACGATTTCCCAGGCCGGCCCGGGTGTGAAGAAGCACCTCAAGCTCGGTCTCAACAAGGCTCTCGTGGTCGAGCTTCCTGCCGACGCGCACGACATTCTTGTCGCCGACCCGTCGCTGGCCGATGCCGTCACCCGCACCTCGCGCCGCCTTTATCTCTTCGGCAAGGCGGTCGGCCAGACCAACGTCTTCGTCTTCGGTGCCGACGGCAAGGAAGTCGTCAGCCTGGATATTCAGGTCGAGCGCGATATCTCGCAGCTTGAAACGAACCTGCGTCGCTTCCTGCCGGACTCCGACATCAAGGTCGAAATCATTTCGGACAACATCGTGCTGACCGGCACTGTGCGGACGCCTCAGGACGCCGCTCAGGCCTCCAAGCTCGCAGAAATCTTCGTCAAGGGCGGTGAAGCCACAACCCGCAACGAGACGGCTTCGGGCTCCGGCACGTCCTCCAGCGTTGCCATCTTCGCGGAAGACCGCCAGCAGTCACAGATCGTCAATCTGCTGACGATCCAGGGCGAGGATCAGGTCACGCTCAAGGTCACGGTCGCCGAGGTCAGCCGCCAGGTCATCAAGCAGCTCGGCATCAACTCCTCGGTCAGCGGCTCCAACGGTGCCTTCAGCTTCATCAATCCGACCAATCTGGGCGGTACTGCAAACGGTCTCTCCAGCGCGCTTGGCACGGCGGTTGCCGGCGCGGCCGGATCGCTTGGCGGTGGTATCGGCCTGGCTGCATATCTCAATGCCATGGAGCAGGCGGGTGTCATGCGCACACTTGCCGAACCAAGCCTGACGGCCATCTCGGGCGAAGTTGCCAAGTTCTATGTCGGCGGCTCGTTCAACATGGTCACCACACAGACCTCCACGCCGGATTCGCAGTCGATCGCGCCGAACGGGGCCGTGATCAACACGCCCGGCACCATCACGCGCGGCACGCAGACCAGTCAGTACGGTATCTCTCTGAGCTTCCTGCCGGTCGTCATGTCCGCCGGCCGCATCAGCCTCAAGCTGGAAACCGAAGTGTCCGAGCCGACCTACGAAGGTTCGGTCGCCTCGTTCGGCGATGCCAAGCATTCGGGCGTCACCCAGCTCGGCATCCGCCGCCGTCAGGCCTCCACGACGGTCGAACTGCCCTCCGGCGGCTCGATCATGATCGCCGGCCTCGTCAGCGACGACGTTCGCCAGGCCTTCAGCGGCAATCCGGCGCTTGCCAAAATCCCGATCCTTGGCACGATGTTCCGCTCGAAGGACTTCCAGCGCAACGAGACGGAACTCGTCATCATCGCGACGCCCTATCTTGTCCGCGCCGTCTCGGCCGACAAGCTGGCCCGCCCGGATGACAACTTCATCCCCGAAAACGATGCAGCGACGTTCTTCCTGAACAGCGTGAACAAGGCCTACGGCACGAAGATGAATCCTGCCTCCGGCCAGCGCTACCAGGGCAATGTCGGGTTCATCTACAAGTGAGGAGCGGGATGATGAGCAACGGGAACGAAGAACGCCTGCACAAGATCAAAAGGGAAGCTCTGGTCATGCCTGCGCTGAGAACTCTGACATTTGTCGCGCTCGCGGCCTCGACAATGGCGCTTGCCGGTTGTGGCAATGTGCACCCGGACGGCGACCTCAAGACGTCCGCCATCGAGAACGACTATCGCGTCCGCCATCCGATCAAGCTCGCGGAAGCCGAGCATTCGATCGATATTCCGGTTGCCTCCGGTGATGTGAAGCTCGGCCGCGGCATCGAAGACACGATCCGGGGCTTTGGCCAGAACTACAAGAACAATTCCTCGGGCGTCATCCAGATCGCCGTGCCCTCGGGTTCGGTCAATGCAAGTGCGGCCCGCGCCGTCCTTCCGGCCGTCCGTCGGCAGCTGGCGCTGGAAGGTGTGCAGCAGCGCCGCATGATCGTGACGAGCTATCAGGCCCAGCCCGGGGTTTCGGCCCCGATCAAGATCAGCTTCGTTGCGCTGACGGCCATGACCGACCAGTGCGGGCAGTGGCCGGAGGATCTGATGCAGAACTCCTTCTCCAACAAGAACTGGTACAATTTCGGCTGCGCCAACCAGAACAATCTGGCCGCCCAGGTTGCCAATCCGAAGGATCTGTTCGATCCGCGCGCCTCGACGCCGATCGATGCCCAGCGCCGCGCCAACGTGATCGACACCTACCGCACCACCGGCTCCGACCTTGGCAAGGACACGAGCGCCATCAGCACAGGCCAATGATCGGGCGTGATCGTTTACCGGAGAGACAGGACCCATGAGTACAGTTGAATACGGAATCGAGCCCGTCGCGATGAACGACCAGCTTGACGAGCGCGCAAGCGAAGCGATCGACATCGACCAGATCCGGCCGCTGCCGCGCATCTCGATCCATGCCTTCTGTGAGAGCGAAGATGCTGTGCGCATGATGGATCGCGTGAGCCGCGATCGCCGCATGGGCAAGGTCACGTTCAAGATCAATCACGGCGGCATCGCCGCGGCGGCCAGCATGTTCGCCAGCGCCGCAACGCCGAACCTGATCATCCTGGAAACCTCCTTCGGCGCGGACCGTCTGTTCGAGGAACTCGGTCCGCTGGCCGAGGTCTGCGACCCGTCCACCAAGGTCATCATCATCGGACGCCAGAACGACATCGGCCTCTATCGCGAGCTGATGCGCAACGGCATTTCCGAATATCTGGTCTATCCGGTCGGTCTTGCCGACATGCTCTCCTCGATCGCCTCGATCTTCGTCGATCCGGAAGCCGAGCCGCTGGGTCGCAGCATTGCCTTCATCGGCGCGAAGGGCGGCGTCGGTTCCTCGACGGTTGCCCACAATGCCGCCTTCGGCATTTCCAGCCTGTTTGCCACCGAGACGATCCTTGCCGACCTCGATCTGCCCTTCGGCACGGCGAATATCAATTTCGACCAGGACCCGGCGCAGGGTATTGCGGAAGCGGTCTATTCGCCCGATCGCCTGGACGAGATTTTCCTCGATCGCCTTCTGACCAAGTGCACGGACACGCTGTCGCTGCTCGCTGCACCCTCGATGCTCGACCGTGCCTATGATTTCGGACGGGATTCCTTCCTGCCGGTTGTCGAGGTTCTGTCGCGTTCCGCACCTGTCACGGTGCTCGATGTTCCGCACGCCTGGAACGACTGGACGCGCATGCTGCTCTCCGGCGTCGATGAGGTCGTGATCACGGCTGTGCCGGATCTCGCAAACCTGCGCAACGCCAAGAACATGTTCGATGCTCTGAAGAAGCTGCGCCCGAACGACAAGTCGCCGCACCTCATCATCAATCAGGCGGGTATGCCCAAGCGGGCCGAGATTTCTCCGGCCGATTTCGTCGATCCGTTGGGCATCCAGCCGATTGCCGTCATCCCCTTCGAGGTTCAGCTTTTCGGCAATGCGGCCAATAGCGGGCGCATGATTGCCGAGATCGATCCCAAGGCGCCGATCGCGGAGACCTTCTCCCAGGTCGCCCATGTGGTGACGGGCCGCACGACGGTGAAACGTCCGAAGGGCGGCAGCCTCGCCAAGATGCTCGCACTGCTCAACCGCGCCAAAATCAAAGCATGAAAGACTGGATCTGATTGATGTTCGGCAAAAAGGGAAATGACGGCTTCGGAAAATCCGGCTTCTCGGGAGGGTCTGCGCCTTCCGCGCCGAAACCCTATGCGCCTGTTGCCCCGGCGGCTGAGCAGGCTGTGATGGTCGCTGCTCCGGAGCCCGTCATGAGAGCTCCGGAACCCGCGCCGCAGCGCGTCGCGGCAACTCCGCCGCCGCTGGCGCCTGAGCCCGTGCGCCGGCGCACGACCCGCAATTCGGAATATTACGACACCAAGAGCCAGGTCTTCTCCGCGCTCATCGACACGATCGACCTGTCGCAGCTCGCCAAGCTTGACAACGAGAGCGCACGCGAGGAAATCCGCGATATCGTCAACGATATCATCACGATCAAGAACTTCGCCATGTCGATCGCCGAGCAGGAAGAACTGCTCGAGGATATCTGCAACGACGTTCTGGGTTTCGGTCCGCTCGAGCCGCTTCTGGCGCGCGACGACATCGCCGACATCATGGTCAACGGCGCCGGCCAGACCTTCATCGAAGTCGAAGGCAAGGTGCAGGAGAGCGATATCCGCTTCCGCGACAACGGCCAGCTTCTCTCCGTCTGCCAGCGCATCGTGAGCCAGGTCGGCCGCCGCGTCGATGAGTCGAGCCCGATCTGCGACGCCCGTCTGCCCGACGGTTCGCGCGTGAACGTCATCGCGCCGCCGCTCGCCATCGACGGTCCGGCATTGACCATTCGTAAGTTCAAGAAGGACAAGCTGACGCTCGATCAGCTCGTCCGCTTCGGCTCGATCACGCCGGAAGGTGCGCAGGTCCTGCAGATCATCGGCCGCGTCCGCTGCAACATCGTCGTGTCCGGCGGTACGGGTTCGGGCAAGACGACGCTGCTGAACTGCCTGACGCGCTACATTGACACGCATGAGCGCATCATCACCTGCGAAGACTCCGCGGAACTTCAGTTGCAGCAGCCGCATGTGGTGCGTCTCGAAACCCGCCCGCCGAACATCGAAGGCGAAGGCGAAATCACCATGCGAGATCTCGTCAAGAACTGCCTGCGTATGCGCCCCGAACGCATCATCGTCGGTGAAGTGCGCGGACCGGAGGTGTTCGACCTTCTGCAGGCGATGAACACCGGTCACGACGGTTCGATGGGCACGATCCACGCGAACACGCCGCGTGAATGCCTCAACCGTATTGAGTCCATGATCGCCATGGGTGGCTTTACGCTGCCGGCCAAGACGGTACGTGAAATCGTCGCCGGTTCGGTTGATGTGATCATCCAGGCCGCACGTCTGCGCGACGGTTCGCGCCGCATCACTCACATTACCGAAGTCGTTGGCATGGAAGGCGACGTGATCGTGACGCAGGACCTCGTCCGCTACGAGATCGAGGGCGAAGACGCCAACGGTCGTATTATCGGTCGCCACCGTTCGACGGGCATCGGCCGTCCGAATTTCTGGGACCGCGCCCGCTACTACGGCGAGGAAAAGCGTCTGGCCGAAGCGCTCGATGCGATGGAAGACAAGGCAGGCGCCGCCAGCTGACGATTGGGCGGTGCAGTTTGAAATGAGACGAAAAGTGACAGGCGGGAGCGCGCGTAATGTTCGGTTTTGATCCCACGGTGCTTGCAATCATCGGCCTGGCCGCTATTGCGGCCGCCGCCGTCGCTTATGGTGTGCTGTTTACCGAAATCGAGGCGCAGCAGAAGACCACGACCCGCTACAAGAAGGTCAAGGCTGCCGAAACCGACACGATCAAGGTCAAGGCCGCGCGCGACCGCATGGCCGAAGCCACCAAACGCCGCAAGTCGATCCAGGATTCGCTGAGCGAACTGGAAAAGAAGCAGGAGCAGAACAAGAAGGTCGATGCGCCGCCGCTGAAGGTGCGCCTCATGCAGGCCGGCCTTTCGCTCACGGAATCGCAATTTTATATCGGCAGCGCCGGCTTGGCCTTCGTGACGATCGTCGTGGGGCTCGTCATGACCGCCGACATGTCGAACGCGCCTGCCTTCGATATCCTCCCGGTTTCCAGCCCGCAGCTCGGCGTCCTGGCCACGGCCTTCGTCATGGGCCTCGGCATGCCGCGCTTCATCCTCGGCTTCCTGTTCAAGCGCCGGATGAAGCGCTTTCTCAACGAATTCCCGAATTCGCTCGACATCATGGTCCGTTCGATCAAGTCCGGTCTGCCGCTGAACGACGCCATGCGTCTGATCGCGCTGGAGGGACAGGAGCCCGTCAAGAGCGAGTTCCGCCGGGTGGTAGAAGCGCAGCAGATGGGCATGTCGATTGCCGATGCCTGCACACGCATGAATGCGACGATCCCGCTGCAGGAAGTCAAGTTCTTTGCCATCGTCATCAGCATTCAGGCCCAGGCAGGCGGCAACCTGTCCGAAGCGCTGGGCAATCTCAGCCGCGTGTTGCGCGACCGCAAGAAGATGCTGGGCAAGGTGCAGGCGCTTTCGATGGAAGCCAAGGCCTCTGCCGCGATCATCGGTGCCTTGCCCTTCATCGTGGCGACGCTCGTTTCGATCACCTCGCCCGATTACATCAAGCCGCTTTTCTCCGATCCGCGCGGGCATCTCATCCTGCTGGGCTCGGCCATCTGGATGTCGATCGGCGTTTTCGTCATGCGCAAGATGATCAACTTCGACATTTGATGTTTTGAAATACGCAAGTCCGGACGACACCAGAGACGTCTCGCTCCGCACTTGCCCTAACCGACGGGCGCAGGATCCGCCACAAGGACGATCAGGATGCTATACGATCTCGCCTCGACGCTCACCAGCCCCGGCTTCCTCGTTGCCGCGCTGATCGGGCTTGCCGTTTTCGGAACCCTTTATGTGGTGGCCGAACCCTATTTCGAGCGCGGCGATCTTCAGAAGCGCATGAAGGCGGTGGCCACCGAGCGCGAACAGCTGCGTGCCCGCGAGCGCGCGCGCATCAATGCTCTGGCCCAGTCGCGCGCCAGCCTGCGCGGCAAGGACAACAAGAATGTCCGCAACATCGTCGAGCGGCTGAACCTGCGCAAGGCGCTGGTCGATGACGCTACGATCAACAAGCTGCGCGCGGCCGGCTACCGGTCGCAGAATGCGCTCAACACTTATCTCTTCGCCCGCCTCATCCTGCCCTTCGTCTTTGGCGTGCTCGGTGCACTCTGGATCTTCGCTCTCGACAACGTAAACGACCAGCCGCTGACGATGCGGCTGCTGCTCAACCTTGTCATTGCCTATGTGGGGTTTTATGCCCCGATCGTTTTCATCAGCAACAAGATGGGCAAGCGTCAGGCTTCCATTCGTCGTGCCTGGCCCGATGCGCTGGACCTTCTGCTGATCTGCGTCGAATCCGGCGTCTCGGTCGAAGCCTCCATGCGCCGTGTTGCCGATGAAATCGGCGCGCAGTCGGCGGAACTGGCAGAGGAAATCGTGCTGACGACAGCCGAACTCTCCTATCTTCAGGATCGCCGCACCGCTTACGAAAACCTCGCCAACCGCACCCAGCTCGAGGCCGTCAAGTCGACCACGCAGGCACTGATCCAGGCCGAACGCTACGGTACGCCGGTGGCGCAGGCGTTGCGCACGCTGGCGCAGGAAAGCCGCGACACGCGCATGAACGAGGCCGAAAAGAAGGCCGCCGCTCTGCCGCCGAAGCTGACCGTGCCGATGATCCTCTTCTTTCTGCCGGTCCTCATCGCCGTCATTCTCGGCCCCGCCGGCATCCGCGTCAGCGACCAGATGAGCGGTACCTCGCAGGAACAGACTTCGCACTGATCCCGTTCGAAACGGATCGTTCCGCGACCCCATGGAAAAAGGCGCCCCTGAAAACGGAGCGCCTTTCTTCAGTCTTGGGAGATAGATTGTCTGCCGTGCCGATCCGCCGGGCTCAGCCCTGCTTCTTCAGCGCCTTCCAGGTTGCCTGCTGGCTCATCATCGAGCGCAGATAAGCGACGTTGGCTTCTGCCTGCTGCGGTGACAGTTCCTGCCGCGCGATCTGCTCAGCTTCGGGATAGCGCCCCTGCAGGCCGACGACGAGCGCAAGGTTCTGGCGCACCGAGCTGTCGGCACCGGGCTGGGCCGCTGCCTTGCGGAGATAGGTTTCAGCCGTCTTCAGGTCCTTGGTCAGAACATAGGACATGCCGAGATTGGACAGGACCGACGGATCGTTCGGCTTCAGATCGAGCGCTTCGCGATAACGCATGCGCGCCTCGTCCGAACGGCCGAGCTGGTCAAGGATCGCACCTTGCGCCGATTTGAGCCGCCAGTCGGGAAGGTCCGGGCGCTCGGCCCGCGAAATCGTCTGAAGCGCCGCATCGAGCTGCCCGGCGGCGGCCTGCGCCTTGCCATAGGCGGCGAGAACTTCGGTGTCGGTCGGGTGACGGATCACGACCTGCTGCATGACGGCCAGCGCCTGATCGTTTTTGCCGGTCATGCGCAGAAGGGTTGCGTAGTTCAGACCCGCCATCTTGTCGTTGGGGTTCTTGGCATAGGCCTGGCCGATCCGGTCGGCGGCCGCGCGCAGCTCGATCTCGTTCATCTCGCTGACCGGCCTCGAAGAGCCGGTCGGGATCGAGCCCGTCGTTATGTTGTCGGTGGAGCTTGTGGTCGAGCAGGCCTGCAATGAAAGTGCCGCCGCAACGAGGCAGGCGCTGGCCAGCAGCCTGCCGCTGCGGAACCGGATGATGGAGGAAGTGGTCATGGTGCTGCCCCGAAATCTAGTGATTTGCACCGGCCGAAGGGCATACTGAGAACTGCGGCGCAACCTTGACACCAGCAATAGTCTGTTAACCCTAACAGAGCGTTAACATCTCTGATTCTCGGGCCTTGCGCCCGGCGCGGAGGGGGACGGGCACACAAGCCGGTTGACGCCTGGAGAAATTGCAAGGGGCACCCCGGCGCGCACCGCCGGAACTGCTCCGCTCATGCGGGAAGTGAGACAAGACGAAATGGCCCCCTTTCAGTTCATCAAGCGCCATAGCCCCTTCAACAGCAAGCCTGGAAAGACGCTTCCGGTCTTCGCGGTGACGCCGGCGCATATCGAAATCGGCGCGATCGAGGCCACTGCGCTCGAATGGGCGCGCAAATCCGGCTTCAAGGCCGAAAATGGCTCGGTCCTTCTCGTGCCTTCGGCCGATGGTGCGCTGGGTGGGGCGCTGTTCGGTCTCGGCAAGAACCCGATCGCGACGCCTTTCATGACAGGGCATCTGGCGCGTGCGCTTCCTGAAGGCGAATGGCATGTCGAGACCGCGCCGCTGACGGCCAACCGCATCGCGCTGGGCTTCGGCCTCGGCAGCTATCGTTTCGAGACCTATCTGAAGCCGAAGTCGCAAGGGGCCACGCTGCTGATCCCGAAGGATGCAAACGTCACCGACATCAAGCGTCAGGTCGCCGGTGTCTTCCTGGCGCGCGATCTGATCAACACGCCGACAAACGACATGGGTCCAAACGCGCTGGAAAATGTCTTCCGCGATCTGGCCGCGCATTATGAAGCGAAGGTCTCGGTCATTGCCGGTGACGATCTGCTGAAGAAGAATTTCCCGCTGATCCACGCGGTGGGCCGTGCGGCAGCCGAAGCGCCGCGCCTGCTCGAAATGCGGTGGGGCGAAAAGGGCGCGCCGAAGGTGACGCTGGTCGGCAAGGGTGTCTGCTTCGACACCGGCGGCCTCGATATCAAGCCGTCGTCCTCCATGCTGCTGATGAAGAAGGACATGGGTGGCGCCGCCAATGTCCTCGGCCTCGCGCTGATGATCATGGATGCGCATCTCAAGATCGATCTGCGCGTTCTCGTGCCGGTCGTCGAAAATTCCATTGCCGGCAATGCCTTCCGTCCGGGTGACATCTACCGCAGCCGCAAGGGCCTGACGGTGCAGATCGACAACACGGATGCGGAAGGCCGGCTGATCCTGGCCGATGCGCTGGCCTATGCCGATGAGGACAAGCCCGATCTGCTGATCGATATGGCGACCCTGACAGGCGCCGCACGCGTGGCGCTCGGCCCCGACCTGCCGCCCTTCTTCACCGATGACGAGGATCTGGCGCATGATCTCACCGACTCGGCGCTGGAGAACGACGATCCGCTGTGGCGGCTGCCGCTTTATGCCGGCTATGAAGCCGATCTCAAGACCAAGATCGCCGATATCACCAACGCGCCTTCTGGCGGCATGGCGGGCGCAATCACGGCAGCGCTCTTCCTCAAGCGTTTCGTCACCCAGACCGAAAGCTGGGCGCATTTCGACATCTTCGGCTGGTCGCCCAAGGATCGCCCGCATGCGCCGCTGGGCGGCGAGGCCCAGGGCATCCGCGCGATTTATCACCACATCCGCAAGCGGGTGAAATAAAACAGCGCCGGGAAACCGAAGGTCTGCTTTTCCCGGCGTCGCGACAGCGAAACTTAATTCTGCCCTATGACGTGCCCGGCCGTTGCCGGTTCGCGCAAGCGCGCATCGTCCTGCCGGCCGTGCGTCATGCGGCCCAGGATGTCTTCGCGCCACAGATGTTTGTGCACGAAGACCATGAGGACATGGCCCGCGACAAGCGCCAGCAGCGCCCAGCCGGCCGGCCCGTGAAGAAGCTGCGCCGGCTCCATCAGCGTTTCATTGCGTGTACCGGGCTCGAAAATCTGGACGCCCAAGACAGCAAAACCCTTGCCGCCGCCATAAGCGCGCAGCAGGGCAACCGCCGGCACGAAGATCATCAGCGCGTAGAGTGCGAGATGACCGGCAAGCGAGGCGAGGCCGATCAGCCCGTGACCGTGCGGCGGGCGCGTGCGCAAGTTCACCAGGCCCCAGACCGCCCGCAGCGCCACGAGCACGAGAAGGATGAAGCCCAGCGCGTGATGCACACCCCACAGCGTCTTGGTGATCGCAAGGTTCCGGTCGATCAGGTGGAAGATTGCCGACAGGAACTGCAGGGCAAACAGACAGGCCATCAACCAATGCAGCGCGCGGCTGACAAGGCCATAGCCATGCGGGCGATCCCAGATCGACGTGGTGGTCTGGAGGGACATGAAAACTCCTGGTCTCAAAAGGCTTTTAACGGTCTGCGGCGCAGCCCGAACGTTTGGTGTCCCCTCCCGTCGCTGTCTGTGATGCTGCATTGCGGAAAACTTGTGGCGGACACGTGGTGCGTTTTGAAGACACAGTGTACTCCCCTTGCAAAAGGCCGCCTTTCCAGTCACAATGATACGGACCCGAAACGTTTCCGGAGCAGGTCTTGTCGCTTGAATTGACGCCGTCCCAGGCCTTGGGCCTATGGCATGCAGTTTCCCTTTCTCAGGTGAGATCGGAGGCGCATGACCTGACGCTTCGGCAGATGGCGATCCTGTTGCAGATCTATCTCGTGCCGCCGCCGCATACGGTGCGCGGACTGGCGGCGACGCTGAACGTGACCAAGCCGGTCATTACGCGCGCACTGGATACGATGGGCGCGATGGGGCTTGTCGATCGGGTCCGTGACGACAAGGATCGCCGCAACGTCATCATCAAGCGAACGGTGGCCGGCGCGCTCTATCTCGAAAAGCTGGGCGATGTCGTCATCGCCGAAGCGCGCGAATTGCCTTATTGACTGGACATTCCATGATGCTCGAAACGAAGCCGACCAAGAGCCTCGACCGCCGGCTCCACGCCTACCGACCCGATCTTGCCGATGCGCGGCTGGTGGGAAAGGTGGAGGCGGAGCACTTTGTCGAGGGGGAGGCGGGGGCGGTCGCAGCGCCGGTCGCCGATCTGCGGCCCAGGCCGGACCTGAGCGCCGGCATCGATACGCAGCTTCTAATGGGGGAGCCCTTGCGCATCTTCGACCGCGCAGAAGGCTGGGCCTGGGTGCAGGCCGAAACCGATGGCTATGTCGGCTATATCGCGGAAGCCGAGATTGTTTCGCCGGCTCAGCAAGTCACGCATTGGATCGTTCAGCCGCGCAGTTTCGTCTATCCCGAGCCCGACATGAAGCGCCCGCGCGGGTCGGCGCTGTCGCTGGGCAGCCGCGTTTCCATCATCGGCGAAGCCGAAACGCGCGGCACCCGCTATGGCCTGCTGGCTGGCGGTGGCGCGGTGATTGCCGCCCATTGCGCTCCGCTGGGCGCACCTGCCACGAATGACTATGTCGCCATGGGCGCCCGCCTTCTGGAGACACCCTATCTCTGGGGCGGCAAGTCCGCCTTCGGCATCGACTGCTCGGGCCTCGTGCAACTCTGCATGATGATGGCGGGAATGAGCGCTCCGCGTGACAGCGACATGCAGGCGGCTGGTCTGGGTCGCGAAATCGGCTTTGACGAATTGCGGCGCGGCGATCTCGTCTTCTGGAAAGGCCATGCCGCCATCATGGAAGACGGGGAGACAATGATCCACGCCAACGGCCATACGATGAGCGTGGCCCGCGAAGGGCTGAAGGCAGCGGTGCAGCGGATCGGCTATCTCTACGGCGCGCCGACTGTGTGCAGGCGGCCCTAAATCCCCTCATCTACCTGCCGGCATCTTCTCCGCAAGGGGAGAAGATGGAGAGCGTAAGCGGAGGCGGGGTGAGGGGATGCTGCACAGAGCGTCGCAAATGGTCTTGCGCCTCTTGTAGCGCTCAATACCCGAGCGCCCGGTCCACCACATGCTCCAGCGGCAATCCCGCTTCGTGCCGCGCAATCTGCCCTTCCACATGCCGCATCAGCGCCACCACATCGGAGGCTGCAGCAGCGTGAGGCGTGACGACCACATTTGGCTCGGCCCAGAGCGCGCTATTGGCCGACAGCGGCTCCGTCTCGAACACATCCAGTGATGCCCCGCCGAGAATGCCGCCATGCAGCGCCGCGAGAATATCAGCCTCCACCTGGCTGCCGCCGCGCCCGGCATTGATGAAGATCGGCTTGCCGAGCGGGCCGCCCTGCTTGAGCTTCGCAAAAAGCGCCTTGTTGTAGATCCCGCGTGTTTCTTCCGTCAGCGGCAGCAGGCCGACGAGGATATCGGCCTGGGCGAGAAAATCATTGAGCCCATCACCATCGAATGTCTGCATGCCTTCGAGCGCCTTGGCGCTACGCGACCAGCCGACGACATGGAAGCCCATGACCTTCAGTTTGCGCGCCGCGTCCTGCCCGAGAACCCCAAGGCCCATGACGCCGACGGTCACATCGCGCGCCTCCGGCTGGGCCAGCTCTTCCCAATGCCGGTTCCTCTGTGCCCGGAGATAAGCCGGCATCTGGCGCAGATGCAGCAGGCATTGCAGCACGACCCATTCGCTCATCCGGTCGGTGAGGCTGCGGTCGACAAAGCGCACCAGCGGAACATGTTCCGGCAGGCCGCCGACGCGCAGAATATGATCGACGCCCGCGCCACCGGAAAAGATCGCCTTCACGTCTTTCGCCAGCTCGAACAGCGCGGGGTCCTGTTTCCAGACCAAAGCATATTCAATGCCGGAAAGATCGCGGCCTGCATTCGCCGGCTCGGCCATGTTGATGACTTCACGACCGGGAAAGGCACCGGCAAGCGCCTTGGCGACCGCATCCGGAGGAAATTTCAGATCGACGATGATGGGGCTTTTCATGAATGCACTCACTGTCCGACCGCTTCGGTGCGGATCGCTTTCAGGTCGAAGGCAGCGGCCATCAGCGCCTTCGTATAGTCCTCTTCCGGCGCGCCGATCACCTTGTCTGCCGGGCCCTGCTCGACCACCTTGCCGGCGCGCATGACGATGATGTCATTGGCGAGTGCCCGGACCACCTTCAGGTCGTGGCTGATGAAGAGATAGGCGAGGTTGTGGTCCTTCTGCAGCTTGCGCAAAAGCTCGACCACCTGCGCCTGCACGCTCATGTCCAGCGCCGAGGTCGGCTCGTCCAGCATGACGAAGCGGGGCTTCAGGATCATGGCGCGGGCAATCGCGATGCGCTGCCGCTGTCCGCCAGAGAATTCATGCGGATAGCGCCAGCGGGTGGCGGCATCCAGCCCGACCTCCTCCAGCACCTCCGATACGCGCCGGTCGCGCTCTTCGAACGACAGGCCGGGCTCGTGGATCGCGAGCCCTTCGGCGACGATATCGGCAATGTTCATGCGCGGCGAGAGCGAGCCGTAAGGATCCTGGAAGACGACCTGCATGCGGTTGCGCAGGGGCTTCATCGCCTTGAAAGAATAGGTCGCGATGTCCTGTCCCACGAAGCTGATCCGGCCCTTGGACGAGATCAGCCGCGTCAGCGCCAGCCCCAGTGTCGTCTTGCCGGAACCGGATTCACCGACGACGCCGAGCGTCTGTCCGGCGCGCAGCGTCACATTGATCCCATCGACGGCCTTCACATGATCCGTGACCTTGCGCAGGAACCCTGTCTTGATCGGGAACCAGACGCGGACATCTTCGGCTTCCATGACGACCGGCTGGCTCAAGTCCGCCTCTGGCGGCCTCCCCTTCGGCTCTGCGGCAAGCAGGTGCTTCGTATAATCATGCTGCGGATGGGCAAAGATATCCACTGTCGGCCCCGCCTCGACGATCTCGCCATGGCGCATGACGCAGACCTTGTCGGCAAAGCGCCGCACAATGCCGAGATCATGGGTGATGAACAGCATCGCCATGCCATGCTCGCGCTTCAGCTTGGCCAGCAATTCGAGGATCTGCGCCTGCACCGTGACATCGAGCGCTGTGGTGGGCTCGTCGGCAATCAGGATGTCCGGCCGGTTGGCGAGCGCCATGGCGATCATCACGCGCTGGCGCTGGCCGCCGGAAAGCTCATGCGGAAACGCCTTCAGCCGCTTCTCCGGCTCGCGGATGCCAACCTGGTTCAGAAGCTCCAGCGTGCGGGCGCGGGCCTTGTCGCCACGCATGCCCTGATGCAGTTCAAGGATTTCGCCGATCTGCCGCTCGATTGAATGCAGCGGATTGAGCGAGGTCATCGGCTCCTGAAAGATCATGGTGATGTCGTTGCCGCGCACCCCGCGCAGCTCCGCATCGCTCGCCTTCATCAGGTCGCGCCCCTTGAAGAGGATTTCGCCCGACGGATGGCTCGCGGCCGGATAGGGCAGCAGCTTCAGCACCGAATTCGCCGTCACCGATTTGCCGGAGCCGGACTCGCCGACCAGCGCCACGACCTCGCCGGGATGAATGTCGAAGGACACGCCCTTGACGGCCAGCGACGTGATGCCACCCTGGTGAAAGGCGACTTGCAGATTGCGGACGGAGAGGAGGGGATTAGTCATGGCGGAAACTTCTGATGAGGGTTTCAAGCACCGGGTTATCCAGTCGTAGCACGGAGATTGAAAGCGATGGTGATGTCGCGCCATGGCGCGTGTGCCGGAGCGAGTAGGACTGCAGGAAATCCGTGTCGCGTGTGAGGAAATGGGTGCATCCGGCAGCATAGGCCGAGGAAAGATGGATGGCGTCCGGCAGTTTCAACTTGAACTGCGAACGGATGACAGCCGCGAAATAGAGGACGTCTCGCGCGACAGGAACGACATCTAGCCAGTAGCTTGGAAGGATAGTGCTTTCATAGCGCTGAACAACGGTCTCGCGTTGGAGGCGAAGTGGTTTGACCAGCGTTTCGGCAAGCGTCACTTCGGATGTGCAGAAAACGGGCGGCTCATCCGTCGGCTGCTTGCATATCAGCTCTGATAGGAGTGACACTCTTGTCTCGTCTTCATCCTCGACCAAGGCGATGAACACATTCGTATCGAGGTAGACCCGACGAAAAAATCTCATTCGTCGTCCCATTCGTTCCGCAGTTCGCGGATGCCTGCCACGGCCGCGTCGAGATTTTCCCGCTCCTTGTTTTCAGCACGAAACTTCCGGATAGCGGCTACGGTTTCGGCGGGTGTCGCTCGTTGTCCGGAATTGGCTTCCTCTTCAATGACGACACGAACGGTCTGATAGGCCTCAAGACCCACCCGCAAATCTTCCGGCAGCTTCTCGACCGGGTAATGCTCCAAAACGATCTTATTCATCGCAGCGTCCTCGGCAGTGATGCACATGCGTCCAATATAGCGCCGCTCTCGGCATAACGCGACCCACCATCACACCGCCTTGCGCGGATCGAATGCGTCGCGCACCGCTTCCCCGATGAAGATCAGCAGCGACAGCATCACCGACATGGTGATGAAGGCCATGATGCCGAGCCAGGGGGCTTGCAGGTTGTTCTTGCCTTGCGCGATCATCTCCCCAAGCGACGGCGAGCCCGGCGGCATGCCGAAGCCGAGGAAGTCGAGCGACGTCAGCGTCGAGATCGAGCCTGAGAGGATGAAGGGCAGGAAGGTCAGCGTGGCGACCATCGCGTTCGGGAGCAGATGCCGGAACATGATCGTGCCGTTGCCGACGCCGAGCGCGCGGGCGGCGCGCACATATTCGAAATTGCGCGCACGCAAAAACTCCGCTCGCACCACGCCGACAAAGGCGGTCCAGGAGAAGAGCAACATGATACCGAGCAGCACGAAGAAGCCCGGCGGCAGGATCGCGGCGATGATCAGCAGAATGTAGAGCACGGGCATGGAAGACCAGATCTCGATGAAACGCTGCATCAGAAGATCCGTCCAGCCGCCGAAATAGCCCTGCACCGCACCCGCCGTCACGCCGATGATGGCCGAAGCAATGGTCAGCGCCAGCCCGAAGAGAACCGAAATGCGGAACCCGTAGATCAGTCGCGCCAGCACATCGCGCGCCTGATCGTCGGTGCCCAGCCAGTTCATGTTGCCGAGAATGCAGCCGGGATCGTTCACCCCTTGCGGATAGGCCGAGCAGCGCTCCTGCTTGTCCATGAGCCAGAAGGGCGCGGTCGGCGCGGAATGCGGCACGTAGGAATTGACCGAATTGTAGGAATAGCGGATCGGCGGCCAGATCATCCAGCCGTTCGCATTGATCTCGTTCGAAATGTCGGTCGATTTGTAATCCGTTGTCGCGAGAAACCCGCCGAACTTCTCTTCCGGATAATTGACTAGAACCGGAAACAGGATTTCGCCCTTGTAGGAAACGATCAGCGGCTTGTCGTTGGCGATCAGCTCGGCGCCAAGGCTGAGCACGAAGATCACCATGAAGATCCAGAACGACCAGTAGCCGCGCCGGTTGGCCTTGAAATTCTGCCAGCGGCGCTTGTTGGCGGGCGAGAGAAACGGCCGCTTCGGCGGCGCTGCAACGATGGCGATAGTGGCGGGCGTGTCGACCATATCAGACATCCCTCTTGTCGAAGTCGATGCGTGGATCGACCCATGTATAGAGCAGGTCGGAAATGAGCCCGACGACGAGGCCGATCAGCGAGAAGATGAAAAGCGTGGCAAACACGATCGGATAGTCGCGCTTGACGATGGCGAAATAGCCGAGCCGTCCGAGCCCATCGAGCGAGAAGATGTTCTCGATGAGCAGCGAGCCGGTGAAGAAGGCCGAGATGAAGGCACCCGGAAAGCCGGCAATGATGATCAGCATCGCATTGCGGAAGACGTGACGATAGAGCACTTGCCGGTCGGTGAGCCCCTTGGCGCGCGCAGTCACCACATATTGCTTGCGGATCTCGTCGATAAAGGAATTCTTCGTCAGCAGTGTCGTCGTCGCGAAGGCCGAGAGTGACAGCGAGATCAGCGGCAGTGTCAAATGCCAGAAATAGTCGCCGATCTTCTGATACCAGTTGAGCTGGTCGAAATTGTCGGACACGAGGCCGCGCAGCGGAAACCAGTCATAGAAAGACCCACCTGCGAACAGAACGATCAGCAGGATGCCGAAGAGGAAGCTCGGTACGGCATAGCCGATGATGATCACGCCGGAGGTCCACACGTCGAAGGCCGAGCCGTCGGAAACGGCCTTCTTGATCCCAAGCGGGATGGAGATGAGATAGGAGAAGATCAGGATCCACACACCGAGCGACGCCGAGACCGGCAGGCGGTCCTTGATCAGGTCTAGCACCTTCTCGTTGGAAAAGAAGCTTTCGCCGAAATCGAAGCGGATATAGTCCCACATCATCTTGCCGAAGCGCTCGAGCGGCGGCTTGTCGAAGCCGAACTGCTTTTCCAGCCGCTTGACGAGATCCGGGTCGAGGCCCTGTGCGCCACGATACTTGGAATCGAGATCGGCGCCCGACATGGACTGGCTGCCGAGATCGCCGCCACCCGAAAGCCGGTCTTCCGCCCCGTTGCCCTGTCCGGTCAGGTCTGCAATCGCCTGTTCCACTGGTCCGCCGGGCGCGAACTGCACGACGGCAAAGGAAATCGCCATGATGCCGACAATGGTCGGGATGATCAGGAGGAGGCGGCGTAGGATATAGGCGCCCATTCTATCGGCGATCTCCGTGCGTCGTAATATGTGTCAGGCCGTCAGCCGCGTTCGAATCGCAGCCTTTGCAGTTGGAACGCTGGATAGTGCGAAAGCAAGTCATCATTGTTTGGCGGCATCAGCCGACCACCAGATGGTCGGAAAGCCGGTGCTGTAGGTCGGCAGGTCTTTTGGATGTTTGAGCTTCTTCCAATAGGCGATTTTCATCTCGCCGGAATAGAAGAGCGGCACAACATAATGGTTGGCGAGAAGCACGCGGTCGAGCGCATGGACAGCCGCGATCTGGTCGTCGCGATCCTTCGCATTTACGACCATGTCGATAAGCTGGTCGACGGCCGGATTGGCAATGCCGGCGTAGTTCTGCGAGCCGGGCGTATTGACGGAATCCGAACCCCAGAACCCGCGTTGTTCGTTGCCGGGGTTCATCGTCTGGGGCCAAACATAAAAAATCATGTCGTAGTCGAAGCTTCGAATACGATTGATATATTGCGATGCATCGACCGTCCGCAGCGTCGCCGTGACGCCGATCTTGGCGAGACTGTTGACGAAGGGCTGGAGTGTGCGCACTGCGGACGTGCTGCTGAGCAGGATTTCGAAGGTCAGCGGCTTGCCGGTCTTGGTGTTGACCATGCGATTGCCCTTGATCTCGTAGCCGCCCGCCTTGAATAGCTCGATCGCCTTCTTGAGATTGTCGCGCACCTTCTGAGGATCGCCGTTCACCGGATTGGTGTAGGGTGTCGTGAAAACCTGCGGCGGAACCTTGTCCTTCATTCCCTCCAGGATTTCGAGTTCGCGACCTTTAGGCAGACCGGACGAGGCGAGCTCCGTGCCCCAGAAGAAGCTGTTGACACGCTTCAACCCGCCATAAGCGAGGTTTTTGTTCAGGTCCTCGAAATCGAACGCGTAGTTCAGCGCCTCACGAACGCGCTCGTCCTTGAACATGTCGCGACGCATGTTCGGCACCAGTGCCTGCATGATACCGGTGGCGCGGAACGGGTTTGGCAGCGCCTCTCGGATGATGCGGCCATCTTTCACCGCGTCGAAATCATAGCGCGTGGCCCAGCGGCTGGCGCTGTTTTCCTGATAATAGTCGATGTCGCCGGCTTTGAACGCCTGAAACTCGGCCTCCGGATCGGTGAAATAGACGTAGGTGATCGCGCCGAAGTTATGCGCGCCGATGTTTTCCGGCAGCTTCGCGCCCCAGTAATCCTTGCGCAGTTCATAGCGGATGGTCGAGCCCGGCTGCATGGAGGCGACCTTGTAAGGGCCGGAGCCCATCGGCAGTTCCAGCGTGCTCTTCGAAATGTCGCGCTGATTGCCGTTGGCATCCTTGCCCTGCCACCAGTGCTTGGGAAGAATGGACAACTGGCCGACGATTTCCGGCAGCTCGCGATTGCCCTTCTGGTCGAAGGTGAAGGTCACTTCGCGCTCGCCGGTCTTCTCGGCAGATTTCACATGGCGATAGTAGTTGGCAAGGCGCACGCTGTTGGCCTTGGCGCTGTCGAAACTGAAGATCACGTCTTCGGGCGTCACCGGCTCGCCATCGGCCCATTTCGCCTCTGGCCGCAGCTTGAAGCTGACGGAGGAATAGTCGTCCGGATAGGAAATCGCCTCGGCCAGCAGGCCATAGGAGGTCATGATCTCGTCCATCGAGGGCGTCAGCAGCGTCTCGTAAATCCGCTCCATGCCATCGGCCGGCGCGCCCTTGTCGATTAGCGGGTTGAAGCTGTCGAATGTGCCTTCGTTGGAAAGTCTGAGTTCGCCGCCTTTCGGCGCGTCTACATTCACATAGTCGAAATGCTTGAAGTCAGGTCCGTATTTCGGCGTGCCGAACAGGGTGAGCGCGTTGCGCCAGACTTTTTCCTGAGCCTCAGCGGGAGGGGCTGAAATCGCCGCGATGGCCAGCAGGCCGGCAAGGCCGAGGATTGCGCGCTTCAAACCGCCATGGAACATTCAAACGTCTCCCTGAATCGTCTTGAGGGCAAACATAGAGCAAATCAGGTCAAAATATAGGCCTGCTCCCATTTGCGCCGCGACGGTTTGGCGCAAGGGGATTCATCTAATGCTGGAATGTCGGTAGAATTGCCGTAAATCAATTTCAGGATCGCGCTCACGTTATTCTGGAAACCGCCGCAGGACCTCGTGCATGAAACTATTCCGATCCGTCGCCCTCCTTGCCGCCGCGCTTGTCACAGTCACAACTGATGCGGCACTTGCCAGCGACAATCGTCCGGCCAAGACGACATTCGGAGCGATGACGCTAGGCTCCTCGCAGGAGCCACAGCCGATCGGTTTCTACGCCAAGGGCTGCCAGGCCGGCGCCGTGCAATTGCCCTATGATGGACCGAACTGGCAGGTCATGCGGCTGGAGCGCAACCGCCGCTGGGGCCAGCCGCAGATGATTTCCTTCATCCAGCAATTCTCCCGCGATGCCGCGGCCAAGGACGGCTGGCCGGGTCTCCTGATTGGCGACATTTCCCAGCCGCGCGGCGGGCCGATGGTGAACGGCCATGCCTCGCACCAGATCGGGCTCGACGCCGATATCTGGCTGTCGCCCATGCCGCGCCAGCGCCTGACGGGCCAGCAGCGTGAACAGCTTTCGGCTGTTTCCATGTTGAAAAAGGGCGAGTATCTCACCATCGACAATCGCAACTGGAGCGAGGGCCAGGCGCGCCTGATCATGCGGGCTGCCAGCTACCCGCAGGTCCAGCGTGTTTTCGTCAATCCGGCGATCAAGAAGAAACTCTGCGAAACCTGGCGCGGCGACCGAACCTTCATGAGCAAGGTGCGACCCATCGGCGGCCACGATTCCCATTTCCACGTCCGGCTCTATTGCCCGCCCGGCGTTGCCAATTGCAAGGCGCAGCCGGAAATCCAGCCGGGCGACGGCTGCGGCAAGGATCTGGCCGCCTGGTTTGGACCAAGGGCCGTCAGAAAGCCGACCGCGCCGATCAAGCCGCCGCCAAAGCCACGTGTCGTAACGGTCGGCGATCTGCCGCCGGCCTGTCTGGCGGTGCTCTCCGCTTCTTCGAAGCGCGGCGACGACAATATGGGTCTGCCCTATGCGCCGCTGGCCTCGGCCGATTCCAGCGTCGGGACACCGATCACCACACTCGCCGCCTATCAGGAAAAGCTGACCCCGCAGCCGAGTGCCGCCACCGCTGCGATGCCCACCGATCCCGCGGCAGTGGCAACTGCGGCCGATCCCGCGTCTTCGAGCCCGGCTGCCGCTCCGTGGATTGCGCTGCCGGACAAGGTGCCGGTGCCGCGCGTCCGGCCTGTTCGGTAAGGACTGGCCTTTTGGGCTGCGCCGCCCTCATCTGTCCTTCGGACATCTTCTCCCGAGGGGGGAGAAGAGGGAACGTGCCGCAAGGTCTGCGGACCTCCTCGCCCCTTGGGGAGAGGTCCGCCGAGCGCAAGCGGAGGCGGGGTGAGGGGGCGCCGCTGGCTCAAGGGCCGTCTGGATTGCGTTACGGCCTTTTCAAACGGCGCACCTTCCTGTATTTGCCTAAACCGATTTAAATCCGCATCCAGCAGGAGTTCTCCATGGCGGACGACCGGGCGATTGCGCTCATTGCGCATGATCAGAAAAAGGCCGAAATGGCGGATTTTGCCGCCCGTCACGTGGAAATCCTGCAGCGCCATCGACTGGTCGCAACAGGAACCACCGGCGGCCGCATTCTTGAAGTCTGCCCGGACCTCAACCTGACGCGGCTCAAAAGCGGCCCGCTCGGCGGCGACCAGCAGATCGGCGCGTTGATTGCAACGGGTGAGATTTCCATGCTGATTTTCTTCACCGATCCTTTGACGCCCCTGCCGCATGATGTAGATGTCAAGGCACTGACGCGGCTTGCGACCGTCTATGATGTTCCCATGGCGCTGAACCGCGCGACCGCCGAACTGCTGATCGATAAAATCTGACCCGCCTGCCGGGATATGACGAGACTGTAAGACATGGCCAACCAGAACAACCACGACGCCACACTTCCATTCCCGATCCTGATTGGCGACATTGGCGGCACCAACGCCCGCTTCGCGCTTCTGGTCGATGCCTATGCGCAGCCGAAATTCTTCCCGAACGTCCACACGGCCGATTTTCCGACGATGAACGAGGCGATCCAGGCAACGGTTCTCGACAAGACCTCCGTTCAGCCGCGCTCGGCCATCCTGGCCATTGCCGGCCCGATCCAGGGCGATGAAATCCCGCTGACCAATTGCCCCTGGGTCGTCAAGCCGAAGGAAATGATCTCGGACCTCGGCTTCAGTGACGTTCTGGTGATCAACGATTTCGAGGCGCAGGCGCTCGCTATAGCCTCTCTGGGCGAAAATGATCGCGAGCAGATCGGCGGCGGCGCAAGCCTGCCCTCGGCCTCGCGTGCCGTTCTCGGCCCGGGCACCGGTCTCGGCGTTGCCGGCCTCGTCCATGCCCAGCATGCCTGGATCCCGGTTCCGGGTGAGGGCGGCCATATCGATGTCGGCCCGCGCAGCGATCGCGATTATCAGCTCTTCCCGCATTACGACCCGATCGAAGGCCGCATCTCCGCCGAGCAGCTTCTCTGCGGTCGTGGTCTCGTCAACATCTATCACGCAGTCTGCAAGGTCGACGGCATCGAGCCGGTCCTGAAGACCCCGGCGGATGTCTCGACCGCAGCACTCTCGGCCGCGCCGGACCGTGCCGCCGCTGAAACGCTGGAGCTTTTCTCGACCTATCTCGGCCGCGTCGCCGGCGACGTTGCGCTGATCTTCATGGCCAAGGGCGGCGTGTTCCTCGCCGGCGGCATTTCGCAAAAGATCATCCCGGCGCTGAAAGCCCCCGCCTTCCGCGCCGGCTTTGAGGACAAGGCGCCACACACGGCCATGATGCAGCAGATGCCGACCTATGTCGTCACCCATCCGCAGGCCGCACTTTCGGGTCTTGCCGACTACGCCCGCGCGCCGGCCCGCTTCGGGCTCGCGTCCGATGGCCGCCACTGGCGCGGCTGATCCCGCCTTCGGCGTCTGGTCAAGGCCGCTTTGACTGGCTATAGAACAGGAAAACAGCGAAGGGACGGAAGCGCCATGGACGACGGAATGGATATGCGGCTGGTGGTTGTCGGTGCGGCGGGCCGCATGGGGCAGACGCTGGTCAAAGCCATTCACGCCATGCCGGGCGTCACAGTCTCAGGCGCGATCGAGCGCCCCGGCTCCTTCGCGCTCGGCAAGGATATCGGCGAGATCGCCGGTTTGGGGCATCTGGGCGTCCCGGTCACTGACGATCCGCTGAAGGCCTTCGTCGCCGCAGACGGCGTCATCGATTTCACCACGCCTGCTGCGACCTGCGACTTCGCCGAACTCACCGCACAGGCGCGCATCGTCCACGTCATTGGCACGACCGGCCTGTCGGAAGAGGACGAGAAGAAGATCGCCGCCGCCGCCCGCCATGCCCGCATCGTCAAGTCCGGCAACATGAGCCTCGGCGTGAACCTGCTCGGCGTTCTGGTTCGTCAGGCGGCGAAGGCGCTGGACGCCGCCGGCTGGGATATCGAAGTGCTGGAAATGCACCACAAGCACAAGGTCGATGCCCCCTCCGGTACCGCCTATCTGCTCGGCCGCGAGGCTGCAAAGGGCAGGGGCGTCGAGCTGAAGGACAAGGCCGTCAAGGTCCGCGACGGCCTCACCGGCCCGCGCGAAGAGGGCACGATCGGGTTCGCGACGGTCCGTGGCGGCGGCGTGATCGGCGACCATTCGGTGATGTTTGCCAGCGAAAGCGAGATGATCACGCTGTCGCACCGCGCCACCGACCGCTCGCTCTTCGCCTCCGGCGCGCTGAAGTCGGCGCTCTGGGCGCGCGACAAGAAGCCCGGCCTTTATTCGACGCTCGACGTGCTCGGGCTGTCCGCTGACTGATTTTTAAAACGGCTCGCTCTCGCGGGCCGATCTTTTGTGAGGAAGACGACGATGAGTGGAACGCTTGTACTGGTACGCCATGGCCAGAGCGAATGGAACCTGAAGAACCTCTTCACCGGCTGGCGCGACCCGGATCTGACTGAGCTCGGCGTGCAGGAAGCCACCGCCGGCGCCAAGGCGCTCGCCGATTACGGCATCAAGTTCGACATCGCGTTTACCTCGGACCTCACCCGCGCGCAGAAGACCTGCAAGATCATCCTCGACGGCGTCGGCCAGCCGAATCTTGAAGTCATCAAGGATCAGGCGCTCAACGAACGCGACTACGGCGACCTCTCCGGCCTCAACAAGGACGACGCCCGCGCCAAGTGGGGCGAAGAGCAGGTCCATATCTGGCGCCGCTCCTATGACGTTCCGCCGCCGGGCGGCGAAAGCCTCAAGGACACCGGCGCCCGCGTCTGGCCCTATTACATGACCGAAATCCTCCCGCGCGTGCTGCGTGGCGAAAAGGTGCTGGTGGCCGCCCACGGCAATTCGCTCCGCTCCCTCCTCATGGTCCTCGACCGCCTCGACTCGACCAAGATCCTCGGCGTGAACCTCGCGACCGGCGTTCCGATGGTCTACAAGCTGAACGCGGACTCGACGGTGGCTTCGAAGGAAGTGCTGGGCGATATGTCCGGGGCGCATTGAATTCAGAAACGAGCCTGCTGCAACAGACATACCTTGCCAATCTTTGCCAAGGTATGTCATCCTCGCTTCGACATAACTGAAGCGAGGTTTCTCCTATGGCGACGATGAATGTCTCTCTGCCTGATCCGATGAAAGAATGGGTCGAAGGGCAGGCTCAATCGGGGCGCTATGCCAATGCCAGCGATTATGTACGCGATTTGATACGCAGGGATCAGGAGCGCGCCGACAAGATCAGCGCGATGCAGCGCTTTGTCGATGAAGGCTTGGCAAGCGGCATCGGCGAGCGGACGCGTGACGAACTTTTTGAAGCGGCCCTAAAGAGTGGCGGCGAGGCTCGCTGACCCATGAAAATCGGCTTCCGTCTTTCCGTCGAAGCTGAAAACGATATCCTCGACATCGCGCGTAATGGCGCTTTGCTCTTCGGCAATGCGCAGGCACGCAAATATCATAATGCACTTTTTTCCGTCTTTCAGTTGCTTTCGCAATACCCGCAAATGGCCCGACTGAGGTATGAAATTAGCCCGCCTGTACGCATCCATCCGTTTCGTGCCCATTTGGTTATCTATAGAGAAGAATTGGACGGGGGTATTCTGATTATACGCGTTCGTCACGGACACGAGGACTGGGCAGGCGAGGCTTTCTGAATGTGCACCTCTTCGGATCTGGAGGACTATCATGGCGCTTAAGATGCACAGCTCGCTTGCAGTCAATGTCGGCGAATGGCTGAAACAGAGGTCGTGGAGCCGGCTGGCCTTTCCGTCACGGCGCTCGCCGATCATTTCGGCGTTTCGCGGCAGGCTTTGAGCACCCTTTTGAATGGCAACGCCAAACTCTCCGCCGATATGGCGATCCGCTTTGAAAAGGCGTTCGGTCTGAAGGCAGAGACACTTTTGAAGATGCAGGCGACGCATGATCTTGCTGAGGCTCGGCTGCACGAAGGCGAGATAAATGTGAAGCCGCTGTCGAAGGCAGCTTGAGACATAAGGGAAAGCCTCAGGCCTTCCCTGCCTCCCAGCCCAGCATCGCCCGCTTTCTTGTCAGACCCCAGTGATAGCCCGTCAGCGCGCCGGATTTCCCGAGCGCCCGGTGGCATGGCACCACGAAGGAGATCGGGTTCGCCCCCACCGCAGCGCCCACCGCGCGGCTGGCCGTCGGCTGGCCGATATGGCCGGCGATGGAGGAATAGGTGACGGCGCGGCCCATGGGGATCTTGAGCAGCTGTTCCCAGACGCGGATCTGGAAATCCGTACCGATGAGGACGACGCGCAGCGGCTCTTCCTGCCGCCAGCGCTTCGCGTCGAAGATGCGCGCCGCATAGGGCGCGGTCGCTGCACTGTCTTCGACATAGCGCGCATTCGGCCAGCGCCGCGCCATGTCTTCGAAAGCCTCCCGCTCGCCGCCCTCGTCCGAAAAGGCGAGACCGGATAGTCCGCGGGGCGTCACCATGACAAGCGCGATCCCGAACGGGGAAGGGTGGAAACCATAGCGGATTTCAAGCCCCGCGCCCTTCGCCTTCCATTCCCCCGGCGACATGGCCTCATGCGTCACGAAGAGATCGTGCAGCCGGCTCGGACCGGAAAGGCCGACTTCCAGAGACGTATCGAGCAGCGGAAGCCCTTCGTTTCCCAGAAGCCGCTTGGCATGATCCAGCGTCACGGCCTGCAGAAAGGCCTTGGGTGACAAGCCCGCCCAACGGGTAAAGGTCTTCTGCAATTGCGTGGGAGACTGGCCGAGTTCGCCGGCGATGGTCTCCAGCGAAGGCTGCGCTTGATAGTCTTCCGTCAGCAGTTCGATCACGCGGCAGACCGTGTCATAATCGGAATCCTCCGGCGTGATGTCGCGGGCAAGGGCGGTGTCGAATTGGGCGAGTGTCATGGTGGTTCTCCTTGCCCTTATCGATATCGCCGTTGACGGTCGCTCTCCACCCGTTTCTTGCGCAAAGTGGCCGCTGGCCACAAGGTCAGATCCGCTGCTTGACCGTCGCCAGAGCCTGGGTCAACTCACTGGCCAGACGCTCGCGCGCCTCCGGATAGAGGAATTCGCCGAACGGCGTCTCGCGGCCCTGTCCGGCAACGCGCATCGAGGTGATACCGATCTCCGGATGGCGGGCGATCTTGAGCTTCGTCCAGAACGGATTGTAGCGCGCCTCGCGCACCAGGCCGTTCGGCGCGATCTTCCTGATGGTGAGGTCGAGGCGGGAGAGGCGGATCTGTTCACGCGCCAGCGCCGCGCGATAGTTCAGCCAAAAGGCGCCATAGAGCAGGACGAAATCGAGCCCGAAGAAGAGCATGATCGGCCAGGCGCCGACAGTCATGAAGAAGAGTACATGCACGAGGCTCAATGCGCTAGTGATGGCGAAGAGAATGCGGAAGCCTTTGCGCCCCAGCGAGCGATGCGGAACAAGCTCGGTTTCATATACCGGGCGCTCGCTCAAGCCCTCTTTCAGGCCCATCGTGCCGTTGCCATCGCTCATGGCCCATGATTATAGGGGAAGCATGAAAAACGGAAAGAAGAATTCGCAAACGTCAAGCCGGACAAAGGGTCGCGCCAAACGCGTGAAGACCGCCTATACGCAGGATGAACTGCGCGAAATCTTCCGCCGCTTTTCCGTCCAGCGGCCGGAGCCGAAGGGCGAGCTGGAACATGTGAACCCGTTCACTCTGGTCGTCGCCGTGGCACTCTCCGCGCAGGCGACCGACGCGGGCGTCAACAAGGCAACGCGCGCGCTGTTCAAGATCGCCGATACGCCGCAGAAGATGCTCGATCTCGGCGAGGAGAAGGTCCGTGATTACATCAAGACGATCGGGCTCTATCGCAACAAGGCGAAGAACGTCATCGCGCTCTCGCAGAAGCTGATCGAGGATTTCGGCGGCGAAGTGCCGAAGACGCGGGAAGAGCTGATCACGCTGCCCGGCGTCGGGCGCAAGACGGCGAATGTCGTCATGTCCATGGCCTTCGGCATTCCGACCATGGCGGTCGACACGCATGTCTTTCGCATCGCCAATCGCTTGGGCCTCGCGCCCGGCAAGACGCCGGATGAAGTCGAGGAAAACCTTCTCAAGGTCATTCCGGATGAGTATCTCTTCCATGCCCATCACTGGCTGATCCTGCATGGGCGCTACACCTGCAAGGCGCGCAAGCCGGAATGTCAGCTCTGCGTGATCGCCGATATCTGCAAGTCGGCGGAGAAGACCAATGCGGTTCCGGCGGAGCTCAAGGAGCTGCCGCCGCAATTCTCCGACGAGCCTGTTATCTGAAGGCCGGGTCGCGCGCCGAAATCATCTTGTGCAGATGCACCATCAGCCCCGCCGCAAAGAGCGGCGTCAGCAGGTTGAGGATCGGGATCGCCAGGAAGAGCGCGATGGCAAAACCGCCGAAGAGGACGGTCTGCCAGTGCTTGGAGCGGAAATCCCGCGCCGCCTGTGGCGAACGGAAGCGCATGGCGGCGAACTCGAAGAATTCGCGCCCAAGCAGATAGCCGTTGACGAGGAAGAAGGCGATGAGGTTCACGCCGGGGATCAGAAGCAGGAACAGCGCGAAGATGTTGCCGACGATCACGATGCCGAGGAAGCGTACCGCGGAGACAAGCGACTCGCCGAGTGGCATGGCGACGCCCGGCACATCATTCGGATAGTCGCGCTTTTCGACCACCTCGGCGACGTCATCCAGGAAGAACCCTGCGATCACGGCCGTGACCGGCGAGATCAGCAGGGCAAGCCCCAGCGCCAGCCCGATACTGGCGAGAATGCCGAAGACGAAACTCAGCCAGCCGGCCCATTCGGGAATACCGGGAACGAACTGGTCGATCCAGGGCAGAGCGAGCCAGATGAACAGGTTGCGCAGCAGGATCCAGAGAACGATCAGTGCGAGAAGCGTCAGCCCCAGCACCTTCCAGAAGACGCTACGCGTCTCCTTCGCAAAGAGGTTTGCGAGCGCCAGGCGGGCAGCGTCCATCACCATGTTGGTCTCCATGCCGGGAAATCCGGTGGGAGAAATGTAGGCGCTGTCCCCATCCCCGCCAAGTGCTGCAGTGCAGCAAGAGCTCAGTATTTGGCCGGCGAGGGGTCGCGTTTGGCGATCTCGTAGTCTTCGTTATGCACCTGCAGTCCGTGTTCCGTCGTCACGACGATGCCATAGGCGCCCGGTTCATCGACCGAAAGCGAGGCGTCGGGCATGTCGAAAGGCATCGGCTGCTGATGCACCGGGCTCTTGAAGATGGAGTAGGGAATGCCGCGATGCGATCCATTGATCGTACGGTGGACATGGCCGGCGAAGATGTGGCGCACATTGCCGTGAGCCTCCACCAGATCGTAGAAATCGCCCTCGTTGATCAGCTTGATCAGGTCCATGCCGGTAAAGCCGGTCTTGTGCGGCGGATGGTGCAGGAAGATCAGCACGGGCTTGTTCGCCGCCTTGGCCGATTTCAGCTCGGTTTCCAGCCAGCGCATCCGCTTGTTGCAGAGGAAGCCGGCATGTGTGATCGGGTATTCGTAGGGCGGCGCGAAGAGCGAATCGAGGATCAGCGCGCGGCAGTCGGCAAAGTCGAGGGCACGCTGCACGAAGCCGTTTTCGTCGACAGCGGTGTCGGTGAAGACGGAAAGAAAGTTGTCCCGCTGGTCGTGGTTGCCGACCGCGAGATAAAGCGGCGGCTTGAGCTGGTCGAGCAGCGTCTTCAGCCGCGCATAGGATACGACATCGCCATGATGGGTCAGATCGCCGGTCACGATCACGCCATCGGCGTCGGGGTGATAGGCATTCACATGCGCGATGCCGGTTTCCAGCCGCTTGAAGGGGTCGAGGCCGATAATGGTCTCGCCTTCCGGCACCATGTGGAGGTCGGTGAAAACAATCAGTTTGGTCATGAAATCAACTCGTTCGGGATGTTCTGGCCTGAGACATTCGGCCAGCGAGAATCTGGCGGGACTGTCGCTTCCGGCGCGCCCTTCGTCAAGCGCCGAACCGCAGTTTTGCGGCACGTTCATTGATTGGCGTGGGGCTGGGCGCTCCGCCGACCCGTGCGGAAAAATGCCATTTCGAGGCTTTAACCCGGGTGCGGAGATCCTCCCGCCAAAGCGTTGTCGGTGGAGACGGGCGAGTGCCATCCGGGCCTAAGCGCCGCCGCCGCGACAGCTTTTTCGCGTGTCGTCCTGCGTTAACCTCCGTTAATTTGCGTCTACTAGTTCTAGCGAGAGCAGACATCTTCCGAGTTCTATTTCTCGCTTGCCGCAGCCAAATTAACCTTCAGGCAAGGAATTAACCATAAAGATTAAGACGGGCCGGAGTGGGACAACTATTTGTGTCGATCAAGGTGCAAAACCTTGAAGACGGAACGCCTCAAAATTCGACAAACGCGGCAAGCGCTTTCGTCGAATGACAAGGCAGATGGAAGTTCCAGGCATGATGCCTTTCCGCTGCGCCGGGATTGGACCGGCATGTGATTGGGGTTGATTGGCAGTTTGCTCTGCCGCCGGCCGGCCGTGGAAATTTGATCCCCGCGCCTCAGCTGCAAGAGCAGGTCTCCTCAGGGGAGGCGCCGCCGTCGATTGCCTCGCCTGGTGTTCAGTGGGATTTGATTTGGAAAACGGGGCTCAAAACGATCGGTCGCAGCGGCAGCAGGCAGGCAGCCTGTTCGAACGGCTGCGCTTTGCCGGTCTCGAGGCCGAGCAGACCGAATTCCTTCGCAAGCACCGCGACAGCCTTCTTCCCGAGATCGAAAAGGGTCTCAAGGCGCTGTTCGAGCGCTTCCAATCCTCGCCCGAGGCCTCCGCACAATTCGAAAGCGACCGCCATCTCGACAGGCTGCATAGCCTCATGTCGTCGCATTGGGCCGTGCTTTCCGACGCCCGTTTTGACAGTCTCTATGCCGAGCGTGTCAAGGTTCTCTCCGATGCCGAAGGCCGCATGGGTCTCGATCCGCGCTGGCACATCGCCGGCCATTCGGTCGTTCTGGAACATCTGATTGCCGGCGCGCTGGCCACCCGCTGGCCCAAGACATGGTTCGGTCGCAAACATGCGAGCGCCGAAGAGGCGCAGGCGCTGGTCAAATCCATCGTCCGTCTGGTGATGGTCGATCTGGAAATTGCCGTGTCTCTGCGGTTCAACGAATTGCGGCTCGGCCACAAGCAGTCGCTCAAGGAACAGCGCGAGGAAATCGAGACCTCCACGGTCGCCTTCTTCGCCGACACGGTCGAGGCGCTGGCAAACAAGGACCTGACCGTTCGTCTGCGCGACGATGGCCCCGAAAGCTATGCTGACCTGACGCAGCGCTTCAATGAGGCGCTCGATCGTCTGCGCCAGGAAATCGACTCCGCCAACGCCCGCAACCGGCAAGGTCATGAACTGGCCGAAAATGTCACCACGCTCTCCCGGCAGGCGGCCGAAGTCGCGGCAGATTGCGCTCGACGCATCGATCTGGGCGTGACCGGGCTCAAGGACCTGACCCAAGGTGTCAGCCGCAATGCCGAACGGTCCATCGAGGCCGAACGCCATGTCGGCGAGACGCGCGTCGCCGTCGAACGCAGCGGCGAGATCGTCGGCGAAGCCATTGCCGCCATGGCCGATATTGAAGCCTCGGCGGAAAAGATCGGCGAGATCATCGGCGTCATCGACGACATTGCCTTCCAGACCAATCTTCTGGCGCTGAATGCCGGCATCGAAGCTGCCCGCGCCGGCGATTCCGGCCGCGGCTTTGCCGTTGTCGCCCAGGAAGTCCGCGCATTGGCGCAACGGTCTGCCGATGCCGCACGTCAGATCAAGACGTTGGTCAGCGAAACGAAATCGCAGGTCGACTCGGGCGTCCAGATGGTCGGCCGCACCCAGACCGCGATCGGTGACATCGTCCGTCAGGTCCAGGAGATCAGCGCGGCCGTCACCGGCATCGCCCGGGATTCCGGCGACCATGCCCGCGGCCTCGATCATTCGATGGCCGCCTTCACGGATATCCGTCGCGAAGCCTCGCGCGGTGCGGAAATCGCGCTCAGCTCGCGGGCCACGTCCGGCGACCTTCATACCGTCATCCTCGAACTCGGCGATACCATCCGTTCGTTCCGCGTGGCAGCGCGTGAACCGGAGCGCCGGCAGACGCCGCAGCCGAAGCGCGCGCCCGCCTTCGAGCTCGGCAATCGCGATGACGATCAGTTTCTGCCGCAGCCGTCCTACCTCGCAGGTCTTGGAGGTGGACGATGAACGGCATGACAGGAAAGCCCGCATGTCGGGCTGAAGCAGAAAACACTTTGTTGCGCAATGAAGGACAACCGAATGGCTAGCAAGAAACCGGCCGCCGCGAAAAGTCTGAGCCTGGCCCCGGTCCTCGATCTGAACGAGGCCACGGCGCTGCATGGCAAGCTGATGGCGCTGCGCGGCAGCGACCTGATGATTGATGCGTCCGGCGTGGAACGCGTGGGCGCACAATGCGTCCAGGTTCTCTGGGCAGCAAAGAAGAACTGGGAGGAGGACAAGCTGACTTTCAAGTTTTCGAAAGTCTCCGACTCTTTCACAAAGACGATGCAACTGATCGGCATCAATATCGAGCCCCTGCTGGCATAGGAGAGTACCTGAAATGAAAAAGAAAGTTCTGACAGTTGATGATTCCAGAACGATCCGGAACATGCTTCTGGTGACGCTGAACAACGCCGGATTTGAAACGATCCAGGCCGAGGACGGCATTGAAGGCCTCGAAGTTCTCGAGGATGCAAATCCTGACGTGATCGTCACGGACATCAACATGCCGCGTCTCGATGGCTTCGGCTTCATCGAAGGCGTGCGCAAGAACGACAAGTTCCGGGCCATCCCGATCCTCGTTCTGACCACCGAAAGCGACGCGGAAAAGAAGAACCGCGCCCGCCAGGCTGGTGCGACCGGCTGGATCGTAAAACCGTTCGACCCGACCAAGCTGATTGATGCAATTGAGCGCGTAACGGCCTGACCGCCTACCCGGGATATTCCAAATGGATATGAACGAAATCAAAGACATCTTCTTCCAGGAATGCGAGGAACAGCTCGCAGAACTGGAATCGGGTCTTCTGAAGCTGAATGACGGCGATCGCGATCCGGAAACAGTCAACGCTGTCTTCCGCGCCGTTCACTCGATCAAGGGCGGCGCCGGCGCATTCGGTCTCGATGACCTCGTGGCCTTCGCGCATGTCTTCGAGACCACGCTCGATTGCGTTCGATCCAACAAGCTCGATCCCGGGCCGGAAGTTCTCAAGACGATGCTGAAGTCGGCCGACGTGCTTGCCGACCTCACCGCAGCGTCTCGCGACGGCGGAACGGTGGACCCCTCCCGGACCAGTGTTCTGGTCAAGGAACTGGAAGCGTTGGCCAGCGGTCAGGTGCCAGCCCCGACCGCTGAAGTTGCCGCGCCCGTCGCTCCGCCTGCGCCCAAGCCCGCACCCGCTCCGGCAAAGCCTGTTGCCGCAGCCCCCACGGACGAAAGCGGCTTCCAGCCGATCCCGTTCAGCTTCGATGAGTTCGGCGGCGATGAGCCGGAACCGCTCGCCATGGAAATCCCGCTCTGCGACGTCGTGTTCAAGCCGCGTCCGGAACTCTATTCCAAGGGCAATGAAGCGGCTCTCCTGCTGCGCGACCTCTCGCGCCTCGGCGAGATGAGCATCTATTGCGACATGGATGCCCTGCCGCCGCTCGACCAGATGGACCCGGAAGGCGCCTATTTCTTCTGGAAGATCGCCATCCGCACCGAAAAGGGCGAAGAGGGTGTCCGCTCCGTCTTCGAATTCGCCGAGTGGGATTGCGACCTCGAAGTCAAGGTTCACGAAGTGGTTTCCGAGGAAGAAGAGGGTGAAGAGCTGCCGATGCAGCCCGTTCCCTTCGATCTGTCCGCGCTCGATGATGCAGACGAAGAACACGATCACCACGACGATCATCATCACGAAGATGTGGCCGCTGCCATCGAAGCGGCCAAGGTTGCCAGCGCCGTTGTGAGTGCCGCCGCCAATGCACCGGCAGCGCCGGCCGCACAAGCCGCCGCCAAGCCTGCCGCAGCCGCTGCTGCAAATGCGGACTCCTCCGGCTCGGGCGGTGCCAATCCGACCATCCGCGTCGACCTCGATCGCGTCGACCGCCTGATCAACCTTGTCGGCGAGCTCGTGATCAACCAGGCCATGCTCTCGCAGAGCGTGATTGCCAACGAGACATCCGGCGCCACCACGATCAATACGGGTCTCGAAGAGCTGCAGCAGCTGACCCGCGAGATCCAGGACAGCGTGATGGCCATCCGCGCGCAGCCTGTGAAGCCGGTCTTCCAGCGCATGTCGCGTATCGTTCGCGAAGTCGCCGACATGGTCGGCAAGTCGGTCCGCCTCGTCACTGAAGGTGAAAATACCGAAGTCGACAAGACCGTCATCGACAAGCTCGCCGAGCCGCTGACGCACATGATCCGCAACGCCGTCGACCACGGTCTGGAAATGCCGGAAAAGCGCGCAGCGCTCGGCAAGAACCCGGAAGGCACGGTCAAGCTTTCGGCCAAGCACCGCTCGGGCCGCATCGTCATCGAACTCTCCGACGACGGCGCCGGTATCAACCGTGAAAAGGTCCGACAGAAGGCGATCGACAACGACCTCATCACGTCCGAAACCAACCTGACGGACGAAGAGATCGACAACCTGATCTTCCATCCGGGCTTCTCGACTGCGGACAAGATCACCGACGTGTCGGGTCGCGGCGTGGGCATGGACGTGGTCAAGCGTTCGATCCAGGCGCTCGGCGGTCGCATCAACATCTCCTCGCGCCCCGGTCAGGGCTCGACGTTCACGATGAGCCTGCCGCTGACGCTCGCCGTTCTCGACGGGATGGTGGTCACGGTCGCCGGCCAGACGCTGGTCGTTCCGCTCACCGCCATCGTCGAAACGCTGCAGCCGGAAGCCTCGGCCATCCATTCCTTCGGCGCAAGCCAGCGCCTCATTTCGATCCGCGACAGCTTCTGCCCGCTGGTCGATGTCGGCCGCATCCTGAACTTCCGTTCGGTTCAGGCCAACCCCACCGATGGCGTGGCGCTTCTGGTGGAATCCGAAAGCGGCGGTCAGCGCGCGCTGATGGTCGACGCGATCCAGGGCCAGCGTCAGGTGGTCATCAAGAGCCTCGAAGCCAACTACACCCATGTTCCCGGCATCGCCGCGGCAACCATCCTTGGCGATGGCCGCGTGGCGCTCATTCTGGACGTGGATGCGGTGGTCGCAGCCTCGCGCGGGCAGACGCTCGGCGGTGACGGTGCGCTGGCTGCGGCGAGCTGACTGTGAGTGTGTGAGGAACGAGTTCTGACATGACGATTGCTGCAAAAAATCTGACCAAGGGTGTCCGAGAGCTGATCGCTTTCCGCATTGGCGATCAGGAATTTTGCGTGAACATCATGGTCGTGCGCGAAATACGCGGCTGGACGAAAGCCACGCCCATGCCGCATTCGCCGCACTACATGATGGGCGTGATCAACCTTCGCGGCGCTGTGCTGCCGATCGTTGATCTCTCGCTACGCCTTGGCATGAAGCCTTCGGAGCCGAACCCACGGCATGTGATCATCGTTGTGCAGATCGGCGAGAAGATCGTTGGCCTGCTCGTCGATGCGGTCTCGGACATTCTGGGCATCACTGACGACAGTATACAGCCGATACCCGAGGTCTCCGCGGAATTCGTGCGTGCCTTTGCACGCGGGATCATTGCCGTGGAAGGCCGCATGATTTGCCTGCTCGAGCTCGATGCGCTTGTTCAGGGTAACGAAAGCGAAGCAGCATGATGAGCCCACTTGCGATAGACCAGAAGCTGCCGGGCGAAGAGTTCCTCGCAAACGGTGAATTTCCGCTGACACGGCGGGATCTCTCCGAAATTGCGGCGATGATCTACGCCGATGCCGGCATCTTCCTCAACGAGACCAAGGCCTCGTTGGTCTACTCGCGCCTGTCGAAACATATCCGCAAGCTGGGCCTGAAAAGCTTCCGCGAGTACTGCAATCTTGTCGCCTCGCCGGAAGGCGCTGCAGAGCGTCGTGAAATGCTCTCCTATCTCACGACAAATTTCACGCGCTTCTTCCGCGAGAACCATCATTTCGAGCATCTGCGCGACGAGGTTCTGCCCGAGCTTTTCGCCCGTGCCAAGGCAGGCGGCCGCGTCCGCATCTGGTCTGCGGCCTGCTCGGACGGACAGGAGCCCTATTCGATCGCGCTGACGATCCTGTCGATGATGCCGAATGCGGCGGATTACGATATCAAGATCCTGGCGACCGATATCGATCCCAAGATCCTCGCGATCGCCCGCGAAGGTGCTTACGACCAGAACGCGCTGGAAACGGTCAGTGCCGACATGCGTCGTCAGTGGTTCAAGCAGGTCGATGCGGCCGGCCGCCAGAAGTGGAAGATCGATGATCGCGTCAAGCGCCTGATCACCTTCAACGAGCTGAATCTGATGACCGACTGGCCGTTCAAGGGCAAGTTCGACGTCATCTTCTGCCGCAACGTCGTTATCTATTTCGATGAGCCGACGCAGACGCGCATCTGGTCGCGTTTCGCCGAACAGCTGCCGCCAGGCGGCCATCTCTATATCGGCCATTCCGAGCGCGTGACCGGCGAGGCGAAGAACCGTTTCGACAATATCGGCATCACCACGTATCGCCTGCATGGCACATCCGCGAGGAGGCCGGCATGAGCGCACCTGCACGCGTCCTCGTCGTCGATGATTCGCCCACCATGCGCGGGCTGATCTCGGCGATCCTGAGTTCGGATCCCGATGTCGACGTCGTCGGGCAGGCCGGTGATGCCATGGAAGCGCGCGAGGCGATCAAGCGGCTGAACCCCGACGTCGTCACGCTCGACATCGAAATGCCCAACATGAACGGGCTGGATTTCCTCGAGAAGATCATGACGCTCCGGCCCATGCCGGTAATCATGGTGTCGTCGCTGACGCATCGCGGTGCGGATGCCACCCTGGCCGCGCTGGAAATCGGCGCGTTCGACTGCATCGGCAAGCCGGCCCCCGGCGAGCCGCGCCCGTTCCATGACCTGGCGGAAAAGGTCAAGGCTGCGGCCCGTTCGAAATACCGCCATGGCGGACCGGTTTCGGCGTCCACGCGCCAGCCGCCGGCCAATATCAACAGTGAAAACGCCTATCGCGTTGGTCGCAAGATCGTGGCGATCGGATCGTCCACCGGCGGCGTCGAGGCGCTGATCACCGTGCTGCAGGGATTCCCCGTGAATTGCCCGCCGACGGTCATCACGCAGCACATGCCGCCGACCTTTACCAAGAGTTTTGCCGATCGGCTGAACCGTCTCTGCGCCCCCGTTGTCGAGGAGGCCCGAGATGGGGCCCGTCTCGAGATCGGCAAGATCTATCTTGCTCCGGGCGGAGAACGTCATCTGCAGGTCGTCAATGCCAGCGCGCCGGCTTGCCGGCTGCTGGAATCCGCGCCCGTCAATGGTCATCGACCCTCGGTCGATGTCCTGTTCGACTCCGTGGCCGAGCTGGCCGGGCGCAATGCCGTCGGCGTGATTTTGACAGGCATGGGCCGTGACGGCGCAGCAGGCCTGCTCAAGATGCGCTATGCTGGAGCCAGAACGATCGGACAGGACGAAAAATCCTGCGTCGTTTACGGAATGCCAAGAGTTGCCCACGAATTAGGGGCGGTCGAACGTCAACTGCCGCTCGGGCACATCGGCGAGGAAGTTTTGAAAATGACAGCAGCCCGGAAAGAAGGAAGCGAATAATGTCCATAGCAGAGAAGATCAAGGTTCTGATCGTAGACGATCAGGTGACAAGCCGTTTGTTGTTGAGCGATGCGCTCACCCAGCTCGGCTTCAAGCAGATCACGGTCGCCGGTGACGGCGAGCAGGGCTACAAGATCATGTCGACGGCACCGCATCATCTGGTGATCTCCGACTTCAACATGCCGAAAATGGACGGCCTCGGGTTCCTTCAGGCCGTGCGCACCAACCCGGCCACGAAAAAGGCAGCATTCATCATGCTGACCGCGCAGGGCGACCGCGCGCTCGTCCAGAAAGCGGCCCAGCTCGGTGCGAACAACGTTCTGGCAAAGCCCTTCACCATTGAGAAAATGAAAGCCGCCATCGAGGCCGTATTTGGATCGCTGAAATGAGTCTTGACCTCCCGCCGCGCCGGATCAACATCATCCAGGGGGAATACAAGGTGTCAAACGACCCGAACGTCGTCATCACGACGATCCTCGGTTCGTGCGTGGCGGCCTGTATCCGTGATCCTGCGGCAGGCGTTGGAGGCATGAACCACTTTCTCCTGCCGGGCAGCACGGAAGCGCTGGCCGCAGGCGGCGACGCGACGCGCTATGGCGTTCACCTGATGGAGCTTCTCATCAACGGGCTGTTGAAGCAGGGTGCGCGTAAGGATCGCATGGAGGCCAAGATTTTTGGAGGCGCGAAGACGATCGCAAGCTTCTCCAACGTGGGAGCGCAGAACGCGGAATTCGCGGCGCGCTTCCTGCGCGATGAAGGCATCAGGGTCGTCGGTTCGTCCACAGGCGGCGAACATGGCCGCAAGCTCGAATTCTGGCCGGTCTCCGGCCGCGCGCGCCAGCATGCACTGACGGGGGTCGAAACGCAGCGCACGGTCGCAGCCGAAATCAGACCGATCGCACCGGCGCCGAAGCCGGCGGTCGATACGTCGGTCGAATTCTTTTAATCGTAAAGTGGGGGGGCGGATGCGTCTCGATAAGGAAATGTCACAGATGCAGATAGACGAAGCCCTTCCGGAAGTTCTCATGCGTATCGTGTCGGAACTGCACGACGTCGCCTATCTCATCGAGCGCATCGAGCCAACGATTTCCAATACCGATCATCCCGGCGTCCTGAATGAGGCCGATCGAATCAAGGTTCTGCAGGGCATCGATCTGGCCGTGCAGAAGACGCGCGGTCTTGCCGAATTCATCGACACGATTACCTCTGGAATTCCAGAGGACTGGCTCGTGGATACGACCGTTGCGCTCAGCCTCGTCAAGCTCGCTGACATGCAGAAGGCGCTGAGCAAGGCAGCAGCGCGACACGGCCATTCGCAGCCCATCAACAAGGCGTCCGGCGACTTCGAGTTCTTCTGAGGTCGTCGCGGCGGCGCACCTTAGCCCCCGACAAGTTCGCGCAAGCTTCGATTCCTAATCTTCCGCCACGGCGTAAAGCTGCGGCGCGATTCCCAATTCGCACCGTTGCCCGGGAGTTTCTGAAGGACATTGTCCGAAAAGCAGCCTCCGCCGGAAGTCAATGATGACGGTGCGGGACAGAATGAATCTGTTGAATCAGCTTTTGGCGATCGGCAAGAACCTCGCGGGCCTCGGTCCCGGTCGACTGGCAGCACTCGCCGGCGTCGGCGCTCTGACAATCGCACTCATCCTGGGCGCCACCTACTACCTGAACAAGCCGTCCATGGAGACGCTCTACGTTGGCCTCGACGCCAGCGACGTGAGCCGGATCAGCCTGGCGCTTGCCGGCGCCGGTATTCCCTTCGAGCAGGGCACTGACGGAACCAGCATCAAGGTCAAGGTGGGCCAGACCGCGCAGGCACGCCTGTTGCTCGCCGAGCAGGGGCTGCCCAACAGCGCCAATTCCGGCTACGAACTGTTCGACAAGGTCGGCTCGCTCGGTCTCACATCCTTCATGCAGCAGATCACTAAGGTCCGCGCGCTGGAAGGCGAGATCGCCCGCACCATTCAGCAGATTCAGGGCATTTCCGCCGCCCGCGTCCACATTGTCCTGGCTGACCAGGGCTCGTTCCGCGAAGGTACACAGAAGCCGACCGCTTCGGTCATGATCCGCGCCGGTGCGCAGGCAGGCCGCAAGGCGGCTCAGTCAATCCGACATCTCGTCGCCTCTTCAGTCCCCGGCCTCAGCCCGGATGACGTCACGATCCTCGATTCCACTGGACAGTTGCTCGCTTCGGGCGATGACTATTCGAACACGGCGGCCAATCGCTCGCTCAATACTGAGCTGCAGGTCCAGTCGCAGATCGAAGCCAATATCGACAAGGCGCTGTCGCCGTTCCTCGGCATCGACAATTTCCGCGCCAGCGTCGTCGCCAAGCTCAACACGGACGCCCAGCAGACCCAGGAAACCACCTTCGATCCCGACTCCAAGGTCGAGCGTTCCGTACGCACGACCAAGGAGAGCCAGAAGTCGCAGCAGACCGACAGCAACAGCGCGACGACGGTTCAGCAGAACATTCCGCAGGGCACGGCCGCAGGCTCCGCCAAGGGTGGCCCCTCGCAGAATGACGAGCAGGACAAGAAGGAAGAGACGACCAATTACGAGATCAACAGCAAGACGGTTTCGACGGTTCGCAACAGCTATGCCATCGACAAGCTTTCGATTGCTGTGGTCGTCAACAAGGCCCGCGTGGCCAAGCTGGTCGGAGAGCCCGTTGATCAGGCCAAGATTGATGCCTATGTTGCCGAGATGCAGAAGGTCGTCACCGCGGCCGCCGGCATTGATCCCAAGCGTGGCGACGAAATCAACGTCACGGTCATGGACTTCCTCGAAAGCCAGCTGATCGCCGACGCGGCATCCTCCGGCCCGGGCATCATGGAACTGCTGTCGCGCAACCTCGCCGGCATCATCAACTCGCTTGCCTTCATCGTGGTCGCCTTCCTGATCGTCTGGCTCGGCTTCCGTCCGCTGGCCAAGTCCATGGGCACCGGTCTGGTCGTGGCCGGCGCTGCCGGGGCTCCCGGCGGCGCGATCGAAGGCCAGGCCGACTCGCTGGGCCTGGAACTCCCCGACTTCGCTCCGTCTGCGGTCGGCGGCCCTGGCGCAACGCTGATGGAAGGCTTCGGTTCCGACTTCGGCTTCGACAGCACCGAAGACCTGCTGACCGCTGGCGACGAGGACGAGGGCGGCTTCAACCGTCGCGTCAAGGAAGGGCCGGAACGGCGCCTTGCCCGTATGGTCGAGATCAGCGAAGAGCGCGCAGCGAAGATCCTTCGCAAGTGGGCAGTGGACAGGGCGGCATAAGGCGCCCTGTTTCCTTTTTGCGACACGTCCCACCTTTCGTCAAACCCAGCGGCAACAGGCTGGTGATAGATCAACATCCGTCGATTTTGCATGTGTCGCTGCTACGGCGCTGGCGATACACTTGGTTGATTCGAATTAACCGGGTCGCGCCGTGCGAGCCGGGATGTCGGGCAGGATGCCTTTGGGCACTGGGGATGTAATGAGTCAGAAGGAGATCACTCCTACCGGCCAGCCGATGGAGAGGCCAGAACCAGAAGTGGGCCGGCGCATGATGAGCCGGGAATTCCTGCTGACGCGCCTTTCCCGGATGACAGACGCATGCAGTCTGTCCATGCCCTTTGATCTCGTGACGGAATATTGCGGCGCTTCGGCCTATCTGGTTGCCCGCTATGACATGGTCAGCGATCAGCGTCTCGACAACGTGCTCAGTTCCAACTGGCCTTTCGATCTGGTGCGGCAGATCGATGAAGAATTGCATGCGAGCTATCACCGCTCGAACGAACTCGAAAAATGCATGTCCGCTCTCCAGCCGGCATTTGCCTTTTTCTCCGACGAAATCCTTCTTCCCGAAGGTGTGAGCCGGCAATATTGTTCCCTGATCTTCAATGCCGGGCGCTCGCGCTACATTCTGCTGCTGCTGATGCCGGATCAGACGGCACATTCGAGCCAGCGCGTCATGGAGGCCGGCCTTCTCTCCGGCTACATTCTGAGCATGAGAACGGCGCGCAAGGTCCAGATGGACCGCGAGATGGACCTGACCGAGCGCGAACTGGAATGCATCTACTGGATCGCCGAAGGCAAGACGAGCGATGAAATCGCCATGATCCTCGGCATCTCGAAAAACACGATCAACAACTACATCACCAGCGTGATGCGAAAGACCGCCACCAAGAACCGTTCGGAAGCCATTGCCTATGCCGTCCGCAACAATCTCGTCTGAGGTCATCGTCATCGATGTGCTTCGCCGCGCTGAACCGTCCGAGGATACGTGATGCCGCAACTTCATGAACGGTATGACCCGGAATCAGCGGGTGCAGCGAAGGCGCGTTCCCGCAGAGGCGCGGATCTCCTGCAACAGATGACGGCCCTGCAGCGCAAGCTGAATGCACGCAACTTCGCGGTGTTCCGTGTCTCTGGATCGGGCCTTACTTCGAAGCGATCGATCAAGCTGGTGGCCGATAATTTCCCGGGCGGCAGCGCCGGCGCGCAGGCCGTACTCGAGCTCTATGGCGACGCCATGGTGGAGCATCTCGACGTGTCGATCCTTCCGCTTCTGTGGAACGGAAAGGACGAAAGCTCGACCTCGGAGACCGTCGACTTCGACGGCTTTGTCACGCGGTTGCGGGGTCGCTCCCTGCCGTTTGCCGGAATCGCCTTTCCCGTTCGCCTTGGCTCAACCGGAAACGGCTTTGCCGTTTTCACATCGGCCTATCTGGATCTGACCAGCGAGATCATTCTCGACACGCATATTCAGGTCACGGGCGCTCTGGCGCGGCAGCTTCAGAACGAGGAACGTCGCGGACAACCGGCGGAAATGTTGACGGAGCGCGAAATCGCCTGCCTGCAGATGGCGGGAGACGGTCGTACCAGCGAAGAGATCGCCGAAAAGCTCGGCCTCTCGGTTCACACCGTCAACGCCTATCTGGGCACGGCGACAACCAAGCTCGATTCCGTCAACAGAATTCAGGCGATCGCCAAGGCTATACGCCTCGGCTACATCAACTGACTGTGTAACTGAGGGCGACCGGCGGGCCAGCCGCGTCAGCCGGCCATGGCAGCCTTCTGATCCGTGTGATAGCGCGAGCTCGCAAGTGCGTTGCGAAGGAAGACGGTGTTGTCTTCGGGATTGGCGGCCGGGTTCTTGAAATCGATATGATTGATTTCGACGCCCGCATGGTTCTTGCTCAGCGCGAGCTTCGCATAGATCGTCACACCCTGCGGCTTGATCTCGAGATCGAGTTCGACCTCGGGCTCGCTATCCCATTCCAGACGGTAATTTCCGCCGACGCCGAGCTTGACGGTGCCGGGATGGAAATAGAGTTCCGCGGCCGAGGAGACGAGATCGGCAAGGCTGCCATAATGCTCGAACTTGAGGAGCGAAATCAGATCTGCGGCATCCACCAGACGCAGTTCCGAGGCTACCGGGCGGATCGCCTCGGCCAGAATTTGCTCGCGCTGTTCAGAAAATGGGTTTTTTCTCATTAGCCACGCTTATTTTGTCTGGACTTGTTCTGCTTCGAGTAGACGCGGTGAATGAGTTCGGCGACGGCCTTGTAAAACACCGGTGGAATGACACTATCGACCGAGACTTGCGCAAACATTGAGCGCGCCAGAGGCGGATCTTCAAAAACGGGAATGTTGTTTTCCTCGGCGATCTCGCGAATGCGCAACGCGATCAGATCCTGCCCCTTGGCCACGACGATCGGCGCGTCGCTTTCCTCGCGCGCATAGCGCAGCGCCACCGCATAGTGGGTCGGGTTTGCGACGATCAGTGTGGCGCGGGGCACATTGGCCATCATGCGTCGACGCAAGAGAGTGCGGGCGAAGGAGCGCTGCTTGGCTTTTACGGCGGGGTCGCCCTGCGCCTGCTTGAACTCTTCCTTGATTTCCTGCTTCGTCATTCTCAGATTTTCGTACCATTCCCGGCGCTGCCAGAAAAAGTCGCCGAGACCGACAATGGCGGTGGCGAAGAGCATGACGATGAGGATCGTGCGCAGATCGCTCACCATCCGCGAGAACATGACCGTCGGGTCGGAAAACATCAACGACAGCGACCCGAAGAATTCGTCCTTCAACGCAAAGCCGACGACGATCGAAACCGCGATGACCTTGATGAGCGACTTGCCGAATTCGACCAGCGTCTGCAGGCTGAACATACGTCCGATGCCGGCGACGATGGATACGCGCGAAAACTTCGGCGCGATACGGTCGAGAACCGGGCTCGGCATGTTCTGCAGAACGGACGAGGCCACGCCAAAGCCCATGATCAGAACCAGAGCGGGAAGCACCAGACCCCCGGCATTCCAGGCCAGCCTGTAAAGCAGCGAGATCACGTCGGGGCTGGAATCGAACCGCCACTGGTCTGCCTGTTCGAAAATGTCCTTCAAGCTTCCGGCGACCCGGATCGAACCGTCCGTTGCGAAGAAGACGATGAAGACATAGATCGCGACCGTCGAGGCAAGCGACGTCAGCTCTCGGGAAAACGGGACATTGCCCTCTTCAAGCGCGTCCTGTTTTCGTTTCTCTGTCGGGTCTTCTGTTTTGCTGTCCTTGTCTTCATCATCAGCCATGGATCAGCCCTCGAACCTGTCGTGCAAGACGCTAGGGCGATCTTGCGGTCATGACAGGAGTCACAAACATGGAATTGCCGCGGCGGCGCGCTTTTCGAAGCCGCGACACGCGTTCAACTCGCCGCGCCGGGAAACCCGGCCATGGTGAGGTTGAAGAGAGGCGAGGGCGTCAGGCCGCAGCCGACGACTCGCCCTTCTCCTTCAATTCTATCTGGTTGTTGTTTGCAAGGCGAATGGCTTCCTGCGCGATCGAGCGGCGGGCCACTGCGATGTCGCGCGGATTGATGCCGGTCGTTCCGGAGCCGAGATCGGATTCGATCATGCGGCGCTGACGTGCGCCGATGGCCGAAAGGACGGCTTCGCGGATATCCATCGGCGAGCCACGCAGCGCCATGGTGATGACATCCGCCGAAATGTCGTTGAAGAGCGTGACGCGGCTGCGCTGCGGCATGGCGAGAAGGTCTTCGAACAGGAAGATGCGCGGGCGAACCTTTTCGGCAGCTTCCTTGCTGAGCGACTCCAGTGCGCCGAGCAGCTGTTCCACCTGTTCCTTCTCCAGCTCGTTCATCAGTTCGGCGACCTTGACCGTGCCGGTCGCATTCTTCTCTGCTTCCATCGCGCGCATCAATTCGACCACGCGGTTTTCGATGATCTCGGCTGCCTTCGGGCTGACCTGCTTCAGATTGACCGTACGGTTGATGACGTCTGCACGACGTTCCTCGTTGAGTTCCATCAACACCTTGGCGCCGAAGCTCGAGGGAACCATGGAGAGAATATAGGCGCCCGTCTGCGGATGTTCCTTTTCGAGGAAGTTCGCGACGAAAATCGGGTCGGTTTCGCCAAGCTCGTCCCAGATGGAACTGGATTCGAGGCTCTGGAAATTGGCGCGGCGGCCGAGCAGATTGTCGACCTCTTCCGGCGTCAGGCCTTCCTCGAGGATACTTTCCATCGCCTTGGCATTGTCCATGAGGCCGGCGCCCTCGGTGAACAGGTCCTCGAACTCGTTGGTCAGCTGAATCAGTTCGTGAGGCGGAATAGACCGGAGATTCTGCGCGGCGCGAATGATCACCTGCAGCTCGTGCTGCGTGAAGAATTTCAAGAGCTTGCCCGCCACCGACTTGCCCATCGAAAGCAGCACGGCGGCGGCTTTCTCCGGCGGAGTCAGTGGCTTGTATGCAGCCTGTTCCTCAAATTCTTCGAAATCCATCATGGCTTCCAACTCATTGCCGTCTATCGCTTGATCGGCTTGACTTCGATCATCCTGATACCGAAGCGGGTATTGTCTTCATCGAGAACGGTGATTTCGCCTCGGCCGATCTGACGTCCGTTGACGACGACCTCGACCGGTTCGCCGATCTTGCGATCAAGCGCGATCGTGGCACCTTCGGTCAGGTTCATCAGCGTGGCGACATGCATATGGCTGTTTCCGAGCACGATCTGAACGTCGATCGGAATATCCATGATCAGGTCGATATTGGCGTGCAGCGCGCTGCCGGTCGTATGGCCATGGTCGGACATGCCGCCGCCAAAGCCTGCGTCCATGCCGCCGCCGAAGCCGCCGCCAAACTGGGAAAGATCTGTTTCGCCCATCGCGCCATCCGAGGACGCGTCGAAATCGAAGCCGCCGCCTTCCCCAAATTCCGGCAAGCCACCCTCGGCATCGCTTTTCAGCACACCGCGAAGGCTGTCGATCTGGTCATCAAGGCCAGTATCAAGATCGGGAGCGGCGTCAGACGAAAAATTCGCGAGGATGTCATCCTCTACGGGTTCTTCTCCGGTTTTTGTCGTCTGCTTTGCCATGGCCGATTTATTCCAGTTCAAACTTGCGCCAGGCGTGATCGACAGGCCGTGCGCACGTTCCAACATGTTGAAGAATTCGCATCCGCCGATATGCGGACGCGCTCACGTCGAATCCTTAGCTGATTCTTATTTAAAAACGATTGCTTCGCCCGGTCGAAACCGACGGATCGGACCGAATTTCGGGGCGGTGTGACCGGATTGAATCGCTGCCGACCGTTTGCAGGAAATCACCCCCCGCGTGTCAGCCCATCAGGTGTTCCAGAAGGTCGGTTTCGGTCGAATATGTATCGGTTACCCGCACCGTGTAGCGCGTGCCGCTGCGGCCGAACTCCCCGAAATAGAGCTCCTTGCCATTGGCGTTCACCTGCACCTTGACATCGCCCAGATCCTCAAAGGGGATCACGTCGCCGACCTGGAGCTTGCTGATGATGCCGAGCGTCTGGGGCTGCAGGTTTATGCGCGCTTCGACGCCGACCTGGGAGCGCTGCACCTGCTCCTTGATCTGGTCGGTCCATTCCTTCTTGGCCCGGCCGGCGGGTTTTGCCGCCGTCACCTTGGTCTTCAGGAAGTTCCGTTGGGGCGCCACGATGTGGATCATCGATTCCGTTTTGCCGAAGCTGATGATCAGGCTGATCAGCGCGGCATTCGGGTCGCGATAACCTTCCGGCGGTTTTGGGCGGTCCGGCGCGTTATAGGGATTGCTCAGAACCGGTTCGAAATTGCCGCCCGTCGCAACCGCGGTCCGCAGCACATTGGCGACCTTGGAGAAGATCATCTCCGTCAGGTCGAGTTCGATTTTCGACAGGGCGCGCTCCGACGGCGGCTCGATCAGTTCCGGCGGAGCGCCCAGCATGGCCTCCACAAGCGTCAGGACGAACGTGCTGCCGCAGGCCATGGTGAACTCCGGACACCAGCCGCGCAGCGAGGCGTCGCAAAGCGCGACGGTGTCGCCGAGATCTGCCAGAAGCTGAGCCTTCAGCCCGGTCTTCAGCGAGCCGAAACGGACCTCAATCTTGAAGCCGGTTTCACTATGAAAGATGTCGGGCAGAAATTCGATATAAGCGGCCGTCAGCTCGTGGCCGATCCGCTCGATGCTTGCGGCATCGCCCAGTTCGCCGGTCATTCGGGCAAGCAGGGTAGGGTCGAACGTTGCGGAAGGCGCCGAGGGGGCGTCGTCCGGAGCGGTCTCGACATCGGGTTCTATGACTTCTGCCGCTTCAGACATCAGGCCGCCTTCGCGTCACCGCCGCCGCCGGGGTTCATCATTTCCTGTTCCACCGCATCGATGGACGGACGCTCCTTGGCAGAAATGGTCTTGCGGCCATATTCCAGAGCAACCTGCGGCACCGAGCCGTTCATGTAGGCCAGCAGCGTTTGCTTGACGATGACATAAAGGCGGTTCTGCTTCTCGCGCACCACCTTCACGGAGGCCGAGATCGGCTGGAGAATACAATAGGAGATCAAGATACCTGCGAATGTGCCCACGAGAGCGGCGGCGATGAGTTCGCCGAGCACTTCCGGCGGCTCGCTGATCGCGCCCATGGTGTGAATGATGCCGAGAACGGCCGCGACGATACCGATTGCAGGCATGGCGTCGCCCATGCCATTCAGCGCGTTGTGCGGCTTCAGCTTGTCGTGCTCGATCGTGTTGATTTCCTCATCCATCAGCGCTTCGATTTCGTGGCTTCGCGCATTGCCGATGATGATCAGGCGAACATAGTCGCAGATGAAGGCGGTCAGTTCGTGGTTAGCCAGAACCGTCGGAGCAGCCTGGAAGATCGAGGATTCTTCCGGGTTGTCGATATGGGCTTCGATTTCGTTGCGCGACTTGGTGCGCAGGTCGCGCATCAGGGCGTAGAGAACACCCAGCATGTCGAGATAGTGGCGCTCTTTCGGCACCTTGTTGCCCAGCGCTTCGCCGAGCGCCTTGCCTGTGTCCTTGATGACCTTCATCGGATTGGCAACGATGAAGCCGCCGACGGCAGCCCCGATGATTTCGAGAAGTTCATACGGCTGTACAAGAACGCCGAAATGTCCGCCCGCCGCCATGTAGCCGCCGAATACGCAGCCGAAGGTCACGACCAGACCGATGATCATGTTCATGCCAGAATACTCCCGTCGAAAACGACATTCGAACACTCTGGTATGAATTTTCCCTTGCGTGAGGCTGGCAGGGCTAACCATTCGGTGACTTCTTTACCGCCACGGGACATATGCGAAGTCACGGATAAAGCCTCGCACAAGCCGAGCGCCGCAAGTTGGCCGCAAATTCCGATCCTCCTGCTTATCTGGAACCCCCATGGAAACCGGCATATACGTGTCCTTGTCTTCCCAGGTCGCGCTCGAACAGCGTCTGGCGACCTTGGCAGACAACGTCGCGAACCTGAATACCGTCGGCTTTCGCGCGACCGAGATCAAGTTCCAGGACGTCCTTCAGCGCAGCGGCGGCACCGACGTTCACTATGTGGACCCGGGCAAGGAGTTCCTGTCGGAAAAGAACGGCGCTTTGACGCCGACCGGCAATTCTTTTGACTTCGCCATTCGCGGTAATGCTTATTTCCAGGTGCAGACGCCTGCCGGTCCTGCACTGACCCGCGACGGACGCTTTTCGCTGACGCCCAGTGGTGGGCTGGTGACAGTTCAGGGCTATCCCGTTCTCGATGCGGGCGGTTCGCCGATCCAGATCGCAACCAACGGCAGTGCCGTGTCGCTCGGTAACGACGGCTCGCTTCAGGTGGATGGCAAGCGCGTCGCTGTCCTGGGGCTTTTTGAAGCCAACATGAACAACGGTTATCAGCGCGTCGGCGGCTCCGCCTTCATTCCGGCGGGCGGCTCGCAGGCCGTGGTGGATCGAATCGATGCCGGCGTCGTCCAGGGTTTTCTTGAAGAGTCAAACTCCAACCCGGTCCAGGAAATGACGCGGCTGATCATGGTTCAACGCAATTTCGAGGATGTTTCTGCCGCGATGCAGAAGAATGAAACCTCGCTTGAAGAGGCCATAAAGTCACTCGGGTCGAAATCATGAGGATCATGGCATCTGATCGTCGAAGGGAGCAGGTTCGGTCAACGACGGCCACCTCGTTCCGTGGGAGCGCCGCGGGATGATGGAAAGCGCCAGCGATCGCAGCGCTGCTTCTCGGCTCGAAACGCTGTCGCGCGTCGTCTCGCAATACGCCTCGCCCGAGCAGCTTTCGGCGCCGGGCGGACGCGTGAAGACGATCGCGGCCGGCCATTACACCGTGACCGGGCTTTCCAAGCATGTCCGACTTGGCGATTTCGTCGGCCATACGACAGCCACCGGCGTTCATCTGGGCGAAGTGGTTCGCGTCGAGCCGGAGGCGGTCTTTGTCTGCCCCATCGAACCCGGCGAGCCGATCGGCATTGGCGACGTTGTTCTGCGCAAGGGCGCCTTCCGCCTTGCCCCCGACGCGAGCTGGTGCGGTCGCACCATCAATGCGCTCGGCGAGCCGATCGATGGGCTCGGCCCAATGATACAGGGTCCCGTGCGCCGTCCGATTTCCGCCAACGCGCCGCCCTCCATGCTGCGCTCCCGCGTGGAGAAGGGCTTCAAGACCGGCGTCAAGGCGATCGACATCTTCTCGCCGCTCTGCCTCGGCCAGCGTCTCGGCATTTTTGCAGGCTCGGGCGTCGGGAAATCGACGCTTCTGTCCATGCTGGCGCGCGCCGATTCCTTCGATCGCGTCGTCATCGCGCTGGTGGGCGAACGCGGCCGCGAAGTGCGCGAATTCATCGAGGATACGCTTGGCGACAACCTGCGCAAGTCGGTGGCTATCGTCGCGACCAGCGACGAAAGCCCGATGCTGCGCAAGATGGCTCCGCTTTCGGCCATCACGATCGCCGAACAGTTCCGTGACAACGGCGACAACGTGCTGTTGATTGTCGACAGCGTCACCCGTTTTGCCCATGCCATTCGTGAAGTGGCGGTCGCGTCCGGCGAGCCGCCGGTGGCGCGTGGCTATCCGGCCTCCGTCTTCACCGAGCTGCCACGCCTGCTCGAACGCGCCGGACCCGGCGAGGAGGGCAAGGGGACGATCACCGCGATCATCTCCATCCTCGTCGACGGCGACAATCACAACGACCCGATTGCCGACTCCACGCGCGGCATTCTCGACGGCCATATCGTGATGGACCGGTCTCTGGCGGAGGAGGGGCGTTATCCGCCGATCAATCCGCTCGCCTCGATTTCGCGTCTCGCCCGCAAGGCCTGGACGCCGGACGAGGAACGGCTGGTATCGCGCCTGAAATCGCTCATTCACAAATATGAGGAAACGAGCGACCTGCGCCTGATCGGCGGCTACCGCGCCGGCTCGGATCCTGAAGTGGACATGGCCGTCCGGCAGGTGCCGGTCATCTACGAAATGCTCAAGCAATCGCCCGGCGACGCACCATCCGCGGATGCATTCGCGGACCTCGCGGCGGCGCTGCGCAACGCCGCCATGCCGCAGGCGCAGCCAACCAATATCCGAAGGAATTGACACATGATCGAAGATGGGGAGCCGATCAAGATCGAAAAGGAGCGTCCGGCAAAGGCCGAGTCCATGGACAAGGTGGACATGGCGCTCTCGGCAACGGGCGTGGCACTGGCGCTGTTTGCCGCCTTCTTCCCCTGGTATGTCTTTTTCAATCACGAGCAGTTTGCGCCGAAATACGGCAACCTGGTTCAGAACATGCGACGCGACCTGCCGGTCAATGCGCCCCGCCCGGTCTTTTCCGTGTCTCCGTCGGCCAGCATCAACATCAACCAGCGGCCGCCGGGCCTGGCGATGCAGGTGCCGCCTGGTCTTGATGACATCACCACTGCAACGGTGCCCGGCGAGGATAACGACAGGAAGAAGCGTGCAACGGACGGGGCTGCTCTCGATCAGCCCATGCCCGGTGCGGCCTCCGGCTTCCGCCTCCTTCACGTCGCGGGCGGCCGCGCGCTGGTCGAAGACAAGAGCGGCATCTACATGGTCGGCGTGGGCGAGGTTCTGCCCGACAACAGCAAGCTCCTGTCGATCGAACAGCAGGGCACCCAATGGGTGCTGACGGCCTCCAACGGCCATGTCTTCCGGGTTAATTGACCGATCTCCCGGTGGCGGGCGAACCCGCTACCCGCGCCTCTTTCCGGCAAGTGCAAGTCCCACGCAAGTTTGGAAGCCTACCCTCCGCTTCATAGCGATGATTAGCTGAAATGGACGGAGCAGGCGATGCAGCCTATACAGTTTTTCCAACTCGCCTCGCAGCAGGCGCAGTGGCTGTCTGCCCGCCAGAGCGTGATTTCGACGAATGTCGCCAATGCCGATACGCCTGGTTTCAAGGCCAAGGATCTCGTGCCCTTCACGCAGTTTCTCGATGCGGCAACGTCGAACAACTCCGACAACGTCAACCTCGCGTCCACCAATCCCATGCATTTTGCCGATCCTGCCCAGATGTCGATGAACATCCGTGAGGTTGACGACAAGTCCGGCAAGATCAGCGCCTCCGGCAACAATGTCGGTCTGGCGCAGGAAATGATCAAGGCGAACGAAGCGCGGCAGGACTACGATCTGAACGCCGGGCTGGTGAAGGCCTTGAACAAGATGATGTTGATGGTCGTCAGGAGATAATCGGGATGATCGTTGATCCGCTTTCGGCAAGTCTGAAGATTTCGGCCTCCGGCATGGATGCGCAGGCGACGCGTTTGCGTGTCGTGTCCGAAAACCTGGCCAACATGCGCTCCACGGGGGCGACGCCCGGCTCCGAGCCCTACCGCCGCAAGATGGTGAGCTTTGCCGAGCATGTGGACCGTGCCTCTGGCGTTCCCCAGGTTCAGATTCAGAAGGTCTTCGACGACATGACCTCCTTCAATCTGGAATTCGATCCAGGCAATCCGGCAGCCAACAAGGACGGCTACGTCAAGATGCCGAACGTCAACCCCCTCATCGAAATGGCCGACATTCGCGAAGCCAACCGCAGCTATGAGGCCAATCTGCAAGCGATCAAACAAGCGCGAGACATGATCAGCTCGACCATCGACCTTCTCAGGAGCTCGTCATGATAGATCCCATTTCCCTTTCCTCGCTGGTCCAGAACCTGTCGAGCGTCGCCAGCAAGGCGGCGACCACGGCCGAGGATGCCGCCAAGGCGGTCGGGCCGACCTTTAGCGATGTGCTGAAAAACGCCGCAACCGACATGTTCGGCGACCTGAAGGGGGCGGAAACGATGTCCTACAAGGGCATCGAGGGCAAGGCCTCGACCCGTGAGGTGGTAGACGCTGTCATGAATGCCGACCGCTCGCTGCAAACCGCCATCGCCATCCGTGACAAGGTCGTTTCGGCCTATCTCGACATCACCAAAATGCCAATCTGAGGACTGCCGATGAGAGCTCTATCCATAGCTGCAACCGGCATGAATGCCCAGCAGACAAACCTCGAAGTCATTTCGAACAACATTGCCAACATCAACACGACGGGTTTCAAGCGCGCGCGCGCCGAGTTCACCGACCTTCTCTATCAGACGGAGCGGCAGGCCGGCATCGCCAACAACGCCAACGGCTCGATCGTGCCGGAAGGCGTCAATATCGGTCTCGGTGTTAAGACAGCAGCAGTGCGCAATCTGCATGAGCAGGGTCAGTTGCAGTCGACCAGCAACCCCTTTGATGTGGCGATTGTCGGCAAGGGCTGGTTCCAGGTTCAGGCCGCTGACGGCAGCACGGTCTATACCCGCGACGGCGCTTTCAACGTCAACGAAACCGGCCAGCTCGTCACCTTGTCCGGTGCGCTTGTCATTCCGAACATCACGGTTCCGATCGACGCCAAGAATATCACGATCAACAATTCGGGTCAGGTTTTCGCAACGCTCGGCAATGCCAACCAGGCGACACAGCTTGGCCAGCTGACGGTTGCGACCTTCATCAACGACGCCGGCCTCGACGCGATGGGTGACAACCTCTTCCGCCAGACCGCGGCTTCCGGCGATCCGACGGTGGGCGTGCCGAACGACCCCGGCTTCGGCAAGTTGCAGCAGAACTATCTGGAAGGCTCGAACGTCGATCCGGTGAAGGAAATCACCGATCTGATTTCGGCACAGCGTGCCTATGAAATGAATTCCAAGGTCATTCAGGCTGCCGACGACATGGCTTCCGTTGTGAGTAAGAACCTGAGGTAAAATATCTGGAGGTTGGGCATGATGCTCCGACTGCAAAAGCGCAATGTCATGAAGACACTCTTCGCCGCCGCCCTTGTGGCCGTGCTGCCCACCGTTGCCGCAATCGCCGGCCCGACGGAAGACAGCAAGCGCTATGCCATGGTGCCGCTGACGGTCATCTATCCCGGTCAAGCGATCGCCTCGGGGCAGGTACGCCGCGTCGAGGTCACCAATCCCAATTTCTCCGGAGATTACGCCACCGACTTCTCGCAAGTCGAGGGCATGATCACCAAGAGCACGCTCATTCCCGATCGCGCCATCAGCCTCTCTTCGCTGCGCGAGCCGTTTGCCGTCACCCATGGCCAGCAGGTCAGGCTGATCTACAACAACGGTTCTCTGCAGATCACCGCGCTGGGCATGCCGCTTCAGGACGGCAGCATCGGCGAGCTGATCCGTGTGCGCAACACTGACTCCGGGCTGACTGTCAGCGGCACGATCCTCGGACCGGGCATTGTGCAGGTGGTCACGAAATGAAGCGTCTGAGTCAAATTGCAAGTCTCTTGCTTGCCGTCTGCCTCATGCTGGCAGGCGGCGCAGATGCGTTTGCGGCGTCCCGTATCAAGGACATCGCCTCGCTTCAGGCAGGCCGTGACAACCAGCTGATCGGCTACGGCCTCGTTGTCGGTCTGCAGGGCACGGGCGACAGCCTTCGCTCGGCGCCGTTTACCGAACAGTCCATGCGCGCGATGTTGCAAAACCTCGGCATCTCGACCCAGGGCGGACAGAGCCGCACCAAGAACGTCGCCGCCGTCATGGTCACGGCAACGCTGCCGCCGTTCGCCAGCCCGGGAAGTCGCATCGACATCACCGTTTCCTCCATGGGCGACGCCACGAATTTGCGCGGGGGCACACTGGTCATGACGTCGCTGAGCGGTGCTGACGGCCAGATCTATGCGGTGGCGCAAGGTTCCATCATCGTTTCCGGTTTCTCGGCCGATGGCGCGGCAGCGTCCGTGACACAGGGTGTGCCCACCGCAGGCCGCATCCCGGGCGGTGCGATCATCGAGCGTCCGCTCCCGTCGCGCTTCAAGGACAGTGTCAATCTCGTCCTGCAACTGCGCAATCCGGATTTCACCACGGCTGTCGGCATTTCGGATGCCATCAATGCCTGGGCAAAGTCGCGCTTTGGTGCCCCGATCGCCGAGGCGGCGGATTCGCAGGAAGTCTCTGTCTTGAAGCCGAAACAGGCCGATCTCGCCCGCCTCATGGCCGATATCGAGAACATCGTCGTGGAGACCGATACGCCGGCCAAGGTCGTGGTGAACGAGCGGACCGGAACGATCGTCATTGGCGCGGATGTCAAGGTATCCAAGGTGGCCGTGAGCTACGGGACGCTGACCGTTCAGGTCACCGAGACCCCGCAGATCGTGCAGCCAAATCCCTTCAGCCAGGGAGAAACCGCCGTTCAGCCGCAGACCGACATCAAGGCGACTGCCGACAGCGGCACGGTGGCGATCCTCAATGGTCCCGATCTGAAAAGCCTTGTTGCGGGCCTCAACAGCATCGGCGTCAAGCCTGACGGCGTGATCGCCATCCTGCAAGGCATCAAATCCGCCGGCGCGCTGAACGCTGAACTGGTGGTGCAGTGATGGCGGCTCTGGATTCCAGCGCGATCCGGGCCGTCTGGAAGCTCGCCGCCTCTGCTTTCCTCTTGGCAACCGTCTCTGCCATGGCCAACGACGTGCCGGCATCGCCCCCGGCCAATGCGAGCATCGACGAAATCCAGCAATATTGCTCCAATGTCGTCGATCCGGCGCGTGACCGCCGCTATCTGATGCAAAAACAGGATCTCGAAAAGCTCAAGGCCGATGTCGACGTCCGCATCAAGGCGCTCGAGGAGCGCCGCAACGAATATCAGGACTGGCTGAAGAAGCGCACCGACTTCATGGACATGGCGCGCCAGGACCTGGTCGAAATCTACAAGAACATGAAACCCGATGCGGCGGCGCTCCGGCTCGCCGAAGTCGATGTCTACGTTTCCGCAAGCATCCTGATGAAGCTTACGCCGCGTCAATCCGGGTTGATCTTGAGCGAAATGGACCCTGCCAAGGCAGCAAAACTGACGGCGCTGATTTCCAGCGCTGCCGCAGCTCCTCCGGCGAAAAAAGGCTGATTATGAAAAAACTTATCCCTCTCGCCGCTCTGCTGGTACCTTTGGCCGGCTGCGCAAGTCAGGCGGTCAACGAGATCGGCCGCGCGCCTGCCATGAGCCCGATCGGCAGCGGCCTGCGTTATGGTCAAACGCAGGAAATGGCGCTTTATCCAAAGCGTCCGCAGCAGGTGGCTTCCGGTTACTCACTGTGGAACGACAATCAGGCCGCCTTGTTCAAGGATTCGCGCGCCCTCAAGGTCGGCGACATCCTGACGGTCAAGATCCAGATCAACGACAATGCCTCGTTCAATAATGACACGAAGCGGTCGCGCAACAATTCGTCCGACATGAAATTCGGCCTGAATGCGAAAAGCCCGGTCGTCTCGCCGTCTCTGTCAGCGGACATCAACGGTGCGTCCGACACATCCTCGACCGGCTCGGGGTCGACCAAGCGGTCCGAAAAGCTGACATTGATGGTGGCGGCGGTTGTCACCGGCATTCTCGAGAACGGCAATCTTGTGATTTCCGGTTCGCAGGAAGTCCGCGTCAACCAGGAACTGCGCATCCTCAATGTCGGTGGTATCGTCCGGCCGCAGGATGTCAATGCCGACAACCAGATCTCTTATGAGCGCATCGCCGAAGCCCGCATCTCCTACGGCGGTCGCGGCCGTCTGACAGAAGTGCAGCAGCCGCCATGGGGTCAGCAGGCGGTCGATCTTTTCTCCCCGTTCTGACGCGTGAACTGAAGGACGCCGGTCATGGCAGACGCAGAAGCAGCGCCGGAAGGCGAAGGCGAGGAGGGGGGCAAGAAGAAAGGTGGCGGCCTCGTGGTCACCATCGTGATCGTGCTTGTCCTCTCGCTGGTCGCTGCCGGCGGCGGCTGGTTTCTGGGCAAAAGCATTTCCGGCAAGTTCATAACGCAGGAAAAGAAGGACGAGATCGCCAAGAAGGCTGCCGAGCAGACGGCTATTGCCGCGGCTGAAGCCGGCGGTGAGAAAAAGGGCGGCGGCAAGAAAGAGGAAGACAGCGTTCCCAAGCTTGCCACCGAGGAAAACAACGTCGTCCAGCTCGAGCCGATCACCAGCAATCTGGCCTATCCGTCCGAAAGCTGGGTGCGGCTCGAAGTGGCGCTGCTCTTCGGCGACAAGCCGGACGAAAAGACGGCCGAGGAGGTCCATCAGGACATCATGGCCTATCTCCGCACCGTCTCTCTGCAGCAGATCCAGACCGCCCGCGGATTTGAATATCTGCGTCAGGATATCAAGGAGCGCGCGACGCTCAGAACGGAAGGCCGGGTGAAGGACGTGATGTTCAGAACGTTTGTAGTGCAATGAAAAAGCTTCTTTTCCTCACGACCCTTGTTGTCCTTCTGCCGGCCGGCAGTTTCGCGCAGCAATTGCCTGATTTCCTGACCCAGACACCGGTCAACGGATCTGTGGCCTCCTGGATCATCCGCACGCTGGGCCTGCTGACGGTCCTGTCCATCGCGCCGGGCATCCTTGTGATGGTCACCAGCTTTCCGCGCTTCGTCATTGCGTTCTCCATTCTGAGATCCGGCATGGGTCTGGCGACAACGCCCTCGAACCTGATCCTGACGAGCCTGGCGCTGTTCATGACCTTCTATGTCATGACCCCGGTCTTCGATAAGTCCTGGCAGGACGGCATCAAACCGATGATGGATAACAAGATCACGGAGACGGAGGCGCTGCCGAAGATCTACGGACCGTTCCGCGACTTCATGCTGGCAAACACCCGCGACAAGGACCTGAAACTCTTTGTCGATATTGCCCGCGAAAAGGGGCAGGCGACAGAGACCGACGGAAAGGTCGATCTTCGGGTCATTGTGCCGGCCTTCATGATCTCGGAAATCCGCCGCGGCTTCGAAATCGGCTTTCTGATCGTGCTGCCATTCCTCGTGATCGACCTCATTGTCGCGACGATCACCATGGCCATGGGCATGATGATGCTGCCGCCGACATCGATCTCCTTGCCCTTCAAGATTCTCTTCTTCGTACTCATCGATGGCTGGAACCTGCTGGTCGGAAGTCTGACCCGGTCGTTTCTCTGACTAGCCTGGCGGCTACGCGCCATTGCGAAACATCGAATGGAGCCGCTTGAGAGTTGTTAAGACTCTGTTTCATATGATTCGCGCTGAGCCGGCGTGGAACTCCGAAATTAAGTTTCTGGCAAGATTTGAGGCGGCATAGTCCCGCCTGTATGACGGGCCTGGTAGCGAAGACAAGCTGCAGGCGGCATGATGCCTTTCCGTCGTCGCCGGTAACTGTTCAAATCCGGTATGTCCCTGTTTTTGTTTTGCGTTAAGGGACAATCCCAATGACAAGTATCATGACGAACAGCGCAGCTATGTCTGCGCTCCAGACCCTGCGTGGCATCTCCTCTCAGATGGATGACACGCAGAGCGCGATCTCCTCCGGTCTTCGCGTCAGCCAGGCCTCGGACAACGCCGCCTACTGGTCGATCGCGACCACGATGCGTTCGGACAACAAGGCTCTCTCCACCGTCTCGGACGCTCTCGGCCTTGCCGCCGCCAAGACCGACACGGCCTATACCGGCCTCAACGCCTCCATCTCCGTTGTTGACCAGATCAAGTCGAAGCTGGTTGCTGCCCGTGAACCGGGTGTCGACAAGACGAAGATCAACTCGGAAATCACCGAACTGAAGTCGCAGCTGACCTCGATTTCGAAGTCGGCGACCTTCTCGGGCGAAAACTGGCTCTACAACACCACGGGTACCGCCGGCACGAAGGAAATGGTCGGCTCGTTCACCCGTGACTCCACGGGCAACGTCGCCATCAACACGCTGAAGTTCAACGCCAACAACTCGGTCCTGATCGACACCGGCAATGCCGGCCAGGGCATTCTGACGAAGTCGACGACCGGCACGCAGTCGATCGCCAACTCGACAGGTACGACGACGGCGACCTACTACCTGATCAATGCCAACTCGACGACCTCTGCGAGCGGCACGGAAGTCAAGCTGACGACCGGCACCAGTGCCCAGAATATCGAAGGCATGGTCTCGGCCGTTGACACGATGCTGAAGAACATGACGGCCACGGCCTCGACGCTCGGCGCGGTCTCGAGCCGCGTCGACCTGCAGAACAACTTCGTCACCAACCTGCAGGACGTGATCTCCAAGGGTGTTGGCCGTCTCGTCGACGCCGACATGAACGAGGAGTCGACCAAGCTGAAGGCGCTGCAGACGCAGCAGCAGCTCGGCATCCAGGCTCTGTCGATCGCCAACTCCGACAGCCAGAGCGTCCTGTCGCTCTTCCGCTAAGAGCGGTCGCGACCGGTTCACGGACAGATTGGAGAGCCGCACTTTCGGGTGCGGCTTTCTTTTTTGTCTGTTTGTTCAAGATTTTTACTTTGTATTAAGCTTAATGCTTGGCGATATATTAAGGTTGATGCAGTCATGATGCTTTTCAGCGGAGCCGTTACAACGGCAGCATGAAGCCTTCCGCTTAGGCCGGCAACTCCGGCATGTCCCGTTTTCGTATTGTGTTAGGGACAATCCCAATGACAAGTATCATGACGAACAGCGCAGCTATGTCTGCGCTCCAGACCCTGCGTGGCATCTCCTCTCAGATGGATGACACGCAGAGCGCGATCTCCTCCGGTCTTCGCGTCAGCCAGGCCTCGGACAACGCCGCCTACTGGTCGATCGCGACCACCATGCGTTCGGACAACAAGGCTCTCTCCACCGTTTCGGATGCTCTCGGCCTTGCCGCCGCCAAGACCGACACGGCGTACACCGGCTTGAGCGCTTCCATTTCCGTTGTGGACCAGATCAAGTCGAAGCTGGTTGCTGCCCGTGAACCGGGTGTCGACAAGACAAAGATCAACTCGGAAATCACCGAACTGAAGTCGCAGCTGACCTCGATTTCGAAGTCCGCCTCCTTCTCGGGCGAAAACTGGCTCTACAACACCACGGGTACTGCCGGCACGAAGGAAATGGTCGGCTCGTTCACCCGTGACTCCACGGGCGTCGTTTCGATCAACACGCTGAAATTCAACGCCAACAACTCGGTCCTGATCGACACCGGCAATGCCGGCCAGGGTCTGCTGACGAAGTCGACGACCGGCACGCAGTCGATCGCCAACTCGACGGGCACGACGACGGCGACCTACTACCTGATCAATGCCAACTCGACGACCTCTGCGAGCGGCACGGAAGTCAAGCTGACGACCGGCACCAGTGCCCAGAATATCGAAGGCATGGTCTCGGCTGTTGACACGATGCTGAAGAACATGACGGCCACGGCCTCGACGCTCGGTGCGACCTCCAGTCGCATTCAGCTGCAGAACAACTTCGTCACCAACCTGCAGGACGTGATCTCCAAGGGTGTTGGCCGTCTCGTCGACGCCGACATGAACCAGGAATCGACCAAGCTGAAGGCGCTGCAGACGCAGCAGCAGCTCGGCATTCAGGCTCTGTCGATCGCCAACTCCGACAGTCAGAGCGTCCTGTCGCTCTTCCGCTAAGGCGCGGCGAAAAAGGGGCTTGCGGCGTTCCGCCGCCGGCCCTGGCACGACAAATATCAGAGAGGGCTGTCCGAAGGGACGGCCCTTTTTTGTTGTCGAGAATATGAATGGCTAAATTTGTTAGGTCCATCCGGACACCCATTTAGCCTTAATTAACTAAGTTGGTGTTTCCTTGGGACATCGAAACGACGCGTTAACCATAACAAATGGTTATCGAGCATGATGCTGCAGCGACGTTGCCGTACGAGATCCGGCATGATCCCCCTTAAAAATTTAGTCTGTCAAACTCAGGGGCAGTACACATGACCAGCATTATGACGAACACTTCCGCAATGGCTGCATTGCAGACCTTGCGCACGATCGACTCCAACATGTCCGACACGCAGAATGCGATTTCGTCGGGCTACCGCGTTCAGAACGCTTCCGACAACGCCGCTTACTGGTCGATCGCGACCACGATGCGCTCGGACAGCAAGGCTCTCTCCACGGTTGGCGATGCACTCGGCCTTGCCGCCGCCAAGACCGACACGGCCTATACCGGTCTGAACTCGGCCATCTCGGTAATCGACCAGATCAAGTCCAAGCTCGTCGCCGCCCGCGAACCGGGTATCGACAAGACGAAGATCAACTCGGAAATCACCGAACTGAAGTCGCAGCTGACCTCGATTTCGAAGTCGGCGACCTTCTCGGGCGAAAACTGGCTCTATAACACCACGGGTACTGCCGGCACGAAGGAAATGGTCGGCTCGTTCACCCGTGACTCCACGGGCAACGTCGCCATCAACACGCTGAAGTTCAACGCCAACAACTCGGTCCTGATCGACACCGGCAATGCCGGCCAGGGCATTCTGACGAAGTCGACGACCGGCACACAGTCGATCGCCAACTCGACGGGCACGACGACGGCGACCTACTATCTGATCAATGCCAACTCGACGACCTCTGCGAGCGGCACGGAAGTCAAGCTGACGACCGGCACCAACGCTCAGAACATCGAAGGCATGGTCTCGGCTGTTGACACGATGCTGAAGAACATGACGGCCGTTGCCTCGACGCTCGGTGCGACCTCCAGCCGCATTCAGCTTCAGAACAACTTCGTCACCGATCTGCAGGACGTAATCGGCAAGGGCGTTGGCCGTCTCGTCGACGCCGACATGAACCAGGAATCGACCAAGCTGAAGGCGCTGCAGACGCAGCAGCAGCTCGGCATCCAGGCTCTGTCGATCGCCAACTCTGCCGGTCAGAACGTCATGTCGCTCTTCAGGTAAGAGTAAGCGAATCACTGTCCCCCCAGAGCGGGTAGACAGACAGTCGCTTTGGGCCAAAGGGTCATTGAGAAGCCGCACCACGGATCGTGGTGCGGCTTTCGTCGTTTTGCATATCTCGCTCAACTCTCTGAAAATTATTAATAAATTCCTTCTACTCGTTCTGTCCGGTAATCCTTTGTTCAGTGAAATTAACAGCTTGCTAAACCCGTTAGGGATTTGTTAACTATATGACAGTTAAAGCTTCGTTAAGAACGCGGACGGGCCCCAGGGCAAAATGGGCCAGAGCATGATGCTATTTCCGCGTTTCCGGTATTTATGACTCCGGAATGTCCCGCACATATCTCTTGGGGCAATGACCGATGACAAGCATTATGACAAATGCTGCCGCCATGGCGGCACTACAAACCCTGCGCACTATCGACACCAACCTGGAAACGACGCAGAACAAGATTTCGTCTGGCTATCGTGTTCAGAATGCGGCTGACAACGCCGCCTACTGGTCCATCGCGACCACGATGCGCTCCGACAACATGGCGCTCTCCACGGTAAGCGACGCACTCGGTCTCGGCGCCGCCAAGACGGATACCGCATACACGGCCCTCGACTCCTCCATTTCGGTGATCGAGGATATCAAGGCCAAGCTAGTGGCCGCTCGCGAACCGGGCGTCGACAAGACCAAGATCAACTCGGAACTGTCCCAGTTGAAACAGCAGCTGTCTTCGATTTCGAAGTCTGCAGCCTTCTCCGGCGAAAACTGGCTCTTCAACTCCGCATCGACGGCTGCAGGCACCAAGGAAATGGTGGCCTCGTTCAACCGCTCGACCACGGGGGCGGTCTCGGTCGCGACCCTGACCTTCAACGCCAACCAGTCCGTGATGATCGACACCAATGACGCTTCGCGCGGTGCATTGACCAAGAACGTGACCGTCACGCAGCCGATTGCCAACTCGTCGGGCACGACGACGGCAACCTATTACCTCATCAATGCCAACTCGACGACATCGGCCAGTGGCACGGAAGTCAAGCTGACGACGGGTACGCCGCCGGCAAACGTCGATGGCATGATCTCGGCGGTCGACCTGATGCTGACCGGTCTGACCAAGGTTGCCTCCGACCTCGGTGCGATCAACAAGCGTATCAGCATGCAGGATAATTTCGTGTCCACGCTGATGAACGTGATCGACAAGGGTGTCGGCCGCCTCGTGGACGCCGACATGAACCAGGAATCGACGAAGCTCAAGGCGCTGCAGACACAGCAGCAGCTCGGCATTCAGTCGCTTTCGATTGCGAACACCAATTCGCAGAACATCCTCTCGCTCTTCAAGTAAGAGCGGTGAGACCGGCGGTTTGCCGCCGGTCCGGGCAACTGATGCGCCGGCGTATCTGGCCGAAAAGGATTTTCGGCTTGTCGGGTAAGCAGCCCCCTTTGCAACATGTCTGGAATTTCTGCCGTGCCGCCGGTCATCGGTATATGGTAGAAGGTTGGGCCGCGTTCATTGCCCTGACGCGGCCCAACATCTTCATTTTCGCACAAGATTGATGCTCTAGCATTGGTAGCACTACCAGTTTGGCCCCACGAGGCCGACTGTTTTGTTTTCAGGGAAGTAGCGGATCGAATGAGCGCAGGCCTCGCCAGATATCTCAAGGATTTCAGCGCTCCGCCACCCTCCGCACCGGAGGTCTTCGAGCTGCCTTCCCCTGCCGAAATCTCCTTCGATTTCACGCCCGAGCCACAGGTCGACCTGGATGAGCTGCGCCGCGAAGCGCATGCGGAGGGGCGTGCCGAGATGCAGGCGGAGATGGAGGAAACCCATCGTCGCGAGATCGAGGCCCTCATCGCTCAACACCGGCAAAACGAAGCCGAGATGGCTGCCGCGCTCGAACAGAGCGTGGCCGATCAATTGTCTGTCGCATTGCCACGCATGGCGGCGCAGGTTCAGGAATTCCTCTCGGGCCATGTGTTGAATGCGCTTCGCCCGATCCTGGACGAGGCGATCGCCGAGCGCGCGGTCGAGAGTCTGGCCCAGACTGTTCGCACGGTTTTTGCGGGCGAGGGTGGGATCGAGCTGGTGATCAAGGGGCCGGAAGCCCTGGCCGAAAGGCTGCGAGAGCGCCTTGCCGGGGAGGACCTGGATTTCAGACATGTCGAGGCGCCCGGAATCGATCTTTCCGTAGAACAGGGTGACACGGTTCTCATGACGCGCCTTTCGGCATGGCGCGAGAGTGTTGAAGAGCTTGTAAAATGAGCGAGAACGAAAGCCACCACCACGGCAAGAACGAGATCATCATCATCAAGCGCCACGGCCATGGCGATCATGGTCACCACGGCGGCGCCTGGAAGATCGCCTATGCCGACTTCATGACGGCCATGATGGCGTTCTTTCTCGTCATGTGGCTCGTCAACGCTGCCAACGACGCAACGAAGGCGGCCGTCGCCAGCTATTTCAATCCGATCAAGCTGACGGATTCCAGCCCGGCGGACAAGGGCATAGCCAAGCCCGGCAAGCAGGCCCAGGGCGAGGCGACCCAGGAAAAATCCAAGGAAGACGGCGAGGAAAAGTCGCAAGGCAGCGCTGCAGACAGCGGCCAGGAAAAGAGCGCCACCGCAGGCGAAAAGACTACCTATTCCGAGGCCGACTATTTCGAAAATCCCTATGCCGTTCTTTCGGAAATCGTTCTGGAAGTCGGCCAGCAGGCGAATGTCAGCGTCAAGGGTGAGGGTGGCGCGGCCGCGGCCGGTCCCGCCACGGGCGCTGACGGCGGTGACGCCTACAAGGATCCTTTCGATCCGGATTTCTGGACCAAGCAGGTTCAGGTGAATTCGAAGATGGGCAAGGGACAGGATGCTGGCAAGGCCGGCAAGGAGCAGGCTGCCGCGGCCGTTGCCGCGCAGGACAGGGGCAACGAAAACGGCAAGGGCGGCATTCCGGGCGATCAACAGACGGCGGAAAAGGGCAAGGGCGGATCGGCGGCGGACAATAACGCCACCGAGCAGGGCGGGGCCACGGCGGAGCCGAAGCCGGGACAGGCGCAGGACAAGGCCTCCGAAGTCGCGTCAGCGCAAAACGAGATGAGCAAGGCCGAGTCCCAGGCGGCAGCCAAGGCAGCGGCGGACCTGAAAAAGGAAATCATGAACACGCTGCCCGCCTCCGTGGGCAAGCTTGCCGATGCGATCCGTGTCGAGCCTTCCGAGGGCGGCCTGTTGATCTCGGTAAGCGATCAGGTCAGCACGCCGATGTTCACTGTCGGCTCGGCGGTTCCCAGCCGCGAACTTGTGCTGGCCATGCAGGATATTGGCAAGGTTCTGGCCAAGAGCAAGGGCAGCGTCGTCATTCGCGGACACACGGATGGTCGGCCATACAAGGACGGAACCGGCGACAACTGGGGCCTCTCGCTCAATCGTGCGCGCAGCGCCTATTACATGCTGGTCAGCGGCGGCCTCTCGGAGAAGCGCATCAACCACGTTTCAGGTTATGCCGATCGGTTCCTGAAAGTTCCGAGCGACCCCTACAGCCCCGCGAACCGGCGGATCGAGATCCTGCTCGAGGGCAAGACCGTAGCAGGAGGCTGATATGGGCCGTCTCCTGAACTTTGCCACAGCATGTCTGATTCTTGGCATCGGGTCCTTCGCCCGCGCCGAGGAGGCGAAGCCGGGAAACGTCGATCCCAGCCTTCCCATCTACAAGCTGGTGCGATCGCTGGAGGACGTTCAGGATAAGATCGTATCGGGCGACCTGACCGCTGTCGACATGCAGCGCTTCATGATCGGCATGATCGACCGGCGCCTTCGGACGGCCTCGCCTGACGAGTTCAATGATCTGCGCAATGTCGATGCGGCGATGATCTATGCCATGTCCGGCGGTAATCCGGCGACGCTCGACACGCTGGTTTCGCATGATGCACGTGGCAACTTTGATACCCGGCTGACGAATGCTTTGCTGATGTATCTCGGCGGCAAAGGCGGTTCGGCCACGAAAACGCTGGACGAGATCGTCCCGGAATACAAGTCGACGACGATCGGACCCTATCTCGCGCTGGTCGCCGCCAATGTCATCATGCAGAAAAAAACCGACCTGGCCTTGAAATATTTCGACTGGGCGCGGCTGTCGCTGCCGGGCACCATTGTTGAGGAGGCGGCGCTGCGCCGCTCGCTCATCATCACGGTCAAGCAGAACAATGTCGAAACCTCGATCAGGCTGGCCCGGCTCTATCTGTCGCGCTTTCCCAATTCGCCCTATGCCGCCCAGGTTGCCGAGCAGGTGATCACGCTGGTCGACGCCCATTACCAGCAGATCGGCAATGACCGGATTTCCGAGACGCTCGCATGGCTCGACCCGCCGCGCCAGCAGGAGCTCTATCTGCGGCTGGCCCGCAAGGCGGCAGTGACCGGACGTTTCGAATTCGCCCATTGGACCGCAGGAAAGGCGCTCGCGCTTTCCGATGGAAAAGACGACAACCCGGCCAAACTCGCGCAGCTCTATCTCAACCTTTCGAGTCTTCCGACTGCTGACATTGCCGAAGTGAAGGGGGCCTTCGCAAAGATCCCGGATGAAATTCTGGGACCGGACGAACGGCGACTGCGTGACGCGGGTGCCTTTGTCTTGTCGGAAGTTGAGAGACAGCCAACGCTCGACAGCCTGACACAAGCGCGTCCGGCTATCACGGGGAAGGACAAGCCGGCAGCCGATTCCCCTCAAGGGGCGGGTGCGCCGCCGGCCTCTCCGGATGCGAAGCCGAATGCTGCGAAAGATGCATCGCCGGCCCAGCCTCCAGAGGCCAAGCCTGCATCGGCTCAGCCTCCGGGGAAAAGCCCGGCTGTTGCGAAAACGGCGGCGGCAAAGCCAGGAGAGGCCAAGGTGCAGGAAGCGTCGGACGAAAAGGACAGCATCGACACCTTCCTGTCTGACAGCCAGACACAATTGAAGGCCATCGACGAGTTGATGAAAAAGGGGGACAAGTGAACGCGATCGATCAATATGTGGCGCCGCCTCCCCCACGTCCGGCCGCGCAGCCTGCGCCGCAGCAGCGCAACGGCTCCGATCCGTCGGGAGCGCAGAGCTTTGGCGATGTCTACAACAGGGCCTCAAACGCCAACGACGCGGACGACAACACGGCCCCCGCGCCGCGCGAAGACTCTGGCAAGGGACAGTCGTCGCAGACCGATGCGCAAGCCTCAGGCGCCGCCGGGCAGGCGCAGGCCACAGATCCGAACGGCAAGAAGACAGCGACCGCAGGAAGCGCGCTTCTGGCGCTTGCATCCAACCCCACGGCAAAGAAGAGCGGTAAGGATGACAACGCCGCCGTTGATCCCAAGCTGAACGAAGACGCCTTGCTTGCCGCGGCCCGGCAGGATGCGAAGAACAACGCTGCCGCGGTAGACGCCGGCAAGCTTGCTCAGAAGGCTCTTGAAGGACAGGCGCCGGCAGCGGATGCCGATGCGGCTGCAATCGCTCTGAAATTGCTCGGTGCGGATGTCCTTGCCAAGGGGCAAGACAAAAAACTGCCCGCAGAGACCGTCGAGAAGAAGGACGGGCCGGCAAAGGAAAACGCCGGTGAGGCAAAGGCGGATGCCACGGGCCATGCCGCCGACGCGGCCAACGCGCTTGCCGCGGCCGCCCTCGTCGTCAACGCGGCCGGCGGACAACCGAAGGACCAGCAGGAACAGGCCAAGCCCAAATCCGAAGGGCAGTCTGAGAAGACGATCTCGGCAACGGGATTGTCGATCGCGGGCGCAGCCTCGAACGAGGAGACCAAGGGTCCGGCCGGTGCTGACGCTGCCAAGCCGGATGCGCTGACTGTGCTCGATGCGCGCCGTTTCGTCGGCAGCGGCGAGGTTCTGTCTTCCAACACGCAGGCCGTGATATCCGGCGTCACGCGTGACGGCGACTGGGCAGCGGCGATGAAGGCGGCTTCGGCTGCCGCAACGGCCCCCTCCGAGCCACGGACGGCGACACCGGTCAATATGCTGAAGATCCAGATGACTCCGGAATCACTCGGCAATGTGACGGCCACGTTGAGGCTGCATGGTGATCAGCTGACGGTTCATTTAACTGTCGAATCCGGCGAAGCATTCAAGCAGCTCAGCCATGACAAGGATGGCCTCATCCAGTCGCTGAAGTCGCAGGGCTTCTCTGTCGATCAGGTCAGCGTCCAGATGGCGCCCACGCCGACAACCGACAAGACTGTGGCCCAGACCTCCTCCGGTCAGCAGAGTGGCGGCCAGATGCAGGACGGCAGCTCGGCTGGCCAGTTCGCGCAGCAGGGCAGGGAACAGGACAACAATCGCAGGCAGCAGAACAATGGCTTCAACACGACCTGGCAGAACGACGACAAGAGCGTGGCTCCTGATCCTGCCGCTCATGCTTCTGACGCTGTCCGCACCGGTCAGGTCTATCTCTGACGCCAGCGCTGCCCAGACGCCAAGTCAGGCAGGGCTCTGCGAGCAGGAAATCCATCGGGCCGCTGCCAAATACGGCGTGCCAGAAGGTATTCTCTATTCCGTGGGGCTGGCCGAAACGGGCAAGAAGGGCTCTCTGCAGCCCTGGGCGCTCAACATCGAAGGCAAGGCGGTCTTCGCCTCAAGCCCGAGCGATGCGCTCGCCATCTTCGACCAGGCGCGCCGCAGGGGCGCCGTCCTCATCGACCTCGGCTGCATGCAGATCAACCAGCATTTCCATGGCTCGGCCTTTTCCTCGCCGGCCCAGATGCTCGAGCCAGCGCTGAACGTGGACTATGCCGCGAAGTTCCTTGCCGAGCTTCACGCCCGTCACGAGACCTGGACAATGGCGGTCGCGCGCTACCACGCTGGCCCGAATAATGATCCCGCACAGAAACAATATGTCTGCCGCGTGATCGCCAATCTGGTCGCCAGCGGCTATGGACAATGGACCAAAAATGCCTCGCAATTTTGTGTTGGATACAACTAAAAATTTAGTGACTGAGGCCGCAACCTCGGACTCCGTCAATGCGGCAAGAATATGAAACCGTCGTTAACCTTAACGCGATCCGTTAACCATGCATTAACTTTTCCAAGGCATGATAGCGGCATGAAAGAGGGCGGCCTACTAGATGTAGTGCAAATCGCCACTCAGAACTTAATCAACTGTAAATTTGCGTAGTTGAGTTCATCCAGTTGTCCCTGATTCCCCCGATTCGTATCGATGACGCATCGAGGCACCAGACTGATTCGGAGGCGGACGAATGATCGTCGTGGTTGATGAGCGAGAGCTCGTAAAAGACGGATATACTTCACTATTTGGCCGGGAGGGCGTGCCCTCTACAGGCTTTGACCCGAGCGAATTCGGGGAATGGGTCAACACGGCGGCTGATACGGACATCGACGCTGTCGAGGCTTTCCTGATCGGCCAGGGTTCGCAGGCGCTTTCGCTGCCGCGCGCAATCCGCGACCGTTCCACGGCACCGGTGATCGCAGTCAGCGATTCGCCGTCGCTTGAAACCACGCTCGCCTTCTTCGACTGCGGCGTCGATGATGTCGTGCGCAAGCCGGTTCACCCGCGCGAAATCCTGGCCCGTGCGGCGGCCATTCGTCGTCGGCTGAAGGCTATTTCCAACTACACCGATATCGGCGCGATCCGGGTTTTCTCGGATGGTCGCGACCCGGAAATCGAAGGCGAAGTCTTCCCGTTGCCGCGCCGCGAGCGCCGCATTCTGGAATATTTGGTCGCAAACCGTGGTCGTCGCGTCTCCAAGACCCAGATCTTCAGCGCGATCTACGGCATTTTCGATGAGGATGTCGAAGAGAACGTCGTTGAAAGCCATATCAGCAAGCTGCGCAAGAAACTGCGCAAGAAGCTGGGCTTCGACCCGATCGATTCCAAGCGCTTCCTGGGTTACTGCATCGACTGGAGCTAACACCCTGGAAAGGCTGGCCGGCATGAAGCCAAGTGGCCATAGTTCGCAAATGTATTCAGCGACCACTCAGTTTCACGCAAGGCCCGCCTCCTACTCTGTAATGAATACGGAAACGAGGATCCGAAATGAGCCTTCAAGGAATGATGCGAACCAGCACGTCTGGTATGAACGCGCAGGCGAGTCGCCTGTCATCGATTTCTGACAACATCGCCAATTCTTCCACCACAGGCTACAAGGGGTCTTCGGTCTCCTTTTCCGATCTCGTTCTGTCTTCGAACGGCGGCAACTATTCTTCCGGTTCGGTCAATTCCATCACGTCCTATGCCATTTCCGAGCAGGGCGCGTTGACCTCGACGACCTCCGCCACCGACCTTGCGATCAAGGGCACCGGCTTCTTCATCGTCCAAGATACCGGCGGCAGCATTTTCCTGACGCGTGACGGTTCGTTCAAGGTCGACTCCTCGGGACAGCTCGTGAACTCTTCGGGCTATACGCTGCTTGGCTATCCGGCGACCAACGGTTCGGCGGCAATCGTCAACGGCTTCTCCGGTCTCGCGCCGGTCAAGGCAACGCAGAGTGGTCTCTCCGCCCAGGCGTCGTCGAGCGGTGTCATTAATGCGAACCTGGATTCGACTGCGACGGCCGTGACCACGGCTGTGACGCCACGCGATATCGGTTCGAACCCCTCGGCGACCGTCAATGACGTGAAGTACACGAATTCGACCTCGGTTGTGACTTATGACAGCCTTGGCAATGCCGTCCAGGTGGACCTCTATTTCACCAAGACAGCGGCCAACAAGTACCAGGTGACGGCGTTCAATCACGCCAACGCCAGTACGACGTCTGGCTCCTTCCCGTACAGCTCGGGTCCGATGGAAACCTCGCCGGTGGATCTCACCTTCGATCCGACGTCGGGTAAGCTGACGTCCTCGTCACCCAATTCCATGACGATCCCGATTCCAGGCGGACAGAACGTCAAACTGGACCTGTCGTCCACGACGCAGTTCGCCTACAAATTCGGCGTTTCGAGCGCCAAGGTCGACGGCAATGCGCCGAGCACGATCTCCTCGGTTTCTATCGGGCAGGATGGCAAGATCTCCGCGGTCTTCTCGAACGGTTCGACGAAGAACCTCTATCAGATCGCGATGGCCAAGGTGCAGAGCCCGGACAATCTGACGCCGGTCTCCGGCAATGCCTTCTCGTTGAGCAACGCAGCCGGCACGGTTGTGGTCGGATTTGGCGGTGACGGCAACTTCGGCACGATCAATGCCAATCAGCTCGAACAGTCGAATGTCGACGTGGCGACGGAGCTGACCGACATGATCGAATCGCAGCGCAGCTATACGGCGAACTCCAAGGCCTTCCAGACGGCATCTGACCTGATGGACGTCCTCGTGAACCTCAAGCGGTAATCGGGGGGTCGCGTAGAGCATCATGGGGCTTACATCCGCACTTAACACGGCATCGAGCATCTTCTCCAACACGTCCGCCCAGATGGCGGTCGTGTCGAAGAACATCTCGAATTCCGGTAATGCGGACTACTCTCGCCGTGACGCCGCGCTGACGACTACGATCAACGGCGCCAAGCTGAACCCGACGGTTCGGTCGCAGGATACGCTGCTGCAACGGCACAATCTGACCGCCACATCGGCGCTCAGCGCGCAGAACGTGCTATCCGGCGGGCTTGATCAGCTGCAAGGCGCGATGGGCGGCAATGGCTATGCCACGGCCCCTTCCACCTATATTTCCAAGCTTGAAGGTAGCCTTCAGGCTTTCGCCGCCTCGCCAGGCAATACGACGCTGGCGCAATCCGTCGTCTCCGACGCGAAGGATGTGGCCAATTCGCTGAACCAGGCATCTCAGGCCGTTCAGGACCTGCGACGTGAATCGGACGAGAACATCTCGCAGAACGTTTCGACGCTGCGCGATCTTCTCAGCCAGTTCCAGACGCTCAACGACGCCGTCAAGGCGGGCACGGCTTCCAATCGCGACGTCAATGACGAGCTCGACAAGCGCGACCAGGTCCTCGGCAAGATTTCCGAGATTGTCGGCGTGCAGACGGTCGTTCGCGACAACAATGACGTGGCGATCTACACCTCCGACGGCACGACGCTTTTCGAAGCGAAGCCGCGCGACATCATCTTTTCGCCGCAGCCCGGTTACGACGCCACGACGACCGGCAACGCGGTCTATATCGACGGTGTGCCGCTGAAGCCGGGTACTGGCGGCAATACCTCGGCCATGGGCAGCCTGCAGGCCAACCTGCAGATCCGCGACACGATCGCGCCGAAATTCCAGGCCCAGCTTGATGAAATCGGCCGCGGACTTGTCACGCAGTTTGCTGAAAAGGATCAGACGAGCAGCGGACTTCCCAACAAGCCTGGTCTTTTCACCTGGTCCGGCGGCAATGTCCCGGCTGCGGGAACGGTACAGCCGGGGATCTCGTCCTCGATTTCGGTCAATGCGGCGGTCGACATCTCGGTTGGTGGCAATCCGACCAAGCTCCGCGATGGCGGCATCAACGGCGCGAGCTATGTCGCCAACACCACGGGTGCGGCCGGCTTCTCGACGCTGCTGCAAGGCTATGTGACGGGACTGACGACGAAGATTCCCTTCGATGGCACCACGGATCTGAACACCAGCCTTAGCGTCTCCGATTACGCCAGTTCGTCCATCGGCTGGCTCGAAGAATATCGCAGCCAGGCCTCGGATTCGAAGGATACGAAGAAAGCTGCGGCTGCGACGGCATCGCAGGCGCTGTTAAGCGTCACGGGCGTCAGCCTCGATGAGGAACTGTCCAAGCTTCTGGACCTCGAGCAGTCGTACAAGGCATCGACGAAGATCGTTTCGACGGTCAACGACATGCTCCAGTCCCTCATGGCGGCGGTGAGGTAAGGGCTGATGCGGATTTCCTTCACCTCCAACCTGGCCATGCAGAACTCGATGCGGCTGACCGTCAGTCAGTCGCAATCGGCTTTGCAGAAGGCGCAGACCGAAGTGTCCACCGGCACCTATGCCGATCAGGGCGTGGCACTCGGTTATCAGAGCGGACGAAGCGTCAATCTAACGGTCGAAAAGAACCGGCTGAACGCGATCAACGATTCCAACTCGATCGTTTCGCAGCGCCTGTCCGCGTCGCAATCGGCGCTGACCAACATGTCGGACAATCTCCAGACATCGATGAATTCGCTGATCGCGTTGTCCGGATCGAACGACCAGACGTTGCTCAACACGACCACGCAGTCGCTTCAGAGCCAGCTCGACGCCTTCGTCGCGTCTGGCAATACGTCGGCCAACGGTGAATATCTGTTTTCGGGCATCAACACGGCCAATCAGCCGCTGACCGCCTATGGTCCCGGCACGCCGGCCAAGACCAGCTTCAACAACGCCCTGTCGAACTACATGTCCACGAACGGCATCGCGTCCATGTCGAACTTCACTCTCGCGCAGATGCAGGACTTCGTCCAGAACAAGCTCGCGCCGATGTATACGGCAGGCAACAGCGCCGACAAATGGAAGACCGACTGGTCGGCCGCTTCCGACACGAACATGACGTCGCGCATCAACACGTCCGAAACGGTGCAGAGTTCTGCAAACGCCAACAATGACGGCTTCCGCAACTTTGCTCTCGGCTCGGTCATGGGGATCGAACTGCTGGGCTCGGACGTCACTCCGGATGTGCGGCAATACATCAGCAAGACGGCCATCAGTTACATGGGGCAGGCCATTGCCGGGGTGGACAGCCAGCGGTCTGCACTCGGGCTTTCGGAGGCGCGGGTCAAGACGGCCGGCGACACCATTACCGCCCAGGTGAACATTGTCGAGACAGCCTTCAACAATATGAACGAGGTGGATGCTTACGAGGCCAGCACCAAGGTGAACAACCTTCTGTCGCAGATGGAGGCGTCCTATCAGCTGACGTCACGCCTCCAGAAGCTCAGTCTTTCGAACTACCTCTCGTGACCAAGGATATGTAAATGTACCAGTTTTCTTACGCGGAGGTCATGGAAGACGGCGTCGCCGGCGCCAAGGAGCGCGAACGCCAGGTTCTGGATCGTTCGATCGAGCTCATGAGCGCGGCAGCCGAGCGCGGACGCAATTCCAACGAGGCGGTGGAAGCCATCTACTATACCCGCATGCTCTGGATGAGATTTACGGAAGATCTCTGCCTGCCGGACAACCAGCTTGAACCCGAACTGAAAGCCAACCTTATCTCGATCGCCATCTGGATTATCAACGAGACGGAGAAGATCCGCAAACGCGAGTCCGACAACTTCCAGGGCATCGTCGAGATCACAACCATCATCAGGGATGGACTGAAATGAAAAGCACTTTGCGAATCTCTCTGAAATCCGGCGAAAGGATCTTCATCAACGGCGCGGTGTTGCGCGTCGATCGCAAGGTCGCGCTGGAGTTCCTCAACGATGTGACCTTCCTTCTGGAGAACCACGTTCTTCAGCCGGAACAGGCCACCACGCCGCTCAAGCAGCTTTACTTCATCGCCCAGATGATCCTGATCAATCCGGACGGTGCCCACCAATCGATGGTCATGTTCCGCAAGTCGATCAGCATGCTTCTCACCTGCTTCCAGAACGAGGAAGTGCTGGCGGAATTGAAGCGTGTGGACGGCATGGTGTCGACAGGCAGGGCGTTCGACGCGCTGAAGGCGATCCGCGGGCTCTACCCGATCGAGGAAAAGATCCTCAATAACGAGGAAATGACACCGGCAGCGGTCGAACAGATCCGCAAGGAGATTGCACCATGGTCAGCGCGGTAACGGCGGCACAACAGGCGGCAGCAGGCACCCCTGCAGCGGGAACGGCCGGAGCGTCTGCGTCGTCTGCAGCCAGCCTGAACTATAACAGCTTCCTGAAGCTGTTCATGGCTGAGTTGCAGAACCAGGACCCGACAAGTCCGATGGACACGACCCAGCAGATGTCCCAGCTTGCCTCGTTCTCGCAGGTCGAGCAGCAGGTCAAGATGAACACCAACCTGTCGACGCTGATCTCGCAGAGCATGATCGGGCAGGCCGGCAACCTCATCGGCAAGACGGTCACGGATGCGGACGGCAATTCCGGCGTCGTGCAAAGCATCAATGTCGCACAGGACAGTTCCACCAGCGCAGTCACATTGACGGCGACGCTGACCTCCGGCACAAAGATGACCATTGGCGGTGGCGTCACGATTGCCGCCACGCCGCCCGCAACGACACAAAGCAATTGAGCGCCCGATGAATGAGGCAGACGCACTGGACATCGTCCAGGCGGCAATATGGACGGTCATCGTATCCGCAGGTCCCGCAGTGGCCGCGGCGATGATCGTCGGCGTCGTCATCGCCCTCATCCAGGCGCTGACTCAGGTCCAGGAAATGACCCTGACCTTCGTCCCGAAGATTCTGGCAGTCATGGCGACCGTTGCGCTCTCGGCGCCCTTCATCGGCGCCCAGATTTCGATCTTCACCAACATGATCTTCTCGCGGATCCAGTCCGGATTTTGAAAGCCGGACTTTACGTCCTGCACCCTTCGCGCAAGCTTCGTTGCCTATCTGTGATGTCATGACGTGCATGAGCGCGGCTTTTATCTCATGATGAGACGGACGAAGCATGGCAGTTACGACATCCGTTCCCACCCCTAAAGCGGGACCAAACCTGAGTGATGTCGGCTTTGCCGCCGGTATCGTCGTGATGCTGTCGATCCTGTTCCTGCCGATCCCGGCATTCATGATCGATATTGGCCTTGCGTTCTCCATGGCGCTCTCGGTCCTGATCCTCATGGTCTCGCTGTGGATCCAGAAGCCCCTGGAGTTCTCGTCCTTTCCGACCATTCTTCTGATCGCGACCATGACGCGTCTGTCGCTCAACATCGCGACGACCCGCGTCATCCTTTCGCACGGGAACGAGGGGTCGCATGCCGCAGGCGGCGTCATTGCCGGCTTCGCCGAGATCGTCATGTCCGGCGACTTCGTGATCGGGGTCATCGTCTTCCTGATCCTGATCGTCATCAACTTCATCGTTATCACCAAGGGCGCCACGCGTATCGCCGAAGTCGGCGCGCGTTTCACCCTCGACGCCATCCCCGGCAAGCAGATGTCGATCGACGCCGACCTGTCGGCCGGGATCATCGACGAGAAGGAAGCGCAGTCTCGCCGCCGCGAGTTGGAGCAGGAAAGCTCCTTCTTCGGCGCGATGGACGGTGCCTCGAAATTCGTACGCGGCGATGCGGTTGCCGGTCTTCTGATCACCGCGATCAACGTCTTCGGCGGCATCATCATCGGCTATTTCCGCCACGGGATGCCGCTCGGACAGGCGGCCGACGTGTATGTCAAGCTTTCTGTCGGCGACGGTCTCGTCGCTCAGATCCCGGCACTCATCGTCTCGCTCGCAGCCGGCATGCTGGTGTCGCGCGGTGGCAATCTGGGCTCGACCGACAAGGCCGTTATCAGCCAGTTGAGCGGCTATCCCCGGGCTCTCTCGGTCGCGGCCGGCCTGATGGCCGTGCTGGCCATCATGCCCGGGCTGCCCTTCGTCCCCTTCGCCGTCCTCTCCGGCGCCATGGCCTTCGGCAGCTGGTTCATCCCGCGCCAGATCGAGGCCGAGAATCGCGCGCTTCGCGAGGCCGAAGAGAAGAAGGCGCGCCAGGTCAAGGAAACCGAGAGCGACTCGGTGAAGAACGTGCTGAAGACCGCCGAAATCGAACTGCTTCTCGGCAAGCAGATTTCGACGCGGCTCCTCGGCGCTCATCAGGAGCTGGCCTTCCGCGTCGGCAAGATGCGCAAGAAATTCGCCAGCCAATACGGCTTCGTCGTGCCCGAAATCAAGGTCAGCGACGATATCGCCATCGCCGACAAGAGCTACCAGATCCGCATTCACGGCACGACGGTCGCGTCGAACCAGCTGCGCGTCGGCGAAGTTCTGGTCATCACCGGCGGCGGCCGCAAGCCGTCGATCCCCGGGGACGATATCCGCGAACCCGCCTTCGGCATGCCGGCTGTGTCGATCCTCGAAACCTTCGTGGAAGAACTGAAGCGCGAAGGTTTCCACCCGATCGACAATGTCTCTGTGGTGCTGACCCATCTCAGCGAAGTCATCCGCAACAACCTGCCGCAGCTTCTGTCCTACAAAGACGTCAAGATCCTCATCGATCGGCTCGATCCGGAATACAAGAAGCTGGCGGACGAAATCTGCACGTCGCATATGTCCTATTCGGGCCTTCAGGCGGTGCTCAAGCTGCTGCTGGCCGAGCGGGTCTCGATCCGCAACCTGCATCTCATCCTGGAAGCTGTGGCCGAGCTTGCACCGCATGTGCGCAAGACCGAACAGATCGTCGAGCATGTCCGCGTCCGCATGGCCCAGCAGCTTTGCGGCGATCTGGCCGACAATGGCGTGCTGCGCGTTCTGCGTCTCGGCAACAAGTGGGACCTCGTGTTCCATCAGGCGCTCAAGCGCGATCCGAAGGGCGAAGTCGTCGAGTTCGACATCGACCCGCGCCAGCTGGAGGAGTTCTCTGAACAGGCCTCGCAGGTCGTGCGCGAGTATCTCGACCGCGGCATGCCCTTCGTGCTCGTCACCTCGCCGGAAACGCGCTCCTATGTCCGCATGATTATCGAACGGCTGTTTGCGACTCTGCCGGTTCTCTCCCATGTCGAGCTTGCCAAGGGCATCGAAATCAAGATCCTGGGCTCGATCTCATGATCAACGATCCGCAAGGGACGGTGCTTGCACTCTTTGCGGTCTTCTGTCGGGTGGGCGGCTGTTTTCTCACGCTTCCCGGTTTTTCCAGCGCGCGTGTCCCGGTTCAGCTGAGACTTTTCATCGCGCTCGGCGTTTCCATGGCTCTCACGCCGCTTCTGTGGGACACCGTCTATGCGGTGGCGAAAAAGCCGGAGACGACCTACGTCTCGATCGTGTTCATCGAAGGCATGATCGGTGTTGTGATCGGCATGGTGGCGCGCTATTTCGTGCTCGGCCTCCAGTTCACCGGCACAGTCATGACGCTCATGACCGGCTTCAACGCTCCGCCCGCCAATGACATTCTGGAAGATGGCAGCGAAAACGAAATCACCATCATGATCACTCTTGCGGGTCTGCTGCTACTGTTCATGCTGGATTTCCACCACGTCATCATCCGCGCGCTCGCGGATTCCTACAAGACCCTGCCCATGGGCGGCGTCTTTGAAGGACGTCGTGCGCTTGTGACGCTGACCAACACGCTCAGCTCCACCTTCATGATCATGCTGAGGCTGTCGAGCCCCTTCATTCTCTATGGCCTGCTCTTCAACGTCACGGTCGGTTTCGTCAACAAGCTGGCGCCTCAGATGCCGGTCTATTTCGTATCGCAGCCCTTCATCGTGTTTGGCGGGCTCATCCTGTTCTATTTCGGGATCGCCAGCCTGATCCGGCTGTTCGCGGAGGCCTTCATTCCCCTCTTTACGAGTGTATGAGACAAACATGGCGGAGAAGGGCAGGGCAGCCAAACTCAAACGTCTCGTGGCCGTTCAGCGCCACATGGAGCGGATCGCCGAGCTTGAGCTTGCCGAGACCACGCAGCGGCGGCAGATGCTGTCCGCACGCATGGGAGAGGCGATCGAGGCAATCGGTTCCTTCAATCCCGTCCATACGGGCATGAAATCGCAATATGCCGCCCAATATGGCCGGCTTTCCGGCGAGGACCAGAACCTCATCGAGGTGCAGGATGCGCAGGAAAAGCAGATCCTGCGCGAAAAGGCCAAAGGCGACCGGCTCGAGGAAAACTGGAAAGAGGCCCGCTCGGCGGAAGATCGCGAACGCGAGGACAATGCGGTCATCGATCTGATCGAGATGCGTCTTTCCATGCCAGCGCCAGCCTCCAGCAAGCTTGGCGAAGGATAATACGTTCGCAAGATTATTTTGCGCCGCGCGCCTCAAAGGCAGCGGCTTCGAAATGAACGCGAGGCGAATATGGCAATTGCTCCCCCCAGCGATATCGTGATGGATGTGGTCAACGCGGCCGATCCGACGCGTGTGCAGGAAGCACAGGCAAAACTCCGGTCGCAGGCCGCCACGTTGGCCGCAGCCCGGCTCACCCGCGACGACCACGGATTTTCCACCGATGTCGCCAGTCTCGACCGCACGGCAGGCCTGCGCCTGGACCGCGCCTCGGCTGCAGGGACCGGCGACGCGAAACCCGTCGCGGGCGGCAAGGACGGCCAGACGCCGGAAACCTATCGCAAGTTCGAGGCGATGGTGCTTCAAAACTTCCTTAAATACATGATGCCGTCCGATAGCGAAGACATATACGGTAAAGGCATGGCCGGTGACATCTGGAAGAGCATGTCGGCCGAACAGATCGCCAATGCGATTGCCAAGCGCGGCGGCATCGGCATCGCCGACCACATGATGCGCGGCGGCGTCTACGATCACGGTCTGAAGCCGGCCGACAAGGCGGCAGAAAGTGCGCGCATCAACGATATTGCCTCGACCATCGCCGCTCAGCAGCAGCGCGTCGGCCTTGCCGATCTGCTGCCCGGCGCCGACACCAAGAACAAGGCCTGACGGAGATGAGCATGTTGGAAGCAGCGCCGGCTGATACCCGCATTACCAATGTTCTGGGCCGCCTCGAACTCATCATCGACAATGAGAATACCCGCCTCGGTGCGGACCCGGATTTCGATATCAAGACGTCCAACGCGCAGAAGAGCCGTTGCCTGTACGAATTGACCATGCTGTTTCGGGATACGCGTCCCGAACTGGTGCCGTCTTCCTTCGCAACGCAGATGCAGGTCCTGAAGACCAAGCTCAACGCCAATGCCCGCAAGGTGCAGGCCCACATGGAGGCCGTCCGCGCGGTGGCGGAACTCCTCAAGGGCGCGGCGCGCGACGCCGAGAACGACGGGACCTATCAGCAGGAACATTTCCAGTATAGCGAGTTCTGAGACCCGCCATGCTCAAGCTCGTCATCTCCGGAGTCTGGGTCGTGATCGTCGCATTGATCGCGGTCTATTTTTCGGTGCAGATGGCACTGGCTCCCAAGGTTGACGAGGCTGCGGTTGCCCGCAAGGCGGCGGAAGAAACGGTGCGCGGCGAGCTCACCAGCCTGCCCGTGATCGAGCAGGGCGCCGTGAAAGGCTATTTTCTGACACGGCTGTCCTACGTTGTGGACAAGGTGAAGATGGCCTCCATTCACATTCCGCTCGATGTGGTGATCACCGACGAACTTTACACGACGCTTGTCGGCGACCAGATGATCAACCTGGAACACAGAAGCAGCTTCGACGTCGCGGCCTTTCGTCAAATGATCAAGGAGGCCGTCAACAAGCGCCTCGGCCAGGACGTTGTCTTCGATGTTCTGATTGAACAGATCGACTATCTGTCCAAGGAAGATCTTCGCGCCAGCATGGCCCAGAAGAAGGGAACGATCCAGAGCGGTGAATCCATTGTGAAGGGTGAAGCGCCCAAGGATGGAGCAGGTGCCGAGAAGCCTGCAGGTGAGGGGCATTAGGGATTTCGTAACGAATAGACGAAATGTCGATTTGGATAACGAACTCTTAAGTTTCGATAACGCCTTCAGATAATTGTATAAAATCCGTTTCGGCCTGTTTGTGGGGAGCTTGCGGACGCAGCTTTCCCAATAGAGCGTAAACAGAATACGCCCAATTCGATGACAAGCGTTAGCACGGTCTTTAGGGGATTTGGCCTAGTTTCGCCTCACCGCAAGATGTGGTATGAGGCGAGTACCGATGTGCAAACTGTCTGTTCCAAAGTCCGGGAGAAGCAAGCTCAGCGCCTGTCGTTCCCGAATTCGGGAGGGCCGGCATTGAATCACATCTCTCATCTCAGGTCTGCCTGCGTAAGCCGCCGGTCCGTTTTGGGACTGGAAGTCTCCTGCTTTACCTATGCTGAGGCGCTTGGCTTTGTCAGCGAGATGGCTTCGCTGCCGCTTGGGCAGACCATCATCTCGTTTCTCAACGCCAACAATGCCAACATCATGCTTGACGACGCCCAGTATCGCGAAATTCTTGCGCGGCAGATCATCCTGCCCGACGGAATCGGTGTCGATATTGCCTCTACGCTCGTCTATGGCGACAAGTTTCCCGCCAATCTGAACGGTACGGACTTCGTTCCCGCCCTTCTGACCTATATTGATCGCCCGCGGCGCATCGGTCTGATTGGCGGCCTTCCGGATGTCGTTGAGAAGGCTGCGGCCAATTTCAAGCGGCATGCGCCTTGGCACGACTTCGTGATCGTTTCCGACGGCTATTTCGAAGACGCTGATTCAGGCAAGGTGGTGGAGCGCATCGAAGCCCTGAAGCTCGATGTTCTTCTCGTCGGGCTGGGCAGTCCGAAGCAGGAAAAATGGGTCGATGCCCACATTCGCACCGAACATGCGCGGCTGGTGCTGGGTGTGGGCGCTTTGTTCGACTTTATCGGCAAGGCCGTGCCGCGCGCGCCGCGTTTTCTGCGTCGCATGCGTCTGGAATGGATGTTCCGGCTGCTGATCGAGCCAAAACGCCTGTGGCGACGGTATATTCTTGGTAATCCCAGGTTCATCCTGCGGTCGCTACGCCAGGCCTTCATTGTCCGGATCTTGGGTCGGCGTCATCTTGACGGAAGCAACATTTTCCGCTGACGCCGATATACTTGTGCTCAACAAGTTTTTTAAACTCCGACTTTTTATCAAGTGGTACTAAAATAAGTATCGCTTCTTTGAGCGTGGGAGGGTGAGCGCGATTTATATTTGCATCTTAAAGATTCGCGATTTCACGTTAACTATTCGTTATCCATGTTTGTTTAACAAAGAGACACAGTTCGCTGTTCGACACAGGGGTCAACGCATGGTTGGGAATTTTTCGATTCGCGTATCCGGCATAAAGGACGTGCTGTCGTCCTGTCGCGCGCTCAAGCCGGGAAGATGGGGAGCCGCCGGGCTTTGTGTATTGCTTGGCCTGACTGCCGCGACCGCAATCGGATCCTTCAATACCGCGAAATCCCTGCCTGCGCAGCTTGTAGCGCTTTCGGATAATGACGCACACGGCGCTGTTACACCCTCTGAAGCGATCGCGGAAATTCGCCGCCTGACCATGACGCCGGCAGCCCTTCTCAAGGCCGGCGCCGACCTCAATCTCGCTGAAAGCGGTCTCTATGGCGACCGAAGCGCGGAAGAGTTTCTTGCCTCTGCGATCGAGATTGCGCCGTCTGACAGAGCCTCGGTCATCGATATCAAGGTGAATTCCGGCGAGCCCGCTTTCGACACGGTCATTGCCAATTACATGGCGCGCAGTCTGAGCGCGCTTGCCCCCCTGGCGCAATCGGGCAATGACCCGATCCGCTTCTCGCTTGTTTCCAAAGCCCGCGTACAGCCTGCCGCTTCGGTTCTGCTTTATCAGGCGGAGATCGTTGTTCTGTCGCTTCTTCTGGGGGCTGCGGTTATTGCCCTCGGGCTGGCCCGTATCATGCGGGATGAAAGTCAGCCGGTCGAGCGTCCCGTGCAACAGGCCTCCGTGGTTCCGCGCGGCATTCTCGAACAGATCGATATGCTTGAGCGCATGTGGCCGTATACCGGCCGGCAGAATGCAATGCCGGAAGGCTCGAATGACGAGCCGGAGCAGGTCGAGTTGCGGCCGGCGCGCAACATCGTGGTTCGCATGGCGGAGCTTCGCCAGGAGGCCCTCAAGGCCATCGAGGAGCCGAGCGAAGAGGCGCTGGAAGACGTGCTGACAGACATGCAGTCTCTGCGCGACCAGGTGCGTTGGATCACCGCGGAGCAACTGCGCCGCCGCCGCAATGCCTACGGACGCTGACCTCCGCTGAGCGTCAGGATGAAAATATGAAGAAGGCCGCGGATCGCGGCCTTTATGCATTTCTGGGTGCCGGACGTCGGGGCAGGTCCGAGCTCGCGGGATTGTGCTGGAGCACGTCCAGCAGAAGTGCGTAAGCGGTTATGCGTCCGGACTGCTAAAAAACAAATAGATAGAGCATTTCCGACGATCCGGTTTTCACCGGAATTGCTCTAGGCGGGGGCTGGTCCGGTCGAGGCGCGAACGATCAGCTCGGCCTCCCACAATTCCTGTTCCGGCAGATCGGCGTTGCCGTCCAGACGGGCGATAAGCCGTTGCCCGATCCGGGCGCCGGCCGCCCTCAGTGACGAGCGTGTCGTCGTCAAGGGGACGCTGAAACTTTCCGGGCGCAGCATCGACAGAACGTCGTCATGCGCGATCAGCGAAATATCCCGGCCGAGCTTGAGCCCTGCCTTGTTGATGGCGCGAACGGCGCCAAGAGCCAGCGCGGTACTCGCGCAGAGCACCGCCGTTGGCCTTTCGGGATGGGCGAGAAATCGCTCCATCGCCCGGAACCCCACCTGATCGCTCATGACGCTGTGCTGCACCAGCTCAGGCGCGAGCTTCAGCCCGGCTTCCGCCAGCGCCTTCTCCGCGCCGGTCTTGCGCCGCATGGCAAAGGTGAAGCGCTCGATCCCGTTCAGTAGCGCAAACCGTTTGTGTCCCAGCTGCAGCAGCAGTTTCGTCGCGGTATAGAAGGCGCCTTCGTTGTCGATGTCGAGATAGGGATAGTCGTGAACATCTCCCATTGTCCGCCCGTGCAGCAGATAGGGAATGGAGCACGAGCGCATGAGGTCCACCCGCGGATCTGGGTCGACCACATGGGCGAGAAAGACGGCGTCGACATAGCCGCTGGCAATCAGCCGTTTCAGTGCGTTGACCTCATCATCAGGGGAGGCGGGAGCCATGACGAAATGGAAATCGTGCTTCACCGCTTCTTCCGCAAGCCCGCTCAGGAACTCGCTGAAATGGGGATCGCCCCCCAGATCCGGCGCGCTCTGCATCACCAGACCAATCGATTTCGCCTTGCCGGTCGCCAGCCGCTGCGCCGCCTTGTTCGGCTTGTAGCCGGTCTGCTGTGCGGCTTTCAGCACTCGTTCGCGCGTCGCTTCGCTGACCTCGGGATAGCCGTTCAGCGCACGGCTCACCGTCGTCTGCGAAAGTCCCAGCCTGTCTGAAAGCTGCTTCAGGTTCAACTTGCCCCTCCCTGTGTTGTCAAAGCGCTTTGGATAAATCCCCGTGCGTTGTCCCCGCTTGCATGCTAATCTAGCCCGAGATCCGCGAGCGATCAAACGTGAAAACCATCTTTCGCAGCGCATAAGTGCGTTTTGCGCTGCGAAATGCGGGCTGGGCCTGCCAAAGTTGCATGAATCCACTTGACTCTTTGCCGAGATTGATGGGATGAATGTCTTTCAAAGCGCTTTGGGAAGAGTGCTCCAGTCATAGGAATTTCAGGCCTGCAAGGCCAATTGTCAGGGAGGCAATCAATGAAGAGACTGTTGCTTTTGGGTGTTGCGTTCGCCGCACTCGCCAGTGGTTCCGTGCAGGCTGCGGATATCAAGTTCAAACCGGGCGAAGATTCCAAGTTCAACTGGGCAAGCTATGATGCCTACAAGAAGGCCCATGGCGACCTGAAGGGCGAGACCCTGACGATCTTCGGCCCATGGCGCGGCGAAGATGAAAAGCTGGCAACCAGCGTTCTCAACTACTTCTCCGAGGCGACGGGCGTCACCGTCAAATATTCCTCTTCTGAAAACTACGAGCAGCAGATCGTCATCGACACGCAGGCAGGCTCGCCGCCGAATATCGCGATCCTGCCGCAGCCGGGCCTGCTGGCCGATCTGGCCTCCAAGGGCTTCCTGACGCCGCTGTCTGATGATCAGGCAAAGTGGGTCAAGGACAATTACGGCGCCGGCCAGTCCTGGGTCGATCTCGGCACCTACAAGGGCAAGGATGGCAAGAAGGCATTCTTCGCATTTCCCTACAAGGCCGATCTGAAGTCGCTGGTCTGGTATGTTCCGGAAAACTTCAAGGAAGCCGGCTACAAGATCCCGAAGACCATGGAAGAGCTGAAGGCTCTGACGGAAAAGATCGTCAAGGACGGCGGTACGCCTTGGTGCATCGGGCTCGGTTCCGGCGGCGCGACCGGCTGGCCTGCGACCGACTGGGTCGAAGATCTGATGCTGCGCACGACGACGCCTGAAAACTACGACAAGTGGACGACGAACGAACTGAAGTTCAACGACCCGATCGTCGAGCATGCGATCGATGAATTCGGCTGGTTTGCCAAGAACGACAAGTTCGTCGATGGCGGCTCCAAGGCCGTGGCCTCGACCGACTTCCGCGACAGCCCCAAAGGCCTCTTCACGGTTCCGCCGAAGTGCTACCTGCACAAGCAGGCCTCGTTCATCCCGTCCTTCTTCCCGGACGGCACGAAGCTCGGCAAGGATGCGGATTTCTTCTACTTCCCGCCCTATGCCTCGCATCCCGAACTCGGCAAGCCCGTTGAAGGCGCCGGTACGCTCGTGACGATCACGAAGGACTCCAGGGCCGCCCGCGCCTTCATCGAGTTCCTGCAGACGCCGATCGCCCATGAAGTCTGGATGGCGCAGTCCGGCTTCCTGACGCCTTACAAGGGTGTCAATGCCGCAGCCTATGCGAATGATACGCTCCGCAAGGAAGGTGAAGTCCTCACCTCCGCGACGACCTTCCGCTTTGACGGCTCCGACCTCATGCCGGGCAAGATCGGCGCCGGCGCGTTCTGGACCGGCATGGTCGATTATGTCAGCGGCAAGTCCTCTGCGCAGGTCGCCGACCAGATCCAGAAGGCCTGGGATGGCCTGAAGCAGTAATCTCTTCGAAGACGCCGGCGTCGAGCCGGCGTCTTCTTCTCGTATTGCGGAACTTTAAGCGGCCCGGCGTATTTCCGGGCGCGTGGTGGAACGAAATTTTTCAAGATGACATTGATGCCGCCGGAGCCCTGCAACCGTTGCCAAGGCGGCCGCATAAAAGACGTGGCGAATATCAAACGCGACTGATCGGGCCTTCCGGCCTGAGATGAACCTGCCGGTCGCGGCGAAAGGGGAGGGGAACATGCTGTCGCAAATCGTGTCGGCTCTGATAGTCATGGTGGTGGGCGTGTTTGCCGCGGCCGCCTACTTTTACCTCACCAATCGGGTTCTGGATCTGGCGCTGCCGGACAAGGGCGATGTCGTCGCCGCCTCGCGAAACCTGCGCATCCGGGCGATGATTCGCCCCTGGCTCTTCCTCGGCCCTGCCATTCTTCTTCTGACGATCTATCTGGTCTATCCCGTGATCGCGACGCTGATCCTTTCGCTCTACGGCCGCGATGCCCAGGAATTCGTCGGAGTTTCCAATTACATATGGGCGGTGAACGACGCCGGCTTCCGCCAGTCGATCTTCAACAACATTCTCTGGCTTGCCATCGTGCCGGCCGCCTGCACCTTCTTCGGCCTCGTCATCGCCGTGATGACGGACCGCTTGATGTGGGGCAATTTTGCAAAAAGCCTTGTCTTCATGCCGATGGCGATCTCCTTTGTCGGCGCGTCCGTCATCTGGAAGTTCATTTACGATTACCGCGGCGAGGGGCAGATCCAGATCGGCATCCTGAACGCCATCGTGCAATATTTCGGCGGTCAGCCGGAAGTCTGGCTCGCCATCCCCTTCTGGAACAACATCTTCCTGATGATCATCCTCATCTGGATCCAGACCGGCTTCGCCATGGTCATTCTCTCCGCCGCACTGCGCGGCATCCCCGAAGAGACGATCGAGGCCGCCGTCATCGATGGCGCCAGCGGATGGCAGATCTTCTGGAAGATCATGGTGCCGCAGATCTGGGGCACGATCGCGACCGTCTGGACCACGATCACCATTCTCGTCCTGAAGGTCTTCGATATCGTTTTGACCATGACAAACGGTCAGTGGAACACGGAAGTGCTGGCCAACCTCATGTTCGGCTGGATGTTCCAGGGCGGCGGCGACAGTGGGCGCAGCGCGGCGATTGCCGTGGTGCTGATGCTCGCCGTGACCCCTATCATGATCTGGAACATCCGCCGTGCCAACGAAGAGATGAAGGGGCGCTGAGATGAGCATCGGCAAAAGCCTGGCCCGCATCGGCCTTCCTCGCCTGATCGTCAACATCACCGTTCTCTTCGTTGTGGCCCTCTGGGTCATGCCGACGCTCGGCATCTTCGTCTCCTCCTTTCGCGACAAGGACCAGCTGGCCGTATCCGGCTGGTGGACCGCCTTCTCTTCCTCCGAGCGCAACGAGGCCGGTCGCCTTGCCGGCCTCGACAAGATGAAGCAGGAAGGCCCGCTCTATGTCATTTCCGGCAATGTGCTGGACGGCAAGGGTGGCACGGTCAAGGCCTTCGGCACCAAGGCCGTCGCGCCGCGCGCCTATAAGCCCGATGCGGAAGCCGACCTCGGCGACGGCATCAAGCTGACGATCAATTCCGACGGTTCCTATCGCTACACCAGCACGGCCCCCTTCACCGAAGACAATACCAGCCGCCGCATTTATCTGGCCGTCGCCACGCCGCCGGTCTTCACGCTGACGAACTACAAGAATGTGCTGACAGGCGAGGGCATCGGCCAGTCCTTCGTCAATTCGCTGACGGTGGCCATCCCCGCAACCGTGATCCCGATCCTCGTCGCCGCCTTCGCGGCCTACGCGCTGTCATGGATGAGCTTCAAGGGGCGCACCCTGCTGCTTGCTGCCGTCGTTGGCCTCATCGTCGTGCCGCTGCAGATGTCGCTGATCCCGCTGCTGCGTCTCTATAATGATGTTGGGACCTTCCTTGGTGTGCCGTCCAAGACCTATGCCGGCATCTGGCTCGCGCACACCGCCTTCGGCCTTCCGCTCGCAATCTACCTGCTGCGCAACTACATCGTCGGCCTGCCGAAGGAGATCATCGAAAGCGCGCGCGTCGATGGCGCCGGCGATTTCGAGATCTTCACGAAGATCGTCCTGCCGCTTTCCTTCCCGGCGCTCGCCTCCTTTGCCATCTTCCAGTTCCTGTGGGTCTGGAACGACCTGCTCGTCGCCATGGTCTTCCTCGGCACCGAGAAGGACAAGCTGGTGCTGACCGGTGCCCTCAATGCGCTGCTCGGCTCGCGCGGCGGCAATTGGGAAATCCTCTCGGCCTCGGCCTTCGTGTCGATCCTCGTGCCGCTCCTCGTCTTCTTCTCCCTGCAACGCTATCTCGTGCGCGGCCTGCTAGCAGGCTCCGTCAAGGGTGGTTGAGGCAGCCAAACTTAAATTGGAATAGACTTCATGAACCAGACACTCAGAGGCAATCTCGTTCCCGACGCAGACTGGTGGCGCGGCGCGGTGATCTATCAGATCTACCCGCGTTCCTATCAGGACTCGAATGGCGATGGCGTGGGCGATCTCAAGGGCATCACCGGCCGCCTGTCGCATATTGCCGAGCTTGGCGCGGACGCGATCTGGATTTCGCCCTTCTTCAAGTCGCCGATGAAGGATTTCGGCTACGACGTGTCGAACTATATCGACATCGACCCGATCTTCGGGACGATCGCCGATTTCGACGCGATGATCGAAGAAGCCCATCGCCTCAAGCTGCGCGTGATGATCGACCTCGTCATCTCGCACACGTCCGATCAGCATCCGTGGTTCATCGAAAGCTCGGCCAGCAAGGATAATGAAAAGGCCGACTGGTATGTCTGGGTCGATCCCAAGGATGACGGTACGCCGCCGAACAACTGGCTGTCCATCTTCGGCGGCTCCGCCTGGGCCTGGGACCCGGGCCGTTGCCAGTATTATCTGCACAACTTCCTGACCTCGCAGCCCGACCTGAACTTCCACAATCCGGATGTGCAGAACGCGCTGCTCGACGTCGCCCGCTTCTGGCTGGAACGCGGCGTCGACGGCTTCCGCCTCGACACGATCAACTTCTATTTCCACGACAAGGAATTGCGCAGCAATCCGGGCCTGCCGCCCGAGCGCCGCAACGCCAACACCGCGCCGGCCGTCAACCCCTATAACCACCAGGAACATCTCTACGACAAGAACCGTCCGGAGAACCTGGAATTCCTGAAGCGCCTGCGCGCCGTCATGAACGATTATCAGGACATCGCCGCCGTCGGCGAAGTGGGCGACAGCCAGCGCGGTCTCGAGATCGCCGGCGAATACACGTCCGGCGGCGACAAGATGCAGATGTGCTACGCCTTCGAATTCCTGGCACCCGAAAAGCTGAACCCGAAATTCGTGGCAGACGTTCAGCGCGCCTTTGAGACGGCCGCCCCTGAAGGCTGGGCCTGCTGGGCCTTCTCCAACCACGACGTCGTGCGCCACATCACCCGCTGGGGCGACGGCATTTCCGACAAGCATGGTTATGCCAAGATGCTGAACGCCCTGCTGCTGACGCTGCGCGGTTCGGCCTGCATCTACCAGGGCGAGGAACTCGGCCTGCCGGAAGCGGACCTCCAGTTCGAAGACCTGCAGGACCCCTACGGCATCCAGTTCTGGCCGGAATTCAAGGGTCGCGATGGCTGCCGCACGCCGATGGTCTGGGATGGTTCGAACTTCGGTGGCTTCTCGACCGCCAAGCCGTGGCTGCCGGTGCCGCCGGAACATCTGCCGCTGTCGGTCGCGGCCGAAGCGGGCGACGAAGCCTCGGTGATGAAGCAATATGCCCGCTTCCTCGCTTTCCGCAAGGAGCACCCGGCCTTCGCCAAGGGCGAGATCGCCTTCACGCTGGAAGACGGCGCGGTTCTTGGCTTCGAGCGCAAGCTCGGCAACGAAACCATCGTCTGCTACTTCAACATGTCGTCCGGCCCGGAAACGGTGGCAAAACCGGCAGGCACGCTGGAAACACTGACGGGACATGGGTTCGAGGCAAGCGTGACCGGCGAGCAGATCGTGCTTCCGGCCTGGGGCGCATTCTTCGCCCGCGTGCAGTAAAGATAGAGAGGGAGGACAGGGCATGGCAGGTGTGGTTCTGAAGGACATCCGCAAGTCCTACGGCGCAATCGACGTCATCAAGGGCGTCGATCTGGAAATCAAGCAGGGCGAGTTCGTCGTCTTCGTCGGCCCCTCGGGCTGCGGAAAGTCTACATTGCTTCGCATGATCGCCGGGCTTGAGGAGATCACCGGCGGCGAGATGATCATTGATGGTCAGCGCGTCAACGAAGTGCCGCCGGCACGACGCGGCATCGCCATGGTCTTCCAGTCCTATGCGCTCTATCCGCACATGACGGTCTATGACAACATGGCCTTCGGCATGCGGATCGCCAAGGAAAGCAAGGAGGAAATCGACCGCCGCGTCCGCGCCGCCGCCGATATCCTCCAGCTCGGCCCCTATCTGGAGCGCCTGCCCAAGGCGCTTTCCGGCGGCCAGCGCCAGCGCGTCGCCATCGGCCGCGCCATCTGCCGCAACCCCAAGGTCTTCCTTTTCGATGAGCCGCTGTCCAACCTCGACGCGGCGCTCCGCGTCGCCACCCGCATCGAGATCGCCAAGCTCAACGAGCAGATGGCCGACACGACGATGATCTACGTGACCCACGACCAGGTCGAGGCCATGACACTCGCCGACCGCATCGTGGTTCTCTCCGCCGGTCACATCGAACAGGTCGGCCCGCCGCTCGAACTCTATGAGCGCCCCGCCAACCTCTTCGTCGCCCAGTTCATCGGCTCACCGGCCATGAACATCGTGCCGGTCAAGATCGATGAGGCCGGCGACCAGACCCGCGTCTCGCTCCCCGGCGGCAGCACGGTCTCGCTCCCGATTGCGACGGCCGCAAGCGAAAAGGGCAAGTCAGCCAGCTTCGGCGTCCGCCCGGAAGACCTGACACTGACCACCGGCGACAACTATCTCTTCGAAGGCACAGTCGATATCGTCGAAGCGCTCGGCGAAGTCACGCTGCTCTACCTCGAAGACCTGACGGACGGCGAGCCGCTGATTGCCAAGCTGCCGGGCATCGTCGATATCCGGAAGGGTCAGTTGGTCCGTCTGGCCGCGGAAGGCTCGAAGCTGCATCTGTTCGACGCGAACGGGAAGACGTATCGGCGTTGAGGGGGACTCCCCTCACGCAATTCCGAGAAAAATCGCCAGCGACCGGGTCACTCGAAGCATATCCTCGTCTTCGAGGCAGCCAAATTGCTGGCCGAGCTTGTCGCGCTTCACGGTCATGATTTTATCGACCATGACCTGAGATGGCTTGCGCAGCCCGTTTGTCTCGGTCGGCTCCAATGTTGGGCGTATCAGTGGTGCGTCCACCAAGGTACTTGAAATGAGAAGAACCGTAACGGAAGCGCTCTCATCGAAACGGTCGGACTGGACAACGAGAGCGGGGCGGGGCTTGCCTAAGTCACCCGGAACGGCAACCGTAACAAGATCGCCCCGCTTCATGCATCTTCATCCGAAAGGATGGATACAAGCGCTGCATCCATGAAGTCGTTCAGGTCATGATCCGCCCTGTCGGCCTTCGCAACAAGGGCTGACTGACGGCGGCACTCTTCATCAAAGCCAGCGCGCCGTGCATCAGGAACCCAAATCTGCACCGGCCGCAGCCCGGCATCGCGAAGCGCATCCCGGCGCTTTTTGACTCGCTCTCTTGTCGACAGACCCATGACATCACCTTCCATTTGTTACATGTAACATAGGCGTCTCTTCGTCTCAGGTCAAGGCGCTGATCCACTCCCGCTTCAACAGTGACATCACCACCAAATTCGCCCGCGTCCCATCTGGCAACGGATAATGCTCCCGCAGCACACCGTCATGCTGCAGGCCGCAGGACGCATAGACATGCCGCGCCCGTTCATTTGTCTCGAAGGCATCCAGCCAGAACTTCTCCGCTCCATAGGCCTCGAAGGACAGCCGGATCAGCTCGGAGAGGAACCACTTGCCAAGACCCTTACCCGGCGAACGAATAGCGATGCGCTTAAGATAGACAATGCCATTGGCCGTGCCCGCGCCCTGCAGGATAGCGAAGCCAACAGGTCCCGTCTCGTCTTCCAGCATGATATAGCGGGTGTCGGCTATCGCCATCAGCGCCTCGTGCTGCGCGCGCTCCGAGCGGCCGACATAGGCGTCGAAGCCTTCCGTCCGCTCGATGTCCATGATGGCGGGAATATCAGCCTCTGTAGCCGGGCGTATCAGCATGTGGCAGTCTCACGCGAATTCGAACTGCCAAACCTCGCGCAAAAGCCCGTAAAGCGCAATATCGACCGGCTGGCCGGAGATCGACTTTCCACCCGCAGGCAGCCGGCCTTCGAGGACAAAGCCGTTGCGTTCATAGACATGTCGCGCCCGGCTGTTCGTCTCGGCGACCCGCAGCCAGAAGCGTTGCGTAGCGGGCTCCGCGAAGGCAATCGCCTTGGCGTGATCGAGCAGCTGCTGTCCCGCGCCCTTGCCCGGCGTGCGGGCGGCAAGCCTGTTCAGGCGAATGCTGCCTTCGCCGCCAACAAATCCGCGCAGCAGGGCAAAGCCCTCGACGATGCCGCCTTCGTCCAGGACCAGTACCCGGCAGTCGGGATCGGTCAGATGGGCGCGATGCTCATCCTCCGAAAACCAGCCGAAGAACTGTTCGAAACCGGGCGTCCGCTCGATTTCGATGATGGCGGGAATGTCAGCCTCGTTTGCCGCGCGGATCGTCACGGCCGGTCTCAGGCCTTGGCGAGTGCTTCAAGCACCAGCGGCTTCAGCTTCAGGTCCGGCACTTCGGTGAAGGCGAGATCCTCGCGGCCGAAATAGGCCTTGCGGTTGATCGCCGACCAGTCGTTGCAGGCGATTGTGTAGGTCTTCTTGTCGCTCGTCTTGTCCGGCACGGCATAGAGGAAGTCGCCGGTACGGACCGACAGCGGCACATCGCCATCCTGGTTGCAGCGCTTCAGGATTTCGGCAAGCGTTGCCGCATCGACCTCCGCCTTCATGATCTTGCCTTCAAAGCGGACGGCGGCGTTGTAGTCGAAGCGCGTGACGTCGCCCTTCGGCAGGCCGGTGCCGAACGAGGTGTGGCCGATGAAGCCGATATCCGCACCGACCTTGGCAGCTATTGCCGAGGCGGCAAAGCGGGCGGTTTCCCCGAGCGTCTGCGCCTTGGCGGTCTTTGCGACTACGGCCTTGTCCTCATCCTTGAGGTTGGCGGCGAGAACCTTGGCGATGACAGCCTTCAGATCTTCGGCAGCCGGGCCGTCGCGGTCGATGGCCACACGCGCGATCTTCGCCGCGTCGCCGGGTGCAGCGACGGAAGCGATGGTCAGTAGCGAGCCCCAGGACCCGGTATGCAGATACCGGGTCTTGCCGGCCTCGTGGACGAGCGTCAGGTGGTCATGGCCGCCGATCATCAGCGTGCCATCCGGCAGCATCGGCAGGATGTCGCGGTCCGGCACGACGCCGGCATGGCTCATCACGATGTTGATACCGTCTTTCTTCAACATGGCCGGCAGGTTGGTCTTGGCCCATTCGACCGGCTCCGGGACCACGATCATCTCGCGCGTCGCCTTCGGATAGGTGCCGAGGGCGTTGACGCCCAATGCTGCGATATTGAGCGTGGTGTCGCCGGCCTTCAGCGTCGCGGAGGCTTCCGTGTAAGGCTTGCCAGTGCGCTTGTCCTGGATGTTGCTGAGAACGGTCACGCCGAGGCCTTTGGCGCGCTCGACGAAATGCGCGAGATCGTTATCAAGGTCGGGCTCGTGATTGCCGAGGTTGAAGACGGTGGGGGCAAGCTTGGCAAGCGTGCCGAGGAAAGCCCAGTCGGCCTCGCCGGCGGAGCGCGTTGCAACGACATTGCCGCTTTCGAAAAGGTCGCCGTTGAAGAGGATGACCTGCGGGCGCTTGGCAGCCGACACGCGCGACTGGATCGCCAGCAGCAGCTGCGCCATCCGCTCATAGGCCGAATGCAGATCCGACAGGATGATGAAATCGACGCCCTGTTCGGCTGCCGCAACCGGCAGGCTTACGAACGGGAGGAGGGCGGTCGAGGAAATCATTCCCAGAACAACGCGACGGTTCAGCAACATGATAGGCAATTCCTTTTTGGGCAGTTCCCAGAAAACGTGATGGAGTTTTCATCAGGAATTGCGTCAGAACAAGAGGCTGGATGCCCTTGCCTAACAATGCCATGCTACATGAATGTGACGCGGGAAAAGAACCGGGGCGGCAGACGCGGCCCCGGTTGACAAAGGTCAGTTGAAGACGACACTCGCGCCCTGATCGGCCGCACCCACCATGGCGCGGAAGGGCGCGAAGAGCTCGCGACCCATGCCGTATTCATTGGCGGAGAGATCGGCCGTCGCCGCCGGACGGGCATCGAATTCCGCCGCATCCACCAGAACTTCGACCGTGCCGTTGACAGCATCAAGCCGGATCATGTCGCCGTCGCGCACCTTGGCGATCGCCCCGCCGCTGACGGCTTCCGGCGTCATGTGGATGGCGGCGGGCACCTTGCCCGATGCGCCCGACATGCGGCCGTCGGTGACCAGCGCCACCTTGAAGCCGCGATCCTGCAGAACGCCGAGCGGCGGCGTCAGCTTGTGCAGTTCGGGCATGCCGTTGGCCTTCGGGCCCTGGAAGCGGACGACGGCGACGAAATCGCGCTCCAGCTTGCCATCCTTGAAGGCCTGTTGCAGCTCGGCTTGATCGTTGAAGACGATGGCTGGCGCTTCGATGACATGACGCTCCGGCTTGACGGCGGAGATCTTGATCACCGCCTTGCCGAGATTGCCGGTGAGCATCTTCAGCCCGCCATTCGCCTGGAACGGCTTGTCGATCGTCGCGAGGACTTTCGGGTCGTGGCTGACATCCGGGGCCTTTTCGCGGATGACGTTCCCGTCCTCGCCGAGGCGCGGTTCGATCGTGTAGGCCTCAAGGCCCTGGCCGAAGACGGTGCGCACGTCGTCGTGCAGCATGCCCTCTTTCAGCAGTTCCTTGATCAGGAAACCCATGCCGCCGGCGGCGTGGAAATGGTTCACGTCTGCCAGACCGTTCGGATAGACGCGGGCGAGCAGCGGCACGACGTCGGAGAGGTCGGATATGTCTTCCCAGGTCAGCTGGATGCCCGCCGCCTTGGCAATCGCCAGAAGATGCAGCGTGTGGTTGGTCGAGCCGCCCGTGGCATGCAGACCGACAACGCCGTTGACGATGGAGCGCTCGTCGATCATCTCGCCGGCGGGGGTGAATTCATTGCCCTGTGCGGTGATCGCCAGCGCGCGCTTCGCTGCTTCCTTCGTCAGGGCATCGCGCAGAGGCGTACCCGGATTGATGAAGGAGGCGCCGGGCATGTGGAAGCCCATGATTTCCATCAGCATCTGGTTGGAATTGGCCGTGCCGTAGAAGGTGCAGGTGCCGGGGCCGTGATAGGACTTGGATTCCGCCTCCAGCAGTTCCTCGCGGCCGACCTTGCCTTCTGCATAAAGCTGGCGCACGCGCGATTTCTCGTCATTCGGCAGGCCCGAGGTCATGGGGCCGGCGGGGACAAAGATCGCCGGCAGGTGTCCGAAGGTCAGCGCCGCCATGGCAAGGCCAGGCACGATCTTGTCGCAGACGCCGAGATAGACGACCGCGTCGAACATGTTGTGCGACAGGCCGACGCCTGCGGCCATCGCGATCAGGTCGCGCGAAAACAGCGACAGCTCCATGCCAGGCTGGCCCTGTGTCACGCCATCGCACATGGCCGGCACGCCGCCTGCCACCTGCGCCACGCCGCCGGCTTCGCGCGCCGCTTCGCGGATCAGCGCCGGATAAGTCTCGAAGGGCTGATGGGCAGAGAGCATGTCGTTATAGGCGGTGATGATCCCGAGGTTCGGCACGACGTCACCCGCCAGCGCTGCCTTCTCCGAGGGGGAACAGACCGCAAAGCCGTGCGCGAGATTGGCGCAGCCGAGAACCGAGCGATGCACGCCCTTTTGCGCCGCAGCCGTGATGCGCTCCAGATAGAGCCCGCGCGTCGGCTTCGAGCGCTCGACGATGCGTTGCGTGATGGCGGAAATCTTGCTGTTCGCAGACATCTTTGTGTTAGCAGACATGGGCGTCCTGCCTTTCGTCCTTACGGGTTGATGGGCTCTCTCTGTTGAGGTCAGGGTGCCCAGTAAATCTCGACCGGGGAGGTCGCCCGGTTCAGCACGGCGCGGATCGGCATCTCGGCCTCGTCCGTGCCGCTCAATGCCTTTTCCAGAACGGAGGCTTTTTCGGCGCCCTCGATATGCAGGGCCAGAAGGCGCGCATCCTGAAGCGCGGAGAAGGAGAAGGTCAGGCGCGGCTCGCCGGCACCATCCGCTTCCATGGTCAGGATGCCGCGCGGACGATTGGCGTCCAGCGCCTCGGTCAGATGATTGCCGCCGGGAAAGAACGAGGCTGTGTGCCCGTCATTGCCCATGCCGAGGATTGCGACATCGAACGGATTGGAGATGGCGGCCGTTTCGCGCGTCGCATCCGCTGCCGCTGCCTCGGCCGTTTCGGCCGGATGGTAGAGCGGAACAAACGTCGCGGCCGCCGTCTTTCCGATCAGCAGGAACTCGTTCGCCAGCTTGTGGTTGGAACGCGGATTATCGGCGGGCACGAAACGCTCGTCGACCAGCGTGATCGTCACCTTGTCCCAGGCAATATCCTTGCCTGAGAGAACCTTGAAGAAAGCCTTGGGCGTCGAGCCGCCGGACACGGCGATGCTCGCCGCGCCGCGCGCCGCAATCGCGTCGGAGAGGGCGGTGGCGACACGCGCCGCCAGCCCTTCCGCCAAAGCCGCTCCGTTTTCGAAATCCTTGCGGCTGAACGCCATCGCTTATTCTCCCTCGTGCCAGGTGCGGCCGTCGCGCTCGATCAGCGCGATCGCCTGGCTCGGACCCCAGGTGCCGGCCGTGTAGCTCTGGCATTTCTGCCCGGTCTCGTCCCAGGCCTTCAGGATCGGATCGACCCAACGCCATGCCGCCTCGACTTCGTCGCGGCGCATGAACAGCGTCTGGTTGTTGCGGATGACGTCGAGCAGCAGGCGTTCATAGGCATCCGGATTGCGCACTTCGAAGGCCTGCGCGAAGGTCATGTCGAGCGGAACGTGGCGCAGGCGCATGCCGCCCGGACCCGGATCCTTGATCATCAGCCACTGCTTGACGCCTTCGTCCGGCTGCAGGCGGATGACGAGCTGGTTGGCGGAAATGCGCCCCGCAGCCTCATCGAAGATCGAGTGCGGAACCGGCTTGAAGGTGATGACGATTTCCGACATGCGGGTGACGAGACGCTTGCCCGTGCGCAGATAGAAGGGAACGCCCGCCCAGCGCCAGTTGCCGATCTCGGCCTTGAGCGCCACGAAGGTTTCGGTATCGGATACGCCACCTTCCAGCTCTTCGAGATAGCCCTTCACAGGGCCGTTTGCCGACGCGCCGGCCTTGTATTGGCCGCGCACGGTCGTCTTCTCGACATTGGCCGCGGTGATCGGCTTCAGCGAGCGCAGAACCTTCAGCTTCTCGTCGCGCACCGCTTCCGGATCCATGGACGACGGAGGCTCCATGGCAACAAGGCAGAGAAGCTGGAGCATATGGTTCTGCACCATGTCGCGCAGCGCACCGGCCTTGTCGTAGTAGCCGGCGCGGCTTTCAAGGCCGACGGATTCGGCCACCGTCAGCTGTACATGGTCGATATGCTCGGCATTCCACAGCGGCTCATAAAGCGCGTTGGCAAAGCGCAGCGCCATCAGGTTCTGCACGGTTTCCTTGCCGAGATAGTGGTCGATACGGAATATCTGCTCTTCCTTGAACACCTTGCCGATCGTGTCGTTGAGCTGCAGCGCCGACTCAAGATCGCGCCCGATCGGCTTTTCAACGACGATACGCGTCTGCTTGGTAATCAGCTTGTGGTCGCGGATCTTTTCCGAGAAGTCGCCGAACAGGGCAGGGCCGACGGCCAGATAGAAGGCGCGGACGCGCTCCTTGGCTTCGTCCAGCAGCGCCTTCAGCTTGTCCCAGCCCTTGTCGGCCTTGGCATCGACGGCGACGTAGAACAAACGGGCGCAGAATTTTTCCAGGCCTTCCTTGTCGAGTTCGCTGGGCTTCAGATGTTCCTTCAGCGCATCGGTCGCAAATTTCCGATACTCGTCATGCGTCATTTCTGTTCGCGAAGCGCCGATAATGCGGGTCGGTTCGGAAAACTGCCCGGCCATCTGACGGTGATAAAGGGCGGGGAGAAGCTTGCGCTCTGCAAGGTCGCCGGTGCCGCCGAAGACGACATAATCGAACGGCTCAACGGGAATGATCTGGCTGCTCATGAAGCTTTATCCTTGGGAGATTGATCGAGGCACATATAATCTAATCGATTTAAGTGCGCTAGGGTGCGACGCGAAAAAAAGCGGTCCCGTTGGGAGAATAGCGTCTCTTTCCAGGCGGCGATACGCAAAAAAATCTTCAGGCCGTTTCTCGTCGAGTGCGTTGCTATGGCGACAGTGTGCACGTATAAATGGCATTCGCCGAGCCTGGGGGATGGGGTGCATGTCGAGCAATATTTATAGAACCGAGCCTGAATTGCGGCTGGATCAGCGGTTCCTTGCGGCCACCGTGGGTGCCGTCGCGGTGTTTCTGCCGGTCGTTCTATGGGTAGGGTGCCTGATCAATCCGCCTCTGCGGCAGTCCATCAGTCATTGCTATTATATGCCATTTTTCGGCGATGTTCTTGTCGGCTCCCTGATTTTCATCGGCACGTTTCTGATTGCCTATCGCGGCCTGCTGCCCCGCGAGCGCTGCATCTCCAACGTGGCGGGTTTGGCGGCCTACGGGGTTGCGCTTTTCCCAACATCGGGACCTGGCATTGCTGAGGGCGCTGTTTTTGCCCGGACCTTGGCGAATGTCACGGTCGCCGCGAATGGCGACAAGATCGAGGCGCGTTCGTTGGGTTATTTTCAGCTTTTCCCCGGAGTCGACTACCTGCATTTCGGTTCGGCGACCGTTCTCTTTGGCTTTTTGGCCTATTGCGCCTTGTGCGTGTTCACGCGCCGCAGCGCGCAGAACCCGCATGACGCCGGCGGCCGGCCGAAAAAGATGCGAAACGGCATCTATCTCGTGTGCGGCGTCGTCATTCTTCTGTCCATGGCGGCCCTTTTCGCAAAGCGCTTGTTCGGTCTCGACGCCGAATGGAACAAGCATAGCCTGACATTCGTCTTCGAGACGACCGCGCTCTGGGCGTTTGGCGCATCCTGGCTCGTGAAGGGCCGCTTCTTCATGAAGGCGACCTTCCTGATGGACGGCGCGGAACTGAACGAGCGAAGCCACAGATAATAGTCGGGCGCAGACCAACCTTGCCGCTCGTGGTACGCGCTTTGGGATGCCGGTCGCGACGCTCGCCTTGCGCAATGGCGAGCGCAGGACCTCTTGTCGGACTTGCGCCGCCTAAACGTTCAGCAGCAGAAATTCCCGCTCCCACGGGCTGATCACCTGCATGAAGGTCTCGAACTCGCCGCGCTTCACCCCTGCAAAAATATGGATGAATTCGGACGTGAAGACATCGTGTAGCGAAGGTTCGCTTTCGAGCAGCGAAACGGCTTCCAGGAGGCCGCGGGGCAGTTCGATCGCGCCTTCGTTGGCTGTTTCGGCAGTGGGCTCCGTGGGGGAGAGCTTCTGCATCATGCCGAGATAGCCGCAGGCGAGCGAGGCCGCAAGCGCCAGATAGGGATTGGCATCAGAGCCGGGAAGGCGGTTTTCCACGCGCCGCGCGGCAGGTTCCGAGACCGGCACGCGGAAGGCCGTCGTGCGGTTGTCATAGCCCCAGGCCGTGTTGAGCGGTGCGGCCATATCGGGTGTTAGACGCCGATAGGAGTTCACGTAAGGGGCCATCATCACCATGGCGCGCGGAATATAGCGCTGCATGCCGCCGATGAAGTGGAAGAAGGCCTCGGATGCCTCGCCATCGGGCTTGGAGAAGATGTTCTTCCCCGTCTTCAGGTCCACGACCGACTGATGAATATGCATGGCCGAACCCGCCTGACCCTGCATGGGCTTTGCCATGAAGGTGGCATAGATGCCGTGGTTCAGGGCAGCTTCGCGAATGGTGCGCTTGAACAGGAAAACCTGGTCGGCCAGTTCCACCGGATCGCCGTGACGCAGGTTGATTTCCAGCTGTGCCGGACCCTCTTCATGAATCAGCGTATCGATCTCGAGGCCCTGCTTCTCCGAATAGTGGTAAATATCGTCCACCAGCTCGTCGAACTCGTTGACCCCGGCGATCGAATAGGCCTGACCGCCAACGATCGAACGGCCCGAACGGCCCGACGGTGGATGCAGCGGGTAATCCGGGTCGGCATTCTTGGCGACGAGATAGAATTCGATTTCGGGCGCGACGACCGGCCGCCAGCCCTGCGCGGCATAAAGCTCGACAATATGCTTCAGCAGGTTACGCGGCGTGTAGGTCACCTTGTCGCCGGAGGAGCCGGCGATATCGCAGATCACCTGCGCTGTCGGATCGGTCTCCCACGGCACGACGGTCAGCGTCGAAAGGTCCGGCACCAGCTTGATGTCGCTATCGCGGGAATCGTAACGGAAGTTTTCCGTCTCGTCCGGATATTCGCCGGAGATCGTGTGCCGGTAGAGTGCGGAGGGCAGCGCCAGCGAGGTGTTGGAGGTGAATTTCGAGCTCGGCATCATCTTGCCGCGCGGCACGCCGGCAAGGTCGGGCGTGATGCATTCCACATCTTCGATACCGCGGGCGCGAAGCCAGGCGGCGGCTTCCGCCCAGCTCTTCACGCCGCGAGGTGACTCGATCGCGGCCTTGACAGCCTGTGAGGATGCGTTGGACGAGGTTGCGCGGGGGGACTTCTTCTTGTCGGCCATTGTACACCGGTTTGCTTTTACAATATCGCCATATTAAACACTCCGCGCAGTTTGGCGAGGGGGCAGAAGAAGTTTGATCAAAGTTTCGGATGTCATCGTCATCGGCGCAGGCGCCGCCGGCATGATGGCGGCCATTGCCGCCGGAAGACGCGCGAGACGGGTCACGGTGCTCGACCATGCAAGGATGCCGGGCGAGAAGATCCGCATCTCCGGCGGCGGCCGTTGCAACTTTACCAATCTCGATGCCGGCCCGAAAAACTATTATTCGGCCAATCCGCATTTCTGCAAATCGGCGCTCGCCCGCTATACGCCGCAGGATTTTCTGAAGCTGGTCGAGGCCCATCGCATCGCCTGGCATGAAAAGACGCTGGGGCAGGTGTTCTGCGACGGCTCGGCAAAGGAGATCGTCGCGATGCTGCTCGCCGAAATGGGCGCAGCCGGCGCCGAACTGAAAACCGGCGTTGAAATCCTCGGCGTGGAAAAGCTGGCAGAGCAATATCGCGTCGAGACGCCGGACGGTGTCTTCGCCGCGCCGGCCCTGATTGTGGCAACCGGCGGGAAGTCGATCCCGAAAATGGGCGCGACCGGCCTTGCCTACAAGATTGCCGAACAATTCGGTCTGAGCGTCACCGAGACACGCCCGGCGCTTGTGCCCTTCACGCTGGAGCCAGGTCTGCTATCGGACCTTTCGGAACTGGCGGGCCTGTCGTGCGAAGCGGAAATCCGCTGCGGCAAGACTGTGTTCCGCGAGGCGATGCTCTTCACACATCGCGGCCTTTCCGGCCCTTCGGTGCTGCAAATCTCGGCCGTCTGGCGCGAGGGCGATGCCATTCGCATCCGCATGGAGCCGGACGTCGATGTCTTGGCTGCGCTCAAGTCCGCGCGCGCCGCCAATGGCAAGCAGTCGCTTTCAACGGCGCTGGCGTCCATTCTGCCGGCGCGGCTTTCAAAATACATTGCCGACAAGCAGGGTGCACCCGGGCATCTGGCCGATCAGTCCGACAAGGTTCTGTCCCGGGTTGCCGAGGCGGTGGTGAACTGGACGATCAAACCGGCCGGCACTGAGGGCTACCGGACGGCGGAAGTGACGCTCGGCGGCATCGATACACGCGAGCTCGACTCCAAGACCATGGAAGCAAAACACGCTCCAGGCCTCTATTTTATCGGCGAATGCGTGGACGTGACGGGCTGGCTCGGCGGCTATAATTTCCAATGGGCCTGGGCCTCCGGCCATGCCGCCGGCAGCGCCGTGTGATTTCTGCGCCGTTGTCGTAAAATCGTTAAGATTGGCGAAACCAAAGTCCTATTTCCCCTTGACTGCCCGGGCCAAGTAACGCCTTCTTAACACAGCAGGACGATGCTTCGTTTATGCGGCCGCTTATATGCAAATCCTGCATTGTCGCGCGGCGCGGAAGGGGAAACGATATGGCTGGTCGGAAAGCAAGAGTTATCGCCAAGGCGCAAGCGGTCAACCGCGAACAGGAACTCCAGCGCATCTGGAAGTTCACCGTTGCCTCCGCACTCACATTGGCTGTTGTCGCGGCCGTGCTGATCGCTGCCTGAGCAGCCGACGCTTCCGATCCTGTGCCCGGCTGACATGGTCTGACGGCTCATGGCCCATCGTTGTTGCGGAATTCTTTCTGGTTCCGGCAACCCGGAAAAGGGCGGGCTTTCGCCCACCCTGTCGTTATTTTCAATCTTCCTCGCCCATGACCTTCCAGATCAGCGCGCCGATGATCGCGCCGGCGATCGGCGCGACCCAGAAGAGCCATAGCTGCTCGATGGCCCAGCCGCCCGCAAATAACGCCTGACTGGTGGAGCGCGCCGGGTTTACGGATGTGTTGGTGACGGGGATCGAGATGAGGTGGATCAGCGTCAGACCAAGGCCGATGGCAATCGGGGCAAAGCCCGCCGGTGCGCGCCCATGAGTCGAACCGAGAATGATGATCAGGAAAAAGGCGGTCAGAACGACCTCGATCACCAGGCCGGCAAGCATCGAATAGCCGCCCGGCGAATGTTCGCCATAGCCGTTTGCAGCAAAGCCGCCGATCTGGAAGCCCGCTTTGCCTGTCGCCACGATATAGAGCACAGCCGCAGCAACGATAGCGCCGATGACCTGCGCGACGATGTAGGGAACGAGCTGCGAGGCGGGTAGCCGACCTGCGACCGTCAGGCCGACAGAGACCGCAGGGTTGAAGTGTCCGCCGGAAATGCCGCCGACCGTATAGGCCATTGTCAGAACGGTCAGGCCGAAGGCGAGGGAAACGCCCATAAAGCCGATACCGAGTTGTGGAAAGCCCGCTGCCAGAACCGCGCTGCCGCAGCCGCCGAAAACCAGCCAGAATGTACCGAATGCTTCCGCGAGAAGCTTGTTTTTCACGTCTTTTGCCTCCTTGCCCCATGACACGAAAAAGTGCCGAATGTCGATAAAACACAGCGAAAGCAGGCAGGCCGTCAAGATGTACGCCTAAGTTGTGTGTCTTAAGGTTGATGAGAATGGTAAAGCGCCCGGAAGCAGGGAGCTTCCGGGCGCCGGGAGGTCATTTCAAGTCAGGCCCTATTAACGGCCCTGCGTCACGATGACCGGGATGAGGAGATCGCCCCAGTTTCCTTCACCGCCATGATGGCGGGCGGAGCGGACGAGTTCGACCGAAACGCCGGCATCGACGGCCTTCATGACGGACTGGTTCAGGCGATGCAGGTCGTTGGCAACCATGCGGATCATGGCCTGCTGATCGGCAGTCATGGCCGAGGACTGTTCTTCTGCACGTTCCTTGACGCGGGTAGCTGGGGCATTCATGGCATTTCTCCTCTTTTATGCAGGGGTTTGTGAAAGGAATGTCTGGGTGGTGGCCCTCCCCGGTGAAGGGGAGGGCGGCGGCTTGAGTTGTTATTCGGCGGCCGGGCGGAACTGCTCGGTCTCGGTCGATTCCTTCATGGCGGTCGTCGAGGACTTGCCGCCCGTGATGGCGATGGAGACGGCATCGAAGTAACCGGTGCCGACTTCGCGCTGGTGCTTGGTCGCCGTGTAACCGTTGACCTCTGCCGCGAATTCCGCTTCCTGCAGCTCCGAATAGGCAGCCATCTGGCGGTCCTTGTAGCCACGGGCCAGCTCGTACATGCCGAAGTTCAGCTGGTGGAAGCCGGCCAGCGTGATGAACTGGAACTTGTAGCCCATCGCGCCGAGTTCGTTCTGGAACTTCGCAATCGTTGCATCGTCGAGGTTCTTCTTCCAGTTGAACGACGGCGAGCAGTTGTAAGCGAGCATCTTGCCCGGATGCGCCTTGTGCACGGCTTCGGCAAACTTGCGGGCCTGTTCCAGATCCGGCTTGCCGGTTTCCATCCAGATGAGGTCGCAGTTCGGAGCGTAAGCGATCGCACGGGCGATGCAGGGTTCGATGCCGTTCTTGACCTGGTAGAAGCCTTCCGCCGTCCGGCCGGCATCATAGTCAACGAACGGACGGTCGCGCTCGTCGATGTCCGACGTCAGAAGCTTGGCAGCTTCGGCATCCGTGCGGGCAACGATGAGGGTCGGAACACCCATGACGTCGGCTGCAAGGCGGGCCGCGTTCAGGTTGCGGATATGGGCCGCCGTCGGGATCAGAACCTTGCCGCCGAGATGGCCGCACTTCTTTTCGGAAGCCAGCTGGTCTTCGAAGTGAACGCCCGCAGCGCCTGCCTCGATGAAGGCCTTCATGATTTCGAAGGCGTTCAGCGGGCCACCGAAACCGGCTTCGGCATCGGCAACGATCGGGGCGAACCAGGTGTCGACCGACAGGCCCTTGCCTTCGGAGGTTTCGATCTGGTCGGCGCGCTGCAGCGTGCGGTTGATGCGCTTGGCCAGTTCCGGTGCGGCGTTTGCCGGATAGAGCGACTGGTCCGGATACATCGCGGAAGCCGTGTTGGCGTCAGCGGCAACCTGCCAGCCGGAGAGGTAGATCGCCTTCAGGCCGGCGCGGACCATCTGCATGGCCTGGTTGCCCGACAGTGCGCCGAGTGCGTTGATGTAGCTCTCTTCATGCAGCAGCTTCCACAGGCGGTTTGCGCCCATTTCGGCAAGCGTCTGCTTGATCTGAACCGAGCCACGCAGGCGCTTGACGTCTTCCGCCGTGTAAGGACGCTCGATATTGTCGAAACGGCCCTGCGGTGCCGAGGGAACGAGATTGTAAAAATCGGTCATAACGTGTCTCCGTTCTTTGACTAACCACTCGGCTCGCTCGTCTTGGGTGTTTCGCTTGCCGAAATCTGATGTGACTGTTTTTACACCGCAGCGCAAAAACATCCAGAAAAATGAACGAAAACGGGCGTATAAAGAGGTTAGGATGTCTTGTCTTTGACAAAGGCGTGCTGTAAATTTGTAAAATATGTAAATATGGCAGTTTGTCAAAACTGAACCGGGTTTTGTAAAATCAGTCACAGGGGAGGGCCGAATGGCCGAAAATAAGATCTTTGCAGGCCCGCGCGTGCGCCGCATTCGAAACGCCTTGTCGCTGACCCAGACCGCCATGGCCGAGGCGCTGGAAATCTCGCCGTCCTATCTGAACCTCATCGAGCGCAACCAGCGCCCACTGACCGTCCAGCTGCTGCTCAAGCTGTCATCTGTCTACAAGGTCGATCTGGACGAGCTTCAGGGCGAGGCGGCAGGCAGCGTCAGCCAGCTGCGCGAAATCTTCACCGATCCGCTTCTGGCCGGCGAGCTGCCGGGCGATCAGGAGCTGGTGGAAATGGCCGAAGCCGCCCCCAACGCGACGGCGGCCTTCAACAAGCTCTATCGCGCCTATCGCGAACAGGCGGCAAGGCTCACCGACCTTGCTGATCTTCTGGCGCGTGAGGGCCACGAAACTGCCGTCTCCGCCGCGCGCCTTCCGGCTGACGAGGTGCGCGAACTCTTCGAGCGACGCCCGAACTATTTCGCCCGTTTGGACGAGGCTGCCGAGCGTTTCCATGAGGCGACCAAGCCGGCCGAAGATATCGGTGGCGCGTTGCGGACTTGGCTGAAGACCAATCACGGCATCATCGTGCGGACGCTGCCCGTCCACACCATGCCGGGCCTGCGCCGGCGATATGACCGGCACTCCATGCGCCTCTTCCTCTCGGAACGCCTGTCGCCTTTCGACCAGCTGCGCGAAGTCGCGATGGAGGTGGCGCAGATCGCGCTGAAGGACGACTTGCTGGCCGAACTCGACACACTCGGCCTGTCGTCGCATGAGGCGCGACGCATCGGCCGCTTCGAGCTGGCGCGTTACGCGGCCCATGCGCTGCTCATGCCCTACGGCGCTTTCCACGCCGCCGCCCAGCGCGCGCGCTATGATGTCGATGTACTGCGCTCTCGTTTCGGGGTCTCCTATGAAATGGCCGCCAACCGGTTGACCATGCTGCAGAAGCCGGGTGCCGCGGGCGTACCCTTCTTCATGCTGGAGATCGACAATGCCGGAAACCGTTTTCGCCGCGCCGGCGCACAGGGCTTCCCGCAGGTCCGCTTCGGCGGCCGCTGCCCCAAGCTCAACATCCATTCCGCCTTTGCCCAGCCGGCGCAAATCCTGGTCGACGCCGTGGAAATGCCGGATGGTGCTGAATTCGTGGTGATCTCGCGCACGCTGGAAGGTCCGCAAGGCGCGTTCTCCGAACGGGTGCGCCGCACCGCCCTTCTGCTGGGCTGCGATGTCTCCTTCCGCGATGAAATCGTCTATGGACAGGCCGTCGCCAATATGCCGGGCGGCCCGGTGGCCATCGGCCCCGCCTGCCGCACCTGCGAGCGTCAGGGCTGTCTCGCCCGCGCCGAGCCGCCCGTCACGCGCCCGCTGGGGCTGGATGAGATGGTGACGGGCTTGAGCATTTTTGATTTTCAGTGAGGCTGCCACGCTCATATGGGGTGGATTTCGCCACTGGGATCACAGGAAGAAATGGCCCGGCGCCGTTTGATCAAATTTTCGCGTCAAAGCCAAAAAGCCCCTTGTCGCTCGCAAAAAACCTTTCTAGTCTCCAAAGAAAAACAAAGCCGCCATGCCCGTCCTATCCCTCCATCGGGCTCAAGGTTCAACTCCAGAGGAGAAAGAAATGAAATCGCTTCTGACACGTATTGCGTTTGCGGCCGCCATGACGACGGTGCTTGCGACCGGGGCCTCGGCCGAAGACAAGGTCGTGAACATCTACAACTGGTCCGACTATATCGATCCGAAGATTCTCGAGGATTTCACCAAGGAAACCGGTATCAAGGTCGTTTACGACACATTCGACTCCAACGAAATTCTGGAGACCAAACTGCTGGCCGGTGGTACCGGCTATGACGTGGTGGTGCCGACGGCGAACTTCCTCGCCCGCCAAATTCAGGCCGGCGTCTTCCAGAAGCTCGACAAGTCGAAGCTGCCCAACATTTCCAACATGTGGGACATGGTCAACGAGCGTGTCGCCAAGTACGATCCGGGCAACCAGTATGCCATCGACTACATGTGGGGAACGAACGGCATCGGCTATAACAAGGACAAGGTGAAGGCGATCACCGGCTCCGACGATGCGCCGGGCCTTGACGCGATCTTCGATCCGAAGGTTGCGGCCAAGTTCAAGGAATGCGGCATCAACGTGCTGGATTCACCGCAGGACGTGCTGCCGGCCGCTCTCAACTATCTCGGTCTGAAGCCCGACAGCCATGATCCGAAGGATCTGGAGAAGGCAGCAGCACTGCTCGAAGCCGCCCGCCCGAACATCCGCAAGTTCCATTCCTCTGAATATATCAACGGACTGGCCAACGGCGATATCTGCATCGCCTTCGGCTATTCGGGCGATATGCTCCAGGCAGCCAGCCGCGCCGAAGCGGCAAAGAACGGCGTCCATATCGGCTATTCGATCCCCAAGCAGGGCGCGCAGATGTGGTTTGACATGATGGCCATCCCAGCGGATGCACCGCACAAGGACGCGGCTTATGCCTTCCTCAACTACATGATGAAGCCGGAAGTGATCGCCAAGGCGTCGAACTTCGTTTTCTACGCGAACGGCAACAAGGCCTCGCAGCAGTTCGTCGACAAGTCGATCCTTGAAGACAAGGACATCTATCCGGACGAGGCTCTGATGAAGAAGCTCTTCATCGTGACGCCGCTCGATCCAAAGACGCAGCGGATCGAAACCCGGCTCTGGACGAAGGTCGTCACCGGTCAGTAAGCAAGATCAAAAGGCCCGGGCTTGCTCGGGCCTTTTCTCTGACAATTGCCGTCCGTGTTCTCGGGGAGAGGGGATGCGTTCGGTCGCAGGAACCCTTTGAAAAATCCATAATCCGGGGAACATCATGAAATCTTTGGGCAGCATCCGCAGATCCTTCGCACCGTGGACGGATCCGAGCGCCAAGCCTTATATCTCGTTTCGTAACGTGACGAAGAAATTCGGAACGTTCGTGGCCGTCGATGACCTCTCACTCGACATCTATCATCGCGAGTTCTTTGCGCTTCTCGGCGCATCCGGCTGCGGCAAGTCGACCCTGCTTCGCATGCTGGCCGGCTTCGAACAGCCGACGTCCGGCGAAATCATCCTCGATGGCGTCAACATGGCCGGCACACCGCCCTATCGCCGGCCGGTCAACATGATGTTCCAGTCCTATGCGCTCTTCCCGCATATGACGGTCGAAAAGAACATCGCCTTCGGCCTCAAGCAGGACGGCATGCCGAAGAACGAGATCGCCGAGCGCGTGGCGCAGATGCTCAAGCTCGTAAAACTCGAGAAATTCGCCACCCGCAAGCCGCATCAGCTTTCCGGTGGTCAGCGGCAGCGCGTCGCGCTCGCTCGCTCTCTCGCCAAGCGGCCGAAGGTGCTGCTCCTCGACGAGCCGCTCGGCGCACTGGACAAGAAGCTGCGTGAGGAAACCCAGTTCGAACTCATGGACCTTCAGCAGGACCTGGGTCTGACCTTCGTAATCGTCACGCATGACCAGGAAGAAGCCATGACCATGGCCGACCGCATTGCCGTCATGAGCGCCGGCAAGGTCAATCAGGTGGCCACGCCTGCCGAGATCTACGAGGCGCCCAATTCGCGCTTCGTCGCGGACTTCATCGGCGATGTGAACATTTTCGATGGTCTCGTCACATCCTCAGAGAATGGCATGCTGGATATTGCTGTCGGCGAGGGTTTCACCATCCGCACGCCCATTGGCAACATGGATGTGAGAGGCGCGTCGCGCGGCTTCGTCATCCGGCCGGAAAAGATCCGGGTTTCGCGCGAGGCGCCCGCCAATGCCGGCATCAATTCCGCCAGGGGCGAAATGTGGGACATGGCCTATCTCGGCGACATGACAGTTTATTTCGTCAAGCTGCCCAACGGACAGACAGTCCGCGCATCCTCGCTGAATGCCCAGCGCTCGGTCGAGAATCCCCTCGGTTATGATGAAGACGTCTGGATTTCCTTCGACGGCGATGCCGGCGTGCTCCTGAAGGATTGAGATCATGGTCAGGCTCGTCAACGGCATCTTCAATCGTCTGGTCATCGCCATACCATTCGGATGGCTGCTGATCTTCTTCCTGGTTCCATTCATCATCGTGATGCGCATCTCGCTGTCGACGACCGCGATTGCCATGCCGCCTTACACGCCGGTCTTTGACATCGCAGGCGGCTGGGAAGGCATCAAGGATTTCCTTAGCCAGCTTTCCTTCGACAATTTCCTCTACCTGACGCAGGACTCGCTTTATCTGAAGGCCTATATTTCCAGCGTCACCATCGCCTTCTTCTCGACCTTGCTGACGCTGCTCGTCGGCTATCCGATCGCCTATGCGATGGCGCAGGCGCCGCGCACGATCAGGCCAACGCTTCTGATGCTGGTCATCCTGCCGTTCTGGACGAGCTTCCTGATCCGCGTCTACGCATGGATCGCGATCCTGAAGCCAGAGGGGTTCCTGAATCAGATCCTCCTTTATCTGGGCCTGATCCACGAGCCGCTGATCATCCTGAACACGAATGTCGCGGTCTATATCGGCATTGTCTATTCCTATCTGCCCTTCATGGTGCTGCCGCTTTACTCTGCACTCGAAAAGCTCGATGGAACGCTGATTGAAGCGGCCGAGGATCTGGGTTGCACACGGTTCCAGGCCTTCTGGAAAGTGACGTTTCCACTATCGCTGCCGGGCGTTGTGGCCGGCTTCCTGCTCGTTTTCATTCCGGCAACCGGCGAATTCGTCATCCCCGACCTGCTCGGCGGCTCCGAAACGCTGATGATCGGCAAGACGCTCTGGGCCGAGTTCTTCTCCAACCGCGACTGGCCGGTCTCCTCCGCCGTCGCCATCGTCCTGCTTCTGGTTCTGGTGATCCCGATCGCGCTGTTCCAGAACGCCCAGGCCAAAGCACAGGGAGAATGACGATGAACCGCTGGACACCCTTCAACAAGGTCTCGATCACCTTCGGCTTCGCGTTCCTTTATCTGCCGATCCTTCTGCTGATCGTCTATTCCTTCAACGAGTCGAAACTCGTTACCGTCTGGGGCGGCTTCTCGACCAAATGGTATGCCTCGCTTCTGGAAAACGAGGCGCTGAAAGATGCGGCATGGGTGACGGCGCGCGTCGCCTTCACGTCTGCGACGATCGCAACTGTGCTCGGCACGCTCGCGGCGCTGGCGCTGACGCGCTACACGAAATTCCGCGGACGGTTTCTGTTCTCGGGCATGATCTTCGCGCCGCTCGTCATGCCGGACGTGATTACCGGCCTGTCGCTGCTGCTCTTCTTCGTGGCGGTCAATCTCGATCGCGGCATTGTCACAGTGATCCTCGCGCATATCACATTCTCCATGTGCTACGTCGCCGTGGTCGTGCAGTCGCGTTTGCTGAGCTTCGATCGGTCGATTGAGGAAGCGGCGATGGATCTGGGCGCAACGCCTGTGCGCACCTTCCTGCAGGTGACGCTGCCGGTCATCGCGCCGGCGGTTGTCTCGGGCTGGATGCTGGCTTTCACGCTGTCGCTCGACGATCTGGTGATTTCGAGCTTTGCTTCGGGCCCCGGCGCCACCACGCTGCCGATGAAGATCTACAGTCAGGTCCGTCTCGGGGTCACGCCGGAAATCAACGCGGTCTCGACCATTCTGGTGACGATCGTGACCATCGGCGTCATCACCGCCTCGATCATCACCAAGCGCCGCGAGGTGCAGCGTCAGCGTGATGAGCAGGCGGCCTTTGCACAAGGCTGATTGGGGCGGTTGCGACGGCTGATCCGCTGTGGGTCAGCCGCGCTTGGCCTTGCCGCGCGGCGCGGGTTCGGCCGGTGCAAGCGCTTCCTGCGCCTCGCGCAGCTTGCGTAGGCGCTCGGTCTTCAGCTCTCGCTGGGCGGCTTCCTTCGCGATGATCTGGCGCGCCATGTGATCGATGGCGGACGCCTTGTCCTGAGCCGACATCTTGCCGGGCTTGAAAAACTGGTCTTTCGTAGCGGTCATGGTGTCCTCCGTCGTGGGTTGCGGTTCAGCGCGGGCGCACGGCCTTTTTGGGCATGGGCAGGAGCCCTTCGCGCTGCATCTGCTTCTTCTGGAGCTTCTTGTGCCGGCGCACCGCTTCGGCCTGTTCGCGCACGCGGCGTTCCGAAGGCTTTTCATACGAGCTGCGGGCCCGCATCTCGCGGAACACACCCTCGCGCTGCATTTTCTTTTTCAGAACGCGAAGCGCCTGGTCGACATTGTTGTCTCTTACGATAACTTGCAAAACGTCTCCTGCTTGTGATTGCTGTTACTTGCGGGTCCGTATGGCCGCCGCGTTGATCCAACTGGAACCGGTCTTGGGGCGCGAGATCTGCTCGGACGCAACGGCACTGCTGCCCGGCGAGGCGAGCGTGTCGATGTCGTCACGGCCGATGGTCCGGTCAAAGTTTTCGCCCGGAATGCGGACGCGATATCGAACCGCCCCGCTTGTCGAGACGGGCTGACAGTTGACGATGCGAACCGTGACCTGCTGCGAAACGCCCTGAAACGTCCGGGCGTGGAGGACGACCATGTCGTCCGGGGCATAGCGAACTTCCGACATGGAAATCTCCAGAAAAACAAAAGGCCGGGCGTTAACCCGACCTCTCACAGTCACTCAGCGAAGCTGCCAGTACATCCGTGGTCAGCCTCAGCGAATGACGAATTCACGCGGCGCGAAGGTTGTCGGCCGAGTTCTTGCCGGACTTGCGGTCCTGTACGATGTCGTACGTGATCTTCTGGCCGTCGTTCAGCGAACGCATCCCTGCGCGCTCGACAGCCGAGATGTGTACGAAAACGTCAGCAGAGCCGTTGTCGGGCTGAATGAAGCCGAAGCCCTTGGTGGAGTTAAACCACTTAACGGTACCAGTGTTCATAACGATTTCCTTTCGAAGCAATCGTTGTTGTTCCCGCGAAACCTCGCAGGATTGGATCGATGATTTGAGAGGAAATCCGACGGGAGCCTAGCTCTGTACCGACGTCACAAGCAACTTTCGATGGGCTTAAGATAGGCTTTATTGGAAATTTTACAATGGCCTCAGCCGATTATTCGTCGATTATTCGCGGGAGCGTAACGATTTCAGCCTTTAAGCGGCTGTATTCGTTCAGGAGTTTATTCTCAATATTTTCAAATTATTTCACGGTTCAACGCGAAAGACGCGCGATCGTCAGCCTTGCCACCGTCACGCCGGCGATCGTCATGGCGAGAAATTTCAGCCGCGTTGCCCAGGAGAGCGCGTCTGCAATCAGTGCTGCCGTGGCAGGGCTGGGCGAGGCCGGCGGAAACAGCATGAGGCCGAGCGCGTTCTCCGAATAGTCGGCAAAGCCGTAGAGAAGGGGAAATATCATCATCATCGGCAGCAGGTTCTGCGCAGGCCGGCCGTAAACCACCGCGCCCGGCGCAAGTCGTCTGATCAGAAGGATCAGAAAGACGGTCAACACTGCCGGAAGCACAAGGTCTGCCTCCAGATGCATGGCTCGCAGCACGTTGGCGGCCTCGGGCCGTGTGGCAAGGTAATCCTTCAGCGCCAGCAGGCTTTCCCGTGTCGAGGAGAAATCCTGATCAGGCATGCTACGCCCCTGCGTGAGCGACGCAAACAGCGCCGCGTCACGCAGGTTCATGAAGAGGAGAAGCGATGCCGAGACAAGACCCGTCAGCCAGAGCCAGGGGGATGATTTCAGGCTGTCGCCAAGCCGGAAGCTCACATGCCCCCCGGATAATTCGGGCTTTCGCGCGTGATCGTCACATCATGCGCGTGGCTTTCGCGAAGGCCCGCACCCGAGATGCGAACGAAGGTGGCCTTCTTCTGGAAGTCGGACAGGTCGACGCCGCCAACATAGCCCATGGCCGCGCGAAGACCACCGGCGAGCTGGTGCAGAACGGCCGAGACCGGCCCCTTATAGGGAACCTGGCCCTCAATGCCTTCAGGAACCAGCTTCAGCGTATCGCGCACTTCCGCCTGGAAATAGCGGTCTGCCGAGCCGCGCGCCATGGCGCCGACAGAGCCCATGCCGCGATAGGCCTTGAAGGAGCGGCCCTGGTAGAGATAGACCTCGCCCGGGCTTTCATCCGTGCCGGCCAGCAGCGAGCCGATCATGCAGGCGGAGGCGCCAGACGCGATGGCCTTGGCCAGATCGCCCGAGAACTTGATGCCGCCATCGGCGATCACCGGAACGTTTGACTTGTTGGCTTCCTCGACCGCGGCCATGATGGCGGCCAGCTGCGGAACGCCGACACCGGCGACGATGCGGGTGGTGCAGATCGAGCCCGGACCGATACCGACCTTGACGGCGTCGGCACCTGCATCGATCAGCGCGCGCGTGCCGCCAGCGGTCGCCACGTTGCCGGCGATGATACGGACCGAATTGGTCATCTTCTTCACGATGCCGACGGCGTCCAGAACCTTCTGCGAATGTCCGTGCGCCGTGTCGATGACAATCACGTCGACGCCTGCATCCAGCAGTCGTTCGGTGCGCTCGCGTGCGTCGTCACCAACGGAGATCGCTGCGGCGGCGCGAAGGCGGCCTTGCGGGTCCTTGGTGGCGTTCGGGTTCAGCTGTGACTTCTCGATATCCTTGACCGTGATGAGGCCGACGCAGCGACCATCATTATCGACCACCAGCAGCTTCTCGATGCGGTGGCTGTGCAGCAGGCGCTTGGCTTCCTGCTGTTCGACGTTTTCCGTCACGGTGATGAGCTTTTCCTTGGTCATCAGCTCGTGGATCGGCTGATCGGGATTGGTGGCAAAGCGCACGTCGCGGTTGGTCAGAATGCCGACCAGCTTGCCGGCGACGCCGCTGCCGCCGTTTTCAACGACCGGAATGCCCGAAATGCCGTGCGCCTTCATCAGCGCCAGCGCTTCAGCGAGCTTCGCCTTCGGGCCGATCGTGACCGGGTTGACGACCATGCCGCTTTCGAATTTCTTCACCTGCCGGACCTCTTCGGCCTGCGCGGCGGGCGAGAGGTTGCGGTGGATGACGCCGAGGCCACCGGCCTGCGCCATCGCAATCGCCAGACGCGATTCCGTCACAGTGTCCATCGCAGACGAGAGGATCGGCAGGTTCAATTCGATGTCGGAGGCGATGCGTGTCGCGATGTTCGTCTGACCCGGCATGATCTCCGAATGGCCGGGCTGCAACAGAACGTCGTCGAAGGTGAGGGCCTCGTGCCCGGTAGCGGATTCAATAATGCGCGCCATCTGCCAAATTCCTTTCGAATTGTCGAAATGCAAAAACAGCGGCAGCTTGGGAGCGGCTCCGCTGGGTTTCCATTTGTTCTGGAAGTTGGCGAGGGCTGGTAACATGATCATGACCGGAAGGGAATAGGAAAACGCTATCCACAGGCAGTTGCGTCATTTTGCGACCGTAGCTGCGCCGGTGCGCAACGTTCCGGATGGTGAAATTCCAGAAGCTGTACAGCTTTGTCGCGAAATCGACCGGGTCGTTAAAATGCGAGCTTTTCGTCTCAGAAAGTTTCAATCGGGCTTGTGCAAAGGTCTGCTCATGGCAACGAAGCCACTGTTTTAACTTTGGTATTTTAGGGACCTGACACATGAATGCTTTGAAGATGCGGGCCGATGCTTCCGAAATGCAATATGCACGCGAGCGTGAACTTCAATTCCGCATCGACACGCGCAGCAAGACGCAGCTGGCGCTTTGGGCCGCCGAAAAGCTCGGTCATGTCGATCCGCAGGCCTATGCTGACGAACTGGTGACGGAAGACATCATCAGGCGCGGTGGCGCTGTCGAGCGCCTCAACCGTGACTTCGCCGCTGCCGGCATCAAGGTTGACGGTGATGAAATCATCGCACGGCTGGCGACGACGTTGCGCCAGGTTGCGGCCGACATGGCGGCCTGAGCCAGATATTCCAAGAGACCAAGTGCTTGAGCCCGGAATTCAAGATCCGGGCTTTCGCATTTGTGTTGTCTGCCTGTGCGAATCTCTGGACACGAGGTGCGCCGATCGGTTGGATGGCATTCAGCCGAGGAAGGGGACAGCATGATCAGGCTTTATGGTTTCGGACCGGGCGTTGGGCAACCGGACCTCAGCCCTTTCGTGATGAAGGTGATGATTCTTCTGCGGATGGCCGGTCTGCCCTTCGAAAAGGTCGACGGCATCGGGGGCGCTCGAAAGGCTCCCCGCGGCAAGCTGCCCTATATCGTGGACGAGGGCCGTGTCGTCTCCGACTCGCGCCTGATCAGGCGCCATCTCGCAGACGCGCATGGTGTGGACTTCAGCGGCGGTTATGACGAACGGACCCTGATGCTTGGCCTGCTCGCGGAGCGGACGCTGGAGGAATCGAGCTATTTCATTGCGGTGGAGCGACGTTGGATCCGCAATGACGGCTGGTTGGTGATGGAGAAGGCCGCCTTTGGTGCGATGCCGGCGCCCATCCGTCTGCTGGTCGCACCGCTTGTCCGGCGCAGCATCCGGACGTCCCTGAAGGGCCAGGGCACCGCGCGCCTGAGCGACAGGGAAAACGATCGTCTGGCTGCTGAAAACACCCGGGCAATCGCCTGCCTCCTTGGCGACAAGCCTTATCTTCTGGGCGAACGGCCCTGCGGGTCGGACGCAACGGTTCTCGCTTTCGCCATCGCCGCCACATCCCGCGCCTTTCCCGGCCCCATTCGCGACGCCATCCTCGCGGAACCCAATCTTGCAGCCTATCGCAACCGGCTGGCCGCTGAATTCCTGCCGGAATGTAATATCGATCGCCTCTGAAACATTGCGAAGAATTCACTATTCAAGCCGTAATGCCCGCATTATGGATACTTCGTATTCCTTACAATAACAGAATGGTCAGCCTTGTTGCTGTCCTCAATGCTTTCCGGTTCCGTCATGCCTCGCATCGTCCCCATGATCCTCGCCTTCGCCTTCTTCATGGAGATGATGGATTCCACCGTGATCGCCACTTCGCTTCCGGCGATCGCCTCGGATATCGGCGTCAACCCGATCACGCTGAAGCTGGCGCTGACCTCCTATCTCGTGGCACTCGGCGTCTTCATCCCGATCAGCGGCTGGATGGCCGACAAGTTCGGCGCGAAAAACATCTTCCGCATCGCACTTCTCGTTTTCGTCCTCGGTTCCGTCGCCTGCTCGATATCGTCGAGCCTGCCGGAATTCGTCATTGCACGCTTCCTGCAAGGCATCGGCGGCTCGATGATGACGCCGGTCGGCCGGCTCGTGCTGGTGCGCGCGGTGCCGAAGAGCGAATTCGTTTCCGCCATGACCTGGCTCACCATTCCGGGTCTCATAGGCCCCATGGCCGGCCCGCCGCTGGGCGGCTTCATCACCACCTATTTCTCCTGGCACTGGATCTTCCTGATCAACGTGCCAATCGGATTTCTCGGCATCTGGCTGTCGTCGATCTACTTGCCGGACGTACCGCCGCGAGAGACCCCGAAAATGGATTGGCTGGGCTTTTTCTTGAGCGGCATTGCCGCCTCCGGCATCGTCTTCGGCCTCTCGGTCATCAGCCTTCCAGCCCTGCCACCAGTTGTCGGCATCGCGGCTACGGCCCTCGGCATCGTGACGCTGGTGCTCTATCTTCGCCACGCCCGGCGGGTTCCGAACCCGATCCTGACGCTGAAGCTCTTCCGCGACCCGGTCTTCCGGTTGTCGATCGTCGGCGGAACAATCTTCCGCGTCGCCAACGGCGCGCAGCCGTTCCTGATGCCGCTGATGTTGCAGATGGGCTTTGGTCTCAACCCATTCCATTCGGGCCTCATCACCTTTGCCGGTGCCTTCGGCGCGATGTCGACGAAGTTCCTCGCCACGCGGGCGCTGGCCGCCTACGGTTTCCGCGACACCATGATCATGGCCGCCGCCGGCGGCGCCGCGATGATCGGCATCGCTGTCTTCTTCACGCCGGACACGCCGGTCTGGCTGATCATCATCACGCTCTATCTGGCCGGCTTCACGCGGTCGTTCCTGTTCACCTCGTCGAACAGCCTGAACTTCACCTCGATCGCCGAAAACGATGCGAGCCAGGCCACCTCGATCAGCTCCGTCTTCCAGCAGATCGCCACCGCGCTCGGCGTCGCCGTCGCCGGTCTCATTCTGGAAGCGGGCGGTTGGTGGAGCGGGCATGCGCTCTCGCTCTTCTCCTTCCACCTGGCTTTCGGCCTCACGGCGCTGTTGTCTGCGGCCTCGCTCTTCTTCATCGTGGCCCTGCCACGCGATGCAGGGGCGGATGTGTCGGGGCACAGAGCCTATCAGGCGGGGTAAGGGCTACTCCGGTTTTTCGCAGACAGCAGCAATCTTGTTGCCGTCAAGGTCGCGAACAAATGCTGCGTAGAAATGGGCGTGAAACGGGCGCAGGCCGGGTTCGCCCTCGTCTAGGCCACCTTGTGCCAAGGCTGCGGCGTGAAAACGCCGAACCGCATCGCGGCTATCTGCCGTCAGAGCGAACGTAACGCCATTGCCGAAGCTGGCCGGCTTCCGATCATAGGGGCGCGTCACCCAGAAGCGGCAACGCGTGTCGCCGGCATGCGCATAACCAAGGGCGTCGTCTTCCGTTTCGCGGCGCGCATAGCCCAACTCAGACAGCACACTGTCGAAAAATGCCCCGGCTCTCGCCAGATCATTCGTTCCGACAGTGACATAGAGCAGCATTAGGCGTCCGCCTCCGCTTCGTCCTGTGCTCGCCCCTTGAACCCCTTGGCGAGCAGGAACATCTCGACCGATTCGGCGCGTGAGGCTCCGGGCTTCACATGGATGACCTGCCGGAAATTCTGCTTCAGCAGGGTCAGTAGGTCGTTTTCCGTGCCGCCCTGGAAAGTCTTGGCGAGAAAATGGCCGCCTTCGGCCAGTACCTCAATGGCGAAATGCGCGGCAACTTCGCACAGATGCATGGTGCGCAGATGGTCGGTGCGCTTGTGACCGGTCGTGGGTGCGGCCATGTCCGAGACGACGAGATCGGGCGCGCCGCCAAGCGCTTCCGTCAGGAGGTGAGGGGCCTCGTCCTGCAGAAAATCCATCTGGATGAAATGTACACCCGGCAGCGGATCCATTTCCAGAAAGTCGATGGCCGCCACGCGAATGTCATTGTCGGTCGAGTTCGTCACCTTGGCGGCGATTTGCGACCAGCTGCCCGGCGCGGAGCCCAGGTCGATGATCCGCTTGGCACCTTTCAGGATCTGGTGCTTGTCGTCGATCTCCAGCAGCTTGAAGGCGGCGCGGGCGCGATAGCCTTCGAGCTTTGCCCGCTGCACATAGGGATCGTTGATATGGCGCTCGATCCAGCGGCGGGAAGAAGCCTTCAGCTTTCCCTTCTTCACCTTCTGGCCGATCTTGCGGCCGGTGCGGTTTGGTGTGGATGGCGGTTTCGTCATGTCCTGTCCCCCGGCCGGCCGCGCAATGCGACGCCGCCGCGATGCCGCAGCCGCCGCCAGACGCCGTCATCGGCCATCATGTCGGTCAAAAGCCCTTCGCGCAGGCCCCGGTCCGCCACGCGCATGCGCGGCGACGGCCAGCGCCGGCGAATGGCCTCAAGAATCGCGCAGCCCGCCAGCACCAGATCGGCCCGATCCGGCCCGATGCACGGATTGGATGCCCGGCCGGCAAAATCCCACGAAAGGAGCTTGGCCTGCATGGCGCTGACCTCGGCGTCGGAAAGCCAGACGCCATCAACCTTGCGGCGATCATATTTGGAAAGGCCGAGATGAACCCCGGCCAGCGTCGTGACCGTGCCGGACGTGCCGATCAGATGGAACCCCGAATCGGGGCCATCGGCCAGTTCGCTGACATCGGGGCTTTCGAACCGCGCCAGCATGCCTTCCACTTCGCGCACCATGGCATCGAAGACGGCCGGCGTAACGTCGCGTCCGCCATGGCGCTCCGACAGCGTGACGACGCCGACGGGAAGCGATGTCCAATGGGTGATATGGTTGGCGAGCCGTGCCGAACGGTTCTCGCCCGTCTTGATGACGGCGATTTCCGAGGAACCTCCGCCTATATCGAAGAGCACCACCGAGCGCGTCTCGCGCCCGACCAGCGACGAACAGCCGGAAACGGCAAGCCGGGCTTCCGTTTCGCGATTGATGATTTCCAGTTCGAGCCCCGTTTCGGCCGTGACACGGCTCAGGAATTCCTCGCCGTTTTCCGCTGCCCGGCAGGCCTCGGTGGCAATCAGCCGGCGCTTGCGGATGTTGCGGGTCGAAAGCTTGGCGGCGCAGATCTTCAGCGCCTCGACGGACCGCTCCATCGCCTCCTCTGAAAGCCGCCCGCTGGACCCCAGGCCTTCCCCCAGCCTGACGATTCGCGAAAAAGCATCGACGACACGGAACTGACCGGGCCGGGTGGGCTGCGCGATCAGCAGGCGGCAATTGTTCGTGCCGAGGTCGAGCGCCGCATAAAGATCGTTCGGCGGCAAGGCCCGCTCGGCCTGCGGCTGCTGACGCACATCATGGGCCGGTTGTGGCCGCGTGACGGCAGGGCTTGCGCGATCGGACGACGCCGCAAGCGGACGCCCCTGCAGGGAGCGACGATTGCGCTGTTGCTTTTTCTTGGGTCCGGGAGCGCGTGGATCAGGCTGCGTTTTGGCCGCCTGCTGCTGTTGCGTCGTCTGTCCACCCTTCTTCCGGCGGCGCTTGCGCTTGCGCGCGCCGTCCTGACCCGGCTGATGATCAAGAGCAGACTGTTGATGAGAGCGCTCGGGCTCGCCGGATTTCGCCGGCGGCTGGCCGTTTGCCTGTGGGACGGACGCCGCGCGGCTCTTGCCGCTACGCCTGCGCCTGCCCCGGCGGGAAGTTGGTTTCCCCGGGCTGCCAGTACGGTCGAACGCCCCGTCGAATGACGGCTGAGAGCCGTTCGAAGGGTCTTCCACGTTCAAATATCCATGTCGCCGCGCAAAATCTCTGTGTGAGTTGCAGCAGGCTGTTACAAGTTTCGTTGACCTGATTGTAACAGCGCCCAGCCTTTTCGCCAAACGTTTTTCACGAAACCGCCGCAAACCAGCCCCCGACAAAAAAAATTCACATCAGGTATTTGCACCGGCCAATCTTTTGGTTATAAGCCGCCACACCGAAGCGGTCGCAAGCACTTGCCGACCCGCTTGAAAGGCTGTTGGGGAATAGGTTAACGGTAGACCCACGGACTCTGACTCCGTTAGTCCTGGTTCGAATCCAGGTTCCCCAGCCAATCTTCTTAAAGTGCTTTATTTCAGTGACTTAAGCGAGTTAAGAGATTCGCTGCCGGAGCAGTTTTCCGGCCTATGAAACCGGACCAGCATTGCCGTTCCGTTTGGATTTTGCACGGCGCACTTGTTATTGACCATTCCGATTGATGGCAGATGTAATGTTGTGCGCATCTGCCGGTCGGATCAAATGCACTCACAGCGCCTACAACGCAAGCAAATCGCCAGGAGTAGGGGAACGGCAGCGATCCTGGGAACGGCCGTATAATGCGTTGACTGCGTGCCCATCTCCCTCAAAGGCGCGCTAGCCCCGGTGAGACATCCAGATGGCACCACCTCTGCTACGGGAACGTCTTTTCGAGCTGCCCCTGACGAGCTCAGTCCAGACCTGTTGAGTTCTAGGGTCGAGACTCAATCATTTTGTCCGCCATATGATGATTGCCGCGATAGCGACGGCGGATGAGAAGTTGGAAAAGCCGCTGCGCGGCGGGGTGCTGTGACTACGGACATTTTCCGGTGCTTCATCGCCATCAGTAACTTAAAGCGCCGGTTCTTCAGTCCATGCTCTTGATCGGCGCACGTCCAGCTCTAACCGCGGTTGACTGCGCCCGGCTTGCACAGTTCATGAACTTCATTCAGGACTATGGGAAGCTCATAGATACGGTCCATGTGCCTATCGTCGGGGGAGACGTGGAGGGGGTGACGGCAATTATACGGAACGTCTTGGCTTTGGGAAGATATGCGTTGCATCAGGCGCTGCCGGAGTGCACTCCCGCCGCTCCGAAGTCACCACCGGCGCTCCAGGCGATCCCGGTCGTCGGGTGTGACTTGGATAACCCGACGTCGATCCCCAACAAGGAGACGCCGTCGAAATCGAAAGCAGCGGCGCTCAATCACGCACCCGCAGCGCCGAGCGCCTTGGCGACACCACGGAACTTATCGAGTGCCAGTTCCAGGCTCTCCACCACCTCGGCTGCGACCTCGTCTGGTGGCGGCAGCAGAGCGGGGTCGTCGAGACTGTCGTCCTTCAACCAGAAGATATCGAGATTGACCTTGTCGCGCGCAAGCAGCGCGTCCAGCGGATAGCGCTTGAAGCGCTCGCTTTCTTCTCGCTCGTGCCGGCGGCCGGATTTGTAGGAGGCGACGAAGTCATCGAGATCGGCGCGCACCATGGGGCGTTCCTTCAGGGTGAAGCGCTTGTTGGTTCTGAGATCGTAGATCCACAGATCCTTCGTTGCAGCCTGCTCCGAAGGCGGCTTCTTGTCGAAGAAGAGAACGTTGGCTTTCACACCCTGCTTGTAGAAGATGCCGGTCGGCAGGCGCAGCAGCGTGTGGAAATCGAAATTCTGCAACAGCCGCCGGCGGATCGTCTCGCCCGCGCCGCCCTCGAAGAGCACGTTATCCGGCAAAACGACGCCGGCCTCGCCGGTGGGAGCCAGCACGGTCATGATGTGCTGAAGGAAATTGAGCTGCTTGTTCGAGGTGGTGACGAAGAAATCCTGCCGGTCGTAATCCTCGCGCTCGGTGTCGATCTCGCCGTCGTCGCGGATGACGCGATAGCTCTGCTTCTTGCCGAAGGGCGGGTTGGCGAGCACCACGTCATAGGTCCTGCCGCCGGCGCCCAGCAGCGCATCCTTCGCCTCGACGATGGATTCGACGCCTGTAATGCCGTGCAGATAGAGGTTCATGGCCGCAAGCCTAACGACCTCCGGCACGATATCCGCGCCGGAAAACTTGTTCTTCAGCGCCGAATAGACCGCGCGGTCGCGCGCCTTGGGGTGCTTCTTCATGTGCTCCCAGGCGGCGAGCAGAAAGCCGGCGGTGCCGCAGGCCGGGTCATGCACGGTCTGGTGCGGCTCGGGATCGACGACCTCCACCATGGCGTCGATGACCGGGCGCGGGGTGAAGTATTGCCCGGCGCCGGATTTCACATCCTCCGCATTGCGCGCCAAAAGCCCCTCGTAGATGTCGCCCTTGACGTCCACCGGCAGGCCGAGCCACGTCTCGCTGTCGATCAACCCGACCAGACGTTTCAGCTTGGCGGGGTCCTGGATCTCGTTCTGCGCCTTCAGGAAGATCGCCCCGATGATCCCGCCCTGTTTCGACAGCGTTTCGAGCAGCTTGCCATAGGCGGTGCTCAGCGCCTCGCCGGAGAGATCGCGAATGTCGGGCCACGCGGCGCCCTGCGGCAGCATGGAGGCCTCGCCGATCTGCGTGACGCGCTCGTCATCCATCTTGAGGAAGAGCAGATAGGAAATCTGGCTGATATAGGCCTGATAGGACACGCCCTGATCGCGCAGCACATGGGCGAAGTTCCAGACCTTTGCGACGAGTGTTTGGGAATTCATGCGGCTGGACTTTCGGTTTCGGTAAGATGAATTTCATATTCAAAAGATGTGCGCGGCGCTTGCGGGCCGAGGGAGCGGCAGCGGTATTCATCGAAATAGATGACGGTCCAGTCGGGCAGCGCCTGCTTGATGGCCTGGGCGATCTGCCGTCCCTCCTCGGAAAAGGCCTGCCAGTCGATCGTCACCGGCGGATCTGCAAAGGCGTCGTCCTTCTCATACCAGTCCTGCCAGGCCATCACGCGCGCCTTGAGCGCATCGGAAAGCGGCAGCAGGTCGTCGAGTTCCATGGGAACGCCCTCCCGGTCCCAGATGCCCTCGCAGCCGATGTCGCAGAAAACCCGAACCCAGCGTCTGGCCAGAAAGTCCTCAACCTCCATGGCCGGCCTTTCCACGCCCACGGCGTCTAGGGTTCGCCTTCGGCACGGCTTGCCGCAGACGTTCCAGCATCTTGGCTGCCGGCTCATCTGCCGGGTCCTGCGGCACAAGCGTTCCCTCGAAGGCGGATTTCAGGATGGCCTGGCGGAGGCGGGAGGCGTCGGCGGCTTGTCCTTGAAGGAGTGTCTGGCAATCGGAGAAGCTGCCCATTGCCTGCTTGACCCTCTTCAAAATCTCCGACGCCTCGTTTGGCGGCGGGATTGGTATTGGCGTAAGCTTCAGGGACTCGCCTGACAGGCCTTGCTGACCCGCGGTTGTTTTGATGTTGGAGGCGATATGTTTCCTGCTTGACCCGGTATTGACCGCGAGTTCGAAAAACCCTGCGTGATCCTGAATAGCAGGATCCAATCTAACTCTAATGATTTTGTCCGGGTAGTAACGTGGAACTCCACTATACAAAGCGCCCACGCCGACTAGGTCGGTTGAACCATTATATCTTGTGAACAAGAGATCACCTGTCGTGACTATGGCGTCCTTGGCGTCAACAGCCTGATCCTCAGAAAGATATCTGATCTGCGTTTCATCAACCCACATCGGTCGCACAGCAGAGATGCGCAAAATCTGAAATTGGTTTTGGTTCGCTCTCGGAGCTGCCGATGTGCCATTTCTCACACTTGAGGCGACCTCGTCCAAAGTCGCCCAAACCCAGCCGTCCGGCAGGTCCGGCAAATTCGATGTGTCGAGTGTCGGGGTTGCGACAGCGCTTTTGCCGCGCCCCTTGGCCGGGGTTGCGGCGCGTTCGGCCCTGATGCGGGCCAGAAGATCGTGGCCGGTTTCTGCGGGCTTGTGGGTTTCGCGCCAGTCGCGGGTGAGTTCTCCGGTGACGGCGGCTTTCAGCAGGGCGCGCCGGAACGTCTCCAGCCCCTTGCGTGCCGCCTCAAGCGCCACCTCACCATCCGCGATCTCGGCAAAGAGGGCATCGATGCGCTCTACGATGCGGCGCTGTTCGGGGAGAGGGGCGAGGGGAACAGGAAGGCGCTCAAGAGCAGAAACTTCGATGCTGTTGACGGTCGTTCCGTCCTTGGAGCAATCCTCAAGGACTCTCTTATTCGCGAGCTTTAGATATCGGGCAACAAACGTCGGGTTCACACCTTCACGCGGCGTCAGCGCTCTCAAGTCCTGGTTCAGAGTAACAGTTCGGTCGGTCACGGCGACTGGGAACGTGTGACGAAGAATACCTGATCGCATCACCATCAGTATCGTGCCCTGTGGCACGTATTTGGCCGAGGAGTTATCGACTGCAGCTTCTGTAATGCGATCTTCTGTGTCACCGATGACGTCGACCTTCATATCCTTCGGTGAGACCCAAGGTATGCTGCCTCCCGACCAGAATGCCGGGTTTGCTTTCGATGGGGTTCCGCCGCCCGTCCAGGTGCCGAGAGCATCCAACGTCCTCCAACACCACCCCTCCGGCAGCGTCCAAGGTTCATCCTCCGACCCGCTCGCGTCTGCCGCCACTCTCATATCCATTACGCCACCAGGACTTCCGTCAGTTCATCCAGCAATTCCGGCAGCCGTTGTCCGAACAGCCCCCGTGCCTTTATCATGCCGCCGCGGCTGGCAAATTCCGGGGCTTCCATGATGTCTTCCGGACGGATTTCGATATTCACCGCCAGATGATCACGGATGGCCGTCAGCCAGGCGCGTTGGTCGTCGCTATAGGTTCGCCCCGCCTTTTCCTCGCGGCCGAGCCAGAGATTGAAGCGCCCGGCCACCAGCGATGACAGCGGCTCCAGCGATTCTGTCTCTCCCATAGCATAGCGGACCAGCATGACGATATCGGCCAGCGTCCCCGCCGGGTTGCCGCGGACCTTGTCGGCAGCAAGCCGCCGGTAGGCGCGCCAGATATCGACGGGCTCCAGCAGCCACGGCGGACGCTTCAGCGCCTCGCGCAGATCGTCGACCGCCTCATAGGTGAGCCGCTTCTGCGCGTAGGGCCGGTGATAGAGAATTTGCAGGGCGACAAGCTCGTCCTGCTTCTCGTCGAGAAAGGTCTTGAAGCGGCTCACCGTATCGCCCGCCTTCGCCGCGTCCCAGCCGGAGGAGACGACGGCATCGGTCGAGATGGTATCGATGCGGATATCGGCCGCCGCCTTGACGTCCTTCAGCAGCGTGCGCAGCGTCGGATCGTAGAAGAGCATCGCCGCATCTTCCTTGACGGCGTCTTTTGCGCGTTTCTGCTCGGGCTCGGGCGCCGATTTCGGCACATGGGCGGCCAGCGCATCCGGGTCGATCGCGTCAAGAAGCCGTGAGGCCAGCGCCTTCAGGTCCAGCCCGCCCGTCGCCTTGACGATCGCAGCGCGGTCCTTCTCGCCGATGCGCCGGTCGAGGGCGGAGAGGCGCGCGGCCAGCGTCGCAAAGGCATCGTCATCGCGCCGGCCGGCGGCGATCTCCTCAATCAGCTTGTCGAAGGCGATGGCGCGGTTGCGCTCCAGCGGCTGCGAGATGCTCTTGAGGCTTTCCGATACGCCCACCGCATCGACCAGCACGAAGCGCGTCTTGGCATCCGCGTCGGGGGTGACTTCGCGCAGCTTGTCGGGGCTGATCGTGCGCGCGCCTCGCCCCTTCATCTGCTCGAAATAGAGCTCCGACTTCACGTCGCGCAGAAAGATCAGCGCCTCCAGCGGCTTCACGTCCGTGCCCGTGGCAATCATGTCCACCGTGACGGCGATGCGGGGATTATAGTCGTTGCGGAAGGCGCGGATGAGCTGTTCCGGGTCGGCTCCATCGACCTTGTAGGTGATCTTCTTGGCAAAGTCGTTGCCCTTGCCGAAAACGTCTCGAACGATCGTCACGATCTCCTCGGCGTGGTGATCGTCCTTGGCGAAGATCAGCGTCTTAGGCACCTCGGAGCGGCCGGGGAAAAGCTCGGTGAAGAGCGAGTCCCGATAGGTTTCCAGAACCGTCCGTATCTGGTTCGGCACCACCACTGTCCGGTCGAGCTGGTCGGCGGTATAGGCGAAATCCTCGTTCAGCGTTTCATAGCGCTCGGCGCGGGTGCGCTTGTCGCGCACGGGCAGGTCATAACCGGCCTTGACCGTCGATCCGCGCTCGCCGATCTCCGTCCTGATCCGGAAGATCTCGAAGCCGACATTGACGCCATCGACGACCGAGCGCTCGTAAGGATATTGCGCGACGAGATTGCGCCCGAAGAAGCCGAGCGTGTGCAGCGAGGGTGTCGCCGTGAGCCCGACGATGAAGGCATCGAAATAGTCGAGCACCTGCCGCCAGGTGCCGTAGATGGATCTATGGCATTCGTCGGTGATGACGAGATCGAAGCTTTCGATCGGGATCGACGGATTGTAGGTGACGAAGCGTTCCTGCCCGGGACCCTGTCCACCGGCGACGCCCTCGAAGGCGGAGGTCTCTTCCTCGTCTTCCGCGAGTTCCTTGCCCGTCAGCACCGAATAGACACGCTGGATGGTGGACACGACAATCTGTGCATCCTTATCGATGCCGGCGCTGCCGAGCTTCTGCACATTGTAGATTTCGGAGAAGGACCGCCCGGTGCCCGGCGGCCGGTAGGCCAGATATTCGTCGCGCGTCTGCCGCACCAGATTGGCGCGGTCGGCGAGAAATAGAATACGCTTGAAGCCTGCATGCGCCAGGAGGCGATAGCTGAGCGTTGCGGCCGTGAAGGTCTTGCCGGCGCCTGTCGCCATCTGCACCAGCGCGCGCGGATGGTTCTGCGCCAGCGAGTGCTCGAGATTGGTGACGGCATCCACCTGGCAATCGCGCAAGCCATCCTCAACCAGCGCCGGCATGTGCTGCAATCGCGCCCTCAGCGTCTGCGGCTCGCGCAGCCACAATTCCAGCGCTTCCGGGCGGTGAAAGGCAAAGACACGACGCGACGCCGATTGCGGGTCGGCAAGATCGCGAAACAGGATCTCGCTGCTGGAGGCGACATATTCAAAGCGAACCTGGCCTTCCTCGCGAATGAGATGGCCCGGCATGTCCTGAATGTAGCGCGCGGCCTGATCGGAAAAGCCGGACAGTGTCGTCCCTTCCGCCTTCGCCTCGATCACGCCGCAGATCTTGCGGCCGACAAACAGCGCATAATCGACCGGCCCCGACGCCGTCTGAAACTCCCGCACCGCAACCCCCGGCCCCGCGCCGAGATTCATCGCCTGCCGCGACTGAACCACCCAGCCACACGCCGTCAGCTGCCGGTCGATCAGCGACCGGGCCAAGTCCTCTGGATGAAATGCGGCGTCGTTCATGGGGGCACATTATGTATGGTTGTGCAGAAATGGAAGTGCGTTTAGAAGCTGCTGATCTAGCAAGAGATCATAGGCATGGCGAGATCCGAGAGCGCGAAGGTTGAGGTCGTCGAAAAGGCGCATTGTCCGACTTGCGACCGGGAGCAAAACTGCACGCTGCACGGGCGCGTGGACAAGCGTTGGGAATACGACGATCGCATGGGCCACTCACTTGTAGGAGGCGACGAATACAGTCTTCTGGAGTGCCGTGGCTGTGAAACTGTTTTCCTTGAGACGAGCTCTTGGAACGAGAACGATATAGACCAATGGTATGATCATGGCGGCAATATCGTAACCGAGCCAAATTACACTAAGGTCAATCTTCCCCGCCCGTCGACACGCCGACGGCCTGATTGGGTAGATAAAGTCGGTAAGTTGAACCCGACGCTCTTCTACATCTTGGACGAGACCTACCGCTGCTATGACGAGAAATGCCTCACGTTGGCAGCTATTGGGCTGAGGACCGCGTTGGATAGCTGCTTCACAAGCGTTAATATTGATGCCGCCAAATCGTTCCAGGAGAAGCTGAAGGAGCTGAGGGACAAGGGTTATATTGGCGACACGGAACATCAAATTCTGACGGTGTTGACGGATGCTGGAAACGCCGCGGCCCACCGCGCCTGGTCTCCGACTGAAGAGGAAACCACTCATCTTCTCGATGTGCTGGAGAATTTCATGCATCGCGTGATCATCAATGGCAATCAGGCACTGGCGATGAAGGACGGCATTCCGGCGCCGCGGAAGCGAAAGGCGAATAAGCACCAACCTCTCGAGTAGCGACGAGCGAAGATCGAGCACGTTGCAGCATGTGAATGTGCGGTCGATCCCGGACCCGCTAGGGTCGAGACTCAATCAATTTGCCCACCATATGATGACTGCCGCGATAGCGACGGCGGATGAGAAGTTGGCGGCGAGTTTGTCGTATCGTGTGGCGATGCGCCGCCAATCTTTGAGCCTGCAGAACATTCTCTCGATGATGTTTCTGGCTTTGTAGGCGAGCTTGTCAAAAGGGTGAAAGCGTCGGCGTGTGGGGTTGTTCGGAATGACCGGCAAGGTTCCGCGTTCGGTGAGAAACTGGCGCAATCCGTTGCTATCATAGGCGGCATCTGCGGCCAGGTGCTTTGCTGGCGGCAAGGGTGCAATCAATGCCAGAGCGGCTCGCACATCACCCAACTGGCCAGGCGTGATCTCGAATGCCAGCGGTCGACCTTTTGCATCGACTACCGCGTGGATTTTGGTGGTGCGACCGCCACGAGACCTGCCAATCGCCTGCGCGTCCGCCGCCCTTTTCCTCCGCCTGCGGAGCGATGAGCTTTGGCGGTGGTGCTGTCGATTGCTTGGAATTCACGTCCATCCATGGCGACAAGGGCCGCCAGAATGCGGTGCCAGACCCGCCGGCCCGACCATCGATGAAAGCGGTTGTAAATCGTCGTTGGGGGTCCGTACTGCGACGGACAATCCTGCCATCGGCAGCCAGACTGGAGCACATGGATGATGCCGCTAATCACACGACGGTCGTCAACGCGACGCGCACCAGCAGCATTCCTCGGCAGCTTGAGCAGACGACCTTGAAGCGAATGGTTTCAATCTTGGTGTCGGGGCCGAACCGCCAGACGAGTTGCAAAATGTCGCTCTGCGACAGCCTCTCACAGCTTGCGTATTCGAAAAAGACTGCCAGCCGATCGTCCACCACATCGCGCAGCGTCCGGTCTTTCGGGTTTCGGTTGTCTTCAAACTTCGGGTTCGGCGTGGGTTAACAAAATAGGAACAATATCCTGTTCGACTCCACACCTATCGCACTTCCCGTGTTCCTTTTCCTCTTTCATTTTGTGACGAACGGCGAAGGCCGCCCTGAGCGGCCGCGTGAGACTTTCTGTCTAAATATTACGTCTATGCCATGTGGGGCTTTGGGTGAGTATCTCGCGTGGACAGCCCGCGAACAGCCGTTCTTCCGACCCTTGGCAGGAACCTCAAGGACCTACGCAGATCGGGGCCTGTCCGGTCGCCGTCTGGCCTGCCTCGGCCTCATAGGCTCGGAAGCCATGATCGTCCAGGATCATGATACGGTAGCAAGGGTTGCCGCCCGTCCAGTGCGGATCGGGCGCATCAAGGTCCGTTACGAAGCGATGCGCGCAGGCTTGGCCGGAGCTGTAGGGAATGCCTTCGCTGCTCATGCCGGTCATCGGCACATGGATATGGCCGAAAGCGATGTGGCGTAGGCCTGGCGCATGGGCGGCGAGTCTCTTCATAAGGCGGCCGTCATCATGCATTCCGATCCGGTCGAAATGCGCGATGCCGCAGCCCATCGGCGGGTGATGGATGAAGATCGTGGGAGGGGTCTCGTCAGCGCCGGAAAGCGCCTCGTCAACGAAAACCATGCGATCGTCGCCGAACATGCCGCCAATCACCCCCTTCTCGTGACTGTCGAGGAAGATCAGACGCCCATGCGGCGTGTCGATGAACGACTGGATGAAACCGTTGGCGTCGCGCGGATGGTCGGGAAAGGCCTCTATGAATTGCGGGCGTGCATCGTGATTACCGAGCAGTAGCCGCACTTCGCAGGGAACGGGCGCAAGAATGTCCTTCAGTAGCGCATAGGCCGCCGGCTCGCCATCGTTGCAAAGGTCACCCGTGATCACCAGAAGGTCGGCATCCGCATGCCTGGCCAGGATATCGGAAATGGCTGCGCGCAGCTGCCGCTCCGGATTCACGCCATTGACAGAAACGCCGGACGGAACGAGGTGGGTGTCGGTGATCTGGATGATTTTCATGCGCGGGTGTCTTTCCAATAAAAACGGCTGCCGAAGGGGTGCCTTCAGCAGCCGCATTCCGGTGATGTTGCTTACTGCATCAGTGCGTTGGTCTGCTCGACCATCTGCTTCAGGCCCGCTTCCGGCGTGACGTCGCCGCGCATGACCGAACCGATAATGTCGCGCTGGGTGCGCCAGATGCGAACCGAGTCGCCGCCCGGATAGCCGGCCCAGGGAAGCGAGCGGTCAGCCTGCAGGGAAGCCGTCTTCACATTCGGATGTTCGGCATAATAGGGCGCCAGATAGTCGGGGCCGGTTGCCAGCTTGTTGGTCGGCAGGTAGCCGGTGATGCGGACGATCGTGTTCTGAGCTTCAGGGCCGGTGATCCACTTCAGATATTTCCAGGCGGCATCCTGCTTGGCCTTGTCCTGGGTCAGGATCACGGCGGAGTTGCCGCCTGTCGGCACACCGCCCTTTTCCTTGTTGTCCAGCGGGAATGTGGCTGTCTTCAGCGGGAAGCGGTTGCCGACCAGCGCTTCGATCGTCTGGACATGGGCCGGTGTCGAGAAGATGAAGCCGGTGAGGCCGGCGCCGAACTGCTGGCGGGACTGGTCCCAATCGAGCAGGTTCTGGCCACCTTCTGTGACGAACTGGCGCGCCATCTTCAGCGCATTCAGGCCGATCTCGTTGTCGAAGGCCACCTTCTTGCTGGCCTCATCAACCAGCTTGCCGCCCTGTTCGAAGACGAGCGACTGCCAGAGCCAGTCATCCGGCCAGCCGTTGATGTCGTAGCCCATGCCGGCTATCTTCGGGTCGAGCGCATGGATCTTCTTGGCCAGTGCAATCAGTTCCGGGAAGGTCGTGGGCATGTGGTCCGGGTCGCCGCCAGCCTTCTTCACCAGATCGGCATTGATATACATGATCGGCGAGGAGGCGTTGACCGGCAGGCCGAACTGCTTGCCGTCGACCTGACCGAGAGCCGCCATCTTGGGCGAAAAGTTCTTGTCGAGAAAGGCCTGGCCGCCTTCAGCTGCAATGAACGGACTCAGATCGGTGATCTGATGGCGCGGCAGCAGCGTGTGCACCAGTTCGGCCGTCATGTTGTAGCCGGAGAAATAGACATCCGGGAGATTGCCGGTAACGGCGGCGCGCAGGACCTGCTGCTGGCCATCGTTGTAGCTGGCGGCGGGCGCCAGAAAGTTGATCTTGATGTCGGGATTGTTCTTCATGAATTCATCGGCGAGCGGCTGATGGAATTTCGTGAAGCCCGGCAGGTTGTAGAGCACGTTGAGCGTGATCTGGTCGGCGGCGTGGACCGGTGCCGAAAGCCCGCCAAGCGTTGCGGCGGCGAGCCCGGCAAGGCTGCCGAGCATGAGGCGTCGATTGATTTTCATGACGATCTCCAGACGTTGGGTTGGGAGGAGGAGAGGGTTATTTGACACCGGTCATGGTGATGCCGGCGATGAAGTGGCGACGTGCCAGAAGGAAACAGACGAGCATGGGAAGCGTGATCAGCGTGGCGCCCGCCATCAGTGCCCCGTAATTGGCGCCGGATTCGATATCGGCGAAGAACAGCATGCCGAGCGGCGGCGGCGCGAGTTCGGGCTGCGAGATGACGATCATGGGCCAGTAGAGATCGTTCCAGTGGGCCACCAGCGAGAAGACCGAAAAGGCGGCCAGCGACGGCAGCGACCCGCGCAGCACCAGGCCCCAGCAGATTTCCATTTCCGAGAACCCGTCCATCCGCGCCGCCTCGATGATCTCGTCCGGGTAGCTGCGGAAGGATTGATGGAAGAGGAAGATCGCGAAGACCGAGAGGAAGAAGGGGGCCATCATGGCAAAATAGGTGTTGAGCAGTTGCGCTTTGGCCAGCCCGACGAAGAGCGGCAGCGCCAGCGCCTGGATCGGCACGCAAAGGGCGGCGATGACGAGACCCATCAGCAGCTTCCGGCCCGGAAACTTGATCTTGGCGAGCGCATAGGCAGCAGGCACAGCGGTCAGGATCTGCACGATCAGAATGCCGCCGCAGACGATCACGCCATTCAGCATGAAGCGCGCCATCGGGGCCTGCGCAAGCGCTGCGCCGTAATTGGCCGCACCGCTGAAGTCCTTGGGGATCGGCCAGAGCGAGACGTCGAAGATCTCCGCCGGCGAGCGGATCGAGGTGAGGAACATCCAATAGAAGGGCAGGAGCATGATGGATGCGCCCGCTGCAAGAACCAGATGTGGACTGTATTTGCGCAGCATCAGTAGTGCACCTTGCGATCCAGATAGAAGGTCTGGCCGATCGACAGGACGAGGATGATGGCGAGAAAGATCAGCGTCAGCGCCGCCGCATAGCCGGTGTTGGAATATTCGAAGCCCTCGAGATAGAGTTCGAAGAGCAGGACTTCGGAACCCGCCCGCCCCTTGGTCAGAACCGCGACCGTCTCGAAGACCTTGAAGGCGGAAATCGAGGTGGTCACCGCCACGAAGAGCGTGGTCGGTCCGAGCATCGGCCAGGTGACGGTGAGAAACCGGTCGATCGGGTTCTTCGCGCCGTCGAGCTGTGCCGCCTCATAGAGATCCTTCGGGATCGCCGTCAGGCCCGCGAGAAACAGCACCATGTTGAATCCCAGAACCTGCCAGACGCCGATGGCGGCCATGGAGGGGATGAGCAATGTCGGATTGGACAGGAAGGAGACCGGCTCGAAGCCGAACCATTTGATCGCCGCATTCACGGGCCCGATCGAGGGGTGAAGCAGGAACTGCCAAACGGTTGCCATGGCCACGAGCGTTGCGGTGACCGGCAAAAAATAGGCGGCCTCCCAGAAGGCGCGGCTGCGCTTGCGGGCATGCACCAGCATGGCCACGCCGAGCGCCAGAAACACGCCGAAGGGAATGACGATCGCTACATAGAGCGCCGTGTTGGTCAGCGCGCGCAGGAAGACAGCATCGTGAAACGCCTTCACGAAATTGCCGATGCCCACGAAGTGGAAGGCGAGGGCGCCCAGCTTGTAATCCGTCACCGAAAAGCCGGTCAGCACCACGATTGGGATGATGTAGGTGGCGAACAGCAGCAGCACGGCGGGCGCAGCGAAGGCGAGCCCCCGCCAGGCCATGCGGCTTCCGGCGCTTCTTCGCTTGGCCGTGGACATTGCGGAAGGGATCTCGCCGGCTTCGATCGCGGTCATGCCGCCACCTCGCGCCGGTCGGCCAGGGCGCAGCGCAGGCCGTCGTCGCCGAAGAGATGGGCATTTTCCCGCCGGAAGCCGAGATGCAGGACGCCGTCGGCATCAGCCTCGAGCGCTGCGCCGGCATGGATGCGGACTGTCAGTCTGACAGCCTCGTCCTTCAGCAGGTGGCAGTGAACGAAGCGATCAGCGCCATGCATTTCGCTGCGCGCGATCCGCACGGCCAGTCCATCGACGACGGGGTGGAGGTCCTCCGGGCGAAGGCCGAGGGTTGCGGCATCACCCTTGCGATCGGCAACAGCCAGACCGAGATCCTGTCCCTGCGCATGGACCCGGCCCTCGGCGGAAATCTCGACTGGCAGGAGGTTGATCGAAGGCGTTCCGATGAAGCGGGCGACCGTCAGCGTGGCAGGCTGCCGGTAGAGTTCGTCCGGCGTGCCCAGTTGCTCGATGCGGCCTTCCGTCATCAGAGCGATGCGGTCCGACATGGTCATGGCTTCGACCTGGTCGTGGGTGACATAGATGAAGGTAGCGCCGAGGCGGCGATGCAGGCCGGCGAGCTCGTCGCGCATGTGGGCGCGCAGCTTGGCGTCGAGATTGGACAGCGGCTCGTCCATCAGGAAGGCCGCCGGTTCGCGCACGAGCGCGCGCGCCAGCGCCACGCGCTGCCGCTGGCCGCCCGACAGCTGGGCCGGCTTGCGGTCTAGCAGATGGTCGATCTGCAGCAGGGCCGCCGCCGCAGCGACGGCTTGGTCGATCTCGCCCAAGGTGTGACTGGAAGCCGCCATCCCCCCGACGAGCGGCAGACGCGCGGCGAGCGAAAGGCGGCGCATGCGCAGGGGCGTGGCGATGTTCTGCCTCACCGTCATATGCGGATAAAGCGCATAGGACTGGAACACCATGGCGAGGTTCCGGTCGCTCGGGTCGCGTTTCGTGACATCTTCGCCACCGATCAGCACCGTGCCGCGATCCGGCTGTTCCAGCCCCGCGATGATGCGAAGCAGCGTGGACTTGCCGCAGCCGGACATGCCGACCAGAGACAGAAATTCGCCCGGACGGATCGTAAGATCAATGTTCTTCAGAACATCGTCCGCTCCAAAGCCCTTGCCGATTCCGTGAAGCTCAACTGCGCGAGGTGTCATTTTAACCGTCCTTTTTCAGGCGGCTAATGGAACCTCGCCATGACAGACAGGCGACAATTGTGAGAAAGTTTCATGACCTGCACTGTTTCCGCATCGATGCTAAACTTTCAAAGATCAGGATCTCCCACAGAGATGCATAATGGCTAGGTCATATACCCATAAACTAATTTTTGATTTGAATGGATTGTGTTTCACTGCCTCTGTTGATTTGGAGGCAGAGATGGCGCGCTTTGATTTGACGGATTTCGAATGGTCGGTGATTGAGCCGCTTCTTCCCACGAAGGTTCGTGGTAAGGCACGGGTTGATGACCGGCGGGTATTGAATGGCATATTCTGGCGGTTGCGGACCGGTGCGCCCTGGGCCGATATTCCAGCTCGATATGGTCCCTATACGACCTGCGTCAATCGCTTCAACCGGTGGCGTCACGCCGGTCACTGGGCTCGCATTCTCAAGGCAATTTCAGAAGCTTACGACGGCGACATTCAAATGATCGACAGCTCATCGATCCGCGTGCATCAACACGCCGCCAACGGTCAAAAAAAGAGGAACGATCCGGTTGCATGGGTCGTTCGCGTGGCGGGCTGACAACCAAAATCCATGCCCTTGTCGATGCCGAAGGGCGTCCAATCATGTTGAAGCTGACAGCAGGCCAAGCGCATGATGGACGCTCGGCGGCGAATATGTTCGACACCGTCAAATCCGGCAACATTCTTCTTGCTGATCGCGCCTATGACAGCGACGCTCTGCGTGACACCCTCAAATCCCGTGGAGCATGGGGATGCATTCGCCCCATGCCCAACCGGGTCAATATTCCCGTCTTCAGCCCGTGGATTTACAAACAGCGCAATGCGGTAGAGAGGTTCTTCAACAAACTCAAACACTTCCGAGCCATCGCAACTCGTTATGACAAACGCGGCGACAATGTCCTCGCATCCGTCCAGCTTGCTTCAATTCGGATTTGGCTCCGTTCTTATGAGAACGTGGCCTAGACCGCCGTCCGCCGCTTAGGCGTTACGAACCCTCTCCGCTTGTCTGTTTCAGATCAAATTCCGCCAGCTGGCCGCGGATCAGCCGTTTGTAGTCGGCCACGATCCGTTCGCCCTCTTCGCCGCCCTGAAAGAGTGCAAGTCGCACTGCCCCGCCGGCCAACTGGAAGAGGAGATAGACGGAGCGGGTGAAGTTCTCGCGATGATGCTCGGCGATGAAATGCTGGAGTCTTGAGGAGACGGCCGCCGCCTGCGCGCGCGTCTGCGCGATATCCAGGTTCAGCAATTCCTTGTCTGCCTGCACGGCATGCAGGAGATCCTGGATGGCGGGTTTATCCTTCAGCAGATCAAAGTAGCTGTCGATGATGGCGTCCGTTGCGGGGAAAATGTCTTTCGCCGCCGTAACCGATTGAAGGAGCCCGGTGAGCTGGGTGAGAAACCCGTTCGAGAAACGGCGGTAGAGCTCCGCCATCACGGCCGTCCGGTTGGGGAAGTAGTGGTAGACCGTCGGCAGCGGCATCTTGCTGGCAGAGGCGATATCCGACATCGCCAGCCCCGCCAGCCCCTTTTCCCCGATCAACACCTGCGTAGTCGCAAGGATATGATCCACGCGCTCGCGGCTGCGATCCTGGCGCGGCTGACGCCGCAGCGTTTTCGTCACGTCTTTCATCCGCGCCCCCGATTGACAACATCCGGCAATCCTAGCATGTTTCAAAAGCTGATAGTCTATCAGTTTTTGAAAAGCTTCAAGAAATAGAAGCGGGGAACGGGAATGGATGCACAATGGCTGGTCGGCAATCCGACCCGCGCCAATGTATGGGCGGCGCTGTGGGTGGGCTCGGTAGGGCTTCTGGTTCTGGGACTGCAGCCCATTCTGCTCGGCGCGCTGCTGAATGAAGGGCGGGTCAATTTCGACCAGCTTGCTTTGGCCGCGACGGTCGAGATTCTGGCGATCGGGATCGGATCGGTTCTGTCGGCCTTCGCTCTCGGGAGCGGCGCAATTCGCACAAAGGCTCTGGTTTTTCTCGTTCTCGCGGCTGTCTGCGACCACGCCACGGCGGCAACCACCGGCCCAACCTCCGTCATCGTGACCCGCGGCCTGGCCGGCCTTGCCGAGGGCGCGCTGGTCGCCTTTGCCGTCGAGTTGATTGCGCGGTCTCGCCATCCTGGACGGATCGGCGGTTATTTCGTATCGTTTCAGACGCTGGGGCAGGCGCTGATGGCAGCCATGATGGCACTCTGGACCGTGGGGCGCTGGGGGGCTGCCGGCGGGTTCGAGACGATGGCTGTCGTTGCTCTGGCGAGCCTTGTCGTCGTCTTTTTCCTGCCCCGCGCCTATGGCGTGCTTCCGAAACCTGCCGATGAAACTGCATCGGGCCTTTTGCGTCTGGCGCCCGTTACCGCGCTTCTGGCGATCTTTTGCTTCTACCAGTTTCTCGGGGCGCTCTGGGCTTTTCTGGAGCCTCTGGGCGGTGACGCCGGCATTTCCGCCGATATCGTCGGATTGATGGTGTCGTTCAGTCTGGCAGCCCAGATCCTGGGCGCAACGCTGTCGACGGTCATCGAGGCGAGGTTGCCGTTTCGCCCTGTTGTCCTGATCGCCGGTCTGCTGGCCATCGGCATAGCCCTGATCATCCCGCTGCATCCGCCGGCCCTCGTTTTCTGGGGGCTTGCCATGACGATCGGTTTCATCTGGCTCTTCGTCGTCCCGTTCCAGATCCGCTTGGCTGTGGATGCGGACGCCTCGCGCGGGGCGGCCCTTCTGGTGCCCGCCGCTCAGCTTTTCGGCGCAGCGCTTGGGCCGGCAGGGGCTTCAGCCTTTGTCGAAACGGGTTCCGCCGCCGGCGTCGCCTATTATGCGGCAGCCAGCGCCGCCGCTTCCGTCGTTTTCGTCATTTTCAACGCGCTTGTTCGCCGGCGGCCGCGCTGAGAGAAGAAAGGGAGCCGCCACGCATGACGCAGATTGCACCCTCCACATGGTCCAACTGGGCTGGCAATGTCCGCGCCATGCCCCGCCAGATCGCGCGCCCGGCCGATGAGGCAGAATTGGGCGACGTCATTCGCATGGCTCCGGGACCGGTGCGGATCATTGGTTCCGGCCATTCCTTCACGCCGCTCGTGGCAAGTGAGGGAACGATCCTGGATCTGGCAGCCTTTTCCGGTCTCAAGGCGCATGATGCCACGCGCATGACCGCGACGATCGGCGCGGGCACGGCGCTCGGCACGCTGACCCAATTGCTGCATGCGGCGGGACAGGGCTTGCCCAACATGGGCGATATTGACCGCCAGACGATCGGCGGAGCCCTGGGCACGGCCACGCACGGCTCCGGCATAGGCCTCGGGGCCTATCACACGCAGCTCCTGAATGTGCGCCTTGCCGATGGGCGCGGTCAAATCCGGACGATCAGCGCAGAGACGGAGCCGGAAATGATCCGCGCCATCGGCGTCAATCTCGGAGCCTTTGGCGCGATGACCGAGGTCACATTCCAGAATATGCCGTCCTATCGGCTGCGCCGCCGCCGCAGGGCGCTGCCGGTTGGAGATGCGCTGACCAATTTCGACAGCCTGCTGAAGGGGCATCGCTCGGCAGAGTTCTTCGTAATCCCTTTTTCGGGTCATGCGCTTCACCTGAGCTATGACATCGTCGACGATCCCGTCAGTACCCATCCGCCCGAACAGGACGAAGATGGTCTGAAGACCCTCAAGATGCTGCGCAACGCGTTGAAATTCCTGCCGTGGCTCCGGCGCAAGCTGATCGGATCCGCCATTGCCAGGCTCGCGCCGGAGGATTTCGTCGACATCTGGTTCGGCGCCTATGTCAGCGAAAGGCGGACGCGCTTCAATGAAATGGAATACCATCTGCCTTTCGAGGCTGGCGCGCGGGCGCTCCGCGAAATTCTCACGCTGATGGAAAAGCAGTTTCCCGAGGTCTATTTCCCGCTGGAGATCCGCTCGGTGGCGGCCGATGAAACCTGGCTCAGCCCCTTCTATCGCCGGGAGACATGCTCGATCGCCGTCCATCATGACGCGGCGGAAGATTCCACCGCCTTTTTCCGCGCGGTGGAGCCGATCTTCCGCAAATATGAGGGCCGGCCCCATTGGGGCAAGATGCACAGCCTGACCGCCCGCGACTTCGCCGCCCTCTATCCGCGCTTCACGGAGGCAATGGAGGTGCGCCGCGACATCGATCCGGAAAACCGTTTCATCTCCCCTTATCTCGCGAAAATCCTGGGCGTCGGGGCATGAGCGACGGCGCCTATTTTGGGTCTCTGACGACAGCCCTGCAGGATGCCGGACGCTATGGTCCCACGCTGGTGATCGACCTTGACCGGCTGAACCGGAATCTCGAGATCGTCCGCCAGGGGGTCCGCCCCGGGGTGACGCTGCGCGTGGTGGACAAGTCGCTTCCCTCGATCCCGCTGCTGGCGCATGTGATGGAAAGGCTGGGAACCCGGCGCATCATGAGCTTCGATCTGTCCGTGACGCGCGCCGTGCTGCGGGCCTTTCCGGATGCCGATATCCTCTTCGGCAAGCCAATGCCGAGCGCCGCGCTGGCCGTCTTCCTCTCCGGCATGGAGAGAGATGCAGTCTGCGACTTCGCGGCTCGCTCCGTGCTTCTGGCGGATGGATTGCCGCGGATCGAGCAGCTGGCGATGCTCGCCCAGGCGCATCGGGTTTCACTGCGCGTCGCTTTCGAGGTCGATGTCGGCATGCATCGCGGCGGACTGCAGAGCCCGGCGGCAGTGGCCGAGGCCGCGCAAGCGGCCTTGAAATCCGGCGTTCTGACGCTGGAAGGCCTCATGGGTTATGAAGCGCATATTCCCGCCATTCCCGGTTTCGCCGGCGGGGCGGCCGGCGAAGCGAAGGCCGTCAAGGCAAGGCTTGCTGCCTTTGTGGAGGCCTTGCCTCCCGCATGCCGCATGATCGTCAACAGCGGCGGCAGCAAGACGGTTCTCACCTATGCCGATCCGGGTGTGGCGACGGAGCTATCCGTGGGTTCGGCCTTCGTGAAGCCCACCGATTTCGATACGCCCTCGCTTGCCGCCCTGCAGCCGGCCGTGTTCATCGCGACGCCGGCGCTGAAGGTCGTGTCGGCCATGTTGCCCGGGCCTGTCTGGATGACGAAGGTCTTTCAGGCGCTGGGACTGTTCGCGAAGAAGGGGTGTTTTCTCTACGGCGGTCATTGGCTCGCCAGGCCGGTCTATCCGGAAGGCATGCGCGGAAGCAGTTTCTGGGGACAGTCGTCCAACCAGCAATTCATGGCCCTGCCAGCCGGCTGCGATTTGAAAAACGATGATTCGGTCTTTTTCCGGCCCACGCAGAGTGAGGCCGTGCTCTGGCAGTTCGGTGACATCGCGCTCTTTTCGCAGGGCAGGATCGTCGGTAATTGGCCGCCGATCATACCGGGAAGCCTCAGCGCGGCGCATATTCCTGGATCAGGAAGCTGATGGCCGTGGGGTCGAATTCAGCCTTGTCGATGCGGAAATCTGCGCCATATTCCGCGAAAGACTGGAAATAAGGGTCGGTCAACGACGAGGAGATCACGCCGATGGGGCCGATATAACCGCTCTGGCGCAGCCGAGGGGCGCTTTCGCGGAAGTCTTCTCCCGGTCCCAGACGGTTGTCGAGAAGCACGATGTCGACGGTCGCGCCCTTGCCGAACATGGCGACGGCATCGTCCAGGCTGGGCGCATAGAGCATGTTGATGTCGTAATTTACGACTTTCTTCATCTGCGCCCGGAAGATCAGTTCTTCCGCCGGGTCGTCATCGATCAGCATTATGTTGACGACAGTCGCCATTAACCTTGCAACTCCGTTTCGCCTGTCCAGGCAATTATCTGTTTGGCGCTGCTGCTGCAAATGTCAACAGAACCGCCATGCAAAATACAAAGACTACAGAAATTGCCAAAGTCTGAAATTCGCCACAGCAATCTGGGGATCAGGGGATGATTTGCTCCCGGATCGCCTTCGCCACCATCTGAGTCCGATTGACCACGTCGAGCTTCTTGAGGATCGTCGCGGTATGGGAATTCACCGTATGCTCGGACACGGAGACGATAAGGGCGATCTCGCCTGCCGTCTTGCCGTGCGAAATCCACTTGAGAATTTCGAGTTCGCGCGGGGTTAGACCCATACCCTTCTTGTTCGCCAGAATCTCCCGGAAATAGAAGTCGAACGCGTAAGCCGCATCGTAGTAGACGGCGTGCAGCAGTTCCATGTTCGGCACGTCGCGGTCGCCCATGAAGATGATGGCATGACGGCTGCCGTTGAGGCCCTGAAGGGGAATGCACAGTGCCAGCTCGAAACCGAGCTGGCGCATCAGTTCATCCTGCGTTCCGTCGGCGTCGATCCAGTATGTCGGCAGGGTTGTTTCCTGCAGCATCTTGAAAAGCCCGGATTGCGAGAAGACGAAGCGCTCATCATAGGCCTCGGCCAGCCCCGCGGGCAGGTCGTGCAACTCAAGCTGGGTGGAAAGCGTTGGAGACGGGATATCGGCAAAAAGCCGCAACAGGCAGAAATGTTCAAATCCCGCACGCAAGGCCATCGAATGAAAAATACGGAAAAAGTCGACACGGTTGACGGCTTTGGCAAGTTCGGTCTGATAGCTGCCAGGGCATTGGTTTTTCAATTGCAACGTCAAAAGCCCGTCCTTGAACCATGTGATTGCATGCACGCACAATAGGACAAAAGAACCCGGCCGTCGCCGGTACAGGCCCGAAAAAATCCGGTTCCCCACCCTTGTCTCGCCAACCCATCAAATAGTTCGCTTCGACAAGCGGTTCTCCGCCCCGGAACGGCACTGAACCGGAAAACCCGCGAAGCGCAATCGCCGATTTCAACTATTGATTTTTCTGAAAGGCCAAAACGCCCTGCAGGTGATTCAAGATCTGCTGAAACAACCCTGCGTCAGGCGGAGGCGCTGACCTTGTTCGGCGCATCTTCAAGGCCGAGAAGGAAGTTGATTTGCGGTCTGGCGACCACGAGATCGTGGATCGAATATTGCGCGAGAACCTCGAAAAACGCGTTCAGCGCCTTGCGCAGCGCGGAGTTCAGGCCACAGCTGTCGACCAGCGGGCATTCTGTGACGTCGGAATCGAAACATTCCGCCATCGAGAAATTATCCTCGGTCACCTTCACCACGTCGAAGAGGCTGATCTTGTCCGCAGGGCGGCCAAGCCTGATTCCGCCATTGCGTCCGCGCACCGTATCGACGATCCCGGCCTTGTGCAGCGGCTGCAGAATCTTGAACAGGAAAAGCTCCGACACGCCATATGCCTTGGCGATTTCCGGGATACGGCTCAGATTGTCGGCATTGGCCGCGCAATACATCAGCATTCGCACCGCATAATTGGTCTGCTTGGTCAGCCGCATCCGAAAACCTCTATCGTTCGATGGGGCCTTTATAGACCCGTTCGCAGTTTGGAACAATTCCAAAAGATGAACGCCTCACTCATATTTCGCAATTCATATTGACGATGCAAGTGGGTCACCTTAAAAGATGAGTGAAACTGTCAAGAAAGATACTGGAGGTATCATTTGTCGAACGTCTTGAAGAAGTCCGCTTTCGCCGCAGTGCTTGTTGCCGGAACAGCTTTGCCCGCATTTGCCGCCGATGGCGAGGTGAACATCTATTCCTATCGTCAGCCCGACTTGATCAAGCCGGTGCTGGACGCCTTCACCAAGGAAACGGGCATCAAGACCAATGTTCTGTTCCTAGATAAGGGGCTTGTGGAGCGGATCAAGGCTGAGGGCGAGAATTCTCCGGCAGACGTGATTCTCACGATCGACATCTCCCGTCTCACTGAAGCCAAGGACGGCGGCGTCGTGCAGCCGTTGAAGGATGCGAAGATCGACGCCAACATTCCTGCGAATTTCCGCGATCCGGATGGCGACTGGTTCGGCCTGACGACCCGCGGCCGCGTGGTCTATGCCTCCAAGGAGCGCGTCGCCCAGAACGACATCACCTATGAAGAGCTTGCCGACCCGAAGTGGAAGGGCAAGATCTGCATGCGCGACGGCCAGCATTCCTACAATATCGGCCTTATCGCCTCGATGATCGCCCATGACGGTGCCGAAGCGACCGAGAAGTGGCTGACGGGCCTGAAGAACAACCTCGTCCGCAAGCCCGACGGCAACGACCGCAGTCAGGCCAAGGCCATCTGGGCCGGCGAATGCGATCTGGCGCTCGGCAACACCTATTATGTCGGCCTGATGCTGACCGACACCAAGGAGCCGGAACAGAAGGAATGGGCCGGCGCGATCAAGGTGCTCTTCCCCAATGCCAAGGATCGCGGCACGCATGTGAACGTGTCCGGCATGGCGCTCGCCAAATACGCGCCCGACAAGGAAAACGCCATCAAGCTGATGGAATTCCTGTCCTCGAAGGAAGCCCAGCAGATCTATGCGGAGCAGGTCTTCGAATATCCGGTGCTCCCGGGCGCCGAACCCTCTGCCATCGTCAAGTCCTTCGGCGAAATCCACCCGGACAAGCTGCCGCTGACCGATGTGGCCAAGTATCGCAAGCAGGCCTCTGAACTGGTCGACAAGGTCGGCCTCAACGACGGTCCTGCGAAATAAGCTGACCGCAGGGCTTGAGTTGAACAGGGCCGGGCGTCAGCGCTCGGCCCTATTTTATCTTCGCCTCTCTGGCCTCGCGCGCCCATTGCTCGATCATCTTCTGGCGATCCGGCATGCCGGGATGCGTGTCGAACATGCTGGTTTCATCTGCCCCCACATTCAACTTCTCCTGAAGCGCGGTAAAGAAGCGGGCCAGCGCCAGCGGGTCTCTTCCCGCCTTCGTCATGAGGATGACCGAATAGTGGTCCGCCTCGCTCTCGGCTTCGCGTGAATAGGAGAGGGAGAGAAGGGCCGCTCCATTGGTCAGCACGTCCTGCATGGCGCTGCCGACGTCGCCGGCAATCAGCATGATCAGGCCCGCGGTACCCGCAGCGCGATAGATCTGGCGCAGCGAATGCTTCCTGTCGACATGGCCGATTTCGTGGGCGAGCACGGCGAGGACCATGTCGGTATCGTCACCCGCGATATCGACCAGTTCGTCGGTCAGGATGATCGTGCCTGATGGCAGCGCGAAGGCATTCGGCCCGATCGCGCCGCCCTCGCGGAAGTTGAGCGAGTATCCACCCGTTCCCCGGTCAGCCCTCTTGGCCAGATCGGCAAAACCCTCCTCGATGCTGCGTCGTTTGACCTCCGGCAATTGGCTCGGCTTCAAAAGAGTTGCGTCCAGTGACTTCAGTGTGCCGGCCGACATTGTCTGCGGCACCACATCGGGCGTCACCAGGACTGCCACTTCGACCAGCGCGGGGAGGGCGAAACGATAGATCGCGGCGGCTAGAAGGAAGACTGCGGCCACGAAAACGATCAGCCGCGGGTGGAAGCGTTCCAGCCCGTGAACGAATGCACCGGCCCTGTTGGAACCGTGCTTCGTCAGCAACTGGTCAATGCCGGCGTTATCCGGCGTTTCGAAGAGGGAGCCGTTGCTGAAGGCGATGCGGCGCGGCACGTTACCGACGCGGGATGATACTTCAATTGTCGAGAGAAAGCCGAGCGCAAGAGCGGGCTCGCCCGCTGAGGCGCCTGCGCGACGCACGATGACTGAATCGCCTTGAACCCAGATTTCGGCCGTGATCGCCTCGCTGGATCGCGGCGGATGCCATACGCCCTCGGCGATGCGCTCGAGGGACGTTGCGCGTGCGTCAGAAGCCAAAATCGAAGCCCTCTAGATCGAGATATTCCGCCGTGGCGGCCACACCGGCTGCCTCCATGGAATCCAGCACGGTCCCGAGGTCGCCATCGAAGGTGATGCCGCTGTGATCAATCACATAACGTTGCTCCCGAATGGCCGTCCAGGGCCGCATCAGGCCCATCGTCAGAAAGACGAGGAAGAGGTTGCTGACGACGACGAAAAGATAGCCGAAGCGCGGCAGGTCGCTGAACAGACGGTGCCGTTCATCGAGCAGCGAGGCATTCATGACCACATTCCGCACACCTGCCCGATACAGGATCGCGCACAGAAAATAGATGATCATGAGCGGTACGATCATGCCGAAAAGGCCGGCTGCGAACGCGTTCTCCAAGGCCTCATCCACAGAGCCATCCGCCGGGAGCTGATTGGATGCCATGAAGACCAAGAAGGCGATTGCGATGGAAATGACGATGCCCACGACGAAGAGGATGATGGCGGGAAGTGCCGCGCCATAAATCTTGCCCACGCGCGGATCGGTCGAGAAGCTGCGGTCGCCATAGCGGAGATTGTTGAACAGGTAGCGATAGAACCAGCGGCTGGCGAGCGGGGCGAGAATGCCGAGAGAAAGGACCGCGACTGCACCACCGAGTATGACGGCCGTGAAGGCGCCCCAGGCGGTTCCCGTGAAGTTGAAGCGCACATTGCGATAGCTCGTTACCCGCGCCGAGAAGCGCAAGCCCCGCGCCATCAGCCAGGGCAATACAATCAGGAACACGATTGGGGTCAGGAATGCGAGAAGCGGCACGACGGCGGTCACGATGTTGATCGCGATCAGGCCAGCGAACACGATGAGGCGGCCGATGAATATCTGCTTGCCCTTGGCGTGATAGTCGAAGGATTGCCCGGCCACAAACGTGTTGCCGTAAAAATAGCGGTTGCGCCGCACCTTGGCCCATGCGGAATAGATGCCCAGCGTCACGATGGTCAGCAGAATGTTGACCATCCAGATGCCGAAATATTCGCTCGCCGTCCCGCGAAACTCGGTGCGAACCAGCCCGCCCGCGCCCTGTGCACTCATATCCGCCAATGTCCGCTCCCCAGCGTGGCCTGCCTCTCCGATCGCTCGCGCGCAGCCTTCAACATCTTGTAAAGACGCAAAAAAGGCGGGCCCCATGAGGGCCCGCCCACTATACAGAAAACGCATGCACTGCAAATCGGAGATTGCAGCAGCAATGCTTACTTCATCGTCGGCATGGAGAATTCCGCGCCGTCCTTGATGCCCGACGGCCAGCGCGACGTGATCGTCTTGGTGCGGGTCCAGAACTTGATCGAGTCCGGGCCGTGCTGGTTGAGGTCGCCGAAGGACGAGGCCTTCCAGCCGCCGAAGGAGTGGTAGGCGAGCGGAACCGGAACCGGCACGTTGATGCCGACCATGCCGATATTGATGCGCGAAGCGAAGTCGCGGGCGGCGTCACCGTCGCGGGTGAAGATGGCGGTGCCGTTGCCATATTCATGCTTCATCGGCAGGGCGAGCGCGTCTTCGTAGTTCTTGGCGCGGACAACCGACAGAACCGGCCCGAAGATTTCCGTCTTGTAGATGTCCATTTCCGGTGTGACATTGTCGAACAGCGTACCGCCGACGAAGAAGCCGTTTTCATAGCCCTGCAGCTTGAAATCGCGACCATCGACCACGAGCTTGGCGCCTTCCTCGACACCGCGCGAGATCAGGCCCTTGATCTTGGCCTGGGCTTCCTTGGTGACGACCGGGCCCATGTCGGCCTTGTCATCGGTATAGGGACCGATGCGCAGCGACTCGACCTTCGGGATCAGCTTTTCGATGAGACGGTTTGCCGTTTCCTCGCCAACCGGGACGGCAACTGAAACCGCCATGCAGCGCTCGCCGGCCGAACCGTAGCCAGCGCCCATTAGCGCGTTGACGGCCTGATCGAGATCGGCGTCCGGCATGATGATCATGTGGTTCTTGGCGCCGCCGAAGCACTGGGCGCGCTTGCCGTTCGTCGCCGCGGTGCCATAGACATAGCGGGCGATCGGCGTCGAGCCGACGAAGGAGACGGCGCTGATGTCCGGGTTCGTCAGGATCGCATCGACGGCAGCCTTGTCGCCGTTGACGACGTTGAGAATACCTGCCGGAAGACCCGCTTCGATCATCAGTTCGGCGAGACGCAGTGGCACGGACGGGTCGCGCTCGGACGGTTTCAGGATGAAGGCGTTACCGGTGGCAATCGCCGGCGCAAACATCCACATCGGGATCATGGCCGGGAAGTTGAACGGCGTGATGCCGGCGCCGATGCCGACTGGCTGGCGCATGGAGTACATGTCGATGCCCGGACCTGCGCCTTCCGTGAACTCACCCTTCTGCAGGTGCGGAATGCCGATGACGAATTCGCAGACTTCGAGGCCGCGGATCACGTCGCCCTTGGCGTCCTCGATCGTCTTTCCATGCTCGCGCGACAGCATTTCGGCGATCTCGTCCATGTTCTGGTTGAGGAGGTCGACGAACTTCATGAAGACGCGGGCGCGGCGCTGCGGGTTGGTCGCAGCCCAGCCCGGCTGGGCGGCCTTGGCGCTGGCAACGGCGGCTGCAAGCTCGCTTTCGGTCGCAAGTGCGACACGAGCCTGCACTTCGCCGGTGGCCGGATTGAAGACGTCTGCAAAGCGACCGCTTTTTCCCGCGACGTGCTTGCCGTCGATGTAATGACCGATTTCCTTCATGGGATCCTCCTTGAGAAATTTGGGCGCATAGTGACACTGGATTTTGTCGAGAGCAACGGCACTGTTTCCGCATCCGATGTGCAATTATGCACAACGGCTTCTGCAAATGAAAATGCCCCAAGATCGCTCTCGGGGCATGATTTCTAACGGTGCTTGTAACGCTGAGCGGCTTATTCGCCGTCACGCTGCGGGTCGACCGGACGCGGGCGGTTGCGCGGGCGCAGTTCCTCGACGGTGGCGCTGCTGCGCGGCGAGCCGTCTTCGTTGAACTCGCTTTCCTGCGCATCCGGCTCGAAGTCGAGCGTGATGCCGGTAACCTGTTCTTCCGGCTTGCCCTTGATCTTGATGAGCTGGCTCTGCAGGAAGTTGCGTTCGCGGCGGGCCGAATTGAGCGCGCCTTCGAGATAGGTGCGGTCGGCGCGTTCGTTTTCCAGCTGCTCGTTGAGCTTGCGGCTCTGATCCTCGACCTGCTGCAGATATTCGGCGTGACGCTTGTGCAGCGCCTCGATGACTTCCTGCTGCATGCGGATCTTCTCGGCCGACTGCTCGGAGGAGCGGACATGGCCACGAAGCTGGATGCTGAGTTCTTCGACGCGGGCCTGCAGCTGCGTTTCGGACTTTTCGAGTTCCTTGTTGCGGCGCGCTGTGTCCTGCAGCTCCTGTTTCAGACCTTCAACCTCGGACTCGAGGCGCCGCATGTGGCGCTGCGTTTCGGCCTGCGCCGTCTGGTCGCGGAAGTTCGAACGCTGTTCGTCGCGGGCCTTCTCGAGCAGATGCTCGGCAAGCCGTGCGCGCGAGGTCAGGGCCTCCAGGCGGATTTCGTAGTTCTTGGCATCGGTCTCGCGCAGGGTTTCCGCCGTCTGCAGGCTCGCCTGCAGCTCTTCGCGTTCACCCAGAAGCTCCGACTGGCGGGCTTCCAGCTTCATCACGCGGTCGCGCGCCTTGTCGAGCTCGTCCGTGGCCGAAGCCAGCGCCCGGCGCTGCGACTGCATGCTGGTCACGACTTCGTCATGCAGCTTGGAGAAGCGGATGCGTTCGGCCACTTCGAAGTCGACGCTCGACTGCAACAGCTTGCGCTCTTCGCGCAGTTCATGCAGCTGCTTTTCGTTCTCGCCGACGATGACCGAGAGGTGATCGGCCTTTTCCGTCAGATTCTCGATCGTTGTGCGCATCGCGCTCATTTCGTTTTCGAGAACCTTGGCGCGGGCATCCGCCTCGCGAAGGGCAATCTGGTCGGACTTGTGCGCGTCTGACAACTCGTTGCGCATGCGCAGCAGCAGATCGCGCTCCGAGGAAATTTCGTCCAGCTGGCTCTGCAGGCGCAGAAGGGCAGCCTGGGACGAGGAAAGCTTTGCGCGCAGCTCCTCGTTCAGCTTGCGCGACGAGCCGTAGGCCGTCTTGATTTCGGAAAGTTCGCGCTTGTTCAGATGGAGTTGGCGGGCAATCTCGCCAAACTCCGTGAACAGCCCTTCCATCTCTTCAGCCGCGCTGCGCAGCGATTTCAGCGAGTTGAGCGCCGTTTCACTGCGATTGCGCAAGCCCTCGTGATAGGTGCCGAGCGCACGCACGGCCTCGACGGTGTCCACCGGCTCGGAAGCTTCGGGTTTCTCGGTCTTTTCGCGGATCATGGGCAAGTCGCTCTGCATTGGTTCCGGCATGTCACCATCTCCCTCGCCGCCGCTGCTGCCTTTTCGCTTTCTGAGCAGTGAAAAATTGGAAATCATGAATGCCCCAAATCCCGACGGACCAACCGTCGCGGTTCCTGGTCTGCTGCGCGCCCCGCCTGCAAGGTCGCCTTGTCCTCGTTCGCCGGCCGATCAGGCCAACGGTTCCGCCAAAGCATGACGCGTAAAACTCCCCGTGTGCGAAATGAGGGCCGCAAGCCTGCCCACATGCCGCATACATCTACGCGCACCTATGTAATTAACCAAACCTATCAGTTGACCCAGCCTATTGCAATCGGCCCGGCTGTGCAAAGCGGGGGCAAGCGGGATAACTAAAGCGTTGTGGCCCGGGTGCAATAGCTGTCTTTTGACTTAAATGCCGGCCGTCGCCACGCTAAGCTGATGAGAAGAAGCCGGATTCGGCGTTGGGATAAGCCTTTTCATGAACTGGGATGATGTTCGCATATTTCTTGCCGTGGCGCGGGCAGGGCAGATCTTGGCCGCCGCCCGTACGCTCGGGGTCAATCATGCCACAGTCGGCCGCCGCATCAGCGCGCTCGAGGAGGCTCTGCAGACACGGCTCGTGGTCCGCCGCACCAATGGCTGCGAATTGACGCCGGAGGGCGAGGTGTTCCTGAACGCCGCCGAGCGGATGGAAACCGAGATGCTGGCCGCCCAGGCCCATATCGGTCGTGTCGACGCCGCGCTGGCCGGAACCGTGCGCATTGGCGCGCCCGACGGGTTCGGCGTTTCTTTCCTGGCGCCGCGCCTTGGCGCGCTGATTGCCCGCCATCCGGCGCTGAAGGTGCAGCTCGTGCCGGTTCCGCGCGCCTTCTCGCTGTCGCAGCGGGAGGCCGATATCGCCATCACCATCGAGCGCCCGGCGGAAGGTCGGCTGATTTCCGGAAAGCTGACCGATTATACGCTCGGTATTTATGCCTCCCGCGCCTATCTCGCGGCCAACGGCGCACCTGCGGATATCGAGGCGCTGAAGTCGCATCGTCTCATTGGATATGTGGAAGACCTGCTTTTCACCCCCTCGCTGAACTTCGCCCATGAAGTCTTCAAGGGCGCCGACACGGCCTTCGAGATTTCCTCGGCCATCGGGCAGACGGAGGCCGTGCGCTCCGGCGCCGGCATTGGCATCCTGCATGATTATATTGCGCGCAACGACGAAAGCCTTGTCCGGATCCTGCCCGAAATCGGGCTGCGCCGGACCTACTGGACCATCATTCACGAAAGCGCGCGGGAACTCGCCCGTGTTCGGGCCGTCGTGAGCTTCCTGCAGGAAATCGTCGAAACGGATCGCGCGATCTTCCTGTAGAAGATGATGCATATAAGAAGGAAGAAGTGGTACGGTTGGGGGGTCTCGAACCTCCGACCTCAGGAGCCACAATCCTGCGCTCTAACCAACTGAGCTACAACCGCATGAGGCACGTCTTGAAAGGCGTGTGACGCTCACATACGGGCGTCGGGATTTTTTTTCAAGCATAATCCGCATAAAAATCATAAAAAAAAGGCCGGGGAGACCCGGCCTTTTGATCGGAAAGCTCCTGGCATCGGCGCGACGATCCGAACCGGTTTTCGCAAGGAGCGATGCATGGATCCTGTCTGTCAGGGCGTCGTCGTGCGCCCCAAAGGGACGCACGACGCTCTGATCAATCAGGCAGCCTTGAAGATCGAAGCGACCTTCTGGGCGGCGTCCTTGGACGGCTTGGAAACATCTTCGGCAACCTTGCGCGAGGTTTCCTGCATGGACTTTATCTGCTCGACAGCGACTTCAGCCTGCTTGCGGGCGAAGGCCGTCTGGAGTTCGATCAGCTCGGAAACCGACTTCACGCCGAGAAGAGCTTCCATATGAGAGAAGGTGCTTTCTGCATTGGCGCGAACGGCGTCGATGGCCTTGAGGCCGAGTTCGACGGTGCCAGCCTGCGCCTTTTCGAGCGTGGCTTCAATCGTCTTCGTCGCATCTTCGGACGCTTCCTTCACCTTGGCGAAAGCATCCTTGGACTGGTTAACACTCTTTTCAGCAAGCTCGCGGAAAGACTCGGAAAACTTGGACGGGTCGAAGGACGAGAACGAGAAAACGTCGTCGAGTTTCGGGGTAGCCATGATATGCGCTCCTTGGGTCGGTGGCCCTCTTTTGAGGCGCCAGCTTTGTTGATGGCATACATATAGCATTGCTCATTGTGCATTGCAACATAATTGTGCGTCGCACACAAATTAACCCTGCCGCGTAATAGCTTTGGGGGGCTCGGCTGTTTTTGTGGACCCTGCCCGGCTGCGGCGCTATTAATAATCTGTTAAGACTTTGCGGAGGGGGTCCGCCGGGTTTCGTAAGTGTGAGTACCCATGAGCCAGTATCCATTCATCGACATCGCAGTTCACGAGAAGGTTCGCGAACGCTTTGCGCGCGGAGAGGCTCTTGTTGTGTTCAGCGAAGACCTGTCGGGTGTGCTCTGGGCCAATGGCGCGGGCGCGCGTATGTTTGGGAATGCTTCGATCTACGATTTCATTGATCAGGGCCCAGATATCCGCGAACCCTCCTGGCGGCAGATGACCACGACGGCGGGTCAGTTGGGCGCGCCTTTCGGTCCGCGCAGCTTTCTCATGCGCGTTTCCTCCGGTTTCGAGCGCATTACCGTGCAGGCGAGCGTTGAGAAGATCGTCGTCGGACATGAAATGGCGGTGCTGTTTGCCGCGCCGACCGGCGTTCGTTCCAATGCCGTGCGCGATGTCGCCCGTCGCCTGATCGAGGGCTTTGACGATCCGGAAACGCATGTGGCCGTTCTGGGCGAGGGCGGCGAGGTTCTGTCGGCGACGGAAGGCTTTGGCGCGCTGGCGCTACCCGCACACGTCCTGTCCATGTTGCAGGAGGGTGTTCGCGGCAAGCCCGGTCACGTGCTGAAGCGCCCCGTTCATATCGGTGACACCGTCTATCCGGCGGCTATCGCTCAATTGTCGGACAGGCCGGCCCTCAACCTTCTTTTCGTCATCGGCGAAGAAATCCGCGAGCCTGCCCCGCCGGCGGCCGCCGAGCCTGTCGAGACCGATCATCGGGTCGAAGCCGCGGCAGCGTCCGGCTCTGAAAATTCGGAGCCCGTTGCCGACCCATTGCCGGCCGAGTTTTTCTTCGATCGGGAAAGCCGTCCCGCGCGTTTCATCTGGCGCATCGACGCCGACGGTGTCTTCCACGATGTTTCACCGGAACTCGCATCCGCTGTCGGTCCGCGTGCGGCTGACATCGACGGCAAGACCTTCGACCACGTAGCCGCCCGCTTCGGTCTTGACCCCGACGGTCGCATTGCCGCTCTGCTTGCCAAACGCAACACCTGGTCCGGCCGCACGGTCTTCTGGCCGGTCGAGGGCATGGCGTTGAAGGTGCCGGTCGATCTGGCGGCCCTTCCGACCTATTCGCGCGACCATCAGTTCGAGGGCTTTCGCGGCTTCGGCATCGTCCGTGTGGGCGACGTCATCGAGGATCCGGCAGGCGTGGGCCTCAAGCTTCTGGCGCCCGCGCCGGCAGCGATCGACAGTGCTGCTGTGAGCGCGCCGGAGGAGCCTTTGCCGCAGGAGCCGCGCGACGAACCACCGGCGCTGAAGTTTGAAGACACACCGACGCGTCGCTATTCTGACAAGGTGATCCGCTTCGAGGAGCGCCGCTCGAGCGCGCTTCCCGAAACGTTGTCATCCGACGAGCAGGCTGCCTTCCGAGAGATCGCCCGCAAGCTTGGCGGACGCATCGACGAGACTTCGGAGGAAAAGGCCGGTGAGCCGGCTGTCACCCAGAGCCGACCGGAGAAGCCGCAATCGTCGAAGCAGCCCAAGCCACCGGCGCGCAGCTCCGTGTTGGCGAGCGAAAAGCCGCCTTTGCTGCGTCTGGTCCGGACCAGCGAGGAGCAGGCCGCTGAAGACCTCAAGGACGATCTGGCGGCCATCAAGGCCTTCCGCTCGCAAGGAGACGGGCTGACGACGCTGGTCGCCCAGCAACTGCCGATGGCGTTGCTGGTTCATGTCGCCGACCGGCTGATTTACGCCAACCCCGAATTCTTCCGCCTGACCGGCGACCGCACGCTGCGAGATCTCGAAGCGCGCGGCGGCATTGAGGCGCTGCTGGAACGCGATGAAAGCATGAACCCGGACGGGCCGGGCATGATTCTTGTCCAGGCAGATGGTGAGCGCGTTGCCGTCACCGCCAAGCTGCAGTCGGTTCGCTGGGAAGGCCGCGCCGCCCTTCTTCTGGCGCTGAACCCGATGCCCTCCGTTCCGGTTCCGGTCAAAGCCGATGCGCCGGCGCCGTCTGTCGCGGAGCCGGTTGCGGAACTCAGCCCCGTTGCATCGGCCGAGCTTGCCGGCCTGCGCGCCGAAGTTGGCGAACTGCGCTCCATCCTTGAAACCGCGACCGATGGCGTCGTGGTGATCTCGGGCGACGGCGAAATCCGATCGATGAACCGTTCGGCCTCGGCCCTCTTCAACTATGATGAGGCGGAAGTGCGCGGCAAACCCTTTGCCATGCTCTTCGCACACGAAAGCCAGCGCGCCGTTGCCGACTATCTGGCCGGTCTTGCCGGCCATGGCGTCGCCAGCGTTCTCAATGATGGTCGGGAAGTCATCGGCCGCGAGGCCTCGGGTGGCCGCCTGCCACTCTTCATGACACTCGGTCGGCTGTCATCGTCCTCAAGCTATTGCGCCGTCATCCGCGACATTACGCAATGGAAGCGCACCGAGGACGAGCTGAAGAACGCCAAGCGCGCCGCCGAAACGGCCAACGCCCACAAGAGCGATTTCCTCGCCAAGGTGAGCCACGAAATCCGCACGCCGCTCAATGCCATTATCGGGTTCTCCGAAATGATGTCGAACGAGCGCTTCGGCCCTATCGGCAACCAGCGCTACATCGAATATGCCAACGACATCAGCCGCTCCGGCCGGCATGTGCTCGATATCGTCAACGACCTGCTCGATATATCAAAGATCGAGGCGGGCGAGATGGATCTCGACTTCACCGCCGTCCGCCTCAATGCGACCGTGGCGGAAGCGATCTCGCTCCTGCAGCCGCAGGCGAACAGCCAGCGCGTCATCGTGCGCACGGCGCTGTCCGAGCGCGTTCCGGATGTCGTCGCCGATACTCGCTCGGTGAAGCAGATCCTCATCAACATCCTGGCCAACGCCATCAAGTTCACGCCCGCCGGCGGCCAGATCGTCGTCTCGACATCCTACGAGCCGAATGGCTGCGTGATGCTGCGCATTCGCGACACCGGCATCGGCATGACGCGCGAAGAGTTGGAACAGGCAATGAAGCCCTTCAAGCAGGCGCCTTCGGGGGCAGCCCGCCAGCGCGGCGAGGGCACAGGTCTCGGTCTGCCACTCACCAAGGCGATGACGGAAGCCAACCGCGCCACCTTCTCGGTTAGCTCAACGCCCAACGAGGGCACCCTGGTCGAGATCTCCTTCCCGTCTCAGCGGGTGCTGGCGACCTGAGAAGAGCCGGAGAAGGCCGATGCCCGGTTGCGGATGAGCCTGCCGAAAGGCCTGGGCCAAAACCTGCCTGCTTCTCTCAAGTCTTGCATCTGCCTCCACCCACCGGTATCGAAGTCCGACGACAGGGAAGGCGAAATGCAGGCAGAGATCAGCGCAGGGATGGCAGAGGATGCGCGCGTGGCAAAGACAGGCGAGGGCCGTCTGCTGCGTTTTTCTGCCATTCTGGTTGCGCTTGCCGCCGTTCTTCCCATCATCGCCATCATCTGGATCGCGCTTTCGGGAAGCTTTGGCGCCTGGCCGCATCTCATTCAGAATGTCATTCCGCGCTCGGCCGCGACCACAGCCACGCTGCTGATCGAGGTCTGCGCCTGCACATTGATCACCGGCGCAGGAACCGCCTGGCTCACCTCCGCCTGCGAATTCCCGCTACGGCGTACGCTCACCGTGGCGCTCGTCCTGCCGCTTGCCATGCCCGCCTATCTTTCGGCTTATGCTTTCGGCGAATTCTTCGACTATAGCGGCCCACTGCAATCCGCCATCCGGGCGCTGACCGGCCTGCGCTCCGCGCGCGACTATTGGGCGCCGGATATCCGCACGACGACGGGTGCTGCCTTCGTGCTCGGCTCGGTGCTCTATCCTTATGTTTTTCTGACCGCGCGCACGATGTTCCTGATGCAGGGCCGGAATGCCGCCGAAGTGGCGCGCACATTGGGGGCAGGACCAGTCCGCACCTTCTTCCGCGTTCAGCTTCCGATGGCTCGCCCCGCCATTGTCGTCGGTCTGACGCTGGTCATCATGGAAACGCTGAACGATATCGGCGCAGTCGAATATCTCGGCGTCAAGACGCTGACCTTTTCGATCTACGAGACCTGGCTGAACCGCAACGATCTGGCCGGTGCCGCCCAGATCGCGCTGGTGATGCTCGCCATCGTCATTCTTCTCGCCTTCATCGAGCGCTATGCCCGCGGCCGCCAGCGCTATGCAGGCTCCAAGCCCGCATCCGCGCAAAACGTGACGCGGATCCGCATGAAAGGCCCCGCGCGCCTTCTCGCCATCCTCGTCTGCGCCGCCCCGCCGCTCGTCGGTTTCGTCATTCCGGCCTGGATCATGGCGGGTTACGCCGTCAAGCGTCTGGATGCCTTTGCCTCTCCGATCCTGTTGTCTGCGCTGGGGCACACGATTGTAGTGGCCGGCGGGGCCGCCATCGTCGCGACTTTGGCTGGTTTCGTGCTCGCCTATTCGATCCGCCATGGCGGCACGCGGGTAGTGAGAACCGCCAACCGCCTGGCCTCCTTCGGCTACGGAGTGCCGGGCACTGTGCTTGCCATTGGCGTGCTCATCCCGCTCGCTGCCTTCGACAATGCGCTCTCGTCGCTGACCAAATCCCTGTTCGGCGTCTCCGCCGGCCTGCTGCTGTCAGGCACCGGTTTCGCCATCGTCTATGCCAGCGCCGTGCGGTTCCTCACCATGGCCGAAGGCAATGTCGCGGCCGGTTTCGACAAGCTCTCCCCCAATCTCGACTGGGCCGCCCGCACGCTTGGGCGAACGCGCGGCGGCGCGCTGCGCGAAGTGCTGATGCCGATGATGCGCCCGGCGACACTGACGGCAGCACTCCTCGTCTTCATCGAGACCTCGAAGGAACTCTCCGCCACAATCCTGCTGCGCCCGTTCAACTTCAACACGCTGGCAACGCTGGTCTACGAGGACGCGTCCCGCTCCCAGGTCGCCGACGCCGCCGTGCCCTCGGTGATCATCATTCTGGCAGGGCTGGTGCCGGTGATCGTGGTGTCGCGCTTGCTGGAAAAGGGGCGCTAGGCCGCCCCTTCTCTCCTTGGGGGGATCAGCCTTCGTTCAGCTCTTCAGCTCGTCCAGACCGGCAAACAGTTCCAGCGCTTCCGGATTGGCCAGCGCCTCCTTGTTCTTCACCGGCCTTCCATGCACGACCTCGCGCACGGCCAGTTCAACGATCTTGCCGGATTTGGTGCGCGGAATGTCGGCGACCTGGATGACCTTTGCCGGGACGTGGCGCGGCGAGGCGCCGGTGCGGATCTTGGTCTTGATCTTCTTGATCAGCTCTTCGTCGAAGGCGACACCTTCAGCCGTGCGCACGAAGAGAATGACGCGCACGTCATCGTCCCAGTCCTGCCCGATGCAGATCGCTTCGATGACTTCGGGAAGCTGCTCGACCTGATTGTAGATTTCCGCCGTGCCGATGCGAACACCGCCCGGATTGAGCGTCGCGTCCGAGCGGCCATGGATGACGAGGCCGCCATGGGCAGTCCATTCGGCGAAGTCGCCATGGCACCAGATATTGTCGAAGCGCTCGAAATAGGCGGCCCTGTATTTCGCCCCGCCCTCGTCGTTCCAGAACATGACCGGCATGGAGGGGAAGGCCTTGGTGCAGACGAGTTCGCCCTTTTCGCCCTTCACCGGCTGGCCATCGTCATTCCAGACATCGACCGCCATCCCGAGGCCGGGCCCCTGGATTTCGCCTTCCCAGACAGCCTTCAGCGGGTTGCCAAGAACGAAACAGGAGACGATGTCCGTGCCGCCGGAGATCGAGGCCAGATGCACATCCGGCTTGATGCCTTCATAGACGAAGTCGAAGCCTTCGGGCGACAGCGGCGAGCCGGTCGAGGTCAGCAGACGCAGGCTCGACAGGTCGTGGGTGTTCTTCGGAACGAAGCCACCCTTGCGGACTGCGTCGATATATTTCGCCGACGTGCCGAAGACCGCGAATTTCTCGTCCTGAGCAAAGTCGAACAGCACATTGCCGTCCGGATAGAACGGCGAGCCGTCGAAGAGGCAAAGTGTCGCGCCGATGGCGAGACCGGAAGCCAGCCAGTTCCACATCATCCAGCCGCAGGTGGTAAAGTAGAAGAGCTTGTCGCCCTTCTTCAGTCCGCAGTGAAAGGCGTGTTCCTTGAGATGCTGGATCAGCGTACCGCCGGCCGAATGGACGATGCATTTCGGAACGCCCGTCGTGCCGGAGGAGAAGAGGATATAGACGGGATGCGAGAAGGGCATCCGGGTAAATTCGACCGTCTTGGCCGCGAAGGGTGCAGTGAACTGAGCGAAGGTGCGGCCATCGGCAAGCGAGGAGGCCAGTACATCCGCTTCGCCAGCATAGTGAACGATGAGAACCGGAACATTCAGTTTGGCCGAAACCGTACGCACCTTGTCGGCGACGTCCTGCTTCTTGCCGTTATACCAATAAGCGTCGCAGGCGATGAAGAGCTTCGGGCCGATCTGGCCGAACCGGTCGAGCACACCCTGTTCGCCGAAATCGGGGGAGCAGGAGGACCAGATGGCGCCGAGCGATGTCACGGCCAGCATCAGCGCATAGGTTTCCGGCATGTTCGGCATCATGGCGGCCACGCGATCGCCGGCGCTAATCCCCATCGCAGCCATCGCCTGTTGAAGCCGCGAAACGGTTTGATGCAGTTCGTCCCAGCTCCAGCGATAGGAGACCTTGTCCTCGCCGCGGAAGACCAGCGCGTCACCGCTGCCGGTTTCCTTCAGCAGGTTCTCGGCGAAATTCAGCTGTGCCTCCGGGAAGAACCGCGCCTCCGTCATATGGCCATGGTCGGTCAGCGCGGTGGAGCCCTTTTCGCCGACGACGCCGCAATGGTCCCAGACGGCATCCCAGAAGGCACCGCGTTCTGTAATCGACCATTGATGGAAGCTGTCATAATCGTTGAAAGGCGACCCGGCACGCGCCCCGCAGAAGCGCACGAAGTCCGTCATCGGACTCGCTTCGATCTGAGCGGAAGACGGCTGCCAAAGGGGGTGATTTGTCGCCATTTTTATTCCTCCAATAGATATGCGGATTGTTAAATCATGTTGCATTGCGGAAATAAAGGGGCTGACGGCCTGGGGAAAGGCCTGTGATTTGCATTCCGGCGGCCAAGGGTTTATCCCCTTTTGCGCATTCGCCCGCAGACGTCCCGGGTGAAACGAGTATCCGAGTATGCCAACGCTATCCCTTGATCGATTGCAGCACATCCGTTCCTCGCTCCGCTCTGTCCTGACATGGCGGATTGTGGTGCTGGCGGCGATCGTGCTCGTCGTCTTCACGGGCGGGCAAAGGCTCCTCGGCTCGCTTTTTCTCTCGGCCGGCATGGTGCGCCAGCAGATCCATGAGGCGGTCTTGCGCCAGACGGGACTGCAATTCCTCGTCAACGGCGAAACCTCGATCTCCTTCTGGCCGTCGCCTTACATCACGTTGAAGAATGTCGATGTCATCCGGTCCGACGCGGCGAACGAGCAGCCGGTCTTCCACGCCGATGCGATCTCGGGTCGCTTCGACGTCGTGTCCGCGCTGACCGGCAGTCCGCAATTCGGTTCGATCACATTGACGCGGCCCGTCTTCCGCGTCGACCGCAGCGCGGCGGGAACCTACGTATGGCAGGCGCCCGTTGGGGCCAAAAGCTCTGGCCAGACAACGCTGGACGATCTGCATCTCGGCCGGATCACGCTGGTGGACGGCATGCTGGAATTCCACCAGCTGAATGGGTTCAGCGCGACATTCAGGAATGTCGCGGGCTCGCTCGACTTTTCCACCCTGTCGCGAACGCTCTCCTTCGACCTCAGTGCTTCGGCCAGCGATCGGCCGCTGACGCTGACCGGGTCGCTGCAGTCACCGGAAAAGCTGCTCTCGGGCGACAATTCCACCTTGTCGGTAAAGCTTGTTTCCGACGATATCGACGCGAGTTTTTCCGGCAAGGCCAATATCGGCGAGCAGAGCTTCCTGTCGGGCACGGTCGATGCGTCCGCATCCGATCTCGGTGCGGTCGCCAGCTGGGTTGGCCTCGACTATGCCGTCATCAACAAGCTGACGGTCGTGGACCTCAAGGCAACCATTGTTTCCGAAGGCCTGAAGTTCACACTCTCCGATTTGAAGTTGCAGCTGCCGGCCTATCAGGCGACGGGCATCCTCTCGGCCGGCTGGACGAAGCGCGGCGAGCCGCCCTTTTTCTCCGGAACCCTGGCCTTCGACAATTTCGATGCTGGGGCGTTCCTGACCGCCTTTGTCCCCTCCGCCGCCAATCTGCGCGACATGCCGCTGAAATTCGACACGTCTTTCCTGCGAGAGTTTCAGGTCGATCTGCGTCTGTCGGCAACCAAGGCCTCCTTTGGCGCGATGGCGCTGGCGGACATGGCGGCAGGTGTTCGAATTACGGATGGACACGCCTCCTTCGCCATCGCCACCGGCCAGGTTGCCAACGGCAATGTATCGGCTGAAATCTCCGTCGATGAGGATCGCGAGAAGGGGCCTCTGTGCAAGCTCTCCGCTCTGGGGCGCAATGTGGACCTCAGCGCCATTCCCGCCATGCTCGGGCTCAGCGGCCCGTGGCCGCAGGCGACAGGAAGCTTCGAATTGGATTTACGCTCGCGCCTGCCGCTCTCGCCCATGGGCCATGCCGAAACAAGCGGCTCCATCAGGGTGCATGGCGGTGCAGGCAAGCTCTCCGGTTTCGATCCCGCTGTCTTCCGCGAGCTGGCCTCGCAAAAGCGTTTCTTTGATCTTTCGCTCGCCTCGGCTAGCCCGTTGCGGTTCGACAGCTTCGAACTGGCCGCCGTGATCGATAACGGCATTGCCGAACTCAATACGGCGAGCTTCAGCAGCACATCCGGCAATCTCGACTTTGCAGGCGTGATTCCTTACAAGAACAACAGCATCGCCGTTTCGGGCACGCTGGGCCCGCCGAGCGGCGTCGACGCGCCGGCAACGCGATTCTTTGCCGGCGGCGCGTGGCCCAATATCCTGATCTCGCCCTTCTCGGCGATCATTTCGGGTCAATAAGCAACACTTACAATATTGTCATTTGTGTGCGCTGCACAATGGTGCTAGCAATTGTTCAGCTTTTGACAATTGTTATGAGAATGTCTGTGCTATGTCCCTGCTTTCAGACAAGAAGATCATTGTTTTTCAAGGCGGCGGCGCGCTAGGCGCCTATCAGGCCGGCGCTTATGAAGCCTTGCATGAGGCCGGTATCCGGCCCGAATGGATTGCCGGGATTTCCATCGGTGCCATCAATTCGGCCATCGTCGCGGGCAGTCCGGAAGACAGGCGCGTGGAGAACCTGCGCCGCTTCTGGGAGCTGGTGACGTCCGGCCCGCGCACGATCCCGATCGGCGAGGAGCCGATGTTGCGTCGCTTCTTCAACGAATTTTCCGCCTCTCTGGCCGCAACGATCGGTGTCAACGGTTTCTACAAACCGCAACTGCCCAACCCGATCACGCTGCTCAGTGGGCGCGCACCCATTGCCTTTTACGATACGTCGCCGCTGATCGAGACGCTGGAAAATCTCATCGACTTCGATCTCATCAACGGCGGCCCCACCCGTCTCAGCGTCGGCGCGGTGGAGATCGAGACGGCTAATTTCCGCTATTTCGACAGCACCCAGCTGAAGAACCGCGGCGGCATCAATGCGCTCCACATCGCGGCCTCGGGCGCGCTGCCCCCGGGCTTCCCGCCGATCGAAATCGAGGGTAGGCATTATTGGGACGGTGGCCTCGTTTCCAACACGCCGCTGCAATGGATCATGGATCGCCGCGATCACAAGGAAGACATCTGCGTCTTCCAGGTCGATCTGTTCAGCGCCGCCGGTCACATGCCCCGCGACATGCTGGAAGCGGCCGCGCGTGAAAAGGAGATCCGCTTTTCCAGCCGCACGCGCCTGAACACCGAGATCGCGCGCGATCAGGAAAAAATGCGCAAGGCGCTGAAGCGGGTCCTGCAGAAGGTTCCGCCGGAACTCAGCAATGATCCCGACGTTAAATACCTTCTCGGCGAACAGGATGGCGGCGGCACAACGGTGGTGCATCTCATATACCAGCGACGGGGCTATGAAAGCAGCACGATGGATTACGAGTTCTCGCGCATTACCATGGAAGACCATTGGCGCGCCGGTTACGACGATGCGAAGGAAACGCTCGCCTGCGGCCAGTGGGTCAATCGTCGTATCCCCGAAGAGGGCTTCAAGACCATCGACCGCCGGCGCGTCGCGAACGGCAAATAAAGCAGAGTTTGTCTGGAAAACGTGAAAACCGGCGTTCCCGAAGACAAACCCAAACGAAGACGTAAAGGAGCACAGCCATGAACATGAAGGACAAGGTCTGCATCGTCACGGGTTCGGCCGGCGGTATCGGTTACGCGATCGCCAGGCGCTATGTGGCTGAAGGTGCGAAGGTCGTCATTGCCGACCTCAAGGCCGATGCGGCTGAAAAGGCGGCTTCCGAGCTGAAGGCCATGGGCCCCGGCGATGCTTTCGCGGTCGAAATGGATGTGACGAGCGAAGAGGCCGTGAATGCCGGCGTTGCAGCGACCATCGAGAAGTGGGGCCGCGTCGATGTCCTCGTTTCCAATGCCGGCATCCAGATCGTCAACAAGATCGAGGATTTCGCCTTTGCTGACTGGAAGAAGATGCTGGCCATCCATCTCGACGGTGCGTTTCTCACCACCAAGGCCTGCATGCCGCACATGAAGGCCCAGAAGGGTGGCGCGATCATCTATATGGGCTCGGTCCATTCCAAGGAGGCCTCGCCGCTGAAATCGGCCTATGTCACGGCCAAGCACGGACTTTTGGGTCTTGCCCGCGTGGTCGCCAAGGAAGGCGGCAAGTTCGGCGTCCGCGCCAACGTCATCTGCCCGGGGTTCGTTCGCACCCCGCTCGTCGAAAAGCAAATTCCGGAACAAGCCAAGGAGTTGGGGATTTCGGAGGAGGAAGTCGTCTCGAAGGTCATGCTCGGGCAGACCGTCGACGCGGAATTCACCACCGTCGAGGATATCGCCGAAGTAGCGTATTTCTTTGCCGGATTCGAGACAAATGCGCTGACCGGGCAATCCATCGTCGCCAGCCATGGCTGGTACATGGAATAGTTACTTCTGGGGTGGCTCTGCTGCCGTCACAATTTTGCCCGGGATCATGTTAACAAAAGTTAACGGAGACGAGGAGCAAGATCATGGCATCGCAGCATGTGAACCAGGAAATGATCGACGCCTATTACGAATACACCCATCTGACGCTGGATCGTCGGAAATTCGCTAGCAAGCTGAGACAGATGACCGAGACCGAGGCAACGCCTCGGTCTTTGCTCATGGAGAGCGAGTGGCAGGAGCCTCGCTCCGACAGCGAGCTCAAGCTTCCGCAATAGGGCGGTCAATCGTTCGAATAACATAGCCGGAAGACCGTCGGGCGTGAAATCTCGCGGTTGACATTGATCAATGCGTCCACGGCATTGGTTCCGTCTTATGGGGCTCCATTCAGCCCCATGGAGGCAACCATGACGATGACCATGAAAGCAGCGGTCGTACGCGACTTCAAATCCCCCCTCCTAATCGAGGAGATGCCTGTCCCGAGCCCGGGCGAAGGCCAGATTCTGGTCAAGTTCGAAGCCACCGGCGTCTGCCACACCGACCTGCATGCCGCGCGCGGCGACTGGCCGGTGAAGCCCAACCCGCCCTTTATTCCCGGCCATGAGGGCGTCGGCTTCGTCGCAGCGCTTGGCAAGGGCGTGACCCGGGTCAAGGAAGGCGACCGCGTCGGGGTGCCGTGGCTGCACACAGCCTGCGGTTATTGCTCCCATTGCCGCACCGGCTGGGAAACACTCTGCGGTTCGCAGAAAAACACCGGCTACTCGGTCAATGGCAGCTTCGCCCAATATGGTCTGGCAGACCCCGATTATGTCGGCCTGCTGCCCTCCAAGCTGGATTTCGGCCCCGCCGCACCCGTGCTCTGCGCCGGCGTGACGGTCTACAAGGGCCTGAAGGAAACCGAAGTGAAGCCGGGCGAATGGGTTTTGATTTCCGGCATCGGCGGGCTCGGCCACATGGCCGTGCAATATGCGAAGGCCATGGGCATGCATGTCGCCGCCGCCGATATCTTCCCCGAAAAGCTGGAACTCGCCAGGAAACTTGGCGCCGATGTGACCATCAACGCCCGCGACGAGAAGGCCGTGGCGGAATTCCAGGCCCATGGTGTTCATGGCGCGCTCGTGACCGCCGTTTCGCCCAAGGCCATGGAGCAGGCGTTTCACATGCTGCGCTCCCACGGCACGATGGCGCTTGTGGGCCTTCCTCCGGGCTTCATCAGCTTGCCCGTTTTCGACACGGTGCTGAAGCGCATCACGGTCCGCGGCTCGATCGTGGGCACACGTCAGGACCTTGAGGAATCGCTGGAATTTGCCGGCGAAGGAAAGGTCGCCTCCCACTTCTCGTGGGACAAGCTGGAAAACATCAACGCCATCTTCGAGACCATGGAAAAGGGCGGCATCGACGGCCGCATCGTTCTCGATATGCATTGATGGAATGAATGGTAAGGCCGCCGCGCACACCGGGAACGGTTTGCGCGGCTTTTTGTTTGGTAGGCTCACGACTTTGTGTTTTGCCGCCTCAGGTCCATCGGGTCACGATAAGCGTATCAAGCTCGGAGTGTGGGAACGCCATCCATTGATCGAGAGGAGACAGACGTCATGACCAGGCCCGAGAACGATCCGAAGATCACGCAGGCGATGATCAATGCGTATGACGAATATACGCATCTCACGCTCGACCGCCGCGATTTCATGCGCAAGCTGACCGCGCTCACCGGCTCGGCCGCCACTGCCGCCGCCGTTGCGCCGCTGCTGGCCGCCAATCAGGCCAAGGCGGAAATCGTGGCTCCCGACGACGCACGCGTGAAAGCCGAGGAGGTCACTTTCCCCGGCGCAAGCGGCGAGATCAAAGCCTATAAGGTTCGTCCCGCGAGCGCGACCGGCAAGCTCCCGGCGGTCATCGTCATCCATGAAAACCGCGGGCTGAACCCCCATATCAAGGACATTGCCCGCCGGATTGCGCTGGAAGGGTTCGAAGCGCTCGCCCCGGATTTTCTCTCCCCCGCCGGCGGCACACCTGCGGATGAGGACAGAGCGCGTGAAATGATTTCGGCGCTCAAGCCGGAGGATGCCACTGCCAACGCAGTCGCCGCCGTGAAATATCTGGAAAGCGCTCCCGATACGACCGGCAAGGTCGGTGTCATCGGTTTCTGCTGGGGCGGCGGGCTTGCCAATCAGACGGCGGTCAATGCGCCCGACCTGAAGGCTGCCGTCGCGTATTATGGTGCACAGCCGAAATTTCAGGACGTGCCGAAGATCAAGGCGGCGCTTCTGTTGCACTATGCCGGGCTGGATGAGCGCATCAATGCCGGCATCGACGCCTTCCGCAAGGCGCTGACCGATTCCGGCAAGGACTTCCAGATCTACATCTATGACGGCGTCAACCACGCCTTCAATAACGACACCTCGGCCGCCCGTTACAACAAGGAGGCCGCCGATCTGGCCTGGAGCCGGACCATCGCCTTCTTGAAGCAGAAGCTCGTCTGAGCCTTCGGCTTGGGGTGGGGCCTGCCCCACCCGGCCTTCTTTCCACGATCGCGAAACAAATGTCACGGCAGCGCATTAAATCTCGGCAATGTGCTGCGGTGCAACATTTTGACGCCCAGATTGGGCAGGACATTGTTTCCTGGATGCTTTGGAAAGAACGAAGGAGTTTGCGATGAAGATCAGCGATGTGAAGAAAAACGCCTTTGCCATGCCGCTCACCAGCCCGTCCTACCCGCCGGGCCCCTATCGCTTCGTCAACCGGGAATTTCTCGTCATCACCTACCGAACGGACCCCGATGCGCTCTCCCGTGTCCTTCCCGAGCCGCTCACCTTCGATGAACCGCTGGTCAAATATGAATTCATCCGCATGCCGGATTCCACCGGCTTCGGCGACTACACCGAGTCCGGTCAGGTCATTCCCTGCAAGTTCAACGGCGTCGCCGGCGGCTATGTCCATTCCATGTTCCTCAACGATGACGCGCCCATTGCCGGCGGTCGTGAGATCTGGGGCTTCCCGAAGAAATTCGCCGAACCGTCGCTGTCCGTCGTGAAAGACACGCTGGTCGGCACGCTCGATTATTCCGGCCAGCGCATCGCCACCGCCACCATGGGCTACAAGCACCGGGCGCTCGATCTGGACCAGGTGCGCAAGAGCCTGCTCGCGCCCAATTTCATGCTGAAGATCATCCCGCATGTGGACTGCACGCCGCGCATCTGCGAGCTCGTGCGCTATTATCTCGAAGATCTGACGGTCAAGGGCGCGTGGGAAGGGCCGGGGGCTCTGGCGCTGTTTCCGCATGCGCTGGCTGACGTCGCCGAACTGCCGGTTCTGGAGGTCAAGTCGGCGGTTCACATTCTCACCGATCTGACGCTGGGCCTCGGCGAGGTCGTTCACGACTACATGAAGGATTGATTGCCTTCAGCGGGACATTGCGACGGTTTCGGATGTCCCGCCGAGCAAGCTTTCCGCTGCCCGGTTGCAGACAGCACCGAACGCCTCGAAGTCCCGCCGGCGCATCGCGCTGCCCTTGCGCCAGATCAGGCCGATCTCGCGATAGGGCTGCGGCTCCGCCATGCGCACCACACGCATGCGATTCCTGTCCGCCTCATCCTTCACGGCGATCTCCGGGATCAGCGTGATCCCCATGCCGTGGCTGACCATCTGCAAAAGCGTCGTCATGGACGTTGCGCCGAAATTCGAGACCCGCCGGCCGGAGCCCGACCCGCAGACGGCGAGCGCCTGTTCGCGCAGGCAGTGGCCCTCATCAAGCAGAAGCAACCGCTCGACATCCACCTCATCGACGCTCAGCGGCGACATCAGGATATCGGTCTCGTTGTCGGCGCTGGCGACCAGAAAGTGGTCGCGGAAGAGTGGCAGGCTCTCGACGTTGCCCGCCTCCGCGGGCAGCGCGATCAGCGCGCAATCGAGCCGCCCCGCCTGCAGTTCCTCCAGGCATTGCCGCGTCATCGCTTCGCGCATTTCGAGATTGAGCTCCGGATAATCCGTTTTGAGAAGCGGGATTAGGCGCGGCACCAGATAGGGCGCCACCGTCGGGATGATCCCCAGCCGCAGCCGGCCTTCCAGCGTGGCCCGCGATTGCCGCGCCCGGTCGTGCAGACGGTCTACACCAGACAGGATAGATCGGATTTCCGGCAGCAGCCCTTCGCCTTCCTCCGTCAGATAGGTGCCCGAGCGTGAGCGTTCGACCAGCTTGACGCCTAGCGCTGCCTCCATCTCGGCGATTTGCGCGGAGAGGGCAGGCTGGCTGACATTGACCATGTCGGCCGCCTTGCCGAAATGGCCGGTGGTCGCGAGAGCCTCGAAATAGCGCATTTGACGGATGGTAATCATCATAGGTTTTTCTTATCGAAAATTTCAATAAATACAATTGGAGACTATAAGAAATTGGTGCGAGATTGCCGATGTGTCCGGCCCGTACCGGCAAAACGAACGTCGTTTGAGGGATGGAGAAACGATGCGGCCGCACCGCCGAGAGGCGAGCGGCGGCGGAATGAATGGAGGGCGCTTCCGCGTCATCATTCTTACAAAACCCCTCGACAAGATGAAAAGATTGAACTGAACACGGAGAACACATCCATGGACGCGAAGGTCGATAAATCGGGCAAATGTCCCGTCATGCACGGCACCACGAATGTCAGCATGCGCTCGAATGCAGACTGGTGGCCGAACCAGCTCAACCTGCGAATTCTGCATCAGAATTCCGCTCTCTCCGATCCGCTTGGCAAGGACTTCGACTATGCCAAGGCGTTCAAGTCCGTCGATTACGCCGCGCTGAAGGCGGACCTCACCGCACTGATGACGGACAGCCAGGACTGGTGGCCGGCAGACTATGGTCATTACGGCGGTCTCTTCATCCGCATGGCCTGGCACTCCGCCGGCACCTACCGCACCGGCGACGGCCGCGGGGGTGCGGGCACTGGCCAGCAGCGTTTCGCACCGCTCAACTCCTGGCCGGATAACGGCAACCTCGACAAGGCCCGCCGTCTGCTGTGGCCGATCAAGAAGAAATACGGCAAGAACATTTCCTGGGCCGACCTGATGATCCTCGCCGGCAACGTCGCGCTGGAATCCATGGGCTTCAAGACCTTTGGTTTCGCCGGTGGCCGTGCCGATGTCTGGGAACCGGAAGAAGACGTTTACTGGGGTTCGGAAACCGAATGGCTGGCCACCAGCGACAAGCCCAACAGCCGCTATACGGGCGATCGCGAGCTGGAAAACCCGCTTGCCGCCGTGCAGATGGGCCTCATCTACGTCAATCCGGAAGGCCCGGACGGCAATCCCGACCCGTTGGCATCCGGCCGCGATATCCGCGAAACCTTCGCCCGCATGGCGATGGACGACGAGGAAACCGTTGCGCTGACCGCTGGCGGCCACACCTTCGGCAAGACCCATGGTGCAGGCCCCGCCACCCATGTCGGCCCCGAGCCGGAAGCGGCTCCGATCGAAGCCATGGGCTTCGGCTGGCTCTCGACCTATGGCAGCGGCAAGGGCCGCGATGCCATCACCTCGGGCATTGAAGGCGCCTGGACCCCGAACCCGATCAAGTGGGACAACGCCTATTTCGACGTTCTCTTCGGCTATGAATGGGAACTCGTAAAGAGCCCGGCCGGTGCGCATCAGTGGACGCCGAAGGACCTGAAGCCGGAAGACTTCGCGCCCGATCCGGAAACCGGCGAAAAGACCCACCGCATCATCATGACCACTGCCGATATGGCGATGCGCATGGACCCGATCTACGGTCCGATCTCCAAGCGCTTCCATGAAAATCCGGATCAGTTTGCCGACGCCTTTGCCCGCGCCTGGTTCAAGCTGACCCACCGCGACATGGGTCCGAAGGCCCGCTATCTCGGCCCGGAAGTCCCGGCTGAAGATCTGATCTGGCAGGACCCGATCCCGGCCGTCGACCATCCGCTGATCGACGCTGCCGATATCAAGGCGCTGAAGGCCAAGATCCTCGAAAGCGGTCTCACCGTTTCTGAACTCGTCTACACCGCCTGGTCGTCTGCCTCGACCTTCCGCGGTTCCGACAAGCGCGGCGGCGCCAATGGTGCGCGCATCCGTCTTGCCCCGCAGAAGGATTGGGTCGTCAACGAGCCGGCAAAGCTCGCGACGGTTCTGTCCAAGCTGGAAGCCGTCCGTTCGGCCTTCAACGCGTCGGCGGCCGGTGGCAAGAAGGTGTCGCTCGCCGACATCATCGTGCTGGGCGGCGCGGCGGCTGTCGAAAAGGCCGCCCGTGACGCTGGCTTCGAAGTCGAAGTTCCCTTCACGCCGGGCCGCACGGACGCCTCCGCCGACCAGACGGATGTCGAATCCTTCCAGTTCCTGGAGCCGCAGGCCGATGGTTTCCGCAACTACCAGAAGACCGCCTTCACGATCTCGACGGAAGAGCTGCTGATCGACAAGGCTCAGCTGCTGACCCTGACCGCGCCGGAAATGACGGTTCTCGTCGGCGGCATGCGCGTGCTCGGTGCGAACTTCGGCGGCACCCAGCACGGCGTCTTCACCGACCGCGTCGGCGCTCTGACGACGGACTTCTTCGTGAACCTGCTCGACATGAGCACCGCCTGGTTCCCGCAGTCGGAAGCCGCCGACGTCTTCGATGGCCGCGACCGCAAGACCGGCAAGATCAAGTGGACGGCCACCCGCGCCGACCTCGTCTTCGGCTCCAACTCGCAGCTTCGCGCTCTGGCGGAAGTTTATGGCGAGGCGGATTCCGGCGCGAAGTTCGTGAACGACTTCGTTGCGGCCTGGAACAAGGTCATGAACGCGGACCGTTTCGATCTCGCCTGATTGCTCTAAGCAGAAGGCAAGGAAAGGGCGGGCCGTAGGTCCGCCTTTTCTGTTTGATGTGGCGGCAGGGAATTCCAAGCCTGCCATAGCCAAACCATCCCAAATATATTTCAGGACAGCATATAGGTTTTATTGCATAGCTTCTCGCGTTTCAGCGCAAGGCGCGCTTCAGTTTGGGGATCGAACATGAAAATTCTTAAGGTTGCGGCGACGGCTGCGCTCGCATGTGCAATGTCTGCCTCGTCGGCTTTTTCTGCCGGCATGGAATTCAAGATTCATAACAAGTCGGACTACGTCATCAACGGTTTTTACGTTCAGGGCAAGGACGGTTCGCTCAGCAGCAACTGGATGAATTTCGAACTCAACGGCAACGAAACCGCAAACATGAAATTCGATTACGATGGCGATTGCGATATCGTTTTCGTCGTCGCCTGGGCCGCGACCGATGGCTCCGAAATCAAGGGCGATCCGACCTCGATCGACATTTGCAAGGCGGACAATATCTATTTCGACGGCAAGGACGCCACTTACGATTGATCGGTTTCAGCCGAGACCGCAGTCATGAACGCCGGCCAATAAGGCCGGCGTTTTTGCATGGTGAAAACGGAAAGATGTCAGCGGCGGATGATCGGGCAACCCGGGCGGTTGGCCACGACCATACGGTCCAGCCGGTAGCCGCGCTTGCCTTCCAGAATCACGCGGTTGGGCGAGCGGCCGATGACATAGGCACCGCGCATACCGGAGCTTGCTGCGCGCCACACGGCTTCGCGGTTCGTGCAGGCGCGCGGTGCGTGTGAGCGCGGGCGGTGATGGTAATATCCGTCGCGGACCTCCACCCGCACACCGACATCACGGGCCGCGGCCATGGAAGGGACGGTGGCGATGGAGCCAAGGCCGATCAGTACGGCGAAGGCGGCTTTGGTGAAAAGCGAAGTCATAGGCTTCCTCCGGTTCTTGTCTTTTGGTCGCTGGAGTTTCGGGTTGGAAGCGGTGTCGGACGAAAACGTCTGTCCAACCGCGTTGCTCAATCGCTGAAAGGAGCGATTGTTCCGAAAATTAGCATCTGCTGACTGAACCTTAGCCAAACCTGCCGCTCATCAAGAGTTCATCACCAGCTCGAGCCGGAATTGGCCACCACGAGATAGGGCAGTTTCGCTGCAGCCTTGAAGTCTTCGCTGATCTCCGCGCCAAATGCGGCCGGCGTGATGTTGTCGAGACAGGCCGCGATATGGCTGGTAATGGCGTTCATCAGCGAGGGCGCAACGCCCGGCCGCTTCATGATGCCGATCTGGATCGGCGCAAGAGGCGGGAACCCGTCCTGCTGGCTCAATACCTTCATGCCGGTGCGCAGCGCCGATTCCGGCTGCACGGAAACGGCCATGCCGGCGAGAACCGCGGCAGCAAGCACCGTCGATGACCAGCTGGTGAAGAGGATGTGATAGTCGCGCCCGATGGTATCGAGCGCAGCACACGCCGCCTGCCTCCACTGGCAGTCGGTCCGTCCCAGCGCGAGTGGCACCGGCGCGTTGTCTGGAAGCGGATGGTTGGCGGAGGCCACCCAGCACAGCGGCTCCGTCCGCACGACTTCCGAAACGCGGGCGCGGGGATTGTGGGTCACCAGGGCTACATCCAGCTCGCCGCGCTTCATCTTCTCGGCCAGATCGACGGAGGATTCGCAGATGATGTTCAGCTCAACGCCTGGATTGGTGCGCGCAAACCGGCTGATGATTTCCGGCATATAGCGGTCGGCATAGTCGTCCGGCGTGCCGATGCGGAGGCTGCCTTCAAGACGATTGTCATCGAAGGCGGCGATCGCTTCGTTGTTGAGCCGCAGCATGCGCCGCGCAAAGATCAGCAGCCGCTCGCCCTCGGGGGTCAATTTGTTACCACGACCGTCCTTGATGAAGAGCTGCTTGCTCAGGCGCTCTTCCAGCCGGCGCATCTGCATCGAGACGGCAGACTGCGTCTTGAACACGCGATCGGCGGCTTTCGTGAAGCTTCCCGTGTCCACGATTGCCACGAATGTTTGCAACTGGTCGATATCAAGGGGTGCAGCCATCGCCAACTCCATCAAGCTTGTTGATGGTAATCATTAAAAACATTCGATGGACTGATCAATAAAAATTTGCGAGCCTTACCATATGCAAAGGAAAGAGCACTTTTCGCCAAGACGTGTTTGCGCGAAAATGCTCCGGTCGCGTCGGCTTGATGCTGTCGCTGGCGATTTGCTTCCAGTTTTCCCCGCAGGGTCCCGCCAATAGACCCTGCCTCTTGGCCCGGTCCCGCTCCCAAGGCGGCCGGGCTTTTTTCATTCGGCTGTCAACTCTTTGGCGCGTTGCCGTTGAAGCCCTTCATGTAGCCGTCGAAGATCTGCTCCATGCTTTTCTGGTAGGACTTCTGCACTTCGAGCCCGCTGTCAAACAGCGAGCCGACAAGTTCCGAATACTGGGAAAGGTCGACCGGCTTTGCCGTCTCCACGGTCTCCGGCTTGGCGGTCTGCTTTGCCGCTTCCGGCTGGGCGTTCTGCGGCGTCATGAAGCCCTGCATCATCTTCATGAAGGCGCCTGCGCCGAATGGATCTGCCTGTTGCGGGGCAGGCGTTGCTGCGGCCGCGCCGCCCATCATCATCTGCATCATCTGCAGGAAGGGATTTTCGATCGGCTCCGGCTTCTTGGGCTTGGGCGCGAAGCCGGCAGCCTCCATCCATTGCGTCATCGCACCCATCATTGGATTCGAAGCTTTCCACTGGCCGGACATTTCCTTGATGAGGCCACCTGCCATGGCGCTTGCCATCGCCGGCATCATGGCGCGCAGCATGTCCTGGCCGACACCCGTCACTTTGGCGGCCTGCTCGGCAATCGCCTTCTGCACCTCGGCCGGGCCGAAGATCGTGCCCATGAAGTTCTGCCCGTCGGCAATGCCCTGGGGCGAGAAGGCAGCATTCACGTCCTCGAAATACTTGGCATAGTTCCCGCTCATCAGCGACGACATCAGCGCGCTGAAATCATAGGGGTTGGCGGCGCTGCGCTTGAGGCCGGTCGAGAAGGCAGGCGTCAGGGCAGCCATGGCTTTCGCCATCTGCTCCTGCGCAAGGCCGTACTGGGCAGAAAAGGCCTCCAGCGCCTTCCCGTTTTGAGCCTGCATCATCAAGTCAAACAGCGGCAGCATGCGAATCCCCTTCAATCAGATTGTTGGGGTTCACTATATCCGTGAATTCACAAAGGAAAACTCCCGAAGCCTCGCCGCACCGCAATTTTGGCAAATTGGGCTGGCGGCGGCACGGCCTCAGTATTGCCAGGCTCCGAAGGCTGGTTCGACGCTCTCTCTCCAGGCGCCGTGGAACTCGGCCAGCATGTCCTCGGCCAGAACCTTGCCTCGGACGAGCATCTCGTCGAGCGGGTCAAGGTAGACGGCCTCATCTTTCCCCGCTGCATTGAGGCGTGCGCGGTTCTTCAGACCCCGTCGACTAATCGCGAGAACATCCTTGGCGACATCGGCAAGCCTGCCGCCGCGGAAGGCCGCGCTGAGCCCTTGAACGGGCACCGCGTCGCGCAGTGCCTGAACCTCTGCAAAACTCCAGTCCCGCGTCAGCGTCTCGGCAGCGGCAAGCGCTTCGCTGTCATAGAGCAGGCCGACCCAGAAGGCGGGAAGGGCGGCGATGCGCGACAGCGGTCCGCCGTCAGCGCCGCGCATCTCGAGGAAGCGCTTCAGCCGCACATCCGGGAAGAGGGTGGAGAGATGGTTTGCCCAGTCGCCCATATTGGGCTCCCAGTCCGCAACCTCGCCCTTCAGCGCGCCGTCAAGCGCTTGTTGGAATGTGATATGCGTACAGTCGTGATACTTGCCGTCGCGCACGACGAAATACATCGGCACGTCGAGTGCCCACTTCACATAATCCTTGAACCCGAAATCCGGGTTGAAGGTGAACGGAAGGAGGCCGGAGCGGGCATTGTCCGTGTCGCGCCAGATCTCGCCACGCCAGGAGAGATAGCCGTTCGGCTTGCCCTCGGTAAACGGGGAAGCAGCGAAGAGCGCGGTCGCCAGCGACTGCAGCTTCATCGACACCTGCATCTTGCGGCGCATGTCCTCTTCGGACGAGAAGTCGAGATTCACCTGGATCGTGCAGGTGCGGTACATCATGTCGAGGCCGTGGCTACCGACCTTGGGCATGTAGCGCGTCATGATCGCATAGCGCGACTTCGGCATCTTCGGCGTCTCGTCGAAGGACCATTGCGGGCTGCCGCCCATGCCGAGGAAGCGGATGTTCATCGGATCGGCGATCGTCTTGAGGATCGCCAGATGCTCGGCCGCCTCGTCATGCGTCTGGTGCAGGCTTTCCAGCGGCGCGCCGGAAAGTTCGAACTGGCCGCCCGGCTCGATGGAGATCGCGCCCATACCATGCGGTTCGGCAAGCCCGATGATGTTGCCGGCATCCATGATCGGCTCCCAGCCCTGAGCCGCCTGCATGCCCTTCAGCAGGCCTGAGATGCTGGCCTCGCCGAAATAGGGAACGGGTGCGTGGCTGTCGCAGAAAAAGGGAAATTTCTCGTGCTCCGTCCCGATCCGGAACTCCGCCTCCGGCTTGCAGCCTTGGGCCAGATAGTCGGTCAGGTCGCCGATCGAGCCGATGGAGGTATGATCGGAAGTGTCGCGCGCCATGGAACTGTCTCTAGATATCACCCTCGGACGAGGGCTCGGGATGAGGCTGGATGAACGGATTAGCAGACTTTTGCAAATAAAAAGCCTTCACTGAGCTTCAAATTCTGCTGAACCCGCTTTCCCCGCAGCCGATATAGGTCAGCCGGTTCGTCAGTTCCAGTCCCCCAGCGTCACCTGCATGACGGCCAGCGCCGCCACGGCGGCGGTGTCGGCGCGCAGGATGCGGGGGCCGAGCGGGATGGGCGTCACGAAATCGAGCCCGCGCAGCATCTGCCGCTCCTCTTCCGAAAAACCGCCTTCCGGTCCAATCAGGAGCGCATAGTGCCGGTCCTTGAGACCCTGCAGGACCGGCAGCGGGTTCTGCCCCGCATCGCCCTCATCGCAATAGATGATGCGGCGGTCCTTCGGCCAGGTGGCGAGCAGGTCCGCGAGCTTCACCGGCTCGGCAATCTCCGGGACCGCAAGGATGCCGCATTGCTCCGCCGCTTCCATCGCGTAGGCCGACAGCTTGTCGAGCGAGTGGATCTTACCCTGCACATGCTGGGTGATAACGGGGCGGATTTGCCCGGCCCCCATCTCCACCGCTTTCTGGATGAGATAATCCATGCGTCCGGTTTTCAGCGGCGCGAAGAGATAATGCAGATCGGGAAGCGGCGGCTGCGGCCGCGTCTGTTCGTCAGCCCTGAGCACGATCTTCTTGCGGCTCGGATAAAGGATCGTCGCCTTCCATTCCCCATCCCGTCCGTTGAAGAGCAGGATTTCCGCCCCTTCTTCCAGCCGCAGGACATTGCACAGATAATTGAACTGGTCGGGCGAAGCGCTGACCTCGCTCCCGGCAGAGAGACCTGCATCGACGAACAGCCGCTGCATTCGGAAATTGGCACGCATGGAGCCTCCTTGAGCGCTAACAAAGAGTAGGGCGGTTGATAGGCGACGTTATCCCCGGCGGTGCTTTTGGCTCACGCCTGAAAGGATATCAACGCCAGGATTTTGTAGAGGATGGCGGCAAGAACGGCGGCCAGCGGAACGGTGATGACCCATGCGGCGATGATCGTCATGAAATGCGAGCGGCGAACGAGATAGCGGCGCCTTGCCTCTTCGGGGGTGGCCTTCCGTTTCGGCCGGACAACCGCGTTCTCGCCAGCCTTCATCTCGATATATTGCGCCCGCCGCATCGAATTCTGCATGTACCACTCCCGGAAGAAGCCGACGCCAAAGACGCTTCCGATGGCAATATGCGTCGAACTCACCGGCAGGCCGAACCACGATGCCACCAGCACGGTGACGGCCGCCGAAATGGCGACGCAGAAGGCACGGATCGGATTGAGCCTTGTGATTTCTTTGCCGACGATCAGGATAAGGCGGGGACCGAAAAGCAGGATGCCAGCCGAAATGCCGAAGGCACCGATCGTCATGACCCAGAAGGGAACCGTCACGGTTTGCGAAAGATTGTCCGTCGAAGCGGCGTGGACAATGGCCGACAGCGGGCCGATCGCATTCGAAACGTCGTTGGCGCCATGGGCGAAGGAAAGCAGCGCCGCCGAAAAGACAAGCGGTAACCGGAAAAGCTTGCGCACCGACTGGTTTCGGTTTTCGAGCCCCTCTGCCCGTCTCCGCAGGATCGGCACAGAGATGCGCCAGGTGACAACGCCGATGACAAGACCTGCCGCCAGGGCGGTGTTCAGGGAGATGTCCACCACGTTCGCGAGAGCCTTGAAGGCGAGATAAGCGGCAAAGGAGCCACCCATGACCCCCAGCAGAACGGGCAGCCACCTGGTCGCCGCATTGATCTTGTTCTGCCGATACACGATGAATTCATAGATGAAGGCAAGAAATCCTGCGGCAACCACGGCACTGATCAGCGGCGAGAGAACCCAGCTCAGGGTGATCTCCCACATGGATTGCCACGAGATGGCCGAGAAACCCGCCGCCGCAACGCCTGCACCCAGCACGCCACCGACGATGGCATGCGTTGTGGAAATCGGCGCACCAAGCCAGGTGGCGAGGTTGATGGAGAGCGCCGCAGCCATTAGCGCGGCCAGCATGACCGAAACGAATGCTGCGCCGTCCGGCATGGCGTCGCCATGAACAATGCCGCTCGATATGGTCTTGACAACCTCGCCGCCGGCTAGAAGCGCGCCCGCGGCGTCGAACACGGCCGCGATGATCAGCGCCTGCATCATCGTGATGGCGCGTGCGCCGACCGCCGCGCCGACATTGTTCGTCACGTCGTTGGCGCCGATGTTGATCGCCGTATAGGCGCCGAGCGCCGCGCCGGCGATAATGCCGATGGCGCCGGAACCGTGGCCGACAAAGACACTGGCAAGCAGGCCGGCGAGAACGAGAAGGATGAGTCCGGCAGCCGGACGAAGCAGGCTGCGGGACACGAATTGCCCTGCTTCCTCGAAGAACGTTACCTTCTTGAGATCCTTATCGAGCGCGGAGCGCCCGGGGACCTGCCGTCGTCTTGCCATGGCTCACGTAGCGCACGACAGATCCTTGACGTCGTCCGCGTCTCCTGCCTGCTCTTTATCGGGCGCTGCGGCCGAGAGCAACCCTGGGGGGCCCGGAGGAATGGGGGGGGCGTCGCCCTGCGAAAGATTTGAAAGTGATCATTTTTTTTAAGATCGGCCAGACCGGTGAGACGAGGGCGTCCGGGGCAATAAGATTCCAAGCGGCAGGCGCGTACGGAAAAGATCAGCCGCTTGCCGCCGTCTGTGTCTTCTTGCGTTTTTCGAACTCGAGGATGATTTCTTTCAGCCCGGGCTCATCAACCAGCGCAGCCGCGTCTTCACAGCTGAACCAGGCCATCTCGCGCTGGCCCTTTTCCTTGTAGTTGCTGGCAAAGCCGCTAACCTTGAGCGCGTGAACCTGCACCTTGCATGGCAGTTCCACGCCGGAATCGAGCCCCTTCATGTAGCCGTAAAGACCCAGAGGCTTCACCTCGGCCTTACCCTTGACGCCCGCTTCCTCGAAGGCCTCGCGCTCTGCGACCGCATGCGCCAGTTTGCCGTTCATCGGCCAGCCCTTCGGAATGATCCAGCGGCCGGTTCCGCGGCTGGTGATCAACAGGATTTCGACAGCGCTCTTGTCGCTGGTTTTACGATAGCAAAGAGCGGCAAACTGCAACCGGTCGGGGCGGCGCAGCATGAGGCGTAATTCGGACGCAAGGCGTGTGACAACGTTCAATTTTCAGGGGAACCCCGCAATTTCAGGAAAACTCGATTCCTTTAATATAGGGTCTCAGACTTTAAATTGTACGACATTTTTGCGACAATCCCGTATTTATCGCGACAATTGGGGATAAGCGGATCAACCTATGATTACAATATGAAGCGCGCGGGGGCCATGCGCACCCATGATGATCTTCTGTTCGATATCGCCAGAGCGCGAGGGGCCGGTCACGAAATTGACCGTGCGCGGCATCTCGCCTTTGCCGTAAGTGGCTGTAATTCCCGCAAACGCCTCTTCTAGAGACGCACCGACATCTGCCGCGCGAACCGCCACGATGTGATGTTCGGGTAGAAAATTGATCGTGACCGGATTGTTGGGGCCGGAGGCGAGCACCAGCGTTCCGCTTTCCGCCACGGCGCCGCGCGCATGGCTGACACCGGCCACGTCGGTTCCGTCCGATGCGCCGGAAATCACGGTCAGCATCGGCTCACTCTCGAAACGGGCGTCCTTCAGAAGCGGATCCTCGCCCATCCGGATCGAGGCGGGCAGATTATTGCTTTTCAGGTAGCGCGAAACTTCCTGCGGCAGGTGCTCAATGGATCCGACCCGTGCGATCGTCGCACCGTATTTCTCGGCATATTTCGCGAAGACCTCGATCCGCTCTTCCCGCGGCAATTGTCCGCGCGCCGGGATCAGCCCAGATTTTGCCTCTGCAAGGCGGCTGACCACGGCGGCGCGACGCTGAGCATCGCCGCCCGAAACGCCCAGCGAGCGCCGTACGCGGCCAAGAATGTTGTCACGCGCACTCATCGTCCGCCCTCCCTTGCCTGCTTCTCCGCCCAGGCCTGCAGGAAGGTCTTGCCCTCGGGCGCCGGCATCTCGCGATGTTTCGTCCAGCCGCCCGCCAGCGGCAGGCTGGAAATGCGCCGACTCGTTCCTCCAAGCACCGACAGCAGTGGCATGACGACCGACACGGCGGCCCGATAAAGCTTCGGCCGTTTGGCAAAGAAGGCCCAGAATTTCAGCCCGTAGCGCGCGGCAGAGGGCGTCAGATGTTTCTCGAATTCCCGCTCCCGCCAATGCCGCATCATCTTCGGCAGCGGAATGCGCATGGGACAGACGCTCTCGCACCGCCCGCAGAAGGTGGAGGCATTCGGCAGATGCCCACCAACCTCGATGCCCGACAGGGAGGGCGTGAGAACCGCACCCATGGGCCCCGGATAGACCGCGCCATAGGCATGCCCGCCGACCGCATGGTAGACCGGACAGTGGTTCATGCAGGCGCCGCAGCGGATGCAGCGCAGCATGTCTTGAAACTCCGTGCCGAGCATCGCGGTGCGGCCATTGTCCAGCAGCACGACATGATATTCCTCCGGCCCGTCGGGATCGTCTGCCCGCTTCGGCCCGGTGGAAAAAGTCGTGTAGACGGACATGTCCTGCCCGGTTGCCGAACGCGCGAGAACGCGGAGTATCTGCGCGCAGTCGTTCAGCGTTGGCACCAGCTTTTCAAGCGAGGCGACGACGACATGGCACTTGCCGAGCGTCTGCGTCAGGTCGCCATTGCCCTCATTCGTCACGATGACCGAGGATCCGGTCTCGGCGATGAGGAAATTCGCGCCCGTGATCCCGACATCTGCCTCGAAATAGCGCTGCCGCAAGACCTGCCGCGCCTCGTTCAGCAGCGCTTCGTGCTGAGAAAGGTCGCGCTCCGGCGGCAGATGCGTGTGAACGCGGCGGAAATCGGCCTCCACCTGATCCTTGTTGAGGTGGACGGCGGGCGCGATGATATGGCTCGGCGTCTCGCCGCGTAGCTGGATGATATATTCGCCAAGATCGGTCTCGACCGGCGTGATCCCGTTCTTCTCGAGGAAATCGTTGAGCTCGATTTCCTCGGTGATCATCGACTTGCCCTTGGTCACGGTCTTCGCATTCCGCTTCCGGCAGATGTCGAGAATGATGGCCCGCGCATCCTCCGCCGTTTCGGCAAAATGCACATGGCCGCCCGAGGCGATCACCTTCTTCTCGTATTCCTCCAGATAAAGATCGAGATGGGCCAGCGTGTGGTTCTTGATGTCGCGGGCATTGTCGCGCAGGGCTTCGAATTCCGGCAGCGCATCGGCGGCGGCCAGCCGCTTGGCGATGAAGCCAATCTCGACATTCTTCAGCGCCTTCTGCAGGGCAGCATCACCAAGCGCGCGGGTGGCGTTTTCCTTGAAGTTCGGCGTCGTGATCTGCATCTGTCTCGCCTCACTTGCCCGCAATCGGCGGCGCATCGGTCATGCCCGCCAGCACTTCTGCGACATGCCGTACCTCGGTCCTGCCGCCCTCGCGCTTTATCTTCCCCGCCATGTTCATCAGACAGCCGATATCGCCGGCCAGCAGCACATCCGCGCCGGTCTCGCCAATCGTTGCCTTCTTCTTCTCGACGATGGCGTTGGAAATATCCGGATATTTCACGCAGAACGTGCCGCCGAAGCCGCAGCAGACGTCGCTGTTCTTCATCTCGGCAAGCCGCACACCGGGCAGCGACGAAAGCAGCTTGCGCGGCTGCGCCTGGATGCCAAGCTCACGCAGGCCCGAACAGCTGTCGTGATAGGTGACGGTGCCGGCGAAATCGCTTTCGACCTTTTCCACCTTCATGACGTCGGTGAGGAAGGAGACGAGTTCATGCACCTTGGCGGAAAAGGCCAATGCGCGGGCTTCCCATCTCGCATCGCCCTTGAACAGCCCCGGATAATGCTTCTTCAGCATGGCCGCGCAGGAACCGGAGGGCGCGACGACATAATCGAAGCCATCAAAGGCCTCGATCGCCTGTTCGGCGAGCGCCCGGGCATCTTTCCTGTCGCCGGAATTATACGCCGGCTGGCCGCAACAGGTCTGCGCCATCGGCACTTCGAGCCGGCAGCCTGCATCTTCGATCAGCTTTGCGGCCGCGAAACCGACGGTCGGCCGGAACAGATCCGCAAGACAGGTGACGAACAGCCCCACGCTCGGTTGATCGGTCATGCGCATTTCCTCCGCTCGTCAGATGACTGCGGGAAGAACAGCCGGTCAATAGTTTTGTTGGCGAACGAGCCGGTCAGCTCAGGAAGGCGATCAGCACCTGGACGCTGTCATGCAGGCCCATCCAGTTGTTGAAACCGCCGACACCGAAGACAACGCCGCCAAGGCCGAACGCTGAGGCAACGCCAAAAAGCCATCGGATACGCACCAGCGCGGTGACCGCAAACAGCGCCAGTGCCACGGAAAGCAGCGCATCCGAAAGATCGAACATGTCGTCGCGATTGTTGCCGGCGTCATAATCCGCCTGCCGTGCCTTGGCCTTGTCGGAGGACTCTTGCGCGCGCGATTTGTAGAGATCGGCGGATTTTTGCCAGGTTTCGAGCGTCTTGGCGCGGTCCGGCGTATCGGGCTGCGTCGCCTTCAACTGCTCGATGGCGATTTCAACGCCGAACTGGCGCTGGCGGCGGGCCTGATATTCATTCCAGAAATCGACCGACTCGGCCTGCGCCTTCTGCATGGCCTGGACGATATTGTCGTCCTTGATCTTGCTGACCGCCATGAAGGCCGAAAGCAGCGCGACAGCCAGCGCAATCGCATTGAAAAACCCGCGGTCAGAGCCGCCTTCGCCCGGTTCGGGCAGTTCCACGCCTTCCATCGAAATCCCCGTTGTTCGAGCCGCGATTCGCGGCCGTCTTCGCGCGATGGATAGCAATCCGCCTATGAACTGCCAAGCGGGCGCATCAGCCCTCCCAATAGGGTCGCGGCCCGTAAAGCCCAGCCAGATAATCGATGAAGATGCGCACCTTGGCGGGCAGGAACTCCCGGCTCGGATAGACCGCCGAAAGCGCGACATTCTTTGGCGCTTCCAGGAAGGGGAGAACGGGCACGAGCCTGCCGCTTTTCAGCTCCGGCCCGACATCCCAAGTGGAGCGGAGCGCAATGCCGAGCCCGGCAATGACGGCCTCGCGGATCACTTCCGATGAATTGGTCACCAGCGGTCCCTGCGGCCGGTAGATCACCGGCCCCTCCGGTCCTTCCAGCCGCCACGTGTCATTGTTATGCGGGGCTAAGCAGATATGCCGGTCGAGGTCGGAAAGCGTTTCCGGCATGCCATGCGCGGCGACATAGTCCGGGCTGGCGCAAAGCAGCCGCCGCACCGGCGCAAGCCGCCGGGCCACGAGAGAAGAATCCATCAGTTCGCCGATGCGGATGGCGAGATCATAGCCGCCGGCGACGAGATCGATGAATTCATCGGACAGCGTCAGATTGATCGTGATGCCCGGATTGGCCTGCATGAAGGGTTTGAGATGCGGCGCGACATGCATGCGTCCGAAAGAGGTGGGGGCGGAAATCTTCAGCGTTCCCCGCGCCTCTTCCGCCCGGCCCGCAATGAACGCTTCCGCATCCTCGATGCCTGCAAGAATGGCCTCAATGCGGATCAGGAAGCCTTGCCCCGCTTCCGTCAGCGACAATTGCCGGGTTGTGCGCTGGAAAAGCCGGGTCCCCAGCCGCTCCTCCAGATGCTTGATCCGCTTGGACACGACCGCGGGCGATAAGCCCAGTTCTCGCCCCGCCGCCGACATGCTCAGACTGCGCGCCACCTGGGCGAAAATGTCCAGATCCTCGAGCCGTGTCATGGCGCCTCCGTTTAAAATCGGTTCGATTATCGCCCTTGAGGAAAAAGTTATTAGCATTTCGCCGTGCTTGCGCAAGCGCCGGCGGACCGGATAGATTCGGCATCGAAACTTGCAAGGGGAGGACAGGATGAGCGGAGCGATTGCCCTGAAGGCGCCGGACCCGGCGATCCTGTCGCGCCGGGATCAGATCATCGCCGACCTCGCCGATTTCCTGCCTGCCGGAACCGTTGTCTCGTCGGAGCGCGAGCTGAAACCCTTCGAAACGGATGGCTTCATCGCCTATCGCCGCATGCCGCTCGTCGTCACCCTGCCGCGCACGACGGAAGAGGTCGCGGCGATCATGAAGTACTGCGCGAAATACAAGGTGCCGGTCGTGCCGCGCGGCGCAGGCACTTCGCTCTCCGGCGGCGCCATCCCGCAGGAAGATGCGGTCGTCGTTGCGCTGACCCGCATGAACCGTATTCTCGAGGTCGACTATCCCAACCGCTGCGCCCGCGTGCAGGCCGGCGTCACCAATCTGGCGATTTCCGAAGCCGTCTCGGCGGACGGCTTCTTCTATGCGCCCGACCCGAGTTCGCAGCTTGCCTGCACCATCGGCGGTAATATTGGCATGAATTCCGGCGGCGCGCATTGCCTGAAATATGGCGTGACGACCAACAACCTCCTCGGCGTGAAGATGGTTCTCTTCGACGGCACGGTGATCGAGCTGGGCGGCAAGGCGCTGGATGCCAGCGGCTATGATCTCCTCGGCATCGTCTGCGGCTCTGAGGGCCAGCTTGGCATCGTCACGGAAGCGACCGTGCGGCTCATCGCCAAGCCGGAAGGCCAGCGCCCGGTCCTCTTCGGCTTCGAGACCTCGGAAGGAGCGAGCGCCTGCGTGACCGACGTCATCGCCGCCGGCCTCATTCCCGTTGCCATCGAATTCATGGACAAGCCGGCGATCGAAATCTGCGAGGCCTTTGCTAAGGCCGGCTATCCGCTGGATGTCGAAGCGCTATTGATCGTCGAGGTCGAGGGCTCCGAGACCGAGATGGATGCGATGCTCAAGGCGATCATCGATATCGCCCGCCGCCATGGCGTCAAGACGGTCAAGGAATGCCAGTCGGCCACCGAGGCCGCCCTGATCTGGAAGGGTCGCAAATCCGCCTTCGGCGCGACGGGACGCATTGCCGATTATATCTGCATGGACGGCACGGTCCCCCTCTCGCAGCTCACCAATGTGCTGCGCGGAACGGCCAAGATCGTCGCGCGCTATGGCCTGCGCGTCGCGAACGTCTTCCATGCCGGCGACGGCAACATGCATCCACTGATCCTCTACAACATCAACGACCCGGATGAAGCCCGCCGCGCCGAAGAGGCCGGCAACGAGATCCTCAAGCTCTGCGTGGATGCGGGCGGTTGCCTCACCGGCGAACATGGCGTGGGCATCGAGAAGCGCGACCTGATGACCCATCAATATTCGAAACCCGATCTCGACCAGCAGATGGCCGTGCGCGCCGCCTTCGATCCGGACTGGCTGCTCAATCCCTCCAAGGTCTTCCCGCTGGAAGGGCGATCCTGATGGCGGATATCTATGAGCCGCAAACCGAGGCCGACGCCGCAGCGATGATCACCGAGGCGGCACGGGAGGGCAGGGCGCTCGCCATCTTTGGCGGCAACACCCGCGCCGGCTTCGGCCAAAAGGTCGAGGGGGCAGCTTTCACCGCGAAACGCCTCCGGGGCATCACAGCTTATAATCCGTCCGAAATGACGCTGACCGCGCTTGCCGGAACGCCCGTTGCCGAAATCGAGGCGGAACTGGCCGACAACGGCCAGATGATGGCCTTTGAGCCTGCGGATCACCGCATGATGATGGGCACCGAAGGCGTACCGACGATTGGCGGCCTCTTCGCCACCAACACCTCCGGCCCCCGCCGCTTCGTTTCCGGTGCCGCCCGCGACAGCCTGCTCGGCATCCGCTTCGTCAACGGCATGGGCGAGGTGATCAAGTCCGGCGGACGGGTGATGAAGAACGTCACCGGCCTCGACCTCGTGAAGCTTCTCGCGGGCTCCTACGGCACGCTCGGTTTCCTGACCGAAGTCACCTTCAAGGTCCTGCCCGTGCCGCGCACCGAGGCAACCGTCGTTGTTACTGGCCTCAACGACGCCGAGGCGGCGATAGCGATGTCGGCAGCACTTGCCACCTCCTGCGAAGTCTCCGGTGCCGCGCATCTGCCGGAAAGCGTGCGCTGGCTCTTTGGCAAAAACGGCCTGCCTGACGGGCCCGCGACGCTGCTCCGCATCGAAGGTGTCGAAGCCTCCGTCGCCGACCGCGTCAACCGCCTGCAACCTTTCCTGCAGCGCTATGGCGCGGTGAGCCAGATCGACCAGGGCGACAGCCAGCAGATCTGGCGCGAAATCCGCGACGTCACGCCCTTTTCCGAAGATGGCTCGTGCAAACCGCTCTGGCGCATCTCCTGCGCCCCCTCTGCCGGTCATCAGCTGCTCGCGGCACTCCGCCTCGAAACCGGCGTCAACGCCTTCTTCGACTGGCAGGGCGGCCTCGTCTGGATGCAGATGGAGGGCGATGGGGAAGCCGAGATGATCCGCGCCTATCTCAAGCGCCTCGGGGGCGGCCACGCCACGCTGATCCGCGCCAGAGATAGTGTGCGCGCCGCAATCGCCGCCTTCGAGCCGCAGGAGAAGGGCGTCGCCGCCCTTTCGGCGGCGGTGAAGGCCAAGCTTGACCCGAAAGGCATTTTCAATCCGGGGCGGATGGGGTGAGGGCGATGTTGGGGGATATGGATAATGTCTGACATTCAGGGCGGAATGCCCGAGGCATCCGGCTTTCTCGAGCCCGGCAAGGGGAGTGCCCAGCTGGTCTATGTGCTTTATCTGGCGACATATGTCATCGGCTTTACACCGCTGCTGGGGGTACTTCTGGCCTATATTAATCGCGGGAAACTCGGCACCTTGATCGACAGCCATTACACCTACGCGATCCGGACTTTTTGGCTCGGACTTCTTTACAGCCTCATCGCGATCGGTGCCGTGATCAACGCGATCGTCTCTGTGGGCGCCTCGCCGAACGTCGCGGTATCCTCGATCATTGTCGGTGTCCTTTTCGTCATTGCATTGGCCATCTGGTGGTTGGTGCGGTGCGTGATCGGCCTTTACAAGGTTAGCCGCGGCGAACCGATTGCAAACCCGCAAAGCTGGCTTATCTAGAGCAATTCCAGGAGAAGCGGGAACCGGCTTTCCGTCCGGAATTGCGTAAAAACAAGCAGATAGAGCATTTCGGGTGATCCTGTTTTCACCGGAAATGCTCTAGCCACTCAAGGACACAAAAGCCCGTGCAGACCAATTTCTCGCTCGCCCAGCTTGCCGACCCGAAGACCGCCGAGGCGGAAAGCATCGTGCGCAAATGCGTGCATTGCGGGCTCTGCACGGCCACCTGTCCGACCTATGTCACGCTCGGCAACGAGCTCGACAGCCCGCGCGGGCGCATCTATCTGATCAAGGACATGTTCGAGAATGGTCGCGATGCGGATGCCGAGACGGCGCTGCATGTCGACCGCTGTCTCTCCTGTCTCTCCTGCACCTCGACCTGTCCGTCCGGTGTCGATTACATGCACCTGATCGATCTCGCCCGCGAACATGTCGAGAAGACCTATGCCCGGCCGCTGGCCGACCGGCTGGCACGCGGCGTTCTTGCCTGGGTTCTGCCTTATCCCGGTCGTTTCCGGCTGGCCCTGAAGGCGGCAAAGCTCGGCCAGCCCTTTGCCGGGCTGATGAAGAAGCTGGCGCTCACCCGCGCCTTCGGCCATATGCTCGATCTTGCCCCCGCCCATGTCCCGCCGAAAAGCCCATTTGCCGAAGCCGGCCGTTTCGCGCCGAAGGGTGCGCCGCGCGGCCGTGTCGCCATGCTCTCCGGCTGCGCCCAGCCGGTGCTGAAACCGGAAATCAATGAGGCTACGATCAAACTGCTCAACGGTCTCGGCGTCGAGGTCGTCATTGCCGAGGGCGAAAGCTGCTGCGGCTCGCTGACCCATCACATGGGCCGCGAGGAACAGGCGCTCGCCTCCGTGCGCAACAATGTCGATGTTTGGACCCGCGAGATCGAAAAGGGCGGTCTCGATGCCATCATCATCACCGCGTCGGGCTGCGGCACGACGGTCAAGGATTATGGCCACATGCTCGCCCGCGACCCCGCCTATGCCGCCAAGGCCGCGCGCGTCGCATCGCTGGCGAAGGACATCACCGAATATCTGTCGACCCTCGACTTACCCCAGCTGCCTGCCAATGGCCGCACGGTCGCCTATCATTCCGCCTGCTCCATGCAGCACGGCCAGAAGATCACCATGCTGCCGAAACTGTTGTTGCAGAAGGCCGGCTACAAGGTGAAGGAGCCCGCCGAAGGCCATCTCTGCTGCGGCTCCGCCGGCACCTACAACATGCTGCAACCGGAGATTTCGGCCGAGCTGAAGGCCCGTAAGGTGAAGAATATCGAAGCGACGAGGCCCGACCTGATTGCGACCGGCAACATCGGCTGCATGACTCAGATCGGCAGAGGCACACGCATCCCGATCCGCCATACGGTTGAGTTGCTGGCGGAGGCGTATGGGTGAGGTGGCGGTGCAGCTCTTGTCGCCAGTGTGATATTATCCTACTATACGGGCCTGAATCAAACGCGGGAGCTCATCTTGCAAACGGCCGAAAAAATCAGCATCACCATGACGCCGGAAATGATGCGTCATATTCGTGAGAGCGTTGAGGCGGGCGAATATGCTTCGACAAGCGAGGTGCTACGCGACGCGATGCGTGCATGGCTGCGCGAACGTCGCGAAAACGAGGAGCGTCTGGAGGCTATTCGTGCCCGTATACGCAGGTCGGCGGAAGATCCGCGCCCTAGCCTGGACGCCGACGAAGCTGAGGCGGAAATGGCTCGCTTCATGAGCAGCCAGAGCTGATATCTGTGATGCGGCGCCATCCTGTCCGCTACAAGCCGGAAGCGGTGGACGATCTTCAGTCCATCTATCGTTACGTTGCTGCGGCGAGCGGCAGCAACGCTGTCGCACAAGCTTATGTTCAGCGTATCATGGCGCGTTGCCGGAGGATTGGCGATGTTCCCAATGGCGGCAGACCCAGAAATGACCTTTTACCCGGACTTCGCACAGTTCCGTTCGAAAGAGCGGTCGTGATCACCTATCGGGTATCCGATATGGTCGAGATATTGAACGTCTTCTACGGCGGACGTGATTTCGAGGCTCTTTATCTCGGATATGCCATCAAAGAAGAAAACGCCCCGGAGTAACCGGAGCGCTTCACTCTAACAATTGTCTCTTCCGGCGATCAGCCGCCGAGCGCCGTGAAAAGCGTCTTGAGAATATCCGTGCCGCGATCTTCCAGCACGACATTGCCCTGGCGGTTGCCGGGGCCGATGACGATGACCTTCGAGCCGACCGGCACACGCTTGTAGAGATCGGTCACGTCCTCGTTCATCATGCGGATGCACCCCGAGGAGAGATTGAGGCCGATCGACCAGGGCTGGTTGGTGCCGTGGATGCGGTAGCCGGAATCGCCCTTCTTACCGAAGAGATAGAGGGCGCGGGCGCCGAGCGGATTGTCCTTGCCGCCATCCATGCGGGCGGGCAGATAGTGCCCCTTCTTGGCCTCGCGGGCGATCATTTCCTTCGGCGGAACCCAGTCCGGCCATTCCGCCTTGCGGGCAACCTTGACGACACCGGACCAGCCGAAGCCCTCGCGGCCAACGCCGATGCCGTAGCGGATCGCGCTGGAGCCATCGAGAACATAGTAGAGGAACTTGTTGTTCGTATCGACGATGACCGTGCCGGGACGCTCACTCGTTCTCAGCGTCACGACATGTCGCTTGAATTTTTCCGGAACCTCCCGGTTGATCTTGCTGAGATAGATGACGTCTTCGCTCTGCTGCGCCTTGCGGTGCTTCGCTTCTGCGCTGGCGGAGCCAGCCGGAATGATGACGGCGGCAGCCAAAAGCGCGCCTACGAGATACTTTGTGCTCGACATGATGAAATCCCCATTCAGTGAGAGCGAAGCTATCGCAGATTTGGCAGTTGGCAAGACTAAAATAGGCTTTGCATCTATCAGGAGCGCATTAAAAAGGCCCCCGTTGCACAACGGAGGCCGAATTTTTTTGGGTCTTTCGACCACAGCCGGATTTTGTTCTTACTTGACGATGACGTTCGTCCCGACCTTGACGCGACCGTAGAGGTCCACGACGTCTTCATTGCGCATGCGGATGCAGCCGGAAGAGACGGCATAGCCGATGGTCCAGGGCGCATTCGTCCCGTGGATGCGGTATTCGGTGGAGCCGAGATACATGGCGCGCGCGCCGAGCGGATTGGCCTCGCCGCCTTCCATATGTGCAGGCAGGATGTGGCCTTTCTTGGCTTCGCGCGAGATCATTTCCTTCGGCGGCGTCCAGTCCGGCCACTCGGCCTTGCGGGTGATCTTGTGCTTGCCGGCCCATTCGAAGCCGGGTTTGCCGACGCCCACGCCATAACGCCGCGCGCTGCCGTTTTCGCCGACGAGATAGAGAAAGCGGTTGTTCGTATCGATGACGATCGTGCCGGGCTTTTCCTTGCCCTCATAGGCAACCCGCTGTGGCAGGAACATGGGATCGAGCTTCGTGGCGGCCGGGCGTTCGGCGCTCTGGTAATTGACGTTGACGGTCGAGGGGGCAGCATTGATGACCGCCGGCCCGAACAGCGGCTGGCGCGCCGGTCTCGTGATATAGATCGGCTGCGGCGCGCGCGGGGCGCTGCCAATCCGCGTATCAGATGTGGCGACGGGCGTGACGACACGGTAGCGTTCATCGGCAGAGGCGCCCTGCGCCAAGCCGGCGAGCGCGGAGGCCAACGCGGTCAGGAGAAGAAGCTTTTTCATCATGGACGGACTCGCAACAAAATGCCATTAGCTGGTGAGTATTGGTTGGGTCGAGATTGCCGCAAATGCGCGTTAGAATGGTAAACGTCCATTCATGAAAAGGCCGCGTTTTCGGGAAAGCTTTCGTCAGGGTTAGCACCCTGTTAGAAAAGACCGTTAATCCATCGTGAATTGGTTGAACGAGGGCATGCACGTGGCGACAGAAGGCATCATCGAAGGCCCGGACGGACGCGGGCGATGCTTCTGGCATCAGAACCTCCCCGATTATCTGGCCTATCATGACGCCGAATGGGGCCGCCCCGTCACCAGCGACCACCGGCTTTTCGAGAAGATTTGCCTTGAAGGTTTCCAGTCCGGCCTGTCCTGGCTGACCATCCTGCGCAAGCGCGAGAATTTCCGCGCCGCCTTCGCCGCTTTCGATTTCGACAAGGTCGCTCAGTTTGGCGAAGACGATATCGAGCGACTGGTTCAGGATGCCGGCATCATCCGGCATCGCGGCAAGATCGTCTCCACGATCAACAATGCCCGTCGGGCGGTGGCGCTGCGCGATGAATTCGGCTCTCTCGCCCGCTATTTCTGGTCGTGGGAGCCAAAGCCGGAAGAGCGGCCGGCCGTGTTCGACCTCGCAACGCTCCGCGCCAATCCGACAACACCCGCCTCGGTTCGGCTCTCGAAGGATCTGAAGAAGCGCGGCTGGACCTTTGTCGGGCCGACCACGGTCTATGCCTTCATGCAGGCCATGGGAATGGTCAACGATCATATCGAGGGCTGCTGCTGCCGGCAGAGCGTCGAAGAGGCCCGCAAGGCTTTCGTGCGCCCATGAAGACAATCTTCGCAGCCCTGACAACTCTCCTTCTCGGCGCCCTGCCGGCAGCGGCGGTCGAGCCTGTGCTTTATCGGGGTGAAAAGCTCGTCAAACTGACGCTTCCCGATGACGGACATCTGACGGAATCCGGCTGGACCCGGGCCGGGAAGGCGGTTGCCTATCGCTTGAAGGTGCCGGCCGGCGCGGAAATGACCGTCAACATGACCGCCTCTTCCGCGCGCTTCACCTACCTCGTCATCTTCGACCTCAACGATCCAGTGCCTGAAGATGCCATTTATTCTTCGGACAGCCGCCGCCTGCCCGCCCATATCTTCGCCGATGCCGAAAAGGACATGGACCTCCTGATCCGCCCCTTCTTCGCCAAACAGGCCCCGCGCCGGGGCCTGGGCTCGCATTTCGTGCTGGAATTCAAGCGGACGAAGTGATCAGTCTATGCTCATCCCGAGCACCCGGCTGATCTCGTTGAACGACCGGCCCGACTCCGCTTTCCATTGGTTGAACGCCGCCTGTACGGCATCCTTTTCCTTCTTCGAGCCCGGCGCCTTGTCGACGATGCCTTCGGCAATCAGCCGGTTCGTCACGCTCTGCGACAGGATGAAACTGTCGACGCCAGCAAAACGCAGGAAATACTGCCCCGTATTCCCGCCCAGCCGCGTGCCCCGCTTCTTCAGCACCTCCAGCAGCCCCATATAGTCGGAGGATGGCCAGCCGGCGAGGAAGGCCCCGACGGAGCCATGCTCTTCTGTCAGATCCGCAAAGAACCGCGCATTTTCCTGCACCGCGCGGATTTTTGGCCCGTGGCGCACGATCCGCGTGTCCGACACCAGCCGCCCGAAATCCTCGTCGTGCAGCATCAGGCAATGGCCGATGTCGAAACCTTCGAAGGCCGCCTCGAAACCCGGCCACATCGCCTCGACGACCTTCCAGTTGAACCCGGCCTGGAAAATGCATTTCGTGGCGAGTGACAGGATACCGGTCATCCGGCGTTGCCTTCAGTTCGTCTTGCGACTTCGGCTTCGAAAGCTGCGCCTCGAGGGCGGCGTCGCCGCCCTTGCGGCCGGAGGCTATGGTCCAGATTTCATCGAACGTTCGCATGTCAGCCTCAGTCGAATGTTTCGATTAGCGGGATCAGGTGGCTGAGATCGGGTATCTCGCGGAAGCGCGGGGCCTCGCGCGGCGGCTCCACCTGCTCATAGGCCCAGGTCAGCGGATGCGGCACATAAACGCCCCAGCTTCCCGCCGCAATCGCCGGCACGATGTCGGATTTCAGCGAATTGCCGACCATCACCGCGCGCTCCGGCCCGCCGGTCGCGTGATGGAAGATTCGGCGATAGGTGGTGGCGGATTTGTCCGAAACAATCTCGACCTGCGCGAAGAAATCGCCAAGGCCCGATTGCGCGAGCTTTCGTTCCTGGTCGAAGAGGTCGCCCTTGGTGATCAGCACAAGGCGGTAATCCGAGGCCAGCGCCTCCAGCGTATCCTGAACATGCGGCAGCGTCTCGACCGGATGCGACAGCATCTCGCGCCCGACACTCAGGATCTTCTCGATCGTCGCCGCCGGAACCTTGCCTTCGGTAATCTCGATCGCAGTCTCGATCATCGACAGGGTGAAACCCTTAATGCCGAAACCGTATTGACCGAGATTGCGCTTTTCCACCTCCAGCAGATGCTTGGAAATGTGCTCGGCCTCCGCATAATCTGCCAGCATCTCGCCGAACTGCGTTTCCGTGAAGCGAAAGAACTGCTCGTTCTGCCAGAGCGTGTCATCGGCATCGAAACCGATTGTCGTGATGGCGCGCGGGGTCATGCTTTTCTCCCAATCTCAAAGGCCCCTCCCCAACCCTCCCCACAAGGGGGAGGGGGAGTGGCTGTTGTGCCCGCTTGTGTTCCGTGCATTGCGACGCTGACTAAGTCGCAACAGCCAAGAGGGGCGAGCGGCGCGCCACGAATCGTCTCCCCCCTTGTGGGGGAGATGGCCGGCAGGCCAGAGGGGGTTTTCATCCGCCGAAAACCTACCCGCCCCAACCTCAAACCGCAATCACCCGATGCACCGTTTCCGTTTCCCGCGCCGCCTCCCCAAAAGGCGCCACCGTCCACTCCCACGCCCGAAACGCGGGAGGAGGGGGCTCGCCGCCGAGAAGGTCGCCTGTCCCGATTACCTCGCCTTGCCGGTTGCGCAGTTCAAACCCCGTATCGGTGATCAGACAGGGCACCCAAGGCCCGCCAAGCAGATCGGCCAGATGCCGACGCACGACCGTGCCCGGCTCCGGCGCATGAAGCGCCATCTGCGAAAGCAGGCAGGCGGAAATGACGAGATCCGGCGGCTCCGCCTTCAGGAAATCCAGCCCGTCCGACAGGTCGCGCTCAATGAGCCGCACATTCTCCCGCCCCAGCCGCCTTACCTTCAGCCGCGCGGAGGGGAGATGCACCAGATCGTAAAGCGTCACCGTCTGTAAGCTCTTCGCGAGATAATCCAGCGGCACATCGCGCAGCAGCCCAGAACCCAGCACGGTAACGCGTCTGCGCTCGATCACCTGCCCGACCTTCTCCTCGATAAAGGCCTGGCAATTCTCCTCATGCGGCGCCCACGCCTTGGCGCACCGCCGCGCCCGCGACCAGAGGCCGACAGAACCGGCAATCTCACGCGGCTTGCGGCGCGAGGAGGTGGCGAGGGCGGCGGTGAAATGGAGGGCTTCGAGGATCATGATCCTAACGATAGACCTGTTTGCGATGGTCAACATCGACGACGAGGACGACAAGCTTCTTGTCCTGAATGTCGCAAAGAACGCGATAGTCACCAACGCGGTAGCGCCAGAGGTGCCCGAGTTTCGGACCTTGAAGAGGAGTGCCCATGATCCTCGCATTGTCCGAAGGCTTTATACGCGTCGCGAGAAAGTCGCGGATCCGTCTCGCTTCGACGGTGCCAAGCTTCTTAAGTTGTTTGATGACTGCGGGTTCGAACTCAATCGTCCAAGCCAAGTTCCCGCTCCATCTCCTCCCAACTCACCACCTTGCTCTCGCCCGTGCGAATGCGCTCCAATGCAGCTTCCGCAAGGGCGATATCGTGCAGGTCTTCGAGCTTCTGGACGACGAGGTCGAGCACATAGGCGTCCGGCTCCACGCCACCGCGCGCGGCTTCCGCCGCCAACAGTTCGTGGATTTCCTCCGGCATTTCGATCGTGACGCGCTTGTTCATGGACGTGTTCCGTTGAAGTGGCCGCAGAGTAGCACTTTGATGCGTCTTTCGCCAGTCTGCGAAGACTTGCCGCAAGGCCCCCGATCCTCTAAGACACCGCCACTCCTTGATAAGATCAGAAAACGCAGGCAGACCCATGAGCGACAACAAGAAAAAGCCCCAAAAGCTGAAGGCCCGGCTGCCGCGTGGCTTTGTCGACCGCGAGGCCGCCGATATCCGCGCCGTCAACGAGATGACCGGCAAAATCCGCGAGGTCTATGAGCGCTACGGCTTCGACCCGGTCGAAACGCCGCTCTTCGAATACACCGATGCGCTCGGCAAGTTCCTGCCCGACAGCGACCGCCCCAACGAAGGCGTCTTCTCGCTGCAGGACGATGACGAGCAGTGGATGAGCCTGCGCTACGATCTCACCGCGCCGCTTGCGCGCCATGTGGCCGAGAACTTTCAGGAAATCCAGCTTCCCTACCGCACCTATCGCGCCGGCTACGTCTTCCGCAACGAAAAGCCCGGCCCCGGCCGCTTCCGCCAGTTCATGCAGTTCGACGCCGACACCGTCGGCGCACCGGGCGTACAGGCCGATGCCGAAATGTGCATGATGATGGCCGACACGCTCGAAGCGCTTGGCATCCAGCGCGGCGATTACGTGATACGGGTGAACAACCGCAAGGTTTTGGACGGTGTGATGGAAGCCATCGGGCTTAGCGGTGAGGAAAATGCGGGACGGCGGCTGAACGTGCTGCGGGCCATCGACAAGCTGGACAAGTTTGGTGTTGAAGGCGTTAAACTTCTGCTTGGGGAAGGCCGCAAGGATGAAAGCGGCGACTTCACCAAGGGTGCCGGCTTGAACAGTGAGCAAATTGCATGGGTTGAGAGGTTTTTGCGCGCCGACGAGATTGATAATGCTCTTCGCGCTGGTTTTTCTGCGCCTCAATGCACGCCGCGGGAATGGGAGCTCATACAGGCTCTGCCGAGCGACTATTTTGATCGCGACCCCACATTTTTTTGGGCAGCGCTTGAAGGAACGCCATTCCTGGGAAATGAAAAGTTTTGTGAAGGAAGAGCGGAGCTGCGCTTCATGCGTGACTTGTTTTTCCGGAGTACCGACAGTCACTACCACAATATACGAATTGATCCGTCCTGCGTCCGCGGCCTCGAATACTACACCGGCCCCGTCTACGAAGCCGAACTGACCTTCGACGTCACCAACGAAAAGGGTGAAAAGGTTGTCTTCGGCTCGGTCGGCGGTGGCGGGCGGTATGATGGTCTCGTCTCGCGCTTCATGGGCCAGCCAGTTCCGGCCACCGGCTTCTCCATCGGCGTCTCGCGCCTGATGACGGCGCTGAAGAACCTCGGCAAGCTCGGCGCTGATGACGTCATCGCCCCCGTTCTCGTCACCGTCATGGATGGCGATGCGGAGGCCATGGGGCGCTACCAGCGCTTCACGCAAGACTTGCGCAAAGCCGGCATCCGCGCCGAAATGTATCAGGGCAACTGGAAGAAATTCGGCAACCAGCTGAAATATGCCGACCGCCGCAACTGCCCCATCGCCATCATCCAGGGCGGCGACGAGCGCGCTGAGGGCGTCGTCCAGATCAAGGACCTGATCGAAGGCAAGCGCCTCTCCGGCGAAATCACCGACAACACCGAATGGCGCGAAGCCCGCGTGGCGCAGGAAGTCGTGCCGGAGGCCGAACTGGTCGCCAAGGTCAAGGCGATGCTGGCCGCGCAGGCGGAAGACAGGGCGCGCGGGAAGTGATGTTCAGCGTGCGGGATACCCCCCTCTGGCCTGCCGGCCATCTCCCCCTCAAGGGGGGAGATTGGATGCGGCGCGGCTCCTTGCTCCCCTCTCCCCCCTTGGGGGGGGGATGTCACGAAGTGACAGAGAGGGGGGGGCGACGCTTGCTCGCCGTTGACCCCTCATCCGGCGCTGCGCGCCACCTTCTCCCCAAGGGGAGAAGGGGAGGGCTCCGCTAATGCCCGTCGCCAAACTCCCAACCTTCGCGCCCGACCTGATCGCGCTTTTCGAAAAGCGCGGCACCAGCCGCATCGACACGCCGGTCATCCAGCCGGCAGCGCCCTTTCTCGACATGGCGGGCGAAGACCTTCGCCGGCGCATTTTCCTGACGGAGAGCGACACGGGCGCGAGCCTCTGCCTGCGCCCGGAATTCACCATTCCGGTCTGCCTCCAGCATATCGAAAGCGCCACCGGCACGCCGAAGCGCTATGCCTATCTCGGCCAGGTGTTCCGCCAGCGCCGCGAAGGGGCCAATGAATTCTATCAGGCCGGGATCGAAGACCTCGGCGATCGCGACGTGGCGAGCGCCGATGCCCGCGCCATCTCAGATGCCTTTGCAAGCCTGAAGCTGGCGCTGCCCGGCCGCGCCTTCACCGCCACGCTGGGCGACCAATCGGTGTTCGAGGCCGTCGTCAAGGCGCTCGGCCTGCCGAGCGGCTGGCAGAAGCGGCTGATCCATGCCTTCGGCAATGCCATGCAGCTGGAGATGCTGCTGGGCGAACTCGACGAGCCGCAGGCCGTTCAGCCGCTGGCGGCTGATATCGAGGCTATGTTGGCGAGCGGTAATCTCGATGCGCTCGCCGCCCATGTCGAAGAGACGATGCACGCGACCGGCTATCTCACCAATGCCAGCCGCACGCCGCGCGAAATCGCCGCCCGGCTTGCCGAAAAGCGAGCGCTCGCCGCCACCCGGCTCGACCCCAAGGCGCTCGATGTGCTGGAGGAATTCCTCTCGCTCGATCTGCCTTTTTCCGAAGCGGCTGCCGCCTTGGCAGGCTTCGCGGATGCGGCAGGCCTGAAGCTCGATGGCGCGCTCTCGCGCTTCGATGCGCGCGCCGCAGCGCTTGCAAATGCCGGCGTCGACCTCACGTCCATCACCTATCGCGCCGCCTTCGGCCGTCCGCTCGATTATTACACTGGCCTCGTCTTCGAGATCGCCGAAGTCGGCAAGCCGGCGGTGCTGGCTGGCGGCGGCCGCTATGACCGCATGCTGACGCTGCTGGGCGCCAAGGATCATATCCCTGCCGTGGGCTTCTCGCTCTGGCTGGACCGCATCGAGGCAACGAAGGGAGAGGCCGCATGACCATCACCATCGCGCTGCCCTCCAAGGGCCGGATGAAGGAAGATGCCTCTGCCATCTTCGCCCGCGCCGGCATGAACATCGTCAGCGTCGGCAATGACCGCTCCTATCGCGGTCGCGTCGAAGGCTGGGACGATGTCGAGATCGCTTTTCTCTCGGCGTCCGAAATCTCCCGCGAAGTCGGCAGCGGCCTCGTCGATTTCGGCGTCACGGGTGAAGACCTGATGCGCGAGGAATGGGCAGAAGTGGACCAGCGGGTGGAATTCGCCGCCCGTCTCGGCTTCGGACACGCCGATGTCATCGTCGCGGTGCCGGAAATCTGGCTGGATGTTGACACCATGGCCGATCTTGGCGATGTCGCGGCCGACTTCCGCGCCCGCCATGGCCGCCGCCTGGAAATCGCCACCAAATACTGGCGCCTCACGCAGCAGCATTTCTCCGCCACACACGGCATCCAGCTTTACCGCATTGTCGAGAGCCTGGGTGCCACCGAGGGCGCGCCGGCGGCGGGTCAGGCCGACATCATCGTCGACATCACCTCGACCGGCTCGACGCTGCGCGCCAACCATCTCAAGATCCTCTCCGACGGCGTGATCCTCAAGTCGGAAGCCTGTCTCGTGCGTGCCCGCAAGCCCGAGCATGAGGGCAACGAAACGGTCGCGAAGATCATCGCCGCCGTCCGCGCAGCGCTCTGAACAAACGCACATTCCCAGCCACGAAAAAACCCGCCGGATCGCTCCGGCGGGTTTTTCATCATGGGTGTCTTGGGAGACTTGACTTGATCAAGCGGATTTGAAGCCGTCGATGGAGAAGCGGCCAGCGCCAGCCACCATCAGGGAGAGGAAGCCACCGGCCATCGCCAGGTTCTTCATGAAATTGATCTGCTGGTTCATGTCCGCCATGGCCTGGGCCGGGTCATGCGTGATCGACATCAGGTGGAAGAGAACGCCCGAAACGACGCAGAAGCCGGCGAGCAGGAAGGCAACGATCTTCGTCTGGAAGCCGAAGAGAATGGCGAGACCGCCACCGAATTCGGTCAGGATGACCAGCGGCAGAAGGAAGCCGGGAACATGCATGGCTTCCATATAGGCGACCGTGCCGGCATAGCCGGTGATCTTGCCAAAGCCGGAGATGATGAAGATGACGGAAAGCAGGACTCGTGATACCAGGCTAATGTAATTGTTCATGATTTCGTTACCGTGGGGGTTGAAGTTGACAACGAGGTAACAGTTTTCATTGTAGCTAGAAAGATGAAAAATAATACACTGATTGTTCAATATTGATGAACGAATGCACCATCAAACTTTTGTGAGCGGCGATTGAATTTTAGGCGGTCCGGCTCCACATTGCGGCTCCCGCCGCATCAAAACTCCCCATGACCTCTCAGGAGATATCCATGACAAGCCTTGCCGATTTTCCCATCACCAAGCGCTGGCCGGCCACCAATCCCGATGCCGTCCAGCTCTATTCGCTGCCGACGCCGAACGGCATCAAGGTCTCTGCCATGCTCGAAGAAACGGGTCTTGTCTACGAACCGCATCTCGTCGATTTCGGCAAGAACGACCAGATGACGCCGGAATTCCTGTCGCTCAATCCCAACAATAAGATCCCCGCCATCATCGATCCGCATGGCCCGGGCGATAAGCCGCTCGGCTTGTTCGAATCCGGCGCGATCCTCGAATACCTCGCCGACAAGTCGGGCAAGTTCCTTCCTGCCGATCCGACGCTGAAATGGGAGACGATCGGCTGGCTGCATTTTCAGATGGGTGGCGTCGGGCCCATGTTCGGCCAGCTCGGCTTCTTCACGAAATTCGCCGGCAAGGAGATCGAGGATCCGCGCCCGCGCGAGCGCTATGTGGGCGAGGCCAAGCGTCTTCTCGCGGTGCTGGACAAGCGCCTCACGGGTCGGGACTGGATCATGGGTAGCGAATACACCATCGCCGACATTGCCAGCCTGCCGTGGCTGCGCGCGCTGACGGGCTTCTATGAGGCCGGAGAACTGGTCGGCATCGATAGCTTCCCGGCGGTCAAGGCGTGGATGGAGCGCGGCCTTGCGCGCCCCGCGATGGTCAAGGCCTTTAACATTCCGGCGCGTCCAGCGTGATCAGTCGCGGGAGGGATTGCGGCGAACCTCGTTCTCCAAAATCCCTTCCGGCTTTACTGATAGATCAGGCCGGGACCCGCCACGGCATCCTGATCGAGCGTAAAATACGGAAACAGGAAAACGCCGTAGATGGTGCCGGCATATTTCCGCTCCAGCCCGGTGGATTCGCCGATGCAGAAAACCGGCTGCCGGCGTCCGTTCAGCGGATTGTGGATGGTCGTTGAAAAGCAGAAGGACGATGAATGCGTCGTCGCCTGCTCGAAAAGTTCGAGCAGCTTGCTGCGGTCATTGGGGTCGTAGCGGCGCACGAGATTGAGAAGACCGCATTCGCTTCCGTCGAGGCCATGAATGGCAACCGCGCGCTCTCCAAGCCTCAGGAGCCCGGTGGACAGATCTCCCGACCAGGCTTCCGAAACACAAAACTGCGACAGCATCGGCAGGTCGTCCTTGCCCGGACCGGGTGACCGGGGGGCGGTGGACCTTGCGATCTTGAACACTGGGAGTTCTCCCGACAAAAGCAAATTGATTAAATGCAGATCTGATATCTGCCGTCATCCCGGTCTCAGGCAAGGACATGTCCGGGCATTCCAAAAACTCGTTTTCTCACCTTTGGCTATATCCGCGTGAGATCAGAAATGTGGTGTTGCCGGATTCGCCTCTATCCAGCGTTGAGCTGCCACATTCGTTCCTGTTTAAAATCTAATGAAGCAATTAAAGATGGCAAAAAAGTTAAATTTCGTTATCCGGGAAAAATTCTGATCCAAATCGGCACATTTTTGATCAGGAACCACTTATAAAATGCCGGTTGTCAGAAATTCGCGAGCCCCGATGGGTTCTGGCGCTCGTTCCGCTCGTCGTTGCCTCCTCCTGGCAATGACAACGAGACCGCCCGTCAGTCCGCTTGCCGCGCACAAGCAGCAAGGAAGCGCAGGCGGTCGGTAAACGTAAAAAGGGCGACCGTGAGGCCGCCCTTTCGTCAATCCCTTGGATGGGATGGATCACATCATGTCCATGCCGCCTGTTCAGCGCGCTTGACGCGCTGAACCAACAAGAGCCATTCGCGCGCTTGACGCGCTGAACCATCTTTGTTGATGGGCGGCTTTATGGACCTGTCGTGACCGGCCTTTGGCCGATCACATCATGTCCATGCCGCCCATGCCGCCCATGCCGCCAGGCATGCCGCCAGCAGCTTCCTTCTTCGGCAGTTCGGCAATCATCGCTTCCGTCGTGATGAGGAGCGAGGCAACCGAAGCAGCGTTCTGGAGAGCGGTGCGAACAACCTTGACCGGGTCAACGATGCCCATGGCGATCATGTCGCCATATTCGGACGTCTGAGCGTTGTAGCCGAAGTTGTCGTTGTCCTTGTCGAGGATCTTGCCGACAACGATCGAAGCTTCGTCGCCAGCGTTTTCAGCGATCTGGCGAACCAGAGCCTGAAGCGAACGGCGAACGATGTTGATGCCAGCTTCCTGGTCGTCGTTTGCACCCTTGACGGTGATCTTCGTGGACGAACGCAGCAGGGCGGTACCGCCGCCGGGGACGATGCCTTCCTGGACAGCAGCGCGCGTTGCGTTGAGCGCGTCGTCGATGCGGTCCTTGCGTTCCTTCACTTCAACTTCCGTTGCACCGCCGACGCGGATGACGGCAACGCCGCCAGCGAGCTTGGCGAGGCGTTCCTGCAGCTTTTCGCGGTCGTAGTCCGAAGAGGTTTCTTCGATCTGCGCCTTGATCTGGGCAACGCGGCCTTCGATTTCAGCCTTGGCGCCAGCGCCGTCGACGATCGTCGTGTTTTCCTTGGAGATCGAAACCTTCTTGGAACGGCCGAGCATGTCGAGCGTGACGTTTTCGAGCTTGATGCCGAGGTCTTCGGAGATGACAGTGCCGCCCGTCAGGATGGCGATGTCTTCCAGCATGGCCTTGCGGCGGTCGCCGAAGCCCGGAGCCTTGACGGCAGCGATCTTCAGGCCGCCACGCAGCTTGTTGACGACCAGCGTAGCAAGAGCTTCGCCTTCGACGTCTTCAGCGATGATGAGGAGCGGCTTGCCGGTCTGAACGACGGCTTCGAGAACCGGGAGCATGGCCTGGAGGTTCGAGAGCTTCTTCTCGTGGAGGAGAATGAAAGCGTCTTCGAGGTCGGCGACCATCTTTTCCGGGTTTGTGACGAAGTAGGGCGACAGGTAGCCGCGGTCGAACTGCATGCCTTCGACGACTTCGAGTTCGGTTTCGGCGGTCTTGGCTTCTTCAACCGTGATGACGCCTTCGTTGCCGACCTTCTGCATGGCTTCCGCGATGTCGCGGCCAACCTGCGTGTCGCCGTTTGCGGAGATCGTGCCGACCTGAGCAACTTCTTCCGACGTGTTGATCTTCTTGGCCTTGGCCTGGAGATCCTTCACGACTTCAGCCACAGCGAGGTCGATACCGCGCTTCAGGTCCATCGGGTTCATGCCGGCAGCAACAGCCTTCTGGCCTTCGCGAACGATAGCCTGGGCAAGAACCGTTGCCGTCGTGGTGCCGTCGCCGGCGATGTCGTTGGTCTTCGAAGCAACTTCGCGGACCATCTGGGCGCCCATGTTTTCGAACTTGTCTTCGAGTTCGATTTCCTTGGCGACCGATACGCCGTCCTTGGTGATGCGCGGAGCGCCGAAGGACTTGTCGATAACAACGTTACGACCCTTCGGGCCGAGCGTGACCTTTACGGCATCAGCGAGGATGTCGACGCCGCGCAGCATCTTCTCGCGTGCGGTGCGGCCGAATTTGACTTCTTTAGCAGCCATTTGAAAAACTCCCGGGCTTCCTGCCCAATTTCAAGACTTCTGGAAAGGGTGAAAGAGCTTCGGCCAGATCAGCCGATAACGCCCATGATGTCGGCTTCCTTCATGATCAGAAGGTCTTCGCCGTTCACCTTGACTTCAGTGCCGGACCACTTGCCGAACAGAACGCGGTCGCCAACCTTGACGTCGAGAGCGACGATGTCGCCATTGTCCTTGCGGGCGCCCGAACCGACGGCGACGATTTCGCCTTCAGCCGGCTTTTCCTTGGCGGTGTCCGGAATGATGATGCCGCCACGGGTCTTTTCTTCAGATTCGACGCGACGAACAACGACGCGGTCGTGGAGCGGACGGAAAGAGATGCTTGCCATTCTTGAATCCCTCGATCAAATGACAGAGAAGGTGTGTTACCTACCCGAATGTTATTAGCACTCGCACTCGGCGAGTGCTAGCGAGGGAGAAATAGGAAAGGGCCATCCTCGAGTCAAGGACAGCCCTTCCGAAATTTTCGCGAATTTTTGATGAAGGTTAAGGCATCGCCGACAGCGGGCGCGCCTTACTTCTTTTCGATCGAAACGCCCTGTTCGCCGATCTTCAGCTGAACGGTGTCCTCTTTCTGCTTCTCGTTATAGATGTAGGCACCCATGCCCACAACGGCGACAATAAGCGCGCCAACGATGACGTAGAGGAAGCTGTTTCTGTTCTGCAAGGGCAATGTCCTCATCAATATGTTGAACTTGATGCGCCTTAAATGATCCACGCGCCGATTTGTTCCTACCGATCCTTCGCGCTGCAGCGATAGGCCCTTGCCAAGTCTGCCCCGGTTTGCGATTTGACCGGGGGAGAATATTTGAGGTTTTACGAATGGCCGAACGGATTGGCGGGCTCGCGGACATCTCCGCCCGATATGATGTGATCCTCAGCGACGTCTGGGGCGTCCTGCATAATGGGGTCGATGCGTTTCCGGCTGCCGGCATTGCCCTGTCAGAGGCGCGCGCCCGCGGAACATCCGTGGTGTTGATTACCAACGCGTCGCGACCATCGGAGCGCGTCAAGCATATGCTGGATCAGCTTGGCGTTCCTGACACGGCTTACGACGCCATCGTGTCTTCCGGCGATGTCACGCGAAAGCTGATCGAAAAAGCGCCGCCGCGGGCTTTTCTGATCGGGCAGAGCCAGGATCTTTCGCTGTTTGCAGGGCTTGATGTCGAACTGGTTGCCGCTGAGGACGCAGATGTGATCGTTTGCACCGGCCTTTTCAACGACGAAGAGGAGCAGCCGGAAGACTATCGCAGCATGTTGGAGCGGCTCAGCCAACGGGCGCTGCCAATGATCGTCGCCAATCCGGATCTCATTGTCGAGCGTGGTCATAAGCTGGTCCCTTGTGCAGGTGCTCTGGCCGCCATCTATGCGGAAATGGGCGGCGAAACGCGCTATGCCGGCAAGCCGCATCGCCCGATCTACGAGGCGGCGCTTGCCGAGGCGAAGGCCCTGCGCGGCGATTTTGACAAAGCCCGCGTTCTCGCCATCGGCGACGGCATGCCGACCGACGTGCGCGGCGCGCTTTCCGCCGGCTTCGATCTCCTCTATATCAGCGACGGAATCCATGCGGGCGAATATGCCAAGGCCGGTCGTACCGACGAGGCCGCGATGCATGCCTATTTTGAACGCGAACAGGTATCGCCGACATGGTGGATGCCGAGACTGGCTTGACGCGCATGACAGTGTTCCATCGCAACGAGAAACGCGAACCCTTGCCCGATGCGCTGAAGGGCGGCGTTGTGGCGATCGGCAATTTCGATGGCGTTCATCGCGGCCATCAGGCCGTTCTAGGACGCGCGCTGGAAGAGGCGGAAAAGCGCGGCGTGCCTGCGCTGGTGCTCACCTTCGAACCGCATCCGCGCACCGTCTTCAATCCGGACAAGCCGCTCTTCCGCATCACGCCGGCGCCGCTCAAGGCGCGGCTGATCGAAATGCTCGGCTTCCGCTCGGTGGTCGAATATCCTTTCGACCACGCCTTTTCGCAGCGCTCGGCGGAGGACTTCGTGACCTCCATTTTGCAGGAGTGGCTGCATGCCTCGCATGTTGTCACCGGCTTCGATTTCCATTTCGGCAAGGGCAGGGAAGGCGGTCCGGCTTTCCTGATGGAAGCCGGCAAGCGTCATGGTTTCGATGTCACGCTGGTCGATGCTTTCCGCGATGAAAACACCGACATCGTCTCCTCGACGCGCATTCGCGATCTGCTGTCCAATGGCGATGTCGTCGAGGCTGCCGGTCTGCTCGGCTTCCGTTACACGGTCGAGGCGGAGGTCTGCCATGGCCAGAAGCTCGGCCGCACGCTGGGTTTCCCGACCGCCAACATGGAACTGCCGCTCGAAAATCCGTTGAAGCCCGGTATCTATGCCGTGCGCTATCGCCGCCCGAATGGTCAGCTGTATGACGGCGTCGCGAGCTACGGTTTCCGCCCGACGGTGACGAGTAATGGCCGGGCCCTGCTCGAGACCTTCCTGTTCGACTTCGAAGGCGATCTCTACGGCGAAGTCGCCTCTGTCTCGCTCTTCGGCTTCCAGCGGCCGGAACTGAAATTCGATGGCCTCGACCCGCTCGTCGAGCAGATGAAACGCGACAAGGAAGAGGCCAAGGCGCTGCTGTCGGGTGTGCGTCCTCTCAGCGAGCTCGATCTCAAGCTCTGTTTCTGAAAAGGGAATGGCCGCCCTGCGAAAGTGGCGGCCAACGGAAAAGCATTCCTGAAACAGGATCCAGAACATAATCAAAAATCTATGTTTTGTCGGCTGCCGGACTATCCTTTGATAATTGGTTTTTAAGCTTCGGAAACGCCCATGACCGAGTTCACCCCCATCATGTCCTTTGCAGGCGGTCTGCTGATCGGACTTTCTGCCGTCACGCTCATGCTGTTCTGGGGACGCATCGCCGGCATGACGGCGATCCTCGGGGGCATCCTGCCCCCGCTTGACCGCGACTGGGCGTGGAAGGCGACCTTCCTGGCGGGCGCCATTCTCGCCCCGGCGGCGCTGGCCGTCTCCGGCGTCAAGGTGGAGTTCGACGTTCCCGTTCCGCTCGCCGCCCTCATCGTCGGCGGTGTCGTCACCGGTATCGGCGTCACATTTGGCTCCGGTTGCACGTCTGGCCATGGCATCTGCGGGCTTGCGCGCTTCTCGAAGCGCTCGGCGGTCGCGACGGTCACGTTCATGGCCTTCGCCTTCGCCACCACCTTTGTTATTCGCCACGTTTGGGGAGGCTTCTGATGCGCTACGTCACGGTCTTTCTGATCGGTGCAGTCTTCGGAACGGGCATTGTCCTGTCCGGCATGGCCAATCCCGCCAAGGTGCTGAACTTCTTCGACCTCGCGGGAACTTTCGATCCGAGCCTCATCTTCGTGATGGCGGGCGCGCTTTCCGTCGCGGTTCCGGGCTACGCGCTGATCTTCCACCGCCGGCAGAAGCCGGTCTTCGGCGAAACCTTCGTCCTGCCCAAGGCCAAGCTCGTTGATCGCAAGCTAGTGGGCGGCTCGGCTGTCTTCGGTATCGGTTGGGGCATTGTAGGTTTCTGCCCGGGTGCAGCCATTCCCGCGCTGGGTCTCGGTCATTCGAGCGCGCTCATCTTCGTCGTTGCGATGCTCGCTGGCATCTTGGTGGCGCGGTTTGTCAGCCAAGCCGATTTCTTCGCCGCCCCTGCAAAGCCGACCCCGGGGAGCACGCCTTGATGTGAGCATTTTGTTCACTCTGCGGGTGGTAATCGCGAAAGCATAGAGAGATAGAGATTGTTTTAAGCCGTCGATGGTTGTCTACTGGCAATAATCAGGGGGCTGATCGATTAGATGCTCGATTTCACAACCGTTTTTGTTTTCTCGACAGCCATTTCCGTGTTCGTATGCATCGTCTGCGGACTCGCCTGGTGGAACGACGCGACCGGGCTGGAAACGCGCCACTGGTTCATCGCCAGCCTGTTGCAGCTCACAAGTGGTTTGCTGATCATCTTGAACGATGTGATCCCGCTGGACATTGGCGGTTACATTGGCGCCATCATATCCAATGCTGCGAGCGGCTATCTCGCCCTGGGCTACCGCCAGCTTTATGGGCAGGACGCACGTGCGCGAGGAATTCTGTTTGTATCCTTCTGGACAGGGACTGCGGTTTATCTGACGAAGTTCCTCTCTGGCGGGCACCAAGACGGCATATGGCTGCTCTATCTGGGCGGGTCCGTCAATCTGATCGTCGCGGCGCAGGCCGTCTGTCGGGGGCTGCGTACGGAAAAGCTGCGGGGAGAAAATCAACGATGCCGTTATGGTCGCTTCGCGGCCTACATCCTGATCGGCTACGCTTCCGCTTATATCATCATCTCGCCGCTCGCATTTTTTGATCCCGTCCAGTTCGTGGACGGGAAGCCGGTTTCTCTATGGCTGCAGGTCACGACGATTCCGCTCGTGCTGCTCAATATGGCGGCTTATCTGGTGACGCTCGTGGTCAAGCTGGAACGCGCGACAGAGCGGCAGCGGCATCTGGCGAGCCATGACGGCCTGACCGGGGCGCTTAATCGCAAGGCCTTCTACGATGCATGGTCGCACCGCGCCGGGCAAAGCGGCGTACTCGTCGTGATCGACATCGATCATTTCAAGTCGGTCAACGACAGCTATGGCCACCATGCGGGCGACGATGCTTTGAAGGCCTTCTCCGAGGCGGTAAAACAGGCCTTGCCGCCCGGCGCCGTGTTCGGCCGGGTCGGCGGCGAAGAGTTCGCACTTCTTCTGACCAGTTCTGATGCCCGCGAAGCGGAGAATCTGCTCCAGGACTTGCGGAACGTCGTAACTGGTATGTCCGTCAAAGCCCGTGACGATCGCGCCTTCTCCATCAGCTTTTCAGCAGGCTATGTCGGCTTCGATCCGAGCGAGACTGACATGGACCGGATTTTTGCCGCCGCCGACCGCGCGCTCTATGCCGCCAAGAACGGTGGCCGCGACCGTGTCGTGGGCATTGATCCGGGCTCGCTTCTGTGGCGTGATGTCGGTCATCTGCGCTCGGGAGAAGGATCGCCTGCCAATCCCGCTCAGATGAGTGCCTGAGCGGATCTCAACGACGCCCGATATTCTTCGCCGCCGCCCCTTTCATTTTCCGCCAAAAACGCCTAGAAAGCGCCCGCTATGATGCCGCGCCGGTGGAACTTGATCATCCGAATTATTGGCCCGGCCCTTTGAGGCGCTCGTGACGCGAGCCTGCCCGAGGGTCCGGGATTTCGGCGCTTCTCTCCCGCGCCAGACTTTCACACCACCCGCAGATTTCATGCGTGGGCTGCTCCCGCGCTACTCAATGAGTGACAGACGTCCATGACCGACACCGCTGAAAAAGTTGACTATTCCTCGACCCTCTATCTGCCGCAGACGGAATTCCCGATGCGCGCCGGCCTGCCCCAGAAGGAGCCGGAAATCGTTGCCCGCTGGCAGAAAATGGAGCTCTACAAGCGCCTGCGCGCCTCCGCCGCCGGCCGCGAAAAGTTCGTCCTCCATGATGGCCCGCCCTATGCGAACGGCAACATCCATATCGGCCACGCGCTAAACAAGATCCTCAAGGATGTCATCACGCGCTCGTTCCAGATGCGCGGCTATGACTCGAACTACGTTCCCGGCTGGGACTGCCACGGCCTGCCGATCGAATGGAAGATCGAGGAAGCCTATCGCGCCAAGGGCAAGAACAAGGACGAAGTCGACATCAACGAATTCCGCCGCGAATGCCGCGAATTCGCTCAAGGGTGGATCGACGTGCAGTCGGCCGAGTTCAAGCGCCTCGGCATCGAGGGCGACTTCGAAAACCCCTATACGACCATGGCCTATCACGCCGAGTCCCGCATCGCCGGCGAACTCCTGAAGATCGCCAAGTCCGGCCAGCTCTATCGCGGCTCCAAGCCGATCATGTGGTCGGTCGTCGAGCGCACGGCGCTCGCTGAGGCGGAAGTGGAATATGCCGAGGTCGAGAGCGACACGATCTGGGTGAAGTTCCCGATTGTTGATGTTGCTTCCGTAATGCTGAACGAGGGGCCGACTTACGGCGCGGGTCCTGCTTCGGATCAGGCGTTCGAAGACGCTAAGAAGCGGACGGAACAGTATCGTTCCGATCTCGAGTCGGCCTTCGTCGTTATCTGGACGACCACCCCATGGACCATCCCCGGCAACCGCGCCATCTCCTTCTCCTCGCGCTTCGCCTATGGCCTTTATGAGGTGGAAACCGCGCAAAACGATTTTGGACCGCAGCCGGGTGAAAAGCTGATCTTTGCTAAGCGCCTTGCCGGCGAGTGTTTTGCAAAAGCAAAGCTGACATATCGCGAGGTTCGCGATGTCGAGGCCGAAGAACTCGCGGCCATCACCTGCGCCCACCCGCTCGCAGCCCTCGGCTACGACTTCGATGTCCCGCTTCTCGATGGCGATCACGTCACCGACGATGCCGGTACGGGTTTCGTCCACACCGCCCCCGGCCACGGTCGCGAGGACTTTGACGCCTGGATGGCGTCCGCGCGCGAACTGGAAGCGCGCGGCATCTCGACCAAGATCCCCTTCACCGTCGACGACGCCGGCTTCTACACCGAGGACGCCCCTGGCTTCGGCCCCTCCGCACCGGAAGGTCCGGCTCGCGTCATGGACGATAACGGCAAGAAGGGCGACGCGAACAATCGTGTCATCAAGGCGCTGATCGACGCGAACAACCTCTTCGCCCGTGGCCGCATCAAGCATGACTATCCGCATTCCTGGCGCTCCAAGAAGCCGGTCATCTTCCGCAATACGCCGCAATGGTTCGTCTACATGGACAAGGACCTCGGCGATGCCTCGACGCTGCGTTCGCGCGCGCTGAAGGCCATCGACGAGACCCGTTTCGTCCCCGCCGGCGGCCAGAACCGCCTGCGCGGCATGATCGAGCAGCGTCCGGACTGGGTTCTTTCCCGTCAAAGAGCATGGGGCGTGCCGATCGCCATCTTCGCGAAGGAAGACGGCACGGTTCTGGTCGATGACGAGGTCAACGCCCGCATTCTTGACGCCTTCGAAAAGGAAGGCGCCGATGCCTGGTTCGCACCCGGTGCCGCAGAGCGCTTCCTCGGCAGCAAGTATGATCCGTCCGAGTGGAAGCAGGTCCGCGACATTCTCGACGTCTGGTTTGACTCGGGCTCGACGCATACCTTCACGCTGGAAGACCGTCCGGACCTGAAATGGCCGGCCGATGTCTATCTGGAAGGCTCCGACCAGCATCGCGGCTGGTTCCATTCCTCGCTGCTCGAAAGCTGCGCCACGCGCGGTCGTGCGCCCTATAACGCCGTCGTGACGCATGGCTTCACGATGGCCGAAGACGGCCGCAAGATGTCGAAGTCGCTCGGCAACCAGGTCTTCCCGCAGGACGTCATGGCGCAATCGGGTGCGGATATCCTGCGCCTCTGGGTCATGAACACCGACTATTGGGAAGATCAGCGCCTCGGCAAGACGATCATCCAGACCAATATCGACGCCTATCGCAAGATCCGCAACACGATCCGCTGGATGCTCGGCACGCTCGCCCACGACAAGGGCGAAGAGATCGCCTATGCCGATCTGCCGGCGCTCGAAAAGCTGATGCTGCATCGTCTGGCCGAACTGGATGAGATCGTCCGCAAGGGGTACGACGAATTCGACTTCAAGCGTGTCGTGCGCTCGCTGTCGGACTTTGCAAACGTCGAACTCTCGGCCTTCTACTTCGACGTCCGCAAGGATGCGCTCTACTGCGACGCCCCGTCGTCGCTGCGCCGCCGCGCGGCGCTGCATGTCATCCGCAAGCTCTTCGAAAGCCTTGTGCTGTGGTTCGCGCCCATGCTGCCCTTCACGATGGAAGAGGCATGGCTGTCGCGCAAGCCGGACGCCGAGTCGGTTCACCTCGAACAGTTCCCGGAGATCCCGGCCGACTGGAAGAACGAGGCGCTGGCCGCCAAGTGGGCGAAGATCCGCGAAGTCCGCAAGGTCGTCACCGGTGCACTCGAAATCGAGCGCCGCGAGAAGCGCATCGGCTCTTCGCTGGAGGCAGCTCCGGTCGTGCATGTCACGAATGCCGAGCTGCTTGAGGCGCTGAAGGGCGAGGACTTCGCCGAGATCTGCATCACCTCGGATATCTTGGTGGACGGCTCGGAAGGCCCCGCTGAGGCGTTCCGTCTCGATGACGTCTCGGGCGTCTCCGTGGAGCCGAAGCTGGCCGAAGGCAAGAAATGCGCGCGTTCCTGGAAGGTCACTAAGGATGTCGGGTCCGACCCGGATTATCCCGAAGTTTCCGCCCGCGATGCCGCCGCTCTGCGCGAGCTGGGCGTAAAGGCCTGAACGATCTTGGTATAAATACCGGATGAGGTTTGCCTTTTGGCGATCCATCCGGTATTTTCCGCCCGAAATTGGCCGGAATTTCGGTTAATGGCTTTTAAATTCAGGTGACAAGCCGTAGTAAAGGCCGTGTGAACTATACGCCTCAGGCATCAGGGACAATCAGCAACATGACCTCTTGGTTTCGAGTAGCAGTCGGTATTCTTGGCATGACGGTCTGCGGGACAGTGCTGACCGGCTGCATCAGCAGCCCGACTTACGGGACCAACAAGACGGCTGCTGAGCATCTGGTGGACGACGTCGGCAGCGTTCTCGATGTCACGCCCGACACAAAGAACGACAAGATCGCCTATCAGCCGAACCCCAAGCTGGTCGTGCCGGCGCGCAAGGATCAGCTGATCCCGCCGCAGCAGTCCGTCACCGACGGCCAGAACTGGGTGGAAAGCCCGGAACAGACACGTCAGCGCCTGCGCGCCGAAGCGGATCAGGGCGGGCAGGGCTATCGCTCGCCGCTTCTGGGGCAGACCGCAGCGAACCAGACGCAGACTCTGGCCGAGCAGCGTCAGGCCTACCGCGAAGGCCGCAAGATCCAGCAGGGCATTGCATCCGACAAGCGCCGCTTCCTCAGCGACCCGCCGCTCGACTATCGCAAGGTCGATCAGAGCGAGCTGGGCGATCTCGGGACGCCCGAGAAGGTCAAGGAGCGCGAGCGCAAGAAGGAAGCAACCGCTGCCAAGCAGACCAAGGGCAACTGGTGGGACATTTTCGACTGATCCTGTCAACGCAGATAAAAAGAAAGCCCGGAGCGTCCACGTTCCGGGCTTTTTTGTTGGCCGAACCTCTGCGGCGATTGCCGCCGGGTTCTTTGTTGGGCATATCTTGAGTCGCATCTAATATTTGCGAGCGCCGCCCCATGCCTGGTCTTTATCGGTTCGTAATCGCGCGCGCAGCGCTGACGGCGTTTCTGTCGCTCGTCGCCTCCTTCTGCATTTCCTATCTCGTCGTGCCGTTGCTCGGCGGGCGGCTGGAAGGCGCCGGCTTGATCATGACGCTGGTTCTGCCGGTCGTCATCGCCTTTCCCGCCAGTGCCGTGCATTTCTGGCAGTTCGAAACCACACGTCGGCTCAAGAACAGTCTCTGCGCCGCCCTGAAGGAAATCGACGAGGTGAACGCGAAACTGATCAGCGCCAATGTGGCGCTGATCGCCGAGCGCAGCCATGATCCGCTGACGCGTCTGCTGACCGAGGATGTCTTTCGGGCGCGGATGCAGGATCAGACGGAGCAGGCGGATATCGGTCAACTGGTGAAGCTGCGCGTCGACGGTGTGGCGCTCCTGCGCAAGAGCCACGGCATTGCGCTGGCTGAAACGGCGATCTTTGCCGTCGCCGCTGCCATTCGCCGCGCCCTGCGTCCATCTGCCGGGTGTGGGCGAAGCGGCCATGCCGGTGACGATTTCTGCCGGCGGCGTCGAATGTGCGCCCAGTTTCGCCATCGATGCCGCCTTTGCCGCGGCCCAGGCCGAGCTTGAACAGTCGCTGGCTCAGGGCGGCAATTGCAGCCACTGGGGCAGCCTGCGCCATTCCGTCGGCCTGCCGCGCAAAGCCTGACTCCCATCAAAACCAGGAGACCTCGATGCCCGCCACGATTCGAACGGCGACGATTGCCGATACGCCGACCATCTTCCGTTTCATCTCAGAACTGGCCGAATTCGAGAAGGCCGCCGATCAGGTCGAAACCAGCGTGGAGCAACTGGAGCTGACTGTCTTCGGCCCCGATGCGGTCGTCGATACGCTGATCTGCGAAGAGGATGGCAACCCGCTCGCCTTCGCGCTCTGGTACTACACCTTCTCCACCTGGCAGGGTCGGCCGGGCATCTATCTCGAAGACCTCTATGTCACGCCCGCCGCGCGCGGCCGTGGCATCGGCACGATGGTCCTGAAACATCTCGCCAATTTCGCGCTGGAGAACGGCTATGGCCGTTTCGAATGGAGCGTGCTCGACTGGAATACGCCGGCCATCCGCACCTATGATGCAACCGGTGCAAAGCCGCAAAGCGAATGGATTCGCTATCGTCTGTCGGGCGACGAGCTTGAGAGTTTTGCTAGGCGCTGAGCCTCAGCGCCTCCCGGCGAAGAAGTCTCTGAGAATGGTCGCAGCTTCCTGTTCCGCAATCCCTGAATAGACTTCCGGCGCATGATGGCAGGTCGGCTGCGCATAGAAGCGCCCGCCATGATCCACGCCGCCGCCCTTCGGGTCCTCGGCCCCGTAATAGAGCCGGCGGATGCGGGCAAAGGAAATGGCCGCCGCGCACATGGCGCAGGGCTCCAGCGTCACATAGAGGTCGGCATCGATCAGACGCTCGGACCCGAGCTTGGCGGAGGCCTCGCGGATCGCCAGGATCTCGGCATGCGCCGTCACGTCATTGAGCTCGCGCGTGCGGTTTCCGGCGCTCGCGATGACCTCTCCGTCGAGGACAATGACCGCGCCGACGGGCACTTCGCCGCGCGAAGCCGCTGCCCGCGCCTCTTCAAGCGCCCTGTCCATGATGCGTTTTGACCCGTTCACGCGAGAAACCTCTTAACGTCGTGATTGCGACCTGATAAGGGACGCCAAACGAATAGGCAAATTCAGGATCAAGTCCAGCGAAAGCGTTTGTGCTTTCAGTGCGGATTTGGGTGTCGGGTGACACGAGACAGCCTGTTTGCGGCTCAAGAATAAGTGGACAGCCTCTCATGGCATTCGATGACGAAAAGAAGCGCCCGGCCCGCAAGCCGGCCGGCGGCGCAGGCAAACGAGATTCCGCAGCGGGCGGCCCGAGCAGCAAGGGCGGAAAGCCTTATGGCAAGCCCGCAGGCAAGAGCTTTGGCAAGCCCGGCGAAGGCCGGAGCTTCTCCAAGGGGGCCGAAGGCGGCGCGGAGAAGCGTTTCGGCAAACCGGCTGGCAAGAGCTTCGCGAGAAGCGATGAGACTGTCGGCGAAAAGCGTTTCGGCAAGTCCGAAGGACGCTCCTTCGACAAGCCAAAATATGACAAGCCCGCTGGCAAGTCGTTTGGCAAACCGGGTGGCAAACCCGCGTTCAAGTCCGACCGTCCAAAGACTGACGGCAAGTTTGCAGCTCCCAAGCCGGCCACCGAAACCGCAGGCCTCGAGCCCGAGCGCGTTTCCAAGCTGCTTGCCCGCGCGGGCGTCGCCTCGCGCCGCGATGTCGAGCGCATGATCATGGAAGGCCGCATTCGCCTCAATGGCGAAGTGCTCACCGCGCCGGCCGTCAACGCCACCTATGCCGACAATATCGAAGTCGACGGCGAGCGCATCCGTGGGCCGGAGCGCACACGCCTCTGGCTCTACCACAAGCCGGCTGGCCTCGTGACCACGAATGCCGACCCGGAAGGCCGCCCGACGGTGTTTGACAACCTGCCGGAAGGCCTGCCGCGCGTCATGTCCATCGGCCGCCTCGACATCAACACCGAAGGCCTGCTGCTGCTCACCAATGACGGCGGTCTCGCCCGTGTGCTCGAACTGCCCTCGACCGGGTGGCTGCGCCGCTATCGCGTCCGCGCCCACGGTTCCGTCGATCAGGCCAAGCTCGACCAGCTGAAGGACGGCATCGCCGTCGACGGTGTCCTCTATGGCGGCATCGACGCGATCCTCGACCGCGAGCAGGGCCATAATGCCTGGATTACGATGGGTCTGCGCGAAGGCAAGAACCGCGAAATCAAGAACGTGCTCGGCGCCATCGGCCTCGACGTGAACCGCCTGATCCGCATTTCCTACGGCCCCTTCCAGCTCGGCAACCTGCCGGAAGGCCAGGTGATGGAAATCAAGGGCCGCATGCTACGCGACCAGCTCGGCCCGCGCCTGATCGAAGAGGCCAAGGCCAATTTCGATGCGCCGATCTTCGACCACACAGGCGCGCTCGTCGCCGACGAAGACGATGCCCGTCCGGCCGTCCGCAAGCCGCGCGACCAGCAGGACCGTGCGCCACGTGCCGACTGGAGCGATCGTGGCGATCGCCCGCAGCGCGACCGCTCCTTCGGCGACAAGCCCTTTGGCGGAAAGCCAGCGCGCAGCGGCGACCGCAAGACTGGCGACCGCGAAGAGCGTTCCGACAAGAAGATCCCGCCGCGCAATGTCCGCAACGCCAATGTCTGGATGGCGCCCGGCGCCCGTCCGCTCGGCGAAAAGGAAGCCGCCAAGGTTGCCAAGGTAACCGCCAAGCGCGGCCCGCGTCCGGAACCACGCAAGCCCGAAGCCACGGTTTCCGACCGCGTCGTGCGTCCGACGGTCCTCAAGGTCCGCGACGATGAGGGCCAGTGGATCCGTGCCACCGGCGATGCCGACAAGAAGCGGGAAGGCGAGGGTGGACGCGACCGCAAGCGCGGCTTCGGCGACCGTCCCCGTGATGATCGTCGTGATGACAGGCCCCGCGGCGAGCGCTCCTTCGGTGACCGCCCGTTTGGCGACCGTCCGCCGCGCGAACCCCGCGAAGGCGGCCGCGACGCGGCGCGTCCCGCTCGCGCCTTCTCCGGAAAGCCACGCTCCGATCGCGATGGTGCCGACCGTCCCTTCGGCGACAAGCCGAGAGGCAAACCCTTCGGCAAGCCTTCGGGTGACAAGCCCTTTGGCGCACGCGGCGGCAAGCCGGGTGGCGGCAAGGGCTTTGGTGGAAAGCCCGGCGGCGGTAAGGGTTTCGGTGGCAAGCCTTCGGGCGGCCGCACTGGCGGCCCGCGTGGTGGTGGTAAGCCGAAAGGCTGAGGCTTTTTGAGGGAGTGGGCTCCATCGCGTGAAACCCTCATCTGCCTGCCGGCATCTTCTCCCCGAGGGGAGAAGAGGAAGTGCCGCAGCGCTGCCGGCCTCCTCGCCCCTTGGGGAGAGGTCCGCCGAGCGAAGCGGAGGCGGGGTGAGGGGTGAGCCAGGAACTCATGCGTGAAAAGCCGTGCACCGCGCAGGCGATTGCGGTCACGGCATGTGAGTAAGAGGAACAACCGATGCGCATCGTCGGCGGTGAATTTCGCGGCCGGGCTCTGGCCGCGCCGAAATCCAACGAGATCCGCCCGACCACGGACCGGACGCGCGAGAGCCTGTTCAACATTCTCGCGCATAGCTATCCGGAAGCGCTCTTGAAAACGCGGGTGATCGACGTCTTTGCCGGCACGGGCGCCGTCGGCCTTGAGGCGATTTCGCGTGGCTGCCAGCAGGGCCTCTTCGTCGAGACGAGCGTCGAGGGCAGGGGGCTGCTGCGCCAGAACATCGAGACGCTGGGGCTTCAGTCCCGCGCCCGCATCTTCCGCCGTGACGCGACCGATCTCGGTGTCGTCGGCACGATGGAGCCCTTTCATATTCTCTTCGCAGATCCACCGTATGGAAAGGGTTTGGGCGAGAAGGCAATTGCAGCTGCTATTCGTGGTGGCTGGCTGGTTCCCGGTGCGCTGGTCATTCTGGAAGAACGAGCCGATGTCGCGCCCGTGATCCCGCCGGGCCTGACGTTTATCGAGGAGCGCGCCTTCGGAGACACGAAGATGCACTTTTATCGTTTCGGCGCGTGATGGCTGACAAGAGCAAGAAGAAAAAGAAGAAGAAAGACAAGGACCGCGAAAAGGTCGCCCCGCAGACCTCGCCGACCATTGCGCTGGCGCTTGGCGGCGGCGGCGCACGCGGCATTGCCCATATTCCCGTTCTCGAGGCGCTGGACGAACTCGGCCTGGCGCCGGTCGCCATAAACGGCTCGTCAATCGGCGCACTGATGGGCGCTGGCCGCGCCGCCGGCATGACCGGCCGCGAAATCCGCGAATACACACTCGCAACCGTTGGAAACCGCAATCAGGTCATCAACCGGCTCTGGAAGCTCCGTCCGGAAAACATGCGCAAGGGCTTCCGCTTCGGCCAGTTCAATCTGGAACGCATCCTTCGCGCCTTCCTGCCCGACGCCATTCCGGAAGATTTCTGCCAGCTCGACATTCCGCTGCAGGTCACGGTCACGGATTACTACGGCCAGTGCGGGCTGCTGGTGGGCGAGGGCGAACTCTTCCCGGCGCTCGCGGCTTCAGCAGCCATCCCCGCGCTTTTCATGCCGGTGACCATGGGGGGGCGCGTGATGATCGATGGCGGCGTCTTCGATCCGGTTCCCTACGAGAGCCTCATCGGCAAGGCCGATATCGTGATCGGTGTCGATGTCGTCGGCGCGCCGGAGGGCGATGGTGTCACCATTCCCAACCGCATCGACAGCCTCTTCGGCGCATCGCAATTGATGATGCAGTCTCTGATCGCCACCAAGATGCGCAGCAGCCCGCCCGACATTCTGCTGCGGCCGGAAGTGAACCGCTTCCGTGTGCTCGATTTCATGCGCGCCGGCGAAGTGCTGGAAGCGGCAAATGGGGTGAAGGACGAAGTGAAGCGCCTGATCGATGCCGAGATCGCGTTCCGGCAGAAGCCGTGACGCTTAGAGCGATTTCAGGAAAAGTGGAAACCAGTTTTCCGTCCAAAATTGCGTAAAAACAAACGGATAGAGCATTTCAATGTTTCTATGAAACGGTGAAACGCTCTAGCAGTTTCAATCCTGCTCTTCGCGCTTGCGCGGCTTGACCAGCGGTTCCGGATTGACCGGACGCGTATGTAGCATGTCGCGGCCCGCCGTGATGCCTTCTGCCGCCTGCAGTGCCAGACGTGCATAGTCGCGCTCGCGCGTCTCGTCCGCCAGCTCCACCGCGGTCGTTTCATCGACGCCCAGACCTTCCAGCGTTTTCGCACCGAATTTCAGGCCGCCCTCGAAGGTCTCGCGCTCGCCATAGTCGATGCCGCGCGCCTGGAGCGAGAGGAGATGCACACGGTCATAGGCGCGCACGAAAAGCCGCGTCTGCGGGAATTCGTCGAGGACCAGATCGACGATCCGGTCGGTGATTTCCTTTTTCTGCGTACACACCGCGACGATCTTGGCGCGCTCCACGCCGGCCGAGCGCAGCACGTCCTTGCGCGTGCCGTCGCCGAAATAGATGCGGAACCCGAAATTCGCGGCTTGGCGGATACGGTCTGCCGATTGGTCGATGATGGTCACGTCGCGACCGCTCGCCAGCAGCACCTGCGCAGCAACCTGGCCGAAACGCGAGAAACCTATGATCAGGACGTCCGAGCCCGCGCCCTCGAAATCCTCGTCCAGCTCTTCCACAGGTCCATCTCTCAGCAGGAACGGGACGAGCGCCACGCCGAGAGGCGTCGCGGCCATGGTCAGAGTCACGGTCGCAATCAGCAGCGAGGCGGTCGAGGGCGGAAACAGGAAGGCGGCAGTGGCGGCGGAAAAGAGCACGAAGCCGAATTCGCCGCCCTGCTGCAAAAGCCCCGCGATTTTGACCGCATCGTTATGCGACGAGCCTGTAATGCGACAGGCGGCATAGATGGTGAGCGCCTTGACGATCATGACGGCGGGAACGGCCACCAGCACGAGGATCCAGTTCTGCTCGATCACCTGCAGATCGAGCGACATGCCGACTGCCATGAAGAACAGGCCGAGCAGAATGCCACGGAACGGCTCGATATCCGCCTCCAGCTCATGCCGGAAGCTCGATTCCGACAGCATCACGCCGGCGAGGAAGGAGCCCATGGCCATGGAGAGCCCGGCCAGCTCCACCGTCACGGCCGCAGCCATCACGACGAAAAGGGCCGCTGCAATCATTGCCTCCCGTGCGCCGGTCCGCGCAATCACCTGAAAGAGCGGATTGAGCAGGTAGCGCCCGGCCACCAGAACGGCGACGATGACGGCAATCGCGATGGCGAAGTTCTGCAGCCGGTCGGGGGCCGCGACATCGCCCTGCTGGCGGGCCAGAAGCGGGATAAGCGCCAGCAGCGGCACGATGGCGAGATCCTGGAACAGCAGCAGCGAGAAGGTGCGCTGCCCGTGCTTGGTCGAGCGCTCGCCATTGTCCTCGAGGATCTGCAGCGCGAAGGCGGTCGAGGATAGCGCGAGGCCAAAGCCCGCGACCAATGCACCCTGCCAGTCGAGAAGCCCCGTGACGATGCAGATCGCAGACAGTGTTGCACCGCTCAGGCCCACCTGCAGCATGCCGAGCCCGAAAATGTCCTTGCGCATCTGCCAGAGCCGCGAGGGCTTCAGTTCCAGTCCGATGACGAAGAGCAGGAAGACGACGCCGAGTTCGGCAACGCCGAGGATGTCTTCTGCTCCGCGAATGAGATGCATGACCGGCCCGATCACCACGCCGGCGGCGAGATACCCGAGAACAGTGCCAAGACCGAGCTTCTTGAAAATGGGCGAGGCGACGACGGCGCCCCCCAGAAGAATCAGTGCTTCCTCGAACAGACTATGGGCGTTCGTCATGGCATTCCTACATCGGACGGGCGTGAAACGGGGCGGAAAGATCGAATCGACATCAGGTGGGCTTGATGCTTCTGGAAGGGAACAATAAATGGAGCTGAAAGAAAGGACAAATCATGTCATCGACGTCCGATTCGGAAAATCTCCTTTCACGCGCTTCAGAGCTGATCGATCTTGCCCGCGCCGCAGGTGCCGACAAGGCCGATGCCGTGGTCATGCGCTCCCGCTCCTCCTCCGTCTCGGTGCGTCTCGGCAAGGTCGAGGGCACGGAAAGCTCGGAGAGCGACGACTTCTCGCTGCGTGTTTTCGTCGGCCAGAAGGTCGCGACCGTCTCCGCCAATCCGGGCTTCGACCTGAAGGCGCTGGCCGAACGCGCGGTCGCCATGGCCAAGGTCTCGCCGGAAGACAAGTTCGCCTGCCTCGCGGATGAAAAGGATCTGGCGCGGTCCTTCCCCGATCTCCAGCTCTTCGATGCGACGGAAGTGAGCGCCGCCGACCTGACGGACAAGGCGCTTGCCGCAGAAGCCGCAGCGCTTGCCGTCAGCGGCGTCAGCAATTCCGTCGGCGCCGGCGCCTCCGCCGGCATGGGCGGACTGGTGCTCGCCACCTCGCATGGCTTTTCCGGGGCCTATCAGGCCAGCCGCTTCGGCTTCTCGGTCAGCGTCATTGCCGGCGAAGGCACCGGCATGGAGCGCGATTACGACTATTCCAGCGAACTCTTCTACTCGGAACTCGAAGACCCAGCGCAAGTCGGCCGCCGCGCCGGCGAACGGGCCGTCAAGCGCCTCAATCCGCGTCAGGTCCCGACGGCCAAGGGCCTGACGGTCGTCTTCGACCCGCGCGTCTCGCGCGGCATCGCCGGCCATATCGCTGGCGCGATCAATGGCGCATCAGTCGCCCGCAAGACCTCCTTCCTGCGCGACCGCATGGGCAAGCAGGTGCTGAAGGCCGGGCTCACCGTCACCGACGATCCGCTCATCGTGCGCGGCTCCTCCTCGCGTCCCTTCGATGGCGAGGGCGTGACGGGCGAGAAGCTCACCATGATCGAGGACGGCGTGCTCAAGCACTGGTTCCTTTCGACCTCGACTGGCCGAGAACTGGGCCTGCCGACCAACGGCCGCGGCGTCCGCGGCGGCTCCAGCGTGACCCCGGCTTCGACCAATTTCGCACTTGAGCCGGGTGATATGTCCCCGGAAGATCTGATCCGCTCGATCGGCAACGGCTTCTACGTCACCGAAGTCATCGGCCAGGGCGTCAACATGATCACAGGCGAATATAGCCGCGGCGCGTCCGGCTTCTGGATCGAGAATGGCGAATTGACCTTCCCGGTTTCGGAGGTCACGATTGCCTCGAACCTGAAGGACATGTTCATGGCGCTGACGCCAGCCAGCGACATCGACCGCAGCTACGGCACGGCTGCGCCGACCATCGCCATCGAGAACATGACGCTGGCGGGTAAGTAAAAAAGGAAGACGCGGATATGGCGGAGAGCGGCGCGGGACAGTGGGACGATGATCTCGATCTGCTCGTCTCTGCCGCCACCGAAGCCGGAGAGGCCGCCATGGGCTATTTCCGCAACTCGCCCGAGACATGGTGGAAGAACGAGGGACGCTCCCCTGTCACGGCCGCCGACTATGCAGCCAACGATATTCTGATCGACCGGTTGCGGCTCGCCCGGCCGAGCTACGGCTGGCTCTCTGAGGAGACGGAAGACGACGGCGCACGCCTCGGCTTCGAAACGCTCTTCGTCATCGATCCCATCGACGGCACCCGTGCCTTCATGAACGGGCTCGCGACCTGGTGTGTCAGCGCCGCTGTCGTCCATCGCGGCCGCCCTGTTGCCGGCGTTCTGGTCGCGCCGGCGTTGGGCGAGACATTTACCGCCGCGCACGACGGCGTTGCGCTGAAGAACGGCTTCCCGATTTCCGCCCGCCAGCCTTCCGATGCCGTCGCGATTGCAGCACCCGCGGAGGCGTTCCGGCGTCTGAAGCCCGACTATCTCGCCCGCGCCCGCCGGGTCGAACATATCCCGTCGTTGGCCTATCGCCTCGCCATGATTGCCGATGGCCGCATCGATGCGACACTGGTCTATGCCAATTCGCATGATTGGGATCTTGCTGCGGCCGAACTCATTCTGGAGCGCGCCGGCGGCAGGCTGTCGAGCCTTGATGGCAGGCCGCTGGGCTATAACGGAGCAGCCGTCACGCATCCGGCGCTCTGCGCCGCGCATGAAACAGGCCTCAAGAGCCTATCCAGCGCTGCACAAACCGCTTTCAGCCATTGACCTTTCTCTCCAAATTGAGCACATCGCTCTGACGGAGGAACCTGCTGAACAGGAACGATCCCAGGAGACATCATGTCTGAAGAAACAGGCGGCAAACAGCTACTTCACCTCGTCTTTGGCGGCGAACTCAAGGACCTCGGCGAAATGCAGTTCCGTAATCTCAAGGAACTCGACATTGTCGGCATCTTCCCCGATTACCAGTCGGCGCTGACCGCCTGGCGGGGCAAGGCCCAGTCAACCGTGGACAATGCGCATATGCGCTACTTCATCGTCCACATGCACAGGCTTCTCGATCCGACCCACAAGGATTGATTGGCAACAGCCGGGCATGAAATCGACAAGGATTGCCGCTAGGGCGGCGTTCCTTGGGCGTTGTCTCGCTGAGAAGGGCTCGGAGCGAGCCGAAGCCCGAAGACGGGAAGGTTAAGCATGTCAAACACGATGGCGCGTTTCGCACTATCCGCCTACAAGTGGGCGGGTTTCGCGCTGTTTCCGTTGTTGACGCCCTATCTTGCTGTCCGTTCGGCCAAGGGCAAGGAAGACGCCGCGCGCCGCCGCGAGCGCTTCGGCCACCCGGGGCGCGATCGCCCGGGCGGCCCGGTCGTCTGGTTCCATGCGGCCAGCGTCGGCGAAACGACGGCAGTCATCCCGCTGATCCGTGAAGTGCGCAAGCGCGACATTCAGGTCGTGCTGACGACCGGCACGGTGACATCCGCCAAGGTCGCGAGCGAGCGGCTGGACGAAAGCGTCATCCACCAGTTCGTTCCCCTCGACATCAAGCCTGCGGTTGGCCGCTTCCTTGATTACTGGAAGCCGGATCTCGCCATTATCGCGGAATCGGAAATCTGGCCGGTCACGCTGATGGAGCTGGGCGAGCGCCATATTCCGCAAATCCTGGTCAACGGCCGTCTCTCCGACCGGTCCTTTGCCCGCTGGCGGCGTTATTCGGGTCTCGCGGAAGAGCTGTTCCGCAATCTTGCTCTGGTGATTGCGCAGTCCGAATCCGATGCAGCCAAATATACGGAACTCGGCGCATTGCCGGTCACCGTGTCGGGCAATCTCAAGGTCGATAATGACACGCTGCCCTATGACGCAGATGCATTGGCGCGCTACAGGAGCCAGCTCGGGGCTCGCAAGACCTGGGCCGCCATCTCCACCTTCGACAAGGAAGAAGCCGCTGCCGGCCGGGTGCATCAGCGCCTGAAGGCGGCCAACGGCCTGCTGACCATCATCGTGCCGCGCCATCCCGAGCGCGCCGACGAGATCGAGAAGGAACTGAACGAACAGGGCCTGAAGGTCGCCCGCCGCACGCGCAAGGACCCGATCACGCCCGATACGGATATCCTGCTTGGCGACACCATCGGCGAAATGGGCCTTTATCTCCGCCTGACGGAAATCGCTTTCGTCGGCCGCTCGCTCTATGCCGAGGGCGGACAGAACCCGATGGAGCCGGCGGCCATCGGCTGCGCGGTGCTCTCGGGCGGCAATGTCCAGAACTTCCGCGACAGCTACCAGCGGCTTGCCGCCAATGGCAGTGCCAAGATCGTGCGCGACGAGGACATTCTGGCCAAGGGCGTACATTACCTGATGAACAACGACCCGGTTCGCCGCAAGATGATCGAGGCCGGCTTCGACACCGTGCAGGGCATGCGCGGCGCGCTGACCGCCACGATGAAGAGCCTTGAACCCTATATCAGCCCGCTCGCCATGAAGGCGCGGCTGGATTCCCGCTGAGGCTGCGACACGATGGCGATTGCCGGCATACTCTTCGACAAGGACGGCACTCTGCTCGATTACTTCGAGAGCTGGTCGCCGGTGAACCGCAAGCTGGCGCTTCTGGCGGCCGAGGGCGATCAGGCGCTCGCTGACCGGCTCCTGCGCGCCACGGGCATGGACCCGGAAACCGGGCATGTCGTCGCCGACAGCCTGCTGGCTGCGGGAAACACGCAAGAGATTGCCGAAGGCCTCGTCGCGGCGGGGTCGACACTCTCGGCCCGCCAACTGGTCGAGGATCTGGACTGGCTGTTTGCCGAAGCCGCCGAAAACGCCGTTCCCGTCACCGATCTTGCCGTCTTTCTCGGCCGTCTCAAGGCGCGCGGCTTCAAGCTCGGCGTGGCCTCCAGCGACAACGAAATCTCGATCCGCCGCACTGCCGAGCGCCTTGGCTTCGCCCCCGTGCTGGACTACATCGCCGGCTACGACACGGGCTATGGCTGCAAGCCGGAGCCGGGCATGGTTCTGGGCTTTGCCGAGGTCGCCGGGCTTGTGCCTTCGGAAATCCTTGTCGTCGGCGACAACAGCCACGACATGATGATGGGTCGCAACGCCGGCGCCGGTATGACGATCGGCGTTCTGACGGGGACCGGAACGCGCGAAACGCTGGGCCCGCTCTGCGACTATTGCCTCAATGACATCACCGAGATCGAGACGGTCATTTAAGCGGGGCCTTGCCAACGGGCGGGAATCGCGGTTTTGGTGAGGCAATCGGCAAACGCGGGGGAGTGAGCGACCATGGTTTCCGAATCCCCGCCCTTCTGGTGGACGAAAATCGGCTGGCAGGCGGCGCTGCTTTCTCCCGTCAGCCTGATCTATGGAGCCATTGCCGGCCGCAACATGCGCCGCGCGCGCCGCGCGCCGGTCGATTGCCCGGTCATCTGCGTCGGCAATTTTACGGTCGGCGGTGCCGGCAAGACACCGACGGCAATCGCGCTTGCACATGCCGCAACGGCGGCCGGCTACAAGCCTGGTCTTCTGAGTCGCGGTTATTCCGGCCTCATCTCCAAGCCGACGATTGTTGATCCGCATCATCATCGTGCCGTCGATGTCGGCGACGAGCCGCTGCTTCTGGCGCGTGCAGGGCTGACGGTCGTGGCCCGCAACCGTCTGGAAGGCGCAAAGACGCTGATCGCCGAAGGGGCCGATATCATCATCATGGATGATGGCTTTCAGAGTGCCCGCATTGCCATCGATTATGCGCTGGTCGTGGTGGATGGAAAGCGCGGCATCGGCAACGGAATGGTCATCCCCTCAGGCCCCGTGCGTGCGCCGCTCAAGGAACAGATCCGCCATGTGACGGCCTTGCTCGCCGTCGCGGGCGGCCCGGCGGCCGATCCCTTCATTCGCCGCATGGCCCGCTCCGGCAAACCGGTGCTGGAGGCGCAGGTCGCTCCGGTCAATGCAACGGACCTGGCTGGCAAGAGGGTCCTTGCCTTTGCCGGCATTGCCGACCCGTCGAAATTCTTCAAGAGCCTGGCCGATGTCGGGGCCGATGTGGTCGCCACCCGGCCCTTTCCCGATCATCATCATTTCGCCGAGGATGAAATCCGATCCTTGGTGGAGGATGCCTTGCGCGATGGTTTGATGCTCGTGACGACGGCCAAGGACCGCGTACGCCTTTCCGGGCATCACGGAATTGCCGACGCGCTCCTCGAACGGCTGACGGTTCTGGAGATCGAGATGGTTTTCGACGATCCCGCAGCGCCCGGCTTGATCGTCGATCAGGCGTTTGCAAACTTCCGCAAGCGCAAGTTCCCCTTGAAGGCGCTTAAGTGAATGTCAGCGGGGCCGGGCTCAGCGATGCTGGTTCGGCAGCGCGCCGGCGCGCTTCTCGGCCTCGAGCGAGGCGGCTGCATCGCAATAGGCTTCCTGCCGCGCAACGCTCCAGTATTTCATCTCGTCGATCGGGATATGCTTGCCGGTAATGGCGCAGATCACATAGGAGCCCGGCGCGAGAATCTGGAAATCGCCATCCAGAAAACGAATCCGCGCCTCGCGCCCACCGGGTCCTTCAAAGCGGTTCATCCTCTGTCTCCTGAACAGTTTGCCTAAAATACGTCGTCCGCGCATCCCTTCGCCATACCAGACTTGCGTAAGGCGAACAATGCGGACGGCCCGGATATCAACTCCGCCCGAATAGCCGTTCGATGTCGGCGAGCTTCAGCTCTATATAGGTTGGCCGCCCGTGATTGCACTGGCCGGAGCCCGGCGTCGCCTCCATCTGGCGAAGCAGTGCATTCATCTCCTCCGGCCGCAGCCGCCGGCCGGACCGGACCGATCCGTGACAGGCCATGGTCGCGGCGAGATGGTCGAGTCGCGAGGCAAGCGTATCGGCTGTGTCCCATTCCGCGATCTCGTCGGCCAGTTGCCGGATGAGCCCGCCAGCGTCGATCTCGCCGAGCATGGCCGGCGTTTCACGCACCGCAATCGCGCCGGGGCCGAAACGCTCATAGGCGAGGCCAAATGTGTCGAGCGCTTGCGCATGCTCCATCAGCCGGTCGCAATCCTCCTCCGGGAGATCGATGATTTCGGGGATCAGCAACGCCTGAGAGGGAATGCGCCGCGACCGCATCGCCTCGCGCATGGCCTCGAATACCAGCCGTTCATGGGCGGCATGCTGATCGACGATCACGAGCCCGTCTTCCGTCTGCGCCACGATATAATTTTCATGCACCTGCGCCCGCGCGGCGCCGAGATGAAACCCGGCGGCGGTCGGCCCGGCGGAGTGCGGAGCAGGGGCCGGCGCCTGTTCGGCGGTTTCGGCTCTGGCTGAAGGCGTCGCAAAGGCCTCGAACCCCGCCTGCAGCGCTTCTGCAAAGCCCGGCCCACGCTCTTCGCGCAACGGACGGAAGGGAGAGGACTGCGGCGTCCAGCCGGCGTTCGGCGCGCGATAGGCCGCGCCACTGCCGAAGCTGCCGGACTGGCTCGCCGGCCGGAAGGCCTGCATCATCGCGGCCGTGCCCGTGGTCGAGGCGCGCGCGCCGTCGCGCTGCAGTGCCTCGCGGATCGCGCCGATCAAAAGTCCGCGGACAAGCCCCGGATCGCGAAAGCGCACGTCCGACTTGGCCGGATGCACGTTGACATCCACCAGCGCAGGATCGAGCGTCAACCAGAGAACGGCAACCGGATAGCGGCCCGATGGCACGGTTTCGGCGTAAGCCGCGCGCAGGGCCGAGAGAAGCTGGCGGTCCTGCACCGGCCGCCCATTGACGAAGAGATACTGATGCGCGCTATTGCCCCGGTTGAAGGTCGGCACACCCGCAAAGCCGGAAAGCGCGATATCCTCGCGCTCCGCATCGATCTCGATGGCATTGTCCTTGAAGTCGCGGCCCAGCACCTGCGCGATGCGTGCCAGCCGGTCGTCGCCGGCACCGGCAAATTCGAGCGTCGTGCGGTCCTGGCCCGAGAGCGTGAAGCGGATTGCGGGAAAGGCGATCGCCATGCGCTTGACGACTTCGGTGACGGCGGCGGCCTCTGCCTTCTCCGTCTTCAGGAATTTCAGCCGCGCAGGCGTGGCGAAGAAGAGATCGCGAACTTCCACGACCGTGCCCTTGTTCGCGCCCGCCGGACGGACCGGCTCGACCTTGCCGCCGGTGATGCGGATTTCCGATCCTGCCTCCGCACCTTGGGTGCGGCTGGTGATCTGCACGCGCGCGACCGAGCCAATGGATGGCAGCGCCTCGCCGCGAAAGCCGAGCGTGCGGATATCGTCGAGCCCGGTGTCGATCTTTGATGTGCAATGCCGGCGAACGGCAAGTTCCAGATCGCCTGGCCCCATGCCGCAGCCATTGTCGATGATGCGCAAGAGGCTCTTGCCGCCGCCGGCAGTGGCGATTTCGATGCGCGTCGCACCGGCGTCGATGGCGTTCTCGATGAGCTCCTTGGTGGCGCTCGCCGGACGCTCGATCACCTCGCCGGCAGCGATCTGGTTGATGAGCGTATCTGGCAACTGTCTGATGGCCATGGTCTGGGAGAATCGTCGTGCTTTGGTTGGAATGGCTTTGCTCTTAGCGCAAATCCGCGCCTGACCAAAGCCGCAAGCCATGTTCAGGGTCGGCATAAATTGACCACAAGCCGATTTATGTCCCGAGATATTAAACCGTCCTTAAGGTCTTGCTGCCATCGTCTATCCCATTGGAATGAACACGTGTTTCCCCCTTTATGGGTGGGTATCTGTACATCGTTGCCGGACGTGTACCCCATGATATCCGCTAGGAAAACGCTCCAATCTGCACCGGCATGATCAAGGAAAGTCCAATCATGCCTGCATGCGGGTACAGAGGTCCTAATGGGTCATGTTGCGCCCATCGGCAGCGACATCGCAAACATCCTCTTCGAGACGTGCACTGACGCGCTCGAGACGGGCATCCTTGTCTTTTCCAAAGATGATCGCATCCTGTCAGCCAGCCGGAACGTCACCACCTTTTTCCCCGTATCCGAGGAATTTCTCAAGCGTGGAACAAGCCTTCGGGCCTTTCTGATCGCCCTCTTCGAAGTTGGGGGTCTGCCGAAGTCTTCTTCATCCTTCATCAACCCGCTCTCGTCGCGAGACCAATGGGTGTCGGAACGCATCGCGGCCATGTGGCACGAGCGCGGCGAGCACGAGATGCGGCTTGGCCGAGACCGGGTTCTCGAACTCACGACGCGGCGTCTGGCAAATGGCGCCGGTATCCTGATGGTGCGCGATCTCTCCGCCCGCCGCAAGATGGAGGATCGCTGGAGGGCCGATCTCGAGCGTGTCGCGATGACCGAGGAGATTCTCGACAATCTGCCTTCGATGCTCTTCGTGGTTGATCGCAACCTGACCTATGTTGCAGCCAACAAGGCCTATGGCCGATTCTTTGGAGTTTCGCCCGAAAACCTGCTCGAGCGGCGGCTGATCGATGTCGTAGACCCCGAGCGTGTGGAGCGTCACGAGGCCGAGATACGCGGCGTGCTGGCCACGGGAAAACCATCCGTGACGCGCGAATATGCCGAGCGCCATGGTGAAGAGGTTCTCCTTCTCACGCACCGCTTCCGGCTCGGCAATCCCGGCAACTATTTCGTCGTATCCCTGAAGCAGCCGGTTTCGGAAACCGATGGTGCAGAACTGGATTTGCAGGATGCGCTGAAGCCTGAAGCTCTCGCTACCGATCTCCATCCGCTCTGCGACGAACTGGAGGAATCGCGCATGCCGGAGCCGGCGCAGACCGGCGCAAGCACCGTCATTCTGCTCAGCAGCGACAACCGGTTTGGAAGCGCGCTCAATGAGGCGCTGCACGCATTCCGCTTCGATGCCTGCCATGCGGCAAGTCTCGAAGAGCTTCGCGATATTGCCGCAGCCGCACGCGAAGAGGGGCTGGTGATTGACCTGATCATGGCGGACGATGCGGATGTCGATGCTGCGGCTCTCGCGGCTCTCGGGATCACCGTTTTGCCGATCAGCCGAATGCGCCCGGTTCATTTCGCGGTTGCCGAGGCCGCAGCCGCCGTCGCGCATCGGTCGCGCTCGGTTTCCATCGAGATCGACACCGATTATCTGCCGGAGTTTCCCGAGCCCGACCATGTCCCCGAGACCGTGGGTTTCGATGTCGATCTGCTGGTGGTGGAAGACAATCCGGTCAATCAGGAAGTCTATGCGCAGATCCTTGGCGGACTGGGCGTCAGCTATGAACTTGCAAGGGACGGTGCCGAGGCCATTCGCCTTTGGGATATCCTGCGCCCCTCGCTCATGCTGATCGACCTTGGCTTGCCCGACATGGATGGCTCGGAGGTTGCCCAGCGCATCCGTTCATTGGAAACCGACCGCGTACCGTGCACGTCCATCGTCGGCGTCATGCCGAAGCTTTCCCAGGAAAGGCACGAGACATGCCTCGCGGCCGGCATGGACGAGACAATCGTCAAGCCGCTCTCGGTGGAGGCGATAGAAATGCTCTACAAGCGCCACATCCTCTCCCAGCTCGACAGACATCAGGAAATGGTGGCCGGCGGTTGATTCACTGTCTCGCGATGAAGCCCAGATGCCTTCTCATTCTATGAAATGTCAGCGGCAATTTCTGGTAGGAAGCCACTATCCATTTCTTAAACAATTTGTCTGCAAATGATTAACAACGACGTTCTAACCTAAAAAGACCTTCCCGGGAGATAGAGGTTTGGTGAAATCTGCCAACGCAGAGGCCATCCTGCCAGGAGAGCAGGCTGAAGGTTTCACCGATCTCCTGACTGGACTCGGAAATCGTAACCGTCTGTGTGAAAAGGTGAAGCAACTCGCGCTGGAACGTGCGGACGATCCGGCTCCCTTTACCATCGGCATCGCCAATCTCGACGGTTTTCGTCCCATCAACGATCTTTTCGGCCGGGAGGCGGGCGATGAAATCCTCTGCCAGGTCGCGCACCGCCTGAGCGCCTGCATGCCGAGCGGGGCGATTGTCACCCGGCAGGCCGGCGACGAATTCGCTTTCGTGCTGCCGCTTGTATTCGAACGCAACGGTGCGGAGCGCATCGGCGCCATGTTCAAGGAAGTGCTTTCCGCACCCTATGATCTCGGCGATCGCCACGTCCGCCTGTCCGCCTCGTTCGGTTTTGCGGTCTATCCCTTTGCCGGGGAGGATTTTCCCGATCTCTTGAAGAGTGCCGAGACGGCGCTTTATCGATCGAAACGCAAGGGCACGGGCCGCGTTACGGTCTATTCCAGCGAGATTGCCGACGAGATGCGGCGCTCGACGCAGATCGAACAGGCCCTGCGGAACGCGATTATCGCTGACGAGGTGGATGTTCACTTTCAGCCGATCGTCAATCTCGCCGGCGACGAGATCGTCGGCTTCGAGGCGCTGGCCCGCTGGACGGATGCCGATCTCGGCTTCGTTTCGCCCGCCATCTTCGTGCCCCTGGCTGAAGAACGCGGTTTTATCGATATTCTGACGGAAACGCTGTTGCGCAAGGCGGCAGCGGCGGCGGTCGCCTGGCCGCACGACCTTTTCCTGTCTTTCAATCTGTCCTCGGCGCAATTGACCGACCTCCGTACCAGCCAGAACGTCATGTCGATCATCAATCGCGTCGGTCTGGATCCGCGCCGGCTCGAACTCGAGATCACCGAAACCGCCGTGGTCGCCGATCCCGAAACGGCTGCCAAGATCATCACGAACCTGCGTGCCGAAGGCATTCGCGTCTCGCTCGACGATTTCGGCACCGGCCAGTCCAGTCTCGGGCGGCTGATGGACTTCAATTTCGACAAGCTGAAGATCGACCGGGCCTTCGTCTGCCGGATCACCCAGGACCCCGCCGCGGAACACATCATCAAGGCGATTATCGCGATGTGCGAAGGCCTGGGCCTGGAAGTCGTTGCCGAAGGCGTCGAGGATTTCGCGGAAGCGCTCAAGCTCAAGGCACTCGGCTGCGCCATGGCGCAGGGCTATTTCTATGGCAAGGCGATGGACCGCAAAGCGGTGAAGGCCTTCCTGGCCGAAAAATATGTCGATTTCACCGGGCAGTTCGTCCGCTACTGATCCCCGATCCTGGCGCGATCCCCAAAAACACAAAAGCCCGGCGCGAAGGCCGGGCTCAGTCTTTGAACGATACCGTTGCGCACCTCATGAATGGGGCTTGCCGGTCGGTGTGGCATGGCGAAGCTCTTCGTTGATTGCGTCCTGATGATAGGACGAGCTGCAATCCACGTAATTCTTGATCCGTTCGATATCCTGACTGCTGACGCCGCCTCGCTGGGCAAGGCGCGGAGACAACGGGAACATGTAGATCGTCGCAGACTTGCGATGATGATCCGTATGCATTGTTTGGCCTTTCACGGTTCGGTTGTGGGGTGTGCCCCGGGTATGGCAAGAATATAATCGAACTCGCAGCGGAATGCACATGAAATATCCTGAAAATGCAAAAAAAGTAATCTATTGCATATTATTTAGGCATAAAATCTCCGTCGGAATGGTTTTAAATCGGGTGGCGAAATTTTAATCGCGGTTTTAGGTCGTTTTTTCTGTTTCCAAGGTGCGGGATTAAGCCTTTGAGAATCATTCACTTCGCGCTCGCAGCAGAAAAAATGGCGCTGCCGGAGGCGTCTTTTTGCGCCGCAAAATCGAAGTTTTCCGGATTTTTTCGGCATGGGCGTCGAACTTGGCACGGTGTGTGCATGGAGACTGTCGGCCTGTGGCGGCGGCATGAAGCCGGAAGCCTGACCTGTAGCGGTTTCAAGACCGATCACATTTCAAGGATGAGAGAAACACAAATGACCAAGTTTAAGCTCGAGTATATCTGGCTCGACGGTTACAAGCCGGTTCCGAACCTGCGCGGCAAGACACAGATCAAGGAATTCGACGAGTTCCCGACGCTCGAACAGCTCCCGCTCTGGGGCTTCGACGGCTCGTCCACCCAGCAGGCTGAAGGTCACAGCTCGGACTGCGTTCTGAAGCCGGTTGCGATCTATCCGGATCCGGTCCGCACCAACGGTGCTCTCGTCATGTGCGAAGTCATGATGCCCGATGGCGTCACGCCGCATCCGTCGAACGCCCGCGCCACGATCCTCGACGACGAAGGTGCATGGTTCGGCTTTGAACAGGAATACTTCTTCTACAAGGACGGCCGCCCGCTCGGCTTCCCGGAACAGGGCTACCCGGCTCCGCAGGGCCCGTACTACACCGGCGTCGGCTACAAGAACGTCGGCGACGTTGCCCGCGAGATCGTTGAAGAGCATCTCGACATCTGCCTCGAAGCCGGCATCAACCACGAAGGCATCAATGCCGAAGTGGCCAAGGGTCAGTGGGAATTCCAGATTTTCGGCAAGGGCTCCAAGCGCGCCGCCGACGAAATCTGGATGGCTCGTTACCTGCTTGAGCGCGTTTGCGAAAAGTACGGCATCGACGTCGAATACCACTGCAAGCCGCTCGGCGATACCGACTGGAACGGCTCGGGCATGCACTGCAACTTCTCGACCAAGTACATGCGCGAAGTCGGCGGCAAGGCCTATTTCGAAGCGCTCATGGCCCAGTTCGCCAAGAACTGGAAGGAGCACATCGACGTGTACGGTCCGGACAACGACAAGCGCCTGACCGGCAAGCACGAAACGGCTCCGTGGAACAAGTTCTCCTACGGCGTTGCCGACCGTGGCGCCTCGATCCGCGTTCCGCATTCCTTCGTCAAGAACGACTATCGCGGTTACCTGGAAGATCGCCGTCCGAACTCGCAAGGCGACCCCTACCAGATCGCATCGCGCGTTCTCCAGACGATCGCCGAAGTTCCGTTGCCGGCTTCCGCAGCAGCCTGAGTTTTCAGCACCACATAATATTTGAGGGGAATAATACAGGCCGGGGCAGGTAACTGCCCCGGCATTTTTATGCCGGCTCCCCCCTTCGTGGAAGGTCACGCGGTCCATTCGGAAAACCGCGATACGATCGTGTCGCGAACATCGCGGACCGACCTGTCGCGCAACGCGTCGAAGCGCCAGCTCAATCCGAACGCATAGCGTGGGAAAGGATAGGGCGTTTCGCAAATGGCCAATTGGGACGAACTCGAGATCGCCAGCGCCGCATGGCTTGGGATCGTCGCTACCGCCTCCGTGCCGGCAATCAGAAACGGCAGGGCGGAAAAATGCGTGGTTGCCGCCCGAATTCTCCGCCGCCGGCCATGCTCGGCCAGAACGTCGTCTGTGACGCCCGTCAGCCCGGAATAGGATACGAGCAGATGCTCCATCTCCAGATAATCGTCTACGGTCAACGGCATCGTGCTTCCGCGCACGGCGGGATCGAAAATAGCGAGGTAATGCGAGGAGCCCAGCGACCGATGGCGGATACGGCTGTCAGTGAAACCCCCGGCGGTGATTGCGAGATCGATGTCACGTGCGTTCAGGGCCTCGACGGCCATAAGGCTGTTCGTCTGCCGGAACACAAGGCGGATTTCCGGACGCTCGACGTGGATTGCGTCGATGATACGATTGCCGAACGCGATTTCAAAATCATCGGAGAGACCGAGCCGCACAACCGAAGGCCTTTCCGCTGCTGCATTCTCCTCCGTGCCGAGCGTTCCCGCGACCATGGCAAGAGCGGCCTCTACCTGCTGCGCGATCACCACCGCTCGCGGAGTCGGGGTCAGTCCGCGTTGCGTCCGGTCGAAAAGAGGGTCGTTATAGGCGTTGCGCAAGCGTTTCAGTGACGCGCTGACAGCCGCCTGGCTGACACCCAGCCGGTGCGCTGCGCGTGTGGCATTCAACTCTTCCATGAGCGCCTTGAATACCCTCAGAAGGTTGAGATCGAAACGCTTGTCATCAATCATGTTGATAGCTGAATTTAGTGTAAGTTGTTTCATTTATGCCATGGAAGGGCGTATGACAAAAGAACGATAGCAGCAACAGGAGAAGCATGATGAGACCGCGCGAAATTCTGTTGGCGCTTTTCGTCGTCGTCGCCTGGGGCGTCAATTTCGTCATCATCGAGGTGGGGCTTGGCACCATGCCGCCGCTTCTTCTGGCGGCGCTGCGTTTCGCCGTCGCAGCCTTGCCGGCCATCTTCATCCCGCGTCCGCAGGTGCCATGGCCGCGCTTCATTTTCCTCGGCATCGTGCTCTTCACGGGGCAGTTCGGCCTTCTCTTTCTCAGCATGAAGGTCGGCATGCCGGCCGGGCTTGCCTCGGTCGTGATCCAGTCGCAGGCCTTTCTGACCGGCCCCATCGCCGCCCTCGTGCTGGGCGAAAAGATCGGCATCCGCCAGATGAGCGGCACGGGGATCGCCTTTCTCGGCCTTGCAGCCATCGCGACCACCGCCGGGGGTGGCGGGGTCACGCTTGCCGGCCTGCTCCTCTGCCTCGGCGCGGCGCTGTGCTGGGCCGTCGGAAACGTGGCGCTTCGCGGCGCGGGCAAGATCGACATGTTCGCCATGGTGACATGGCTCAGTATCGTCCCGCCGCTGCCGCTGCTGATCCTCTCCTATCTGTTCGAAGGTCCGCAGGCGATCGAGGCCGCCTTCCTCCACATGGGTTGGGCCGGTATCGGCGCGGTTGCTTATATCGCGATTGTCTCCACCAATATCGGCTATGGCATCTGGGCCTATCTGCTGAAACTCTATCCGGCAGCGCAGGTCGCCCCGTTCTCGCTCCTTGTCCCCATTGTCGGCATCGTCTCGGCAGCTTTGCTCCTTGGCGAACAGTTCGGCCCCGTTCGCCTTGCCGGCATGGTGCTTGTCTTCGCCGGCCTGATCGTTGCGGTCTTCCCCTTTGGACGGCTCGTGTCCCGCGGCAGCAGAATGTCAGGCTGACGCATCTGGAATGAGCAGGAGGCTTCCGGTCGTCCGGCCGGCCTCCATGTCCTCATGGGCCCGCCGTGCCTCGGAGAGCGGATAGGTGCCGCCAATGGAGCCCGCGACGCCTTGCGTCATCATGTCGAAGACGGAGGCCGACGCCTTTGCATAGGCCTCTGGATCGTTGATGAAGGCGATGACGCTGGGACGGGCGAGTGCCGCCGCCCGCGCGCTCAGCGCCGCGACGGGAACCGGGGGAATGGGCCCGGCCGGCTGGCCGAGGCTGGCAACCAGCCCGAAGGGGACCGTTGCAAAATTCGGGTGATGTGATTCACTTGGTTTGCAGCGGTTTGGAGAGGATGCGATGTCGGTTCGAGGGTCTGGGCAGTTCAGTTTTGTGGATGCGCTGATGCCGCAGGGC
>NZ_JAJNCY010000007.1 GCF_021026335.1 Rhizobium sp. C1
GCTCACGAAGATCGTTTGATATCGGTGCAGTCATTGATGCCGGCCTCCATCCAACCGGCATCAATGAATCAGAACAAAACTGATTTGGGAATCCCAACCGATTCAGAAAAACGGTGAAACGCTCTAGCCGCAACACCCCCACAAACGAAAACCGGCGGGTCGCCTCCAGACAACCCGCCGGTTGGAACGTGGTACGCTCCAATCTGTAATACACTCAGCCGAAGCGGCCGGTGATATAGTCGCTCGTGCGCTGCTGGCTCGGGGCGCTGAACAGCTTGTCGGTCGAGTCGAACTCGACCAGCTCGCCGAGATACATGAAGGCGGTGTACTGCGAGGTACGAGCGGCCTGCTGCATGTTATGCGTCACGATGGCGATGCAGTAATGCGAACGGAGTGATTCAATCAGCTCCTCGATCTTCGCCGTCGAGATCGGGTCGAGCGCCGAGGCCGGCTCGTCGAGGAGCAGGACGGAGGGCTTGACGGCAATCGCACGCGCAATGCAGAGGCGCTGCTGCTGACCACCGGAGAGGCCGAGACCTGACTGGTTGATCTTGTCCTTCACCTCAGTCCAGAGCGCTGCTTCCGTCAGAGCCGCTTCAACGCGGTCGTTCATTTCCGACTTCGAGATCTTTTCATAAAGACGGATGCCGAAAGCGATGTTTTCGTAGATCGACATCGGGAACGGCGTCGGCTTCTGGAACACCATGCCGACCTTGGCGCGCAGGTTGTTGAGGTCGACGTCCTTGGCCAGGATGTTCTTGCCGTCGAGCAGGATCTCGCCCTCGACCTTCTGGCCCGGATAGAGATCGTACATGCGGTTGAACGTGCGCAGCAGCGTGGACTTGCCGCAGCCAGACGGGCCGATGAAGGCGGTCACGGTCTTGTCGCGGATCTTCATGTTGACGTTCTTCAGAACGCGATGGCCGTTCTGATAGGTGAAGTCGAGATTCTTCACTTCCACCTTGACCGGCATTTCGAGATCGGCCGGGCCAAAGGAACCACCGCGATTCTGGATGACGCTCTGGGAATTCATATCGGTCATGTTCATAATTCCATTCCTATCGTTGCGTCCGCGTCACTGGCGGCGGCCGCCCATCAGGCGGGCAAGGATGTTGATGGCGAGGATCGCGACGGTGATGATCAGCGCGCCGGCCCAGGCCAGACGCTTCAGATCCTCACCCGGATCTGCGGCAAGAGTATTGATCGCAACCGGCAGCGTGGCAATCGGTCCCGTGAAGCCGGCATTCATGAACTTCGAATAGCCGGCCGTGAAGAGGAGCGGAGCCGTTTCGCCGCTAATGCGGGCAACAGCGAGCAGGATACCGGTGAGGATACCGGTCCAGGCCGAGCGGTAGATGACATGCGTCATCGACTTCCAGCGCGGGGCACCCAGCGCGGCGGTGGCTTCACGCAGCGCGTTCGGCACCAGCAGCAGCATGTCCTGCGTCGTGCGGTTGACAACCGGCAGCGCGATCAGAGCGAGCGCCGCGATGCCGGCAATGGCCGAGTTTCCGCGCATCGGTACGACGATCGCGCCATAGACGAAGACGCCGATGATGATCGAAGGCGCGGACAGCAGGATGTCGTTGATGAACTTCGCGGCTTCGGCCAGCTTCGAACCGTTGGCATATTCGATCAGATAGGTGCCGGCCAGAATGCCGATCGGGGCGGCAATCAGGATGGCGAAGAATGTCACCATGGCCGTGCCATAGATCGCGTTGAGAAGCCCCCCACGCGAGCCTTCGGCCGGAATGCTCATCGTGAAGACGTCGAGGCTGAGCGACGAAATCCCGTGGTAAAGCAGCGTGCCGAGGATGACGGCAAGGAAGAACATGCCGAGGCCGGCGGCGACGACGGAGAGTGTCATCATCAGGCGGTTGCGCCCGTAGCGCCGCGACATGATGTTCTGACGAATGGTATCTTCCATGGGGCGATCCTCAGAATGAGTCAGAGCGGCCAATCATCCACTTCGCCAGCGCAAGCACGCAGAACGACAGGATGAAGAGCAGGAGGCCAAGGGCGATCAGGCTGGAGAGCTGCAGCCCGTCGGCTTCGCCGAACGTGTTGGCAATCTGCGCGGAGATCGTTGTGGAGGGCGAGATGATCGAGGCCTGCAGGCGGGTCACCGAGCCAACCACGAAGGTGACGGCCATGGTTTCACCGAGCGCGCGGCCGAGGCCGAGCATCACGCCACCGACGAGACCGCGGCGCGTATAGGGGATCAGAATGTTGCGGGCGACTTCCCAGGTCGTCATGCCCATGCCGTAGGCCGATTCCCGCAGCATCGGCGGGACGGTCAGGAACACGTCGCGGGTGATGGCGGTGATGAAGGGCAGAACCATGATGGCAAGCACGAGGCTGGCAGTCAGCAGGCCGACGCCCGGCGCCGGCGGCTGGAACAGGTAGCCGATGACCGGAACCTGGCCGATTGTCGCGATCAGGAAGGGCAGAATGTAAAGCTGCATCAGCGGCACGAGCACGAAGAGGCCGACGATGCCGTAGATGATGGAAGGAACGCCGGCGAGCAGTTCGATGGCTGTCCCGATCGGGCGGCGCAGCGAACCGGGGCAGAGCTCCGTCAGGAAGATGGCGATGCCGAAGGAGAGCGGCACGGCAATGAGCATGGCGATCAGCGAGCTGATCAGTGTGCCGAGAACGGCCGGCACTGCACCGTAGTGATCTGTCGGCGCACTCCAGACCGTGCCCCACAGGAAGGACAGGCCGAATGTCTGGAACGTCGGAAGCGCGTCGATCACCAGAACGACGAGAATGGCAAGCAGCATCAGGACGACCAGAGCGGCCGATGCCAGCGTCATGAAGAAGAAAATACGGTCCTGTAGCTTGAAGGTTTTCGTGATGGAGGCAACGTCCACCCGCGAAAAATCAGCCCCGTTTGTCGCGTCGACCATTCTGCAACCCCTGTCCCGGTCATGAAAAGCGGACAGAGATCATCTCTGTCCGCCAATTGTGCGCCGTGGCGCCGATTACTTCGTGCCGAAGTCCTTCTTCCAGGATTCCATCACGACCTTCGAGACGGCTTCCGGGATAGCGACGTAGTTCAGAGCGGTCGCGTCCTTCTGGCCCTTTTCGTAGGCCCACTTGAAGAAGTCGAGAGCACCGTCGTTCAGAGCCTTGTCGGCAGGCTGCTTGTAGAGAACAACCCAGGTCGATGCTGCGATCGGCCAGGTCTTGTCGCCCGGCTGGTTGGTGACGATGACGTTGAAGTTCTTCGAACCCTTCCAGTCAGCGTTGGCAGCAGCAGCGGCGAACGTGTCGAGCGTCGGCTCGACGACCTTGCCGGCAGCGTTCTTCAGCTTGGAATAGCCCATCTTGTTGGCAACAACGTAGGAGTACTCGACGTAGGAGATCGAACCGGCGGTCTGAGCAACCGTCGTGGAAACGCCTTCAGAGCCCTTGGCGCCGAAGCCGACCGGCCACTGAACAGCCGTGTCCGAACCAACCTTTTCCTTCCACTCCGGCGAAACCTTCGAGAGGTAGTTCGTGAAGTTGAAGGTCGTGCCCGAACCGTCAGCGCGGTAAACGACGGAGATCGGCGAAGACGGCAGCTTGACGTCGGGGTTCAGCTTCTTGAGAGCCGGGTCGTCCCACTTGGTGATCTTGCCGAGGAAGATGCCGGCAAGCGTTTCGCCGTCGAACACGAGTTCGCCCGGCTTTACGCCTTCGATGTTATACGTGACGACGATGCCGCCGGAGATCATCGGGAACTGGGCAAGGCCGTTCTTTTCGAGGTCGGCGTCGCTCATCGGCTTGTCGGTTGCGCCGAAGACAACAGTCTTGGCGAGGAGCTGCTTGATGCCTGCGCCCGAACCGACCGACTGGTAGTTGACGATGTTCTTCGTGGCGGCCTTGTAGCCTTCAGCCCACTTCGAGAGAACCGGGTTGATGAAGCTCGAGCCTGCGCCCGTGATGTCGGCGGCGAACGACGCGCCTGCGACCGTGAGGCTGATGGTGGCAACGGCGGCGCCGACTGCGAATTTGCGGATGAAGTTCACGGCAGTTCTCCCTGTACGTGATGGTAATTCATTGAAACCGCCCCTTTTGCAAGGCACACGGTCGCCGGGGTTCATTAGGCCCCCGGAGTTACGCTTATGTGACATCTGTATGAAGGATATATGACAGCCCGAATCGGGACTTAGGAGCGGGCAAAAAATGTATTTATTATCAATTGATTAACCATAATTTGCAGAAGCCGGGAGACGGCCTTGTGCCGCAACGCTTTGCGACAGGCGCTGTAACAAAGCGGATGCAGGCGCGGAAAACCTCGCGTCAGACCGCCAAAAATGCGGTTTGCGCTCGCAAAAATGCCGGCCCCCTTTCAGAAGCCGGCACAGTTGACGCAGTCAAAGCTGGACGGTTCAGGCCGCCTTCTTGATCGGGGCGACCGAAAGCTTGCGGCCGCAGGGCACGAGCACCCCGGCAGCGCCCTTGAGCCAGCCGTCTTCCAGCTCCAGTGCCAGGAAGCGCGAGCGCTCGAACGGGCCGGGCATCATCAGCGTGGCCGTCTTGTCGGCGAAGAAGCCGAAGCGTTCATAATAAGGTGCGTCACCAACGAGCAGGATCGCCCCATGGCCAAGCCGGCGGGCCTCGAAAATGGCCGCCCGCATCAGCGCCGCGCCAATGCCCTTGCCTTCATGGGACGCATCGACGGCAAGCGGCCCGAGCAGCAGAGCGGGAAGCGGCGCGCCGCCCGGTGTAATGCCGGCATGCACGTTCCACAGGCGCACGGTGCCGATGAGGTGACCGGCAGGGTCGCGGGCGACGAGCGCGAGGCCTTCAGCCGGCAGACGGCCGCGGCGCAGCTTTTCGGACGACTTCTTGCGGCGGTTCGGACCCATGGCGGCATCCAGCAGACGCTCGCGGGCGACGACATCGCCGGCAGCTTCCGGCTCAATGGTGAATTCAGGCGCGTTTTGCGCGCGCAGGACATCAAGAACAAGGGCCATCGTGGCCTCCCGAACTTCAATACCGCTCAATGCGGCCCGGATATTGTGGGTGAACGCCTCGCCCCATGAAGGGCGATGGCTTGCGGTCTGCGTCGACCGATCTGCAATCGAACCTTTGTCAATTCAGCCTGGAAACTGTTCTAGCCGATCCTGTCTGAACGACAGATGAAGGCTTTATGACGGTTTCGCGGCCGGCTTGAGGCGCCCGGGGATATCCCGGGCGACCGATCAGATGCAGTAGGACTTCAGCGGCTCGAAACCGTTGAAGGCGACGGCCGAATAGGTCGTCGTGTAGGCGCCCGTGCCTTCGATCAGCACCTCGTCACCGATGGTGAGCGAGAGCGGCAGCGGATACATGTTCTTCTCGTAAAGAACATCCGCCGAATCGCAGGTCGGGCCGGCCAGCACGCACAGCCCCATGTCGTCGGCATCACGCTCCGTGCGGATCGGGTAGCGGATGGCTTCGTCCATCGTTTCCGCCAGACCGCCGAACTTGCCGATGTCGAGGAAGACCCAGCGATGTTCGTCATTGTCCGACTTCTTCGAGATCAGGACGACTTCCGACTTGATCACGCCCGCATTGCCGACCATGCCGCGGCCCGGCTCGATGATGGTCATCGGGATCCGGTTGCCGAAATGCTTGGAGAGCGATGCGAAGATCGCCTTGCCATAGGCCTGCGCGGTCGGGACGTCCTTCAGGTACTTCGTCGGGAAGCCGCCGCCCATGTTGACCATCTGCAGCTCGATGCCCTGCTTGGCCAGCGACACGAAGACGCGCTTTGCATCGGCAAGGGCTGCATCCCAGGCATCGACCTTGGTCATCTGCGAACCGACATGGAACGAAACGCCGAAGGAAACGAGACCCAGCTGATGCGCATAGACGAGAACGTCGACAGCCATCTGCGGGACGCAGCCGAACTTGCGCGACAGCGGCCATTCGGCGCCTTCGCCATTGGTCAGCACGCGGCAGAAGACGCGGGCGCCGGGAGCGGCACGCGCAATCTTCTCGACTTCCTCATGGCTGTCGACGGCAAAGAGGTTGACGCCCAGCGCATGAGCGCGGGCAATGTCGCGCTCCTTCTTGATCGTGTTGCCGAAGGAAATGCGGGCTGCCGTCGCGCCGGCGTCGAGCGCCATTTCGATTTCAGCGACAGACGCGCAATCGAAATTGGAGCCGAGGCCTGCGAGAAGACGCAGGACTTCCGGAGCGGGGTTCGCCTTGACCGCATAATAGATATGGCTGTCCGGCAGGGCATGACGAAATGCCTTGAAATTGCCGGCGACGACATCGAGATCGACGACGAGGCACGGACCTTCCGGCTGGCGGGTCTTGAAGAAGTCGAGGATGCGCTGCGAGGTCATGGCGGGTCTCCAAAAATCCAGAGTCAAATACCCATCGTCCCGGGTGATCATCACGCGGGGCGTTGGAACGGCATGGCTTCGAGAATCAATCTATTCCCGAAGGACAAAGCGCGGATGACGAAGCGATCAGGAACCAGCCGGTGGAGACCCCGGAACCTGAGCGAAACGCAAACGCAAATGACGAACAAACGCTCAGGTGAGAGCGATCGTTCACTTTGTCTGCCTTGGATTGGAGGGGAGAACCCGACCGCACTTCCGGCAATGAAGGTGTGCCTCTTCAGTAACCCCGGCTGTTGGAAAGCCGGCAGACACCAGAAAGGCCCGCACCGTCGTTGCTTCAAGATGTCCTCGCATTTCCCGGTTGGCCGGAATAGCGACTGGAGCGGTTAGTTCCAGGTACCTTACCGATACCCTCACCTTAGGGATTAAATCCCAGTTCGAGGGTCGGCGGACACCCACAGGCACGTGCGACTTTGGGCAACCGCGGAGATAAGAACATTCGCTGTCGTAATCAAGAGTTTTTTTGACCGAGGCCAATTTTTTCCGAACGATTGAAATGGGTGATATGGAGGACTTATATTCGCGGAAAAATAAAGCGAGGCAAAATGGATACTCTCACGCGGATCAGGGCCTTCATCGACGTCGTGGACGCGGAGGGCTTTTCGGCCGCTGCCCGCAAGCTGGGACGCTCGAAGGCGCTGCTGTCCAAATATGTGCGCGAACTGGAAGACGAGCTCGGCGCCCTCCTCCTTAACCGCACGACCCGGCAATTCTCGCTCACCGAAGCCGGCAAGACCTATTATCGCTCGGCCTCGGAAATCCTCAAAGAAATCGACGAACTCGCCGATCTCGTGCGCGAGAACAACACGGATCTGAAGGGCCGGCTGAAGATCTCGGTGCCGCGCACCTTCGTAGACGCCGAAGTCGGCCACTGTCTCATCGATTTCGCCAAGCTGCACCCGGACCTGTCGCTCGACATCGTCGCCGAGGATCGATTCGTCGATCTGGTGGAAGAAGGCTTCGATCTGGCAATCCGCGTGACGAAGCTCGAGGATTCCGGGCTCATCGCCCGCAAGATTACCGACTTCGGCCTGAAAATCTGCGCGACGCCGGAATTTATTGCCCGCCACAAGGGCCTCGACCATCCCAACGGCCTGTCGAATGTCCCCTGCCTCATCGATTCGAACAGCCGCCGCAAGGGCGTGCTGCGCTTCTTCGACAAGGATGGCTCTTCCTTTGCCGTGCAGGTCTCCGGCCCCATCGAGGTCAACAGCCCGACCGCGACGCTGCGCGGCGCAGTGGCCGGGCTCGGTGTGGCGCTGTTGCCGGATTTCGTCGCCCGCAAGCATCTGGAAAGCGGCGAACTCATCGCGCTTTTTGAAGACTATCTGCCGGCCGACCGGGGGATATATGCCGTCTACCCGCATCGCCGGCACCTGCCGGCGAAGGTTCGCACCTTTGTCGACTTCCTGCAGGCATGGTTTAAAAAATTGTAACTTTGCCCGCGAGTCTCAGCGTGACATGGTGCCGCGACATCATGCGCCGGGTACAGGGCTCATTTTCGTCCAGATTGAGGACCAATCAGGGCCCTTCATTCCGCGCATGACATTTTGACAGACGATGGTTCCATGACCCGCAAGCTTGCCATTCTCACGACGCTGACGGGCCTTCTGGCCCCGGCAGCCGCCTTCGCGCATCCGCATATCTTCGTGGAGGCGAGGCTGGAGGTCGTCGCGGGTGACGACGGAAACGTCAAGGAACTCAGAAACGTCTGGCGATTCGACGAGGTCTTCTCCTCGACCGTGCTTCTGGATTTCGACAAGAACAAGAACCTGAAGCTCGACCCCGACGAGCTGAAGGCCGTCGGCAAGACGGTGAAACAATCGCTGGCCGACTTCGACTACTATACGAACATCACCCAGAACGGGAAGAAGATCGACATCGCGCCGCCCGATGTGATCAATGTCGACTACAAGAACGGCCAGCTTCTCATGTTCTTCGCCGTCAAGCCGGCAACGCCGATGCCGCTGAAAGGCGACATGACCTTCGGTGTCTGGGACCCGACGCTCTACACCTCGCTCGATTTCGCAACCGACAAGGACATCGTCGTCGAAGGCGCGGGCTTCAAGGCCTGCCAGCACAAGGTGGTGCGCCCGAACCCCGACGAAGTCATCGCACAGAACCAGAAGACGCTGACCCAAGCCTTCTTCAACGACCCGATGGGAACGACCATGTCCAAGCTCTTCGCAACGCGGATCGAAGTGACATGCTGACCGCGAAGACCCAGAAAGGCCTGGCAAAACGCCTTGCGCTGACACTTGCGGCAGCCGCACTCCTCTCCCCGCTCCTGATGCCGCTTGCGGCCCATGCCGGCTCGCCGCTCGGCATCGGCACGGCAGAACCCTCGTTCAACACGTCCGGCTTCGGCGGCCCCTTCCTCATGTGGGTCAATTTCGAACAGCAGCGCTTCTATCGCGCGCTGACGCAATCGCTCATCGCCATGCGCCAGGACCCGTGGAAGCTCTGGACGCTGGTCAGCCTCTCCTTCCTCTACGGTGTCTTCCACGCAGCAGGACCGGGACACGGCAAGGCCGTCATCTCCTCCTACATGATCGCCAACGAGATCCAGCTGAGGCGCGGCATCCTCATCGCGATCATCTCGTCCTTCCTGCAGGGCATCACCGCGCTCCTCGTCGTCGGCGCCGCCTATCTCATCCTGCGTGGAACCTCGATCACGCTCACCAACGCCACCGACTTCCTCGAACAGGGCAGCTACCTGCTGGTCGCCGGTTTCGGTTTCTGGATGCTGGTGCGCAAGGTGCGCAGCCTCGTCAGCAGATCGCCACGCCGCGCCGCAGCGCCGGTAATCGCCGGCATGCCGGCAGGCATGGAATTCCACGCACATGACGACGACGCCTATTGTGGCTGCGACCACACCGCCGTCCAGCGCCTGGCCCCCGCCAAATCAGGCCTCAAGGGCTTCAACCTGATCCCAGGCTCTGCCCAGCCGACCGGCCTCCTCGGCGCCGGCAATGCGAACCGCACCGCCGTCGCCGATTTCTGCGAAGAATGCGGCCACGCCCACATGCCCTCCCCGCAATCGCTCGGCGGCGAGAATTTCAGCCTTAAGGAAGCCTTCTCGGCCGTCGTCGCCGTGGGGCTCCGCCCCTGCTCCGGCGCGATCATCGTCGTGACCTTCTCGCTGCTCAACAGCCTCTATCTCGGCGGCATCCTCTCCGTCTTCGCCATGTCCATAGGCACCGCCATCACCGTCTCCCTTCTCGCCATCACCGCCGTCTCAGCCAAGGGCCTGGCCGTGAAACTCGCGGGCGACGGAACAGTGGGCGTGAAGATCGGCACGGCGATCGAAATCTTGGGCGCGGCGTTTGTGATGGCGCTGGGCATCGTGCTGTTTCTGGCGACGCGGCAGTTTGTGCATTGAGGTGAGGATTTTCGAGTCCTCAGACGACGGAAAATGCTTCACTGGCAAAGCGCCGCACGTCTCCACAGGCTGACAAAAGGTCGAGATTTGGCACCCTTTACAAGGGTATGGCGGTGCAATTCAGCTTAAAGGCGATATATAAAATACGGGAATCATGTTTGCTCTATATTGGAACGCAACTTGCCCCAACGATCCCGGACACACCAGCTTGAAGACAAGTCAATAAACGAATTCAAAAGGCTACTGCCAGAACAATGGGTATGCCGGGAAAAAGGTCGCGACTATGGCGTCGACCTAGAAGTCGAAATTTTTGATGACACTGGTCAAGCAACAGGATTCTTCTTCTACGTTCAACTCAAAGCTACGGACGACGCCGAGAAATTCGACAAAGTCACGGTCAAAATAGATCGATTGAACTATCTGGCTTCATTAAACGTTCCAGCCATAATCGCGAGATATTGCGAACCCACCAATGGTTGGAAATGGATTTGGAATCATGAAGCATTTGCTCAGGTTGGGCAGGACGCACAAACCGTCAGCCTCGATGTTCCCAACGATTGGACTCAAGAGACCCCGTCAGGGATAGCAAGCTACATTAATGCACTGCGTAGAATGCAGAACGCGGATCAAAATGAAAGCGTTTTCATTGAAGTTGAAAATCACACAGCATCATTTGCGTATTTTTCCGCCTGTGAAAAGGTTCTCCGCGAATATTCGAAAATGCTTTCTTTTATAAAATTCAGAAAGGGAGATACTAAAAGCCTGAGCCTAAAAATACAGCTTAAAGATGGTTTTCTAAGAATTGATTTCGCCCATGTAGGCTATCTGGATATCAAAATAGATGAGTATTCCTTGGAAAAAATTGCGGCAGCACTGGTTTATGGCGTGCCTGCTGTCCTTCTCAAGATGGGTCTCTCTGCACACGCCAAATCAGCCGCATTGTTCTGCCTGAGGGAAAATATACGCACGCAGCAAAAGGGTTTGGCACTTGAAGTTTGCCGAGCGTTGCTAGGCGACCCTCAGAACGCAACCGATCTAGCGATACTGAATGACGTCCACGCAGAACAGGACAATTTCTACGGCAGTTTTGTCATGTCGCTGATGGGGAGCAATGGGAATGATAACCGTGTTTCGCAGGCCCTTGAGAAATTAAACGGAGCGGCGGCAGAAGCGGCAATTGAACGAGGCCGTAATCCTTCAACTATATTCTACTCGCTAGGCAATAGCCAAGCTTCCATGGGATTGTACCGTCACGCCATCAGGTCATTCAACCGCGCGCGCAAATTTGAACCAGACTATCTCTCAAGGTTTTATTTTCTAAGTGAGTTGGGAGGCTCTTTGTTTTTTGCGAATAAATACAAGTGCGCAGTAAGAGCCTACGAGGCTGCCTTCTCGATTGAAAAGACAGCAACGGCACAGTTTCGATTAGCGGATGCTAGACTATATGCCGGTTACTTTGAGGAGGCCGCCGCTACCTTCGAAGAAATCGAACAGACTTCCGAAGCAAGCCTGTCCGCAGAAATCAGGCTGAAAACTTACTTAACGAAATGGCTAATATGGAGCAATTTTGACGTCAAGCCGTCTGACGCGAAAAAGCTCCACACCATTATGGTTGAATCTATCGAGCGTGAGGACTTGCTCAACGCACACTGTGCTCTTTTGGCCCTAGCACTTCTAACGCCACAAATGCCGGAACCTTGGGCCGGTTTTCTCCATATCTGCTTTCTCATTTCGGAGCACGAGATGATGCTTGATGCAATGACTACAGCGTATGTTGAATGTGGGGCAGAAGCTTACAGCATTTGCAGACAAAGACTGTTGGACGCGAACCAAATCCTTGAGGAATCTACCGCAATGGAAGAGCTTGACGCGCTTTTCGCAGAAGCCCGAAGGATTGGTGAATCGCGAGCCCCGGCACCTGTCACTTTTCGAGTGATTGGTCAAAATGGACCAGAAGCGGTATTTACGAAAAAATAGCGCAGCGTCAACCTAACACCACAATCTTTTCAACATCGATGTTACTAAAATGAAAAATGGTGCCCGGAGGCGGATTTGAACCACCGACACGCGGATTTTCAATCCGCTGCTCTACCAACTGAGCTATCCGGGCACTTGTCGCTTGTGTGACCGGGTTTCTTCAAAAACCCGCCGGGTTTTCCCCGGAAGCGAGCGGGGTTATAGCATCTTGTTCGCGTGTGTCCAGCACCGGGGAGAAGTTTTTTGACTGTTTTTTGAAGAAAAATCGTCTTCTAGAATAATCGAGCAAAATCAACGCTCAAAGTCGCGCTCGAAGCCGTCGGCCTTCTCTTCGTCTTCCGAAACGGGGATCGAATAGGAGCCGTTGAGCCAGCGCGCCAGGTCGACATTGCGGCAGCGGTCGGAGCAGAAGGGATAGTGTTCGCGCGCGGACGGCTGCCCGCATTCGGGGCATGGGCGCGGTTTTCTCAAAGGTTCGACTTTTGCGGTCATCGGGCCTCTCAGCCTTCCTTCCAGCCCCGGCGGATGTCGAAGCCTTCGCCATCCAGAAGCTGCAGCGTTTCGGTCAGCGGAAGCCCGACGACGCTGGTATAGGAGCCGGCGAGCTTCTGCACGAAGGAGCCGGCAATGCCCTGGATGCCATAGCCACCCGCCTTGCCGCGCCATTCGCCGCTCTGCACATAGGCATCGATTTCGGCATTGGAAAGGCGCTTGAAGCGCACCTTGGTCTCGACGATGCGGCTGCGCGTGTGGCCCGACGGCGCAATCAGCGTCACGCCCGTGTAGACCCAATGCGCGCGGCCGGAGAGCAGGTTGAGGCAGGAATAGGCATCCGCCTCGTATTCCGCCTTGGGCAGGATGCGCCGGCCGACGGCGACCACCGTGTCAGCCGCCAGAACCCAGCCGCCCTTCATCTCCTCATCCGCACGCACGACGGCAAACGCAGCCTCGGCCTTTTCACGGGCGAGGCGCTGGGCGAGCGTGCGCGGATTTTCCGAGCGCTTCGGCGTCTCGTCGATATCCATCGGCAGGAGACGGGTGGGCTCGATGCGCGCTTGCGCGAGGAGTTCGACGCGGCGCGGCGAACCAGAGGCAAGAATGAGGGCTTGTTCGGTCGCCATGGGATACGGTCGATGCGCCTGGGGCGGCGCTGCTCCGGTTTAGAGCAATTCCAGCGAAAGTGGGAACCGGTTTCGCGTCCGGAATTGCGTTGAAAAAACAGATAGTGCGTTTCGCCAGAAACGCACTATCTGAAACGGTAGGTGATACGGCCCTTGGAGAGGTCGTAGGGGGTCATTTCGACGAGAACCTTGTCGCCGGCCAGAACGCGGATGCGGTTCTTGCGCATGCGGCCCGCGGTGTGGGCGATGATTTCATGTTCGTTTTCCAGCTTCACGCGGAAGGTCGCGTTGGGCAGGAGTTCGGTCACGATTCCCGGGAATTCGAGAACTTCTTCTTTTGCCATTCAGACAGATCTTTCTTGCATGGTTTATGGGCCGGGGCAGAGGGCGCCGGCGAAAATTTTGCGGAAACTACACAATGCTTGGGCCTTTGTGAACCTCTGACATGCCGAAAAGGACGGCATGTTGCAAAAAACGTTCACATTCCAAGCGGCGTTCAGGTGAGCCGCTTCTGGATCAGCGTTTTCAGATGATCCCGCACCTCTCGATAGGCGTCCAGGATCTGCTCGCGCGTGCCGCGCGCCACGCTCGGATCGGGCGTCGGCCAGTATTTGACATCGACCGAGAGCGAGCGGGTGAGTTCGAGGGCTGCGTGATGCGCCTCCGGCGCCAGCGTCACGATGAGGTCGAAATAGTCGTCCTCCAGCTCGTCCAGCGTCTGCGGCTGATGGCGGCCGATGGAAAGGCCCACTTCATCCAGGACGACATCGACGAAAGGATCGCGCTCGCCCGTGCGCACGCCGGCGGAGGCAATATAGGTACCCTTGGGCAGCATGGATTTCGCCAGCGCCTCGGCCATCGGCGAGCGGATGGCATTCATGCCGCACATGAACAGGATCGCGCCCGGCCGTTTCTCCGTGCTTTCGCTGGCGGCCTCCTCCTCCATGGGCTCAACCGCGCCAGTAGAGCACGCAGACCAGCGTGAAGAGCCGCCGCGCCGTATCGAAGTCGATCCTGATCTTGCCGGACAACCGGTCCATCAGCGTCTGCGAGCCCTCGTTATGGATGCCGCGCCGGCCCATGTCGATCGCCTCGATCTGGCTGGGCGTGGACGAGCGGATCGCCTGGTAATAGCTGTCGCAGATCATGAAGTAATCCTTGATGATCCGCCGGAACGGCGTCAGCGACAGGATATGCGTCGCCACCAGCTCATCGCCCTCGGTCTTGATGGTGAAGACGAGGCGCTGTTCGACCAGCGACAGATAGAGCTTGTAGGGACCCTTCTCGTGGCCCTCGGGCGCGAAGGAATTGTCCTCCAGCAGGTCGAAGATGGCAACCGCGCGCTCATGCTCCACATCGGGCGTCGAACGGCCGATCGTCTCGTCCAGAACGACATCGCAGAGCCTTTGCGTGGCCTTGTTCGCCATCTCAGCTCCCGAGGTTCAGACGGATGCCGACCGAGCGGGCATGGGCATCGAGCCCTTCGGACTTCGCAAGCGCAATGGCCGATGGCCCGAGCGCACGCAGCTGATCCGGGCCGAGGCGAAGGATCGATGTGCGCTTGACATATTCGAGCACAGAAAGGCCCGATGAGAAGCGCGCCGAACGCGCCGTCGGCAAAACGTGGTTCGAGCCGCCAACATAATCGCCGATGACTTCCGGCGTATGGCGGCCGACGAAGATGGCGCCCGCATTGCGGATGCCAGCCATCAGCGCATCGGGATCGGCCACGGCCAGTTCCAGATGCTCGGCGGCGATGCGATTGGCCAACGGCACGGCGCGCTCCAGCGCCGGCACGATGATCACCGCGCCATAGTCGCGCCAGCTGGCGGCGGCCGTATCGGCGCGCGGGAGCAGGCGAAGCTGGCGCTCCACCGCATCGCTGACCGACTTGGCAAAGGCTGCATCATCGGAAATGAGGATCGCCTGCGCGGCGGGGTCATGTTCGGCTTGGGCAAGGAGATCGGCGGCAATCCAGTCCGGATCATTGTCCTTGTCGGCAATGGCCAGCACTTCGGAGGGGCCGGCAATCATGTCGATGCCGACCGTGCCGAAGACTTCGCGCTTGGCGGCCGCCACATAGGCATTGCCCGGCCCGACGATCTTCGCGACCGGCGCAATCGTCTCGGTGCCATAGGCGAGGGCTGCGACAGCCTGGGCGCCGCCGATGCGGTAGATCTCGTCCACGCCGGCAATGCGGGCAGCGGCCAGTACGGTCGGGTTGATCTTGCCGCGCATGGCCGGCACGACCATGACGACGCGCGGCACGCCGGCCACCTTGGCCGGCAGTGCATTCATCAGCACCGAACTCGGATAACTCGCCGAACCGCCCGGCACATAAAGCCCGACCGCCTCGATCGCCGTCCAGCGCGAGCCGAGCCCGACGCCGATATCGTCTTCATAGATATCGTCCTTCGGCATCTGGCGGGCATGGTGCTTGGTGATGCGGGCAGCCGCAAGATGCAGCGCATCCAGCACTTCCGGCTCGACCTCAGCCAAAGCGTCCTCGATCTCCTCGGCCGTCACGCGCATCGGTGTTTCGGCAAAATCGAGCTGGTCGAAGCGCAGCGTATAATCCGCCAGAGCGGCATCGCCGCGGGCGCGCACATCGGCGATGATTTCGCGCACGGTCTGCCCGACATCTTCCGACACTTCACGCTTCGTCGTCAGGAAAGCGGCGAATTTCGCCTCGAAATCCGCCTCGCTCCAGTCAAGCCAAATTGCCAATGCCCCATTCCCTTCCGACGTCCCGCCCCTGAACAGGGACGGCTAAACCGATACCGCTATGCTCTAGGCATCCACCCGATGCTGCGGCTTCGATTTCGTTTCCCACGCGCCGCCGACATCGGCAAGCTGCGCTTCGATACATTCCACATCCAGCCGCACGACGCCGCCGCCGGCCAGAACCAGCTCGATCACGCCTTCCGGCCCCTCGCCCTGCTTTTCGAAGCGGATGGCCAGCAAGTCAAGCACGGCATCCCTGTTCTTGCGGTCGACGCCGGCGGATTTGACACCGCTGACCCGCTTGAACACCAGCGCCGCCTTGCGCCGCTCCAGCGGCCGCCCCTTTTCCGAGGCTGTTTCCCAGACGAAGCGATTGGCCGTCAGGGCAAATTGCTTCATTCGGGCATCGAAGGCGCATTCCGCCACCTTGAAAACCGAATCCTGCATATGGGCCGACACGATGTCGAGATCTTCTTCGTCCAGCGCCAGCAGTTTCAAACCACTCATAGTCTCACCTTTGCGTCTTGCGCGCTGCCCGTACGCCTTATTGCTCTCGGGCAGCGCTCTTTGATACGCAGATAAGAAGCGATAGCCCGCCGCGCAACCGCGAGCAAGTTGGCATCAATCGCTGATGCGTTCGACAATGGCGCCGCAACGCGTCAGCTTTTCTTCCAGCCGCTCGAAGCCGCGGTCGAGATGATAGACGCGCGAGACGATCGTCTCGCCTTCGGCTGCCAGACCGGCAATAACCAGCGACACGGACGCGCGAAGGTCGGTCGCCATGACCTGCGCACCCTTCAGCTTCGACACGCCCTCGACGCGCGCCGTCTGGCCGTTGAGCGAAATCTTCGCGCCGAGACGGGCAAGCTCCTGCACATGCATGAAGCGGTTTTCGAAAATCGTCTCGGTGATGTGCGAAATGCCCGTCGAACGGGTCATGAGACCCATGAACTGCGCCTGCAGGTCGGTCGGAAAGCCAGGATAGGGGTCTGTCACGACATCGACCGGCTTGATCGCATCGCCATGCCCGATGACGCGAATGCCGGTCGGCAGCGCAATGACCTCGGCGCCAGAGCGACGGATGGCTTCCAGCGCCGTATCGAGCAGATCGACGCTCGTGCCGTCCAGCGTCACGTCACCCCCGGCCATGGCGGCCGCCATGGCATAGGTGCCGGTTTCGATGCGATCGGGCAGCACGCGATGGCGCGCGCCGGAAAGCGACTTGACACCCTCGATGGTGATGGTCGACGTGCCGGCACCCGAAATCTTCGCGCCCATGGCGTTGAGGCAGTTGCAGAGATCGACGATTTCCGGCTCGCGCGCGGCATTGCCGATGACCATCGTGCCATTGGCGAGTGTTGCCGCCATGACGAGAACATGCGTCGCACCGACCGAGACCTTCGGGAAGGTGTAGCGCGTGCCGATCAGGCCACCCTTGGGCGCCTTGGCATTGATATAGCCGCCGTCGATTTCCATCTCGGCGCCCATCGCAGTCAGCCCCTCGATGAAGAGATCCACCGGACGCGTGCCGATGGCGCAACCGCCCGGCAGCGAAACGCGGCAGCGGCCTTCGCGCGCCAGAAGCGGCCCGATGACCCAGAACGAGGCGCGCATCTTGGAGACAAGCTCATAGGGCGCGGTCGTGTCGGCAATGGTGCGGCAGGTGAAATGGATGGTGCGGGAATAGGACCCGTCCTGATGCTCGCGGCGGCCATTCACGGAAATGTCGACGCCGTGGTTGCCGAGAATGCGCAGGAGCTGCTCGACGTCCGCCAGATGCGGCACATTTTCCAGCGTCAGCGTATCGCTGGTGAGAAGCGAGGCGATCATCAGCGGCAGGGCGGCATTCTTCGCGCCGGAGATGGGAATGATGCCGTTCAGCGGCTTGCCGCCGACAATGCGAATGCGATCCATGGATGTATCTCTTTCAGGCGTCCGGATGACGCCGCTGTGTCAGATGTGACGGTCCCCATAACCCAAAGGCGCAGTGCCTTCAAGAAAGGCCGGAAATATGGCCCCCTCGGCCAGTCGGACGCATGGTTTCCACCCCGATTGAGGATGATTTAGGGCAGGCTTGCTGGCCTTTTGGTGGACAATCGGGCGAGAGCTGAAGCAACCAGTGAACAGGCCAAAGAAGAAAGCGGATGATTCGGGCATCCGACGACAGTTCGACGCCCTTACCGCCCGCGTTGATAGCGCCTGCATACACCCGGCGCTATTCGCGATCCACGGGCCCCGCGCCCGGCAACCCCTCGTCCCGCTCATCCGCCTCCCCCTCGCGCCGCGCTCGCGACTGCGCCTTGCGCCGCATGAGATTGGCCCTGAGCGCTCCGGCAAGCCGCTTCTTCTCCGCTTCCTTCTCGCGCCGCAGAGCCTCCTTGGCCCGCTTGCGCGATTCCGCATCGCGCATCTCGCCCTTGTCGCCTGTCTCGTCTGCGCCGGACGTCATCGCCCCGCCCCCGTCTCGCGTTGTTGAAAATGAAGCAAAGCCCATAGCGCAGAACGCGCCGCCAAGAAAGCGTGCTGAACTTCTCAAAAAACTTGCCTCCCAGCGCTTGCGCCGCCGGATAACATGTGGCAATAGGCACCCCGCTTCACCCGACACGCCAACGCGTCGCTCCGGGATCAGATGCTGCGGTAGCTCAGTGGTAGAGCACACCCTTGGTAAGGGTGAGGTCGAGAGTTCAATCCTCTCTCGCAGCACCAGTTTTTTCCGACATCATTCTAGTGTAATAAGATCGATGAAGACATCGAACTGCGCGTCACGTGTAGCTCACACCTGGCAGCAAGCGAGGCGTTCACCATGGCAAAGATCGACCCATCCACACGCGAGGCAGCCGGCGCATTCCTTGAAGCAGCCCGCCGGACGTTTTCGATCAGCGGTGCGATGCTGTTCGGCAGCCGTGCGCGTAATGACAATTCGCCGGACAGCGATGCAGACCTTGCCGTTTTCCTGAAAGGTGACGTCGGCTCTTTCGTGCCGACGAAGCTCGCCATGGCGGACATCGCTTACGATGTCCTTCTCGAGAAGGGCATCTTGATCCAGCCTTTGCCGATCTGGGAACAGGAATGGCAACACCCCGAGCGCTACCCCAACCCGCGTCTCCTGGCGAATATCCGGCGCGACGGCATCGCTCTATGAACCCTGCCGACTTCATGACGAAGGCCGCACGGGCGCTGGCATCGGCGCGATTGCTGCTTGAGGCAGGCGATACCGACGGCGCCTGCAACCGCATCTATTATGCGATGTTCGATGCCGCCAAAGCGGCGCTTCTGGCGACCGGCGCGCCACCGGAAGCAATCGATGCCAAGACGCATAGCGGTCTGATCGCGGCTTTCAGCCTTCATGTCGTGAAGCGCGGCTTTGTTGCCGCTGACCATGGCCGGTCATTCAACCGGCTTCACGAACTGCGCATGATCGCGGACTATCGCGGCGATAGTATTGAGGAACCTCAGATCCTGCAGGCTGTCGCCGACACAACTGCCTTTATTGCAGCGGTCGAAGCCCTGGTGAAAGAACGCTGACCTGCAACGCTGTTTCCGGTGCCACTCACCGCTTCTGATAGCGCGACCGCACCCAGAACACCCCGAAAAACGCCGCGATCACCGCCACGCCGACAATCACCGCCAGAACCGGCGAAAAGCCGCCGATCCAGAGCACGATGTTGGGCATGAAATAAAGCGCCAGCCCCGCCACCACGAGAAAGATCGCGGCGGCGATGGCGGATTGGCGGGTTTCGTTGTCGCCCGCCACGTCAGATATCCTCGGCGAGATCGGAGCGGATCTGCTGGAGCGAACGGATCTGCTGGCCCTGCGGGTCGAAATTGTCGGTCGCGAGCCAGGTCTCGAAGGCTTCGTTCAGCGCCGGCCATTCGGCGTCGATCATCGAATACCAGGCCGTGTCGCGGTTCTTGCCGCGCGAGATGATGTGCTGGCGGAACACGCCTTCGAACTGGAAACCGTAGCGCTCGGCTGCGCGCTTGCTGGCAGCATTGCCGTTGTGACACTTCCATTCGTAGCGGCGATAGCCGAGATCTTCGAAGACATGCTTCGCCATCAGGTAATGCGCTTCGGTCGAAAGCCGCGTACCGGCCATCGCCTTGCCATGCGCCACGCCGCCGACTTCCACCACGCCATTGGCCGGGTCGGCGCGCATGTAATTCGCCATGCCGACGACCTTGCCGGACGCATTGTCGATGAAGACTTCCGTCAGCCATCCAGCTTTCTTGACCGCGTCCAGCCATTCCATGAATTCGGTTGCCGAATGAAAGTCAGGTGCGGCGAAATAGGCAAGCAAGTCGTTGATTTCATTTGCCCCGCCAAGGGCTGCAAACAGCGCCTCGCCATGAATTTCGCGCTTGTAGGGAAGGACCGTAACGTAGCGTCCGGCAAGCGTCACAGGGGCTGGTGCGGGACGCGAAGTCCAATGTTCAAGGTCGATCATTTCAAGCCTGGTTTCTGCATGCAGCATGCGAAATGTGAGGAGCAATGGAGCATAAGCGTAAGTCCGGCACAATCGATTTCTCGCACGTAAATCCGGGCTTACGCAACGCCTCCGCGCAGCACCCCGAGTTCTGCACTTTACAATTATCAATTTATTTACACAGAAAAGACTTAATTCCATCTAGCTAAAACAGAGTCAATTCGACCGAACCGGATATTGTCGATGAAGATATTCTCTCGCTATGGACTTGTCCCGACGATTACCGTCGCCGTAGTCGCCATCGTGCTGCTGTCAATTTCCCTTGTCGGCTACGTGACGGCAAACACCGTCAACGACCGCATTCGCGAAGAGGCGATCACCGGACAGGACCGCAGTCTCCGGATCGCCGCGCAGATCATCGGCAGCCAGCTGCCGGACGTGAAGGTGAGCTATGACGCGAACGGCAATGTCGATAAGATCGTCATGAAGGACATCCCCGCAAGCTTCGCCAATCACGACATGATCGACACGGTCGGCCGCATTTCCGGCGAAACCGCGACCATCTTCCGCTGGGACGACAAGAGCAAGGACTTCTGGCGCATGACGACGAACATCGTCAAGCCGGACGGCAAGCGCGCGGTGGGCACGCAGCTCGGCGAAAAGAGCGCCGCCTATCCTTCCGTCGTCGGCGGCAAGACCTATCGAGGCGCGGCGGTCATCCTGGGAAGCGATTATTACACGATCTACCAGCCGATCCTTTCGGACAGCGGCACCGTGATCGGCATTCTCTATGCCGGCGTGAAGGCTGCAAAGATCAAGGAGATTTCGACGACCATTCTCTACCGCGTGGCCGCCGCTGCAGCGGTGGCGCTTGTGCTGGCGGCATTGGCGACGGTCCTCATGTCGAGCAGGATTCTGGGCGGCGTCCGCAAATTGACGGCCAAGGCCCGCGCGATGACGGAAGGCGATCTCGCCGCGAACGTCCCGAACCTCGACCTGCGCAATGAGATCGGCGAGCTGTCACGCGCGGTCAACCGCTTCCGCGAGAACGCGCTCACGGCCCGGGAGACAGAGCAGGAGGCAGCCCGCCTTCGCGAGACAAGCCGGGAGGAGCGCAATGCGCGCGAGGCGGCCCGCAATGCGGATGTGGAAGAAATCAAGTCTTCGGTCCACAGTCTCGCCGGCGGCATCGCAAAGCTCGCCGAAGGTGACCTGACCGTCAACATCGCGACGCGCCTCCATGAAGAACTTGAACCGCTGCGCAGCGACTTCAATCAGGCGGTCGCGCGCCTGCGGCAGACGCTGAGCCAGGTGTCAGCCAATATCCATTCCATTGATGACAGTTCCGAAGAGATGCGCGCCGCATCCGAAAGCCTGGCCACACGGACGGAACAACAGGCTGCATCGCTCGAACAAACCTCCGCGGCGCTGGATGAGATTACCACGACCATCCGCAACGCCTCCGAAAAGGCGAACGAGGCAGCCCGGCTGGTCAGCACCGCCAAGCAGAATTCGGAAACCTCCAGCCTTGTTGTCGGCGATGCAATTTCCGCCATGGGTCGCATCGAGGCGGCCTCCACGGAAATTTCGAGCATCATCAACGTCATCGACGAAATCGCCTTCCAGACCAACCTCTTGGCTTTGAACGCAGGCGTGGAGGCTGCCCGCGCTGGAGACGCCGGAAAGGGCTTTGCGGTCGTGGCGCAGGAGGTTCGCGAGCTGGCCCAGCGCTCGGCCACTGCCGCCAAGGATATCAAGAGCCTGATCGAAAAATCCGGCAATGAGGTAAATGCGGGCGTCACGCTCGTCCGCAAGACCGGCGACGCGCTGACGCGCTGCAGGGGATCGCAGGCCAGGTCGCCCGCATCAACGACTATATTTCGGCGATCGCTTCGAGTGCACAGGAACAGTCGATCGGGCTCGGAGAGATCAACCAGGCCGTGACCCGCATGGACCAGATGACGCAGCAGAATGCAGCCATGGTCGAGGAGACAGCCGCGCTGACGCACCGGCTCGCCGGAGACGCACGAACCCTTGCGGATGTTATCGCAGCATTCAATCTGCAGGATGCAAGGTACACTCGGGCGGCCTGAGACGCCTTGCGCCGCAGGGTTGTCCGCTCAACGCGAATTGAAGTTTTCAAAAGGCGCCGGTTGCCCGGCGCCTTTTCGCGTATCAGGCCTTCGCACCCGAAACCGCGACGTCGATATGGTCGACCAGCGCATCAGGCAATTGCAGCCTGCCAGCCAGAAGGTCGAGATAACCACGCTCGGCGCGCGTATCCGGCTCGATGGCAAGGCGGGAGGCGGTGTAAAGCTCCACCTTCTGCTCCTCGCTCTGCGCCGCCGCGATCAGGCCGTCGAGATCGGCAGGGCGAGAGAGCTCGCTTTCAAGGAAAGCCTCGGCGTCCGGATCAAGACCCGCGCCCGAAATCTTGCCGATGATGCGGCCGCGCTCGACATCGTCGATGTGACCATCGGCACGGGCTGCGGAAATCATGGCGCGGACCAGAACGAGCGCAAAGGCGTCGTCATTGGCGTCGGACTCGGGGTGGAAGGGCGATTGTGGCGGCGGCAGCGCCAATGGACTATCGGCCGTGACCTGCGGCGTCACCTGCTCCGGCGATTTGCCGGCCTGATAGTTCTTGTAGGCCTGATAGCCGAGCCCGGCGATTGCCGCGAGCCCGCCCACCTTCAGCGCCGAGGTCGAGAGCTTGCGCCCCGTCTTGGTGCCGAGCAACAGGCCGGCGATAGCGCCTGCTGCGAGCGGATTGCGCCGCGCCATGTCCAGCGCATTCTGAGCAGTGCCGCCGAGCGATTTGCCCGCGCCTGTCCCCTGGCTCCCGAGGAATTGTTCCAGCAGTTTCTTGGCGTCAAACATCTTGTTCTCCGTCTCGTTTCCGAAACGGAGATAGGTGCGGCAAGTCGGCTTTTCAAACTCGGGTGAGGATCAGCCGCGCAGAGCGCAGGCTTCCGCAGCGAGCTTGGTGATGCCCGCCCAGTCGCCGCCAGCGACCAGTTCCTTCGGCGCAACCCAGGAGCCGCCGACGCAGACGATGTTCGGCAGGCTGAGATAATCCTTGGCGTTCTTCAGCGAAATTCCGCCCGTGGGGCAGAACATCGTGCCGGCAAAGGGCGATGCGAGCGACTTGATGTAATTGGCGCCGCCCGCCTGTTCGGCGGGGAAGAATTTCAGAACATCATAGCCCTCTTCCTTCAGCGTCATGATCTCGCTGGACGTGACGGCGCCGGGCAGAAGCGGAACGTCGCTTTCGCGCGCCGCATCGAGAAGTCCGCGCGTTGAGCCGGGGCTGACGATGAACTGCGAACCGGCAGCAACCGCCTGCTCGAAATGCCTGGCGTTGAGGATCGTGCCGGCACCGGCAACGGCACCCTCAACCTCGTTGGCAACCGCCTTGATGGCGTCGAGGGCTGCGGCCGTGCGCATGGTGATTTCGATCGCCTTCAGGCCGCCGGCGACGAGCGCGCGCGCCAGAGGCACGGCATGCGCCACATCCTCGATGATCAGAACCGGCACGACCGGCTGGAGCTTCAGGACCGAAAGGAGCTTTTCCGTCTTCGCCGACATGATGATCGCCTCATTTAAACCGATTGAAGTTGCGCATCTAGTTAGCGAATGCATGGGCATCTGTCGAGCCCTTTGCGCTGCATCAAAACATGTCCGAGGGAACCGGAATAGTGTCTTGCGCATATATTAACGGGGGAGGCTTGAGCTTTACCAGTGCGTTAGCCTATAAAGGAGGCGACCGCGACAGGTGCAAGGGATACTGATCGTATGGCCAAGGAAATCGAGCGTAAGTTTCTGGTTCGCAACGACAGCTGGAAATCCGGTGCCGACGGTGGGTCTCGTATTCAGCAGGCCTATATCCTCGCCATGGATGGCCGCAACATGCGGGTTCGGGTTCGCGACAAGCGCAAGGCGACGCTGACGATCAAGGCTGGCGGCCATGGCATGACGCGCGACGAGTTCGAATTCGACGTGCCGGTGGACGAGGCGCTGCCGCTCTTCCAGCTCAAGCTGGGAAATCTCATCGAAAAGACGCGCTACAAGGTCAAGGTCGCCAGACATGTCTGGGAGATCGACGTTTACGCTGGCGCATTGCAAGGGCTGATCGTCGCCGAAGTCGAAATGAAATCCGAAAAGGAAACGCCCGAAATCCCCGAATGGATCGGACCGGAACTGACCGGCAACCCGGCCTATTCCAACCAGGCGCTGGCGCTTTCGGGCCTGCCGGCAGACATCTATGCCGAAGCTTGATCCTGCAAAACCTCTCTCCCGCTCCGTTCCGGAGCTTGCACGCCACCACCTCGACGCCGCAATCGAGCAGCTTGACGAACAGCGCAACGGCATTGAAACCGCCGTCCATCAGGCGCGCAAGCATCTGAAGCGCGTTCGCGCCCTTATCCGCCTCGTTGAGCATACGCATCCCAGGCATTTCAAGCCGATCCGGCGGGCGCTCTCGGAAGCCGCCCGCGGCCTGAGCGAAGTACGCGACGCAACGGCACTGATCGAATGCGCGGACAGCCTCAGGCCCTATCTGGAGGCGCGCAATGCCGGCGACATGGCGCAGCCCCTGAAGGAAGCGGTCGAGAGACGGCGCGATCTGCTGGCGCTGGAGGCCCCGTCCCTGGCCCGCCTGACAGACCCGGTCATCGAGGCCTGCCGCAAGGCCGCGTCTGATGTTGATGGCGCCGCTTTCGGCCATCGCGAAGATGCCCCGGTCGTGCTGGCGGAAGGCCGCAGCCGAAACCACCAAAAGGCGCGCGCCACGCTGGAAGTCTGCCATCATGGCGGCCATCCGGAAGCCTTTCACGATCTGCGCAAATGCGCGCAGGCCACCGTCTTCCAGGCCGGTTTTCTGGCTGAGGCATGGCCCTTCGCCATGGCCGCCGAGGCTGCCGAAGCCAAGACGCTGACCGACATTCTGGGGCACGAACACGATCTGGAAGTGCTCAACATCCTGCTGCATGCCGAGCCGCATCTCTTCGGCGCCATTGCCGACCGCGACCGCTTGGCCGAGCTGATCATGGAGCGCCGCGCGGCACTTCGACATGATGCCATGGCGGTTGCGGGCAGGCTCTATCCCGAAGGGGCGAAACGCGAGGCGAAGCGTTTCGCAGCACTCTGGCAGCTTGCGGCCGCAAAAAAGTGAGCAAGCCTTGACGATTGTCAGCCCGTGGCGACAATCCGCTCATCCGAGACAATTGAGTTTTCCGGCAGACGGGAGTATTTCCGCGCCATGACCGACATTATCGACCACACAGCTGAAGCCAACGGCGCCTTTACCGTTGCCGCCCTTTATCACTTCGCCGCCTTCCCGGATTACAAGTCCTTCCGGGAGCCGCTGCTGGAGGCCTGCCGCCAGAACAATATCTGCGGCTCGCTGCTGATTGCCCGCGAGGGGATCAACGGGACGATCGCAGGCCCGGCCGAAGGCATCGCCAATATCCTCGCCTTCATCCGGTCGCGACCCGAGTTCCGCAATCTGGAACACAAGGAGAGCTTCGCGTCGAAGAAGCCCTTCCTGCGCATGAAGGTGCGGCTGAAGAAGGAAATCGTGACGATGGGCGTCGAGGATATCGACCCCACCCAGATCGTCGGCACCTATGTCGATGCCAAAGACTGGAACGCACTGATCTCCGATCCTGAGACCATCGTCATCGACACACGCAACGATTACGAGACCGCCATCGGCATTTTCAAGGGCGCGATCGATCCGAACATCAAGACCTTCCGCGAGTTTCCGGACTGGGTGCGCAATAATCCCGGCCTGCACAACAAGCCGAAGATCGCCATGTATTGCACCGGCGGCATCCGCTGCGAAAAGTCGACCGCTTTCATGAAGCAGCTCGGCTTCGACGAGGTCTATCACCTCAAGGGCGGCATCCTGAAATATCTGGAAAATGTACCTGCCGAGGAAAGCCTCTGGGAAGGCGACTGCTTCGTCTTCGACGAGCGCGTCGGCGTCGGCCACGGACTGGAAGAAGGCGAGTACAAGCTCTGCCGCGCCTGCCGCTTCCCGCTCAAGGCCGAGGATACGAGTTCGCCTCTCTTCGAGGAAGGCGTGTCCTGCCCGCATTGCCACGACAGCCGCACGGAAGAAGACCGTGAACGCTTCCGCCAGCGCCAGCTTCAGATGAAACTGGCGAGGAAGCGCGGCGAAAAGCATCTGGCTCCGCAAGGGTGAGATCATAAAAAACCGCCCGTGTCTTGCGACACGAGCGGGGCCATCCCGGGGTCAAGGATGTAAAATCAGGCGACCTTGGAAATGAACTGGTCCTTCGGGCGGCGAACCTTCTTCAGGTTGGCCAGCCAGTCACCCTCAGCCTGGCGATAGCCGAGCGGCAGGAGCGTGACGGAGCGCAGGCCGCGCGCCTTGAGGCCGAGGATTTCATCGACCTGGGCCGGGTCGAAACCTTCCATCGGGGTCGCGTCAACGCCTTCGAAGGCAGCAGCGGTGATGGCGAGACCAAAGCCGATATAGGCCTGGCGGGCGGCATGCTCGTAGTTCACCTGAGCATCGCGGGGAGGATAGGTGTTCAGCAGCATCTGGCGATAGTTTTCCCAGCCTTCGTTGGTAAAGCCGCGCTCTTCGTTCACCAGGTCGAACATCGCGTTGATGCGCTCGGGCGTGTAATTGTCCCAGGCTGCGAAGACCAGGAGGTGCGAGCCTTCGGTCACCTGCGCCTGGTTCCAGGCAGCCGCCTGGATCTTGGCGCGGACTTCCGGGTTCGTCACGACGATGATTTCATAGGGCTGCAGGCCGCTGGAGGTCGGCGCCAGGCGAGCCGCTTCGAGAATGCGTTCAACCTTGTCTTCGGAAACCTTCTTCGAAGGGTCCATCTTCTTCGTCGCGTAGCGCCAGTTCAGTTTGTCGATCAGCATAACAGTTGCCTTCATGTTGCAATTCTCCGCCATTCGCGCCATTTGAAGGAGAGCAAGCGGCTGGAGGGTGGTTATTATTCGTAACCACGCCTACATATGTAACTTGAGAAAACGTTCAAGTAGGCACAAAATGAATACTAGGTCACATTCCGATAACGACGGTTGCCACAGCTACGATCCGTCCAAATGCCCCACGGTGAGCGAGATGCTTGCGCGCCTGGGCGACAAGTGGAGTGTGCTGGTGATCATGATGCTGCGCGGCGGCCCGAAGCGGTTCAGCGAACTGAAGCGTGAGGTCGTCGGCATCTCGCAGCGCATGCTCACCCTCACCCTGCGCGCGCTGGAGCGCGACGGCGTCGTGCGACGCACGGTCTTCACCACCGTACCGCCCAGCGTGGAATATGAACTGACCGACCTTGGCCAATCCTTTGCCGAACCCATTGTGGCGCTTGGCAGCTGGGTTTTCAGCAATCACACGCTGATACAGAAGGCGCGCGACGAGTTCGACACCCGCCAGCAGGACGAGCGCGCGAACCAGAAGCTGGTTCGCGTCGGCTGACACCTCGAGCGGTTCGGAGAAAGGCGTAAGCCGGTTTTCACCGGAAATTCTCTAAAGCATTTCCAGGAAAATTGCGTAGCGGTTTTCCGTCCGGAAATGCGCGAAAACAAAGAGATAGAGTGTTTCAGCGTTTCCATCAGATGGTGAAACGCTCTAGGCGGCGCTGAATGTCCAGCCTGCTTCTTGAAGCACACTGGAAATCTCGGCAGCGCTGACCGGCTTTGAAAAGAAAAAGCCCTGCAATTCGTCGCAGCCGCAGGCCGAAACATACTCTGCCTGTTCCTCGGTCTCTATCCCTTCGGCTGTCACCGGAATGTCGAAGGAAGACGCAAGCGCCACCGTTGCCTTCAGCAATTCCCCGGCCTTCAGGGTCTTGCCCAGCTCGCTGATGAGTGAGCGGTCGATCTTCAGACGGTCGAAGCCGAATTCCCGCAGATAGCCCACACTGGAAAAGCCCGAGCCAAAGTCGTCCAGCGCGATGCGGAATCCCCTTCGCTGCAGTTGCGCCATGGACTGCTTGGCGCGATCGGGGTTGCGAATGAAAAAGCCCTCGGTCAGCTCGAGGATCACCCGCTCGGCCGGGAACCGGCACGCCTCTATGAGTGCCGCGGTGGAGTTGACAAAGGAAATGTCATGCAGCTGCAGCGGCGAGATATTGATGGCGACGCTGATGCGCGGCCACGCGGCCGCATCCTCCAGCGCCTGGCGCATGACGAACTCGCCGAGACGGCCGATCAACCCGTTGTCTTCCGCGATCGGAATGAAGATATCGGGCGGCACCAAGCCGTGGCCGGGACGGTTCCAGCGTACCAAGGCCTCGACACCGCACAGAAGACGCGTATGCGCATCGAAAACCGGTTGATAGAGAACCTTGAGAGCATCATTGTCGATCGCATGGCGCAGGTCATTGGCCATCTCCATGCGCGCCTGCCGGTCCTCATCCATCGCTGCGGTGTAAAAAACTGCCCGGCCGCTGCGCGTCGCCTTGGCGCGATACATCGCCATATCCGCGCGACGCAGCAACTCGGCACTCCCCAATACACCGCGGGGTGAAACGGCAATTCCCATGCTGGCCCCCACGGAGGCGACACGGCCGGCAATGATCAGCGGCTCACGAAAGAACGAGATGATCGCCTGCTCGATCGCCGCGCAGCGCTCCTCCGGGTCCTTGCAGACCAGCGCGATGGCAAATTCGTCACCGCCAATGCGCGCAAATGCAGCCTCTTTCGGCAGGAGATGCCGGAGCCCCGCCGTTACCCCTTTGATCAACTGATCCCCGACCGCATGGCCATAAGCATCATTGACCTCCTTGAACCGGTCGAGATCGAGATAGATCAGCAGCGCCGATTGGTCGCTTGCGGCAGCTTCGGCCTCGATTTCGACTAATGCGTCATGAAGTCCGGCGCGGTTAAACAGGCCGGACAGCAGGTCCTGTTTGGCAAGCGTACGCGCCGCCTTTTCATCCGCCATCAATCCGCGCACAATGCCAATGCCGAAGACGAGAAGCGCAAGCAGGACCAGACCAATGACGGCAATGCCCCAGCAGACCGCAGGAAGCACCTCGCGGAAGCTGCGTGTGCCCGGCGCGCGCAAATCCCAGACGAAAGCGCCGAGCACGTCGCCCTTGTTGTTGCGCACAGCAGCGAAAGATTTGTCCGGCGGTACGCTCGAAACAAGCTGCAAACCGTCGATAACATAATTACGGGCAAGCTGGCGGATCACCGGCGCAGTGAGGTGGCGGGCAAAAACCGCGTAGACTGCGGATTCCCGGGGAACAGTGAGGCCGCCCTGACTCGACCGAACCGCAGCAATCCCCACGACGGCGAGGCCATCTGCAGTCTCGACAAAGCCGGTTTTCTGATAGGTTCCCTGCCCCATTTCGCTTTTGAGCGACGCTTCGAGCGCCTCGAAAGACTGGCCGAAATAGTCGGACAGACGCACGCTGAAGGGCGAACCATCCTTGTAGGACATGGTTGTGGCACCATCGGCCGTCAGCAGGAAATAGGTATCGAAGAGCGTGCCGGCCCCGGTGAAAATACCGTAATTCTTCTCAATCCAGTCGCGGTCATGGTCGACATAAACGGCCTTGGCCGCGTCGTCCCAGGACGTGTAGTCGCTGACCGCCGAGCCCATCTGTTGCTCGATCGCGGCCAATGCGCCCGAGGCGGTCTGTTCGGCGCGCTGGACATCAAGCAGGTCGGCGCGGAAAGCCATGTTGCTCAGCGCCGTGAGGATAAGACCGGTCCCGCCGGCAACGATAGCAGCGAAAACGATAAGAACCAACGATACCATCAAGGGGGCGCGAAGCCTGGTTCCCCCGATCTTGTTTCCGCCTGATAACGCCATTCAGAACTCCGACCAGAACCGCTTTGTAACAGGCCGGATATTCAGAAATGGTTTATAATAGGGAGCGATTAAACACCTTTCAGTTTTCATAGGCCGTCCGTAGCGACGCGGCCGTCAGGCTGGACAATTTGCCGAAAGCGTCGCTTTCCCATTACGTTAGCGCATGATTGCCTTTCGGGAATGCACTCGCCAGCGCCTTGTACCAATGACCACTCTTCTTGATGGTCCTTACCTGCGTCTCGTAGTCGACATGTACCAGACCGAAACGCATCCGGTAACCTTCCGCCCACTCGAAATTGTCCATCAGCGACCAGGCAAAATAGCCGCGCAAAGGGTAACCTTCCGCGATCATATCAGCGGCAACGGAGATGTGGTCGGCATAGTAGTCAAGCCGCGGCTGGTCATCGACTTCGCCATTCTCGCCCACGCCCATATTATAGCAGGCGCCATTCTCGGTGATGTAGAATTCCGGCAGGTCATAGGTCTTGTAGAGCGTGCGAACGACGCCAATGAAGCCGGAGCTGTCGATCTCCCAGCCAATATCCGTCTTGTTCGGCTTCACGAATGCGCCCGACCCATGCGACGGATAGGGCTCGTCCGGTGCATCCGTGATGCGGGCCGGCGTGTAATAGTTGAGGCCCCACCAGTCGATCTTCTGCGAGATCGTCTTCATGTCGCCGTCTTCGATCTTCGGCATCAGCGGCCCCAGCGCCTCAACGACGCCGGCCGGATATTCGCCCTTGAAGATCGGCCCGAAGAAGATACCGTTGTGGAAATCGTCCGCACGCGCCGCGGCCGCCTTGTCGGCAGCGCTGTCGCTCGCCGGTACGACCGACATGGCGTTGCAGACGATGCCCACGGGAAGCTTCGGCGCTTCCGCCCTCACCGCCTCGACGCCGAGGCCATGGGCAAGATTGGTATAGTGCGCCGCATAAAGCGTCGCCTGCATGTTGCGCTCGCCCGGTGCATGAATGCCGAGCAGATGCGACAGGATCACCGAGCACCATGGCTCGTTGAAGGTCGCCACAGCATCCAGCCGGTCACCGAGGCGGCGGATGACTGTCTGCGTGTAGCGCTGGAAGGCGTAAGCCGTGGAACGCGCCGTCCAGCCGCCATCGCCCATCAGCGCCAGCGGCAGGTCCCAGTGATAGAGCGTCGCAAAGGCCTTGATGCCGCGCGCCTGCAAGCCGTCGACCAGCTTGTCGTAGAAGTCGAGCCCCTTCTCGTTGATCGGCCCGGTGCCGTCCGGCACGATGCGTGGCCAGGCGATCGAGAATCGATAGGCCGAAATGCCCATGTCCTTGATGAGGTCGAGGTCTTCTTCCCAGCGGTGATAATGATCGCAGGCGATATCGCCATTGTGCCGCTCATAAACCCGGCCCGGCATATTGGAAAAGGCATCCCAGATGCAGGGCTTGCGCCCGTCTTCCTTCGTCGCGCCCTCGATCTGATAGGAGGCCGTGGCAACCCCGAAAACGAAGTCGCCGGGGAAACGGGATGCAAGGGCCTTGGGGTCCATGGGAATGCTCTTTCAGAATTTCGTCTTTGAGGTGGAGAACCCGCCGCCTCGAATGAAACGGCGGGGAATTGCGTCAGACCTTGACCCAGGCCCCGTTACGCTTGGAGGAATTGATGCAGGCGGTGACGAAGGTCACGCCCTTCAACCCGTCTGCAACGGTCGGATAAAGCACGGCCGGATCGACCTTCTTGCCCTCGCGCTTGGCCTGAATGGCCCGTGCGGCTTCCGAATAGATCGTCGCGAAGCCTTCAAGATAGCCTTCCGGATGACCGCCCGGCGTACGCGACACGCGCGCCGCGACATCCATCGCGCCAGCCCCACCGCGCGTCAGCAGCCGCTTCGGTTCGCCCAGCGGCGTGTACCAGAGATAGTTCGGGTTCTCCTGTTCCCATTCGAGCCCGCCCTTCGTGCCGTAGACCCGGACCTTCAGCGCATTCTCGTTGCCCGAGGCGACCTGGCTGCACCAGAGCATGCCCTTCGCGCCGCCCTTGAAGCGGAGCATGACGTGGGCGTTGTCATCGAGCTGACGGCCGGGAACGAAGGTGTGCACGTCCGCCGCCAGTTCATCGAGTTCGAGACCGGAGATGAAGCAGCCGAGCTGATAGGCATGCGTGCCGATGTCGCCCGTCGAGCCGCCGACGCCGGAGCGCGCCGGATCGGTGCGCCATTCGGCCTGCTTGCTCCCCGACCTTTCGACGGGTTCGGCCAGCCAGTCCTGCGGATATTCCATCTGCACGAGACGGATCTCGCCGAGATCACCGCGGGCCACCATTTCGCGTGCCTGGCGCACCATCGGATAGCCCGAATAGTTATGCGTCAGAATGAAGAGCGCATCGGAACTCTCTGCCGCTTTCACGAGCTTCTTGGCGTCGGCAAGGTTCGAGGTCAGCGGCTTGTCGCAGATGACATGGATGCCGCGCTTCAGGAACTCGATTGCTGCCGGATAATGCATGTGGTTGGGCGTGACGATGGCGACCGCCTCGATCCCGTCCTTCAGCCGCGCCTCGCGGATCGCCATGGACTTGAAGTCGTCATAGACGCGGGACGGGTTGAGCCCCAGTTCCGCGCCCGACTGGCGCGACTTTTCCGGCGTCGAGGACAAAGCCCCCGCCACCAGATCGTAATGATCGTCGATGCGCACCGCGATGCGATGCACCGCGCCGATGAACGCGCCCGAGCCGCCGCCCACCATGCCGAGCCGGATGCGCGGCGCACGGGTTTCCGTTGTGCCTTCGATGGCCATGTTTCTCTCCTCGTGTCTTGATTACGCGATGCCGAGCATGCGCCGGTTGGCTGCCTCGTCGGTTCCGCCGCCGGCGAAATCGTCAAAGGCCTTTTCGGTGACGCGGATGATGTGGTTCTTGACGAATTCGGCACCCTCACGCGCGCCGTCTTCCGGATGCTTCAGGCAGCATTCCCACTCGACGACAGCCCAGCCCGAGAAGTCGTAAGCCGTCAGCTTGGAGAAGATCGCACCGAAATCCACCTGCCCGTCGCCCGGCGAGCGGAAACGCCCGGCCCGGTTGACCCAGGACTGATAGCCGCCATAGACGCCCTGCCGCCCGGTCGGGTTGAACTCGGCATCCTTGACGTGGAACATCTTGATCCGCTCGTGATAGATGTCGATGTGGTCGATATAGTCCAGGCATTGCAGGACATAATGCGAGGGGTCGTAGAGCATGTTGGCACGCGTGTGGTTCTTCACGCGCTCAAGGAACATCTCGAATGTGACGCCATCATGGAGGTCTTCGCCCGGATGGATCTCATAGCAGACATCGACGCCGCATTCCGCAGCATAGTCGAGGATAGGCAGCCAGCGGCGCGCCAGTTCGTCAAAGGCGGTTTCCGCCAGACCCGCCGGACGCTGCGGCCACGGATAGACATAGGGCCAGCACAGCGCACCGGAGAAGGACGCCATTTCGGTCAGCCCAAGGTTTTTCGACGCCGTCAGCGCCTTCTTCACCTGATCGACCGCCCATGCCTGCCGGGCCTTGGGATTGCGCTTCACCTTGTCGGCGGCAAAGCCATCAAAGGCCTCGTCATAGGCCGGATGCGTGGCGACAAGCTGACCCTGGAGATGGGTGGAAAGCTCGGTGATGACGACGCCGTTCTCCTTCGCAACACCAACGATCTCGTCGCAATAGGTCCTGGAACTCGCGGCCTTTTCGAGATCGAACAGACGGCCGTCCCAGGTCGGAACCTGCACGCCCTTGTAGCCGCAATCGGCGGCCCATTTGGTGATGGATTTCCAGGAATTGAACGGCGCTGCATCGCCAGCAAACTGCGCCAGGAAAAGCCCCGGCCCCTTAATCGTCTTCATCATGTCCTCCCGACAGGAACTGTAACGTTACAGTAAGCAGATCGCGGCAGATTTCAACTGCCCTGCCGCGATGCGCCTGTTGAAAAAAGTCTGCCCGGCAGAACCGGGCAGATGGTCATATTCAAGGGATGAACCCCGGCCTCAAGAAGGCAAGTCCTTAGTAAGGAGAATCCGGGAAGTAGAAATTCTTGGCATTCTCCTTGGTGACGAGCGTCGCATCCAGCGTATAGGTGCCCTTGACCGGAACCTGGCTGTAAAGTGCGGCAGCCGTCAGCTGCAACGCCGTGCCGACCATCGCCGGCGGATAGAGCACGTCGACCGGGATCATCTTGTCGCCGTCCATGACCTTCTTGATCATGTCCTTGGAGCCGGCGCCGCCGATGACATATTTGATGTCGGTGCGCTTGGCCTGTTCGATGGCCTGCAGCACGCCGACGGTCATGTCGTCATCCTGGCACCACACGACGTCGATCTTCTTGTACTTGGTCAGGAAGTCCTGCATCACCTTGAAGGCGTCGTCGCGGCTCCAGTTGCCGAACTGGCGGTCGAGAACCTTGACCTTGGAGCCGGCAATGCCCTTGTCGAACCCGTCCTGGCGCTGCTGGTCGATCGGGATCGGCAGGCCGCGAATGACCACAACTTCCGCATCCGGCGTGTTCTTCTTGATGTATTCGCCGGCGACTTCGCCCAGCGCCGGGTTGTTGCCGGCGACATAGAGGTCACGCACGGTGCCGTCGTTCACGCTCGGCGCGCGGTCGACGATCGAGACGAACGTGCCCTTGTCCTTCACCTGCTTGATGGCGTTGACCAGCGGATCCGGATCGGTCGGCAGGATGACGAGCGCATCGAGCCCCTGCACCGCGAGATCCTGGATCGCATTCGCCTGGCTTGCGGCATCCGGCGAGGTCTTCACGATGACCTTGGCGCCCGGATATTCCTTTTCCACCATCTTCGCCACGCGCTCGGCATGATAGACGACGCCCGCCGTCCAGCCGTGGTCGGCGGCCGGGATGGAAACGCCGATCGTCTTCTTGACGTCCGCTGCGTAAGCGGCACTCGCCATGGCAACGGCAAGAAACGCCGTGCCGATCATTTTCTTCAACATGTCTCACTCCCTGTCGAAGGGGTCTTTCCTCCCAAGGTCCGGACGCCCCTGATATCCGGACCCGTGCTTCACGATTTGCGCGTCAGCGAGCGCTGGACGAGCATCGCAATGATGATGATCGAGCCCTGTATGGTGCCGATCAGATATTCGCTGATGAAATTGGAGAGCAGCATGATGTTGCCCACCAGTTCGAGGATGAAGGCCCCGCAGATCGTGCCCCAGACACGCCCTGCCCCACCTTTAAGGGCAGTGCCGCCAACGACGACGGCCGTGATCGCCTGCAGCTCCCATAGAATGCCCGTCGTCGCCGAGGTCGAGCCGAGACGCGGCACGTAGAGAAGGACGGCAATTGCCACGCAAAGGCCCTGAATGATGAAGGCGATGGTGCGGACACGGTCAACCGCAATGCCCGAATAGCGCGCCACATCGCGATTGGACCCCACGGCCACGACATGCCGGCCATAGCGCGTGCGATAGAGCACGAAGGCGGCAATGAGCGTGACGACGAGAATGCAGACGATCGGGATCGGCAAGCCGAGGAAGGAGCCGAAATAGACCGGGCGGTAGATGTTCTGGATCTCCGATGAGCGCAGCGTGATCGCCCCGCCCTGCGACAGCCAGGTCGTCAGGCCGCGATAGATGCCCATCGTGCCGAGCGTCGCAATGAAGGGCTCGATCCGCCCCACCGTCGTGACCAGCCCGTTAAGCAGCCCGCAGGCAGCGCCTGCGAAGACGGCGAAGACAACGGCAGCCGCCAACATCAGATGCGGATCGGCAATCGCGCCGGAATTCATGAACAGGATCATCAGGCTCGCGACAAAGGCCAGCATCGAGCCGACCGACAGATCGAGATCGCCCGAGGAAATGACGAAGGTCGCGCCCACCGCGATGATCGCCACGAAGGCGCTGCGGGTCGCGACATTCGCCAGATTGTCGATTCCGATGAAATTCGGATTGGTCAGCGCACCAAGCACCAGAAGCAGCGCCAGCGCCACGAAGGGCGCGACGGCGCGCAGATCGATCTCCTTCAGGAGCGACCTCGGCTTTTCCGCTGCCTGTCCCTCACCGTCCACACTCATGTCCAAGACATCCTCCACTCAGTCCCAAGGCCCTTTGAGGCCTTAATCTCTGCTTCTTCCGGTGCCGACCCCTCACCCCGCCTCCGCTTCGCTCGGCGACCCTCTCCCCGAGGGGAGAGGAGGAACGGCGAGGCTGCGGCTTCTCCCCTTCTCCCCTTGGGGAGAAGGTGGCCCAAAGGGCCGGATGAGGGCTTCCCACCCCGGCAATGTTGCTACCCGGCCACCTTCTTCAGCCCGGCCGAATAGCGCATGATTTCCTGTTCGTTGATTTCGTCGCCCTCGAGCCAGCCGACGATGCGGCCCTCGCGCATCACGACGACGCGGGTGCAGAGCCCGATCACCTCCTGCAGTTCCGAGGAGACGACGACGATAGACTTGCCGGCCCGCGCGAGCGCCGAGATGAAATGATAAATCTGCTGCTTGGTGCCGACATCGATGCCGCGTGTCGGCTCGTCGATGATGATGATTTCCGGCTCGGTCTCCATGACCTTGGCGAGCATCAGCTTCTGCTGGTTGCCGCCCGACATACGCCCCGCCACGACGCGCCCGTCGCGCACGCGGATATCGAAGCGGCGCATGGCCCGCGCCAGCGCATTCGCCTCGCTCTTGGGGCTCAGATAACCAAACTTGCCATGCTGATCGAGCGATTGCAGCGTCAGGTTCACCGCCATGCGCGAGCCAAGCAGCAGGCCCTTCGACTTGCGATCCTTCGTCATGTAGGCGAGCCCCGCCCGGTTCGCGGCATGCGCATCGCCGGACGACATATTGATGCCCTTGATCGTCACCTCGCCCGAATGGCGCGGCCGCAAGCCAGCAACCGCCTCCATCAATTCGGTGCGCCCCGAACCGATCAACCCCGAAAAGCCAATGACCTCACCCTTGCGTACATCGAAGCTGGCATCGCGCACGAAGCCGGTGGTGATCCCCCGCGCGGAGAGCACGATTTCCTCGTCCACATCCGGCTCGCGCTTGGCCGGGTAAAGGCTCGACAGCTCGCGCCCCACCATCAGCTGCGCAATGGACTCGCCATCCAGCATCGAGGTCGGGGCGGTCTTCACCCATTGACCGTCGCGCAGAACCGTGACCCGGTCCGTCAGTTCCAGCACCTCGTCCAGCTTGTGCGAGACGAAGACGAAGCTCGTGCCCTGATCGCGCAGCTTGCGCACCTGCTCGAACAGCACGCCGCTTTCCTCCTTCGACAGAACCGCCGTCGGCTCGTCCATGAAGATGACGCGCGCATCCTTGCTGATCGCCTTGGCAATCTCGACCATCTGCCGGTCGGCGACGGGGAGCGAACTGATCATCGCATTCTCGTCGATCCGCGAGCCCAGGAGATCGAGCGCCCGGCGCGTCTCCGCCCGCATGCGCTTGCGGTCGAGCACGCCAAAGCGGGTGATCTCGCGGCCGAGAAACAGGCTCTCGGTCACGGTCAAATGTTCGGCGAGGTTGAATTCCTGGTGGATGATGACGATGCCGAGATGTTCGGCCTGGCCATTGGCCGGGAGCCGCACCGGCTTGCCGTCGAGCAGGATCTCGCCAGAGCTCGGCTGCTCGAAACCGGACATGATCTTCACGAACGTGGATTTGCCCGCACCGTTCTCGCCGACCAGCGCATGGATTTCGCCGGGCAGCAGGTCGAAATTGACGCTGAATAGCACCTGCACGCCATTGAAGGATTTGCTGATCCGCCGCGCCGCAAGCACAGGCGTGCGCTTAACTTCAGCGCTCGTCTCCATGATCGTCCTCCCGGGCACCCTTCTCCCGAAAGCGCCTCATTGATCCATGATGTAAACCTTTACATTACTGATGTAAAGGTTTACATTGAGCACAACTCACCGATTTCTGACCGTGTCGATTTGACCTGGGGGAAACTCCGTGTAGTGTCCCGGCGAGCATGAGACCCAAGGTTTTTCCGTGTCGAATTCCACGCCCGCAACCATTGAAGATGTCGCCCGCATAGCCGAGGTATCCATTGCCACGGTCTCGCGCGCCATCCACACGCCGGAGAAGGTGGCCAATTCGACACGCCTGAAGGTGCATCAGGCGATCGCCATCACCGGCTACACGACGAATGCCATGGCCCGCAGCCTGCGCCTTGGCCGGTCGAATATGATCCTCGTCGTCGCGCCCGATATCGGCGACCCCAACTTTTCCAACATCCTGGTCGGGCTGGAGAACGAAGCCCGCGCCCATGGCTACGGCATCCTGATCGGCCATACGCAGAACGACGCCCAGCGCGGCCTCGAATATCTGAAATTCCTCAATTCCAACCAGGCTGCCGGCCTGATCCTCTTCACCGGCATCCTGCCTTTCGGCCATCAGACGATGACGGCCCGCCTGCCCGCAACCGTCGGCGTCTTCGAGCCTATCTACAATGGCGGCCTGCCTTATGTCGGCGTCGACGATGTCGCGGGCGCCCGCAAGCTCATCGATCTTCTGCTTGCCGAGGGCCACCGCAAGATCGCCTTCATCGGCGACAGCCGCACGCGCCTCGCCTATAGCCACCGCCGGCAGGGCTTCGAGGAAGGCATGGACGCCGCCAACATGCGGCCCGAAAACCGCATCGTCGTCGATGGCGACGGCACGATCGAAAGCGGGCGTCTGGCGCTTGAAGAACTCTTCATGCAGGACCGCCTGCCCACCGCCTTCATGTGCGTCAACGACCAGACCGCGATCGGCGTCATGCTGGGCCTGACGGCGCGCGGCTACAACATCCCGCGCGACTTCTCCGTCACCGGTTTCGACGACGTGCCGCTCTCCGGCTTCATGTCGCCGCCGCTCACCACCATCCGCCAACCCCGCACCGCCATCGGCAAACGCGCCATGGCCCTGCTGCTGGACCTTCTCGGCGATGGCGAGGCACCGGAAGGCGAAATCCTGCTGATGCCGGATCTGGTGGTGCGGAATTCCGTGGGGCCGCCGAAGGGGATGCGGTAAGCCGCAGAGCAAGAAGCCCCCTCACCCGGCCTCCGCTAACGCTCGGCCACCCTCTCCCCCAGGGGAGAGGAGGAACGGCGAGGCCGCGCCCAGCCCTCTTCTCCCCTTGGGGAGAAGATGCCGGCAGGCAGATGAGGGGTTCCACTCCGCCGAGGCAAAACGGCAGGGCGCATGACGCCCCGCCGCAATCAACCTCAAACATACCGATTGACGATATTTTCCAGCAGTTCCTGCTTGCCCGACTTCGGCTGCGGATTGATGTCCTGAGCGAGAACCCGTTCGGCGATCGAGTCCAGGCTTCCGCCCGAGAGCATCGCCTTGTTTTCCGGCTTGTCCCAGCCGGCGTAGCGGGCGGCGAGCGGGCCGGAGAGAGCCTTGTCCTCGATCATCTTCGCCGCAGCCTTCAGGCCGCGGGCGCAGCAATCCATGCCGCCGATATGGCCGATCAGCAGGTCTTCAGGGTCGAGCGACTGGCGGCGCAGCTTGGCGTCGAAATTGGTGCCGCCCGTCTTGAAGCCGCCGCCGGCCAGAACGTGGTAATAGGCCAGCGCCATTTCCGGAACGTTGTTGGGGAACTGGTCGGTGTCCCAGCCGGACTGGTAGTCATTGCGGTTCATGTCGATGGAGCCGAAGACGCCGAGCGCATTGGCCAGCGCCAGCTCGTGCTCGAAGCTGTGGCCGGCGAGGATCGCATGGCCCTGCTCGATATTGAGCTTCACTTCGTTTTCCAGACCATAGGTCTTGAGGAAGCCGTAGACGGTCGCGACGTCGTAGTCGTACTGGTGCTTCGACGGTTCCTGCGGCTTCGGCTCGACCAGGATCGTGCCCTTGAAGCCGATCTTGTGCTTGTACTCGACGACCATGTGCAGCATGCGCGCCATCTGGTCGAGCTCGCGCTTGAGATCAGTGTTGAGCAGCGTTTCATAGCCCTCGCGCCCCCCCCAAAGAACATAGTTCTCACCGCCAAGCTTCATCGTGGCGTCCATGCAGGTCTTGATGGTCGCGGCCGAATAGGCAAACACATCCGGATCCGGATTGGTCGAGGCGCCCGACATGAAGCGGCGGTTGGAGAAGAGATTCGCCGTGCCCCAGAGCAGCTTGACGCCGGTCGCGGCCTGCTTTTCGGCGAAATAATCGACGATCTCGTTGAGGTTCTTGGTGTTCTCCGCGAAGTTCTTGCCTTCCGGACGCACGTCGGCATCGTGGAAGCAGTAGAACGGCACGCCCAGCAGCTGGAAGAATTCAAACGCCACGTCCGCCTTCAGCTTGGCCTTGTCCATCGCGCCGTCGAACCACGGACGGTCGAAGGTGCGCCCGCCGAAGGGGTCGCCGCCCTCCCAGGCAAAGGTGTGCCAATAGGCCACCGCAAAGCGCAGATGGTCTTCCATCCGCTTGCCCATGACGATGTCGTCCGGGTTGTAGTGACGGAAGGCCAGCGGATTGGTGCTGTCCGGACCTTCATATTTGATCTTCGAAATATCGCCGAAAAAGCCTGTGCTCATTTGGGTGTTTCCTCCTGTGTTTGTAGGTTTTGGGAAGCCCCCTCATCCGCCTGCCGGCACCTTCTCCCCGATGGGGAGAAGAGGGGTGCGGCACGCTCGGAGCCCCCCTCTCCCCATCGGGGAGAGGGCAGGGTGAGGGGGAGCATTCAGTTGTTCATCGCCGCCTTCACCGCCGGATAAAGCGCGCGGTAGCGCCGGTAAGCCTCGTCGTAAGCCGCACTCAGCGCCGTTTCAGGCTCCACCGTCTCCGCCGTCTTCGGTCCCGTACAAACCGAAAGCGGATCGGCCCCCGTCGCCGCCAGCAGCCCAAGCCGCGCCGCGCCGAAGGCCGCACCGAAATCGCCATCCGCCGGAATATCGACCGGAATGTTGAGCGCTGTCGCAATCGACTTCAGCCAGTAGCGCGAGCGCGAGCCGCCACCGATGGCGGTCACACGCGATATGGTCGTGCCGGCCGCATTCAGCGCCGCCAGATTGTCACGGATCGCAAACGTCACGCCTTCCATCACCGCCTGCGTCAGCACGACGCGCGAGGATTCGTGCTCCAGTCCGGCAAAGACGCCGCGGATCTTCGCATCATTGTGCGGCGTGCGCTCGCCGGAGAGATAGGGTAGGAAGGTGACACCCGAGGGCGCCTTCAGCGTGTCGCCCAGTTCGGCGGAAAGCTCGGCCGCGCTCTTGCCTGTCACATGCGAGTGCCAGTTGAGGGCATCGGTCGCGGAGAGAATGACGCCCATCTGGTGCCAGGTATTCGGGATCGCATGGCAGAAAGCATGAACGGCGCTGGCCGGGTTCGGCAGATAGCGATCGTTCGCCGCAAAGAGCACGCCGGAGGTACCGAGCGACACGAAGGCCGAGCCGGAATGCACCGTGCCCATGCCGACCGCCGAGGCCGCATTGTCCCCTGCCCCGCCGGCCACGACGACGCGACCGACCATGCCCCATTCGGCCAGCAGCTCGGTCCGCAACACGCCGGCTTCCGCAGTCCCTTCGACAAGATCCGGCATATGGCTTTCATCGAGATCGGTGGCGGCCAGAAGTTCCGGCGACCAGGCACGCTTGCCCGTATCGAGCCAGCTTGTGCCGGCGGAGTCGGACATTTCGGAGAGATATTCGCCGGTCAGCCAGAGCCGCAGATAATCCTTCGGCAGCAGAACCTTGGCGACCTTTGCGAAAATCTCCGGCTCGTTGTTCTTGACCCAGACGAGCTTCGGCGCGGTGAAGCCGGGGAAGACGATGTTGCCCGTGATGTCGCGAAAGCGCGGATCGGCATCGAGCTTGGCGGCTTCCGCAAAGGAGCGCGTGTCGTTCCAGAGGATGCAGGGGCGCAACACATTGCCGGCCTTGTCCACCAGCGTCGCGCCATGCATCTGGCCCGAAAGGCCGATGCCCTTGACGGACGCCAGCGCCTCCGGATGGCTGGCCTTGATGGCGGCCACCGCCTCGCGGGTGGCGCGCAGCCAATGGGCCGGGTCCTGCTCCGACCAGCCGGAATGCGGCCGCGAGACGTCCAGCGAGCCGTTGCCGGAGGCAAGGATCGTCTGCTTGTCGTCGATGAGAAGCGCCTTGACGCCGGACGTGCCGAGATCGAGACCGAGATACATGCTGTTTCCTCCCGCCCGCCTTTACTGGGGCATGTTATCCTTCAGGAAAATGTCGATGCGGATGCGCTCCTGCGCGTCCACCGTATGAAGCCCGTCGGCATGCGCCTTCATCACCCGCACGGCGCTGCGCACCTCGTGGCCGGCATCCTGATTGAGCACCGCGTCGAACAACCCTTCCGAAAGCGCCGCCCGGGTCGTTGCGGTCAACTCATGCGCGATCACAGGCAGATGCCGCACCGGCGAATGCGCCCGCAGTGCTTTGACGAGACCGCGATTGCCGGCGCCGAGGCTGTAGAGGCCGGAAAGCTCGGGCTGCTCGGCCAGAAGCCGTTCCGCCAGCCTTTGCACACGCGCCGGGTCGTCGCGCCCTTCGATAAGGGGCAAAATCCGGATTTCGGGATATTTGCGCTCGATCACCTGCTCGAACCCCGCCAGACGCTCGCGATGGTCGCGGGCATTCAGCGAACCGACGATGACCCCAACGGAACCAGTTGCGCCCATGAACCGCCCGAGCAGGCTCGCCGCCGTGCGTCCGGCGGCAAGGTTGTCGATGCCCGCATAGTGAATGCGCCGCGAGCCGGGAAGGTCCGACACCAGCGTCACCACGGCAATTCCCGCCTCGGCTGCCTCCTCAGTGCCGGCACGAACGGAATCCTCATCGATGGCAACGATAGCGATCCCATCCGGCGCGCCCATCATCGCCTTGCGCATGGCAGCAACCAGTGCCTGCGCATCGAAAGCCGCTACCTCCCGAACGCCGATCTCCACCCGCTCGACGCGGGAGAGCGCAGCAACCTCGTGGACCGCCGCGCGGAGCTGATCCAGAAACGAGTTGTCGCTGTCGGGGATCAGGAACTCAAACCGATAGAGCCGCTTGCGCGCCAGATTGGCGGCGGCGACATCGCGCACATAGCCGATCTCGGCGATCGCGTCCTCAACCAGCGCCCGCGTCTTCGGCTTCACGCCGGGGCGATTGTTGAGCACACGGTCTACCGTGGCGAGGCTGACGCCCGCTTTCTCTGCAATGTCGTGAACGGTGGGACGCATGTTCTCTCCTCGCCGAACGTCTTATCAGAATTTTGAGGTACGTAAATCAGAATTTTTGGCCGAAGATCAGAAGCGGGATCGCGTTGTCCAGCGTGCGCGCTGGAAGCTCACGTTCGAAATGCGAACCGATACGCTCCGCCAGCGCCATGGAAGGCGAATTCTCCGGGTGAATGATGTGGATGACATGGTCCCAGCCGAGCACATCGCGTGACCAGATCATCGTCGCGCGGGCCGCCTCGCTGGCATAACCCTCACCCCAGTTCTCCTTCAGGAAAGCCCAGCCGATTTCCGGCCCCGGCCAGCCCGGCGGCATCCAGGGACCAGCGCGGCCGATCCACTGACCGGTGGATTTGAGGAGAACGGAGAAATTGCCGAAGCCGTGCAACCCCCAGGCGCCCGCCATGATCGAAAGGCTCGCCCAGGCAGCGCGCGCGCCCAGCGGTCCACCGATGAAACGGGAATTGTCCGGATCGGCCATCATCGCCGCCCAGCCCGGCAGGTCTTCAGCACATGGCGGGCGCAGGATCAGACGTTCGGTCTCAAGGAGAGGTTCTTCGGACAGGACACGTCTCCCGACTTTCGCGACTCAAAAGGCTGCGGAAACGGTAACGCGTCCGTCCGCGGCGTCAATGACCGCCGCCGGATGCCCCGGCCGGACCTTCCGGTTTCTGGATCAGGAAGGACGAGACGACGAGCATTGCGAAAAGCGACGTCAGAAGCAGGAACACGTCGATGAAGGACAGGATGTAGGCCTGCTGCTCCACCATACCGGCCAGCTGCTTGATCGCCACGGTACCGCCATCCAGCCCGAGCGCATTGAACTTGTTGGTCATGGAAGTGACCATGTCGCGCGCTTCCGGCCGGCCCCACTGCACATGTTCCGACAGCTGCTCGTAATGCGAGCGCGTCTGGCGGGTCAGCATCGTGTTGATCACGGCAAGACCCACGGCGCCGCCAAGGTTACGGCTGAGGTTATAGAGACCGGACGCATTGCGGATACGATCCGGCGGCAGCGTGCCGAGCGCCACGTTGTTGATCGGCACCATGGCGATCATCATCGAGCAGCCGCGCAGGATCTGCGGAACGAACAGTTCCCAGAAATCCCAGTCCGCTGTCATGCGGGTCATCATCAGCGTGCCGCAGGCAAAACCGAAGAAGCCGATCATCATCATCATGCGCGGATCGAGTTTGCGCGACATGATGCCGGCAACGGGTGCCGTGAAGAACATGGCGAGACCCGACACGAACATCGTTTCGCCGATCATCAGCGAGTCGTAACCGCGGATGGCCGAGAGATAGACCGGGTAGAGATAGGTCAACCCGTAAAGACCCACACCCATGATGAAGGAGAAGGCCGTGCCGAAAGCGAAGTTGCGGTTGGTGAAGGCCTTGAGGTCGACGATCGGGAACTTCGCCGTGAACGCACGATAGAAGAAGATCAGGCCTGCAATAACGATCGCAACCACGCCGACAGCAATCTTCTCATCCTCAAGCCAGCCCTTGTTGTTGCCCTCTTCGAGAACATATTCCAGCGCACCGAGGAAGACGCCCATGCTGATCAGGCCGGTCCAGTCGAAATTGCGGGCAAGGCCGGGTTCCGGCTTATCGAAATCGATCAGCGTCCAGGCGGCAATCGTCACGATGATGCCGGGCGGCACGTTGACGAGGAACAGCCAGTGCCAGGAGAAACTGTGGCTGAGATAACCCCCAACAGTCGGACCGATGGTCGGAGCCAGCGTCGCGATCAAGCCGATGATCGGCGAAACGATCGGGCGCTTGGATGGCGGGAAGATGATGAAGGCAGCCGCAAAGACCGACGGGATCATGCCGCCGCCGATAAAGCCCTGGATCGCGCGGTAGATGATCATCTGGTCGATATTGGTCGCGGTCGCGGCCAGCGCGCTGGCCATCGTGAACCCTGCCGCCGAAACGGTGAACATGACGCGCGTCGAAAGAATCCGCGCGGCCATGCCCGAAAGCGGGATCATGATGACTTCGGCCACGAGATAGGCGGTCTGCACCCAGGCAGCTTCGTCCGAACTCGCGCCAAGGCCGGCCTGGATTTCCGAAAGCGACGCCGAAACGATCTGGATGTCCAGAATGGCCATAAACATGCCGAGAACCATCGCGAAGAACGCAAAGACATTGCGTACCGGGACTGGAGGTTCGGGCGCTACGCCTGCCTGCACGTCCTTCGCGATATCGTCGGCCATGGCCAGTTCCTCAACCGGAGCAAACCCGGCAACTATGCTTCGCGGTTCGTTGCCCGCGATCGGGGAGAACAAAGGGATGGAAGGTTTGCGCGTATAGTCTCTTCCGCGCAAACCTTCCGGGTGTCGTTACTGCGCAGACGCTGTCTTTGGGGTGGCAGGCGTCGTACGCGTATCGACATCGACCACAACCGACAGGCCGGCCATCAGACGATGCGTAGCAAGCGCATCCTTGGGGATCGCAATGCGAACCGGCAGGCGCTGGGTGATCTTGGTGAAGTTGCCGGTGGCGTTTTCGGCCGGCAGGAGCGAAAAGACCGCGCCGGAGGCCGGCGAGATCGACAGAACCTTGCCTTCGATCTTTTTGTCGCCGAGCGCATCGACATGGATGCCGACCGTCTGGCCGGGCTGGATCGATGCGATCTGCGTTTCCTTGAAATTGGCGTCGATGTAGAGCGCATCCGACGGCACGACGGCGGCAAGCCGCATGCCGGGCGTCACGAGATCGCCTTCCTGAACAGACAGGTTGCCGACAATGCCGTCGAAGGGCGCACGCAGAACCGTGAAGCTCTCGTCACGTTCGGCCTTGTCGATGGCGAGCTGCATCGACTTGATGGCGCTTTCCGCCTGGGCATGCTGCGCATCGATCGCGGCAATATTGGCGACGGCCGATTGAATGGCGGCGTTGGAGGCGCCGACATCGGCCTGCGCCTGCTCAAGCGCCACATTGGCGGTATCGAGCGACGAGGCGCTGGCGAATTCCTTGGATTGAAGGGTGCTGGCGCGCTGCTGGGCCAGCTGAGCACCATGAAGGGCGGCCTGCGAAGCCCTCAGTTTCGCCTGCGCCTGCTGCTGGGCCGCCACGGCGACAAGGCGCTGCGCATCGATCGACTTCAGCGAAAGCTGTTGGGTGGCGAGCTGCGCGCGGGCCTGTTCAAGCGCGATGCGATAATCGCCATCATCGAGCGTGACGAGCGGATCGCCGGCCTTGACGTAATCATTGGCCTTGACGTTGACGGTCTTGACATAACCGCCGACCTTGGGTGCGACATAGTTGATATCGCCACCGATATAGGCGTCATCGGTCGAAACCATAAAGCGGCCGGTCGTCCACCACTCATGACCGTAATAGGCGGCAGCCGAAACGACGCCCAGCGCGATCACACCGAGGATCAGGCGACCGCGGCCGCCCTTGCGCTGCGCGGCTTTCGTCGGAGCGGCAGCCGGGGCAGGCTTTGCTTCGGCGCGACCCTCAGCATCAGCCGTCTTCCCCGTCGCCTCTTCGCGAACGATCTCGTCAGCCTGTTCGCCATCAACAAGATGAACGGCTGCATTGCCTGCATTCTTGGCCATAAGACATTTTCCTGATAGGGCAGTTCGAACCGATCGGTTCAGTCATTGGCATTGACATAATCCATGTTTTGCACCATATCAAGGGAAATCGAACCGATCGGTTCACTTAATAAAAATGAGTTAGGGAAGCATCCGGCATGACAGCCATTGGCGAACTCAGCGCCGTCAGCCGCACGCGCAACAGCCTTCAGGCCCACGGCAGGCTCGGCGCAGGCGAGAACCCGGCAAAACGCGACCAGATTCTGGACGGCGCGAAGAAAGTCTTCGCCGCGAACGGCTATGACGGCGCGAGCATGAACGACATTACCAAGGCGGCAGGCGTTTCGAAAGGAACGATCTACGTCTATTTCAACAACAAGGAAGAGCTCTTCGCCGGGCTGATCCAGCGCGAGCGGGAGCGGATTTTCGATGCCGTCAGCAGTATCCTGGTCGACGACAAGCCGCTCGAAGAGGTGCTCTTCAACTTCGGCATGATGTTCGGCCGCCATATGACGGATCCGAACACGGTGCGCAGCCTGCGCATGGTGCTGGGCGTCATCGATGACATGCCGGAAGTCGCCAACATGTTCCTGAACTGCGGCCCGACGCGAGGCGCCTATCGCCTGAAGGACTATCTCGCGACCCGCGCCGCGAGAGGCGAGCTTGCACTGGACGATCCGCTTCTGGCAGCCCGACAGTTTGCAGACCTCTGCACAGCCGGCCTTTTCAAGCCTTGCCTTTTCAATGAACGCAATCAGCCCGAAGATGCGGAAATCGAAACCACCGTCCGGGCTGCAATTCGCGTGTTCATGAAAGCATATGCCGCCTGAGCGGCATATCAGAATAGGTTGAAATTCAAGTTTTGACAAAGCTCCTCTTGGCGGAGGCGTCGTTAATACCTATGTGCGCCGTCAATGTAACCAAGACGGTGAACAATGGACAACCTTATCATTCTTGCCCAGGACCCCGCCGTCTGGGCGGCGCTCGTGACGCTGATCGCCATGGAAGTCGTGCTCGGCATCGACAACCTGATCTTCATTTCGATCCTCACCAACAAGCTGCCCGTCGAACATCGCCGCAAGTCGCGCACGATCGGCATATCGCTGGCGCTGGTCATGCGTCTCATCCTGCTGAGCTTCGCCGCCTGGATCGTGAAGCTGACGGCTCCCGTGTTCAACGCCTTCGGCCATGACTTCTCCTGGAAGGACATGATCCTCATCGCCGGCGGCCTCTTCCTCGTGTGGAAGGCGACCAAGGAAATCCATCACAGCACCGACCCGGCCGAACAGGAAGAAAGCAAGGCCGACGCCAAGGTCACGCTCGGCTTTGGTGCCGCGATCTTCCAGATCATCCTGCTCGACATCGTCTTCTCGGTCGACAGCATCATCACGGCGGTCGGCATGACCGAGCATCTGCCGGTGATGGTGATCGCGGTTCTCGTCGCCGTGGCGACGATGATGCTCGCCGCCAATCCTCTGGCCGAATTCATCGAGCGCAATCCGACCATCGTCATGCTGGCGCTGGGCTTCCTGCTGATGATCGGCATGACGCTGATCGCCGATGGTTTCGGCTATCATGTGCCCAAGGGTTACATCTATGCCGCCATGGGCTTCTCGGCACTGGTCGAGATCCTGAACATGCTGGCGCGCAACGCCAAGCAACGCAAAGGCTGAAGCAGGTCGAAGCCAATCGCTTCACTTGACTTTCCCGGCCAATATGGCCTAACGCAGACCGATATCCCCTGCCGCGACCTCGTCCCGGCAGGGGCGCTATTTTTCGGAACCTGCATGATCTCGTCACCCGTCCGGGTGCACTGAAATCTGCCTTGCAAAGATCCATGACGATGACCGCATCCAACGTCCGCGTCCGCATTGCCCCCTCGCCCACCGGCGAGCCGCATGTCGGCACTGCCTATATCGCGCTGTTCAATTATCTCTTCGCCAAGAAGAACAACGGTACCTTCATCCTGCGTATCGAAGACACCGACGCGACCCGCTCGACGCCGGAATTCGAGACGAAGGTGCTCGACGCGCTGAAATGGTGCGGGCTCGAATGGTCGGAAGGCCCCGATATCGGCGGCCCCTATGGCCCCTATCGCCAGTCGGACCGCAAGCATATCTATGGCGACTATGTCGAGAAGATCGTCTCCGCCGGTCATGGCTTCCGCTGTTTCTGCACGCCGGAGCGGCTGGAAGAAATGCGCGCTGCCCAGCGCGCCGCCGGCCAGCAGCCGAAATATGACGGCAAGTGCCTGCGGCTTTCGGCCGAAGAGGTCAAGACCCGCATGGATGCGGGCGAGCCCTCCGTCGTGCGCATGAAGATCCCGACCGAAGGCAATTGCGAATTCCACGACGGCGTCTATGGCGACGTGTCGATCCCGTGGGATAGCGTCGACATGCAGGTCCTGCTCAAGGCCGATGGCATGCCGACCTATCACATGGCGAACGTCGTCGACGACCATCTGATGAAGATCACGCATGTGGCGCGCGGCGAGGAATGGCTGGCCTCCGTGCCGAAGCACATCCTCCTCTACAAGTATCTCGGCCTCGAGCCGCCGAAATTCATGCATCTGTCGCTGATGCGCAACGCCGACAAGACGAAGCTGTCGAAGCGTCGCAACCCGACCTCGATCTCGTACTATTCCGCGCTTGGCTACCTGCCGGAAGCGCTGATGAACTTCCTTGGCCTCTTCTTCATCCAGATCGCCGAAGGCGAAGAGATGCTGACCATGGAGCAGCTGGCCGAAAAGTTCGACCCGGAAAACCTGAACAAGGCCGGCGCGATCTTCGATATTCAGAAGCTCGACTGGCTGAATGGCCGCTGGCTGCGCGAAGGCCTGACCGAAGAAGGTTTCGTCGCCCGCGTTCTCGCCTGGGCACAGGAAAACGACCGCTTCCGCGAAGGCATGAAGCTCTCGCAGAGCCGCATCACCCGCCTCTCCGACCTCCCCGACCTCGCCGGCTTCCTCCTGAAGGGTGACCTCGGTCTGACGGCTGCAGACTTCGCCAATATCAAGAAGGTGCCGCTCGCCGACGTGCAGGCGATCCTCGAAACGGCGCAGGCTGATCTCGAGAAGATCGTCGAATGGAACGTCGAAAGCATCGAGGCGGAACTGCGCGCCATCTCCGAGCGGATGGACAAGAAGCTGCGCGACGTGCTCGCACCGCTCTTCATCGCCGTCTCCGGCTCGTCGCGTTCTCTGCCGCTCTTCGATAGCATGGCCATACTCGGCCGCTCCGTCGTGCGCCAGCGCCTGAAATCCGCAGCCACCGCCGTCAAGCTCGGCGTCGAGGCTGAAAAGAAGAACAACGGATAAGACCATGACCGAACAGAAGACCGAAACCGCCCTCTCCTCCGACGTCACCGAAGTGCGTGCGCAGAAGCTCGCCAAGCTTCGCGAGACGATCGGCGATGTCTATCCGGCGCATTTCCACCGCACGATCACCAATGCGGAACTGGCAGAGAAGTACAAGGACATCGAGCCCGACACGCTGACGGGCGATATCGTCACCGTCGCCGGCCGCGTCTATTCGAACCGCAACTCGGGCATGTTCATCGACATCGTCGATGCGTCGGGCAAGGTGCAGGTCTTCAGCCACAAGGACGTGACGTCCGAAGAGGCCCGCAACCTGCTGCCGCTGATCGATCTCGGCGACATCATCGGCGTCACGGGCGAAGTCCGCCGCACCAAGCGCGGCGAGCTGACGGTGAACGTCCACACGATCACCATGCTGACCAAGGCGCTGCTGCCCATGCCGGAAAAGTGGCATGGCGTGACGGATATCGAGACAAAGTACCGCAAGCGCCATCTCGACATCATGACGAACGAGGAGTCCAAGCTCCGCTTCCAGCAGCGTTCCAAGATCATCTCGGGCGTGCGCCGCTTCATGGAACAGGAAGGCTTCATGGAAGTCGAGACGCCGATGCTGCATTCCGTCTATGGCGGCGCGACGGCCGAGCCATTCAAGACGCATCACAACACGCTGAAGCTGGACATGTATCTGCGCATCGCGCCGGAACTGTTCCTGAAGCGCACGCTGGTCTCGGGCCTTTCCGACAAAGTGTTCGAGGTCAACCGCAACTTCCGCAACGAAGGCGTCTCCACCCGGCACAATCCCGAATTCACCATGATGGAGTGCTACTGGGCCTATGCCGACTATGAGGACGTGATGGGCCTCGTCGAACGCCTGTTCGAGGCACTGGCGCTGCAGATCCACGGCACGACCGCCTTCCCTTTCGGCGACAAGGAAATCTCCTTCAAGGGCCCGTTCAAGCGCGTCCCCATGCCCGACGCGGTCAAGGAAGCAACCGGCATCGACTTCCTGGCCATCAAGACCGACGAGGAGGCCCGCGCCGCTGCCAAGGCTGCCGGCTTCGAAGTCGAGAAGGACTGGACCTGGGGCGAATGCTTGGCCTTCATCTTTGAAGAAAAGGTCGAAGGCACGCTCATCCAGCCGAGCCATGTCACCCACTTCCCGAAGGACATCTCGCCCTTCGCCAAGGAAGTGCCGGGCGAACCGCGCCTCGTCGAGCGCTTCGAGACCTATTGCAACGCCTGGGAACTTGGCAACGCCTTTTCCGAACTCAACGATCCGGAAGAACAGCGCCGCCGCATGGTGGAACAGCTGGAACAGGCCCATGCCCGCGGCGAAAAGGAAAAGCAGCTCGACGAGGAATTCCTCGACGCCATCGATCAAGGCATGCCGCCCGCAGGCGGCCTCGGCATCGGCATCGACCGCCTGATCATGCTCTTGACCAACGCCCCGTCGATCCGCGACATCATCCTCTTCCCGGCCCGCCGCCAGAAGGCGGATTGAGGCTCATCGAACGTTCGCGATAACCAACCACCGGTACCCCGCTGAAAAAGCGGGGTCCAAACGCCGTTGCGCCATACACATTCAGTGTGTATAAATAGCGCATGCGAAGCGCGGATGTGATCTCGGCTCTGAAAGCCGATGGCTGGCTTGAAGTCGCTATCCGCGGCAGCCATGTTCAGTTCAAGCATCCCGACAAGAAAGGCCGCGTCATGGTCCCGCATCCCAAGCGGGATATTCCGATCGGAACCTTGAAGAGCATCGAAAAGCAATCCGGGCTGAAACTGGGGTGAAGCGATGAGGAATTATATCGGACTGATCCACAAGGATGCTGGCAGCGATTACGGCGTTTCCTTTCCTGACTTTCCCGGCGTTGCGACGGCAGGCACGGATCTGGATGATGCGCGCGCCATGGCACAGGAAGCGCTCGCACTGCATGTCGATGGGCTGATCGAGGATGGCGAGGCCGTTCCTGAACCTTCGACCCTTGAAGCCATCATGAGCGATCCTGAAAACAAGGATGCCGTGGCCGTTCTGATCCCGCTGAAGACACAGAGCCGGAAGGTGGTTCGCCTCAATATCACCCTGCCCGAAGACGTGCTTGTTGAAATCGACGCCTATGCCCAGGCCCACGGATTGACCCGATCAGGATTTCTCGCGAGCGCTGCAAAGCGGCAGATCGATGAGCAGGCACATCCCGAAAGTCGACTTCGGCGCGGACATTCAGCCTGACGGCAAAGTACCCAACCACAGATCAGGCGCGTTGCAACAATCTCCTTGGTCATCTGAACTGTGGCTAATATTTCTCGTACTAACCACCGTGCGCCGCAGACGCATGATCGTCCTTCTTGGGCTCAGCCGACGGTTGCTCACCTTCCGACTCAGCCGGCTTGTGGTCAGCAGCATTCACCGTCTCCAGAACCGGATCATTACGCGTGGACGCTTCATGGGCTGCAGGCTTGTCATGCGCCGGGGCGGCATCGATCGTTGGCGTCTCCACGCCATGGTCGGCGGCAGCCCCATGATCGGCTTCTGCCTCAGGCTTGATGTCCGCCGGTGCCTCTGCGGCCGGCGCTTCGGGCTGGGCGGCACCATGTCCCGCCGGCGCTGACGGCTCTTCGGCGCTCGGCTGGGCAGCGTCCGCGCCATGATCGGCAGCGGCAGGCGTTTCGCCATGCGCGGGGGCTTTCTCCTCTCCGTGCGATGCTCCTTCGGCAGCGGGAGCTTTGCCCGCCTCGTCCTTCGTCACGCTCTTGCCGCTGACAATGGCAGGGCCGCCGGAATGCTCGATTGTCTCCTTGGGCTTGTCGCCACCCAGACCCACCATGCCGAGCATCTTGGACATGAAGCCACCGCTGTTGCCGTCTGTCTTGCCGGCCTCTTCCTTGGCAGGCTTCTCCGGCTTTGCGGCATGCGGCTTTTGGGCAGAGGGCTTGCCCTCCGTCTTGTCTCCGGCCCTGTCCCCGCTGTTGCCTTCAGCCTTGCTTTCCGCATCGTCAGCAGGCTTTGCGCCATGGCCGGCAATGGGCGTGACCTTGGCGGGCGCGTCTTCCGCGCCGCTCTCGCCGGCAGGCGCGGCATGTTCGCCGCCGCCCTCTTCCGTTGCACCGTGCTCGCCCTCGGCCTCATCCTTGGAGCCCAGCCCGACCATGCCGAGCATCTTGCCAAAAATGCCGGGTTTCTTGGCTTCCTCTTCCTTCTTGTGCTCTTCCTCGGCCTCTTTGGCGGACTCGGCCTTCTGGAACGCCGCCTTCTGCATGCGGCCGAAGACGTCGCTTGGGAAGACGACTTCCGGCTTTTCTTCCTTTTTCGGCTCTTCCTTCTTGGCCTCTTCCTTGGCGCCGGCTTCGTGGCCCTCGCCTTCCTTGGCAGCCGCCTCGTGGCCGCCGCCTTCCTTCTTCTTTTCCTTCTTTTCCGGCTTCTTCTCGTGCTTGGCTTCTTTCTTCTTCTCGCCCTTCTTGTCGCCGGCCTCTTCTTTGCCGGGTGGCGGAGCGCAATCGGTCAGGTCCTTCATCTTGTCGAGAAGCGCCTCCGCCTCCTCGGACGTCATCGTGGCCTCCTCGCCATAGAACATGCCGGTCCCGCTGGCAGCACCCTGGTAATATTGCACAGTATACGGCGCGGTAATGCCCGGCGTCTTGGCGGCATCCTTGACGAGGATCACTTCGGCACCGATCGCGCGGCCGCGCATCATGGCGCGCTTGTCGGGACCCGCCTGATCGAGCACGGCGATTTCGATGAGATCGGCCGGCAGGGTCTCCTGCACCTTCTTGGCGACGCGCAGCGCGGTCTTGACCCGCGTCATGCCATCCGTGCCGGGCGGCACGCGCACATATTTGCGCAGCCAAGGCCCGCGATCCTTCCGCATATCAGCCACGCGGATGACGTCGGTGCATTCCACGCCGCCAAGTTCCTGCGCCGAGGGGCCGAGAATCCTGTCCTTGCCGATGAAAAACGCAGTCGCGCCAGAGGCCCCGGTGAGGACAACCACACCGGAGGCAATGATGACCACCTTCTTCGGAATCTTGACCAAGAAGACCTACATTTGCCGTTCAACAACATACAAATCCGGCTTTTCAGCCTCTTGCACTATCGCAGGCCCGTATTTCGGAATGCTTAACCAAATCAGACGTATTCAACGAGCCGGCGGAACCTTTGGAAGGCTGAGCCGAACAGGGAGAAAAACCTTGGCTTCTCCCGGCTGCTTTAGTATTGAGAATGCCAGTGGTCCCGTAGCTCAGCAGGATAGAGCGACAGATTCCTAATCTGTAGGTCACGCGTTCGAATCGCGTCGGGATCACCATTTGCATCCCCGGACATTTCACGAGACCTCATGTTCTTCGTCATTTCCAAGCTCGTCGGCCTCGTCACAACGCCCTCGACAGCCGTCTTTCTTCTCGGGCTTGTCGGTGTTCTGCTCCTCGTCTTTCGCAAGCGCCGCGCCATGATCGCGCTCTGCGTGACTTCGATCCTGCTGACATTCGTGTTCGGGATCACGCCGCTGGCCAATGTGCCGCTGGCAATCCTCGAGGACCGCTTTCCGCAGCCTGTCCTGACCGAGGCGCCGACTGGCGTGATCATGCTGGGCGGTCCGGTGGACGATGATCTGTCGCCGGCACGTCATACGATCGTGATCAACGATGCAGCCGAGCGGGTGACGGAAACGGCGGCGCTGGCGGTGCGCTATCCGCAGGCGCGCATCTTCCTCTCAGGCGGCTCCGGCCATTTCGGCGACCCCGGCGCCAACACGGAATCCGCGCTGACGAAAAGGCTGCTGGTGGACATGGGCCTTCCGGCGGACCGCATCGAGATGGAGGAAAAATCGCGCACGACGGCGGAAAACGCCCGCTACACTGTGGAAGCGATCAAGCCAAAGCCGGGAGAGCGCTGGCTGCTGGTGACCTCCGCCAGCCATATGCCGCGCGCGGTCGGCACGTTTCGGGCGGTGGGCTTCGACGTCATCCCCTACCCGGTCGATTATCGCACATTCGGCCTGGCCCGGCTCGGCGCCTTTCCGGCAAGCGTGGCGGAAGGCTTTGCGCTTGTCGATGGCGCCGCGCATGAATGGATCGGCCTTCTCGGCTACTGGCTGACCGGCAAATCCGCCGCGCTTTTTCCGCATCCCTAACACACCGCAACTCTTGGTAAACAATTCTTAAAGATTTACGATCGACAGTGTAGAACACGTCGACTGACGCGGGTGGCCTGTTCGGAGGGACACACGAACAATATCCGCGAATCTAGCGCCTGTTGACATACATCAATTGGATGAGCGTTTCCCGATGCTAGCAAGGTTGATGAGGGCCGCAGACACGCAATCTGCTTCCCACGAAAACGTGATGCGCGAATTGCCGCAGTTTAGAAGGAATCTAACTGTCGGGACTTGACGCGGGTCACGCGAAACCTGAAAACGCCATGGCAGGTGTGGAGACGAGAATGGATTTCGAGGCCTTTTTCAAGAACGAGCTGGATGGTTTGCACCAGGAAGGCCGGTATCGCGTATTCGCCGATCTCGAGCGCCAGCGCGGCAACTTCCCGAAGGCGATCCGCCACACTGAAAACGGCCCGCAGGATGTGACCGTCTGGTGTTCCAACGACTATCTCGGCATGGGCCAGAACGCCGCCGTGATGGACGCCATGAAGAACGCTATCGACCAGTGTGGCACCGGTGCCGGCGGCACCCGCAACATTTCCGGCACCAACCATTACCATGTCCTGCTGGAGCGCGAGCTCGCGGACCTGCATGGCAAGGAAGCCGCCCTCCTCTTCAATTCCGGCTACATGTCGAACTGGGCCTCGCTCGGCACGCTGGGCGCCAAGATCCCCGGCCTGATCATCTTTTCGGATGCGGGCAACCACGCCTCGATGATCGAAGGCATTCGCCATTCCAAGTGCGAGCGCGTGATCTGGAAGCACAACGATCTCAAGGACCTCGAAGCCAAGCTGCGCGCCGCCGATCCGGCAGCGCCCAAGCTCATCGCCTTCGAATCCGTCTACTCGATGGATGGCGACATCGCCCCCATCAAGGACATCTGCGACATCGCCGACAAATACGGCGCGATGACCTATCTCGATGAAGTCCACGCCGTTGGCCTCTATGGCCCGCGCGGCGGCGGCATTGCCGAACGCGAAGGTGTCATGCACCGCATCACCGTCATCGAAGGCACGCTCGGCAAGGCCTTCGGCGTCATGGGCGGCTACATCACCGGCTCGGAAGCGCTGATCGACTTCGTCCGCTCCTTCGCCTCCGGCTTCATCTTCACCACCTCGTTGCCGCCGGCAATCGCTGCAGGCGCGCTCGCCTCGATCAAGCATCTGAAGGCCAGCCAGCAAGAGCGGCTCTGTCATCAGGAGCGTGTGCGCACGCTCCGCAACATGCTCAACGCCGCCGGCATTCCGCATATGCCGAACCCGAGCCACATCGTGCCGGTGATGGTGGGTGATGCCGCCAAGTGCAAGTGGATCTCCGACCTGCTGCTCGACAATTACGGCATCTATGTTCAGCCGATCAACTATCCGACCGTGCCGAAGAAGACCGAGCGCCTGCGCATAACGCCAAGCCCGTTCCACACGGATGACGACATGCGCCACTTCGTCGGCGCCCTGCATAGCCTCTGGTCACGCTGCGCACTGGCGCGGGCTGTCGCGTAAGCGGCTGAACCACACATCAATATTTCTGAATTGAACGGAGCATGGCGACATGCTCCGTTTCCGTTATGAGCATTTCCAGGAAAAGTGGAAACCGGTTTTCCGTCCGGAAATGCGTCCAGAAAAGAAAGATCAGGAATCACCCATGTCCATGCAGGACCGCCTCGACCGCGTCATCGACACCGCCGTCGCCCGCAAGACCATCGTCGGCTGCGTCGTCAAGGTCCGGAAGAACGGCAAGGAAATCTATAGCCGCGCCGCGGGCTATGCCGATCGCGAGGCGGAGAAACGGACGCGCGAGGACACCATCTTCCGTTTCGCCTCCGTCACCAAGCCCTTCGTGGCCGCCGCGACGCTCGCGATGATCGACAAGGGCAAGCTCGGCCTGGACGACCTCGCAGTCGACCACCTGCCCTGGTTCCATCCCAAGGGGCCGAACGGCGAGCCTGCGCCGATCACCATCCACCACCTGCTGACGCATACATCGGGCCTCACCTATGACCCGACGCTGGAAGAGCGCGACCCGGAAAACCGCGTGACGGTGGGCATTCTCGACACCGACCGCGACGCCGAGACGAATTTCCGCCCGCTGAACAATATCCCGCTCGCCTTCGAGCCCGGCACCGCCTGGGCCTATTCCGTTGGCCTCGACATTCTCGGCGCGCTGATTGCCCGCGTCCATGGCGGCACGCTGGAAGAGGTGGTGAACCACTACATTACCGGCCCGCTCGGCCTGAAGGACAGCCGCTTCCACGTTACCGATCGCGAGCGCCTAGCCGCCGCCTATGCCGATGGCGCGAAAGGCGCGATCCGCATGCCGAGCCCCTATTATCCTCCGCGCGAATCCGGCTGGACCGCCGGCTTCTCGCCGGACCGTATCTTCAACCCAAAAGCCTTCCAGTCCGGCGGCGCCGGCATGGCCGGCACGGCGGGCGAGGTCATGACGCTCCTCGACACGCTGGCCAACGGCGGCGGCAGGATCCTCAGCCGCAACCTCTCAGAAGCCGGCTTCGCAAACCAGGTCGGCACCATCACCTGCGAACCCGGCATGCGCTTCGGCTTCTTCGGCGCCGTCTGCGAAGACCCGAGCATGGCGCTCAACACCATGGCCAAGGGCGCGGTGCAATGGGGCGGCGTTTACGGCAACACCTGGCTGGTGGACCGCGCGGCGGGGATCACGATGGTATCGCTGAGCAACACGGCGCTGGAGGGCTGCATGGGCGCGTTTCCGGACAATCTGCGCCTTGCGGTGTATGGCGTCTGAGGCAACGCCAGACGCGCTCCCATCCGTGCGACGTCACCCGAAGATCGTCAGGGGGCTCTGCCAAGCCCCCTGCGGCTCCAGATCAGCAGGAGCCCACCAAAGGCGACCGCGAATACCAGACCGATGATCAGGTGGACATGCAGGTGCAGCCGCCCGAGCACGGCTTCGATCGCATTGCTGAACAGATAGCCGGCGGCGGAAATGACAAAGCCCCACACAGCAGCCGCGACGGCATTGAGCAGCACGAACCTGCGGGCGGACACGGAAGACAGACCGATGATGATCGGGCTGACGGTGCGCATGCCGTAGATGAAGCGAAAGGCCAGGATGAACCCGGTCGGATAGCGCTCCAGCAGCGCCTTGCCCCGCGCCGCAACGGCATGGGACGTGAGCCTCTGCACAAACCCCAGCGAACTCGCCCGGCGCCCTAGGAAAAAGAAGATCTGGTCCGCCACGAACGACCCGATCGCCGCCGCTGCGGCGACACCCCAGAAAGGCAGAAGATGCCGATGCGCCGAAACACCCCCCAAAAACACCACCGTCTCCCCCTCGATCCCGGACCCGATCAGGATGGCGAGAAGGCCATATTTGGCGATGAGGGTTTCGAGCAAGGTGGGGGCTTTCGTAGGAGGGAGAGCTGTTAGCGACAGCAGTTTAACGCACGGAAAAATCGCCTCTATCGCGCCTCAAAATCCAGTTAGTAGCTGCTACTTTCGCAATAGCCCATTCAGTTGCTTGAACGCCGCCTCGAACCGATCTTTGGTCTCGTCCGACACCTTCGGCCAAAGTGTGCTCACATGCTCACTGAAGTAGCGCGCGGGCCTGTAATGGCCGAACGAACCAGACTTCATCGGGTTGTCTGCTAGCCATGCTTCAATCGCCCGCAGCGTCCGCGGCACATGTTGGTTGAGCTTCGAAAGGGTGATCTTCGATGCAAGCTGCTTCCCGTACTCGCTGTTGACGAGCTCCAGGTAGAACGACCGGTCGAACATGTCCTCCACATCGGCTTCGGCAGTTCCGGTGAAGTCTGCGTAAGTGGACACCTGCTTCTTGGTGAGAAGGTTCTTCTTGTATAGGTCTTCGATGAACTGCTTGTCGCTGTTTTGAATATCCAGCAGAGTAGCCACATTCATTCCCTTCTGCGAGCCAAGAAGCGCCACGAATACTGGCACCTTCTTGCTACCACCGACGGGCGTGATCACCCAATCCTCAGACAAGCCCTCGCGGCCCTCGCGCGCCAATTGGGCTGCTACCGCCCGCAGGTAGAGCATGTCGGCGACCCCCTCGACTATGAGCGAGTTTGGTCCAATGAATAGGGTTTGCTGGATTTCGTAGCCGAGCGCACCCTGCAAGGGGAACAAACTGTCGTCGGTGGCATCGAACACGTTGGCTAGGACCTTTGTTCCATCCTCCTCCTTGGGCAGCACCTCGGGGGCGTCGATGCCTAAATCCTGTACAATCCGTACACGCTCGAACTTAGTTGGGTCGATCATAAACGGCGAGTGCGTGGTGTACAGCAGTTGGTGGGCCGATAGCTCCGCATCGAAGTAGCGCAACAAGTCGGCCTGCGCGCGACCATGCAACGACAGACCAGGCTCATCCAAGAGCAGTATGACGTTCTGCTTCTGTCGTTTCACATCCTCATACCAAGCCAAGAACGAGAAGAACCAGACAAAACCCCTTGACCGATTGCTTAGCGGCGTCGTGGCCCAATGCACGGAGTCATACACTTCGCCCCACACGTTGACACCGTGTTGCATCCCGTCAGGGTCTCCGGCCTTGGCGTCACGCACGTCGAAGCGCATTTGGATGTGTTTGTTCTGAGACCAGTACTTGACGATACGCTGAGTGAGATGGTTCCCGGCACCTTGCAGCTTATTCTTTAGTTCCACGGTATTGTTGGTGGCCACAAGCTTGCGGTGGTCGAGGCGCGCAAGATTGATGAGACCGATAAGCGGGTAGTCTGAATCCAAAAGTTGGTTACTGTCCTCCCGTGTGATGAGGGCGTTGAGGTTGGCCTGCCCTTCCATCTGGTAATATTCGTCGAAGTAAAGAAACTTGGGTACACGGGGCCAGATTAAATTATGATAGATGTAAGAGCGCAAGTTGCCGCTCTTGATTACCTTAGCGACAAGAGCTCTAAGCGCCGTGACAGCGTCAGTGGTTTCTGTGCCATCAAGCGTCGCCGCAAATGCCTCCCAGCTTGGTGCTCCAAGTAGCTTGGTCTTTAAGTCATCAGTCAGCGCTGAGTTGTCAGCGAGGTGCTTCCTTGCCGCATCCTCATCGCAATTCAAATAACCCATGCTGCTGTTCTTGCCGTAGTAACACTCACGGGTGAATGTCGGGCCGGTAAACGCCTTTGGCCCGAAGACCTCCGAAATCGCGTCGAAGTCATCCTGCTCGAGTTCGTAAGTGCAACTGACTACTACAGCCTTCTGGCGCTCGCCACTTTCGACCGCGTGCAGGTAATCTTCGACCTCGCGCTTCGGGTAGTCGTACGTTTCATCAAAAACAGCGTCATTTGGTCGAATTGGATTAGTGCGATAAAGGGCCGTCAGAAGAGTAGTCTTTCCTGCCTCGTTCTTGCCCACGAAGCAGGTGCTTTGGTGATCAACCTCTATCGTTCCGCTGTCCCAAATGCTGCGGAACTCACGAACCCGGTACTGCTTCAGCTTCATCTTTAGCCACCCATTGTTGAGGAGCCGTGACTCCTGTGGGCTCAACTATGACGGCAAGCGAAAATGAACGCAATGCTTGCAATGACCGACTTACTGCCCAAGCAAAACAACGACCACTTGCTTTCAAGTTCTAACTTAAGGTCGTCCACAGCAGCGAGGGCGCGTTGCCCCCCCCCATCAAGCCGCCCGCTTCCCCCGCACCCACTCTCCGGCCCTTGCCCTCGCCTCCGCATCACACGCAAACACATCCTCGACCGTCGCGGCCGCCCCCCAGCCGGTCATCTCCTCCATGACCGCCTCGGCCACATCGGCCATTTCCAGAAACCCGATCTTCTCCTCCACAAACGCCTCGAAGGCGGTTTCTTCCGCTGCGTTCATGATGGCGCTTTGCTGGCCGCCGCGGGTCATGGCGAGGCGCGCGAGGCGGAGTGCCGGGAAACGGGTCTCGTCGGGGGCTTCGAAATCGAGGCGGGCGAGCTTGGCGAAGTCGAGGCGTTCGACATTGAGCTTCGGGCGCGCGGGGTGTGCGAGCGCATAGCCGATGGCCGTGCGCATGTCGGGGCAGCCTAGCTGGGCGAGCACGGAGCCATCCGTGTAGCCGACCATGGAATGGATGACGCTTTGCGGGTGGACGATGACTTCAATCTGTTCGGGCGCAACGCGGAAGAGATGCTTCGCCTCGATCATCTCCAGCGCCTTGTTGAACATCGAGGCGCTGCCGACGGAAATCTTCAGGCCCATCGACCAGTTGGGATGCACGCGCGCGACCGCGGCAGTGACGCCCGCCATCTGCTCGCGCGTCCATGTGCGGAACGGCCCGCCCGATGCTGTGAGCACGATGCGCTCCAGCGCGTGGCGCTGGTTTTCCTCCAGCACCTGGAAGATGGCATTGTGTTCGCTGTCGACCGGCAGCAGCTTGCCGCCGCCCTTCTCGACCCCCTCGACGAAGAGTGCCCCGGCGGAAACGAGACATTCCTTGTTGGCAAGCGCGATATCGGCACCGCGCCTTGCGGCGGAAAGCGTCGGCGCAAGGCCCGCCGTGCCGACGATGGCCGCCATGACAAGGCTCGCTTCCATCTCGGCGGCCTCAATGAGGCCCGACTTGCCGGCGGCGACCTGGATGCCGGTGCCGGAAAGCGCATCCTTCAGTTCGGAATAGAGCTCTTCGCTGGCGGTGACGGCGAGCTTGGCGCCTGAAGCCATCGCCTGTTCGGCGAGCAGCGGGATATTGCTATTGCCGGTCAGCGCCAGCACCTCAAATGCCTCGCGTCCGCCCAATTGCCCGATCACATCCAGCGTCGAAACACCGATAGAGCCCGTCGACCCCAGAACCGTTATCTTGCGCATGCCATGCCCGCCCTCTTTCATGAGCCGGCTATAGCACCGCCTTGCGGCGGCGTCACGCCTGCCCTTTTCCCCTTCGAAGGCCATGGCCTGCAAGATCGTCGAGAATGGGGCAATCCGGCCGGTCGTCGCCATGGCAGCAATCCACTAGAGGCTGGAGGGCGGACTTGAGCGACTGCAGCTCGGCAATCTTGGCGTCGATCTCGGAGAGCTTCTGCTCGGCAACCGCCTTGACATCGCTACTCGCGCGATTTCGGTCCGAATAGAGCGACAGCAGCAGCCGGCATTCATCGATGGAAAAGCCGAGATTGCGGGCGCGATGCAGAAAGCGCAGCCGATGCACGTCGTTTGAGGAGTAGTTGCGATAGCCATTGTCGGACCGGTCGGGCGCGACGAGCGCAATATCCTCATAATAGCGGATCGTCTTCGCCGGCAGGCCGGAGCGCTCCGAGGCTTCACCGATGTTCATGGGTCAGCATCCTGTTTTCGTGTTTCCATCGCACAGCGTATGACATCTTCTTTCCGCATATGCGGCTCCCCCTCACCCCGCCTCCGCTTCGCTCGGCGGACCTCTTCCCGATGGGGCGAGGATGTCCAAGACGCTGCGGCTCTTCCTCTTCTCCCCTCGGGGAGAAGATGCCGGCAGGCAGATGAGGGGGCCGCCAAGCCCCAAAAGCGCAGATGTCGCAAACGGCAGCCATGCGATCCTAAAGCTTCAACTGCCGCAGCCGCAGCGCATTCGAGATCACCGAGACGGAAGACAGGCTCATCGCCGCCGCCGCCAGCATGGGCGAGAGCATGGACCCGGTGATCGGATAAAGCACGCCCGCGGCAATCGGCACGCCAACCACGTTATATATAAAGGCGAAGAACAGGTTCTGCTTGATGTTGCGGATCGTGGCCGTGGCGAGTTGCCTTGCCTTCACCACACCTTGCAGATCGCCCTTCACCAGCGTGATGCCTGCGCTTTCGATCGCCACATCTGCGCCTGTGCCCATGGCGATGCCGGTGTCGGCAGCCGCCAGCGCCGGCGCATCGTTGACGCCATCGCCCGCCATGGCAACCGAACGGCCCTCGGCCTGCAACCCGTCCACCAGCGCCTTCTTGCCCTCCGGCAGAAGCCCCGCGCGGAACTCATCGATCCCGACGCGTCCGGCAACGGCGCGGGCCGCGGCCTCCTGGTCGCCGGTGGCCATGATGACGCTGAGGCCCGCCTCCTTCAGCGCCGCAACAGCCTCGCTGGCCGTAGCCTTTACCGGGTCGGCTGCGGCGATCAGACCGGCGGGCTTGCCGTTGACGGCAAGATACATGACCGTGGCACCCTCGGCAGCCAAACGGTCCGCATCCGCCTTGATATCCGAAATGCCGAGATCGATGTGGCACATCATGGCGGAATTGCCGAGCGCCACGCGACGGCCATCGATCACGCCCTGAACCCCTTTGCCGGTGACGGAATCGAAATTATCCACCTCGTGAAGGGGCGCGCCCCTTTCCCCCGCCCCCTTCAGGATCGCGGCGGCAAGCGGATGGCCCGAGCCCTTTTCGAGCGAGGCGGCGAGCGCCAGAACCTCATCCTCCGAAAAGCCTTCGAAGGCCGCCAACCCGGAGAGAACCGGCTTGCCTTCCGTGATCGTCCCGGTCTTGTCGATGACCAGCACATCCGCCGCCGCCAACCTTTCAAGAGCGGCCGCATTGCGGATCAGCACGCCGGCCTGCGCCCCGCGCCCGGTCGCCGCGATCACCGAAACGGGTGTGGCAAGCCCCAGCGCACAGGGACAGGCAATCATCAGCACGGAGACGGCCGCGACGATCGCATAGATGAAGGACTGTTCCGGCGCGAAGATCAGCCATGCGACGAACGAGACGACGGCAACGCCCACCACCGCCGGCACGAACCAGCTGGCGACGCGATCGGCAAGGCTCTGGATCGGCGCGCGCGATCTCTGAGCTGATGTCACCAGCTTGACGATCTGCGCCAGCATCGTGTCGTCACCGACCTTGGTGGCCTCGATGACGAGCCCGCCATTGCCGTTGATCGTCCCGCCGGTGACGGTGTCGCCTGGATTCTTTTCGACCGGGATCGATTCGCCGGTAATCATGCTCTCGTCCACCGACGAGCGGCCTTCCGTCACCTGCCCGTCAACCGCCACGCTTTCGCCGGGACGGACGCGGATACGATCGCCGACCAGGATGTTCTCCAGCGGCACCTCATATTCCGAGCCATCAGCATTGAGCCGCAGCGCCTTTTTCGGCGCGAGGTTCACCAGCGCCTTCAGGGCATCGCCCGTTTTCTCACGGGCCCTGAGCTCCAGGATCTGGCCAAGAAAGACCAGCGCAATGATGACGACGGACGCCTCGAAATAGACCGGCACACCGCCACCATGGCCTGCGATATCGTGTGGGAATATGCCGGGTAAGAATGCCGCCACCACGCTATAGCCGAAGGCCGCCGAGACGCCGAGCATGATCAGCGTCCACATGTTGAGATGCCAGGTCTTCACCGACACCCAGCCGCGATGAAAGAACGGCTGCGCCGCCCAGAGAACGACAGGTGCGGCAAGGATCATCTCGAGAAAGACCGCAATCCGCTCGCCGATCCAGTCCCGGATCGGCAGGCTCAGCATCGGCCCCATGGAGAGGATGAGCAGCGGCACGGCCGCAGCAACGCTCACCCAGAAGCGGCGCGTGAAATCGACAAGCTCCGGGTTCGGCCCATCGGCCTGCCCGTCCATCGGCTCCAGCGCCATGCCGCAGATCGGGCAGGTGCCGGGTCCGTCCTGCACGATCTCCGGGTCCATCGGGCAGGTGTAGCGCGCCGCCTTGGGCGCCGCCTTCTTCCGCCGCTTGGAATTGCCGGAGAGATAGAAGTAGGGATCGGCGTCAAAGCGCGTCAGGCATTTCGGATTGCAGAAGTGATATTCCGTGCCCTTGTAGACGAGCTTCGGCTTGCCGGCATTCAGCTTCACCGTCATCCCGCAGACGGGATCGATCGCGGTGGGAACCGGCGCGCCGCCGTCGGCGGGTGCCGTTTGCGAATTCGTGCTCATCTTGAGCCCTCCAGATTATCTTCAGCAAGGCTAATCCTTCCAGTGACTGGAAGGTCAAGACAAAAAAACACCGACGCGTCGAAACGCGCCGGTGCGACAGATCAAAACGATCAGGCCGAATTAGTAGCCGCGCGGGCAGCTGTCGACGTAACGGCGGCCGTAGCGGTCGCGATAGTAGCACTGGCCCGGCTGTTCGGAGACGTGGCCGACAACGGCACCCGTCACACCACCGATGGCCGCACCAACTGCAGCGCCACGAACGTCGCCGGTGATCGCACCGCCGAGGATCGCGCCGCCGGCCGCGCCGATGGCCGCGCCCTTTTCGGTCTGCGAGCAGCTCGTGACGGCGAGCGCCACCAGAATCAATGCAATAGCTTTCTTCATGATTGTCTCCCTGTGTAACGGGCGGAGCCAGATATACCCCCCCATCCGTACTAACTAGCATGGATCACGCGGTCTCCGCGAGAGCCAAATGTTTGAACTAAATACCAATCTGGCTCAAATTGTGGAAACGCACCCGTACCACCTCTCGCGGCCGATCAGCCATTCGCGGGCGGATAACGTTTGAGCGGTCAAAATGTTTCAAATCTTTTACACATTCGGATGTTTCGGTTGATTGCCGGGCGAAATCAGCAAATACTCGTCCCCACTGCGTCTGCTAATCTAGGGAGGAATGCATGACGAAAGTAACGATGACCGTGAATGGTCGAAAAGTGAGCGGAGAATGCGAAGATCGCACCCTGCTCGTGAACTTCATCCGCGAAAATCTGGGCCTCACGGGAACGCATGTCGGTTGCGATACGACACAATGCGGCGCCTGCGTGATCCATATGGACGGCCGCTCGGTCAAGAGTTGTACGATCCTGGCCGTTCAGGCCTCGGGTTCGGAAATCACGACAATCGAAGGCATTTCATCGGGCGACACGCTGCATCCGGTGCAGGCCGCCTTCAAGGAAAACCATGGCCTTCAGTGCGGTTTCTGCACACCCGGCATGGTGATGACCGCCGTCGACATGATCCGCCGCCATGGTGGTCAGCTCGACGAGCAAACGGTGCGCCAGGAACTGGAAGGCAATATCTGTCGTTGCACCGGCTACCACAACATCGTGAAGTCCATCCTGTCCGCTGCCGATGAAATGGGCGGCGCGAAGCAGGCTGCCGAATAAGGCCGGGCGGATAACGGTTCGGCCCGTTGCACTTCGACAGGATCGCTTTCAGCGAACTGCGAAGTTCCGTGGCCGATACCGCCTGACCGTCTGCTGAAATCACTTTTCACTATTCGCTCGTCTGGGAGGATCAGAAATGGGTGTTGAAGGTATTGGCGCACGCGTGGCGCGCAAGGAAGACAAGCGCTTCCTGACCGGCAAGGGCCGGTATGTGGATGACATGAAGGTGCCGGGGATGAAATATGCGGTCTTTGTCCGCAGCCCCCATGCACATGCGAAGATCAAGAGCATCGACGTTTCGGCCGCCAAGGACATGCCGGGCGTCATCGACGTGCTTGAAGGCCGCGCGATGAAGGAAGACGGCATCGGCAGCCTCATCTGCGGCTGGATGATCCATTCCAAGGATGGCTCGCCGATGAACATGGGCGACTGGCGCCCGCTGGCCTATGAAACCGTGCGCTATGTCGGTGACGCCGTCGCCGTCGTTGTGGCCGACAGCATAGGCGAGGCGCGTGACGCCGCCGAAGCAGTGGTCGTGGACTACGAGGTGCTTCCCGCCGTCACCGAAGCCCTCGACGCGCTGAAGCCCGGCGCCCCGCAGATCCACGCCAACGCCCCCGGCAACCAGATCTATGACTGGCATATCGGCGACGAAAGTGCGGTGGACGCAGCCCTCTCCTCCGCTGCCCACATCACGGAAATCGAGATCCACAACAACCGCCTGTCGCCGAACCCGATGGAGCCGCGCGCGGCGCTTGGCATCTACGACACCGCCGAGGATCACTACACCTGCTACACCACGAGCCAGAACCCGCATGCGGCCCGCCTCGTGATGAGCGCCTTCTATAATGTCGCGCCGGAAAACAAGCTGCGCGTCATCGCCCCCGATGTCGGCGGCGGTTTCGGCTCGAAGATCTATATCTATCCGGAAGAGATCACCTGTCTCTGGGCCTCGAAAAAGACTGGCGTACCGGTCAAGTGGACCTCAGATCGCACCGAAGCCTTCCTCACCGACGCCCATGGCCGCGACCATGTCTCCAAGGTGAAGATGGCCTTTGACGCCAACCATCGCGTCACCGCGCTGAAGGTCGACACCACCGCCAATTTCGGCGCCTACATGTCGCTCTTCTCGGCTGCTGTGCCCACCTATCTCTATGCGACGCTGCTCTCCGGCCAGTACAATCTGCCGGCCATCTATGCGAACGTGCATGCGGTCTACACCAACACCGCACCGGTCGATGCCTATCGCGGCGCCGGTCGTCCGGAAGCCACCTATCTGCTGGAACGCACGATGGAAACGGCGGCGCGCGAACTGGGGATTTCCCCGGCTGAACTGCGCTCGATCAACTTCATCCGCCAGTTCCCGCACCAGACGCCGGTCATCATGAATTACGACACCGGCGACTTCCAGGCCTCGCTGGATGCCGCGATGGCAGAAGCCGACTGGGCCGGTTTCCCCGCCCGCAAGGCGGAAGCCGAACGGCGCGGCAAGAAGCGCGGCATCGGCATGAGCTGCTATATCGAAGCCTGCGGCATCGCGCCGTCTGCTGCGGTCGGCTCGCTCGGCGCCGGCGTCGGCCTCTGGGAGTCGGCGGAAGTGCGCGTCAACGCGGTCGGCACGATCGAAGTGCTTACCGGCTCGCACAGCCACGGCCAGGGCCATGAGACCACCTTCGCACAGCTCGTCGCCACCCGCCTCGGTCTGCCGCTCGACAGCATCTCCATTGTCCATGGCGACACCGACAAGGTGCAGATGGGCATGGGCACTTACGGTTCGCGCTCCGGCGCGGTCGGCATGTCGGCCATTGCCAAGGCGCTCGACAAGGTCGAGGCCAAGGCGAAGAAGATCGCCGCCCACCTCATGGAAGCCTCCGAAAGCGATATCGTCATCGAGAACGGCGAGCTGAAGGTCGCCGGCACTGACAAGACCGTGCCGTGGTTCCAGATGGCGCTCGCCGCCTACACCGCGCATAACCTGCCCGCCGGCATGGAGCCGGGCCTGAAGGAAGGCGCGTTCTACGATCCGGCCAACTTCACCTTTCCGGCCGGCTGCTACATCTGCGAAGTCGAGGTCGATCCGGAGACCGGCAAGACCCAGATCATCCAGTTTGTCGCGGCCGACGATTTCGGCAACATCATCAACCCGATGATCGTCGAAGGCCAGGTGCATGGCGGCATCGCACAAGGCATCGGCCAGGCGCTGCTGGAAGGCGTGCAATATGATGCCTCGACCGGACAATTGCTGACGGCGAGCTACATGGACTATGCCATGCCGCGCGCCGACGACCTGCCGTCCTACAAGGTTTCACACCAGACGACCCCCTGCACCAGCAACCCGCTCGGCCTCAAGGGCTGCGGCGAGGCCGGCGCCATCGGCTCGCCGCCGGCGGTGATCAATGCCATCACCGACGCCATCGGCAACAACAACCTGACCATGCCTGCCACGCCCGCCAAGGTCTGGGCGGCGATGCACGGCCACTGAGGGAGAAGCAACCATGTATGAGACGAATTACCACCGCGCCTCTTCCGTGGAAGACGCCGCCCGCCTGATGGGCGAAGCTGGCGAGGGCAAATACCTCGCCGGCGGCATGACGCTGATCGCCACGATGAAGCAGCGCCTCGCTGCTCCGTCGGATCTCATCGACCTGCGCCATATCGGCGCCATGAAGGGTATCACGGTCAATGGCCGCGATGTCACCATCGGCGCCGGCACGTCGCATTATGACGTCGCTAGCTCGGATGCGCTCAAGGCCGTCTGCCCGGCGCTCTGCAGTCTCGCGAGCCATATCGGCGATCCTCATGTGCGCCACATGGGCACAATCGGCGGCTCCGTCGCCAATGACGACCCGGCAGCGGACTACCCGTCCGCCGTTCTGGCGCTGAACATGACGGTGAAGACGAACAAGCGCGAGATCGCTGCGGACGACTTCTTCGTCGGCATGTTCGAAACGGCTCTCGAGGATGGCGAGATCATCGTCTCCTTCTCGTTTGAAGCTCCGGACAAGGCGGCATACCAGAAGTTCCCGAACCCGGCTTCGCGTTACGCCATGGCCGGTGTCTTCGTGGCCAAGAAGGGCGCGGATGTCCGCGTTGCCGTCACCGGGGCCGGCTCCAACGGCGTCTTCCGCCATCAGGGCATGGAAGCAGCCCTCAAGGCTGCCTGGGCACCCGACGCACTCGCCGCCGTTTCCGTCGATGCCGGTATGATGATGGCTGACATCCACGCCAATTCGGACTATCGCGCCAACCTGGTGAAAGTCATGGCGAAGCGGGCCGTCGCGTCAGCTGGCTGACATCAGAAAACGTCCAGCAACTCACAATATTGAAATCCGCGGCCACTCGAGTGACCGCGGATTTTTCTTGAGCCAGAAAAGAATTTTCAGAATAGCCGAAATCCAGAATTGAGTTCTTTACGTTTTTAATAGGGAAAGCCTATGCAGAATTCCGTTATAAGAGACAACAAATCTACAATCTTAGCAAAATTGTCAAGATCGGCGTTGGGACCATGGAATTGCACGGCTGGACGGCTAAACGATACCGGAACGGCAGCGCATGATCTCAAAGCTTGAATTCTTTATTGCTCTGGCAAGAACCCGGCATTTCGGGCGCGCTGCAGAGGAATCCGGCGTGACCCAGCCCACGCTGTCCGCCGGAATACGGCAGCTTGAAGATCAGCTTGGCGTGTTGCTCGTCCAGCGCGGATCGCGATTTCAGGGCCTGACGCCGGAAGGCGAGCGGGTCTTGATCTGGGCCCGCAAGATCGTCGCAGATACCCGCGCTTTGCGCGACGAGATGCGCGAAGTGCGCTCGGGTCTCTCCGGTCATCTGCGTCTTGCGGTCATCCCGACTGCACTCGCCTTCACGCCGAAGATCACCGAGGTCTTCAAGAAGCGCCATCCAGACGTGACCTTCTCGATCCGCTCCGCGACGTCGGACCAGATCCTCGAACTGATCGAAAACTTCGAAGTCGACGCCGGCCTCACCTACCTGGAGGGTGAGCCGGTCGGACGCGTGCAGACCGTGCCGCTTTATCGCGAGCGCTATTACATGTTGGTCGCGCGCGAGCACCCGCTTGCCAGCCGTGCGCGGGTCACCTGGGCGGAGGCCGCTGCCGCGGATCTCTGCCTGCTGACGACGGACATGCAGAACCGGCGCATCATCGATCGCCATTTCGAAGAGGTCGGTACACAGCCCAGCGCCCGGATGGAATCGAATTCGATCGTCGTCTTGTTCTCCCATGTCCTCTCCGGCGAATGGGCGACGATCCTGCCCGCCGGCATGATCGAGGCGTTTGGCTACCAGAACAAGGTCCGTGCGATTGAACTGGACCGGCCAGAGTCGGGTCATCTCGTCGGCGTTGTCACCGCCCCGCGCGACCCGGCAACACCGCTCGTGCGCGCGCTCCTCGGCGCCGCGAAGACGATAGCCGATAAGCAGCAATTGGCGATTTCTTGATAGATATTTTCTATCAATTGACGAAACAGGAATATTGACCGCCCACCATTCGATAGCCATGGTCGCCTCATAGAATGCGGCATGCAGAATGGACGGGGAGGTCTCCACATTGAACATTCATAATCCGCTTGGCGGCGTCGAGTTGCGCGCGCTGGAGATCGTCAGATCGCTGAAGGACCAGGAAGGGCCTCTCCTGCCGATCCTTCATGCGCTTCAGGAAGAATTCGGCCACGTCCCGCAATCTGTCCTGCCGCTGATCGGCAAGGAACTGAACCTTTCGCGTGCCGAAGTTCATGGCGTGATGACCTTCTATCATGACTTCCGCGCCGAACCCGCCGGCCGCCATGTGCTGAAGCTCTGTCGCGCCGAGGCCTGTCAGTCCATGGGCGGCGAGGCCTTCACCGAGTCCGTCCGCGCGGCCCTAGGCATCGACTGGCACGAAACAACCCCGGATGGCCGGGTGACGCTCGAACCCGTCTACTGTCTCGGTCTCTGTTCCTGTGCGCCTGCTGCCATGCTGGACGATGAACTCATAGGACGCGCCGATCTCGCCGCCGTGAAGGCAGCCCTTGCGGAGGCCGGCCAATGAGCATCCGCATCTACGTTCCCCGCGATTCAGCCGCTGTCGCCCTCGGCGCAAACCATGTCGCCGAAGCCCTGCAATACGCCATCGCCTCCGAGGGCCACGACGCTGTTATCGTCCGCAACGGCTCGCGCGGCATGCACTGGCTGGAACCTCTGGTCGAGGTCGAAACGCCGGAAGGCCGTATCGCCTATGGTCCGGTGAAGGCCACCGATGTCGAGCCGCTGATCGAAGCTGGCCTCCTCGAAGGTAAGGCGGGCCACCCGCTTTATCTCGGTCCGACCGAAGACATTCCGTTCCTGAAAAACCAGACGCGTCTCACCTTCGCGCGTTGCGGCGTCATCGACCCGCTCTCGCTCACAGACTATGAAGCCCATGGCGGGCTGAAGGGCCTGCGTTCCGCACTTGCCATGCACGCCGCCGACATCGTCAAGGAAGTGACCGACAGCGGCCTGCGCGGCCGCGGCGGTGCGGGCTTCCCGACAGGTATCAAGTGGAACACCGTGCTCCACGCCAAGGCGAGCCAGAAATATATCGTCTGCAATGCCGACGAGGGCGACAGCGCAACCTTCGCCGACCGCATGATCATGGAAGGCGACCCCTTCGTGCTCATCGAGGGCATGGCGATTGCCGGCCTCGCGACCGGCGCAACGAAGGGCTACATCTTCACCCGCTCTGAATATCCGCTGGCGATCGAGGTCTTCAACAAGGCGATCGAGATCGCCCGCGGCGCCGGCATTCTCGGCCCCTCCGTTCTCGGCTCCCACCACGCCTTCGACATGGAGATGCGCGTCGGCGCCGGCGCCTATGTCTGCGGCGAGGAGACCTCGCTTCTGAACGCGCTGGAAGGCAAGCGCGGCGTCGTCCGCTCCAAGCCACCGCTACCCGCGCTTGAAGGCCTGCTCGGCAAGCCGACCGTGGTCAACAACGTCATCTCGCTCGCCTCCGTGCCGATCATCCTCGACGAGGGCGCGGAATATTATCGCGACTTCGGTATGGGCCGCTCGCGCGGCACGATCCCGATCCAGATCGCCGGCAACGCCCGGCATGCAGGTCTTTACGAGACCGCCTTCGGTCTCACGCTCGGCGAGATCGTCGAGGGCATCGCCGGCGGCACCGCCACGGGTCGCCCCATCAAGGCCGTTCAAGTCGGCGGACCGCTCGGGGCCTATTTCCCGCCAGCGCTCTTCGATACGCCGTTCGACTATGAAGCCTTTGCGGCAAAGAATGGCCTGATCGGCCATGCCGGCATCACCGTCTTCGACGACAGCGCCGACATGCTCAAGATGGCCCGCTTCGCCTTCGAATTCTGCGCGGTGGAAAGCTGCGGCAAATGCACCCCCTGCCGCATCGGCTCGACCCGTGGCGTGGAGGTCATCGACAGGATCTCCGCCGGCATCGAGCCGAAGAAGAGCCTCGACCTCGTCACCGACCTCTGCAACACGATGAAATTCGGCTCGCTTTGTGCACTCGGCGGCTTCACGCCCTATCCGGTGATGAGCGCGATCACGCATTTTCCGGAGGATTTTGTGGGTGGTGCGAAACTGGAGGCGGCGGAATGATACGACCTGTCGACCCCGCCTCCGCCCGCCTCCTCCCCCATTCCGCATAGGAGACAGTCTGATGTCCCTCATCCATGAAATCGACTACGGCACACCAGCCTCGAAATCCGAAAAGACCGTGACGCTGACCATCGATGGTCGCGAGATCACCGTGCCGGAAGGCACGTCGCTGATGCGCGCCTCGATGGAAGCCGGCATTCAGGTGCCGAAGCTCTGCGCCACCGACATGGTCGATGCCTTCGGCTCCTGCCGCCTCTGTCTCGTCGAGATCGAAGGCCGCAACGGCACACCGGCCTCCTGCACGACGCCGGTTGCCCAGGGTCTCGTCGTCCACACTCAGACAGAACGCCTGAAGGCGATCCGCAAGGGCGTGATGGAACTCTACATTTCCGACCACCCGCTCGACTGCCTCACCTGCGCCGCCAATGGCGACTGCGAGCTGCAGGACATGGCCGGGGCCGTCGGCCTGCGCGATGTTCGCTATGGCTATGAGGGCGACAACCATGTGAAGGCGCGCGACGGCGTCGGCGAGACGAACGCCCGCTGGATGCCGAAAGACGAGTCGAACCCCTATTTCACCTATGATCCGGCGAAATGCATCGTCTGCTCACGCTGCGTCCGCGCCTGCGAAGAGGTGCAGGGTACGTTTGCGCTGACAATCGAGGGCCGCGGCTTCGACAGCCGCGTGTCGCCGGGCATGCATGAGGATTTCCTGTCCTCCGAATGCGTCTCCTGCGGCGCCTGCGTGCAGGCCTGCCCGACCGCGACGCTGACGGAAAAGTCGGTGATCGAGATCGGCCAGCCGGAGCATTCGGCGGTCACCACCTGCGCCTATTGCGGCGTCGGCTGCTCGTTCAAGGCCGAGATGCGCGGCGAGGAGCTGGTGCGCATGGTGCCGTGGAAGGATGGCAAGGCCAATCGCGGCCATTCCTGCGTCAAGGGCCGCTTCGCCTGGGGCTATGCCACGCATCGCGACCGCATCCTCAACCCGATGATCCGCGAGAGCATCGACCAGCCTTGGCGCGAAGTCTCCTGGGAAGAGGCGCTGACCTACACGGCGCGCGAATTTAGCCGGATTCAAAAGCAGTATGGCCGCGATTCCGTTGGCGGCATCACCTCCTCGCGCTGCACGAATGAAGAGACCTATCTGGTCCAGAAACTCATCCGCGCCGGCTTCGGCAACAACAATGTCGACACCTGCGCCCGCGTCTGCCATTCGCCGACCGGCTACGGCCTCGGCCAGACCTTCGGCACCTCGGCCGGCACACAGGATTTCGACAGCGTCGAGCACACCGACGTCGTGATCGTCATCGGCGCGAACCCGACGGACGGCCACCCGGTCTTCGGCTCTCGTTTGAAGAAGAGGCTGCGTCAGGGCGCCAAGCTCATCGTCATCGACCCGCGCCGCATCGATCTGGTCGACGGCCCGCATGTGAAGGCGGATTATCATCTGCCGCTCCGCCCCGGCACGAACGTCGCCATCGTCACCGCGCTCGCCCATGTGATCGTCACCGAAGGCCTCTATAACGAAGCCTTTATCCGCGAGCGCTGCGACTGGTCGGAATTCCAGGACTGGGCTGAATTCGTCGCCGAAAAGCGTCACAGCCCGGAAGAGATCGAAAAGCTCTCCGGCGTGCCCGCCGATCTGATCCGTGGGGCTGCGCGCCTCTACGCCACCGGCGGTAATGGCGCGATCTATTACGGCCTCGGCGTCACCGAGCACAGCCAGGGATCGACAACCGTCATGGCCATCGCCAACCTGGCGATGGCGACCGGCAATATCGGCCGCAAGGGCGTGGGCGTAAACCCGCTGCGCGGGCAGAACAATGTGCAGGGCTCCTGCGACATGGGCTCCTTCCCGCATGAACTGCCGGGCTATCGCCACATCTCCGACGATGCCACGCGCGACGTTTTCGAAAAGCTCTGGGGCGTGAAGCTCAACAACGAGCCGGGCCTTCGCATCCCCAACATGCTGGACGCCGCCGTCGAAGGCACGTTCAAGGGCATCTACATTCAAGGCGAGGACATTCTTCAGTCCGACCCGGACACGCATCATGTTTCGGCCGGTCTCGCCGCGATGGAATGCGTCGTCGTGCAGGACCTCTTCCTCAACGAAACCGCCAACTACGCCCATGTCTTCCTGCCGGGCTCGACCTTCCTCGAGAAGGACGGCACCTTCACCAATGCCGAGCGCCGCATCAACCGCGTCCGCAAGGTCATCAGCCCGAAGAACGGCTATGGCGATTGGGAAGTGACGCAGGAACTTGCAAAGGCGATGGGGTTGAACTGGAACTACAGCCACCCGTCCGAGATCATGGCCGAGATTGCGGCGACCACGCCGAGCTTCGCGAATGTGACCTATGAAATGCTCGACGAGAAAGGCTCGGTGCAGTGGCCCTGCAACGAGAAGTTCCCCGAAGGCTCGCCGATCATGCATGTCGACGGCTTTGTGCGCGGCAGGGGCAAGTTCATCCGCACGGAGTACGTCGCGACGGACGAAAAGACCGGCCCGCGCTTCCCGCTCCTGCTGACGACGGGGCGCATCCTCAGCCAGTACAATGTCGGCGCGCAGACGCGCCGCACGGAAAACACCGCCTGGCATGCCGAGGACCGGCTGGAAATCCACCCGCACGACGCCGAAAATCGCGGCATCCGCGAGGGCGACTGGGTGCGCCTCACCTCTCGCGCCGGCGACACGTCGCTGCGCGCCCTCATCACCGACCGCGTCGCCCCGGGCGTCGTCTACACGACCTTCCACCACCCGGACACGCAGGCCAACGTCATCACCACCGACTTCTCGGACTGGGCCACCAACTGCCCGGAATACAAGGTGACCGCCGTTCAGGTCTCGCCCTCCAACGGCCCATCGGAATGGCAGGAGGATTACAGCGAATTGTCCCGCCGCTCCCGCCGCATCGCCGGCAAGATGGAAGCTGCGGAGTGATGATCGGTGGGGTTCATAAAGACCCCTCCCCAACCCTCCCCACAAGGGGGAGGGAGAGTGACCGTCGTGCCGTGATATCGAGAAAACAAAACCTTTGTGCCACGGTGAGGACAAGCCTCGGCGGCGCCCCCATCCGTCTCCCCCCTTGTGGGGGAGATGGCGGCAGCCAGAGGGGGACTTCACTCCGGGCGGGAGGCTCAACATGAACCCCTCCCGCCCCCTCCCCCGCCTCGCTTTCGCGTCCGGCCGCCTCGCCCCCTCCACCCGCGAGATCGCCGAGGAAGTCCCCGTTGCCTTCACCTATCGTGGCTCTACCCAGGCTGTGATGATGGCAAGCCCGGCGGACCTGGAAGACTTCGCCTACGGCTTCACGCTGAACGAAGGCATCGTTACGCAGCCCGAAGACATCCTCTCCGTCAGAGCGGAAGAAACCGGCGGCGGCATCGATCTCCAGATCGAGCTTGCCGGCGACCATCAGGCCGCGCTGACCGCGCGCCGCCGCGCCATGGCCGGTCCGGTCGGCTGTGGCCTCTGCGGCATCGAATCCATCGAGCAGGCGCTGCTACCCGCGCGAAAAGTCGAGGCCGCGCTCACGCTCTCACCGCATGAGATTGCCGAAGCCACGGCCTCACTTGCCGCCCACCAACCGCTCTTCGCTGCTACCCGCGCTGTCCATGCCGCCGGTTTCTATCGCCCCGGCGGCGGCTTGGCTCTTGTCCGCGAGGATGTCGGACGACACAATGCGCTGGACAAGCTCTGCGGCGCGATGGCGCGGGCCGGCATTGACGGTGCCAGCGGCGCAATCGTCTTGACCAGCCGCGTCTCTGTCGAAATGGTCCAGAAGACGGCCATGGCCGGTGCTGGCATCCTGATTGCCATTTCCGCCCCCACCGCCCTTGCGATCCGCATGGCGGACGCGGCAGGAATTACGCTCGTGGCGCTGGCGCGCGATAAAGACTTCGAGATTTTCACGCATACGGCCAGAGTTGCCGCACAGACCGCACCGGAGAGAGATGCCGATGTCGCATGACAAGATCGTTCGCATGGCGAACCAGATCGCCACCTTCTTCCACTCGCAGCCGCAGGCCGAGCGGGCAGCGGGCGTGGCAAACCATATCAACAAATTCTGGGAACCGCGCATGCGGAAGCAGTTCTTCGAGCATCTGGAAGGCGGCGCGCCCTTCGACCCGCTGGTGAAGGAAGCCGCGGCACTCGTGAACAGGCCCGAAACCGTCGATCACGCCTGAAGGCAGATCGCCTCCAGCGCCTTGGCCGCCTCGCCGAAATGCCGCTCCTTGTGGCGGACCATGCGGAACTGCCGCTCCGGCCTCGGGAAGTTGACGGCGACCAGATCGCCCTGTGCCAGAAGCGGCTCGACCGCCCGGCGCGACACGGCACACGCCGCGAGCGATGTACGCACCGCCGACAGCATCGCCTCGTTGGACGGCAGGGTGAGCGCGATCTTCCGACGGTTCGGATCGAACCCCATGGCGCGCAGCATCGCCTCAAATTCCGAGCGCGTGCCGGACCCCTCCTCGCGAATGACCCAGACCGTTTCGGCCACCAGCGTATCGGCGCTGGCGCCCTCCGCCTTCGCCAGAGGATGGCCTGGCGCGACGACAACGACCAGCTCGTCCTCGCCGACGACCCGGGCGGCGAGCGCCGGCTCGTCGAAACGCCCCTCAACAAAGCCGAGATCCGCCGTGCCTTCGATCACCGCCCGGGTCACGCCCTGCGTATTGCTCACAGATAGATCGAGCGCGATGCCCGGATAGGCGGCATGAAACTGCATCAAACGTTGCGGCAACCAGTAGGTCGCGACCGTCTGGCTGGCATGGATGGTCAGCCGGCCGCGCCGCATCGCGCCGAGTTCGGATAGGACAAGTGCTGCAGACTGCGCCCGCGACAGCACCGCCTTGGCTTCATCCAGGAAGACCCGCCCTGCCTCCGTCAGCTCGATCCCGCGCCCGACGCGATGGAAAAGCTGCACATTGTAGAAGCCTTCCAGCACCTTGATTGCCGCGCTGACAGCCGACGGCGTCAGCCGCAGGGCCTCAGCCGCCTTGGTCAGATGCTGCCGCTCGGCCACGGCGACGAAGATGGAGAGCTGTTCGAATGTCATTCGTTCGATTCTTTCGAATAGAATATGCCATATTATTCGATTTTCCTGTACGAATGTCCATGGCACTTTCATCTCATCAAGGATGATGAAACATGCAAGTCGCTCATACAGATAACCAGACAGCCATCGAATCATGGAAAGCCGCGATTCCGGGCGTCGCGCTCTGCAGCGCCGTCGCCCTCCTGGGCTTTCTGGCAGAACAGACGGAAAAGGCACTTTTTAGCCGCGCTTGGTTCGAGAGCCTCGTCATGGCGATCCTGATTGGCGCGTCCATCCGGACTTTTCTCGGCCTTCACCCGCGCTTCGAGGCCGGCGTAAAGGTTTCAGCCAAACTTTTGCTGGAAGTCGCCATCGTGCTCCTGGGCGCGTCGATCAGCGTCTCGGCCATTGCCGGCGCGGGCCCCGCACTGATCGCCGGTGTTGCCGCCTCCGTCTTCATTGCGGTCCTGTCAAGCTACACGATCGGCCGCATGCTGAAGCTGGAGCACCGGCTTGCGCTTCTGGTCGCCTGCGGCAATTCGATCTGCGGCAACTCGGCCATCGTCGCCGTCGCACCCGTCATCAAGGCGCGCGCCGAAGACGTCGCCGCCTCGATCGCCTTCACCGCAGCACTCGGCATCCTCGTCGTTCTCCTCCTGCCGCTTGGCCAGCATGCCACAGGCATGAGCGCGGAAAGCTATGGCATTCTTTCGGGCATGACGGTCTATGCCGTGCCGCAAGTCCTGGCCGCCACAGCCCCTGTCGGGTTGCTGAGCATGCAGACGGGGACACTCGTCAAGCTCATCCGCGTCATGATGCTTGCGCCCGTCATCTTCTGCATCGGCCTTGTCGGTGATCGAAACGGGGAACAAGCGGGTTCGACCCGGCGCATCGAATGGTCGAAGATCACGCCATGGTTCATCGTTGGCTTCGTAGCTCTGATGGCGCTGCGGTCTCTCGGCATGATCCCGAATCAGGCAGTGAACCCGATCGAAGCGATCGCAACGGCGCTCACCATCGTGTCCATGGCCGCGCTTGGCCTCTCGGTGGACATGCGCACGATCCTGTCCTCAGGCGGCCGTGTACTGGCAGCCGGCACGCTCTCGCTCGGCCTGCTCGTCGGCATCAGCCTCGCGCTTCTCCATCTTCTCGGCATTCGCTGAAAACAAAAATGCCGCCCCGGCAATCCGGAGCGGCCTTTTTTTTCAAAAACTCGAAGTCTGCCGGTCAGGCGGCGACGTCGTCCATGTCCTTTTCGCGGAACATCTTGGAGAGGTTCAGGAAGCAGATCATGCCGTTCTCGTTGGCGATGATGCCTTCCGAATAGCTGCGGTCGAAGGAGGCGGTGACCTCCGGAACCGGCTGGATCTGGCTGCCGGCAACCGTCAGGATGTCGGAAACGCGGTCTACGAGCATGCCGATGACCATGTTGTGCACTTCCGCCACCACGATCGCCGAACGTTCGTTGGCCTGGGTGCTTTCCATGCCAAGCTTGTAGGCCAGGTCGATGATCGGGATGACCGAACCGCGCAGGTTCATAACGCCGATGACTTCCGGCGGCGAATGCGGGATCGGCGTGGACGGCGCCCAGCCGCGGATTTCGCGGATCGTCGTCGTCTTCACACAGAATTCCTGATCGTGAAGACGGAAAGCAATGATCTCGAGGGTTTCGCCCGCATAGTTGGTGGTATTGATTACGCTCGCCATTTCAGAACTCTTCCCAGCTATCGCTCGACCCCGCGAGCGCGTTGTTCCCGACGGCCAGAGGCCGCGTCAATTTCTCGTCACCTACTTCGCCGGGGACGGCTGAGCCTTTACGCCGCGAAACTGCGAGCGGGGTTGTCGCGAAACTCCCCTCGACCTGTTTTGAAGCGCCCAAGCAGTGTGCTCAACGCCTCGACTTCGCTCGCAAGCCCGGTGATTGCAGCATTCGTCTGCTCCACCATGGCGGCATTCTGCTGTGTCCCCTGGTCCATCGTGTTGACGGCGTTGTCGATTTCCTTCAACCCGGCGGACTGTTCACGGGAAGAATGCACGATAGCAGTTACGTTCCTGTTAACACTCTCGACTTGAATTACGATCTCCTGAAGAGCCTCGCCCGTCCTTCCGACGAGCGAAACCCCGTTTTTGATCTGCTCGCCGGAATTGCTGATCAGCGTCTTGATTTCCTTAGCGGCGCGGGCGGAGCGCTGTGCAAGTTCGCGCACCTCCTGCGCCACGACCGCGAAACCCTTGCCCGCATCGCCCGCGCGTGCGGCTTCCACACCGGCATTCAGCGCCAGAAGATTGGTCTGGAACGCGATCTCGTCGATCACACCGATAATATTGCTGATCTCCCGCGAGGAGCCCTCGATTTCGCCCATCGCTTCGATGGCTTCGCGGACGACCTCGCCGGATTTCTCTGCACTTTCGCCGGTGCGACTGATCAGATTGCCTGCCTCCTCGGCAAGCGCCGCCGCTTCCACGATCTGCTTCGAAATCGCACCGAGCGCCTGAACCGTTTCTACCACCGAAGACGCCTGACGTTCGGTGCGCGTGGAAAGCTCTGCGGAGGCGGCGCGCATCTCTGCCGTGCTCGCCAGGATCGCCCCTGCATTCAAACCGATCCCGTTCATGGCGGCGCGCAGACTGGCGATGGAGGAATTGAAATCGAGCTTCAGCGGCTGCAGATCCGCCGGAAATCTGCGGTCAACCGTCTGCTCCAGATCGCCTTCGGCCAGCCTTGTCAGAGCGCCTCCGATAGCCTGCACAGCATGCACCCGTGCCGTCACATCGACTGCAAACTTGACGACGCGCAGCACCTTGCCGGCGGTGTCGAAAATGGGGTTGTAGGAAGCTTGGATCCACACATCGCGACCGCCCTTGCCCACGCGCCGGAACTCGCCAGATTGAAACGTTCCAGCCGCGAGGCTTGCCCAGAAGGCAGCATAGCTTTCCCCCTGCACTTCATCGGGTGCGCAAAACATCCGGTGATGACGGCCGACGATCTCGGGCAAGGAATAGCCGAGCGCCGCCAGAAAATTGTCGTTGGCGGTGATGATCTCGCCATCCGGCGTAAATTCGATCACGGCCTGCGTCCGGGAAATCGCCTCGATCTTGCCGGCGTCCTGAAGCGACTTCAGCTTTCCAGCGGTGATGTCGGTCGCAACCTTGACAACCTTCACCACCTTGCCGCGCTTCATCACCGGGCTGTAAGTCGCCTCGATCCAGACCTCGCGTCCGCTCTTGCCAAAACGCTTGAACTCGGCGCGCTTGAATTCGCCGCGCTGAAGGTCCGCCCAGAAGTCCCGATACGCGTCCGATTGCGCATAGAGAGGTTCGACGAACAACCGGTGATGCTGACCGGAAATCTCTTCCAGCGAATAGCCCAGCGCCTGACAGAAATTCTCATTGGCATCGAGAATAATTCCGTCGGGGTTGAACTCGATAACGGCATGGGCTTTTCGAATGGATGCCAGAATTGCCTTGGCGTCGCCGGCATCAAGCCAGTTCAACATATCAAGCCTCTTTATTGCTGATGAAGATCAGGCACGGGACACGGCTTCAAAAGAAGCACTGGTTCCCAAGCGTGGCTTGTTTATAGTTGTGCCCCCTTAACAAAGAATGCACATCACCCTCTTTCGAAAAAGAAAGCGATGTAAAGTGGGCAGACGTTAAATAATACCAATAAGAATATTAATAAAAAATCATCTAAAGGTTGAGCACGTTTCGAATATTTTCTTATTCTAATACTCCTTTTCGTAGAATATGCCTGCAGCACTTCCACCCCCACTATCGGCTTCGCCGCGCAGTTTCACGCCTTTGCCAACATCGAGATTGATAATTGCCTTACTGGAGCCTGAGCCTGAACCCTGCTGAAGCTGCAGATAAGTACGGCTGTTGATATATTTGCCGGCCGTGACCTGCGCCTGCCCGGCGCTGTCGGTGGAGACATCAAGATCGTCGATGCCGGCGCCCTTGCGCAGCTTTTCGAAGATCGATGTGCTGCGCCCGCCAGCCAGCTGCAGGGCCGCATCCGCAAGCTGGGCAATCTGGAACGGCGTGAGGCTCGAAAGCGACCTGTTGAAAATGAGCTGCGCCAGCACCTCGTCCTGCGGCAGGGCGGGCGATGAGGAGAAGGAAATCTCCGGATCGTTAGCGGGGCCGCTCACTGTTACGGTGATGGTCGCCGCCGATGCGCTGGATGTAGCATTCAGGTCAAGCGTTGGCACGAGCCCGCCGCCGAATCCGATGGTGCCGGAGGCGAAATCGAGGCGCTTGCCGAGGATTTCGAGCCGTCCGCGGATCATCTTGAAGGCGCCCGAGACGACAGGTGCCGCCGAGGTCCCCGTCACCCCCAGCGACCCGCCCAGCTCCGCATCGACGCCGCGACCGCGCACGAAGATCTGGTTCGGCGCCTGGATGTCGAGAGCAAGGCGAAGCGCTGACGAACCACTGGCCTGCGTCGGCGTATCGGCCTTGATTTCCTCCGCCTGAAGCAGGACTCGGCGCGAGGCGTTTTCATGCTTCACATTCAAGGCTGCCAGCGACGCCGGAATTTTCTCCGGAATGGTGATCGCAGCCTGGGCAACACGGATCGTGCCGCCAAGCTCGGCACCACCGGCCAGTGGACCCTTGAGGGTGAGATCGCCGGTCAGTTTGGCATTCACCAGATCTCCATCGGCATACACGGCATTTGTCAGCTTGATCGTCAGATCGGCCGGCAGGCCCGATCCCGACGCGATGCCAACCGTTCCGGCCACGGAAACCGTTCCGCCATTGGAGATCTTGCCGGTCAGGCCGGCGATGCGCGCCACGCTTCCGTCAAGCGTGATCGTGCCGTCAAGCCCGGTCAGGTTGAGGTTCTGGCGCGGCAAAGCGGCTCCGGCGGAAACAAGGCGGATCGTCCCGCCCAGGCGCGGCGAGGTCAGTGCGCCGCTTGCCGAAATGTCGAAATTCGCCGATCCGGAAAGGGCGATGCCCTGATCCTCGACAAACGGCTGTCCGAGAGTCAGCGGCGCAGATCCCTGTACGCGCATGTCGATGCCCTGCCCACCCTGAAGCTGAACGCGGCCGCTTGCCCTGGCATTGAGCCCACCGCCGGAACCCGAGGCGTCCAGCGTCAGCGACCCGCCGGCATAGTTGCCTTTCGCCTGCAGCGACAGACCGGGCAAACCGGCACCGCGCGTGGCGGCAAGCGAAGCCGACGGCCAGTTGAGCGCAAACTGTGCAGAGGGATCGGTTGCTTTGCCGGACACGGTTGCGGTTCCAGAGATCGCCCCATCGGCGCCAAGCCCCGGAGAAAACGTGTTGGCAAGTGCTGCGGGGAGGTTGGCAATCGTCGCCTTCAGATCGAGCGTATTGCCCGCTCGTCCGCTGACAGTCACGGAACCGCTGCCTAGCGCCAGCTTTAGCTGGTTGAGCCGCGCACCGCCCTCGACGAGGGCGATATCGGTGGGTGCGGCAAGCTTCACCGCAATCTTTTCTGCCGTGGCATTGAAGCCGCCGAGATGAACGATGGTGTTACCTGCCACGGGGGCCGCATAGCCATTCACCCCGAGCGGGGCGCCCTGATAGCGGCCATCCAGCGTGAAATCCGTCTTCTCGCCCTGACGCGAGAATGTCAGCACCGGACTCTCAACCATATTCGTTCCGCTGCGCACCGCATCGGCGCGGAGCGTGCCGGAAAGTGCAGCGGACTGATAATCCACGCCGGCCCGGAGACCGGCGAGCGAAACAGTGTCGTAACCCAGCGTCTTGCCTTCAAGATCAAGCCGGGCGGCCAGCTGGCCCTGCGGCGAAGACAGGGAAAGGCTGCCCTTCAACCCGCCATTGAGGGGCTGGCCTGCCATGGCGCCGATGAGGGACAGGTCGGGCATGTCGAAACCGAGCTTGCCGGTCGGGAGGAAGGCCGCATCCAGGGTCAGCGCGCCGGACACGATGTTCGGCCCGATTTTCACCTGCAGGTCCGGAATGGCGGTTCGGCCCTTGTCCTGCTTCATGTAGGCATTCACGTCGATCGACTGGCCGGCAATGGTGCCGGTCGCCGTGACATTGCCCACAAGGGCACCCTGGTCCAGCTGCGCGGCCACATCCGCGGAAAAGCGATCAAGCTGCTTGCCCGAAAGAACCGCCTTGGGCACGGAAAGCGAGACCTTGGCCGATGGCGCATCCAGCGTTCCGCCAGCGGAGAGGCTGAATGTCCCGCTTCCCGTTGCGCTGTCAGAAAGTTTGGCAAGATCGACAAGCGTGCCGTCAAAAGCGGCATCAATTGCCCCGTTCTTCAGGCTGACACCACCCTTTGCCTCCAGAAGCTCGGATGTCAGCACCAGGTCTTTCGCTTCGATCGCCCCCTGCGCAATGCGCACCTGACCGCTGAGGCCGACGGTTTTTTTCAGTTTCTGCGCAAGCGCTTCCGGCAGGGCGGAGGGCGCTGCAAGCAGCTGCAGGTTGGCGTCCGTGACGCCGGAGGTCCGCCCATAGGCGGCATCGCCCTTGCCGCCCAGGCTCGCCCCCTCAAGCTGATAGGTCGCCTGAATGGTGTCCGCAGAAATCTTGACCGGCGCGGTGAGTGTCAGCGGCGCCTGCACCAGCCGGTTCAGCGCGTCGGACTTGAAATCGCGGCCGCCGACCGTCAGCCGCGTGTCGAGTACGCCGCTTTGTCCCTGCAGGTTGAAGGCGGAGGAGCTGGCCGTAAAGACGACATCGGTGAGGTTAAGCGCGTTGGTCGTCAGCTTCTTCAGGTCGAGCGCGGCGTCGATCGCCGCCTTTTCGGGCGAACCGCTGACTGACAGATGGAGCGACTTGAGATCGAGCCCCAGCGTATCCTCGCCCATCGGCAGCGCGAAGACGGCACTGTCGCCGACCGGCGTCACCGCTGCGCGGAAATCGTTCGTCCCCTTGGCGGAGAGCGTTCCGGAAAGCGTGGCAGCCAGCGTTCCGGTTGCGATCTTGCCGCGGCTGACGGAAAGTACGCCGTTGGGATCGTAAGCGAGAGCAAGGTCGATATCCGTACGCCCCTTAAAGAGCGGCTCCAGAACCGGGGGCAGGATGGCGTCGAATGCGCCGCCGCCGGTCAGCGCAACATCGATCGGCCCGCTCTGCGGCTTGCGCACTGTGGCGTCCAGATTGACGACGGGCACACCCTCGACCGAGGCGCTCGCCTTGCCCTGCCAGTTGGCAAACGCGCCATTGCCCTTGATCGCAAAACCGAGAGCCGGCTCATCCGGCAAACGCAGAAGGCCGGCGATCACGCCACCCTTCGGCTCTTCTGCCTTGGCGTCGAGCGCCAGCGTCTGCGCATTGGCATCATATTGCACGGAAAGGGTGGCGCTCGCTGCTGTCTTACCGAGATCGCGGATCGTCGCCTGTCCGCCAATTCCGCTTCGCGTCAGCGCCGCGCTCACATCCGCCGACAGCGTTTCCTCCTTACCGGACAAGGCCGGTCCGAGCGAAATCTGCGGCAGGGTCAATTGCTGGAGATCGACTTCGACGGGCAGCGAGAAGGAGCTGCTGCCCGATGAGGAGGAGGTCGAGGAGGGTTCAGGAAGACGCTCGATACGAACGCGCTGCGCCGTCAGAAGCTCAATCTTCGCCTTGAAGGCGAGAAGGTCGAGCGGCGACCAGTCGACCGCCAGCGCATCAATCTCGGCATAGACGCCCTTGGCATCGGCAAGCGTCACCTTGTCTATCCTGAGATGACCACTCAGGAGCGGGCCCGCACCCTCAATCGTGATCTTGCTGTCGGCGCTGTTCAGCGCCGGCGCGGCCAGGCTGAGGATGAGTGAAGTTCCCGCACGGGTAAAACCGAGGAAACCGACGACGGCAACCAGAAAAACGGCAAATCCTGCTGCTGCGATGCCAAAACGTCGCCAGCCCGATGCTCCTCGTCCTCCAGTCCCCGCCATTCAGATCGTCTTCCTGCCAAATGCGAATCCGGCAATCCTGCGCCCGGCCCGAACCGGTAACGCATGAAGCCTGTAAAAGTTGCCCTTATTGAATCTGTACCCGGAAATTGCTGCAGCAATCGGGCAAAGGAACCCTCTCCCGCATCAGAATGCCTGCCCGATTCCGGCATAGATGCCAAATGTATTGCCACCCGGATAGCGCCGCAGAGGCACGGCGACGTCAAGGCGGATGGGGCCGAAAGGCGTGGCGTAACGCAGGCCCAAGCCGGCGCCGGCCCGGATATCCGAGAAGCCAGGCGCGCTGCTGGACGACACGCTGCCGAAATCCAGGAACGGAACCACGCCGATTGTGTCGGTGACCTTGAAGCGCGCCTCCACAGAAGCCGTCACATAGGAGCGACCGCCCAGAAGATTATTGGCCGAATCGCGCGGCGAAATCGCCTGATAGGCATAGCCGCGGACCGATCCGCCGCCGCCGGCATAGAAGCGGCGGGGGGCAGGAATATCGGCAAGGCTGCGCCCGCCGACAAGCGTGCCCACGGCAACCTTCCCGGCCAGCACCGGCCCGTTGTCGCCGATCTGCTGATAGGCCGAAACGGAGCCCTCCGCGCTGATGAAACTTGTCTTGTTGTAAACGCCGAAGCTCGGACGAAGCGTCATCGATGCCCGATAGCCCTTGGTCGGATCGAACTTGTCGTCGGTCATATCCCGCTCCCAGGTCAGAGGAACCGAGGCTGTGAGGTAGCGATTGTTTCCATAGACATCCTGGGCGCGCGTCCAGTCGAGCGCAAATCCCCCCGAGAGCTTATCATGGTCCGTCAGGTCATATGTGATGCCAACGGTGCCCGACAGAATTCGCGCCTCATAGGCGGCAGCATGGCTGAGGCCGGCGGAGAAATTGGCCGTGAAACTCGTGGCGGGCCCGAAGGCCCCCGGCTTCACGAAGGCGATCGCGGCGGAATAATCCAGCTTCTTCAAATCGCGTGTCTGGCCAAGGCGGTTGACGGAGCCCGAAATCTTCAGCGATTCGGCATTGCCGAAAAGATTGCGATGCCCCCAATAGCCCTGCACGCCGACGCCGTCGATCGTCGAGTATTGGATGCCCGCGCCGAAATAGCGCTGCTTGCCTTCCGTGACATCGATGTTGATGGGGATCGTGCCGTTCGGGGCAAGCGCCTTCGCCTCGCTCACGGCAACGGTAGAAAATGTGCCGAGCTCCCGCAGCCGCTTGGCCGCCCGCTCCAGCTTTTCCGGGGAATAGGATTCGCCGGGCTGCAGGTCGGACCATTCCGAAACGAATTCCGGATTCACATCCTTCGTCCCGTTGACGGAAACCGCCCCGACCGGCGCAATGGGTCCCGACTGCACGGCAAGCGTGACATCGACCCGGTTCGTCGCATGATCGGCAATCACCGTGCGCTCACTGATCCGCGCCAGCGGTCTGCCCTCTGCCTTCAGGTCGCGGAGGATCTTGGCAGAGGCATTCAGAATGGCTTGCGAACCGGCATCGCCACCGGGCACCAGCCCGTAGCTGGCCGGATCGAGCTTGCCTGCATCGCCCTTGAGCACAACCTTGCCCAGCGAGAACACGGGGCCGACCGTTACCGAAATCGTCACCGGAACAGGTGTGCTGCGGGAAAATTTCGGCAGAGGTGGAAGATTGTCGACCGGAACGCCGTTCACCTTGACGGTGACCACGGCACCGTAACGCGCCTTTTCGTAAAGCAGCGCCACCAGACGATCGCGATCATCCTTCGCCTTCACCACGACACCGAAATCGCCGTCGACCGGTTTCGACTGGTCCTGCATTAACGCGGACTGCGCAATCAGATCTTTCTCAAGACTGGGATCGTCGGCGGTCAGTGTCGCCGTATAGCGAACGGGATCCGCGATCTGCGCATCCTTTTCTTCCGAGCCGAACAGATGAATGCCGAAAAGCTCAAAAGCCCCCGCACCCTGCGGCTGGACCGCAACGGCGAGAGCTGCAACTGTGGCAGCCGCGAAGGCTCCCCATTGCCGGTACGCTGAACTCATTTCCGGCTCCATCGCTTCATCGGCGAGTGAAGATACAAAAGACTGACCCTGTTCCCAGATCAGAACGACAAACTGCCATCCCGACTATAAAGTCCGTCCGTTACGTTTCTGTTAGCCATAACCGACATGCCAGAACTATATACAACGTACGCTCTTTGAGAACCCTTGTTGATACGGAAGGCTGTTCCTGCGCCCTTCATGCCACAGGTCAACGGAGAACCTTTACATCGATTTCAGACATGCGGATGAACGCCCCAAAACCCGCAACGTTCCCTTCCGCAGACTTTAGGGCGCAACGTGACTTCAGGCTTCTCTTGCCGGCAGGCCCGGCTTGCAGAACATCGAATAGAGCGCGTCGATGATCCCCGAAACATCGGGATTGGCGATGCTGTAATAGATTTGACGCCCCTCGCGGCGAGTCTCGACAACATTCTCGTGCCGAAGCCGGGCAAGCTGCTGGGAAACCACAGCCTGCTGCAGACCGAGAATCGTCTCGATTTCGGTGACGGACTTCTCGCCCTCCGACAGAATGCAGAGGATCATCAGGCGCGCCTCATGCGAGATCGCCTTCAGGAAGTCACTGGCCTGAGAAGCCTTTTCCGCGAACGTCAGCAATTCGTCGCTCGAGGTGCCCGGTTTTAACTGAAGAACTGGCATTGCCTTCCCTTTCACAAATCAACGATCCGGGTTCGCCGGACTTCGATCTCAAGGCCATCATATATGATATGCCATACTTATTTTTAATCAATCAACGCGACCGAAATCTGTTAGGTCTTTTGTTAACCATTTAAAAATTAGTTACCACACATATATGCACATCTTCACATGTCGACCTGTCTATGCGGGCCGCCAAACCCGCCGAATGGAAAAAGGTTCCAAAAAAAGAAACGCCCCGCTCCTCTTTGAGCGGGGCGCAAAAATACGGGAGCTTTGGTTGCCGAACTCAGCCCGAGACAGCGCCGCGAAGTTCGGACAGCTGGAAGATAAAATCTTCGATGGCGCTGCGATGTTCATGATGCTCCGCATTGGCAAGATCGTTGCGGGCAGCCTCGATGCGCGCCTCGAGCGTCGCCGCATTGAGCTCATCCATGTGAACGGCAGACTCTGCAAGCAGCGTGCAGCCCGTCGGCAGAATGTCGGCGAAACCGCCGAATACGACGAACTTGTCTTCGGCGCCGTCAGCCTTGGAGAGCTTGACCACACCGGCCTTCACCGTCGTCATGACCGGCGCGTGTTGCGCCATGACGGTCATCTCGCCATCGGTGCCCGGAATGACAACCGCCGTCACATCGGCGGAAACCAGAAGCCGCTCCGGCGAAACGAGTTCGAAATTGAAGCTTTCAGCCATGGCTTTTCACTTTTCCATTACGAAAGAAAACGCACGGCGCATGTCTCAATGACACGCGCCGCTGCGAATGGTGGATCAAGCGGCCAGCTTCTTGGCCTTCTCGATGGCTTCCTCGATGGAGCCGACCATGTAGAAGGCAGCTTCCGGAAGGTGGTCATACTCGCCGTTGACAAGGCCCTTGAAGCCCTTGATCGTGTCTTCGAGAGCAACCAGCTTGCCCGGAGAACCGGTGAAGACTTCAGCCACGAAGAACGGCTGGGACAGGAAACGCTCGATCTTGCGGGCGCGGGCAACCGTCATCTTGTCCTCTTCGGACAGTTCGTCCATGCCGAGGATGGCGATGATGTCCTGGAGCGACTTGTAGCGCTGCAGCGTACCCTGAACCTTACGGGCAACGTCGTAGTGCTCTTCGCCGACAACCATCGGGTCGAGCATGCGCGACGTGGAGTCGAGCGGGTCAACGGCCGGATAGATGCCCTTTTCAGCGATCGAACGCGACAGAACCGTCGTTGCGTCCAGGTGGGCGAACGAGGTTGCCGGTGCCGGGTCGGTCAAGTCGTCGGCGGGAACGTAGATGGCCTGAACCGAGGTGATCGAGCCCTTGGTCGTCGTGGTGATGCGTTCCTGCATCTGGCCCATGTCGGTGGCGAGCGTCGGCTGATAGCCCACGGCCGAAGGAATACGGCCGAGCAGAGCGGACACTTCCGAACCTGCCTGCGTGAAGCGGAAGATGTTGTCGACGAAGAACAGAACGTCCTGACCCTTGTCGCGGAAGTCTTCAGCGATCGTCAGACCGGTGAGAGCAACGCGAGCGCGGGCGCCCGGCGGCTCGTTCATCTGACCGTAAACGAGGGCAGCCTTGGAGCCTTCGCCACCGCCATGCTTGTTCACGCCGGATTCGATCATTTCGTGGTAAAGGTCGTTGCCTTCGCGGGTACGTTCACCCACGCCTGCGAACACCGAGTAACCACCGTGCGCCTTGGCGACGTTGTTGATCAGTTCCATGATGAGAACGGTCTTGCCAACGCCGGCACCGCCGAACAGGCCGATCTTGCCGCCCTTTGCGTAGGGAGCGAGCAGGTCGACGACCTTGATGCCCGTGACCAGGATCTGGGCTTCCGTCGACTGTTCAACATAGGCCGGAGCTTCCTGGTGGATGGCGCGGAGATGCGTGCGGTCGAGCGGACCAGCTTCGTCAACCGGTTCACCGATAACGTTCATGATGCGGCCGAGCGTGTGATCGCCAACCGGAACCGAGATCGGCGAACCTGTGTCGACAACGGCCTGGCCGCGGACGAGACCTTCGGTCGAGTCCATGGCGATCGTGCGAACTTCGTTTTCACCGAGGTGCTGAGCGACTTCCAGAACGAGGCGCGAGCCGTTGTTTTCGGTTTCGAGTGCGTTCAGGATCGGCGGAAGGTTGCCGCCTGCAAACGAAACGTCGACAACAGCGCCGATGACCTGCGTCACCTTGCCGGTAGAGCCCGAGGTAGCTGCCATAATGATACCCTCTTTCCTTAACCCTTAGAGCGCTTCCGCGCCCGAAATGATTTCAATCAGTTCCTTGGTGATCTGAGCCTGGCGCTGACGGTTGTACTTGAGCGTCAGCTTGTTGATCATGTCACCTGCGTTGCGCGTCGCGTTGTCCATCGCGCTCATCTTGGCGCCCATTTCGCCGGCGACGTTCTCGAGCAGCGCCCGGAAGATCTGGACCGAAATGTTGCGCGGAATGAGGTCCGCCAGGATCGCGCCGGCATCCGGCTCGTATTCGTAGGATGCGTCGCTCGCACCGGCAGGTTCGCCAGCCGGAACAGCAGCCGGAATGAGCTGCTGCGCGGTCGGAACCTGGCTGATCACCGACTTGAACTCGGAGTAGAACAGCGTGCAGACGTCGAACTCGCCCTTGTTGAAGAGCGAAATCACCTTCTTGCCGATCTGGTCAGCGTTTTCGAAGCCGATCTTCTTGACCTCGCGCAGTTCCGTCCGCTCGATGATGAGCGAGGCGAAATCACGGCGAAGGATGTCATAACCCTTCTTGCCGACGCAGTAGATCTTGACCGTCTTGCCTTCCGACAGGAGCTTGCGCGTATGGTCGCGGGCAAGACGTGCGATCTGCGAGTTAAAACCGCCGCAAAGACCGCGTTCGGCCGTGCAGACGACCAGGAGATGAACCTGGTCGCTACCCGTGCCGGTCATCAGGCGCGGCGCGTCATTCGTGCCGGCCTGCGCGATGTTTGCAAGCACCGCGCTCATCCGCTGCGAATACGGACGAGCGGCTTCGGCTGCCTCCTGCGCACGCCGAAGCTTCGCCGCGGCGACCATTTTCATCGCCTTGGTGATCTTCTGCGTCGCCTTAACGGTGGCGATCCGGTTTTTCAGATCCTTAAGTGAAGGCATCCGTTATCCGTCCTAACTACTGGAACCCCTGATCAGGCGAAAGACTTGGAGAAGGAGTCGAGCGCCCCCTTCAGCTTGGCCTTCGTGTCGTCGCTGATCGCCTTTTCGGTGCGGATCGCGTCGAGGATCGCCTTGCCTTCAGAGCGGAGGTACGACAGGAAGCCCTGTTCGAACTTGCCGACCTGCGTCAGAGCGAGCTTGTCGAGGTAACCGTTCACACCGGCGAAGATCACGGCGACCTGCTCTTCCGTCTTCAGCGGCGAGAACTGCGGCTGCTTCAGGAGTTCGGTCAGGCGTGCACCGCGGTTCAGCAGGCGCTGCGTGGCAGCGTCAAGGTCCGAGCCGAACTGTGCGAAGGCAGCCATTTCGCGATACTGGGCGAGTTCGCCCTTGATCGAGCCGGCAACCTGCTTCATCGCCTTGATCTGAGCTGACGAACCCACGCGGGAAACCGACAGACCGACGTTCACGGCCGGGCGGATACCCTGGAAGAACAGGTCCGTTTCAAGGAAGATCTGGCCGTCGGTGATCGAGATCACGTTGGTCGGAATGAAGGCCGAAACGTCGTTACCCTGGGTTTCGATGACCGGCAGAGCCGTCAGCGAACCGGCGCCACGCTCGTCGGAGAGCTTTGCGGCGCGCTCGAGGAGACGCGAGTGGAGATAGAAGACGTCGCCCGGATAGGCTTCGCGGCCCGGCGGGCGGCGCAGCAGCAGCGACATCTGGCGGTAGGACACAGCCTGCTTCGACAGGTCGTCATAGCCGATAAGGGCGTGCTGACCGTTGTCGCGGAAGTATTCACCCATGGCGCAACCAGCGAACGGAGCCAGGAACTGCATCGGAGCCGGGTCGGAAGCCGTTGCAGCAACAACGATCGAGTACTGCAGGGCGCCGCGCTCTTCGAGAACCTTCACGAACTGGGCAACCGTCGAACGCTTCTGGCCGACTGCGACGTAGACGCAGTAGAGCTTGTCGCCGTCCGGACCATTGTCATGAATGGCCTTCTGGTTGAGGATCGTGTCGAGAATGATGGCGGTCTTGCCGGTCTGGCGGTCGCCGATCACGAGCTCGCGCTGGCCACGGCCAACCGGGATGAGGGCGTCGATGGCCTTGAGGCCGGTCGACATCGGCTCATGAACCGACTTGCGCGGGATGATGCCCGGAGCCTTCACGTCAACGCGTGCACGACGCGTTGCGTTGATCGGGCCCTTGCCGTCGATCGGGTTGCCAAGCGCGTCAACGACGCGGCCGAGCAGTTCCGGACCCACCGGAACGTCCACGATGGCGCCCGTACGCTTGACGGTGTCGCCTTCCTTGATGTCGCGGTCGGCGCCGAAGATAACCACACCGACGTTGTCGGCTTCGAGGTTGAGCGCCATGCCGCGGATGCCGCCCGGGAACTCGACCATTTCGCCGGCCTGAACATTGTCGAGGCCGTAAACGCGGGCGATACCGTCACCGACGGAGAGAACCTGACCAACTTCGGAAACTTCAGCTTCCTTGCCGAAATTTTTGATTTGATCTTTCAGAATTGCGGAAATTTCCGCGGCGCGGATGTCCATCAGCCAACCTCTTTCAGTGCAAGCTTAAGAGTAGAAAGTTTGGTGCGAAGGGAAGTGTCGATCTGACGCGATCCGACCTTAACAATCAGCCCACCAAGGATAGAAGGATCGACGGTGACATTGATTGCCACGTCTTTGCCGGTGACGCCCTTCAGCGTCGCCTTCAATTCATTTTCCTGCGCCGATGTCAGCGCATGTGCGCTCGTGACATCCGCAGAAATCTCACCGCGATTGCGCGCGACGATCTGGAAATAAGACTTGATCATACCGGGGATTGCGAAGAGCCGGCGGTTCGCCGCGGCGACCTTGATGAAGTTCGCCGAAAGACCCGAGATGCCGGCCTTTTCGAGAACTGCAGCAACCGCGCGCAGCTGGTCTTCAGCCGAGAACACCGGGCTCTCGATGAAACGCTTCATGTCGGCGCTTTCGTTGATCAAGGTCTGGAAGCCGGCAAGCTCGGCGCCGATCTGATCGACGGAACCAGCCTCAGCGGCCAGCTCGTAAAGCGAAGAGGCGTATCTTTCCGCTACACCGGAAACAGTTTGGGATGTGTCTGCCACGGGCACAAACTTCTCTTCATTGATCCCCGAGGTCGCGCCCAAGCTCACGCTCCGGCTAACCCCGTGAAACTATTGCCAATTGACTCAGATTTCGCGGGTCAAAGACCCAATTCCCCCTGAATTTCGCCGTCGCTGTAGCATAGGATGCCAGGACTCGCAACACGCCTTTGGGAGGGAAAGGACAGATAAAGACATGATTCGGCAAATTTCTGCGCCACTCCTTCAAGCAGCGCCGAAAGATCAGAAATAACCGAAAACGTGACCGAGAAAGATCGCTGCACCCGCAATCGTCACGAGAAGCGCGATCACCTGGAAAACGTATCTTCCGGTTTCGAAAATCAGCGAAAGTATACGTCCGAAGATCGACAGCGCCAGCGCCGAGCCGAGCGCCAGTTCACACATCGGATTGCCGGCCAGAAGCGTGACCCCGCCCGCCCCGATCAGCATGCCGCCGAGAGCACGCACAGAGGCAATCACCCGGCTGCGCCCCTCGCCGATCGAAAGCCCGGCCAGCAGCATCATCAGGCCGGGGCCAAACATGCAGAAAAATCCGATCGCCACGGTCACGGCCGCCGCCACGAAGACGATGAAGCCCGCCGTATCCTGTGGCATCTGGAAGCCGATATCACCGCTCCAGACATCGAAAAGCCAGGTGAGACCGGCTGCAGCCAGCGCCGCCTGAAGCAAAAGAAAGAGAAAGTTGAAAAGGCCGTTGGAGCGGTCGGAAGCTGACATCATGGACAGCAGCCGCCCGAAGGCGGCAAGCGCCCAGGCAGAACCGATCATGACATAGATCACCGGCTGGTCGAAGAGGAACCCGGCAAGCCCGAGACCCGCCAGAAACGCACCGATGGGACGGAGTTCTCCGACGGCGCCTTCCCGGCCCTCGCGTGCGGCAAAGCCCCACCATGCGCCAATCTGTCGCGCCAGCACCATAAGCGCCAGCCCCAGCAGAAGGGTCAGCACAGCGGACAGCATGGCCGCCTGCGCGCCCGGCGTACTCGGAATTGGTGGGATTGTCAGTTCCATGGTCGGTCCCTCGATCATTCCGCCTGTCCGCGGAAGGCATTCTCCAAATGCGAGCGGCCCTTATGGCATAAGCTCTTGAGGGTCGAAATCACCGTGTACGTGTTTGCGCACAGGAAATTGACGCAATGCGGGAAGAACCGGCCATCAAAGGAAACTCTGCGGGTCTATATCGACCTGAACATGGATCGACCCACGTTCTTTCGGCCCCGCCGCGAGCGTGGCCTTCACGAAGCCCTGCATGTCAGAGGCCCGCTGCCCATGCACCAGCAACCGGAAGCGATAGCGCCCGCGCACCAGCGCCAGCGGCGCTTCCGCGGGCCCGAGAACCGTGATGCCGGCCGCATGCGGTGCGGCGTTGCGCAATGCCCTTCCATGCGCCTCCGCGGAATGACGGTCGTCGGCCGAAATGATGATCGAGGCAAGCCTGCCAAAGGGTGGCAGGTTCGCCCGCTCGCGCTCGGCAATCTCGCGGTCATAGAAGGCTTCCGCATCGCCCGAGACGATAGCCTGCATGACCGGATGCCCCGGCTGATAGGTCTGGATGAGACCGTGGCTCTTGAGACCCGTGCGCCCCGCGCGGCCCGTCACCTGATGAAGCAACTGGAAGGTCCGCTCCGCCGCGCGCGGATCGCCATTGGCCAAACCCAGATCGGCATCAACAATGCCGACCAGCGTCATCAGCGGGAAATTATGCCCCTTCGCAACCAGCTGCGTGCCGATGACGATATCCGCCTCGCCCTTGGCAATCGCCTCCAGCTCGAGCCTCAGCCGCTTCACGCCGCCGGCCATGTCCGAGGAAAGCACGATGGTCCGGGCATCCGGAAAATGGCTCACCACCTCTTCGGCAATGCGCTCCACCCCCGGCCCGCAGGCAACGAGATGATCAAGCGTGCCGCATTCGGGGCAGGCCTCCGGCGTTTTTTCCTGATAGCCGCATTGATGGCACTGGATGACGCCGCGGAAACGATGTTCCACCAGCCAGCTCGAGCATTGCGGGCACTGGAAGCGATGGCCGCAGACCCGGCAGAGCGTCAGCGGCGCATATCCGCGTCGGTTGAGGAAGAGCAATGACTGCTCGCTCTTCTTCAGCGTCGCGTCGATGCCGCGCAGCATGACCGGCGAGAGAAACCCGCCCTTGGCTGGCGCATGGCGGCGCATGTCCACGAGCCGCAGATCCGGCATGGCCGCATCGCCGAACCGCGTGGGCAGGTGGATCGCCTGATAGCGGCCCTGCATCGCATTGACCTGGCTCTCCACCGACGGCGTCGCCGAGACGAGCACAGTGGGAAAATCCCCGATCCGAGCCCGAACGACGGCCATGTCGCGGGCATTATAGAAGACGCGATCTTCCTGCTTGTAGCCGGGATCGTGTTCTTCATCGACAATGATCAGCCCGAGCTCGGCAAAGGGCAGGAAGAGCGCCGAACGTGCCCCCGCCACCACCCGCACCTCGCCGGTGACCACCTGCCGCCAGACCTTTTCCCGCGTGCGGGGCGCAAGCTCCGAATGCCACTCGGCGGGCTTGGAGCCGAAGCGATCCTGAAAACGCTCCAGAAAGCTCGCCGTCAGCGCGATTTCCGGCAGCAGGATCAGCACCTGCTTGCCGCGCCTCAGCGCCTCGGCCACCGCCTCGAAATAGACCTCCGTCTTGCCCGAGCCTGTAACGCCATCGATCAGCGAGACGGAGAACTTGCCCTTGTCGACGCTTTTCACCAGAACGCGCGCCGCATCCTTCTGCACGCCCTCCAGCCGGTCAGCGACATAATCCGGATCGGGCGGCGCGACGACGGGCGGCGGCGGCAGGAAGACGGTCTCGAAAACCCCTTGAGCAATCATCCCGTCCACGACGCTCGCCGAAACACCTGCCGCATGGACCAGCCCCATCCGGGTCCAGGCAAAGCCATCGGAGGCGAGCTCAATCACCCGAGCCCGCGCAGGCGTCATCCGCTCCAGTTCGCTCTTCACCAGCCGCAATCCCTCGACCATCGGCTCCGGATCGAAGGCCGTGGGGGCGCGCAACGCCATGCGGGCGACATAGCCCGGCGGCGTCAGCGTATAGGTCGCGACCCAATCAAGGAATGTCCGCATATCCTCGGCCAGCGGCGGGCAATCGAAAACATGCTCGATGGGCCGGAGCTTCTTCGGATCAACCGAGCCACCCTCGCCCCGCTCGTCCCAGACGACGCCGATCACCTTGCGCGGCCCAAGCGGCACGATGACGATGGAGCCCGGCACGACATGCGCGTTCTCCGGCACCGTATAGGAATAAGGCCCCGGCGCAGGCATCGGCACGAGCACCGGCACCGCGCGCGCCGCCTGGCGCGCCGGTGGCACTGGCCCAGTCTCAGCCAGGTCGAACAATGCGGGCGAATCCGTTTTCATTGCGCGGACCATGCCTCAAGCTCTGCCCAAAGAAAACCAGAAACAGACAAGAGGAGAGTGACTGCCTTTCGTGATTCTTGAGCGCAGCCATGGACGCGCAGCCTCGACCAGGATAGGCGAAGGCGGGAAGCGAGGGAAGCATGTCGAGCCAGATCAAGGGTATTGCGTTCATGGCGATGAGTTCGGCGATCATTCCCATCGCCGACGGCATTGCCAAGGTTCTCTCGGAAAACCATTCGGCGCTGCTGGTCAGTTCCGGTCGCTATTTCGCCGCCTCCTTCCTGCTCCTGCCCATCGCGCTCCTCAAGCACAAGGGTAGTGCCCTGCCGCCGCGCCATCGGCTGAAACCGCATATCATGCGCACGCTCCTCATGGTGGTGGCGATGACGCTGTTCTATGTTTCCATCGTCACGATTGATCTCGCCACCGCCGTCAGCGCCTTCTTCGTCGGCCCCGTCGTTGGTAGCGTCGCGGCCGTGTTCATGCTGGGCGAGAAGATGACAAGGGCCAAGCTCGTCGCGCTGGTGCTGGGATTTGCCGGCGCGATCATCATCGCGCGGCCGGGAGCCACGATGTCGCCCGGCGTGCTACTCGCGCTCGCCTCCGGCGTCTGCTACGGATTCTACCTCGTCTCCACCCGGCTAGCCTCGGGCGAAACCACGCCCCTGCAGGCGCTAGTGTTCCAGAACGTGTTCGGCACGTTGCTGCTGCTGCCGCAGGCGATCATGACATGGACGACGCCTTCCGACATGGAAATCCTGCTCTTGCTGGCCATGGGCGCAATCTCGCTCCTCTGCCACACACTGACCATCAATGCCTTCCGCCATGCCGATGCCACGACGCTAGCCCCACTGTCCTATGTCGAGCTGATCACCTCGGCCACCATTGGCTACGTCTGGTTCAGCCAGTTGCCTGAGGCCAATGTCTGGATCGGCGCCGCATTCGTCGCCTCGGCCGGGCTGGTGCTGATCTTCACGCGGAAAAGTGCCACAGCGGCTGCCTGATCAATCCTCGTCATCATCGCCCAAACCTGCGATCTCGCCGGTCAGCCGCATGCCCTCGATCCAGGTCTTGCCATCCTGCCGCACGACATGGCGGAAGCGCACGCCGCAAAGCTGAGACACCGCCTCGGCCAATCGTTCCGAATGGGTGACGATCCATATCTGGCTGCGCTTCGCGGCCGTCGCGATCATGTCGGCCAATGGCTCCAGCATGTCGGGATGCAGGCTCGCCTCCGGCTCGTTGAGCGCAATCAGCGGCGGCAGGCGATAGGACATGAGCGCGGCCGTCAGCGCCAGGAACCGCAGCTGACCATCGGAAAACTCCCGCGCACTGAACACGCGCTTGGGAAAATCCGGCAGGCTGAGGCCGATGGACGCCTCCTGCTCCGGCTCGGGAATGACGAGCTGCGCGCCGGAGAGCGCGTCCGCAACGATATCGTCAATCTCAGGCATTTCACCGCGATTGACCGAAATCGTCGCAAAGACGGCGGCCAGATTCGAGCCGTCTTCGTCAAGTAGCGGCGCGGTCACCGCAAGGCAAGGTCTGCGAAGCAGCGACCCTGCGTCGGTCCGAAAGCCGTGGAAGAAACGCCATTGCTCGGCGAAACGGCAGAATGTCGCGATCTCCGGTGCTGCGGCCTCATGCGCCAGCATGGATATTGCCGTCTCCGATGGAAGCGCCGTTTCATCAAAGGGAACCATGCGCCCGCGGTCGCTGCGAAGGGTAATGCCCGGTCCTTGCCGCTTCATCATGACGACGGGTCCACGCCCCGTATCGACGCTGAACACCTCTTCCTTGATCTGCGGCTCGAAGGCAAAGCCAGCCTGGAGCGGCGGCTTCACCCCTGCCTCTACCCGATATTCAAGGACAAGCCCGGTCTTTGGATCAATCACCTCCACAGAGAAGCCAATCCGCGCCTTCTCCTGCGTCCGGCGCGGCCCGGCCCAAAGCGCCTGCATCATCCCGCCTTCGGCTGCAATTTCGCGCGCAAATGTGCCGCGCACGGCCGCCTGAACGAGTTGCAGGCCGCGATAGAGGTTGGTCTTGCCGACCCCGTTCGCGCCGATGAAGACGTTGACGCCATCCAGTTCCATGCGGATCGCGCGCAACGACCGGTATTGCGCGGCGCTCATCGATTTCAGCAGCATGGAACCTCTCTTGTTCCCGAAGATGGTGGAGAACTTCACCGCATTAACAATTTGCTAACGCTGCGTCGATCACACTGGCGGTGCAACCATGGAACCACCATGAACGAACTTCTCATTATCTCCGACGACAAATTGACGAGGCTGAGGCAGGATTGGCTCGCTTCGATTGCCGGCGAACGGCGCCTTTCGCCCAAGACCGTCGAGGCCTATGAGCGCGATACGCGCCAATTCCTCACCTTCCTCACCGGCCATGCCGGCGGGCCGGCCAAGCTTTCCGATGTCGCCAGTCTCCGCCCCGCAGATCTGCGCGGCTTTCTGGCGAGCCGCCGCAACGATGGAGCCGGCGCCCGCACCCTTGGGCGCGGCCTTGCCGGCATCCGCTCCTTCCTGCGCTATCTGGAAAAGCAGGGGCTCGCCAATGCCACCGGCGCCCGCGCCGTGCGCTCGCCCAAGCAGGCGAAATCCCTGCCGAAGCCGCTCGCCGCCAGCCAGGCGCTGACCGTCATCGAGGCGGATGCGCAGCTGGCCGAGGAGCCATGGATCGCCGCCCGCAATGCGGCCGTGCTGACGCTGCTTTACGGTTCAGGTCTGCGCATCTCGGAAGGCCTGTCGCTGACGCCGAACGATCTGCTCCCCGGCACCAAAACGCTGCGCATCACCGGCAAGGGCGGCAAGGCTCGCATGGTGCCGCTTCTGCCGGCGGCGATGGAGGCCGTCGATCTCTACCGCAAGCTTTGCCCCTATCATCTGAAGGCCGATGAGCCGATCTTTCGCGGCGCCAAGGGTGGGCCGCTGCAACAGGCCATCATTCAGCGAGAGATGGTCAAGATGCGCTCCGCGCTTGGCCTGCCGGAAACGGCAACGCCGCATGCGCTGCGCCACTCCTTCGCCACGCATCTTCTGGCCGGTGGTGGCGACCTCCGCTCGATCCAGGAATTGCTTGGGCATTCCAGCCTTTCGACGACGCAGGTCTATACCGCCGTCGATACGAACCGGCTGCTCGACATCTACGACCGCGCCCATCCGCGCGCTTGAGCGTGCACGTTAACCAAACGCGTTAAGGGTTCCTGAGCGGTCGCCCCGCTAAGGTGCCAGGATCATCGTTTCAGGACCAGACCGTATGAAAAGCCGCCGCCCCTCCTCTGCCCGCACCTTCTCGCTCGGCAATGCCGGGCTGTGGCTGATCGCAGGCCTGCATACGCTGGCGGCTTTGTCACTGATCTTCATTCTCGGCTGGATTTCACCGGCCAAGGCTGCGGAAGACCTGAGCTGCGGCGGCAAGAACATCCTCGCAGACCTCAAGAAGGAAGACCCCAAGGGCTTCGCGGAGATTGAGACCGATACCGCCAAACTGAAGAATGGCGAGTCGATCTTCTGGAAGATCGAGAAACCCGGCGTTGCGCCCTCCTGGCTGCTCGGCACCATCCACCTCTCCGACCCCCGCGTCATCAACCTGCCGGCCGAAGCGGCGCAGGACTTCAAGACCGCACAGGCCGTCATCGTGGAATCCGACGAGATCGCCGACAAGAATGCCGCCAGCATGAAGCTGCTGGCGCGGCCTGACCTGTCCATGTTCACCGACTCGACGACGATCAACGACTTTCTCAACGCCGACCAGAAGGCTCTGCTGGAAAAGCAGCTCGCCGAGCGCGGCATTCCGCTCGCCGCCGTCATCAAGATGAAGCCCTGGGTTCTCTCCACCTTCGTCGCGCTGCCGACCTGCGAACTCGCGCGCAAGGGCGCCGGCGCCGATTTCCTCGATGAGAAACTCACCAAGGACGCGATTACCGCCGGCAAGAAGGTCGTCGGGCTGGAAACGCTGACCGAGCAGCTCGAAGCGATGGCCTCCGTCTCCATGAAGACCCACGTCTCGGGGCTGATCGGCGTCCTGAAGGACCCGCAGCGCACCAAGGACCTGATGGAAACGATGATCGAGCTTTATGCCTCCGGCAAGCCCGCAATGATCGGCCCCTTGGCCGAATATGTCGGGAAGCTCGACGCCGACAGTGCCGACATGGCCGAGTTTGAAAAGAAGATGATCACGGTGCGCAACCACCACATGGCCGACCGCGCCGAAGCCACGCTCGACAAGGGCAATGCGTTCATGGCCGTCGGCGCGCTGCACCTGCCGGGCGATGAAGGGCTGGTCGCCCTGCTGCAACAGAAGGGTTTCACCGTCACCCCGGTGACGGTTGCCGTCAACTGAAGGCCGCCGCAATCCCTTTGAGGCTCTGCCGCACGATCAGCACGTGAAACGGCGTGATCAGGAAGATATAGAGCCGCCCGAACCAATGCTTGCGCTTGACCATGGTCGTCAACGTGATGCCCGTTCCCGCCGCCTGCGGTAGGGCCTCGACGACGATGCGGAAATCGAGATGCCAGTCGTTGAAGCCGAGGACCAGCTTTTCCGGCGTTTTGCTGACTATCGGAAATCCGCCGATGCTTCGACCGCCATCGACCCCAGCGCCCGGCCCCGCACCTTTCAGCCCGACAAAGCCGACAATGAAATTCCTCAGCCGCATCAATCCTGCCACCCAGCCCGGCATCGCTTCGCCGAGCGCGAGGCGCGCCGCATCTGCAGCCGTCACCCCGCACCGCGCCAATGAAACCGTTTGGCGATCTACCCAGTCAGCGCCGGGAAGATCGCTCTCTGCAAGAGGCGTCGCGGCATTGCCGCTCAAGCCTTCACGCCCTTCGTCATGCGATCCAGAACGTCGGTCTTGAAATAGAATTTCTGCACCAGCGCGCCCGCGACATGCAGGACGATGAAGGCCCAGAGGATGACCTTGAGAACATCCGCATGGATGTCGCCAGCGAGCTTCTGGCCGAAGTAATACTTCCCCATGCCCGTCAGCGGCAGGGCGATCATCAGAACATAGAGCACCGCATGTGTTGCGGTTGCGATCAGCTTGAGCACCGGCGGCTCCTCGGACGGCAGGTCCGGCACACCCTGAACGAAGCGAAGGCCGAGACGGATGACCACCAGGATCAGGATCGCGATCCCGACATAGGCGTGGATATTGGCCGAGGAAATCATCTCCGGCGTGATTGCTTCGCCTTTGCGCACCGCCCGGTTCCAGGTTTCCATGCCTTCGGTGAAGAGCAGGTTGAAGAGTATGAGCAGAGCCATGCCCCAATGCAGCGCGCGCTGCGGGATGGAATAGTTCAAGGGTTTCATTGTCTTGCCTTTTCGCAACTGAATTCAGACCCGCTAAAAGACAAAAACAGAAAGCGCCCTTCGTCGCAAGGCGCTTTCTAGAATGATTATAAAAACTTCATACCCCGATTTGACGAAGGCCAAATCAGGTCTCTTTATTCGCAATTCCGGACGCGAAACCGGTGTCCACTTTCGCTGGAATTGCTCGGAATTTTACATATGGATCGGCTTGAAGAAGGTTGCGAGCGCAGCTTCCTTCACGGCTTCCGACATGGTCGGATGCGCATGGCAGGTGCGGCCGAGATCTTCCGACGAACCGCCGAATTCCATCAGGACGGCGGCCTCGTGGATCATCTCGCCGGCGCCCATGCCGATGATGTGAACGCCGAGAACGCGGTCCGTTTCCTTGTCCGCCAGAACCTTGACGAAACCGTCGGTCGCAAGCATGGCGCGCGCGCGGCCATTGGCGGTGAAGGGGAACTTGCCGACCTTGTAGGCAACACCTGCGGCCTTCAGCTCCTCTTCCGTCTTGCCGACGGAGGCGACTTCCGGCTGCGTGTAGACGACGCCCGGAATGACATCATAGTTTACATGACCGGCCTGACCGGACAGGATTTCGGCGAGCGCCACACCCTCGTCTTCCGCCTTGTGGGCGAGCATCGGGCCCTTGACCACGTCGCCGATGGCATAGATGCCGGCGACATTGGTGCGATAGTGATGATCGATTTCGACGCGGCCACGATTGTCGAGGACAACGCCGGCTTCAGCCAGACCCAGACCCTCGGTGTAGGGCTTGCGGCCCGTGGCCACGAGCACGACATCGGCGTCCAGAATGGTTTTGTCGCCGCCCTTGACCGGCTCGAACGTCACCTTTGCGCCCTTGCCGGCCTTCTCAACGCCCGTCACCTTCGCGCCGAGATGGAATTCCATGCCCTGCTTGACCAGCATGCGCTGGAACTGCTTCGACACTTCGCCATCCATGCCGCCGAGGATATTGTCGAGATATTCAACGACCGTCACCTTCGCGCCGAGACGCGACCAGACCGAGCCCAGCTCCAGGCCGATGACGCCGCCACCGACGACAACCATCTTTTCCGGGACCTTGGAAAGAGCGATACCGCCCGTCGAGGACACGATGACCTGCTCATCGATATCGACCTTGACGCCCGGAATGCCGGCAACGTCCGAACCCGTGGCAATCACGATGTTCTTGGTTTCGAGTTCAGTGACTTCGCCCTTGTCGTTCGTGACCGAAACCTTGCCGGCAGCAACGACCTTGCCTGTGCCATGGAAGGTGTCGATCTTGTTCTTCTTGAACAGGAACTGCACGCCGTCCACGTTGGACTTCACGGTGGCGTCCTTGTGGGCCATCATCTTTTCGAGGTTCAGCTTGGGCGCGGAAACCTCGACGCCGAGTTCGGCAATGCCATGCGCCGTATGCGCAAAGACTTCCGAAGCATGCAGCAGCGCCTTGGACGGGATGCAGCCGATGTTGAGGCAGGTGCCGCCATAGGTGGCGCGCTTTTCAATGACGGCGGTCTTGAGGCCGAGCTGGGCGGCCTTCACGGCGCAGACATAGCCACCGGGGCCGGTGCCGATCACGATCACATCATAGGACATTTCGATTTCCTTCCTTCCGTCCGGGGCTTTACCTGCCGCCGGAGACATTGAGTATCGCCCCCGTCACGTAGGACGCTTCGGGAGACAGGAGATAGAGAATGGCATCAGCCACTTCGTCGGGTTCGCCTGCGCGCTTCATCGGCAGAGTGCCTGCCATGTCGCGCACACGATCCGGCGTGCCGCCAGAGGCGTGGATATCGGTGTCGATGATGCCGGGCCGCACCGCGTTGACGCGAATGCCCTCGTCCGCCACTTCGCGTGCCAGACCGACGGTCAGTGTGTCTATCGCGCCCTTCGAAGCGGCGTAATCGACATATTGATTGGGCGACCCAAGCACGGCCGCCATCGAGGAGATATTGACGATCGCGCCGCCCTTGCCGCCATGGCGGGTCGACATGCGCCTGACCGATTCGGAAGCAATGCGGATTGCGCCGATGCAGTTGATGGCGAACATGCGCTCCAGCCGCTCGCGGCTGACTTCATCGATCCGCGCCACGACGTCCACGACGCCCGCATTGTTGACGAGACCGTCCAGACGCCCGAAGGCCGTATCGATGACGGAGAAGATCGCCGCGATATCTTCCTCGCGCGACACATCCCCCTGCACCGCTACAGCCGAACCACCGGTCTCGTTGATGATGTTGGCAATGGCTTCAGCCGCCTCGCGGTCGCGCGCATAGTTTACGACGACCGCCCAGCCCTTTTCGGCCGCCTTGAGTGCCACGCTCGCACCGATGCCGCGGCTGCCGCCGGTGACGAGAAGAACGGGCTGCTCAGTCATTTCGCGCACTCCTTGAAATCCAGCACGTCCCACGGCGCAACCTTGGCCTTGGATTCGGCATAGGCCTTCGATTGCTGAATGGACGGGCCGAGATCGGGCAAAAGGATCGCATCGGCCGCATCCTTACCCTGCGCGGGAAGGAGATCGATCCGTCCGGCCGATTGGCCGTATAAGACTCCCTGCCAGACCGTGCAGTCGGCAATATCCTTGCCCGTCACGTCGCCATCCGGGCAATTGAAGAAGAGAATGCCGTTCGAGCGGTTCACCGGCGTTGAACCCGTGACATAGCCGTCGAGCGAGACCTTGGTGCCCAGCACGCTGAGCTTGAAACGATGCGTATTCGACTCGGCATCGATCTGGACCGGCGAGAAAACCAGCTCATAGGCATTGTCGCGGTCGCGATAGACGGCCTTCTCCTGCGGGCAGGCGACAGCATGGGCAAACGTGGGCATAAGCGCCGTCACGACCGCCAATGCTGAAAGACCGGCCCGCCGCATGACATCAGCCCGCCTTCTCGGTCGCAAGCTTGAGGCCGAAGGCGATGAAGACCGCGCCGCTCGCACGGTTGATCCACTTGGACGCCTTCTCGAAAGCAGCGCGCATCGCCGGCGTCGTCAGGAAGAAGGAGACGGCGACGAACCAGGCGATCAGGCAGCTTGCCATGACCAGGCCATAGCCGAACTTCACCGCCGCCGGCGTGTCGTGCGAGACGACGGTCGAAAAGATCGACAGGAAGAAGAAGACTGGCTTGGGGTTCAGCGCATTGGCCATGAAGCCGAGACCAAAGCCCTTGAGGACCGACTGCGTCGCAGTCTTCTCAGCCGCCGAGACCGCACCCGTCTCGAGATCGGCCGAACCGGCGCGCAGCGACTGGATGCCGATATAGATCAGATAGGCGACGCCCGCCCACTTGATCACGTTGAACAGCATGATCGACTTGGAGATGACGAGGCCGAGGCCAAGGATCGTGTAGGTGACGTGGAACATCAGCGACGTGCCGATGCCGAAGCTCGTGAGGATCGCGGCCTTGCGCCCATGCACGATCGCCTGCCGCATCACCATGGCGGTATCCGCACCCGGCACCACAATGGCAAAGGAAAAGATTGCCATCAGGGAGGCAAGTTCAATGAGATATTGATGCGTCATGGCTTACGTCCTTCAGATCAGGATGCCGATGAACATAAGGACGAGGCCGAGAAGAGCTAGGCTCCAGACAGCGGAGCGGACGATGCCACCACCGACGATGTAGAGCGGCAGATAGACGAGACGGCCGACGAGATAGAGAACGGCACCGTACTGCGTCAGCGCGCCATGGCGATTGGCGATTTCGGCGACGACGACGAGCGCGATGAAAAGCGGATAGGTTTCAAGGAAGTTCCTGAGCGCCCGGCCTCCGCGCTGTGCCCGCAAACCAAATTGCGGCTCGCGGTCGCGGTTCGGTTCGATGCCGCCGACATTATCGGTGTTGGCAAAAGCGGCCTGCGTCATGACGTAGACGAAACCGAGAGCAGCACTCCACAGAAGGCAGGTCAATTCAACGCTCATGCAAGGCTCTCCGAAACCCGAAAGGCAAATTGGCCGCCGGGCAAGCCGGCGGCCATGCGATCATCAGAGATCGAGAACCAGACGTTCCGGATCCTCAAGGCTTTCCTTGACGCGAACGAGGAAGGTCACGGCTTCCTTGCCGTCGACGATGCGGTGATCGTAGGAGAGTGCCAGATACATCATCGGACGGATGACGACCTGACCGCCAATGGCGACCGGGCGCTCCTGGATCTTGTGCATGCCGAGAATGCCCGACTGCGGGGCATTGAGGATCGGCGAGGACATAAGCGAACCGTAAACGCCACCGTTGGAGATGGTGAACGTACCGCCCTGCATGTCGGCCATGGAAAGCTGGCCATCGCGGGCAGCCTTGCCGAGGCGGCCGATTTCCTTTTCGATGTCTGCAATCGACATCTGGTCGGCGTCGCGCACGATCGGAACGACGAGGCCCTTGTCGGTACCGACGGCGACGCCGATATGGGAATAGTTCTTGTAGATGATGTCCGTGCCGTCGATCTCGGCGTTGACGGCCGGGATTTCCTTCAGCGCGTGGGTGACGGCCTTGGTGAAGAAGCCCATGAAGCCGAGCTTCACGCCATGCTTCTTCTCGAAGATGTCCTTGTACTTGTTGCGCAGGTCCATGACCGCCTTCATGTCGACCTCGTTATAGGTCGTCAGCATGGCAGCCGTGTTCTGGGCGTCCTTCAGGCGACGCGCGATCGTCTGGCGCAGGCGGGTCATCTTCACGCGCTCTTCGCGCACACCATCGGCTTCGCTGGAAGCCGGACGCGCTGCAGCCGGGACGGCAGCAGGCGCCGGAGCGGAAACGCCCTTGGCAATCGCTGTCAGAACATCGCCCTTGAGGACCTGGCCACGCTTGCCCGAACCGTCGACCTGATCGGCAGACACATTATTCTCGGCCATCAGCTTGGCGGCAGCCGGAGCGGCCGGCATGGAGGTTGCGGCAGCAGGGGCTGCGGCGGGCGCAGCAGCCGGGGCCGGTGCGGCAGCAGGAGCCGGTGCAGCAGCGGGCTTGGCGGCGGCTGCACCTGCAGCCCCTTCCGCGATCTGGCCGAGCAGGCCGCCCGGCTCGACCGTATCGCCGGCCTTGGCCACGATTTCGGAGAGCACGCCGGCAGCGGGTGCCGGAACTTCAACCGTCACCTTGTCGGTTTCAAGCTCGCAGAGGATTTCGTCGGCGGCGACCGTGTCACCTGCCTTCTTGAACCAGGTGCCGACGGTGGCTTCGGCAACGGATTCGCCGAGAGTGGGAACGCGGATTTCAGTGGCCATTGTCTTCAGTTCCGTTTGTCTTCAATCGAGTGAGGGCGAAGAGTTGGGCGGATCAACCGCCCAACGCGTCTTCCAGGAAGGCTTCAAGCTGTGCGAGGTGCTTCGACATCAGGCCCGTTGCCGGCGAGGCAGCGGCCGGACGGCCGGTGTAGCGCACGCGCTGGTACTTGGCGTCGATATGGGCGAGCACCCATTCCAGATAGGGGTCGATGAACGACCACGAACCCATGTTCTTCGGCTCTTCCTGGCACCAGACCATTTCGGCGTTGCGGAAGCGCGAGAGCTCGTTGATCAGCGCCTTGGCCGGGAACGGATAGAGCTGTTCCAGACGCAGCAGGTAGATGTCGTCGATGCCGCGCTTTTCGCGCTCTTCGAGCAGATCGTAATAGACCTTGCCCGAGCACATGACCACGCGGCGGATCTTGGCATCCTTCTGCAGCTTGATCGGGCCGTCCTTGACCACTTCCGCATCGTCCCACAGCAGACGGTGGAACGAGCTGTCGCCCGCCATTTCCGAAAGCTGGGAAACCGCACGCTTGTGGCGCAGCAGCGACTTCGGCGTCATCAGGATGAGCGGCTTGCGGAAGTCACGCTTCATCTGGCGGCGCAGGATGTGGAAGTAGTTTGCCGGCGTCGTGCAGTTCGCGACCTGCATGTTGTCTTCGGCGCACATCTGCAGCCAGCGCTCCAGACGGGCGGACGAATGTTCCGGACCCTGTCCTTCGAAGCCATGCGGCAGAAGGCAGACGAGACCGGACATGCGCAGCCACTTGCGTTCGCCGGACGAGATGAACTGGTCGAACACGACCTGTGCACCGTTGGCGAAGTCGCCGAACTGCGCTTCCCAAAGCGTCAGCGCATTCGGCCGCGCGAGCGAGTAACCGTATTCGAACCCGAGCACGGCTTCTTCCGAGAGCATCGAGTTGATGACCTCGTAGCGGGCCTGCGTCGGCGAAAGGTTGGCCAGCGGAACGTATCGTTCTTCGGTTTCCTGATCGTAGAGAACCGAATGACGCTGCGAGAAAGTGCCGCGTTCGCAATCCTGACCGGACAAACGAATCTTGTGGCCGTCGAGGCAGAGCGAGCCAAAGGCCAGCGCTTCCGCCATCGCCCAGTCGATCCCCTCACCCGTCTCGATCATCTTCGAGCGGTTTTCCATGAAACGCTGGATGGTCTTGTGGGCGTTGAAGCCCGCCGGGATTTCGGAAATCTTCTTGCCGATTTCCTTCAGCTGCTTCATCGGAACGCCGGTCTTGCCGCGACGCTGCTCGTCGGCATTGTCGGCGGCACGCAGGCCCGACCAAACGCCGTCCAGCCAGTCGGCCTTGTTCGGCTTATAGGCCTGGCCGGCTTCGAATTCCTGCTCAAGATGGGCGCGCCAGTCGGCCTTCATCTTCTCGAGTTCGCCCTCGGTGATGAGACCTTCCGCGATCAGGCGATCGGCATAGACCTGCACGACCGTCTTGTGGGCGCGGATTTCCTTGTACATCTTCGGCTGCGTGAAGCTCGGCTCGTCGCCTTCGTTATGGCCGAAGCGGCGATAGCAGAACATGTCGATGACGACCGGCTTGTGGAACTTCATCCGGAATTCGGTCGCGATCTTGGCAGCGTAGACAACCGCTTCCGGATCGTCGCCGTTGACGTGGAAGATCGGCGCTTCGATCATCTTGGCGACGTCGGACGGATACGGCGACGAGCGCGAATAGGCCGGGTTCGTGGTGAAGCCGATCTGGTTGTTGATGATGAAGTGCATCGTGCCGGCAACGCGGTGGCCGCGCAGACCGGAGAGACCCAGAATTTCAGCTGTCACGCCCTGGCCCGCAAAGGCGGCATCGCCGTGCAGCAGCAGCGGCAGAACCTTGGCGCGTTCCGACAGCGGAATGATGTCGCCGTCCCAGATCTGCGCCATCTGGTCCTGCTTGGCGCGCGCCTTGCCCATGACGACCGGGTTGACGATTTCCAGATGCGACGGGTTTGCCGTCAGCGACAGGTGCACCTTGTTGTTGTCGAACTCGCGGTCGGAAGACGCACCGAGGTGGTACTTCACGTCGCCCGAACCTTCGACATCGTCAGGTGCGTAAGAGCCGCCCTTGAACTCGTGGAACACGGCACGATGCGGCTTGCCCATGACGTTGGTCAGAACGTTGAGGCGGCCACGGTGGGCCATTCCGAGCACGACTTCCTTGAGACCGAGATTGCCGCCACGCTTGATGATCTGTTCGAGCGCCGGGATCAGGCTTTCGCCGCCATCAAGGCCGAAACGCTTGGTGCCCTTGAAGCGAACGTCGAGGAACTGCTCATAGCCTTCGGCTTCGATCAGCTTGGAGAGGATCGCCTTCTTGCCGTTCGGCGTGAAGTCGACGCCCTTGTCCGGGCCTTCGATGCGTTCCTGGATCCAGGCCTTGGCTTCCGGATCGGAGATATGCATGAACTCGACGCCGAGCGTCGAGCAATATGTGCGCTGGAGAATGTCCAGCATTTCGCGGATCGTCGCGTATTCCAGACCGAGAACGTTGTCGATGAAGATCTTGCGATCGTAATCGGCGGCCGTGAAGCCGTAGTTCTCCGGCGAAAGTTCGTTGAAGTCGTCCACAGGCGCCGCAATGCCGAGCGGATCGAGCTTGGCATGCAGATGGCCGCGCATACGATAGGCGCGGATCATCATGATGGCGCGCACGCTGTCGCGGGTTGATTGCAGCACATCGGCAGTCGAAGCCGGCTTACCTTCGGCAGCAGCCTTGGCCTCGATCTTCTTGGAGACGGCCTTTTCGACAATGGCCCAGTCGCCGTCGAGTGCATTGACGATCTCGCCATTGGCGGCGATCGGCCAGTTCTTCTTCTTCCAGGAGGCGCCTTCGGCAGCCTTCTTCACATCCGCGGCATTCTCGCCAAGGGCTGCGAAGAACTCGCGCCACTCGGCCGGAACGGAGGCCGGATCCGTTTCGTACTTCGCGTACAACTGCTCGATATACGCCGCATTCTGACCGTCGAGAAACGAGGTCAACTGAAACTGCTCGTTGGCGTCTTGCCTTGCCATGGTGTCATGCGGACTTCAGCCCGCCTCCCGACTTGATAGAATTCAAATGTCCGTTTTCGGCCGTCCGGACTGACGCCCGTCCCCGGCGCTGGAAAAGCCAGGCCGGGGACGGATATTCACCAGTGATGCGCCGCTTTTGCGGCGCAAAGAGCATTAGCCCTTGAGAACTTCGACCAGCGTCTTGCCGAGGCGTGCCGGCGAAGGCGAAACGCGGATGCCTGCGGCTTCCATCGCTGCGATCTTCGACTCTGCGTCGCCCTTGCCGCCGGAAACGACAGCGCCGGCATGACCCATGGTGCGGCCCTTCGGAGCCGTACGGCCCGCGATGAAGCCGGCCATCGGCTTCTTGCGGCCCTTCTTGGCTTCGTCGATGAGGAACTGCGCCGCATCTTCTTCTGCCGAACCGCCGATTTCGCCGATCATGATGATCGAGGTCGTGGCTTCATCAGCGAGGAACATCTCGAGCACGTCGATGAACTCGGTGCCCTTGACCGGGTCGCCACCGATGCCGACAGCCGTCGTCTGGCCGAGGCCTTCGTTCGACGTCTGGAACACCGCTTCATATGTAAGCGTGCCGGAGCGCGAGACAATGCCGACCGAACCCTTGCGGAAGATCGAGCCCGGCATGATGCCGATCTTGCATTCTTCCGGCGTCAGGATGCCCGGGCAGTTGGGGCCGAGAAGGCGCGACTTGGACTTTTCCAGCTTCGCCTTGACGCGCACCATGTCCATGACCGGGATGCCCTCGGTGATGCAGGTGATGAACGGGATCTCGGCTTCGATGGCTTCGATGATCGCGTCCGCAGCGCCTGCCGGCGGAACGTAGATCACGGATGCGTCAGCGCCGGTCTTTTCCTTGGCCTCAGCAACGGAGGCGAAGATCGGCAGCGTCTCGCCCTTGGAACCCGTCCAGTTGGTGCCGCCCTTGGAGGGGTGGATACCACCGACCATCTTGGTGCCGTAATAGGCGAGCGCCTGTTCGGTGTGGAAAGAACCGGTCTTGCCGGTCAGGCCCTGAACGAGGACCTTGGTGTCTTTGTTGACAATGATAGACATAGGTTCAGGTCCTCAATTAGCCCTTGATCGCCGCAACGATCTTCTTGGCGGCGTCATCCAGATCGTCAGCAGCCGTGATCGCCAGACCCGACTCGTTGAGGATCTTCTTGCCGAGCTCGACATTGGTGCCTTCGAGACGGACAACGAGCGGAACCTTGAGACCCACTTCCTGAACGGCAGCGACAACGCCTTCAGCGATGACGTCGCACTTCATGATGCCGCCGAAGATGTTGACGAGGATGCCCTCGACCTTCGGATCAGCCGTGATGATCTTGAAGGCAGCAGCAACCTTCTCCTTGCCAGCGCCACCGCCGACGTCGCAGAAGTTTGCCGGCTCCTTGCCGTACAGCTTGATGATGTCCATCGTTGCCATCGCAAGGCCTGCACCGTTGACCATGCAGCCGATGTTGCCATCGAGCGCTACATAGGCGAGGTCCCACTTGGAGGCTTCGATTTCCTTGGCGTCTTCTTCCGTCTCGTCGCGCAGTGCCTTGACGTCGTCGTGGCGGAACAGCGCATTCCCGTCGAAGGAGACCTTGGCGTCGAGAACGCGCAGGTGACCGTTCTTCATGACGATGAGCGGGTTGATCTCGAGAAGGGCCATGTCCTTCTCGGCAAAGGCCTTGTAGAGGATCGGGAAGAGCGACTTGGCATCTTCAGCCGCTGCACCCGTCAGCTCAAGAGCCTTGGAGATCTTGGCAACGTCCTCTGCCGTCACGCCCGTTGCCGGGTCGATGGCGATCGTGTGGATCTTCTCAGGCGTGTCGTGCGCGACAGCCTCGATGTCCATGCCGCCTTCCGTCGAAACGACGAAGGCAACGCGGCCGACCGAGCGGTCGACGAGCAGCGAGCAGTAAAGTTCGCGGTCAATGTCGGCACCATCTTCGATGTAGAGGCGGTTGACCTGCTTGCCGGCCGGACCCGTCTGGGCCGTGACCAGCGTGTTGCCGAGCATTTCCTTGGCAAAGGCGACGACTTCGTCGATCGACTTGGCAAGGCGAACGCCGCCCTTGGCGTCGGGGCCGAGTTCCTTGAACTTGCCCTTGCCGCGGCCACCAGCATGAATCTGACTCTTGACCACGTAAAGCGGGCCGGGAAGCGACTTGGCAGCCGCTTCGACTTCTTCGATCTTCAGAACCGGAACGCCCTGGGCAACCGGTGCTCCAAAGCCCTTCAGAAGGGCCTTGGCCTGATATTCATGAATGTTCATGGGAATATCCTGTAATTGATAAAGCTGAGCGGCTTACTTGAGGGCCGGAGCGATATTGATGCAGGCCTCGCAGAGACCGGCAACCGCGCCGACGGACTTGTCGAAGGCAGCCTTTTCTTCGCCGTTCAGTTCGATTTCGATGACGCGCTCAACGCCGCCTTCACCGATCACAACCGGCACGCCGACATACATGTCCTTGACGCCATACTGGCCCGACAGGTGGGCGGCGCAAGGCAGAACGCGCTTCTTGTCCTTCAGGTAGGATTCAGCCATCTCGATGGCCGAGGCAGCCGGAGCGTAGAAAGCCGAACCGGTCTTCAGCAGGCCGACGATTTCTGCGCCGCCGTCACGGGTGCGCTGGATGATCTCTTCCAGGCGCTCCTTGGTGACCCAACCCATCTTGACGAGGTCGGTCAGCGGGATGCCGGCGATCGTGGAGTAGCGGGCGAGCGGCACCATCGTGTCGCCATGGCCACCGAGAACGAATGCGGTGACATCCTGGACGGAAACGTTGAATTCCATCGCAAGAAAGGTGCGGAAACGCGACGAGTCGAGAACGCCGGCCATGCCGACAACCTTGTTCTTCGGCAGGCCCGAGAACTTCTGCAGAGCCCAGACCATGGCGTCGAGCGGGTTGGTGATGCAGATGACGAACGCGTTCGGGGCATACTTCTTGATGCCGGCGCCGACCTGCTCCATGACCTTGAGGTTGATGCCGAGAAGATCGTCGCGGCTCATGCCCGGCTTGCGGGCGACACCGGCAGTGACGATGCAGACGTCTGCGCCTTCGATGGCAGCGTAATCGGATGCGCCCGTGAGCGAGGCGTTGAAGCCTTCGACCGGACCGGACTGGGCGATGTCGAGACCCTTGCCCTGCGGAACGCCGTCGGCGATGTCGAACAGAACGATGTCGCCGAGTTCCTTGAGGCTGGCGAGGTGCGCGAGCGTACCGCCGATCATGCCGGAACCGATAAGTGCAATCTTCTTGCGTGCCATGAATAAGCTTCCTTCGAGAGAACTAATCCTTCAAGGCAGGCGCGAGTTACGACCACCTTTTCGGGTGTCTCGATTAACGCTAACCGCACAAATTGGCAAATGAAAAATTTGTGTATAGATTTTTCAATCGTTTAGATACAAAAAATCTTACGTAAACGTAAGATTTTTTAACTCGATAAGGCCGATTTCAACCGGTTTTTCGCAAGCTTTGCGAGAGATAATCCTGGCTTTGCATCTCGAAAAGCCGGGAGGCAGTCCGGTCGAACTCGAAGCCTTCCGTACCACGCTTTTCTGTCAGAAGTTTTTCAGGCTCGGCCGCAGCGGAGGCGAAAAGCCGGACGCCGTGATCGTAAAGCGCGTCGATCAGAATGATGAAACGCTTCGTCTCGTTACGATTCTGCGGCCCCATGAAGGGAATGTGTTCAACGAAGACCGTGTCGTATCGCTCGGCGATCGCCAGAAAATCGGAAGCACCGAGCGGCTTCTCGCAGAGATCGGAGAAGCTGAAGCGCGCAGCGCCTGCAGCTGCCGCCGGCACATGGATCGAGCGGCCCTTCATCGGAATTTCCTCGACCTTGGCCGGCTTGCCTTCCGTGACGACGCTCCAAGCCTCCTCGATGGCCGCATCGGCCTGCGCATTCAGCGGCTGGCAGAAAACCGGCAGCCGGCGTGTTTTTTCCAGGCGATAGTCCGTGCGCGCGTCGAGCGACATGACGCGAACATTGTCCTTCAGCATGCCGATGAACGGCACAAAGAGCCCACGGTTCAGACCATCCGGATAGAGATTGTCCGGCTCGACATTCGAGGTCGCGACCAGCACGCAGCCGAGACTGAAAAGCTCGGTAAACAGCCGCGACAGGATCATCGCATCGGCAATGTCGGTGACGGTGAACTCGTCGAAGCAAAGCAGCATCGCCTCGTCGCGCAACGCCTGCGCGACCGGCGGAACCGGATCAGCCTGCTTCGTCTCGCCGTTCTTCAGCTTCTGGCGATGCTTGAAAATGCGTTCATGCACATCGGCCATGAACTCATGAAAATGCGCGCGGCGCTTTTTCTGGATGGGCGCCAGCTCAAAAAACATGTCCATGAGCATGGTCTTGCCGCGCCCGACCTGCCCATAGACGTAGAGGCCCTTGACCTTGTTTTCCGGCTTGCGTTTCTTGGCGAAAAGCCAGCCAAGCGCACTCGATTTATTCGAAACATGGACCGTGCGCAGATCGATGAGGATTGCGTCAAGCGCGTCGGCAACGGCCATCTGCGCATTGTCGGCCTGCAGCTTCCCTGCCTCGACCATGAGGTTGAGGCGCTCGCCAACGCTGTGTGCATAATCCGGAATCTGTTCCATGCCGTTCCTGAACCGCCTTGGGAGAATTCCGTTCCTTGAAAGGCCTTAGCGGGTAATGCTGATCTGGGTGCCGCTGTTGGTGGAACCCGAATACTGGTTATCGCCGGTCTTGAAAAGCTTGCCGATCTGATTGCCGGTGGAATCCATCAGGGTGACCTGCTTGCCCGCGACGTCCCAGGCGCGCATCGTGGTCAACTCGCCGACGCACTTGCTGGTGCCGCCGCGCGAGGCATTGCCGAACTTGGTGAGCGTCAGGAACATGTTGCAGTTCGCGCCTGCGGCCGAGACCTTCCAGCCACCGACCATCTGGTCCTTCTTGATGTCCATGGCGTTGGCGGGCGGCGTACCGGCAGCACCCGCGGAGGCGACCTGTGTCTGGGTGGGCGACTGCGGCGGTGCAGGAAACTGTCCCGGTGCCATCGGCTGCTGACCCGTCGGGTCCGAAAGACCGCTCGACTGAACACCGCCAATCGGCTGCGGATTGAGCGGAGCGGGAGCAAGCGTCGCAGACGGCGACTGCTGTTGGTAGGCATCGGACGTACGGTCGCACCCTGCAAGGGCCGCCAGAAGAGCAATACCGGTAACGGCGTGAACGACGCGCATGACGAACTCCTTAAGCCAGACACCAGCGGGCAACTTACCCGAGAGCGTGATAGAAATCGCGTTACCGTAAGAGATTATGGTTAATCAAGAATAAATCATGACAATAGGCGAAGAAGAGATAAAACCTTCTCCGCCTATTGCAGAAATATCGATCAGGTCCGGCGCTCGACCATCATCTTCTTGATTTCGGCAATGGCCTTTGCCGGGTTCAAGCCCTTCGGACAGGTCTGCGCGCAGTTCATGATCGTGTGGCAGCGATAGAGCCGGAAGGGATCTTCCAGGTTATCCAGACGCTCGCCTGTCGCCTCGTCGCGGCTGTCGATCAGCCAGCGATAGGCCTGCAGCAGAACGGCCGGGCCGAGATAACGGTCGCCGTTCCACCAGTAGCTCGGGCAGGATGTCGAGCAGCAGGCGCAGAGAATGCACTCGTAGAGACCGTCGAGCTTCAGGCGGTCGTCATGGCTCTGCAGCCATTCCTTCGCCGGCTCCGGCGAAACCGTCTTCAGCCAGGGCTCAATGGAGCGATGCTGGGCGTAAAAGTTGTTGAGGTCCGGGATCAGGTCCTTCACCACCGGCATATGCGGCAGCGGGTAGATCTTGATCGTGCCGTCCACGTCTTCCATGCCCTTGGTGCAAGCCAGCGTGTTCGTGCCGTCGATGTTCATCGCGCAAGAACCGCAGATGCCTTCGCGGCAGGAGCGCCGGAAGGTCAGCGTCGGGTCGATCTTGTTCTTGATGTAGATCAGACCGTCGAGCACCATCGGGCCGCAATCGTCGGCGTCGATGTAATAGGTGTCGATCGAGGGGTTCTTGCCCTCGTCCGGCGACCAGCGATAGATGCGATACTCGCGCAGGTTCTTCGCGCCCGCCGGCTTCGGCCAGGTCTTGCCTTCCTGCACGACGGAATTCTTGGGGAGAGCGAGTTCAACCATGGTCTTTTCTCCTCAATACACGCGTGCCTTCGGCTCGATCTTGTGCGGATCGATACCATCGGCGATCAGGTCGGTGTGAACCGGGCGATAGTCGAGCTTCACGTCGCCCGCTTCGTTCACCCAGGCCAGCGTGTGCTTGCGCCAGTTGACGTCGTCGCGGCCGGCAAACGGGCCGGACGTGTAGTCTTCGCGAGCATGCGAACCGCGGCTTTCCTTGCGCGCTTCCGCACCATAAACCGTGGTGATGGCGTTCGCCATCAGGTTATGCAGTTCCAGCGTTTCGATGAGATCAGAATTCCAGATCAGCGAGCGGTCCGTAACCTTGATATCCTGAAGCTCGCCCTTCCAGATAGCCGAAATGCGCTGGCAACCGGATTCGAGTGCTTCCTGGGTACGGAACACGGCCGCGTCTTCCTGCATGGCGCGCTGCATCTTGTCGCGCGCAACCGCCGTTGGCGTCGAGCCGGAGGCGAAGCGGATGCGGTCGAAACGTTCCATGATCTTGTCGCAGGCAGCCTTGTTCAGCGCCGGCACCGGCTCGCTCTTGTTGATGACCTGACCGGCGCGGATGGCGGCCGCGCGGCCGAAGACCACAAGGTCGATCAGCGAGTTGGAGCCGAGGCGGTTTGCACCATGCACCGAGGCGCAGCCGGCTTCGCCGACGGCCATCAGGCCGGGCGCGATGCGTTCCGGGTTGGCAGCATCGGCGTTGAGCACTTCGCCCCAATAGTTCGTCGGAATGCCGCCCATGTTGTAGTGAACGGTCGGCAAAACCGGGATCGGCTCGCGCGTCACATCGACGCCAGCGAAGATCTTGGCGCTCTCGGAAATGCCCGGCAGGCGCTCATGCAGAACGGCCGGATCGAGATGGTCGAGATGCAGATAGATGTGGTCCTTGTTCTTGCCGACGCCGCGGCCTTCACGGATTTCCATCGTCATGCAGCGCGAAACGACGTCACGCGAGGCAAGGTCCTTGGCGGACGGTGCGTAGCGTTCCATGAAGCGCTCGCCCTCGGAGTTGACGAGATATCCGCCCTCACCGCGCGCGCCTTCCGTGATCAGACAGCCGGCGCCGTAGATGCCGGTCGGATGGAACTGAACGAATTCCATGTCCTGCAGAGGCAGGCCGGCACGGGCAATCATGCCGCCGCCGTCGCCTGTGCAGGTGTGAGCAGACGTTGCCGAGAAATAGGCGCGGCCGTAACCGCCGGTCGCCAGCACCACCATCTTGGCGGCGAAGCGATGGATGGTTCCGTCATCGAGGTTCCAGGCAACAACGCCCGTGCAGCGGCCGTCGTCTTCCATGATGAGGTCGAGCGCGAAATATTCGATGAAAAACTGCGCATTGTTCTTGAGCGACTGGCCATAAAGCGTGTGCAGGATGGCGTGGCCGGTACGGTCGGCGGCAGCACAGGTGCGCTGTACCGGCGGGCCTTCGCCATAGTTCTGCATGTGACCGCCGAACGGACGTTGATAGATCTTGCCTTCCTCGTTGCGCGAGAAGGGAACGCCATAGTGCTCGAGCTCATAGACCGCCTTCGGCGCTTCCATCGCGAGATACTGCATGGCGTCCACGTCGCCCAGCCAGTCGGAACCCTTCACGGTATCGTAAAGGTGCCACTGCCAGCAGTCGGGCGTCATGTTGGTGAGCGAGGCGGCGATACCGCCCTGTGCCGCGACCGTGTGCGAGCGGGTCGGGAAGACCTTGGTGATGCAGGCCGTCTTGAGGCCCTGTTCGGCCATGCCGAGCGTGGCGCGAAGGCCAGCGCCGCCGGCGCCGACGACGATCACGTCAAACGAGTGGTCGACATAGGTATAGGCTTTGCCGTTAACGGCGGAAGATGCGTTCGTTGCCATGATTTCTTACCCTGCAAACCCGATCTTCAGCACGGCGAAAAGACAGAGCGCGCCGAGGAGGAACGAGAAAAACGTGTTCAGCATCAGAAGCGAGACCTTCTTCCACTCGACGTGGATATAGTCCTCGATGATGATCTGCATGCCGAGTTTCATGTGGACGATGCCGGAAACGACCATGAGACCCATGATGGTCGCCACGATCGGATTGTGGAGTGCAGCAGCCACTTCGGGATAGGGCTTTCCGTTATACTTGAGCAGGAAGCCGATAAAGAAGAGGAAGAGCGGAACGTTGGCGGCAGCCGTGACGCGCTGGCGCCAGAAATGCTCGGTGCCTTCGCGGGCAGCGCCAAGGCCACGGACCTTCTTGAGAGGGGTACGCATGTTCATCCGACGATCTCCTCAGCGAACCACGAATGCGACGATCCAGATCAGGACCGTGAGCACGACCGAAGCGACAACCTGCAATTTGGCGAGGCGCGTCGAGAGTTCCTTCTCGAGACCGTAGCCGAAGTCCATCATGAAGTGGCGAAGACCGCCCAGCATGTGATGAACCAGCGCCCAGGTGTAACCGAGAAGAATGAGACGGCCGATCCAGGACCCGAAGATGCCGTTCACGAACTCGAAATAGTCCGGACCGGAAGCAGCAGCAATGAGCCACCAGGCGACAAGGATCGTTCCGAAATAGAGAGCGCCGCCGGTAATGCGGTGCAGGATCGACATGACCATGGTGGGGATCGGCTTGTAGATCTGCAGGTGCGGCGACAGGGGCCGGTTATTTGTCACGTTCGCCATCGGTGTCCTCTTTGGCGTTGCCATTACTGGCGTTGATAGTCGGGAAGCCGCGGAAACCCAGACGGTCCGCTCCTCCTTGTGCATTGCGTCATAAGGCGACCTTTAATCCCCGGATTGCGCCCCGGCAAGCCCTGCGGATTGATAAGTCGTACTTTTAATCGATTAACGGAAAGAGCAGCCAAGCGACTGTATTAACCATATATTTCAATTACGAGGCCCGAAACGACGAGGATCACTCCAAAGCGCTTTCCCTGATCGACAAAAGCGTGCTTAATCGTTAACAGACCGTTAACCGATAGGATCCAAACGCCGAGGACGTCGATCAGCCATGATGACGCAAAAAAATATCTCGTTTGCTCTGCTGGCGCTGCTTGCATCCAGCGTGACATGTGCTCAAGCAGGCGAGTTCCACCGCCATCACGGCAATGGGTGGCAGGAAGGTGCGGCCGGCGTCAACGGCTTGCCTGTCCATATCCGCGGCATCGGCACCTTCGCCGGCGGCATCACCGCGACCCGCATCCACGGTAACGGCGTCTATATAGCTATCGCACCAGGTATCAACCGCGCTCCGGCGCTTGAGCAGGCGCCCCGCGCCAAGATCATGAACGTAACGGAGAGCGAAGACAACAACAGCGTCTGCGTGATGGAGCATGACGTCTGTGTAATTCGGCCGAAGTGAACAGCGACAGCTTCACCGCCTGAACTGCCATACCGTCGTCTTCTTGACCTCGCTGTCTTCGAGCGCCCGCGTCACGGGCACCTGATAAACAGCCAGTTCTTCCAGTCGGTCCTTGGGGAGATAGGCTCTGCCCGGGTCACCGACGAGAACGATCATGCCTTGCGCCGCGCGTTGCTCAAACCACGGGATAAGCGCCGCAGCAAAGCCCTGATCATAAAAGACGTCGCCCGCCAGCAGCACATCAGCCTCGATGTCCGTTCCCACCAGATCATCGCGCGTGTAGTTGATTGCGATATCATTCAGCCCCGCATTGAGCGCAATCGCAGTCCCCGTCCACGGATCGATATCCGCCGCCAGAACCGACAGCGCCCCCGCCTTCATCGCCGCAATCGCCACCAGCCCCGAGCCTGACGCAAAGTCCACGACCCGCTTGCCGGACACGCACTCCGGATGATCGAGAACATAGCGCGCCAGCCCCTGCCCGCCCGCCCAGGCGAAGGCCCAGAAGGGCGGTGGCAGGCCGATCTCCTCCAACTCTTCTTCCGTCTTCAGCCAGAGATCATGGGCCTCATCCGCGAGATGAAGCTGCACCTCCGGCACATGCGGCGGCGACATGATGCCGGTGTTTTCGAGGATGAACTGGCGAGGGTCCGTTTTCACACAAGCACGTCCAGCAAAAGTGCTTCAGCGGTTTTGCGTTCGGACTGCGAAAAAACAAACAGAGAGAGCATTTCAGATGATGCGGTTTTCATCGGAAATGCTCTTCAACGCGGCGGGTTGTCGAGCCCGCCCATGCGGCAGACTTCCAGCCATTCGTCTTCCATCACCGGCTGCACGGACAGCCGCATGGAAGTGACAAGCGACATCTTCTCAAGCGCCGGATTGGCCTTCACGTCTTTCAGACTCACCGGCTTCGGCATGTCGAGAACGGCGCGGATGTCGACGCATTCCCAGCGCGGATCGTCGGTCGTGGAATCGTGATGGGCCAGCGCGCAGACCTCCGCGATGCCGACGACCTCAAGCCCTTCGTTGGAGTGATAGAAGAAGCCCTTGTCGCCGATCTGCATCGCCCGCATGTTGTTGCGGGCGAGATAATTGCGCACGCCATCCCATTCGGCGCCTTCAGCACCCTTGGCCTTCAGCATTTCCCAGGAAAACTTAAAGGGCTCGGACTTGAACAGCCAAAACGCCATGGGCCTTACGCCTCCGGATTGTTGAAGACCCAGTTGAAGGGCCGGATCTCGACCTTGTCGAAGAGGCCGGCCTTGGCATAAGGGTCCTGCGCCGCCAGCACTTCGGCAGAGGCCTGATCATCGGCGACGATCACGACGAGGCTGCCCATCGGCTTGCCTTCCGCGTTCAGCGTCGGGCCGGCCATCTTCAGCTTGCCCTCAGCGTTAAGGCCATTCAGCCATTCGACATGCGGCGGACGCGTGTCGAGACGCAGTTGCAGGCTGTCCTTCTTGTCGGTGCACCAGAGCGCGAAAAGCATAGTTCTTCTCCTCTATTCGTTACGGATCGGGCGGGTCATGAGCTGTTCCATGGCCGTCCGCGTATCCAGTTTCCCATCGATAATGGCAGCAACCGCCTGCGTGATCGGCATCTCGATCCCATGCTCTTGCGCGAGCCGCGCCGCAACGGAAGCCGCAAACGCGCCCTCGACCAATTGTCCGCCCTGCGCCGCCTCGCCGCGCGCCAGCGCAATGCCGAAGCGCAGGTTGCGGGACTGATGACTTGTCGCGGTGAGCACCAGATCGCCAAGCCCTGAAAGCCCGCTCACCGTCTCCGCTGAACCGCCAAGCGCTGCGACCAGCCGCGACATCTCTGCAAGCCCACGCGAAATCAGGGCCGCCCGCGCCGAATCGCCCAGCGCCGAACCCTCGACAATACCGCAGGCAATAGCGAGCACGTTCTTCAGCGCCCCGCCAAGCTGCACGCCAATGCGATCGTCGGAAGCGTAAAGCCGGAAGGTGCGGCCCGACAGCGTTTCCGCAAGCAGAGTCGCCGTCTCGATATCCGCAGCGGCAATGGTCATAGCAGTCGGCAGACCGGAGGCAATATCTGCCGCAAAGCCGGGGCCGGAGAGAACCGCAACCGCGTGTTCCGGCAGTTCCTCTTCCAGAACCGTCGTCAGCAATTCCCCGGTCTCGCGTTCAATGCCCTTGGCGCAGGTCACGACGATCGCATCCGCTGCGAGCGACGGCCCATAATGCCGCGCGGCCTCGCGATTCGCCTGCGAGGGCACGGCGAAGAGAACGATATCGGCCACTTTCAAAACGTCCGGATCAGCCGTGAAGGCGATCTTCGGGGAAAGCGAAATGCCCGGTAGCGCCGTCTCATGCTGAAGCGTCGCCGCCAGCCGCTCGGCCATGGCCTCGTTGCGCGCTATCAGCGTCACATCCGCTCGCCCCGCTTCGGCAATCACGGTCGCGAGCGCCGTGCCGAACGCCCCTGCCCCGACGACCGCGACCTTCTGGAGCGCGCTCATGCCTTGGCGCCCCGCTTGCCAGAACCCAGCATCACAGCGGCCTTGTCATCCAGCGGCCAGCGCGAGCGCGGCGCGACATCGAGACTATCCGCTTCAAAACCTGCCGCCATGCGCTCCAGCCCCACCCAGGCAATCATCGCCGCATTGTCGGTGCAGAGCCGATGCGGCGGCGCGATGAAGCGGAAGCGGTTTTCCGCGCAGAGTGACGTCAGCATCTCGCGCAGCACCGTATTGGCCGCGACGCCGCCAGCAACCACCAAAGCCGGCGCGGCCACACCCGGAAACTCCTCCTGAAACCGCTTCAGCCCGCGCCCGATGCGCTCCTTCAGCGTCCGGGCAACGGCATGCTGGAAAGAGGCGCAGATATCGGCAATGTCCTGCTCGCTCACCGGCGCGATCTCTTCCGCCGCCATGCGCACGGCCGTCTTCAAGCCGGAAAACGAGAAATCGAGCCGCGCCTCGCCGACCAGCGGCCGCGGAAAGGCAAAGCGTTTCGGATCGCCGGTCTTCGCCGCCTTTTCGACAGCGGGACCACCCGGATAGGGCAGTCCGAGCAGCTTCGCCGTCTTGTCGAAGGCCTCGCCCAGCGCATCGTCGATGGTCGTGCCCCAGCGCTCATAATCGCCAACGCCCTTCACCAGAATAAGCTGCGTATGCCCGCCGGAAACCAGCAGCATGAGATAGGGAAATTCGACCCCATCCGTCAGCCGCGCGGTGAGCGCATGGCCCTCCAGATGGTTGACCGCATAAAGCGGCTTGCCCGACGCATAGGCAATCGCCTTGCCGGTCATCAGCCCGACAATCAGCCCGCCGATCAGGCCGGGCCCGGAGGTCGCGGCAATCGCGTCCATGTCCTTCAGGCTCTTGCCGGAACGGGTCAATGCCTCCTCGATCAGCGTGTCGAGCGCCTCGACATGGGCGCGCGCGGCGATTTCCGGCACCACGCCGCCATAGGCCGAATGCTCATCGAGCTGGCTCAGCACGACATCGGCCACGATCTCGCCGCGTCCGTCCGGATGGCGCACGACCACGGAAGCGGCGGTTTCGTCGCAGCTCGTTTCGAGGCCGAGAATGGTGAGCGGTCGGGACAATTTGACTTCGTTCATTGCGGGCAGCGTCAAACCTGTTTAGAGCAAGTCCAGAAAAAGTGCGAAGCGGTTTTTCGTCCGGAATTGCGCGAAAACAAAGAGATTGAGCGCTTCGGGCAATTTCTTTTTTGCCGGAAACGCTCTAGCTAGCATCCCGGTAACAACGGACAATTCGGAATGCAAACGAAACCTTTCAGGATCGGTACGCGCGGCAGCCCACTGGCGCTCGCGCAGGCCTACGAAACCCGCAGCCGGCTGATGGAGGCGCATGGCCTTCCGGAAGAGATGTTCGAGATCGTCATCCTCTCGACGCAAGGCGACCGGATCCAGGACCGCGCGCTCGCCGCCATCGGCGGCAAGGGCCTGTTTACCGCCGAGCTGGAAGAACAGCTTGCCGACGGTCGGCTCGATCTGGCCGTGCATTCCTCCAAGGACATGCCGACGCTTTTGCCGCAGGGCCTTTACATCTCGGCCTTTCTGCCGCGCGAGGATGTCCGCGACGCCTTCGTCGGCAAAGCGGCGGCGAGACTGATGGACATGCCGTCCGGTTCGCTCGTCGGCTCGGCATCGCTGCGCCGGCAGGCGCTGATCAAACGTCTTCGCCCCGATCTCAACGTCACGATCTTCCGGGGTCAGGTCGATACGCGTCTGCGCAAGCTCGCCGATGGCGAAGCGGACGCGACGCTGCTGGCCATGGCGGGGCTGAACCGTCTCGGCAAGGCGGATGTCGCAACCGAAGTGCTCGATCCCGAACAATTCCCGCCCGCCCCGGCGCAAGGCGCGATCTGCATCGAAAGCCGCCTGGGCGACAAGCGCACCGATGATCTCATTGCGGCGATCAACGACGGAGCCACCTGGACCACGGTCGGCTGCGAACGCGGCTTTCTGGCCACGCTCGACGGCTCCTGCCGCACCCCGATTGCAGGTCTTGCGAAAGTCGAGGGCGATCATATCGCGTTCCACGGCATGATCCTGACGCCCGATGGCTCGCGCTTCCACGAAATCCGCGCCGAGGGCAAGGCAAGCGAGGCCGCCGCCATTGGCCGGCGCGCCGGCGAAGAGATCCGCGACAAGGCCGGCCCCGGCTTCTTCTCCGACTGGAGCTGACATGCGCATCCTCGTGACTCGGCCGGAACAGAGCGCCGTGCGCACGGGAGAGCGGCTGAAGGTGCTGGGCCACGAGGCTATCTACCTGCCGCTGTTTGAGGCTGAGCATGATGCCGAAGCTGTGGCGCGCGCCCGTGCCTGCCGAGATGAGGCAGCCATTCTCGTCACCAGCGCGGAAGCGATCCGCGCGTTGGGCTGCGCCGGCCAGCTTTCAAACATTCCCGTCTTCGCGGTCGGCAAGACCACGGCCAAGGCGGCCGAAGATGCGGGCTTCACCCGTGTCGAAACCGCCAATGGCGATGGCGCAGCGCTTGCAGAAATCCTGCGCGAACGTTTTGCTGGCGAGACGAAGCCCAAGCTTTTATATCTCGCCGGCGAACCCCGCTCGCCGCGACTGGAACAGGAGCTGGCGGTCGCGCGTTTCTCGATGAAGGTCTTGGTCTGCTACAGAATGAGACCGCTCGATCTGACGGGGGACATATTGCTGACCGCCTTTCAGCAGAAGCCGGACACCGTTCTTCTCTACTCCGCAGAGACGGCCCGTCGCTTTTTCAAGCTCGCTGAATCATTCCTTAAGGAAAGGCAGGATATCCAGATTCTATGCCTGAGCGCCGCCATTGCCGAAGTCGTTCCGTCCACGTTGCAAGACCGCGCAAAATGCGCCGTACGGCCGGATGAAACGAGCTTGTTTGAACTTTTGTAACAGACTCGCCATCAAATACCCGCGAAGGGGTTTTCTGAACGAGAAAGCCTGTTTAGTTTTGGTCCAGGAAGACAATCAAAGAGGTCGCCATGTCCAACGGAAACCCGCCGCGCCGCTCCCGCAAGTCGGACGAGCCGCAGACAATCGACCTTGAGGCAGAACGCATCGAAACGCCTGCCGAAGGCGCCGCAAAGACGGACGCGCCCGCCGAAGCCGTAACGGCTTCCGAGGCGCCTGTGGAGCCCGCCGCCGCGGCCCCGGAACCCGCTGCAGAACCGGTCGTAGAGCCCGGTCCGGGAGCCGCCCCTGAAAACACATCGCCGGCTGCAAAGCGCTCAGGCGGCGGCGCAAGCGGCGCGCTCGCCGCAGGCATCATCGGCGGTCTGATCGTGCTGGCGGGCGCCGGCAGCGCCCAGTATGCCGGCCTCATCCCCAATCTCGGACCGGCCCAGAAGGGCCAGATGCCGGATTATGCCGGCCAGATCGCCAGCCTTCAGCAAAAGCTTGCCGAGGTCGAGAAGAAGGCAGCCAACCCGCCGGTGACCAATCTCGCCCCTGTCGAGGATCGGCTGAAGAATATCGAGACGGCCATGTCGAAGCTTCCCGTGGCGGACCTCACGGATGTTCTGGCCATCAAGGGCAAGCTTGATGAAACCGCGGGCAAGGTCGACAAGATCGAAATGCAGATGGCCTCGGTCGCCAATCGCGTCCAGCAAACGGAAGCCAAGGTCAATGCTCCCCGCGACGACGTCGATGTCGCCCGCGCCATCGCCTCGGCCGGCCTGAAGGCTGCGATCGATCGCGGCGGTCCTTTCCAGGTGGAACTGCAAACGCTGGCAAGTGTTGCGCCGAACGATGAAGCCGTCAGCGCGCTCCAGGCCTTCGCCGCGAAGGGCGTGCCCTCCCGTTCAGAGCTGATCAAGCGCTATTCCGATGCTGCCGACCAGATGCTGGCGGTGCTGAACAAGCCCGTTGCCGGCCAGAGCCTCAGCGACCGCCTGTTCAAGAGCGCTTTCTCGGTGATCAAGGTGCGGCCTGTCGGCAATGTCGAGGGCTCCAGTCCGGACGCGATCGTCGCCCGCATCGGCGACAAGCTGCAGGGCGGCGATCTCGCCGGTGCGCTGAAGGAATGGGACACGCTGCCCGATGACATGAAGGCGGCGGGCCAGGACTATCATTCGGCGCTTGAGGCGCGCGTCAAGGTCGAGGCGCTAGTGGCCCAGGCACTCGAAAAGGCCGTGAAGACGACGGGCAAGCAGGGGTAAGCGACGAAGATGATCAAATTACTCGGTTTCGTACTTCTCGTCCTCGCCCTCGCCTGGGGCTTTGCCTGGCTGGCCGACCGTCCCGGGGACATCACCATCCTTTGGCAGAACCAGCAGATTGAATTGAGCGTCATGGTCGCCGTGACGCTGATCGTCGCGCTGTTTGCCGTGATCATGTTTATCTGGTGGCTGATCCGCACGATCTGGACCTCTCCCCGCTCCATCAACCGCTATTTCCGCGCCCGCAAGCGTGACCGTGGCTATCAGGCGCTGTCGACCGGCCTGATCGCCGCCAGCGCCGGCGACGCCGCAACCGCGCGCAAGATGAATGCCCGCGCCAAGAGCCTGCTCAGCGCCGATCAGGAGCCCCTGATCCATCTTCTGGAAGCGCAGGCCAGCCTGATCGAAGGCCGCCACGACGAAGCGCGTCGCAAATTCGAGCAGATGGCCGAAGATCCGGAAACCCGGGAACTCGGCCTGCGCGGCCTTTATCTGGAGGCCAAGCGCCTCGGCGCGGACGAGGCAGCCAGCCAATATGCCGAGCGCGCCGTCGAGAAGGCTCCGCACCTGCCCTGGGCGGCCGAAGCCTCGCTCGAAACGAAGACCCGTCTCGGCCTGTTCGAGGAAGCACTGAAGCTGCTGGAGCAGTATCGCCTTTCGGGCGCCCTTGGAAAAGACGAGGCGAACCGCAAGAAGGCCGTTCTTCTGACCGCGAAAGCCGCAGCCAGCCTCGACGCAAACCCGAAATCGGCCGCCGACGATGCGCAGCATGCGATCCGGCTCGAACCGTCGCTGGTTCCGGCCGCTGTGGTTGCAGCCAGGGCGCTCTACCGCGACGGCAATCTGCGCAAGGGTTCTGCCATTCTGGAGCGCATCTGGAAAACGGTGCCGCACCCGGACATCGCCGCCAGCTACATTCATGCCCAGGGCGGACTGACCTCCGACGAACGCCTCCGCCGCGCCATCAAGCTCGAAGCCACCCATCCGGAGGCCTATGAAGCGCTTTACGCCGTCGCTTCGGCCGCTCTCGATATGCGCGATTTCCGCATCGCCCGCGAAAAGGCGGAAGCTGCGGCCAAGAGAGACATGCGCGAAGGCGTCTTTCTTCTGCTCGCCGACATCGAGGAAGAGCAGACCGGCGATCAGGCCCGTGTCCGCCACTGGATGGCGATGGCGCGCCGTGCACCCCAGGACCCGGCCTGGATCGCGGATGGCATTGTATCGCGCACATGGCTGCCTCTGTCGCCCGTTACCGGCCGGATAGACGCCTTCGAATGGAAGAAGCTCGAGCATCAGGCTGGCGCGGCGATCGAACACGAAACCCTGACGGTGGAAGATGCCTTCCTCTCGTTGCCGCCGGTGCATGAGCCACAGCCGACCGCCGGAGCCCAGAACGTTCATGTGTTCACCGAGCCGGCCGCGCAGCCTGCCATGAGCGCGCCACCTGCGCCCCGCGAAACGGTAGCGAAGGACGCGGCCAAACCGGTAACGGGCCGATCGCCTGCACGACCGGCAAGGCAAGCCCATGAAGCGGCTCCGGACGAGGACGAAAGAAAGTCCTGGGCCGCTGTCGAACCCTTTTTCGGCCGCCCGCCGGACGATCCGGGCGTCAAGTCGGTGCCGTCGAGCGCTGACGAAACCAAGACACGTCTCAAGCTTTTCTGATCCGCGGGGTTTTCGGTGTTCGAAACAATCGTCTCGTTTCTTCATGACATCGTTGGCGCAACGGATCGCACCGACGATGCCGTCACCGAGGCCCGCGTCGCGGCCGTGGCGATCTGCAACCAGGTCATGGCCGCCGACGGCAAGGTCACGCCCGAGGAGCGCGCGCTGGTGGCCGATGTCTTCAAGACCCGCTTCGGGCTTGATGATGCACACCTCAATGCCCTGCTGGAGGCTGGTGAGCGTGCCGAGAAGGAGGCAGTCGACTTCTTCCACTTCACTTCGGTCCTGAAGCGGGAACTCCCCATCGACCGGCGAAACGCCTTCGTCGGTCTTCTGTGGGATATCGTTTATGCGGATGGAGAAAAGACGGAAGTCGAGGACCATGTCATCTGGCGCATTGCCGATCTTCTGGGCGTCGACGGCCGCGAGCGCGTCGAGCAGCGCATCGCCGCGGAAAAGCGCGCCCGCGAAAGGCTGAAGCTCGATAGCTGAACCGCGTTAGAGTTTGTATGGTTCAGACTTGAATCTGACGACGCTAGTGCTCTTCGACTGGGGCATCAAGGCTGTCGATGTCTCTCAATTTCGGAAAAGACATCGCCCAGATCGCCGCAACGGCCAGCGTGCCGAAACCGCCAACGACAACGGCAGGCACCGCGCCAATGAGCGACGCCATCGTGCCCGCGCGAAATTCCCCCAACTCATTTGAAGCGCCCACAAACACCATGTTGACTGCGCTCACCCGCCCGCGCACCTCGTCGGGCGTCCACAGCGCAATCAATGTCTCCCGCACATAGACAGAAATCATGTCGGCGGCCCCCATGACCGCAAGCGCGACGACGGAAAGCCAGACGGATGTCGAGAGGCCGAAGACCACTGTGGCAGCGCCGAAGATGGCGACGCCGATAAACATCAGCATGCCGGCGCGGTGCCTGATGGGAAAGCTCGCAAGAAGCAGAGCCGTGATGATGGCCCCGACGCCGGGTGCAGACCGAAGGAGACCCAGCCCCCAGGGACCGACGGTCAGGACATCGCGCGCAAAAATCGGCATCAGCGCCGTCGCCCCGCCCAGAAGTACCGCGAAGAGGTCAAGCGAGATTGCGCCGAGCACGATTCTTTCGGACCGGATGAAGCTGAAGCCGGCCAGCAGCGAGGCCCAGGTGGGCTTTTCGCGAGACATGCGCTGCGCCGGCCTGGGGATCATGATGACCAGAACAGAACTGACAAGCAGCAGCGCAAGCGCGACGCCATAGGCGATGTCTGCGCCAAGTCCGTAAAGCAGGCCGCCGGCCACCGGCCCGATGATGGTCGCCGCCTGCCAGGACGATGAGTTCCAGGCCACCGCATTGGACAGATCTTCGGTCGGAATGAGGTTCGGCGCGAGCGACTGCACGGCAGGCGCCATGAACGCCCGCTCGAAGCCGAAAACCAGCATCACGGCAAAAACCGGCATGGGCGCAAACGTGCCGGTCATGGTCATCGCCAGCAAAAGCCCCGTCGCGATCGAAGCAACGAACATGCAGGCGGAGACAATCGCGCGGCGATTGTAGCGGTCGGCAATCGAACCGGTCACCAGCACCAGCGCCAGCGACGGCAGGAATTGGAAGAGACCGATCAGGCCAAGATAGAACGGGTTTTTCGTTGCGTCATACATCTGCCAGCCAACCGAAACGCTGACGATCTGCGTGGCGAAGGCGGTGAGAAAGCGCGAGAAGAAAAACAGCGAATAGGCGCGATGCCGGAAGGCGGCAAATCGGTTCACGGAACTAGCGGCGTCTGGCATGGGGAATGACCTCGCAGGGTACCCTGCCCCGCCATTAAGCATGTTGACGGGGAGAAAAGACCCGCCCTTGCCCGTTTAGTCGTCAAAGACTACATAACTGTCAATCGAAAGATTGGAGCGGATTATGCTTGCGGTTATCGCGACCCTGAATTTCATTATCAATATCATCTGGTTCCTGGTTATCGCGTCGGCCATCTTTTCATGGCTTTACGCGTTCAACGTGATCAACACGCGCAACGAAGCCATCAACATGATCGGCCGCTCGCTCTACCAGGTGACGGAACCGATCTACCGCCCGATTCGCCGGATCCTGCCGAACATGGGTGGGCTTGACCTGTCGCCGCTCGTCGTGCTGGTCATCCTCTTCTTCCTGCAGCAATTGCTGAACACCACGATCGCCAGTGCCCTTCTCAGCCGTTGATGGCGAAGGCTCTGCCCTTTCAGGTCAATTCGGATCACGTCCGGCTTTCGGTGAAACTCACGCCGAATGCCGGGCGCGACGGTTTGGACGGGGCTGAAGCAGCAGCAGACGGAGAGGTGCTCCTGAAGGCCCGCGTGACAGCCGTGCCGGAAAAGGGCAAGGCCAACAAGGCCCTCATCGAGCTCGTCGCAAAGTCCCTCAAGCTGCCGAAATCATCGATTTCCGTCATATCCGGGGACACTGCACGCAAAAAAATCCTCCGCATCGATGGGGATACGGAGGAGATTGTGTCCAGACTTCAGGCGCTCATGGAGCGCCTTTAAGCCTCTTACTTGCTGGCCTTGTAACGCTCGATCGCTTCAACAATCAGACGCTTGGCGACGTCGACATCCTGCCAGCCACCGATCTTGACCCACTTGCCGGGCTCGAGATCCTTGTAGTGCTCGAAGAAGTGCTCGATCTGCTTCAGCGTGATTTCCGGCAGGTCCGTGTAGTTGTGGACCTTGTCATAACGCTGCGTCAGCTTCGGAACCGGCACGGCGAGGATCTTCTCGTCCTTGCCGCCATCGTCTTCCATGACCATGACGCCGATCGGGCGGACATTGATCACGCAGCCGGGAACCAGCGGACGGGTGTTGCAGATCAGAACGTCGACCGGGTCGCCGTCTTCCGACAGCGTGTGCGGAACGAAACCGTAATTGCCCGGATAGGTCATCGGCGTATAGAGGAAGCGGTCGACGATCAGCGCGCCGGCTTCCTTGTCCATTTCATACTTGATCGGGTGGCCGCCAACCGGCACTTCCACGATCACGTTGACATCTTCCGGCGGGTTCTTGCCGATAGAAATTGCATCGATACGCATTCATCCATCCCTTTTGGCGGTGATATTTCCGGCAGTGTCGATAAAGCGAAAAGCGCTGCAACGCAACATGGCCGATGGGCTATGTTTAACGCGGGCGCGCAATAGGACCGGCTGGCGAAGGGACGCGGTCTTCGATAAGCTGTCGCTGGGGATTATAAGGGGAAACCAAGATGCGTGCGAACCATGCGCTCTTCGTGCTGGCCATTCTGGCGGCCGGTCCGGCTGCGGCCAATTCGAGCACCTATACCAAACTCGATCTGGACCGTTGCCAGAAACTCTCAAGCGACGACATGGGCGGGCGCATGAAATGTGCCGGCTACAAATCCTATCCCGTCTATTTCGAAGAAGGCGACCTGCGCCAGAGCCTGCGTTATGGGCCGGCGGCCAGAGACCTGATCGAAGACAGCTTCGAGTCCTTCTCCCAGTTCAACAACGTGAACCTGACCATCGAATGGCGGCTGGACAATTCCGGAAAGCCGATCGCGGCGATCCAGCGCTGGTTCACCGACAATCCGGATCCGAAAACGGGCGTATCCTCGCCGAAAAATGCCGGGCAGGTCCTTGTCATCTCCCGCGTCGCACAGCCGGGTGACGGGCTATCCTGTGTCATCGGCTATGTCGATGCCCTGGCCAACCCATCCGCCAACGACATGGCCCGTCGGATCGCGGACGAAAATGCAGCGGAATTCGCGTGTGGCCGCACGGAGGCCGCCTGGGCCGGAACGAAGGGACCGAAAGCCGGAACGCCCACCAGCCACCTGCCGGATCGCCTGAAGGCCGAATGATCAGTTCCAGAGAAAGCCGATCTTCTTGAGTGTGGCGCCGCCGAAATCTTCGGCACCCTCGACGGCGTCCAGGCCGCCATGGTTGCGCAGGAAACGGATCGTCAGATCGCAATCCTCCAGGCACCAGGCGACGAGCCCGCGATAGCCGAGCGAAGACAGCACCGCCCGTCCCTCTGAAAACAGCCGCGAACCGAGCCCGATGCCCTGATATTCGGGCTTCAGGTAGATCTCGTAGATCTCACCTTCCTGCGAAAGGCCGCGCGCGCGGTTGTGACCGACCGTGGCATAACCGGCGATCTCCCCGGCGACATCAGCGACCAGCAGCGTGGCCGGCCCGCGCGAGGCGATCCGCCACCAGCGTTCGCCACGGCGCTCGATCATCTTGATCAGCGGCCTGTGAGGGATGAGACCCGCATAGGTATGCTGCCAGGACAGCCGGTGCGCCTTGGAAATTGCAGGCGCATCCTCGGGATCGGCCCGCCTGATATCGATCGTCAACGTCTTCATAACGCCACTCGTCCTACGCAAAACTTGACAGGTGAGAAGCCATACTAGCGGCCCGCCACCATCGAGCGCCATGGCCCTCATGGCCATCGCCCACCTTACCCACAAAAGATGCGAAAGCTGCTCCCCCAGGATCAGGTATGCCAGGGAGTTAACGACATTTTAACCACCCCCGCAAGCGCGCGACCGGAGAGTCTCGGCAAAAAACACGCGAAGATGACAGCCAGCGGCATTCAGGCCTGCACCATTGCCGAAACGCAATTCGGCACGACAGCGGCCGCCCCTGTCCTGCAAGACCACCCCCCCGCCTGAAACCTCACAAATTTGTAAGGTTTCGGAAAGGCGAGCGTGAAATGCGGGGCGCAATCTCCTTCCCGTCAGCCAGAAAGCTCGAAACGAGCTCCTCCCACAGACGCTGGCGCAATAAAAAAGGAGACCCCCATGACCCGCGCTCACAAGATCATCCTCGCTTCGGCCCTCGTGTTCGGCCTCGGCGGCAGCTTCGCCCAGGCCGCCCCGATGAACGAATACTTTCCCTCATTCCCTGTCGCCAGCACCTCGGATGTTGAGGTTGTCCTCATTGACGGCCATAACAGGATGAACAAGGACTACAAGTACATGCTGAACCAGCCCGAGATCTACGCTGCGGAAGCGAAGTCGATCCTCGGCAAGAACAAGGCGCTCGCCTCCAAGCTGCGCAGCATGAATGTTCAGCTCAACAACGTCGCCGGCATCGTGCAGGCAAACGACGGCAGCTTCACCGTCGTTCTTCGTTGAACCGGCGCCCGCTTGACCTCGGCAAACCGCTCGGCTTTGACAGCCGGGCGGTTGACGCCTTGGAAAAATCGAGTGTTGAATGACAGGCCGGATGCAGAAATCCGGACAAGCATCGCCGGCAAAGGCGGTTGAGCCGTCTGCCCGCAGGTAGGAAGCTTCGCTCAAGAAAAACATGGCATCGTGCCTGTGCAAGCATAATGCCGGAACGGATCGAAATGCGCATACTGGTCATCGAGGACGATGAGAAAATGTCCGCCTTTGTTGCCAAGGGGCTGACGGAGGCCGGTCATGTCTGCGATGCGTTCCGCGACGGCAGGGACGGACTCTTTCAGGCGACGCAGGACCGGGATCACTATGATGTGCTGATTGTCGATCGCATGTTGCCCGGTCTCGACGGCCTTTCGCTGGTCAGGGCAGCACGCGCGGCGCTCGTCAAGACGCCGGTGCTTTTCCTGACTGCCATGGGCGGCGTCGATGACCGTGTGGAGGGGTTGGAAGCCGGTGCGGATGACTATCTGGTCAAGCCCTTCGCCTTTTCCGAACTGCTCGCCCGGCTAAACGCGCTTGCCCGCCGTCCGCCCGTGCAGGAACAGCGGACAGTTCTCAAGGTCGCTGATCTGGAGCTCGACCTCGTGCGCCGCAAGGCACACCGCGCCGGCCAGCCTATCGAACTCCAGCCGCGTGAATTCCTTCTTCTGGAAACGCTGATGCGCGCCGAAGGCCGCGTGCTGACGCGCACCATGCTGCTCGAAAAGGTCTGGGATATCCATTTCGATCCGCAGACCAGCGTCGTCGAAACCCATATCAGCCGGCTGAGAACCAAGATCGACAAGCCCTTCGACATCCAGCTTCTGCACACCGTGCGTAATACCGGATACAGCATCCATGCACCCGGCTAAGTTCTGGCGCAGTACGCCCTTCCGCCTGGCCGTCGCTTATGCGCTGCTCTTCGTGACGTCGTCGCTTCTGGTCTATTTCCTGACCTACGAACTCCTGCGGCGCGAACTTTACGCCACGCTCGACGCATCTGTCGCGGAGACCTACTCCGTCATCCAGTCCACCTACTCGTCCGGACGGATCGACGATTTGCAGAAGGTGATGGAGGCTTTCAGCAAGCTGGAGAAAGGCTACCTGAGCGTCTTCTATCTGGAAGCGCCGGACGGCAAGCGCCTTGCCGGCAATGTGACGATTTTCAAGAATGTGAACGGGGTCCAGACGGCCACCGGTGCGGAACTCGGTCTTACAACCGGCGGCCGCTTCCGGATCTTTACCGGCGCGATCGACGGCAACCGGCTTCTGGTCGGACAGAGCCTGGGCGCCACCGACGAACTGGCTCACATCATCTTCTCCAGCTTCGCCTGGATGACGGTTGCAACGTCGCTGCTGGCCATTGCCGTGGGTATATTTCTCGCCCGCCGCGCCCAGGATCGCATCGCTGCAATTGCGCAAACGATGAATGAGATTTCGGACGGGCAGTTCTCCAAACGGGTACAGCTGGCTGGCCGCGGCGACGATATCGACCTCATTTCCGGCCAGATCAATGCCGCCTTGGACCGTCTGTCCGATCTGATGGCGGGCATGAAACAGGTCAGCGCCGACATTGCCCATGACCTGAAAACGCCGCTGAACCGGCTGAAGCTGATCCTCGAGGAAGCCGCGATCCGACAGGAGAGTGGTCAGGCAGTCGGCGATCAGCTCCAGGAAGCGCTTGTCGAAAGCGACCGGATCAATGGCACGTTCCAGGCGCTGCTGCGTATTTCGCAGATTGAGGCCGGCACCCGCAAATCGCGCTTCACACAGCTCGACATGAAACAGATATTCGAAAATGTCGCGGAGATCTTTTCAGGCGTTGCCGAGGACAATGGGCAGACGATCCATCTCATAGCGACACCGGTCGGCGCATTTCCGATCGAGGGCGACAAGGAGTTGCTGACACAGATGACGGTCAACCTTGTCGAAAACGCCATCAATCACTGCCCGGAAGGTACACGAATTACCCTGTCGCTGGAGCGGCAGGGCCGCGCTTTCGCCGCCATTGTTGCCGACAACGGGTACGGCATCGAGGAAGGCGAACGCGAAAAGGTTTTCCGGCGGCTCTATCGCCTCGACAAAAGCCGCAATTCGCCCGGCCATGGATTGGGGCTGAGCATGGTCAAGGCCATCGCGGACCTCCACCGTCTGACCATCAAGATCGAAGACAATCGACCCGGCGCGCGCTTCGTGCTCACCTGGGCCGACCAGACCGCCACCTGAACGCGTCCGGCCCTGTTACTTCTCGTCGCCCTCGAGCGAGGGCGAAAGAAGCCGCAGCGCGTTCATCGTCACCAGCACCGTCGCGCCCGTATCCGCCAGGATGGCGGGCCACAGGCCCGTGACCCCCATGACCGTCGTCACGAGAAAAACCGCCTTCAGCCCGAGCGCGATGGTGATGTTCTGCGCGATGTTCGCCATCGTGATACGGGAAAGCTTGACCATCCGGGCAATGTCGCTGACCCGACCATGAAGCACCGCCGCATCGGCGGTCTCCAGCGCGACATCCGTACCGCCGCCCATCGCAATGCCAATGTCGGCAGCAGCAAGCGCTGGCGCGTCGTTGATCCCATCTCCGACCTTGCCCACGACAAGGCCCTTCGACTTCAATTCGCCGACGATCCTCTGCTTGTCCTCAGGCAGAAGTTCGGCGCGCACGTCATCCATGCCCAGTTGGGCGCCAATGGCCTTGGCGGTGCGGCTGTTGTCACCGGTCAACATCACCGTTCGGATGCCCAGGTCCATGAGGCTCCGAAGGCCATCCCGCGCATCGGCCCGGGGTTCATCACGCATGGCCAGCACACCGGCAATCCGCGAACCGACAAGCAGAACAGACACCGTCTTGCCATCGTCGTTCAGCGACCGGATCCGCTCTTTCAGCTCCGCAGAGAGCGGCGTCATTTCCTCGGCGGCCTGGGGTGAGCCTAAGAACACATCCTCTTCGCCGATACGGGCAGTCACGCCCTTCCCTCCGAGAGCCTTTGCGCTCAAGGCCGAAGGAAAGGCCACACCCACCTCAGCCGCCTTGTTCAGGATCGCTACGGCAAGCGGATGGCTGGACCCGGCCTCAAGCGCTGCGGCGAGCCCGAGAACGTCGTTTTCCGATCCGTCCACAGCAATCAGGTCCGTCACCTTCGGCTTACCTTCTGTGAGTGTGCCCGTCTTGTCGAGCGCTACGACTGTCAGCTTGCCAAGGCCTTCCAGAACGGCTCCGCCCTTCAGAAGCAGGCCACGCCTTGCCCCTGCGGAGAGCGAAGCGGCAATCGCAGCCGGGGTCGAGATGACAAGCGCGCAGGGGCAACCGATCAGCAGCACGGCAAGCCCCTTGTAGACCCACTCGGACCAGGACGCACCGAAACCGAGCGGCGGAACCACCGCGATCAGCGCACCGGCAGCCAGAACGCCCGGCGTGTAATAGCGCGAGAAGCGATCGATGAACCTCTCGGTCGGGCTCTTCGATTCTTGCGCCTCCTCGACCAGTTTCACGACCCGTGCAATCGTGTTGTCAGCCGCCGCTGCCGTGACGCGGATCTTCAGAACGGCTTCGCCATTGATCGTGCCGGCAAAAACGCTCTCATCCTTCTCCTTGCGGACGGGAACGCTTTCCCCCGTCACCGGCGCTTCATTGATGGCGCTTACCCCCTCGACGATAACACCGTCCGCCGCGATACGATCGCCGGGTCTGACAACGATGATCGAACCGATCTCGAGCGTATCGGCCTGTACCTCGTGCGTCTTGCCGCTCTCCTCGAGGAGGGCCGTCTTGGGAACAAGTTTCGTCAGGGACTGGATACTGGCGCGGGCGCGTCCGGCGGCAATCCCTTCCAGCAATTCCCCAACGAGGAAAAGGAACACCACAGCAGCGGCTTCCTCGCTCGCGTCGATGATCACCGCTCCAACCGCGGCGATCGTCATCAGTGTTTCTATGGTGAAAAGTATCCCGGCGCGCGCTGCGGCGAACGCACGCAAAGCGATCGGGACAAGCCCGACCAGCATGGCCGCGACAAACGCGTAGGCCGCAATAGAGGGCACGAGATATCCGACCAGATAGGCAACGACCAGCGCCACGCCGCTCGCCAGCGTCAGGAGAGCCTTTCGCGACCTCCACCACGGCCCGTTCGTGGGACCGTGATCATGACCATGAAGGCCAAGTTCGCTGGCAGGCGCGCCATGATCGTGAACACTATGCCCATGATCATGTTCGCCTTCATGATGCGCTGCGTGATCATGGGCCTCATAGCCGCAACATCCGTCGGAGCCGTGATGATGTTCATCCCCGGCATGATCGTGATCGCTGCATGAGGGACCGTGATCGGTGGGGGCGAGCGGGACCTGCACCTTGCGCTCGGCTGCATCCGCACCCGCCTTCACCGCCAGGCCGTAGCCAAGTTTGCGGACCGTCTTTTCCACGGCAGGGAGATTTTCTTCGCCGGCGAAGTTCACGGTCATCGTACCTGCCGTTGCCGAAACGGAAACATCGACGACGCCGGGCAGCTTCCGCACGGCCGTACCGATCTTGGATGCGCAGCTTGCGCAGTCCATGCCCTCCACGCTGTAGCGCATTTTGCCGGATGTCGTCGCCATGATGGCCTCCTTGAATCTCTTTTTCTTCGGCTACACCCTCTAGCGACTAGAGGGTCAAGCCTTCGCTCGGAGATTGTTCGGAGATGGATACGGACCTTTTCAAAAACCGCATCCATACCGCCGATGGCCACGATGGCCCGGCGTGCCCATGCATTGGGCAGGTCGTAGATGAACGCCCAGCTTTGCGGGTGGACCGTGAAACGCCGGCTTCAGGCCGAGGGGACGACCCTCCGCGCGCTCGGCCGAGGGCCGCAGGCTGAAGCCCTCCCGGCGGAGGATGCCCTGACGATCGCCGGACAGCTCGGCTTCAGCGACCTCTCCAGCTTCTCCCAGTCCTTCAAGCGATGGACCGGCATCTCGCCCAGTCGCTATCGCAGCCGCGCACGCGCGACCGTTTCAGGTGATTAGCCGCTCGCTTTCCTCCCGCGCATTGACGCCGAGGATCAGATCGGCCGCCTTCTCACCGATCATCGCCGTGGGCGCCTGCGTGTTTCCGCTGACGAGGCTCGGCATGATCGAAGCGTCGGCCACCCGCAGCCCCGCAAAACCGCGGACACGCAATTGCGGATCAACGACCGAACCCGCATCACCGCCCATGCGGCAGGTGCCGACCGGATGGTAGATGGTGTCGGCATGCGCGCGGATGAGTTCCCGCAGTTGCGCATCTTCGTCGCGGCCTGTCCCGTAAACCAGCTTCGCCCGCATCGAGGCCATGGCGGGGGCCGCGAGAATGCGCTGAGAGATTTTCGCCCCGGCGACCAATGTCTCGAGATCGCGCTCGTCACTGAGGAATTTCGGATCAATCAGGGGTGCTGCGCGCATATCCGCGCTCGCCAGCCTGACCTCGCCGCGGCTATGAGGCCGAAGCGCACAGACGTGGAGCGAATAACCACGGCCCAGATGCAGCTTGCGATTATGATCGTCTACGATGCCAAGGCAGAAATGCAGTTGCAGATCGGGACGGTGGAACGCCGGATTGCTTTTCACGAAGCCGCCGGCCTCGGCCACATTCGTCGTCAGCATTCCGCGCCCATCGCGCTTCCAGGGCCCGAATGCACCGATGCCCTGGCCAACCACGCCAAGGCTCACGCCAAACAGGCCCTTTGCATTAGCCCGCGCGCTGATGGTGTAATCGAGGTGATCCTGCAGATTGGCCCCGACTTCGCGCAGGTCGTGGATGACCGGAATGCCGAGGCTCGCCAGATGTTGCGCCGGCCCGACACCAGAGGCCATCAGCAATTGAGGAGTGCCGAAAGAGCCGCCCGCGAGAATGACCTCCTGCCTCACGGTCAAACTGCGCTCGGCGCCACCCTGACGGTAGCGCACACCGACCGCGCGCTTGCCTTCGAACACGACGCCCGAGCACTGAGCGTCGGCGATGATGACGATATTGCTCCGCTTGCGCGCGCCTTCGAGATAGGCGCGGGCCGCGCTGAACCGACGGCCTGCCTTCTGGAAGACCTGATATTCGCCGACCCCTTCCTGAAGGGGACCGTTGAAATCGGGATTGTAGGCATAGCCGCATTGTTGCGCCGCCTTCACGAAGGCTTGCGTGACGGGATTGTCTTCGCGCAGGTCTTCGACGCGAAGCGGGCCGCCGGTGCCATGCAGCGCATCCGCGCCACGCCCATTGTCTTCGGCGCGCCTGAAATAGGGCAGTACCTCAGACCAGGACCAGCCGGTGCAGCCCGCATCGGCCCAGCCGTCATAGTCCTCGCGTTGGCCGCGAATGTAGATCATCGCGTTGATGAGGCTCGACCCGCCAACACCGCGTCCACGTGGCTGAAAACCGCGCCGGCCATTCAGGCCCGGCTGCGGCACGGTCTGATAGGCATAATTGTGCCGACCGCGAAAGGCGACCAGAGCGGCGATACCCAGCGGGATATCGGACAGGAGGGAGGCATTGGCAGGCCCGGTCTCAAGAATGGCGATGGTGCAATCAGCCCGCGCTTCGGCAAGCCTTGAAGCGACCGCGCAACCACCCGGTCCGGCCCCCACGACGATATAATCCGCTGACTCAATCATGATCCCTCCTTTATCGTTGATTTGAGGCGAGCACTGTCTTGCGGTGCTGCTCCTTCATGCCTCGGCGACTCTCTACGACGCCGGACCTGTTTCAGGCGTCGACGCTCTTGCGCGCCCGATCTTCCGAACCGGACAATGTCGCCCGCCGCGATCCCGTCTTCACGCAGCAGCGGGCAAACGCACCGGCTGCAGCCAGCGTACGGCGCGCCGAAGACAGGTAGGTGGCCTGAAGATGGAAGACGTGCCAGCGTTGCGCATGGATTTCGAGCCGGCAATCGACGCCCTGACGACGGGCTTGTTCGGCGAGACGTGTGGCATCGCTCAGCAGGATTTCCTGATCGCCGACTTGGATCAGCATCGGTGGCAAGCCGTCCAGCGCGGCCTGAAGCGGCCTCTGCACCAGAACCTCGGCGGGCAGTCGATACCATTTGAGCGCCTGCGCGAGCCAGCCGCGCCGGATCATCGGATCGTCCACCTTGGCTGCACCGCCACCGAGCGCGGGATCGGTAACCGGCGAGAAAAGCACAAGCCCGCCCGCGCGTTCCTTGCCCTCGTCGCGCAGCATGATGGCGAGCGCGAGCGCGAGGCTTCCGCCTGCAGAATCTCCGGCAATGACGATATCCTCCGCGCGGTGCCCGGCACGGCGCATGGCCTGCCAGGTGGAGAGTGCGTCTTCAAGCCCGGCCGGATAGGGATGTTCAGGCGCCAGTCGATAATCCGGCACCCATACGGCCATGCCGGCGGCCTCGGCGAGCCGTGTCGTGACCGAACGATGCGATCTCGCATTGCCCAGGCAAAAAGCACCGCCATGCAGGTAAAGCATCGCGCCCTGCGCCGTTGCGCCATCAGCCTCGCGCGGCGTTAGAACATCGACCCGCAGCGTGCCGATATCAGCGCGCCTCTCTGCAACACCAGCCACCCCGGGCATGGAGGTTGCCAGCACGGAGACGACGACGCGCTGGAAACTGGCCGGAAACGGCGGCCCGATCAATGTCCGGAAGACGCTGCGAAGAAAGCCGCGCAGAGCAACCGCGTTGATGCGCTCGGCAAGGTCTTGCGGCGGCAGGATGACTTGCGCGCCGTCCACGCTGTCCGACGACCGGCTGAAGCGATAAGCGTCGAGGCTGAGGCGGCGGGTCAGCCAGCCATACGACAGGGTAAAGCCCGGCCAGTTGGTCGTGTTGCGGCCCTGTTCGTTGACATACCAGCTCTTACAGCCGTTCCAGACCGTCTGCGCCAACCGCATCTGTATGCGCGCGTCCTGCTTTTCGAATACGTCGTTGCCGATCTCGATCCGGCTCGCTCCGGCCGCAGTCATACGGTCGATGCAGCGCATGATGTGCGCGATCTGAGACTCCAGCATGTAGACGATGGAGTTGTGGCCGAGATTGGTGTTCGGACCATAAAGCATGAAGAAATTCGGGAAGCCCGGCACCGACATCCCGAGATAGGCGGACGCGCCCGCACCCCAGGCATCGTTGAGATCGACACCATCACGCCCGGTGATCTCCATCGGGCTCAGGAATTCGGTCGCGGCAAAGCCCGTGCCATAGATCAGGACATCGAATTCACGTTGCTTTCCGTCAGCGGTCTCGACGCCGCGCGGCGTCAGGCGGTGAATGCCTTCCGTCACCAGAGCGACATTGGGCCTGGCCATTGTCGGCAGATAATCGTTGGAAAGGAGCAGACGCTTGCAGCCGATCGGATAATCGGGCGTCAGCTTTGCCCGAAGCGCCGGATCTTTGACCGTGCGCTTTAGCATCCTGCGGAAAGGCCAGCCGGCAGCGACTTCCATTAACTGCTTGACCCGCGTGAATGCGAGCGCCCGCGCCTCGTAGCGGAGATAAATCTGCAGGCGATGCAGTTTCATCGCGAACGGGCTTTTGGCGAAGCGCTGCCTTTCGCGCGCCGAGTAGGCGCGATCCGGCTTTGGCAGGATATAGGCCGCCGAACGCTGGAACACCGTCATCTCTCCGACAGTGTCGGCAATCGCCGGCACGAACTGGATCGCCGACGCACCCGTCCCGATCACACCGACCCGTTTGCCCTCCAGCGGGATCGAATGATCCCAAGTGGCGGAATGGAAAACGGGGATCTGCACGTTTTCGCTGCCCTGAATGCGCGGAAAGGCCGGGCGGCTCAATTGCCCCACGGCGCTGATCAGCAACCGCGCCGACAGCGACTGCCCATCGGCGAGCCTGACCATCCAGCAATCCGCGCGCTCGTCATAGCTGGCGCTGCGAACCTCCATACCAAAGCGAACATGATCCCGGATGCCGAGCACATCCGCGCACTGCTCCAGATAGGCATGAATTTCCGACTGCACCGCAAAGGTGCGTGACCAGTTGGGATTGGGAGCGAAGGAGAAGGAATAGAGATGCGATGGGACATCGCATGCCGCGCCAGGATAGACATTGTCGCGCCATACGCCGCCAACAGTCCGGGCTTTTTCCAGAATTACGAAACGATTGATGCCACGGCGTTTCAGACTGTGCGCCATGCCGAGTCCGCCAAAACCGGCGCCAATGATGATCGCCTCAAGCATATCTGCATGCACACGCGCACCCAGCCGCGAATGCAGCTCGGATTCGCGACCAATGTTAGTCGTCGCCATAGTCTCCTCCACTCCGGCGGTGCCGGACCCATCAGTCGAGACTGTCGGACTTCCTGCCGATGCGGAAGATTTCAGCAGGTCATGATTTTATTTTCTGGGCCAAAGTGATCCTGGCGGTCCGACGGCCACCATTGTCGTGCGCCCGACGCGGCGAACGGACCAATCACGGCTTCTCTGTTCCCACGAAATTTGTCGCGGGCCATATTCTTTACAACCATAGTAAAAGCTATATAATCATTCGATAAAATAGAGGGAACCAAGATCATGAGTTCATCACCCCTGAAATGGGTTGCGCGCGCGACATGCCGGCTGCCGGTCCCGGTCATGAAGCTTCTGAGCGGCAAGCCGCATGAAATCGAGGGCAAACGCCTCGATCCCGTGGTGCAGTTCATGGTGCGGCACTTCGCCGATCCGCCGGGCACACTCGATTCAGTCGAAAAGACCCGTGCCGGTTTCGACCTGCAAGGCGACTGGCTGACCCATCCGCCCGCACCTGGCGTCAGGATCGAGCCCTGGCTGGTTCAGGGGCCTGCCGGCCCGATCCGCTGCGAAATCCATCGCCCGGCTGCCCTGCCCCGCGCGAATGCGCCGGTGCTCGTCTTCTATCACGGCGGAGGCCATGTGGCAGGCTCACTCGAGTCTCACCGCGAAGTCTGCCGACAACTGGCGCATGAGGGCCAATGCGCTGTCGTCGCCGTCGATTACCGGCTTGCCCCGGAACATCGCTTTCCGGTCGGCATCAGGGACTGCCTCGCGGCCTTCGATGCGGTGGTTGTCGAAGCCGATACGCTCGGCTTCGACCGTCGACGGGTCGCGGTGGGAGGCGACAGTGCCGGGGGCAACGCGGCGGCCGTCGTGGCCCAGCAACGCAGCAATGCTCCTTTCCCGCCCCGGGTCCAGATGCTCTGGGTTCCGTGGCTCGATATGAGCAAGCAGTCGCGCTCCTACCAGCTTTTCGCGGAAGGTTTCTTCCTCGAAAAGGCAAAGATGGAATGGTACACCGACCTCTATCTCAGCAAACCGGAAGACGCCCTCGACCCGCTGGCCTCACCGCTTCTCGGCGATGTGCAAGGCGTCTGCCCGGCCGTGCTGCTGATCGCTGGCTTCGATCCGCTGCGCGACGAGGGCCTCGCCTATGGCGCGAAGCTGAAGTCAGCCGGCATCCCGACGCATGTGAAAGTTTTCGAGGGTCTCGTTCATCCCTTTATCAACGTGGCAGGTTTCGTGCCGGCGGCCAATGCCGCTTTCACTGAAGCCATGCGACTTCTCAGAGAGCGGCTGTGACCCCGGCCACTCGACAAGAGCCCGCCCGGGAACAAGCCCCGGGCGGGCGCTATCTTCGTCATCCATGATCCTAGAGTCACGAGACATGATCTTTTTCAGCATTTCGGTCGCCCTGCTAGTGTTCGTCCTTGCGAGCATCGCCTGGGCAAGCCGTCGCAGCGGGATCAGCATGCGGGCCTGGGCCGTCATAAAGCTGCTGCCGATCCTCTATGGCGCGAGCAACGATCCATCCGTCTTGCTGTCCGAAATCGAAAAGGACCGGCGGCGCGGCCTGGCGCTCCCACCCCGCGGCCTGCAAAAGAAATGGCATATCCGCGACACGGCAGGTCGCAGCGGGCACCGGTTTGAACTGTCGGCAACGACCGGTCGAACACAGGGTCCACACATCCTCTATTTCCATGGCGGGGCCTATGTGATGCAGCTCATTGCCCCACAATGGTCGATCATCGGCGGGCTCGTTGGACGCACAGGCGGCACCGCGACGGTTGCGCTTTACCCATTGGCGCCTGAGCATGACTGGCGGCAGGGACTTGCAGCCGCAGACACAGCTTTCGACGAACTGGCGGAAAAGGTCGGCGCGTCCAATATCGTTGTTGCCGGGGACTCCGCCGGCGGCGGACTGACTTTGGCGCTCGCCCTCAAACGGCGCGACGAAGGCAAGTCGCTGCCAGCCGGCCTCGTGTTGTTTTCGCCCTGGCTTGATATAACGGTATCCGGCTCCGACCAGCCGGAACTGGAAAAGCGTGACCCATTCCTGAACATCCCGATGCTCAGGCGGGCCGGTGAACTCTGGGCGCGCGACACAGACCGGGCCACCCCCTATCTGAGCCCGCTCTTCGGCGATCCGCAGGGCCTGCCGCCCATGCTGGTCTTTGGAGGCACCCGCGACGTCCTCTATTCCGACGCCCGGCGGTTTGCTGCAAAAGCCAGCCAGGCACGGCTGGAAACATATCCTGAGATGTTCCATGTCTGGATGGCCGCCCCCATTCCGGAAGCGGAACGGGCACTGGATCAGGCTTCAGCCTTCATGCTGGACATCACACGGGCGCGGCTAAAGCCGGGGCTTTGACCGCATGACCGCAAGTCGTTATGGGATGAGTGTTCCGACCTGGGGAGAACACACCGGCTACAGTGCATGGACCTCCAATCTGTCCGTTGATTAGCCGGCTACTGGAATCTGTTGATGACCAAGGACACTGAACCGAAGACGCGGCAGCGTGCAGCGAAGGCGCGGCGGCCAACTCATGCGCGGGCAACGGCGAATTTTGAGAAACTGTTGCAGGCGGCGGCAGACGTGCTCGCGGATGTCGGCTTCGAACGGCTGACGTCGAATGAGATCTGCGCGCGCGCTGGACTTACGCCGCCGGCCTTCTATCACTATTTCAACAACAAGTATGAAGTCCTCGAAGAGCTGGCCGACCGGCTGGTGCGCAAGCAACATGAAAGCTTTTCGGCCTGGTTTGCAGAGTTCTCCGAAAACGGCGGCCGCCTTCCTTCCGCCGAGGCGCTCGAAAAGCTGTTCGAGGCGGCGGTTCGCATTCCGGCGCAGGAGCCCAGCGGGATGTGGACAATCCGCGCCTTGCGTGCGCTTCCCAACCTCGCGCATGTGAGGCTCAAGTGGCAGCGGGTCTATACCGACCAGATCATGGAGGCCGCCCGGCAGCTGGCACCCGATGTGTCGCCAGAAACTCTGTGGACCCGTGTCCGCATCGTCGTCGAATTCGCCTATATCGTCGGCGAACTGGCGATTGAGGAAGATCGTATTCCGCAGGAGACACTGTTTCGGCAGGTCGGCCTGATGTTCGGTGGCATCCTCGAAAAGGTTGTTCTCCCCGAAACATGAAGCATTCGGCCTGACTTACCGTGTCATGAAACGCGCCAACCACTTCGCCATCGCGCCGAAGGGTGGCGAGGCGAGAACCGAGGGATTGAAGAGCCTGATCTTCGCAATGCCGCGGGCGTGGGAAAACCGCACGAATCCATCGAAGCCGTGATAGGCCCCCTGCCCCGACGGCCCGACGCCGCCGAAGGGGAGATCGGTCTGGGCGATATGGAGCAACGTGCCATTGATCGTCACATTGCCGGAAATGGTGTGTCGCAGCAGCCGCTTTTCCGTCTTGCGGTCATGCGTGAAGATGTAGAGCGCCAGCGGCCGCGCTTTTCTGCCGATGAAGGCGATGGCGTCATCGAGGCTGTCATAGGGGACGATGGGCAGGATGGGCCCGAAGATTTCCTCCTCCATCAGCAGGCAATCGACTGGCGGATCGATGACCAGCGTGGGCGCAAAACGAGATCCGGCACCGGAGAGGTCGATGTCGCAAGTCACCACCTTCGCGCCCCGCGCCCGCACTTCATCAATGCCAGCGCCGAGCCGCGCACGAAAGCGTTCAGCGATCAGGCTGGCAAAGTGGCCGGCTGGCGTTGCGTTCGGATAGAAGCTCTCGATGTGCTCTACCAGCGCCGCGACAAGTTGCGGCATCATCTCTCGGGGCACAAGCACGTAGTCCGGCGCGATGCAGGTCTGGCCGGCATTCATCATCTTGCCGAAGGCGATGTCGCGGGCGGCGCGCCCGACCGGATAGTCGGGCGCAATCACCGCTGGCGACTTGCCGCCAAGCTCCAGCGTCAAGGGAGTGAGATGTTCGGCCGCGGCCGCCATCACGCGCTTGCCGATGGCCGTCGAACCGGTGAAGACGAGGTGATCGAACTGCAGCGCGGAAAAGGCCTGCGCGACCTCGACACCGCCCTCGACCACCGTCACCTCCGCCGGGCTGAAATAGTTCGGAATGACTTTCGCGAGCAGCGCGGAGGTTTTCGGCACCAGTTCGGAGGGCTTGATCATCGCCCGGTTACCGGCCGCCAGCACATCGACGAGCGGACCGAGCGCCAGAAGCAGAGGATAGTTCCACGGCACCATGATGCCGATGACGCCAAGCGGCTGATACTCGACCCGGTTCGACACCTGCAGGAATTCCAGCGAACTACCGCGTCGCTGCGGCCGCATCCAGCGCCCGACATGGGCGCGGGCATGGCGCAACTCGGCAAGCAGCGGCGCGATTTCCAGAAGCGTCGTCTCATGGCTTGAGCGCGTCCCGAAATCCGTCGCCACCGCGTCGCAAAAGGCCTCGCCATGTTCCTTGACCAGCCGCCGCAAGCGGTCGAGCCTGTCGCGTCGCATCGCAAGCGATGGATAGGGCTGTGCACGAAACGCCAGGCGTTGACGCTCGAGAGCAACGTTCAGATGTTCCGTTTGCATATCCACACGCCGCTCCCGAGATTGGTCCGCCAGACCGCGAGCTACCGAAGACGGCAATTCGCAGTCTGACAAAGATAGAAGGATCGGCGGCAGCCACAAGGGATGGACGAGGACAGCAAGGGATCATATTCGGCCAGATTGATGCAACACCCGCCTTACCCGTTCCAGCGGAACATGCGATAAGCCGCAGGCGCTTGATACATTTCGCGAGGAGGGGTCACATGAAAACGGTGGATACGCGCTATGTGACGGCCAATATTCCGGCCTTCCTGATCCGCAGCCTCATCGCGACGCTCAACGATCTCGGTTACGCAACGTCGCGGCTGACGGTCGGGTTGGGCGTGAGCCTTGAGGATCTCGCCGATCCCGCCTGCCGCATCTCCTTCCGGCAGGGCCGCGAAATCGTGCTGCGCGCGCTGCGGATGGCGCAAGGGCACGCGCTCGGACTGGAGACCGGCATCCGGGAAAAGATAACCTCCGTAGGCCTCGTTGGTTATGCCATGCTGACGGCAGCCACTGTGGGCGAGGCCGTCAATATCGGTCTCGCGCTCCAGAAGGACACGGGCAGCATGCTCGAGTTCGACACCAAGGACTTGGCCGAGGGCGTCGGCTATACGGCGGCGAGCCGGTTTCCCGACCCGGACATCTATGCCTTTCTGGTCGAGGAAGCCTTTGCCAGCTTTATGGGCATCGGCCGCGAACTGGCGGGCGAGGGCTTCCGGCCGCTGCGCGTCGATCTCGCCTATCCGCCGCCACCTCACGCGGAGGAATACGGTCGCATCTTCGGCTGCCCGATCCGTTTCGGCCAACTGCAAAATGCCTTCGTCTGCGAAACGCGCTGGTACCAGATGCCCATTGCCAGCGCCGATCCGTTCAGCCACCGGCAATTGCTCGAATTCCTCGCCTATAGCCGGCTCAAAAGCCGCGAGGCGGTCGAGATCATCGAGCAGGTGGAGCGCGCGCTCCGGCAAGATCTCGCCGGGCGGAATACGATTGCCGATGTGGCGAAGGAACTGGGCATGAGCGAAAGGTCACTTCGCCGCCGGCTGGCCGAAAGCGGCATGTCGTTCCAGGCCCTGCTGGACGGACTGCGCAAGGGCCGCGCGCTGGAGCTTCTGGCCAATCCGGCCATGCCGGTCGAACAGATTGCCCATGCCGTGGGCTTTACGGACCCGCACAATTTTCGCCGTGCCTTCCGCCGCTGGACGGGCGCTACGCCCAGCGCCATGCGCGCCGATGTGGCTGCGGATTGGCCGAAATAGACCCCTGATCGGACACATCAGCTGCTTTTGGGCCGCCCGGTTTCACGATAGCATTGTGACAAATGGGTGAAGAGCGCCGTCAAGCGCCGCCCTTCCGGGAACGAGCGATGAAGACGTCCGACCAATATATCCTGGCCATCGATCTGGGCACCAGCGGCTGCAAGGTGGGCCTGGTGTCAAGCCGCGGAGCGATTGTCGCCTGGGCGTTTCGCCCGGTCGAACTGCTGGTGGTCGACGGCATCGGCGCGGAACAGCGCCCGGAAGACTGGTGGAATGCCTTTCTGGAGGCAAGCCGGGATGTCCTTTCGCAGCGCGCTGTGCCTGCTGGGCAGGTGGCAGGCATCTGCGCTTCTACGCAGGGCGAAGGCACGATCGCAGTGGACCGCAACGGCCAGCCGCTCACCAACGGGATCACCTGGCTCGACATGCGCGGCGCGCAGCATCTGAAGAAATCGATGCGCGGTGCGCTGAAGGTCGCCGGCTACAACGCGGTCAAGCTGCAGAAGTGGCTTCGCCTCTGCGGCGGCGCGCCTGCCCTGTCTGGGAAGGACCCCGCCGGCCACATGCTCTTTGTCCGCGACGAGCTGCCCGGCGTCTATGAGAAGACCTACAAGTTCCTGAACGTCCTCGATTTCTTCAACCTGCGCCTCACCGGCCGCTTCTGCGCGACGCAGGATTCCATCCTGACCTCCTGGGTCACGGACAATCGCGACGTGAACGCAATCCGCTATGACGACGGCCTGATCGCCGCAAGCGGCATCGAAAAGTCGAAATTCCCTGATCTCGTGCGCTGCACCGATGTCATCGGCACGTTGCTGCCCGAGGTCGCCAACCAGCTCGGCCTGTCTCCTGAAACCCCCGTCGTCGCTGGCGCGATCGATAACTCGGCCGCAGCTATCGGCGCCGGAGCCTATGAAGATTATGAGGCCCATCTCTACATGGGCTCCTCCTCCTGGGTCGGGGCGCATGTGCCCTTCAAGAAGACGAGCGTCTTCGACCAGATCGCCGCCGTGCCCTGCCCCGCCCCGTCGAAATATCTGATGATGGCGATGCAATCGAGCGGCGCGGCCAACATCGCCTTCCTCAAGGACCGCATGGTCTATCACGATGACGGCCTCTACAAGGGCGAACCGACCCCGGATGTCTATGCGGTGCTCGACGAGATTTCCGCCCGCACGCCGGCCGGTGCGCAAGGCATGGTCTATCTGCCATGGCTCTTCGGCGAGCGCAGCCCGGTGGACGATGCCTCGCTCCGCGCCGGCATCTTCAACATGAGCATCGAGCACAATCGCGAGACGCTGGTGCGCGCCGTTTTCGAGGGCGTGGCGCTGAATACCCGCTGGATGATGCGCCCGGTCAACAAGTTCCTCGGCCGCAAGATCGAGGAACTGACCATCATCGGCGGCGGCGCCATGTCCAATTCCTGGTGCCAGATCTTCGCCGATGTCCTCAATGTCCAAATTCGCCAGCCACGCGACCCGATGAAGGCAAACGCGCGCGGCGCGACCTTCATCGCGCTTCACGGGTTGAACATCATGGACATGCAGGACGCAACGAAATCCGTCGTCATCGAGCGAGTCTATGAACCGCAGGCTGCCCATCGTCAGCTCTATGACGAGCGTTTCGGGATTTTCACGGAGCTGCACAAGCGCCTTGCCCCGCTCTACCGCCGCCTGAATGGCGCAAAAGGATGATGTGATGATCAGTTTCGCCAGAGAAAGACAGGATGTCGCCGACATGTGCCGTGTGCTGGCCGATCACGGCTATTTCGCCGGCACGGGCGGCAATCTCGGTTTGCGCCTCAATGAAAAGTTGATGGCCGTGACACCGTCCGCGCTCGATTACTACCTCATCCAGGCCGAGGACGTCGTCGTCCTCGATATCAACACGCTCACAGTCGTGGAGGGCGAACGAACCCCGACGGTCGAAAAGGCGCTGCATGCCGCAATGCTGAAAGCACACCCTGACCATGGCGTCAGCATCCACACCCACCAGCCGGTGGCGAGCGCGGTTGCGCTGTCTCACGAGGTTCTGCCATGGCCTGACGGCATGGATCGAACCGGACTCGGCCCCCATATCGCCGTCATCCCCTATCGACCCTCGGGCACCGGCATGCTGGCAAAGGTCTTCCGCAAGACCCTGCGCTCCAACATCAACGCCTATCTGATGGCCAGCCATGGCGCGATCTGCTCGGCGCCGGATTTTCAGGCGGGGCTTGGCGTCATTCGCAAGATCGATGCGGCGGCAGCCGCTTTCCTGCGCGCGCGCCTGGAGCGCCGCGCCAACCTCGACAAACAGCTTCAGGCGAGCCTCCTGAAGACCCTGAACAAGATTGAAATGATGGGAGCTTGAGACATGAACATGAGCGCAGACATCTCCACCAACGCCTATTCGATCAGCGCCTGGCCGGATTATCCGGACCTGATGGACCGTCTCAACGCGCTCCTCAAGCAACCGGTGCGCGGCATCGCACGACAGAACATGCCGCAGGTGCTCGATTACTTCGAACAGAAGTGCAAGACCTCCAAGGCTCTGGCCGAGCGCGCCAAGGAAGTCATTCCCGGCGGCGTCCAGCATAATCTCGCCTTCAACTATCCCTTCGCCATCGCCGCGGCCAAGGTGGACGGCGCCTACATGTGGGACGAGGACGGCAACCGCTATATCGACTTTCTCCAGGCCGGCGGCCCGACCATTCTGGGTTCGAACTATCAGCCGGTTCGGCAGAAGGTTCACGAGATCGTCGAAAACTGCGGCCCGGTGACCGGCCTGCTGCACGAATACGAGATCAAGCTCGCCGAGATCATCCGCAAGTACATGCCCGGCATCGAAATGTTCCGCATGCTGGGTTCGGGTACTGAGGCGGTCATGGGTGCAATCCGCCTTGCCCGCGCCCATACGGGCAAGAAATGGGTGATCAAGGTCGGTGGCGACTACCACGGCTGGTCTGACCAGATGGTCTACGGCATGCGCGTTCCCGGCACCGGCCGCCGCGAGGCTGTCGGCATTCCGAAGGGCTCCACGGCCTACACCCAGGAAGTCTTCCCGAACGAACTCGGGTCGCTTCGCCGCAAGCTGATGCTCAACAAGATCCGCGGCGGGACCGCCGCTATCATCGTCGAGCCGCTGGGCCCCGAAAGCGGCACACGGCCGGTGACGCCGGAATACAACCGCGAGGTTCGCAAGCTTTGCGACGAATTCGGTGCACTGCTGATCTTCGACGAAGTCGTCACCGGCTTCCGCGTCGGCATGGGCGGCGGTCAGGGATACTTCAAGGTCAAGCCCGACCTCACCGTCTTCGGCAAGGCGATCACCGGCGGCTATCCGATGGCCGGCGGCATCGGGGGACCCAAGGAGATCATGATGACGCTCGCCGGCGGCATCGGCGGCAAGGGCGGCAAGCGCGCTTTTGTTGGCGGCACGCTCTCGGCCAATCCGCTCTCCTGCGTGGCGGGCTATTACGCTATTGAGGAAATGGCCCGCACGGGCGCCCCGGTTCTCGCCGGCCGCGCCGGCGATCGGTTGGCAGCGGGCCTCAAGGAGATCATGAACCGCCTCGGTCTGCCTTACGTCGTCTATAACATGGGCTCCATCGTTCATCTGCAGACCTCCGCTGTGCTCTTGATGAGCATGCGCAACCCGATCAAGCTGATGCGCGAGGCTGACGCCCGCAAGCACCTGATGGAGGAAATGGGCGCGGCCTATCTCTCACGCGGGATCCTGACGCTTGCCGGCAGCCGCATCTATACGAGCATGGCCGACACGGATGACGTTATTGACGATGCGTTGAACCGCTTCGAAGACGTCTTCAAGCTGGTGTAACGCGATGAACGCCAACCGCACCGCCATCAAGGACACCCTTGGACTTGCCGCAGCAAGGCTCGCGGGCAAGGGTCTTTTGAAACCCGGTGATACGCTCTCCCAGCGTATCCCGGAACAAAACGCCATCATCCTGACCCGTATCACGGCCGGGCAGGACGTACCCGAGGAGTTCACCTGGTTGAGCCTCACTGGTCCGGTATCCAATTTTCATCAGGTCATCTACGGCGCAAGGCCCGATGTCGGGGCGATCGCCGCAGGCCAGTTCACCTGGACAAACAGGCTCGCGCGCCTCGACCTGTCACTGCCGCCGATCTTCGACGAACAGATCCGTCAACTCGGCGTCGAGGGCCGCCGCGTGGCCCGTCGCTCGAACGAGCTGGGCGCATTTCCGGCTCTGCAAAACGGCGCGAATGGCTATTGCCTCGACGACCTCTCGATCTGCCTGGGCATGGGCCTTGAGCGCCTACTGCTGAACATCGAAATCCTGGAAAAATCCGCCCAAAGCTTCGTGCTTGCCGCCAGCTCGGGCCTCAAGGTCCGCCGTATTCCCTGGCTGATCAAATATATCGCCAACGGTCGGCTCAAGAAGGACCAGCAGGATGCCGCTGCCCGCCATCTGCGCGGTGAACGGTCCATCCTGAAAGCAGGATATTAAAGAAAGGCCGCCGGAACCAACCTCGACGCCCCCCATCAGACGAGACCTCTATAAGAAAAAAGGGGCGAGTTGCATCGCCCCTTCTGCTTCTCTTGTGTAATGGAAGAATTTCAGAACTCTTCCCAATCCTTTGCCGCCGCGTTGGAGGCAGCGGCCTGCCTGCCGCTACCGAATGCGCTGGCCAGGCGATTGCCGAGTGCGCGGGCGGCAGAGGCGATCGGGCGATGCTCGGTGCTTGAAGCGGCTACGGGGCGCGAAGCGGCGGACGCCGCCATGCCCGTGCCACCGATGCGGAACTGTGCGATCAGGCGGTTCAACTCGTCGGCCTCATTGGCGAGCGAATGGCTGGCCGCCGTCTGCTCCTCCACCATCGCCGCATTCTGCTGCGTCGCCTGGTCGATATTGTTGACGGCTTCGCTGATTTCCTTCAGCCCCGTCGACTGTTCGCGCGAGGAGCGCACAATGGCGGTCACGTTCTGGTCGATTTCCTGAACCTGATTGATGATTTCCAGCAGCGACTTGCCGGTCTCGCCGACCAGTTCCACGCCAATCGTCACCTGGCTGCCCGACTTGGTGATCAGCGCCTTGATCTCCTTGGCGGCATTGGCCGAACGCTGGGCCAGCTCGCGCACTTCCTGGGCGACGACCGCAAAGCCCTTGCCGGCTTCGCCAGCACGCGCGGCTTCGACGCCGGCATTCAGCGCCAGCAGGTTCGTCTGGAAGGCAATCTCGTCGATGACGCCGATGATGTTGGAGATCTCGCGCGAGGAGGCTTCGATGCCCGACATGGCATCGACCGCGCGCTGTACCACTTCGCCAGACTTTTCCGCGCCGCGTCGCGTTTGCTCGACAAGGGCACCGGCATCTTCGGCCCGCTTGGTCGAGTCGCGCAGAGTCGTGGAGATCTCCTCAAGAGCGGCAGCCGTCTCCTCGACCGAGGCAGCCTGCTGTTCGGTGCGCTTGGCGAGGTCGTCGGAGGCCGAGCGGATTTCGGAGGAACCTGCGCGGATCGCATTGGCATTCTCGCCGACGGAGCGCAGCGCGCCCTGCAGCTTCTCGACCGAGATATTGAAGTCATGGCGCAACCGATCGAGCGAGCCGGCAAAGGCTGTGTCGATGCGATGCGTCATGTCGCCTTCGGCAAGCTTGTTCAGGCCTTCAGCCAGTGCCTCCACGGCGGCCTGTGTCTGGCGCTCGCGCTCAGCGGCCTCTTCCGCACGTTCGCGGCGTTCGGCTTCGGTCAGCGCGCGGTCGCGCTCCGCCTCGGTCTCCAGACGGGTCTTGGCAATGGTGGCATCGCGCAGCACGGCGAGCGAACGGGCCATCTCGCCGATTTCGTCCTTGTGGACCGACTGCGACAGGTCAACATCAGTCTTGCCGCGGGCGATCTCGCTGGTGGCGACGATGACCGTGTCAAGGCGCTTGCGCATGCGGTTGGCGAGAAACAAGCCGATGGCAACCATGAGGCCGGCGGCAATCGCGATGATGATGATGGAGGTGACGGCCAGCGACGTCACCTTGGCAAAGACGACGGCTTTGGGAACGCTGACGACGGTAAACCACGTCGCGTCTGCGGCGAGCGGAACCGGCACGGCAACAGACAGATAGGGCGTTCCATCCTTGTCGGCGATCTCGAACGGCTTTTCGGGGTTCTTGATCATGGTCTGCCAAGCCGTCACATCAAGCCCGGAATCCTTCAACGGCTTGCCGAGCGCGGCTTTGTCGGGATGGCTGACAACATTGCCATTATGGCTCAGCAGCGCGACATAGCCCACACCGAGGGGCTTCAGCTTTGCCATCTCTGTGGAGAGGGCATCCAGCGCACTATCGACACCAACGACGCCGACGAACTTGCCGTCGATCATCACCGGCGTCATGAAGGACGTCATGTTTACGACCTTGTCGCCGACCTTGTAGTCATAGGGCTCGGTCAGCATGTCCTTGCCGGTTGCTTTCGGCACCAGATAATAGTCGCCGTCACCGGGCTTTTCATAGTCGACAAGCGGCATAAGTTCGACCTTGCCGTCGACACGGGCCACATAGGGAATGTATCGGCCGGTCGCATCGTGACCGGGCTTGTTGACGAAATCCGCGTCCTTGCCGTCAAAGGCGTTCGGCTCCCAGCCGGTGCTAAGACCGAATGCGGAAGGATTGTCGGCAAGCAGACGCTGCATATAGCCCGTCATGCCCTCGCGATTCGGTGTGCCTGCCGATTTCATCGCCTGGAGCGCTGAGCGCATGTTCCAGGCGAGTTCCTTGATTCCGGCGAAATGCGTCTCGACCTTGCCGGCGCTGGAATGCGCTGTCGCGACCATTTCCGAAACCGATCTTTCCTCGACAGCGTGATATGACATCCAAAGCAGGATGCCGGCCGTTGCTACAGTGGTTGCAACACCGGTCGCCACAATGGCAAGCATGTTCCGACCAATCGCGGTCTTCGGGATCAACATTGGCTTCTCTCCTAGCCTCCAAGGCAAGCGGCGTATTTTATCCATAAACACCGGGAAATCGGGCCCGCGTGTCTGAATGCTTTGGCTGGGGAGTCTGCTACTTCTTGGTTGAGAAATTCATAACGCATTAGATTTTTTGAATCCCGCATACGAGCGATATCGCGAAGATTAGGAGGTAGCCGCGTAAGAGGGGCCGCCAGATGGGCGGGAACCTGCCCGGAACCAGGGTCCACCGGGCAGGCTTGTGCGGGTCAGGCCGGGACTGCGGGCCCGATCTTGCGGCGCGTGAAGCGTGTCAGCAAGACGAAGCCCGTCATCGTCACGGCATAGATCGCGAAGATCTGCACGTTGAAGTAAATCACCGCGGCGAAGGCGATCGTCGCCATGCCCAGCGCAAAGGCGGGGGCTATCGGGTAGAGCGGTGCGCGAAACGGCCGATCAAGGCCCGGTTCGGCTCTGCGCAGTTTGAACAGACTCAGCATGCTCATGATATACATGGTCAGCGCCCCGAAGACCGACATGGTCACGATGCTTGCGGTCAGCGACTGGCCGGCGATCGACACCAGATTGTCGCTGAAAATCGCCGCGACACCGATGACGCCGCCGGCAATCGTGGCGACATGCGGGGTGCGGAAGCGTGGATGCAGACGGCTGAAGAACTCCGGCAGGAAGCCGGCGCGGGACATGGCGAAAATCTGGCGCGCATAGCCCATGATGATCCCGTGGAAGGACGCAACAAGGCCGAAAAGACCGAGCCAGACAAGCATGTGCAGCCAGCCGCTCGATGTGCCGACGACGAGCTTCATGGCCTGCGGCAGCGGGTCGTTCAGGTTCGACAGGGCCTTCCAGTCGCCCGAACCGCCGGCAAACAGCATGACGCCAAAGGCGAGAGCGACGAGCGTGAGAACGCCAGTGATATAGGCGATCGGGATCGTGCGCTTCGGGTTCTTGGCTTCTTCGGCCGCCATGGCGACGCCCTCGATCGCGAGGAAAAACCAGATGGCGAAGGGAATGGCTGCGAAGATGCCGCCAATGGCCGCCACGCTGAAATGATCCTGGCCGCTCCAGCCACCCGCCGCGAAATTCGCGACACTGAAGGCCGGCGAAACAACGCCCATGAAGACCAGCAATTCTCCGACCGCAAGGATCGTCACGAAGAGTTCAAAGGTCGCTGCAATCTGTACACCGACGATGTTCAGCGCGATGAAGACAATATAGGCGCCGAGCGCTGCGATCTTGGGATCAAGACTCGGGAACTGGACGTTCAGATAGGCACCGATGGCCAGCGCGATGGCAGGCGGGGCAAAGACGAATTCGAAAAGCGTGGCAAAGCCCGCGATCGCGCCACCCGTCGGGCCGAAGGCGCGCAGCGAATAGGCAAACGGGCCGCCGGCCTGCGGAATTGCCGTGGTGAGTTCCGTGAAGGAAAAGATGAAGGCGACATACATCGCCGCGATGACCGTCGTCGTCACCAGGAAGCCGAGCGTGCCGGCGGTTGCCCAGCCATAGCTCCAGCCGAAATACTCACCCGAGATGACAAGGCCAACGGCAATGCCCCACAGGTGAAACGTGTTCAGTGTTTTCTTCAGTGTTACGTCGTGTGTCTGGCTCATTTTAGGCTATTCCCCTTTTGTTTGATGAGCTTTTCGTGAAGTACAGTTATCTCCCGGCAGCGACCTCCAGTTGCGAGGTGGCGTCGTTGTCGATTGCGTCTCCCGACCCCATGTCGTCCTTGAGGTTGACGCCGGTCAGGCCCAGACGAAGCGCGGCATTTGCCAGCCAGACGAGCTTGGACGCCGCTTGGTCGTAGGACAGTCCGCCCTTGCCATGGATGTTGGAAATGCAGTTGCGCTCGTGGTCGCGGCGGCCGCGGCGAGGGCCGAAGGTGAGATATACGCCGAGGCTCTCGGCAACGCTGAGACCAGGCCGCTCGCCAATCAGCATCGCCACCAGGCGGGCATCGAGCCGTTCGCCGACATCGTCTCCCAGCGCGACGCGGGCCTGTGTCGCCACCACGACTGGAGCGACCTTGAAACTGGACAGACGCTTCAGACAGGCGTGAACCAGCGGCGAGGCATGCATCTGAACCGCAGTCGCCGAAAGGCCGTCGCCGATCACGAAGGCGATATCGTATTGCCGCCCGGCCTTATCCAATTCGCCGGCGGTTTCGTCGCTCAGCTTCCGCCCGAGATCCGGGCGGGTGAGATAGGTACGGCGATCGGGCGCCTCGCTTCTGACCCGCAGGAGTTCCAGCGGTGCGAGTTCGGAGGCCAATGCGTCGACATCCAGAGGCTTGTGGACGGCATCGCGGGCGCTGGCATGGGCGTGTTGAAACTCCAGCACCGCCTTGAGCGGAATGGCGTTGCCGCTGCGGCCGAGGCCGATGCGCGCCGTTGTCGCCGACCGGAGCCGCGACCACGGATCGAGATGCGACGTGATGATGTTGCCCTGGTCCTTTTTCATGCCACGAGGCTCGCATTGGAGAGAAGGCGGGACATGCGCGGATCGTTCAGCTCCAGCTCGCGGATCCGGCCGTCCGGTCCAGCAATGCCCATGCGGTCGAGCCAGGTCTCGAATTCCGGTGCGGCCTTCACGCCCAGCGTCTCGCGCAGATACAGCACGTCGTGGAACGACAGGCTCTGGTAGTTCAGCATGATGTCGTCGGAGCCGGGCACGGCGATGAGGAAGGTTGCGCCGGCCACCGTCAGCAGGGTCATCAGGTCGTCCATGTCGTCCTGATCGGCCTCGGCATGGTTGGTGTAACAGACGTCACAGCCCATCGGCAGGCCAAGCAACTTGGCGCAGAAGTGATCTTCGAGCCCGGCGCGAATGATCTGCTTGCCGTCATAGAGATATTCCGGCCCGATAAAGCCGACGACAGTGTTGACCAGCAGCGGATCAAAAGCGCGGGCGACCGCATAGGCGCGCGTTTCCATCGTCTGCTGATCGACACCGTGATGGGCGTTGGCCGAGAGCGCTGCCCCCTGCCCCGTTTCGAAATACATGAAGTTATTGCCAACCGTGCCACGCTTCAGCGCAAGGCCGGCCTCGTAGGATTCCCTCAGCACCGCAAGATCGATACCGAAGGAGCGGTTGGCGGCCTGCGAGCCCGCAATCGACTGGAAGACCAGATCGAGCGGCGCGCCGCGATTCATGATCTCGATAGCATTGGTGACATGGGTCAGCACGCAGGTCTGCGCCGGGATGTCATATTGCTGGCGCACCTCGTCCAGCATCTCCATCAGCGCGATTGCGTTCGGAATATTGTCGGTCGCCGGATTGATGCCGATGACGGCATCGCCGACACCAAAGAGAAGCCCGTCCAGAACGGAGGCTGCGATGCCACGGACATCGTCGGTCGGATGGTTGGGCTGCAGACGCGTACCCAGCCGGCCCTGAAGACCGAGCGTGTTGCGGAAGGCTGTCGTCACCCGACATTTGCGCGCGACCGATATCAGATCCTGATTGCGCATGAGCTTCGAAACCGCTGCGACCATCTCCGGTGTAAGGCCCCGCGACACGGCGGAAAGCGCCTTCGCGTCCGCGGCGAGCAGCCAGTCGCGCAGCTCGCCCACCGTCAGATGGGCGACGGGTGCGAACGCAATCTTGTCATGCGAGTCTATGATGAGGCGCGTGACCTCGTCTTCTTCGTAGGGAACAACAACCTCGTTGAGGAAGAGCTTGAGCGGCAGATCCGCCAGAACATAGCGGGCAGCAACCCTCTCGGCATCGCTCTGGGCAGAGAGCCCTGCAAGGTCATCGCCGGAGCGGCGGTGCGATGCGACCGCCAGCACATGTTTCAAATCAGAAAACGCGTAGTGTTCGTTTCCCAGGATGGTTGCATAGACAGCCATGGAGCCCTTTCCTCACGATCAGTGGATCAAGCCTGAACCATCTCATAGGGATAGTATGACAAGCGCCCATGGCGCTTGGCGGATCGGCACAAAGTTTTGACGCTGGAGCGCATTGGCGACAGTGGGGATGTCGGAATTGAGATTTGTTATGTTGAAGTGACATGCGTAATCGTTTACGTTCCTGATACATCGATCGGAGCTGTGGAATGGCTGCCAATACGTCCATACGCGGAGCCGCGCAGGTGCTGGCGGCGGCAGGCACCGGCCTCGCCGGATTTTTCGAAGCGCGGAGATTGTGTCCCGACAGCCTTTTTGGTTCGGTGATGCTCGATCCGCGCACGCTTGACACGCCGACGGCGACAATCGGTCTCGATCAATATTGCGCCGTCCTCGAGCAGGCTGCACGAAGGGCGGACGATCCGAACCTCGGTCTGGACTATGGCCAGCAGTTCAAGCCGGACATGCTCGGCCTGATCGGTTACATAGCCCTGTCTTCGGAAACGCTGCTTGATGCGGCGGCCAATCTGGCCCGCTATTTCGGTTTTCATCAACAGCAGACCGTCACCACGCTCGTCTACAAGGAGCCTTTCTGGCAGTTGACCTACCGGATCTCCAGCGAACGGATCGTGGGACGCACGCAGGATGCACTCGTGACGATGGGCATGTTCTGCAACGTTTTCCGCGCCTGCGCGGGAGACAGCTGGGCACCCGATGCCGTGTATTTCGAGCATGAGCGCAGCGAGAACTGGCGCGACATAGAGGCCTGTTTCGGTGCACCCGTGTCTTTTGGCAAGCCGGTAAACGCCATTCTGTTCCGGCCAGAAAGCGCCATGATGAAAATGCCGACGGCCGACGCGCGGCTTCTGGCCCTGCTCTGTTCGAACCTGACCGCTCTGGGCCTGCATTGTGCCACAGAATCCATGATTGACCGGATCCGTGCGACCATTCGCGACAATCTGGGAAGCGGGCCCCTGGACCTGCAATCGGTCAGCCAGAAGCTGTCCCTTCCCTCGTGGACTCTGCGCCGCAGGCTTGCAGAAGAAAACACCAGCTTCTCCGATCTGGTCGATCATGTGCGCCGTGAGGTCGCCGAACACTGTCTGTCCGGGCCGGACCTGCAGATCGGGCAGCTCTCAGAGATACTGGGTTACGCAGAGATCAGCGCATTCACCCGCGCCTTCAAACGCTGGCACAACATATCTCCCGCGCAGTACCGAAAACAGAGACTTGATCTCATTCGAGGACAAAGCTCCATCACCCCCGGCGACAAGCAATTCTAGCTTTCTTGGGCCGCGGGTCTCGCCGGGATGCACGACTGACGCCCCACCGCCTCTCTGTCCGTGTCGCCCGGTTCCATCAACACGATTCCGGCTGCCGTGGAATTGTATGTGGATTTCGAGCACCGTGACATGGAGCGAATGCCCGAAATGGAAGTGCATGCTCTCGGGTCACTCCGCTTGGGCGGGAGGATGTCTGTAAACGCAGGCACGCCCGGTAGTTTTGACGTTTCGAACTTATTTGACTGTTGAGAATTTGGTTGCCAGCGCCTGATTGCGCAGAGACTTGTCAATCCGACACTGTTTATGTCAGTTGGACGACGCTTTGAGTGACCAGTCTGCCAAACTGCAGGCGGTCTGGCGGTCTGGCGGGAAGCGTAGAACTGCGCGCACATATCGGCAATAGAGCCTCGGAATGTCCCAAGAGGCAGAGGTTGAATGACATGCGGGTCTCAACGATCGCCATGCGATGAGTTGTCGATCGCCTGGCTTTATGGATCCCAGCCAATGTCGATTATCCGATGAAAATAGGCGGTATCTCGACCAGTGGCAGTTTTGCCGTTCCAGTGTCGATGATATCGAACACTTCCTTCAACATGGCCGGAACATCCTGGCGCACCATCTCGATGTCGTGACCGAGAAGAGCGACGAACGGGTCCCAGTCGAAGCAGCCCATCACCGGTTGCCTGTCGCCATAATGCCCCGTCTCGCTCATCCAGCGCATCACGCCTTCCAGAGAGATGGTCGAGTTGACGAAGAGGCCGTGGGGCAGATCTTCACCCCGCGCCTGCAGGTCGCGTAGCGCGCCGGCCGCCTTGTCCGGCGCATAGCCGCAGGCGAGCAGATGATGTTCATCGACCGGTACCCCAAACGCTTCATGCGCATCGCGGAAGCCGCGAAGGCGTTCGCTGGTATTGTGATCGGTTCCGCGCCCCCCGACAAAGAGCAGAGGTTCCTTGCCGCCGAACCGGGTCTCGCATTTCTTCAGGACGCGAAGGGTCAGTTCGCGGGCGCCCGCGTAGTTGTCGGAGATGACCGAGGGCGCGCGGCTGCCTGGCAGATCGAGATTGAGACTGCCGACACCTGCGGCAGCGCAGATTTCGGTGATCCGATCCGGGTCGGTGGCGCCGGTCGCCACCATCCAGTCGCATTGGTAGGAGAGCATCGTGCGCGCGGCCTCAATCTCGAGATCGGGATCGCGGCGGGTGCAGGTGATAATGGGGAAGAGGCCGCGCTCGCGCGCCATCGCCTCGAACATTTCCACGATGGAGCCGAAATAGCGGTTGTCGTATTTCGGTACGATCATGCCGATAATCTTGGATTTTTCGCGCCTGAGCAGGCTTGCCTGCATGTTCAGCGCATAGCCCTGTTCCTCGGCAATGCGGGTGATCTTCTCGGCCAACTGGCTGCTGATGCGCCGCTTCTTCCAGTTTCCATTCAGAACCGCGCTGACGGCGCTCGCCGATGTTCCGGCAAGATGCGCCAGATCGTAGATCGTGGTTCGTTTGGTAGGCTTTATGCGAGTCACGAAATTTTTTCCTCCCTCGTTTTGTCCAACTTGACATCAATCCACGAAACTGGCAATTCTTGCTTCATCGATTGAGCAATTGCGCAACATCGATGAAGCAGATCGACTGAATAAGGTCGACGCGGGAGGAGCATTCGAATTTGAAGCGCGCAGGAAGGCAGCATTGCCTTCGGCCGGCTCATCCCCTTCGGACATATTCGGCGGCCCACGGAATTATCACGGCCGGGTCCCTTACCGGCTTCGAAGGAGGAGAACATGAAATATCGTAATCTTATGATGGCTTCGGTGGCGTTTGGCCTCGCGTTTGCCGGTGTTGCCCGCGCGGACGACGCGGCAACCGTTGCCTTCCTCATGCCCGACCAGGCATCCACCCGCTACGAACAGCACGACTTCCCCGGCTTCAAGGCCGAGATGGCCAAGCTCTGCGCCAAGTGCACCGTCATCTACCAGAACGCCAATGCGGACGCCTCGCTCCAGCAGCAGCAGTTCAACTCCGTGATCACCCAGGGCGCCAAGGTCATCGTGCTCGACCCTGTTGATTCCGCGGCTGCCGCCGGCCTCGTCGAGATCGCTCATTCGCAGGGCGTGAAGGTCGTTGCCTATGACCGCCCAATCCCGAGTCAGCCGGCCGATTTCTACATCTCCTTCGACAATGAAGGCATCGGCTACGCCATCACCAAGTCGCTGGTCGACCACCTGAAGAAGACCGGCGTTCCGGAAGGTTCGGGCCTGCTCGAAATCAACGGCTCGCCGACCGATGCTGCCGCCGGTCTCATCCGTGACGGTATCCATCGTGGCCTGAAGGATTCCGGCTACAAGACGCTGGCTGAGTACGACACGCCCGAATGGGCTCCGCCGAAGGCGCAGGAATGGGCGGCCGGCCAGATCACCCGCTTCGGCAATCAGATCAAGGGTGTCGTGGCTGCAAATGACGGCACCGGCGGCGGTGCGATCGCGGCCTTCAAGGCAGCCGGCGTGAAGCCGGTTCCGCCGGTCACCGGCAATGACGCGACGATTGCCGCCCTGCAGTTGATCATCTCGGGCGACCAGTACAACACGATCTCCAAACCTTCGGAAATCGTCGCTGCCGCCGCTGCGAAGGTCGCGGTACAGCTGATCAAGGGCGAAAAGCCGGAAGCCAAGACGACGCTTTACAACACGCCATCGCAGCTCTTCATCCCCGCCGTCGTAACGCAGGAAAACATCAAGGCCGAAATCTTCGACAAGAAGATCCAGACGCCCGAAGAAGTCTGCACCGGCGAATATGCAGCCGATTGCAAGAAGCTCGGAATTATCAAGTAATTCCTCCCAAGGAAGTGGCCGGCCGGTATTACCGGCCGGCCACTTCACCCGTTTTCCGAGGGACTATTCATGACGCAAGAACGAAGCGGTCTGCCCCCCAAGGGCGAGACGATCCTCAAGCTGACCAAAGTTTCGAAGAATTTCGGCGCGGTCTCGGCGCTGACCGACATCGACATGGAGGTCAAGGCCGGCGAGGTCGTAGCGCTTGTCGGCGATAACGGTGCGGGCAAATCAACGCTCGTCAAGATTCTCGCCGGCGTGCATCTGCCATCCTCCGGCACGGTCGAATTCTGCGGCCGCGAAGTCGCCATCGACAGCCCGGGCACCGCACTCGAGCTTGGTATTGCTACCGTCTTCCAGGATCTCGCGCTCTGCGAAAATCTTGATGTCGTGGCCAATCTCTTCCTCGGCCATGAAATGTCGCCCTGGGGTCTCGACGAGGTCGGCATGGAAGTCCGGGCCTGGACGCTTCTGAAGGAGCTCGCCGCCCGTATCCCCTCCGTGCGCGAACCGATCGCCTCTCTCTCCGGCGGCCAGCGCCAGACGGTCGCGATTGCCCGCTCGCTCCTGCTCAATCCCAAGATCATCATGCTGGACGAGCCGACGGCAGCACTCGGCGTCGCGCAGACGGCCGAGGTCCTGAACCTCATCGAGCGCGTGCGCGATCGCGGCCTCGGCGTCATCATCATCAGCCACAATATGGAAGACGTCCGCGCCGTCGCCGACCGGATCGTCGTGCTGCGCCTCGGCCGCAACAACGGCATCTTCACGCCGGATGCCTCCAACCAGGAACTCGTCGCCGCCATTACAGGGGCGACCGAAAACGCCGTCTCGCGCCGCCAGGAGCGCAAGGCGACCGAAAGTCATGAGAAAGGCGGGTTGTCCGCATGAGCGCAGACATGAACAAGGCACAGAATGCCGCTCTCGACCGCAGCGATGAGCGCGTCCGCCACAACGACACGCTGCTGGGCGCAGCGAAAGCCTCCATCGACCGCATCCGCTCGGGCGATCTCGGCATGCTGCCCGTGGCGCTCGGCCTCATCATCATTTCGACCGTCTTCAGTATCCTGAACCCGGTCTATCTCGCGCCCAACAACCTCGTGAACATGCTGTTCGACTGCGCCACAGTCGGTATCATCTCGCTCGGTATCGTCTGCGTTCTGCTGCTTGGTGAAATCGACCTCTCCGTCGGCTCGATGAGCGGGCTGGCGTCCGCCATGATCGGTGTGCTCTGGGTCAACCAGGGTTTTCCTGTCTATGGAGCGATTGCCATTGCCGTCGTCTTCGGGGCGATGATCGGCGCGGTTTACGCGCAGCTTTACAATCGCCTTGGTATGCCGAGCTTTATCGCGACACTCGCCGGTCTTCTCGCCCTTCTCGGCCTCCAGCTCTACATTCTAGGCCCGACCGGCAGCATCAACCTGCCTTACGCTTCGCCGCTCGTGCGCTTCGGCCAGATCCTCGTCATGCCGGCCTGGCTGTCGCATGGTCTGGCCCTGCTGCCGGGGCTCGTGATGATCGTGATGGGCCTGCGTATGCGCAGCCGCCGTCTTGCCGTCAATCTTTCGTCGAGCCCGCTATCGACGCTTATCACGCGCGCCGCCGTGCTGACGCTGGCACTGGAATTTGCCGCCTTCTACCTCAACAAGGGCCGTGGCGTTCCATGGATGTTCGGCCTCCTCGTCGCGCTCGTCATCATCTTGAACTATGCGCTGACGCGCACCAAATGGGGCCGCTCCGTCTTCGCCGTCGGCGGCAACAAGGAAGCCGCGCGCCGCTCGGGCATCAACGTGCGGGCGATCTACACGAGCTGCTTTATGCTTTGCTCTGGCCTTGCAGCGCTCGGCGGCATCCTGTCTGCCGCACGTCTTGCCTCTTCCAGCCAGCAGGCTGGTACAGGCGACGTGAACCTCAACGCGATTGCCGCCGCCGTCATCGGCGGAACGAGCCTCTTCGGCGGACGCGGCAGCGCCTATTCGGCACTGCTCGGCATCATTGTCATCCAGTCGATTTCCAATGGCCTGACGCTGCTGAACCTCTCGTCTTCGTTGCGCTACATGATCACCGGCGGGGTTCTCGCCATTGCCGTGATCGTCGACTCGCTTGCCCGTCAATCGCGCGCTAGCAACGGCCGCGCCTGAAACCGAAATCCGGAGAAAACACATGTCCGTTTCCATGGAAGGAAAAGTCGCCGCTATCACCGGAGCCGCCTCCGGCATCGGCCTCGAATGTGCCCGCACATTGCACGCCGCCGGCGCGAAGGTCGTTCTCGTCGATCGCGCCAAGGATAAGCTGGAACAGCTTTGCCACGAGATCGGCGAAGGCGCTTATCCTGTCGTCGTTGATCTTCTGAAGCCTGCCGAGGTGTCCGGCATGCTCGACGGCATCCTGAAATCCGCCGGCCGTCTCGACATCTTCCATGCCAATGCCGGCGCCTATATCGGCGGCCCGGTCGCGGAAGGCGATCCGGACGCCTGGGACCGGATGCTGAACCTCAACATCAATGCGGCCTTCCGCACGGTTCATGCGGTTCTGCCGCATCTGATCGCGCAAAAGTCTGGCGACATCCTCTTCACCAGCTCGATTGCCGGCGTTGTTCCGGTCGTGTGGGAGCCGATCTACACGGCCTCCAAATTTGCCGTTCAGGCTTTCGTGCATTCAACGCGTCGCCAGGTCGCCCAGTATGGCGTTCGTGTCGGGGCGGTCCTGCCGGGTCCCGTGGTGACCGCACTTCTGGATGACTGGCCGAAGGCCAAGATGGATGAGGCGCTTGCGAACGGCAGCCTGATGCAGCCGAAGGAAGTGGCCGAGGCCGTACTTTTCATGCTGTCGCGCCCGCGCAATGTCACGATCCGCGATCTCGTGATCCTGCCCAACAGTGTCGATCTCTGACCGCGTCGATCTGCAGAAACAGACCAGGATAGCCCCATGAATGCCCAGACCCCCGCCGCAATCGCGAACGATCCACGTTTTCTGATTGGAGTCGATGTCGGCACGGGAAGCGTTCGCGCCGGAATCTTCGATCTGTCCGGCGAGATGCTGTCCGTCGCCAAGCGCGATATCGCCATCTTCAGGGACACCGGCCATATCGTCGAGCAGTCGAGCCGGGACATCTGGTCCGCGGTTTGTGAAACGGTGCGCGAGGCCGTTGCCAAGAGCGGACGCCCCGCGTCCATGGCAGCTGGCATCGGCTTCGATGCCACATGCTCGCTCGTCGTCGTCGGCGAGGAGGGGACGCCACTTGCGGTTGGCCCTTCAGAAGACCAAGACCGCAACATTATCGTCTGGATGGATCATCGCGCGATCGGGCAAGCAGAGCGTATCAATGAGCTCGGTCATGATGTGCTTAAATATGTCGGCGGTCGCATCTCTCCCGAGATGGAAACGCCGAAACTGCTGTGGCTGAAGGAAAACCGCCCCGAGACCTTTGCATCTGCCTGGCAGTTCTTCGATCTTGCGGATTATTTGAGCTGGCGCGCGACGGGCGACCTTGCCCGCTCGACCTGCACACTGACCTGCAAATGGACCTATCTGGCCCATCAAAAACGCTGGGACGCAGACTACTTCCGCAAGATCGGCCTCGGCGCGCTTGCCGACGAAGATTTCGCGCGCATCGGTCAGCGCATTGTCGAACCGGGCACACCCTGCGGAAGCGGCTTGACGGTGGATGCGGCCGCCGCATTCGGCTTGCCTGCAGGCGTTCCGGTTGCCGCCGGCATGATCGACGCCCATGCAGGCGGCATCGGCACAGTTGGTGTGGGCAAGGGTGCAACGAGCAACCTCGCCTATGTGTTCGGCACTTCGTCCTGCACGATGACCACCACCCGGGAACCTGTTTTTGTACCCGGCGTCTGGGGGCCTTATTATTCAGCCATGGTGCCGGGGATGTGGCTCAACGAGGGTGGCCAGAGTGCCGCGGGTGCGGCCATCGACCAGCTGCTCCTTTTCCATCCAGCCGCCTTGGAAGCGCAGGCATTGGCGAAATCGAGAAACGTGCCGCTCCCGGTTATGCTGGCCGGAATGGCGATCGAAAAAGCCGGCTCTGCTTCGGAGGCTGTGGCGCTTGCGCACGGACTTCATGTCGTCCCGGAATTCTTGGGCAACCGCGCCCCCTTCGCAGATCCGCATGCCCGCGCCATTGTCGCGGGGCTTGGCATGGAACGCGATCTCGATAGTCTTGTCGCGCTTTACGTCGCAGGCCTCTGCGGGATCGGCTACGGGCTGCGCCAGATCATTGAGGCGCAGGCGGATGCGGGCGCGCCTGTCGAGACGATCGTGATCAGCGGCGGGGCCGGGCAGCACCCGCTCACGCGTCAGCTGCTTGCCGATGCCTGCGGAATATCCGTGGTGACACCGGTCGCCGAAGAGCCTGTCATTCTGGGATCGGCAATGCTCGGAGCCGTCGCGGCGGGCGTGGTGTCGTCGGTCATGGATGCCATGCAGCGGATGAGCGCCGCAAAGCAAACAGTGGTTCCCGAGCCCGCAAGACGAGAGCTGCACAACAACCGCTTCGCCGCCTACAAAAAGCTTCAGGGCGACGGACGCACGTTGCGTGACTGCTAAAGCGTGTCGCGGTTAACCGGATTGGTTGTTCCTGTTTGATCTGATTTGTGTTTCTCTTTGGCTATGCAAGGAGAACCACCATGGACAAGCCGCATCCGATAGAGTTGCGTGAGCGTGTCGTTGCGTTTGTGAACGAAGGAAACAGCAATCGGGAAGCGGCGCGGCATTTCCGTGTTTCGCCCGCTTCGTCGAAACATGATGATCCTGCACCGTTCGTCTAGGTCACATACCCATAAACTAATTTTTGATTTGAATGGATTGTGATTCACTGCCTCTGTTGATTTGGAGGCAGAGATGGCGCGCTTTGATTTGACGGATTTCGAATGGTCGGTGATCGAGCCGCTTCTTCCCACGAAGGTTCGCGGCAAGCACGGGTTGATGACCGGCGGGTATTGAATGGCACATTCTGGCGGTTGTGGACCGGCCAAAAAGCCCGCTGGATTTCTCCATGGCGGGCTTTTTTTGGTGGTTGAGAGGTTGGTTGCGGGGGCCTGATCGCGCAGAGACTTGTCAATTTGGCGCGCCTTCGTGATGTCGAGACGGAGTTCGAGACGTAACACATCGTCCAGCAAAGTGGAGACGATTCTCGACGAATTTGAACGGCGGGAATGCGCCCTCATTCCAGACGTAGGGGGCGGCGAGAAGTTGCGCTGAAAGCTGACGTTCAATTTGTTGCTATTGGTCAAGTTTGGCATTTCGCGTAAGAACCTGCTCCGCGAACTGCGTGGATGCTCGCGCCTTGGCGCTCGCCAGTCGTCCGTCGGAAAGACGGCCCAGAGAGGTGGATGGGCGGGAGCTCCTAATCTTCGAGGACGCGCAACTTCGCCGCATCATGACTTCTGGCAGAACATCCAACGTGAATTACCTGCGAGCCAGATGTCGGCCTTTACGGCCGTGCATATTCCGAAATGTCGAAAACAGGACCCATCGCGATCCTGGCGTCCTCTTCGTCATGCGTCACCAGGAGCACAGGAATATGCTGCTCCGCCGCTTGCATGAAGACGAAATCGCGAATGTCGTCGCGCATGGTGGCATCGAGTTTTGAGAACGGCTCATCAAGGAGGAGAGCCCTGGGTTCGGAAAGCAGTGTCCGTAACAGTGCCACACGGGCGCGCTGACCGCCGGAGAGACTTGCAGGATCCCGGCCGGCGAAACCGTCCAGTCCTGACCTCGAGAGGGCGGCTTCTATTCTCTGCATTCTTTCGCGCCTTCCTCTGACGGTGGCGCTCAGGCCGAAGTTGAGATTGCCGCCGACGGTCAAGTGCGGAAACAGCATATCGTCCTGAAAGAGAATGCCGATTTTCCGCAGTTCTGGCGGCAGGCCGGATATCTCGGTCTCGCCGCATATCGCAGTTCCGGAGCCACGCAATGGTGGTTCGAGATGCCCGGCAATGAATGCAAGGAGGGATGATTTTCCAGAACCACTCGGTCCCATGATCGTGGTGACGGAGCCTGCTTCGACTTTCAGGTTCAAGTCAGCGACGAGCCTGCGGCCGGTGTCTGCAATCGAGATCGAGACGTCCTTGAGTTCAAGTGCGGTCATGCGCGGGCTCCTGCCATGCCCTTCTTTTTTGCGAAGACGAACGCCGGCACGGTCCGGGCAATGATGTAGACGACAAGCGGTAAGAGTGCCTGCAGCGTGCCGAACACCCCGATGACCCGTCTGTCTCCGCCGCTCGACAACGCAACGGCTTCCGTCGTCAAAGTATCAATCCGTCCCTCGCCGATCACCAGCGTCGGCAAATATTGCGCGACACTGACGGCGAAGCCTATGGCAAAGGCGGTGAGCACGGGTCTCATCATGATAGGCAGTTTCACATGCAGCAATATCTGCTTCGGTGTATGGCCAAGCGACGCCGCAGCCCTCGCGAATCTGGGATCGAGCGCCAGCCAGGGGTCTGTGAGCGCGAGCATGATATAGGGAAAGACGAAGAGCATGTGCGACCAGGCGACAGCCGGCATTGTACCCGCTAAATCGGACTGCAGGAACGCCACATGCAGGCCGAAGATGAAAGCCGCCTGAGGCAGAATGAGCGGTAGATAGATGAAAATTGTCAGGGCACGCATGCCTTTGCGACCTGAACGATCAAGCGTTTCCAGAACGGCAATCGCTGCGACGAGGGAAGCAAGGCTTGAAGATACGGCAATCCATAGTGTCGCCATGAAGGCCGAACTCCAGTCGCCCATGGATCGAGACCAGATGGCGAGCGACCAGCTTTCGGGTAGAGCGAAGGGGAAATTCCACCGCCAGGTCATGGACCAGACGAGAAGGCCCACCAACGACAAACCGCCTGTGAGCAGCATAACCGACCCGAAAGCCGAATGTGCTTTGGCGACGAAATTCAGCCAATGATGGCGGGCTCCGCACGCGAGCAGCCAGGTCGAAGAAAAGACGATCACACGTTCCGCCAGCCACCACAGAAGGATTGCTCCGATCACCAGCGCCGTCAGGAAGACGGCAGAGGCTGAAGCGGTCAGAAGCATTTCGCTGTCTGCCGCAGAATACCACCGGAGCGTCTGAACCGCGATGGTCGGCGGCGTTCCCGGCCCAAGGATCACGGAGACATCGACGACCGAAAGCGAAAAGGCAAGAACGGCATAAACGGCGAGCCGAATCTGCGGGTAGATCTGCGGGAACACCACCAAGACCCAGGCTGCTCCAGGACCGTAGCCGAGCGAGCGAGCGCTCGCGCGATAGAATTGGTGCGGCAACTGGTTGAGTGCCGCGCCGATCACAAGAATGAGAAAGGGCGTTTCCTTCACCACAAGGCCGAAAATGAGGGCCAGCCCCGCTGCATCGTTGACTATCGTTACATCGGGCGGGACGGAGAGGCCACTCAGTTCAGGGCTGACCAGGCGAAACAGCCAGCCCGAAGGGGCAATCAGGAAAGCAAGGCCGATCGCGATGGCTGCATGCGGACTTGCAAGCAAAGGCGTCGCAAATAGACTGTCGAAACGCGTCCAACTCCGCACTCGCGGATGCGCATGAAACGCAATGGCCGCGACCAGCGCAAGAAAAGTGGCCGAAAAGCCGACGAAAACGGTCACGCCGACGCTCGTCCCGAAGCCTGGCGTCGAGAAGAGATTGCGCCAGGCATCGAGATTGACATTCGTCGCGCCGATCGCCGGAAGATATCCGAACGCCGGCAGCACTGTCTGCCAGAGCCCGGCGAGGATCGGCAACAGGAAGCCGCCGCACAGCAGCGCCGCAACGACGATGGCCTGCTTTTGAGTACCCCTCCGCTTCATTTCACATAGCGCTTGGCCCACGCTTCCGTCAGCCTTGTCATCCAGGACGGATGTGGCTCCAGCAGGGTCTTCCCGAGCGCGTCGTTGCCGGGCAGTGAGGCCGACTTGGGCAAGTCGTCAAACGCCTTTCGTTGTGCATCGTCCAGCTTCGACCAATCCAGAACCGAATAGCTGCCCAATACGCGGATGTCCTGCATATGAGCCTGCGTGGAGGGCGCAAGCAGGAAATTCGCCAACACTTCCGCCGCCTCCTTGTGCGCGGCATTGAAGGGGATGGCCACGAAGCTCACATTACCGATCGAGCCTCCGGACAGGGCATAGGTGCGAACGCTCTTCGGCAGTCTGCCGTCTTCGACCGCCGATGCGGCGCTTGCCGGATCGAATGACATGGAAATGTCGATCGCACCATCGCCCAGAAGCTGGTCCTGCACAGCCTCATTCGCAGGAAAGTCTGCGCCTCCATGCCAGAGATTCGGTTTCAGCAGGTCATACCAGCGCCAAAGGGGGGCAACGGCAGCGTCAAAATTTGCGTCCGTTGCTGGAGACTGCAAGATCTGCGGATCGGGCGTCAAGGCGATCAGAGCCTGCTTGAGGAAAGTGGCTCCCATGAAGTTGCTGACGGCGGGATGCGTAAAGCGACCGGGATGCGCCTTCGCCCAGTCGACAAACGCCTCAATGGTCTTTGGAGGGTCGGAGACCTTGGCGCTATCGTAGTTGAAGACGAATTTAGCAAGCCTCCAGGGCGATTCGTAGCCGTCCACCGGCACGGTGAAATCGACCACGTTTGCGGAGCCCGGCGTCAGATCGAGAAACCTTGCATTGGGCAGCGTCTGTGCGAAGGGACCGTAGAGAAGTCCCTTTTCCTTCATCGACAGGAAGTTCGGTCCGTTGATCCAGATCAGATCGACGGAGCCATTCTCGGTTTTGCCTGCCTGCTTTTCAGCAATCACGCGGTTCACCGCCTCAGCCGTATCGGAAAGCTTCACCTGCTTGACCTTCACGCCGTAGAGCTTTTCAGTCTCCTGACCTACCCAGGCGATAAAGGCGTTCGTCCGCTCATCCCCGCCCCAGGCATTCCAGTAGACCGTTTGGCCCTTCGCCTTTGCCAGCGTTGCGTTCCAGTCATCGGCCGCAAAGCCATGCTGCGCGGCCAAAGCGAGCGCTGCCGCAAGAAGGAGTGGTCGTTTCATGAAGGCTCCCTTAGAGAATTTTGATCTTCCCGTGTTGGTCGAGTGCCGGCTGCGTTCCTTACATTCTTTTCCGGCTCTTTCTCAGAAAAGACGACCCAGCCCTGCCGCCAGCGCGTCACGGTCGTCACCATGCAGATCGCCGCGTAGCTCCAGGCGATCGCGGCAAAATGGTCGGGCCAGATGCACATGGCCGCAAAGGCAGCAATTGTCTCCGCACCTTCGGCCAGGCCTCCGAGATAATAGATGCCCTTCTGGGGATAGGCATCCGCCGAAATGCCGCGTTTCGCGGCGATCGTGGCAAAGGCCAGGAAGCTTGATCCGGTGCCCATGAAAGCGGCGACAAGTGCGCTCGCCGCCAAGGCATTCTGCTCCGGATTGGCAAGCGCGAAGCCGAATGGAATGGTCGCGTAGAAAAAGAAGTCAAAGGCTATGTCGATATAGGCCCCGCGATCCGTCGGCCCTGACGTCCGCGCGACCGCGCCATCCAGCCCGTCGAAGATCCGATTGATCAGGATGACAGCCAGCGCGGCACCGTAATGACCGAAGGCTAGCAGCGGCGCGGCGGCAAGCCCCACGAGGAAGCCGACCACCGTGATATTGTCTGCGGAAACCCGCGATCTTACGAGCAGGTTTGCAAGCGGTTGCAGGAACCTCTTCTGGGTTGGCAGGATGTAGCTATCGATCATGACGAAGCGCCCCGCATGAAACGATGATAGATGTCCAATATGGCCAACAGCCGCCGGGACACATGCGCCCGCCGCCATTCGCCGGCCACCATCTTGTTCGCTTCCGCGAATGTCGGATAGGCGTGTATGGTTCCGAGGATCTTGTTGAGGCCGAGGCCGTGCTTCATCGCCAACACGAATTCCGCGATGATATCGCCGGCATGCTCGCCGACAATCGTCACGCCGAGGATCCGGTCGTGGCCCGGCGCGGTCAGAACCTTGATGAAACCGTGTCCCGCGCTCTCGGCGATGGCGCGATCAAGATCGTCGATGGCGAAACGGGTGACCTCGTAAGCGATGCCCTGTTGCCGGGCCTCCTGTTCATTGATCCCGACGCGAGCAACCTCGGGATCGGTAAAGGTCGTCCAGGGGATTACTCTATAATCCGCCTTGAACCTCTTGAAGGTACCGAAGAGCGCGTTAACCGTCGCAAACCACGCCTGATGCGCAGCGGTATGGGTAAACTGGTAAGGGCCCGCGACATCGCCCGCCGCCAGAATATTGGGCAGGATCGTTTCCAGATAGGCGTTGGTCGTGACAGTGCGCTCGGTGGGGATGGCAAGCTCTTCGAGACCAAATCCCGTCAAGCGCGCGCTGCGTCCGACCGCGCAGACGAGTTCATCGAAGGGGATATGCATCTCCCGCTTTCCGTCGCTTACAAGGATGTGTTTCTGGTCGCCATCCCTGCCGCAGGCTAGCGCCTTGTGCGATGTCAGAACCCGAACGCCATCTGCCTCAAGCGCGTTGCGGACATAGTCGGAGACGTCCGAATCCTCCCGCACCAGAAGGCGATCGGCCATCTCGATCTGGGTCACCTCAGAACCAAGTCGCGCAAAGCTTTGCGCAAGCTCGCAACCGATGGGTCCGCCGCCAAGGACGACGAGCCGCCTCGGCGGTTCGCTCAAATTCGCAAATCGGTCCCAAAGCGTATCGGAGGTGACATAGCCCGAATCCTCTATGCCAGGCAGCGGCGGCACGAAGGGGCGCGCTCCTGTGGCTATGATAATCGAACGGGTGGTCAAATGCCGATCGGTTCCATCGGCCAGTCGAACGGAGACGGTCCAGGGGTCCTTGATGCGCGCATAGCCCGAAAGGACCTCGACGCCGAGACCTTCATATCGCTCGACGCTGTCATGCGGTGCAATTTGCGCGATGACATCTCGAATGCGCTGCATGACCGAAGGAAATGAAAAATGCGGTTCCGAGCCTGAAAGCCCGAACCGGTCGGCCTTGCGTATCTGTGCGGCGAGCTTCGCGCTCCTGATGAGCGCCTTGGACGGTACGCAGCCGTAGTTCAGACAATCGCCGCCTATCTTGTTGGCTTCGACCAGCGTCACCTTTGCCTTCACAGCCGCCGCAATATACGCGCTGACGAGTCCTGCCGAACCTGCACCAATGACGATGAGGTTGCGGTCAAATCGCTTCGGGCGGGACCAGCGCGCGTAGACGTTTTTCCGTCTTTGCCAATCAACGAAGATCTTCGCAAACCACGGAAAAAGGCCGATCAGGACGAAGGATCCGATCAAAGCGGGCGAGAGAATTCCTTTAAGACTATCGATCTTTGCGATCTGTGTTCCCGCATTCACAAAGACCGCCGTCGCGGCCAACATTCCCACCTGACTGACCCAGTAGAAGGTCTTGGCCTTGATCGGCGTCAGGCCCATTGTGAGGTTGACCAGAAAGAACGGAACGATTGGCAGCAACCGCAGCGTGAACAGATAGAAGGCCCCGTCCTTCCGGAAACCCTCATTGATCGCGACAAGACGGTTCGAAAAGCGCTCCTGCACCGCATCGCGGAGCAAGAGCCGGGCGGCGAGAAAGGCGAGCGTCGCACCGAGGCTCGACGCAAATGAGACAAGCGCAAGCCCCTTCCAGAAACCGAAAAGCGCGCCTGCTGCCAAAGTCGCGACGGTCGCGAGGGGTACGGAAAGCGAGGCAATCACCACATACAAGACGAAAAAGACAAGCGCCGAACCTATCGGGCGGGCCGTTACCCATTCGGTCAATGGCTGAAGGTTTGCCTTCAAGTCGCCAATGTCGGGAAGAGCATGGCCCGCTAGAGCATAGACAGCCAGCAGAACAACGGCCAGCACGATGAAAACCAGCGCTCGTTTCAAGAGCCAAACTCCTATTTTTGTTCGGTTACTTGGCCATTTGTCGGCGCATCTGAGCCTTTCTTACAGTCACCGCTCGCTGTCCGTTTCGGAAGGCCTGGAGAGGTCGTCCGGAACGGAACAGTAAAGCCTCGACAATTGGCGCAGATCCGCGGCCTGACGCGAAAAGCGACGGCAGGCGGGACACATGGCAAGATGCGTTCCCAGCCGCATCCGCTCCACGAGCGTCAGCTTCCGGTCCAGGGAATCCGAAGCAAGCTTCGTCGCGCTCCAGCAGTTCAGCATGCCCGCTTCTCCCCTTGGAACCAGTGTTTCTCGAGACAATTGCGCAGCCGAAGCCGCGCGCGGTGAAGAAGCACGTTGAGGTTAGAGACAGAAACGCCTGCATCAACGCATATGTCCGCAGTCGCCATGTCCATGAACTCCCGCATCATGAAGACCTTGCCCTGCTGCGCGGGAAGATGATTGAGGCATGCATCGAAGACACGCCAGAAATCGCGCCCAAGGACGTTATCCTCGGGAGTACCCCAATCGGTCGGCCTGTTTTGCGCCTTCCATATGCCGCGCCTGTCGAACAGGGTATCCACATCATCTGCCTCGCCATCGAACGAGACCAAGGGCGCAAGCTGGGCAAGCTTCTGTCTCTGTCTGATCGTGTCGATGATCTTGTTTTTAAGGATGGCAAAGACCCAGGTCTTGATGGCAGCCTGACCGGCAAAGGTCGAAACGTTCTTGAGCGCTCCGGCCAAGGCCTCCTGAACGGCATCCTCCGCAACAACAGGATCAGAGAGTTGCAGGATCGCAAATTTGAGCATTTGCCCTCGCAGTTCCCTTAGGAACTCTGGATTATCGAAGGCAGGTTCCGGCTTCGTCATTATTGCCCCGTGCGGATGAGATGAAAAGGATTGGCTGGCAAGGTGTCACAGAAACCTAGTCGCGTCGTTCAAGTTCTCGTGAAAGCGCGAGACCTGCGCCATGGTGAGCGGTATGTTCCTGCGGAATCGACCTTCCCCTTTACCTCGATCGGCGCTCCCGTAAATGTGATCATACTTTGAGGCGATTGATGAAGTTTCGATCGATGCGGTCCTTCCAACGCCATGCCCATCTTCCCTCAGCGCTCAGCGCACCCCAGGAGGCGATTGCAGTTCCGGGTCCGCTCGCCAGAATGTAGAGGGATCTCTTCCTCGGGAAGTAGGGTTGCAGGCTTTCGCCTTTTGATGCCGCGATCAGGTTTCGTGCCAGCACCGGTCCGGCGCGAACTGCGTGAACGCCCGATTTCTCCATGGTCACATCCGTTCTTGCCGCGACATCGCCCACCGCAAACACGTTGGGATGGGAAGCACTCCTGTGCGCGGCGTCGACCAGAACAAAACCGTGTTCATCGAGCGACAGCCTGGACAGTTCGAGCCATGAAGCGGGGCGGGCACCCGTCGCGGCAATCACATAGTCGGCGTCCAAGGTTTGGCCATTCGATAGGTGCACACCATTCGCGCTGCCGGCCGCGCGCTCCTGGATGACCATGATCCCGCTTCGAGCGAGCGCATGTGTGGCCAGCCTGCGTGCTCTCGCACCATGGCTGGAAAGGACGCTGGAGCGGCCGGCAATAAGGAAAACCTCTGCCGTGACTGAAGCTGAGTCGAGCGCCCGTTTCGTTGCGAGCGCCAGTTCGACCCCGGCCGCGCCGCCGCCGACAACGACGAGGCGAACCTGTGCTTCGGCCTTCGCGCGGTCAAGCAGTTGATGCCACTGAGCCACGAAGCCATCAATCGGCTTGGGGAGCAGAAGCTTGTCTGAAAGGCTGGCAAGCCATCCAGCATTGATCTCGCTACCGATGTCGAGAGACATCAAATCATAACCCAAATCCCGTCCGTCAGCAAAGCACACCATGTTGCGATCGGCATCGATGGCAGCGACAGGCTCAAGGATCAGTCGAACACCCGCCTTCGCGGCAAGGGGCCGGATATCGATCCTGCAGTCATCTTCTGCATAGCGGCCTGATATCAGCCCCGGCAACATTCCCGAATAATACTGCCAAGGCGAAGGCGTCGCCATTACGACCTCAAGATCATCGCGGCGCTTCTTCGCAAGCTCCTCCATGACAATCAGATGAGCATGTCCACCACCCACCAGAAAAATCCGCGTCATGGTTCGCTCGATGGCTCTGTCAGATCAGCCACGCTGCCAACCGCAGCTAAACCAAAAACTCGAATGACATTTCTCCTGGAATATTCCATCGCCATGGTGCCGTAGCTCTTAAACAGGTGAACTTACCAACGCTAGTCGTCCGCAAACGCCAAATCTTACACCCTTTCCTGACGCGCTGCGCCGGGCAGACACAATCCACTGCCCGCCAGTCGTCAAAACAGAAATAATTTCCGGCTCAGACCGTGCCGACGATTTGCAATCGGCCCCGCCATGGAGCCAAAACCGTTCATTCTCCCTCTGGCCAATGTGGCCGTAGGAGAACTAAAATGGGTATCTCACAATATGATCCTGCTGCACTGGGTAAACCGGCTTGGAACGCAGGAAAGCAAGTTGGCGTCAAGAAGCCCCTGAAACAACGCCAGATTTGGGCAGTCCGCTTCTACCTCGACCGAGAAGGAAGGATGAGAGATCGTGCGCTTTTCGATCTTGCGATCGACAGTAAGCTCCGCGGCTGCGATCTGGTAAAACTCAAAATCGGGACCCTCGTCACTGGCCATGAAATCCGAACTCGAGCGATAGTCGTCCAGCAGAAGACCGGCCGGCCGGTGCAGTTCGAAATTACGACTGAGGTCCGAGCCAGTCTGCTTGCTTGGCTTCAACGAAGGGGAGGAACAGTCGACGACTATGCCTTTCCCAGTCGTGTCGACCATACCGATCATCTTAGCACTCGACAGTATGCCAGACTGGTGGATGAATGGGTGACAGCGATTGGGCTGCGTCGGGAGGACTATGGCACGCATTCCCTTCGACGAACAAAGGCTGCCATGATTTACAAAGCCACCGGCAACCTCCGAGCGATCCAGATCCTGCTTGGCCATACCAAGATCGAGAACACAGTGAGGTATCTCGGCGTCGACATTGAGGATGCCTTGGAACTCGCCGAACGAACCGAAATCTGAATTATTCCGTTGGCGATGATATATGTCCGCTTCTGTGCTTCATCCGTCAGAAGCGGACAGTCCCCTCACGGCCCCAAAGCGGAAATTATTTCCGGATCAACAATGCCGCCAAGTACTGCGCCTGGTCCTGATGGCGCAGAGACTTGTCAATTCACCATACTTTCGCAATTGGCAGCTACGAGAAAGACGGTCGCCCTAAGAATGCAGCCGGCCGAATCAAAGCACCGAGTGCCTGGCGTTCGCTTCAATCAAATCGTTGATGTGTTGCGCGGAAGAAGTCAGAAAAGCCTCAAGTTGGTCAACCGCCGGAAGTCCGACTGTGACTATCTGGTTCTTCAAATCAGCTTTCATCATATCGCGCTCTCTTGGTTTGAGACTATCCCATCGGGTCAAAAATGCGCAATCGATTTCGATCGCTGGTGGCTCATAGGTAACGCCGTCAGACGAAAGGCACCTGTGCGCGAAAACGTAGTCGGAAGGGTGCTTAAGAAAGCCCGCCCACCGCCGGATCATTTTGTCAGCCTCGCTTTCCGAATAGCTGCCTTTATGAGAGGTCTCCACCGTAGCTCGGATATACTCCCTGAGTACATCCAGTCTCAGAATGAGAACCTCAGACATTTCCTCGCACGCAATCTCCGACCTGGGCAGGCTCAGGATGCGGCGGACAGAGTTGATGACGGCGGCAATGTTGCACGCTTCGGCAACGTGATAATGGTCCTCAACACCATCATCGAATTGAACAATCAGCGCCCCGTGAACTGACGGAGATTCGTAAAGAACACAGGACAGGGGCTCTTTGTTTTCATCCATCAGCGTCCTGTGAAGACTTGTCTTCAAGGCACGAAAGTCCGCTCTCGTATAGGCCACCCCAGAATCCGTTCTAATTCGATATTTCAGAAAATTTGGCTGAGCGACTCTTTCTTACAGTGCCAAGACACAACAATCTGTTGTTTCTGGTCCGATGAAGACGACATTCGCCCCTATTTCTTTCTCTAAGCCGCTGCCAATCCCGGGTGGCATTCAGGTCACTCCTCCCTAAATTTTCTACATGTTGTCGGTCGGCATGCCAACATATCATAGCAATGTCACCGCTTTTGCTTCCGTAGGAGTGTCTTGGATGTCCTGGTAGGCAGGGCTCCAATGCGGAAATTATTTCCGCTTTGCCATTCTCGGCGCAGCGTCATTCCAGCTTCTCGAGCTTGGTTCCGATTGCCCGTCCCAAAGTCCGTTTCTTCTTCCACATCGCGTCGAAATCCAGTCCCCTGAACATCGAGAAATCAATAGCCGGATTGAGCGGCAGGTTGGCAATGTTATGCGCCGACTTTTCGGTGATGTGCCTGAAACCGTACTTCGAATGCTCGTCTTCCCCGGCGTCGTGACCCGCCTGGAGCCGAAGATCTCGATCACGAACATCCTGATCACGGCCTTCGGCGATAAAACCACCGCGAAGCGAGTGGAAAACCTCACCTCGAGTATCTTTGATGCCAGCCCGCGCGTAGAGCCGCCCCATATATTGAGACGCTGTCTTGGATGGATCCGCTTTCTTCATCAGCTCCGGAAAGATAAACTCGTCGCCAATCGTCTGAGTCCAGTCGACAAATCCGATCTCGTTCAGGAAGTTGTGAAGCACAAAGAACTTGACGCTGTCATCGGTCTTGACCGGGACGGTTTTCCAACGGCCGCCGACCTGGATGAGATTGGTGACTTGTGCCACCGCGACGTCGTCGTATTTCTTGCGGATATCGCTGCCGCGGAGATGAACGAGAAGCCCTATCCGCCGGCCAGTCATCAAGCCGATAAGCGGTAGCATTGCCTCGTCCATGAACCCCGAGTTTACTCCCACTTCGAAAAGCTTTGAGATCTTGTCGGCACCAAGTGGTTCTGCCGAAACTTTTTTTCGCGCGCTATCGGGATAGCGCAAAGAAGTGTCTCGCATCGGATTTACGTAGTCGTACTTTGTGGTCCGCGAGCCGAAGACTGATTTGACGACCGCGACGTAGCCGTCCTCCAAGGTCGCCTTGGCGAGTGGCAAGACTTGCAGTTCTGCGTTCCAGCGGATTATGTCAATTGTGGACATCCCTGCCGGGCGTTCCTTTTCCTTTGCTGGCCATTTGCCCATGAGGTGGACGAAGGCCTGAAGATCCGCCGCCGTGTAGGTATCGATCGGATGATCGCCGATCAGCTCGACGAACATGTTGAGGCGCATTTCGGCGGTTTGAACGTCTTTTGCTTTTTCGGTCTTGCTCTGATAGCGATCTGAAAGATATTCGCTCGCGATCTCGCTGAACAAAGGCTTTGTCGATGGAGCGCGGACGACTGATTTGCGGTCCTGCTCATAGGCAGGTGTCCTGTCGACCTTGATGCGACCAGATGCACTGCGTGCTGTAATTATGGGCGCGTCTACTTTCTTCGTAAGTGCGCCCGATGGCGAGTGGGCGGCAGCGAAATTCGGCTCTGGCTGCCCAGCCCTCGGCTCGGCTGCCGTCAGGGGTGTAGGTGGCGGTGAAGCAAAGAGCTGAGGCTCGGAGGCTTTCCCGTCTCGAAGTTCCTTCTCGAATTTCTGATATCGGAGGGTGGCGAGAGCCTCCGCGTTGTCGGCGATCACGGACTGATGCGGCAGGCCTTGCTGCTTGGCAGAAAGCTGCTGCGCATAACTGACGACATCCTTCATGAATGCGAGCCCACGGGCCTCATCGGCTGGAGGTTCCGATGGCGGGTTGCGGATGTCGAAAAGCGCTGACTTCATCATGATAGTCAATTGCGTGAGGAGCAGGGCCTGCTGCTCGTCGTCGTCAAGTCCGTCCGGTTCTGTACCAACCATGCTTTTTGCAAGCTCCCTGAATTTCATCCGCGCGACTGCTGCCAACCGATCGGCAATCTCGCGCGCTTCGGCTTTCGACAGCACACCTAGCCCGATGCGGATCGGCCGCAAACCCCTGCCGCCTGCTGCTGCGGGGATGCGAATCTGGAACATCCAAGACGCGCCTGATCGCAGAAGATAGCGGTCTGAAGATCGCGCACGCGGCTTACGATTCCGTTTCGAAACGGAAGAGGCTTCGACGTTCGGATGTTCAGTCCCGTGGGTCTCCGATGATACAATGGACGATACATCCAACGATACAATGGACGATACAATTGGCTTCTTGGTCAAGATTCTGGCCCTTGGCTGAGGGCAGATCACTCAGAAAAGCGTATTAGGCTCAAACACTTGCGGCGAAATTGGAGGAGAGTGTTTGTACGATGGCGGAGAGGGTGGGATTTGAACCCACGATACCCGTGAAGGTATGCCGCATTTCGAGTGCGGTGCATTCGACCACTCTGCCACCTCTCCGCATGTCTGGTCGGCGCGGTTTGACGCGCGGGCTGTCTCATAGCGAGAGATAGATGGGCTGGCAAGAGCGAAAATGCAAGAAATCATCGGGCCTTGGGTTGACAGTCATTCAACCTTCACGTATCCCGCGACGGTCAAATGGCATGGACTCTGTCCGCTGTTTGGTTCCGCGGGATTTGCGGGTTTCACCGGCAGGTGGGCCGAGGCTGCAAGGCTTTGATTTCCCTGCTCAATCGACTGATAAAAAGACGGCCTGTCTCGCAAATCGCAAGATAAGAGCCGGAACGGACATGAAAGGTTAAAAAATGTTCGCAGTCATCAAGACCGGCGGTAAGCAGTACCGCGTGGCCGCCAACGACGTTCTGACAGTTGAAAAGCTGGAAGGCGAAGCAGGCGCCAAGATCGAATTCACTGAAGTTCTCATGGTTGGCACGAAGATCGGCGCTCCCGTTGTGGCAGGCGCTGTCGTGACGGCGGAAGTTGTCGAGCAGGGCCGCGCCAAGAAGGTCATCGCCTTCAAGAAGCGCCGCCGGCAGAACTCCAAGCGCACCCGTGGCCATCGCCAGCATCAGACGACTGTCCGTATCCTGGACATCGCGGCCGGCAAGTAAGAACTAGGTTTAAAGGAGAACTCCCATGGCACACAAAAAAGCTGGCGGCTCCTCGCGCAACGGTCGCGACTCGCAGTCCAAGCGCCTTGGCGTGAAGAAGTTCGGCGGCGAAGCCGTCGTAGCAGGCAACATCATCGTGCGTCAGCGCGGTACGCAGTGGCACATTGGTGACAATGTCGGCCTCGGCAAGGATCATACGATTTTTGCGCTTACCGCCGGCAATGTGAACTTCCGTACGAAAGGCAACGGCCGCACGTACGTGTCCGTGATGCCGAAAGCGGCGGAAGCAGCGGAATAAGCCGGTAGCGCTCTAAAACAGCCGGCGTCCCATGGACCCGGCTGGCACACCCTGGAAACAGGTTCAGGCCAGAGACAAAAAGGGGAGATGGGGCGATACCCAACTCCCCTTTTTCTTTTGTCTCAAGAAGGACTGAACCGATGCAAAGCGAACTGTTGAGAGAGGGACCATCCCGGTCCCCGCTAGAGCGGGCAGAGTTGCCATCTGCACCGCAAAGGGCCTTAAGTGCGTCCCCCGTCCTGTTATCCGAGCGGCTGGTTCTGCGCGCTCCCCACATTGATGACATCGACGCCCTTGCCCATCTCGCCAACAATGCCAAAGTCGCCACGATGGTATCGCGCATGCCCCACCCCTACACGGTGGCGGATGCCCGAGCCTTTGTCGGCCGCGCCGCCCATGGCGGGATTGGCAAGGCCGTCTATGCCATCACGAAGGCGGATGACGGTCGATTTTTAGGTTGCTGCGGGATCGAGCAGGACACGAGCGACCCCACCCGTGCCGAGATCGGCTACTGGCTGGGCGAGCCGTTCTGGAACCAGGGCTATGCGACGGAGGCCGCACAGGTTCTCGTCGACATGGCCTTCCGCTCCGGACAGATCGAGACGATCGATGCGCGTTGTCGCGTCGTCAATGTCGCCTCGCGGCGGGTCATTCACAAGTGCGGGTTCCAGTTCCAGGGCACCGGCATGGTCTCGGTTCTCGCCATGGGCGGGCCGGTTCCGGTCGAATGGTACAGGCTCGACCGGCGGACCTGGATGTCGTTGAGAAGCTGGGGAGGTTCGAGATGAGCGCGCTCGCACTTCCACAGCGGAGCCAAAGGCACGCGTCGGCTCCCGCCCGCAGCCTTGACTTCGCCACCCAGCCGACGATCCGCACGCCGCGGCTTAACCTGCGCAAGCTGAAGCCGGAGGACCAGTACCGGATTGCTGCCGCCATGCAGGATATCCGGGTCGTCCGCATGCTGACCTCGGTTCCGGTCCCCTATGCCAGCGACGATGCGCTGGACTGGATCCGGCTCTGGGGAGCCGGCGAGATGAATGGCTGGGCCTATGCCATCACCTTCGACGGCGGTGCGCTGGAAGGCTGCATCACCATCGAATGGCGGGAAGCGGGCGAGCGCACCGGCTGGCACCTCGGCTACTGGCTGTCGCCCTCCCACTGGGGCGACGGCTACATGACCGAGGCCGTCAGCGCGATCATCGAGCGCTTCTTCGGCCGGATGATGGGCGAAACGCTGTTTGCCGGCGCGATTGCTGACAATCCGGCGTCGCTCAAGGTGCAGGACAAGCTGGGCTTTCAGGTCACGGGGACCAGCGATGTCTACTCGCATTCCCGCGGCGCGATGGTTCCGGTCATCGATACGGAGGTCACGTTCGGCTCGTTCATGCCGGCGTGACATTCGGAAAGTTAGACGCAATTCCGGACGCGAAGGCGGTTTCCGCTTTTGCTGGAATTGCTCAGAGGCCTCGCCGATCCCTGCGGCGGGGCCTCAAGCCTCTATCTCTCCCAGCCTTTTGCGCATGGTGTCGCTCAAGGCTTTCGGTCGCCGTGTCGCTCGATCCACATAGACATGAATGAAAAAGCCTTCAGCGCTCGCCGTGTCCTCGTCGTTGCGGAAGAGCCCGACTTCGTAGCGTACCGAGGACGAGCCGATGCGGGTAACTCGGATGCCTGCGGTGATGACATCCGGGAACATCATTTCGGCGTGGTAGCGGCAGCCTGTTTCCACCACAAGGCCGACCTCCGTGCCGGCTTTCAGGTCCAGAAGCCCGGCCTCGATCAGCCAGCCATTCACAGCGGTGTCGAACAGCGAATAGTGCACGACATTGTTCATGTGGCCGTAGATGTCATTGTCCATCCAGCGCGTGTGGATGGTGCGAAAGGTTCGGTAGTCCGCGCGGCGCGAGGGAGCTGTCCGGGTGCTTTCCGCTGTCATGATGGTCTCCTCCCCGTTTGGGCCCGCATTTTCATGAGGTTGCGGTAAATCGCAACGGCGCTCTGCCCGACATGCGGGAGCGCGCCAGGCTTCTGCCTGCGGAGCAAGCCGCCCTGCGAGGGCTAGCGATCCGGATCAGCGTGTCGGAACCGGCACTTCGCCACGATAGTCGTAGAACCCTCGGCCCGTCTTGCGGCCAAGCCAGCCGGCTTCGACATATTTGACCAGCAGAGGACACGGGCGGTATTTGCTGTCGGCGAGGCCATCGTAGAGGACCTGCATGATGGAGAGGCAGGTGTCGAGGCCGATGAAGTCGGCGAGCTGTAGCGGGCCCATCGGGTGGTTGGCGCCGAGCTTCATGGCCGTGTCGATAGCCTCGACCGAGCCGACGCCTTCATAGAGCGTGTAGATCGCCTCGTTGATCATCGGCAGCAGGATGCGGTTGACGATGAAGGCGGGGAAATCTTCCGACACGGTGATGGTCTTTTCCAGCGCCGTCACATAGGCGCGCGCCGCCTGGAAGGTCGGGTCGTCGGTGGCGATGCCGCGTACCAGTTCGACCAGCTTCATGATCGGAACCGGGTTCATGAAATGGATGCCCATGAAGCGCTCCGGCCGGTCGGTGGCGGAGGCAAGGCGCGTGATGGAGAGCGACGACGTGTTGGTCGCCAGCATCGCCGAGGGCTTCAGGAGCGGGCAGAGCTGGGCGTAGATCTTGCGCTTGATCGTCTCGTCTTCGGTCGCCGCCTCGATGACGAGATCGGCTTCGGAGAGAACGGCCATGTCGGCGCCGCCGGAAATGCGGGCCATGGCGGCTTCGCGGGCTTCGGCGGTGATCTTGCCGCCGGCGACCTGGCGGGCCATGTTGGCGCCGATCGTGGCAATGCCGGCTTCGACGCGCTCGGCGGAGATGTCGTAGATTGCGACCTTGTAGCCGGCCAGCGCGCTCACCTGCGCGATGCCGCCTCCCATCTGGCCTGCTCCGATGACGCCGATCTGTTCGATGGCCATGGTGTCGTCTCCCCCAAGTCTTGCTGCTTGTAACCCTTGAAATCTTTTGGCTTCTGAGCCTTGTCTAGTGATAACGTCAGACTTTCTCGATGACCAGTCATTTCGCAAGTGCGAGATGATTTCAATCGATTTGGATTTGCGATTTTCTCAAGTGTAAAAAGGTTGCCACACTTATGCAGGTCAAGATGAACGGTAACGTCTCCTTCTGGTATGCCGATCTGGGTGGCCTGCCGGAGAAACGTGCCGCTCTGCCGGGCGATCGCGAGGCGGATATCTGCATCATCGGCGCGGGTTATACAGGGCTCTGGACCGCCTATTACCTGAAGAAGGCTGATCCTTCGCTCTCCATCGTCATTGTCGAGCGGGAGTTCGCCGGCTTCGGCGGGTCGGGACGCAATGGCGGCTGGCTTTCCGGCGGGTTCGACTGGTCGCGGGAGAAGTATCTCAAGACCTCGAGCCGTCAGGCCGTGATTTCCATGCAAAGCGCCATGGCGGGAACGGTGGACGAGGTGATCCGGGTGGCGGAGACCGAGGGGATCGATGCGGATATCGTGAGGGCCGACAATCTTGTCGTGGCGACCAATGCGGCGCAGATGGGCCGGCTGGCGGATGACTATAGGTCGATGCGCGATTGGGAGGTTCCCGCCGAGAAGGTGGCGCTGTTGTCGGCGCGCGAGGCGACGGAACGGGTTCGGGTCGAGGGCGTTCAGGGCGGCCTCGTCGTGCGCGGCATGGCGCGGGTGCAGCCGGCGAAGCTTGCGCGGGGGCTCGCCGACGCTGTCGAGCGGCTGGGCGTGACGATTTACGAGGGAACGGCAGTTACCGCTTATCGCAAGGGCGTGGTCGAGACGGATCGCGGCAGCGTGCGCGCGCCGGTCATTCTCAGGGCGACGGAGGGGTTCACCGCAGGGCTTCCGGGGCATGAACGCGAATGGCTGCCGCTCAACAGCGCGCAGATCGTGACCGAGCCCTTGCCAGAGGCGCTGTGGGACGAGATCGGCTGGCGGGGACATGAATTGCTCGGCGAGGGCGCGCATGCCTATTGCTATGCACAGCGCACCCGCGAGGGCCGCATCGCCATGGGCGGGCGCGGCGTGCCCTATCGTTTCGGCTCGCGCACCGATGTGAACGGACAGACGCAGGATGCGACCATCGCGCAGCTTCATGCGATCCTGCTGCGGCTGTTTCCGAAGCTCAAAGGTGTGCGCATCGATCATGCCTGGTGTGGTGTTCTGGGTGTGCCGCGCGACTGGTGCACGACGGCGGGGTTCGACGCTGCGAAGGGCATTGGCTGGGCGGGCGGATATGTGGGGCTTGGGGTTTCCAGTTCCAACCTTGCCGGTCGCACGCTCGCCGATCTGGTGCTGAAGCGCGATACGGAACTCGCGCGCCTGCCCTGGGTCAATCGTACGGTGCGCCGCTGGGAGCCGGAACCGCTGCGCTGGCTCGGCGTTCACACGATGTATCAGCTGTACAAGATTGCGGACCGGCGCGAAGCGGAGGGGCTGGGGCGCACGTCGCGGTTGGCCCGCTTCGCTGACAAACTGACGGGACATTGATGAACCTGATGATTGCGGGCACTGGCATCGCGGCGCAACTGGCTATAATCTTCGCCGAACAGATTTGATCAATCGTCGGGTGAGCGGGACGACATTGCTGAAGCCATTGGACAGGAATACGCGGGAAAGCGTGAAGAAGTGGACCTACCGGTCGCTGCGCCATTCGGTGATGACGGGGCGTCTGCCGCCGGGACAGGCCGTCACCATTACCGGGCTGGCGGAGGAGTTGGGCGTGTCGGCCATGCCGATCCGCGAGGCGCTGCATCTGCTGGTCGCCGATGGGGCGCTCGAGCATATGGACAATCGCCGGGTGCGCGTGCCCAACATGACGCCGGAGAAATTCGACGAGACGCTCTCGGCGCGCATCGCGCTCGAAACGCTCGCAGCCGAACGCGCCATGCTGCATGTCGACGAGGCGAGACTTGCCCGCATGCAGAAGCTCGATGCCGAGATCGATGAGGCCTATGACGCCGACGATATCGAAAGCGGGATAGAGCGCAATTTTGCGTTCCACCGTTGCCTCTACGAGACGCGTTCGTCCGCGGTCCTGCTGCCGCTGATCGAGTCTGTCTGGGTGCGGCTCGGGCCATTCATGCGGGAAGCCACCGAAAATCTGGAAGAGACCTATCGTTTTGACCGGCATGCCGAGGCCATGCAGGCCATCCGCGACAAGGATGCAGAGGCCCTGCGCCGCGCCATCGTTTCCGACATTCAGGATGGGGCGGGCTATCTCGGACGCAAGCGGTTCTCCGGCGCATGAAGGTGACGGCGTGGACATCCTGACGATCAACGGCGATACCGGCCGCTATCCGAAAAGCTATTACGCGGCGACCGCGCATCCGTTTGAAGCGGCGCCCCCACCGGAAGGCGAAATTCGCTGCGATGTCTGCATCATCGGAGGCGGCTTTACCGGTGTGTCCAGCGCTCTGCATCTGGCAAAACGCGGCTACAGGGTTGTGCTGTTGGAGGCGAACCGCATCGGCTGGGGTGCGTCGGGGCGTAATGGCGGGCAGGTCAATACCGGCATGCGGCTCGACCAGCCGGTGCTGGAAGCGAAATACGGGCGCGAGACGGCGCGCCGGCTCTGGACGGTGGCCACGCAGGCGGTCGATCTGGTCAAGGCACTGATTGCCGAACATAAGATCGACTGCGGCTTCAAGCCGGGGGTCATTCACAGTTCTCACCGCGCCGGTGATGCGCGTCATTTCGCTGAACTCACCGCGACGATGCGCGAGAATTACGACGTCACGTCGATGGAATTGCTTGAGCGCGACGCGCTGCATGCGCTGCTGCCGACGGATTTCTATTGCTGCGGCCTGCTGGATCGTGATGCGGGGCATCTGCATCCGCTGAACTATCTTTTCGGGCTTGCCCGCGCCGCGCAGGCCGATGGCGCGCTGCTGCATGAGAATGCGCGGGTCGTTTCCATCGAAAAGGGTAGTCCGGCGATCGTGAAGACGGATCGGGCGACGATCCGGGCCGATCATGTCGTGGTGGGCGTCAACGGCTATGGTGGAAGGCTGGTCGGCGAAGACGCGCCCTATGTCATGCCGATCAATGCCTATATCGGGACGACGCGGCCGCTGACGGAGAACGAGGCGGCGCGGGTGCTGACCCAGGACTACGCGGTCGCGGACTCGAAATTCGTCATCAACTATTTCCGCCTGACACAGGATCGCCGGCTGCTCTTCGGTGGCGGTGAGAGCTACGGCTATCGTTTCCCGGCCGATCTCGATGGCATCGTGCGGCGGCCGATGAGCCAGGTGTTCCCCCATCTGAAGGATGTGCCCTTCGATTACCGCTGGGGCGGAACGCTTGGGATCACCATGAGCCGGATGCCGCATTTCCGCAGGCACGCCGGGAATATCCTGACGGCGGGCGGGTTCTCCGGACAGGGTGTGGCGCTGGCGACGCTGTCGGGGCAGGTGATTGCGGATGCGATTGCCGGGCAGGCCGAGCGGTTCGATCTGATGGCTTCGCTGCCGTCGGTGCCGTTTCCGGGCGGAACGGCCATGCGGCTGCCGCTGCTGGTGCTGGCGATGACGTGGTATGCGTTGAGGGATCGGCTGGGGTAAATCCGGCGTTTGCGGGAGATTAAGGCCCCTCCCCACCCTCCCCACAAGGGGGAGGGAGACCGTGCGGCACCCATAAGTGCGCCATCGATCACAAACGGCGTGAAAAACTCGGTGCTCAATCGGGGCGATGCAGGCGCTTCTTTCCGTCTCCCCACTTGTGGGGGAGATGGCTTCAGCCAGAGGGGGAACCTCACCCGCAAACGCAAAACGGGCCGGCACGAATGCCGACCCGTTTCAATCTATATTCCCGCTCGACTCAAAGCGCCTTTTCAAGCTCCGGCAGAGCTTCGAACAGATCCGCGACGAGGCCATAGTCGGCGACCTGGAAGATCGGGGCTTCCTCGTCCTTGTTGATGGCGACGATGACCTTCGAGTCCTTCATGCCGGCGAGGTGCTGGATGGCACCGGAAATGCCGCAGGCGATGTAGAGTTCGGGTGCCACGACCTTGCCGGTCTGGCCGACCTGCCAGTCGTTCGGGGCGTAGCCTGCGTCGACGGCAGCGCGTGATGCGCCAACGGCAGCGCCCAGCTTGTCGGCAACAGGCAGGATGACTTCCTGGAACTTCTCCGACGAGCCGAGTGCACGACCGCCCGAGATGATGATCTTGGCGGAGGTCAGTTCCGGACGATCAGACGAGGAGAGTGCATCCGAGACATGGGACGAAACGCCCGGGTTGGCGGCAGCGCCAACGGTCTCGACGGAGGCCGAACCACCTTCACCGGCAGCGGCGAAGGATGCGGTGCGCACCGTGATCACCTTCTTGGCGTCGGTCGACTGAACGGTCTGGATGGCGTTGCCGGCATAGATCGGACGCTTGAACGTGTCGGCCGAAACGACCTCGATGATTTCCGAGATCTGTGCGACGTCGAGAAGCGCTGCGACGCGCGGCAGGATGTTCTTGCCCGTGGCGGTGGCTGCGGCCACGATCGCGTCATAGGAGCCGGCGAGCGACACGATGAGGGCCGCAACCGGTTCTGCCAGCTGATGGCCATAGGCGGCATCGTCAGCGACGAGAACCTTGGCAACGCCTGCAAGCTTGGCAGCCTGTTCGCCTACGGCGGCAGCGCCGCTGCCTGCGACCAGCACATGAACGTCGCCACCGATCTTGGTGGCAGCCGTGAGCGCCTTGGCTGTCTGGTCGGAAAGGGTCTTGTTGTCGTGTTCGGCAACGAGAAGAATGGTCATGATTGGATCTCCCTTCCGTTTCTTAGAGGACGCCGGCGGACTTGAGGCTGGAAACCAGCTCGCCCACGGTCTTGACCTTGACGCCGGCCTTGCGGCCGCCCGGCTCTTCGGTCTTCAGGACCTTGAGGCGCGGCGAGACGTCGACGCCGTAGTCGGCGGGCGACTTCTTGTCGAGCGGCTTCTTCTTGGCCTTCATGATGTTCGGCAGCGAGGCATACCGCGGCTCGTTGAGGCGAAGGTCGGTGGTGACGATGGCCGGAAGCTTGACTTCGATGGTCTGGAGACCGCCGTCGACTTCGCGCGTCACGTTGGCCTTGGAGCTGTCTACAATTTCGACCTTCGATGCGAACGTGCCCTGAGCCCAGCCCAGCAGGGCTGCGAGCATCTGGCCTGTCTGGTTCGAATCGTCGTCGATCGCCTGCTTGCCGACAATGACGAGGCCAGGCTGTTCGGCTTCGACGACGCCCTTGACGATCTTGGCAACGGCGAGCGGCTCGACGGTTTCTTCCGTTTCAACCAGAATGCCGCGGTCGGCGCCCATGGCGAGTGCGGTGCGGATGGTTTCTTCGGCCTTGGCCGGGCCGACCGAGACGACGACGACTTCATCCGCCTTGCCGGCTTCCTTGAGGCGAAGCGCCTCCTCGACGGAGATTTCGTCGAACGGGTTCATCGACATCTTGACGTTTGCGAGCTCAACGCCCGTTCCGTCGCCCTTGACGCGGATCTTCACGTTGTAATCGACAACGCGCTTCACTGTGACAACAATCTTCATGGAGCCCTTCCTTCGCAATTTCCTGGAGGAACATGCGTTAATCCACACGCGGCCAATTGCCGGTTGGCGACATGGATAAGCGTTTTTCCTCCAAATTCAACGCGCATCCCATCGCCGGGGGGATTTTTTTCGGCGTCTGGAGACGGTGCGCGATGGAACCGCATCGCCAGCCCTCCCAGAACTCCGGACTTCTCTATCTTACGTTTACGTCAAGGTCAATAATATTCACGGCTGGATCAGCAGAGCCGTGAAATTCAGGAATGCGAAAAAATGTCCCGTCGCCGTTTACCGTATCGGTGGTCCGTTCTGTTCGGCGCCGCGGTCCAGAAGCGGTACGCCGGGCCTTTTCAGAAGGATCACGAGGATGGCACCCGCGACGATACCGCCGGTATGTGCGCCCCATGAGACCATGCCGCTATTGTCGGTCGCCAGCATGTAGAATTGTTCGCCAATCCACAAGAGAAGCGGGATGAAGGCGGGCAGGGGGAGCGGGATGCCGAAGAGCACGAGCGCCCAGACGCGGACGCGCGGATGCAGCAGCACGTAGGCGGAAATAACCCCGGAGATCGCGCCCGATGCACCGATCAGCGGGATCTGCGATGTCGGGTCCGTCAGGCCGTGCACCAGCGCGCCGAAGGCCGCGCAGGCAAGATAGAACACGGCATATCGAAAATGCCCGAGCGCATCTTCGACATTGTCGCCGAAGACAAAGAGGAAGAGCAGGTTCACCGCGATATGCATGAAGTCGATGTGGAAAAACGCATAGGTGACGAAGGTCGCCCAGGTCGGCACAAGCACGATGGATGGGTCGAGATGGTCGCCGTTGAAGAGCACGCCCGGGATGAAACCGAGCGCCATCTGGACTGTGTTCTGTTCGAGCACCGTTTCACGCCGCAAGACGATCCAGACGAGAATGTTGGCAATAATCAGCGCATAATTCACGTAAGCGCGCTTGATGTATTTCAGGCCGTTCTGGTCGTGGATCGGCAGGAACATGTGTCTATCTGTCCTTCCCCGGCACCCAGAGCACATCGCTGGCGCCGTTGTCGTTGGCGACGCGGGCGGCGACGAAGAGCAGGTCGGACAGGCGGTTGATGTAGCGCATTGCCGCCGGGTTGATGCCTCCATGCTCGCGCTGGTTCAGCGCCACCATCAGGCGCTCGGCGCGGCGGGACACCGTGCGGGCGACATGGAGCGCGGCAGAGGCCGGCGAACCGCCAGGCAGAACGAAGGATTTCAGCGGCTGAAGGCCGGCGTTCAGCGCATCGATGGCATGTTCGAGATCATCGACCTGCTTTTGCGTCACACGCAGCGGCTCATAGCCCAGTTCTTCCGGGGTGCCGGGGGAGGCGAGGTCGGCACCCAGATCGAAAAGCGCGTTCTGGATGGCGGCCAGGATCGGGTCGAGTTCAGGCATGTCTGCCGTCGACAGGCGCGCCACGCCGATGAAGGAATTGGTCTCATCGACCACGCCATAGGCTTCGACGCGCAGGTCGGTCTTCGAAACGCGGTCGCCGCCTGCAAGCCCGGTCGTGCCGTCGTCACCGGTGCGGGTATAGATCTTGTTCAGTTTTACCATGTCGTATCAGCGGCCTCCGCCGGTCAGCCAAAGCGTCAGCATGATCAGCGCGACCGCGATCGCCTGAAGCGCCACGCGCATCTGCATCAGTTTGTTGGATGTGTTGCCGCTGCCGCCTTTCAGGAGGTTCCAAAGGCCCCGGATGAGGACGAGGGCGGTGGCGACCATGAAAATGATCGCCAGAATATAGGTGAATCCCCCCATGATGTTTCCTTTTTCGCGGCGTTCAGCCGACTCTTGTGATCAGTCTGTAAAACATATCCGCAGGAAGCAGCTTTTTCAAAAGCATTCCCTGTTTTGCCACTGTGGTTACGGGATAGTGCGCCTTTGGATTGGCTGAGGTGAGCGCTTTTTCAAGAACCGCCATCACGGCCTCCGGCCCGAGCTTGCCTTTCGCGCGGCGTTCGCCTTTCAAGCGGCCGAGCTGGCGCTCGTAGGAGGCGGCGTGAACCGAGTTGTGATAATCGATGTTGGCGAGAAACTTTTCCAGCGCGGTGGCGAGAAAACGCGACTCGATGGGGCCCGGTTCGATCAGCGAGACATGGATGCCTGTTCCGGCAAGCTCCATCCGCAGCGTGATGGACAAGCCTTCGAGGGCGAATTTGGAGGCCGTATAGGCGCCGCGATAGGGCGCGGGGACGACGCCGAGGATCGAGGAGCATTGGACGATCCTGCCATGGCCCTGTCTGCGCATGACCGGGACGATCAGACGGGTGAGTTCATGCCAGCCGAAGAAATTGGCATCGAACTGAGCCTTCAGCACCTCCACCGTCAGGTCTTCGACCGCGCCCGTCTGGCCATAAGCGCCATTGTTGAAGAGGGCGTCGAGCGTGCCGCCAGTTCTGGCCGTCACATCGGCGACGAGGCGGCGGATGCTGCCGAGATCGGCATAATCCATCAGGAAGGTCTCTATGCCGGCGGCCTCAAGGCGCGCGCGATCCTCTTCATGCCGGACGGTGGCAAAGACGCGCCAGCCTTTTTCCCGAAGTGCACGGGCGCAAAATGCACCGATGCCTGTGGAACTGCCGGTGATGAGAATCGTTTTGCCAGATGTCATGGAGGGTTCCTGTACAAACTCATCTGCATTTCCCATATTCGAGAAGGTGACGCAACGAGATGGCCACGGTTCGCAAAGCTGAGCGCATCACCACAGAAGAAGACGGGGGTCCGGTGCGGATATTTGGGAAGTTGATCTACAGGGTGCTTTATGACGCGCTCTACCACTTCACCGACGATGACGGCTGGGCCATGGCGAGCCACGTGGCGCTCTCGTCGCTGCTGGCGATCTTCCCGTTCCTCATCTTCGGCACGACGCTCGCGACCTTTCTGGGTGCGAAGGAATTTGCCGAAACGGCCGTGCATCTCATCTTCGATACCTGGCCCGAGACGATTGCCGAGCCGATCGCCAAGGAGGTCGTGCAGGTTCTGACCATCCCGCATGGCGGGCTGCTGACCGTCTCGGTTCTGGCTGCGGCCTACTTCGCCTCCAACGGCATCGAGGCGCTGCGCATCTCGCTCAATCGCGCCTATCGCGTTCACGAGATGCGCCCCTGGTACATCACCCGTGCGATCAGCCTGATCTATGTTCTCGCCGCGGTGCTGGCGCTGGCAGCCGTCAGCGTGTTTCTCGTCGTCGTGCCGCTAGCGGCCGGCTATGTCGAAGGCTGGCTTCCATGGACCGCGACGATCATCAATCTGATCGAGAGCTGGCGTGTCTGGGGCACAATCATCGTGCTGACCGCAGCCCTCTTCATCGTCCATCTCTACATGCCGGCGGGGCGGCGGCGTCTCATTCAGGTCGTTCCGGGCATTGCCTTCACGCTGATCGCCTGGGCGCTTTCGGCCTATGTCTTTGCCTATTACATCTCGACCTTTGCCAATTATACCCGCACCTATGCGGGTCTCGCCTCGATCATGATCGTGCTGGTGTTTCTTTACATGACCGGCGTGATCTTCATCATCGGAGGCGAGATCAATGCCGCCATGATGAAGTTCAGGGTGTTCCGCATGTTTGGCCGGTCCGGTTTTCGGTCATTGCCCGAGATCGCTGATTCAGAGCCCCACGCGGCGGCGAATGTCGAGGGGCGAAACACCGGCCGCGCGCAGCGCCGCTAGCGCGGTGTCGCCCTGGCTCTTCGAGAGCTTGCGGCCGTCCGTGTCAAGGATCAGGCGGTGGTGATGGTAGACAGGTGCTGGAAGGCCGAGCAGGTTTTGCAGCAGCCGGTGAACCGGTGTGGCGGCGAAAAGATCAAGGCCGCGCACGACATGCGTCACGCCCTGAAGCGCATCGTCCACCACAACAGACAGGTGATAGCTCGATGGGGCATCCCAGCGCCAGAGCATCACATCGCCCCACAGGGCTGGATCGAGCGCCAGCGTACCGGCACAGGCCGGACCCGTTTCAACAAAGGATGGCGTTTCGCCGGCTTCGGCAAGCGCTTTTGCCATGTCGAGCCGCCAGACATGCTGATCGCCGGCGGCAATGCGGGCGGCGGCTTCGGCTTGCGGACTGGCCTTGTCGATTGGCGGATAGAGCGGCGCACCGTCGGGATCTCGCGGCCAATCCCGGCCCGCCGCCTCGTGGTCCGCGACATAGCGCTTGACCTCGCCGCGGCTCATGAAGGCCGGATAGACGAGGCCGATGGCCTTCAATCTGTCCAGTGCAGCGCGATAGTCCTCGGTATGTTCCGACTGGCGGCGCACGGGGCGCTCGTATGCGATGCCGAGCCAGGCAAGGTCATCATGGATCGACTGTTCGTATTCGGGACGGCAGCGGGTAATATCGATGTCCTCGATGCGCAGCAGAAGGCGCCCCCCGGCGGCCTTCGCCATCTCGTCGTTGAGAAGGGCTGAAAGGGCGTGGCCGAGATGCAGATAGCCGTTGGGGCTTGGAGCGAAGCGGAAAACGGGTGGCATGATCGCGGGCTTTTCAGGCATAGCGTTTCATTTCAGAAATTTTGGGCGGTGCCAAGGAGGGTGTGGTGAAGCCGATCACCTGCGAAGCCGACGTTGCGGCAGGGCTCGAGGCGCTTGTGGTGCTCGATCCGCGGCTCGCCGATATCGTGGTGCATGCCGGGCCGGTTCCGCTGCGGCTTCAGCCTGCCGGCTATGCGGGATTGGCGGAAATCGTAGTTTCGCAAATGGTCTCCAAGGCCTCGGCGTCGGCGATCTGGGGCCGACTTGCAGTGCGGCTTGACGGCGAGGTGGGGGCTGCTGGCGTTATGGCGCTCGGCGCTGACGGCCTATTCTCCGTCGGCCTTTCGCGCGCCAAAGCCTCGACACTGCTCGCGATCGCGGATGCGGAACTTGCCGGGCAGCTGGATCTGCAGGGCGTCTGCCGGCTGGAAATCTCGCAGGCGATGGCGCATCTGACGGCCATCAAGGGCGTCGGGCCGTGGACGGCGGAGGTTTATCTGATGTTCTGCGCCGGCCATCCGGATATCTTCCCTGTCGGGGATATTGCGCTGGTCCATGCAGTGCACCACGCCTTTGCGCATGAAGCAAAGCTGAACGGTCGCAGGCTGGCGAGTTTTGCCGAATGCTGGTCGCCGTGGCGATCTGTCGCAGCGCGACTCTTCTGGGCCTTTTATTCCCGGCAGGTGCGGCGCGCTGCCGACCCCTTGGGCTGAGCGTCTCTTGCGCTGGCGCAAGCCACGGGAAAGCGATGTAATTCCGGCTTTTTGCGGGGGCTTCACAATAGCGTCAAAACAAGCCTAGTATAGGAAGTGAAGATGCCGAATCGATCAGGAGAACGCCTTGACGATTGCAGTCTCACCGCAGTCCTTGCCCGCGCTGGTGCTCAACGCGGATTACAGGCCACTGAGTTATTATCCCTTGTCGCTGTGGTCCTGGCAGGACGCGATCAAGGCGGTCTTTCTTGACCGCGTGAACATCATCGCGGAATACGATCATGCCGTCTCGTCGCCGAGCTTCTCGATGCGGTTGCCAAGCGTTGTCTGCCTGAAAAGTTATGTGAAGCCGGCGCGCTATCCCGCATTCACGCGCTTCAACGTGTTCCTGCGCGACAAGTTCGAATGCCAGTATTGCGGGTCGGAGGACGAACTCACCTTCGACCACCTGATCCCGCGCGCCCATGGCGGCGAGACCCGCTGGGACAATATCGTGACGGCCTGCGCGCCCTGCAATCTGCGCAAGGGCTCCAAGCTGCCGCATCAGGCCAACATGCATCCGCGCCAGAAGCCCTGGCATCCGACGGTGCAGGAGCTGCACAATAATGGCCGCTTCTTCCCGCCGAACTATCTGCATGAAAGCTGGATCGACTATCTCTATTGGGACAGCGAACTCCAACCCTGATTTCAGATATAAATCCGCCGGGATGGCCTGCAAACGGCGCTGCCTGCGCTTCCGGTGCTCACGTACCTTCAAGTACGCTGCGCTCCGGCTCCCGGCAGCACCGTTTTCGACTCATCCCGACGAATTTCCGATCTGAAATCGGCACCGTTGGCGCGAATTTGAAGCCTTACCCTTTGCGGCGGATACCCCACGCCGCGACGCCGGCGATGATGAGGCTCGCAACGACATTCCAGCCGGCGAAGGAGAGGCCAAGGACGCGCAGGGCCGCTTCGGTGCAGGACGGGCCATGGACGGAATTGAGGTCGCTCAGCAGGTTGCCGGCGTCCTTGGTCACGGCGTTGACCGGGGTCGAGCAGGTCGATGGGCCAGGCCAGAAGCTCCATTCGGCGCCGGCATGGTAAGTGCCGAGCCCCGCGCCGATCAGCATGGCGATCATCACGATGGCGATCAGCGCCTTGACGATCCATTTCGGCATGTTGATGAGCGCCGCGATGGCAGCAACGATCGCGACGGGGATCGCATAGTAATAGGGCTCGCGCTCCATGTAGCAGAGCGCGCACGGGATATAGCCGCCGATATACTGGAAGCCGAGCGCCGTTCCGACAGTCGCCGCCATGGCCACTGCCAGCAGGATTGCAGGAAGAAACTGGGGCTTTGCGGACGCGTTCATGGTTTTGCCGATCATGAGGATGCGTGCAGGTAATGCAGCACGAGATAGAGAAGGATCAGGATGGCGGCGATCACGCCGGCGATCAGGCCGAGCCGCTTTTCGATGAATTCGCGGATTGGCTCGCCGTAGATCTTCAGGAGCGCGGCCAGCAGGAAGAAGCGGGCGCCGCGCGCTACGATTGCAGTCATGATGAAGAGGCCGAGATTGACATTTGCGACGCCGGCCAGGATCGTCACGACCTTGATCGGCGGCAGATGGGCAAGGCCGGACGTGATCAGAAGCAGCACGATCATGCCGAAGCCGGTCTCGGTCTTCAGCCGCTCGAAGGTCTCCAGCTTGCCGTAGAACTCAAGCACCGGCTTGGCCACCGCCTCGAAGGCATAGTGTCCGATATACCAGCCCAGAATGCCGCCAAGCACGGAGAAGACCGTTGCGACGAGAGCATAGCGCCAGGCGCGCTCAGGCCGGGCCAGCGCCATCGGCAGGAAGAGAACGTCGGCCGGAACGAGGAAGAACGAGCTTTCGACGAAGGCGATGATGGCAAGCCAGACTTCTGCACTCTTCTTCCCGGCCAGCGAGATCGTCCAATCATAAAGTCTGCGGAGCATGGAAGTCCTTCGCGGGTTCGCCCGGCGGCGCGCGTTTGCGGTTTTGCTGTGCTGCAATAGCGGGCTTTGGACGGTCTGTAAATTCGGCTGCCGTTCAACTGTTTGTCAAATCGGAAGCGAATGGCAGCTGTGTGACGACATTTTCCGGTTGACCGGCGATAGGCTGTCCGTATAGTCCGGCGCGTCCGCGGCCATGCTTTGCCTGGTTTGCGGCAATGCCCCATTGGCGGAATTGGTAGACGCGCTCGACTCAAAATCGAGTTCCGCAAGGAGTGCTGGTTCGACCCCGGCATGGGGCACCACTGGCTTTCACCCCCGAGGCTCAAGGTGCGTTTTTGATGCAGAATGTTGCGATGATGGTCCTGCTTTCCGTTATCGCGCTGGCGTTGATCAGTGGCCTTTTCGTGTTTCTCGGCATGGGCTGGAAGTCGCTGATTGCGGGCTCTGTCCTCTATCTGCTCTTCGGGGGCTTCGTGGCGATGGCTCAGTTTGCCGGCGCCGGCGGATGCCCGACCTGGCGCACCGACGGCGTGATGATCCCGATATTGGCGTGGCCAGGGGACTTTTATGTGAACGTTGTGACGGGGGATATTTCCGCGCGGCGCTACCTGATCCCCCGCACCTGCGAGCTGCCCGCCTCCACAGCCGGTTGACAGCTTTTCCTTCCAATTTCCACGATGGCGCACTAAAAGACCGCCGGACGCCGCATGCGGCACAGACTTTTGAGGTTTAGATGAGCGCTCATGCGAACTCTCCGGCTGACCGTGCTGGCAGTCTTTGGCTGCCGTTCCTGATTTCGATCGGGATTGCTGTTTTTCTCATCACGCTAATGCCCACGGTCATGTTCTGGGATCGCGACGAGGCCTTCTACGCGCGCGCTGCCGTCGAGATGCTTCAGTCCGGCAACTGGATTCTGCCGACCTATAATGATGCGGTGTTCCCCGACAAGCCGCCGCTGATCTACTGGCTGATGATGTTCTTCATGAGCATTTTCGGCCAGAACGAACTCGGTGCGCGCTTTGCATCCGCGCCTGCCACTGCGGCATCGGCCTTCCTGATCTTCCTGATCGCCAGCCGGCTTTTCGACCGCCGCGCCGGCCTCTGGTCGATGCTGGTCTTCGCCTCATCGACGCTGACGATCTATCTCGGCATTACGGCGATGCTGGATGCCGTTCTGGTTTGTTTCATTTGCCTGGCACTGTGGGCTTTCGTTGCGATCATGCAGGAGCGTGAGGGTTTCTGGGGCAAGGCGGCGATCTTCCTCGTCGCCATGTCCCTGTCGCTCTTGACCAAGGGGCCGGTCGGACCTTCCATCATCGTGCCTGCGGTGGCCATCACTTGGTTCTTCTCCCGGCGGGGCGAGCGGCCGCCCTTCTGGCAGATGGTCGTGCTGGCGGCATCCACCTTTATCGGCGTCGGCATCTTTCTGCTCTGGGCGGTCCCCGCCAATAACATGAGCCACGGAGAAATGCTGCAGACCGGCTTTGGCGAACATGTCATCCATCGTGCGCTTAACCCCATGCAGAGCCACGGTGCGCCGGGACTGCTTGGCTATCTGGCCTTCCTGCCGGCTTATATTCCGACGCTTTTCATCGGCTTCATGCCGGCGACCCTTTTCCTGCCGGCGGCGCTGTCGGCCATTGTGCGCAAGCCGGCAGCGGAAGGTACCCCTTCGCCGCGGCTGTTCCTTCTATCCTGGATCGTTCCTGGCTTCGTGATGTTCTCACTGGCTGCGACCAAGCTGCCGCATTACATCGAGCCGATGATCCCCGCCTTTGCGATTGCGGCAGGTGGCGTTATAGCCGGCCGGCTAAGCGCCGGCACGACCTCGCTGCGGATCGGACGCTGGCTCTATATTCTTCAGATCGCAGGCCTTGCCGCCGCACTTCTGGCCGTTGTGGCGCTGGCGCCGACATTGCTCTTGAAGATCGCGCTCGTCGTCATTGCCGTCGGCTGCATCGGTTTTGCGTTCCGCATTTCGCTCCTGCACCGGCTGAGTGACTATGAACAGGCCATGCGCACTGCGCTGGTTTCCGTCGTTCTGCTGATGGAAAGCATGTTCCTGCTCGTCATTCCGGTGCTCGAGCGCGATATCAAGCTGTCCAAGCCCGTCGCCGAATTGCTGCGCAAGGACTTCAAGCCGGGTACGCCCGTGTTCGACGCAGATTATCTGGAACCCAGCCTGGTCTTTTATCTCGGCTGGCCGGTCGATAGCCCCATACGCGACGTTCCCGGCGATCAGGCTGGACGCATGGCCTTCCTCACCTCGCCGGGCGAAAGCGCCCTTGTTGCAACGCGTGAGCAGTACGAGTTGCTAAAGGCGCTCGATCATGCCGACAGGCTGGTCGAACTGGGTTCGTTCACCGCCTGGAACACCAATGTCTCCGGGCGTTTGCAGACAATCGTCGTCGCCCGCCTGAAGCCGTGACGATGTTTGAAGCTTGATCCTTTGGCGCGAAGGGTGCTATTTCGCACCGCACAAAAGGATCGATGTTTCATGCTGCTGCCGTTACGCGAGACTTACGAAGAGCTTGTCCGGGATTTCGTCTGGGACATTCCGCAGGACTTCAATATCGGCCGTGCGGTCAGCGATGCCTGGGCCGCGCGCGCGCCGGATCGGGTCTGCCTCGAACATTTCAGTCCGGATGGCGCGCATGGCAGCCTGACCTACCAACAGTTGGCCGACCGGTCTTCCCGGTTTGCCGCAGCCTTGGCTTCTCTGGGCGTCACGCGGGGGAGCCGCGTGGCCATCCTGCTGCCGCAGGGTTTCGAGACGGTGATCGCGCATGTCGCGGCCTACAAGATCGGCGCGGTGGCGCTGCCGCTGGCGCTTCTGTTCGGTGCGGATGCGATTGAATATCGCCTGAACGATTCCGGCGCCGCGGCCGTCGTGACGAACCGCTTCGGCTTTTCCAAGCTTCAGGATATTGGCGGTGCCTTGCCCGCCTTGAAGCATGTCATCATGACCGGAGATGCGGGGGAGGGCGCACTGTCGTTGGAGCGCCTGATTGCCGATCATGCGCCGCTGGAGGCGCAGGCTGCGACCGGGCCGGACGATCCGGCGTTGATGATCTATACGTCTGGAACGACCGGGCCGCCGAAGGGCGCCCTGCATGCTCACCGGGTGCTGCCCGGCCATATGCCCGGCATCCAGTTTGCCCATCCAGATCTCGGTCAGGCCGGCGACAAGATGTGGACGCCGGCCGACTGGGCCTGGGCGGGAGGGCTTCTCAATTGTCTCCTGCCGGCGCTCCTGCTGGGCGTTCCCGTCGTGTCGTCGCCGGGACAGAAGTTCGATCCCGACATGGCCTTCCGGATCATGGCGGAGATGGGCGTACGCAACGCTTTCATTCCGCCGACGGCGCTCAGACTGCTGCGGCCGGTCGACAATCCGCTTTCGCGCTATGATCTGAAGCTGCGCACGATCGGGTCTGCCGGCGAATCGCTCGGGCGCGAAACCTATGAATGGGCTCGAACCCATCTCGGCATCACCGTCAACGAGTTCTACGGTCAGACCGAATGCAATTTCGTGCTTTCGGCGAGCGCGCGCCACGGCGTCACGAAGTCGGGTTCCATGGGCAAGCCGGTTCCGGGTCATCGCGTCGCCATCATCGACGAGGCGGGCAATATCCTGCCGCCTGGCGTCGCGGGCCAGGTTGCGGTTCTGCGGCCGGATCCTGTCATGTTTCTGGGATACTGGAACAACGAGGCGGCGACGCGGAAGAAATTCATCGGCGACTGGATGACCACGGGCGATCAGGGCGTGATGGACGAAGACGGCTATTTCGAGTTCTTCGGCAGGGACGATGACGTCATCACATCGTCGGGTTATCGCATCGGACCCGGGGAGATCGAGGATTGTCTTCTGGGCCATCCGGCCGTGCGGTTGGCGGCGGCCGTCGGCAAGCCGGACCCTGTGCGCACCGAGATCGTCAAGGCTTTTGTCGTGCTCAAGGACGGCTATTCGGCGACGGCCGAACTTGCCGTGCAAATCCGAGACTGGGTCAAGCACCGGCTCTCGATGCATGAATATCCGCGCGAGATCGAGTTTCTCGACGCCTTGCCGATGACGACGACCGGCAAGATCATTCGTCGCGAACTGAGAGCGCGCGCCTGATCATCTGCGCCGGCGCAGCGACATGATCCGGTCGCGCAGCTTGCGGGCGACGTCGCGCGTGTTCTGGTAGAGGTGGAGCTGCGTGGCGATCTGGCGCACGTCACGGTCGCGGTTGGGAGTGAGGCCGACGATCAGCGTCGCCATCGTCTCGCGCTCGCGCCAGAGCCGGCTCATGACTGGATGATCCGGAACGGCAAGCGAGTCTGTGCGCACGATATTGGCGTCATCGAGATGCCATTCCGTCACCTTCGACATCAGGATCTTGCCCGGCGAGCAGGAGGCATAGGCCTCGTTATAGGCCGTTTTCCACGTATAGGCCTCACCGCCGCTCATGAAGACGACCAGCGAGGCGATGGCGCGTCCGTCGAGGTCTATCGTGTGGATACGCACCTTGTCGGCAGAGGCAAGATTGTAGATGGCCTCGCGGGCGAAAGCAGAGCGCAGCCGGTCGATGGTGAGCGCCGTCTTTTCCTTGCCCTTCCAGCCGCTCGATTCGAGCAGCAGAAACTCTTCCATGCGCTTGACGATGTCGCGCGGCTGGCGGGCGACGTTATAGGCCACCTCGCCCTTTTCGGAGAGTTTGCGCCACTGGCGGCGCATCTCGTGATTATGCTTGGAGGAGACGGTTTCGCTCAGATAGGCTTCGCCGTCTAGAAGACTTTCCAGCATTGGCCGCAGACGTTCGTCGACCATGGCCAGCGGCAGGTTGCGGCTCATGGCGATGGCGCGGATCAGCTGGGCCGCCGGCCGGTTGATCTTCAGATCCGGAATCACCAGAACCTGCGGCAGTCCGGAATTCGGATTGGCCAGCGCCTCCAGAACGTTGTCGATGCTCTCGGCAGCGCCTTCCGCGTCGATCAGCGGCGTGCCGAGCGGCGCGAAATGGTTGGCCCAGACGCGCATGATCGATGAGCCGATCCCAAGACCCGGCCGTTCGACGGAAAACGGCATGAGGAAGCGCGCCCGTTTGCGGCCTTCAACATCGCGTAGGATGGCAAGGCGGATCTGGCGCTCTTCCAGGCGCGGCAGTGCCGGGGCCAGAAACTGGCCGGCAAAGAATACGTTTGCCTCCACGGCGCGGTTCGAGAGGTAGTCGAGTTCGCTTTGCAGTTCGAAACCGGCCTCTGCGTCATAGAGATAGAGGGCCCGGCCCGGACGTCCCACGTCGATCCTGTGGGTTTCGCGAACGAACTCCTCTGCCATCGGGGCGGAGTTGTCGGTCGATTCGGCCCGAAAGGGAAAGGCAGGATCGATCATGTTTCACCTCGATTTTCGGATTTCGTCGGAGCGAAGACAAAGGCAGAAAGCGTGATGCCCAGTCTGCGACGGATCGTGATGTGGAGAGCCAGCGCCTCGAAAACCATGGCGCCGGATGTGGCGATCGCCACGCCGTAGAGCCCGTAAACGGGGATCAACGTCATGTTGAGGGCGAGATTGACGGCGAGCGCCATGATGTAGATGGCGACACAGCGGCGCTGCTCGCCGACCATCGCCAGCAAAGCCTCGCCGGGGCCGATGGAAGCCTTGGCCAGAATGCCGACCAGAAGAATGGCCAGAAGCGGATAGCCGGCGACGAATGCGTGGCCGAAGAGCGACAGCAGCAACTTGCCGGCCAGCAGCACCAGTAGGCCGATGGCGAGTGAGGGCCAGAAGCTCCAGCGTGCAGCCTGACGCGCGAAGTTGGCAAGCCCGTCGCGGTCTCCGGCAGCCCACAGCATGGAGAAGCGGGCGCTGGCAGCGGCTTTGACCGAGAAGAAGACGAAGTGGACCAGCGCCATCGTCTTGGCGGCGGCGAAGTAGATCGCGACGTCGGTGGGGTTCAGATAGAAGCCGACAATCACGACGTCCGAATTGGTCAGCAAATAGACGAAACCTTCGATGAAGAAGATCGGCACCGCGACCTTGAACCAGTTGCCGAAGTCGATCCGGTTCGCTTCGGCCGGATAGTTTTTGCCGATGCGCGTGATGACGAAGATGAACTGCCCGATCGAGGCCAGATAGACGGCGGCCAGCGCCGAGACCATGGCCGTATGCGCGGTCGGCGGATAGCCCGCCTTTACGCTGGCTGCCATGAAGATCAGGATGAGAAGCGGGCGGATGATATAGGTCGGCGTCAGGGCCGCGATCGGCCAGCTGTTGGCGCGTCCCGTGCCCTCCTGAACATCGCCCAGCGCGACCATCGGTAGCGCGAAGACGGCCAGGAAGAGCGGCGCAACATAGTAGGATTCAATCCGGTCGCCGAGAAAATGGAGAGCCACGAGCCCGAGGCCGCCAATTGTGGTGGCGACAGTCATGGCAAAGAGCCGGGCGGTGGAGGTGAGGCCCCGGATTTCGGCATGCGCGCCGGCCTCACGATATTCGGGAAGGAAACGTATGATCGTCGTGTGAAAGCCGAGGCAGGACAGGTTGCCGATCAGGATCGTCATCACCCAGACGAAGGTGAAAAGACCGTATTCGAAATTGCCCATCAATCGTGCAAGGATGATCTGCGAGACGAAGGCGATGGCGGCGCTGACGACGCGAATGGCAAACGCGGACAGCGCCATGCGCTGGGCGCGCGCCTGCGCATCGCCGCCCTTGAGGACGGCAACCAGCATCACCATTGCTTGCCGCACACGCGCATGTCCTTGCGCATCCGGCGTCTTGCCCAGTTCTTCGAACGCAGTCATGGCCTGTCTTGTCTGAACCCTCTCAAAAACATCGCATAATCAGCGTTAAGAAAAGGTGTGGGCGCCTCGCTATTCCTGACCATAATGTTTAGAACTTTGTTGAGAAAGAGCGGGGAAATCCGATGATTGATGCAGGCGTGGAGAAAAAGACGATCCTCCTGACGGGGGCGACAGGCTTTCTCGGAGGATGGCTGGTTTCGTCGTTTCTTGATCGCGGCGATCGCGTGGTTGCCCTGATCAATCCGGGCAGCTCCATCCGCAAGAACGATCTGGCGCAGTACTACATGCGCGGCCTCGATAAGCGATGCGAGGAAGCGCGCGTCGATCTTCTCGATCCGGCGGTCGTTGACGAGCTGGTTGCTACGGTTCGCCCGGATGTCGTCATCCACCTGGCTGCCGTTGGCGACGTGACGCTGGCGGCGCAGAACCCGGCGTTGACCTTTGGAACGAGCGCGCGCTCGACGCTCAATCTGCTCGACGCGCTGCGCCGGTTGAGCCCGCAAACGCTGTTCATCTCGCACACGACCGACAAGGTCTATTCCGGCAACCCGATCCCCTTTACCGAGGATATGCCGCTGACACCGACGCATATCTACGAAGTGGCGAAGGTGGCGCAGGAGCACCTGACGGCGACCTATGCCAAGCAGTATGGATTGAAGACCGTAACGGTGCGCTGCGGCAATTATTTCGGCGGCTACGACTTCAACTTCAACCGCATCATCCCCTTCACGATCAAACAGTTGCTCGAAGGCCAGCCTGTGACGCTGCGCTCCAGCGGACGCTTCACGCGCGATTTCCTCTATATCGAGGATGCCGTGCTGGTGAACCATCTGCTCATCGAGCGCTTTGCAGGGGCGAAGGACGGTTTTGGGGAGGCCTTCAACTTCTCCTTGGAGGCTAACCTCAACATGCTGCAGCTGGTCGCCCGCATCGGATCGCTGATGGGCGTCGAGCCGAAGATCGTCATCCACGACACGGCGAAGTCGGAAATTCCCGACATGCAGCTGTCCTGCGCCAAGGCGCGGGATGTGCTTGGCTGGCGTCCGGCCTTCAGCTTCGATGAGGGGCTGCAAAAGACGATTGCGTCCTACAGAGATTATCTGAAAGCCTAAGAGCCAAAATAAAACGCCCCGCAGCGCGGGCTGCAGGGCGTTTCGATGTCTTTCTTCCAGAGCCGATCAGGCGTTCAGCGCGCCGTGGCAGTGCTTGTACTTCTTGCCCGAACCGCAGGGGCAGGGCTCGTTGCGGCCGACATAGCCCCAGGTCGAGGGCTGGTTCGGGTCACGTTCATCCGGTGCCGTGGCCATGAGGGTCTGCATGGCGGAGAACTCATCCTCGCCTGTCGAACCGTCGATGTGATGTGCCTGCATCGGCGGCAGTTCCTGCGGCTGAGGCTCCTGCACGATCTCGACGCGCGACATGTTGCTGGTGACGACCTGGCGCATGTTGTTCAGCAGCGCCTGGAAGAGTTCGAACGCTTCCGACTTGTATTCCTGCAACGGGTCGCGCTGGGCATAGCCGCGGAAACCGACGACGGAGCGCAGGTGGTCGAGGTTGACGATATGCTCGCGCCACAGGCCGTCGAGCGTCTGCAACAGGATCGAGCGCTGGACATAGATGGTGATTTCCGGACCGAAGCGCTCGGCCTTTTCGGCGGCTGCCTTGTCGGACAGTTCGATGAGACGCTGGCGGACGTCGTCCTCGGCAATGCCTTCTTCGGCGATCCATTCCTCGACCGGAATGTCGAGGTTGAGGATTTCCGCGATGCTTTCCTTGAGGCCGGCGGCATCCCACTGTTCGGCATAGGCGCGCTCGGGGATATGCTTCTCGACGATCATGTCGATGGCTTCATGACGCATGTCGGTCATGATTTCCGACAGGTCCTCGGCATCCATCATTTCGATGCGCTGCTCGAAGATGACCTTGCGTTGGTCGTTCAGCACGTCGTCGTATTTCAGAAGATTCTTGCGGATGTCGAAGTTGCGGGCTTCGACCTTCTTCTGGGCGCGTTCCAGCGCCTTGTTGATCCAGGGATGGACGATGGCTTCGCCGTCCTTCAGGCCGAGCTTCTGAAGCATGCCGTCCATGCGCTCGGAACCGAAGATGCGCATCAGGTCGTCCTGAAGCGAGAGGTAGAACTTCGAGCGGCCGGGGTCGCCCTGACGGCCGGAACGGCCGCGCAGCTGGTTGTCGATGCGGCGGCTTTCGTGGCGTTCGGTGGCCAGAACGTAGAGACCGCCGGCGGCGAGCGCCTTTTCCTTCAGGACCTGAACTTCGGCCTCGATGGCCTTGATGGCCGCCTCGCGCTCCGGACCCTCCGGCAGGTCGCCGAGTTCCTGTTCGATACGCATCTCGACGTTGCCGCCGAGCTTGATGTCAGTACCGCGGCCGGCCATGTTGGTGGCGATCGTCACGGCACCGGGCACACCGGCCTGCGCGACGATGAAGGCTTCCTGCTCATGGTAGCGGGCGTTCAGAACCGCGAACTTGTCGAAGCCGGCGCGGCGCAGGAGTTCGGCGAGCAGTTCCGACTTTTCAATCGAGGTCGTGCCGACGAGAACCGGCTGGCCCTTCTCGTGCGAGGCTTTGATCTCGGTGATGATCGCCTGATACTTCTCTTCCGCCGTCCGGTAGACTTCGTCGTCTTCGTCGATACGCTTGATCGGCAGGTTCGTCGGGACTTCGATGACGCTCAGGTTATAGATGTCGGCGAATTCCTCCGCTTCCGTCGAGGCCGTACCGGTCATGCCGGCGAGCTTGTCATACATGCGGAAGTAGTTCTGGAAGGTGATCGAGGCGAGCGTCTGGTTCTCGGGCTGGATCTGCACCTTTTCCTTGGCTTCCAGCGCCTGGTGCTGGCCTTCCGAATAGCGGCGGCCGGGCATCATGCGGCCGGTGAATTCGTCGATGATGACGATTTCGCCGTTGCGGACGATGTAGTCCTTGTCGCGGGTGAAGAGCTTATGGGCCTTCAGCGCGTTGTTGATGTGGTGAACGATTGCGACATTCTCGATGTCGTAGAGGCTTTCGCCCTTGAGCAGGCCGGCCTGACGCAGCAGGTTCTCGAGCTTCTCGGTGCCGACTTCCGAGAAGTTGGCGGAGCGCTGCTTCTCGTCGATTTCATAGTCACCTTCCGACAGCATCGGAATGAAGGCGTCGATCGTGTTATAGAGGTCCGAACGGTCGTCGAGCGGACCGGAGATGATCAGCGGCGTGCGCGCTTCGTCAACGAGGATCGAGTCCACTTCGTCGACGATGGCGTAGTAATGGCCACGTTGGACCATCTGGCCGCGCTCGAACTTCATGTTGTCGCGCAGATAGTCGAAGCCGAGTTCGTTGTTGGTGGCATAGGTGATGTCGCAGGCGTAAGCGGCTTTGCGCTGTTCATCGTCCAGACCGTGAACGATGACGCCGGTCGAAAGCCCGAGAAAGCCGTAGAGCTTGCCCATCTGCTGGGCGTCGCGGCTTGCGAGATAGTCGTTGACGGTGACGACGTGGACGCCCTTGCCGGCGAGTGCATTGAGGTAGACGGCAAGCGTTGCCACAAGCGTCTTGCCTTCACCCGTCTTCATTTCAGCGATGGCGCCGTCGTTGAGGATCATGCCGCCCATGAGCTGGACGTCGAAGGGACGCATGCCGAGCGAGCGGCGCGCTGCCTCGCGAACCACGGCGAAGGCCGGGACCACGAGATCGTCCGTTGTCTTGCCTGCCGCCAGTTGCGCCTTGAAGTCCGCCGTCTTTCCGGCCAGTTCAGCGTCGCTCAGGGCCTTCATGCTGTCTTCCAGCGCACCGATGGCGGCGACGTCAGGACGATAGGACTTGATGCGGCGGTCATTTGAGGAGCCGAACAGTTTGCGGGCGATGCCGCCAAGGCTGACCATCAGGATGGTCCTTTCTCGTTTGGTTGCTTATCGCGATCCCAGCCATCAAAAAAACGACGGGAACCGCGTTGAGCCCAGAAACCCATCTGGACGCGAAGTTGCGTGACAGATAAGAGGGGGGCCAAGTGATGTCAACGGCCCTTGCGGGCAGGCGCTTTGCGGGCTTTCTGCGCTCTTTGTGGCGGAAAACGTGTGGGCACTTGCTGAATGGGTAAAAAATCCTTCATGTTGAAGCCCTTAGCTGGTAATGGCGGGCTTCCGAGGGGATTTGGGATCTTGATCCGGCTGCGCCGGCGCGTCGAGGCGCAGCCGCGCAGGGAGCAAAGAGTTCCGACCGTGGACTGCTATCAAAACGCCACATTCGAGTGGCCGTGACTTCGAACAAGGGGTGCTGATCCCCGTCAGCGCTCACATCTTGAAAGGTTTCAACATGCTCAATCGTCAGAAAATGCTCTTTGCGGCCGTTGTTACCGCATTCGGATTGTCCGGCGCGGCTTATGCCGCCGACGGCGCCGATCCCGTGGTGGCCAAGGTCGGCGACCAGGAAATTCATCAGTCGGACATCGATCTCGGCGTCGCCAATCTCGATCCGCAGCTTGCCCAGCTTCCCGACGAGCAGAAGAAACTCGCAGCCCTGTCCGCCGCCATCGACGTGAAGGCGATTGCCAAGGTTGCTGAGGCTGACGGCGTCGACAAGACGGACGATTTCAAGAAGCGTCTGGAATTCCTGCGTGAGCGTGAGCTGCACAACGCCTATTTCCGCAAGTATGTTGTCAACACGGTTACCGACGACGAGATCAAGGCGCGCTATGACGCCGAGATCAAGAAAATCCCGCCGCAGGAAGAAATTCACGCCCGCCACATCCTCGTGAAGACCGAGGACGAAGCCAAGGCCATCATCAAGGATCTGGACGCCGGCAAGGATTTCGCGGAACTGGCCAAGGCCAAGTCCTCCGACCCGAACAAGTCTGAAGGCGGCGATCTCGGCTATTTCGGCAAGGGCCGCATGGTCAAGGAATTCGAAGATGCGGCTTTCGCGCTGAAGAAGGGCGAATACACCAAGACGCCGGTCAAAACTCAGTTCGGCTACCATGTCATCAAGGTCGAAGACACGCGTATCGCACCGCCGCCGGCGCTTGATCAGGTCAAGGACCAGATCCGTCAGCTCGTCATGCGGGACAAGTATCTTGCCCTGCTGGCCAAGGCCAAGGAAGGCACGAAGATCGAGATCGTGGATCCGACCCTGCAGAAGGGCTACGAGGAGATCAACAAAGAACAGCAGCAGCCGCAGCAGTAACCTGTTGTGATGCGGGGTCCTGACGGGACCCCGCTCGTTTTCTGATGTCCGACCTGTTTTGATGGAAGCCTGATGTCCACGACCGTCTCTCCGCTTGCTCCCAAATCCGTTCCCGACATGCCCGCACTTCGCGGCGTACGCATGGCAACCGCCTCTGCCGGCATCAAGTACAAAGGCCGTACTGACGTGCTGATGATGGTTTTCGACCAGCCGGCCGCCGTCGCCGGTGTCTTCACACGCTCGCGCTGCCCGTCAGCGCCGGTCGATTTCTGCCGCCAGAACCTGGCGGGCGGCGCGGCCCGGGCCGTTGTGGTGAATTCCGGGAATGCCAATGCCTTCACCGGCAAGAAGGGCCGTGAGGCGACGGCGTTGACGGCGAAGTCAGCTGCCACCGCGGTGGGGTGCAAGGAAAGCGAAGTGTTTCTTGCTTCCACCGGCGTGATCGGCGAGCCGCTGGATGCGACGAAGTTTGCCGGCGTGCTCGACACGCTGGCCAAGGATGGCAAGGCGGACTTCTGGTACGAGGCCGCCAAGGCCATCATGACCACGGACACCTATCCGAAGGTCGCCACCCGCACGGCTGAGATTGCCGGCGTCAAGGTCACGATCAACGGAATTGCCAAGGGTGCAGGCATGATCGCGCCGGACATGGCGACGATGCTTTCGTTTGTCGCAACGGATGCGGATATCGCACCCGCTGCGCTTCAGGGACTTCTCTCGGCCGGCGTTGGTCCGTCGTTCAATTCCGTGACCGTCGATAGCGATACGTCCACCTCCGACACGCTGCTTCTTTTCGCAACGGGCGCAGCCGCTGCCGACGGCCAGCCGAAGATCGAAGATGCAGGCGATGCGCGCCTTGAGGGCTTCAAGACGGCGCTGAACGATCTGCTGATGAACCTTGCCCTTCAAGTCGTTCGCGACGGCGAGGGCGCGCGCAAGATGGTTGCCGTCACCGTGACGGGTGCGGAAAGCGATGCTGCCGCAAAGCGGATTGCGCTGTCGATTGCCAATTCGCCCCTCGTCAAGACGGCGGTTGCTGGCGAAGACGCCAACTGGGGCCGTGTCGTCATGGCTGTCGGCAAGTCCGGCGAGATGGCGGATCGCGACAAGCTGGCGATCTGGTTCGGTGATGTGCGCGTCGCTGTCGATGGCGAGCGCGACCCGGATTACTCCGAGGCGGCAACGACTGCCGTGATGGAACAGGACGATATCGCCATCCGCGCGGATATCGGTCTCGGCAATGGCAAGGCAACGGTTTACACCTGTGATCTCACCAAGGAATATGTCGCCATCAATGGCGATTACCGGAGCTGAGCGAATGGCGAGCCTTCCCGCCGTTCGGCGGCTTGAGGCGGCTGGCTTCCGTGCCTGGCCTGCTGAAACGGTCGAATATGAGGGAAGCTGGCAGAAGCGGCTGACGCCTGGACATGCGACGCGGCGGGCGAATTGTCTCGTGCCGCTCGATCCGGGTGACACGCGCGACATTGGGGAGCGCATGGCGCGCATTGAGGCGTGGTATGCCGCTGCCGGTGTGCCCCTTGTTGTCAAGGAGACGCCATTATGCCCCAAGCCGCTCCTGGATTGGCTCGGCAAGAGCGGCTGGAACCACGAAGGCGAAGTCAGCGTACAGACGGTGGCGCTTGCCGACTATGCGCAGTCGACCGGGCTCGACATGATCCCGAGCCATGACGTCGCCCGCTTCGTCGATGCCTGCCTCGTGGTCGAGGGCGGCAAAAGCCGGACCCCGCGCGTGGCCATGGAGCGTCTTTTCCGTGCCGTCCAGCCGGAAACGGGAATGTTCATCCTTGGCGAGACCAGCGATCATCCGAAGGCCGTGGCCTTCTGTGTGCATGATGGCGACATGGCCGGACTGCAGCAGGTCGCCGTCGCGCCGTCGGAACGCCGACAGGGGCTTGGACGACAGATCACGGTTGCGGCGCTGAAATGGGCGCGTTTGCGCGGCGCGGCCACGGGCTGGCTTCAGGTCGAAGCCTCCAATGCCCCGGCGCTTGCGCTCTATGCGGATCTGGGGTTCAAGGAATCCTATCGCTATCGGTATTGGCGCAAGGAAAATGCATCATGACCCGGCCCATTCTCCTCGTTGCAGCCTGTGCGCTGATCGATGCCGACAATCGCATCCTTTTGTCGAAGCGGCCGGAGGGTAAATCCTTGGCGGGGCTCTGGGAGTTTCCCGGCGGCAAGGTCGAGGCCGGCGAGACGCCGGAGGAGACGCTTGTTCGCGAGCTCCGCGAAGAGTTGGGCATCGAGACGAAGGTTCCCTGTCTCGCGCCGCTCACCTTCGCAAGCCACACCTACGAAACCTTCCATCTCCTGATGCCGCTTTATGTCTGCCGACGATACGAGGGCATAGCCCGAGGTGCCGAAGGACAGGAGATCAAATGGGTTCGCGCTGCCCAGCTTCGCGACTTTCCCATGCCACCTGCGGATGAACCGCTAATCCCGTTTTTGCACGACCTTCTCTGATCCGGTCAGTCTTTGGCGCCGGAAATTTACCTTTCCTTTATCAGATTCTGACATTTTTCGGCATTGGAGACGGCATGTATAGGTTAGGCAGTCGATATGGCCGAAAAAGATCAGTATGACGGATCGACCGAAGTCGCCGCAGCACCGTTCAGAACGCCCAAATCGGGTGCGCTGAATGTTGCCGTGATTTTCGGCGTGGCAGCAGTGGCTCTGACGCTCATTCTCGCACCTGTCATCGAGCGCAAAAGTGCTCGGCTGGCTGGAACGGTGGCGCCCGGGGCCTATGATGAGATCGTGACGGGCTCTATTTCAACGAATAGCGGCCCTAAGCGCTATATCGTCCGGCGCAGTGTCCTTCAGGACACGCCGGGGGCCGTATGCATTATCAACAGCGACGGCTCGACGAGCGGTTGCTGAACTTTATTTTTTGACTTGCGGCGTCTTGCGCCGAATTGGAAGGACTTGCGGATGCTGATCTTGCGTCGACTTTTGAAGGACCGGAACGGAGCTACCGCAATCGAATACGGTCTGATTGGCGTGCTTTTGAGCATTGCCATCATTGCGGGTGTCACTCAGGTCGGCTCGGCCATCGGCACGACGTTCAACAACGTATCCACGCAGGCGCTTGGCAACGGAACGCTTGCTTCCCCGTGAGTGCCGCGTGACGGTCGGCCCGCTTAGCGCGGGCCCGATTTGTCGTTCAGAATCTTTGCCAGACTGACCTTTGCGGAGCCCGGACGAAGCGGCTTTTGTTGGCTTTCATGAGGCGCCCAGCCCGAGACGTAGACGATCGAGAACGTCGCCCGGATGCGGCCATCCGGATCGGAGAAACGTTCGGCGTAAATTTCACCTGCCCTGACGAACAGTTTCCGGCCCGGCGGCGTACGAGAGCGGCCGGTGAGCGGATTGGCCATGCCCATGTGGCGAAGGTCACGCATCAGCGGGAAAATTGAATCGTAACGCACTGTGTAGGTCTCGACATCGGCAACCGGCAGTGTAAAGCCGGCGCGTTGCAGCAGAGCCCCGGTGTCGCGCACGTCGATAAAGGGAATGACGCGTGGGCTCACCCCGCCGGTCAGTTCCTCTTCCGCGCTCAGCAAGGCCTCGCGCAATTCAGCCAGTGTGCCGGCGCCGGGGATCGCCGCGAGAAATAGCCCGTCCGGTTTCAGTGCCCGGCGCGCCTGGATGAAAAGGCCGGGCGTATCGTTGGTCAGGTGGGCCGACAGCGGCGAGACGATCAGATTGACGCTTTCCGGCGCGAGCGGCAACTGCTCCAACGGCGCAAGCGTGAGCGGGCCGTTTTCGGTGCCGAATTCCTGGTTCGTCTCGACCCGTATCATGCGGTCGACCTTGCCTGTCGCCATGATCTGCGCAGCCGTCATTCCGGTCATACCGTGCAATTCGACGCCTACGGCGAAATGACGTTCGACAGCGGAGAGCCGGTCTGCCAGCTCCTCAGCTGCGATATCGAGAAGAAAGCCTGCACTGCGGTCGCCGATCCGTGCGGCGCGGAGCCGGTTCCTTTCGACGAGTTCGGGATCAAAAACCAGTTGCATCTTGGGCCTTGCGCTGCTGAAAATTGAAATCGGCCGCCGGGCGGCCCGAGGCTTGTCTGTCTACAGGTGATCGACCGATGGGTGAAGGAGAAACTCGACAGGCTCTGGCTTTCTTGCGCGGGGTTCCGGCGCAACTGGCTTCGGGGTTGGTCAATTTCATTTATCCGCCGGTCTGTTCGGGCTGCGGCCGGTTTTCCGCGCGCGACGGGGCCGTGTGTCCTTCATGCTGGCAGACGATCCGCTTCATCGAGCGGCCTTACTGCGAGGTGATGGGCACCCCGTTCACCCATGATCTCGGTCCCGGCATTCTATCGGCTCAGGCGATCGCGCATCCGCCGGTGTTCGATCGCCTGCGTGCCGTGGCCGCCCACGACGGGATCTGCCAAACGCTGGTGCATCGGCTGAAATATAATGATCGGCTGGACCTCGCACCACTCATGGCCCGCTGGATGGCGCGGGCGGCAGGTGATCTTCTCTCCGACGCCGATGTCATCGTGCCGGTGCCGCTGCACCGTACCCGTCTTTTTACGCGGCGGTTCAATCAGTCTGCAGAACTGGCGCGGCATCTGGCCCTGCAGTGCGGCAAGCCGTTTAATGCCGTCGACCTCAAGCGCGTCAGGCGCACCGCTCATCAGGTCGGGCTTGGAGAGCGGGCGCGTGAGGACAATGTGCGCGGAGCCTTTGCCGTCAGCGATGCCGGCAAAATGGTCTTTTCCGGCCGTCGGGTTCTTTTGGTCGACGATGTCTATACGACCGGAGCAACGGTGACGGCGGCATCCAGGGCGCTGCGGAGGGCAGGTGTCGGCGACATCACCGTGCTCGTCTTTTCAATGGCGCTGCCGGAGCCTATATAGCGATTAAGACAACGCGCGCCCCCGAGAGCCGCGAGAGGAGAGATAGATGGTTCCTGTCACGATTTATACCCGCCAGATGTGCGGTTATTGTTCCGCCGCCAAGGCGCTGCTCGATCGCAAGGGTGTGAGCTATACCGAACATGACGCGAGCTTCGACCCGAAGCTGCGTCAGGAAATGATGGACCGTTCCGGCCGCTCGACCTTCCCGCAGATTTTCATCGGCGACAAGCACGTCGGCGGTTGCGACGATCTGCATGCGCTCGACGGCGCGGGCAAGCTCGACGCCCTGCTGGCCGGGTGAGGTGAATTGACGATGACCAAGGTCAAGGTTGCTGCCGTCCAGATGTGCTCCGGCGTGTCGGTGCAGAAGAATGTCGAACGCATGCGCGCGCTCGTCACTGAGGCTGCTGCGCAGGGTGCGACATATGTTCAGACGCCGGAGATGACGGGCGCGCTGCAACGCGACCGCGAGGCGCTGATGGCCTCCCTGAAGCCCGAGGCGCATGATCTCGTCTATCGCGCGGCATCGGAACTGGCCGCGACGCACAAGATCTACGTGCATGTCGGCTCGACGGCGATTGCTCTCGGCGGCGACAAGGTCGCCAATCGCGGCTTTTTGTTCGGCCCTGACGGATCGCTGATCACCTCCTATGACAAGATCCACATGTTCGACGTCGATCTGGACAACGGCGAGAGCTGGCGCGAAAGCCGGACCTATAATCCGGGTGCTGCCGCTCGCGTGGCACAACTTCCCTTCGGCAAGCTCGGTTTTGCCGTTTGCTATGATGTCCGTTTTCCGCAGCTATTCCGTGCCGAGGCTTTGGCTGGCGCTGAAATCCTGACGGTCCCGGCTGCATTCACCAGGCAGACGGGCGAAGCGCATTGGGAAATCCTGTTGCGCGCCCGGGCGATCGAGAACGGCGCATTCCTGATTGCCGCAGCACAAGGCGGCGTGCATGAAGATGGCCGCGAGACCTATGGCAATTCGATGATCGTCAGCCCGTGGGGGCAGATCCTGGCACGCGCCGGCGGGGCTGGCGAAGAGGTGATCGTCGCGGAAATCGACACGGCTGAGGTGGCCGCCGCGCGCGGCAAGATCCCGAATCTGAAGAACGCGCGCGAATTCGCCGTTGAAACGGTCGGTGCTTGAGGATTAGCGGCCGTGATCAAGTATGCGCTCAAATGTGAAGCCGATCATGCCTTTGAAGGCTGGTTTTCGTCGGGCAGCGACTTCGACGGTCAGCAGGCGCGTGGGCTTGTGACCTGCCCTGTCTGCGGCTCGGCTTCGGTCAGCAAGGCCTTGATGGCTCCGGCGGTTGCGACGGCGCATGCCGCCGATGCCCAGGTTCCGATGCCCATGGCGGGCGGCGGGGTTCCCGCTGAGATGATCGCAAAACTGCGCGAGGTCGTGACGCAGATCCGGGCCAGTTCCGAGGATGTCGGCACACGCTTCCCTGAGGAGGCGCGCAAGATTCATTACGGCGAGGCGCCTGCGCGCGGTATTATCGGGCAGGCGAAGCAGGAAGAGATCGGCGCGCTTCTTGAAGAAGGCATCGAGATCGCGCCGCTGCCGGTCCTGCCGGAAGATGCGAACTGAGCGTTCGGCCCCTTATTCGGCCGGGCGCGTCGCCAGCATCATGTAATTCACGTCCATATCCTTCGACAGGTTCCACTGGTTCATCAGCGGATTGAAGAAGACGCCGGTGCGTTCGTCGATCTGCATGCCGGACGCTGTCAGCGGCTTTTCGAGTTCTTCAGGGCGGACCAGCTTTTCATATTGATGGGTGCCCTTTGGCAGCCAGCGCAGCACGTGTTCCGCACCAATGATCGCGAGCGCCATAGCCTTCATGGTGCGGTTGATCGTGGCGACGAACATCATGCCGCCCGGCTTCACCATGGAGGCGCAAGTCGAAATGAAGAAATCCACGTCGGAGACGTGCTCCACGACTTCCATATTGAGAATGATATCGAATTTTTCGCCCTCGGCAGCCAGTTGCTCGGCCGTGACGGCGCGGTAATCGACGTTCACGCCCGTCTGGGCGGCATGGGTCGAGGCGATGCCGATATTGCGCTCGGACGCGTCGGCGCCGATGACGGTTGCGCCCATGCGTGCCATGGGTTCGGAGAGAAGCCCGCCGCCGCAGCCGATATCGAGAACACGCAGGCCTTCCAGCGGCTTGTGGCTGCTGGCCTCGCGGCCAAAATGGGCGGCGGCCTTGTCGCGAATATAGCGGATGCGAACCGGATTGAACTTGTGGAGCGGCTTGAACTTGCCCGCCGGGTTCCACCATTCCGCCGCCATGGCGGTGAAGCGGTCGACTTCGGCCTGGTCGATTGTGGTTCTTGCTGCGTCGCTCATCGTTCACATCCTTTTTGGTCGCTTTTCAAGTCGGTCTGCTACGCCTGAAAGTCAAGGCCGGATTTTGCCGCGGATCGCCGCATCGGGCTCTTCGTCGCCATTGCCAAAAAAACGTGGGGCGCTTCTTTCAGAAAGCATTTCTGCCGTGTTCTCGCCTGAATCGCGGCATTTGACTTCCGTCAGACAAACATCAAAAATCCTACCCATTGATTCCTCGTCAGGACGGACCCGTCGCATGTTCAAGAAAATCGCTCTTAGCCTCCTTGCCGCAACCTTCCTGTCGGCCTGCACGACGACTGACCCGTATACAGGCCAGCCGCAGATGTCGAACACTGCCGGTGGGGCGATGATCGGTGCGGGCCTTGGCGCCGTCACTGGTCTGCTCGTGGGCCAGGACGCCAATTCGCGGCGCAATGCAGCGCTCATCGGCGCCGGCATTGGTGCGCTCGGCGGTGGCCTGATCGGCAATTACATGGACAGTCAGGAAACGGAGTTGCGCCGCCAGCTGCAGGGCACGGGCGTTTCCGTGACGCGTGATGGCGATTCCATCGTGTTGAACATGCCGTCCAACATTACCTTCCCGACAGATCAGGATGCGGTGAAATCGGAATTCTATCCGACGCTGAACTCTGTTGCGATCGTCTTGAAGAAGTTCAACAAGACGCTGATCGACGTGAACGGGTTCACCGATTCAACCGGTAGCTTCAAGCATAACCAGGACCTGTCGCAGCGCCGTGCCATTTCGGTTGCCAACTATCTGGCGAGCCAGGGCGTGGATGCCCGTCGCATGTCGGCCGTCGGCTTTGCAGATGCGCAGCCGGTGGCCAGCAATGCGACCGAGGCGGGCCGCGCCCAGAACCGCCGCGTCGAAATCCACATTTCGCCCTTGCGCGAGAACTGATCTCGCTCGTTCGGGACCGTACCGGAACCGAGCCGCCTGCTGTTGCAGTCAGGTCGGTTTTTCGCTAAGAGACCGCCAACTTTGGGCTCGATCCTTTTTCAAGGGTCGAGCCTTCGATTGTTTGACTGAGTTCCCGCGCGTTGCGCGCGGGCCATGACCGGACATTTGAAATGGCACGCATCGTGATGAAATTCGGCGGCACGTCCGTCGCAGACCTCGACCGGATCTATAACGTCGCGCGCCATGTCAAACGCGAAGTCGATGCGGGTCACCAGGTCGCCGTCGTCGTATCGGCCATGTCGGGCAAGACAAACGAGCTTGTCGCCTGGGTTCAGAACATGCCCAAGGTCACGGGCGCGAAGTCGCCTTTCTATGATGCGCGCGAGTATGACGCCGTCGTTGCCTCCGGCGAACAGGTAACCGCCGGTCTTCTCGCCATTGCGCTGCAGTCGATGGATATCGATGCCCGCTCCTGGCAAGGCTGGCAGATCCCGATCAAGACTGACAACGCGCATGGCGCTGCACGTATCCAGGAGATCGATGGCGACGAGTTGATCCGCCGTTTCGAGATGGGGCAGGTTGCCGTGATTGCCGGCTTCCAGGGCATCGGCCCGGATAACCGCATTGCGACGCTCGGCCGCGGTGGTTCCGATACCTCGGCCGTTGCGATTGCCGCTGCCGTCAAGGCCGACCGCTGCGACATCTATACCGACGTCGATGGCGTCTACACGACCGACCCGCGCATCGAGCCCAAGGCGCGCCGCATGAAAAAGATCGCCTTCGAGGAAATGCTCGAAATGGCTTCTCTCGGCGCCAAGGTTCTGCAGGTGCGTTCCGTGGAACTGGCCATGGTACACAAGGTGCGCACCTTCGTGCGCTCCTCTTTCGTTGACCCCGATGCTCCGGGAATGGGCGACCTTCTGAACCCGCCGGGCACGCTGATTTGTGACGAGGATGAAATCGTGGAACAGGAAGTAGTCACCGGCATCGCTTACGCCAAGGATGAAGCGCAGATCTCGCTGCGCCGTCTGTCGGATCGTCCGGGCGTTTCTGCCGCCATTTTCGGGCCGCTTGCGGAATCGCATATCAATGTCGACATGATCGTGCAGAACATTTCCGAAGACGGAACCCGCACGGACATGACGTTCACGGTTCCTTCGGGCGATGCCGAGAAGGCGCTTTCCGTTCTCGCGCAGAACAAGGACAAGATCGGCTTTGACGTCATCCAGAGCGAAACGGGTCTGGTGAAGGTTTCCGTTATCGGTATCGGCATGCGTAGCCATGCCGGCGTTGCCGCCACGGCCTTCCGGGCGCTGGCCGAGAAGGGCATCAACATCAAGGCGATCACGACCTCGGAAATCAAGATTTCCATCCTGATCGACGGTCCCTATGCCGAACTTGCTGTTCGGACTTTGCATTCCTGCTACGGTCTCGATAAGAGTTAAAAAACGATTCCGATGCGCCGGTGGCAGTGATCCTGCCACCGGCTCGCCCGGAATAACTCCAGAACCGGGAGCACATGCGCGATGAAAGGCCTTTCACAGGGTCCGCGCGTTCTTCTCAAGCGTCTCCGCGAATTGATGGCGGAAGCGCTTGAACCGCAGGAACGCCTCGACAAGATCGTCCAGCAGATCGCCCAGAACATGGTTGCGGAAGTGTGTTCCGTCTATGTGCTCCGATCGGACGGCGTGCTCGAACTCTACGCCACCGAAGGTCTTAAAAAGGACGCCGTGCACCTTGCCCAGCTCAAGATGGGTCAGGGTCTTGTCGGTACGATTGCTGCGTCTGCGCAATCGCTGAACCTTTCGGACGCGCAGTCGCATCCCGCCTTCCGCTACCTGCCGGAGACCGGCGAAGAAATCTTCCACTCCTTCCTCGGCGTGCCGATCCTGCGTGCCGGTCGCGCGCTGGGTGTTCTCGTCGTGCAGAACAGGGCGCAGCGCACCTATCGCGAAGAAGAAGTCGAGGCGATGGAAACCACGGCGATGGTCATCGCCGAAATGATTGCTACGGGTGAACTGAAGAAGATCACCCGTCCCGGTCTCGAACTCGACCTGTCGCGCCCTGTTTCGATCGAAGGTGACAGCTATGGCGAAGGTATCGGGCTTGGCCATGTCGTGCTGCACGAGCCGCGCATCGTCGTCACCAATCTGCTCAATGAAGACACCGACTTCGAACTGAAGCGGCTGACCGAAGCGCTCGACTCGCTGCGCATTTCCATCGACGATCTTCTCTCGCGGCGCGATGTGTCGATGGAAGGCGAACATCGCGAGGTTCTCGAAACCTACCGCATGTTTGCCCACGACCGCGGCTGGGTGCGGAAGCTCGAAGAGGCAATTCGCAACGGCTTGACGGCCGAAGCGGCCGTCGAGAAGGTGCAGAGCGACACCAAGGCGCGCATGATCCGCCTGACGGATCCCTATTTGCGCGAACGCATGCACGACTTCGACGATCTCGCGAACCGCCTGTTGCGCCAGCTGACGGGCTATGGCCCGAAGGGCGGCGGCGGGTTGCCGACGGATGCGATCATCGTGGCGCGCGCCATGGGGGCGGCCGAACTTCTGGATTATCCGCGCGAACATATTCGCGGTCTTGTGCTCGAAGAGGGCGCTGTCACCAGCCACGTCGTGATCGTCGCGCGCGCCATGGGTGTGCCGATTGTCGGTCAGGCCGCCGGCCTCGTTGCGCTGGCCGAAAACGGCGATCCGATCATCATCGACGGTGATGGCGGCAGCGTGCATCTGCGCCCCGCGGCTGAATTGCGCGTCTCCTATGAGGAGAAGGTGCGCTTCCGCGCCCGCCGGCAGGAACAGTTCCGGGCGTTGCGCTCGGTCGAGCCCATCACAAAGGATGGCCAGCGCATCAATCTGCTAATGAATGCGGGCCTGCTGGTGGATCTGCCGCAGCTCAACGAATCGGGTGCGATCGGGATCGGACTTTTCCGCACCGAACTGCAATTCATGATCGCCTCGAACATGCCGAAGCTCGAAGAGCAGGAGGCGTTCTATCGCAGCGTATTGCGGCAGGCTTCAGGGCGGCCGGTCACATTCCGGACGCTGGATATCGGCGGCGACAAGGTCGTGCCCTATTTCCGGGGGGCGGATGAGGAAAACCCGGCGCTCGGCTGGCGGGCAATCCGTCTGGCGCTCGACCGGCCTGGCCTGATCCGGACGCAGCTGCGGGCGCTGCTGCGCGCCGCCAGCGGTCAGGAACTGCGCATGATGATCCCGATGGTGACGGAAGTTGCCGAGCTTCGGGCGGTGCGGGAGCTGATGCAGAAGGAATTCCAGCACCTGTCGCGCTTCGGTTATGAACTGCCGAAGAAACTGCAGTTCGGCGCGATGCTCGAAGTGCCCGCGTTGATGTGGCAGCTTGACGAGCTGATGGCCGAAGTCGATTTCGTTTCGGTCGGCTCCAACGACCTGTTCCAGTTTTCGATGGCCGTCGATCGCGGCAATGCGCGTGTGTCAGACCGCTTCGACATTCTGGGCCGACCCTTCTTGCGCATCCTGCGCGATATCGTTCGCGCTGCCGAGCGCAACAAGACGTCCCTGACACTTTGCGGCGAAATGGCGGGTAAGCCGCTCTCGGCCATGGCGCTTTTGGGTCTCGGCTTCCGCTCGATCTCCATGTCGCCGGCCTCGATCGGCCCGGTCAAGGCGATGCTGCTCGGGCTCGACGTCAGGCAGCTTTCCGACATGATGAACGCGGCGCTGGACGAAGGTTTCCCGCGCGAGCCGATGCGGCATATCCTGGAAAAGTTCGCGCAGGCGAACAACCTGCCGCTCTAGGATCTTAAACTTGGCCAAACTGCCCATAGAGAAAATGCGCGAACTGGAGCGCCGGTTCAGCGAGGTTGAGGCCCGGATGTCGGCCGGGCCGGCGGCGGATGTCTATATCAAGCTGGCTGCCGAGTATTCCGAGCTCGAGCCGGTGGTGAAGAAGATCCGCGAGTTCCAGAAGACGGAAAGCGAGATTGCCGATCTCGAAACGCTGCTGGCCGACAAGGCAACGGATCGCGAGATGCGCGATCTTGCGGAAATGGAATTGCCGGAGCTGAAGGCGCGCATCGAAACGCTCGAAGGCGAAATGCAGATCCTGCTTCTGCCGAAGGATGCGGCGGACGAGAAGAGCGCGATCCTCGAAATTCGCGCCGGTACCGGTGGCAACGAAGCGGCACTTTTCGCCGGCGACCTATTCCGAATGTACGAGCGCTATGCCTCGACACACGGCTGGAAGGTTGAAATCCTCTCCGAAAGCGAAGGTGAGGCGGGCGGCTACAAGGAAATCATTGCAACTGTCAGCGGGCGCGGCGTTTTCGCGAAGCTGAAGTTCGAGTCCGGCGTCCACCGTGTTCAGCGCGTGCCGGAAACGGAAGCGGGCGGGCGCATTCACACATCCGCTGCGACCGTCGCGGTTCTGCCGGAAGCAGAAGAGATCGATATCGAAATTCGGCCCGAAGACATTCGCATCGACACGATGCGTTCATCCGGTGCGGGCGGACAGCACGTCAACACGACCGACTCGGCGGTGCGCGTCACCCATCTGCCGACTGGCATCATCGTCACGAGTTCTGAAAAATCGCAGCACCAGAACCGGGCGAAGGCCATGCAGGTTCTGCGCGCGCGGCTTTATGATATCGAACGGCAGCGCGCCGACAACGAGCGCTCGGCATCGCGCAAGAGTCAGGTCGGTTCGGGCGACCGGTCCGAGCGCATCCGCACCTATAATTTTCCGCAAGGGCGCCTGACCGACCATCGGATCAACCTGACGCTCTACAAGCTGGATCGGGTGATCGAGGGCGAGCTGGATGAAGTGATCGATGCGCTGGTCGCCGATTATCAGGCGGGTCAGCTGGCGCAGCTTGGGAACGAGCATGCCTGAGCCTGATCTCACCGTTGATCAGGTGATGGCTGAGGTCCGGGGTCTCTTTCGCGAAGCCGATCTGGATGATCCGGCGCTGGAAGCGCGCATTCTCGTGAGTGGTCTTCTGGACCTTGAGCCGGCCGCGATGATTTCGCGCGGGCGTTCGTCCGTGTCTGTCGATGACATAGAACGAATTCGCGCGGCGGCGCGGCGGCGCATTGGCGGAGAGCCGATCTATCGCATTCTCGGTTGGCGCGAGTTTTACGGCTTGAGGCTTCGGCTTTCGAAAGGAACGCTTGAGCCCCGGCCCGATACCGAGGTCCTGATTGATGCAACACTGCCGTTGCTTCACGAGATCGTTGGGCGCGGGCGCAAACCGCGCCTTCTGGATCTGGGAACCGGCACAGGGGCGATCTGTCTGGCGCTGCTTCATGAATGCCCCGAAGCGAGCGGGGTAGGGACCGATATCTCCGAAGATGCCGTTGGAACAGCAAAGACCAATGCCGAGCTTAACGGTCTAGGCTCGCGGTTCGAGGTCCGGCAGAGCGACTGGTTTTCGCAGGTGCGAGGGCGGTTCGACATCATCGTCTCCAACCCGCCCTATATTCCGTCTGCCGACATCGCCGGCCTCGATCGCGAAGTGCGGGAGCATGATCCGCTGGCGGCGCTTGATGGCGGTGCGGATGGGTTGGACCCCTATCGAATCATCGCGAATCAGGCGGATCAATATCTTGCGGAGGACGGATATATCGGAGTCGAGTTCGGGTGGGATCAGCTGGCAGCCGTTCAGTCGATCTTCGAGGCCGCCGGTTTTGCCGTTCACCAAGCCGTACGGGATTATGGCGGGCGCGACAGGGCGTTGATTTTCGCGCGAAAGCCCGGCTTTTCCGGCGAATAATCTCGCGACCGCGAAAAAAACGCTTGGATTTGAGGGGGAAGCGGGCTAGTTTGCCTGTGCGCACTAGGGCTGAAGCGCCGGCGAAATTTATTCCCGGGTCAGCTTTCGCCAAGATGGTTGCTCTCTTAACAAGAGTTTCTGGGGTACCGACAGTCCCTGTGCGGAAATCTGTTCAATAACTCACAAGCGGCAAGAAGGTGCGGTCACGCGCGAACGCTGCGGCTCGCAAGTCCTGTCTCATAGACAGAGCAGGCCGGAGCCATTTTGTGGTCATTTAGAAAGAAGTTCAGGTGAGCCATCGATGAGGCCAGGACAGCAGAACAAACGCGGTCGCGGGCGTAACAACAATAACAACAACAATAATAACAATAACAACAACAATGGAAATATGCGCAAGGGTTCCAACCCTCTGACGCGGACCTATGACAGCTCCGGACCGGACGTCAAGATTCGCGGGACCGCGCAGCATATCGCCGAGAAATACGCGCAGCTTGCCCGTGATGCCCAGAGCTCCGGGGACCGGGTGATGGCGGAGAACTATCTCCAGCACGCCGAACACTATAACCGTATCATCGCAAGCGCCCAGGCGCAGATGCAGGAACGCTTCCAGCGCGACGACCGCAACGATTATGCGGATCGAGACGAGGACGATAACGGTTCGGACGCCGCACCGGTACAGCAGTCGCAGCCGCAGCAGCGTTCGCATCAGCCGACCGCGCCGCAGGCGGAACAGCCCTATGACGGTAGCGGTCCGCAGCCCGATATCGAAGGTATTCCTGCCGAGGTCATCCTGGGCGAAGAGGCTCCCGCGGAAGCCGCCGCCGAGCAGGAGCCGCGTCAGCGTCGTCCCCGCCGTCCGCAGCGCCGTCGGCAGAATGCAGCTGCCGAAGGCGAAGCCAGCGAGGCTCCGGCGGAGCAGCCTGCGCTTGCCGAAGCCGGCGAATGACGAATATCAAACCTTCAGGGTTCTACGATCCCCGGGACGAAAGTTCCGGGGATTTTTGCATTTAAAGCTCTTTAAAAACGCGGCGCCGCGCCCATATCTCACATCGAAGGTTCGCCTATCAGGGAGCCTATCTCAAACCCGTCGATCCGTGCCTCAGCGAGGGCGGAACGAGGAACGGAGGACAGACATGAATATCGAGAAATATTCCGAGCGCGTGCGCGGTTTCCTGCAATCGGCTCAAACCGGCGCTCTTGCTGCCGGACACCAGCAATTCACCGCCGAACATGTGCTGAAAGTGCTTCTGGATGACGACCAGGGCATGGCTTCGGCGCTTATCCAGAAGGCGGGCGGCGATCCGCGCGAGGCGCGCATTGCCAATGATGCAGCGCTTGCCAAGCTTCCGAAAGTTTCGGGCGGCAACGGTCAGGTCTACCTGTCTCAGCCGCTGGCCAAGGTTTTCGCAACGGCTGAAGAGGCCGCCAAGAAGGCCGGCGACAGTTTCGTGACCGTCGAACGTCTGCTTCAGGCGCTCAGCATCGAGTCTTCGGCTTCCACATCGGCGACCTTGAAGAAGGCCGGTGTGACGCCGCAGGCACTCAACCAGGCCATCAACGATGTCCGCAAGGGGCGCACCGCCGATAGCGCCAATGCCGAACAGGGCTTTGACGCGCTGAAGAAATATGCCCGTGATCTCACCGCGGATGCCCGTGACGGCAAACTCGATCCGGTCATTGGCCGCGACGATGAAATCCGTCGCGCGATCCAGGTCCTGTCGCGCCGCACGAAGAACAATCCGGTTCTGATCGGTGAGCCCGGCGTCGGCAAGACGGCGATCGCCGAAGGTCTGGCCCTGCGCATCATCAATGGTGACGTGCCGGAATCGCTGCGCGACAAGAAGCTGATGGCGCTCGATATGGGCGCGCTGATTGCCGGCGCGAAGTATCGTGGCGAATTCGAAGAACGTCTGAAGGCCGTGCTTTCGGAAGTGCAGTCGGAAAATGGCGATATCATCCTGTTCATCGATGAGATGCACACGCTGGTCGGAGCCGGCAAGGCCGATGGCGCGATGGATGCGTCCAACCTGCTGAAGCCTGCTCTGGCGCGCGGCGAGTTGCATTGCGTTGGTGCGACCACGCTCGATGAATATCGCAAGCATGTCGAGAAGGATGCGGCCCTTGCCCGCCGGTTCCAGCCTGTGATGGTTTCCGAGCCGACGGTCGAGGATACGATCTCGATCCTGCGCGGTCTGAAGGAAAAATACGAGCAGCATCACAAGGTCCGGATTTCGGACTCGGCGCTGGTTGCCTCCGCCGTGCTCTCGAACCGCTACATCACCGATCGCTTCCTGCCGGACAAGGCCATCGATCTGATGGACGAGGCCGCATCGCGGTTGCGCATGCAGGTGGATTCGAAGCCCGAAGAGCTGGACGAACTCGATCGACGCATCATCCAGATGAAGATCGAGCGCGAAGCGCTGAAGAAGGAAACCGATACAGCCTCAAAGGACCGGCTCGAAAAGCTGGAGCACGATCTCTCCGATCTGGAAGAGCGCGCCAATGCGCTGACCGCCCGCTGGCAGGCCGAAAAGCAGAAACTGGGTCATGCCGCCGAACTCAAGCGTAAGCTTGATGAGGCCCGCAACGAGTTGGCGATTGCCCAGCGCAACGGCGAATTCCAGAAGGCCGGCGAGCTTGCCTATGGCGTGATCCCCGGTCTCGAAAAGGAGCTCAAGACTGCCGAAGAGCATGACGGTTCCGGCGCGGAGGCCATGGTTCAGGAGGTCGTGACCCCAGACAATGTCGCGCAGGTCGTTTCCCGCTGGACTGGAATTCCGGTCGACAAGATGCTGGAAGGCGAGCGCGACAAGCTGTTGCGCATGGAAGACGAACTCGCCAAGTGGGTCGTCGGTCAGGGCGATGCGGTTCAGGCCGTCTCGCGGGCGGTTCGCCGTGCGCGGGCCGGTCTGCAGGACCCGAACCGGCCGATCGGCTCGTTCATGTTCTTAGGGCCAACCGGCGTCGGCAAGACCGAGCTCACGAAGGCCTTGGCGCGCTTCCTCTTCGACGAGGAGTCGGCGATCGTGCGTATCGACATGTCGGAATACATGGAGAAGCACTCGGTCTCGCGGCTCATCGGCGCACCGCCCGGCTATGTCGGCTATGACGAAGGCGGCGCCCTGACGGAAGCCGTTCGGCGCCGGCCCTATCAGGTCGTGCTGTTCGACGAGATCGAGAAGGCGCATCCGGATGTGTTCAACGTGCTGTTGCAGGTTCTGGACGACGGTCGCCTGACCGACGGGCAGGGCCGGACGGTGGACTTCAAGAACACGATCATCATCATGACCTCGAACCTTGGGTCGGAGTTCCTGACCGGGCTCGGCGAAAACGAGGACACCGACAGTGTTCGCGAACAGGTGATGGGTGTCGTGCGGATGAACTTCCGTCCGGAGTTCCTGAACCGCGTCGACGAGATCATCCTGTTCCACCGGCTGCGCCGCAAGGAAATGGGCACCATCGTAGATATTCAGATGGGCCGGCTCGTCAAGCTGCTCGCCGATCGCAAGATCGCGATCACGCTGGACGAAACCGCACGCGAATGGCTGGGCGACAAGGGTTACGACCCGGTTTATGGCGCAAGGCCGCTCAAGCGCGCGATCCAGAAGTATCTTCAGGATCCGTTGGCCGAAAAGATCCTTTCGGGCGATATCCCGGATGGGTCTGCAGTTACGGTGAGTGCGGGTTCGGATCGCCTGATCTTCGTGGCGGGCGAGACAATCAGCCAGGCGGCGTAATCGGAGCCGCGCAGCGCAATGAAAACACAGATGCCCTCGGCGCAAGCCGGGGGCATTTTTATGTCATGTCATGGGAATCAGTTGCTCGCGATGTTCCAGTCTTCGTGACCGAGCAGTGCGTCGATGCGCTTGCGCTCGGCGCCGAACCTGGCCAGTGCGTCGCCTCCAAGCGATTTGCCGTCGGGCAGGCGGATCTTCAGCGGGTCAACCTTGTTGCCGTTGACGATCATTTCGTAATGCAGGTGCGGGCCGGTTGACTGGCCGGTCGTGCCGATCCAGCCGATGACCTGCCCCTGGTGGATCTTGGCGCCTTCCACGACATCCTTGGCGATCGCGCTCTGGTGGTTGTAGGAGGTTTCGTAGCCGTTGGCATGACGAATGATCGTCTGGTTGCCGTAGCCGCCGCGGTCCCAGCCGGCTTTTTCGACCACGCCATTGCCGGTTGCGATAATGGGTGTGCCCTTCGGCGCAGCCCAGTCCACGCCGGTATGCATGCGCATGTAACCCAGGATCGGGTGGCGGCGCATGCCGAAACCGGACTTGAAGATGCCGCCGGGAACCGGGTTGCGCAGCAGGAACTGATGGATGCTTTTCCCGTCCGGGCCGTAATAGTCGACGCTGTCGTCGGTCGGGTCCTGGAAGCGGTATAGCCGCGTCTCGTTGTCCCCGAACTTGGCGTAGAGGAACAGCAGTTCCGAATTCTTGGTCACCTTGCCGTTCTGGTCCGCAACCGAGAAGAAAGCTTCCAGCTTGTCGGTCGGACGCAGCTGTGCCTGGAAATCCACCGTATTCGCAAGAAGTTTCACGATCTGCGTCGCGAGGTCCAGACCCATTCCGTAGGAGAGGGCAGCGCGGTAGATGCCGTCATAGACGCTTGGCAGGTCGGAGCCCGCTTGCGGCGCCAGCATGTTGTTGTCAAGCGCCGAGGCCATGGCCTTGATGACCGGCGGCGCAGTGCCTTGCACAAAGGCGCCCTTGTCGTCGAGGGCGATCGTCACCTGATGCTGGTCGCGCTCATAGATGCTGGCGCGGACGATTTTCAGGTCTTCGCCGGTCTGCATGATACCGACACGCAGGATATTGCCGTCACGCAGCTTGTCGCCGCCGAAAACAGCAGCGAGATTATGGGCCACCAGATCCGCCTGCTTTTTCGAATAGCCATTCGCGGCGAGGGCCGAGGCAATATCGGTGTCGGACCGGACCGGGATGATGTCATCGGCATATTCAGGCGTCGCGGTGTTGCGCGCCTCTGGCGCTGCCACCGACATGTTGGACTCGATGACCTTCGCCGTCAGCCCGGAGGTGATATCCAGTGCGCTGTTGCTGGCTGCAAACCGTCGCGGATCGACATAGTAGAGGGACGCAACCTGGCTGTTGCCATCGGTCAGGACCGATCCGTTGGTGCGAACGGTCTCTTCGATTTCCTCCAGCGTCATTGGCGGGGCATAGTTGAACCCGGTTTCCTTGGTCGGGAAGTCAGCTGTTTCGAGGCTTACTTCGGATTCGACATCCGAGCCATAGATCTGTCCGGTGCTGATCGCCGGCACGGCCGGCTTGGTTCCGGAAGAGAAGATCGCCAGGGCATCGAAAGCCGGATAGGATTCCTGTGTGGAATGGGCTGCCGCCAGCGCCATCTTCACATGTTCGAAGGGCTGGCGCCGAACCACTTCCTTGCCGCCCTGCTGGATCATGGTCGAAACCTCCATGATCTGCTTGTCGGCAGGCTTGGCGGCAATGCTCGTCGCGACCAGGCGACCGCCGCGCTTGGCGACGAGTGGCCCGTCCTCGCTGTCATCGCGCAGACTGGCATAGGCCTCCGCAGGAATTGCGAGCTGCCGGCGTCCGTCGAGTGCGGCGGTGAGTGCTACCCCCATCAGGATCGTGCTTGTAATGCCGGTGAGGAAGGTGCCAGATAGCCAGCGGAACGAAATCTCGCGCCGGTCGGGCGCACGACGCCCATCAGCGAGCAGCGCGGGCTCGCTTCCGAGCAGCCGAGTCAGTTCCCTGCCGTCTGTCATTCAGTGTCCGCCTGGCCCAGTTATTTTCTTGTTATGTAACATCTGCCTTGTGTGCGCGCGTGAGTCAAACGCTCTGCGACGGCACGTCCGGCAGACCATAGCAAAACCCCATTTCCCGTGTGAACATGTTCATGCCTGCCAATTGTGAAAATCCGGGGGCAACGGAGGCGCTGAAGCGGGCGGCGGGGGCTCCCAAAGCGGGGTTCCCGAGGTTCTATCACCAAAACGTTTTAAGAATCATACACTTATTTAATTTCTTCATTTTTTTGTTTTGTTGGTGTTGACTGTTTTGGGGGTGTGGGTCTATAAGGCGGTCACTGACGAGGGCGGCGGCGCTGCTAGCGACTGACGAGCTCGTCCTTGAGAAAATCTTCTGATGGTTGCGAGAGTGACTGGGGCCTGGATTGCGGTTTGG
>NZ_JAJNCY010000008.1 GCF_021026335.1 Rhizobium sp. C1
GCGCCTAGAAACACCCAAAGCCAACCCAAACGACCAAAAACCCGGCCAAAACAGAGGCCGGGCTCGATAAGGCACGTCTAACAATCTCCCAGCCGCGAAGACATCGCATTATGCAACGGTCCCACAAGGGGGGAGACGACTCGTGGTGAGCGCCTGCCCCACGGCGGCGGCGGAGGAGAAGAAACACTCAGTTTCGACGCGTGGGCACCCGGAAGCACGACAGTCACTCCCCCTCCCCCTTGTGGGGAGGGTTGGGGAGGGGTCTTCGCCTAACGCTCAGTTGCTTCAGAAAGGGAGGCCGCTCTCTTCCGTCATGCCGGACTTGATCCGGCATCCAGTCAGCCCGCGTCTGCGGGCTGGAAAGACTCCCAAAAAGAGTCCTCTTGCGCGATAGACATCGCGCAGCTGGATCCCGGCTCAAGGCCGGGATGATGGAGGAAGTTGCGGTTCGCCTCAAGCCGCCTTCGCCGCCTTCGTGACCGCCCGCCGAATACCGGCGCTCTCCAGCATCGGCAGCACGGTGTCGCGGAAATAGGGGAACTCCTCGGCATAATCGACGAAGGAGAGCGTCGTGCCGTTGAAGCCGGCCTTGTGGAGCGCGATCAGCCCTTCGGCCACCTGTTCCGGCGTGCCGACCAGCGGGAAGCCGCCATGGCCTGCAGCCATGCGGTCGCGGATCAGCGCCAGCAGATCATGCGGGAAGGAATGCGCGTGCGCAAACTGCAGCCGCACGAGATTGTCGACCGCCGCCCAGTCGGCATTGTCCTGGCCGAAATGCTGGAGATAGTCCTTCGCTTCCTTCTCCGTCGGGCGGCAGACGACATGGCTGAAGGTGAGCACGCCGACCTTGCTGCCGACATCGCGGGCCTGCTGCTTCAGGGCCGCAATCTCCTCGCCGGAGCGGGAAAGATCGATCGCCGGCGTGAAGAGGAAATCGGCATTCTTGACCGCGAAGGCCCTGCCCTCGCCGGAGCCGGCGGCATTGAGGATCGGAACTTTCCGTGACGGGCGCGGGTCGCCGAGAATGCCCTTGAGCTTGAAGAAGGCGCCGTCCCAGTCGAAGGTCTCTGTGCAGCTCCACAGCGCCTTGATCACGTCGAACCATTCCTGCGCATAGGCATAGCGTTCTTCATGGCCGGCGGGCAGGTCGAGGCCCAGCGCCTTGTATTCCGGCTCGTTCCAGCCGGCGACGATATTGAGGCCGATGCGGCCGCGGCTGATCTGGTCGATGGTGGCGATCTGCTTGGCGACGACCGCCGGATGGTTGGCCGCCGTGTGGATGGTGGCAAACACGTTGATGTTTTGCGTGCTGGCGAGAAGTCCCGCCGCCCAGGTCATGGTTTCCAGCACGCCGCCATGGAAATTCGTCTCGCCGCCATAGCCGATCCAGCGGGCGATCGGCAGCATGAAGTCGATGCCGGCATCGTCGAGCAGGCGGGCGAGCTTGAGATTGTTGTCCCAGGAATTGACCCAGCGTTCGGGCACTTTGGTGACGGACATGCCGCCGGAGCAGTTGGACGCGAAGGTTCCGAGCACGAATTGGCCTTCAGCGAACATCGAGTTCTCTGTCATAGTAGTTCCCCAGAAGTTTTGTTAGAATTTACGATAGAAAATTTATTTGAAGTCTGAACTTTGTCAACGGCGGAAGTTCGCAAATCGCTATTTTTCAGCGCTGGCCGCACCGGGCTTGGAGCGGGGGCGCAAGCGCGGTTAATGTCGGGGACGAGTCGGAGTGAGGTGCGGGACATGCAGGACAAGAACGGTAACGCCGGCAAGGGCGCCGATGCGAAGAAGGATAGCGGCCTCGACCGCCACTGGCATCTGGCGCGCACGCCTGTCGAGATGGATGTCGCCGAGTTGGAATATGCGCTGATGCGCGCCTTCGAGGCCTTCGGCCGCTGGCAGACGGAATGCCTCTCCACCGTTCTCGACCTCACCGCGAGCGGTCCGGAAAACGCCATGCTGCACATCATCCGCATGAACGATCGGCCGAAGACGCTGAAGGACATCGCCCGGCTCTCCAACCGCGAGGACATTCCCAATATGCAATACAGCCTGCGCAAGCTGATCGGCGCCGGCCTCGTGGAGCGCACCGGCAGCGGCCGCTCCGGCGTCACCTACACCGTCACGCCAGCCGGCCGCGATATCACCGACCGCTATGCCGACATCCGCGCGGCTCTTCTCGTCAAGGCCGTGCAATCGGTGCCGAACCTCGGCAAGCGGCTTCAGGATGCGGCGGAAACGCTGGATCTGCTGACGGGCATTTACGAACAGGTGGCAAGGACGGCGGCAACGCATCGGCGGCTGCCCCGGTGACGATCTCGGGCCGGGCATGCCTGATTGCAACATAAAGTTACCCTTGATTCGAATTGCAACCTTAAAGAGTGAATGTTAACGTCTACCCGGATGCGGCGTGTCTTGCCATCAACGCAGCTGGGGGAACCAATAGATGCACAAGGTTATCGATAGTCCGTGGCAGATCGGGCAATATGCTGCCGAGCTGAAGGCCGCCGGGGTGGATACGGTCATCCGCTATTACAACCATCAGAACTCCACCAAACTGCCGCAGAAATGCATCGAGAAGGCGGAATATGATGCCATTCTGCAAGGCGGCCTTTCGCTGGCGGTGGTGTTCGAACAGCGCGCCGGTGCACCCAACAACGACCATGATACGGCGCATATCGAAGATCTCAGCGCCCAGACGGGGAAAAGGGACGCTGAAAGGGCCCTGGCCCTCGCAAAGCAGCTCGGCCAGCCGGTCGGCTCGGCGATCTATTTCGCCGTGGACTTCGACTTTACACATCACGATGAGATCGCGTCGATCCTCGACTATTTCGAGGTCGTCTCCGAAGCCTTGAAAGGGACCTATCGGGTCGGCGCATACGGCTCCGGGATGATTTGCAAAGCCGTCCGCGACGCCGGCCACGCAGACCTTATATGGCTGGCTGCGGGAAGCGGATGGTCCGGCTCCAGAGACATGCTGAAAACCGATCAATGGGCGCTCTATCAGCTGCCCAACGCCATGTCCTACAAGGGCGTGGGCTATGATGGCAATTTCGTCGGGGCGAAATGGACCGATTTCGGTCAGTTTCGCGCCGCCGCGGCGCAGGGCGGCACGCTGGAAATGGGCGCGAGCTCCCGCCTTCTCGCTGCCGTTTCCAAACACACCGAACTCGCCGAAATCCGCACCACCGGTGCGCTGAACCTGCGCGGGGGACCGGGCACGAATTTCCCGATCCTGAAAGTGCTGGCCAAGGGCGCGCCGGTGGTCGTTCTGGAACGCGCCGACGGCTGGGCCAAGGTGGATGTGAATGGCGACGGCGGGTTCGACGGCTATGTCAGCGCCAACTATCTGACGGTACTGTCGGGCGGGTTCCCCATCGTATCGGCCATGGGCAAGACGCCCTATGAGGTGGCGAAGGCGGAACTGGCACAGGGCGTCGCCGAGGTGCCCGGGCCGGGCGACAATCCCCGCATTGTCCTGTATCACCGCTCAACCGACCACACTGACGGCACCGCCGATTCCGTGGCGTGGTGCTCTTCCTTCGTCAATTACTGTGTTGAACAGGCCGGCATGGAAGGCACAGACAGCCAGAGCGCCAGAAGCTGGGAAAACTGGGGGCAGGACGTGACCAGAACCCCGCAGGAAGGCGACATCGCGGTCTTCGCCCGTGGGCCGCTCCCGGAGGGACACGGGCATGTCGGGTTCTTCGTCGAGGATCAGGGAACGCAGATCAAGCTTCTCGGCGGCAACCAGGGCGACAGGGTCTGCTACAGTAGCTACCCAAAGGGCGGAATGGTGGGGACCACACCCTACCAGCTTCTCAGCATCCGCCGGGGGTGACGGCTCCCGAGCCGCCGTCGCCGCCCCAATCCGCCCGAAGTTCTCCCAAGGCGTCCATGGCCGGGCCCGTCCCGGCCATCTGCCTGCGCCGGATTCCTGCAGCAAGGTCGTTTGCCTGGCCCCGCCAGCAGATCCTCGGGCGTGACAACATTTCAGAGCATGACGAAGAGTGAGAAGCGGGTTTGACTCGGCTTCCCGCCCCTCCCCAACCTTATCTTTCATCCCACATCGACATTGCGACCCGGCTTCAACGGGTGTATTCGCCCCTTATCCTTTGAAGTCGCCCAGAAAGAACACCGCATGCTGTTGCAGCAGGGGCAAGCCCGTGATGAACGCGTCGATCTCAACCTCGCGGTGACGCTGGCCGGAACGGCAGGTGCGCTCAATGCGGCGGCGTTCTATTCGGTGGGCTTCTTTTCCGCCAACATGACCGGCAATGTCTCGACGCTGTCGGATCATCTCGCAATAGGCCAGTGGCAGTCCGCGCTCTTCTATTTCAGCATCGTCTTCGCGTTTATCTTCGGCGCCGGTGTTTCGACGCTGCTCATCAATACCGGGCGGCGGCGTCAGGTGCATGGCATCTATGCCTATAGCGTCCTGACGGAAGCCGTTCTGCTGGCATTGCTCGGATGCGCCGATCTCTGGCTGCTGGAGGCGTGGCGCACGCCGGTTGTCGTGCTGGGCCTCGCCTTTCTCATGGGCCTGCAGAATGCGGTGGTGACGCGGATTTCGGATGCGCGTGTGCGCACCACGCATGTGTCCGGCATGGCGACCGATATCGGCATCGAACTCGGCATCGCCTTCGACATCCTGCGCGGGCGCGACCGCGAGACCGATGCGGCGCATAACCGCTCGAAGCTGCGCCTGCATCTTTATACGATTGCCGCCTTTCTCGCGGGCGGCGTTCTCGGTGTCGTCATCTATCAGGCCATCGCCGGCTGGCTGTTCATGGTCGCTGCCGGCCTGCTGTTCGCGATTTCATTGACCGGCATTTCACGGTCGCGGCGCATCGCTGGCCGCAAGGGATCATCTGGCTTCGCAAGCGACTCCGCAGACTGAGACAACAAAAAAGGCCGCGTCGAAACGCGGCCAAGGGTTCGCCTTTGAACTGGGAGGTATCCGTCAGGCGGCAAGACGCGTGAGATAGGCGTCCGCCTCTTCGGGAACTGCGAACCAGGGGAAGAAATCGCGCGGGTCGTTGAAGCCGTTGGCGATGCGCTTGGCGAGGTCCGGATAGGCCTGGGCCGAGCCCATGATGTTCAGCACATGCGGCGGCGGCGGCGCGAGAAGCGCATTGGTCCAGCCGACGACGAACTGGGCATAGGCCCAATAGCCTTCGAAGGTCGCGACCATGAAGGCCTCGTCATAGGCGCGGTCACCATGGGCGAGGATCGCGTCCATATAGGCCTTGGCGCATTTGGAAGCGTTGTTGGAGCCCTGGCCGGTGATCGGATCGTTGAGGCAGACGGCGTCCGCCATGCCGAGAACAATGGCGCCGGAGGGCAGGCGGCCAACGGGCTTGCGCACCGTGGGCGGAAACGCGCCGGCGAGAATGCCGTTATCGTCGGTCAGCTCGATATTCTTGCAGCGCTCGGCTTCCCAGGGCGTGAAGGTTTCCAGCACCCATTTCGACTTCGCCAGATGCTCTTCGGGCGACTTGACGTCCTTCCAGCAGTCCATCGGGCCGCCCGGAATGCCTTCGAACACCATGATGTCGCAGGGGCCTGTGGTCGTGAGTGCCGGGAAGGTGAAATATTCGCCGACCGTGGGGATGAGGTTGAAATTGACGGCCGAATGGTCGGGGCGCTTTTCCATGCCCTTCACATAGGTCAGCGCCAGGGCGCGCTGCGGCTTGTCGAAGGGCGAGCGGGAGGCGTCGCGCTCGAACATCTTCGCAATATCACCCTTGCCGGCGGCAACGATCACCAGATCGCTCTGCTTGGCATAGGTTTCGAGGTCTTCGATGCCGGCGTCGTGGATGACCATTTCGCCGCCCTGGCGCACGAATTCCTTCATCCAGTGCGGGATCTTGACGCGCTGATCGACGCTCTGCGCGACCTTGTCCAGCTTGCCGTTCCAGTCGATGGCCTTGGCGCCGTTGCCTTCCGGCGAGGGAACCGTGAAGCTGATCGAGTCGACCGTCGGGCATTCGGCTTCCCAGAAGTTGATGCCGAGATCGCGCTCGTTCTGCAGAGCCTGATCGAACATGCACTGGCTGGACATGACCTTGCCCTTGGCGATGTCTTCGCCCGTGCGGTTCTGCACGATGCGCACTTCATGGCCGGCCTTGAGAAGGCCGATGCCGAGTTGCAGGCCGGACTGGCCGCCGCCCACGATGGTGAAATGTCTGGATTTGGTCATGTCATTCCCCTTTCTTTGGTTTGTTCAAGTGATGAGGTTCAGTCCATCAGGCGCGGGATGGCCGGAACGTTGGTTTCCGGGCCCATGGCCGTGTAGCCGCCGTCGACGCGGATATCCGTGCCGGTGATGAAGCTGGCATTGTCGGAAAGCAGGAAGGCGATCGCCTCGCCCACTTCGCTCGGGCTGCCGGTGCGGCCGAGCAGATGGAAATCCTTGGCGACCGCGTCGGCCTTGGCGCGCGTATCATGCGTCAGTTCCTGCATGATGTTCGACCATGTCCAGCCCGGTGACACGGCATTGACGCGGATGCCATCGGGCGCGAGATCCATCGCCTGGTTGCGCGTCAGCTGCAGGATCGCGGCCTTGGAGACGGGATAGACCCAGCGACCGGTCTGCGCGACGCGCGCCGAAATAGAGCCGAAATTGACGATGGCGCCCTTGTTGGCGGCCAGATGCGGGCGCGCGGCCTGCATCAGCATGACGGAGCCGACAATGTTGACATCCAGCGCCTTCAGCCAGTCGCCGCGCGTCGTCTCGGCGCCATTGTCGAGATAGGTGCAGGCGACGTTGACGAGGAAATCGAGGCGGCCGGTCTTCTCGACCGTGGCCTTCACCAGGGCTGCGATGTCGTCATCGTTGGTGATGTCGGTAGCGATGAAATGCGTGTTGCCGCCAACCTTGGCGGCGGCTTTCTCGCCGGCCTCCTTGTTGATGTCGGCGATCACGACCGTCACGCCGTAATTTTTCAGCACCTCGGCGATGCCCTGCCCGATCAGCGTCGCGCCGCCAGAAATGATCGCAGTTTTCCCGTTCAGTCCATTCATGATGGCTTCCCCTTGTCGTTCTAACGATGCTTTTTTGTGATGTTGCTCAGGCCGCGGCGGAGGCCGACGCTGCCGCGAGACGCGCCGTCAAAAACGCCCCGTCGCCATAGATCAGCGGCGGCGTTTCGCCGTCGGCGCAGCGAGTCGAGATGACCTCGCCGATGAGGATCATATGGGTGCCGAATTCGTGGATCTCGGCGAGCTTGCAATCGAAGGAGACGGAAGCATCCGCCAGAACCGGCGCGCCGGTGCCGTCATCGATCCACTCGCCCACGGCGAAGCGGTCTTCGCGGGCATGGCCGGTGCGTCCGGCAAAAGTCTCGGCGACCGGGCGCTGATCCTCGGCCAGAACGTTGACGGCGAAGACGCCGCGATGTTCGACGACGGCGGCAATGGAGGTCGAGCGGTTGACGCAGGCAATCAGCGACGGCGGCTCGGTGGAGAGCGAACAGACGGCGGTCGCCGTAATCCCGCAGCGACGCCCTTCGGCGTCCAGCGAGGTGATGATGGTGACACCGCCTGCAAGACGGCGCATTCCGGCACGGAAGAGATCGCTACCCATTGTCATGTTCCCGTTTTTAGCCGAATGGATTTTCCATTCATTTTATGTTTAAACTAATCATGAACCGGATTTGACAATCGGCAATCCAATTTGCGCAGGGTGTTGTCCAAATCCGGCAGGTGTGGTTTGATTTGAGCTCGTGACGGGGAAACCGCCGATGTTCGATGCGCAGGAAAAGCCTCTTCAGCATCACGGTCTGGTCGACACCCGCGCCGTGGACGAGGCGCGTGACGCCATCGGCCGCATCTTCTGCCCGCACTTCCTCGATGTCCGCGACCGCTCGGCCGAAGGCTTTCACGCCGTCCACAACGCGGTGGAGCAGCCCGGCTATTCGGTGAATTTCGTCGCCTACGGCGCGGAGGTGGAGATCGACCCGGGCGAACTCTCCGATTTCTTCCTGCTGCAATTACCCGTCCAAGGTGCCGCACATGTGCGCAGCGGCACCGCGACTGTCGATGTCGCCGCAGGCCACCGCGCCTCGATCCTCTCGCCGACGCTCGCCTCGCGGATGGTCTGGAAGCAGGATTGCGAAAAGCTGATCGTGCTGATGCGCCGCCGCATGGTGGAGGATTTCTTCGAGACGATGACGCATCGCCCGCGCGCGGCGATCGAGTTTACACCCGCAATCGACCTCACCGCCCCCGTCGGCCGCAGCCTCATGGCGCATGCGCGCATGATGGTCGAGGCGGCGGAAGGCGGGTCTGGCCTGCCGGATGCGTACCGCGCCATGCTGCGCGACGGCCTGATCTCGCTGCTGCTGAACGGCCTCGGCAACAACGTCTCCGGCGCCCTTAGTCTCCCTGCCGCCGATGCCGGCTCCGCCGCCGTGCGCAAGGCGGAAGAATTCATCCGCGCACGCGCGAGCGACAACATCTCCATGGCCGACATCGCCAGCGCCGCCGGCATTCCGCTGCGGACGCTGCAGGACGCCTACCGCAAGGCGCTCGGCCGCACGCTGCTGGATGGCGTCCAGCAGGCACGGCTGGAGAGCTTGCGCCATGCGCTGCTGAAGCCGACGCCGACGCTGAATGTGGCGGACGCGGTTCTGGCCTCAGGCTTCGGGCATCTGGGGCGGGCGGCGGCGGCTTATCGCGAGGTCTATGGGGAAAGCCCGTCGGAGACGTTGCGGCGGGTGCGGGGGCGGTGAGCCTTCATGGGCGCAGTTATTGTTCGCGCAGCGAATGCTTAGGTTGTTTCAGGCGGGTGACAGCCCCTCGGTTCCGTCATCCCGGACCTGATCCGGGATCCAGTGCGCGATGTCCATCGCGCGGGAGACACTTCATGTCCCGGCACGGCATAAGAGACTCCTTTCAGCTCGCAGACGCGAGCTGGCTGGATGCCGGATCAAGTCCGGCATGACGGAGAGAAGGTAAGCCCCTTCTGCGCCAAACAATCTCCGTCCGTATCTTGCAACCGCATGCAACCTCATGCACAACCATAGCATGAAAGGCTACGTTTACATCCTCGCCTCGAAACGCAACGGAACGCTCTACACCGGCGTCACCAGCGATCTGCCGCGACGACTTTACGAACATCAGAACAATCTCACGCCGGGTTTCACCTCGACCTATGGGGTGAAGACATTGGTGTGGTTCGAGGAGTTCGATCTCGTTACGGATGCGATAACTCGCGAGAAGGCGATCAAGAACTGGCCGCGCAAGTGGAAGCTGGAGTTGATTGAAGCGATGAACCCGGATTGGGACGATATCGCGCATTATTTGTTATTGTTGAGAGTTTGCTGCCTCGCAGGCGTCTTGGTCAGCTCAGGCAAAGTCGCATCCTTGTAGGCCGTTCCCGCAGGCGAAATGGTGAATGTTTCGGAGGCGCTCCCCCCACCCACCGTCATCCCGGACTTGATCCGGGATCCAGCCAGCCCGCGTCTGCGGGCTGAAAGGACTTATTTCGAGGATGCGGCGTAAAAAGAGTCTCCCGCGCGATAGACATCGCGCACTGGATCCCGGATCAAGTCCGGGATGACGGAGGTTGAGGTAGGCTCTTCGTCAAACAATGAGCGTGTGTGGGGAAGGAGCCCATCATAGAATGTAATGACGCAATCGCAACCTCACACCCCCGGCTTCTCCGGATGCCACAACAACACCTCACTCGTCGCCTCATACGCCATCCCCTTCGGATAGCTGATCGCCTCGAACTGCAGGCCCCAGGGCGCCTGAAAGTACAAAATCGACTGCCCCGCGATCGGGCCGTCCTCGATCGGCAGCGGCCCCAGCCGCGTTTCCACGCCCATCTCGTCCAGATAGGCCTTCGCCGCCGCGATGTCGCGGACGTAGAAGGCGATGTGGAAGGCGCCGATGTCGCTGTTTTTCTGCTTGAGGTCGCGCTGGTCGGGGGCGGAATATTCGAAGAGTTCGAGGTTCGAGCCGTTGCCGCAGCGGATCATGGCGACGCGTTCGATGCGGGCGCGCGGATGGACGCCGAGCGCGTCGGTCATGAAGCTGCCCTCCGGGTCGCCGATCGGTCCGAAGGTGAGCACATGGGTGCAGCCCAGCACGCAGTCGAAGAAGTCGATCGCCTCGTCGAGGTTCGGCACGGTGAGGCCGGTATGGTCGTGGCCGACGAGGCCGGGCAGGCCCTTTTGAACGGTCATGGAAGTTTCTCCCCTCAGGCAGCGTTTTCGAGTGACGGCGCCGGCCGCGTCAGCCAGCCGTCATCGATTTCGGGCAGCGGAATGGCGTCGAGCAGCAGGCGCGTGTAGTGCGATTGCGGAGCGTCGAAGACGGTTTCGCACGGCCCCTCCTCCACCACCTCGCCGAAGCGCATGACGGTGACGCGGTCGCAGACGGCGCGGATGACGGAGAGGTCGTGGCTGATAAAGGCCATGGCGAGACCCATTTCCTGCGACAGCGCCTTCAGGATGTTGAGCACCTGCGCCTGGGTGGAGACGTCGAGACCGGAGACGACCTCGTCGGCGAGCACGAAATCCGGCTTCATCAGTACGGCGCGCGCGATCCCGATGCGCTGGCGCTGGCCGCCGGAAAGCTCGTGCGGGGCGCGGTCGAGTGTTACGGGCGGCAGCGAGACGCGGTCGAGAATGGCGCGCACCTGCCGCTCGGCATCGCGCCGGTCGGTCGCAAGCCCGTGCAGGATGAGCGGTTCGGTGAGGATCTGCCGGATCGAGTGGCGCGGGTTGAGCGAGGCCATCGGGTCCTGGAAGATCATCTGCATACGCCGGCGCAAGGGGCGCATGGCGTCAGCTGAGAGGTTCGTGATGTCCTGCCCGTCGAAGCGGATCGCGCCGCCGGAAACGGGCACGAGCTTCAAGAGAGCCCGCCCGAGAGTCGTCTTGCCCGAGCCGGATTCCCCGACAATGCCCACGGTCTCGCCGCGCCGGATCGCGAGATCGACGCCATGCAGCACGCGCACGCCGGGGCGGCCATGGCCGAACAGGCCCTTGCTCTGGCCATAGGTGACTTCGACGCCTCGTGCCTCAAAGAGAAGATCGCTCATTTCACACTCTCCTCTCGGCAATGCCGATTTCGGCGCGCAGCTGACGGAATACGGCCTCCGGCACGGGCTCCAGCCCGGCATTCGGCCGGTCGTAGCGGGGGCCGGCGGCAATCAGCGCGCTGGTATAGATGTGTTTCGGGGCCGTCAGCATGCCGGCGGTGGCGCCGTCCTCGATCACCTTGCCGGCATAAAGCAGCGTCACGCGGTCGCAGATCTTGGCGACCACGCCGAGATCGTGGGTGACGAAGATCACGGCCGTGCCGTGGGCTTCCTGCATGCGGCGGATGAGGCGCAGGATCTCCTTCTGCACCGTCACGTCCAGCGCCGTCGTCGGTTCGTCGGCGACCACCAGCTTCGGGTTCAGCGCGAAGGCTGAGGCGATGAGAATGCGCTGGCGCATCCCGCCGGAGAGCTCGTGCGGATAGGCGGCGAGCACGCGTTCCGGATTGCGGATCTGCACTTCGTCGAGAAGCTGCAGGGCGCGCTCATGCGCCGCAGCCTTGCCCATGCCGAGCTTGAGCCGCAGCCCGTCGGTCAGCTGCGCCTCGATGCGCCGCGCCGGATTGAGCGCCGTCTGCGGGTCCTGCGGGATCAGCGTGATCTCGCGGCCCATGAGGTCGGAGAGTTCGCGGCGCGGCATGGCAAGCAGGTCGCGTCCCTCGAAGCGGATGAAGCCGCCGGTGACTTTCACCGTGGAGGGCAGTATGCCCAGCAGCGCCTTGGCGATGGTGGATTTGCCCGCGCCGGACTCGCCGACGAGACCGCGCACCTCGCCCTTTTCGAGCGTGAGAGACACGTCGCGCAGCACGGGCGCGCCGCCGTCACGGGTGGAAATGGCGCTCAGGCCTTCGATAGCAACAAGGGACTGGGTCATCGGCGCATCACCGGGTCGAGCGCCTTGCGCAGACCGTTGCCCAGCTGGTTGAAGGCGAGAACGGTGGCGAAGAGCGCGATGAGAGGGAAAACGAAGACCCACCATCCCTGATGGATCATCTGGCGGCCTTGGGCGATCATCCCGCCCCAGGTCGGGATATCCGAGGAGAGCGAGAGGCCGACGAAGGACAGGATCGCCTCGACAATGACGGCGATGCCCATTTCGAGGCTGACAACGGCGATGAGGACAGGCGCGACATTGGGCAGGATCTCGCGCCAGAGAATATGGCTGCGGGAAAAGCCGATCGTTTCGGCGGCCATCACGTAATCCAGCCGCGCCTGCGCCATCGTCTCGGCCCGCACGACGCGACAGAAGCGTGTCCAGTCGATGATGACGATGGCGGCGATGACCGAATGGAGCCCCGAGCCGAGCACGGCGACGAGCAGCACCGAGAGCAGTACCGGCGGAAAGGCCATCCAGATATCGACGAGGCGGGAGATGATGCGATCCGCCCAGCCGCCATACCAGCCGGCGGCGAGGCCCATCAGCGTACCGATGACGGCGGAGAGGCTTGCAGCGACAAAGGCGACGGTCAGCGCGATGCGCGAACCGTAAAGCACGCGGGACAGCACGTCGCGGCCGAGATCGTCGGTGCCGAGATAATAGCCCGGCTCCGCGCCGGGTGAGGTGACGGGCGGCATGTTGCCGAGCATCAGGTCCTGCTCCAGCGGGTCCTTCGGCGCGATGTAGGGCGCGAAGATCGCGATCAGCAGGAGCAGGAGGAGGAAGCCGCCGGCGATCACCACCCGCGGTTCACGCAAAAGCGGTTTGATGGTTTTCATCGGAAAGCTCCGGAGGGGGACGGGGGCGTCCGCAGTGGTGGTCACGATCTCAGCCATGGGCCGCACCCCGCGGGTTCAGCCAGCCGGCGATGAGATCGACGAGAATGTTCACGAGAATGAAGATAGCGCCGAAGGTGAGCACGATGCCCTGGATCAGCGGCAGGTCGCGGTTGATGACGGCGTCGATCGCCATGTTGCCGAGGCCCGGATAGGAGAAGATGCGCTCCACGATGACGGTGCCGCCGATCATGAAGGTGAATTGTACGCCGGTCAGCGTCAGCGTCGGGCCAACCGCATTGCGCAGCGCTTCCTGCAGGACGAGGCGGAGCGGCGACATGCCCTTGAGGCGGGCGAGCAGCACGTAATCCTGCACCATGGCCTCGGCGAGCGCCTCTTTCAGCGTCCGCACGACGATGGCCGCGAGCGGCAGGCCGAGCGCCAGCATGGGCATGACCATATGGGCGATCAGATCGCCGAAGGCGGCGAACTTGAAGGTCACCAGGCTTTCGATCAGGTAGAAATCCGTATGAAAATACGTCGAAAGCGTCGGATCGATACGGCCGGACAGCGGAAACACCGGCCAGAACACGCCGAGCAGCAGGACCAGCGCCAGCGCCCAGACGAAATCGGGCACGGCGAGAAACAGGCCGTTGATGAAGTCGAGCGCCGGATCAAGCGTGGTGCGGCGCGCCAATGTGCCGAGCGTGGCGATGACGCCGCCGGCCAGCACGCCGAAGACGAGGGCGGCGAAGGCGAGTTCCAGCGTTGCGGGCAGCCGCTCGCCGATCAGCTCCATGACATCGCGGCGCTGCGAGATCGAGGTCCCGAAATTGCCCTTCAGCACATCCATGAACCAGATGCCGAATTGCTGCGGCAGGCCGAGATCGAGGCCGTAATGGGCGCGCAATGCGGCGATGTCTGCTGGCGTCGCGCTCGGCGAGATCATCATGGCGATCGGATCGCCCGGCACGATGCGCAAGAGACAGAAAACGATGACGGCGACGCCCATCAGCGTCAGCACCGCCATGAAAAGACGATTGAGAAGATCGGAAGCGGTCATCGGAACCTTCCTGTTGCCTTCGAAGTCGTGAGATTGGGAGATCGCGATGGTGCGGTCTCTTTTAGCTTTTTGGGGCGGAGGGAGCCCCCTCATCCACCTGCGAGCAGCGGCTTCGGACGTGGGAACCCCTCATCCGGCGCTTCGCGCCACCTTCTCCCCAGGGGGAGAAGAGGGAGTGTGCCGCAGCCTCTCGGACCTCCTCTCCCCTTGGGGAGAGGGTCGCCGAGCGTCAGCGGAGGCGGGGTGAGGGGGAACCACACGGCAGAACTTGCAACGAAGCCCGCCGCAAAAGCCCCTCATCCGACCCTGCGGGCCACCTTCTCCCCTCCCCCTGTTCAAAAGGGGGGAGAAGGCGAAACCGCACCGCCGAAGCCCTTAAGCTTACGCCTTCGACACCAGCGTCGGCTGCAGCGCGCTCGACACGTTCGGCGTCACCTTCAGCGAGGACTTGAAGACGATGGGCTGCACATATTGCAGGAGCGGGATCACATAGCCCTGCTCGGCAATATACTTGTCGGCGGCCTTCCAGCCGGCGATGCGCTTGGCCTCGTCCTTTTCGCCCCAGAGCGGGCCGATGAGCGCGTCGACATCGTCGGTCTTCCAGGCCGAATGCGGCGACTTGGAGAACATGGCAAAGCCGGTCGAGGTCGTCGGATCGCCGATCGCGTTGCCCCAGTTGTAGAAGGCGGCGGGCGCGAGCTTGTGGCCGGCGCGCAGTTCAAAGTGCTTGGCGATTTCGTAGACTTCGATCTCGGCTTCGATGCCGACCTTGCGCCACATGCCGACGATGGCCTGGATCATCTCGTAATCCTTGGGCTTCAGGCCGCGCGTGGTCTGGATTTTGAACTTGACCGGCTTGTCCTTCGAATAGCCCGAAGCCTTGAGAAGGGCGACGGCCTTGTCGGGATCATAAGGAACCTTGATCGAGGGATCGAAGGCGGCATATTCCGGGGCTTCCAGCGTGTCGATCGGCACGCCATAGCCGCGCAGCAGCTTCTTGACGATGCCGGCCTTGTCGATGGCGTGATGGGCGGCCAGACGCACATTCTTGTCCAGCATCGGCTCGACATTGGTGATGAAGATCATGCCGATATCGGAGATCGGCGAGGAGACCCCGGCAAAGCCCTTCTTGGCCTTGAGGCGGTCGAACTCCTCATAGGGAATTTCAAGCGTCACGTCGGACGAGCCGCTTTCGATTTCGGCGACGCGGCTGGTCGGGTCGGTCACGAACTTGAAGATGACCGTGTCGAAGGCCGGCTTGGCGCCCCAGTAGTTCGGGTTGGCCTTGAGACGCAGGAAGGAATTGCCTTCGTAAGCGTCGAACATGTAGGGGCCCGTGCCGATCGGCTTCTTTTCGAAACCTTCCGCGCCGACCTTTTCATAATAGGCCTTGGGCAGGACATAACCGGTGAGGAAGGCCATCCACTTGAAGATGGTCGGGTCGAAGGCGAGAACGTCGGCCGTGATGCGCTTGCCCTCGACCTTGAAATTGCCGATGCCGGCCCAGACGCCGGCTACCGGGTTGCCGGTCTCGGGCTTGCCGGCGCGGGTCAGCGACCAGACGACGTCTTCGGGCGTGAGGTCCGAGCCGTCATGCCACTTCACGCCTTCGCGCACATCCATATAGACCTTGGTCTTATCGTCGTTCCAGCCCCAGGCCGTCAGCAGGCCGGGCTCGAAGGACAGGTCCGGCTTCTGGCCGATATATTGGTCATAGATGGAGCGATAGATCGCCTGGATCGCCGGGTTCACACCCGACAGGCCGACCGTGCCGTCGAAGGACGGCAGGTTCGAGTTGAAGGCAATTGTCAGAGTATTCGTTTCGGCAGCCTGAACCGGAATTCGGCCGGCGAGAATGCCGGTCAGAACGGTAGCCGCACCCAATCCCAGTACGCCACGACGCGTCAAGTCAGTCATTTTGGACTCCTAAGTTCCCCTTGAACGGATTTCCGGTTTTCCGGATTTTGTGATTGTTTGAAACTTAAAATGAAAATCCGGATTTTGACAAGGGTCGCTTGGCGCATTTCTCGAAAATAATATGAAATGGAATATTTCCGCTCCGCCGCATATAAAGGCAATCGCGCGCGTGAGCGGTGGAGATTTATGCAATTGACACGATCCAGGAGATGAAATATGCATTTGCATATAACTTGCCAACAAGATGGGGAATGTCATGGCAGAGCGATCATTTGCGCGTGAAGTCGAAGACCTGAAGCTCAAGGAAGGTGACATTTTCAGAGGCGAAGGCATCCTCGCCATCACCAAGGCGCTCCTGCAATCGGGCGTCTCTTACGTCGGCGGCTATCAGGGCTCGCCGATCTCGCATCTCATGGACGTGCTGGCCGATGCCAAGGATGTCATGGAAGAGCTGGGCGTGCATTTCGAGACCTCCGCGTCCGAAGCGGCCGCCGCCGCCATGCTCTCGGCCTCGGTGATGTATCCGGTGCGCGGCGCCGTCACCTGGAAGTCCACCGCCGGCACGAATGTGGCGTCTGACGCGCTTTCCAACCTCTCCTCCGGCGGCGTCACCGGCGGCGCGCTGATCATCATCGGCGAGGATTTCGGCGAAGGCTCCTCGATCATGCAGGAGCGCAGCCACGCCTTTGCGATGAAGTCGCAGATGTGGCTGCTCACCCCCCGCCCGAACCTTCCCTCGATTGTGGACGCCGTCGAAAAGGGCTTCGAGCTGTCGGAAGCCTCCAACACGCCGGTCATGCTGCAGGTCGGCATCCGCTCCTGCCACGTCCACGGCCATTTCGTCGCCAAGGACAACAAGCGGCCCGAATATACGCTGAAGGAAGCGCTGGAAAATCCGCGCCGCGACGTGAACCGCATCGTTCTGCCGCCGGCCTCCTTCGTCCATGAGAAGGAAAAGCTGGAGAAGCGCTGGCCCGCCGCCGTCGAGTTCATCAAGGCCAACAAGCTCAACGAACATTTCGGCCCGAGCGAAGGCGAGATCGGCATCGTGCTGCAGGGCGGCGTCTATAATGGCGCGATGCGCGCGCTCCAGCATCTCGGCCTTGCCGATGTCTACGGCAATTCCCGCGTGCCGCTCTATGTCATGAACGTCTCCTACCCGATGGTCGATGACGAGCTGATCGCATTCGCGGCCGGCAAGAAGGCGATCCTCATGGTGGAGGAAGGCGCGCCGGAATATATCGAGCACACGCTGCACACGCTCTTCCGCCGCAGAGACATCCAGACGAAAGTGTCCGGCAAGGACGTGCTGCCGCTGGGTGGCGAATATACGACGCCGGTGCTCATCAAGGGGCTCGGCGCCTTCATCGAGGCCAATGCACCGGGCTTGCTCGGCAACCGCCCGCCGGTGCCGAACCCCGATCCGATTCTCACCGACCCCAAGGTCAAGGCGCTGGCCGAAGTCGTCCCGCCGCGCCCCGCCGGCTTCTGCACCGGCTGTCCGGAGCGCCCGATCTTCGCGGCCATGAAGCTGGTCGAAAAGGAACTCGGCGAACATCACGTCTCGGCCGATATCGGCTGCCACCTCTTCTCCATCCTGCCGCCCTTCAACATCGGCGGCACGACAATGGGTTACGGTCTTGGCCCGGCTTCCGCCTCCGCTTTCAATGTCGAGGCCGACAAGCGCTCCATCTCGGTCATGGGTGATGGCGGCTTCTGGCATAACGGGCTCGCGACCTCGGTTGGCAATGCCGTGTTCAACAAGCAGGATGGCGTCATCCTCGTCGTCGACAACTTCTATTCGGCGGCGACCGGCGGCCAGGACATCCTGTCGTCCCGCGCCATCAACCCGCGCCGCAAGACCAACAATTCCATCGTCAATGCGGTGAAGGGAATCGGCGCGACCTGGGTCCGCCAGATCGACCGCACCTATGATGTCGCGAAGATGCGCGACACGCTGAAGGAAGCGCTGACGACCAAGGAGCCCGGCCCGAAGATCATCGTCGCCTCATCCGAATGCATGCTCAACAAGCAGCGCCGCGTGAAGCCGCAATTCGCCAAGGCCGTCAAGGACGGCAAGCGCATGGTCAAGGAGCGCTTCGGCGTCGACGAGGATGTCTGCACGGGCGATCACGCCTGCATCCGCCTCTCCGGCTGTCCCTCCCTTTCGGTCAAGCATACGGACGATCCGCTGAAGGACGATCCGGTCGCGGCCATCGACAATTCCTGCGTCGGCTGCGGCAATTGCGGCGAAGTGTCGGAAGCGGCGGTGCTGTGCCCCTCCTTCTATCGCGCCGATGTCATCCATAACCCGACCGGCTGGGACCGCTTCGCGCATCGTGTGCGCAAGGCCGTCATCGGCTGGCTCCAGTCGCGCCGCGCGAGCGGCCGCGTCGTCTTTGCAGATTGAGAGGGGTGAATATCATGAACATCCATGTCGATAATGCCTTCGCCGCCCTCTCCCACGACAAGCCGCTGTCGCTTGCCATCCTCGCCATGGGCGGTCAGGGCGGCGGTGTGCTTGCCGACTGGATCGTCGATCTGGCCGAATCCGAAGGCTGGGTCGCGCAGACCAGTTCCGTGCCGGGCGTCGCCCAGCGCACGGGTGCAACGATCTATTATCTCGAACTCATCAAGGCCCGCGACGGCGCTCATCCGGTTCTGGCGCTGATGCCGACGCCGGGCGATGTCGATGTCGTGCTCGCCGCCGAGCTGATGGAGGCCGGCCGCTCCGTGCTGCGCGGCCTCGTTACCCCCGACAAGACGATGCTGATTGCCTCCACCCATCGTTCCTATGCGGTCGGCGAAAAGGAAAAGCCCGGCGACGGCATCGGCAACCCGACCATCGTGGTCGATGCCACCGATTTCGCCGCGAAGAAGACCATCGCCTTCGATATGGACACGCTGGCCACCAAGAACGGTAGCGTCATTTCCGCCTCCATGTTCGGTTCGCTCGCTGCGTCGGGCGCGCTGCCCTTCTCCAAGGAAGCCTTCGAGGCGACCGTGCGCAAGGGCGGCAAGGGCGTGGAAGCCAGCCTCCGCGCCTTCAACGCGGCCTATGACCGCGTGCTGCGCGGCGGCAATGACAAGGTCTCGGCCACGCCCGGCAAGACCTTCGCCGAAATCCCGCAGACCGCCGGCCATCCGGCGCTGGACAGGCTGCTGACCCGCATCCGCAAGGAGTTTCCGGAGAACATCCAGCCGATGCTCTATGCCGGTGTGAAGAAGCTGACGGACTTTCAGGACCCGGCCTATGCCGATGAGTACCTGACCGAAGTCGCGAAACTCCACGCTGCCGACAAGCTCAATGGAGGTATGGAGAAGGACTTCGCCTTCACGAGCCAGGCCGCCAAATATGTCGCCATCGCCATGGCCTATGACGACGTGATCCGTGTCGCCGATCTGAAGACGCGCGGCAGCCGCTTCGACCGCGTGAAGAAGGAAGTCGGCGTCAAGGCCGACCAGATCCTCTACACGACCGAATACATGCATCCGCGCATGGAAGAGGTCTGCGGCACGCTGCCGAAGGGGCTGGGCAGCTTCATCGAAAACCGCCCTGCCCTGTTCAATTGGCTCAACCGCCGCATCGACAAGGGCCGCCGCGTCAAGACCGGCACGCTCTTCTGGTTCGCCGGTCTCTATTTCGTCTCGTCGCTGCGCCGCTTCCGCCGCGGCAGCCTCCGCCACTCCATCGAAATGGCGCATCGCGATGCGTGGATCAGGACCGCACTCAACGTCCTGCCGCAGAATTACGACCTCGCCGTCGAGGTCCTCGGCAATCGTCGCCTCGTGAAGGGCTATTCGGACACCCATGTCCGCGGCCTCTCCAAGTTCGACCGCGTCATGTCGGCCCTGCCGATGCTGACGGGCCGCGAGGATGGTGCGGCGTGGATGCGCCGGCTTCGTCAGGCAGCGCTGCTCGACGAAGGCGGGATTGCGCTGGATGGGGCACTGAAGACGGTGGCGAGCCTGTAAGCAGGGTGCTGTTCCCCTTCTCCCCAAGGAGAGAAGAGGTGCTTCGCACTTAGCCCGCCTTAGCCACCCCTCTAAACTCACCCGCCGGCTTCGGCCTGCTGAAGAGGTAACCCTGGCCTTTGTGGACGCCCAGTTCGCGCAGCGTCCTTTCCTCCTCCGGCGTCTCGACGCCTTCGGCGACCACGGTCGACTTCGTCCGGCGGGCATATTCCGTCAGCGCGCTGATCATGGCGATGCGCGAGGGGTCTGTGTCGATCCCGCGTGTCAGGCTCGTATCGAACTTGATAACGTCAGGCTCGAGCTTCAGGATGTGCTGGAGGCTGGCGTAACCCGCGCCTGCGTCGTCGATGGCGATCCTTACGCCGCGCTGACGCATCGCTCTGAGCGCGGCCTGCAAGTCGTCGTAATTGTCGACGGCGGCATGTTCGGTAATCTCGATGACGAGAAATCTCGGATCGATCAGCGAAAGAAGCGGCTCGAGATTGCTTGTCAGGATCGTTTTCGGCGACAGATTGATGTTGATCGACATGTCGCGCGGCAGGATGCGGCTCTCGGACATCGCGCGATGCGCCGCGATAAGCTCGAGACGGCTGCCGATCCCGGCGAAATCGGCATCGGCGAACCACTTGTCGGGGCTGCGCTGCGGCTCGGTCCTGAAGCGCGACAGCGCCTCGAAGCCGGTGATGGCGCGCGTCTTCAGGTTGACGATCGGCTGGAACACGATCCCCGGATCGCCGGCGGCCAGGGCCGTCTCGACCAGCTTGCGGGCGCGGGTGCGCTTCTTCTGTGTGCTGACATCGGCCGCCAGCATGCTGGCCATCAAATCGGCAAGCCGTCGCAGCAGGAAGAGCTGGGCATTGCCGAGATTGGGGCGCGCCTGGAAGCTGAAGCAGCAGAGCGTCCCGTAAATCTGCCCGTCGGCAAGCTTCACCGGCACGCTCAGATGCGCGCCGATGGGCACGTCGGCCGTTGCCGGAATCTCCGCCGTGAGCGGCACATCCGCCGTGTCGGGAATGACCTCCGGCAGCGCGCCTTCGACCACCTTCAGGCAATAGCCAGCGCCGAGCGGATGAATGTCACCGGCGCGGATCGGCGGATTTTCAACCCGCGCCGAGACGCCGCGAAACACGCGTGCCGCCTCGTGAAACTCCGCCAGAAACGCGATGTCCATGCTCATTTCGGCGCGGATCGTATCGAGGATAAGATTGATATGCCCTGCGACGGACGCCGACAACGGCGTCGGTGCGACGCCGGCATCACGAAAACTGCTCACCTTGCCCCCTTGGGTCCCAGAAGCGCCTCGCCGTGCTCCAAGCCCGCAACACGGCTTCGAAACATGCAAGGCGCAATGGCGTGTATTTAACGTCGCATCGCGCTGGCGGCGCGAATCGGCCTACAGGTGAATACAATACAACTCAAGCTTTAACAAAACGTCCAGGCCATAGAGTCTGCGCGCGTTTTCTCAGGCGACGCGCCGGGCCGGATGTGCGGCCTGCCGTTGCAGCGCGAAGCGGGAAACCCGCGTCTCCACATCGCTGACATCCTCGTTCAGAGAGTGAATGGCGGCCACCGTCTCCTCGACCATGGCGGTGTTATGCTGGGTGACCTGGTCGATCTCGGCGATCATCTTGTTGATTTCCCGGATCGCCACATCTTCCTCCTGCGCGGATTTCTCGATCTGGACGACGGCGCTGCCGATTTCCTCGACATGACCGGCAATGCGAGACAGCGCGCCGCCCGTCTCGCCGACGAGCTCCACGCCATCCTTCACCTGCCGCTCGGAGGTGGTGACGAGTTGGCGGATTTCCTTGGCGGCCGAGGCCGAGCGCTGGGCCAGTTCGCGGACTTCCTGCGCCACGACCGCGAAGCCCTTGCCCGCTTCGCCGGCACGCGCGGCTTCAACGCCGGCATTCAGCGCAAGCAGGTTGGTCTGGAAGGCGATCTCGTCGATGACCCCGATGATCTTGCCGATTTCCGACGACGAACGGGAAATCTGCTCCATTGAGGCGACTGCGCGCTCGACGATCGTGCCGATGGCCGAGCTGTCGCCGCGGGCCATATCAACGAGACCCTTGGCCTTGCGGGCAAAGTCTGCGGTCGCGCTGATGCTCTCTACGATCTGCTTGATCGAGGCCGAGGCCTCCTCGAGGCTGGCCGCCTGCCGCTCGGTGCGCGATGCCAGATCCCGCGTGGCGGAACCGATTTCGCGCGAGCTTTTCGACATGGAACCGGCAACAGAGGCGATTTCGGAGATCTCGCGGCAGAGTGCATCGGCCGCGTCGTTGAAGTCCCGCCGAAGCGCGTCGGTCTTGGGGTCGAAGGCCTGATCGATGGAAACGAAGAGCTTGCCGGCGGCCAGCGCCTTCAGCCCTTCGGCCAGTGCTGCAATTGTCCGCTGGTCGTTGGCGGCGGCCTGGCGGATTTCTTCCATGCGGGCGGCCTCGCGGCGGCGCATTTCCATTAACTCATCGATGTCGCGCCAGAGGCAGATCAGCAGCATCTCGTCGCCGCGCGGCCAGCGCATCAGCGTCACGTTGACATGGAACGCAGTCTTGTCGCCTCGCACGACATGCCAGTCGAACCGATCATAGCCTTCGCGCAAGGCCTTCTGGATGTGTTCCATGGCCATATCGTCGGAGCGGGCGCCGTTTGGCTGGAACTCCGGAGAGAAATCGTTCGGGCTGATACCCTTCAGCTGTTCTGCCGGGCGGCCCATGATTTTCACGAACGCATCGTTGAATTCGATGATCTTGCCTTCGCGCAGCACGCAAAGAGAGTCCGGCATGCTTTCAAAAATGAAAGCCGCGGCCTCCTGTCGGAAATTCTCCGGCTTGCCGAAAAGATTCTTGAACACGCCCGCTCTCCATTGTCCAAAACATTATGTGGAGAGATTCTAAAGAAAGACGATTAAAATTGTTTTAAATATATAGCAATCGTCAAATGTCTCACATCTCGTTCTTGCGAACATTGCGCAGGATCTTGTGCAGCGTATTCAGAAAGGCGCGATACTCGTCCTCGTCGATGTCGCGGAACATCTGGCGCAGCCCGTCATACATCAGCGGCCAGACCTCGTTGAAGACCGCGCGGCCTTCCTCGGTGATGGAGACATCGCGCACGCGCAGGTCGTCGGGCCGCGGCGTGCGGCTGATCAGCCCCTGCTCTTCCAGCGAATCCACCGTGCGGCTCATGGTCGACTGTTCGGTGACGCCGAGAACCGACAGTTCGTTGATCGTCAGCGAGGTCGAGACCGAAAGAACGGCGAGCGCCCGCATCTTTGCCGTGGTGATATCGCGGGCGCGCAGCTCTTCGGAAAGATTGGCATTCCAGCGCGCCATGACGCGGTTCATGATATAGGGCGCGAAATGGTTGAGGCCCATTTCGCCGAGCGACGGCATGCGGCCATCCTCGGTGACCCCAGGTGCCGGAACCGCGCCGGAAAAGCCGTTGTCCATCCAGTCTTCTCCCACTTGTCGGGTCAGCGCGACGAAATAATTCGTCGGCTAACAATCCTCATTTGAGCGAGGATGCGAGCAGGAAGCCCGATCCGCCGCCAAGGCCCGGCCCCGGATGGGTGGATGCTCCGATATGGTAGAGCCCCGGCACATGGGTCATGTGGTTATTCGGTCTCTTGAACGGACGCCAGAGGAAAAACTGGTCGAGCCCACAAAAACCGCCATAGGGATCGCCGCCCACAAGGTTCATGTTCATGAATTCGAGATCGGCCGGCGAATAGACGCGGCGCGCAATCACCACCTCGTCGAAATTCTCGATATGGTGGCGCAGCATCGCTTCCACACGATCGGCAAAGGCCTCGCGGAGCGCCTCGGTCCAGCCACCACCCGCCGGGCAGTCCAGCTTGCCCGCCGCATCGCCCTTGATGTAGCGCGGCGTATCGGGAAGCTGCAGCCAGAGGATCGATTGCCCTTCCGGCGCGCGGCTGGGATCAAAGGAGGTCGGCTGGCCGACGCAGACTGTGGGTTCGGCCGGCAACAGCCCGCGCTCCGCCTCGTTGGCCGAACGCGACACGCCGTCGAGGCCGGGCGTGAGATGCAGGAGCGCCACCTTGCTTAAGCCCTCGCCCGCCTTCCAGCGCGGCGCGGCCTTCAGCGCATAGTGGATCTGCATGTTGCCCTTGCCGTAGCGATAGGCCTTCAGCCCGTCCTTCACATAGTCCGGCAGGGCCGCCGCGCCGCTCTTCAGGAGCCGCTTGTAGATCTGGTCGGGGGTCATGGAGGCAATCACGCCGGCACCGGCCTTGTAACTGCGGCCATCGGTGAGGCGCACGCCAGTGGCCTTGCCGCCCGGCCCCAGGATGACCTCATCGACGTCGGCGCCGGTGACGATCTGGCCGCCCTGATCGGTGATAAGCTTTTCAAACGCCTTCAAAAGGTTCACCGCGCCGCCCTTGACGATGGGGCAGCCGGCCAGCTCGACGGCAAAGCCGATGACCTTGACCATCTCGGCCGAATAGCTGCTTTCCGGTCCCAGCCCGCAATGCAGCGCCCAGGGCGCCCACAGCGCCTTCATCTCGTCCGACTGATAGGTGGTTTCGAGATACGACCGCGCCGGCGCCAGCGCCTCGCCGAAGAAGGCGGCCAAGCCCTTCAGGCCGCGCGACCAGGCTTCCTTTGCCACCAGTTTTGCGGTCGCCATGGACCAGAGATTGCCGCCGAGCAGCCCGAAGACAAAGCCGGCATTGCCGCCGAAGCGGTTCATCTCGCGATCGAAGGCCTGCCCGTCGCCGGGGGCTAGCCGGTCGAAATTCGCGACATTCTCCGCCCGGTTCATGGCAAGGATCGCATGCGATCCATCCGGCCTGAGAACCCCGGTCGGCGTGGCCGAATGGCAGAACTCCAGCCCCCGCGCCTCGAGATCCTTGCCAAGCGCTGCAAAGGCCGGCGAGGTCATGAACAGCACCATGGTGGTGGCCATCACGTCATGCACAAAGCCCGGTGCCGTGATCTCTTCCGTCCGCAGGCACCCGCCGATCTGGGCGTTGCGCTCGAGAACGAGAACCTTCCTGCCCTTCTTCCCCAGCATGGCCGCTGCCACCAGCGCATTGATGCCGCTGCCGACGATAATGTAATCCGGATCGCTCATGGGTCATCTCCTGCTGGGGATGGTTGGTGTTGTGCAGAGGATGCAGCAAACTCGTACCTCTCGGCTCAGAGGGGTTCGCCGCAGCGGCAACTCCCCCTCCCCCTTGTGGGGAGGGTTGGGGAGGGGTCTTTCTTTCTGCTTGCTCAGCGCTCGTGGCGAAGTCCCCCTCTGGCTGCCGCCATCTCCCCCACAAGGGGGGAGACGAATGGAGCGACCGCCCTGCCCTCTTTATGGACGTTGAGCTAGGGAGGGGTCTCTTAACGCCTTACGCAATCAGCGCCAGCGCGCGCACCGGCGAGCCCGTGCCCTTGACGAACTTGAGCGGAGCCGCAATCAAAATCGCGCCCTTGGCCGGAAGCTGGTCGAGGTTGGAGAGGCTGGCGAGGCCGTATTTGTTGGCCTTGTGCATGAGGTTATGCGCCGGGAAGGGCGGGTTCATGCCGCCGGCGGAACCGGCATCCGTGCCGATCGTTTCCTGGCCCCAGCCGATAATGCCCTTGGAGAGCAGATATTCGATGGCTTCCGCCGTCGGGCCGGGCGAATGCGGGCCGTTTTCGTCGGCATTGAGGAAGGTTTCGGTCGAGCCGTTGCGCTTGTACCAGTCGGTGCGCATGAGCACCCAGGAACCGGCTTCGATCTCGCCGTTCTCAGCTTCCCATTCCTTGATGCTGTCGACGGTCAGCAGGTAATCCGGGTTTTCGGTCGCTTCCTTGGAACGGTCGATGACATTGACCGGGGCGACGAAATTCTGCGGCGGGATGGTGTCGGTCGTGTTGCCGACATGGTCCTTGCCGGTGATCCAGTGACAGGGCGCATCGAAATGCGTGCCGGTGTGCTCGCCGAGTTCCAGCCAGTTCCAGGCCCAGAACGGACCGTTTTCGTCATAGGCCGAGATTTCGTGCACTTTGACGTTCGGCGTGTTCTTGCCGAACTGCGGCGGCAGATAGAGAACCGGCGTTTCCGGGCCGAGCGGTGCGGTGAGGTCGACAACCTTGACCTTGCCGGTCAGAAGCTGGGTGGCGAGTTGCGAAAGTGAGCTTGTATCCGACATGGTGATCCCCTTTTATTGGCGGATGCGCACCCGGCGGAAGCCCGGCCGGGTCCTGCATTGAGGCGACGCTAGATCACAAAATATGTAAATGCAAGTAATTTTGTGGAGCGGGTTCCGGGCGTCGCGCGGCCGCCTCCCCTCCCCTTCCCGCTTCTGGCACTCTGTGCGCTGTACAAAAGGCATTCTGGCGGTTGTTTCCCCTTTCGGAAAACTATTTTAAGCTTGATGCATTTTCGGGAAAATGTATGCATACAGAAATAAAACCGGAAAATCGGGGGAGCTACATGTCTGAATTTGATGCGATCATTCTGGGCGCGGGTCACAATGGTCTGGCCGCTGCCGTGCATCTGGCCGCCAGGGGCTGGAAGGTCGCGGTTGTCGAGGCCAAGGCCAGCGCTGGCGGTGCGGTGAAGACGGTCGAGCTGATCGAACCGGGCTTCCGCCACGACATTGCCGCCATGAACCTTTCCATGTTCGCCGGTTCCGCCTTTCACCAGACCTATGCCGGGGAGCTGGCCGCCCACGGCCTGAAATTCGTCCCCGCCCCCAAATGCTTCGCCTCCGTCTTCCCGGACGGTACCCATCTCGGCATCGGCACCGATGCGGCCGCCAACAGGGCGGCCATTGCAGCGCTCGCCCCGAAGGATGCGGAAAGTTTCGCCGCCATGTCCGCCGAATTCGGCAACACGGCCCCGCACCTCTTCGGACTGCTCGGCAACCCCATGCCCTCGCTCGGCAGCGTCAAGGCGGTCTGGAAGGCATGGCGGGCAGGCGGCGTTCCGCTGCTGACCGATATGCTTCGTCTCCTCCTCTCTTCGCCGCGCGGTTTTCTCGACCGGCATTTCGACAATGAGAAGCTGAAGGCCATGATGGCCGCCTGGGGCCTGCATCTCGACTTCCCGCCGGATGCCGCCGGCGGTGCGCTTTTTCCCTATCTCGAAACGATGACCAACCAGGCCTTCGGCATGGTAATCGGCGAGGGTGGCGCGGATGCGATCATCAAGGCGATGACGGGTCTGTTGAAGGCCAAGGGTGGGGAACTCTTCCTCAATTCCCCGGTGGCGTCCGTGGATGTTTCGGGCGGCCGGGCGAAGTCGGTGACGCTCGCCGATGGCCGCAAGCTCACGGCGAGGCGCGCAGTCATCTCCAACATCCACCCCAAGCTCCTCTTCAACGGTCTGGTCAAGGGCAGCGCCCTGCCCGGCCGTTTTGCCGATGGTCTCGAGACCTACCGCCCCGGCCCCGGCGCCATGATGATCCATCTGACGCTGGACGATCTCCCGGATTGGTCCGCCTCGCCGGAATTAAAGTCCTACGCCTATGTCCACATCGCCCCGAACCTTGCTATGATGAACCGGGTCTATGACGAGGCGGTCTCCGGTCTGCTGCCCCGCGAACCTGCTCTCGTCGTCGGCCAGCCGACGGCGCTCGATCCGACGCGCGCGCCGGCGGGCAAGCATGTGCTCTGGGTCCAGGTCCGCGTCCTGCCCGCCGAGATCAAGGGTGATGCGGGGGCTGAGATTTCGGCGACCGATTGGGCGAGCGTGAAGGAAGCCTATGCCGATCGCGTCCTCTCGATCATCGAGAGTTACGCGCCCGGCTTCCGCTCCAAAATCCGCGGCCGCGCCGTCTGGTCGCCGCTCGATCTGCAGGCGGAGAACCCGAACCTCATCGGCGGCGACAGCCTGTCTGGTTCGCATCATCTCGACCAGAATTTCCTCTTTCGCCCGGTCGCGGGCTACTCGCGCTACAAGAGTCCGATCGATGGACTTTACATGTGCGGCGCGGCGACCTGGCCGGGCGCCGGTACGGGAGCCGGCTCCGGCTTCATGCTGGCGAAGATGCTGGCCGGCTGAGACCATCGCGAGACCTGGGGGCAATTGCTTCAGGTCTCAACGAATGTCTTGACGCGGCCCGGCACTTCCCGCAGGTAGGGTTCATCTCAACACACGCATGACGGACTCGGCGATGGATCTCGAACTGGTTGCCAGCGACGCCCAGGAGGGCAAGAAGCAGGAGCTGAAGCTCTGGCTGCGCCTGCTTGCGACGACCAAGCTCATGTCGCAGGAAATCCGCCGGAGGCTCCGCCGCGAATTCGGCGCGACGCTGCCGCAGTTCGACCTGCTCGCCCAGCTCTATCGCGAGAAGGACGGGCTTCGTCTCGGAGAACTCTCCAGCCGCACCATGGTCACCAACGGCAATGTCACCGGTCTCGTCGAGCGTCTGGAGGCCGACGGCACGATCATCCGCGAGCGTCTTCCCGACGACAAGCGCGTCACCGTCGCCCGGCTTTCCGAAAAGGGCCGGACCTATTTCGAAGGGATGGCGGAGGCGCATGAGCGCTGGATCAAGGAAATGATGGCCGAGGTCGAGCCCGCCGTTCTAAAGCGGCTGCTCTCCGAACTCGGCCAGGTCAAGGAATCGGCTCAGCGGCATCTGTCCGAAGAGGACTGAGGGCGAGGGCGCTGGCCCTCTCTAAGTGCCTTTCTCCAAGAAGTTCCCCGCGGGGAACTTTGTATTTTGAGTGGCGATGGATCGTTCTGCTCCGGCCCGAACGAGCCTCGCTCACTCCGCAATTTCTTGTCTTGCCCCCAACCTTCCGTCTCAAGTTCGCCGCGGGGAACTTTTCCGGATCCTGACCCCATTTGCCCGCCCTTCCCGAATCGTCGTACCCTGTTACGCGGATTTCCGAAAATTTCGATTTTTTGCGTAGTCTCGCCCCGATCAACATTTTGTTAACCATAGTCTGTAACATGGGGTCACTTCAAAAGGAGAGGATCGCCATTTGACACGGCACCTGAGCAGCCTCGATTTCATGCAGACATTTTCCGCCAAGCTCGACGGGGCTCTGCGCAATCTGTCGCTCGCCCAATATCCGCCCGACGCCCACCGCACCATGCGCAAGTTTGCGTCTTCCGAAGTGGCCCAGCTTCTCGATGTGACGGAGGCCTATATCCGGCAGATTTCACTGAAGGGGAGGGGCCCGGAGCCGGAAGTGGCGGCCAATGGGCGGCGGCTCTACTCGGTCGAGCAGATCCTCGAACTGCGCCTGCTGCTCGCCGAAAACGGCCGGAAAAAGTGGATCAATCCGCGCCGGGCGCAAGGCGAGCCCTGTCAGGTGATTGCGGTCACCAACTTCAAGGGCGGCTCATCCAAGACCTCCACGACGATCCATCTCGGTCATTATCTCGCGCTGAAAGGCTACCGCGTTCTCGCCATCGATCTCGATCCGCAGGCCTCGCTTACCGCGCTTCACGGTGCGCTGGAAGGCTTCGATCCGCGCGAGGGCGAGACCTTCTATTCGGCGATCCGCTTCGACGAGCCGGTCGCCACCGAAACGCTGATCCACAAGACGCATATTGCCGGCTTCGATGTCATCTGCGCCGGGCTTGAACTGACCGAGTTCGAAACCGCCGTGGCGCTGGAAATGCGCAATACCGGCGGCACGGGTTTCTTGTTGAGGGTCAATCAGGCGATCGAGCAGGTGGTGGATCGCTATGACGTAATCCTGATGGATTCCGCGCCCTCGCTCAACTTCCTGACGCTCTCGTCGCTGACGGCCGCGACCGGCGTTCTGATCCCGGTGCCGGCGCATATGCTGGATGTGGATTCGACGGCGAAGTTCCTTGAGCTGGCCGGCTCCTACATGCAGATCCTCGCCGATATCGGTGCGACCGCGCAGTGGGATTTCGCCAAGTTCCTGATCACCAAATTCGAGCCCAACGACCATCCGCAGGCCAATATGATGGCCCTCATGCGGCAGGTCTTCGGCAATGATCTGCTTTTGAACATGGTCATCAAGTCCACGGCGGTCGCGGATGCGCTAACATGGAAGCAGAGCCTGTACGAGGTGCAGCGGGCGCGATTCTCCGCGCCCAAGACCTATGACCGGGCGATCGAATCGATCAATGCGGCGAACGCAGAGATCGAGCAACTGCTTTGGAACGCATGGGGGCGTCAATGAGCCGGAAGGATTCGAAGGGCATGTTCGCCAATGTGCTCGGCAAGCTGGGGGAGGGGGCTGCAGACAGCGCACCGTCCACGACTGCCGGCACGCAGGCCGCAGCACCATCCGCGCCGAAGCCGCTCACCTCGCCGCATCTGATGAAGGTGGCCGCCGGCGTGCGCCAGATCCAGGAGCGCGGCGAGCTGATCGACAAGCTCCTGAAAGAGGGTGGTCAGGTGGTCGAGCTTGACCCGGATCAGGTCCTGCCGTCCGCGCTCGCCGACCGTTTCGAAGGGGCCTATGACGACACGGCGATTTCGGAGCTGGTGATCAGCATGGCCGATCGCGGCCAGATCGTGCCGGGTCTCGTGCGCCCGGTTCCGGCAGAGGGCGGCGAGCCGCAGCGCTACCAGATCGTCTATGGCCGCCGGCGTCTGGCCGCCGCCAAGAAGCTCGGCCTCAAGTTCAAGGCGGTGGTGCGCGAGCTTACCGACGAACAGGCCGTCATCTACCAGGGCGAGGAAAACACCGCCCGCAACGATCTGACCTATATCGAGAAATGCGCCTTCGCACTGACCATGGAAAAGGCCGGCTATTCGCGCAACACGATTGCCGCCTCGCTCTCCACCGGCAAGTCGCATATTTCCGAGATGATCCGGCTGGCCAACACGCTGCCGGACAAGCTGGTCCGCACCATCGGCTCCGCGCCGGAAATCGGCCGGCGGCGCTGGATCGAGCTGATGGAAAAGTGGATCACGCACCAGCATTCGCATGTCATGGTGCAGGAAGTGCTGGATTTCGCCGGCAAGAACATGACGAGCGAGGAGCGCTTTGCACTCGCCATGTCGTCCATGTTCGTCAAGGCATTGAAGCCGGCGCCCAAGGATCCCGGCCCGTTGACGGTTGTGTCGCGCGGCATCAAGCTGGTCGATGTGACCTATGGCAAGGCGGGCGGCAGGATGGTGTTCAGCAAGTCGGTCCCGGCCGATTTCGTCGCCTATCTGGCCGAGCGCATGGAAGAACTTCACGACGCCTACCACAAGGACGCGTCGCGCAGGAATGAACAGAAACGGAGTTAAACTCCTATTCGAAGAACGAGCACTCCGCCGAAGACACGATGATCGTGTTTCCCTCCCATGCACAAGTGTCGCTGCGCGCTCGCGGCATGGCCGTGACGCGTCTCCGGATGCATTCCCATACCCATTGCATGGATGACGACGCTTGCGGCCCTCCCGCTCAAGCGCCTTCATCTTCTCGTCCACATCGCTGTGCAGTTCCGCTCTCTTGCCACTGCCGACATTGGGCCCGATCGTCCTGCTTCAAGCCGGATAGAGAGACGGTAGCTTCGACGACGTGTTACTTTGCGCATGGCCGATCTTGCGGTCTTCCCTTGCAAGCACGTCAAGCCGGTCGCGGACCTGAGCTTCTGCAGTTTCTGCCGCAGGCGCAAAGGCTGCTTTTTCCAGGCCGGCAATTGCCTCTCGGGCGGCATTGGTCATGGCCGGGTCACCACCCGCCAGCCGACGCCAGGCGAGAACACAGCCGTAGGATCCGCGCAGATCGCCAGATTTTCCCTTGCTGACTGCCAGGGCCAGCTGCTTGCGGCGTTCGGAAACCGTGTCGGGGCGTTCTTGGGTGGACGCATTCGCCGCTACGGCTTTACGAGGGCTTTTATCCGGGCGCTGCTTTCGTCTGAAATAGAGGGCGGCGCTGCCGAGTGCCGCCAGAACCGCGACAGCTCCCAGACCGGCAAAAAGATAGGCAGGCAATGCCTCGCTGGTTTGCTGCTGCGCATGCGACTCGACCGGAGAGGCCGGTTCAGCTTTGGGTGTCGCTGCGGCTTGGTTAGCAGGCGGGATGGTTCCCTCGGCCTTGATGACTTCGCTTGGCAGGGTCGCGGTTTTTGCTTTTCCCGAGACGCTATCGGTCCAGTTCACCTTGATCTCCGGGAGCGTTATCTCACCGCCACGGGTTGGGACCACGGACAGGAGAAAATCCTTTCTGGCGACAGTGCCGTCAGCCGTTTGATCTTCGCCTGTCTTGACGTCATCAACATAAATGCGCGCGCCATCCGGGTTTTCGAACGAGAGGTCGGGAAGCTGGACTGCGCTCGCGCCAAGGGCCAGAAGACTGACGCGCCGGGTGACCGCCTCTCCTTCCTTGAAGACCGGGTGCTCGGGAGACCACTTGGAGGTTAGCTGGACGTCCTTGGCAGGGAGGAACCACTGATGCTGCCCGGAGCCGGCGTTGGGATCGGCGCGAACAGTCACCTTGATCGGTTCGGAGCGAATGGCAAACGGCTTGCCGCTATCAAACATGTCGCTGAACATGGACGAGGGGAACCCCTCAAAGCCAACGTCTGCGAATGGATCGCGTCCCTGCGCTGAAGGGTCCTCGACGGAGCCGCGCAGGACGAAGGGGGGGATTTCGATGGCACCCTTCTGCTGTGGCTTGAGCATATAGGTGCGCTCGATCACGTTGACCGTCTGCCCGTTCCGGGTGACCTGGCTCACCTTGTCCTCGCCGCGTTTAGCCAGTTCAAATGCGCTGGATTGCGGCGCGATGAGTTCGGCGCTCTTTATGGGCGCGCTGGTCTCGATCCGGACGGTCAGCGGCGTTTCCTGAAACAGAAAGGGGTCGCCGTCTTTAAGGGTAGCCGACAGATCGATCCCTGTGGCCCCCGTGGCTTTGGGCATGGATCCCGCATCCACCACCTTGATGGGGATGGGCGAACTGCTCAGGCTTCCTGCACTGATTGCCGGAATTTCGAGTGTGCCCTTCGATTTCGGCGACAGGGACACAATCCAGCTCTCGCTTTCGGAACGTTGCCCGTTGATGATTTGCGTCGACGAGGACTGCGATGTGCCGAGGACGTCGAAATCCTTCTCCAGCGGCGTGAGATCCGGGCTTGCGTCCGTCTGGCCGTTGGTCGTCAGGGTCAGCTGAAACGTATCCCCTTCCGCCACCGTGCCACTGTTCACCTGGGCGGAGAGCCCCGCGGCGAAGGCAGGAACGGCAAGCGCAATCGAAAGAGCAGCAGCGCTGACTGTGGTCTTGAGTCTGTTGAGATTCATGGTTCTGCTTCCTCTTAGTTGGCGCCAGACCGAAGCTCGGCGTAATGTTGACGAATACGGGCGCGCAGCAGGCCGGACGGGTCGTCAGGCACCTCGCGCAATTGTTGCTCTACCGCCTGATCGACGACCGGAGCGCCGGGAACGGAGGCCTTCACCGGCTTGCCGCCGTTGTCCTTGCCATTGCCGTCCAGCATGCTGGCAAGCATTTTCGACAGAGCGTTTTCACTGTCCTTGCGGGCTTGTTCGCTGCCATTCCCGGAAGCGCTTGCCTGCTGGCGGGCCTCGGCAGCCTTCTGTGCGGCCTTGTCCGCCTGGGCAAGGCCCTCTGGACCGCTCTTGTCCTGTTGTTGCTGACCGGCCTGCTCGTTGGCGCTTTGCTGGCCCTGCGGATTGGTTGCAGAGGCCTCTTGCTTCTGTTCCTTGCCGGCAGCCGCATTCTGATCCTGGGCTTTTTCAGCCGCGCTTTTCTCGGCTCCGGCCTTTGGAGACTGGCCGCCTTTCGCCTCGTCGGCGGGCTTTGAAGATTGGGCCGATGCCTGGTCTCTGGGTTGTTCGCCCTGCGACGCGCTTTGCTGACCGACGCCGTTTTGCGAACCGTTTTCCTGCCCCGGCTGAGTGGCAGACTGTTGCTGATCGCCGGATTGGCCGCCGGTCTGCTTCTGCTTCGAACCGGACTGCTGATCTTGTTGACCCTGCTGGCCGGATTGTCCCTGAGACTGCTGCTGGTCCTGTTTCTGACCTTTGCCGCCGGCCTGCTGCTGCTGGTTCTGTTGGCCACCCGCATTTTGCTGCTTCTGCTGGCCTTGAGAGCCGGACTGCTGATTTTGCTGGCCGGACTGGCCCTGAGATTGCTGCTGTTTGTTTTTCTCCTGTTCCTGCTGCCTTTTCTGCTCGTCGAGCAGCTTCTGAACCAGATCACGATTGTACTTCGCGTCCGCGTCATGAGGGTTGGAAGCCAGCGCCTGATCATACGCGCCGAGCGCCTCCTTCAGTTGGCCGGATTTGGCAAGCGCGTTGCCGCGATTATAGGCGCTGGCGGAAAAGTCCTGAGCCGCCGTCTTGTAATCTCCCGCCCGGTAGGCGGCGCTGCCGCGCCATGAGGGTGTCTCGAACTTGCCGGACGCGGTCTTGTAATCCCCTGAGGCAAAGGCTTTCTTGCCCTGCTGATCAGAAGTCGCCCAAAGGTCCTGCCAGGTTCCGGCATGAGCGGGCCGGGTTGCAATGCCGGGCACGAAATTCAGGCATGCGATCAGTCCGATGCTGAAGACCAAACCGCGGCGGAAGGCAAAGGCCAGAAGAAGGACCGGCAGGATCAGGAGCCAGTAGCCCATATCGACCCAGCCATCAGCGTGGAAGTCATCAACCTTGCCGGCAGTCTCAACCTTGTCCGTCTTCGGCAGGATGCGGTCCAGGTCGGCGCTGTTTGCAGTCACGCTGGAATAGGTACCGCCACCGGCGCTGGCGACCGCGCTCAGACCTTCGGCGTCAAGCGAGGTCGTCACTTTTCCGCCAGAGCTGTCGGTAATGGCCTGACCGCCCGCAGTCTGCAATGTTGCACCCTTTTCGGTGCCGATGCCGAGAACCGAGACGGTGTAGCCGGCTTTGCGTGCAGCGGCGGCGGCCTTTTCCGTTGCCGCCCTATTGCCGGCATTGTCGGCGAGCAGCACGATTTTGCCGCGCGAAGCGTGCGCGCCCTTCAGGACGGACTCTGCCTCGGAGATGGCAAGATCGGGCCGGTCGCCCAAAACCGGCATCAGATTGGTGGAAAGTTCGGGAATCATCTGCGAAATCACCTTCTGGTCGCTCGTCAGGGGAGCGGCGACAAAGGGGACGTCCGAATAGATGACCAGTGCGCGCTCATTGCCTTCCGTGCGCGCAAGAATGTCGCGCAGCTTGTGCACCGCGGTGCGCAGACGGCTCGGCGACAGGTCGTCTGAGTTCATGGATTGCGCCAGACTGAGGACTGCGACCACGGGCTCCCCACTGGTGAAGGAGGGCATCTGGGCCTTTTCCCAGGTCGGCCCGGCCAGCGCCGTCACCAGGACCAGCAGCATGGCCGCTGCCGCTGATGGCAAGACGCGCGATGCGCGGGCGGTAGCGCCGCTTATGGCCAGATGGCGCAGCAGATGGGCGTCCACATATCTGCCCCAGTCGCTGCCGGTGGCGTTCTTGCTGGCCCTGAGGACGAGCCATAAAAGAAGGCCCGCCGGGATCAGCGCCCAGAACCATTCCGGGCGCAGGAAGTGGAATAGGTTGGTTTCCATGTCAGGCTTCCTTGTGTACCGGGCCCTTGTAGAGGGGGCGGTTGGTGATGAGGGCCGGAACCGTACCGATCAGGACGGAAAGCGCGGCGATGAGCAGGGCGAGACCGGCCGGCCAGAAATAAAGGGCGACTTCGGGGCGCACATGCACCGGGTCGGCGCTGACCGGCTCAAGCTTGTCGATGGCCCGATAGTCCTGAGCCAGGCCTTGGACGTCTGTCGCCCGGAAGTACTGCCCGCCGGTCATTTCCGCGATCTTGCGCAAGGCGCCTTCGTCGAGATCCGACGAGGGATTGACAATCTGGCGCCCCATCGGGGTATCTATGGCCATCGGACCGCCGCCAATGCCGATCGTGTAGATCCGGACACCCATCTTCTTGGCGAGTTCGGCGGCCCGCATGGGGTCAATCTTGCCTGTATTGTTCGCTCCGTCCGTCAGGAGAACGAGAACGCGTCCTTCCGCGGGCCTGTCTTCCAGCCGCTTCAGAGAAACCGCGATGCCATCGCCTATGGCCGTTTGCTCACCGGTCAGACCGACTTCGGCCTCGTCGAGTAGTTTGCGGACGGCCTCTCGGTCGAAGGTCAAAGGCGCCTGCAGATAGGCACGGTCCGAAAAGAGGACCAGGCCAATCCGGTCACCCTTGCGGTTTTTAATGAAGGCATCGGCGGCATCCTTGACCACGTCGAGGCGGGTTGCGGGCCTGCCGTCGACGGCGAAATCCTGCGAGGCCATCGAGCCGGATAGATCGATCGCCATCATGATGTCGCGTCCTTTGGCGGGCAGCGGCACTTCCTGTCCGACATAGGCGGGACGCGCCAAGGCCGTCACCATCAGCAACCAGACGAGCGAGGCAGCCGCGAACTTCCACCACGATGTCGAAATCCGATCGGCCCGGTTCCCCAGACCCTGCGACAGGCTCGCAAAAAACGGCACCTTCAATGCACCGCCCAACCCCTTGTCTGCGGGTTTGAGAAAATAGCGCAGCACAAAGGGCAGCGGCAGAACAAGAAAGGCAAAAGGCCAGAGAAAGGTCATCATCCGTTCCTCCTGATCCAGACGGCGGTTTCGGCGCGCAGCGCCTCGGGTTCGAAATTCTCATTGGCCGGCGGACCGTAGGGCCCCACGGCCAGAAGCGTTGCACTGTTGCTGCTCATTCCGTATTTGCCTTCCATCAGAAACGCGCTCCACGCCTCGCCGGTCAAAACATCGGCGCCAGCCGAGCGCCGGCGGGCGACACGTCGAAGCAGGGAAGAAACCTGCGTGAGAAATTCGTCCTGCCTTTCAGGGCTGATTGCCTCAAGTTCGCGAAGCGCCAGAAAACGCGCGCTTCTGCGGCGGATCTGCATCCACACAAGGGCCGCCAGGATGACGACACAGGCGAGGGCGATCAGAGCCCACCAACCTGGCGCAAGCGGCCACCAGCCAACGGGCGGAGGCAGGTGAATGTCGCGAAGCCGGTCGAGTTGGGCCTGGATTTGGGGAGTGAGTTCGTTGCTCATGCTGCCATACTCAGGTTGAGACGCGGATGCAGGATCCAGGAGGGATCGTCCGTTGTCTGCAGGAAGTGGCAAACCATGCCGTGGTGCCGGCTGACGCGTGCGAGCCGCTCTTTGCGCGCCTCGAATTCATGCGCGTAGCGGTCGAGCTTGCGACTGCCAAGCGCCGAGACGGCCAATGCATGTTCGCCATCGGTGAGGCGCCCACCGCGCGGCGGCAGTGCGGCATCGAAGGGGTCGCTGATCTGGATGTTGGTGACATGGGCATTCACAGCCAGATGTCTGAGCTCTTTCTCCGCTTCGTCGCCGAAATCGGAGAAGTCGCTGATCACGAAGGCCAGCGTTCCGGGCCGGTTGCGGTGACGCAGCCGCCGCAGGGCATGCGCCAGGCTCGCCTCTGTGCCGAGAGGTCGCTCCAGCCGGGTTTCCTCCGAGAGTGCTTCCAGAAGTCCAAGCACTGAGCGTCGCGTTCTGGCGGCGCGGAAATCCCGCAAACCGTCGCGTGTCATGACCAGGCCACCCACGCGGTCGCCGCCGTCATGTCCGGTCCAGGCCATCATGGCAGCCACTTCGGCTGCCAGATTGGACTTGAAACGGGTTCTGGTGCCGAACTGCATCATCGCACGCATGTCGGTGAGAATGACGATGGGCCTTTCCCGCTCCTCCTGGAAGAGCTTGGTGTGGGTGTGTCCCGTGCGGGCCGTCACGCGCCAGTCGATGGATCTCACGTCGTCGCCGGGCTGATACATCCGGCTTTCTGCGAACTCCATACCGCGACCGCGATAAACGGAACGGTTCGCGCCCCATTGATGGGTCGCGACGCGGCCTGATGGCGCGAAGCCGGCAACGCCGCGCGCCGGGCGCACCCGAACCAGATCGGGCAGGGTTGCGACGATGCCCTTGAGGTCTCGGTCTTTGAGATCTTGGTCTGTCATGACGGTCTCCCCGCGGGTTCAAGCAACCGGAACCCTGTCGATCAGGGCATCGATGAAGGCGTCGGCGGTTTTGCCTTCCGCCTCGGCCTCAAAGCTCAGGATGATGCGATGGCGCAGCACGTCATGCAGGACGGCCTGCACGTCGGACGGGGTCGCAAAATCCGCGCCGTTCATCCAGGCATGCACGCGCGCGCAGCGGTCCAGGGCGATGGTCGAACGGGGCGATGCGCCATAGGAAATCTGATGGGCGAGATCGGCGCCGTACAACTGGGGACGGCGGGTCGCCTGGATCAGCTGAATGATGTAGTCTGTCAGCGCATCCGAGACATGGGTTTTCAGGGCAGCCTGCCGGGCTGCGAAGATGTCCTGCTGCGAAACCCGGAAGGACGACTTCACGGTTTGGGCCATCGCTTCGCCCCGCACGATCCGCAGCACCTCGCGTTCCGCTTCAGCAGAGGGAAAGTCGATCTTGACGTGCAGCATGAAACGGTCGAGCTGGGCTTCGGGTAGCGGATACGTCCCTTCCTGTTCGATCGGGTTCTGGGTGGCCATCACCATGAAAAGCTCCGGCAGACGGTAGGTTCGTCCGGCGACGGTGACCTGGCGCTCGGCCATGGCTTCCAGAAGCGCCGACTGCACCTTTGCCGGTGCGCGGTTGATCTCGTCGGCAAGGATCAGGTTGTGAAACAGGGGGCCGGGATGAAATTCGAAGGTGCCTTTCTCCGGGCGATAAATCTCGGTTCCCGTCAGGTCGCTTGGAAGCAGGTCCGGGGTGAACTGGACGCGGCACGGCTCGCCTTCGATAAGCTCCGCCAGCGTGTTGACGGCCTTTGTCTTTGCAAGGCCCGGTGCGCCTTCCAGCAGAATGTGCCCATCGCCGAACAGGCCGAGAAGCAAACTGTCGATAAACGTCTCCTGGCCGACAATCCGTTTGTTCATGTGATCGCGGAGCGCATCGACAAGTGCGTTGTTCGAGCGGGCTGCGGTTCGAAGTGTATTCGTGGTCATCAGAGTGCCTCGCAATGGGGCCCGGCCTTTTGCCGAGGCGCCGCGGTTTCAGAGTGAAGACTTCGATGAAAGAAAGAACCAGCCAGGGGCATCCATGCCGACTGCATTCGCAATTCCGGCGGGGTCTAGACCGGAATTGCGAAGCCGGGCGATCAGCTGACGACGCAACAGTCCTTCAAGCACGCCCACGGGGTCGTCTCTCGCTTTCACCGTTCATTTCCCGAAGTCCATGAACAGTGAAGAGACTAAGCGATGCAGTTTGAGGCAGCTTGCCGCGTTCTATAATTATTGTTGAACTTGGCGCTTGGGGAACGACACGATCACCCGGAGGCCCGGATGATGCGAGGAGCCGGGATCGGTGCTGGAGAGCGTAATGCGAGCCTCGTGGTGGTCGGCCACCGCCTTGACCAAGGCAAGGCCGAGACCGCTGCCCGGCTTGCTGCGGGCACTGTCGATCCGTTTGAAGAGGTCGAAGACCTCATGGCGTTGGCCCTCTGGGATGCCGGTGCCGGTGTCCTCGACGATGAGGTCGAGCATCTCCGGCCGCTCCTGAAGGTAAACCCGGATCGAAATGCCGGAGCCTCCATGCACGATTGCATTTCCGACAATGTTGGCGAGCATCTGCTGCACCATGTTCTTATCGCACAGAAGCAGGTATTTTTCAGTCTCGCCGGGTCGAAACTCGAGCGTTTGCCCGTTCTCCTGTGCGAGAGGTGCGTAGAATTCGAGCGTATTCTCCACAATGCTGCCGAGGTCGTTCAGCTGCATGTCCTGGCTCCGCGAGCCGGCGCGTATTCGGGTGATGCGGAGGATGGTGTCGATGATCTCGTTGAGCGATCCGGTCTCGTTGAGTGCCCGTTCGACCTGGCCGTGCGGATCGCGTCCGGCCTCGATTGCATCCAGAGCATCGTTCAGTAAAAGACCGACGCGGGCGAGCGGTGTTTTCAGATCGTGTGCGATCGCGGTCGTTGTTGCGCGCATGCTGGCCATCAGGCGGGATAGCACATCGAGATTCGCATTGATCTGCACGGAGATGCGGTCGATTTGATCCGTCCTCTTCACGATCGGTATGCGCACATCGGATTCCCCGCTTGCGACGCGCGCGAGAACACCTTCGATCGACCTGAGTTTCGAAAAACTCACACCACTCGCCAGCAGGCCCAGAACCAGTGTCCCGAAGGTCAGCAGCACGGTCATAACGACGAGGCCTGCAATCAAGTGAACGCGCATCTCGTCAACGGCCTTGAGATTTCGGCCGACAACAAGCGTTGCATCGTTGAACTTCTGGACCGACACTATGAAATGGCCCTGGCTTCCCTTGGCGGAGACGGATTGCAGCGTGGTGTCGCGGACACCTACGAAATCCGGCAGGACGAGATCGGCGCCGGCAAGATTGATCCCGTTTTCATCGTAAACCGCCGAGATGCGATCCTGGCTGCTTACGAGGTTGCTGAGTGTGCTGATTGCCTTCACCAGGCCCTCACGTCCTCCGGCCGAGTAGACGTCGTTTAAGAGGACGGCCTCCTCCAGGGTCTGCTGCACGGTCACATTGCGCAGGGTCTGGGTGGCCGACCATATGAAGAGCGTCCCGCCCAGGCACATGAGAACGAGAACACCTATCGCGACCTTGGCTGAGGTTCGAAAGGAGCTGCCAGATAGAAGATCAGTGAGGCGCACGGATCCGGTATCCCATGTTACGGACGGTGTGGATCAAAGCTGTATCGAAGGGCTTGTCGATCTTCTGGCGCAGCTTGCTGATATGAGTCTCCACGACCGTCGTTCCCGGATCGAAGGAAAAATCCCAGATCCTCTCCAGGATCATTGTCCTGCTCACGACCCGGCCTTCGGCTTCCATGAGGAGTTCGAGCAGTGCGAATTCCTTGTTCTGCAGATCGATGACCTGCCCCTGACGGACCGCGACGCGTTTGAGAAGGTCAAGCTTGAGATCGTGGCAGGTGAGCTCCGTCTTTTGGCTGTTCTCTTTCGGACGCCGCGACAGGACGTGGATGCGGGCGAGAAGCTCCGAAAAGTGAAACGGCTTCACGATGTAGTCGTCAGCGCCCGCCATCAGCCCCTCCACCTTGTCCTGGACATCGGAGACCGCAGTCAAAAAGATGACAGGCAGCGAGCTGTTGGATGCCCTGAGCGCCTTGACGAGAGAAAGCCCGTCAAGGCCCGGCATCATCCTGTCGATGATTGCAAGATCACAGGTGTTGTAGAGGCAATAGGTCAGCGCTTCACGGCCGTCACTCACCCAATCGACCGAAAATCCCTGTTCGACCAGACCTTTGCGGACATATCCCGCCATCGTCTCATCGTCTTCCGCAAACAAAATTTTCATCGCTCGGACTTTCGTTTTTAACACGATGCCTTGCCGAGCCTATCGACGATCGCCTGAATCTTCGTCGTCAATCCACCCGGGGGTATAGACCGATCGCCTGGTCTCCTCCTTTTTGTGCGCTGGCCCTAGGTCGTCGCGCTCAACGGTTGAATGCGACATCATGAAGTCAGCGCCCATATCAGCAGCCAAGTATTTGAATATAGCGGCCGGAACAAGGCCCGTTCTCACAGACAGGCCGCCTTTATCAACCAAAGACAGCAATTGCGGATTTGATGGTCATGCCGCCATCCTGGCTTTGAAACGCCCCGGCCTTGCCGGAGACCTTTTGGTTTGAGTTATGCGGCCATGGGGCTCGCCTACGGGGTGGCGATGTTACATTCGGCGCGCGACGAACTCGTCGACCAATCGGTCAAACACGAGCCGGACAATGAAAAGGCATTCAGCGGGCTGGTCCCCAAAGACATGGGTCTCTGCCTTGCATTCTCTTGCGCAGCTTCCTAAGGTTAGAGCAAGATCATCATGCCCAGGGGGAGGGGTCAGGTGGGAAGTGAATCCCCGCGCCACACGCGTGACCCTCAGCCAGATACGGAATTCGGCCCATCGCTGGCGCATGCTTCCATTCTTGTGGTCGATGACGAACCCGGAATGCGCAATTTCCTTTTGAGAACGCTTGCGCCGCGGTGCAAGCACGTTCAGGTGGCGTCCGACACGAACGAAGCCACGGCGCGTCTCGACGAGCAGCATTATGACGTCATCATACTGGACAACATCATGCCCAGAAAAAACGGTCTGGATTGGCTCGCCGAACAGCGGACGATCGGCTTTTTCGGCGAAGCCATCCTGATGACAGCCTATGCTGATCTGGAGACGGCGATTCAGGCGCTCAGGGCTGGGGCCATTGATTTCATCCTCAAGCCCTTTCGCTCGAACCAGATCCTCAACGCAGTCGCCCAGTGTCTTGACCGCATCCGTCTTCAGCGTGAAAACTACGTGCTGCGCTATGAGCTCACGGCTGCGTCTGACCAGATGCTGCTGAGGGACCGCCTGATCGGTCACTCCCGCGCCATAGACCGCGTACGTGAGACGATTGCGCGTGTTGCACCGCTTCCAACATCGGTGCTTCTGACGGGGCAGTCGGGCACCGGCAAGGAAGTGGCCGCCCGTTCGCTGCATAGCCTGTCGGATCGCGCTTCCAAGCCTTTCGTCCCGATCAACTGCGGTGCGATTCCACCCGAAATGATCGAAAGCGAGCTTTTCGGACATCTGAAAGGTGCGTTTACCGGCGCAGAACGCGCCCGCGAGGGTCTGTTCCTGCATGCGCAGGGCGGTACGCTTTTCCTCGATGAGATCAGCGAAATGCCGCTTGCCACACAAAGCAAGCTCCTGCGCGTATTGGAGGACCGCAAGGTGCGCCCTGTGGGCGCCGAGCGCGAAGTCCCAGTCGACATTCGCTTCGTCTTCGCGACCAATGCGGAGCTGGACAAGGAGGTGCAGGCTGGCCGCTTTCGTGCCGATCTGTTCTTCCGCATCAATGTCATGCAGATCCATCTGCCGCCCCTCAACGCGCGTGAAGATGATGTCATCGAGCTTGCAAGCCTCTTCATGAAAAAACTGTCCGCGCAGCTCGGGATGCCGCAGGTCCCGATCGATGACGATGCGCGCCGTGCGCTCAGCACCTATTCTTGGCCAGGCAACGTGCGTGAGTTGCGCAATCTCATCGAACGCACGCTCATCCTCGGATATTTCCCCGATGGCCTCGGTCCGGGAGAGTCCACACCGGCCTCGCCGGAGCCTGGCTCTCTTGCCGATGTCGAACGGCGGCATATCCTGGCGGTTCTGACCGCCTGCAAGGGGCAACGGGACGAGGCGGCGCAGAAGCTCGGCATTTCGCGCAAGACCATCGATCGCAAGCTGGCGGCCTGGAATGTTTGACGCCGGCGCCGATCCTGTTCGGCCTGCGCGTTCGGTGCGCTACAGGCTGCTTGTGATCGCGCTCCTGCCGACGCTCGTTATCCTGCCGCTGCTTCTGGGCATCGCGGTCTATCGACTGAATGCCAGATTCGACGCGGCCCTGACATCGAAGGTGCATGGCGATCTCACGATCGCGCATCAGTATCTGAGCCACATCCTGGAGAATTCCGGCGAACATGTCACCGCGCTCGGAGCTTCGGCACGGTTCAAGGAGGTCGTCGCAGACCCCGCGGCGCTGAAAGCGCTGCTTGTGCAAGCCAAGCCACGTCTCGAACTCGATTTCCTATACGTCATCGACGGGCAAGGGAGAGTTATTGCCTCGGTGGACGATCTTGCCGCCGGACCCCTGAAGACAGACTGGCCGGTTATAGAAGCTGCCCTGCGCGGAACACCCCGCACGGCCATCGATGTTTTGGACAGCGCCGACCTGCAGATGCTTTCACCGGATCTTGCGGCGCGGGCGCGGCTGCCGCTCGTGCCGACCGACAATGCCGTGCCGAGCCCGCGCACCGACGAGACCCGCGGAATGGTGATCCAGAGCGCCAGTCCGGTTGATCTGGGGGCAGCCGGCAAGGGCGTGCTGGTGGGTGGAATACTGCTGAACCGGAATCTCGTGTTCATCGATACGATCAACGATCTCGTCTACCGATCTGCCAGCCTGCCCGAAGGCAGCAAGGGGACAGCCACGCTCTTCCTTGATGATGTGCGCATCAGCACCAATGTCCGGCTCTTTGAGGGGCAGCGCGCCCTTGGAACGCGCGTGTCGGCCGCTGTCCGCTCAGCGGTCTTGGACAAGGGGAAGACCTGGCTCGACAGCGCTTTCGTCGTCAACGACTGGTACATATCGGCCTACGAACCGATCACCGACAGTTTCGGCAAACGGGTGGGCATGCTCTATGTCGGCTTTCTGCAGGCGCCCTTCACGGCTGCAAAATACCAAACCGCCTTCTTCATCATGGCGGCATTCTTCGTCATAGCCGCCTTGAGTGTTCCGATCTTTCTACGTTTGGCGCGGGGTATTTTCGAGCCCCTGGAGCGAGTGGACGCAACGATTGCAAGGGTGGAAAGCGGCGATCTCGGCGCACGTACCGGCGCTGTCGAGAGCCGGGACGAAATCGGGCGCGTGGCGGTTCATCTCGATGATCTCCTCGATCAGTTGCAACAACGGGATCAGGAGCTACGGCAATGGAACGACGAACTGAACCTGCGCGTCGATGAACGGACACAGGAGTTGCAGCTCGCCAACCGACAGCTGGAGGCCACCACGAAGCAGCTCGTCATGTCGGAAAAGCTTGCCGCGATCGGGGAGATCACAGCGGGCGTGGCGCATGAAATCAATAACCCGATCGCCGTCATGCAGGGCAATCTGGATGTCATCCGCTCGGTCGTCGGAGAAAAGGCGGATCTGGCGAAGGTCGAGTTCAGACTGATCGACGAGCAGATCCAGCGGATCAACCAGATTGTCACGAAGCTCCTGCAGTTTGCCAAGCCGGAGGAGTTTGCCGGGTTCGTCGATCGCCATGCACCCGGTCAGGCGGTCGCAGATTGCATGCCGCTCGTACAACATCTGCTGAGCAAGGCTGCAATCGAGGTCAGCCTTGAAAACACGGCCGAGCGACTGATCCTGATGAACCGCACGGAGCTGCAGCAGGTCGTCGTGAACCTGATCGTCAACGCCATTCACGCCATGCCGGACGGCGGCAAGCTCACCATCGAAACCGTTGACCGGACATGGGACGAGCGACCGGGTGTCGCGATCATCGTCACGGATACCGGGATCGGAATTGATCCGGACATGCAGACGCGGGTCTTTGATCCGTTCTTCACCAACAAGCAGCAGGCTGGCACCGGGCTAGGGCTTTCCATCAGTCAGACACTGGTGACGCGCCAAGGCGGCAGGATCGCGGTCGAGAGCGCGCCAGACGAAGGCGCGAGATTTACTATCTGGTTGCCTGAAGCGGACTGACCGGACAATTCGTCCCTTAACAAAAGACAAGTTGTCCCGATTTTGCGGCATCTTCTGCCAACGCTTTGAATTTCCCAACGCATTTTACTGGCATGCCCCTTGCTTACGAAAAAAGGGGGACGTTCCGGCGAACAGCCATCAAGAGGAGGTGGCTGTTTTTGCTGCAAGGTGGCCGGACCGGTCCCGCAGGCAACAGACATCGCATTCCGAAACGGGATGCGCTGCGGAGGAGAAATCATGACAGTCACCACCGACAACGGGTCCGGGGTCTATTCCGCCGGAATTCTCGACAGGGAGCGCATCGTTGCGCAGCCCGGCTTCAATCGCTGGCTGGTTCCGCCGGCGGCACTCGCGATCCATCTTTGCATTGGCATGGCTTATGGCTTCAGCGTGTTCTGGCTTCCATTGTCGAATGCACTGGGCGCCAACACGCCCGAGGCTTGCAAGACCATGTCGCTGGCGAGTGCGCTTTTCACAACGCAATGCAATTGGCGCGTCGCCGATCTCGGCTGGATCTACACGCTCTTCTTCGTTCTGCTGGGTTCGTCTGCTGCCATCTGGGGCGGGTGGCTTGAGCGTGCCGGCCCCCGCAAGGCAGGCGTCGTATCCGCGATCTGCTGGTGCGGCGGCATCGCCATCGCGGCCTTCGGCGTCATGATGCACCAGCTCTGGATGATGTGGATCGGCGCGGGTGTCATCGGCGGTGTGGGCCTCGGGCTCGGCTATATCTCGCCGGTCTCCACGCTGATCAAGTGGTTTCCTGATCGGCGCGGCATGGCGACCGGCATGGCCATCATGGGCTTTGGCGGCGGCGCAATGATCGGCGCACCGCTGGCCGACATGCTGATGAAGACCTTCAAGGGGCCCGATTCCGTCGGTGTCTGGCAGACCTTCCTGATCATGGCCGCGATCTATTTCGTCTTCATGATGGGCGGCGCCTTCGGCTATCGCATACCGCCGCTTGGCTGGAGGCCTGAAGGCTGGACGCCTCCGGTTGCCAGCGCCAAGCCCACCATGATCACTGCGCATCACGTCCACCTGCGCGATGCCCACAAGACGGCGCAGTTCTGGCTGATCTGGGCGGTTCTCTGCCTCAACGTTTCTGCGGGCATCGGCGTGATCGGCATGGCATCGCCCATGCTGCAGGAAATCTTCGGAGGCCGCCTGATCGGCCATCCGGAGATCAGCTTCACCGCGCTGAGCCCCGAGCAGAAGACGGCGATTGCGGCGATTGCGGCGGGCTTTGCCGGCCTGATATCGCTCTTCAACATCGGAGGCCGCTTCTTCTGGGCGTCGCTGTCCGACAAGATCGGCCGAAAGAACACCTATTATACGTTCTTCATTCTCGGTATCGTTCTCTACACGCTTGCCCCGACCGCCGCACATATGGGCAACCAGCTGCTCTTCGTTGGCATCTTCTGTATCATCCTGTCCATGTATGGCGGTGGTTTCGCCACTGTACCGGCCTATCTTGCCGATATTTTCGGAACACAGTTCGTGGGCGCAATCCATGGCCGGCTGCTGACGGCATGGGCGACGGCCGGCATTATCGGGCCGGTCGTGGTGAACTATATCCGCGAGTTCCAGATTTCCGCCGGCATTCCGCGTGATCAGGTCTATGACTTCACGATGTATATCCTGGCGGGCATGTTGGCGCTCGGGCTTGTGGCGAATGCGCTCGTGAGACCGCTCTCTGAAAAATGGTACATGTCGCAGGAAGAGGTTGCCGCGATGCAGGCGAAGACTGCGGCGGCGAACGCCGGCCCAACGGGCTCGTTCGGCATTGGCAAGGGCGGATTGGACGGCAAGGCGCTTGCCGCCTGGGCTGTGGTGGGAATTCCGATCGTCTGGGGCGTGTGGATCACGCTTCAGAAAACCGCCGCGCTTTTCTAATTCGCCATACAGCAAGACGAAGCAGAGGTTCCGGCATTGCCGGGGCCTCATCCCACCCGCGGGTGGCGTCGACTTAACGGTTGGAATGGCCCTGTAAAGTTAACGGTGAGACGGTCTGCGGGAGGATTCTGGTGCTGAGATTTGTTCACAGGCCAGCGATGGTTGCTCACGCGACACTGTCCCTGCATCGCAGCCGATCTGAATTGCACTGGAATGGCCGCCGGGATTCGTCCGCTGCCAGCAATCTCGCGTCGTCAGTGCATGCGGCATGCTACGGTCAGACCAACGGCGATTTTACAGCCGTACTGTCGAAAGCCTTGGTCTCAAGCCAGCGGCGGCGGGAGGCATTGAGGTGGCGGTGCATCTCGGCCTGCGCCAGAAGCGGATCTCGCGCACTGAGCGCGTCGAATATGGCATGATGTTCCTGAAGGGCGAGCGACCACGATTTGCCGCCGCCGAAGCGTTCCTGCAGGCGCTTGGCGATGGGATTGTGGCGTTCCTCGAACAGCCCGGCGACGAGCTTTTCGATGACCGAATTGCCTGTCTGGCGCGCAATGCACAGGTGAAAGGCCTTGTCCTGTTCGAGCGGGATCTGGCCGGAGGCAATCGTCTCAGCCATCTGCGAAAGCATCTGCTGTAAATCCGCAAGCGCCTCTTCGGTGATCCGGCTCGCAGCCAGGAGAACCGCGCTCCCCTCGACCATGGAGCGGGCCTGCATCAGCTCGGACGGGCTTTCACCGTAAATGGAGGACATCCCGCCATCTCGCGGTGTGTCGGCCGTCAGATAAATGCCTGATCCACCGCGAATTTCGACCGTTCCCTCGATTTCAAGCGCAATCAGCGCCTCGCGCAGCGAGGGCCGCGAAACGCCGAGTTCCTGTGCGAGATCGCGTTCGCTTGGCAGGCGCGCTCCGGCCTTCAGCCCCTTCGCGCCGATGGACTGCCTGATCTTGTCGGCAACCTGCTGGTAAAGCCGCCGCGGTTCTTCGATTTTGCTCATGCCCACATCCTTCCCTTTTTCCGATATTGGTCAAGCCAATGTTTTGGTCTGCCAGAAACTCAAAGGGCGCTATTGTTATTTTATCCATATTAATCAGAATTTTAACGGATATTTTCCAAAGGTTGCTGCCGCCCAAATCACTCTCAAATCGAGAATTGGCTTGACCAATTTTCGATGCGTCGCTATTTCTTGCCGCCATGAGGCCGTGAGGAGCTGCGCCAGTCGCAGAACGGTTTGAGAGGAAATATGATGGAAACGTCGTCCGGCGCAAGCTCTGTAGCTGGCGCTCCCGCTGCGCAAAGCCCGGCGGAAGAAACCTTGTTGAGCCTCTCGGGTATCCGCAAGGAATTTCCCGGTGTGATCGCGCTCGATGACGTTCATTTCAACCTTCGCCGCGGTGAGGTTCATGCGATCTGCGGCGAAAACGGCGCAGGGAAATCGACGCTGATGAAGATCATCAGCGGGGTTTACCAGCCGACCGCCGGCACCATCCGCTACAAGAACGAAGAGGTGCGCTATGCCTCGCCGCGCGAATCCGAAGCGGCCGGCATCGCCATCATCCATCAGGAGCTCAATCTCGTTCCGCATCTGACGGTGGCCGAAAACATTTTCCTGTCACGCGAGCCGAGACGCGGCCCGATGGTGGACCGGCGCAAGCTGAAGGCCGGCGCAAAAGCCTGTCTCGACCGTTTGGGCGTCGATATCGATCCCGATGCGCAGGTGCTGCGTCTTTCGGTGGCGCAGCGCCAGATGGTGGAAATCGCCAAGGCGCTGTCGCTGAATGCCGAAGTCATCATCATGGATGAGCCCACGTCGTCGCTGACCGAACAGGAGGCGAACCTCCTCTTTCGCGTCATCCGCGAACTCCGCGCCAAGGGCGTTGGCATTGTCTATATCTCGCATCGTCTGGATGAAATGGCGCAGATCGTCGACCGCGTCACCATTCTGCGCGACGGCCGCTTCGTGTCCAGCCACGACTTTGCAGCCATAACCGTCAACGACATCGTCGCCCGCATGGTCGGGCGTTCGCTGGATGAGAAATTCCCCGAAAGGGTTTCCGTTCCGACCAATGAACCGATCCTTCGGGTCAAGGGCCTGACGCGGGCAGGGGTGTTTTCCGACATCACCTTCGATCTCATGCGCGGCGAAATTCTCGGCTTTGCCGGCCTCATGGGCGCCGGCAGAACCGAAGTGGCCCGCTCGATCTTCGGAGCGGAGCCAGCGGAAGCCGGCACCATAGAGTTCAACGGGCGCGAACTGACGATCCGCTCGCCGCAGGACGCGATTGCGGAAGGCATTTCCTATCTTTCTGAAGACCGCAAGAGCCAGGGCCTGGCCATCAAGATGTCGGTGGCGGCCAATCTTCTGCTCGCCAACATGGGCGCCGTCGCCAACCGTTTCGGCATTATCGACCGCCGCCAGCACAAGGACCGGGCGGCCCATTATGTCGATCTGCTCGGCATCAAGACGCCGTCGCTCGACCAGACGGTCAGCCGCCTGTCGGGCGGCAACCAGCAGAAGATCATCATCGGAAAATGGCTGTTCCGCAATTCCCACCTGCTGTTCTTCGACGAGCCGACACGCGGCATCGATGTCGGCGCGAAATACGCCATCTACAAGATCATGGACGAGCTTGCCTCCAGGGGCATCGGCGTCGTGCTGATCAGCTCGGAGCTTCCGGAAATCCTTGGCATGACCGACCGCGTGGCGGTGTTCCATGCCGGCAGGATCGCCAAGATCCTCGATACCCGGGCGACCAATCAGGAAGAGATCATGTTTTACGCCTCCGGACAGGATGCGCAGCACAAGGGAATGCAGCAATGAGTGAGACCGGGAAAATGTCCTCCCGTATGAGCGACCGCCAGAAGGATCTGGTGCAGAAATTTGCCGCGCTCGGCAGCCTTGTTGCGCTGACTGCCGTCTTCTCTCTGACGAGCAACGCCTTCTTCAGCATCGACAATGCGATGACGATTGCCTTGCAGGTCACCTCCATCGGCCTTCTGGGCATCGGGGCGACCTGCGTCATCATCACCGGCGGCATCGACCTGTCCGTCGGCTCGGTCTTGGCGCTGAGTGGCGTGGTCGCGGCGATTGCTGTCAAGGAATATGATTTCCCGATCTGGCTCGCCATGGTGGCGGGCATCCTGACGGGAACCATCTGTGGTCTGCTGAACGGCATCGCCGTGACGCGGCTCAAGCTGCCGCCCTTCATTGCAACGCTCGGCATGATGCTGATCGCTCGCGGCTTTGCCTTGCAGATCACCGGCGCGCGTGCCGTGTCGGGCCTGGGCGACGCCTTCGGCGAACTCGGCAATGGCTCGCTCTTCCGCATCGAAAGCATCGGCGCCGATGGGTTCCCGAACGTGACGTTTCCGGGCATTCCCTATCCGGTCATCCTGATGGTCGTGATCGCGATTGCCGTCTCCTATATGCTCAACCGCTCGGTTCTCGGTCGTCATATCTACGCGGTCGGTTCGAATGCGGATGCGGCGCGGCTCTCCGGCGTCAATGTCGATCGCGTCACCATCTTCACGTATATTCTGTCGGGGGCGCTCGCCGGCCTGACGGGCTGTGTGCTGATGTCCCGCCTCGTCACCGGTCAGCCGAACGAAGGCGTGATGTACGAACTCGACGCCATTGCCAGCGCGGTCATCGGCGGGACGTCGCTGATCGGGGGCGTGGGCACGATCTCGGGCACGGCCATCGGTGCCTTCGTCATCGGCATCCTGCGCAACGGCCTCAACATGAACGGCGTCTCCGCCTTCATCCAGCAAATCATCATCGGTTTCGTCATTCTCGGCACCGTGTGGATCGATCAGCTGCGCAACCGTCGCTGATCGTTGAATAATTCGGCCCAAGGGGGGCCGATCAATCGAGGAGCGGCGGTCGCTCCTTGTCTCAACCGGCTACCAAGCCACCTACTGGGAGGAATACATGAAGAAGATCGTGTTCGCCGCTTTGGCAACCGCAGCCGCGTTCTGGGTCGCACCGGCCAACGCCGCCGACGAAATCGCCGTCATCGTCAAGACGGTGAACTCCAACTACTGGCAGAACGTCCAGAAGGGCGCAGATGCTGCGATCAAGAAGACAAACGGCAAGTACACCATGACATTCCAGGGCCCGGCATCGGAGTCCGCGATTGCCGACGAAGTGAACATGGTCGAGAACGCCGTGAACCGCAAGGTGGCCGGCATCGTGCTCGCGCCGTCCGATCCGGACGCTCTGGTTCCTGCCGTCAAGAAGGCGTGGGAAGCCCATATCCCGGTCGTGATCATCGACTCCATGCTCAACAAGGACGCCGACAAGTATTACCAGGCGTTCCTGTCGACCGACAACAAGAAGGCCGGTGAACTGGCCGCTCAGGCGATGATCGACAAGGTCGGTCAGGAAGGCAAGGTTGCCGTCATGTCCTACGTGGCAGGTGCCGGTTCTGAAATCGGCCGCGTCGGCGGCTTCGTCGACTATCTGAAGGCGCATTCCAAGCTTCAGGTCGTCGGTCCGTTCTACTCGCAGTCCCAGATGGCGACCGCTCTCAACCAGACGACCGACGTGCTCGCCGCCAACCCGGACCTGAAGGGCATTTTCGGCGCCAATGAGCCGACCGCCATCGGCATGGGCCGCGCCATCGTGCAGGCCGGCAAGGCTGGCAAGATCGTCGCCATCGGCTTTGACGGCAATACCGACCTGCAGAACTTCGTCAAGGACGGCACGCTGAATGCCATCGTCGTGCAGAGCTCCTACCAGATGGGCGAAAAGGGCATCGAAACGCTCGAAAAGGTCCTGAAGAAGGAAAAGGTCGAGAAGTTCATCGATACGGGTGTGGTCCTTGTTACCAAGGAAAACATCGACAAGCCGGAAGCCAAGAACGTTCTCTACTGAGCAGCATTGCGCGCGCCGGGCTCGTCCGGCGCGCGTTCTTCTCCCCGAGGATTGATGTCCCAAGGATCGATGTCGATGAAAGCGTCCGAAACGCGCAAACTTCCCCGCTGCGACCTGAGCCTCTCCGTGATCGGTCTCGGCTGCGCCCAGATGGGAAATCTCTACCGGGTGACGCCGTATGAAGAAGCGAAGGGCGCGTTTACCGCTGCCTGGGACGCCGGCATCCGCTATTTCGATACCGCGCCTTATTATGGCTATACCCGTTCCGAGCGGCGGCTCGGGACCATGCTCACCGATTTCGACCGGCAGGATTACGTCGTCAGCACCAAGGTCGGTCGTGTCATGCAGCCGGATGACCTGGTGGGTGATGAATCCGACGGTTTCGCCGCGCCGCTGCCCTTCCGCCCGGTCTTCGATTACAGCTATGACGGCGTCATGCGATCCTTCGAGGACAGTCGGCAGCGGCTCGGCATCCATGCGCCCGACATTCTCTTTATCCACGATATCGGCACCGTCACGCATGAAGAAAAGAACGAGCACTATTGGTCGCAGCTGACCGGCGGCGGCTTCAAGGCGCTCGGCGAATTGCGCGATCAGGGACTGGTCAAAGCCGTTGGCCTCGGTGTCAACGAATTCGAAGTCATCCGCGATGCGATGCAGGTTTTCGACATCGACGTCGCGATGCTGGCCGGGCGCTATACACTTCTGGAACAGGAAAGCCTTTCCTTCATGAACGAATGCGCCGCGGCCGGGGTCGCAATCGTTGCGGCGGGCGTCTTCAATTCGGGCATTCTCGCCGGAAACCGGAAATTCAATTACGAGGAAGCGCCGACCGATGTGCTGGCGCGGGCCGATGCACTCGAGGCCGTCTGCCGCGACATGAATGTCAGCCTTCAGGCCGCAGCCCTTCAGTTTCCGATGGCCCACAAGGCCGTGGTCAGTGTCGTATCCGGCGCGCGCAACGCGGCGCAGATTTCATCCAACATCGCCTCGTTCGAGGAAGAAATTCCGTTGGCTTTCTGGCGAGAATTGCGGTTGCGTGGTCTGGTTGGAGAGGGTGTTCCTCTCCCGTCGGAAGAGGCATGACAATGCGCATCGATTCACACCAGCATTTCTGGCTGATGGAGCGCCGGCAAGGCCAGTGGCCTCCGCCGGAACTCGCCGCTATCTGCCATGATTTCCTGCCCGTCGATCTCGAGCCTGTCCTGAAAGCGGCGGGGGTCGATGGAACGGTGGTGGTGCAATCCCTGCCGGAGGTCGATGATACGCTCTTTCTTCTCGATCTCGCCAGGCAGAACGATTTCATTCTCGGTGTTGTCGGCTGGGTCGACATGAAGGCCGCGGATGCAAGCGAGACCATCGCAGCGCTTGCCCAGCATCAAGAGCTCAAGGGCATCCGGCCGATGCTGCAGGGCCTTGAAGATGCCGACTGGATCGATGATCCGGTCCTCGCGCCGGCTGTGGCCGCCATGATTGCGCACGATCTTGCTTTCGACGGTCTGATCCTCCCACGCCACATGGCGCCGTTGACGCGATTTGCCGAGCGCTATCCGGATCTGCGAATTGTCGTCGATCATGGTGCGAAGCCTCTGATCGCTCAAGGCAAATATGTTGAATGGCGCCAAAGGCTTGCGGCGCTTGCCCGCCTGCCGAACGTCTCCTGCAAGCTCTCCGGCCTGCTTGTCGAGGCCGGCGATCAGCGCCCCGAAGCGGTGAGGCCCTATGCGGAGACAATCTTTGAACTTTTCGGCGAGAAGAGGACGATCTGGGGCAGCGACTGGCCGGTCGTCAACCTGGTGAGCGACTATCGGACCTGGCTCGACCAGTGCCTCGACATCGTGCCAGCCGAACATCACGACGCTGTCTTTGGCGGAAATGCCATGGATTTTTACCGCCTCAAGCCGGGTCGCTGACCCGGAAACAGGAACCGAAACATGCAATCCTCTCAACACACCGGCGAAAATCCGATCCTGCAATTCGGCACCAGCCGGTTTCTGCTGGCCCATGCCGACCTCTTCATCTCGCAGGCACTGGCGTCCGGCGAGGCGCTGGGCAAGATCACGCTGGTGCAGACGACGGGCAGCGCGCAGAGCGCGAAGCGCGTCGCTGCACTCGCTTCGGGGGCTGCTTATCCAGTCCGCGTGCGCGGCCTCGCCGATGGCAAGGTCGTGGATGAGGAGCTTCAGGGCCAGGCGATCGGCAAGGCGCTGTTTGCCGGGAGCGACTGGCCGGCGGTGCGTCGTGCTGCAGTGGCCGCTCGCGTCATCATTTCCAACACCGGCGATAAAGGCTTTGCGCTTGATCCGCAGGACACGCGCGACAGCATCGGTGATCGCAGCACGGCGCCGCGCAGTTTTCCGGCGAAGATTGCAGCTCTTCTGCTGGAGCGCTCGGAAGCCGCTCCGCAGCAGCCGGTCTCGCTCTTTCCCTGCGAACTGATCGAGAAGAACGGCGAGCGTTTGCGGGCAATCGTCGTGGATCTTGCCCGCGACTGGGGCTTTCCGGAAAGCTTCTTTTCCTATCTCGAGACGCATTGCCGTTTCGCCAACAGCCTGGTGGACCGGATCGTCTCCGAACCCATCGAGCCGGTCGGCGCGGTGGCGGAGCCCTATGCGCTTTGGGCGGTGGGCCAGCAGGACGGGCTTGTCCTTCCCTGCCAGCACCCGGCCATCGTCGTGACGCCCGATCTTCAGCGTTACGAAACGCTGAAGCTGCACATCCTCAATCTCGGCCATACATTCCTGGCGGACCGGTGGCGGAAAGAGGAAAGATCGGCAACGGAGACAGTGCGCGAAATCCTGAGCGTTCCGGCCGTGCGGGCCGATCTTGAGGCAGTATGGCGCGGCGAGGTTCTGCCGGTGATGGCCGCCCGGGGGCTGGGGGACGAGGCGGCGGCTTATATGGCGGAGGTCCTGGATCGTTTCCTCAACCCCTTCCTGGTGCATCGTCTTTCGGACATCGCCAACAACCATCTTGAGAAGATCGCCCGTCGCATCCGGCCGATGGTCGAGGCGGGCGGGTCGCTCGGCCTGACCCAGCCGTTTCTTGCCGCGATGCTGGAAGAGACGGCCTAGCAAAACATTCAGCGAAAGCGGGAACCGGTTTCGCGTTCGATGTGACCTCAAAATAAAGAGACAGAGCGTTTCAGGCGATCCCGGATTTCGCTGTATACGCCCCAAGGGAGCTGGCAATGAGAAAAGCGCTGACAATCGAGGCTGAGAATACCGCCCGTTTCCGCATGGTAGAAAGCCAGCCGCTCGGCACCGGCGAGGTGCGCGTCCGTGTGCGCCATGTCGGGCTCTGCGGCAGCGATCTGAACACCTATCGCGGCCTCAACCCGCTGGTGGCGCTCCCGCGCATCCCGGGTCACGAGATCGGTGGGGAAATCCTGGAGGCCGGCGAGGGCGTCGGCCCGACGATGGGCGTCGGGGCGCGCGTCATCGTCATGCCCTATACCAATTGCGGAACATGCAGTTCCTGCCGCAAGGGCCGGCTGAACGCCTGCCGCTACAATCGCACGCTCGGTGTCCAGCAGGATGGCGGGCTGGCAGACGAGATCGTCCTGCCGCAGGAGAAACTGATCCTCAACGATACGCTCGAGCCGCATCGGCTGGCACTGGTCGAGCCGCTGTCTGTCGGTTTCCATGCCGTGGAGCGCGGCCGCGTCGAAAAGGGCGACAAGGTTGCCGTGATCGGTTGCGGGATGATCGGCATGGGCGCGTTGATCGGCGCGGTGGCGAAGGGCGCTGAAGTGCTGGCCATCGACATGAGCGAAAAGAAGCTGGAGATTGCCCGCGCCTTCGGCGCGAGCGTGACCGTCAATGGCCGGACCGAGGACGTTGCCGCACGCGTGGCGGAATGGACGAATGGCGATGGCGTCGATGTCGCCGTCGAGGCCGTGGGCCTCCCGGAAACCTTCGTGCAGGCCATCGATCTCGCCTGCTTTGCCGGCCGCGTCGTCTATATCGGCTACTCAAAAGCGCCCGTCACCTATGACACCAAGTTCTTCAATCTGAAGGAACTCGACATCATGGGCTCGCGCAACGCCACGATGGACGATTTCACAACGGTCATCGCGCATCTGGAAAAGATCGGCGACACCGCCGATCTGCTCATCTCGAAGGTCTTCCCTTTCGACGAGGCGGAGGCCGCTTTCCCGTACTGGCGCGAAAGCCCCGACGCGCTGAAGATCGTCATCGAGCGTGGCTGAGCGATCGATTTCCAATCGGAGGTGCTCGAGCGCCGGCTGGAGGTAAGGGACAACACGCCGTTTAACGCGCCCAGCGCGGCAACGCTTTGGTGAGGAATGCTTCGATACCGTGACGCGCCTCTTCTGTTTCCCAGGTGTCGGCGAGCGCGGCAATCGTCGCTTCAATCACGTCCGGCTCAATGCGGGCACCTAAGGAGCGGGCCAGCCGTTTGGAGGCGGCAACAGCACCCGAGGCAACAGAAAGGTAGGGCGTGACTTCGGCCTCAATGGCCGCGTCGAGTTCGCCTGCCGGGACTGTCCTTGCCAGAAGATCCAGCGTCACCGCCTCTTGCGCCGAAAAGAGCCGTGCCGACATGAAGACGCGGCGCGCCTTGCCCTCGCCCATGCGCGCCAGAACATAGGGGCTGATGGTGGCAGGGATGAGCCCGAGCCGCGTTTCGGTGAAGCCGAATTGCGCAGTCACCGGCGCGATGGCGACATCGCAGACGCTCATCAGTCCAAGCCCACCGCCGAAGGCGCTGCCGTTGATGCGGCCGATCAGGGGCTTTTCCATCGTGTTGAGCGCCTGCAGCGCATCGGCGAGCACCCGCGCCTGCTTCATGCGGGTGGGGCGGTCGGCCTCGATCTGCTGCTTCATCCAGGCGAGGTCGCCGCCGGCGCAGAAGAAGTCTCCCGCGCCGGTGAGGATGACGGCGCGGATGGCGGGATCGGCCGACATGCGGCCGGCCATGCCGATGAGCTCGGACAGCATCCGGTCGGTCATCGCATTGCGCTTTTCCGGCCGGTTGAGCGTGCAGGTGGCAACGCCGCGCGCGTCCACGGTGAGCGTCAGGGTTTCGTAGTCTTCCATCGTGGGTCCTTTCTGCCTCAGACCATTTCAGCGTTTCATAAAAACACTGAAATGGTCCATCTGCTTGCTTTTGCGCAATTCCGGACGCGAAACCGGCTTCCACTTTCGCTGGAATTGCTTTGCTTAAGCCGGTTCCGGCAGGCATTTGGCAAGCTCGCGCCGCGCCAGTTCCTTCTTGAGGATCTTGCCGGTTGCCGTCATCGGCAATTGCGCCATGAACTCGACCTTACGGGGATATTTCGTCGCCGCCATGCGGTTTTTCGCCCAGGCGATGAACTCGTCTTCCGTCAGGCTTGCGCCTGCCTTTAGCACAGCGCAGGCCTTGATTTCCTGCCCGTATTTCTCGTCCGGCGTGCCGATGACGGCGACGAGCGAAATGGCGGGGTGCTCGGCCAGCATCTTCTCGACCTCGGTGGGATAGACATTCTCGCCGCCGCGGATGATCATCTCCTTCAGCCGGTCGACAATATAGAGATAGCCATCTTCGTCGAAGCGGCCGATATCGCCGGTATGCAGCCAGCCGCCGCGCAGCGCCTTCGCCGTCTTTTCCGGCGCATTGAAATAGCCCTTCATGACATTATGGCCGCGGCAGATGATTTCGCCGGTTTCGCCCGGGGCCACATCGCGGTCGTCGGGATCAACGATGCGCACATTGATGCCCCAGAAGGGTGTCCCGACCGAGCCGATCTTGCGCGGCATCTCCAGCCGGTTGAAGGTGATGCCCGGCGAGGCTTCCGACATGCCGTAGCCCTCGATGATCGTGGTCGAGAACTTCTCCTCGAACGCCTTCAGCGTCGGTCCCGGCATGGACTGGCCGGAGGAGATGCAGCAGCGCAGGTGGCGGCCGATGCTGACCGGGTCCGGCGCGGTCGGGCTGTCGTGATGCAGCAACGCCCAATACATGGTCGGCGTGCCGCAGAAGACGCTGACATTTTCCCGCGCCATGGCCTGCAGCACGGTTTCCGGATCGAAACGCGGCTGGATGACATGCGTGATGCCGGCCAGAATCCCGGACGACATCTGCACGATCAGCCCGAAGACATGGAAGAGCGGCAGGACCAGCAGCGACACGTCGGTCGGCTGGTATTGCATCAGATCGCGCAGCAGGAAGGTGTTCATCATCACGTTGGAATGGGTGAGTTCCGCACCCTTCGGGTCGCCGGTCGTGCCGGAGGTGTAGATGATGATCGCGGTGTCGTCCGGGTTGGTCGGCGCGGGTTCGTTGAGCGGCGCAGAGGCGGCCATGATCTGGCCGAGCGTCGGGCAGCCCTCGAAGGGGGAGGTGGCGGCGGGGTCGGCGGTGATGGCAATCAGCATGCCGCAGCCGGGCACCATCTCGAAGGCCGCATGGCCCCAGACGCCCATCGGCAATGCCTCGTTGCCTTCGAAGCAGAGGAAGGCCTTCGCCTGGCAGTCCCGCAGGTGATAGGCGATCTCCTCCGTTTTCAAAAGAATGTTGAGCGGCACATAGACCGCGCCGGCCTTCAGCACGCCGAACATGATCATCGGGATATAGGGCACGTTGGGGCAGCTGACGGCGACCCGGTCTCCTGGTTCGACGCCGATCGCCTTCAGGCCCGTTGCTATGCGGGCGGCTGCCTGATCCAGTTCCTGAAAGCTCCAGCGGTTTTCGCCGAAGATGAAAGCGGTCTTGCCGGGCAGCGTGCGCGCTGCGTCCTCCAGAATGACGCTGTAATTGAGCATGTCTCTCCTCCCATGGTGTGATGTGCTCAGATGTCGATGTCCGTCAGGGGTCCACGTAGAGGTCGAGCGCAAGGTCCTCCACTTGCGCGTCGACACTGTAGGCGGAAAAATCGGTGACGCCGCGGGCGCGCAAGACGTCCTCGTCGATCGTCGTCTGGCCGGTGTAAGTGTTGGCCGGCGAGGTCAGGATGGCATGGGCCGCATCCGCCATGATGGCAGGATGGCGCGAGCGGGCGAGCAGGCTCGCATCCACCTCGTGTTCGACGGCGGCCGTGGCGATCGTCGTCTTCGGCCACAGCGTGTTGACGGCAATGCCATCGGCGCGCAGCTCCTCGGCAAGACCGAGCGACAGGATCGTCATGGCATATTTGGTGACCGTGTAGGGGATATAGGGCTTCAGCCAGTGGGGCTCGAAATTGAGGGGCGGCGAGAGGCTCAGAATATGCGGATTGGCCGATTGCTTCAGAAAGGGCAGGGCGGCTTTCGCCGTAACGAAGACAGCGCGGGCGTTGATCTGCATCATCAGGTCGAAGCGCTTGACACCGGTCTCGGCAAGCGGCGTCAGGCCGATCGCCCCGGCATTGTTGATCAGCGCGTCGATGCCGCCAAAGTGACCGGCTGCCTGCGCGACCGCTGCCTCGACTGCATCGGCATCGCGCACATCCAGCATCAGCGCCAGACCGCGCCCGCCGGCCGCCTCGATCTCGGCGACGGTGGAATGGATCGTGCCGGGCAGTTTCGGATGCGGCTCGGACGTCTTGGCGGCGATGACGACATGGGCGCCCTCGCGCGCGGCGCGCAGCGCAATCTCGCGGCCGATGCCCCGGCTGCCGCCGGTGATGAAGAGGGTCTTGCCCTTGAGTGTTTCTGTCATGGTCAATGCGCCCGGGTCTTGAGGGAAATTTGCGGCGAGATCAGCGCGGCGAAACGGCGGACCATGTTTTCCAGGTGCGCCGGATTGTCGACGAAGCGGGAATGGATGATCAGGCCGCGCAGGAAGGTGCGGGCGACCGACCAGAGAAGGGCGGCATCGTCCGGGTCTTCGGTGAAGGCGGCAAAGCGGTGGCGGGCAGTTTCGGCGACCTTCGCATCCCAGGTGGTGAAGAGATCGGAAAGCGCCGATTCCAGCGCCTCGTCGGTGCGGCAGGCGACAAGGATTTCGATGAAGGCGCGGCCTTCCGGCACGTTCATCACCTGCCGCCAATAGAACAGCAGCAGTTCTTCGAGATTCTTCGCCCCGTCGCCGCGCCCCGGCCGTCCTTCCTGCGTCGGCCGCAGCGCCGCGTCGAGAAGCCGGGCGGCGGTCGCGGCAATCAGCTCCTGCCGCGACGGGTAATGATGCAGGATCGCGCCGCGCGAGACGCCTGCCGCATCCTGGATCGCCGAAATGGAGGTGCCGGAATAGCCGTAGCGGTCGAGGCATATTACGGTCGCGGCGATCAGCCGGTCCTGCATGTCGCGCACCCGGTCCGCCTGCTTGCGTGGGCCCTTCTCTGTTTCATCGACTGTCGTCATGGCTCCCCTCTTGTGTTCGTCTGCTGCGTCATTTTCGCGAGCCGGCTTGACGGCCTTGATCATGTTATGGCAGACATACCGTACGAACGGTTTGTTTTCAAGTGCTCGACAGAGCGAATGAAAAAGAGTTCGGTTGAGGCCGGTTCTGGAGCCGGGCCGGCGAAGCCTGAGGAGTGCTTCGCCAGCAAGCCGGACAGTTTTGCGGGCCGGGTAAGTTGCGCAGACCGGACAGGGAGGAAAGACGTGGCATTTCAAACGCAGGTCGATGCCGGGGCGCCGGAATTCATCGCAAACAGGGCTGGCATGCTTGAGACCGTGAAGCAGCTTCGCGCCCTCGAGGCACGGGCCGAAACGGCTTCGGAAAAGCGCCGAGCCCGTTTTGAAGAGCGTGGTCAGATCACGCCACGTGAGCGGCTGGCACGCCTGCTCGATCCCGGTCTGCCGTATCTCAGACTGCACAGCCTCGCAGGCTACATGGCGGATACGAAGGATGAGGCGGCTTCCGTTCCGGGCTCAACCTTCATCGGCGGCATCGGCTTCGTGTCCGGTGTGCGGGCGATGATCGTCGTGGACGACAGCGGCATCAATGCCGGTGCGCTCAGCCCGTTTGCATTGCAGGCCATGCTTTCCATGCAGGAGATCGCACTGCGCCAGAAGCTGCCCTTCATCCATCTGGTGGAAAGTGCCGGCGCCAACCTGATGAATTATGTCGTCGACGACTGGGCGCGGGGCGGGGCGGTGTTCCGCAATCTCGCCCGGCTTTCGGCCGCGGGCCTGCCGACCATTGCCGTTCTGCACGGCCCGTCCACCGCCGGCGGGGCCTATATGCCCGGCATGTCCGACTATGTGATCGGCGTGCGCAAGAACGGCATGGCAGCGCTGGCCGGTGCCGCCCTCGTCTATGCCGCCACCGGCGAGAAGGCGAAGGAGGAGGATCTGGGCGGGGCCGAAATGCATGCCACCGTCTCCGGCCTCGTCGAATATCTCGCCGAGGATGACATTCACGCCATCGCCATGGCCCGGGACGTCATGGCGCGGCTCGACTGGAACCGCGACATGCAGCCGGTCGCCCGTATGTTTGCGCCACCACGTCTCTCCAGCGACGAGATCGCCGGGCTCGTGCCGCTCGACATGAAGGTGCCGTATGACGTGCGGGAGCTTGCCGCGCGGCTGGTGGACGGTTCGGAATTCACCGAGTTCAAGCCCGGCTATGGCCCGCAGACGGTCTGCCTCCAGGCCTCCATTCACGGCGTTGCCGTCGGCATTCTCGGCAATAACGGGCCGATCGATCCGGCCGGTGCGACCAAGGCCACGCATTTCATCCAGGCTTGCGAGCAAGCGGGTACGGCGCTCGTCTTCCTCAACAACACGACCGGCTACATGGTCGGCACGGCTTATGAGCAGGCCGGCATGATCAAGCATGGATCGAAGATGATCCAGGCGGTTGCGAATGCCAAGGTGCCGAAGATCACGCTCTATGTCGGCGCGAGCTTCGGGGCGGGCAATTACGGCATGGCCGGCATTGCCTTCGAGCCCGACTTCCTCTTCGCCTGGCCGAGCAGCCAGAGCGGCGTCATGGGTGGCGAGCAGGCGGCGCGCACCATGTCCACCGTCGCGCGTGCCGGTGCCGCCCGCCGCGGCGATGCGCTGGACGAGGAGAAGCTTGCGGCGCAGGAAGCGGCGATCAAGTCGCTGTTCGACCGGCAGTCCTCGCCCTTCTACACATCCGGCCGGGTGCTCGACCATGGGCTGATCGATCCGCGCGACAGCCGCAGCGTCATCGCCTTCTGCCTGCTGACCTGCCTTGAGGCGCGCCAGCGCGCCCTCCGTCCCAACAGCTTCGGGGTCGCCCGCCCATGAGTATGCCCATGATTACGTCCCGCTTTTCCTCGATCCTCATTGCCAATCGCGGCGAAATCGCCTGCCGCGTCATCCGATCGGCGCGGACGCTCGGCCTGCGCACGATCGCCGTCTATTCCGAAGCCGATCGCGGCGCGCCGCATGTGGCGCTGGCCGACGAGGCGGTCCTGATCGGTCCCGGTCCGGTGGGCGAAAGCTATCTCCGGCCGGAAAAGATCATCGAGGCCGCGCGATTGAGCGGCGCCGAGGCGATCCATCCGGGTTATGGGTTCCTCTCGGAAAATGCCGGTTTTGCTCAAGCCGTCGCGGCGGCCGGTCTCGTCTTCATCGGGCCGCCGGTCGAGGCGATCCGGGTCATGGGCGACAAGGCGGGTGCCAAGCGCGCCATGATCGCCGCCGGCGTGCCCTGCGTTCCGGGCTATGAAGGGCTCGACCAGAGCGACGCGACATTCATCGCGGAGGCGGATCGCATCGGCTTCCCGGTCATGGTCAAGGCCTCTGCCGGTGGCGGCGGGCGCGGCATGCGGCTGGTCGAAGAGCCTGTCGAGTTGGCGGATGCGTTGACGCGGGCGCGGGCGGAAGCGCTGAGCGCCTTCGGCTCCGGCGATCTCATTCTCGAAAAGGCCGTGCGCCGGCCGCGCCATGTCGAAATCCAGGTCTTTGCCGATGCGCATGGCCATGTCATCCATCTCGGCGAACGCGACTGCTCGGTGCAGCGCCGGCATCAGAAAGTGGTCGAGGAGGCCCCGTCGCCGGTCGTTTCGCCGGAGCTCCGCGCCCGCATGGGCAAGGCGGCGGTCGAGGCGGCGCGCGCGGTGGATTATCGCGGCGCGGGCACGGTCGAATTCCTGCTGGATGAGCGCGGCGAATTCTATTTCCTCGAAATGAACACGCGGCTTCAGGTCGAGCATCCGGTGACGGAAATGGTGACGGGGCTCGATCTCGTCGCCATGCAGATCGCCGTGGCGCAAGGCGAGCCGCTGCCGCTGAGCCAGGGCGAGCTGCGGCTCGACGGCCACGCCATCGAGGTGCGGCTTTATGCCGAAGACCCGGCGGGGGGCTTCCTGCCGGTGACGGGCGATATCGCGCTCTGGCAGCCGGCGAGCGGTCCCGGCGTTCGCATCGATGCGGGCATCGTGACCGGGCAGACGGTGTCGCCCTTCTACGATCCGATGCTCGCCAAGGTGATCGCCCATGGCCCGACGCGCGATGTTGCCCGGCGGCGGCTGATCGGGGCGCTGAAGGAAACGGCGGTGCTGGGGCTTTCCACCAATGCCGAATTCCTGATCGACATTCTGGAGCGCCCAGACTTTGCCGACGGGCGCGCCACGACCGCCTTCATCGGCGAGAACTATCCCGATGGCGTGAAGGAGACCGGGATCGACACTCTCAGCCTCGCCATGGGGGCGGCCCTGAAGGTTCATCTCGAAAGCCGCAAGGCGCTCGCGGCCTCGACCCTGCCGGATGAGAGCCTGATCGGCTTTCAGTCCGCAGCACCTCTCGCCTCGCGTCTCGACTTGACGCTTGCCGGCCAACTTCGCCGCCTCACCGGCCTCTGCGCCGGAAAGGTCTGGACGATGGCCGAGGGCGGCGCTTGGCAACATGCGATCGAGATTGTCCGCATCGAGGGGCATGAGGCGGTGCTTCTGGCCGGTGGCAAGCGCCAGACCGTGCTCTGGAGCGAGCGCCGCGATGGCGAACTGCTGCTGGCCATCGGTCCGCGCCGCTTTTCGCTGAAGCCGCATCGCCCGTGGGAGGACGCAGCCGCGGCGGCAGGCTCCGGCCGCGTCGTTGCCCCCATGCCGGGACTTGTCGTCTCCGTCCTGGTCGAGCCGGGCCAGACGGTCGAGGCCGGTCAGCCGCTGGCGGTGCTGGAGGCGATGAAGATGCAGCATACGCTGAAAGCGACCGTGCGCGGCACGATCGCGGAAATCCGCATCGCCAAGGGCCAGCAGCTCGCGGCCGGGACGCTGATGGTTGCAATCGAGGAGGACGCCGCATGAGCCTGAAGGAAGCCGCTGATTTCCTGGAGGAAAGCCGCACGCTCGCCGCCCTTCTCGAAGGGGAGAGCGAGGCCACTTTCTCCAAGCCTACCCAGTTCAAGGGCTGGACGATCAATGACGTGCTCGTCCACCTGCATTTCTGGAACAAGGCCGTCGATCTCGCCGCCACCGACGAGGCGGGCTTCAAGGCGATGCTCGATCCGCTGATGGCGGCGCTGACCAAGGGCGGGCTTCGCTCTTACGAAAACGGGACGATCGCGGAGCGCGGCCATGCGCTCTTCACGCTCTGGAAGGACACGGCGGAGGACATCGCCGCGCGCTTTGCCGGGATCGATCCCAGGCAGCGCATTTCCTGGGTCGGCCCCAGCATGTCGGCACGCTCGGCGATCACGGCGAGGCAGATGGAGACCTGGGCGCATGGCTTCGAGGTGTTCGATCTGCTCGGCCGGGTGCGGCCGGAAAGCGACCGCATCCGCAATCTCGTCGTGCTCGGCGTCAACACATTCGGCTGGTCGCACCAGGTTCATCGCCTGGCGGTTCCGGACACCATGCCGGAACTGACGCTGACGGCGCCGTCCGGTGAGGTCTGGACCTTTGGCGAGGCAGGTGCGGGGCGCATTTCCGGCCCGGCTGTGGATTTCGCCGCCGTGGTCACGCAGACGAGGGCGGTCGCCGATACCGCCCTCGTGATCGAAGGCGATGTGGCGCGGACATGGATGGACCATGCGCAATGCTTTGCCGGGCCGCCGGAAAAGCCGCCCGTTGCCGGTTCGCGGCACCGCGCGGTTGAGAAGTAGGATTGGATATTCAGATGACTGCACCCGAAAAAGCCATCGTCACCTGCGCGCTGAATGGCGTTCTGACCGACCCGAGCCTGCACAATATCGCGGTGACGCCGGCGCAATGCGCGGCGTCTGCGCGCGAGGCCTATGATGCAGGCGCGGCGATCATCCATATCCACTTCCGCCGGCAGGAGCCGGGCAAAGGCCATCTTCCCTCCTGGGAGCCGGCCGTGGCCGGCGAGATCGTCGAGGCGATCCGCGCCGCCTGTCCGGGCATCATCATCAATGCCACGACCGGCGTCGTCGGCCCGGATTATCAGGGGCCGCTCGATGTCGTGCGCGCACTGAAGCCGGAAATCGCGGCCTGCAATGCGGGCACGCTGAACTATCTGAAGATCCGCTCCAATGGCGAATGGGCCTGGCCGCCCATGGTCTTCGACAATCCGCCCTCCAAGGTGCAGGATTTTCTCGACGTGATGGGCGAGACCGGCACGCTGCCGGAAATGGAGTGCTTCGACACCGGCATCGTCCGCTCGGTGGCCATGTATATCGCCAACGGCATGCTCAAGCGGGCACAATACAATCTCGTGATGGGCGTGGCCTCGGGCATGCCGGTCGATGCGCGCCTGCTGCCAATCCTGAAGGACTATCTGCAGGAAGGGTCGCGCTGGCAGGCGACGCTGATCGGTCGGGAGGAGATATGGCCGGTCCATGCCGCCGCCGCCCGGCTTGGCGGCATGCTGCGCACCGGGCTGGAGGACACGTTCTACCTGCCAGACGGCTCGCGGGCACGCGGCAATGGCGATCTCATCGAAGCGCTCGTCTCGACCGCCCGCGGGCAAGGCCGCGATATCGCGACGCCTCAGGAGGCGCGCGCGATGCTGTTCGGGACAGGCGCCCGCCAGGGCTGACGCGCCAGAACAGACCATAGAAACGAAAGGATTTCACGAGGAGGACGTGACATGCCGATTGCATCGCTGCGCGATATCGAAACGCTTGAAGAAACGACGGCCGAGGCCGTCTGGGCCAGAGGCTCGGTCTATGAGCAGATCGCCCGTGTCGCGGAGCGTAGTCCGGAAAGGGTCGCGATCCGGGCGCTGCAGAGCGGGGCGGCGGACACGCCCGTCGAAACCGTCACCTATGGTGCACTGCTGCGGCGCATTCATGCGATGGCGCATCTCTTCCGCCAATGCGGAGTGGGGCCGGGGGACGCCGTCTCGATGCTGCTTGCTACCGTGCCGGATGCCTTCGCGGCGATGATCGGCGCGCATCTGGTGGGCCGGGCCAATCCGGTCAATTTCCTGCTCGAGCCCGCGCATATCGCCGCCTTGCTGAAAGCCGCCAAGGCAAAAGTCCTGCTGGTGCCGGACGCAAGCGTTCTTCCGGGCATCATCGACAAGCTGCCGGCCATTCTCGCGGCGCTGGACACGCCCTTGCATGTCTTCCGCGTGGGGGGGCAGCCTGGCGGGGCAGATGATGCCGTTCGCTCCATCGATGACGCCCTGTCGGGCCAGCCGCAGACCCGGCCGGATTTCTGGCGCGCGCCGGCGCCCGATGATATCGCGGCCCTCTTCCACACGGGCGGAACGACCAGCACGCCGAAGCTCGCGGTGCACAACCATGGCGGCATCGCGCACCATTGCTGGGCGCTGGGATCGGCCTGGTGCAAGGGCGAAGACGAGATCGTGTTCAACGGCCTGCCGCCCTTTCATGTCGGTGGCGGCTATGCGGCGGGTCTGATGCCGCTCTCGCTCGGCGCCGAAATCGTGCTGATGACGGCGACGGGCTTTCGAAATCGCGATGTGATTGCGAATTTCTGGCGGCATGTCGAACGTTTCCGACCGACCGTGGTCGCCATGGTGCCGACGAGCTGGAGCGCGGTGATGAATGTTCCGGTCGAGAACGCCGATATCTCCTCCGTTCGCCTCTGCCATGCGGGCGGCGCGGCGATGCCTCTGGAAACGGCGCGTCAGGTGGAGCAGCGGCTCGGCCGGCAGATTGTCGAAGGCTGGGGCATGACCGAGCTTCATGGCTTCGGCGCGATGAACCCGGCGACGGGCGAATGCCGCATCGGCTCCGTCGGCTTTCGCCTGCCTTTCACGGAGATCATTGTCGCGAGAGTCGAGGCCGGCCGCATCGCGCATGTCTGCGAAGCCGACGAAGCCGGCCATGTCCTCGTGCGCGGCGAGCAGGTCTTCGGCGGCTATCTCGATGCGGCGCATAACGAGAGCGCCTGGTATGACCCCTTGCCGGGGGAGGCGAGGCCAAACTGGAGCAAGGGTGGCCGCTGGTTCGACACGGGCGATCTGGGGCGCAAGGATGCGCAAGGCTATCTCTGGCTCACCGGCCGCTCGAAGGACGTCATCATTCGCGGCGGTCACAATATCGATCCGCTGGTGATCGAGGAGGCGCTTTATCGTCATCCTGCGGTGGAACTGGCTGCGGCCGTCGGCCGGCCGGATGCCTATGCCGGCGAATTGCCCGTTGCCTTCGTCCAGCTGCGCGCCGGCCACGAAGCCGAAGCAGATGTGTTGCGTGCCTTCAGCGCTGAATTGATCGCTGAACGCGCGGCCGTGCCGGTCGCGGTCTCCATTGTTCCGGCCATGCCGCTGACGGCCGTCGGCAAGATCTTCAAGCCAGCGCTCCGGGAGCGGGCCGCGGTGGAGGAGGTGCGCTCATGGGCAAACGGTATGCTCGGTGACACCGTGGTAATAACGGCCCGACATGACCCGCGCCACGGTCTGCTTGTCATCATTGAGCCACCACCCGTCACGCCCATCGCTACGCTGGACGCCCTCAAGCACCGGTTGGCTGTCTACCATTTTGCAAGCGAGATCATCGGTCTTGAGTCATACTGAAGACCGGTTGCTTGCCGGAATGCGATCCTGAGCCTCCTTCCGCCGGCCGCGTCAGATCGAAAGTGCCGGCGGACTTGTGCATTGCGTTCGACCTTTCCCTTCGGTACCTCGAATTTTGCAGATATCGGCAATGGACCCTCTTGCTCCAAAGAGCCTATGGCGATGTCCGTCGATTGGTCTGCAAAGTTGCACCCAGATGGGCGGGGTTTCCTCAGACTTTTCCGCCTTAAGGCCAGTCGAAATATTCCGGGGAAACGGCGTGTGCTGCGCGCCCCTCCGGTCCCGTGATCCGGCGCCGGTAGTCATGAGGCGATATTCCGGTTACCCGCTTATAGGCGTGGCTGAAATAGGTCTGGTCCGGAAAGCCGAGTTGCGCGGCAATCTCCTGGATGGAGCTCGCCGAGCGCTCCAGCCGAAGGTTCGCCTCCTGCATGATCCGCTGCTGGATCAGGGCCTTCGGTGTCCGCTCCAGCGTGCGCGTGCAGATGGCATGCAGCCTGTCGTGGCTGAGCCCGAGAGACTTGGCGTAGAAAGCCATGGGACGGCGCTCGCGGAAGTGCAGTTCGACCAACTGGCGGAAACGCTGCAGGATCGCGACGTCCAGACCGTGCCCGGTCGCAGTCGGCTTTTCCCATTCACCGGTCCGCCATAGCGTCATCATCAGGAGCCGGGCATAGCCGGCAATCGCCAGATCCGAACCGCGGCCCGGAACCATCACCTCCTTGATGAATCCCCTGGCGAGGTTGATCAGGTCGCCAAATGTCTCTGTTGACGCAGCATCCAGCGTCACGATGGCCGGCCGTTCGGTAAAGGTGCGCAGCAGCACCGACTCCGCCTTGTTGCCGATCGCATCGATCAGAAGCTCCTGCGACAGGCCAACGAGGAGCGCTTCCGCGCCCGGATCGATCGAAAGCGTCGGCGCTACGGAGGCCGGGAATGTGAAGGCTGCCTGTTCCGAGAGCGCATGCGATTCCTGCGAGAACTCCGCCTGTGCATGACCGTCGATCAACACGAAGACATGGAAAAACTGGCCGTAGGGCGGGCGGCCGGGTTTGACGATCCGCCGAAAAAGCGTCGGAGTGAACGTCTCGCCGCGAAACTGCTCGACGCTAATGCCAGCCTGACTGTTCATGGTCTGCTCCAAATGAACTGCAATTACCCAAAAAATATCAAATTAATGCCAATAAACAACATTCCTGAAATTGAAAGCCGCGCCTAAGGTTATCGTGCCTTATGGGAGGAGGCGGATCTGCCTGACATGCGCGAAATCAAGCGCGGCGGCAGATAAAGGTTCAGGCGCTGATGCGCAGACCTTTCTCCCGGGCTGGGAGGCTGGCGATGCTTGATGCAAAATTGCTGATCAATGCCAAGGATGTCGATGCGACGGGCTCCGCCGTGTTCGAGCGCCGAAGCCCCATTTCCGACCACGTGGTTACCGTCGCCTCTGCCGCGACCGTCGCGGATGCGCGCCATGCCGCAAATGTCGCGGCCTCTGCCTTTCCGGCGTGGTCTGAAGCCAGCCCGTCCTTTCGCCGCGACATTCTCATGAAGGCGGCCGAAAAGCTCCTGGACATGCAGTCCGCGTTCTGCGAGGCGATGTATGACGAGCTCGGCGCCACGCGGGAATGGGCCGAGTTCAACGTGACCGTCGCCCAGAACATCTTCATCGAGGCGGCCTCGATGACGAACGCGGTCACGGGCGAAGTGGTGCCCTCGTCAAGGCCAGGTTCGTTTTCCATGGCCTACCGGCAGCCGGTCGGCGTTTGTCTCGGCATTGCGCCCTGGAATGCACCGGTCATTCTGGGTGTTCGGGCCATTGCCATGGCACTTGCTTGCGGGAATACGGTTCTGCTGAAAGGTTCCGAACTCTGCCCGCGCACCCATCGCCTTATCGGCGAGGTCCTGCAGGACGCGGGGCTTCCGGCCGGCGTGCTCAACGTCATCCTCAATGCGCCGCCCGAGGCCGAGCGGATCGTGCATGCGCTGATCGAGCATCCGGCGGTGCGGCGCATCAATTTCACCGGCTCGACGCGTGTCGGTCGCCAGATCGCGGAAAAGGCGGCGCGGCATCTCAAGCGTTGCCTGCTGGAACTGGGCGGCAAGGCGCCGCTGATCGTGCTCGACGATGCAGACATCGACGAGGCGGTCAAGGCCGCCGCCTTCGGGGCCTTCATGAACCAGGGCCAGATCTGCATGTCGACGGAGCGGATCATCCTGCATGAGGCGATTGCCGACGGCTTCGTCACAAAGTTCGTGGAGCGTGCGCGCGGGATCATCGCCGGGGACACGCGCAGCCAGCAATTTCCGCTCGGGCCGGTCATCAACGAGTTCGCAGCCGCCCGCATCCGGGCGCTGATCAGCGACGCCGTCGCGAAGGGCGCGCAAGTTCTCTGCGGCGGCGACATGCACGGCAATTTTCTGGACGCAACCGTGCTGGACCGCGTCACGCCCGCCATGCGGATCTACGAGGAGGAATCCTTCGGGCCGATCGTCAGCCTCTTGCGCTGCGGTTCCGACGACGAGGCGGTGACGATCGCCAATGCCTCCGAATACGGCCTGTCATCGGCCGTCTTCAGCCGAGACATCGGCCGCGCCCTTTCGATCGCCAAGCGCATCGAGAGCGGCATCTGCCATATCAACGGGGCGACGGTGGCAGACGAACCGCAAATGCCGTTCGGCGGCGTCAAGGCCTCCGGCTACGGCCGGTTTGGCGGCAGCTCCGCGCTCGATGAATTTACCGAACTTCGCTGGATTTCGATCGAAACCGGGCCATCCGCCTATCCGATCTGAACCCGGCTATCTGCAACATGCGTCATCAAACTGGGAGGAAACCATGACGACGAACATCCTGAACATCAGCCGCCGCGGCTTCGTGTCGGCGTCGATCGCCGGCACTGCGGCTCTTGCGCTCGGCGGTCGCGGCCTTGCGGCCGATGCGCCCAAGCTCAAGGTGGGCTTCATCAGCCCGCGCACCGGCCCCCTCGCAGGCTTCGGCCAGACCGACGGCTATGTGCTGGAAAAGGTCCGCGAAACGCTGGCCAAGGGCGTGACGCTCGGCGGCAAGGCCTATGCCGTGGAAATCCTCGACCGCGACACGCAGTCGGATCCCTCGCGCGCTGGCCAGCTGGCCAAGGATCTGATCAACAATGACGGCATCGACATGATGCTGGTCATTTCCACGCCGGAAGTCATCAATCCGGTCTCGGACGCCTGCGAGGCCGCCGGCGTGCCCTGCCTGTCGACCGTCATGCCGTGGGAAGCCTGGTATTTCGGCCGTGGCGCCAAGCCCGGCCAGCCGTCGCCCTTCAAGTGGACCTACCATTTCGGCTTCGGCGTCGACGAGTTCTACAAGGCCTATGTATCGCAGTGGTCGCTGATCGAGACGAACAAGAAGGTCGGTGTGATGTACCCGAACGACGCCGACGGCAACGCCATCCGCGCCGCACTCGCACCCAAGCTTGCCGCCGCTGGCTTCACCATCATCGATCCGGGCCCGTATGAAGACGGCACGACCGACTATTCCTCGCAGATCGCTCTGTTCAAGAAGGAGAAGGTCGAGATCTTCAACACCTTTCCGATTCCGCCGGACTTTGCCGCCTTCTGGCGCCAGGCCGCGCAGCAGGGCCTGCACAAGCAGGTCAAGATCGTGCAGGTCGCCAAGACAGGTCTCTTCCCGTCCGACGTGGAAGCGCTCGGCAGCCTCGGCAACAAGATCGCCGGCGCCTGCTACTGGCACAAGGCCTTCCCGTACAAGTCGCCTTTGACGGGTCTGAGCGGCACCGATCTGGCGGACGGCTACGAAGCCAAGACCGGCAAGGAATGGACGCAACAGCTCGGCGCCACGATGTCGCTCTTCGATGCCGGCTTTGCCGCGCTCAACAAGGCCAGCGACGCCAAGGACAAGGCCTCCGTCGCCAAGTCGCTTGCCGGGCTGAACACCGAAACCATGATCGGCAAGGTCGATTTCACCAGCGGTCCGTTCCCGAATGTTTCGCCCGGCCCGATCATCGGCGGTCAGTGGGTCAAGTCGCAGAACCCGAAGTTCAAGTACGACTTCGTGGTCACTGAAAACGCGACCGACAAGAATGTACCCGTCGCAGCCAAGCTGCAGCCGTATAACGCTTAAGGAACGGGACAAGGCGATGGCAGAGACGGCGGGACCAATACTTCTGGAGGCGAAGGGCGTTGCCAAACGCTTCGGTGCGCTCCAGGTGCTGAGCGGGGTCAACTTCACGATGAGCCAGGGTGAGGCGGTCGGCATTGTCGGTCCCAACGGGGCGGGCAAGACGACATTCCTCAGCGTGCTGTCTGGAGCGCATGCGGCAAGCGAAGGCCGCATCGCCTTCTTCGGGAAGGACATCACTGCCATCCCCGCCATGCAACGCTGCCATATGGGACTGGTGCGCACGCACCAGGTCCCGCGCCCGTTTTCCGGGATGACTGTCTTTGAAAACGTCCATGTCGCGGCCGTGCATAACGGCGGCCGCGGCCGAGAAGCCGCGTATCAGGCGACGCTTGAAGCGCTCGACCTCTGCGGCATGCTTGCCATCGCCAACCGGCAAGCCGACACGATCGGCCTGCTCGATCGTAAGCGTCTGGAGCTGGCCCGCGCGCTGGCTGCTGACCCCAAGCTGCTGCTTCTCGACGAAATCGGGGGCGGCCTGACGGAAAGCGAGGCGGAAGAGCTTGTGCAGACCATTTCGAAACTCACGGCGCGCGGCATCTCCGTCATCTGGATCGAGCATATCGTCCATGTGCTTCTGAAGATTGCCCGGCGGCTTATCTGCATGGATGCGGGCCGCATCATTGCCGATGGCGACCCGCAGGCGGTGATGAGCCATCCGGAGGTGGTCAAGGCCTATCTCGGAGGATCGCCGGAATGACGCTTCTGTCGATTGAAAATCTCGATGTCCGCTATGGGCAGTTCAAGGCCGTGCGCTCCGTCAGCCTCAAGGTCGGCGCGGGCGAGGTCGTGGCGATGATCGGGGCCAACGGCGCAGGGAAGACGACGCTTCTGCGCACGCTGGCCGGCGCGATCCGCCCCGCAAGCGGCCGCATCCTGTTCAAGGACAAGGATGTGACGGCGCTGTCGGCACATGAGCGCGTGAAATCCGGCATGGTTCTTGTTCCCGAAGGGCGACGTCTTTTTGCCCGCATGACGGTTGAGGAAAACCTGCAGCTCGGCGGCCTCGTCAAACGCGGCGGCGACTGGTCCGTCGATCGCATTTTCTCGATCTTCCCGAACCTCGTGAAGCGCCGTCATGCCAAGACCGGCACACTGTCGGGCGGTGAGCAGCAGGCGACCGCCATCGGCCGCGCGCTGATGACCAACCCCGACGTCATCTTCTTCGACGAAATCTCGCTCGGCCTGTCGCCGCTGGTGGTCGATCAGGTCTATGCCTCGCTTGCTGAGCTTCTGAAATCCGGCGTGACCGTCGTGCTTGTCGAGCAGGATCTGAAGCGCGCCATGGCGGTTGCCGGCCGCGCGATCTGCATGCTCGAAGGGCAGGTCGTGCTGGATCGCACCATGGCAGAGACCTCCCGCGACGAGATCACCGAGGCCTATTTCGGGCTCAAGCGCGGCCAGAGAAATGACCATGGACATGGAATGGGGGGAGCACACTGATGCTGAACCAGATCGCCCAAGCCATCGTCCTCGGCGGCTATTATGCACTGATCGCCTGCGGGCTGTCCTTCATGCTGTCGGTGATGCGCGTCATCAATCTGGCGCATGGCAGCCTTCTCGTCCTCGGCGGCTATTTTCTCTGGTATCTCGGCGAGAATTATCAGGTTTCGCCGTTTGTCGGGCTTCTCGCCCTCGTACCGCTTCTGGCGCTCGCCGGCTGGGCGCTTCAGCGCTTCCTGCTGGAACGCAGTGCCCGCGGCGGCGAGCTTCTGCCGATCCTGACCACGTTCGGCCTGTCCATCGTGCTCGACAATCTTCTCTTCGAGCAGTTCGGCGCCGATACCCGCTCGCTTGCACCCTATATCGGCGATCTCGCCTGGGACAGCTTTGAACTTCCCGGTGGCATATTTGTCGGCCAGATCGGCGTCTTGACGCTCGTCGCTGCCATCGTGCTTCTCGGCGGTCTTCAGCTCTTCCTAAGCCGCACCGGCACGGGCAAGGCAATCCGCGCGACGGCGGAAGATCCGGATACGGCGGGCATTGTCGGGATCGACGCGCGCAAGGCAAGCGCGATTGCTTCAGCGATTGCCGTCGGCTCCATCGGCGTTGCCAGTGCCGCACTCGGCATGCGCGCCACGTTCGACGCCTATGCGGGCGGCGCGCAACTGCTCTTCGCCTTCGAGGCGACGATCATCGGCGGCGCGGGCTCGCTCTGGGGCACGCTCATTGGCGGCATCGTGCTGGCGCTGGCGCAGACGGCGGGGGCGGCGATCCACCCGCAGGGCTTCCTGATCGGCGGGCACCTGGCCTTCATCCTGGTCCTTTTTGCCCGCTTCCTCTTCCTTCCGGGCGAATTCACCTATCGGCTGAGACGCATTGCGGGGCTCGCGAAATGACCACGACCAACCTCACTTCCTTCCGCATTGAACGCTGGACGACGGCCTCGGTCGTTGCCGTCTGCCTTTGCGTTGCCGCCATCGTGGCGCTCGCCATCGCGCCGGCCGTGCTCGGTGCAGGGGCCGTCGATCGCCTCACCGCGCTCTTCATTTATATCGTGCTCGCCGCGATGTGGAATGCGCTCGCCGGCTATGGCGGCCTTGTTTCGATCGGCCAGCAGCTCTTCTTCGGGCTCGGGGCTTATTTTACCATCCGCATCGCCAATCTGGGTGTAGATCCGTTCATCGCCATGGCGTTCGGCGCCATCGTGACGACCGTCATCGCCTATCCTGTTGGCCGTTTCATGTTGAAGCTGAAGGGTGGCGAATTTGCCATCGGCATGTGGGTTCTGGCCGAACTCGCGCACCTGCTGGTGAACCTCGATACGCTCATCCAGGGCGAAACCGGCACCTCGCTGATCTCCCTCAACGCCTATGACATCGGGCTCCGTCGCAACCTGATCTACTGGCTGGCGCTCGCCACCATGGCCGGGCTTCTCTCGGCGCTCTTCTTCCTGCTGCGCAGCCGGACGGGCGCCGCCATCCAGGCGATCCGCGACAGCGAGGAGGCGGCCGCGTCGCTTGGCGTCGACGCCATCCGCACCAAGAGGCTGATCTTCGTGATTGCGGCCGGCGGCATTGCCGCAGCAGGTGCGCTGTGGCTTGCCTCCGCCATTTCCTTCCAGCCGAAGACCTATTTCTCGGTGCAGTGGACGGCCTACATGATCTTCATGGTGCTGGTCGGCGGGATCGGCAAGTTCGAGGGCGCGATCCTGGGGGCCATCCTCTTCTTCCTGATCGAGACATGGTTTGCCGCCGCAGGCGTCTGGTACCTCATCGGCCTTGGCGCCGTCGCGCTCATCTTCTCCCTCGTCCTGCCCAAGGGGCTCTGGGGCTATTTCGCGGACCGCACGGGGCTTCGGCTTCTGCCGGTCGGCTATGTCGTGCGCGAGTGATCGCGCCGACTGTGAACACAACAAAATCAAGGAGGATTGAACCATGCTTTTTGGCAAGAAGATCGTCATCACCGGGGTTGCGTCCGGGATCGGCAAGCGCACGGCGGAGCTCGCCGCGCAACTGGGTGCAGATGTCATCGGCATTGATGTCAGGAAGCCTGACGTCAAGGTCGGCCACTTCGTCGAGGGCGATATCGGCTCGGCGGCAGGCGTGCAAGCGATTGCCGCAGCGCTGCCGCGCGGCATCGATGCGCTTTGCAATGTTGCCGGCATTTCCGGCAAGGCGGGAATCGTGCCGACGCTGGCGATCAATTTCTACGGGCTGCGCGAGCTTTCCTATGCCGTTTCGGCCAAGATCCGCGAGGGCGGCTCCATCGTGAACGTTGCCTCCATTGCCGGCTATGGCTGGCGGGCCAATCTGGAGCGGGCGAAGAAACTGGTTGCCGTCAAGGGCTTCCCGGATGTCGACGCCGTGCTCAGGGCCGAGGGCCTGCATAACGAATTCGGCTATCCGCTGTCCAAGGAACTGCTGCTTCTTTGGAACATGCAGGCCGCACACGAGCCGGTCTTCAAGGATCGCGGAATCCGCGTGAATGCGGTCAGCCCCGGTCCTGTCGAAACGCCGATCCTCACCCAGTTCCGCGAAGTGCTCGGCAATCCCCGCGTCGACAGCGATATCGAACGCGTTGGCCGCGCCGGCACCGCAGAAGACATCGCACCGCCCGTGCTCTTCCTCTGCTCGGACGCCGCACGCTGGATCAACGGCGCCAACATTCCCTGCGACGGCGGGCTTGAAGCATCCATCAACGCCGAAGTTCTCGGCTTCTGAATTATCTGAACGGAGACTCCCATGAACATCCATCTTCTCATCGACGGCGAGGCAAAGGCTGCGGCCAGCGGACGGACCTTCGAACGGCTTGATCCGGTGACCGGCGCGGTTGCCTCGACCTCGGCCGCTGCCGGCATCGAGGATGCCAATGCCGCCGTTGCGTCTGCCGCTGCCGCCTTCGAAAGCTGGTCGAAGACCGGCCCTGGCGAGCGCCGCGCACTCCTGATGAAGGCTGCCGACATCATGGATGCCAAGGCGGGCGACTTTATCGCCGCGATGATCGCCGAAACCGGCGCGACCGGCGGATGGGCCGGCTTTAACGTCATGCTTGCCGCCGGCATCATCCGCGAGGCTGCTGCGATGACGACGCAGATCGGCGGCGAGATCATTCCGTCGAACAAGCCGAACACGCTGGCTATGGGTGTCTACAAGCCCAAGGGCGTCTGCCTCGGCATCGCGCCGTGGAACGCACCGGTCATTCTGGGCACCCGCGCGGTCGCGATGCCGATTGCCTGCGGCAACACCGTCGTCCTGAAGGCGTCGGAACTTTGCCCGGCGGTGCATCGCCTCATCGGCGAGTGCTTCAACGAGGCGGGCCTGCCGAAGGGCGTTCTCAACGTCGTGACCAATGCGCCCGAAGATGCCGCCGCGATCGTCGAGGCGCTGATTTCCAACCCGGCGGTGAAGCATGTCAATTTCACCGGCTCCTCGCGCGTCGGCCGCATCATCGGCCGTCTCGCAGGCGAAAACCTGAAGCCGGCGCTGCTCGAACTCGGCGGCAAGGCGCCGCTCATCGTGCTGGACGACGCCGATATCGACGGCGCGGTGAATGCCGCCATTTTCGGCGCCTTCATGAACCAGGGCCAGATCTGCATGTCGACCGAGCGTATCATCGTCGACGAGAAGATCGCCGACGAGTTCGTGGCGAAGCTGTCCGCGCGCGCTGCAGCGCTGCCGGCCGGCAATCCGCGCGAACATGTGGTGCTCGGTGCGCTCGTCACCCCGCAGGCGGCCGAGAAGATGGATCGGATCATGGCGGACGCCACCGCAAAGGGCGGAAAAATCGTCGCCGGCGGCAAGCGCACCGGGGCGATCGTCGAGGCCACCGTGGTCGACCATGTGAAGCCCGGCATGACCATCTACGAGGAAGAGTCCTTCGGCCCGGTCAAGCCGGTCATCCGCGTGCAAGGCGAAGAAGAGGCCATCCGCGTCGCCAACGACACCGAATACGGTCTCTCGGCCGCGGTTTTCAGCCGCGACGTCCAGCGCGCCATGCGCGTGGCCGACCGCATTCAGAGCGGCATCTGCCACATCAACGGTCCGACGCTGAACGACGAGCCGCAAATGCCCTTCGGCGGCGTCAAGGCCTCTGGCTACGGCCGTTTCGGCGGCAAGGCGGCGATTGCGGAATTCACCGACCTGCGCTGGATCACCATCGAAGATTCACAGCAGCATTACCCGTTCTGAGTTCTTTGAGGGATCTCAAAACATGCTGGCGGAAGTGTTCCATCTTTCGCCAGCAAACAAAACAGATATGCGTGCGCACCCCAAGAAGCGAAATCGCGGGCACGAGAACGAAAGGTGCTCCTCGCCGGTTGGAGCCTTCAGCATCGCTGTTCGGCGAACGCGCGGTGAAGACATTTTGCTGACCCGGCCGGGAAACGCATGAAATCCGGTCCGCCTCCAAGGCGGACCGGACATTGCGGGTCTCTGCTCAACAGCCGGCTGCGGCCATCAACCCGTCTTGCCGAGAAGAATGTCAGCCATGCGCTCGCCGATGATGACGGTCGAGGCCATGGTATTGCCTGTCGACACCCGCGGCATGACCGAGGCATCGGCAATCGAAAGCCCTTCAATCCCATGGACCGACAGGCGGCCATCGACGACCGACAGTGCATCCTTGCCCATTTTGCAGGTGCAGCTTTCATGGAAATACGTGCCGGCTGCATTGCGAGCGAAGTTGCGAAGATCCTCACCGCGCAACGGACCGGGCATGACTTCGCGCTTCACGAACTCCTTCATCACCGCCGAGTTGCCGATCTCCCGACAGAGTTCGATGCAAGTCACGAGCGCCTTCATGTCGGATTCTTCCTTGAGGAAGCCGCCGTCGATCTTGACCGGGTCCTTGGGGCCAGCACCCGTCAGGCGAACCTCACCGCGCGATTTCGGTCGTACCAGGCCCGGAGCGATCGTCCAGGCGCCTGCCGGCGGATTGAAGGCGGGTCCAGTCACTTCGGATGCAAACGGCACCTCGATCTGGAAGGGCTGGAGATCGGGCGTCTCGAGGCTGGAATCCGACTTCCAGAAGAAGGTCGCCTCGGCGGCCGAATTCTTCGGAGGCAGCGGGGTATTATACTCCCAGATGCAGCCGGCAGCCAGAATGTGATCCTGAAAGTTCTGCCCGACACCGGGAAGATCATGGACAACCGCAACGCCCGCTTCTTTCAGATGCGCAGCAGGACCGATGCCGGACTGCATGAGGATCTTCGGCGTGTTGATGGCGCCCGCCGACAACACGACGCGCTGGTTCGCGGTGACCGTATGGAGGACACCATCCTTCTCGAAGGTCAGACCGGTCAAGCGGGTGCCGTTCAGGTTCAGACGATGCACGACGGCACCGGTCAGAAGCGTGATGTTCGGCCGCTTCAGCGTCTCCCACAGGTAGTCCGAGGGTACGTTGCGCCGCATGCCGTCCTTGATGCGGACATTGGCGAGTGCGGCGCCGCCCTTTCCTTCCATCATCGCGCCGTTCATATCGGCATGGGCGGGAATACCGACGCTTTCGCATGCCTTGAGGAAAGCCGGCGCAATCGGATTGGGATCCTGAACTTCGGTCACATAGAGACGTCCGCCCGTGCCGCGACGGCTGGCATCCTGCGGGCCATGCCAGTCCTCGATCCGCTTGTAGATCTTCAGCACATTCTCATAGCCCCAGGCCTTGTCACCGGTTTCGGAGGCCCAGAAATCGAAGTCGTTCTTGTGGCCGCGCGCCCAGATCATGACATTGATCGACGAGCCACCGCCGACCACCTTACCCATCGGCAGGATGATCGAACGCCCGTTGACCTTGTCCGAAGGGGCAGCGCTATATCCCCAGTCCCGCTCGGAGCGAATGTTGGTCGGCCACAGGAGCGGGTTCAGGACGGCGTCCAGCTGGTCGGTTCCGCCGGCTTCCAGAACGAGAACGGTAGCATCTGTTTCGGCCGCCAGCCGGCCGGCGACCACAGCGCCGCCCGAGCCCGACCCGATCACGATGTAATCGTAGCTGGAAGCCAGTTTTTTGGCGTTATAGCGCTGGGTGATCGCGGCATCGCCGAGGCCCTCTGCCCAAGCTTGCGCCGTGGCAACCGTTGCGCCGGCGGCGACCGCCATCGTGATGAAGGCGCGTCGCCCGATCCGGCCATGAACGAGACCGGCTTGCAACGCCATAAGTTTATCGCCCTGTTCGAGCGCGTTTGAATTGAAGTGCATGATGCTCCTCCCAGAGCGGTGTTGGTTTGGGTCCGCGGCTCCAACCCCACGGGCCCCATATGCTCATCATCAGAATGGCAGGCGATGCGCCTGACGCTGCGTCGAAATCCAGCGCTGGGTCGTGAAGGCTTCGATGGCGCCTTTTGAGCCCCATTTGCCGCCACCGCCCGAGGCGCCGAGCCCCGAGAACGGGCAATGCGGCTCGTCATGCACGGTGGAATCATTGACATGGACCATGCCGGCGTGGATGCGCTCCGCCAGCAGTTCGCCGCGCAGCACGTCGCCCGTAATCACCGAGGCCGAAAGCCCGTAGACCGTGTCGTTGGCCAGCGCGATCGCCTCGTCCTCACTGTCGAACGGCGTGACCGTCGTCACGGGCCCGAAGATTTCTTCGTTCCAGACGCCCATGGATCGCGTCACATCCGTGAGCACGGTGGCCGTATAGAAGCGCCCTTCGGCCTTGCCGCCGCAGTGAAGCTTTGCACCATCCTTGACAGCCTGATCGACGAGGGCTTCGATCCGGCGAAGCTGGCGCTCGTTGATGATCGGTCCGATGACGCAGGTTTGCTCCTCGGGATTGGTGGGCACGAAATGAACGGTCTTGGCCACCAGCTTCTCGACGAAGCGGTCATAAAGGCCGCGGCTCACCAGGATCTTGTCGCAGGACATGCAGATCTGGCCCTGATGCAGGAAGGACCCGAAGAAGGCGAGATCGACGGCGCGATCCAGATCCGCGTCATCCAGAATCACCATCGGGTTCTTGCCGCCGAGTTCCAGAATGATCGGCTTGAAGGCCTGGGCACAGGCGGTCGCCAGCGACTGCCCGACGCGGGTCGATCCCGTGAAGCTGATGACAGCAATGCGGTTGTCCTTCACGAAGCTGTCCCCGACCATGGAAGCGCCGTCGCGCGAGGTGGTGATCACGTTGAATACGCCGGCCGGGAAGCCGGCATCTTCAAAGAGCTTCGCCAGCATCAGGCCTCCGACGATGGGACTGTCTTCCGACGGCTTCAGAACCGCCGTGTTGCCCAGCGCCAGCGCATAGATGAAGCCGCGCAGCGAAAGATAAAGCGGGAAATTCCACGGGCTGACGACACCCACCACGCCGGCCGGCGCACGCATGGTACGATTGATCTTGCCGGGCACCTGGCTCGGATAGATCTCGCCAATTTCGCGGGTGGTGAGGCCTGCAGCCTCGGCGAGCGCCAGGGGCACGAGAGAGCATTCGAACATGGCCTTGCCGAAACCGGAGCCGGTCTCGGCGATCAGCATGTCGACAAACTCCTGCTGCCGCTCGACGAACAGGGATGCAGCACGGTGGAAGACACCGGCGCGCGCGGCCGGCGGAAGGGCGGCCCAGCCCGGCTGTGCCGCAGCGGCCGCAGTGATGGCCGCATCGATATCCGACTGACGAGCGTCGGGCACATGGGCGATGACGCCGCCATGGCTCGGATTGATGGTGGCAAACGTCGCCCCACCCTCCGCAGCACGCCAATTGCCACCGATATGCATTTCATAAACGAGACCAGCCTCGTTTTCAGATGACTTGATACGCTCCAGCATTGATTTCCTCCCAGAAGCTCTGGACTTCATCAAAGCGGATCGCGTCAGCGCCAACCATGAACAGGACTCGCAGATTTCGGCACGAGATTACCAATCGAGCATGCTGGTCGGTTGCTGACGCAGCTTGCGGTATTCCGCCGGGCTATCGCCCGTCGCTTTCCGAAATTCACGGCTGAAATGGCTGGCATCCGAAAAACCAAGCTCGAAGGCCAGCACCTCGATCGGGTCGCGTGACTGACGCAGCCGGCGTTTGGCTTCCATGATCCGCAGCCGATTGGCGAAGCGAGCCGGTGTGGTGCCGAAGAACTTCCGGAACTGGCGATGCAGCGTCGCTTCCGACGTGACGGCAACGCGGGCGAGTTCGGTCGTCGGAACATGCCGACCGAGGTTTTCCCTGATCAGATGGGCTGCTGCGCGAATGCCCGTGTCTTCGATTGCATGATCGAGCACCAGAAGCTCGCTGCTGCGGCTCTGCATCAGTCTCAAGATGGCATCATCGAGCCTGATGTCGATCCTCAAATCGGCAAAGACGTCGCGCTCACAGCAAAAGAGTTCCATGAGACTTGTCAGTTGCAGATGTCGGGCTTCTTCTCCGCGCAGGACCGCAAAAGCCGACCAGTCCAATGCGGCAACCGTGCGGTTGCCGGCTCGTGTCATCCTCTCGTTCAGCCGGCTGATGATCCCTTCAAGTCGGTCCGTTTCAATCTCGAAACAGTTGCATTCGATGGGTGTCGCCTGGCTCGCCATACCCAGATCGACATCGATTTCGAGCCCAGGCGGCACGAACATGACATCGCCGGTGAAAAACTCGAAGGCATCGCTGCCGCCGACGCGCATGACCTTGGTGCCGCCTCTCAGGTCACAGATGATGGGATTGGAAAACCGGAATTTGACCTGGGCCGGCGTGTTGGTGAAATAGCTTGCCGCTTCGGAAAAGGCCGCGTAATGGGCAGTCCGGTACTCGATCAGTTTCTCGACATGACCGGATGACCGCTCATGCGCGTGATTGGAATATGCTTCCATTCTCTCCTCCCTGCCTCGAGGAAGGCTAACGGTCCGCAAAAACCCAGTCCACAACTATAAAAGTGGCGTTCTATACCTGATGGGTATGAAGGCTGAGGCAAAATAGCGATCGTACTTCATTGCCGACATTGAGCCGCGCCTGGTTTTCCGGAGGCTTCAACTTCTGAGAAAGTGGAGCTGACATGCGCAGGACAACGAACGAGTTCTCAGCTGAAATGCGTGAGCGTGCCATCCGCATGGTGCTGGATCGCGAAGCAGAACTTCCGCGTCTACGGCGTTCGGAAGGTATGCATGAAGGAGATCCGAACCGGTCGCGTTCGCTACCCTGGAATGGGTAGACTGGTTCAATCACATAAAATCTCTTTCGGTGATTGACCCTTGAGACCAATGCGGCAATTGTAACTTCCATCGTGGTTCTACGGGTGATGCGACCCGTAGCTAAGAGGGAATACGGTGAAGGTGCTCGATGCGCCCATGCCGAAGCTGCCCCCGCAACTGTAGGCGGAGAGCCGTCGTCCATTGATGTCACTGAGGCGGATACCTCGGGAAGACGGACGACGGTGATGACTCGCAAGCCAGGAGACCTGCCGCGATACATATCGTCCACGGGCGGGGTGTCCCGGTGTGCCGCTTTGCGAACGGTACGCCTTTGTCCGTCTCGCGGATCGTCGTGCCAGCCTTTGCCCATCACCTTCGGGGTACAAGGAAATGAGCATGAAGACGCAGAAACCCATCGAACGAGAACCAATTGCGCAACCGGTCTCCACCAGCCTTATTGATGTGGTTTTCCCCGGCCATTCGAACCATCATGGAACCCTTTTCGGAGGCGCAGCCTTCGCGCTCATGGATCGGGTTGCCTTCATTTCGGCGACGCGGTTCGGCCGGGTTCCTTTCGTCACCGCCTCATGTGAACGGATAGATTTCAAGTGGCCAGTGCGGATCGGCCAAATTGTCGAAGCGACGGCGCGACCTCTTTGGGCGGGGCGGAAGACACTCACGATCGAGGTGGAGCTGATCGCCGAAAACCTGCTGGGTGGCGAACGGCGAACCTGTACGCGGGGCCTCTTCAACATGGTTGCTGCAATTGGACAGGACGTTCCATCGGATTGGGCATTGGCGACTTTGCCGCGGCGCGGTGGTTATCAGGCCCGTGAAGGCGAAACCGTCATGACCGAAATTGTCTTTGCCGATCAGTCCAATGCATCGGGCAACATGTTCGGTGGAGAGGCGATTGCGGCGATGACAAAGGCGGCCTTCGTCTGTGCCACGCGCCATTGCCGAATGCCGACGGTGGTTGCCGCATCCGACGAGGTGCATTTTCATCATCCCGTGAAAGTGGGCTCCATCATCGAACTTGTCGCGCATATTTCCAGAAGGGGGAACCGCTCGATGGTCGTTGCGGTCCAGCTTTGGGAAGAGGGTGTTCTGTCCGGAAAGCGCTCGATGGCGGCCGAAAGCCGGTTCACCATGGTGGCAACGAAGGTCGGAGATGCCCCGGAATCCTTGGCGCTTTGAAAGGTCTCCTTCAGTTTCCACAGTCAAAATCCGTTTACATGTTGACGGAAACGCAAGGATTACTACTATATCTAGTGTTCGAGGTTCTCATCGATTCGGCATCGGTTCGATGAGCTAAGACGGGAATTCGGTAGCGGACATGATGTTCGTGATGCCGAGGCTGCCCCCGCAACTGTGAACGGCGAGTGTCCGCGCCAACATGCCACTGGGATTTCCCGGGAAGGCGGCGCGGGTGCATGGAGCTGTGAGCCAGGAGACCTGCCTGGAACAAAACGTCCGCCGGCGGGGTGTCCGGCAGGGTGCGGTTGATTGTGTCCGGATTTCACCGGGCCGGTTCCGTCCTGTCTTCCCCTCTTTTCTGTCTGCTTCGGGGTGAAGGCCATGAACATGCCATTCAAGATCGCTTCCATTCCGTAGTCATTTCGACTGCGGTCATCGGAATTGTCTCGCCATAACCCCTTCTGCTCCGGTCTGTGCTCAGTCCGGAACGCTTTTCTGCGACCTTCTGTTACGAGGAACTCATGTCCATTACCGTTTATTCCAAGCCCGCCTGCGTTCAGTGCAACGCCACCACCCGCGCCCTTGACCGGCAGGGTATCGACTACACCGTCGTCGATGTCTCCGAGGATGCCCAGGCTTTCGCGCTGGTCCAGGGGCTAGGCTACCGCCAGGTGCCCGTGGTGATTGCCGGGGAGCAGCATTGGGCAGGCTTCCGTCCGGACATGATCAGCGCTCTCGCCTGAGATCCGGCCCCATGGGCGGTCTCGTCTATTTTTCCAGCACATCGGAAAATACCCGCCGCTTCGTCGAGAAGCTGGGGATCGAGGCGCTGCGCCTGCCGGTCACGCCGGGCGATGACCTGCCGGCCGTGACGCGGCCCTATGTTCTCGTGACACCCACCTATGGCGGTGGCGAGGACAAGGGCGCAGTGCCGAAACCGGTCATCCGCTTTCTGAACGACCCGCATCATCGAGCGCTCATTCGTGGCGTGATCGCGGCGGGCAACACCAATTTCGGCGCGGCCTATGGGCGCGCCGGCAAGATCATCGCAGACAAATGCGGCGTGCCGCTTCTCTACCGGTTCGAACTTCTCGGCACGGACGAGGATGTGGACCGTGTCAAATCAGGACTGGAACGATTTTGGAAACGCTAGAACTCGAACGGCCCACTAAGGCGCAAGCCCCGGCGCTGGATTACCATGCGCTCAACGCCATGCTGAACCTCTACGACGAGGACGGCAAGATCCAGTTCGACAGGGACCGGCAGGCGGCAAAGCAATATTTCCTCCAGCACGTCAACCAGAACACCGTCTTCTTCCATAACCTTCGGGAGAAGCTCGATTATCTGGTGAGCGAAGGCTATTACGAGCGCGAGGTTCTGGATCAGTATTCCTTCAACTTCGTGCGCGATCTGTTCGACGCGGCCTATGCGCGGAAATTCCGTTTTCCGACCTTTCTCGGCGCATTCAAATATTACACGTCCTATACGCTGAAGACTTTCGACGGAAAGCGCTATCTGGAGCGTTATGAAGATCGGGTGTGCATGGTTGCTCTGACGCTGGCGCGCGGCAACGAGCAGCTTGCCCGCGATCTCATGGACGAGATCATTTCCGGCCGTTTCCAGCCCGCGACGCCGACCTTCCTCAATGCTGGCAAGAAACAGCGCGGCGAGCTTGTTTCCTGCTTCCTGCTGCGCGTCGAGGACAATATGGAAAGCATCGGCCGCTCGATCAATTCGGCGCTTCAGCTTTCCAAGCGCGGCGGCGGCGTGGCGCTTTCGCTCACCAACATCCGCGAGATGGGTGCGCCGATCAAGCAGATCGAGAACCAGTCCTCCGGCGTCATACCGGTGATGAAGCTGCTGGAAGACGCCTTCTCCTATGCAAACCAGCTCGGCGCGCGGCAGGGGGCGGGGGCGGTCTATCTGCATGCGCATCACCCGGACATCATGCGTTTTCTCGATACGAAACGGGAGAATGCGGACGAGAAGATTCGCATCAAGACGCTCTCGCTTGGCGTGGTCATCCCCGACATCACCTTCGAACTCGCAAAGAACAACGAGGATATGTATCTCTTCTCTCCACATGACGTGGAGCGCGTCTATGGCGTCGCCTTTACCGAGATTTCGGTGACGGAGAAATATCGCGAAATGGTCGAGGATGCCCGCATCCGCAAGAAGAAGATCAAGGCGCGCGACTTCTTTCAGGTGATCGCCGAAATCCAGTTCGAAAGCGGCTATCCCTATATCATGTTCGAGGACACGGTGAACCGCGCGAACCCGATTGCGGGGCGCATTTCGATGAGCAACCTCTGCTCGGAAATCCTCCAGGTGAGCGAGAAAAGCGAGTATAACGAGGATCTGTCCTATGCTGAGATGGGTAAGGACATCTCCTGCAATCTCGGCTCCCTGAACATTGCCGCCGCGATGGATTCGGCCGATTTCGGCAAGACGATCGAAACATCGATCCGCGCGCTGACGGCGGTCTCCGAAATGAGCAATATCGCGTCCGTTCCCTCCGTCGCCAGGGGCAATGACGACAGCCACGCGATCGGCCTTGGCCAGATGAACCTGCATGGCTATCTCGCCCGCGAGCGCATCTTCTACGGCTCGGAGGAGGGCGTCGACTTCACCAATATCTACTTCTACACCGTCACCTATCATGCGCTGAAAGCCTCGAACCGGCTGGCCGCGGAAAAGGGTCGGAGCTTCAAGGGCTTCGAAAATTCGAAATATGCGTCCGGGGAATATTTCGACAAATATACCGAACGCGCCTGGACGCCGGCAACGGACACGGTTGCGGCTCTCTTCGACAATGCCGGCATCGCGATTCCGACACAGGCCGACTGGCTGCAGCTCAAAGCCGCCGTCATGAAGGACGGGCTCTATAACCAGAACCTTCAGGCCGTGCCGCCCACTGGATCGATCTCCTATATCAACCATTCGACGTCCTCGATCCATCCGATCGTCTCCAAGATCGAGATCCGCAAGGAAGGCAAGATCGGCCGCGTCTATTACCCGGCTGCCTATCTCACCAACGACAATGTCGACTACTATCAGGACGCCTATGAGGTCGGCCCGGAGAAGATCATCGACACCTATGCGGCGGCCACCCAGCATGTCGACCAGGGCCTGTCGCTGACGCTGTTCTTCCGCGACACGGCCACCACCCGCGACATCAACCGGGCGCAGATCTACGCCTGGAAGAAGGGCATCAAGACCATCTACTATATTCGCCTTCGCCAGATGGCGCTGACCGGCACGGAAGTGCAGGGCTGCGTTTCCTGCACGCTTTGACCGCAAGGACCCAATCCATGAACATGCAAATGAAGCCGCGCGCCGGCCGTCCTGCCAGCGCCATTCGCGCGATCAACTGGAACCGCATCGAAGACGACAAGGATCTCGAAGTCTGGAACCGCCTCACGTCGAATTTCTGGCTGCCCGAAAAGGTGCCGCTGTCGAATGATATTCCCTCCTGGGCCACTTTGCGTCCCGAAGAGCAGACCCTGACCATCCGCGTCTTCACCGGTCTTACGCTGCTCGACACGATACAGAACGGGGTCGGCGCGGTCCGGCTGATGGCTGATGTGCAGACGGCGCACGAAGAGGCCGTACTATCCAACATTTCCTTCATGGAGGCGGTGCATGCCCGCTCCTACTCCTCGATCTTCTCGACGCTCTGCCTGACGCCGGATGTCGACGATGCCTATCGCTGGTCCGAGGAAAACGAGTTCCTGCAAAGGAAGTCCGCGCTGATCATGGAGCAATATGACGGGGCCGATCCGCTCAAGAAGAAGGTCGCCTCGGTCTTCCTGGAGAGCTTTCTCTTCTATTCCGGCTTCTATCTGCCGATGTACTGGTCGAGCCGCGCCAAGCTCACCAACACCGCCGATCTCATTCGCCTCATCATCCGCGACGAGGCGGTGCATGGCTATTATATCGGCTACAAGTTCCAGCGCGCGCTGGACCGAGAGCCGGAAGCACGCGCCCGAGAAATCAAGGATTTCGCTTTCGACTTGATGCTCGAGCTCTACGACAACGAGGCGCGGTATACCGAAGACCTCTATGATGGCGTCGGCCTCACCGAGGATGTGAAGAAGTTCCTGCATTACAACGCCAACAAGGCGCTGATGAACCTCGGTTACGAGGCGCTCTTCCCGGCGGAGGCCTGCAAGGTCAACCCGGCGATCCTCTCCGCACTTTCACCCAATGCCGACGAGAATCATGACTTCTTCTCCGGCTCGGGCTCGTCGTATGTCATCGGCAAGGCGGTGGCGACCGAAGACGAGGACTGGGACTTCTGAGGCTCGACCGCGAACTCTCGACGGAACACGATAGAAATCTTCATCGAAGGAACATTCCCATACCAGCCAGGTCTCGACGACGGCGACGGGACCTGTGAGATCGGAAAACCCGCGTCCGATCTCCAGCTCGCGCCAGCCGGTGTTGCCGCGCAGCATGACGACGATGCTCTGGTCAAGGATCTCGATCCGGCCGCGTCTATGCTCGCTCTTGTCGCGTCCGGCGGTGGAGCGCCACGATTTCGGAACGACGCAGGCCTGCCGCAAAGCCGATCAGCAGCCTGAGATTAATCCCAAGGCCGAACGTCTGCGATGCATCCACATTCAGGTTAAAGTGGCAGTGCCATCACAAACGCTCCATGCAAATCCACGTGGCAACCAGCGGGCAGGCTCTGCTTGCGCCCCGGCGGGATCAACCTGCGGCGTCTGGCGTCTTCGCAAATCGAGGGATTATGCGCGGCTTAACGCACCGTCGAGGAAATCGCGCTGTGTGTCACCACGCGGGGGAGGCAAGACTGTTCGGCGAGCCACTCTGTGGTGGCAAAACCTCAGCTTCTGTTCTATATCGTAAAACTGGGCAAATTTATTCAAGTAAAGGCAACACCTCATGAGCGCCCCACCAATCAAGCAAGCGGCCACGATTTCCACCTGGTATATCGATCCAGACGCCGAGGATGCCATGGCGGATGGGCATGCGCCGATCTGGCGGCATCTGATCGGCCTGGTGCCGGAAAAGGACCTGTCGCGCGCTGCGGTGCTGGATTTCGGCTGCAATCAGGGCGGGTTCCTGCGCCATCTCCATGCGCTGCGCCCCTTTCACAAGGCACTGGGCGTCGATATTGCCCGGCAATCCGTCGACAAGGCGAATGCACTGAAGGGCAACCTGCCCATCCAGTATCAGACGGACACGAAGCTTGCCGGCTGGGACGGCGAATTCGACATCGCCTTCAGCCATGAGGTCATCTACCTCGTCGAGGATATTGCCGGCCATGCGGCCGACATGATACGCGTGCTGAAATCCGGTGGTGTCTATTATGCGGTGACCGGTTGCCATACCGATAATCCGCTCTGGCCCGCCTGGCGCAAGCTGGTGGCGGAGCGGACGAATACGGTGGTGCAGGATCGTTCGGTGACGGATTATGCGCGCATCTTTGCGGAGACCGGCTTCCAGGTGTCGGCCCGCAAGCTCGAATTCGACGGCTTCGTCCCTTATGCGCCGGGCGGCTGGACGCCGGATTACGCCACCGCGCTCGACTACTACACGCAGACGAAGATCGTCTTCCGCCTGGTGAAGTCATAAAGGAGCGGCCTCTCAGGCGGCCGGTCCCGTCAACTCAAGAGGCTGGAGCGTGTTTTGCGCTTTCGAAACCACGCTTGCCGCTCCAGCGCTTGAGATGCACGTCGAAATGTGGCGGACCATCTGACGCAATCTGCACGAACCGGCCTTCGACACGGAAGACCTGTTCGATCAGCCCGCTTTCGGCCAGCGCGTCAGAGGTACCGTCAAAGACGACGCGGCCTTTTTCCATCAGTGTGATGCGGTCGGCGATCGACATGGCCTGGTTGAGATCGTGGATCGCCATGACCACGGTCACGCCGCGCTCGCGGCTCAGCCGATGGACGAGATCGAGCACCTCGATCTGATAGCCGATATCGAGAAACGTGGTCGGCTCGTCGAGCAGCAGGACCTTTGCCTCCTGCGCCAGCGCCGCCGAGATCCAGGCGCGCTGGCGTTCGCCGCCGGAAAGCGCGCTCAAGGGCCGTTCGGCGAGCGGGGCCAGGCCCGTGCTTTCCAGTGCCCAGGCGATGGCGTCCTCATCCTCCCGGCGATAGCGGCGGAAAAGACCGACATGGGCAAAACGGCCTTGGCGAACCAGCTGCTCCACCGTCATCTCATCGGGTGCGGTGGGCTGTTGCGGCAGGAATGAGAGGCGGTGCGCAATCTCGCGTCGGGTCATGCCTGACATTTGCGCGCCGTCAATGGTCACGGCTCCGGCCTCCGGCTTCACGAGACCGGCCATGCCTTGCAGGGCCGTGCTTTTGCCGGAGCCGTTAGGGCCGATCAGCGCGCGGATTTCGCCGGGAGCGAGCGCGATGTTGAAGTTGTCGAGCGCCTTGCGCGGCCCGTAGCAGATTGACAGGTTCGTGGCGGTGAGCATGGGCGACCTCACGGGGTTTTGCGCAGCAGCGCGACGAGAAGCGGTACGCCGCAGATCGCGGTGACGACGCCGATGGGAATTTCTTCCGCCCCGCCGGCCAGCCGGCCGGCGAGATCGGCGAGCGTCATCGCGATGGCGCCGAGCGCGACGGTGAGCGGCAGGACGATGCGGGTCTGTCGCCCGGCCAGAAACCGAGCCATATGCGGCACGATGAGCCCGACAAAGACGACCGGGCCGACGACGCCAACCGCGCTTGCCGCGAGCGCACAGGCGACGAGCAGCACGACGGAGAATTGCGCCCGATACGACAGGCCGAAGGACCTGGCGACCGTGGCATCGAAGCGGAGCAGTTCCATCGGCCGGCGGATGATCGGGAGCACGGCAAGCCCCGCCGCCGTGAAGGGCAGGAGAAACAGCGCATGCTGCCAGCCGCGCGCATAGAGGCTGCCGGAGAACCATTCGAGCAGCACTTCCAGCCGCCCGGAGCCCCAGCCGGCCATCAGGCCGATGCCGATGGCATGGAGGACCGCGCCGACCGCAATGCCGCAAAGCGTGATGCGCAGCGGCCCGAGATCGCGGCGGAAGGCGATGAGATAGATAAACCCGCCGGCCGCCAGACCGCCGAGCGTGCCGATCAGCGGCAGCCAGTGTACGGGCAGTTCCTGTAGCGTGGTCGAGCCGGTGTCGTGGCTGTAGACAGTGAAAACCAGAAAGCCGCTGACGGCGAGCATCGCGCCCTGCGAGACGCCCATGAGCGAGGGATCGGCGAGCGGATTGCGGGTGATCGACTGCAGGAGCAGCCCCGCCAGTGCAAAATGAATGCCCGCCAGCATGCCCGTGAGGATGCGCGGCAGGCGGATGTCGAGGATGATGGCGCGCGCTTCCGGCGAGCCGTGACCCGTCAGCGCGGCGAGCGTATCGGAAGGGTTGAGATCGACGACGCCGAGGAAGATGGCGAGGGCGAGCGAGGCTAGCGCGAGGAGAAACAGCAGCGTCATGAGATAGGCCGGGCGCGCGGCGCGGTGTGGCGTGGTGGAGGCGGTGCTGGTCATGCTTCCCCCGCAAATCGCAGGCTCCGGCGCTGCACGAGATAGACGAAGATCGGCCCGCCGATGAGCGCCGTGACGATGCCGACCGGGATTTCCTTCGGCAGCGCGACGGTGCGGGCGACCAGATCGGCGCTGACGGTCATCAGCCCGCCCAGTGCAACATTGAGGACGATCGCTGCGGCCGGCCCGCCAGGGCGCAAGAGGCGCACGATATGCGGCGTGGCGAGCCCCACGAAGGCGACCGGACCGGCCACCGGTGCGACGCCCGCCACGGGAAGCGCAGCGATGAGCAGCAGCAGCGGCTTCCAGAACGCCAGGTTGAGCCCCATGCCGGCGGCGGCCTGATCGCTGAGCGACAGGATCTGCAGGATGCGGTGACTGAAAAGCGCCAGCAGCGTACCGCCGATGACCCAGGGCAGCATCTGGAAAAGCTGCGGCCAGCTGCGGCCCTGAAAACCGCCGGAGAGCCAGAAGAGCAGGGAGGGGACCTGCGGGCCGCTGAGCAGAAGAATGTAGGTGGTGATCGCGCCGAGAAACAGCGACACGCTGATGCCGGCCAGCGCCAGATGCAACGGCCGGGCATTGCCGCCGCGGGCAATCCAGAAGGTGGCACTGGCGGCACCGAGCCCGCCGATGAGCCCAATTATGGGATAATAGATCGAGGACAGCGCCGGCAGGAAGACGAAACAGGCGACGATGGGCGCCACCGCGCCGGCGCTGACGCCCGTGAGGCCCGGCCCGGCGAGCGGATTGCGGGTCAGCGTCTGCAGCAGATAGCCGGAGACGGCAAGGCCCGCGCCGCCCGCGAAGGCAGCAAGGCTGCGCGGCAGGCGCAGGGTCCAGACGAGAATGGAATCGAGCTTCCCGTCCGGGTGGATGAGCGCGCTGAGCGCTTGCGCCGGGGAGAGCGTTTTCGTACCGACGGTCAGGCCGCCGGCGATGACGACGGCGGAGAGGGCCAGCAGGGCGGTGACCAGGAGGACGGCGCGGGTATTGCCGGCCCGCAAGGGGCCGGCGAAGGTCGCCGTTGTCATTGGTTCAGACTGGATTTCAGGCTGGCGGGAATGAATTTCGCCGCCTCGGCCTTGATGTCCACCTTCGGGAAGGTGTCCGGATAGAGATAATGCGCGGCCTCGCGCAGAACGAGCTCGCGGGCGATCGGGCCGTTGGTTTCCACCCATTCGTCGCCGACATAGAAGACGCGCTTGTTCTTGACCGCCGAGAGCTGGCTCCAGATCGGGTTGTTTTCATGCGGGCGGTCGGGGCCGCTATCCATGACGAAGATGACGTCCGGGTCCTTGGCAAGCATGGTCTCGAGGCTGATTTCCAGCCCGAAATTGCCGCCCGGCGTCATCGGCCCGGCAATGTTGTCGCCGCCCAGCGCCGCAACGATCGAGGCTGCAGTGTTTTCCGTGTGGAAGGAGAAGGGCGTGTCGCCGCCCCACATGATCTGGAAGCGCGGATGCTTGTCCTTCGGCGCCTTGGCCGCGAATTCGGCGAGGTGCTTCTTGAAATCGGCATTCAGCTCGGCGCCACGCTCGGGCTTGCCCAATATGTCGGAAAGCTGTGCCACTTCCGTGTAGCTCTCGCTCAAAAGTTCCATGTTGTAGGCGATGTAAGGCGCGATCTTCTGCAGCGCATCGGCATTGCCGACCGTGTAACGCTTCATGCCGACGATGAGGTCAGGCTTGGCTTCCGAAAGCAGCTCCAGATTGGGCTTGGCGCGCTGGCCGATCTGCTTGATGTCCTTCGTCAGCCCGAGCAGATAATCCGGATAACGATTGGCGACCATGTAGGTCGTGGCGACCGGCTTGAGGCCGAGCGCGAACGCGACGTCCGTGGCGAAGTAGGAAATCGAGGCAATCCGCTGCGGATGCGCCGGCACCTGAACCGTCACGCCGCGCTCGTCGGTAAAGGGTCGGGTCTTGGCCTCCTGCGCATGGCCCACTGCCGCGCCCGCCAGGCAAAGCGTGAGGGAGAGGCCGAGGGCGATCTTCGAAAATCCAGGCATGTGCAGCGCTCCGTTGATGTCGTTGCGCGATGCTTAGCCAATTAACTTGAGTGTTTCAATCACCTTTATTTGACAATGACGTTGGAGGGATTGCGCGGAATTTGACTTGCGGATCTGCAATTACAGCCTGGAAAGGGGCGAGAACGTCGAAATTGAAAGGGTCTACAATATGGCCTCTGAACATTAAGGGGGCACAGACGTACGATAGCTGGCAGAACAGCGGTCATTGAAAATTCTGCCGGACAGCATCCGCCACCCAGTCAGAGAACATTCCCAAGCGCGTTGAACCGCGCCTGGTTTTCCGGAGGCTGCCTTGGCATTGCGGCGGCTTTGCACCAGCGCCTCGAGCACAAATCCGTCCTGATCAACGGCGCGCCATGGCCAATGATTCTCGGCTCGGATCGAAATGACGATCTCGTCGAGATGCCATTTATCGCCGAGCCGGCCGCACGAACGTTGACGGATCTGGCTGGCGAAGGCGCGTCCGAATGTCTCTGCCCAAAGCCGGACCGTTTGATGCGAAACGATGATCCCTCGCGCCGCCAGCATGTCCTCGACCATCCGCAGGCTGATGGGAAACCGGAAATACAGCCACACGGCATGGGCAATGATTTCAGCGGGGAAGCGATGCCCCTCCAAGAGTTGCGAATGGTGGATTTTTCCTCTATCGCCTTCGAGGCTGATCCGGCGGGAAGGCGCGTTTACGCGTCTTTGCCCGACCGGTGAGGAAAAGCAAAAAGACCTTGTAGGCGCGAGACATCCATGACTGACACAAGAGCTTCCGATGCGAGTGTTCATGCCGGCGATTATCCCGTCGTCGCCGCGGAAAAGCGCATGAAGAAAGACTGGCCATTTTACTGGGTGTCGCGGGTGAACGCGCGCTACGCGCAGGTTCTGGAGCGCCGGCTGAAGCCACTCGATCTCGACCTCGCGCGCTGGCGTGTCCTGATGTCGCTTTACGAGGACGAGCATCTGAGCGTCTCGGAAATTGCCGATTACGCGGTCATCAAGCTCAACACTGTCACCAAGATCGTCCAGCGCATGATTGCCGACGGCCTGGTCGTGACCCGTGTGCGGCCCAGCGACGGGCGCGTGACGGAAGTCTGCCTCACAACGGAGGGTGACCGCTTGCGCCGTCTTGCCCGCAAGGAGGCCGACCATGTCTTTGCCTCCTCTTTCGTAAACATTACGCCCGACGAACTGGCGCAGCTGAACGGCCTTCTCGAGAAGGTCTTCCTGCAGCTCGAAGGGGCGTAAGGTCGGTCGCGCGGGCCATCAATGTGGCTCGAGCGGGTGGAAGGCGCGGTCGAACCAGACGAGACCATTGGCCTCTCCCTCGGCGACCTCGGTCGTGACAACCTCGCAGAAGAACACCGTGTGCGTGCCACGTGACTGCTGATCGACGATGCGGCAGTCGAAGGCGACAGCGGCATCCGCCAGAACCGGCGCGCCGGTTGCCCGCGTGTGCCATTCGGTCGTGGCAAAGCGGTCCTCGCCGGTCCAGCGGGCAAAGGCGCGCGACAGGTCCTGATGCGTCGGGCTCAAAACGTTGACGCAGATCGCGCCGTTTTCCACGAAGGCATCATGCGAGAAGGCCTTGCGGTTGATGCAGACGAGCAGCGTCGGCGGCTGGTCGGTGACGGAGCAGACGGCCGAGACGGTCAGCCCGTGGCGACCCGCCGGGCCGTCGGTGGTCACGATGTTCACGGCCGCGCCCAGGCGGCTCATGCCGTTGCGGAAGGCAAGCGCTTCCGGCGAGGGGACTTGCGGATTGGTGACTTGGGGGGTGGCATCTTGGGTCATGATCAAACATCCAGTACCAGGGTGGGGGTGGCTGCGCGCGAGCAGCAGGCGCAGATCATCGAGCATTCCTCGCGTTCCTCATCGGTGAGGAATTTGTCGCGATGGTCGGGTATGCCGTCCAGCACGTCCGTGACGCAGGTGCCGCACACGCCTTCCTCGCATTTCACTTCGATCTTGATGCCGGCGGCGGCCAGCGCCTTGGCGATCGTGTTGCCGGCCTCGACGCGGACGGTCACACCGGAGCGGTTCGCGACCACCTCGAACCCGCCGCCGGACTGGTCGACATCGGCCGAGAAATACTCGCGGTGGACATTCGCCCTGGCGTGGCCGGCCCCTTCCGCCGTGTTGATCACCCAATCCATGAAGCCCTGCGGGCCGCAGACATAGAGATGCGTGCCGGGGGCCGGCTTCGGCAGATCGCGGGCGAGATCGAGTCGCTGTTCTGCCGGCTGGTCGTCAAAGTGGAAGACCACCTTGTCGGCCCAGGATGCGGATTCGATCAGGCTCTTGAAGGCCGTCACGCTTTCCGAGCGCGTGCAGTAATGCAGCACGAAATCGCGGTTCAGCGCGTGGAGACGCTGCGCCATGGCCAGCATGGGCGTAATCCCGATGCCACCGCCGAGCAGAACGGAGACCTCCGCGTTCTCTTCCAGCGGGAAATGATTGCGCGGGCCATCGACCTCGAAGGTGCTTCCAGCCTGCGCCAGCTTGTGGACGGCGACGGAGCCGCCGCGCGATTTCGGATCGCGCAGCACGCCGATCTCGTAAGCGTCTGATTTCGAGGGATCGGAGCAGAGCGAATATTGCCGCCACAGATCCGTCGAACCATCCTTGAGATGCAGATCGAGATGTGCGCCGGCCTCGAAGGCCGGGAGCGGCGCGCCGGAAGCTTCAACGAGCCGCAGGCGCAGGATGTTGCCGGGCTCCTCGATGCGCTCGGCGACTTTCAGTTTCAGCGTGTTCGCGCCCATGTTCTCCTCCGTTATCGCATGTAGATGCCGCCATTGACGTCCCAGCAGGCGCCATTGACGAAGGATGCTTTCGGCCCGGCCAGCAGTGCCACCAGTTCGGCGACGAAGACCGGGTCACCCAGTTGGCCTACCGGGATATTGGCCAGCGCCGCCGCCATCTTGTCCGGTGTGATCACCGAGCGGACCATGGGCGTATCCATGGGACCGGGGGCGATTGCGTTGCAGGTCACGCCGAAGGAGGCGAGATCGCGGGCGAACACCTTGGTCAGCGTCAGGATCGCGCCCTTGGAGGCGGCGTAATGCGCGCCCGTCGCCGTGCCGCCATTCTGTCCCGCCAGCGAGGCGAGATTGACGATGCGACCATAGCCGCGGTCCTTGAAATGCCGACCGAAGATCTGGCTGCCGGCAAAGGTGCCGCCGGCATTGGTCGTCAGGATCGCGTTGAAGTCCGCCGGATCGATGTCGAGCAGCGGCTTGACCGCCGTGCGCGCCGCATTGTTGACCAGCACTTCCACCGACCCCCAGCGCTCGACGCTCTTGTCGAGAACCTCCTGGAAATCGGCAGGCTTGTTCACGTCGAGCGTTGCCGTCACCGCTGTTTCGCCGGCGAGATCGAGTTCGGAGGCGAGCGCTGCGCCTGCATCCGCCTCGATATCGGTGATCACGACCCGGAACCCTTCGCGGTGGAGCGCGCGCACGATCTCGGCCCCGAGGCCGCGTGCGCCGCCCGTCACCACGGCGGTCTGGATCTTCTCAGGCAGGGGGGCCGCCATCAGAACAGATAGCTGAACGAATTCAGCATCCCATCCGAGTTGAGCAGCCGCACGACCTTGGCGCGGATCTTGAAGCCATCGCCGGAGGCAACGAGCGTGTGGCGCATATTGCCGGCCCAGACGCGCTGGCGGCCGAACTTGTCCTCGATCACATGTTCGGCGCTGGAAACCGTCACCGTGTCGCCCTCGACGCTTTCGATGACGAAGCGGGAGACCGTGCGCACGGTGCGGGCCGGCGGGGCCGAGGAGATCGAGAAGCCCTGCTGGAAACGCTGTATGCGGTCGCGCCGCATCCGGTCATTGTCGTGGCAGAGGTTGAGCTGATTGTCGAAGTCGTCGCCTTCGCCGATCGGCAGCGTGTAGAAGCCTTCGGTCAGCCAGAGCGAAAGCCAGGTGCCGTAGTCCTTGGCGTCGAGAAGGGCAGCTTCCTCCCAGAGGAAGGCACTGACCTTCTGCAGGAGCGCCAGATCGTTGGTTTTCGTCATCATGTTCATAGCGACATCATCCTCTTCCACATCTTGTAGGCGGCGCGCATGCCGGTTTCGGCGCTGATATGGCCCCGGGGGCCGAGCGCGCCGGGCTGTTCGTCGACCAGACCGCGATTGACGAGGATGGGCAGGTCCTCACCGCCCTTGGTGCCGCGCTGCACGCGTTCCCACACTTCCGCATCGTCCGGCGAGCCGAAGCCCATCGGGCCCTGGAAATGCTCATGCAGCCGCATCCGCATGCGGTTGGCCGCGGCCGGCCCGCCGTCCATGCCGAGCGCGATGTGGCGGATGTCGGTCCGTTCCACGTTGACCGGGGTCAGCACACGGAAGAAGGCGAGCGAGAAGGAGACATTCGGGAAGAGGTTGAGGTTGAAGCCCGCCCCGCCGACGGCGCGGACGATCTTCTTGACCTGGTCCTCCGGATAGCCCTCGTCACGCAATTCCTGCACGAGCGGCTGGAAGCGCTCCTCGATAGGATCGTCGAGATTTTCATCGAGATCGATGCGCTCGGGGATCATGACCATGACGGAATGGCCGTTGCCGAGGTCTTCGACATAGCCCTTGCCGGTGTCGAGGAACTTGAAGGCCTCTTCCGCATCGCCGTCGAGCGACTGCATGAAGCTCTTGTGCACGACAGGGAAGTGATAGGCGTCGGTCGTGTTCTCGAGCTGCACCTTCCAGTTCATGGGCACAGTGAACTGATGTTCGCCGAGAACCTTGATCGGGAAGCCGCCGCCCTGCTTCATGAAGAGGTCGATATAGCGGCACACTTCCGGCCCGAGGAAGTCGACAAGCGGCTCGACCTCGTCGTTGAAAGTCGCGAAGATCATGCCGTTATAGCTCTCGGTGCGCAGCTTCTTCAGGCCATGCGCGCCCTTGTCGAAATCCTCGCCATACTGTTCGGGATAGGGCAGGCCGCGCAGCGAGCCGTCAAGGCCATAGCCCCAGCCGTGATAGGGGCACTGGAAGGACGACGTCTTGCCCTTCTTCACCTCGCAGACGGTGGCGGCGCGGTGGCGACACCGGTTGACCAGCACATTTACATCGCCCTTGCGGTCGCGGACGACAATGACCGGTTCCAAGCCCACATTCGACAGCTTGAACGAGCCCTTGTCGGCGAGTTCGCTGTCATGGGCGACCCAGACCCAGGTGCGCTTGAAGATGCGTTCCATCTCTTCGTTGAAGAGGTCGGAATTCTCGTACATGGAGGTCGCGACCTTGGCGTCCGGCGAATAGAGCGCGTCGAGATCACTGAATTTCTCTTGAGCCTGCAACATGGCTGCTCCTTTCAGGGTTCAAAGTTCGGGAATGGTGAGCGCCCGGCCCATGCGGGCCTCGACGCGCATGTATTTCCACAGGCGGTGATCGGCATCATCGACGACGATCGTGCGCAGCAGGTTGCAGGCGGCAATCACCGACTGGCGGTCGGGGAAATCGCACAGCATGTACCAGGTCCAGGGGAAGGACGGCGACGTGCCGACCTGGGTCTGGTCATCGTCGAGCGTGCCGAGGACGGTCACGCCTTCGAGTTTCGCGACGCCGGACATGAAGGCCTGCGTCGCCTTCCAGACCGCGCCGATCTCGCTGAAGGGCAGATCGAAAAAGGCCGGCTGAACGGCGAGGCAAAGAAGCGTGCGGATGGGTGTCGGTTCAGACATACTATTGTTCCTCTCGTGCCGTGATCACGGATAACCGGGCGGGGTTGGCTGGCCGAAGAGCGCGGCGCCCGCCGCCTGCCAGCTGCCCGAATTGATAAAGGCGTGTTGGGCGACGCAGGCCGCGTCGATCATCTTGCGGCCGAGCGGATGGCCGGTTGCCATGGCTTCCGAGCCGCCCATGACAAAGGCGAGACGGGCCGCTTCCGCGCCATCCTGCGCGGCCTTCGACGCTGCGTGGCGCAGGCGGATGAGCGTCGGGCGATCGACTTCGCCGTTCGCCTGCATCTGCCGCCAGCCTTCCTCGATCGCGTCGTAGAAGGCCGAGCGCGCGCCCATCAAAATGCCCTCTGCCTTGGCGAAATCGATCTGGATATAGGCCCGCGCGGCCGGGCTCGGTGCACCGGTGACGGAGGCGCGGGCGAGCGCATTGCTGTGCACCCAGTCGAGTGCTGAGCGGGCCGCGCCGAGCGCCACGACGGCGAGAACCTGCGCGGCAAGCGCCATGGCCGGATAGCGGAAGATCAGGTCGTCCTGCTGCGGCTTGCCGCCGCGAATGAAGGTCCATTCCTCCGGCACGATGGCCTTGTCGATGACGATGTCGTGGCTGCCGGTGGCGCGAAGGCCGACCGTGTCCCAGTCCTCGTCGACACGCGCCTTGGCGCGCGGCAGGACGGCGGTGCGGGGCAGGGGGCTGTCCTCGCCCTCGATCTTGATGCCGGCGCCGACAATGTCCGCACCCATGACGCCCGAGCCCCAGGGCCAGCGGCCGGAGACTTCCAGACCGCCTTCGACGCGTTTGGCGGGCTGTGGCGGGAACATGGCGCCGGCAAAAACCGTGTTCGGGTTCGCGCCATAGATCGCGGCATAGGTTTCCGGCGGCAGCGCGGCCAGATAGGTGGCCGAGACGCCGAAGCTTGCTACCCAACCTGCGGAGGCGTCGGCGGCCGAAATATCCTCGATGAGGCGACAGAAATCCTGCGGGGCCAGTTCATCGCCGCCGAAACGCTTCGGCACGAAGGCGCGGTAGACGCCGACGGCCTGAAACTTGGCGACAATGTCCTTCGGGATATGGCGCAGCGCCTGGAACTCTTCCGACCGGGCGCTGATTTCGCTCTTCAACGCCTCAAGCGCTGCGGCCGAAGCCGGAGGGGCATGATAATTCATCGTCTTATTCCTCCATCTGGAAAGTCGAATTGGTTTCGATGAGCCGGCGGGCCATCGCGATCAGCCGGGCGTCCGCGCCCTTGGGGGCCACAAGCTGGATGCCCGAGGGCAGGCTGTCGGACGTTTCGGCTGGGAGCACGAGGGCCGGGTGACCCGAAAGATTGAAGGGCCGCAGATAGCGCGTCAGCGTCAGCACCTTTGCCGGTTCGTTTGCCTCCGACAAAAGCGGCGGCGGCACCGGCAGGGCAGGGGTCAGCAGTATGTCGAACCGCTCGAACAGCGCATCGACTTCGGCCGTGAAATGGGTCCGAATGTCTTCGGCCTCCGCGATTTCGGCGTCGCTCACGCTGCGGGCACCTTCCAGACGCTTGCGCACATCGTCGCCCAACAGTTCAGGGCGCTCCATCAGGGCGGCATTGGCCAGAAGCGTCTCGCGGGCGATGATCGTCATGCCGGCCTTGAAGGCGGCATCGAGCAGCGGCAGTTCGATGTCTTCGATCACGCCGTTTTCACCGGCCTCCACGGCCTGCATCGCCGCGGCCATGCGGGGCTCGATACCGTCGTCCAGCCCGAGCCGGCCGATGCGGAGCGGGCGATCGAAGCCCTCGGCCTGAAACGTCGGGTCGATGGCGGACATGGCGCGCTCGATCATGGAGAGGCTGCGCGCAAACGGGCCGATACAGTCGAGCGAGGACTGCGCGGGCAGCGCACCCTTGCGGCTGACGCGGCCAAAGGTCGGCTTGAACCCGATGACGCCGCAGCAGATGGCCGGCTGGCGGATGGAGCCGCCCGTATCCGTGCCGACGGCGAAATCGACGAGGCCGGCAGCCACGGCTGCCGCCGAACCAGACGACGATCCGCCCGGAATACGGTCGGGATAGCGCGGATTGATGGGCGTTCCCTCGAACGCGTTGATGCCGGTCATGCCATAGGCAAGCTCATGCATCTTCGTCTTGCCGACGATGCGGCAGCCGGCGGACAGCAGGCTCGCAACCACATCGGCATGGGATTTTGCAGGCGCGGCATCGGCCAGCGCCTGAGAACCACAGCGCGTCACCAGGCCTTCGATATCGAGGCAATCTTTGATCGCAGCCGTCAGGACCTGCGTGGCGCCGTCCTGCGGCCCAAGCGCAAATTGCGATGCGAAGACGCCATAGGCGTCGTGATGGCTTGCTGCGTGCGACATTGAACAGTCGGGCTTCTGCCCGTTCCCCAGTTATTACGTGAATGTTACCGTAAATCTGAGGACTGTCAATTGGCGATTTTGAGAAATGTGAAAAATAATCTTTTATATCAATAACTTGAAACGCCAAAAGCGGCGCCGCCGCTGGGACGGGCCGTTTCGAACAGGTCTCGATCATGCTCAATTTTCGGCCCCACCACTTCAGCAAGGGTAGAGCGCAGCGACATCTATAGCACGAGTCCCGGCCGATCATTCTTGCAGAATCCGGGAAAGTGTTTTCTCCCATGACCGCAAATTACGTGAATATTACCGCTTGACGCTTGTCAGGTCGAGACTAGGATTTCTGGGGAAGGCGCGCCCGCTGACGGGCTTGAAGCGCCCGCGAACGGGATACCATCATGACCAATCAGACAGACATCGCGGCGCTGGTGCGTCGTATCGAGACTTTGGAAGCAGAAGCCGACATCCGCCGCATCCAGGCGCGCTACATGTTCCTCTGCGATACGCCCAACCCGGAATTCGGCGTGGCCGACGATGCCGAGCGGATCGAACTGATCATGCAGCTCTATACGGAAGACGCGGTCTGGGAAGGCGTCGGCGAATATTACGATAACCAGTTCGGCCGCGCCGTGGGTGCCGCCGCCATCCGCAAGCACTTCCAGGGTTTCTGGGGCGGGAAGACCGATCCGGCGCTGATCCTCAACTGTCATTACCTGACATCGGAACAGATCCACGTCCATGCGAACGGCACGACGGCTGACGGCCAGTGGGTCCACATGCAGCCCTGGCTCTTCTCCGACGGCAAGGCGCTCCTTCGTTCCTCTCGCCTCAACAACACGTTCCGCAAGGAGCCGGACGGCGTGTGGAAGATCACCCGCACCCGCACCGAAAACGTCTTTGTCGCTCCGCTTCCCGCCACCTGGGCCTCGGATTATCCGTCGAAGTCGGTGCTGATGAAGCCTTGAAGGCTCAGCTTAGCGCCCAATTCTCCGTCATACCGGCCTTGAACCGGTATCCAGCCACGGCGCGTATGCGCCGTGAAAAGAGTCTCTCGCGATCACGGACGTGATCGCACTGGATGCCGGCTCAAGTCCGGCATGACGGAATAAAGGAAAAGGGCCGGTTTTGACCGGCCCTTCGTGTTTCGAGAGATTGCAGTCCATCACCGATAGGCGATGCAGACCGATTTCGTCTCCAGATAATTCTCCAGCGCGCGGCTGCCGTGTTCGCGGCCGATGCCGGATTGTTTGAAGCCGCCGAAGGGCATGTTCTGGTCGGGGATGTTGTGGCTGTTGACCCAGACCGTGCCAGCCTGGATTCTCGGCACATAGCGCATGACCTTGTTGAGATCGTTGGTCCAGATGGATGCGCCGAGGCCGTAGCGGGTGTCGTTGGCCTTGGCGATCGCCTCGTCCGCGTCCTCGAAGGGCGTGATCGTGACGACCGGGCCGAAGACCTCGTCCTGCATGAGGGACATGTCCTGGCGGACATCGGTGAAGAGTTCCGGTGCGACGAAGAAGCCCTTGTCCGGTGCGCTGCCGTTGATGACCGGTGTCGCGCCCTGCTCGATGCCACGGGCGATGCAGGCTTTCACGTGCTTCTGATGTTTGGCGGAAACCAGCGGATTGATCTGGTTCATCGGATTGAGGCCCGAGCCGATCGCAAGGCTGCGCGACACATTGGCGATCACCTCCAGCGCCTTCTCATAGATGCCCTTCTGGGCATAGATGCGGGTGGCGGCGCAGCAGGTCTGCCCGGTGTTGAAGAAGACGCCGATGCCGGCGGCGGCACCGAGAAGATCGAGATCCATGTCGTCGAACATGACCATCGGGGCCTTGCCGCCGAGTTCGAGCGTGACGCGCTTCATGTCCTTCATGGCCTGAACGCCGATCAGCTTGCCGGTCTCGGTCGAGCCTGTGAAGGTGATCTTGGCGACGCCCGGATGGGCGACGAGTGCTGCGCCCGCCGTCTCGCCCATGCCGGTGACGACGTTCACGACGCCCTCCGGGAAACCGGCTTCGCGGCAGAGTTCAACCAGCCGGATCGATGTGAGCGGCGTTTCCTCGGCCGGCTTCAGCACGACGGTGCAGCCGGCGGCCAGCGCCGGCGCGATCTTCCAGGAGGCCATGTTGAGCGGAAAATTCCACGGCGTGATCGCGGCCACGACGCCGACCGGTTCCTTGCGCGTCTGCGCCTGATAGCGCATGCCGGGCGGAATGGCGATCGAGACATCAAGTGTCGAGCCCTCGATCTTGGTGGCGGCACCCGCCATGTAGCGGAAATATTCGGCCGAGGACTGTACCTCGATCAGGCGCGAAAGCATGATCGACTTGCCCTGGTTCAGCGTTTCGAGTTGCGCCAGTTCCTCGCCATTGGCCTCGATCAGATCGGCAAGCTTCAGCATCAGCGCCTGTCGCTGAACCGGCAGCATCGTTGACCACGGCCCCTCGAAAGCTGCTGCGGCTGCCTTCACCGCGCGATCGACATCAGCCGCGTCGCAGGCCGGAACATGGGCGAGGACATCGCCTGTTGCGGGGTTGTTCACGGGGTAGGTAGCCCCGGATTGGGCCCCGGAAGACTGGCCGCCAATCAAGACATTTGGCGATTTCAGGAAGGTGTCGACGGCGGCGGACACCGTTTCGACGGCGCTGTCAGGTCGGGCGATATGCATGGTAATCCCTCTGTAGGTTATTGTTTTAATGATATTTTCTCGTGTATCTGGGAAGCCGTGAGCCCTCCCGATGCTCGCACGCAGCCTGTCACTCTCTTGAAGCGTGATAAATCATGTAAGCTGGAAAACTCTCTTGCGCGGTTCGCAAAAATTTGGAGAGCGGAGGCAAACGGCTCTTGCGCTTCATCAATATTAGATGAATATTACCGTAAATAAAAAGGGGAGCTCGTAATGCCATGGATCGTTTTACCGAACTGGAAGTGTTTACCCGTATCGCAGACGAGGCGAGCCTGACGCGCGCGGCCGATCTTCTCGGCCTGTCCGTATCCGGCGTCAGCCGCTGTCTGGCCAGCCTTGAAAACCGCCTCGGCGTGCGCCTCGTCCAGCGCACGACACGGCAATTGTCGCTGACGCTCGAGGGCGAGCGCTTTGCAGGAAAGGCCCGCGAAATCCTCGGCACTCTCAACGCGGCGGAAGAGAGCGTCAGCGCGGTCAAGGCCGAACCGCTCGGCATGCTGCGGGTGGGTGCGTCGCTGGCCTTCTCGCTGCTGCATCTTTTGCCGGTGATCCGGCAATTCAAGATTGATCATCCGGCCGTGCAGGTCGATCTGCAGATTTCCAACCGCTATTGCGACCTCGTCGAAAGCGGCCTCGATCTCGCCATCCGCACCCGCCGCGTTGAGGCGGACAGTTCGGTGACCATGCGCAAGCTGGCCGAAGTGCCGCGCATCCTGACCGTTTCGCCCTCTTATCTCGCGGCGCGAGGCGCGCCGGCGGTTCCGGAAGATCTGGAGCGTCATGCGCTGCTGCTCTACACCCTTTCCGACGATTGGGATCATCTCACCTTTCACCGTCAGGGTTTGGTCAAGCGTCTGCCGGTCTACGGAGAGATGACCTGCAACGACGGCATGGCTCTTAAACGGGCAGCGCTTGATGGCATGGGCATTCTCGTCCAGCCGGCCTATGTCGTGCGCGACGACATCGAGGCCGGGCGTCTGGTGCAGGTTCTTCCCGATTGGCGGCTGCAGCCGCTGACGATGAACGTCGCTTTCCCGACGCGTACGCATCTTCCGGCCCGCACCCGGCTTTTCATCGATGCCCTGGTGCGCTACGTCCGCGACAATGATCTCGAACGGGCCTGGGGCGCCGAAGCGGATGTTCCGGCTCGCTTCTCCGCCTGAACGTTTCCCATACCTTCATTGACACTTCACAGACAAAGGTCTCTCTCATGTCCGCTACCACTGCTTATGTCGAACACACGGCCTTCTTCGTCCGGGACATCGTACCGATGATCGATTTTTTCGCTGAGGTGCTGGGCATGGGCGTGACCAAGCGGGACGGGACCCAGGAGGCCCCAACGCAGGTCTGGCTGCAGGGTGGTATTCAGTTGATTGCCGATCCGAATTTTACTGGACCTGAGGGCCGCTTCGGTCATCTCGGCATTGTCTGCAAGGACGTGCCGGCCGCTATCGAGGCTTCCCGAGCCCGCGGTGCAGTCTCCACTGCAAAGGGCGACAATTGGCTTCTTCTGGAAAATGGCATCCTGCTGGAATTCCTGCCGGAGAAGGGCAACGCAGTGGCGGTGATCCGTAGCCTTGATCCCAGAATCTGAGGCCTATTTTCCTGTCCGTGATGGTGCGTGCCCGGTCCAGGTCTTGAAGGCCCGGCCGAACACGGCGCTGTCGGCATAGCCCAGCGTCTCGGCGATTTCCGAAATTGAGCTCTTTTTGCCCGCGGCAAGCAGGTTCGCGGCAAGCTGTTGCCGGTGGGTCTGCATGAGACTGCGCACGCTCGTGCCTTCGCGCTCGAGCTGGCGTTGCAGCGTGCGTGCGTTCATGCCCAATTCCTCCGCAAGGAAGCCGATCGTCACCGGCCTGCGGCCGACATAGTGCTCAATCAGCGCCGTCACCTTTGAGGCCATGCTCTGGCCCACTTCCGTTTCCTCGATCAGGTCGGCGATATGGCGTTCGAGGATCGCCGCCAGTTCCTTGTTATCGCTGCGATAGACGCGCGTGATCTCTTGTGTGCGCATGATCATGCGGTTGCTCGACTGGCGGAAGAGAACCGGCGCGCGGAAGATCCGGCGCAGGACATCCGGATCCGCCGGCGCGTCATGCTCGAAATGCACCTCGTCCGGTTTCCAGGTTGAGGAGAAGTTCGAGCGCACCAGCTGGCAGCTGGCCGCAAGCGAATATTCGGCATCCTGCCGCCGTGGCCAGATCGACTGGTCTGCGATGCGGTAGGTCCAGACGAAGCTGTCACCGTCCTCGACGAACTGCGAACTGGTGGAGTTCTGCAGCGAATTGACGAACTTGGATATCCGCTCGAATGCATCCTTGATCGTGGGAGATAGCGAAAACAGCATGCCGAGCGGGCCGATGTCGGCCGGCTTGAAGACCGAGCCAAGCTTCGCGCCAAAGAAGGGGTCTTCGAGAGCTTCCGCCGCATCTTCGAAAAAGGCGATGAACCTTTGCAGCGGGATCACTGCGTAAGGATCTTCCAGCAGGGATTGCGGGAGCCGGTGGCGGGCGAGAAGCACGCGCGCCTTTTCCTGCCGCCTGTCGAACTGATGGATCAGCGGCGTGATCGCGGCCACGCGGATGAAGGCGACATTCCCGGTCCGGCGATGCACTTCCTTCATGCCACGACTCCGCGACAGTGTGAAAATTGCGTGAATGGTGACGTAAATTATCAAATTTGCGGCATGGATTGCAATATTGCAGCGCAAAAATCTTCCCTAGATTTCGCAAATAACAATTAATCACATAAAAGGGGTTCAACATGAAAACTGGTGAGAGTCTCACTGCGCCCAGTGGAAAGCTGGCCGGCAATTCTGTCGGCATTGCGCACATCGTCTTCTTCGTCGTAGCGGCTGCCGCGCCGCTCACGGCCGTTGTCGGCGCCACGCCGCCGGCATTCGCCTTCGGAAACGGGGCCGGCGTTCCCGGCGCCTTCGTTCTCGCGGGCCTTCTCTATCTGATCTTTTCCGTCGGCTTCACGGCCATGAGCCGTCACATCAGCGGTGCCGGCGCGTTCTATACCTATATCGCCAACGGCATCGGCAAGCCGGCCGGCGTGGCCGGCGCCTTCATCGCGCTCCTGACCTACAGTGCTGTGCAGATCGCTGTCTACGGTCTCATCGGCGTCTTCACCAATGGCGCCTTCGCGGCCCTTGGGCTCGATCTGCCCTGGTGGGTCTGGTCCTTCGTTGTCCTCGTCATCACGCATCTCGCCGGACAGCGCAACATCGCCTTTTCGGGTGCGATCCTTGGCGTATGCATGTTCGCCGAAATGCTGATCCTGTTGCTGCTCGACATCGGCATCATCCTGCATGGCGGGGGTCCGGAAGGCATGAGCGCATCCGCCTTCATGCCGTCGACCGTGTTCACGCCGGGCTTGGGTGTCTCGCTCGTCTTCGTCGTCGGCTCCTTCATCGGCTTCGAGGCAACCGCCATTTTCGGCGAGGAAGCTCATCGTCCGGAAATCACAATTCCGCGCGCCACCTATCTCTCGGTTCTGCTGATCGCAGTCTTCTATGCCTTCTCGACCTGGGCGATCGTGCAGTACTATGGCCCGTCCAAGATCCAGGCGACGGCGAATGGCGCGCTCAACACGCTCTATTTCGATGCCGCCGCGACCGTCATTGGTCCCTGGGCCGCGCATGCGATGAACATCCTGCTGATCACCAGCCTGTTTGCCTGCATCCTGTCCTTCCACAACACGCTGAACCGCTATTTCTTCGCGCTCGGCCGGGAAGGGCTGGCTTTCAAGGTCCTGGGCAAGGTGCATGAAGTGCATGGCTCGCCGCATGTCGCCGGCATGCTGCAGTCGGGTATCGCCGCCTTCTTCCTGGCCGCCTTCGCCATCACCGGACAGGACCCGTTCGCGGTCGTCTTCTCCTACATGTCGGCGCTTGCGGTGCTGGGCATCCTGTCGGTGCAGGCGCTGGTCTCTATCGCCATCGTCATGTTCTTCCGCAAGGACAACAAGGGCTACGGCCCGTGGCGGACCACGATCGCGCCGATCTTGGCGCTCATTGGCCTTGCCGGTGCAATCGTCCTCGTCATTTCCAATCTCGGCCTGCTGGCGGGTGCATCGAACATCGTGGTCGACTCCTTCCCCGTCCTCGTGGTCCTGATCGGCCTGATCGGCGCGGCCTTCGCCCTTTCGATCAAGAAGGCGAGCCCCGAGCGCTATGCCGCTCTCGGCCGGGTCTTCGCCGACTGAGAACAATATCGGGCATGGCGCATAGCCATGCCCTTCACCCCCTGGAAACAAGCCTTCACACGCCAACCCGCCCGCAGCCGCAGTTGCTGAGAGGCAGGCCAGCGAAGCCTTACCCGAACGAGAGTAAAATCCATGACCGAGAATACCAAGATCGACTTCATCTATCTCTCCGAGCAGGACATGATCCGCGCCGGCGTCACCGAAATGCCGGCCTGCGTCGATGCCATGGAAGAAATGTTCGGCCTGCTCTATCACGGCGACTACCGAATGGCCGGTCCCAACAGCGACAGCCATGGCGCCGCCATCAGCTTCCCGGAAAACTCGCCCTTTCCGGACATGCCGAAGCCGACGGCCGACCGCCGCTTCATGGCCATGCCCGCCTATCTCGGCGGCCGTTTCCGCACCGCCGGCATGAAATGGTATGGCTCCAACATCGAGAACCGCGAAAAGGGCCTGCCGCGCTCGATCCTCATGTTCTGCCTGAACGATGCCGATACCGGCGCGCCGCTCGCCTTCATGTCGGCGAACCTGCTTTCGGCCTATCGCACCGGTGCGATCCCGGGTGTCGGCGCCCGCCATCTGGCGCGCAAGGATTCCCGCGTGGTCGGCATTCTTGGCCCGGGTGTGATGGCGAAGACGACGCTTGCCGCCTTCATCGCCGCCTGCCCGAATATCGATACGGTCAAGGTCAAGGGCCGCGGCCAGAAGAGCCTCGACAGCTTCCTGTCCTGGCTGAAGGAAACCTATCCGCAGGTCACCAAGGTCGAACTGGTCGACACGATCGAGGACGTGGTCCGCAATTCCGATCTCGTCACCTATTGCAATTCCGGTGCGGTCGGCGATCCGTCCACCTATCCGATGGTCAAGCGCGAATGGGTCAGCCCCGGCACGTTCCTCGCCATGCCGGCACTCTGCAACATCGATGAGGGCATGGAGAGCCCGGATGTCCGCAAGGTCGTCGACAATACCGGCCTCTACGACGCCTGGTTCCACGAACTGCCGAAGCCAGCGCATGTGCATGTTCCGATCATCGGCGTCAAATTCCTCGACATGATCGCCGAAGGCCGGATGAGCCGCGACCAGCTCGAGGACATCGGCAAGATCGTCGCCGGCGATGCGCCCGGCCGCAAGAACGACGACGAGATCATCATCATGTCGGTCGGCGGCATGCCGGTGGAAGACGTGGCCTGGGGCACGATCGTCTACCGCAACGCGATCGAACGCGGCATCGGTGTCAAGCTCAACCTCTGGGACGTTCCCGTTCTGCGCTGATTTCCCCTGCGCCAACTTGGTCGAGCCGCGAACCCTGTCGCGCCCGGCCCCTCTCTTTTCCATCTCAGCAGCAAGGAGCGATCATGACCAAGGTCGTGAAGATCAAGACCGGTTCGAAATTCGAGGACCATGGCAGCTATTCCCGCCTCGTTGCGGTCGACAACTGGATTTTCGTGTCGAACACCGCCGGCCGCAATCCGGAGACGAAGGAGATTCCCGAAGATGTCGGTGCGCAGACGCATCAGGTCTTCGCCAATATCGAACGGGCGCTGGCAGCCGTGGGTGCGAGCCTTGCCGATGTCGTCATGTCCCGCGTCTTTATCCAGGAGCCGAAGGATACCGAAACGGTGATGACCATTGTCGGCGAGAAGTTCCGCGGCACCGATCCGGCCTCGACCGTGACCTGCCCGCCGCTCGGCTCGACCGTCTACAAGGTCGAGATCGAAGTGACGGCCTATCGCGGCGCCTCCAGCGCCGAGATCGAAAAGCGCACCATTTCCCTCTGACGGCAGGCTTTGCCCGCCTGCCCATTTTTCAAGGACGATTGCCATGGCTCCCGCAATTACACCGGTTCAGACCTCGCCCGATTTTCCGAAGGAGACGACCGTCGTCGTTATCGGCGCGGGGATCGTCGGCCTCACGGCGGCGCTGACGCTGGCAGAGCGGGGAATTCCGGTCGTGGTTCTCGAAAAGGGCAGGGTGGCTGGCGAACAGTCGTCGCGCAATCTCGGCTGGTGCCGCAAGATGGGTCGCTCGGCGCCTGACGTGCCGATGGCAGTTGCCGCCGACCAGCTCTGGGCCGAGATGCCGCAGCGCGTCGGCGTCGATGTCGGCTATCGCCAGGCCGGCATCATGTATCTCGCCCGCACCGAGGCCGAGATGGAAATGCATCGCGGCTGGATGAAATCGGTCAGCGACCTGACGCTGGATTCGAAATTGCTCAGCGCCCGCGAAATCGACGGCCTCGTTCCCGGTGGCAAGGGTCAATGGGCCGGTGGCATCTTCACCGCCTCTGATGGTCGTGCCGAACCGACGCTGGCGCCGAGCGCCATTGCCAATGCCGCTGCGCGTCTCGGCGTCAAGATCGTCGAGAACTGCGCGGTCCGCACGCTGTCGCGCACGGGCGGGAAGGTGACCGGCGTCGTCACCGAGCGCGGCGAAATCCGCTGCGATCAGGTCTTGCTCGCTGCGGGCCTGTGGTCGCGCAAGTTCCTCGCCAATCTTGGTATCTCCTTGCCGACGTTGCCGCTCGTCTCCTCCGTCATGCGCACCGCGCCGATGGATGGCCCGACGGAGATTGCGGTCGGCGGTCCCGACTTCTCCTTCCGTAAGCGCAGCGATGGCGGCTATACCGTGACGCAGCGCGGCGCACTTGGCGCGCCGCTCATGATCGACCATCTCCTGATCGGCATGCGCTACCTGCACATGCTGCGCCATCAGCGGAGCCTGCTGCGCATCAACCTGGGCAAGGATTTCCTCGACGATATCAGGCTGCCTCGGCGCTGGGGCCCGAAGAGCGTCTCCCCCTTCGAGCGCATCCGTACAATGGACCCGCAGGCGGATGAGGGGATCAATGCCGAGGCGATCCGCAATCTTGTGGCGGCATGGCCGATCTTCAAGGACATGGTGGTTCAGGACGTCTGGGCCGGCATGATGGATATTACGCCGGACTCGCTGCCCGCCATCGAGCGTGTCGACAGCATTCCAGGCTTCACCATCGCCACCGGCTTTTCCGGCCACGGTTTCGGCACAGGGCCGGCGGCCGGCCAGCTCGCCGCCGATCTGGTCACCAATGCCCCGCCGATCCTTGATCCGGCGCCCTACAAGCTGAAACGCTTCGGCTAGCGCACCCAGGCAATGTGCCGCCGGTTCCGTCCCTCAATGCAAGTTCTCACGATCTATCCCCGAGATCACTTGCTCGATCAGTTCGATGTAGAGGGCTCGGTCGCTTAGGATAACCGGGGACGTCGCATGTTCCTCGGCAACGAGGCGGTAAGGCAGGTCGCGAAGCTGGCGAAGATCCAATCCGGTTTCTATGGATGCGATGCTGTCAAAGCGTGGCCGATGTCTTGACAAGCTCTCAAGCTCATTTGCTCTCGAGTTTCGGTCGGCAGTCCCGACTTGGCTAGCGTCTCATCCCGGCTGCCAAGCCAAAGGACCTATCCCAGTAGGCCGTCTCAGCCAAGATCGCCGCCAGCGACCGGCAAGACGTCGCCGGTGATGTAGGAGGCTTCGTCGGACGCCAGGAAAAGGATCGGTGCGACCTGTTCTTCGATTGTCCCGTAGCGTTTCATCAATGCGCTGTCCGTGACCTGCCGGACGGCTTGCGACATCCAGGCTTTCTCCGCATCGCTATCTCCTTCCCCATTGCGCGGGATGCGGCGTGGGGGTGCGTTGGTGCCGCCCGGTGCGGTTGCGACCACGCGGATGTTTTTCTCCGCGAGTTCCATGGCGAGCGATTGCGTCAGTGCATTGATGCCGCCCTTGGCCGCAGAATAGGGAACGCGATGGATGCCGCGGGTTGCGTTGGACGAGACGTTGACGATCGTCCCGCCGCCGCGTTTCAACAGATGCGGCACGGCGGCATGCGTGGCATAGAGCGTCGGCATCAGCGACCGGCGAATTTCGGCGTCGATCTGCTGTGGCTCGAACTCCTGGAAGGGGCGCATGCGGATTGCGCCACCGACATTGTTGATGAGAATGTCAACGCCGCCGAAGGTCGCGTCAGCATGCGCAAGGGCTGCTGCCGCACCCTCATAGGTTTCCAGATCGGCGATGAAGAACGAAGCCGCCTCACCGGCCTCCGCCGCGACATCCGCGACGAAATCCGCCCGATCGACGAGGAGCACGCGTGCGCCCTCTTTTGCAGCGCGAAGGGCTACAGCACGGCCGATCCCCTGCGCTGCGCCGGTGATCACCATGACCTTGCCGTCAAACCGGCCCGGAAAGAAATCCGTCATCACGCCGCCTCCCTCGCGGAAGCGTTCGGTGTGAACTTCTCATAGTGGAAACTGCGCGGTTTCAGGCCTTTCTCGTCGAAATAACGGCGCACGGCCTCGACCATTGGCGGAGGGCCGCAAAGATAGGTGTCGAATTCGCCATCCAAAAGACCGTCCTGCGGCATATGCTGGGTAACCCAGCCCTTGCGCGGATGACCGGATGCAGCGTCTGCGACAACCGTCGTGAAGGAGAATGACGGCAGGCGCTCGCGGAATGCGGCAATCTGGTCGATCAGAACCAGATCGAGATCGCGCGTGACGCCATAGACGAGGTGGATCTTCTCCTTGCAGGCCGCTCTGGCGAGTTCCTCAAGCATGGAAAGAAAAGGCGCAAGCCCGGTGCCGCCGGCCAGAAGCAGCAGAGGCCGCTGCACTTCGCGGAGATAGAAGCTGCCAAGGGGACCGGTCAGTTGCAAGCGTTCTCCGGCGGACGCTTTTGCGAGCCAGGAACTCATCAGACCGCCGGGGATCGTCTTGATCAGAAAGCTGACGCGGGCGTCGCCGGGCGCAGAACTGAAGGAATACGAGCGCGTCTGTCCGCTCTGGGGCACCGCGATATTGACATATTGCCCCGGCAGGAAGGCCGCCGCAGATGCCGGATCGTCGACGTCCAGCTCGACGACATACGCGGCATCGTTATGGGGAACGATGCGCGTGACCGTTGCTTCAAACGTCTGGTGCCCTGTCTTGCAGGCTGCAGAGGTGGCCGGAACCGCGATTACGCAATCCGAAGAAGGCTTCATCTGGCAGGTCAGCACAAGGCCCTGTCTTGCCTCGTCGGCCGTCAGCGCATCGTCAATGAAATCGTCGCCGAGGTCGTAGGTGCCGCTTTCGGCGCGGCATTTACAGGTGCCGCAGACACCGTCGGAACAGTCCATCGGCAGGTTGACGCGGTTGCGGAAGGCGGCGTCGAGGACCTTCTCGTTCTCGCCGCATTCGACAAACCGGGTGACGCCATCCTCGAAGTTCAGGGCAATCTTGTAGCTGACCATGGATAATCCTCCATTCTCCCGATCGGTGCGGTCATCGTCAGATGTGATAGATGTCGATGACCTGACGGATGTAATCGTTCTTCAGGACGATCTTCTTTCGGACGATCAAGAGACCGTCCGCTTCCTTGCGGATCGTTACAAAAATGGTGCCGAAGAACTGGTCCGTGACCTTGTAGCGGTGGTTCAGTGTGTGGAAGTTATAGCGGACATCCACCTCCTCGCCGCGCTGCTCGATGATCTCCACGTTGGTAACATTGTGGCTGGTGCGCGGTTCCGGCGTGGATGCGCCGGACCGTTCGGTCTTGATGCGGAAGACGCGGTCTTCCAGCCCGTCTCGATTGGGATAATAGATGAGCGATATTTCCGACTGAGGATCTTCGGTCGGAAGGTCGTTGTCATCCCAGGACGGCATCCAGTAGCTTGCATCCGGGCTATAGCAGGTCAGCCACTCGTCCCAGCAGCGGTCGTCCAGAAGGCGCGCCTCGCGGTAGAGGAAAGCGCAGATGGCTTCATACGAAATCGTCATTGCGCTGCTCCGTTCTTTTCCGAGGCAAGGGCCTGCCGCATGGTCCTCGCCCAATATTCGTGCTGGCGTACGAACAGGCCTTCGTCCTCGCTACGCTCGCCGGACAGGAGAGGATTGATCCCCATTTTCTGCGCATTTTCGTCCGGTCCGTCGATCCACAGCGGAGCTCCGCGGGACAGATCGTTCCACAGCGCGGAAATGCCGGCATAGCCTTGCTGGCAGGCGCGGAATTCTTCCAGATCGTCGGCCGTGCCCATGCCGGACACGTTGAAGAAATCCTCGTACTGGCGAATGCGCAAGGCCCGGTCGGAGGCGCTTTCACCCTTCGGCGCAAAGCAGAAAATGTTGATCTCGGTCTTGTCGACGCTGATGGGCCGGGTCACACGGATCTGCGTCGAGAACTGGTCCATCAGGAAGACATTCGGATAGAGGCAAAGGTTGCGCGTCTGGTTGACGATGAAGTCGGCCTTCTCCTGGCCGAGGCGCTGTTTGAGCAGTTCCCGCTGACCGTAGACCGGACGAACCTCGGGGTTCATTGTGGTGGTCCATAACAGGATGTGCCCGTTGTCGAAGCCATAGACGCCGGCGACGGACCGGCTCCAGCCGTTGGCATCGACAGCCTTGGTACCCTCTTCCTTGCGGCGGCCCATCGTGGCGGCATAGTTCCAGTGCACGGAGCTGACGTGATATCCGTCGCAGCCGTTCTCCATCTGGAGCTTCCAGTTCCCGTCATAGATGTAGGACGAGTTGCCGCGCAGAACTTCCAGCCCTTCCGGGGCCTGATCGACGATCTGGTCGATGATGACCTTCGTTTCGCCGAGGAATTCCTCCAGCGAAGTGACGTCCTCACTCAGGCTTCCGAACAGGAAACCGCGATAGCTTTCAAACCGCGCCAGGCGCTTGAGGTCGTGGGAGCCGTTCTGGGCGAATTGCGGCGGATATTGCGTCGTCTTCTCGTCCTTCACCTTGAGCAGTTTCCCGGTGTTGGAGAAGGTCCAGCCGTGGAACGGGCAGGTGAAGCTGCCCTTGTTGCCATGCTTGCGGCGACAGATCATCGCGCCGCGATGTGCGCAGGCATTGATGACCGCGTGCAACGCGCCGGTCTTGTCGCGTGTGATGACAATCGGCTGCCGGCCGATATAGGTCGTGTAGTAATCGTTGTTCTCGGGAACCTGGCTTTCATGCGCCAGATAGACCCAGTTGCTCTCGAAGATGTGCTTCATCTCGAGTTCGAACAGCTCGGCATTCGTGAAGATGTCGCGGCGGCAGCGGAAGACGCCAGCATCGGGGTCATCCTGAACGGCTGTTGCAAGCAGTTCTTCCAGTTCGCCCAGGTTCCGGTTCGTATCGGACATGATCTCTCCTCCCGCTGCAGCCGGGGTCAGGCGCAGCGCTCAAAAGTCTGGTGGGTTATCGGATCGGGGAGCGAGGCAGGGGCGGCGTGCCCCTGTCTCTCAGCCGTCTCAGGCAGCGGCGCGCTTGCGCTGTTCGTTGATCTGGTTGTCGACGCCGTTGACCAGCGGGGTCAGGTGGATGTCGAAGGTGATCTCAGCGAAGGGACCCTTGAGGTTGTTGGCCTTGATGCTTGCCTCGTCGCTGCGTTCGACAACATCCGGGACCAGCCCGTCACGGGTGGCATAGGCGAAATCGTCGTTGACGAGCGGATCGCCGGCAATATTGATCTGCGTCGTCAGCTTGCGATGGTCCGCGCCACTCACGAAAAAGTGGATGTGGGCCGGGCGCTGGCCGTGACGGCCGAGTGCGGACAGCAGCTGTTCCGTCGGGCTGCCCGGCGGTACGCCGTAGCCGTGCGGCACGATGCTCTGGAACTTGTAGCGCCCGTTTTCGTCGGCAATGATCGTGCGGCGCATGTTGAACGGGGCCTGCTTTCCGGTCGGGTCGAAATGCGAATAGAAGCCCCTGGTGTCACAGTGCCAGACTTCGACGGTCGCACCGGCAAAGGGCGTACCGTCGGCCTTGAAGACCGTGCCATGCATGATCAGCGTGTGGCCGTTTTCATCCGTGCCGTCGTCCAGGCGGGCATAGCCCGTGGAAACCGGGGCGCCGGCGACGTAGAGCGGACCCTCGATGGTGCGGGGCGTCTCATTCTTGATGCCGAGTGCATCGTCGATCGCGTCCAGACGTTCGTCCAGGAAGTGATCGAGGCCGAGGCCGGGAGAGATCAGGCCAGCCTGACCGGAAGCGCCGATCTCGTTGAGCCAGGCGATCGCGGTCCAGTATTCGTCGGGCGTCACGTTGAGATCGTCGATCGCCTTGTACAGGTCCGACAGGATTCGATGGACCACCTGCTTCACGCGCGGATTGCCGCCCGCCTTGTCGAGCCCGGATACGGTCTCCAGAAACGACTTCGTTTCCGGCCGGTCGAAAATCTTTACACTCATGTTCATTCCTCCACTTTTACAGTCTTGGGGCATGCGCGTGTCCTGCGAATGCCGGGTACAACGGATCAGGTATCGTCTTCGCGAATGGCCGAGGGATGCCGCAGCAGCGGCGTCACTTCGATCTCCATGAACTTGAAGAGCGGAAGCTGCGACAGGATGTCGTGCAACTCGGCGTTATCGCGCACGTCGAAAATGCTGTAATTGGCGTATTGGCCGGCGATTCTCCAAATGTGCCGCCACTTGCCAGACGCCTGAAGTTCCTGCGAATAGGCCTTCTCGCGGGCAAGAATGCCTGCAACCTCGTCGGCCGGCAGGCCATGGGGTATTTTTACATCCATACGGACATGAAAAAGCATGTTCTCACCCTAGCCTTTCACACTAATCGTCTTGCGGGCCCCGTCACGGGTGAAGAAGGCAAGCCTGTCCTCATCCAGCGCAATCCCAAGCCCCGGCCCCGTGGGAACCGTGAGTTCGAAATTGCTGTAATCGAGCGGTTCACGTAGGATTTCCTCGGTCAGCAGCAGAGGTCCGAAAAGCTCCGTCCCCCAGGCGAGATTGTTGAACGTCGAGAAAAGATGCGCAGAGGCGGCGGTGCTGACGGCCCCTTCCAGCATCGTGCCGCCATAAAGCTCAATGCCGGCTGCATCGGCGATGGCGGCAACACGCTGCGCCTCGAAAAGCCCGCCGCTCTGTTCGATCTTGATGGCGAAGACATCCGCGCCGCGCCCGACGGCGAGATCGAAGGCCGTTTCCGGCCCGTTCAGCACTTCATCCGCCATGAGGGCGACAGGAAAGCGGCGAACCAGCCGGCGTAGTGCCGCGGCCGTGGCCACCGGCTGCTCCACGAGTTCGCATCCCACATCCGCCAGTGCCGCCATGCCTTCGGCGGCCTGCGTCTCGCTCCAGGCCATGTTGACATCGACGCGCACCGCGGCGCGGTCGCCGAGTGCCCGCTTGATGGCCGCAACATGGGCAACATCTTCGCCGACGCTTCTCTTGCCGATCTTCAGCTTGAAAATCCGGTGGCGGCGAAGGTCCAGCATCTGTTCGGCTTCGGCGATGTCGCGCGCCGTATCGCCGGAGGCCAGCGTCCAGGCCACCGGCAACCGATCCCTGAGCCGCCCGCCCAGCAGCTCGCTGACTGCCAATCCGGTTCTCTTGCCTTCCGCATCCAGAAGCGCCGTCTCAACCGCGCTCTTGGCGAAGCGGTTTTCCTTCACCATCTTGCCGATACGGACCATCAGGGCGCGGACACGCCGCGCGTCCTGTCCGGTCATGACCGGCCCGAAATAGTGATCGACCGCAAGCTTCATGCTTTCCGGGCTTTCGCCACCGTAAGCCAGGCCGCCGATCGTCGTGCCCTCGCCCACGCCGACAATGCCGTCGCTGCAATAGACTCTGACGATCATCAGGGTCTGCCCATCCATCGTGGCGACGGAGAGTTTGTGAGGCCTGATCGTTGGCAGATCGACCAGAATGGTCTCTACACGCTCGACAGTGGCTGCCAGCCGGGAAGACGCTATATCGGGGAGAAAGCTCGTGTTCATGGTGCGAGCTTGGCGCGTTTGAATGAGAACGTCCAACACCAATTCGGTACATTGCGATACCTCAAAGGTATGTTTATGGTCGAATGCGGCCCTTCTTGGCCTTGTTGCACTGCAAAATACCTGAAATAATGGCGAAGGGATATCGGAGAGGCATGGATGGAACTCAGGCAGCTACGCTACTTCGTCGCGGTCGCACGCGAACGGAACATCACCAAAGCGGCCCAGCTACTGAATATGGCGCAACCGCCGCTCAGCCGCCAGATCCAGATGCTGGAGGAGGAGCTTGGGGTTCCGCTGCTGCTGCGCTCGAGCCGGCCGGTGAAACTGACGGAAGCCGGCCGCGTCTTCTATGAGCAGGCTCTGCAAATCCTCGGGCGCATTGACCAGATGAAGGCTGCAACGCGACGCGTCGGGCTGAACCAGAACAAGATCGTTTCGATCGGCTTTGTCGCTTCGACGCTCTATGGCGGGCTTCCGACCCTGGTGCGCAAGCTGCGTCAGCATGCCCCTGCGCTTGATATTCAACTGCTGGACATGGCTTCTGTTGAACAGATCGCGGCGCTCAAGGAAGGCAGGATCGACGTTGGCTTCGGGCGTGTGCAGCACAGCGATCCGGGCATCGTCGGCATCGTCTTGCGCGAGGAACGTCTTGCCCTCGCGATTGCAAGGGGATCGGCACTGGCGGAGGCATCGGCGCCCCTGCCGGTGCGTGCGCTGAATGGCCAGAAGCTGATCGTCTATCCGAAAAAGCCCCGGCCCGGCTATGCCGATCAGGTTCTCAATCTCCTGCATAGCCACGACGTCTACCCGGAGAGTGTTCATGAAGTCGGCGACATTCAGACCGCGCTCGGCCTAGTGGCGGCAGAAGCCGGCTTGTGCATTGTCCCTTCCTCGGCGCGCCAGTTGCGCTCCGACCTGGAATACAGGCTGATCGAGGGGGATCGCGCCAAGTCTCCGGTCATCCTCAACCATCGGCTTGGAGACAACTCTCCCCATATCGAACTGATCAAGCAACTCATTCAGGACATGTACACCGAAAGCCCGCCCTGGCTTGATACCGAACATCACCTGCCGACGCGCCCGAAGTTTTAGACGCATCGGAGTCGCGGCGTCCTCTACGCTCGGTACCTTCATAATATCCCCGAGGTATGGAACCAGACCGAAGCGGTCTTTGACTATCGTTATCATGTCATTTCATCCTGACAGACAGAGCGGGTTCTGGGGGGAGTATCGGATCCAGGCGGCCCGCCGGTTTGCCCGGCATAAGCCTGAAGTTTCGTCCGGCTTCGCGGGTATTTTGTCTGTTTCAAACTGCCGATTAAGGAGCCGCACATGGATTACAAACAACCCCTGTCAGATCGCCGAACGTTCTCCGCAACGGCCCCGGAGGCCGGACACGCCTCTGCGCCTCTCTGGAGCTGGGGTGCGGCTGACCTCGCGAAGGCCATCAAGCGCGGCGACATCAGCAGCAGAGAGGCCACGATCAGCGCTCTTGAACGCCTTGCAGCCGTCAATCCGAAGGTCAATGCGGTTGCGGAGGTGCTGACCGATGAGGCTCTGGCGGCGGCGGATCGCGCCGATGCTGCGGTGCTGAAGGGTGAAACGCTCGGCATCCTCCATGGCGTTCCCGTCACCACGAAGATCAACGTCGACATGCAAGGGCACGCGACGACCAACGGTGTTACAGCATTCAAGGACATGATTGCCGAGCAGGACAGCCCGCCGGTCCGGAATTTCCGGCGCGCCGGCGCCGTCATCATCGGGCGGACCAACACGCCGGCATTCTCCTTCCGGTGGTTCACGGACAACGATCTGCACGGCCGGACCTACAACCCGTGGGACAAGGAACGCACTCCCGGCGGCTCCAGCGGCGGGGCTGCCAGTGCGGTTGCGGTCGGTATCGGCGCGCTTGCCCATGGCAACGACATTGCCGGTTCGGTTCGCTATCCCGCCTATGTCTGCGGCGTCCCCGGACTGCGTCCGACCTATGGGCGAATCCCAAGCATCATGGGGCCGGGACGAGGCGTTTGCGGCGCGATCATGGGTGTTGAAGGCGTCATGGGCCGCAACATCGCCGATGTCGCTCTCGGCCTCGAGGCGTTGGCGCAACCGGACGCAAGAGATGCCTGGCAGGTGCCGGCTCCCCTGGCGATGCCGGGTGCGGGCGAGCCTTGCAAGGTCGCGCTTTTCTCCGGCGGCGGCAAGTATCGGCCTGAACCCGGGGTGGCTGCGGCGCTTGCAAGTGCCGCAAGGGCGCTGACAGCCGCCGGCTATAGCGTCGAGGAGGTCGAGCTTCCCGATTTCGCCGAGGGTCAGGACCTCTGGTCAAAACTGGTCATCAACGAGTTTCGCGAAACGCTGGGCGCGGCTGCCCTGGCATTGGGCGATGCCCCGATCAAGAAGAAATTCGAAACCTGGGCGGGTATCGTGGACCCGATCACGCTCACGGAATTTTCGATCGCCATTTCGCTGCGGGAGAAAATCGCCGCCGCCTGGCAGATTCTCATGGAAACCTATCCGGTCATTCTGATGCCGAATTCCTGGGAGCTTGCCATGACGGTCGACAGGGATCAGGGCGGCGCGGACGATATCCGCAAGATCCTCGACATCCAGTCTCCGATGCTGTTGCCGGCACTGTTGGGCATGCCCGGCCTTTCCGTTCCGACAGGCCTTTCTGACGGCATTCCGTCCGGTGTCCAGGTTGTTGCCGGGCGCTTCAGGGAGGACCGTTGTCTTGCCGTCGGGCAGGTGATCGAATCCGCCCACCCCATGCAGACGCCGATCGACCCGAGGGGCTTCTAAGCGATCAGGTCTGGCCACGGAAGCCGCGTTGCTTTGTGATGCGGCTTTTAAACCCTGCGAGATAAGATTGCCTGCTTTCAGGCATTCGGAGCTATTCTTGCGGGCGCGCTAGCCCAGTTCGTGATAGCGCGTGCCCATCGATCGTTCACAGGCGGCTGCGCCAGTCGCCGATGGCGCGCATCACGGTTCCGCGGTCTTCCTGCAGTCGGTCGATCTCCGCGAGGTCGACGAGCGCCTGCTCCTCGCGGGCGATCCGCTCGAAGCGGGCGGCGGTTTCGGCAATGGTGCGCGCGCCGACGTTGAAGCTCATCGATTTCAGCGCATGGGCGACGCGGCCGAGCCGTTCGACATTCTCGCTTGCGACGGCCTCGCGCAGTTCGGCGATCCGGTCTGCCGACTGGGTCTCGTAGAGACCGACAATGCGATCCACGACGGGGACCGCCCCGCCGGCCATTTTCAGCAGGTCTTCCAGCACGACGAGATCAAGCTGCGTTGCGCCGGCTTCGCTTTCGGTCACAGCCTGCTCCTCGGGCAGGGCATGGTCGCCGCGCGCATGCGTCGCGATGATTTCGGCGAGCCGTGCGAGCGTGAATGGTTTGTGCAGAACACCATCCATGCCGGCCTCGCGCCAGGCATCCGCCGCCGTGCCGATGACATGGGCGGTGAGTGCCACGATCGGTGTGCGATCGCGGCCGCCGCCCAGCTCTGCCGCGCGAATTTCGCGTGTGGCGTCGAAGCCGTCGAGTTCGGGCATCGAGCCGTCCATGAGAACCAGATCGTAGCGCGTCTTGAGAACCGCATCGACGGCCTGTCGCCCGTCCTCGACAAAATCCGCCGTGATCCCGAGACGGCGCAGCGCCGCATCGGCCACCTCGCGATTGACCTCGGCGTCATCCGCCACAAGAACCTTGAGGCCGCGAAAGCTGGGTGTCGCGTTGTCCCGTTGCTCGGTTCCGCGCGTCTCCTCGCTGAGCGGACGGCCTTCGACAAGCCGGGTCACGATATCGTTGATCTCGAATGCGGAGACGGGTCGCGTGAGGACGCAGTCGGCGCGGCGCGTGGCCAGAAGACCCTCGGGCCGCTCCTCGGCAAAGCCGATGGCGACGATCGCGCCGGAGGCGCCGGGTTCGAGCCGCGACCGGCCGGAGAGGCGATCCATAGCGGCGATAACAAGCTGCGCCCCGTGAGCGCGGCTGTCGAGCATGTCGGCAGCGACCGCTTCGACGGCGAAGCCTGCTCGTTTGAGGTAATGCGCGAGCGCATCCTGCGTCTGCTCGCCGTCAAGTGAAATGACCGCACGGGGTGTTGCGGCGTTCCGGCTGCTCCAGCGCGCCCAGTCCGTGTCGGAGGAGGCCTGGGTCAGCGGCAGCGAAAAATGGAAATTCGTGCCGGTGCCGGGTTTGCTGGTGACCGCGATCTCGCCGCCCATGGCCGTGACCAGCCGGCGGGCAATGGTGAGGCCGAGGCCCGTGCCTCCGAACTGGCGGGTGGTGGTCTGGTCGGCCTGGGAAAAGGCCTCGAAGATCGTGCCGAGCTTGTCCTCGGCAATGCCGATCCCGGTGTCGATAACCGAGAAGCGTACCCGATCCTTGCCATCCTGCTGGACATGGATGGTCACGCCGCCCTTCTCGGTAAATTTGAGCGCATTGTTGACCAGATTGCCGAGAACCTGCCCAAGCCGCGTCGGGTCTGCATCGACACGCGTGTTGCGCGGCAGGTCGAGCTTGGCGGTCAGATCGAGTTTCTTGGTATACGCGCGGTCGGCAAAGAGCCTCAGCACGGTGTCGACCGCCTCGAACGGGCTCACCTCCAGATGCTCGACGTCGAGCTTGCCGGCTTCGATCTTCGACAGATCCAGAATGTCGTTGATGATGGCGAGCAGGCTGGCGCCCGAGCGGGCGATGACCTCGGCCTGCTTGCGGGCGCGTTCGGGCATTTCGCTGCCCGCCAGCAATTCCGCCATCACGAGAATGCCGTTCATCGGAGTGCGGATTTCGTGGCTCATGGTGGCCAGGAAGTCCGACTTGGCGCGATCGGCAGCCATGGCTTCGGAGGCGGCGCGCTGATAATCGGCGGTGCGGTCGGCAACATCCTGTTCCAGGCGCTCGCGGTGACGGGCGAGGCGTTCGTCCCGCTCGTGAATGTCGGCGAGCATGCCGTTGAAGCCTTCAACGAGCAGACCGACCTCGTCATTGCTCTCCGTCTTCAGCGTGATGCGGTAATCGTGCTTGGCCTTGATCTGCGCCATGGCCCCGGCGAGCCGGATCAGCGGGCGGGTGATCGCGCCCTGCAGCTTGAGTGCAATCAAGATGGCGATGACCAGTGCCGCGGCGCCGCCGAGGAGTGCGTTCTGTACCGCCGACCAGACGATGCCCGGCAGATCGCGCGTGTCGCCGATCAGGCGCAGCAGGCCGATCTGCTGGCCCGCCAGGATGACCGGAACCTGCACCTCGATGGTGCGGCTGCCGAGAATGTCGGACATGGTGATCTTCTGTTCTGGATTGATGAGCACGAGATCGCTCGCCAGCTGCTCGGTGGCGCCGAAATCGGCCAGCGTCTCGCCATCGGGCAGGTTCAATCCGACATAAACCAGCCCGTTGATCTCACCCATGCCTCGCATGGCGGCCTGGGCAAGGCTGACATCGCGCGTTGCTGCGGCATTCGCTGAAGTTGAGGCGATGATGCGTGCAACTGAAAATAGTGCTTGCGGGCGCGAAATGGCGTATCGCGAGGCTTCCTGCCAGGCTGTGAAGGTAATGACGAAGATTTCCGCGAGCGATATAGCGCCAATAACGAGCAGGACTAATTTTGTTCGGATGGAAAATGTTCTATTCGCCATTGTCACGTTTTCTTCAAATTCAGACTGCTTATAGAATCGTAAACCAAGCATCCTTACAAAACCTTAGCGCTCCGCACGGTATAGGAATTTTCGTATCTGGAGGGGTTCCGGGGGTGCCAGCGGTTCAGAGCCGGGCTCAGCAGACGAGAGTGTCAATGGCTACAGTCGCGCGAAACGTAAAATTCGACTATGTCGACACCGATGCGCTGAACATTTTGGCCGTTGATGACGATCCCATTCAGCGCGAGTTCTGCTCCGTTTACATGACCACGCCCACCGTCTCGGTGGAGACGGCGGACTGTGCGGAGAGCGGACTAGAGCGTCTCGAAGCGCAGGACTATGGTGCGTTGCTGGTCGATGTCGACATGCCCGGCATGAGCGGTATCGAACTCGTCGCGCTCCTTCGCAGCCGGCCGCGCTACGACAAGATGCCGATCATGGTGATCACCGGCAACGAGGATATTCCGTCCATCGACGCGGCCTATGCCGCCGGGGCGACGGCCTTCATGTGCAAGCCAGTGAACTGGCGGCTGCTGTCGCATCAGGTCCGCTTCATGGTGCGCGCGCATCGCGCGCTGCTGGCTGTTGGCGTCGATGCCGCCACATCGGTTGCAGAGGGCGATCAGACCGCCGTGTGTTGAGGGAGCGCAGTTTGATTTTGCATGATAGCTTTCTCGACCATTTGACGCTGCATTATCAGCCGCAGATGACCGCCGACGGACAGGGCGTGGCCGCAGCGGAGGCCTTGCTGCGGGTTGTCGAGCCCACCGAACAGTTCAGGAATACCGCGGATGTGCTGGCCTATGTGGAGGCAACCGATCGGGTCGAGCAACTCGACTGGTGGATTGCCGAGCGCGCCTGCCGCGACGCGCTGCGCTGGCCGGGCCTGTCCATCGGCATCAACCTTTCGGCCGGTCGTTTCCGCGACCCGAACTTCGCACCGCGCTTCATCGAGATGGTCAGGGAGATCGGCGTTCCGGCGACGCAGATCGAACTGGAAATTGTCGAAAGCTCCTATATCGAAGACTTCGAGACGGCCAATCTCAACATCAATGCGCTGCGCGCTGCGAAGATCCGCATCGCGCTTGACGACTTCGGCACCGGGTTCTCCTCCCTCACCTATCTGCTGAAAATGCCGGTCGACAAGCTGAAGATCGACAAGTCTTTTGTCGACGGGCTGGGTGACCTCAAGTCGACGGCCATCGTGCATGCCGTGGTGGCGCTGGCCCGCGCCGTCGGTCTCAAGATTACCGCTGAAGGCATCGAAACCGAGCATCAGTGGAAACTGCTGAAACTGGCCGGCTGCCATTACATGCAGGGCTGGCATTTCTACAAGGCGATGGACCCGGATGCGCTAACGGCGCTGCTTGCAGACTATCGGATCGTCAAGCCGTTCTAACCGGCTTAGCCGTGATCGGGCGCCTGAACGGCTTTGTCCGAGACGCCGATGAGTTTGGTCATGCCCTCGATCTGGTCAGCCTGCTTGCGAAAGTCCTCAAGCGAGTTTCCGGAGAGGACCGTGCCGGCCGGCAGAGGATTGGCGGTCGGGTCGAGATAGCGGTTATTCTTGCGCAGTTCGTAATAAAGGTGTGGACCGGTCGAAAGTCCGGTCGAGCCGACATAGGCAATGACCTGGCCTTGCGTCACGCGCTGGCCAACGGAGAGGCCCTTCGCGGCTCTGGCGATATGGGCATAGGTGGTGAAATAGCCCTGGTCGTGGCGCACACGCACATAGCGGCCATAGCCCGGCTCCCAGGAGATCAGAACCACGGTGCCGTCGCCGGCAGCCAGAATGGGTGACCCCATCGGGCCGGCATAGTCAACGCCGTCGTGGTGCTTGCGCACATGCAGGATCGGATGGATGCGCCAGGCGAAGCCGTCGCCGAGCCGTCCGCCGGGCACTGGATTGGCCAGAAGGAATTTCGAAACGGAGTGGCCCTTTTCGTCGAAGAATTCTGCTGGCGATGTCTTGTTGAGCTTGTAGCGGTAGAATTTGCGCTCGCCATCCTTGGTCTTGAAGGCGACCGAAATCAGCTCGCGCTTGCCGCTCCCCTCGCGGAAGACCAGATTGATCTTCTTGGCCAGATCATCGTGTCTGGCGGCGCTGATTCCGTTCTTCTTGGCGAGATCCACCACATCGACAATGATCTTCGGCGGCACATGGGCGGCGAGCATCTTCTTGACGAGAAGCGGCGCGAAGGCGGTTTCTTCCTTCAGGTCGGGCGTGGCGTTGGTATCGGCATCGATCACATTGCCCTGCTCGCTGGCAATGGCTTCCCGCTTCAGGCGCTCGTAGAGCGCCGGCTTGGTGATGCGCTGAAAGCTCTGGTCCTCGACGCGGGCGAGGATCGTATCCTCGCCGGAGGCCTTTTGCAGGCGCGCCATGACGATATGCTTGCCGTCATTGTCGTTGGCGAGAATGACTTCGAAGGCATCGCCGAAATGGAGAACGGAGGTTGCGAGCGCAGCCGACAGGCGGCGCGCCTCGGCAAGGGGAACCTCCAGACCGCCAAGCGCTTCTTCCAGCACTTCGTCGGCCTTCGGCATCAGCGCAACCCGCGAGACCGGCTCGGCCTGCTGCTTGACCGACAGGCTGACATTGAGCGGCTTGCCCGCCTTGTGGTCGTTGCCGAAATCCGCATAGGCCAGCGGCATGCCGGCAATGCGGCTGGAGCGCACGGGCTTCACGTCTCTCAAGACCGCCGCGAACACGTCTTCGGGTCCGGGGCGGCCTGCCGGTGCTGAAAAGGCCTGTTCAGGCTTCGTCTCCTCGGCGGATGCCTGGGCCTCGAGGTCGATATTCGTCATGAAATAGGTGTATTCGGCAAAGGACCCGTCCATGCGGGCTTCCAGCATATCGACGCGGGATACCGGGTTGGCGACCGAAAGCATCGGCAGGCGCGCCTGCTTGGGGCTGGCAGCCAGAGCCGGAATTTCAGGCATGGCCGCCTTTTGGATCGGCGCAGCAATGGCGGCAGCCGAAATGATGGGCGTTTCCTGGTGAACAGTGGCCTTCAAGGCTTCGAAGCCGCAGATGGCTCCTGCTGTGCCGAGCAGGACGATCGCGCACAGAAGGCGGCTATGTGTCCGCATGCCAAAGGGAATCATGCCGTAACGGAGATGCAGTCTGCCCAAAATCTTGTCGTCCCCAGAGGAATATTATCTCTTTTCAGAGAGTTAGACGAAGTTGAGGGCAAAACGTGCAAGTGCCGCCTGCCACTGGCCGCTATACGCAGGCCTCTTCGGCGCGACAAGTTAAAACTCTGTTAGGTTTTTGTGTGGCGAAGCTGTGACCGTCCTGCCTGTGGATATGGTGGACAAGTGAGTCATCCGTCCGCGCCGACATAAATCTTCCACACTGTCTTATCTGGCGTCACAGGTGGTGGCGGACAGCCTCCGCCGGTCTCTTCAGGTCTCTGTGTCGGCCGTCTTGCCGTTCGCGCGTTTCTCGTTGTTGTAATAACGCGACGCCTGCGCCAGCGAACGATGCTGTGATTGCTGCATGGCCTGCTGCAAAGGTACGCCCAGTTGCGCGGCCTCGGTGAGATAGCCGGCCCGCAGTCCATGGGCGGAGAATTTAGCCGGATCAAGACCCGCCTTCTCGCACCGCGACTTGACGATCAGGTTCACCGCCTGCGGCGTGAGCGTGCGCCTGTCGACATGGCCCCATTGATCAATGCGGCGGAAGACCGGGCCTGTCTCGATGCGTGCGGCGGCAAGCCAGGCTTTGAGCGCGGCCACCGGGCGGCCGACCATGACGACGAGCGGTGCGATCTGCGCGCCCGCCGTCTTGCCGCGGCCGAGGCGCAGCGCCATGCAGGGCAGCTGGCGGGAGTTCGGGTCGCCGGGCTTTTCGGACACGGGCGCTTCGTCGATCAGGTCTTCCACATGCAGTCCCGTCAGTTCCGAGCGGCGGCGGCCACCGGAGGCGAAGGCCGTCAGAAGAAGTGCCCGGTCGCGGATATCGGAAAGCCGGCTGGTGTCGCACGTGGCCAGAAGCTTCGCCAGCACGTCCCCGGTGACGGCGGTTTCGCTTTTGCTCGCGCGCGGCTGCGCATGTGCGCGCACGGCCAGCCGGAGTGAAGACCGGACGGATTCCGCTGCAAAATTGCCTTCAAGCCCCCGCCATTTCGTCAGGGCCGACCAGGAGGCGAGCCGCCGCCTGACGGTGGCCGGCGCATGCGGCCCGCTCGCCTTCAGCAGGCCTTCGCTGCGCAGATGCGCCTCCACATCGACAGGCATTCCATGCGACGGATCGCTCTCGCGCCGCACCGCGTCCCACAGGTGATGGGCGATGAATGTCAGGATGAGGTCCTGTGGCGCAGGCCAGGGCAGCGGCGCCTCGGTTACCGAAAGACACCAGGCCTCCAGGTAGGCGAGATCGGAGGCGAAGGCGCGCAGCGTGTTGTCGCCCACGCCTTCCCCCGCCAGATGTTTGAGCGTCGCCACATCCTCATCGGTCAGAAGGGCGGCCAGCTGGTCGCGCCGGACGAACGGGAAAATGGCGTCCAGCGCGTCAAGCTGTTCGGCACGCGCCAGGACCGGTCCGGAAAGAGATATGCTCATCGCGCCGCCGCCTCAAAAATGGGGTTTCGTCCTGGTTACGGTCTTTGCCCGAATGACGCGCAGCGTCGGCGGCGAAGCACCTTGAGAATCATTAAATTATCTGAACCGGCGACAGGAGGGCAAGGTTGAGACCGGCAGGAGCAACAGCGGATTGTCGTTCGAGACGACGCAGCGCCTGTCCTATATGTCATGCCGGGATATGAAAAACCCGCCACGCAGGGCGCAGCGGGTCGACGGTTTTGATAATCCGGAAGATCAGTTGGTGCGCGGCAGCAGTCGCTTGACTTCGCGGGCGGCGTCTTCGAGCGCCTGATCGGGCTTGGCCGACTGGTCGATGACGCGCGCGAGGTTGTCGACGATGGCCTGTGTGACACGCACCCCGTTGGAGCCGGGGAAGGCATACCACGGGATCATGCGCGGCATCTGGCTCAGGCCGGCAAGAAAGAGCGGGTTCTTCTTGTAGAAGTCGCCGAGATATTGCGGCGACTTGGCCGCCAGCTCGTTGTTCGGCACATAGCCGGTGCCGGGAACGACAACCGAGCCCAGGAATTCCAGCCGCTCCACATGGGCGGGGAGGCCCGCGGCGTTGCGGGCATAGAGCCGCAGATGTTCCGGCCGCACGGCGATGGTCACGTCATCCTTGACGCGGACGGCGCCGCCGATCAGCAGGCGGGCTGAGCCGAGAGCGACCGAGCGGCCGGTGCTGACCTCGACATCCAGCGTGTTGATGCGCGGCTGCCCGAGAAAGCGGGCGACTTCGACATGGGCTGGATCGTCGTAGATGGTGCGCGGCGCGGCTAGCTGAAGCAGATTGCCGCGCCGATCATCACGGCCACGCGATCGGCCATGGAGAGCGCTTCGGCCTGATCATGGGTGACATAGAGCGTCGGCACACCAGCCTTGCGGTGCAGCTCGACGATTTCGCCGCGCGCATGGACGCGCAGGTTGGCGTCGAGATTGGACAGCGGCTCGTCCATGAGAAACAGGCTCGGACGACGTACCATGGCGCGGGCGAGCGCGACGCGCTGGCGCTGGCCGCCCGACATCTGGCCCGGCTTTCGATCAAGCAGATGCTCGATCTTGAGCGAGCGGGCCATCTCCGCGACCTGCTTTTGAATGTCCGTGCGGATCTGCTTCTGGCCGGGAATCAAATTGCCGATCAGCGGCAGACGATGCGCGCGCGTCAGCTGCCGCATGGCGAGCGGCACGGCAATGTTCTGCGCGGCAGTCAGATGCGGATAAAGTGCGTAAGACTGGAAGACCATCGCCACATTGCGGTCGGCAGGCGCCAGCGCCGTCAGTTCCTTGCTCCCGGCCATGACGGAGCCGGAGGTCGGATGCTCGAGACCGGCGACGATGCGCAGAAGCGTGCTCTTGCCGCAGCCAGAGGGCCCGACAAGCGCGATGAACTCGCCCGCCTCCGCCTGAAGGTCGATGCCCTTCAGGATGAGGTTGCCGCCGAAGGACTTGGTGATGCCGGAAAGACGAAGGGCGGTCATTCTGCCGCCTCTGTGGCCTCTGCCTTTGCCGCCGGTCTCGGATAGACTTCGTCGATGACCTCATCGAGCACGTGGGCGGTCATGCCCGGCACGGTGACGATCTCGCTGGTGACCGTGGCCGCGTCGAATGTGTGGATGACCGCGCCGACCAGCCGGTCGCCCGGCATTTCGCGCTCCAGCTTGTCGATGATGAAGGACGCGGCCGGAGCCCAGATGAGGTTCGTTCCGTCAAAGGCACCCTGCCAGGCCCAGTGCAGATGGCCGGAGCCGACAAGGCCGACATCGTGGCGCTCCATCATCTCGTAAAGCCGGGCGCGCGGTGCCGGGCGGACGCTCCAGTAGCCGGTATCGCCTTCCTGCGGATCGTCGACGAAGATCGGCTTGTGGGTGAAGAGCGCGATGCGGCGTTCTCCCGCACCCGCCATCGCTTCGGCAAGCCAGTCCAGCTGCTCTTCCTCGAGTGCATCATCCCGTCCGAGCACGAGCGAATTGAAGCCGATGAGCCGCCAGCCGTCGATATCCTGCGTGAAACGGTCGGAGCCGACATAGTGGTTCCAGCGGTTCAGTCGCGTGCTGTCGACGGGCTGAGCGGAGCCGGGAAGGTGGCCGACATCGTGATTGCCGGGCACGATCAGCATCGGCGCGCTCGCCTGGCGCATCAGCGTGAGCGAAAAGACGATGTCGTCGGCCTGATCGGCGCCGTCGATCGTCAGGTCGCCGGTATGGATGATAAGGTCGGGCTTTTCAGCTTCGAGCCAGGCGAGCAGGGGCTCCCAGTTTCCGTTGAAATGCGGTTTTGTCGGGCTGAAATGGGTATCGGTGATCTGGATGATCTTCATGGCTGGACACTCCGGAAGCAGGGGAGAGGCAGTCTGCCTCGGCGGGATCGGAGGTCCTGATAACAGCGCGACTTGTCAGTTACGCAACATTCGCGTCAAGATTTTTTCATGTTTTTGTGATGGTTCCTTGTCGTTCTCCGGGCGTGATTTTGCTTCTCTGCAGCCTTTTGTTTGCGCCTTTGCTGAGCAACACCAATGACACGAAACAGGATTTCATCGAGCTCCGGCACCGCTTCTTTGCAATGGACCCAAGGCGGCCTCGTTAATCGCCGCCAGCTCTCAGAGTACAGCTTCCCACAGTTCGATATAGACGTGGTCGGCATCGCCGGCTTGGGCAAGGGCCGTGCCGAAATAGACGGCCGCACCGAGATGGCGATGCAGGCCTTCCGGAACCTCGAGTTCGGCGCGGGTGCGTCCAAAATAGCTGCCATCGGGCTGCAGGACCATGCGGCCCGCATTGGTGATCATGACCGGCGTCCCGTCGTCTAGTTCAAGACAGTAGCGTGCCTCGATGGCATAGGAGCCGTCCGGCAAGGCGAGAGCGAAATCCGCGCCGCCGGGCAGGATGCGGCCGCTCCAGCCTGACCCGACCGCTTCGCCGCCGACGATGGGAAACATGGCGCGCACCGTGCCCTGCGTGGTGGCAAATTCCAGCGCCGGCCCGAGATCGGCGCGAATGACGCATGCTTTGCGGAGCCGGGGTTCGCCGGGCGTTTGGCGCGCGCCGAGCGTCGTCATGTCGGCGTGAACGGACTCACGCCTCATGGGTAACTCCTCCATCGCAGACCGTCATGCGGATGCCGATGCCGGCAATCTCTTCGATCGGCGTGGCCTCGATATCGGCGGAAAGCAGGACCAGATCCGCAAGCATGCCGGTACGCAGCGTGCCCGTCCTGTCCTCCATGTGGCCGGCATAGGCGCCATTGCTGGTGAAGGCGGCGATGACCTCGTGCAGCGGCAGACGATGATCGGGCAGGCCCGGCAGATGCGGCTTGCGCGTCATGGCCGTCTGGATGCCGAGCAGCGGATCGATGGGCACGATGGGCCAGTCGGAAGAGAAGACGAGCCTGGCCCCCGTCTCGTGCAGGAGGCGCCAGGCATAGGCGTAAGGCGCGCGCTTGGGCCCGATGCTGCGGCTGGTCGGATTTTCGCCGACCGGTGCATGGAGCGGCTGGAAGGAGGCGATGACGCCGAGTTCGGCAAAGCGTGGCACGTCCGCGGGGTCGATCATTTCGATATGCTCGATCCGGTGGCGGCTGTCGCGCGGACCGTTGGCCTTGCGGGCCGCCTCGTAGCCGTCGAGCGCGATCCGCACGGCGGCGTCGCCGATGGCGTGGACGGCGATCTGCATGCCGCGCCGGTCGACCTCGATGGCGGCCTCCCGGAACGAGGCCCGATCGAAGATCGGGTTGCCGCGCAGGCCCGGCTTGTCCGTGTAGTCGTCGATCATGGCGGCCGTGCCGCTTTCGATCACGCCGTCGATGAAGATCTTCACGCGGCCGCAGGTCAGCTTGTCGCCGGTGAAGTCGCGCGTCATCGCAGAGGCCCGGTCGAGTTCGCTGAGCGGCATGTCGCGCGTCAGGTGGAAGGGCACGGAGATGCGGGAGAGAAGCCCGCCTTCGGCCTCCACATCGCGCAGCAGTTCCATGAGATGGCGATTTCCGTCCATGTTGTGCATGGAGGTGATGCCTTTGGAGGCCGCAAAGCGCATGCCGGCTTTGAGGATGTCCATGTCGTCGCGCCATTCGGCAGGAGTGGGGGCAACAGGCGGTTCGATGCCGGACATGCCGAGCATTTCACGACCGCCGGAGGTGCGAAGATCGAGCACCGGAAGTAGCGCGAATTTTTCGCGCAATTCGCCGGTGGCAAGCCCGTCGCTGCCCATGACCACTTCGTTGCCGACGGGCAGGTCGCGACCTTCAAGGAGACCCGCGGCCTTGAGCGCCGCCGTGTTGGCAAAAAGCGTGTGGAAATCGTAGGCCATCACCGCCAGCGGCCGGTCTGGGCAGATACGGTCGAGAGCATGGCGGTCGAGCCGCGTTTCCCGGCCCAGAATTTCATAGTCGGCCCCCTGGGCCAGAAGAAGTCCTTCGTTCGGGCGCTCCGATGCGAAGGCGTCAACGGCCGACTTCAACGCCTCGTAGCCATGGACGCCCGACAATTGCAACAGCGTCTGGCCATAGGCGCCCGAAAACACGTGCAGATGGCTTTCCACGAAGCCGGGCATCAGCGTTGCGCCTGCTGCATCAACGATGCGCGTTTCTGATCCGGCGAGGGCTAGGACCGTGTCCTTGTCGCCGACCGCCGCGATCCGGTTACCCGCCACGGCGAGCGCTTCCGCATATGGCATGCGGCCATCCATGGTCAGCACCCGTGCGTTCACGAAAATCAGCGAGGCGGTCATGCAGACATTCCTTTGGCTTTGTCACTCTTGCGGGCAGGAGAGGCGATACAGGTTTCGTCGAACAGGAGGTGGACAAGCGGCACAAGGCGTGTGCGAAGCCGGGCTTCATGTGCGGCAAGCGTCTGGTCTTCATTGGTAATCAGGTTGATGAAGCACTGCATCCAGACGTCATGAAACAGGCGGGCCAGAAATTCCGGCGCGACGGCCGACCCTGATCGTGTCTGCAATGCAAGGCCGTCGAAAAACTCGGCAACCACAGTGATCAAGGCTTCCGAAACGGTTTGGTATTGCAAACTCAGTTCAGCTTCCGGGTTGCGGATCGCGGCGGATTCCGCATAACGCCACACCCGCTTGTCCGCGATCTCCAGCGTACGGCTTGAAATGCGAAGAAAAAGCTCGAGAACAAGGGACCCCAGATCGGTGTTCTCGTGCCAGTGCAGGGCCCGGTCCTCTTCGCGCGCCGCCATCGTGCCTTCGCTGATGAGTGCGATCAGCACGCCATCCTTGGAGCCGAAATAGTTGAACACCGTCGGCGCCGAGATGCCCACGGCATTGGCGATATCGGCCATCGTCGTGGCGTCTATACCCTGACTGGCGAAGAGCGCACGCGCTGCCGCAATGATTTCGTCGCGGCGCTTTGCCTTCTTGCGGCTGCGCAAGCCTGGCTCTGTCGGGTCGTTCGGGTTGAGGAGATAGGCCATCATCTTCTTTTTCGCGATCAAATTTTTGTGTCGATAAAAAATTTGGTTGACTAAATGTATTTTGTCAATACGCATATTAAAAACCTATAAGGGAACTTAAGCAGATGCTCGACATTCGTGGACTGTCCAAGCGGTTCGGCTATGGCAAGGGCGAGGTTACGGCCTTGCACGAGGTGTCCTTCTCCATTGCGGAAGGCGAGTTTTTCACGCTGTTGGGCCCTTCCGGCTGCGGCAAGACCACGCTCTTGCGGCTGATCGCCGGCTTTATCAGCCCCAGCGGCGGCTCTCTGGTGCTTGACGGCAAGGATATCGCCGCGATGCCGCCCAACCGGCGGCCGGTCAACACGGTTTTCCAGAGCTATGCGCTCTTTCCCCACATGACCGTCGGCGAAAACGTTGCTTTTGCACTCGAGGCTCAGGGTCGCCCCCGCTCCGAAATCGACCCCGCGGTCGACAAGATGCTGTCTCTGGTTCAGCTGCTGCATCTGAAAAACCGCAAGAGCTCGGAGCTGTCCGGCGGGCAGCAGCAGCGTGTGGCGCTGGCTCGCGCGCTTGTCGCCAAGCCCCGCATCCTGCTTCTTGACGAACCGCTGTCGGCGCTCGACATGAAGCTGCGCAAGGACATGCAGATCGAACTGAAGCGCCTGCAGCGCGAAACCGGGCTGACTTTCATCTTCGTCACCCACGACCAGGAAGAAGCGCTGACCATGTCCGACCGCATCGCGGTCATGAGCGGCGGGCGCGTTCAGCAGATCGCCACGCCCCGTGAGCTTTACGACAGTCCGGCCAACCGTTTTGTGGCCGGTTTCATCGGCGAGTCGAATTTCCTGGCCGCAAAGGCGGCGAACGGCGCGGTTGAAGTTGGGCAGGGAAGGATGGCGCTGGAGGGGGCGGCCGATGGGCCGCTGACACTGATGATCCGGCCCGAACATGTCATGCTCGCCGGAAATGCGCCGGATGCACTCGAGCTGGAGGCCACGGTCGATCAACTGGTCTTTTTCGGGACCGACACGCATGTCCATCTCGGGCTTGCCGACGGCGCCAAGCTCGTGGCGCGCGTACAGAACGCCCTGCACGGCACCCGAAACCTCAACGAAGGCGAGCGCATCCGGATTGCGCTGCCGGCAAAGGCGCTGCGGATCGTGAATGACGAGGAGATCGCAGCATGAACGGCCCGGATACCTGGCGCCGTTGGGCGCTTTCGCTGCCCGCGGTGGCGGTCATCATGCTGTTCTCGATCCTGCCTTTGGGCGTCGTCCTCGTCTATTCCTTCCTCACGCCCGGAGATTTCGGCAACGTCAAATGGATCTTCTCGACGGACGGCTGGTTCTCTGTCCTGTTCGAGCGCAACATTTTCGATGACACGATCGGTTTGTCGGGGGCCAACCTTTCCATCCTTTTCCGCTCGATCATCCTCTCTGTATTGACGACCCTCATTACGCTGATCTTCGGGGTGCCGACCGCCTGGTTCATTGCCACACGTCCGCCGACGCAGCGGAATTTCTGGCTCTTCCTGATCACCATTCCCTTCTGGACCAACCTGCTGGTGCGCACGATCGCCGTGCAGGAAATGATCCGCTCCGAAGGCGTGTTCAATCGCATTCTTCTGGCTCTCGGGCTGATCAAGGAGCCGATCCAGATGATGTATACCGACTTCGCCGTGCTGCTCGGGATGACCTATGTCTTCCTGCCGCTCATGGTTCTGCCGGTCTATGCCGCCATTGAGAAGTTCGATTTCCGCCTCGCCGAGGCGAGCTACGATCTCTACGCCTCGCGCCTCTTCTGCCTGCGTCGGGTTATCCTGCCGCTGATCAAGCCAGGCGTCATCGCCGGCTCGATCCTCGTCTTCGTGCCCTCGCTCGGCGCCTATGTGACGCCCCGCGTCATGGGCGGCGGCAAGTCTATGATGCTCGGCAACCTCATCGATCTGCAGTTCGGGCAGGGTCGCAACTGGCCGCTGGGTGCTGCGCTCTCGATAACATTGACCGTTCTCGTTCTGCTGGCGCTCATCTGGTACACCCGCCTCACCGCCGGGCGTAAGGAGCGCGACCATGGCTAACCGCAGCTTCGACGTGAGGAAACTCCCAGGCGCGGCGGCGATCGCCATCACCTGTTTCGTCATCCTTTACATCCCGATGGCGATCCTGGTGTTCTACTCCTTCAACGCCGGCAAGGTGATCGGCAACTGGGAAGGCGCTTCGCTGAAATGGTATGGCGCGGCCATCCATAATCAGGCGTTTCTCGATGCCGCGCTCAACTCGCTGATCCTGGCGACCACGGCTTCGGTGATTTCGACGCTGTTAGCGACCATGGCGGCGCTCGCCACCACCCGCAATGAGCGGTTCCGGGGTGAGGGCGTCATTCACATCATCCTCAACCAGCCGCTCATGGTGCCGGAAATCGTCCTGGCGATCGCGCTTGTCATCATTGTGGGCCAGATCAAGCAGGTGACGGGCTATACCGGTCTCGGATTCCTGATCGCGGCGCATACGGCCTTCTGCATCCCGTTTGCCTATCTGCCGATCAGGGCGCGGCTGGAGGGGATGGACCTGAGCCTGGAGACGGCCGCCGCCGATCTCTATGCCAGCCGCTTCTACACGTTCCGTCGTGTGACGCTGCCGCTTCTCTCGCCGGGGATCCTGTCGGGCTTCATGCTGGCTTTCGTCATTTCGCTCGACGATCTCGTCATCAGCGATTTCCTGAAATCGCCCGGGCAGGACACGCTTCCGACCTATCTGATGGGTGAGCTGAAGCGAAACCTCACCTCCGAAATCTATGCCATCTCCTCGCTTCTTCTGCTGCTCAGCGTGCTGATCGTGGCGGGGTCATGGGTAGCAACACGCAAGAAAGACTGAAGACAAAAATCCAGAGGAGAATGACATGAAATTCGCATCCCGCATGGCAGCCGCCACGGCCATTCTGGTGGCCTCGGCCCTTCCGGCGCTGGCCGCCGGCCAGTTGAACATCTTCAACTTCGGCCTCTACACGCCGCCGGACCTGATCAAGAAGTTCGAACAGACCTATGACGTGAAGGTCACGGTTACCGAATACGATTCCAACGAAAGCGCGCTGGCCAAGATTCAGGCTGGCGGTCACGGCTTCGATATCATCGTGCCTTCCGCCTATATCGTCCCGACCTATATCGAAAACGGCCTTCTGATGAAGAGCGAGCCGAACCAGATGTCGAACTTCAAGAACGTGAAGTCCGAATGGGTGGACGTTGCCTGGGACAAGGGCCGGCATTACACCGTGCCTTATGTCTGGGGCACGACCGGCGTGATGGTCAACACCAAGGTGTACAAGGGCGATCTCAACACGGCCGCCATCATCTTCGATCCGCCGCCGGAACTGAAGGGCAAGATCAACGTCGTGCCCTCGATGAACGAAGTCCTCGACATGGCAATCAACTATGTCGGCGGCGAAGCCTGCACGACCGACAAGGCCATTCTGAAAAAGGCGCACGACAAGCTGATGGAAGCCAAGGCCTCCTGGGCTTCGATCGACTACCCGAGCTTCGAGAAATTCATCAAGGAAGACCTGAACGCCTCGATCTTCTGGAACGGCGCTTCGTCCCGCATCCGCGCCGAAAACCCGGGCTTCGCCTTCGGCCTGCCGAAGACAGGCTTCCTTATCTGGCAGGATAACGTGGCTATCCTCAAGGACGCCAAGAATGTCGAGAACGCCAAGTTGTTCCTCAACTTCCTGATGGATCCGGAAAACGCTGCCATGGTGTCGAACTACACCCGCTACGGCAATTCGATCACTGGCTCGGAAGCCAAGATGGATCCCAACCTGCTCAAGGCTCCGGAACTGACCATCCCGGCCGACCTGAAGTCCGCCGGCCATTTCCAGACGGCCTGCCCCCCGGATGTCCAGCAGATCTACACCCGCATCTGGACCGATCTGACGAAGTGATCGCGCCTCGTTTCGCGTAAGCACGAACCAGTTCAAAAACCCGCCCGGCGATGTTCCTATCGCCGGGCGGGTTTTCGTTCTGGTGCGTGCGGGCTTACACGGTTTCCAGATAGAGTTGATAATCGAGCGGTGAGATATAGGCCGCGAAGCGGGCCGCTTCGGCGCGTTTGATGGCGACAAATACCCGGTGCATCGTCTCCCCCAGCACGTCCTTGAGGAAGGCGGAGCCGTTCGCTGCTTCGATCGCGTCGGTCCAGTTGCGGGGAAGGGCCGGCCCGCCGTCTGCATCCCCGGCGCTGGAGCGTTCAGCTTCCGCGGCACCTGCGTCCACTGGCGGGCCGGGATCGCGCTGGCTGTCCATGCCGCGCAGCATCGCCTCCAGCGTTACCGCAGCGACCAGGAACGGATTGGCGTCGACGCCCGCAAGGCGCTGCTCCAGATGCCGCCCGCCGGGCGAACCAGCCGGTACGCGAATGGCGACGCCGCGATGGTTGATGCCCCAGTTGGGCGTCGTCGGCGCATAGCTGCGCGCGGCAAAGCGCATCCAGGAATTATGGTGTGGCGCCATGACGAGCATGCTTTCCGACACCGTGTCGAGAAGCCCGCCGATGGCACCGAGGAGATCGGGCGAGAGCGCGCCGTCGCGGTCGGCGAAGAGATTGCGCCCGTCGCGGTCGCAGAGGCTTGCATGCAGATGCATGCCTGAGCCGGAGCGCTCGGCGAAGGGCTTGGCCATGAAGCAGGCCTGCATGCCGTGGCGGCGCGCCACGCCGCGCAGGAGATGTTTCAGCGCCAGAAGGTTTTCCGCCGCCTGCATGACATCGCCATGATGCAGCGTGAGCTCGAACTGGCCGGCGGCATATTCCGAAATCAGCGTTTCGACGGGGAGGCCCTGCGCTTGCGCCGCCAGATAAAGATCGCGGCTGAAAGGTTCGAGCCGGTCGAGTTCTTCCACGCAATAGACATTGGTGCCGAATGGGCGGGTGCCGGAAAGCGGCATCCGCGCAGCCTGCGGCGTCAGCGTGTCGCGGTCTGCTTCGATGAGATAGAATTCCAGCTCGAAGGCGGCGACCGCGGAAAGGCCGCGGACGGCCAGTCGGTCGATCTGGCGCTGCAGCACATGGCGGCAATCGGCCCAGACGGGAGTGCCGTCCATTTCGTGCAGCGCGACGCGGAACTGCCCGCGCGGCGGATCGGTCCAAAGCGATGGGACAAGCGTGCCGGGCAGTGGCCAGCCGCAGCGGTCGGCATCGCCATCCGTCCAGACAAGGCCGGTTTCGTCGACATCCTCGCCGGTGACGTCGAGCCCGAGGATCGAGCCCGGCAGGTGGCGACCGTTTTCCCAGATCCCCTCGATTTCGTGGCGGCGCACCGTCTTGCCGCGGGCGATCCCGTTCGGGTCGATCAGCATGAGGTCGAACGCCTCGATCTCGGGATGCGCCGTCAGAAAGGCCTGCAGCTCTTCTATGGAAGCACGCAGGTCCGGCGCTTTTGGCCGTGCGGGCGCGTCAATCTTCCTCATCATGCAGTCCTCATTGTTCGTTTGCAGGCGGCAAAAGGGCAAGAACCTCGCCGAAGGCGGCGAGGAAGGCGGCGATGTCCGCCTCGGTCGTGTCGGGGCTGACCAGCATCATGTTGTGGAACGGGGTCAGCAGGAAGCCTCGGTTGAGCAGTGCGACATGGAGCGTGCTTTCGAGCATCGCATCCTGCGCCGCGCGGGCTTCCGCCGCATTGCGCACCGGTGCGGAGCTGAAGACGATCTCCAGCCGCGCGCCGACACGAGCCGTGTGCCATGGCAGTCCGTGGTGGGCGATCAGCGCCGAGATGCCTTCGTCCAGCTTTTCCGCGCCGGCCAGCATCTTCTCATAATTGGCCGGCGTCATCAGCTCTTCCAGCGTGGCGCGCACGCAGGCAAGCTGCAGCGCATTGCCCGACAGCGTGGTGCCGATGCCGGAATGGCCGTGCTCGGACTCGGGTCGGGCCGCAAAGAGACGGTCGCTGACCGTCTGGGTCATGCCCCAGACGGCCGCGGGGACACCACCGGCGATGGGCTTGCCGACGACGAAGAGATCGGGCTCCAGATTGTGGACCCGGCCATAGCCGCCCGGACCCGTCGAGATCGTATGCGTCTCGTCGAGCAAAAGCAGCGTTCCGCTCCTGCGGGTCGCCTCGCGCAGGAACGCCCAGAAGCCCTCTTCGGGAAGGATCATGCCGCAATTGGTCATGACCGGCTCGGCAATCACGCAGGCAATGTCGTTGCCGGAAAGGGCTGCTTCGAGAGCGGCCCGGTCGTTGAACGGGATCATCACCGTCGTCTGGCTCGGGTCCTGCACCTGACCGATCAAACTGCGCCGGGCCACCGTCTTGCCGTCGACGAGATCGACCAGCGTATCTTCCGCGGTGCCGTGGTAACAGCCATCGAAGACGAGGATGCGCTTGCGCCCCGTTGCGGCGCGGGCGGCACGCAGTGCGAAACGGTTGGCGTCGCTGGCCGTCACCGCCATCTGCCAGCAGGGCAGACCGAAGCGCTCCTCCAGCAGTTCGCCCACCCGGTCCGCATCGGCCGAGGGCAACATGAAGGTGAGGCCCTTGGCCTCCTGCCGACGGATGGCCTGCATGACGGGAGCGGGCGAATGGCCGAACATCGCGCCAGTGTCGCCGAGGCAGAAATCCACAATGTCGTTGCCGTCGATATCGCGCAGCCGGTTGCCCTGCGCCATGTCGATGACCATCGGAAACGGTTGCGGCCAGTCGCGCATCCAGTGCATCGGCACGCCGCCGGCAAAGCCGCCCCTGGAATTGCGCGTCGACCGGGCAGCCGCAAGCGGGCGGCTCTCGACATAGCGGGTCTTCTCGGCTGTCAGCAGGGCTTCAAGTGCCTCGCCGGCGATGCGCCCGCGTGCCTGCGCCCGGGCCGAAGCTGGATGTGTCATGCGGTTTCCCCCTGTTGCTCAGGCCTGACCGGAGGCGGCGCTGACGCTCCGCATTTCCGCAGGCTGCGTGAAGATTGATTTGCCCAGCAGGTCCATGCCGTCGAGAATGTCGGCCTCGATGGCGAGCTTCAGCCGGGTGACGTCCCGCCGCTCGATGGCGTCGATCGCCATTTCGTGCTTGTCGGTGAGGCGGACGGCGCCGACCGCGCCGTAGACCGTGCGCATGAACGGGCCGAACTGCATCCACACGCTCTCCAGAAGATGCGTCAGCACCTCCGACCGCCCGGCGCGGTAGATCTCGAAGTGGAACGCATGGTTGGAGGCCATGTAGAGTTCGGCATCGCCGATTTGATAGCTTCTGTTGATCTCGTCGTCATGGGCGCGGATGCGCGCCAGTGTCGCCTCATCGATGGCGCCAAGCGCGCGCATCGCGCAGGTGGGCTCAATGAGCAGGCGCGCCTGCATGAGCTGATCGAAGCGATCTGTTGTCATTTCGGGAATGGAAACACGGCGATTGTCATGAACGGTCAGCGCATTTTCTGCCGAAAGCCGCGCGATGGCGGCGCGCATGGGCATGACGCCGACATCGAGGTCTTCGGCCATGGCGCGAAGGCTGATGCCCTTGCCCGGCGGTAGCTTGCCGACGATGAGCGCATGGCGCAGCGTCTGATAGGCGCGGTCCTGCATGGTCTGCTCGGGCCGAACCTCGTCGCCTTCGTCACGCATGCTGGATCACCTTGAGGGACTGGAGCGGCCCTGAGCGCTTATTGTGATCACAATTATTATGAGATGAAACATTTTGCAACGGGTCGCTCGCAGACGACGAGAATCTGCAAGCGTGCCGATATGGACATTAATACCAATAATTTACGGAGTTTTCCCGGTCGCCGGAAAGGGTGCCGCGGTCGGGTGAGGCGTGGCTCCTCTCTGGAATGAGACGATCTGTTTCCGTATGCTTCGCTGGGAAGGAGCTTTTATCGTGATCACGAAAACAGCTTTTTTGGATGGATTGCTGCCCCAAGTCAGACGATCAGCCGCTCGTCCTTCCACAGACGAAAGCCACCTTCAAAGGCAAGCGTATTGTCGCCGCGGCGGCATTTCGGGGGCAATTCGTCGAGCTTTTCGACATTGCCGCCGCCAATGACGACATAATCCGGCTCCAGCGCGGCCGACAGCAATCCGACGATGTCGAACACGCGCTTGCGCCACTTCTTGTCGCCCTTCTTTTCGCGATAGGCCTCGGCGACATAATGCTCGTACGTTTTGCCCTTGCGATAGGGCAGGTGGGCGATCTCCATCGGCTGGGCGACATTCTCGACAATCATCGCCGCGCCAAGCCCGGTGCCGAGGCCGAGAAACAGCATGCGGCCGCCCTCATAGGAGCCGATGGCCTGCATCAGCGCATCGTTGACGACCCGCACGGGGTATCCGAAGGCGCTGGCATAATCGACGCCGACCCAGCCCCCGCCGAGATTGACGGGATCGCGCAGCGGCTTGTCATGGACCACCGGTCCCGGATAGCCCATGGTGATGACGTCGTATGTCATGCCCTCGGCCATGGCCTTGACCGCCGCAACCATCTCGGTGCCGCTCATTGCCTTGCCGCTGTCGACCTTCCTCTCCTCGCCGCCGGCGCTGGAGAGGATTTTCACATGGCTGCCGCCGATATCGATGGCAAGGACGATGCGGTCTGCGCCTTCCGAATTGCGTTTGTTCATGACTGTCTCCCTTGGCGTTCTTGGCGTCAGGCCGGATCGACCCAGCCGCCGGGCGGCGCGAAGTCGTTCATGTCGGATGGCCCCCAGGTTCCGGGCTGGTAGGCCGGCGGCCTGGACTTGTCGTCCAGAATGGGTTCGACGATCCGCCAGGCCAGCTCCGCTGCATCCTGGCGGGTGAAGAGCTGGCGGTCTCCATTCATCGCGTCGCCGATCAGGCGTTCATAGGGCGCCATTTCGCCATGACCGTCATCGACAGCGGCAAGCTCAACGGCTTCGCCGCGCATGCCGACGCCGGGCGTCTTGCGGCGCGCGCCGATGCCGATGGAGATATCCGGTCCCAGCCTGAACCGCACATAATTCCCCTGGGCTGCCTCGACATCGTCAAACAGTGAAACAGGCGGTCGCCTGAAGCGCACCACGACCTCCGTGGCATGCGCGGGCAGGTTCTTGCCGGCGCGAATGTAGAAGGGGACGCCGTTCCAACGCCATGTGCGGATTTGGAAGCGCACGGCGGCAAAGGTCTCCGTGACCGATCCGGCGGCGACGCCGGGCTCGTCCAGATAGCCGTCGAACTGGCCGCGGATCACGTCATCATTGCTGAGCGGCGGCATGGCCTTGAGGATCTGTACCTTCTCGTCGACGAGATCGTCCGATGCGCCGGAAGCCGGCGGCTCCATGGCAAGCAGCAGCAGGACGTTGACCAGATGGTTCTGGATGACGTCGCGGATACAGCCCACATCGTCATAGAACTTGCCGCGCCCCTTGATCCCGAAATCCTCTGCCATGGTGATCTGCACGCTTTCGACATGATCCCGGTTCCAGACCGGCTCCAGGAAGCGGTTGGCAAAGCGGAAGTAGAGGATGTTCTGGATCGCTTCCTTGCCGAGGAAATGATCGATCCGGAAAATCGCATCCTCGTCAAAGACCGCGTGCAGAATCTTGTTGAGGTCCTTCGCAGATTCGAGATTCCGGCCGAAGGGCTTTTCCACCATCAGTCGCGCGCCTTTGGCGATCCCGGCCTTGTCCAGCCCGTCGGCGACGGTTGAAAAGAGGGCGGGCGGGATGGCGAGATAGTAGAGCGGATGTTCGTGTTCGCCCAATGCTCCGCGAAGCTTTTCGAACGTCCCATGGCTTCGGTAGTCGCCTGAGACGTAGACGAGCTGGGACGCAAGCTTTTCAAACACGGCCTCGTCCATGTCGCTGACATGGCTCTGGACGGAATCGCGCGCCCGATCGATCAGCTGCGCGCGCGACCAGTCGTCGAAAGCCACGCCGACAACCGGCGTCTCGAGCGTGCCGCGTTTCACCATGGCGTAGAGCGAGGGGAAAATCATCTTGTGTGCGAGGTCGCCGGTGGCGCCGAAGACCACCAGCACGTCCGATTTCTGTTCGGTCATGATGCTTGAACCTCCGCCTTACTTCGACTTTTCAAGATGGCCGCCGAAGGCGTGGCGCATGGCAGAGAGAACCTTGCCGGAGAACTCGGCTTCACCGCGCGAGGAAAAGCGCTCGAACAGCGCTGACGACAGAACGGGAGCGGGAACTCCGGTCTCGACGGCTGCCTGCAGGGTCCAGCGACCCTCGCCGGAATCGGAGACCCGGCCGCTGTAGGTCTGGAGATGCGGGTCTTCCTTCAGCGCCTCCGCCGTCAGGTCGAGAAGCCAGGAGCCTATGACCGAACCATGCCGCCAGACTTCGGTGACGGCGGCGAGGTCGATGTCGAAGCGGTAGTATTGCGGATTGGCAAGCGGCGCGGTTTCCGCATCGACTGCCCGCTCGCGCGTCCCGGCATTGGCGGCCTTCAGGATGTTCAGCCCTTCGGCATAGGCGGCCATGACGCCATATTCGATTCCGTTATGCACCATCTTGACGAAATGGCCGGCGCCTGCGGGCCCGCAATGGAGATAACCCTTCGGTGCTGTGCCGGTCGCGGGATCGTTTGCGATATTTAGGCCTGCTCCCGGTGCGAGCGAGGCGAAGATGGGGTCGAGCCGCTTCACGGCAGCGTCTGCCCCGCCGATCATCAGCGAATAACCGCGCTCCAGGCCCCAGACGCCGCCAGACGTGCCGGTGTCGATGTAATCGATGCCCTTGACGGCAAATTCCGCGGCGAGGTCGATGGCATCGCGGTAGAAGGAATTACCGCCGTCGATGATGGCGTCGCCCTTTTCGAGCTTTCCGGCAAAATCACGCGCGATCTTCGGCGTGATGGCGGCGGGCAGCATCAGCCAGACGGCGCGCGGCGCGGCGAGCTTGGACACGAGATCGTCGGCAGAACTGGCCCCGGTTGCGCCTTCCTTCACCAGGGCTGCGACATTATCCGGATTGACGTCGAAGACGACGCAATCATGACCGTCCTTCAGGAGGCGCCGCACCATGTTCGCGCCCATGCGGCCAAGCCCAACCATTCCAATCTGCATGTTCAATACTCCGTCTTGTCCGGCCGAAGCCGTTGCTTTATCCGCCGATGCGGATGCTGAAATTTGCGTTCTCCCACTGCCCTGTCTCGAGCCAGAAGAAGGTGAAGTCGATGGCCTGACCTGCTGCTCCGTCCTGCGCCGGCAGGTCAACGAAATGGCTCCCCAGGCCCGTCTCGACTGTCGGAGTGTCGTTGACGGTCGTCCAGCCGTCCAGGCTCCAGCGCACCGTCGCGGAGGCGGCAAGTTCGAGCCGCAGCATCTTGCCGGGGGGAATGACCGAGAGGCGATTGTTGAAGCGCCAGATCCGCAGTTTGGAGACCGTCTTGTCCTTGATGTAGCGTTGCACACCCTGCGGGGGCATGTCGAATACGGCGCCGTCGGCAAGGGAACGCAGGAGCTTGACATGTTCCGAATGGGCCCAGACGAGCGGCATGGCGCTACCGGAGGGGCGGCCGTGGAAGAGTTCATGCTCAGGCAGATCCGGCCCGTTCCAGATCTGTTCGGGGATCAGTCCACCTGCGCCTGCCGACCGCTCGAGCGTGGCAAGCAGGCTTTCCGCCGCGTCACGGCGGCCAGCGGCCAGTTCGTAATGCGCCCGCTCGCCGGCCAGAAGGGGCCACGGTCTGCCGATGCCCGTGCCGTCGAATGGCGCGCCGTCATCATGTTCGCCATAGCCGTCATCATTGTAGCGATACCAGAGCGGACCTTGCGGCAGTTCCACGCGCAGTGAATGGTCGATGGCCTTGATCGTATCGAGAATATGTGGATCGTCCGGCGCCCGCAGGCCGAAGCGCACCAGCGCCAGCGCATCAGGGCTGATCACGGTGTTGGTCGGCAGGATGGCACGGTCGGGCGTCTGGTTGCGGATGGGCGTGTTGCCAGTGGGGCCGGCCGTATCGGTTGCGCCGGGCGCGGCAATCCGCACGTAATAGCCCGAGATGCCGAGCGAGGCACAGAGATCCGTGTCGCCGGAAAAGGTCCATGCCTCGATCTGTTCGTTCCAGCAATCCGCCGTTTCGCGCAGATGGCGGGCAGCGGTTGCATCGCCATCGCGTTCCACCAGATCGGCTGCACCCAGAAGCGCGGCGATTTCCACGGCCAGCGTGAAGGGGCTGTAGCCCGGATCTTCCTCCCATCGGTCCTCGCCGGTCGCCGGTCCGTTGGCGAGAATGTAATTCGCCGCTCTGCGGATCATCGGCATGAATGTCTGAAGGGCATCCGCATCGAGATGGCCATGCCGGTGCAGCATGTCGGCCAGCAGGATGGGGAAGGCGCATTCATCCATCTGCACACCGGGCCAGTAGGGCTTGCCGTCAAGCCAGAGATTCTGCGGCCAGCGGCCGGATGGCTGTTGCACCTCGCGCAGATAGGCAAGGATCGCCAGCGCCTCTTTCCCGTCGCCTGCTGCGAGGAAGCCGCCGGCCGTTTCGACCAGATCGCGCGGCCAGACCAGATGATAACCGCCCAGATCGTCGTCGCCCTTGGAAAAGCCCCACGGGATGGAAAGGCTGGCGACAACAGCGCCATGCCTGTCGGCGGCACGATGGGAGGCGAGAACCGCCGTCGATATGCGATAGGCATTGATCCCGTCATGGGTGTGGCGATCGAGCGGCTGGAGGCCAGCCTGCCAGCTGCGCCAGTTGGAAATGTAGTGCTCGCGGGCCTGAGCGAAGCCGTCGCGAAGACTGTTCAGCGCACAGGTTGCCGCTTCATACTCCGTCTGACCGAAGCCGAGCGCGAGCGTGGCGGTGTTGTGCGCCAGGGTGAATGGGATCTCGCCGGAAAGCGCGACATTTCCATCGTCGGCGCGGCAATATTGCTCGCTCAGCCGGCCGGATTTCCGCAGTTGCTGCCAGCCATCGGAGACGCCGACAAAGCCGGCGCTCACCGCCTGCCATGGCAGGTCGCACACAAGCGCCAGATACCGGGACCGGCCGCTGGCGAAAAGCACCTTGCGGCCCTGGAATTCGCCGATCCAGGCAGAGTTGAGTTGGCCGGCATTGACCAGATGCGGCGCGAGAAGCGCCGTCACGCGGTAGTCGCCAGGCTCTCTCTTCAGCGCGGTAAAGGAGACCTGCTGGAGGACACAGGGGCGGTGCGGGTCGCTCACGATATTTTTTTCGATGCGATAGGCTTCGTCGCGCGCCGTGTTGACGATGGAAAAGGCCGGAATTGCGCCTTCGAAGGGCTGCGTCTGCGACAAGCAGTCTCGCTTCTCCTCGGAGAAATATCCCTCGGGGCCTGTAACGATGAAGCCGAAATCCCGCGTGCAGGCGCTGTCGACGCGGGGATAATAGATTTCGTTCAGGATGCCGTGGCTGAGCGTGAACCAGACCGGGGAGTCTTCCGACAGTGCCGTGCCGACACCGTTCTTCGCGCTGGAGGTCCACCTTGCTTCGATCCCCGGCGCGCCCGGCGCAAAGTCGATCATGCGGCTCATATCAGCATCCTTGCAAACAATGTCGTTTCGAAAAGTCGTTTTCGGCGGGCGCAGGCGGGATTGATTTCGGGACACCACTCGACTGCGTGTCAAAAGACTTGAGACATTTCGGACAACGGGCGGAGGCTCCGATTGTTCCCTGCTAGGGGGTTGAAATTGCAATATTAAATATATTTAACATACCGGCCCGGAGGCGCGGGCGAAGCCTGGCGAGCGTGCCGTCGGCTCATCGCTGACAGGGTTGCTTTTGCCACCCGTTCAGTTCGTTTCCCGCGCGTCTGCATTCCAGCCGCCGCCGAGGGCCACGATCAGGGAGATCGCGGACTGCAGGCGCTGATTGGTGGTCTCCAGCGCCTGCTGCCGGCTTGAAAGGGCCGAGGCCTGTGCGGTGACCACCGCGGTATAGTTTTGCGTGCCGGCCTTGTATTCGTTGAGCGCAATGTCGAGCGCCTGTTGCGAGGCCTCGACCGATTGCGCTTCGATGCCGGCCTGCTGGGCCAGGATGCGCGAGGTCGCCAGCTGATCGTCAACCTGCTGGAAGGCCGTCAGAACTGTCTGGCGATAGGTGGCGACCGCGGCGTCATAGCTTGCCTTTGCGGCTTTCACCTGTGCCTCGGTCAGGCCGCCGTTGAAGAAGGTCTGCGCCAGCGACAGTCCGATGGACCAGACGGGATTGCCGGCTTTCAGGAGATTGCTGGCAACGCCATAGCCGCCGGAAAGCGAGATGTCCGGATAATAGGCGCCCATGCTGACGCCGATGGCAGCATTGGCGGCCTGCATCTTCCGCTCGGCGGCGGCAATGTCGGGCCGCCGCTCCAGAAGGGTCGAGGGCACGGAAACGGGGACTTTCGGCACCGCCCGCGGCAGTGGGCGCGGAGCGATGGAAAGCTCTTCCGGCGGCTTGCCGATCAGCGTGGCGATCGCATGTTCATACTGGGCGCGTGCAACGCCGGTATTGGTCAGGCTCACTCTTGCGGCCAGCAGTTGCGCCTGAGCCGTGATCACGTCGGAGCGCGCTACCGTGCCGGCGGAATGCTGGTTCTGCGCAATCGCCAGAGATTTCTCGTATTCCGAGACGGTGCGGGCAAGCAGATCGTGCATCGCGTCGGTTTCGCGCAGATTGAACAAGGCGGCTGCCAGGGCGGCCTGTTCCGTCAGTCTGGCATTGGCGAGGTCGGCGGCGCTGGCGGCCTCCGTCGCCTTCTGCTCCTCAAGGCCGCGTCGCAGCTTGCCCCAGAGGTCGAGCGTCCAGCCGGCGGTGACATTGGCGGTCGCGGAATTGGCGATCGCCGTCGTCTGGCGGGCGCGGCTCAGGCCGGATGCACCGCTGATCGACGGCCAGACGGCGGCGCGAGCCTCCTCCATCATGGCCTGCGCCTGACGGTAATTGGCTTCGCTGACCTTGAGTGTCTGATTGTTGAGCGTGACCTGGTTTTCCAGCTGGTCGAGCTCTGAATCGTTGAAGATCGTCCACCAGTCGCCCTTCGGGCTGTCGTCGGCAGGGGCGGCCGTGCGCCAGCCCGCCTGTTTCGGCAGTTCCTTGAAGGCTGCCGGCGTCTCGACATTCGGGCGCAGATAGTCGGGTCCGACCATGCTGCATCCGGCAAGCACGGCAGGAATGACGATACCGGCAACAAGTCTCGATCCTCGAGCCTTCATGGTCCTGCCTCCAGGGGCGTTTCATCGATGCGGCCGAAATAGATCCTTTTCCACCAGCGGGATACGAACCTGCTGAAACGGTCGAGGTAGAGGAATACGGCGGGCGTGGTGTAAAGAGTCAAGATCTGGCTGACGATCAAGCCGCCGACCACGGATATCCCCAGCGGATGCCGCAGCTCCGAGCCCTCGCCGGTGCCGAATGCCAGCGGCAGCGCGCCCAAGAGGGCCGCAAAGGTCGTCATCATGATCGGGCGGAAGCGGCGGATGCAGGCCTCGATGATCGCCTCTTTTGGCGTGAGGCCGCTCTTCATCGCCTCCAGCGCGAAATCGATCATCATGATCGCGTTCTTCTTCACGATGCCGATCAGCAGGATCACCCCGATAAAGGCGATGATGTCGAATTCCTGTCCAAAGAGATGCAGCGCCAGCATGGCGCCGACGCTCGCCGAAGGCAATGTCGAGAGGATCGTCAGCGGGTGGATATAGCTCTCGTAGAGCACGCCGAGCACGACATAAATCGCGGTGAGCGCGGCAAGGATGAGCATCGGCTCGTCGGAAAGCTGCTTGCTGAAGGTGCTTGCCGTACCGGCAAAGGAACCCTGCACCGATTTCGGTACGCCGAGGCGGATCATCGCGTCCGAGATGGCGGCCTGCGCTTCCGAGAGCGAATGGCCGGGTGCGAGATTGAAGGAGATGGTCGTCGCGGCGAAAAAGCCCTGATGGTTGACCGAAAGCGGCGTCAGATCCGCCCCATAGCTGGCGAAGGCGGTAAAGGGGATCATCTGCTCCTGGCTGGTCGAGACCGAGGCTCCGGAGGAGGCCGAGCCCTTGCCTGTCGTGGCAATGGAATTGACGGCCTGATTGCGTAGCGCCGTGCTGGCGGCGGCTGCAGCACTATTGCTGGCGCTTGCGCCGCTCGAAAACGCGCCGGCGCTGGTATTCGTCTTCTGCGCGCCCGAGACATTGGCTCCGGATGTCGAGACCCAGAGGTTCTTCAGCGTATCCGGGTTCTGCCAGAACTTGGGCGCAAGCTCCATCACGACATGATATTGGTTGAGCGCGCTGTAGATGGTGGAGACCTGCCGCTGGCCGAAGGCGTCGTAGAGCGTGTTATCCACGGCGCTGAGCGAGAGGCCAAGCCGCGCCACGGCATCGCGGTCTATGGAAACGTTGATCTCACGCCCGGCCTGCTGGCGGTCGGAATTGACGTCCGTCAGGATGTCGATGCCCTGAAGCGCTTGCGTCAGCTTCGGCGCCCACTCGTAAAGCGCCTTGGTGTCATCCGATTGCAGAGTGAATTGATAGGCTGCGTTGCTCTGGCGCCCGCCGGTACGGAAATCGGCCGCCCCTTGCAGGAAGACACGCGCTCCGGCGACATCCGCAAGCTTCGGCCGAAGGCGCTGGGCGACGAGATCGGCCGAAATCTTGCGCTCTGCGAGCGGCTTCAGCGCGGCAAAGATAAAGCCCGAATTGGTCTGTCGGCCGCCGATGACCCCGGCGACGTGATCAATCGCCGGATCGCTTTTGACGATTTCCTGCAATTGCGTGAGCTTGCCCTTCATGGCCTGAAAGGAAATGCTCTGGTCGGCTTGGATGCCGCCGACGAGTACGCCGGTATCTTCGCTGGGGAAGAGGCCGTAAGCGCTGATCGTGAAGAAATAGACGTTCAGAGCCACCGTCGCGACGAGCGACAGGATCACATAGAAACTGTAATTCAGCAGGAAACGCAGCGAGCGGGCATAGCCGTGTTGGACGGCGTTGAAGACCGCCTCTGTGGTGCGATAGAGGCGTCCGTGCTTTTCTTCGCCGACCGGCGGCAGGAGCCGCGCGCACATCATGGGTGTGGCGGTCAGCGACAGCAGCAGCGAGATCATCACGGCCATGGAGAGCGTGACCGCGAATTCATGGAAGAAACGGCCGACAATGCCGCCCATGAAGAGAATGGGCACGAAGACCGCGATCAGCGAGATGTTGATCGACATCAGCGTGAAGCCGACCTCCCGCGCGCCGTCGAAGGCGGCGGTGAGCCTCGATTTGCCCATCTCCATGTGACGGACGATGTTTTCCAGCATGACGATGGCGTCGTCGACGACGAAGCCGGTCGAGATCGTCAGCGCCATCAGCGAGAGATTGTCGAGGCTGGCGCCATCCAGCCACATGGCGGCGAAGGCGCCGATGATGGAAATCGGAACCGCGATGCTGGGGATCAGCGCGGCGCGGACGCTTCGCAGGAAGACAAAGACCACCACGGTCACCAGCAGCACGGAGATCAGAAGCGTCTTTTCCGTGTCGAAGAGCGAGGCGCGAATGGTGGTCGAGCGGTCGAGGCTCAATGTCAGGTCGACATCACCCGGCAGGGCGGCTTGGAGCTGCGGGAGCGAAGACTTGATGAGATCGACCGTCTCGATGATGTTCGCGCCCGGCTGGCGATAGACCTGGAGAAGCACCGCCGGCTTGCCGTCGGCAAGACCCGAGTTGCGCAGGTCCTCGACGCTGTCCTTGACCTCGGCCACGTCAGAGAGCCTCACGCCGGCATTGTTGCGCCAGGCGACGATGAGGTTGCGGTAATCGTCCGCCTTGCTCGCCTGATCGTTGGTATAGAGCTGCAAATGCTGGTCGCCCGGCTCGATCACGCCCTTGGGCGCATTGGCATTCGCCGAGGCGAGCGCTGCGCGGATATCTTCGAGCCCTATGCCGTATTTGAACAGCGGCCCGGGATCGAGCTCGACGCGCACGGCCGGCAGAGACGAGCCGCCGACATCGACCTCGCCGACGCCCTTGATCTGCGACAGCGCCTGCTGAAGGATGTTCGAGGCGACATCGTAAAGCTGGCCCTGCGAACGGTTGGCCGAGGTCAGCGACAGGACCATGATCGGCGCATCGGCCGGATTGCTCTTGTGATAGCTCGGGTTGGAGCGGAGCGAGGCCGGCAGATCGGCGCGCGCGGCGTTGATGGCGGCCTGCACGTCGCGGGCCGCGCCGTTGATATCGCGGTTGAGCCCGAATTGCAGCACGATGCGCGTCGAGCCCTGCGAGGAGGAAGACGTCATTTCGGTGACGTCGGCGATCTGGCTCAGATGTTTCTCCAGCGGGCCTGCGACATCGGCGGCCATGGTGTCGGGGCTTGCGCCGGGCATTTTCGCCGAAACCGAAATGGTCGGCGTGTCGACCTGCGGCAGGGGCGCGACGGGCAATTGCCTGAACGCGACCAGCCCCGCCAGCGCGAAGGCCGCCGAGATCAGCGCCGTTGCCACCGGTCGCCGGATGAAGGGTCCGGAGATATTCATCCCGCAACCCCTATGGCGCTTTCGTCCCGCTGGCCCCGGATGCGGCGCGCAAGTCCCTCGAAGGCGAGATAGATGACCGGCGTGGTGAAGAGGGTGAGAACCTGGCTCACCGCCAGACCACCGACAATGGCGAGGCCCAGCGGATGGCGCAGCTCCGAGCCGACACCGGTGCCGAACATCAGCGGCAGCGCGCCGAACATGGCGGCCATGGTGGTCATCAGGATCGGCCGGAGGCGCAACAGGCAGGCCTGCCGGATCGCCTCGCGCGGCGACTTGCCCTCGTCGCGCTGCGCGACCAGCGCGAAGTCGATGATCATGATCGCGTTTTTCTTCACGATCCCGATCAGCAGCACGATGCCGATGACGCCGATGATATCGAGGCCGGAGCCCGAAAGATCGAGCGCCAGCAGCGCGCCAATGCCGGCGGAGGGCAATGTCGACAGGATGGTGATCGGGTGGACGAAGCTCTCATAGAGGATGCCGAGCACGATATACATCGTGGCGACGGCCGCGAGCAGCAGAAGGATCTCGTTCGACAGCGCCGACTGGAAGGCAGAGGCCGCGCCCTCGAAATGGATGTTGAAGCTCTTCGGCATGTCGAGCTTCGCCACGGCCGCGTCGATGTCTTCGACCGCCTGGCCCAGCGATGCGCCGGGCGCGAGATTGAAGGAGAAGGTGGTGGCCGGCAATTGCCCGATATGTTCGATGGAGAGCGGCGCAGTCTGGTAGCTCAGGCTGGCAATGTTTGACAGCGGCACCTGTCCCGTCGAGGAGGCGGAGGAGGGGAGATAGATGGCATCCAGTCCTTTCGGACTGGTCTGCAACGCCGGATCGACATCGAGAATGACGCGATACTGATTGGCCTGCGTGAAGATGGTCGAGATGATGCGCAGGCCGAAGGCGTCGTAAAGCGCGCTGTCCACCGTGGCCGGCGTGATGCCGAAGCGGGCGGCCGTCGCCCGGTCGATCGTCAGTACGGCGGCGCGGCCCTGCTGCTGCATGTCGCTGGTGATCTCGGCGATCTGCGGGATCTGTTTCAGCTCCGTAAGAAGCTTGGGCTCCCAGGTCTTGAGCGTTGCAAAATCCGGATTGTTTATGGTCAGCTGATATTGCATGGCGCTGGCCGCGGTATCCACGGTCAAATCCTGCACCGGCTGCATGTTGAGCCTTATGCCCGGCACATTTGCCGTTTCATCGCCGATCCGCCGTGCGATGTCGCTGGCCGTCAGCGAACGCTGATCGTGCGGCTTCAGATTGATCAGCACACGGCCGGAGTTCAGCGTCATGTTGGTGCCGTCGACCCCGATGAAGGAGGAGACGGAGGCAACATCCGGGTCCTTCAGCACGGCGTCCACGATCGCCTGCTGGCGATCGGCCATGGCGCTGAAGGAAATGTCCTGCGCAGCCGTGGTAAAGCCCTGGATCAGCCCGGTATCCTGCGTCGGAAAGAATCCTTTCGGGATGGCGATATAGAACCACACGGTGGCGACCAGCGTTGCCAGCGCGACTAGAAGTGTGAGGCCGCGAAAGTCGAGAACGACATCAAGCATGCGGGCATAGTGGCCGATCAACCATTGGAAGAGCCGGCCGCCGCTCGCGTGGTGGCGCGTGCTTCCCTCCGCTTCCGGTTTCAGGAACTTGGCGCAGAGCATCGGCACCAGCGTCAGCGAGACGATGGCCGAAATCGCAATCGTGACCGCGAGCGTCATGGCGAATTCGTGGAACAGGCGCCCCACCACATCGCCCATGAAGAGCAACGGAATCAGAACCGCGATCAGCGAAATCGTCAGTGCGATGATGGTGAAGCCGATCTCGCCGGCGCCCTTGACGGCGGCCTGATAGGGCGTTTCGCCCATCTCCAGATAGCGGGCGATATTCTCGATCATCACGATGGCGTCGTCGACGACGAAGCCGGTCGCGATGGTCAGCGCCATCAGCGAGAGATTGTCGAGGCTGTAACCAAGCTCCACCATGACGGCGAGTGTGCCGACAAGGCTCAGCGGCACGGAGAGGCTTGGGATAAGCGTCGCCGGCAGGTTACGCAGGAAGAGGAAGATGACGAGCACGACGAGCGCGACGGCCAGCGTCAGCTCGAATTCCACATCGGAGACCGACGCGCGGATCGTGACCGTGCGGTCGGTCAGCGGTGTCACATGGACGGAGGCCGGCAGCGTCGCGGTAAGCTGCGGGAGTGCTGCCTTGATCGCATCGACCACGGCAATGACATTGGCGCCGGGCTGGCGCTGGATATTGAGGATGAGGGCGCTTTGCTTGTTCATCCAGGCGGCCAGGCGCGGGTTTTCGGCGGCCTGCTCGACGGTCGCGACATCGGAAAGCCTCACCGGCGCGCCGTTGCGATAGGCAATCACCGAGGAGAGATAATCCTTCGGGTCCTTGATCTGGTCGTTGGCGGTGATCGAGAAGCTTTGCGACTTGCCGTCGAAATTGCCCTTCGGGCCGTTGACGTTGAGATTGGAGATGGTCGAGCGCAGGTCGTCCAGATTGAGCCCGTAGGCTGCAAGCGCCCGCGGATTGGCATGAATGCGGACCGCCGGTCGCTGGCCGCCGGAAATGGAGACGAGGCCGACGCCTGGCATCTGCGACAGTTTCTGACTGAGTTTGGCTTCGATCAGCCCTTCCAGATCCGGTAGCGGCAGAACCGGCGAGGTTATGCCCAGCGTCAGGATCGGCGCGTCGGCAGGATTGACCTTGGCATAGATCGGCGGGGCCGGCAGGTCCGAGGGCAGCAGATTGCCGGCGGCGTTGATGGCGGCCTGAACCTCCTGTTCGGCAATATCGAGCGACAGATCGAGCCCGAAGCGCAGCGTGATGACCGAAGCTCCGGCGCTCGACTGCGAATGCATTTCCGCAAGCGAGGGCATCTGGCCGAACTGCCGCTCCAGCGGCGCGGTGATGGCCGAGGTCATGACCTCTGGGCTTGCGCCCGGATAGAAGGTCTGCACCTGGATCGTCGGATAATCCACCTCCGGCAGGGCGGAAATCGGCAGATAGCGATAGGCGAAGAGGCCGACAAGCACGATGGCGGCCATGAGCAGGGTCGTGGCGATCGGCCGGTCGATGAAGATGCGGGAGGGGTTCGCCACGCCGTCCACGGGTCAGTTCCCGTTCGCCGGAGGTTGCGCCGTCGGTGTCCCATCGGGCGTGTCGCCGCCATGCTTCTTGTGGTGACGCGGCTGGCCATCTGCGCCGGGCGCATCGCCCCCGTTGCCTTCCTTGCGGCCCGCCCAGTCGCCATGCTTGTGCTGGCCCGAATGCTGGCGCTCGCCGCCATTTTGGCCGGCTGTCGGCGCGGGCGCCGCCCCGGCAAGCTGGACCTCCGAACCGTCCCGCAGCTGATCGACGCCATCGATGACGACATGATCGCCAACCGCCACGCCAGAGGCTATCGACACAACGTCGCCCGCGCCCGGACCGAGGGTGACGGGGGTGACCTTCACCTTGTTGTCGCTGCCGACCACGTAGACGTAATTGCCGTTCGCGCCGAGTTGCACCGCCTGCGCCGGCAGCACGACGGCATCCTGCACGGTGTTCACCAGCAGTTTCACATTGACGAACTGGTTGGGAAACAGCGTCTGGTCGGTATTGTCGACGGAGGCGCGCATTTTCAGTGTGCCGGTCGTCGTGTCGATCTGGTTGTTGACCGTATCGAGCCTGCCCTTGGCGATCTCATGCACATTGGCCCGGTCGTTGAGGGTGACGGGCAGCGAGCCAGAAGTTTTCAGGGCCGTCACGATGGATGCTATGGAATCTTCCGGCACCGAAAAAACGACGCCCATCGGCTGCATCTGCGTGATGACGACGATGCCATTGGCATCCCCCGGGGTCACGTAGTTTCCCGGATCGACCTGTCTCAGCCCCGCGAGCCCAGAGATCGGAGAGAGGATGCGCGTATAGCTCAGATTGAGATTGGTCGCGCCGATCTGCGCCTCATCGCTGGCAATCGCTGCCTTATCCTGCTCGACCAGATAGGTCTGGTCGGAGACCTGCTGATTGGAGATGGAATCCTGTTTCGCCAGCGATTGATAACGCTTCAGGTCGTTTTCGGCCTGGTCGAGCGCGGCGCTGTCCTTGGCGAGCAGCGCCTGCTGTTGTTTCAAGGTCGCCTGAAAGGGACGCGGGTCGATATTGGCGATCGGATCGCCGGCTTTCAGCATCGTGCCTTCGGTGAAGGCCACCGATTGCAGGGTGCCGGACACCTGGCTCTTCACGGTGACGGTGGCGAGCGGCGTGACCGTGCCGAGCGCATCAATATAGATCGGGATATCGCCCCTGGTCGCAATAGCTTCCCGCACGGTTTGCGGCCCGTTGCGGAAATAGCGGCCCCGGCCGTCATGTTTGCTTGGCTGCGCTCCGAAATAGTGCCAGGCCGCCCATCCCGATGCGAAGAGGCCAACGGTCACGAGCAGGCGCGTCACGAGCCGCCCGGTCTTCGAGGTGGCGCCGCGCGCCTGTGTGGGATCGGAATCTGAGGTCATGTGCCTGATACACTTTAAGATGTGGCGGCCCGGTAAGCGTGGATGAGCTGTACAAAGCCGCCACACGGCCGGCAAATTAAATAAAATTAAGTCGTTGCGAAAACCGTCCGGCAGGATCCTCATCAAAAGCCCTGTTCGTCAAGGGCGAGACGAAGGGTTGAGCACAGTTGCTCCTGCTCCGCCGGGCTTTCGGAGGTTGTGCGGCTGTTATGTCGGTCTGGCTGGAGGGGTGCGTCCGGCGCGGTTACGCGTCTTCCACGCCCATACGCCGGAGCGCCGTCTCATAAGCGGTGGCGGCGCGCAGAATATGGCTGCTGAGCGTCGTGACGATCTTGTCGATATGGCCGGCTTCGAAGCTCTCGATGATCTGGAGATGCTCCTCGAATGACGTCACCTGTTCGTTCTCCTGCCCGGCAGACAGATGGGCGCGCAGCGCAGCCACGCGGCCTGATATGGAATGATAGGCATTGGCCAGATAGCTGTTGTTGCAATGCGCGAAGAAGGCCTCGTGGAAACGTGTATCCGCCCGCGCATAGGCCTTGCCGTCCTCTTCGGTCCGCGCCTGGCGCATGTCTTGTGTCGCAGCGCGCAGGTCGGCCAGGGTCGCTTCTGCCGCGAATGTCAGACTCCTGCGCACGGCCTCCAGTTCAAGCACAAGCCGGAAGGAGGCGAGCTGTTCGGCATCGGCCAGGGTGGGCTTGAACACAAACGTCCCCTTCTTGGGAACGATCACGACAAGCCCCTGCATCTGGAGCCGGGCGAGAGCCTCGCGCATCGGTGTGCGGCTGACGCCCATCGACAGGCCGACCCCGTCCTCGGGCAGCGCCTGGCCGAAGGCTAGCTCCGCGTTCACAATCGCATCGCGAATGCGCTCTTCGACAATGGCGGAAAGCGACTTCGGGAGATCGATTTGAAGTTTGGGCAACATAGGCATCCGGCCTTTCGACTGCGCTTCGCCGCGACAGGTCACGACGACACCCTGTGTACAGGACTTCGCGCCGTGCGCAAAGATAGAGAATCATAGGTACGGTATCCAAGGTACAATATTCTTGATTTATGAAAAGGACAGTGCTAGTCGATGTGGCGTGGGGCGACATCTCGCCCGGGGGAGCAGATCAAAATGAGCAAGAACGCCGCCGGCATGGAGCCGGTCCGCCTGGCGCAACCGGCATCCGCCGGACTTCCGGATGCCGTGTCGTCGCGCCTGAGCGCGCTGCTCGGCCCGCGCTTCTCCATGAAGCCGGCCGACCGGGAACATCATGGCAAGGGCGAAAGCTATCATGCCGTGCAGGCTCCCGATGCCGTGTGCTTCGCCCAGAGCACGGAGGAAGTCTCCGAGATCGTGAAGATCTGCGCCGCAGCCGACGTTCCCGTGATTCCCTTTGGTGCGGGCACCTCGCTTGAGGGGCATGTCAGTGCCGTCAGGGGTGGGGTCAGCCTCGATCTCAGCCGGATGACGCAGATCATCGCCGTTCGTCCGGAAGATCTGGACGTCACCGTCGAGGCCGGCGTGACGCGCCATCAGCTGAATGCCTATCTGCGCGATACCGGCCTCTTCTTCCCCGTCGATCCCGGTGGCGAAAGCACGCTGGGCGGCATGGCGGCGACGCGCGCCTCGGGCACCAATGCGGTGCGCTACGGCACGATGCGCGAGAATGTCGTTTCGCTCACGGTCGTTCTGGCCGATGGGCGGGTGATCCGCTCCGGCAGCCGCGCGCGCAAATCATCCGCAGGCTATGATCTCACCCGCCTTTTCGTCGGCTCGGAAGGCACGCTGGGCATCATCACCGAATTGACGGTGCGGCTCTATGGTATTCCGGAAATGGTGTCCGCGGCCATCTGTCCGTTCGGCACGATCGATGAAGCGGTGGCGACGGTGGTCGGCATCATCCAGTGCGGCATTCCGATCGCCCGCGTCGAGCTGATGGATACCCGCACCATTCAGGCCAGTAACCGTTATTCGGGGCTCTCCTACCAGGAGACGCCAACCTTGTTCATGGAATTCCACGGGTCTGCCGCCGGCGTTGCCGAGCAGGTGGCGTTCGCCCGCGACATGGCGGAGCAGAACGGCGCGCTGGCCTTCGAAAGCGCCGATGACGCCGATACGCGAAGCCGCCTGTGGAAGGCGCGCCACGACGTGCATTATGCGGTTCAGGCAATGCGCCCGAACGGTCGGGTCTGGAGCACGGATGTCTGCGTGCCGATTTCGGCGCTCGGCCCCTGCATCGTCGAGACGCAGAAGGATGTCGAGGCGGCCTCGTTCTTCATCTCGACCGTCGGCCATGTCGGTGACGGCAACTTCCATCTCGGCCTCGTCATCGATCCCTCGAGCCCCGCCGAGCTTGCGGAAGCGAACGCGCTGAACGATCGCCTCGTCCGGCGCGCCATCGCCTTCGGCGGCACCTCAACCGGTGAGCACGGCGTCGGCACAGGCAAGATCAAGTTCATGGATCTGGAACATGGCGCAGGCGTCGATGTAATGCGGGCCATCAAGGCCGCGCTGGATCCGCAGGGCATTCTCAATCCGGGTAAAATCATTCCGGAAGCCCAATAAAACCATTGTCAGGCAGAGCGCCTGAACTATCAACACAGACAACCGGGAGGAACCAATGTCTGATCTGCTGTCACTGTCCCGCCGCACCTTCCTGAAGGGCGCTGCCGCCGCCACGCTCGGCGCAACGCTTGCTGCGCCGGCGCGCGCGGCCCGCGCCATCAAGCTGCGCGTTTCGTCATCCGCGCCGCCGGAGCGTTTCGGCTCGCATTATCTCTGGTTCAAGCCTTTCCAGGATGAATTGCAGCGGCGCGTCGGCGACAAGATCGTTCTGGAATATTTCCCTAACGGCCAGCTCGGCAAAGAGGCCGACGTGGTCAACCAGGTTCGCGCCGGCTCGGTCGACATGATCCTGACCGGCACGTCGATCTGGGCCAATCTCGTGCCCGAATTCGGACTGCTCGACCTCGGCTTCCTTTTCCAGAGCTATGACCACTGCGCCAAGGCGCTGGACGCCGGCGTCGGTGCGGCCTACGACAAGATGCTGCAGGAGCGCACGGGCGTCAGCGTTCTCGGCTGGGGCTTCCAGGCCGGTTCGCGCAGCATCTACACCAAGAAGAAGATCACTTCCGTTGCCGAACTGCATGGCGTGAAGCTGCGCGTTCTCCCGACGAAGGCCTTCATCGACACGTTCAACATCATCGGTGCCACGCCGACGCCGATCCCGATCAACGAATGCTACACGGCCGCCCAGACGGGTGTTGTCGATGGCATGGAGCACGATCCGGGCACGGTTCTCGCCTACAAGTGGGACGAAGTGGTGAAGTACGGCTTCCTCACGCGCCATATCTATACGCCGCTTCTGTCCTATATCGGCAAGACCGGCCTTTCGAAGATCCCGGACGAGCACAAGAAGGACTTCATGGAAGCTGCCGCCTTCGCAACGGCCTCCATCCGTGCCGAAGCGCCGAAGGTCGAGGCGGAAGCCATGGACAAGCTCAAGGCCAAGGGGCTCGAATATACTGAAGTGCCGAAGGCTGAGCTCGAGGATCTGCGCAAGCGGATGGCGAGCGAACTCTACCCGGCCTTCCTGAAGCAATACCCGTCCACCGAACCGATGTTCAAGACGATCACGGATCTGGCTGCTGCGCAGTAAAGCGCAGCGCATCGCGCGAGGTGTGCCATGGAAGTTCTATCATCTACCGAAGCGGGGGCGTTCAGGCCTGCGGTCGCAACCGAAAAGCTGAACGAGCGCGTTCTGGCGCTGATCGAATATCTGGGTGGGGCGCTCCTCGCGCTCGATGTGGCGATCGTCTTTGCCTCGGTCGTCGCGCGCTATTTCTTCCATGAACCCTTCGACTGGGCGGAAGAAGTTGCCAGCGGCCTGATGTCGACGATGATTTTCCTGGGGGCGGCGTCCGCCATCGGGCGCTCCAACCATATCGGCATCGATATCGTCGTGGCGCTGTTTCCAAAACGCTGGCGGAGCTTCCTTGATGCGCTCGGCTCCTGGCTGACGACGATCATCTCCGTCGCGCTCTGCTATGGGGTCTATGCGCTCCTTCTCGACACGCACGGGCAGACGACCTCGACCGGACTGCCGCGCTGGTGGTTCACCGTGCCGGTGTTCATCGGCACGATCTTCATGGCGCTGCTGGCGATCCTGCATGCCTTGCGCGGTCCCGCCCGGGCGACCTTCTCGGCCTTTCTGGTCTGCGTTGCCATTGCCGTTGTCGGCTATTATCTCAATACGACGCTGGAAGACGGGCTCTCGCCGCTTGGCATGCTGGCGGCCGGCGCGATTGCCGGAATTCTGCTCGGGACGCCGATCGCGTTTGCGCTCGCCTTCGGAGCCCTGATCTACTTCCTGCTTGACCCGTCCCTGCCGGTCTTCGTCTGGGCTCAGCAGGTGACCTCGGGCGCCGAGCATTTCGTGCTCCTTGCGATCCCCTTCTTCGTGCTCGCCGGGCTGACGATGGAAGTCAACGGCATGTCCTCGCGCCTGATCGAGCTGCTTCTGCGCTGCTTCGGTCATGTCCGCGGCGGGCTGAACATCATCGTCATCCTCGCCACCGCGCTGTTCTCCGGCGTGTCCGGGTCGAAATTCGCGGATATCGCTGCGGTCGGTGGCGTCATCATGCCGGCCGTTCGCAAGACGGAAGGCGACGAGAACGAAACGGCGGGACTTCTGGCCTGCACGGCCGTGATGGCGGAAGCCATTCCGCCTTGCGTCAATCTCATCATTTTCGGCTTCGTCTCCAATATCTCGATCGGCGGCCTCTTCATGGCCGGGATCATGCCGGCGATCGTCATGACGATCGGTCTGCTCGTCGTCGCGATCTATGCGGGCAAAAAGATCGATCTGGAAAAGGTCTTCACGGCGGATTCGCCGCGTCGTCCGCTGCCGGCGCTCATTGTCGGCGCAGGCCTGACGCTGGCCATGATCATCATGATCGGCCGCGGTGTTGCCACCGGGATTGCGACATCGACGGAAATTTCCGCCTTTGCCGTGGTCTACGCCTTTGTCATCGGCGCGGTCTTCTTCCGCGAACTCACCTGGCGGGCGACCATCGGGCTGTTCATGCGGGCTGCCGCCATGACAGGCAGCATTCTCTTTATCGTGGCTGCCGCCTCGAGCCTGTCCTATGCGTTGACCATCGAACGCATTCCGGACCAGATTTCCTCGGTCATGGTCGATTTCGGTCATCACTATGGCGCGCTGTCGCTCATGCTGATCTGCGTCGGCATCATGATCTTCTTCGGCATGGTGCTGGAAGGCGCGCCGGCCATGATCCTCTTCGGGCCGCTGCTGACACCAATCGCCACGCAGTTCGGCATCGACCCGCTGCAATTCGGAATCGTCATGGTGGTGGCCATGGGCTTCGGCCTGTTCGCGCCGCCCATCGGGGTCGGCCTCTTCGTCACCAATGCGATGACGGGCACGAAGATGCACAATGTCGCCCGGCCGATGATGAAATATCTGGCCGTGATCGCGATCTCCCTGATCGTTCTGTCGGTCTTCCCGGAAATCTCGCTGTGGCTTCCGCGTTATACGGGGGTGAGCCAATGATCGTCAGGACGGCCTTTTTCGAAGGCTCGGTGAAGCCGGGCTCCGAGGCGGAGTTCGAGGATATTCTCGGCAACATTCTCCTGCCGCTCTGGCGGCAGTTTCCGGGCAATCTCGGCGTTCAGCTCCTGCGGCCGAGGGCACCGGACGCGGATGCGCCGGCCTATGCCGTGGTGCTGGCGACGACCTATCCGGATCAGGCGACGCTGGATCGGGCGCTCGCATCGGATATCCGCGAACAGACCCGCGTCCCGACGGAGCGCCTGAAGGCGATCTTCGAGGGACGGGTTTTCCATATCACGTTTGACAATCAGGCAGCGACAGAGGCGGCCTGACCCCGCGACCTGCTGCCGAAAGACATAGGCAGGCGCAACACCGGTTTGCGGAAGGAGTGATTTCTTGAAGAATGCCGCCGAACGACTTCGCGCCGAAATCCAGACCGGCAAACTGCTTCAGGCCCCGGGTGCGCCGGACGCGCTGACGGCGCGCCTGGTCGAAATGGCCGGCTTCCCGGCAGTCTACATGACCGGTTTCGGGGCCACGGCCTCGCGCCTTGGTCTTCCCGACATCGGCCTGCTCAGCCAGACCGAGATGACGACACATGGGCGCGACATGGTGCGCGCCGTCGATATTCCGGTGATTGCGGACGCCGATACCGGCTATGGCGGCCCGGCTAATCTCCGGCGCACGGTCGAGGAATATATTCAGGCCGGCGTCGCCGCCATCCATCTCGAAGACCAGCAGTTGCCGAAACGCTGCGGCCAGCGCGCCGGGGTGCGGGTCATTTCGGCGGATGAGAACGTCCGCCGCCTGCGCTGCGCCATCGAGGCGCGGGGCGCTCATCCGCTGATGATCATCGCCCGGACCGATGCGATCCAGAGCGAGGGGGTCGAGGAAGCCATTCGCCGGGCAAAGCTCTATCAGGATGCCGGCGCGGATCTGGTCTTTGTCGACGGGATCAAGAAGGTCGCTGAGGTGGAGGCGGTGTCGAAAGGTGTCGCGGGCCCCAAGGTTGTGAGCATTGTCGATGGCAACGAAACGACGGCCCTGACGGCGAAGGACCTCGAGGACCTGGGCTTCAATGTCGCCTTCTATGCGCTCTCGGCGCTCTTTTCGGCGGTCAAGGCTGTGCGGGATACGCTGGACGTGCTGAAGGCTGAAGGTACTCCGAAAGCCCGTGCGGCCCATATGGTCACCTATGCCGAGTTCAGCGCCGTGACCGGGCTGGCGGATTACGACGCGCTCGACGACCGCTTCGGCTGGCCGGAACAGCGATAGCGGCGGCGGCGCAGATGCGCCGCAAAAGAATTTACGCGATTTCAGCAGGATAGAGAGACCCCGCTTGGCATACCCTTGCCACATTGCGGGGCTCTTGCCGTTGCGGTTTCAGACCTGGTGTGCCGCTGTCATCTTCGCCGCCCGCAAGGCGAGACCATGGGGTCCTCCCGCTGCTGAAGGCAGCATGACGCCGTTTCGGACGTCTATTTCAGCATTTTTTACAGAACAGCTTTCGGTTCGTCAGAGTCCAATTCTGGTTCGCTCTTCTCCAAGCCATCGTCCGCCAAACCGAAATAAATATGATAAAAATAGTCAAGTTTATCCCCGTCTTCTGGCCTGGCCGGCGCGGCGTAGAGAGGTTCATCAGACAATGGGTTCATCGAAAGTGGCGGTGCTCGATCTATCCGGAACCGGCGCCGCTTTGCTCAAAAACAAGATCTATCCCATTCTGGGCGGACTCTATCTCGCGCAGGGCATTCCAACCTATCTGCTGCTCGTCGCCCTGCCGCCGATGATGCGCGAAGGCGGTGCGTCGCGAACCGCCATCGGGCTGTTTTCGCTTCTGATGCTGCCGCTCGTCCTGAAGTTCGCGGTTGCGCCTTTCGTGGATCGTTTTGCGCTCGTGCCCTTTCTCGGTCATCGCCGCGGCTGGATCATCCCCACGCAGCTGCTGGTGAGCCTCGGCATCGCCGTCATGGCCTTCGTCGAGCCGCACCAGACGGGTACGCTTTTTGTGGTCGCGCTGTTCATCACGCTGCTGTCATCGGTGCAGGACATTGCAACGGATGGCTTTGCGGTGCGCCGTCTGACGGCTCAGACGCGCGCGCTTGGCAATGCCATACAGGCCGGAGCGGTTGCGCTCGGTGTGATCATCGGCGGAACCTCGGCGCTCGTGCTTTATAGCAAGATCGGCTGGACGGCGACCATTCTGACCGTTGCCGCTCTGTCGCTGCTGCCGCTGATTGCCGCCTTCTGGATGGATGAGGCCGCACCGCTCGAGAGGCCCAAAGGTGAAACAAAGGCGCGGATAGGCCTGCTGCAATTCTTCCGTCGGCCAAACGCATGGCTGATCCTGGCGTTTGCCCTGAGCTATCGCGCCAGCGAAGGGCTGGTGCGTGGCATGGAAGGGACCTATCTCGTCGACATCAAGGTTCCGACCGAGTGGATCGGTTATGTTTCGGGTGCGGCGGCGGCCACGGCCGGTCTTCTGGGCGCTGCCGTTGCCGCCCTGATCATCCGCAAGGCGGGGCTTCCGGCGACGCTCATCCTGCTCGGCGGGTTGCGCAGCCTGTGCTTTCTGGCCTTCGCGCTCAACGCCTTTGGCATCTGGCCGGGCATCGCCGTGGCGCTTTCGGCCTCGGCCTTCCAGACATTCATCCGCTACATGGAGCTTGTCGCGATCTATTCCTTCTTCATGGCCTCGTCCTCCGACAGCCAGCCGGGCACGGATTTCACCCTGCTAAGCTGCGCGGAACTGGTCATCTATCTCATCGGCGCGTCGGTTGCCGGCTATGTCGCCGACAAACTCGGCTTCCCCGCCCTTTTCACGATCTCCACGCTCATCTCGGTTCTCGGTGTCGGGCTTTCGGTCTGGATCCTCGGGAAGATGAAGCCTGACGCTGCGGCGGCGCCAGCCGCCGGTTGAGCCCTCACGTCCTTATTGAAACCAACAGAACGGAGCCCAAGCCATGGAAACCGCTGCCTCTTTGCGCAATGAATTCTATCTGTCGCGCCAGTCCGACCGGGAATCGAATGCCCGCAGCTATCCGCGGCGCTTCCCGCTGGCGCTGAAAACGGCGAAGGGCTGCACCGTCACCGATGTCGAAGGGCGCAGCTACCTCGATTGCCTGGCGGGTGCGGGCACGCTGGCGCTCGGGCATAATCATCCGGAGGTGATTGCCATCTTGAAGGATGTGCTGTCCTCGGGCCTGCCGCTTCATACGCTCGACCTGACGACCCCCGTCAAGGACGGGTTCGTCTCGGCGCTTTTCGACACCTTGCCGGAGGGATTGCGCCGCGAGGCGAAGATCCAGTTCTGCTCACCCAGCGGTTCGGACGCGGTCGAGGCCGCTATCAAGCTCGCCAAGACGGCGACCGGGCGCACGGATATCGTGGCATTCACCGGAGCCTATCATGGCATGTCTCAGGGCTCGCTGTCGCTGATGGGGTCTCTCGGTCCCAAGGCCGCGGTCGGGCAGCTGGTTCCGGGAACGCATTTCTTCCCCTATCCCTACAGCTATCGTTGCCCCTTCGGTCGCGGCGGCGAGGAGACGGCGAAGCTCGCCGGCGATTATTTCGAACGCGCGCTGAAGGACCCGGAAGGCGGGATCAACCGGCCGGCCGCAGTGATCCTCGAAGCGGTTCAGGGCGAGGGCGGTGTGATCCCGGCGCCGGTCGAATGGCTGCGCAAGGTCCGCGCTGTGACCGCCGAACTCGGCATTCCCCTGATCCTTGACGAGGTGCAGAGCGGCGTTGGCCGCACCGGCAGCTTCTACGCGTTCGAAAGGGCGGGCATCGTTCCGGATATTGTCGTTCTGTCCAAGGCGATCGGCGGTGGCCTGCCGCTCGCCGTCGTCGTCTACCGATCGGGCCTCGATGTCTGGAAGCCGGGCGCTCATGCCGGCACGTTCCGCGGCAATCAGCTCGCCATGGCAGCCGGACAGAAGACGTTTGACATCATTGCGCGTGACGGGCTCGTCGCGCGCGCCGCCGAAGCCGGCGAGAGGCTGCGCGGCCATCTTGAGGCCATTGCGCATCGTTCCGCCTATGTCGGCGAAGTGCGCGGCGCAGGTCTGATGCTCGGCATCGAAGTAATCGATCCGCTGGGTTGCAGGGACAGCGCCGGCCGGTTGCCTGCCTCCACCGAGGCCGCCGGCGCGGTGCAGGCAGAGGCCTTCCGCCAGGGGCTCATCCTGGAAACGGGCGGCCGCTTCGGCAGCGTCCTGCGGCTCCTGCCGCCGCTGATCATTTCGAATGCCGAGATCGATCGCGTCGCTGATATTCTCGCAAGCGCCTTCGATCGTCTCGAGAGAAAGGCGGCCTGAGAATGAACGCGCCTTTCAACGCCCGGCTCGCCACGTCGCCCGACGTTTTTGCTTCGGTTCTGGGGCCTGATGCCGCCTCGCGCGACAGCTACCGGCGCGCCATGATGCAGGCCGTCGATGTCGCGCTGGAAAACGCCCATGTCCATGATCGGCCCTATGCCGGGAACCGTCTGGAAGACCTGATGGGGCTCGTCGACAGCATCGAGCCGTTCCCGGATACGGGTCTCGGCACGGCCACCATCATCGACGAGGTCGGCCGATTAGCCGTCCGGCACGCGCTGGCGGTGAGCCACCCGCGCGCCGTGGCACATCTGCATTGCCCGGTCGCTGTTCCGGCGCTCGCCGCCGAGGCGCTGATTTCCGTCACCAACCAGTCGCTCGATTCCTGGGACCAGTCGCCCTTCGCGACGCTGGTCGAGGAGCGTGTGGTGCGGTGGCTCGCTGCCGAAGCCGGACTGGGCGAGGCGGCAAGCGGCAGTTTTACAAGCGGGGCCAGCCAGTCCAACATGACGGCGCTTCACCTGGCGGCGGAGCGTTGCGGACTGGCCGCGCGGCACACGGGAGTCATCTTCACATCGGCGCATGCGCATTTCAGCGTTGTCAAAAGCGCCCGCATCCTCGGCTTCGCGGCCGATGCCGTCGTCACGGTCGATGTCGACAGCGAGGGGCGGATGCGTCCCGAAGCGCTGTCGGCGGGGATCGAAAAGGCCATTCAGGCGGGGCGTCCAGTGGTCGCTATCGTTGCAACGGCGGGAACGACCGATCTCGGCGCGATTGATCCGCTCGAGGCAATTGCCGATCTGGCAGACCGCCACGGCATCTTTCTGCATGTCGATGCGGCCTATGGCGGCGGCCTTCTGTTTTCGCGCCACAAGAAGCGTCTCGCCGGACTTGAACGAGCCCGGTCCATTGCGCTCGATTTTCACAAGATGCTCTTCCAGCCGATCAGCTGCGGCGTTCTTCTGGTCGCTGATAAAGCGGACTTTCTGCCGCTTGGCATGAAGGCGGATTATCTCAATCCTGAAGAGGCCGTCTTTGAAGGCGCGCCGAACCTGGTGGAGCACTCGTTCCAGACCACCCGGCGCGCCGATGCGCTCAAGGTTCTGATGACGGCGCGGGCGCTTGGCCGGGACGGGCTCGACGCGCTGATCTGCCGGACGCTGGAAAATGCCTCAGCCGCGGCAGAAGCCGTCACGGCCAGAGCCTATCTCGAGCTTGCCCGGCAGCCGTCGCTCTCGACTGTCGTCTTCCGCACCGTTTCGGCATCCAGCCCCGAAGACGCCGATGAGAAGACAAACCGGATCAGGGCCCGCCTCTTCGAGACCGGCGTCGCGGCGCTCGCCACGACCGTTCTCGACGGCCGGGTTCATTTCAAACTGACGCTTCTCAATCCCCGCTCGACGCCCGACGTCGTCAATCGCGTTCTCGACGCGATCGGCGATGTTGCCAAAGACATGGAGACAAACAATGCAGACTGATATGGCCGCCGAACTGGCGTTGCGCTCGCTGCTGAACTGCGTGACCCGCGAATACGGCACCCTCATCACCTGGAAAGATCATATCGGCGGAGAACGGCTGGATATCGCCTTCCCGAAAGCGCGCGGCACGATATCGGTGCCGGTCATTTATCGCTCCATGACCGGCCATCACCTCTTTGCAGATCAGATCATCCTGCGCGATCAGGGCGGCGAAAGGCGTCTGACGCCTCGCGAAGCCCTCGAGGTTCTGGTCGATCGGCTGGAAAGCGATGACGCCTTCCGCGCCGGGAAGGAAGACCTGCGCAACCGTGTTCTGGCAAGCCGCCGGTTCATTGAGCAAACATTGGCGGAACGGCAGAACGACCTTATCGATCTCATCGGTCCAAAGGTGACGTTCATTGAGGCCGAACAGGGGCTGATCGCCGGTCATGGCGTCCATCCCTGCCCCAAGAGCCGGGAAGGTATGGACGAGGACGAGGCGCGCCGCTACTCGCCCGAATTCGCCACGGGCTTTGCCCTGCGCTGGTTCGCGGTCAACCGGCGCCTGGCGCATGCCGGGCATTCCGCCGGCGCGCCATCGCCCGAAGCCTGGATCGACGAGGTGTGCGGCGACGAGCTTGCCGCACTCCGGTCCGCCTATCCGCGCGACGCCTATCTTCTCCTGCCGGTCCATCCGTGGCAGGCCGTCCATATGCTGGCCGATCCTGCCGTTGCGAAGCTGGTCGAGGACGGGCTGATCATCGATGGCGGGGAGGCCGGCGGCCTATGGTATCCGACATCGTCGGTGCGCACGCTCTACCGGCCCGATGCGCCATTCATGCTCAAGCTGTCGCTCGGGATCGGGATTACCAACTCGGTGCGCGTCAACCTGGCACGGGAGCTTTTGCGTGGCGACGACATGTACCGCTTCCGCAACAGCCCGCTTTGGCAGGATTTCCGCGCCCGATATCCCGGGCTCGGCCTGATTGCCGATCCGGCCTATCTCGGCGTGATCAGCCAGGGCGAGGTCATCGACGGCCTATCCGTTTCGCTGCGGGAAAATCCGTTCCACGGGGCGGAAGCGCAACGGAACGTCACGCTTCTCGCAGCGCTTTGCGAACATCTTCCGCAGCGCGGAAGCCGGATCGGCGCGCTGATCCGGGATCTGGCCGAAAAGGAGCATCGGCCTGTCGAGACGGTCGCCATCGACTGGTTCGGGCGGCTTCTCAAGGTCTTCGCGCGTCCCGTCTTCGGCCTTTATCTCAGGCACGGCATCGCCATGGAGGCGCATCAGCAGAACATGCTGGTCGAGATCGGGGACGGCTATCCGGTCGGGACCTTCTACCGGGACAATCAGGGCTTCTTCCATCATCACCGCGGTCACGAGGCACTTGCGGCAGCGCTTCCAGGGCTGGGCGTCGCCAGCGAGTCCGTCTTTGGCGAAGAGGCCGTCGACGAGCGGATCCTCTATTACGCCTTCATCAATTCGATGCTCGGCATGGTTGGCGCGCTCGGGCGAGAAGGGCTCGCCGACGAGGCCGTGCTTCTCGATCTCCTGAGGCAGGAGTTGAAAGCGCTGCATTTGGCGGAAGGCGGAATGTCCGGGCTGATTGCCAAGATGCTGGCGCCGCGCCTCCTGACCAAGGGCAATCTCAGAACCCGGTTCGCGCAGATGGATGAGCTGGTCGGGCCGCTCGAAACCCAGTCGGTCTATCTGGCGATCGATAATCCGCTGGCTGTCCGCGTTCCGGAGCCGGCCGATGCATAAGTTGGCGCAGTCCCGGAGCGATTTCGTCTATTCACGCTATGACGAAACCATCGGCCGCACGATCAGCTTCCGCCTGCTCGACAAGAAGGCGGATGCTGAGCGCCTGTGGCGCTGGATGAACCAGGCGCATGTCGTGCCGCAATGGAAGATGGCCAAGCCGATCGAAGAGATCGAGCGCTATATCGACACCAATCTGGCCGATCCGCATCAGGATCCCTTCATCGGCTTCATCGACGGAGAGCCGATGAGCTACTGGGAAGCCTATTGGGCCAAGGACGACATTCTCGGCCGCTATTATCCCGCCGAGGACAAGGACCGGGGCTGGCACATGCTGGTCGGCGAGCCGGCCTTTTTCGGGCGTGGCATTGCCCCGGCCATCATTCGCGCCTTCACGCGCTATCTCTTTCTCGACGATCCGGCGACCGCGAAGGTCGTCGGTGAGCCGAGTGTGCAGGCGCGGCGCCTGCTGCGCTATGCGCCGCTTTGCGCCTTTGAGGAGCAAGGCGAGATCGACCTTCCCGACAAGCGGGCAAAGCTGATGTTTTGCCATCGCCAACGTTTCATCGAACAGTTCGGATTGTGACATGACCTCCTATGACATTGCCGGCATCGGCATCGGCCCGTTCAATCTGGGTCTGGCGGCCCTTCTGTCGTCCCACCCCGAGGTGAGCGGCGTTTTCCTGGAAAAGAAACCCAGCTTTCGCTGGCATGAAGGACTGATCCTTCCCGGCACGACGCTGCAGGTTCCCTTCATGGCGGATCTCGTCACCATGGTCGAGCCGACCCATCCCTTGAGCTTCCTGAACTATCTCGCCGCACATGACCGGCTTTACCGGTTCTATTTCTATGAAAACTTCATGATCCCGCGCGAGGAATACGACCACTATTGCCGCTGGGCCTCGCAGCGTCTGCCGTCCTGCCGTTTCGGCGAGCCGGTTGCCGACGTGACCTATAGCCGCGACACGCAGCGCTTTACCGTCGAGACGAAAACCGATGCCGGCAAGATGCGCCGCTATGACACCCGCAACATCGCGCTCGGGATCGGTACCGCGCCCCATCTGCCGCAATGGGCGCGGCGGGAGACGCGGGCGCCGCTCATGCATTCCAGCGAATTCGGCAAGCGTCGGCAGGAGCTTTCCAGGCGACGGCGCATCACCGTGGTCGGTTCGGGCCAAAGTGCGGCCGAATGCGTGCTGGCGCTGTTTTCCGATCTGACGCCGGAGGCCGTCGCGGCCGGGTTTTCGATCCACTGGATCACCCGCTCGCCCGGCTTCTTCCCGATGGAATATTCCAAGCTGGGTCTCGAATATTTCACCCCCGACTACATGCGGCATTTCCATCGCCTGGGTGCCGAGCAGCGCCGGAAGGTCGTCGCCGGCCAGGATCTCCTGCACAAGGGCATCAGTTTCTCGACAATCGGCGAAATCTTCGACCTGCTTTATCACCGTTCCGCCGCCGGCCGGAATCCGGGTCTGACGCTCACCTCCAATTGCGCAGTCGAAACGCTCGAGGATACGCCGCTGGGCTTCCGTCTCGGCATCCGCCACAACGATCTGGGCGAGGGCGGTTTTCTCGAAACGGACGCCGTCATCGCGGCGACGGGATATCGGCACCAATGGCCCGCCTGGCTCGATGCGCTGAAGGGCGAGGTGCTCGCCACCGATCCGAAGGGCGATCTGATCGTTGGCGACGATTTCCGGGCCGCGCGTGCGGACGATCGCGCGGGCGTCGTTTTCGTGCAGAACGCCGAAACCTTCCATCATGGCGTCGGCTCGCCCGATCTCGGGCTCGGCGCCTTCCGCAACGCCACGATCATCAACCAGCTGCTGGGCCGCGAGCGCTATCGCGTCCGGTCCAACGTCGCCTTTCAGAATTTCGGCTTGCCCCAGGATGTGGATCGCGGGGCGGAAACCACGGGAGAATCCTATGAACGCGCCTTTTGACAACCGCGCTGCGCGCGCCTTTTCGACAGAGGTCTGGCACCGCGCCGCCTCGAAATTGCTGGCCAAGGTGATCGAGGAATTCGCCTATGAACGCGTGTTCGACGCGGTTTGCGAAAAGCCCGGTCACTATTGCATCCAGCTCGGAAGCGCCGCCATCCGCTTTCGCGCGAAACGCTATGTCTTCGACAATCTTTCGATCGAACCCGACAGCATCGTCAGGCAGGACGGCGATGTCGTGACGTCGATCTCCGATCCGCTCGCCTTTTGCGCGGAATTCCTGCCGCAGCTGGGCGTCAAGCCGATGACCGTGGCCCATTTCATCAAGGAACTGGGCAATACGCTGCTGTCCGATGCCCATATCGTTGCGCGCGCCGACAAGACCGCAGCCGAACTTGCCGAACTGGATGACATCAGGATGGAGGGCGAAACGACCGGGCATCCCTGGGTAACGGTCAGCAAGGGCCGCATCGGCCTCGGCTATCGCGACTATCTGGCCTTCACGCCGGAAAACCAGACACCGGTCAGGATTTCCTGGCTGGGCGTCAGCCGGAAGCGCGCCACGTTCGTTGCCGAGGAGGGGCTTACCAACGCGAAGCTCGCCGAAGAAGCCATCGGCGCGGATCGCTACCGCGCCTTCATGCAAACTTTGGCTGCCGCCGGAGGCTCAGCTCAAACGCACCTGCTGATGCCTGTCCATCCGTGGCAATGGGACCATATGATCGTGCCGCATTTCGCGGCGGACATCGCCGCCGGGCATATCGTGTTTCTGGGTGAGGGCGATGACCTCTACCTGCCGCAACAGTCGGTCCGGACGCTTTCCAACGTCACGCGGCCGGACGCATCGACGCTGAAGCTCTGCATGACCATCCTCAACACCGCCGTCTATCGCGGCATTCCAGGTAAGCGCGCGCTGACGGCCGCGCCGTTGACCAGCTGGCTGGATGGCCTTCTGACGCGTGACACCTTCCTCCGCGACACCTGCGGTCTGGCTCTTCTCGGCGAGCGGGCGGGCATGCATTACGTCCACCCGCAATTCTCTATGGTTGAGGGCGCACCTTATCAGTTCAACGAGATGCTGGGTTGCCTTTGGCGCGACAGCCTTGCCAGCCATCTGAAGGAAGGCGAAACGGGCATTCCGTTGGCCGGGTTGCTGCATGCCGGTGCCGACGGACGTCCGGTGATCGAGGCGCTGGCCGACAAGGCGGGACTGTCGGTGGAAGAATGGCTCACACTGTTCTTCGACGCGGTCATTCCGCCGGTCTATCATCTGCTGTGCAAGCATGGTCTGGCCTTCTCCGCCCATGGTCAGAATGCGACCCTGATCCTGGAGAACGGGCGGCCCAAGCGTCTGGCGCTGCGCGATTTCATCGACGATGTGATCGTCTGCGATCTCGATTTTCCCGAGACCGCCAGCCTTCCGCATTCCGTCCGTGCAGTGCTGCTGAGCTTGCCGCCAGATTTTCTGGTTCACTTCATCCAGACGACGCTGTTCATCTGCGTTTTCCGCTACATGTCGGTGCTGCTCGATCAGCGATCGGGTCTCAAGGAAAGCACGTTCTGGGGGCTCGCGCGCGATGCGGTGCTTCGCTATCAGCGCCGCTTCCCGGACCTGAGTGACCGCTTCGAAATCTTCGATCTCTTCGGCGAGGAATATCCGCGCCTGTGCCTCAATCGGGTGCGCCTGTTCACGCATGGCTATGCGGATGACGATGAGCGTCCGGTTCCCGATTTCCAGGGCGCGGTCGACAATCCGCTCGTCGCCTTCTGGCGGCAGAGCAACGCGGCCTGACGGGTCCCATCGACAAAGGCGAACGGATGAGGGCCTATCCGTTCGCCGCGGCGGGTGCGCTCAGCCATCCTGGCCGGACAACCCTCCGAACTCGGTCTCGCCGTCCTGGCCCGCCGCAAGCTTGCGCCATTCCGATGGCTTCATGCCATAGCGGCTGCGGAAGGTCCGGTTGAAATAGGACAGGTCGTTGAAGCCGATGCCATAGGCGACCTGACTGATCGGCTGGGTCGCGCCGTCGGCGATCATCATTGCCTTGGCAATGGCAAGGCGTCTTTCCAGAACGTAACGCGAGAATGTCGTCCCCTCCCGGCTGAAGAACTTCTGCACCGCGCGCGGCGTAATCCCTTCTGCATCCGCGACATCGCTGACGGAATAGCCGCTTTTGGCCAGATTGTCCTCGATCCTCGCCTTGATCGACTCCATCCGGGTCTGGCGCGCGGCAGGCCGTGGTGCATCGCCGAAATGCTGGGCGAGAACCGGCAGGAGATCGTGGAAATGCTGGACCATCATGGCGGCATCCTCCCGGCTCTGCGCATCCTGGCGCAGCATGTAGCCGGCATAATTGGTCAGCAGCTGCAGCGGCAGGCAATCGGCCTTGATCGGCTTCAGCATCAGCGGCTTCAGGATATGTGCCCTGGCGGCGACCGAATGGGCGGGCAGATGCGCGATATCGAGCCGGCCGCCCTCTGGAAGGACCAGATCCATCGCGTCGTCGGCGGGCGTGAAGATGACGTCGCTTTGGGCGACGCTGACCTTGCGTTTCCGGCGCCGGATCTCCAGTCGCCCCTCCATGGGACGCAGGACGATGATGCTCTGGTCGGTCGCGCCCCTTGCCTGTACCGTCAGCGGCACTTTCGGCAGATAGATCGTCGCGAGCGAAAGCGAAACATAACGCCAGTACAGACCGGTGAGACCTGCAAGATCACCGCCTGCCACGCAGATCGTCGCCTCTCCCATCATGTCGAAGAGAATGTTGCGGCACAGGAGCCGGCTGTCGCTGTCCGGCAATGACTGGGTGCCCAGTTTCAAGGGGCGGATCGTCTCCATCAAGGCTCAGGCTTCCCTTCAAAGTTCGCGTCAGTCCAAATGAGGTTCGTCGTGATCCAAGCAGGCCGATCCTTTACCTCATAAAACATGAGTTAAATAGTCTTGTATTTGAAATTCTGGAGGCCTGATCCGCCGCCAGAGTATTTTTCGCATCTGGAGGCGTGAATGATTAAGGGGCGTGGGGTACGCGTGCTGCTTTGGACGTCGGTCAGCTTGACCGCGTTGACATCGGGGGCCGTTGCACAGGAAAATCAGGCGGGGCAGGGCGCGCAAACGCCGGCCACCAGCCTTCAGGCCATCGTCGTCACCGGTTCCAGATCGCCGCAGCAGATCTCGGATACGGCCCAGACCATCTATGTCGTCGATTCCAAGGAGATCGCGTCCGAAGCGAGATCCGGCAAGAGCCTGCAGCAGATCCTCGCCGACAAGGTTCCGAGCTTCGATCCGGCGAGCGTCGGCTCCAGAACCTCCTATGGCCAGAACCTGCGCGGCCGCACCGCGCTGATCCTGATCGACGGCGTTTCGATGAATTCCGCCCGCTCGCTTAGCCGCCAGTTCGATTCGATCGATCCGTTCAATATCGAGCGCGTCGAGGTCCTGTCCGGGGCGACGTCGATCTATGGCGGTAACGCGACGGGCGGCATCATCAACATCATCACCAAGAAGGGCAAGGATGCCGAGCAGGGCTTCCATGCCGAGGTGACCGGCGGCCTGGGCTCCGGCTTTGGCGGCAGCAATGATCTCGACAGCAATGTCGGCGCGGCCGTGACCTACAACAGCGATGCCTGGGACGGCCGGCTTTCGATCTCGGGCAACAAGACCGGCGCCTTCTATGGCGGCGGCGGCAAGCTTCTGATCCCGGACATCACGCAGACCTCGACGGCCTTCAACCAGCGCCTCGATCTCATGGGTTCGGTCGGCTTCCAGATCGACGACAATCGGCGTCTGGAGCTTTCGGGCCAGTATTTCGACAGTAAGCAGGAGTCTGATTACGGTCTCTTTTACGGTCTGAACTTTGCCGCACTTGCCAAGCCGTCCCTGTTCGAGACGCGGCCGGGTTACAAGTCAGACTTCAACCCGCAGACCACCCGCTCCATGTTCAACGTCACCTACACGGATGACGATTTCCTGGGGCAGAAGCTTTTGCTGCAGGGCGCCTTCCGTAGCGAGCGGCTGAAATTCAACCCGTTCCCGTCTTCCAGCGCCTTCACGGGCGCCTATTTCGCCGGCAGTTCACAGGACACCGACTATTACAGCGTCAAGGCGGCCCTGGTCTCCGAACCTCTGGACAGCCTGAAGATCACCTACGGGATCGATGCGGACCGAGATTCCTTCTCGTCGCGCCAGAACGTCTTCGACACGCTGACGGCCGCGAGAACCGGTGGCATGAACTTCCGCACGATGGGCATCACCGGGCTTTACCCGACCATCGATGTCTCCACCGTCGCGGGTTTCGTGGAGGCCTCCTATGAGGCGACCGACCGCCTGACGATCAGCGGCGGTCTGCGCTATCAGTTTGTCAACACCAAAGTGTCGAATTTCGTCGGTGCTGCGCAGCAGGTGGCGATCCTTCAGGGGCGCGCTCGTTCGGCAGCATCCATTCCCGGCGGCGAGGTCAACTACGACGCCTTGCTGGTCAATGCCGGCGCAACCTATGAACTGGGCCCGGATCAGCAGATCTACGGCAATTTCAGCCAGGGCTTCGAGCTTCCTGATCCGGCGAAATATTACGGGGTCGGCTCCTACGTGCTCAGCGGCGGCGTGTTCAATCTCGTCAACAGCGTGAATGTCAGCTCATCGGCGCTGCAGGCGATCAAGACCAATTCCGTCGAATTCGGCTATCGTCTCGATGACGGCAAATACAATCTCGAGGCTGCCGCCTTCTATTCCTTCTCTGACAAATCTATCCAGCTCAACCGCTCGACGCTTGCCGTCGACGTTGTCAACCGCGACAGGCGGGTCTACGGGATCGAGGGCACGGCCGGGGTGAAGTTCGACAACGGCTTCAATGTCGGGGTTCTCGGCCAATGGGTCCAGACCGAGGTCAAGGGCAAGAACGGCTGGGTGAACGACACGGTGGGAACGGCCAGCGTTTCCAAGCTCGGCGGCTATGTCGGCTGGACCAACGATGCGCTGTCGCTGCGGTTGTCCGGCCAGCACGTGTTCAGCCTGACAGACGCAGACAACTTCAAGATCGACGGCTATACGCTGTTCGATCTGGCGGGTAGCTACACGTTCGAAAACTCCAAGACGACCCTCAATTTCGGCGTCCAGAATGTTTTCGACACGCAGTACACGACCGTCTGGGGCTCCCGTGCGAAGGCGCTTTACGGTGCGCTCGCCGACAAGTCGGTCTTCGATTACAAGGGGCGCGGCCGCACCTTCGCAGTTTCGTTGACCAAGGTCTTCTGAGGAGACTGAAAGGCCTTGCTCGTCACGCCCATCAAGCATGCTGTCCATGAAGGCTCCGCCCCGTATCGCTGCTTTACCGCCGATCCGGGGGCGAGCATCCACGTGACCCGCAAGGGTGCGCTTCTGGCGGCGGAGGACGGGCGTGGCAACAGGCTTGAGGCGGAACTTGCCAAGGGCGTGCTCTCCGCAAGGACATCAAATCATGAACTTGCGGACGGCGAGTGCCGGCGCTTCCTTTCGGCTCTCCTGGGTTTCGTCTTTTCGACGGAGCCGGAGGCCGAGAGGCTTGAACTCGCCGGCGACGGCTGGCAGCCGACCTCCACCGATCTGACAGCGATCGGTGGACATGTCAGCGGCGGAGCCCTGAGCGTGAGGGCAGACATGTTCTGGCAGGTCGCGCGGCTCTGGACGCCCGCGCCGGCCTTGAACTACCCGCGACATGAAGTCTTCGACGGGCGCACGGTTCATCCCTTGCGGCCGCCGAAGCCTGAGGGCCGCGTTTATGCGCGTTTCATCCCCTGGCTTGGCGGAGACATCGCGCTGGATGTGGCCACTCTCGAGGATCTTGCGGACATTCACCGCTGGATGAACCTGCCGCGCGTCGACGAATTCTGGCACGAGGCCGGCGACCTGACGCATCATCGGCGCTACCTCGCCGGCATGATCGCCGATCCGCATGTCATTCCTCTGATTGCCCGGTTCGACGGCCGGTCCTTCGGCTATTTCGAGGTCTATTGGGCCAAGGAAGATATTGTCGGCGGCTTCTGCGGAGCAGGCGATTACGACAGGGGCTGCCATGTCATCATCGGCGAGGACGCCTGCCGCGGGCGCAGTTGGTTCACCGCCTGGCTGCCTTCGCTTCTGCATTTCATGTTTCTGGACGAGCCGCGCACGGAGCGCATCGTTCAGGAGCCGGACGCGCGCCATAGCCGCCAGCTTCGCAACCTCCAGCGTTCCGGATTCTGGCTGAGCGCCACGGTCGATCTGCCGGGCAAGCGCGCCGCCATCGTCGAGATATCCCGCCGCAAGTTCTTCGGCGCTCGTCTCTGGCACCCTGTGGACGACGATCGAAAGGAACCATGATGACGGCGAATTTTCCCACGGCCTTCCGTTTGAAGGCCCGCGCGAAACTGGTCGAACCCGACCAGTGTCTGGAGCATCTGGTGGAGCACCTCAGAGAGCATGACGGGGAAATCCGGGAGGAGGAGGGCGCCTTTCTCGTGACCCTGCCGGATATTCGTGGCCGCATGTGGTGCGATGACGGGCTGCTTCATGTCGATGCCCGTTCCAGCGATGCGGAGACCGCCTATTTCGTCCGGACCTGGCTTGACGGCGTTTTCCGGCATCTGGCCGGGACGGGGCCGGTGGAGATCGCCTGGAAAGAAGACTGGAATGCCGGCCATTTGCCGCCGAGCTTCTCGGTCCTCAAGGTTGAGGCGTTGCAAACGATCACCTCGCGCATGATGCGCGTCACGCTGAAATGTCCTGATGCCGCGCGGTTTGCCCGCGCCGATGCGCTGCATGTTCAGGTCCTCGTCAATTTCGCCGACATGGTCGCCGCGACAGGCGGCGCGCCTGCGCCGTTGATATGGCGTCGCTACACGGTGCGCGCAGTAGACCTTGCGGCAAGCATGATCGATATCGACATCTTCCTGCATGGCGAAGCCGGGCCGGGCGCGGCATGGGTTCGCAGTCTTCGTGTCGGCGATCTGGTGGGCGTTGCGGGCCCGAATGGCGGCGGCATCGGCCAGGCTGAGCGTTTTCTGATTGCCGGCGACGAGACGGCGCTTCCCGCAATCGCCCGGATCATGGGCCTGCTTCCGCAGCATTGCGTTGGAGATGTGTGGATCGAGACCGAGGAAAGTGCAGAAAGACTTCCCCTTGAAGTCCCCCCCGGCATCACGCTGACCTGGCTTGCGCGGGAGAATGATGCAGGCGCAGCACTGGAGTGCGCTATCAACGGCGCTCTTGCCCGAAGGACGGCGGAAAAGACGTTCGTCTGGGTTGCCTGCGAGGCGAGCGCCGCCTCGCGGATACGCAAACATGTCAGGGTCGCCGCGCTGCATGACAACCTTGATCATCTGATCGCCGGATATTGGAAAAGGTAAGCGTCTACCTTCCTCGTGCCCATGGCCTGGGTAAGCGCCGGACGCTGCCCGATATTTCGATGAGGGAATGGCAAAGCCCGCACCGTACGGCGCGGGCTTTTGAGGTCAGATATGCCGCCATCGAAGGGCTGCCGGCCGGAAAGCCCAGCAAACGCCTTCACAGGCTGCATCAGGCGATTTGTCTGAAGTCGGAATCGTCGGCATCCGGTCCACCCATCGTCATGTCGAGCATCAGGCCCCTCACGCGCGCCTGTTGTCTTGCGACCGTCTGGCCGACCTTGGGGGACGCTGCCGCTGGCTTCCTTGCCGCAACATTGCTTCTGGGCTGGGCCTTGGGCGCTTGTTTGAGCAATGGCTGGGCTTTGGCGCTCTCGGTGTTGTCGACCTTGAAGAAGGCGATCGAGTTCTGAAGTTCCTCGGCCTGTGCGGCCAGTTCTTCGGAGGTTGCCGACATCTCTTCCGATGCCCCGGCGTTCTGCTGGGTCACCTTGTCGAGCTGTTGGATTGCTTCATTGATCTGGCCGGCACCGATATCCTGTTCGCGGCAGGCTGCGGAAATTTCGGCGACCAGTTCTGCCGTCTTGCGGATGTCCGGCACGAGGCGGGCCAGCATGGCGCCTGCCTCCGTCGCAACGCTGACGGTCTCGCCCGAGAGGCCGCTGATTTCGGCCGCCGCCGCCTGGCTGCGTTCCGCAAGCTTGCGCACTTCGGAGGCAACGACCGCGAAGCCTTTGCCATGTTCGCCTGCGCGGGCTGCTTCCACCGCGGCATTCAGGGCGAGAAGGTCGGTCTGACGCGCGATTTCCTGCACGATGGAAATCTTCTCGGCGATCTTGCGCATCGCCGAGACCGCCCGGTTGACGGCGTCGCCCGACGCTTCGGCATCCTTGGAAGATTGACGCGCGATCTTTTCGGTCTGGGCGGCGTTATCGGCATTCTGCTTGATGTTCGACGCCATCTGTTCCATCGAGGCCGCCGCTTCTTCCGCCGACGCTGCCTGCTCCGTCGCACCTTGCGAAAGCTGTTCCGAACCGGACGACAGCTGCTGCGAGCCCGCCGAAACATTTTCGCTTGCGGTCAGGGCATCGGCAACGACACCGCGAAGCCGTTCGACCATAGAGAGAAGAGCAACCCCCAGCGTGTCGTTTTCGGAAAGCGGCTCGGGCTGCACGGTCAGGTCGCCGTTGGAGATCTGGTCTGCAATGTCTGCCGTGTTGCGCAGGTTGTCGATCAGACTGTTGATCGCATTCTTCATGCGCTCATGATCGCCGTCGCATGCGATGTCCACGCGTTGCGTGAGATCGCCGACACTCACCTGGCGAAGCACACGGTTACCTTCGGAGATCGGAAGAATGATCGCGTCGAGCATGCCGTTGATGCCGGAGACCAGTTTGCCGAAATCGCCGACGAAACGGTCCGCAGCGCCGCGCTCGGAGAGCTGGCCCGCCGTGGAGGCTGCGATCAGTCGCTGAAGCTCGCTGGTGATGGCCCGCAGGTTTCCGCGCAGCGTCTCGATCGTGTCGTTGATGAAGGCCTTCTTGCCGGGGAACTGCTCGAGCGGGGCATCGAAATTGCCTTCGCCGAGCTGCTTGATGCAGGCCATCGCCTTCTTCTTGACCGCGATATGGCCGGCAACCATGTCGTTGATGCCCCGGGCCATGATGCCGAAGTCGCCCTTGAAGCGATCGACGGGGACGAAGACGTCGATGTCTCCCTTGTCGTGCTCGGAGGACATCTTGTTCATTTCGCTGATCAACCCGCGCAGGTTTCCGCGCAGCGTCTCGATCGTGTCGTTGATGAAGGCCTTCTTGCCGGGGAATGGCTCGAGCGGCGCATCGAAATTGCCTTCGCCCAGCTCCTTGACGCAGGCCATGGCCTTTTTCTTGACCGCGATATGGCCGCCTACCATGGTATTGATGCCCTTGGCCATCGTTGCAAAGTCGCCCTTGTACTCATCCGGTCGCAACATCACATCAATGTCGCCCGCATCATGTTCCGTTGACATGTGCGCGATGGAAGACGCAATTTTCTGCATGGGCTGGACGCCCGCATCAAGCAGAGCGTTGACAGCTTCGAGCATCTCTCTGGCGTCGCCGGTTGCCAGATCGAGGTTTGCGCGTTCAGAGAGGTTTCCACCCGAAAGGCCGGCACAAACGCGCTGTATTTCCGACAGGGCTACCTGTGATCTGGAGGATTTCTTCATTTGCGTGTAGAAAGACATTCTATTTCCCCTTGCCGCCTGCACCCTACGGTAGCGGTCAATAAAACTCGGCCCCGGAATGTGTTAGAGGTTCGCGTCATGCGAGGTGGCAACATAACCATCTGTTGCGCAACCATAATTAGAATTTTTAAACGTTAATCATGCCCTAAAGTGGCATCGTTATTTTTAGTGATTGCTTATTATAGGGATCGCGTAAAGAGATTTTGGCCGCAGGGGAGACGAGAAAACTTACCGCCATTTTTGGCGCATGTCGCCGAACAGCACGCGGACTTTCCTCAGTGGACACGGCGTGTTGAGACAAGGGTGAAACGGCACAGGCCCGCCGTCTAATCTCCTCGCCGGATGGGCATCACACCCGCCGCCTTCAGCACACCGGCGAGTTCAACGGCATTTCGGGCACCCATCTTTTCGAGCAATCGCGCACGATGAACCTCCACGGTGCGTATGGAAATCGACAGATCGTCGGCGATCTGCTTGTTCAACCGTCCTTCCAACATCAGGTTGAGTACCGCGATCTCCCTGTCGGACAGGCTTTTCAACTTTCTGGCGAGCTCATCGCGCTCGGCTGTCTCGCAAAGCTCTTCGCTGCGGCGGAGCAGGCAATCGGCGACGATATCGACAAGCTGGTTGTCGTTGAAGGGCTTCTCGACGAAATCAGCCGCGCCCTTTTTGAGTGCCTCGACGGCGATGGGTACGTCGCCATGACCCGTCAGGAAGACGACCGGCAGTGTCACGCCTGCCGCTTTCAGGCGGTCGAATGTTTCAAGACCGGTGAGGCCATCCATCCGCATATCCATCACGATGCAGCCTAGCGGCCGCAATGGCAGGGCGGCCAGAAGCGCCTCTCCGCTGGGGAATTCCGCCACCGCGAGTTTGCGGGAGCGAAAGAGAAAGGCCAGCGCATCGCGGATCGCCTCGTCGTCGTCGACCAGATAGACCAGGGCGTCCTCATGTCGTGTAAACGTCATGCTGCGCGCTCCGCACTGGCGCTGTCGAGCGGCAGTTTCAGTGAGAAGACGGCGCCGCCGCCCTCATGGTGCCGGTGTGACAGATGGCCCTGATGCAGCTCGACGATGGTCCGGCAAATATTAAGGCCCATGCCCATGCCGTCGCTCTTGCTGGTCACGAAGGGTTCGAAGATGCGGCGTGCGATATCGTCCTGAATGCCGGGCCCATAATCCTTCACCTCGATCGTGCCCCATCCGTCGCGCCCGGTTACGCTAATCTGCAGCGTCTTCTGTTCCGGCGCGACGGACTGCATCGCCTCGATGCCATTGCGCATCAGATTCAGCAGGACCTGTTCCAGAAGAATACGGTCGGCGCGGACGGAAGGCAGGCCCGGTTCGATTTCGGTTTCGATCTTGGCTTGATGACTGCGCGCATCGGCCGCCAGAAACTGCGTCGTGTCGATCACGACGGAGGCGAGGTCGACGGTTTCGAACTTGGGATCGCGCTTGCGCACGAAGTCCTGGATACGCCGAATGATCTCGCCCGCGCGCGCCGCCTGCACCGCAAGCTTTTCCAGTGCGCCGGAGACCGTTTCCTTGGGCGCGCTCGCATCTTTCAGAATGTTGAGCGAACCGGCGGCGTAGCTCGCGATCGCGGCCAGCGGCTGGTTCAGCTCATGGGCAAGCGAGGAGGCCATCTCGCCGAGGGCAACAAGTCGCCCCGTTCTCTGCAGGCTTTCGTCCTGCAGGCGGGCGTTCTGGGCGGCCTTCTTCTGCTCCGTGATGTCGATGATCGAACCCATCCAGCCGTGGTGCTTGCCGTCGGCATCGATCAGCGGTGCTTCGAAGACCTGAATGTCGAGTTCCATTCCGTCCTTGCGGCAGAAGCGTGTCTCGAAGCTCTGATTTTTTGGCCCGCCGGCATTGAGGGCGGCATGCCGGCTGAGCGTCTCCTCGACGCGATCCTTGGGCCAGTAGGGCATAGGCGGCAGGCGGCCAATCAGCTCGTCCTGCGAAAAACCCGTCATGCGGCAGAATGCGTTGTTTACATAAAGCACCCGGCCCTGATGGTCGCGCGCCCGCAGGCCGACGGTCAGGCTCTCCTCCATCGACCGCCGAAAGGCCATTTCAGCGCTGAGGCGAGCTTCCGCCTGACGCCGCCGGCCCGCGTGGCGGTAGAGAATGATCAGGGACAACATGACGAAGACGGACAGCGCGAGAATGGCTCCGATCAGCAACCGATAAGTCGGCTCGCTGCCCACCCGGTAGCTGGCGATAGAGAGCCAGGTTCCCGCGAGCGGCGGGTCGAACGCGACCTTGTAGACCAGATCGTCATCGACCGGCTCCACCCGCGTCTTTTCCGAAAGCACCGCGTTACCGGCATCGACCAGCTGGACGGCGTATTTCTGCGTGATCCACCAGGGGATCTGCCGGGCGATCAGGGATTTGACGGAGACGGTGGCGACGATGGTGCCGCGGTTTCCGGCATGGATCGACATGTCGGTGAGAAGTTCGCCATCCACCGTGTAGAGCGGACTGTAGACGGGTTTCAAGGTTCGTGCCGCGATCTTCGGCAGCATGGCGGGCACATGTTCAGAGCCGCTGGGAACCGAAACGACCTGCGCCCCATCGTCGGCAATCAGTGCCATGCGCAGGACTTCCGGGTTGTTCTGCAGATGGATGCGCATGCGGTTGCGCAGACTTTCTTCCGTCACATCGACCTGCTCGGTGTCCAGCGCCAGACGCTGCACCGCGTCCTCATCGGTCGAAAGCTGGAAGCGCAGTGTCTGCTCCACCCACAGCGCATCGGAAATCAGCGTCGAACGCAGACTGTCCGTGGCATTGCGGTTAATGAACCACAGGAGCGCCGCGACGAGAGCGACAAGAATGAACATGGTTGCCAGCGGCACGACCTGGATCAGGTCGAAGCCCCTTGGCTCCCCACGGTTTTCCGGCAGCACCGTTCTTCTGTTCAGCAATATCGTCCCTTCCCCCCGAACTGAAATTGACCTGTGGCGGAGAGAAAGACAAGTCCGCAAGATCCGGAAACACCTTAAACGGTGACCTGCGAAGCCGATGTGGAAATCCACAATAGAAAAACCATCAGTTGCAACTTATCAAACGGACAGGCCGGAGGAAGCGCGGGTGGGGACCTGCAGCGCGCCGCCGGGCGTATTTGGAGGAGGAATATTCCATGATCAATCGTCGCAATTTCATCAAGTCAACGACCGTTGCCGCCGGCATTCTGGCATTCGGTCTTTCGGCCGGCATGGCGCTCGCCGCCGACCCGATCGTCATCAAGTTCAGCCACGTCGTGGCGCCGAACACGCCCAAGGGCAAGGGTGCGGACAAGTTCAAGGAACTGGCCGAAAAATACACCAATGGCGCGGTGAAGGTGGAGATCTACCCGAACTCGCAGCTTCTGAAGGACAAGGAAGAACTGGAAGCGCTGCAGCTCGGCGCCGTCCAGATGCTCGCCCCGTCGCTCGCCAAGTTCGGCCCGCTCGGTATCAAGGAGTTCGAAGTCTTCGATCTTCCCTACATTTTCCCGGACTACGATTCGCTGCACAAGGTGACGAAGGGCGCCGTTGGCAAGGAACTGCTCGACAAGCTCGGCGAAAAGGGCATCCAGGGTCTCGCCTATTGGGACAATGGCTTCAAGATCATGAGCGCGAACTCCAAGATCAACAAGCCGGAAGATTTCCTCGGCCTGAAGCTGCGCATCCAGTCCTCCAAGGTGCTCGAAGCGCAGATGAATGCGCTGGGTGCCGTGCCGCAGGTCATGGCCTTCTCGGAGGTCTATCAGGCGCTGCAGACCGGCGTCGTCGACGGCACTGAAAATCCGCCGTCCAACATGTATACGCAGAAGATGCACGAGGTGCAGAAGTTCGCGACGCTGACCAATCATGGTTATCTCGGCTATGCGGTCATCGTGAACAAGAAGTTCTGGGATGGCCTGCCGCAGGATGTGCGCGCTTCGCTGACCAAGGCCATGGACGAGTCGACCGACTATGCCAACGGCATTGCCAAGGAAGAGAACGACAAGGCGCTGGAAGCGATGAAGGCTGCCGGTACGACGCAGTTCCATACGCTGACGGATGACGAGCTGAAGACGTGGCGCTCGACGCTTGCCCCGGTTCGCAAGCAGATGGCAGACCGCATCGGCGCAGACCTCGTCAAACGCACCGAAGCGGCTGCAGGGACGAAATAACCCGCGTCGGTGAACGGGCCTGCCCTTAGACCCCGGCAGGCCCGTTTTCCAGTTTCAGCGTCATTCTTTCAGGACAACATATCATGCTGCGCCTATTGGACCGGCTTGAGGAAATCCTCATTGCCACGTTGATTGCGGCCGCGACCGCGATCATTTTCGCCTCGGTTACCCACCGCTACGCACTGAGCGGCCTCGCCGCCCTCATCACCTACGCCCGCGTCCACGATTTCGGCCTGCTGATGAGCATGGCGAGATCGTCCTATTTCGGTCTGAAGGCCGTCAATCTGATCTGGGCGCAGGAACTCTGCATCATCATGTTCGTCTGGATGGCGAAGTTCGGTGCGGCCTATGGCGTCCGGACGGGCATCCATGTCGGCATTGACGTGGTCATCAACCGGCTGAGCCCGGAGCGCCGCTTCGCCTTCATCCTGTTCGGCCTGTGTGCCGGCGCCTTTTTCACGGGCACGATTGCCGCGCTCGGCGCTAATTTCGTCTGGCACATGTACAGCGTGTCGTCGATCTCGCCCGATCTCGAATTGCCGATGTGGATCGTCTATCTGGCCATCCCGCTGGGCTCGTCGCTGATGTGCTTCCGCTTCCTGCAGGTTGCCTATGTCTATCTGCGCACCGGCGAGTTGCCGCATCACGACCATGGCCATGTCGATGGCATGGACGAGATCGAAGACGCCATCAATCACAGCCCGCTGACCCCAAAGGATCGCTAAGATGACCGCAGCCATTATTTTCGGCGGTCTGATCGCCCTCATGCTCACGGGCATGCCGATCTCGATCGCACTCGGCCTTACCGTTCTGGCCTTCATGTATCTCATGACCTCCGTGCCGGTGGACACGGTGGCCCTTAAGCTCTTCACCGGCATCGAGAAGTTCGAGATCATGGCGATCCCGTTCTTCATCTTGGCCGGCAACTTCCTAACCCATGGCGGGGTCGCCAAGCGCATGATCAACTTCGCCTCATCGATGGTGGGGCATTGGTATGGCGGCCTGGGTCTTGCAGGCGTCATGGCCTGCGCGCTCTTCGCCGCCGTGTCCGGTTCGTCGCCGGCGACGGTCGTCGCGATTGGCTCGGTCATCCTGCCGGCCATGGTCAGGCAGGGTTTCCCGAAGCAGTTCGGGGCAGGGGTGATCACCACGTCCGGCGCGCTGGGCATCCTCATCCCGCCATCCATCGTCATGGTCATGTATTCGGTGGCGACATCGGGCATCACCGCGACGGGTCCGGACGGTAAGGTCGTCTCTGCCGCTTCCGTCGGCCAGCTCTTCATCGCCGGCGTCATCCCCGGCCTGATCCTTGCCGGTGTTCTGGCAGCCGTGACCTGGTGGATTGCCTGGCGCAACGATTATCCTCGCCTGACAAAAGCCAGCTGGGGTGAGCGTCTGATCACCTTCCGCAAGGCGGCCTGGGGCCTGCTGCTGATCGTCATCGTCATCGGCGGCATCTATACCGGCGCCTTCACGCCGACCGAGGCCGCTGCCATGAGCGCCGTCTATGCCTTCGTGATCTCGGTCTTCGTCTACAAGGACCTGAAGCTCTCGGACGTGCCGCGCGTGCTCCTGTCGTCCGCCAACATGTCGGCGATGCTGCTCTACATCATCACCAACGCCGTACTGTTCTCCTATCTCATGACCAGCGAGAACATTCCGCAGGCGCTGGGCGAATGGATGGTGAATTCCGGCCTGAACTGGTGGATGTTCCTGATTGCCGTCAACCTGCTGCTGCTGGCCGCCGGCAACTTCATGGAGCCATCCTCCATCGTGCTGATCATGGCGCCGATCCTCTTCCCCGTCGCTATCAAGCTCGGCATCGACCCGGTCCATTTCGGCATCATGATCGTGGTCAACATGGAAGTCGGCATGTGCCATCCGCCGGTGGGGCTCAATCTCTACGTGGCCTCGGGCATCACGCGCATGGGGATAACCGAGCTCACGGTCGCCGTCATGCCCTGGCTTCTCGCCATGCTCGTCTTCCTGCTGTTCATCACCTATGTGCCGGCCATTTCGACCATTCTGCCGCGCATGCTGGGCATGATGTAGCAGGCGACCCGACATCCCTGACGAGATTGGCCCCGCTGCTCCGCAGTGGGGTCAATTTTTTCGCCGCGTCCGCCGCGTAACCGGAAGCGCACGAATTTTCAGGCTCAGCGATTCCGGTGGTGGAAATTATGCGCTAAAGCAAAGCATGATCTTCGCTTCCGAAGGATTCGATGATCATGCTTTGCTTTCGTGTTTGAGCCTTCCGCGCGAGATGACCGATCTTTGCAGCGCTGCGGCGAGACACGGCCCCGATATCTCGATGAAAAGTCCGGAAGACATGAGCCAGAACTCCTATTTCACCGCCTATGGCGGCCTGCCGCCTCAAACGCAATTGTTGTCCGGCAAGGCGGTCTTCAAGACGGCCTATGCAGTCATTCCCAAGGGCGTGATGAGCGATATCGTCACCAGCCTCCTGCCGCATTGGGACAAGACCCGCGCCTGGATCATCGCCCGGCCGATGACCGGATTTTCCGAGACGTTCTCCCAATATGTCATGGAGGTTCAGGCTGGAGGCGGCAGCGCCAAGCCGGAGCCGGATGCGCGCGCGCAGGGCGCGATCTTCGTGATCGAGGGTTCGATGACGATTACGCTGGATGGCACCGCGCATGATGTCAGGGCGGGTTCGTTTGCCTTCCTTCCCGCCGGTTCGGCATGGTCGGTCCAGAACAGGAGCGACGCCATCGCCAGGTTCCATTGGGTCAGGAAAGCCTTCCAGCCCGTCGAGGGGCTGGAGCCGCCGCCGGCGATCTTTACGCATGAAGACGAGCACGAGATCGCCATGATGCCGGATACGGGGGGAGCCTGGGGAACGACGCGCTTCATTGACCCCAACGATATCCGCTACGATTTTCACCTGAACATCGTCACCTTCCAGCCGGGCGGCATTATCCCCTTCATGGAGACCCATGTGATGGAGCACGGCCTCTATGTGCTGGAGGGCAAGGCTGTCTATCGGCTCAACGATGACTGGGTCGAGGTGGAAGCGGGCGACTTCATGTGGCTGCGTGCCTTCTGCCCACAGGCCTGCTATGCCGGCGGCCCGGGCCGGTTCCGCTATCTGCTTTACAAGGACGTCAATCGACACGCCCGCCTCTGGTAGGCGTTCGGCGCGATACGCGTCGCCAATACGGCCAGTACAAAGGCCCGGAAACGGTTCTCAGGGCCTTTGAAGACGTTGAACGCTACTGATTGCCAGCCTTCGGGGCATCGAGTTCGCGCAGCCACTCACGCCAAATGGCGACCAGGATTGCCATCAGGACCGGCCCGATGAAGAGGCCCAAGAGCCCCATTGTCTTGACGCCGCCCACGAGGCCGAAAAATGTGGGAAGAAACGGCAATTGGATGGGCCCGCCGACTATCCTCGGTCGAAGCGTCTTGTCGACGATGAAGAGTTCTGTTGTTCCCCAAGCGAAAAGCGCCACGGCGGCGACCGGTGATCCGGTTCCGAGGAGGTAGAGGGACACCAGCGAGAAAGACAGCGGCGCCCCGCCCGGGATGAGCGCCATGATACCAGTCAGGACGCCCAGTGTGATCGGGGAGGGCGCTCCCGCAATCCAGTATGCCACGCCGAGCACAACCCCTTCGCCGACGGCGATCAGCGTCATTCCGGTAACCGTGGCACTGACGGTTTGCGGCACGATCCGCGAAAACCGTTCCCAGCGTCTCGGCAGAACCCGTTCTCCCAACTTGTCGATCTGCAACGCGAAATTCTCGCCGTCGCGATAGACGCAAAACAGAACGATCATCATGAAGATCAGTGTCAGCAGGAAGTTGAAAACGCCTGCGCTGGTCATGAGGACGAGATGATAAATGGCACCGATATTGCTGCCGGTCACGATCTGGATAAGCTCGCCGATGCCGCCAGGGTGGGCAAAAAGCCGGGTCCATTCCTCATTGGCCCACTCGCCTATTATCGGCAAGTTTGCGAGCCAGCCGGGTGTCGCGGCTCCGGTCTTGTTCGCTTCAACGGCCCATCGCACCCATCGGCTGAGTTCCCGCAGCGTGTAGCTCGACGCCAGGAAAACGGGAACGATGACGAAAACCACGATCATCAGGACCGCGAGGCTTGCGGCAATCGTTCGCTGGCCATTGACGCGCGCTTTCAGGATCTTGAAAAGCGGCCAGCTCGCAAAGCCGATGACCAGCGCGCCGAGTATCGGAACCACGAAGCCATAAAAGAAATAGACGCCGAGAGCGATGACCAGCACCAGCAGCCAGCGGGCAATGGACAGCGGCGTTACGATTGCTGCGCCCGAGGATTTGGCAGAGCCTAGCCAGCGCTGCATTTCCACCGGCTCGGATCGGGTCGCTTTTTCCAGTTCCATCCCAGATGATGTCCTATTTTTTTGTTTTCCAGAACCAGCAATGCCGCCCGTTCCGCTATGGCACAGAACATAGGGAGAGACCGATGTTATGTCCATGCGGCAGCGGTCCAAACGTCTGTTGGTCAGATGGCACGCTCGTTTGAGACTTCATAAGCCGCTGTCAATATACAGGCCTTATGTGAAACCGTTGGGATTTTATTGGGATTGCATGAAGTTTTCGTGAGTGTCGGTCCGGCCTTTGGGGCGTTCCGGGCCGGCGTGTGCCCGGATATGGGGACGAAGGCGTAGTCGCTTCCCGAAAGGCCTTCGTCGGGAACCGCCGATGCGTTGCAGGTTATGCATTCGAACTGCCACACCAGGTGATTGGATTGTCGAATGCCGGCCCAGAAAAATCTGTTCGATCCGTTCCCCGAAACCCTTGAGCCCGTCCACCCTGCCATTCCGCGTTCCTTCCGCTTCAAGGAGGGCTTCGGGGTTCATAACTTCCGGTTTGTGAATGCGAAGGACGAATCCAACTTCGCCAATTTCCAGCAGGATGGCCACATGGCGATGCGCAACCCTGTTGGCAGGGTCAATTATCAGCCGAACTCGTTTGGCGAGGGGCCGCGGGAATCGCCGGAGCGGGGCTATCGGCATTTCCCGGCAGAAGAGCAGGGTGCGAAGGCTCGCCTGCGGCCCGAAAGCTTCGCCGACCATGACAGCCAAGCAAGGCAGTTCTACATCAGCCAGACGCCGCCCTGACATTTGAATTGAGCAAGGTGGAAACGGCCTCCATCCGTGAACGCATGATCGCGCATCACATGGTCGACGGCGGGCCGTCCGTACTTTTCGACGCCGTCGCGCTGCTGACTTCGGCGGCGGCCATGGCAGATCTTGTCCAGGAGGCAACCGCCCGCGATTTTGTCGCCGACGCCTTCCAGCATTGCAAGTTCATCGGCTACGACGCATCGGCCATGCCGCTTCTCGAAAAGGCAGGCATGGCGGATGCTCTCGATTAGGGTGTGATTGCCTTGCCCGGTGAGGAGCGCCCGACCGGTTTCGTCTCGATGCTCGGGACCTTGCGGATTTGGGGACGGGAACCTTCGGTCAAAATCGGCCAGGCCTCATCAATGGGTAAGTGAGCCTTTCCCGACGGTTTCACCGCCCTGCTGAAATCGCCGGACTGACGACCGGTGTATCCGCCAACCCTGAACAGAATTGGCGACGTCCCGCCCGGCAGCCTCAAACCGAGGAAATCTTGAGCATCCGTGCCAGCTCGCCGACAACACCACGGCGGAAGAGGAGCACGCTGACGATGAAGATCGCGCCGATGACCACCTGCACCCAGGAGCCGATATCCGCCAGGTAGTGCTGCAGCGTGATGATGACGACCGAGCCGACGACCGGGCCGAAGATCGTGCCCATGCCGCCGATCAGCGTCATGAGGATGACTTCGCCCGACATCTGCCAATGCGCATCGGTGAGCGAGGCGAACTGGAAGACGATGGCCTTGGTCGAGCCCGCCACGCCGGCCAGCGATGCGGAGAGCACGAAGGCGATCAGCTTGAAACGGTCGACATTGTAGCCGAGCGAGCGGGCGCGGGGCTCGTTCTCGCGGATCGCCTGCAGCACCTGCCCGAAGGGCGAGTGGATGGTGCGATAGATGATCAGGAAACCGGCCAGGAAGATCGCCGCGACGAAATAATACATCGGCAGCGGGTCGTTCAGGTCGAAGAGACCGAACAGCGTGCCGCGCGGAATGCCCTGCAACCCGTTTTCGCCGCCGGTGAAGGGTAATTGCAGGGCGAGGAAGTAGACGATCTGGGCGAGCGCCAGCGTGATCATGGCGAAATAGATGCCCTGACGGCGGATGGCGAGCGAGCCGACGACATAGCCGAGAGCGGCCGCAAAGACGCCACCGGCGAGAATGCCGACAAGCGGCGGCAGGCCCCAGACCTTCACCACATGGCCGCAGATATAGGCAGCCCCGCCGAAGAAGGCCGCATGGCCGAAGGAGAGAAGGCCGGTGAAGCCGATCAGCAGGTTGAAGGCGCAGGCAAAGAGCGCGAAGCAGAGAAGCTGCATCACGAAGACGGGATAGAGCACGGCGGGTGCCAAGAGCACCGCCGCGATCAGCACTACCCAGAGCACGGCCTGTGCGGCGCGGCTGCGGGCGAGCTTTTCATGGGGCACGCTTTCGGCGAATTCGCCGGCTTCATCGAGGGTCTGATGGGACGTGGCAGGTTTCGTCATGTCGCTTATCCCTCGCGCCCGAACAGGCCTGACGGCCGCACCAGCAGCACGATGACCATGAGGAAGAAAATCACCGTATTGGCGGCGGGGGCATAGAAGACCTTTGTTACGCCCTCGATGAGGCCGAGCGCGATGCCGGAGACGACCGCGCCCATGATCGAGCCCATGCCGCCGATGACGACAACCGCAAAGATGATGATGATGAGATCGGCACCCATCAGCGGGCTGACCGAATAGATCGGCGCGGCCAGCACGCCGGCGAGCCCGGCAAGCCCGGTGCCGAAGCCGAAGGTGAGCGTCACCATCAGCGGCACGTTGACGCCGAAGGCCTTCACCAGTTCCGGGTTTTCCGTGCCGGCGCGCAATAGCGCCCCGACCTTGGTCCGCTCGATCACATACCAGACGATCAGGCAGACGATGAGCGAGAAGACGATGGCGAAGAGGCGGAACTTCGGAAACATCATGAAGCCGAGATTGACCACGCCCTTCAGCGCATCCGGCATTCCGGGATAGGGCGTGCCCGAGGCGCTGAAGATGTTGACGAACAGGCCCTGCAGGACAAGCGTAACGCCGAAGGTCAGAAGCAGCGAATAGATCGGGTCGAACTTGTAGAGCCAGCGCAGCAGAAAGCGCTCGATCAATATGCCGAAGCCGCCGACGATGATGGGCGTGAGGATCAGCGCCGGCCAGAAGCCGATGTGAAAGCCGCTCATCCCGAACCACAGGCCGACATAGGAATAGAGGATCAGCGCCACGAAGGCGCCGAGCATGTAGAGCGCGCCATGGGCGAAATTCACCACATTGAGAAGCCCGAAGATGACGGCAAGGCCGAGGCTCATCATGGCGTAGAAGACGCCGTTGTTGAGGCCCAGCATGCCCTGGGCGAGCAGAAGCTTCAGCATGTTTTCGCCTTTCTACACACTCAGGTAATGGTTGAGCCGGTCCATGCTGGCGGCGACCTCGCCGCCCTCGATGCGGTCGATCACCCGGCCGTGCTCGATGACGTAGTGACGATCGGCCAAGGGTGCTGCGAAGCGGAAATTCTGCTCGACCAGCACGATCGTATAGCCTTGCGCCTTCAGCCGCATGATCGCCTCGCCGAGCGCCTTGACGATGACCGGGGCGAGCCCCTCGGTGATCTCGTCGAGCAGCAGGAGCTTCGCGCCGGTGCGCAGGATGCGGGCAATGGCCAGCATCTGCTGTTCACCGCCGGAAAGCCGCGTGCCCATGCGCTTGCGCACCTCTTTCAGGTTCGGGAACATGCGGTAAATCTCGTCAAGGCTCATGCCGTCCTTCCCGACGCTGGGCGGCAGCATCAGGTTTTCCTCGACATTGAGGCTCGCGAAAATGCCGCGCTCTTCCGGGCAATAGCCGATGCCGCCAAGCGGCGCGATGCGATGATCGGCAACGTCGATGAACTCGCGGCCGCGGATCGTCACCGAGCCGGTGCGGCGCGACACCATGCCCATGATGGCGCGCAGCGTCGTGGTGCGGCCGGCGCCATTGCGGCCGAGAAGGGTGATCAGCTCGCCCTCGGCAATTTCGATATCGACGCCGTGGAGCACATGGGACTCGCCATACCACGCATTGAGCCCGCTGGTTTTCAGAAGCGGCGCGGCCATCATGCCACCTCCTCGGCCTTGATGCCCATATAGGCTTCCATGACGGCGGGGTTCTTCGACACCTGTTCGTAGGTTCCTTCGGCGAGAACCTCGCCACGGCTCAGGACCGTGATGGAATCGGCGAGCTTGGAGACGACGCCGAGATTGTGCTCGACCATGATGATGGTACGGCCCACCGAAACCCGCTTGATGAGATCGGCAACCTGGCCGACATCTTCCGAGCCCATGCCCTGCGTCGGCTCATCCAGCAGCATGAGTTCCGGTTCGAGCCCGAGCGTGGTGGCAATTTCGAGCGCCCGCTTGCGGCCATAGGGAAGCTCGACCGCCGGCACATGGGCGAAGCGCTTCAGCCCGACCTGATCGAGCCGCGCCAGCGCTTCGTCATCCAGCGTCGACAGGATCTTGCGCGAGCGCCAGAACTGATAGCTGACATCGAGCCGCTTCTGCAGCGCGATGCGGACATTTTCGAGCGCCGTCAGATGCGGGAACACTGCAGAGATCTGGAACGACCGGACGATGCCCAGATTGGCGATCTCCTCCGGTTTCAGATGCGTGATGTTGCGTCCGTTGAAGGTGATCGTGCCGGAGCTTGGCGTGATGAATTTGGTGAGAAGATTGAACATGGTCGTCTTGCCGGCGCCGTTCGGGCCGATCAGCGCATGGATGGAGCCGCGCGCAATCTTCAGATTGACGTTTCTGACCGCCATGAAGCCGCCGAAGCTGCGGCTGAGGTCAGTCGCTTCGAGGATGAAATCGCTCATGATGGTCCTTCGGCAAGACGTGGAGCAGGTCGTTGGCAAGGAATGGCAGGGTGGACGGCAAACAAGCCGCCCACCCCGCAGAGAGCGCTTATTTCACCAGCGGGCAGCCGCCGTCCTTCAGCGAGGCATAGGCCTGGTTGCCGGGAATGGTCTCGACGACCTTCACGACATCCCACGGGTCCTTCGTCGCATCCTGCACCTGCACGAGATACATGTCATGCTCGAGCAGGCCATCGGGACGGATCTGGCCGCCCTTGGCGAAGAAATCGTCGATTTTCATCTTGCCAAGCTCGGCGCGCACGGCGTCCGGATCATCCGTGCCGGCCGCCTTGACGGCCTTGAGATAGGCCATGGTCAGCGAATAGTCGGCGGCGTGGATAAAGGTCGGGGCGGCACCGTTGGAATACTTCATGTACTTTTCCTTCCAGGCGCGCGAGGCATCGTCCTGGTTCCAGTACCAGCCGACGGTGAAGTTCAGGCCCTTGGCGACATCGGTGCCGAGCGCCTTGACGTCGGCGATCGTGACCAGCATGCCAGCAAGCTGCTGGCCGGCCGAGGTGAGGCCGAATTCATGCGCCTGCTTGATCGAGTTCACCGTGTCCTGGCCGGCATTGGCAAGGCCGACGACCTTGGCGCCCGAAGACTGTGCCTGCAGGAGATAGGAGGAGAAGTCGGTCGAGGCGAGCGGCACGTCGGAACTGCCGAGCACCTTGCCGCCCATCTTCTCGACCACGGCGGTCGTGGCCTTCTGCAGCGCATGGCCGAAGGCATAATCGGCGGTGATAAAATACCAGCTGTCGCCGCCATTCTTCACCACGGCCGAGGCCGTGCCGGTGGAGAGCGCATTGGTGTCGTAGCCGTAGTGAATGCCGTATTTCGTGCAGGCCTTGCCAGTGAGATCGGCACTCGCCGAGCCCGTGTTCATGGTGATGACCTTCTTTTCCGACGCCAGCTGTTGCACGGCAAGGCCGACGGCCGAGTTGGTCAGGTCGGTGATCATGTCGACATGATCCTGGTCGATCCACTGGCGCGCCGTGGCGGAGGCGACATCCGCCTTGTTCTGGTGGTCGGCGGAGATCACCTCGATCTTCTTGCCGAGAACCGTGCCGCCGAAATCCTCGACCGCCATCTTCACGGCTGCCACCGCGCCATCGCCGCTGAAGCCGGTGGAATAGACGCCCGACATGTCGCCGAGAACGCCGATCTTGACGACATCGTTGGAAATGCCGCCGGCAAGGGCTGTCGTTGCCGCAAGGGCGACCGCCGCTGCGCTGACCGTTCCGTACAGAAATGCTTTCATCACTCTTCCTCCTTGAGTTGCGGGCTTAAGCGTGTCCCGCGCGATTGACAGATGGTCTGTCTTTAAAACGGACCCTTCACCGCTGCGCCTTTCCGGCTGTCTGCGGGCTTGACCCGGTCTCCTCCATGCACCCGCTCAGCGGGATCTCTGCGCCTGTGGCCAGTCGGCCTCCGGTTGTCTTTCCTTGCGCGCCTTCTCCTCCAGAATCAGGCTAGCGGCTTTCTCTGCAATCATCAATGTGGGCGAATTGGTGTTGCCACTGGTGATGGCTGGCATGACGCCGGCATCCACCACGCGCAAACCGCGCACACCATAAACCCGGAGCCGGCTGTCGACCACGGCGAGCGGATCGTCCGCGCGCCCCATCTTCGTCGTGCCGACGGGATGAAAGATCGTGCTGGCAATGTCGCCGGCGAGCTTCGCCAATTCCTCGTCGCTCTGGAACTCGACACCCGGTTTCCACTCGACCGGCGCGTAGCGGGATAGCGCCGGCTGCGACACGATATGGCGGGCCTGACGGATGCTGTCGGCTGCGATGCGCCGATCTTCCGGCGTCGTCAGATAGTTTGGCGCAATCGCCGGTGCATCCTTGGGATTTACCGAGCGGATGCGCACCGTACCACGGCTGGTCGGGTTGAGATTGCAGACGCTGACGGTAAAGGCGGGCTCGCGATGCAGCGGCTGGCCGAAGGCCTCAAGGCTCAGCGGCTGGACGTGATATTCGAGATTGGCGTAGGGCTGGCTGTCGTCAGAGCGGGTGAACGCGCCGAGCTGCGAGGGCGACATGCTCATCGGGCCGCTGCGCTTCAGCGCATATTCCATGCCGATCGCCACCTTGCCGAAGAGACTGGCGGTCAGTGCGTTCAGCGTCTTTGCACCCGTCACCTTGAAGACGGTTCGGATTTGCAGGTGGTCCTGCAGATTGCCGCCGACGCCGGGAAGGTCGGCCACCGGCTCGATGCCGAGGCTCTTCAGGAAGGACGGATCGCCAAGCCCGCTCAGCTGCATGATCTGCGGTGAGCCAATAGCCCCCGCCGACAGGATGACTTCGGCGATCGCGCCCACCTCTACAGTTTCGCCGGCGCGATTGAGCCGCGCGCCCGAGCAGCGTAAACCGCCATCGTCGTCCGTCTCGAACAGCAGGCGTTCGACCTGCGCCTCGGTCCACACCGTCAAGTTGGGTCGCGACAGGGCAGGGCGTAGAAAGGCCTTCGACGTGTTCCAGCGCCAGCCATTGCGCTGGTTGACGTCGAAATAGCCCACGCCCTCGTTGTCGCCGCTGTTGAAATCGTCAGTCTTGGGCACGCCGGCCTGAACGGCGGCATCGGCAAAGGCATCCAGCAGATCCCAGCGGAGTCGCTGCTTTTCCACCCGCCACTCGCCGCCATGGCCGTGGAGATCTGAAAAGCGGCTGTTGCCGCCGGTCGTCGGGTCCTGGCCGTCGTCGAGCCGGTAGTGATCCTCATGTGCCTTGAAATGCGACAGTACATTTTCCCATCGCCAGCTGTCGTCTCCGGTGACGGCCGCCCAATGATCGTAATCGCGTGCCTGGCCGCGCATGTAGATCATGCCGTTGATGGAGGAGCAGCCACCCAGCGTCTTGCCGCGCGGATAGATGAGGCTGCGGCCGTTGAGGCCGGCTTCGGATTCGGTCTTGTAAAGCCAGTCGGTGCGGGGATTGCCGATGCAATAGAGATAGCCGACGGGGATGTGGATCCAGTGGTAATCATCCTTGCGGCCTGCTTCGAGAAGCAGCACGCGGGCCTCAGGGTCACGGCTCAGCCGATTGGCGAGCAGGCAGCCCGCCGAACCTCCCCCGATAATAATGTAATCGAATGCTTTCGCAGCCAATCCCAAGCCTCCCGATGCCGATATCACCCGATCAGAACCTCGCGCGGCAGCGCAAGAGCCTGAAAAAGCTGAACCGGCATGTTAAGCGTCCTCCCGCTTGATACGCAGGCTAAACGCGAAGTTGGCGAGAAATCCAATGACAAATTCGAGAGAGAATTATAAGCAGGATTAATATGGCTGACTTCGATCTGAAGACATTGCGGGCCTTTGTGGCGGTCGCGCGCGAGGGCAATGTGACCCGCGCGGCCGAGCAATTGCGTGTGACGCAGCCGGCGCTCAGCCTGCAGCTGAAACGTCTGGCGACAGAGACCGGCGTCGAGCTCTTCCGCCGCACCGCGCGGGGGCTGGAGCTGACCCATGACGGGGCGCTGCTGGCCGCCAAGGCGGAGCTCATCTTCGCCTCGCTGATGGATTTCGGACAGACAGCGCGCAGTCTGGTGACGCAAATCCGCGGCTCGCTGCGCATTGGCACGATCATCGATCCGGAATTCACCCGACTGGGGGCCTTCCTGAAGGCGTTGGTTGAAAGCGCGCCCAGCGTCGAGACGGAGCTGCGTCACGGTATCAGCGGGCAGGTGCCGGAGGGGCTGAAGCGCAACGAGCTGGATGTCGGCTTCTTTCTTGGCGATATCCGCGATTTCGATCCGCTGGCGGGGCAGGGGCTTGGTCCGGAAGAAAACCTGTTCCATGTGCTGGAACTGGCGCCCCTGACCTATCGTGTCGTAGCACCGGCAGCGCTTGGCCCCTATGTGCGCGACAAGAGCTGGGCGGAACTGGCAGCTCTTCCCTGGATCGGCACGCCGCCGGCCTCGGTGCACAATCGGCTTCTGGGCCGCATTTTCGGTACGCTTGGCGTCCGGCAGAATGTCGTGGCGCTGATCGATCAGGAAATGTCCATGCTGGCCATGGTCCGCGCCGGTGTGGGCTTAAGCCTCTGTCGCGAATCCATTGCGCTGCACGAGCAGCAATCGAACGGCCTGATCATCGCCAATGCCGTGAAGGTTGAAACCGCGCTCAGTTTCATTGCCCTCAAGGCGCGTATGCACGATCCAGCCGTTTCCCATGTCTTCGCTGTTGCGCGGCGCACCTGGGAGCAGAAGAGCTGAATTCCCCATGATGAAACCTGGCTTGGCCGCCGCTTCGGAGCCCTTCGAGACGATGCGAGATCAGGTGATGGAAGGGCGCCGGTTGAACCGGCGCCTCTCGTCATTTCAGGACAGGTGATGCGGCTTCGTCATGCCGTAGACCGGCGTGTCGATGCCGGCCTGACGGGCCTTCAGCTGCAGCGAGAGATATTGCGAATAGTGGCGCGACTGGTGCAGGTTGCCGCCGTGGAACCAGAGCGCCTCCTGCGGCGTCGGCTTCCACATGTTGCGCTGCTCTCCCTCCCAAGGGCCGGGGTCCTTGGTCGTGTTGGAGCCGAGGCCCCAGCACTTGCCCACCTTGTCCGCGACCTCGCGCGAGATAAGGTCCGCGGCCCAGCCGTTCATCGAGCCGTAGCCGGTGGCGTAGACGACGAGATCGGCGGGAAGCTCGGTGCCATCCTTCAGCACCACCGCGTTTTCGGTGAGATGCGACACGTCGGAACCGGATTTCAGCTTAATCGACCCGTCGATGACGAGATCGCAGGCGCCGACATCAATGTAATAGCCAGACCCGCGGCGCAGGTATTTCATGAACAGGCCGGAGTCGTCGTCGCCGAAATCCAGCATGAACCCGGCCTTTTCGAGCGCCTTGTAGAAGTCCGCATCCTTTTCCCGGATCTGGTTGTAAATCGGGATCTGGAACTCATGCATGATCCGGTAGGGGAGCGAGGCGAAGATGAGGTCGGCCTTGCGTGTGGTCATGCCACCCTGAACGGCGCGCTCCGAATAGAGATCGCCCAGCCCGATTTCCATCAGCGAGTCCGACTTGACGATATGGGTGGACGAACGCTGGAGCATTGTTACATCCGCACCGGCTTCCCAGAGTGCCGCGCAGATATCATGCGCCGAGTTGTTGGAGCCGATGACGACGACCTTTTTGCCGGCATAGGCATCCGGGCCCGGATGCTGCGAGGAATGCTGCTGCTCGCCCTTGAAGATATCCTGGCCCGGGATTTTCGGCACATTGGCCTTGCCGGACATGCCGGTCGCCAGCACCAGCTGCTTGGGCTTGAGGATGACTTCCTCGCCGGCGCGGTCGACGATCACGGTCCATTCGCCGGTCTTCTCGTCGAACTGTGCCGATTTGGCCGTCGTGGAGCCCCAATAGTTCAGCTCCATGACCTTGGTGTACATTTCCAGCCAGTCGCCGACCTTGTCCTTGGGCGTGAAGACCGGCCAGTTTTCCGGGAAGGGGATGTAGGGCAGGTGATCGTACCAGACGGGATCGTGCAGGCAGAGCGACTTGTAGCGCTTGCGCCAGCTGTCGCCGGGGCGCTCGTTCTTCTCGATGATGATCGTCGGCACGCCGAGCTGGCGCAGCCGCGCGCCGAGCGCAATGCCGCCCTGGCCACCGCCGATGATGACGACATAGGGCTGGGTGGAATAGCCGAGTTCGGCGGCCTCCGTTTCGCGCTTTTCCTTCCAGGTTCTGCGGTTGCGGTCATGGCCGTGTTCGGCGCCCATCGGACGGCGCACGCCCTTCGGCTCCTCATGGCCCTTCAGTTCCGTCATGGTGGTGAGCAGCGTCCAGATCAGTCCGTCCTTCAGGCGGATATGGCCATAGCCGCGTGCCACGCCGGTCTCGAACTCGAACCAGCCTTCGGTGACGCCGCCGGCTTCTGACGCGGCCTCCTTCGTGTCCTGCACGAAATTGGACGGCTTGGTGGCGGCAAGCTGGCTTTCCAGCATGTCGCGCACCTGTTCATGGCCTTCCATAGTCTTCAGGTTCCAGGTGAAGGTCACCAGATCGCGCCAATAGCACTCGGCCTGAAACAGGTTGACGGCGGCGTCGATATTGCCGCTGGCGAGCGCGTCGCCAAGCTTGGCAAGGATCGTGTCGATTTTGGTTCCGGGGCTGACATCAAGCATGGTTTTCTCCTCCGTAAATGCTTGGGGTAGGTGGTCTTGGAACGCCCGCGCGGGGCGTCCCCAAAGCCTTGCCGCATAATCCTGCCGGGCTCCTCTCCCGGTGCAGGCGATGGCGGCGAGGGCTTATTTCGAGAGATCGATCAGGATCTTGAGTTGTGTGCCGGCCGGATCGAGCAGGACGTCGAAGCCCTCCTTCACCGCCGTCTCCAGCGTGATGCGCTTGGTGACGATCTTCGTCGCCGGCAGAAGGCCGGAGGCGATCAGCCGGATGACACGCGGCCAGTAATGCGTCGGATAGGCCCAGGAACCCTTGATCTCGAGGTCGCGGAACGTGACCTGGAACCAGTCGATGGGGTTTTCATGGGGGTGGAGGCCAGTCTGGACCACGACACCCTGCTTACGCGCGGCATCGACGCAGGCTTTCAGCGCATGCTCGTTGCCGACGCATTCGATGGCGACATCACAGCCGACATTGCCTTCCGTCAGCAAGCGGACGACATCGCCGACATTGTCGCGCTTCGGGTTGATGGTGATGACATCCGGCACGACGCTTTTCGCCAGTTCAAGCCGCGCGTCGTTGAGGTCGGAGACGAAAAGCTGCGCCGCGCCGGCCGCCCTTGCAGCCAGAAGCGTCAGCATGCCGATCGGGCCGGCGCCGGTGACGAGAACGCTGTTGCCGGCAGTCACGCCGCCGCGGTCGCAGGCATAGACGGCAACGGCGGTCGGCTCGACAAGGGCTGCTTCCTCATCGGTCATCTCGTCCGGGATTTTCTGGACGTTATACTCGTTGACGAGGGCCGCTTCCGCCATTCCGCCGCCCTCCCAGCTCAGACCCACAAGGGCGAGCTGTGTGCTGAGATGAAAAAGGCCACGATCGGCGAAATAGTCGCCCTTGCGCGGCATGACGAGCGGCTGGATCGACACGCGGTCGCCGGCCCTGACGGAGGTCACGCCCTCGCCGATCGCCTCGACAACGCCGCCGAATTCGTGGCCGAGAACTTGCGGACCGTGGGCTCCCGTGAACGGATGCGGCTCGGTCGGTATGAAGATCGGACCGTAGCTGTATTCGTGAAGATCGGTCCCGCAAATACCGACGAAGCGGTTGCGGACCAGAATCTGGCCTGGACCCGGCTTTCCGGGCTCGGCAATGTTCTCGAGACGCAGGTCCTTGGCTGCATGAAATCGGAGCGCGCGCATGTTTCCTCCCTGGGCTGCTTTTGATGAAACTCAAGGGAGCAACGCCCATGCCAGAGCGGCAGGGCAATGAGAGAAATTGAAAACATTGGGCTTTTCAACGCAACCGCCGCCCTCTGCGCCACAGGTGTGGCGCTACGGCTGTGGCGGATGCCACAGGCCGCGCTCAGTGGGGCCGGTCGATACCGAGCCGGCGCATGCGGCGATGCAGGGTGGTGCGATCGATGCCGAGCCGCCTTGCGGCCTCCGAGACATTGCCCTTGCAGGCGGCGAGAACGGCGCGCAGATCCGCCTCGTCGCGGCCATGGCCGGTTTCGTTGGTGCTACCGCTCGGATCGGCACGCTGCGCCAACTGGTCCGGCAGATCCTCAACCTCGATCAAACCGTCGTCGCAGAGCGCCGCAGCGAAGGCGATGGCATTGTCGAGTTGACGGATATTGCCGGGCCAGCGATGGTTCAGGATCAGAAGCCTTGCCGCGCCGGCGAGCCGCAGGGGCCGCCCTGGCCGGCTGTGCTTTTCCAGCAGTCGGTCGAGAAGCCACGGGAAATCCTCGCGCTCGCAAAGCGGCGGCAGTGCCAGCACCGCCGCATTCAGCCGGTAATAGAGGTCTTCGCGGAACGTGCCGGCGGCGACCATATCCGCGAGCGGCCGGTGTGATGCCGACACGACGCGGAAATCGACCTTGCGCGGCTCCGAGCCACCCACGGGCAGAACTTCGCCTTCGGCCAGAACGCGCAGCAGCCGGCTTTGCGCGGCAAAGGGCATGTCGCCGATTTCATCGAGAAAGAGCGTGCCGCCCTCGGCCTCTTCGATCAGCCCCTTGCGTCCCTTGGCAAGAGCGCCGGTAAAGGCGCCCGGCGTATAGCCGAAGAGTTCGCTTTCGATCAGCTGTTCGGGGATTGCCGCGCAGTTGACCGCGACGAAGCGGCCGGAAACGCCGCTCGCCTCATGGACGATGCGCGCCAGATATTCCTTGCCGGTTCCGGTCTGACCCTGAAGCAGGATGGGCAGGCGGCTGGGAGCAAGCTTTTCCACCTTGCGCCGCAGAGCATCGATGCCGGGCACGCTGCCGCCCAGTCTTGCCAGGGCCGGAATCGGCCGCGCCGCTCGCGCGATCGCCACGCCCGAGACCCGCTGCTGCGGTTCGATCGCATGGGCATAGAGCAGGCTGCCGTCGCGCACGGCGATGCGCCGGTCCTGCGGCAGGCTGGCGCGGGTTAGCGAGGCCAGCTCGTCGAGCCCTGCGTCGAAGAAATCCGTCACCGGCCGGCCGATCAGGTGCTCTGGGCTTCGCCAGTCCACGCCGCCGGAATTGGCCAGCAGCCGTGCGCCGCCATGCGTCATGCCGGTGATGCAGCCGTTGCCATCAACGGAAATTGCCGCTTCCGGATCGACATCGAGAAATTCCGGCGCGCCGGCAAAGCGTAGAACCAGATCGTGACGGCTATTGGCCATGAGATTGGCAAGCTCGATCCGCCGCACGGTGGAGGAGACGAGATGGCGCGCCATGTTCTGGCTCGCCTTCAGGATCGGCGAACTGAGGAGCGAAATGTCGAGCACGGCGGCAAGTGCGCCTTGCGTGTCATAGATGGGCGCCGCCGTGCAGGAGAGCGGGGTATGGGTGATGTCGAAATGGTCGGTCTGGTGGATTGTCAGCGCCTCGCCGGTGGCGATGCAGGCGCCCACGGCACAGGTGCCGGCGCGGGGCTCCGACCATTCGGAGCCGAGATAGAGTCCTGCCTTGCGCAAGTTGTTGTTGAACGAGGCATCGCCCAGAAATTCGACCGTGACGCCCTGACGATCCGACAGAAGGAGCACGTAATTCTGCTCGGCGACCTGCCTGTAGAGGCGCTCCAGACCGGACCGGGCGATATGCACGAGATCTTCGGCCTGCTGGCGGTGCTCGCGCAGCCGGGTTTCGGACACGATGACGGCTTCCTGCGGGCGCGTCGGGTCAAGCTGATAGGTCGCCAGACAGCGCCGCCAGGAGTCCACGACGATGGCGTCGCGCCCGGTATTGCTGCCTCGCCAGACCCGCTCGATTTCCTTGATGTGATCTGAAAAACCCATACACACACCGGCTAGAGGGCCGCCTCCCGTGATCCTCGGGTGGGATCATAGCGGGAACCCGACGCCTTGCCTAATGCTTCGACAGGCGGCGTTTCATCTTTTTGCGGTCTTATGTATCAAAAGCGCCATAAAACAGAAGGAATCCGAACGCCAGTCATTACAATTGACCGTATGAAACCAGCGCGCACGGACACCTTTGAACACACGATAACCGGCCTTTGCCATCAGATAAGGTAACGCAGTCTTGCCGCCGGCTGGGTGACGTCGCTCAGGTCGCATCTCTTTATTGTGTATCTCAGCAAGCCATGCGGATTCGATTGGAAAATCTGGGCGAGTTGTGACGCTTAGACATGGTGCGTTTGTATCAGTTCTTCACCGTGTCTTCGAGGAAGAAGCGGCCGAGAGGGTTCTGGTAGAAATTGGTGACGTTCTTGCGCATCACGTTGATATAGGGGCTGTAATAGAGGTCGATCCAGTTGACGTCGGCCTTGGCCATCTTCTGCAGATCGACATACATCGCCTCGCGCTTGGCCGGGTCTGTTTCGAGACGGGCGGCGGCGACCAGTTCCTTGACCTTTTCATTCTTGTAGCGGGTCATGTAATTCATGTTCGAGTCATCGCCGAGTACGAAGGTCGTCTTCTGGTCCGGGTCGAGAATATCGTTCGTCCAGTACATGACCGAGATGTCGTAATCGCCGGCGATCAGCATGTCCCAGCTCTGGCTTGGATCGACCTTCTGGAGATTGGCGGTGACGCCAGCCTTGGCGAGCTGCTGCTGAATGAGAACGGCGATCTGCTCGTCGGTTTCCTTGCCGGCATTGACCACATAGTTCAGTGTCAGGCCCTCGGCGTCGGCGGCTTTCAGCATCTGCTTGGCCTTTTCCGGGTCGTAGGGACGCTGCAAGTTGTCGGCGTAGTGGTAGAGAGCGCCCTTCGGAATGTAGGAATTGGCGACTTCGCCGAGACCGAAGGTGGCGGCCTCTACAATGGCCTTCTTGTCGATGGCGAGATCGAGCGCCTCGCGCACTTCCTTCTTGGCAAGCGCGCCGTGCTGGTGGTTGATCAGCAGATGATCCTCCCGCGTCGAAGGATCCATGCGCACGGTGAGATCCGGGTTTTTCTTCATCTCGGCAACGCGCGAGAAGGGGACGGTGATCGCCACGTCGATCTGACCGGTCTGGACGTCCAGCATGCGAGTATTGTCGTCCGGAATGACGATCCATTCGACGCCATCAAGGCTGACATGGCCGGCGTCCCAGTAGTTCGGGTTCTTCTTCAGGATGACGCGGTCGCCGCGCTTCCAGTCTGCCACGGTGAAGGCGCCGGAGCCGACGGGCTTTTCGGCAAAGGCATCGGGATTGGCCTCGACGATCTTCTTCGGCAGGACCGAGGCATTCGGCAGCGCCATCATCGTGATGAAGGGAACCGATTTGCTCTTCAGCTTGACGACGAGGGTCTTGTCGTCCGCAGCCGTCGCGGTGTCGATGATCTTGAAGCTGTCAGCCCAGAGCGAACCCTTGTCGTCGCGGATGCGGGTGAGCGAGAAGGCGGCGTCGCCGGCGGTCACCGGGCTACCGTCCGAGAATTTGGCGTCGCGCAGCTTGAACGTATAGGTCAGACCGTCGTCGGATACGGTCCAGCTTTCGGCAAGGCCGGGCACGAGCTTGGTGCCCGTGGCATCGACACGGACGAGCACGTCGAAGACGTTGGAGAAGACCCAGTTGTCGACATTCTGCGCCGACTTGATCGGATCGAAGGTGGTGGAGTCCTCGTTACGGCCGATGGTCAGCACGCCTGCGGCTTCCGCATAGGAGGCCGAAAGGGACAGGACGGCCGCGAAGGCGGCGATTTTGGCTTTCGTCATCTTGAACTGCATGGGATCGATCCTCTGGTGGTTGTTATTTATGGGTTGGAGTGTCTCGACAGCGGCCGGTCCGGGTCGATGTCGGGAATGGCGTCGATGAGGCCGGCGGTATAGGCCTCACGGGGGTTGGCGAAGACAGCATCCGACGGGCCTTCCTCGACGATACGGCCGTGATGCATCACGATAACCCGCTGGCAGAGCGAGCGAACGACCGGGAGGTCATGGGCGATGAAGACCAGCGTCAGGTCCATGGTCGCAACCAGCTTGCGGAAGAGGGCGACGATCTGCGCCTGGATGGTGACGTCGAGCGCGGCAATGCACTCGTCGGCCACTATGACTCGCGGATCGATGGCGAGCGCCCGGGCGATGCCGGCGCGCTGACATTGCCCGCCGCTCATCGTGCGCGGCTTGCGCTGCGCAAAGCTGCGGTCGAGTTCGACAAGGTCGAGAAGTTCGTTCACTCGATCCGGTATTTGCACCGCCGGGATCTTCTTCTGAACCGTCAGCACTTCGGAGAGCATCTCGCCGATCGTCATGCGCGGATTGAGCGAATTGTAGGGGTCCTGGAAGACCATCGCCGCCTGGGTGCGAAGAGCCTGCAGCGCCTGTGTCCGCTGCAGGCGGAGGCTCGAACCGTTGAAGCTGACATGGCCGGAGGAGGCGGGTGTCAGACCAAGCATCGCCCGCGCCAGTGTCGACTTGCCCGAGCCGCTTTCGCCAACGATACCAACCGTCTCACCCGGCCAGATTTGCAGCGATACGCCGTCGACCGCGCTGAAATGCTTGCGCTTCGAAAACAGCCCGCCACCCGTCTGGAACCGCACGGCAAGATCGTCGATCTCGATCAGCGGCCGAACGTCCGCCGACCTTGCGGCAGGCGCGACGGTGGCCGCATCTGGTTGCACCGGCATGGAGGGGTGGCTCGAGATCAGCGTCTTCGTATACTCGGCCTGCGGGGCTTTCAGGATCTGCCGCTTCCTGCCGGTCTCAACGATGCGGCCCTGGCGCATGACCGCAATCCGGTCGCAGGTCTGGGCGACGACGCCGAGATCATGCGTCACCAGAATGATGGAGAGGCCTCGCTTGTCGCGCAAGTCCAGCAGGAGATGCAGTATCTGCGCCTGGATCGTCACGTCGAGCGCCGTTGTCGGCTCGTCGGCGATCAGGATTTCCGGATTGCAGGCAAGCGCAATGGCGATCATCGCCCGCTGCCGCATACCGCCCGAAAATTCATGTGCATAGCTCGAAAACTGGCGGGGCGGATCGGTGAAGCCGACCTGGCCCATGATGTCGAGCGCCAGCGATTTGGCCGCTTCGCGCGAGAGGCGTTGATGGAAGACGACGCCTTCCACGATCTGGTCGCCGATGCGCATGACCGGATCGAGATGGCTTGTCGGGTTCTGGAAGATCATACCGATGCGGGCGCCGCGGATCGCCTGCAGCGCCGCCTCGTCCGCGCCGGCGATCTCCTGCCCGTCGAGCAGGATGGAACCGCCACTGCGATGAATTGCGCGTGACGGCATGAGGCCGACCAGCGTCCGGCAAAGAAGGCTCTTGCCTGAACCGCTTTCGCCGACGAGACCAAGTACCTCGCCACGGGCGAGATCGACCGAGACGCTGTCCAGAAGGATGCGTTCCCCATCCAGTGCATCGACGGCGACGGTCAGATCGCGGACGGCGAGAAGCGGATGGATGGAATTCAGTTGCACGGTCATCCGTTCACTCCCAGCCGCTCGGCAAGCCCGTCGCCTATGAGGGAAAATCCGAAAGCGAGCACGACGATGGACAGACCCGGAAAGAGCGTGATCCACCAGGCCTGCGTGACGAAGCTCTGCCCTTCCGCAACCATCACACCCCATTCGGCGGTCGGCGGCTGGACGCCAAGCCCGAGATAGCTGATGGCCGCGCCCGAGAGCAGGACCAGCACGACATCGGACATGGAAAAGACGATGGAGCCGGCCACCGCATTGGGCAGGAGATGCCGGAAGAGAATGCGCAGGCGCGAGAAGCCGAGGCTCTGGGCGGCCATGGCATAATCGCTGTTCTTGAGAACGAGGATCTGTGCGCGAATCAGGCGGGCATAGGAGACCCAGCCGACCAGTGCCATCGCGATGTAGAAGCTCGTGAGCCCCGGTCCCAGAATGGCGATGATGGAAAGCATCAGCACGAGAAACGGAAAGGCGAGGATCACGTCAATCAGCCGCATGAGAACCGCATCAACGAAGCCGCCGAGGAAGCCGGAAACGGCCCCGATGACCGTCCCGATGGCGAAGGGGAAGGCAACCCCGATCAGCGCCATCTGGAGATCGATACGTGCCGAATGCATGACGCGAGAGAGGATGTCGCGGCCGAAATTGTCGGTGCCGAAGGGGTGCGCAAGGCTCGGACCTTTCAGCCGCGCCGCCGCATCCTGAAAGATCGGATCGTAGGGCGCGACAAGCGGGGCCAGCAGCGCCATCAGCACGAAGAGGCCGAAGATGGCGAGCCCGGCATAAAGCGTTGCGTTGCGTGTCCTGATCATGCCGCCGCTCATAGCTTCACCCGCGGGTCTGCGGCGACGGTGGCGATGTCGGCCAGGAAGTTGACGAAGACGGTGGCGCAGGCAAAGACCATCGCCACGCCCTGAACCACCATATAGTCGCGCGAGAAGATGGCGCGCACCAGCAATTGCCCCATGCCCGGCAGCGCGAAGACGCTTTCGACCACGACCGTGCCGCCGATCAGCCAGCCGATATTGACGGCCAGGAGGTTGATCGTCGGGACGACGGAATTGGGCACGACATGGCGCCAGAACACGATTCGCTCAGGCATGCCGCGGGCGCGTGCTGCTGTCGCCACATCCGATTTCAGCCAGTCGATCATCGCCGCGCGCAGCGAGCGCATCAGCACGGTGGAGAGCGAGAGCGCAATGGTCAGCGACGGCAGTACGAGATGCACGAGCTTGTCCGACAGCGTGTTGCCGTAGCCCGAGACGGGCAGGAGCGGAATGCTGACCGAAAGCAGCAGGATCAGCATGAGCGCCAGCCAGAAGGAGGGAAAGCCGATGCCGAAGGTGGAGACCACGCGCACGGCATGATCGACAAACCTGCCCTCGTTGCGCGCAGCGACTGCGGCCAGAGGCACTGCAATCAGGACGGAGAGAAGCACCGAGCAAAATACCAGCGCCAGCGTCGGCTCGATGCGGGTGACGATCAGCTGCAGCACATCGATCTTGAAGATGATCGAGCGGCCCATTTCGCCATGCAGGAGGTTTTTGACGAAGTAGAAATATTGCTGCCACATCGGCAGATCGAGCCCGAACTGCGAACGGATATTGGCGATGGCCTCGGGGGTTGCCTTGGTGCCGAGGAGTACGCGCGCCGGGTCTCCGGGAATGAGCCGGACGAGCACGAAAGTGATGATGGAAACGCCAAGGATCACCGGCAGAAACTGCAGGGGTCTGGTCAGTATGAAGCGATAGCGGTGCAGCATTAGCCCGACACGTCCTTGAGGAAGGAAAGCAGCGGCGGATAATAGCCCTGCGGGTTTTCATAGAAGGGCATGTGGCTGGCATTGCGCACCACATTGATCCGCGCGCCTTCCGGCAGGGCATTCTTCATGCGCAGCGCGCAGGCCGGCGTCAGTTCGTCATGCTCGCCGACGACGATCAGCACGGGCGCGGAAATCTTTGGCAGGTCCGGAATGCGGTTCCAGTCCTTCAGATTGCCGATATAGAGAAATTCGTTCGGTCCCTGCATGGTCATGTAGGCCCCCATGTTCCAGTCTTCGAGCGAGCGGTTGACCGGAGCTGGCCATTCCGGCAGGCGGCAGACATGGCGGTAGTTCAAAAGCGTGACGGCCGCCATATATTCCGGATGATCATAGGTCCCGGCAGCCTCATGCGCCTGCATCATCGCCACGGTTTCGGACCCGAGCGCGGCGCGCAGACGCTCCAGTTCGCTCGCCAGATGTGGCATGTCGGCGACGGTGTCGGCCAAGATGAGGCTCTTGATGGCCTCAGGATAGGTCAGCGCATAGTCGATGGCGAGCCAGCCGCCCCAGGAATGACCGAGCAGATGAACGGCCCCGAGACCGAGCGCTTGGCGCACCGCTTCCGTCTCCTCGACATAGCGTTCGATGGTCCAGAGGCTGGCGTCATCTGGGCGGTCGGATGCGCCCGTGCCGAGCTGGTCGAAGGCGACAACCCGGAAACCCTCGTCTGCCAGACAGGAATGCGCCTCACGCAGATAATCGCAGGGCAGACCTGGTCCGCCATTCAGGCAAAGCAGGGTTTCCGGGCCGTTGCCGAAGACATAGGCCACGACGCGGTAGCCCTGGATTGTCAGCTCGTGCCTCTCGTCCGGTTCGATTTCGCGCCACATGGTTTCGCCTTTGCATTTGCACAACATTTATGCAGGGTTATTTCTAGAGCAATTGAGGCTCCACACTAGCTATCAGAAGTGATAGGGTGAAGCTGTCCGAGGGGCAGGTTTGGAAATTCGGCGCGAAAGAGGTTGGCATGAACGTCACAGGCATCGAGGATCGTTTTGCAGCGGCAACCAGCCTCGACCTTCAGATCGACGAGCTTTTCCTGGCCATGCAGGACTATGGCTTCGATACGCTGATCTACGACTACACGCCGGGCCGCTACGACCTCAGCGGCGAACTCATGATCCCGACGGTTCTGGAGCTGCGCAATGTCGATGAGACGATGCGCGACTACTGGTGCCGGCGCGGCTATTTCCGTCACGATCCCGTGCAGCATGTGGCGCTCGGCACCACGGCCCCCTTCTTCTGGAACTACGATCCCAAGGCGCAGACGCTCATTCATGCCTTCATGAACGAGGAAACGGCGCCCGTGGCCGAATTTCTGTGGGAGCGCGGGCTAACGGCCGGCGTGACCGTGCCGATCCATCTGCCGGGCGGTGACTATGCGACCGTCACCGGCATTCGCGCCGGCGATCCTGTGCGGCTTGAGCGCGACGTGCGGCTCTGCATGGGCGATTTCAGCCTGATGGCACATCTCTTCCAGCGGACTGCAGCGCTGCGCATTGCCGGAGAACAGGCGCTCTCCGGCTTGCCGCGCCTCACCATGCGCGAGCGCGAATGCCTGCGCTATTCGGCGGAAGGCTATTCGGCCAAGGAGATCTCCCGGCTGATCGACCGTTCGGTGCCCACCGTGGTCATGCATCTCAACGCCGCGACCCGCAAGCTCGGCGCGCGAAACCGCACCCAGGCCGTGGCCCGCGCCGCGCATCTGCGCATGTTCGATCAGCCGCGCAGCTGAAGCCAGATACCCTATCAGTTGTGATAGCTGCCGCCTCGGCAGTCGCACGCCTATTCTATGCTCCGAATGACTTTCAATCCAAGGAGCGTCCCATTGCTGTCCGTCGAAACCCGCGAAGGCTTCCTGCCATTCCGAGACTACCAGACCTGGTACCGCGTCACCGGCAATCTCGATAGCGGCAGGCTGCCGCTGGTCGTGGCCCACGGTGGTCCCGGCTGCACACATGATTATGTCGACAGCTTCAAGGGCATTGCCGCGCTCGATGGACGCGCAGTGATACATTACGATCAGCTCGGCAGCGGCAAGTCTACGCATCTGCCGGACAAGGGTCCCGATTTCTGGACGGTCTCACTGTTTCTTGAAGAGCTGGATGCGCTGCTGTCGCATCTCGGCATTGCGGATCGCTACGCCTTCCTCGGCCAGTCCTGGGGCGGCATGCTGGGCGCGGAACATGCGGTGCGGCAGCCGGAGGGCCTGAAGGCGCTGGTCATCGCCAATTCGCCGGCCAACATGCATACCTGGGTCGCGGAAGCGAACCGTCTGCGCCGCGATCTTCCGGCCGATGTGCAGGCAACGCTTCTGGCGCATGAAGAAGCAGGCACGCTGACGCATCCCGATTATATCGCCGCGTCACGCGTGTTCTACGACCGGCATGTCTGCCGCGTCACGCCGTGGCCCGAGGACGTTGCGCGCACCTTTGCTGCCATGGACGAGGATAACACCGTCTATCGCAACATGAACGGCCCGACCGAATTCCACGTCATCGGCACGATGAAGGACTGGACGATCGAGGATCGGCTCGACCGTATCAAGGCGCCGACGCTGTTGATTTCCGGTGCTTACGACGAAGCGACGCCGGAAGTCGTGCGCCCCTATCGCGAGCGCGTTCCAGATATCTGCTGGGTGCTCTTCGAGCATTCCAGCCACATGCCGCATGTCGAGGAAAAGGAACTGTGCCTGAAGACAGTTTCCGATTTTCTCGCAGCTCACGACGAGCGCTCCTGATCCACGCGAAACCCGGCAGCGCGGTAAGGCAGCGGACCGCGCTGCCGGGTTTCCGATGACATTGGCGCAGAGATATACGGTGCTGCAGCGTCCGCTCACTTGTACCAATCAAGGGACGGACCACTCCAATCGGCCAAATCAACGCGTGCCGTTACTGCCTCCAAAAACAACCGGGCAGTGATCCATTCAACCGAAAACGATGGGTATAGCGCGCTTCAGAGCCCCTGTTTGCCGGCGACCATAAAGGCCAGCTTGGACGGGATGTTGAGGAGGCTCGTCGCGCGCTCGACCCGCTCCGGCGTGTAATGATGCGCGACGTCAAGGCAATTGACCGTGCCCAGCATCTCGCCGCCGATATAGACCGGCAGGTTGATGACGGATTCGCAGCCGAGCGACTTGATCAGCTCATGGTCGGGGAAGACCTTGGCGATGTCCTCGATCGTGTTGGCGACGAAGGCGCGGCGTTCGCCGTGAACGATGTCGAACCATTCATTGCGATGCGTCGGCTTGGTGCCCGAAGCCGGATAGTTTGCCGGATCGGACGTATAGGCGCGGCGCGCAAGGCCTGCCTTCATGTCGGAAAGCATGACGGTGAAGAGCTTGGCGCCGATGACCTCGCGAACCAGCGTCTGCAGCGCGATCCAGGGTGCGTCGCCCGCCGTGTCATTGGCAATCGCGCTGTCGAAGGCGGCAAGGGCTGCCTGGTAGTTGTTTTCCATGGGTGTTCTCCGGAATTGTCAGACGGCTGGAGGGGCAGAGAGCCTTAAGAGCTCCCGGCTGTATTCGTTCTGCAGATGCCCCTTTTTCAGCTTTTCGGCATCGGCGGTTTCGACGATCCGCCCGCCGCGCATGACGGCAAGACGGTCGCAAAGGAAGGAAACGATCGGCAGGTTATGCGTGACCATGAGATAGGTCAGCCCGCGCTCGCGCCGCAATCGTTTGAGGAGGTTGAGGATCTCGGCCTGCACGGAGACGTCGAGCGCCGAGGTCGGTTCGTCCAGTAGCAGCAGCTTCGGCTCGACGATCAGCGCGCGGGCAATCGCCACGCGCTGGCGCTGGCCGCCGGAGAGCTGGTGCGGATAACGGAAGCGGAAGCGGTTATCGAGGCCGACATCCTTCAGGATCGCGGCGATGCGCTCGTTGTGGTCGCTTAACCCTTGAATGTTCAGCGGCTCCATCAGCGTCGCGTCCACCGTCTTGCGCGGATGCAGCGACCCGTAAGGATCCTGGAAGACCATCTGGCAGGTGCGGGCAAATTCGGCTTCGATGCCGTGGCTGCGCGGCTTGCCGAAGATCTCGATCGTGCCGCGCCACTCCGGCGCAAGGCCCGCAATCGCCTTCAGCACGGTCGACTTGCCCGAGCCGCTTTCGCCGACAAGGGCGAAGCTTCCGCCTTCCTCGACGTCGATGGTCACGCCATGCGTGATCTGCGTTTCGCCATAGGAGACGTCGAGATTGTCGATATGGATCGCGGTCATGTGGCGCTCCAGGTGGTGCGGTCGATGACCGGCAGTTCGTCGCGTGTCTCGTCAAGTCGCGGCTGGGCGGCGAGCAGGCCGCGTGTGTAGGGGTGTTGCGCGTTTTTCAGCTCGGACGCGGCGCAATCCTCGACCAACCGTCCGGAATTCATCACCAGCACGCGGTCGCAATAATGCGCCACGAGGTTCAAGTCGTGGCTGATCAGGATCAGCCCCATGCCCTTGTTGCGCACGAGGTCGTCTATGATATCGAGAACCTGCGCCTGCACGGACACGTCGAGCGCCGAGGTCGGTTCGTCGGCAATCAGGATATCCGGTTCGGGGATGAGCATCATCGCGATCATCACGCGCTGGCCCATGCCGCCGGAAATCTCGTGCGGATAGAGACCGGCAACGCGGTCCGGATCGTTGATGCGTACCGCCTCCAGCATGGCGCGGACGCGCGCGGCGATCTCGCGGCGCGGCAGCCGCTTGTGGGCGACAAGCGCCTCGGCGATCTGCTCGCCGACCGTCATGACCGGATTGAGCGAGAATTTCGGGTCCTGCATGACCATGGAAATGCGCGCGCCACGGATCTTGCGCATGGCCTTTTCGCCCTGCTTCAGAAGATCCATGCCATCGAATTCCAGCCGCGTGGCGCTGACCTTGCCGGGCGCACGCACGAGGCCGAGAATGGAGCGGCCGGTCATCGACTTGCCCGAGCCGCTTTCGCCGACAATGCCGAGGCGTTCGCGGCCGAGTGAGAAGGAAATGCCCTTGACCACATCCACCGGGCCGGACGGGCTGGGGAAGGTGACTTTCAGGTTTTCGACGGCAAGAAGGGGCGCGCTCAATGCTTTTCTCCGCTCTTGGGGTCGAGAACGTCGCGCAAACCGTCGCCGAGGAAGCAGAAGCCGAGGCTGACAACGATGATGGCGAAGCCCGGCATGGTGGCGACCCACCATTGATCGAGAATGAAGGTGCGCCCGCGCGCGATCATCGCGCCCCATTCCGGCAGCGGCGGCTGCGCGCCAAGGCCGATGAAGCCAAGGCCGGCGGCAGTAAGGATGATGCCCGCCATGTCGAGCGTGACGCGGACGATCATCGAGGAGGTGCAGAGCGGCAGGATATGGCCGACGACGATACGAAGGCTCGATGCGCCCTGCAACCGGCTTGCGGCAATGAAATCGGCATTCTTGAAGGTGAGCGTTTCGGCCCGTGCGATGCGGGCATAGCTCGGCCAGGAGGTGACGGCGATGGCGAGAATGGCGTTTTCAATGCCGGGGCCGAGGGCTGCGACGAGCGCCAGCGCCAGGATGAGCTTCGGCATGGAGAGGAAGATGTCGGTGATGCCCATGAGGACGCGATCGACCCAGCCGCCGAGATAGCCGGCGGCAGCGCCGATCAGCAGACCCGCAGGCGCTGCGAGAACGGCGACCAGAATGACGATGGCGAGCGTGATGCGCGCACCGAAGACGACGCGGGACCAGATATCGCGGCCCAGCTCGTCCGTGCCCATCCAGTTGGCAGCACTTGGCGGGCGCAGGCGCGCATAGGTATCCTGGGCGATCGGGTCATGCGTGGCGATCCAGGGCGCGAAGACGGCCATGGCGATCAGCGCCAGCACGATGACGAGGCCGACCATGGCCAGCGCGTTGCCGCGAAAGGCAAGCGAGATGCGGAAGATGCGGCCCCAGCGGGCCTGCCGGCGCGAGGCGGGGCTTTCGTCGAGAAGCCAGTTGCGCATGTCAGCAAAGGCCATGCCGGTTACCTCGCGCGCGGGTCAAGCACGTCGTAAAGCGCGTCGCTGACCTTGTTGATGATGATGAAGACCGTGCCGATCAGCAGCGTCGCGCCGAGGACGGCGGCCATGTCGGCGTTGAGCAGCGCGACGGTCAGATAATTGCCAATGCCGGGCCAGGAGAAGATCGTCTCGATCATCACCGAGCCTTCGAGAAGTGCGGCATAGGAGAGAGCGCAGACGGTGATGAGCGGCAAGAGGATCGGCCGGAAGGCGTGCCGCCAGATGACCACCCGCTCCGGCAGGCCCTTCACGCGGGCGGTCGTAATATACTCCTGCGCCAGCTGGTCGAGCATGAAGGACCGCGTCATGCGGGCTATGTAGGCAAGGCTGAAGAAGCCGAGAATGCAGGCCGGCAGCGCGAGATGGCCGATGGCGTTGAAGAAGATGTCCGTCTCGCCGGCGAGAAGGCTGTCGACAAGCATCAGGCCCGTGACCGGTGTGACGAGACCATCATAGGCGATATCGACGCGGCCGGGTCCGTCCACCCATTGCAGGCGCGCATAGAAGACCGCAAGCCCGACAAGACCGAGCCAGAAGGCGGGGATTGCATAGCCTGCAAGGCCTACGACACGGATGACCTGATCGGTCAGGCTCCCCTGTTTGGCGGCGGCATGAACGCCCATGGGCACGCCGAGCGCGATGCCGATCAGGATGCCGAGTGTGGCCATTTCCAGCGTCGCGGGGAAGACTTCCTTGAGGTCCTGCAGAACCGGCCGCCCGGTCGAGACCGACATGCCCAGGTCGCCCGTCGCAACCGCCTTTACGTAAGTCACGAATTGCACGATCAGCGGCTTGTCGAGGCCAAGCTGCACGCGGGCGGCCTCATAGACCGCCTTCGGTGCACGGTCGCCGACCACGGCCAGCGCCGGGTCGATCGGCACGACGCGGCCGATGAAGAAGGTGATGGCGATGAGGCCGAGAAGCGTGACGATCAGCGAAACAGCGATGCCGCCCAAATGCAGCGCCGCCTTGCGGGTGCGCCTGGCGCCGCCGCCGCGCTTGCGAGTGGCTTGGGCTCCCGCGTCGGGGAAGGGTGTGTCTGTCGCCACGCGCGGCCTCCTCGGCATAAAAATTTTCGTTCCAGTAAAATTCTGCTTGGAACATACAAATAATTTTGCTTTCATCAAACAAATTTTACTGGTTTCCGAAGATGACTGCTTCACCGCTCGCCTTGACGACACAAGAACCACAGGCGCCCAAGGTCGGCGCGCTGATACGCGCCCGTCGGCGGCAATTGCAGCTGACATTGCGCGACATCTGCGAAGCGGCGGGCATCACGCCCGGCTATCTCAGTCAGGTGGAGCGCGACCTTGCCACGCCTTCTCTCGGCACCTTGGCGCAGATCGCGCATAGCCTCAATGTCGGCGTCGATTACTTCATCGCCTCGCCTGGTGCCGACGATGCCTTGACCCGCCATGGTCAGCGCGAGACGTTTTCCGTGCCGGGTTCCGACGTGGTTTACGAGCGCGTGGCGGCTGACTTTGCCGGTAACCAGCTCTCATCCTTCGTGCTCAACATCCCGCCGGGTTTCCATTCCGAAATCGTCAGCCACGAGGGCGAGGAAATCCTCTTCGTGCTCGAAGGCAAGCTGACGCAGATGCTGGACGGGGCGGAATATATCATGCGTCCCGGCGACAGCCTGCATTTTCGTGGCAACCGCCCGCATGCCTGGTGGAACGACAGCCAAGAGACAGTGCGCGTGCTCTGGACCGGCACTGTTCCCGTCTACCGCACCACCCCGCCGAAAGCCGGGGCAAAAGCCGAGTGACCCCAAACTAAGAACAAGAATATCCGAGAAAGAGGAGAACAAAGTCATGAAACATTTGCACGCTGCCCTATTCGCCGCCACGGCACTTTTGCCGCTGACGGCCCTGCAGGCCCATGCCGCGACCCCAAAGGACACGCTGGTCGTGGCCGAAAACATCGACGACATCGTCAGCATCGACCCCGCAGAGGCTTACGAATTCTCCTCCGGCGAATATGTGACCCAGACCTATGACCGTCTGGTGCAGTATGACGCGACCGACCTGCAGAAGCTTTCGCCCGGCCTTGCCACCAGCTGGAAGGCCGACGATGCGGCCAAGACGATCACCTTCACGCTGCGCGACGGCGTCAAGTTCTCCTCGGGCAATCCCCTGCGCGCCGAAGACGTCGTCTATTCCTTCAAGCGCGTCATCAAGCTCAACAAGGCGCCCGCCTTCCTGCTGACCCAGCTCGGCTGGACCGCCGACAATTTCGACAGCATGGTCAAGGCTGACGGCAAGACGGTCACCATCAAGTATACGGGCGACTTCTCGTCCGCCTTCGTGCTCAACGTTCTCGCTTCGCGCCCGGCCTCGGTCGTCGACGGCAAGACGGTCGAAGCCAATGACAAGGGCGGCGATCTCGGCAATGCCTGGCTGAAGGCGAATTCCGCCGGCACCGGCCCCTTCGTGCTCAAGGCCTTCAAGCCCGGCCAACTGATCAATCTTGCCGCCAACCCGTCCTATTTCGGCGGCGCACCGGCCGTGAAGTCCGTCGCCATCCGCCATGTTGCGGAATCGGCCACGCAGCAGCTCATGCTGAAGTCGGGCGATGTCGACATTGCCAAGAACCTGACGCCGGACCAGATTGCCGCCGTTGAGACCAGCGGCACGTTCAAGATCGAGACCTATCCGCAGGCCGCCGTCCACTTCCTCAGCCTTAACCAGAAGGACAAGGACCTGACCAACCCGGCCGTCTGGGAAGCCGCGCGTTATCTCGTCGACTACAAGGGCATGACCGACACGATCCTCAAGGGCCAGATGGAAATTCATCAGGCCTTCTGGCCGAAGGGCTTCCCCGGCGCGCTGAACGACACGCCCTACACCTATGATCCGGATAAGGCGAAGAAGATCCTCGCCGATGCCGGCATCAAGACGCCGATCACCGCGACGCTCGATGTCATCAACTCCTCGCCCTTCACCGATATGGCGCAGGCGCTGCAGGCAAGCTTTGCCAAGGGCGGCATCGACTTCAAGATCGTGCCCGGCACGGGCTCGCAGGTCATCACCAAGTATCGCGCCCGCACGCATGAGGCCATGCTGCTCTATTGGGGTCCGGACTTCATGGATCCGGATTCCAACGCGTCGGCCTTCGCCTACAATGCCGACAACAGCGACGGTCACTACCAGTCGACCACGACATGGCGCAACGCCTGGGCCGTTCCGGACGACATGAACAAGGCGACCGTGGCCGCCCGCGCCGAAGCCGATCAGGCCAAGCGCGACGCGATGTATATCGACCTGCAGAAGAAGGTGCAGGCCAACTCGCCGATCGTCGTCATGTTCCAGGCTGCCAAGCAGGTTGCGCTTGCGAAGAACGTCTCGGGCTATGTCAACGGCGCGCTGCCGGACTACGTCTTCTACCGTCTGGTCAAGAAGGACTGACGAACACTTGCATGACAGGCCGCCGGCGTTGTTCGGCGGCCTTCCCCTAACCTCATTGGATCACAGGAGCGATGCCGATGTTCGAGGCGCGCATGAAACGGCTGACCGCGCGGATGACTGACACCAAGACCGATGGCGTATTCGTCGGTCCGACCTCCAATATGAAGTGGCTGGCGGGGTTCGACCCGCATGGCGACGAGCGTCCGGTGATGCTGGTTGTCGGCCCGAAATCCGCCGCCTTCCTGATGCCGGCGCTGAATGCCGACAGCGCGCGCCAGCACACGGACCTTCCCTTCTTCACCTGGTCCGATGCCGAAGGTCCCGCGGATGCCTTCGCCACGCTGCTCTCGGAGACCGGCATTGCGGGTGTCGCAAACCCGTCTATCGCGCTCGATGAAACCATGCGCGCCGACTTCGCACTGATGGTCGTGGACGCATTGCCTGGCGCGAAACGCGCGTTCCTTGCCGATACGGTAGGCGCACTTCGTGCAGCCAAGGACGAGAGCGAATACAAGCTTCTGAAGATGAACGCGCTGATCGATGACGAGACGATGCGTTCGGCCTTTGCGGCGCTCAAGCCCGGCATCAGCGAGCTGGAAGCCGCCGAGGTCATCAAGCAGCGCTTTCTGGCACAGGGCGCCAAGGCCGAATTCGTCATCGTCTGCTTCGGCGAAAACGGTGCGTTCCCGCACCATCATTCCGGCGAGCGCCGCCTGAAGGCGGGCGATGCGATCCTCGTCGATATCGGTGGCCGCAAGGATGGCTATCCGAGCGACATGACCCGCGTCGGCTATTGCGGCACGCCGCCGGAAGGCTTCGAGGAGGTCGTCTCCGTCGTCGAGCGCGCCGTGCAGGCGGCCGTGGCTGCCGCGCGCCCCGGCGTGAAGGCTTCAGACGTCGACCGCGCCGCCCACGAAACGATTGCGGCGGCCGGCTATGGCGACCGCTTCCTGCATCGCACTGGCCACGGTCTCGGCATCGACGTGCACGAGCGGCCCTATATCACCGCGACCTCCGATGTCGTGCTTCAGGCGGGGAACGTCTTCTCCATCGAACCCGGCATCTATCTCACCGACCGCTTCGGCGTGCGGCTGGAAGAGATCGTGATCCTCGGCAAGGACGGGGCTGAAGTCTTCTCCGAACTCTCCCGCAAGCCCTTCCACGTTGACGGCTGAGAAGAGGCGGAGATGTCCGGCATCGTCGTTCGCAGACCGAGAGCGGAAGACGGCGAGGACATCGCCGCCATCTACGCTTTCGAGGAGGTGGTTGCATTCACCGCGCAGCTTCCTCATCGCGATGTCCAGTTCTGGCGGGATTTCTACCGCACGCGCGACCCGGAAGGCGTGGAACTGGCAGCCGAAATCGATGGCCGCGTGGTCGGCCATCTCGGCATGATCCTCAACCGTTCGCCGCGCCGCAAGCATGTCGGCAGCTTCGGTATCTGCGTTCATCCTGAGTTCCACGGACGCGGTGTGGGGAAGGCGCTGATGTCGGAAATGATCAACCTTTCCGACAACTGGCTTAATCTCGTCCGCCTCGAATTGTCGGTGGCGTCTGAAAACAGCCGCGCCATCGCACTCTACCGAAGCTTCGGCTTCGAGATCGAGGGCGAGTTCAAGATGGATCTCTTCCGCAATGGCCGCTATGGCGATACGACCCAGATGGCGCGGCTGCGCCTACGCCCTGCTTGCTGATTCCGTCTTTGAGGGTGATGCTCTGGGTCAGCGCCAAAACCCGGGGCATTCAAACAGCGTCAATGTTTCCGTCGGTAAAGATGCTCGCCTGAGGCTTCATAATCCGCCTTGAGCGCGGCGGATGCCTTGTCGTTTGGCAGAATTCATATTCGCTCACTGCGCTACAAAGCCTTCGCACGACGCGACAGGCGCTGAATCTTCTCATTGAATGTCCGCAGCGGAAGCGACAGCAATCTGGCAGCATCCGAAGTGTTTCCGGCCTGAGCAAGGGCATTCCTGAGAATGCGGAGTTCAAACTGATCCATTTGTTCGGTGAGCGACCCGCTGGACGCCGCTTGCCCATCCTGGCCTGACGCGGGTGCCGGGGTCCAATCCAGATCGAGAGCCCGGCGCTCCGCGAGCAGTTTCAACTCGCGGACATTGCCGGGCCAGGGATAAGCGAGGATGGTCTCCATGTCCTGCGCTGTCAGGGGCCGGTTCGGGGTTCCCATGCGTGTGGCCATGGCGGCCATGAAGTGGCTGAACAGCAAGACCGCATCGTGGCCCCGCTGGCGCAGCGGCGGGATGGCGATCTCTGCCCCCATGAGGCGATAATGCAGGTCGGCGCGGAAATTGCCCTTCTCGGCGAGCGCTTTCAGGCTTTCCTTGGTGGCGGACACGATGCGGATGTCGATCCTGATATCCTTGTTCGAGCCGAGACGGGTCACAGTTCGCTCCTGCAGGACGCGCAGCAGCTTGGCCTGCGCCGCGAGAGGCATGCTCTCCACTTCATCCAGAAAGACAGTGCCGCCATCGGCATATTCGAATTTGCCGAGCCGGGTCCCGCTGGCACCGGTGAAGGCGCCGGTCTCGTGCCCGAACAGCTCGCTTTCGATGATATCGGCAGGCAGGGCCGCGCAATTGATGGCGACGAACGGCTTGTCGCGCCTCGCGCTGCCATCGTGAAGCAGCCGCGCAACGACCTCCTTGCCCGTGCCCGTCTCGCCGTGGATCAGCACATCGACCGGCAGTACCGCGAGCCGGGCAATCGCCGACTTGAGCCTCGCCGTCGCCTGATCCTCGCCGATGAGCTGGCGGTCGATCAGCGCCTCTAGTTCGGAACTTTTTTGATAAGCTGCCACCTTGCGGCGCAGGCTCGATGTCTCGACCGCGTTCGCCAGGGTCGCGATGAGCTGATCGGGCAGATAGGGCTTGGTCAGGAAGGTGAAGGCACCACCCTGCATCGCCGCCACTGCCATCGGTACATCGCCATGGCCGCTCAGGATGATCACGGGCAGGGCCGGATGGCTGGCCTTGATGGCATCGAGAAGTTCCAGCCCCGACATGCCGCGCATCCGCACATCGGAGAGAACCACATCCGGCTCTTCCGCCGAAAGCATCTTGAGCGCTTCCTTTGCATTGGATGCCTGGGTGACGCGGAAATCGTTGAGCTCCAGCCACTGCGCCATGGACTGGCGCAATGTGTGATCGTCTTCCACCAGCAGGACAAGGGCGGCATTCATGCACTCAGTCTCCCGCGATCCGCCTCGACGCGCGGCAGTTCGATGCGGAAGCCCGCGCCACCCAGCCGTGAGGGTAAGTAGGAGAGCCGGCCGTGATGGTCCGTGACGATGCGGTTCGCGGTTGCAAGCCCCAGACCGAGACCTTCGCCGGCGGCCTTGGTGGTGTGGAAAGGCTCGAAGAGCCGCGCCTGCTCGGCCGCATCGATGCCCGTGCCATTGTCTGAAACCGTGAGCGCACAGGTCCCGTCGCCGACTTCGATGGTCACCTCGATTAGCGGATCCTCGACATTGCGGACAGCATCGACGGCGTTGTTCAGCAGATTAAGCACGACCTGATCGAGCTGCGTTCCGCTGCCATGGACGATCACGCCCTCTTCCAGCCGGTCGATGGCGGTAATGCCGAGATCGGCGAAGCGAAATTTCAGCAGCGTCAGCGTGCGCCGAACCTGCAGACCGAGATCGAGCTCGACAAAATCCTCGTCCTTGCGCCGGGCGAGACGCTTGAGCTGGTTGGTCAGGTCCGACACCCGGCCGACGATATCGCCCATCGTGTCGAGGTTCCCCTTCGCCACGTCGAGCTTTCCCCGCTCGACCAGAAGCCGGGTCGAAGCGATATAGGTCTGGAGTGCTGCGAGCGGCTGGTTGATCTCATGCGCGAGCCCGGCAAAGCTCTGGCCAATGGCCGCCAGCTTCTCGGCCTGCGTCAGGTTTGTGCGGGTCACGTCGAGCTGACGCTCGGCCTCCTGCCGCTCGGCAATTTCGGTGGCGAGGCGATCGTTTGTCTGGCGCAGCTCGCTCGTCCGTTCGTCGACCCGCGCCTCCAGAACCTCCATCGCGCGGCGGGCAACCGCCTGGGCCCTGCGCCTCTGCAGGAAGATCATCAGCGCCGCGGCGGCGAGCATCAGCGCCAGAACGGCGGCGAGCGCCAGCGTGTTCGCCAGCCGCTCCACGGAACCGAGATCGGCGAAATAGTTCAGCACCCAGCCGTCCGGGCCGAAGGATGCGGTGGCGCGCAGGCGCTGCGGCGCATCGGCACTCCCAAGCCGGGCCTTCTCATAGCCGCCTTCGTTTCTCAGCGTGATGCCCGCCGCGCCGATCGTCGCGTCACCGTAGCGCCTCTCCTCGGTCAGCTGCTTCAGTTGCGCGGGGCTCACCGCGCCGATGGCGGTGTAGCGCCATTGCGGTTCGGAGGAGAGGAAGATCACACCTTGGCTGTCATTCATCGCGACCATCTCGCCCGCGTCGCGCCATTGCTGCTCGACCGGGAGAAGATCGATCTTGACGATGGCGACCCCGGCGACGGCGCCATCCAGCGTGATGGGGGTCGCCAGGAAATAGCCCGGCTGGCCGGTGGTTGCGCCGACGGCGTAGTAGTTGCCGAAGCCCTTGGCGATCGCATCCAGGAAATAGGGCCGATAGCTGTAATTCTGCCCGATGAAGCTGCCGGGGCTGTCGAAATTGCTGGCGGCAATCGTCAGTCCGGTCCTGTCAGTGACGAAAAGCGCCATCGCGCCGGACGCATCGGAAATGCGCTTCAGAAGCAGGTTGGCCGCCAGGCCCTGCTCCGGCGTCGCGCTTTGGCGGAACAGGTCCTCGATTTCGCGAGAGCGGGCCACGACGTCCGGCAGATAGCGGAAGCGCTCGATACTGGTCGAAAGCGTGGCGGAGATGAGGCGCAGGCGCTCCTGCGCGGTGCGGGAAACGTCACGCGCGCCGTAATCGACTGCCACTGCCCGGACCAGAAAGGCGGTGGCGGCCAGACACATCGCAAGCAACAGCAAGAGCGGCCAGTATCGGCGACGCAATCCCCATCCTCCACCCGTGTCCTCGCCCATCAGGCGAAGATTGTCCGCACGGCCCCCTGCCGTGCGCTGTCCCTCAATCAAGGGTCAGCCCCTTGCGTTCGTCAAGAGCAAAGCGGTCATGCTCGGCATGGACGAGGCTCGCCAGGTCCTTCTTGATGGCGTTGAACTCGGGCGAATTGCTGTCGCGCGGATAGGGAAGATCGATGGTCACGTCGCGTTTGATCGTGCCGGGGCGATAGGTCAGGATGACGACGCGGGAGCCCAGATAGACGGCTTCCTCGATGGAATGGGTCACGAAGACGATCGTCTTGCCGACGCTGCGCCAGATGCGCAGAAGCTCGTCCTGCAGCGAGCGGCGGGTCAGCGCGTCGAGCGCGCCGAAAGGCTCGTCCATCAGCATGATCGGCGGATCGAGCGCCAGCACGCGGGCAATCGCCACGCGCTGGCGCATGCCGCCGGAGAGGTCCTTCGGGAAACGATGCCGAAACTCCTTCAGCCCCAGCATGTCGAGCAGATCATCGACGATGCGGGCCTTCTCTTCTTTGCCGGTGCCGCGGATGTCGAGACCGAAGGCAATGTTGGCTTCCACCGTCATCCACGGAAACAGCGCATATTCCTGAAACACCATGCCGCGATCCGGCCCCGGCGCGGTGACCGGCTGGCCGGAGACTTCGAGCGTGCCGGATGTCGGCAGCGAGAAGCCGGCTATGGCGTTGAGCAGGGTCGATTTTCCGCAGCCCGAAGGGCCCAAAAGGCAGACGAATTCGCCCGGCCTGATTTCCAGGTCGATATCCTTGAGCGCCACGACTCCGCCGGGCTGTGCGCCGAAAACCTTGTTGACGCCTGCGGCCCGCACGAGCGGTTTCGTCTGGGCTTCCATGTCCTTCACGATGTGATGGGCGTTCATGATGTCTCTCCTCCCGAGTTGATCTCTGCTCTCTTCGCCGATGAGCGGTCGGTGCGGGAGCCCGCCAAGACGGGCTCCGCGTCTCGTCAGGATTCGATGCCGCGATGCCAGCGCAGCAGGTGGTTATTGACGCGGTTGACGCCGACATCGATGGCCAGACCCAGGAGGCCGATGGCGATCATCCCGGCGATCACCTTGTCGGACCACATGTATTCACGGGCCTCCAGGATGCGGTAACCGAGCCCGCTATTGACCGCGATCATCTCCGCCACGATGACGACGATGAAGGCCGTGCCGATGCCGATGCGCATGCCGGTGAGCACATAGGGCGTGGCGGCCGGCAGGATGACGCGGCGGAACATGGTCATGCGGTCGGCACCGAGATTGGTCGCCGCGCGGACATAGATGCTGTCCACATTGCGCACGCCGGTGATCGTGTTGATCAGCACGGGGAAGAAGGCCCCGATGGAGATCAGGAAGATCGCCGGCGGATCGCCGAGCCCGAACCACAGGATCGCCAGCGGAATATAGGCGATCGGCGGGATCGGGCGCAGGAACTGCACCACCGGATTGAGATAGGCCTCGAACCGGCGATCCGTGCCCATCAGCAATCCGAGCGGCAGGGCAAGGCCTGCGCCCACGGCAAAGCCGAGGAGAACGCGGCGCATGCTGGCGACGAGGTCGCTCAGCAATTCGCTCGACCAGATCCAGTCGGAAAAGCCGGCGCTTTCCGCAAACGTCTGCGCAGGCAGGAGATAGGTCCAGAGCCTTTCGAGAATAGCGAGCGGCGAGGGCAGGATCACCGGCTTGATGAACCCGGACTGCGACAGCAGCTGCCACAGCACGAGGATCACGACCGGAACCGCCAGATTTCTGAAGAGCGTGCGCGCCATGGCTTATTTCGCCTTCAATGCGTCGCTGAGCAGATCCGTCTTGACCCAGTCGGTTGCCTTGGGTGGATTGGCGAGCTTCCCAACGCCATACTTGACCATCAGGTCGGTCGTGATCTGCACATGCTCGGGTGTGATTTCATAGGAGTAGGGCGAGTTGCCGATCGCGTCCTTGAAGTCCTGGTCGGTGATCTGGCCCTTGAACATGTCGTTGATGACGTATTTTTCGGCCTCCGCCGGGTGGTCGATGAAATACTTCGTTGCTTCGACAAAAAGCTTCATCGTGCGCTCGGCGACATCCTTGTTCTTGTAGAAGCTTTCCGAGAAAACGAGGGAGCGGACGGGCATGCCCATCGGCGTGTCGTAGGGCTTGAGGATCTCGATGCCGAAGCCCTTGTTGACGGCCTGGCTGGCCTGCGGTTCCGACTGGCACATGGCGTCGATATTGCCGGCCATCAGCGCCTGGTTGAGATCGGCGAAGGCCATGTAGACGAGCTGGACATCCTTGCCGGGCTTTTCAGACCAGGTGAGGCCCGCCTTGCTGAGTTCGGCCAGAAGCAGAAGCTCCTGTGCGCCGCCACGGGCAACACCCACCTTCTTGCCCTTGAAATCGGCAACCGACTTGATCCCGGTCTTGTCGCCGACGACGATGCGTGCACCGCCCTTGGCAAAGCCGGCAACCGCATAGATAGGCACACCCGAGGCGCGGCCGGCAATGGCGGCATCGACCGCACTGGCGGCCACATCGACTTCGCCAGCGACGATGGCCGGCAGGATGTCGATGCCCTTGGCGAAGAAGCGCTCTTCGATCTGCAGGTTATATTTGGGCGCCAGTTCCTTCATGTAGGAAATGGCCCCGTAATGGGCGAACTTGAGATTGCCGAGCCGGACCTTGTCGGCGGCATGGGCCGAGGTTGCAGCAACGACTGCAGCAGCCACCAGCAGGTGACGCATCAAAGACTTCATGATTTCCTCCCAAAAGAAAGACCCCTCCGTGGGTCAACCCGCCCCATGCAGACGGCGTGCCAGAACGGGAGGAAGAGGCAATCGCCATATCAACGCACTGGCACGAAAAGACTTTTTTGTCTGTAGTGGAGAGCACACCGTTTCAGTTCTTGCCCACCGGGGCAAGAACTTGCTTCGGTGAGCAAGAAATTGCTGCCGCTCTGGACGCGATTGGGCAATCTCATGCCGCGGCCTCCGAAGCCGAAGACGGTTCCCCATGTCTGGAAATGGGCAGATCTCTTGTCGCTGGCGCAAAAAGGCGGGCGATCTCGTAGCTTTAGAGCGCTTCAGCATTAAACGGAAACACTGAAACGCTTGTCTTATGATTTTCTGGCTTCTTCGTGAGATAAAGAAGCGCCGGAGAGGACGGCCATCCTTCTCCGGCGATGGGGGACGGATCGTTGAAACGCAGGCCGCCATTCTTGCGAAT
>NZ_JAJNCY010000009.1 GCF_021026335.1 Rhizobium sp. C1
CTCCCGAATCAATCTCACCGCTTCAAGCTTATATTCGCGGCTGAACTTCCTTCGTTGCATTCCTTCGCTCCAGTTTCATTGGAAACACCTTAACTCGGTGTCCATGAAACCGGCAGCAGGCCATTCCGCGCGCTTTGCAGCGAGCGGATCATGGTCAATGTATTTCGCCTGAGCATTCGCGACCATCTGGCGAAGCGTTGGATTGAGCGCCATTATGCGACCTCCATAGCCGAGCCTAACTCGCCGATTGTCTCTTCAAGCTGCGAAGACGCATTTTCGAGCGAGCCGACGGCATTCTCTGCCGCCTCTCCCCTTGCGCTCTGCTTCAAACCCTCTGGCATATTCTCATACGCCTCCTGTTCTTCGAAGAGGATTTCGTCAACGACGTCCTTCAGGGGCTCAAGCCGCGCCAAAACTTCTTCGATACGCTTGCGACGGGCGGCATTCATTAGGCGACCTCCCCCAGCGAAGAAGGATTGCAGCGAGGACCGAACCCGATGCCAACGCCAATCACGCAGGCAGGCTCATGGATAGCCTCAAGGGCGAATGCGAGCGCAGACAATTCACTCAGAAAACAATGGGTGGTCGCGGGCCTGAACTTGCTGCCGATCCTCGCCTGATAGTCGATCTTAATCCGACCGAACGCCCGAAGCTGCTTCTCATCAAGCGCAGATACGATACTCCGAAAGCGGACTAACGCCGGATTATCTTCTGTCAGGTTCCGCATGTCAGACGCGATCCGCTGGCACGATGCAACTGCACTCCGGTAATGTGCGGCCCGCACGCCGGTCACGCTGTGTCTCTCTGCGCAACTCTCCAGATATCCCGCTGTGGCTTCAAGCGAAGCCGCAAGGTCTTCTATTGCCCCGAAGTCATTTGCAGCTGTAGCGGTGCCTGTGGTAATTTCATATGTCATCGCGATTTCCTTTCGATGTTGCGATGCTTGAGACTGAGGGGCGGCAAAGCTCGGCGTCCAAACTTCGCATTGCCGTTCCCTTTCTTAAGGGCTATTCGCCCGATGCCCTCGTTTGTGGGAGGGTATTTCGAACACGCTGGCTAAGCTTGTGCCGCATCTTCTTGAGGCGTTCCAAATCATCCAGTGCTCTATTGGCATCCGGGCCGGCAAAGCCCAGCTGCCGAAGCTCTTCAATGCGGCCCTCGATTTCGCGGCGCTTGTAGGCTGCGATATCCTGGGCCAATGTCTCGACGACGTCTTGCAATACACTGAGCACTAGTTCGGCTTTACCAAGCGAATTGAACGCCGCCCTGCGGTCGTCCTCGTCCAGTGCGTCCGGATCAAGCGGATTGATCCCGTTGTCCTCTTCAAAGGCCCACCAATCATTCCCGAGAATGAGGAAATGCACTGCGAAGCCGGAACGATGATCTTCCCGCATGAAATCTGAAAAAGATCGCCGATAGACAGTCGTGTTGAGTTCGCGCTCCCGCTCCTTGTCGAGCGTCCTTTGGCGCTGACGTGCTTCCCTTTTGTATTCCTTCCATGATTTCCGCATGTCGCTTGCCCTTTCGTTGGGCAGAAGATGTCCAAAAGCGTTGGACATCACAAGTCCAATCTCAGGTCCAACGCTCAAAAAGACTGTTTGCCGCGCGGCACCCAACAGCGGCAGAATACGACGACCGACTGGAAGCTGCATACTTCGGCTAACCATCTGTAGCTCGACTTGAATGTCGCTAGCAGATCGACCCTACGTTGCCTGAAGAACTATCAAGCACCCGTCAGTGAGCCCGTTTCGGGCTTAGCTGGATTCAGTGTGCGCTCCGTCTCTTGTTGATACCCGAGGCGCCAGTCCGGTGCAGCATCCAGAGCCGCCTGATAGCGCCAGCGCTGCTTGGTCTTCGCCTGGACCCACTTCAGCGACATACGCTTGCCCTCATCGAGCGCAACGCGCATAGCCTCATGCATGTCGAGAGTGGCCTTCACCGGAACAATTCGCTGCCCCTTTGCCTCCAAGTGCTCAAGCATGAAGCGAGTGACAAGCCGCACCTCTTCGTCCGGCAGCTTGACTCCACGATCGGCAAGGCCGGCAGCGAGCGCGTTCTTCACCATACCCCAGAGCCCGACACCGAGCATCAGACGCGCATCATCGCTCAACGCCCTTTTCGTTCCAGGGTGGTTCTGCTTCATCGGCCATGTCCTTCATTAGTCAGTCGGTTGGATGATCCGGCCGTGGCAGCGTCGAGGATACATTTCGCTTCAAATCGCCGCCGCCGGCAGGCTGTTCAATTGACGTTATAGCCGGGGGGATGATGGGAACGCTGAAACAGGGAGCGGCTCTCATCAGGGATTTGTGCAGTCCCATCTCGCTTCTCGATATAAGCAAGCTGTGAACACGAACGAGAGATCGCGAACGAAATGAAGACAGAACCCAGGTCCATTGCCGAATTCCTCGCCTTCCTTGCAACGACGTCGATTTACAGCAGTGCTGAGATCGCCTTGCTTTGCAGCGCCAGCGATCCTGGACAGATTGATGAAATGATAGAAGGCCGGCGAAAGGTGCCGCTCGGAATGGTCAAAGCATTGGCGGCGGCACTGGACTGCAGCGAGAGGGAATTAATGGCGATGGCCCTTCGCGACTGGTATGGTGACGAGGTGTCCGATCAGATCGCGCAGTGCTTCCGTGCTGACGCGAGCGATACAGCCGAAAATGCGTGGATTGCCGCCCTGAGAGATCTTCATGATGGAGTTGTGCCGGAATTGACGACGAACCGGCTTCGTCGATTGCAGCTGCTGTCGCGGTTCTCAGGTTGACGGGCCAGCCTGTTCCTCCCGAACTTGGTCGTCGGACTGCACGATCCGCAACCGCGCCACGGTCATCTTCATGGAACTTACAAGTTTTTGTGCCGGAGATCGCAACGGATTTGAGGCTGCCGCTAGACTGAAACCCCTGCGGTGTCGAAGCAACTCGTCAGATGACGATGCTTTCGCCTAATAACTGCAGGATATGCTTCTTCTATCCTCTACCCCTCCACCAGACACTATCATCAAGGGTCAAAGCCAGCGACGACGCGGATCCGCAGATTTCGCAGAGCACCAAGCACACGTCGGTTCAGGTCATCGTATGCGACAAACGTGCCATCCTTGCCTAATGCGATCCGTCTAGTCTTCTTCAGCCTCAGCTTCATCCTCTGCATCGTCGTCCGCTCACTCTTGCGAAGATGCTGCCGGTGTCGCGTCGTTGCCTGATCCATCGCGTTCACAGCTATGTTTCCGGCAGTCTTGAAAGCGTTCCATCTCTGCCGATCCCGCCAAGCTTCCCGTCCGGTTCCGAGGTGAGGTTCTTGTCGAGGATCTGTCTTGAAGGTCGGCAGGTAGAATCTGAAATACCGCCCCTGCAGTTCCGCAATGTTGAAGGTCGCCAGATCGTTGAAGTGGCGCAGACCTACGCGCTTCAGCTCATCGTATCGCAGGGTCACTTCGACCCTCGCCCGTTTCTCTTGCTCCTCCAGTGCTTCATAGGTCCCGGCCGCGCGGTTCTGGCGATCGATGATCTTGTCCATGACGCGCCAATGCACATCCGCGCCTTTTTCTCCAAAGAACGTAGTGCCGTCCAGGAACGGGCTCTGTTTCGCTGTTCCGGTGCTATCGACCAATTGCAGGACCTTGAGCTTGGTTCCCCAGACAGTTCGTGGACGCGCGAGCTCGTTGGTTAGAAGGTCCCGGTCCGTCAGAAGGTGGCTCGAAAGAACGCGGTGCATCTGCGCCCGCAACAGGTCCGATGGCTCGTGTGGTGTGAAGTCGATGCTGAATTCGATACCAAGGATGCTCGGTGCAAACCTGAGGCCGAATTTTGCATCAATTGCCGCCAATGCCTTAACAACGCTCGCGATGTCCGGCTCCTGGATCGTGATCTTAAACCTGTCGGACGTGTGGTGCGAGGACTCCTCGTAGTCCTTGACGTGCGGTGTCCTCTCAAAGAACTCGTCAATTTCGCCTTGGACAAATCGGAACTGCGTCTGCCGCTTGAAAGTCACCCCGACCGTGAGCCAATCAATGACCGCCCGCGTCTCAAAGTCCTTCATGTCGATTTCCGGCCGAAGTGCGAAGCGTCCGGCAAGCCGAGCTTGGCGCGTAGGTGGAAGCTCCTGCAGTGTGTATGCTAGGCGACCGACCTCTCCCGGCACCTTGTTCGTCCTCAGAGGAATCGATAGCGATCCAGAGGGAAGAGGCATCTGTGGCACCTATCAATGTGAATTGCTACGGCAACAAGAATCTGTTGCCCGCACCGAATACAGGCAGCTAGCAAGCAAGCCTACAGGAACCGGCGACATCTCACAGCAAAACGCACGCGCTTTGACTCGAGGTCGGTCGCTGGCGCGCTCCCCGACCAAGAAGCAGCCCAAGACTCATTTCTATCGAACGCCCACCAGCCAGCGTCCTTGAAGCACTCTCGGAGCGCACTGCAACGATAGCCGTTTCTCTTTCATCTGCGGATTTCGCTCAGCGGAAATCCCGCGTCTTCACCCGGATCTAATCCAGATGCAGATAGGGATCCGCCATGTTGCGCAGCTTCGGCACGCTTCGAAGATCCGTTACCGGAGAGCCCTTGTGGAATTCATCGCCTCGCGGCAGCGGGCATGTTTCCTCTTGCCCATTCGACGCGAAATGAACAGAGAAGTCGAACAGGCAAGCTGAAATGTCTGGACTCGAACAGGATTTTGTTCCTATTTTGTTCGCCCATACCGAACCCGAAGTTTGAAGACAACCGAAACCCTAATGACCGGACCCTGCGTGATCTGGTGGACGACCGACTCGCCCTCTTTTTCGAATGCGCCAGCTGTCAAAGGCTCTCGCAGAGCGACATCCTGGAGCTCGTCTGGCGGTTCGGGCCTGACACCAAGATCGAAACGGTTCGCTTCAAGGTCGTCTGTTCAAGATGCAACGCCCGCAGAGCAACACCGCTCCTCAAGAGCGTTTATCGGCGCGGCGATTTCGCCTGGTTCCCAAGGCCACCACTTGCCAGCAGATGAGACGGACTTGCGGCAGGCGCACACGGTCCCTCTCATTTGGACTTTGCAGTCCTTAGATCATGCTGATATGTTCCATATTTGTTCCGGATGCGCCGTCAAGGCGATGCGGGAAGCATTTTCGCAAATGCACGACGGGGACTGATGGCAGCTTATCTGGAAAAACTGAACAACAGGCAGCGTGACGCTGTCGTGCATGGTGTTGGCGCCGAGGACGGATACATCGGCGGTCCGCTTCTCATCATTGCGGGCGCAGGGTCTGGAAAGACCAATACTCTGGCGCACCGCGTGGCGCACCTCATCGTCAATGGTGCCGATCCGCGCCGTATTCTGCTCATGACCTTCTCTCGCCGCGCGGCCTCCGAGATGGGGCGGCGGGTCGAGCGTATCTGTCGCCAAGTGCTCGGAGACAACGCCGCGATCATGACCGATGCGCTCGCCTGGACCGGAACGTTTCATGGCATCGGCGCGCGGCTGTTGCGGATGTATGCCGACCAGATTGGGTTGAATGTCGACTTCACGATACACGATCGCGAGGACAGCGCCGACCTGATGAACCTCGTCCGGCACGAGCTTGGCCTCTCCAAGACCGAAAGCCGTTTTCCGACCAAGGGGACATGCCTCTCCATCTATTCCCGTGTCGTGAACGCGCAGACGTCTATCAACGAAGTCCTCAAGGCAGCCTATCCCTGGGCTGCCGGATGGGAGGCTGAGCTGAAGCGGCTTTTTGCATCTTACGTGGAGGCCAAGCAGGCGCAGAACGTTCTCGATTATGATGACCTGCTTCTCTACTGGGCGCAGATGATGTCGGACCCGGAACTGGCAGAGGATGTCGGCGGTCGCTTCGACCATGTCCTGGTCGACGAGTATCAGGACACCAACCGCCTGCAGGCCTCCGTTCTCATGGCCATGAAGCCGGGCGGCCGGGGTCTGACGGTGGTCGGTGACGATGCCCAATCGATCTATTCCTTCCGGGCAGCCACCGTTCGCAACATCCTCGACTTCCCGAACGAGTTCTCGCCGAAGCCCGCAGACGTCATCACGCTCGACCGGAATTACAGGTCGACGCAGCCGATCCTATCGGCCGCCAACGGTGTGATCGATCTGGCCCGTGAGCGCTTCACCAAGAACCTCTGGACGGACCGCGAGTCCGAGCAGCGCCCTCTCCTCGTGACCGTCAAGGACGAGAACGATCAGGCGAACTATATCGTGGAACAGGTGTTGGCCAACCGCGAGGTCGGCATGACGCTCAAGCAGCAGGCGGTCCTCTTCCGGACATCAAGCCATAGCGGAGCGCTGGAAGTCGAACTCACCCGGCGCAACATCCCCTTCGTGAAGTTCGGTGGTCTCAAGTTCCTCGACAGCGCCCATGTGAAGGACCTGCTGGCAACGCTGCGCTTTGCGCAGAACCCGAGGGACCGTGTGGCAGGCTTCCGGATCCTCCAGATGCTGCCTGGGATCGGCCCGCAGACGGCGGGCAAGATCCTCGACACCATAGCGGCCGACCCCGAGCCCTTGCAGTCGCTCGCGGAAATCCCGGCACCATCCAAGACGGGCGAGGATTGGCCTGCCTTCATCAAGCTCGTCTCCAGCCTGCGCAAGGTCGAGGGTGGCTGGCCGGGTGAGATGGAGATTGCACGCCTCTGGTATGAGCCGCATCTCGACCGCATCCACGAGGACGCGGATGCGCGCAAGGCCGACCTTCTCCAGCTCGAGCAGATCGCCAGCGGCTATCCGAGCCGCGAGCGGTTTCTGACGGAGCTGACGCTGGACCCGCCGGACGCAACGAGCGACCAGGCGGGCGTGCCGCTGCTTGACGAGGACTATCTCATCCTCTCAACCATCCATTCCGCCAAGGGGCAGGAATGGCGTTCGGTGTTCATGCTGAATGTCGTCGATGGATGTATGCCATCCGACCTCGGAGCCGGGACGACGGCCGAACTCGAAGAGGAGCGACGGCTGCTCTATGTCGGGATGACGCGGGCACGCGACAATCTCGCTCTGATCACGCCCCAGCGCTTCTTCACCCACGGGCAGAATGCGCAAGGCGACCGCCATGTCTATGCCTCCCGCACGCGGTTCATCCCGGCAACGCTGCTGCAATTCTTCGAAACAACGAGCTGGCCGAAGGTCTCTGCTACCGGCAGCGAACGCAGCGCACGGCAGATCCGGATCGACGTTGGCGCGAAAATGCGCGGCATGTGGCAATAGGAGGAGCGCCCTATGTGCAATCTCTACAACATCACGACGACGCGTGACGCGGTCATCGCCTTCACAAAGGCCTTCACCGATAAGGCGGGTTGGAACCAGCCATCGCTCGACGTCTATCCCGGCACGCTTGCCCCGATCGTCCGAGTCAGCGCAGATGGAACCAGAGAGATAGCTAGCTGCACCTGGGGCATGCCAACACCGCCAGCCTTTATCAAAGGCAACTACGATCCGGGCGTCACCAATATCCGCAATGTGAACTCACCGCATTGGCGACGCTGGCTCGGGCCATCCAGCCGCTGTGTCGTTCCCTTCACGTCCTTTGCTGAGCCTGATCCGGCCAGCAAGGTCGAAGGTGGTCGGGTGCCGAACGCCTGGTTTGCGCAAAACCCCGATCGGCCACTGATGGCCTTTGCAGGCTTCTGGACTCCCTGGAAAGGCGTAAAGAAGGTCCGTGACGGGGAGCGGGAGTTCGAGCTTTACGGATTTCTGACAACCGCGCCTAACGAGATCGTCGCCCCGATCCATCAAAAGGCCATGCCTGCCATCCTCACAACGCCTGAAGAGGTGGATCGCTGGCTGACAGGGGAATGGAATGAGGTCAAGCACCTCCAGCGTCCCCTCCCCGACGACATGCTGATACTGGTCGAGCCTCCGGCAAAACCGACAGATGAGATGTAGCGCTGAGCGATGATGCCATGACAGGCTTGGCGGTTTTAAAGACAGACGAGAACTTGCAGGGCACGGTTGACGCACCCGTGCGCAAGATCATCCATGTCGATATGGACGCCTTCTATGCCTCCGTCGAACAGCGCGACAATCCCGAGCTTCGTGGAAAGCCTGTTGCCGTCGGCGGATCGGCAGCCCGTGGCGTGGTGGCCGCTGCCAGCTACGAGGCCCGCGCCTTCGGTGTCCGCTCCGCCCTTCCCTCTGTCACCGCCAAACGACGCTGCCCGGACCTTATCTTCGTCAAACCCCGCTTCGACGTCTATCGCGCCGTTTCCGCGCAAATTCGAGAGATCTTTGCCGAGCACACCGACCTAATCGAGCCGCTCTCCCTCGATGAGGCCTATCTCGATGTCACGGTGAACAAGCAAGGCATTGCGATCGCAACCGAGATCGCCACCCGCATCCGGGCGCGCATCAAGGAGGTCACGGGCCTGAATGCCTCGGCCGGGATTTCCTACTGCAAGTTCCTGGCAAAGATGGCGAGCGACCTGAACAAGCCGAACGGCCAGGCGGTGATCACACCGAGGAACGGTCCAGCCTTCGTCGAGGCGCTGGAGGTGAAGAAGTTCCATGGCGTCGGTCCTGCAACAGCCGCCAAGATGGAGCGGCTGGGCATCCTCACCGGCGCTGACCTGAAGGGCAAGTCACTCGATTTCCTGCAGGCGAATTTCGGCAAGTCTGGCGGATGGTATTATCGGATCTCGAGGGGGAACGATGAGCGACCGGTGCAGCCCGATCGACCGCGCAAGTCGGTCGGGGCCGAAGATACATTCATGGTCGACATTTTCGATCTTGAGGCGGCGAAGAGCGAACTGGTCCCGCTCGCTGAGAAGGTCTGGCGCCATTGCGAGGCGAAAGGGCTAAGCGGGCGCACGGTGACACTGAAGGTGAAGTTTGCGGATTTCCAGCAGATCACGCGTAGCCGCACATTGACTCGGGCAATCCGTGGCGAGATCGAACTGCAACAGGTGGCGCAGGCGCTACTGGGCGACGTTTTTCCGACGACAAAGAGCATTCGCTTGCTCGGCGTCACGCTTTCCGCGCTGGAGAGCGAGGAGTCTCCGTCAGAGAACGGGCAATTGCTGCTGATCTAGGCGATCAGACGGAACGAGATGGGGTGGCAACCCCGCCCACATGGGAGGTTTGGGCCACGGAGCTCGGTCGACCCAAAAGGCATCCCCGTCGTCACTCCTTTCCTTTCCTAGGACTTCGATTGTCCAGCGGCGTGGCGTCGTCGGTCGCAAACTTCACCGACACAGGAGGATAGGAACCCAGAGCGGGTGACAACATGACACCGGCGCTGCGGAAATAATCGTCCGAGACGGGACGACCTTTGGTGCCAACTATCTCATGGCACATAGATCCATCTACCCGAGATGCAATCCAGCCCCTGTTCTGGCGGTGTTGATGATCTCCGAAAGCTTGTCAGCTACGCAGGCGAAAATATGTTTCCGACTCGACAGCGCAAGGGTTTCCTGAGCACCACCATTTTGCCCAGCGATGCATACCGGGTCGCATGAAGAAACTGTCCGTGATCGTTGAACCAACGGTCAGGAAACTCACACATTCAACCGAAGCGAGTCCCTGCATGTTGTCATGAGGGGCAAAAACGTAATTCTCTCCGAAAAAGCGCCAACATAATGTAAACATAGCCCCAGATTTCAGGGGAAAATGTCAACATCGCGACAACAATTGCATCAAAATTTCACAACCATAAATTGGTAAATTCTGCGAAAAGTTGACATGAGGGACGTTGATGTAAACTTAGCGCAACACGAATGTAAACATTCGGCAACGTATTTGCTCGCTCATGGATCGAAGCGATGTCCGAGAATAGGAAGTCGCGCATGAAGAAGGTCCTGGGCAAAGGCACTCTTCCTAGCTCCGTCAAGTTGCCCGAAGGTCGTTGCCCTTTTGAAAGTCAAAAAATCCCTCTGCCCATATCTCCCTCGGCTTTCACTGACCGGTCACACCCGACGTGATCGCGCCATCAGGCCCGAAAAACTCGCATTCTCCTGGATATCGCTGTCCGCGACCAGGGCATAGCCCCAAGGCTTTCCACTAGTCTCCTTGGCCGAATCGGTCGCATACTGCACCCACTTCACTGCAGCGCGAACCTTCTCTTCCACGATCGGATCCTGCATGTCGCGGTCAGCCTTCACCTCGACGACCAGTTTCTCGGTCGGAGTTTCCACGACGAAGTCTGGCTCGTAGGCCCTGCCGGCGCGATATTCAATCTGGAACTGACCGGCAGCCGGCTTCAGCCAACGCTCGACGTCCTTCTCGGCCTCGTGGTCGATCAGAGCAGCGAATCGACGTTCTGCGTCGGAGTCGAATTTGTGTTGAAGGTAGGGGCTCTTCTTGGTCCCATAGAAGACGTAACTGCCGGTGTCGGACAACGGCTTCGCCGCCTTGTAGATAGGCAGACGCTTTGCGATTGAGTAAACGGCGTAGGATTGTGGCCGTAGCATTCGGAACGAGCGGACCATCTTCGCCCGATAGTCTGTCGGCGTCTCGCGGTAGTGGACCTTCATCTGTTCGAAGATGACCTGTGCCAGCGTGCGACCATGTGCGAGGGCCACGTTTTCGACGTCGTCCTCGGTTTCCAGATAGCTCCGCAAGTGCGTGACCATCTGGCCGGCAAGCTTGTAGAGCAGGTCCGCCTGACTGTCGTAGTCCACCTGATCCATGTCGATGAGGTGCTTGACGATGTAGTTTTCGATCCGCGCCTCTTTCGGCGCGCTGACGGATCGCGCCAGCTCACGTTGTGACTGGTCCCGCAGGTTGCGGATACGGATCCGATCTGAAATCGGCTGGTGCCGCACACTCGACAGATTGCTGAGGTCGAAGTCCTCAAACCAGAAGTTCACTTCGCGGCTCGGGATCACCACGATTTCGGGAATTTCGATTGTATTCTCCGCAATACTGGCGGTGACGATGCCGACGATCTTCTGGAAGTCAGGTTCGACGAGCACGCCTTCCAATTGGCCCTGCACCTGCTCGCGGTGCGCTCGGCGGATGTCGGCGACGAGTTCTGCCTGAACCTCCGGCTTGGTGAGATCCTGGACGCCGCCTGTCAGCGTGCGCTCATATTTCTTGGTGATAAAATCGATTGCCGATGCGGCCACCTCCCGATCGTCCGGATGGTCGAAGACAAAAGCCTGCCCGTCGTCATCCAAACCTTTGCGTTGGCCGGTCAGCATGGCTTCGATCGCGGTCGGGATCTCCACGACGTATGAGGTCTCCGGCTTCACATCACCGGACGACCCGATGGTAATGGCTCGCATCTGGACAAGCGAGTCCGACTCCTTTGCCTTGCGGACAACCTCGTCGAAGCGGTCATGGGCAATGACGGTCAAGGTGTCGACAAACTCGTTGCCAGTCCGCTCACCATAGGGAAGACGCAGACCGCGACCAAGAGTCTGTTCCGTCAGGATGTCTGATGCCGATGCCCGGAGCGGCACGATCGTATAGAGATTGGTGACGTCCCAACCTTCTTTGAGCTTGTTGACGTGAATGACGATCTCAGTCTTGTCGTCACTCTCGAGGCTCACCAGGCGCGATACTGCCTCGTCGCTTTCCTCCCCCTTAAGGTTGGAGTGGATCTCGATCACCCGGCCCTTGTAAGCACCTTTGAGAAACTTCTCGTCCTCGATCCGCATCCGGATCTCGCTGGCATGTCGCGTGTCCTGTGCCACGACAAGGATGAACGGGTGGATGCGCTTGCGGCCTGTCTGACGGGCATAAAGGTCCAGCTGCGTCTTCACTTCCTCATGGTAGTGAATGCCGTCCTCGAGCATGATCATCTCCAGGTCGTCCTGGGAGTAGTCCTGCGGGCGAAAATCGACGCGGGTGGCAACGGCCGGCTCCTTGACATAGCCGTCTGCCATGGCGTCGCCCAGGCCGTATTGATAGATCACGTTGCTGAACGACTTGGACTTCGTGCCGACTGACTTGGGCGTTGCCGTCAGCTCAAGGCCGAGCACCGGCTTCAGCTCGCTGATGGCCTTCATGCCGGCATTGGCGCGGTAACGATGCGCTTCGTCCATAAGCATGACCAGATCCGGTAGCTCTGCCAGATAGTCGAAGTAGGATTGACCGATATATTCCCGCATGGTGCGGATACGGCCCTTGTCCTTGTTGATCTTATCGACATTGAAGATGTTGATGACGACCTCGTTGCCGAAAAGGTCGGACCCGCGAATCCCTCGCCCTTCCTCCCAGGTGTCGCCGGTGACAATGATAGGCGGACGCTGGGCAAACTCGGCAATGCCGCGAAATACGTATTTCGGCGACGACTGCCGCGAGAAATCGGCAACCAGCTTGTCGTAGATCGTGGTGTTCGGTGCGAGCACGAAGAAGTTCTTCGAACGACCGGTCAGATAGAGGTAGCTGATGAAAGCGCCCATCAGCCGTGTCTTCCCGACGCCCGTGGCGAGCGCAAAGCAGAGAGAGGGAAAATCCCGTTCGAATTCCTCAACGCTCGGCCATTGTTTCTGCACCGCCTGGAGGGCTGCGACCAGATCCTCCTCCTTGCCGAGCGGGACGACCTCGAGGAGCTCGGCCAGTATGCTCAGGGCCTGTTCCTGGGGTTTTCTGAGGGAGAGGCGCTGGGCGATCTGCCGGCGGATGCGTTCCGGATGGATCATGGCTCAGTTCTCGCTCTTGTCGGCATCAGTGCCGAGGTCATCGAAGAGATCGAGGCCGCTCAGATCACCGAACCGGTCCTTGGCAGCAATCTTCTTCTTCCGTTTCGGCGCGGCCAGCTCCTCCTTCGAGGCGGGATTGAGCTCCTCGTCGCCGTCATCGTCCGCCAGCGGAAGCTTGGCGATGTTCAGCGAATAGTCGTCACGCCCCCATTCGCATTGCGTGAGGATGGCCGAGGGGATCTTGACCAGGATCAGGTTCTCGAAGCTGTCCGGATTGGCGCTAAAGGCCTTGCAGCAGACGACGAGCGACCGCTCAGGTCCAACATCCTCGGAAATCTTGCGGCAGGCATCATGCGTCAGCTGCTGCGTGGTGACGTAGATGAAGGATTTTTCAGTGGCGTAGCCATGGCTCCAGTATTCCTCGGCGAGCAGGCTCGGCGCATAGGTGTAACCCATGTGTTTGCACATGGCCTCGGCCAGCATGGCGGGATTGTAGTCCTTGCTGATCACCCAGTTGCCGTATTTGTCTTGCTCCAGGAGAGACGGTGCGAGATTGAAGTAACGGAAGCCTCCGCCGCCCTTCCAGCCGCAAACCTCAGTGATCCCACCCTTGTCATCACCGTCGATGACTTTCTTCATGCGTGGCAGAATATGCGTGTCACAATGCTCACCGAGCTCGACCATGATCCACCTACGGCCCATTTTGTGCGCGACGGCGCCGGTGGTGCCTGAACCGGCGAAGGAGTCGAGCACTAGGTCGCCTGCGCTAGTCGCGATCTCCAGAATACGAGAGATTAGCTTCTCGGGTTTAGGTGTTGGAAACGGATCCGCGGCCACCAAAGCCTTGGCTTCACGCTTGGCGTCCTGGGTATGTCCAACCTCGTCATATAGCCATATCGTTTGTGGGACAGTTCCACTCCTCTTAAGTTCATTCAAATATTTCTTAAGTCGAGGAGTGCTGTTATTTCCAGATCTTCCCCAGTATATGCGATTTTCCGCCACATTTTTTTCATGGGTTGATCGTTCAAATGCCCAGACTCGAGAACGATTCGGCCAGATTTTTTCCCCGGTATTTGGGTTTGTAATCTCGTAGTAGAGGTTGGGACGCTCGTCGGCTGTTTTCGCACACGTATAGTTGTCACTCATCCATGGCCCGCGAGGGTCATTGTCCGGATTTTTGTAGAGTGTGTTCTGGGCGGAAGTTCTCGCGAGAGGCTTGGGCCTCCAGGCTTCTTTTTCTTTAGCGTAGACTAGGATGTGATCATGGTTTTCACTTAGCCACAGCGCGTCGTTCGATGGCGCATATTTTTTTTGCCAAACTACGTTGGAAACGAAATTTCTCCTGCCGAATACTTCGTCACACAACACTTTTAGGTAATGTGACTCGTTGTCATCAGCTGAAATCCAGATTGAGCCGTCAATCGCCAAAATCGATTGCAGGATTTGAAGCCTGTCACGCAGCAAGCTGAGCCAGACGGAGTGTTCGAGCCCATCGTCATAATGCGTGAAAGCACTACCGGTGTTATAGGGCGGATCGATATAGATGCATTTGACCTGTCCCTCATACTGCCTCTCGAGTGCCTTCAGGACGAGCAGGTTGTCACCCTTGATCAGCATGTTGTCGAAGATGTCCGCATCTGATCGGCGCAAGGCAGCGTGATAGCTTCTGGCCGGATCCTCGATAAGGATCCGTGGCTCGAGCTTCGGCCGCTCCTCCTTGCCGATCCAGGTCAATTCCAGCTTGGTCTTCTTCGACATCGGTCTTTCCGTCTTCAGCATAATGGCGCCGGCGCTGCAAAGATGCGGCTATGGCTTCATGATCCGGTGTATCTTTACAAACTTGTCGGCGGAACCCACGCGCATAACAAACTCGTCCCCCACGCGCTTGCCGAGCAGGTTTTCCACCCGCTTGTCTGCTGACATTGGTGATTGCAACTCTGCCCTCTCCAGCTCGGTCGGCACGCGAAGATAGCGAGACTGCCGCTTCCCAGCTTCCTTGTAGTAGACGAGCAGGAGATCGCCCGGCTCGACCTGTCGGTTCGCGATGTCGATGACGTGCCTTGCTTGCACCGACTTGGGCTTCAGTGGTGCGAGGGGTTGCCGCTCGTCGCCCTGCCAGATCTTTTCGATGACGGCCTGACGACGCGCAGTTGGCAGTTCCAGTTCAACGGCGTCACCAACGCCCTTGCCGGTGAGGCATGCGGCGCGTGGGTCGGTCCTTGCGATGACGCCCTTAGAAGGATCGTTTTCCAGCCCGCGAATGGTGTAGCGGATAAAGCGACCGGTGCCACCGTCGGTAAAGCGGAGCAAGATCGTGTCGCCCTCAGCGACCCGCCGCCGGCCATCCTCGATGATCGCCCTCTGACTGTCCAAGGGTTCCACATTGTCAGAAACAACGGGCGCAGGCGTCTTGGGCGCCGAGCTCAGCGTCAGCGTTTTCCTCTCCCGCCGAGATAGAGGCCCAACTGCGGCGACAGACTCTTCCGACCTGACGACGAACGGAGGATCGTATACCACATCCGCACCACCTGCCGCCTCCGCCTGCTCCGACCGATGCATAGCGTCATCTTCCAACGCACGCTGCAACTCCTGGAGAAGCAGATCCTCATCGACCAGGTCTTTCTCGGAAAAGGTAGCGAGCACCTCCACGGACTCTAGCCCCGTTTGCATCGAGTGCGAAGAATTGCTGTCTGCGAACTGGAGAATGATCGGAGCCAAGTCCGGATCAGTTTCCCGTTCAATAAGCGAGGGCTTCGGTTTCCTAGCTGGTTGAGCCCTCACCGAATTCGTTTTTACCCCCGACCCCTTGGTGACGCCATCAACAGAACCATGGAGCACCTGCCACCGACGTGACATCTCGGCGACTTCCGCCTGTTTCCCGGGCCTTGCACGAACCGGCGGGATGTCCACACTTGACAAATCATCCAGCAGCGCGACCTGTGGCATCGGATTCTCGGATCTTGGGCTGTTCAATGCCTCGGCAATTTTGCGCAAAGACTGACCCTGCAAGGCACGCACCTGTGTCTTTTCCTCGAGTGCAGCGTAGTAGTCCTCGAATTCCCTCCTCTTTTGGTCCAAGCGCATCTTCCGCCATCCAGTCACGTCATGCTTCACGGGTGACAGATCGAGCTGACTTGTTCGGGGCGCCGGCAGTCCAAAGCGCATCTCAAATCCGGCATTGGCAAGGGTCCGGACCTTGCTGTGCTGCACCTTCCAATACACAGTGTATAGTGGGCTTAGGTTGCCATGGTTCAGAAGCGATGCGAGGACCTGGCTCTCGAATGTTGCCAGTTCAGCTTGAAGTTCCTGCAGCCGGCCCCGATGCCAGATCTCGGTCTCGGCCTGCTTCGTTTCCACTTCCTCGATCTTCGCGTCGATCATGCGGCAGAGTTCGTCATTGCCTCGCTCACGTCGGCGCCTGGCGTAGAGGCTGGACAAGAAAGCTTCAACTTTCTCATAGACCTCGCGGCGACGAAGCTCCAGGCGCGCGATGGCGGAGCTGATCCGGCGCTCCTCCTCCTCAAGAGTTTTGAGATGGGCAATGTCGCAGCGGCCAAGAAAGTCCCAGTAGAGGGCATCCAATGCTTCCGCCAAGTCGTCTGGCGGCTCGACGACCACCTCCTGTGGCAAGGTCGACCGCATCGAGAACAGTGCTTCGACGACCCACTGGCCCAGGACTTCGCCTTCGTCATTGACGCAAGCAGCGATCACCGCGCGGGTTCTGTCGAACTCCGTTTCCATCTCGACTTCCGCGACCGATAGCCAGCCAGAGCGATTGAACATTGCCGGCACGACCCAGGCGGGACCGACATGGCTGTCGAGCGAGAAGTGCAGTTCGACTGGATAGACACCAAACTCTGGTGATCGTGATCCCGCCCAGCTCGCCATAACTCACTCGACGGACCAGCGTATTGAGAACAAGGGCTTCAGCTCGGGCTTTCGGTCCAGTGCCGCCGCGAATTCGTCCAGCATGTCGTTGACCTGCTTCCGGATTTGCTTGCGGCGTTCATGCTTGGAGAATTTCAGATCGTCGATCTCGCCCTCGACGGTCTTGATCTTCCGACCGAGCGATAGCTTTTCCTCCATCGACAGGTCGGGCGACCGGCGATCACGACGAAGCTGCTTGGCGGCATCCTCAAGCTCGTCAATCTGGGCATCGATTTCGACCTCAATGTCTCGCGCATAGTTGTCGAGCCGCTGCTCTTCCTCCTCAAGCCACTGGAAGTTTTGTTTCTTCACTGTTTCGGCAAAGATGGAGAAGAGCTGGTCCTCGATCTTGTCCAGCGGGCCGAGACCGCTCGGCATGGCGATGACGCCGTCGTCGATTGCCGGCGCCATGAGCAACCGCTTTGCGGTCTCAACGGAAACCTGGGATCCGTCGTTGGCAATGCAGGAGACAAGTAGATCCTCTCGGACCTTGTGTTCTGTGCTGACGGCGGCCTTTGCGACACGCAAGAAGCCGCTCTTGCCACGCAGGGCAGAGACATCCGCAAGCTGTCCATCGAATGGAAATGCCGCTGGGCTGAACCGTAGAGAGCGTGCCTCGGTGCTATGATCGCGCGCTGAGGCCCCCTTGGCCGCCTCGAGAGCCAGGTTCTCATCGGTGAGCCGGAAGAACTGCCAGTCCTTCTCTGCGGCCTCCTGCCAATGAGGCGTGTAAACATGCTCTCCCTGCCGGAAGGCGTGGGATCCTTCGACGTCGAATTCGGCATCCCGAAACTCAGAACGGGCCAGCAGCAAGAGACGGCGAGAGAAGTCGTTGAGGGCATGTGCAAGGTGAGCCTTACGGGTGTTCAGGCGGGAGACGACATCGGTGTCGAATTGCTCCAGGACCTTAGCCCTGGCCGCCTCGACTTCAGCGGAGATCGTCTCTTGCAATTCCTCCTTCAACGCGTCGAAGCTTGCCTCTATTTCTTCTGGTGAGCGGGACTTCTGGATGATGTCGAGAACGCGCTTTTCGAAGTCGACACCACGCTCAATTGTTCCGAGAACCTCGTCGCTTGAGCCGAACACGCCCTCGAACAACTTGAACTTGAGTGCCAAAAGTTCGTGAATGCGCTTCTCGGCGTGGTTCTTGAGGTTCAGCATGTTAACGACGGTCACATCGATCTTCTGACCATAACGGTGACAACGACCAATGCGCTGCTCGACCCGCTGCGGGTTCCAGGGAAGGTCGAAATTGATCACCAAGGAGCAGAACTGCAGGTTGATACCCTCTGCACCGCTTTCCGTCGCGATCAGGATTGTCTTGTCGTCCCTCTTAAACGCGTCGACCACCGCCGCCTTCATGTCAGCCGTTTTCGAACCGGAGACACGGTCACTGCCAGCGTGGCGCTCCTTCCAGTCCTTGTAGATCTGCTGACTAGAGGGGTCGTTGTTCGACCCGTTCAACAGAACGATCTCGCCTGTGTAGCCGCGATTTGAGAGGAGTTCTGACAGGTAGGTCTGCGTCCGGACACTCTCCGTGAAGATCACCGCCTTCCGTGCCCCGCCCTTGGCCTCGATCGCATCCAGCACATCCGGCAGGCGATCGACCAGTTTCTCCCCCTTCGCATTGGCGCCGATCGATCGCGCGAGGGTCAGGAAGCCCCGCAAGTCGTTGAGTTCAGCGGCCAGCTTCTCGGGATCAATTGGCTCGTCAGTCAGCGCTTCCTCGTCGACTTCCTGATCAGACATTTCCTCGGCAAGCTCATCGATCAGCTCGATGTCATCCGTAATGGACGTGTCGATGGTAGTTTGCTTCGTCTCCAGGCGGTCTATCAAAGTCTCAAGATACTTGATTACGGCATAGGTCGAAGAACCTAGAATCTTGCGGATCTGAAGGATGACGAGCTGGTTAGCGCGGTCACCATAGGAGACAGTATCCTTACGTTGCAGGAAGGTGGATACTGAGTTGTAGAGCTTCACTTCGATGTCGGGGGGATCGAAGTCGAAGACCGTGGCATTGCGTTTCGTGAAGTTGATGTGACCTGCTTCCTGAACCTGACGACGCAAGGTGCGGTGGCAAATAGGTTTGAGTCTGTCTTTCAAGTCTTCGGAGGAAGCACGACTGGCGCCGGCACCCATATATTGGCGTTTGAACGCGGCCTCGCCGCCAAAGTGGGTCTCGTCGATGATGGAGACGATACCGAACAGCTCAAGAAGCGAGTTCTGCAGCGGTGTCGCAGTGAGGAGCACCTTGATCGGATCGGCGAGCGCCCGTCTAAGATCCTTCGCTCGTTGCGACCCGTTCTTCTTGTAGACGTTTCGCAGACGATGAGCTTCATCGAATACGACCAAGTCCCATTTTGTCCGTTGCAGCTCATCCTTCTGCCGGGCCGCGAATTCGTAAGACGAGATGACCACGCCGCTAGCCTTGTCGAAGGGATCGCGGATGCCTGACTTTTTCATCTCACGATGTTTTCCTGCCTCCATGATCGTGCTTTTCAGGCCGAACTTCTCGATGAGCTCCTGCTCCCACTGCTTGCGGAGGGAGGCCGGCACGATCAGCAATATCTTTCGCTTCTGCTCTGCCCACTTCTGCGCCATCACTAGTCCGGCTTCGATGGTCTTTCCGAGACCCACTTCGTCGGCTAACAGGACACCTTTGTTGAGCGGTGATTTAAGGGCAAACAGCGACGCTTCGACCTGGTGGGGATTCATGTCGACCCGGGCCGCGCTTAATGACCTGGTAAACGCATCCTCATCCAAGCTCTCAAGCAGTAGGGAGTGAGCGAAGTAGTGCCCTTGAAGAGGTTGATAAAGGGGCACTTCACTTGTCATGTGGCAACAACTCCCAGTCGGTATTTTGTATCGATTCGCTTATATGAAGGGAGACCTAAAGGTTGTTCAAGAGATTTGTCAGGTAGCGCCGCCTGAAATACCAGAAGCATAATGATACTGAGATTTTATCCCCAAGCAGGAACAAAGATCCGCTATGCTGGCACCAGCTGTTGGACCTCCCTGTCCAGCTTTTCACATTGCTCCAGCAGGTTCTTCACCAGGTCATCCAGGTCCATCAGCGCAAGAGGGATGTTAGCCCTCCCGGCTTCTTATCGGGCTTCGCCCGAAAACCCGCCCGTGCTGACAATAGGGCCCCTTATCCTGCGGGTGGCGTCCACCGAGGAAGCTAGGGACATCCGGCGCGCTGGTAGTGATTCCTTGACTCAGGGGAGCCCATATGCGCGCACCAGTCGCTTGAGTGTTGCGACTAATCTTCCAACGTGCCAAACGCGCCAGCGAGTCTCCTCGGCCGTTTACAGCCGCTAGCTACTGAAAAGAAATATGTCCAAGAAGCAAAAGCGCAACAATGCATATTACGAAGATCGCCTCGAGCGCGACCACCCCGATATCTTTGCCGACCTGAAGGCGGGCAAATTCGAATCCGCAGCGGATGCTTTTGTCGCGGCAGGCCTGAAGAAACCACGGACTCGACTGCAAGAGATGAAGAATGCCTGGACGAAGGCATCCGCCAAGGAGCAGGCTGACTTCCAAAAGTGGCTTGCAAGCCGGCTCCATGTGCCAACTCCTAGACCAGTTCCGTCCGGCAGCACGCCGGCGCCAGCAGGACTTGTTCCGCTTTCCGTAACAGCGCCAATCAGCGATCCGGATCGGAAACTCTCGGCACAGACCAAGCAAAGGGTTTCGGAGATCATGTTGGCGCGAAACTTGAAAATGGGAGACCTGATGGCTGAACTTGGTTTGAGCAAGTTGAATGCTTCGATTGGTAACGCGATTAAACAAGACTCCCAGATCAAGCCCCATGTCATGAAGGCACTCGAAAAATGGCTGAAGGATAATGCCGGGGTATGACCGCGGCCAACGCTGGGCCGCCCCCCCCCTTTACATTTTGTCCAGCCGGAATGAACTCCACGTCAGAACATTCCCCAAGAGTCGTCATCAGGATGGATCTCTGCGACATCAGGAAGCGATGCTGCGTTATTCTGCATATCGGCCTTTCGCCTGCGTTCCTTTGCCTTGCGTTCGTTCGCCTTCACTCTCTGGTGTTCGGCCTTCTCTTCAGCGGTCATAGTCGAAAGATCCGTCCAACCCCGCGATGGCTTTGAGTTGGCATGCCGGCGGGCTCGCTGCGCGTCACGATGAATTCGGCGCTCGTATTCCTGACGAGATTCGCCGAACTGCTGAGGCGCGTGTTTATGGTAGGTGTGCCCCCTGACTGTCTTTCCCTCGACTGCTCGCGCCAGCCGATATCTTTCCCGGGCTTCAGCAGCCGAAGCAATGGCTATGCGGGAGCGCTCCTTCACGAGCTTACCGAGCCACTCCTCCACAGCGTTGCTTAACGGCGAGCCCGCTCTATATCGCTCGTGTTGGTTTCCAGTATTTGCCGGCCTATTCTCCAAAGAGTTCTGAATACGCGTAGTCTCGTCCACCGGAGGCTCCTTTGTTGTTTCCTGTCTCTGTTATAGACAAGACCAGCGCCGGAAACCTCATTTTCTGCGCGTCACGTTTTCGTGCCTTTTCCGTCTATTAGATTATTCTTTAATTATATATATACAGGGAGAAAAGGCACACAAATCGTGACAGGTTCCGGTATCCACGAATGAAAAAGACGTTCCGTAACGCTCTTAACGCAGTCAGAGCGCACCGGCGGAGAGGTATAATGTGGTCACTTTACGGTAGATCAATCTATGGCCAGGAGTGATAGATAAATCTACGCGCTTCAAATCAATGGATTTCCAATTGCTGGAAAAGGGTCAATCGGTGCTATTTCCCGAAGATCGCCTTTATCGCAGAGCGGGCTCGCACCGTCAGGCTCGGATCAGAATGACCTGACGCTGTTCGAATTTCCTCCAACCAGGCAACCTCGTTCCTTGTGACGATCGCGCCGAAGATTTCCGCGATTGCCTGGGCGTTCGTTTCATTTCCCAGTTGCTCCATCGCCAGCAAGAAAAGATGCCTCGGATCGCATTCTAGCGCCTTGGCCAATCCCGGCACGCGGTCGAGCGGCAGCTTTGTCGAGCCGTTCTTGATCATTGCCAGCATGTTCGTCTGCACGAACCCTGCCTCCGCGGCGATCTCAATCTGAGACTTCCGCGGCCGGAGCTCGAGAATACGCTTTTCAAGAAAGCGGGTGAGCCGGGTGTGACTGAAAGGGCGTCGGACGGTCGTCTTCATTGCTGCTATCCTTCTGAACCAGCAGCATCAATTCGCTGCTCGTCTAAGTTATAGCTATGCAGTTTGTGGGAATGCGCTTGAGGGTGATGGCAACACTGTCGCCCTTTAACCCGGGATGCAAGCCTGCCATCGTCGGTCGATCCCAGGATCGCTGCCGTTCCCCTGCCCTCGGCAATCGGCGTTGCGAGCAGGGTTCTGTGGCTAATTCGACTAGTCCTGAAGAAGCAGCGTCGCCAGTTCGAGGTCTGCGACCAGGTGGTCCGCAAAGCCCCCGCGGAGAGCTGCCCTCGCCGCATCGCGCTTGAAGCTTCCGCTGACGACGAGGAGGCCCTTCATCGAGCGCAGAAGATCATGATCGACGCCGATCAGGCGTTCGTCGAGTTCACCGAGCACAGCCTGCCCGTCGGCATCGATGAAGCGCCCGGCGATAATGCCGACTGCGCCGCGTCGGCGGTAGTCCTCGACCTCTTCGGCTGTCGCAATCTTGAACTGGACGACATGCGTGTCGGGCGTGCAGGGACTGAGCGAGAATACCGATTTGTTGCAGCTCCGGATCCCTTCGAGCTGGTCGCGGATGATCGGCTCGGCCCTGAGCGCGGTGGCTAGCGCAGCACTCGAAACGACGGCAGGCGCGTTGAATGTGATGCAATGTGCATCCAACCGGCGGGCGATTTCGGTCGTGCAGCTTTCTGACGTGCTCAGCAGCGAATTCGCGAGCGACCCGAGCAGTTGGCGGACAGTCACGTCCCTGATCGGCCAGTTGGGCACGAATTCGGACACGAAATAGACCGTTTGCCCCCAGGAAACGCCCAGCACATCTCCTTCCTGAACAAAATCAGGCAGATGATAGGCGGCGACCTCACAGACGGCGCGCGTCAGCGTCTCGCCCTCCCGCCCCTCGGCAGGAACGATGTGCACGCTTTCCAGGCCGAATTTTTCCTTCAGGGCATCCGCCGTGGCATTCATCCGGTAGTGCTCCGGAGAGACCTGAATGCAAACGATGTTGCGTTCCTTCGCGAGCTTCAGATAGCTGATCACCGTCGGGCGAGACAGGGAGAGCGCATCCGAAATCTCTCCCTGGTTCAGATTGCGGACATAATACATCCATGCCACTTCGGCGATGATCTTGTTGGATGGATGCTGGTCTCTGTGCATTCGCCGTCCGCCTTCGGGTTTCATCCCTCGGTTGCCTTCAACAATACCTCTTCAGTGATCAGCAGATCGTCGTCAAGGGTGCGGTCCGACTTGAGGCCCAGCTTTGCAAGCGCACCATGATAGCCGCGCACGGCCTCCTCCGAGCCGGCATTGCCATCGGCCACCGCGCGAAGCCACGTCACGAGCGATGGTTGATGTTCCGCGGAATTGATCTTGCGGCCGAAGAGCGCCAACCGCGCACCATATTTTTCCGCCTGCCGCACAAGCTCGAACGTATCGCGCAAGGTCCCGGAGCCGCCGCCCAGGATGCCGACGACGAGACTGGGATCGTAGGAGGCAAGCTCTTCCATCGCTGCCGGGCCGTTATAGGCGACCTTCAGGAATTGCGGACGCTCGGCCCGCGTGAGCCCGGCGAGCGTCCGCGCGATGCAGTCGTTGACATAGGCGCCCGTCTCGGCGCTGGAAAAGCCGGTGGGCATGTTGGGGTTGAAGACTTCGAGGAAGTAGTCCTTGCCGGCCGCACGGATATCGCGGCGGAAGGTGCCGAAGGCCTCCAGCGAGGCGAGATCGGCATCCGTGTCATTGTTGAAGGTTATCGAGTAGAGACACAGATCCGCCGGCGCGAGCGTGAGATCAGCCGAGCGGAAAGGGCGCGATGGCGCTTCGCGGTAACGGCAACCGCGCATGACATTCCATACATCGGTCGTATCATTGCCCCGGAATGCCGGCTTGATGCGGCTTGCTGCAAAGGCTCCACGTGTCTGCAACAGTTCCATGTTGGAGGCAGATGTCAGCATGATGTCGACCAGATCCTGCGCAATCAGCGCCTCGATCTCGGCGACGAATTCCATCCGCGTCCGGTGCCCACCCGGCCGGCCATCGTTGCCGCGGCGCAGGCCGGCGGTGGGAATACCGCCCGACATGTCTGCGTCCTTGGCATCGGCGAGAATGAAATCGCCCTTGCGATATTCGCCCGCGAGAATGCGGCCGATCTTTTCCTCGTAACGTGTTGTCGTCATAGTCATACCTTTCAGAAACATGCCGTCAGCCTGCCTTGCGCAGCGAGCGGCCCGTCTCCTTTGAAAACACATGGATGCTGGCGGGTTCGATGGAAAAGCTCACCGGCTGGCCGGGTTCGAGTGTCCGGAACGCCTTCGTGACGAAGGACATTTCCTGACCATCGACATCCACGATGACCTGCGCCTCGCTGCCCATGTTCTCGACAAGAATGATCTTGCCGGAGATGGCATTCAGATCGCCTTCAGCGGCAAGATCCATCTTCGAAGGGCGCAGGCCCACTTCGACTTTTGCGCCATGCTGCAGCCCGTCAAACTCGCTGGCAGGCACTTCCAGGCGGATCGAGCCGGCAACAAGCGACACGCTGCCGCCATCGCGGCTCACCACGCAGCCACGGAAGTTCATGGCGGGCGACCCGATGAAATCGGCGACGAAGCGCGTGGCGGGACGGTCGAAAATCTCCGACGGCGTGCCCTGCTGCTCGATGGCACCGGCGCGCATCAGCACGATCCGGTCGGCAATCGTCATCGCCTCCAGCTGATCATGCGTCACGAAGATCGTCGTCGTCTTCAGGTCCAGATGCATCTTGCGGATCTCGGTCCGAAGCCTTTCGCGCAGCTTCGCGTCGAGGTTGGACAGCGGCTCGTCGAAGAGAAAGAGCTTCGGCGTCTTGATCATGGCGCGCGCCATGGCCACACGCTGCTGCTGTCCGCCAGACAAGTTTTTCGGCTTGCGCTGCAGGAAGCTCTCAAGCCCCAGAAGCCCGGCGACATGCTGGACGCGGCGCGCGATCTCTGCCTGCGGCACCTTTTGCCGGCGCAGACCGAAGGCGATATTCTCCTCCACCGTCATGTGCGGATAGAGCGCATAGGACTGGAAGACCATGGCCACGCCGCGCTCGCCCGGATGGAGATGCGTGACGTCGCGATCGCCGATGCTGACCGTGCCGCCGGTAATGTCCTCAAGCCCGGCGATCATGCGCAGCATGGTGGACTTCCCACAGCCGGAGGGACCGAGGAAGACGACGAATTCATGATCGGCAATGTCCAGGTTGAGGTTCTCGATCACCGAGTGACCGCCGTAGGACTTGCGGATGTTGACGCAACGAATGTTTGCCATGATGACCTTCCTATCTCCGGGCCGGCTTCATCATGCCGTTGATGAAGCTCATCAACAGGCCGATGAAGACCAGCGGAGGAATAACGAGAATGACGGTGGAGGCGTTGATGACGCCCCACGGAACTTCTTTGCCAAGCGAGGTGATGGAGGCGGCAACGACGGGCAGCGTGGCATTGCCGGCGGCAAGCGTCAGCGCCAGAAGCAGCTCGTTCCAGACCAGCACGAAGGTGAAGACCAGCGCGCCGAACAGCGACGGCATGGCAATTGGAAGCGAGAACTTCAGGAAGATCTCGCCCGGCCCGCAGCCTTCCATGGCAGCAGCCTCCTCGATCTCCTTGGGAACGCGCTCGAAGGCCGGCACGGAGAGCCAGATCACTGTCGAGATCGTCGTCACCAGATACACGAGGATGAGACCCGCCAGCGTGTCGTAGAGGCCGAGGTCGAGATAGAGCACGATGAAAGGAATGGCGATCGCCACCGGCGGCATGAAGCGCAGCGACAGCACGAAGAACTGCAGATCGCCCTTCAATGTCCTGACATGGCGCGCCAGCGAATAGGCGGCGGGAACGCCAAGCAGAGCGCCGATGATCACCGATGCGCCGACCACGATTACGGAATGGCCGAGCCCCTGCCGGATCGAAGGGTTTTGCAGGATGGTGACGAAGTTTTCGAGCGTCGGTGAGAAGAACAGTTTCGGCACGGGCGTGACGATATCCTTCAGCCGCTTGAAGGCGCCGAGAATGGTCCAGAGGATCGGCGTCAGCGCGACGAAGACCATGAGCGCCAGAAAGATTCTGGCAAGGGAGCTGCGGATCAGACGGACCATTTGCGGATACCTCTCCAGATCAGGGTGAAGACGATCGTCGTCAGCACAAGCAGCAGGATCGACATGGCCGAGGCATAGGAAATGCGCCCGCCGAGATTGATGCCGGCCTGATAGGCGTAGAGATCGAGCGTTTCGGTTGCCGTGCCGGGGCCGCCGCCGGTCATCACGTAGATGAGATCGAAGGAGCGTAGCGATTCCACCGCCTTGACCAGCGCTAGGCTGATGATCGGCGCCTTCAGCATGGGCAGAGTGACGAAAGCGTGGATTTCCCAGGTCCTAGCATTATCAAGCTGCGCCGCCTCAATCGGGTCGCGGGGGAGCGTTTCGAGCAGTTTCAGCATGATGACGGTGAAGAACAGGCCCCATTGCCAGATATCGACGATGGCCACCGACATGAGAGCCAGGGACGGGTCGGCAAGAAATTCGACGGGACCGAGACCCGTCAAACCGACGAGATAATTGATGAGACCGAGCGAGGGGGAATAGAGAAAACGCCAGATGAAGGCGGCCGCGACGCGGGGCAGGAGAACGGGCGCGAGGAACGCAAAGCAGATCAGATTGCGGATCCAGAACGACTTGACCGTCTCGAAAATGAGGACGGAGAGCAGCGTCGCCACCACGAGCGAGCCGACCACCGTGACGATTTCCCACGTCGCAGAAATCTGGAGCGCATTGAGAAAACGCCGATCCGACAGCAGGCGCTGATAGTTGTAGAGCCCCGCGAAATGATAGTCCGGATAGCGCAGCGAGCGGTCCATGACCGAGAAATACAGAGCCCCGGCGATGGAGATCAGCGCCAGAATGGCGAGCACCGCAAAGCCCGGCGTCAGCGTCCAGAATAGGAAACGTCGATTGTTCATAACGTGCTCTTTGGATGGAGGGTTGCGGCCGGACCGGTGACCGTGCCCGGCCGCAAGGGTTACTTATTTCACGCGGCGAAGTGCGTCCTCGGCCTGGAAGGCCACGTCGTCGAGCGACTGCTGGATGTCCTTTTTCGTGCCGGTGAAGATTTCTTCGAGTGCCAGTCCCAGATTGTCGCCAATTTCCGGCCAGGCGGGGCTTGCCATGATCAGGAGCTTGGTGCGCGAGCCGGTTGCCAGCAGCGCCTCGATATACTCGGCCGGCACGGCCTTCTTGAAGGCGTCGCTCTGCAGTGTGGACTTGCGGCCGATATCCGATGCAACACCGTCTTTAAGGCGGCGCTGCTCCATCTCTTTCGACGTGGCCCAGCCAACGAAGTCACCCGCAACCTTGCGGGTGCATTCGTCCTTGGCGCCGCTCTTGGAGACGGCGAAACCATGGCCCCAACCGGCAGAACCGAGCGGCTCCGGCGGCGACATGTAGCCGACCTTGCCCTTGACGGCGGACTTGTCCGGATCTTCCATCCACGGGCCGAACACGTCGGACTCGATGAGGAAGGCGACCTGGCCGCCGCGGAAGGCTTCAACCGAATCCGACCAGTTGAACGTGCCCACGCCCGGAGGCGCATAATGCATCAGGTCGAGATAGAGCTTGGTCGCTGCAACACCCTTGTCGGAGTTGAAGATCGGCTTGCCGTCCTTGTCCTGCCATTCGCCGCCAAGGCCGCGGAAGAAGGGGGTCCAGCGCCAGACATTCATGCCCGAGCCGCGCTGGCCGCGAGCCGACCAGCCATAGAGCTTCTTGCTCGGATCGTTGACCTTCTTGATGTCCGCGACCAGCTCGTCCAGCGTCTTCGGCGGCTTGAGGCCGGCCTTTTCGAGCACGTCCTTGCGATACATGAGAATGTCGCCACCGCCGACGAGCGGGGCAAAATACTGCGTGCCCTTGAAGGTCGCGACATTGCTCAAGTCCGAACGGAAATCGGCGATGTCGTATTCCTTGGGCAGAACATCGGCGAGCGGGTAGAGCCAGCCGGCAGTCGCATATTCCGGCGTGTTGGCTTCGTCCACATAGTAGACCTGATAGGCACCGGCGCCCGTCGAGGCGTCAAGACGCGCCTTGGCACGGCGCTCGTTTTCGCCGAGCAGGTTGATCTTGACGGTGGTCTTCCATTTCGCATTGAACTCGCCGAGATATTTGTCGAGTTCGGTCACCGAGGGCATGCCCTGCGCGATCACGTTGATCGCGGGGACCTTGCCCACGCAGGCGTCGTCAGCGGCAAGCGCCGCCCCCGACATGGTAAAAAGGCTTCCAGAGAGCAGCAGTGCAGATTTCAGTCTCATGATTTTCCTCCTCCAAGACTGTCAGACTTCAGTGTTCGGCTGATGGGTCGAAGAGCCCCGCCAGCCGTCGATCAAGGCGAAGAAATTCGCCATATCGTTCGTCGTAGAAATCGCGCAGATGCGAGCGCGGCGCGGCGGTGCGCTCGACACGGCACATCGCTTGCGCTGCAAAGACGAGATCAGGATAGTGGCCGGTCGCCACGGCCGCGCACATGGCAGCCCCCAGCGCCCCGATCTCCTCGCCTTCCGGCACTTCGACCGGCAGGCCACAGATATCGGCAAACACCTGAGCCCAGACGGCGCTTTTTGATGCACCACCGGCTAGCCGGATCTTTTGCGGGCTCTGCGGCGCGACATAACTCACGACGTTTTCAGCATGGCGTCGGTGCTGGAAGGCAACGCCCTCGTAGATCGCCCGCAACATCGAGCCCTGATCATCGCTGTTGGTCATTCCGACGAATGCGCCCCGACGCGGTGCAGGACCACTGACGAAAGGCATGAAGTGGCAGCGCCACGCTTCGACAGGGCTCTCTGCGACGAGCGCGTTTGCCTGCCTCACATCGACGGACGACCCCAGCGCGCGGCTCAGATACCAGTTCAGGTTTGCCGCCGAAGTTGGGCTGCCGTCGGCGAGAAGGCGGCAGGCACGGTCGCGATGGATCATATTGAGGATCGGCGGCCGCTTCATTATCGGCGCGCGCGTCTCCACCGCGTTAATCGACCAGGTGCCGGCAATCATTGTGAGGGTATCGGCGCCAACCGAACCCGCGCCCAGCACGCAGGCGCTGACATCCATCATCGCCGCGACGACGGGCGTGCCCGCGATCAACCCCGTTTCATCGGCCGCTTCGTGCGAGACATATCCGGCAATACCCGAGTTTTCGACAATCTCGGGGACACGGCTTGCCAGTTCCGGAATGCCCGCAGCCTCGAAAAGCGCCTCGCTATAGGCCCCACGCGCCAGATCGAGCATCCCGCCGCCGCTCGCATCCGTCGGATCTGTGGTGGCGGCACCTGTCAGCCGCATGCGAAGGAAATCCTTGCAGGCCAGCGCCCAGCGGGTGCGGCGAACGACGTCCGGTTCGTTACGGGCAAGCCAGACGAGCTGCATGAGCGTCTGGCCGCCCCAGATCCGGTGACCCGTGATCGCTTCGATCCGCTCCGCCGTGCCGTCACGCTCGAACGCATCGACAATGCCTTGCGCACGATGGTCGACGGAGACGATGCCATCGCGCATTCCCCTGCCCTCGGCATCAACGAGAAACACACCATTGCCAAAACCCGTGCAGGCAACGGCCGCGATGCGATCAGCCGCAATCTCGGCCTTCGTCAATTGACGGATCGCGGTGGCCGTGCCGCGCCAGAAGGCTTCCGGCTCGCGCTCCACCCAGCCGTTTTCGCGATGGATCGTGACAACTTCGATGCTGCGCTGGGCAACAAGCCGCCCCGTCAGATCAAAGACTGCAGCCTTGACTGCCGTGCCGCCGGCATCGATGGCGAGAAACAGATCAGCCATGGCAGCGCACTCCCTGCGGACCCTGCTGGCGCGCTGCAAATGAAAGCACAGGGTTGTTCAGGCAGTGGGTGATTTCGCTTTCGGCCCAATCCATTGACTGTCCGCGCTCATGGGCCAGGAGATGCCCTAGTTCCTGCACCAGCAAGGGCGTGCATTCGCCGTCGAGCGCTATCTGGGAGCGCCGGAAAATCAGGTCATCGAGATGGATGGCCGCGCGAGCGCGGATCAGCCAGACGATCTCGTTGCGCGTGAAGCTCGGCAGGTTCGCAAGCGGCTGATCGGGCGTTTCGGCGCAGAACGCAGCGACCCGCTCGGCAATGGCGCCATATCGGGAATAGAGGTTCGCTGCCCTTTCCATGGACATGTTGAAACGGGCCGCCAGCGATTGCCGGGCGCGAGCCAGGCTCATCTCGTCGCGCGGAAAGCCGATCGCGCCGGGATAATCGCGACCCGCGGTGCCCGTTCTGCGCGTGACATCGAGGTGCAGGAATATCTGGTCGGCGGCCCGTTCGCCAAAAGCGCGGAAGGTCGTCCACTTGCCGCCGATCAGGGACAGAAGCGGGATACCCCTCTCGATACGGTCTTCGGCGAGACGATGGTCACGGTTGGCTCGATTGGCATCGGCGGAGCCGCCGGCCTGCAGGGGCCGGATGCCGGTCGTCATGAAGACGATGTCCTTCGGTCCGATCTCGATGTCGTCGAACAGGCTCGAGATCGAACGCGTCAGATAGGAAATCTCCTGTGCGGCGATCGTATCGTCTGAGGGATCGGTCACCGTGATTTCGGTCGTTCCCAGCAGGACCGTGCGATCGAGCGGATAGGCAATGACCATGCGGCCCGTTCCATCATCGAAATAGAAGGCGCGGTTGGCCATGCGGTCGAAAAGCGCATCGTTGCGGATCAGAAGATGGGCGCCCTTGACCGGGCGGACATATTTTGTCGGGCAACCCAGCGCCGCGTTGACCTCATCGACCCACGCGCCGGCCGCATTAACAACGACCTTGGGGCGGATGGATCTGCTCAAACTAGTATCGCCGACGGTGATCGTGAATGCGCCGCCGCCGTCATAACGCCAGTTGGCATGGTTGAGCGCCGCGCTTTGAGGCTCGACCGTCAGCGCTTCCTCGATCATCTCCAGCACCAGCGCTTCCGGATTGCGGATGCGGGCATCGAAATAGCTGACAACCGCCTTGTAACGCCGCGCCAGCCCGCGCGGAAACTTTCCCCGGGCGAGGACGGTCTTGTGGCGCGGAAGGGCGCGGCCCTCGCGTCCGAGATACTCATACAGCGTGAGAGCGATCTTAAGCCCGGCCGTGCTGAAGGTGCTGCCTTTCCAGTCGAATCCGAGGAAGCGCAGGATCGAACCGGGGAGCCCGCGCAGGAATGTGGGGAGCGGCACGGCCACTTCGAGCGGGCGTGTAAAATGGGCAGCATGATTGAGCAGCCGGTTACGTTCGCGGGCGGATTCAGCGACGAGCTTGAATTCCCGGTTCTCGAGATAGCGCAGACCGCCATGCGCCATACGCGAAGAAGCGCCCGTCGCGCCACGGCAAAAGTCGCCAGAATCGATGAGAAGTGCAGACACGCCATTCAACGCCAGTTCTCGAAGGACTGCTACGCCGTTCACGCCACCGCCCAAAATGAGCACGTCAAAACCCTCGCCGGACGCAAGCCGCGTCAGGCTTTCCTCCCGAATTCGCATAGTATCTCCCATGGCACTCAACGAGGCCCTTCAGGGCCCTCAGTGCATCTGCGGACACATATAGCCAAGGATTTTTATAAAAGTCAAACGCGATTTACTTTTATAAATTCGCAGGTGTTTCAAACATGCGCCACGATGGCTTAGACCGGACCAAGAGACCGCTCCGTGTGCGCTGCCTCAAATGAGAGCGGGGCCAAACGGCGCTCCGCAGTGACACAAAACATGAAGGGTTAACGGTTGGGTTAGAACTGGTCGCAGAAAATAGACCGACGATCACTCTCAACACTACAACAGACAGTGCGCTGATCCCACTCGTAGACAGAGCGCCTTCTGGGGCAAGTAAGATGGCCAGGATCGAAGTGACGACCCGCGCGCAAGGTGCGGCCAACAGGATCCGAGCGCGGAACTGCACAGAGGAATGAGCCGGCTTGCCGCGCCGGATAACTGTTCCGGTGACGGTTTTCGGACGCCATCTAAATCATTGAAAGTTAAGCATTTTGCATGATTGGCTGGGGCGCCAGGATTCGAACCTGGGAATGCCGGTACCAAAAACCGGTGCCTTACCGCTTGGCGACGCCCCAATGCCGTTCTCACTTTCCGCGTCATAGCGACGTGAACCGTCGTGATGCGCAAAGCAGATTTGCGGAGCGCTCTTAGCAAGAAGTCGCGGGCACGGCAACGCATATTCGTCTTATCCCTGCGATGTGAATGCGGTGTTGCCGGCAAGGCTTTGCGGGGTCGGCAAATCGTTTATAAGGAGGCATGAGCGACGATCTTCCGAAATTCGAACTGCAATTCCAGCCCGCCTATGGCGAAGCCATCGAGGTTGCGCCCGGCATCCGGCGGCTCACGGTCAACAATCCCTCGCCTTTCACGTTTTACGGCACCAACAGCTATATCGTCGGCGACCGTTCCGTCTGCGTGATCGACCCCGGCCCGGACGATGAGGCGCATTTTCAGGCGCTGATGCAGGCGCTGGAGGGCCGAGAAGTCACGCATATTGCCGTCAGCCATACGCACAAGGATCACTCGCCCCTGGCGCGCCGGCTGAAGGCCGCGACGGGCGCGCTGATCGTGGCGGAAGGTCCGCACCGTCCGGCGCGGGTGCTGCATGACGGCGAGACCAACCCCTTTGCCGAAAGTTCCGACATGGATTTCGTCCCCGATATCGCACTTGCCGATGGCGGCGTGATCGAGGGCGACGGCTGGGCGCTTTCGGGGATTGCCACGCCCGGCCATACGGCCAACCATATGGCGTTTGCGCTTGAGGGCACGGGCGTCGTCTTTTCGGCCGATCACGTGATGGCCTGGGCGACCTCGATCGTTGCCCCGCCTGATGGTGCGATGGCGGATTTCATGGCCTCGCTGGAGCGCCTCCTGCAGCGCGACGACCGGCTTTATCTTCCCGGCCATGGTGGGCCCGTCACCTCGCCGGCCGCCTTCTGCCGCGGTCTGCGAACGCACCGGCGCATGCGCGAACGCGCCATTCTGGAGCGGATCAAAGCCGGCGACAGGCGGATTGCCGACATGGTCAAGGCGATCTATCGCGACACGGATCCCAGGCTTCACGGCGCAGCCGCCCTGTCGGTACTCGCCCATCTGGAAGATCTGACAGAACGCGGCCTGGTTGCGACCGACGGCCCGGCGCGGCTATCTGGCATATATGTCCCATCCTGACAAAGCCGCCCTTCAGGCTTGAGAAGCCAAGCTCCACGCGCTTGTGGAGGGGCTCTTTGCGCCGCAACATAAGCGTGAGTTAGAAAAGCCTTAGCCAAGCTTCACATAATATTCTTATCCTCGCATATGCAAAGCTATGGGGGGATACATGGCGAAGCTCTCAATCTGCGTGCCGTCACGAAACCGGCAATTCTATTTTCAGCAGACGGTGCGCGCGCTTCTTGAAAGCCCGCGGTCCGATGTGGAATTTGTCTTTGCTGACAATTCCGACGATGCGTCCATCATGGCCGATTTCATGACGGAATTTGCGGACGACCCGCGCGTCGTCTTCCTGGCGTCGAAGTCCTGCGTTCTTTCCATGCTCGACAATTGGGAGCGCACGGTTGCGGCAGCCACCGGCGATTGGGTCACCGTCATCGGCGACGACGACTATGCCGATCCGGAACTTGCCGCCCTGCTGACCCGGATGGATGCGGCCCATGCCGGCATCGAGGCGGTGGACTGGCGCAAGCTCGACTACTTCTGGCCCGCCGAGGGCGTGGCGCGCAGCCATATCAAGATCGAGCCCAATTCGGACTTCGTCATCATTCCAAGGACGCGCCTTTTCGAACGCTACTTTCTCTGGGAAGGGGCGACATGCGTGCCATCGGTCGGCTATTCCATCTATCATTCGGCAGTTTCCAGGCCCTTGCTCGAACGGATCCGCCAGCGCTTTGGCGGCACCTATTTCGAACATCCGACCGTGGACTATGACAGCGCGACCAAGGTCATCCTGGAGGGCCGGCATTTTGCCTATACAAGCCGCCCCTTTTCAGTCCATGGCCGCAGCCCGCTCAGCTGTTCGGGTCTGATGATGGCAGGCCTTCAGCAATTGCGCCGGAAGAATGTGGAATTCATGCAGGAGCTCGGACGCGACATCCGCGACGAGGTCGATGCGGACGCGCCATTCGACTACCGGCTGGGCGTCACCGGCTCGATTTTGCAGACGGTGCGCTGGATCCTGCGCAGGTATGGTATCGTCATTGACGGATGGCAGGAAAATTTTGTCCGCGCCTGCGCGGAGAATTGCTATCTTTATGTCGATTCGGAGCAATTCCACCAGCTTGCGGACAGCTACAGAAGCGCGATTTCGAACTGGGAAGGCGGCCGTTACTTGGCTTTTTTCAACCCGCTATATAGCCCGAAATTTGAAGGCGAGCCATTTACGGGCGTAAACGGCTCGATCGTCTATGTGCTTGACGACGTGAGGATTTTCGAGACGCCATCTGAGCTTTACGGCATCGCTAGCGCCATGTTCGAGGCCCCCGATGACATGGTGCTTGCGACCGACCATTCCGGCCTTTCGGCGGTCGCGCTTGCCCTGCGGCAAGCGCTTCTCGATCCGCCCGCACCGGCCAACGGCACTGCCACAGGACTGTGTGCATGAGGCCGCGTCTCTCCATCTGCGTCCCGTCGCGCAATCGCCAGACCTGGTTTGCCCAGACGATCAATGCGCTGCTGGAGAACCCGCGCGGCGACCTGGAATTCGTGTTTGCCGACAATTCCGACGACGCCACGATCATGGCCGACGTCATAAAGGCGCATCGGGACGATCCACGCGTCGTTTTCCTGCCGCCCGGCCCGACCGTCTATTCCATGGTGGACAATTGGGAACGCACGGTCGCAGCCTCTTCCGGTGACTGGGTGACGGTCATCGGCGACGACGATTATGTCGACCCCGATCTGGCCTCGGTGCTGACGAAGGTGGAACTGCTGCTGCCCGACGTGGAAGCCTTCGGCTGGGGCTATGCGAGCTTCAACTGGCCGGACTGCGTGGGTGCGCCGGATACCAATGTGGCGCTCGAGCTGACGCATCATTTCGTCGAGATGCCAAAGGAATGGCTGCTCCGCCGCGCCTTTCTGTGGGTCGATGCCACCACAGCGCCGACGCACGGGTTTTCCATCTATCATTCGGCCCTGTCGCGACGGCTCATCGAAAGGATCCGCGAGCGGTTCAAAGGGCGCTATTTCGAGCATCCAACCGTCGATTTCGACTCCAGCTTCAAGTCCGTGCTGCTAGGCAACCGCTTCGTCATGTGGCAGCGGCCGCTGTCGATCCACGGTGTGTGCCCGCTTTCGATCTCCTCCATTGCATTCGATGCCAAGAACATCCGCACCGCCAATGTCACCGTCATGGCGGAGATCGGACGCAATTACTTCAACGACCCGACGATGGAAGGCCTGCCATTCAGGGTCGAGATGGGGGTGCCTGCATCGGTGCTCGCGACACAGCAATGGGTCAAACACAGCGCCGGCTTCGCAATCGACGGATGGCAGGAGAATTTCGCGCGCTGTTGCGCCTATTATTGCTCGCGCTTTCCAAGCCGCGAGGATTTCGCATACATGACCGACATCTACCGAACCGCCTTTGCACAGTGGGAGAACGGGCGTTATGCGCATGCGTTCAATCCGGTCCATCTGGACCTGCCGGTCAATTACGGCGCCTTTTCCGGCATCAAGGATGGCAAGATCTATCTGAACAACCGCAATACCGGCGCGCAGACGCCGCGCGACATGTATGACGTGATGTCAGCGATGCTCCCGCCGCTTGAGGATGTGGTGATCGATCAGACCCTGCTGCGGCGCCCTGCGGACGCTGCCCCTGCAACGCCACTTGCGCTCCATGCTCAATCGTCGGAGGAGCCGAGCATTGCCTCATCCAGCGCCTTCAGAAACGCATCGGCAATACCCGCCGAAACGCCGAGATCGGCGCGGCCGTAACGGGCGGCGACGCGAATGTCGGCCAGCGTACTGTCGCCGGCCTCGCGAGCGCGAATGACGACATCATAGGGGAAGCCCGTGATGCGATCCGTTACCACGCCCTGAAAGACGGCGACCGGGATTTGCCGCTTCGGCTGCATGGCACCCGGCACGACAATGACGCTCGGCCGGCGGCGCGGGACGGGAATGCCGCCCAGAACTTCCGGCTGGGCCGGCTCATCTTCCCGCTCGCGCAGGTCGGAGGGAATGTTTTCCTCGATGAACTTGATGCGCCGGTCGCCCGCGGCCAGGCGGATCGCCTTCACGACCCGATCGATCGAGGCGTCATACCGGTGGGTGATCAGCCCCGGATAGGCCGTATATTGCGTCTGGCGCATGGCCGCGTCGGCGGGTGGACGCGGGCCGAGCCAAAGCTGGTCATAGCGCGCCTCCTTGATCCAGGCGGGCGGATCGGTGAGATCGCTGCTCACCTCGTAGATCGGGGGGTGCGAATGGTAGAGCCAGCCGGCATAGGCGCCGGGCAGAAGCACGGGAACGGCAAGCAGCACCGCAGCGACCGAGGATTTTCCGCCTTGCGCACCGACCCGCCACAGATTGACCAGCCCGACCAGCGCCAGCAGAAGCGCCACGACCGCAAGGGCGCAGGCCGCCAGATACAGAACCAGAAAATGGACCTCCAGAACCGGCCCGAAACGCGTCGCAAGCCAGGAGGCCACCATGAGCATGAGCGCGAACAGCGCGATCCGCCGCGACCAGAAAGCGGCATGGGAGACGGGCCTCAGATATTCGATCGCCATGCTTATCTCGCTGTGGTGCCGGTGACGGCCTGCGCGGCGGCCAGACGGGCAATCGGCACGCGGAAGGGCGAGCACGAGATATAATCGAGCCCGGTCTGCTCGCAGAAGCGGATCGAGGCCGGGTCGCCGGCGTGTTCACCACAGATGCCGAGCTTCAGATCGTTGCGCGCCTTGCGGCCGCGCTCGGAGGCGATCTTGATCAGTTCACCGACGCCGTCGAAATCGAGCGAGGAGAACGGATCCTGCTCGATGATGCCCTTGCGCTTGTAGGTGGTCAAAAAGCTGCCGGCATCGTCGCGCGAAATGCCGAACGTCGTCTGCGTCAGGTCGTTGGTACCGAAGGAGAAAAATTCGGCGGCTTCGGCGATCTCCTGACCGCGAAGCGCGGCGCGTGGCAGCTCGATCATCGTGCCGACGAGATAGTCAATAAAAACGCCGGTTTCCTCGGCCACCTTCTTGGCGACATTGTCGATGGCGGCCTTCACATAGTCGAGCTCGGTTCTGAGCGAGACGAGCGGCACCATGATTTCCGGCACGACGGCAGCACCGGTGCTTTCGGCAGCCTTGACGGCGGCCTCGAAGATGGCGCGTGCCTGCATCTCGGCAATCTCGGGATAGGAGATGGCGAGGCGACAACCCCGATGGCCGAGCATGGGGTTGAACTCGTGCATGTCCTCGATGCGGCGAAGGAGCTTGTCTTCATCCAGGCCGACGGCAGCAGCCGTCTCCGCGATGTCTTCGCTCGCCTTGGGCAGGAATTCGTGCAGCGGCGGATCGAGCAGCCGGATCGTGACCGGCAGGCCGTGCATGATCTCGAACAATTCGATGAAGTCGGAGCGCTGCATGGGGAGCAGCTTGGCAAGTGCCGCGCGGCGGCCATCCTCGTCTTCCGCCAGGATCATCTCGCGCATCACATTGATGCGGCCCTCTTCGAAGAACATGTGTTCGGTGCGGCACAGCCCGATGCCTTCCGCGCCGAAGGAACGCGCGCCCCGCGCATCGGCGGGCGTGTCGGCATTGGAGCGGACGCCGAGGCGACGGATCGCATCCGACCACTCCATGATTTCGGCGAAATCGCCCGAAAGCTCGGGCTGGATCATGGACACCTCGCCATTGATGATCTGGCCGAGCGAGCCGTCGATGGTGATGAAATCGCCCTTCTGGAGCGTCACGCCAAACCCGGTCAGTGTGCCGGCCGTGACATCGATGCGCAGGCCCGACGCGCCAGCGACGCAAGGAATGCCCATGCCGCGCGCAACGACGGCCGCGTGGCTGGTGACGCCGCCGCGAAGCGTGAGGACGCCTTCGGCGACATGCATGCCGTGCACGTCTTCCGGGCTCGTTTCGGTCCGCACCAGAATGACCTTGCGACCCTCGCGATAGAAGGCGACGGCGTCTTCAGAGGTAAAGACGATTTCCCCCGACGCAGCGCCCGGTGAGGCCGGCAGGCCGGTACCGATGATATTGCGTTCGACAGCGGGATCGATGGCCGGATGCAGCAGCTGTTCGAGCGAAAGCGGATCGATGCGGGCAATCGCCTCCTCGCGGGTGATCAGCCGTTCTTCGACCATTTCCACCGCGAGCCTGAGGCTTGCCTTGACGCTGCGGCGCGCCGGCCGCGCCTGCAGCACATGCAGCTTGCCGTCGTCGACGGCGAATTCGATATCCTGCATGTCGCGATAATGGGCCTCGAGCCTGGCGGCGACATCGCGCAATTGCGCATACGCCGCCGGCAACTGCACCTCCATCGAGGTGACGCCGGCATTGCCGTTGGCATGCGCACGACCGGAGATCGGATAAAGCTTGCGCTCGCCGAGTGCCAGTTCGCTGCCTTGCGAATTCGGCAGATAATCGCCGAAGAGCATCTTTTCGCCGGTCTCCGGATTACGCGTCAGCACGATACCGGAGGCAGACGCCGCGTTGCGATTGCCGAAGACCATGGCCTGCAGGTTCAGCGCCGTGCCCCACTCCACCGGAATGCCATGCAAGGCGCGATAGGCGCTGGCGCGGGGTGCAAGCCACGCCTGATAGGTGGCGGAAATGGTAGCCCAGAGTTGTTCGCGCGGGTCTTGCGGGAACGCCTCGCTCATTTCCTCGAAAATGAGCTCCTTCATCGCCGAAACGATGGCAATCAGGGCTTCGGCATCGAGATCAGTATCGAGGCTGACGCCGCGGGCGCGCATTTCGGCCTCGGTCAGATCCTCGAAATAGCCGCGGTCGAGCCCCATCACGGCATCGCCGAAACTGCTGATGAAGCGGCGGTAGCAATCGTAGGCAAAGCGGCGGTCGCCGGTCTCTTCTGCGAGCGCCTCGACCGTCTCGTCATTCAAGCCGAGATTGAGGATCGCTTCGATCATGCCGGGGATGGGGACCCGGGAGCCGGGTCGCACTGCCAGAAACAGAGGCTTCTTCGCACCGCCGAGGGTCCGACCGGACATGCGCTCGATTTCAGCCACGGCCTGATCAATCTGCCTGGGCAGGGATTCGGGAAAATGCCGCTGATGCTCGGCATACCAGGTGCAGGCGGGGGAAATGATGGTCGCGCCGGGCGGCACAGGCAGACCAAGAGCCGCCATTTCGGCGAGATTGGCGCCCTTGCTGCCCAGAATGTCACCTTCGCCGGCACTGCCTTCAGACTGGCCGTTGCCGAACGTATAGACCCATTTCCTCATTCTCGCCTACCTGCTCCCCTCCCTCCCCGAGCGGCGCTCCCACGCCGGACTCACCTCGAGTGGACAGACACTAAAGTATGGCTATGAAAAAGGAAACGGGAAGTTGGCCATAATTTGTTGCAGCGCACAAATCGGGGGAAATTCGTGCGCTGCCGGCGCCTCGTCGCGGACATCGAAATCGATTTTCGCAAGACACGAAGCGAAGCTTTGTCAGTGAGAGCGCCATGCCTCCGTGTGGACGCATGGCGCTCCAAGGTCACGCCGCTGCATCTACAATGACATGCGGCAGGCCTTGGGAGCAGGTTTCGATGCGGGCATCGATACGATAGGTTTCGCGCAGCATGCGTGCCGTCACGATGTCGCTCGTGCGGCCGCAGGCGACGAGACGGCCATTGGCGATGACGAGCGTCTGGTCGCAATAGCGCAGTGCGTGATTGAGGTCGTGGATGGCGATCAGCACCGCCATGCCGCGATTGGCCGCGAGCCGGCGCATGAAATCCAGAACCTCGATCTGGCGGTGCAGGTCGAGCGCCGAGGTCGGCTCATCCATCAGCAGCACTTCCGGATTGCGGGCGAGCGCCTGGGCGATCGCCACCAATTGCCGCTGGCCGCCCGACAGTTCACCGAGATTGCGGAATGCGAGATTGGCGATGTTGAGGCTTTCCAGCAGCCGGTCGATTTCGGCCAGGTCATTTTCCCCTACACGCCACCCCGCACCCTGGCGCGAGGCGAGAACGATGGATTCGTAGACGGTCAGAACCGCGTTGGCCCCCGTATCCTGGGGCATGTAGCAAATGCCGTCTCGGCCGCGCCTTGAGCCGTCGAGCGTGACCGCACCATCGCCCTTGATGAGGCCTGCAATGCGTTTAAAAAGTGTGGACTTTCCAGCGGCATTGGGGCCGACAACGGCGGTCAGGCAACCGCCTTCCAGCTTGCCGGTCGTGATTCCATCGAGAATACGGGTTCGGCCATAGGATGCGCCGAGATTGTCGAGCGCCAAGCTTACCATGCGCGCCGCCTCTGGGTGAAAATGAGCGAGAAGAAGAAGGGAACGCCAACCAGCGCCGTGATCACGCCAATGGGCAGCACCGCGCCGGGGATCAGGATCTTGCTGACGACGGACGTTGCTGAAAGGAGCAGCGCGCCGCAGAGGATCGACCCCGGCAGGAAGAAACGCTGATCCTCGCCCACCAGCATGCGGGCAATATGCGGACCGACAAGACCGACAAAGCCAACGGTGCCGACGAAGGATACGGGGATGGAGGCCAGCAGGCTGATGATGATCAGGGCTTCCAGTCTCAACCGGCGGACATTGACGCCGAAGCTCGCGGCCTTGTCGTCGCCGAGGCGGAGCGCCGTGAGCTGCCAGGCCTGACGGGCAAAAAGCGGAACGCAGACGACGAGGATGGCAGCCGTGACTGCAACCTTGATCCAGGTCGCCTTGGTGAGCGAGCCCATGGTCCAGAAGACGACGGCGGCGAGCGCCTGTTCGGACGCCAGATATTCCATCAGCGAGAGCGCTGCATTGAAGGTGAAGACGAGCGCGATGCCGAGCAGCACGATCGTCTCCACCGTGACGCCTCGCAGGGTCGAGACGCCATAAATGAATAACGAAGCAACCATCGCCATGACGAAGGCATTGATCGGCACCATCAGCTCGACTGCGCCGGGAAACAGCGCCACACCGCCAACGAGACCGAGGGCCGCCCCGAAGCCGGCAGCGGCCGAGATGCCCAGCGTGAAGGGGCTTGCGAGCGGATTGGCGAGGATGGTCTGCATCTGCGCGCCGGCGAGCGACAGCGAGGCCCCGACCGTGATCGCCATCAGCGCGATCGGCATGCGAATATCCCAGATGACGACACGCAGCTGCTCGGCGGCGGCTGCGGGATGGGCAATTGCCGACGCGACATCGGCAAGCGTGTAGCGGGCCGGGCCCAGCGACATATCAAGCGTAAAAGTGAAACAGAGCGCCAGAGCGATCCCAACGAGAATCAGGATCCGACGCATAACGAGTGCGCGGTACTGACCGCGCCCCGTCTCAAGATGTGAAGTCGATGTTTCGGTGGCGATCGTCGCCATGTCTCTTGTCCTCGTCATTCCGTGGCATCGTCAAGCGACACGAAGTAGCCACTACGATACTCGACCGGCAGGAAGCGCTTATGCAGTTCGGCAAAGGTTGCCTCCGGGTTCAGGTCCTTGAAGAGATCGGGATGCAGCCACTTGGCGATCTGCTGGATGGCGACGAACTGATAGGGGTTGTTGTAGAACTGGTGCCAGATGGCGTGGACATTGCCGTCCTTGACCGCCTTGATGCCGGTGAAAGCCGGGCGCTGCATGAGGGCCGCGAGCTTCTGGCGCGCCTTCTGCTTGTCAGCGCCGGCGCCCATGCCGACCCACTTGCCGCCCGGGACATAGGCTTCCCAGTTGGCGCCGGTGACGATCACCTGATCGGGATTGGACGCAATGATCTGCTCGGGGTTTACCGTGCCGAACGTGCCGGGAATGATGTCCTTGGCCAAATTGATACCGCCAGCGAGCTCGACCATTTTGCCGAAATTCTCGTTGCCGAAGGACATGCAGCAATCATCCGAATAGCCGCCGGCACGCTCCATGAAGACGAGCGGCTTCTTGACGTCCGGATGTTTGGCGAGAACGTCCGTCACCTTGGCGATTTCGGCTGCGCGGAACTTGATGAAATCCTCGGCGCGGGCCTCCTTGCCGAAAAGCTTGCCGATCAGACGCATGGACGGCTCGGTGTTCTCCATCGGCTTTTCGCGGAAGTCGACATAGACGAGCGGAATGCCGACCTTGGCGAGCTTTTCGATATAGCCGCTTTCTTCCGTCGCCGATTTGGCGTCGATGTTCATGATGATGACGTCCGGATGCAGCGCGACCGCCTGCTCGACGTCGAACGTGCCGTCCTTCATGCCGCCAAAGGTCGGGATTTTAGCCATCTCGGGGAACTTCTCGAGATACTCGTTGTAAACGTCGAGATCGGCCCGCTTGAAGTCGTCGCGCCAGCCGACGATGCGCTTGAAGGGAGCGTCGGCGTCGAGTGCCGCGGTGAAATAGATCTGCCGGCCCTCGCCCAGAATGACATGCTCCACAGGGAGCGACACCGTGACCTTGCGGCCGGTGATGTCGGTCACTTCCGTCTTCTCGCCGGCAAAGGCGGGATAAGAAAACAGGACGAGCAAAGCAGAGGCGGCAAGACCCACCTTGTTGAAATATTTCATCTTTACAACCCTAAAACTGTCACTTGAAGCCGCCAGTTTATCTTGATAAATGCGATCATGTTTTGACTAGATATGTTGATAATATCCGTCAAGAATTATCTTTTGGAACGATTCCAGACTGCAGGTGACGAGATGGAAAAGACGATGGGCGGGCAAATGGAGGGGGCAAATTTTTCCCTTCGCGACGAGATCAAGGCCTATTGGTCCGCCCGCGCCGCGACCTTCGACGAGCAACCCGGCCACGGGATTTTTTCCTTGGAGGAGCAGCATGCCTGGGAACGGCTTTTCACCCGCCATCTGGGCAACGGTGAAGGCCGGAAAGCGCTGGATCTGGCGAGCGGCACCGGCGTCGTATCGCATCTTCTCGACGGCATCGGCTTTGACGTGACCGGTATGGACTGGGCGGAGCCGATGCTTTCGCTTGCCCGCGCGAAGGCCAAACGCAACGGCCGCCCCATCCGCTTCGTCATGGGCGACGCCGAAAACACGATGGAGCCGGACGAGAGCTATGATGTGATCACCAACCGGCATCTCGTCTGGACACTGGTCGATCCCCAGGCGGCCTTCATCGAGTGGCATCGTGTGCTGAAGCCAGGCGGCAAGGTGCTTGTCGTGGATGGCGATTTCGTCAATCCGGGGCCGGCGGCTAAGCTTGCGAAGAAACTTGCGGCCTTCGCAGCACGTCTGGGCCTCGCCCGCGACAAGCATCATGGGGCGGCAACGCCCGACATGGTGGCGACGCATCAGAGCATTCTCTCCCGCGTCTATTTCTCGCAAGGCGCCCGCGCCGAGGCGGTGGCAGACCTGCTGAAACAGGCGGGCTTCGCGACCGTGGTCATCGATACCGACATGCGCGCCATCCACAAGGCACAACGGAAGAATTTCAGCTTCTTCAAGGGGCTGGAGCGCGCCACCCAGCACCGCTATGCCGTGGTGGCGACGAAGGCGAAGTGATAGGCTCCTTCTTGATTTTAAGAAGGATTCGCACTGCATGTCACGGACCGTTCTGGCCCTCACATTCGCTCTCGTTGCCGCCTCGCCTCTCGGCGCTCAGGAAGCTGGCGGCTGGAAGCCCACGGAAAAGATCGAGCGCTACGCCATTTCCGGTCAGAGCGAACTCGATCTCTACAAGTCCATCGGCGACAAGGGCCCGATGGTGCACGGTGGCAAGGTGCGCGCCATTGCCTACACGGATTTCAAGCTGACCTGGACGCGGCGTTACGAGAACGACGCCAGCGGCGGCTGCCGGATCGCCGAGAACACGCCGAACGTCACCATCATCTACCGCGTCCCGAAACCCGCTGGAAGGCTTACGCCTTCCGTGAAGGCACGCTGGGACACGTTCGAGGCGGGCATCGAAACGCATGAGCGCCAGCACGGCCGCTTCATCATGGAAATGGTCCGCCGGATGGTGGCGGAGACATCGGGCTTGAGTGCGGCAAACGATCCGTCCTGCAAGAAGGTGCGTGCGGAGCTGACGCGGCGGCTCGGTGCGGCCTTCAAGGAAAAGAGCGGCAAGGATGCGGCGTTTGACAAGGCCGAGATGGGTGATGGCGGGACTGTGCGGCGGCTCGTGATGACGTTTGTTTATGGGGATCAAATCCTGCGTTGACGACAGGATCAGGCTGCCTCGATCTCACGAATGGCTGCCAGTTCATCCGCCAGACGTTTTGAATCCACCTTCAGTTCATAGGTCGATTGAAGGTTCATCCAGAATTCCGGAGAGGTCCTGAAGAACTTGGCGAGCCGCAGTGCTGTGTCGGTGGTAATTCCCGATCTCTCGGCCACGATGCGCTCGATCCGCGTGCGGGGAATGTGAAGCTGCTTGGCCAGGGCATAAGGCGTCATTTCCAGCGGCTCCAGATAGAGCTCCCGCAGGATTTCACCCGGATGGATTGGGGGCAGATGGTCGGCCGGTTTCATCGCAACACCTCAATGATAGTCAACGATTTCGACGTCACTTGGTCCTTGCTGCGTCCAGACAAAGCAGATGCGCCATTGCTTATTAATCCGGACTGAATATTGCCCTTCCCGATCGCCCCAGAGCTTTTCAAGGCTATTGCCCGGTGGAGAGCGAAGATCTTCAATGGAGGTTACGGCGTCCAGAACAGCCAAGAGCTGTTGTGCGCGCCGAACCAATTCCACAGGTAACCCCTTGCGGACCGTCCCGTCGGCCACGGCTGCGGTTTGCCTGTCCTTGAACGAAACGATCATTCGACCAATCCAGATATCTTGGTATCATTGCGCGATACCAATCTAAGGTCAAGCGCATGGGGCTACTTATCTGAGGGTTTCGGAATTTCCTCTGCCGGATTAGGAACCGGCGACTTCTGGCATACCGCGCCGCGCCAAAAATCTGAGCCAAGAGCATCACCAGCCGGCGCGGCGGGATCGTGAAACAGCTCACCCGCATCCCTGCTTCGGCGAAGCTCTCTCAGCGTTGTCGTTCTCACCTCTGGTCGCTTCATCCTCACACCGCCTCGCGCAGCTGCTCCGCCGTCTGCAAGTCCACCGAGACGAGCTGCGAAACCCCCTGCTCGGCCATTGTCACGCCGAAGAGGCGGTCCATGCGGGCCATGGTGATGGGGTTGTGGGTGATGACGACGAAGCGGGTTTCGGTGGAGGCGGCCATTTCGTCCATGAGGTTGCAGTAGCGCTCGACATTGTGGTCGTCGAGCGGCGCGTCCACCTCGTCCAGCACGCAGATCGGCGCGGGGTTGGTGAGGAAGACGGCGAAGATGAGGGCGAGCGCGGTGAGCGCCTGTTCGCCGCCCGACAGCAGGGTCATGGTCTGCGGCTTCTTGCCGGGCGGGCGGGCGAGGATTTCGAGGCCGGCTTCCAGTGGGTCGTCGCTTTCGATGAGCTGAAGTTCGGCCGTGCCACCGCCGAAGAGATGGGTGAAAAGGCGCTGGAACTGCGCATTCACCACATCGAAGGCGGCCACAAGCCGTTCGCGGCCTTCCTTGTTGAGGTTCTGGATCGCGGCACGCAGCTTGCGGATGGCATCCACCACGTCGTCGCGCTCGCGGATCAAGGCCTTGAGCCGATCCGAGAGTTCCGCCTGCTCCTCCTCTGCGCGCAGGTTGACGGCGCCCAGCCGCTCGCGCTCGACGCGCAGGCGGTCGAGTTCGATCTCCACATTGCGCGGATCGGGCAGCGGCGCGCCATGCGGCCGGCCGGTCAGGCGGAAGACGTCGTGCGGCTCGATCTGAAGCGTGTGGCGGATGCGGTTTTCGACATCCTCGCGGCGCTCGCGGGCGGAGACCAGGCGCTCCTCGGCGCGGCCGCGCTTTTCGCGCGCTTCGGCCAGCGCCGAGAGCGCCATGGCGGCGGCCTGATCGGCATCGCGGCCGGCGGTTTCGGCGAGCACGAGGCGGTCGGCGGCGGCCTTGCGGGCAGCGTCTGCCTTCACCAGTTCATCGAGCAGGCGGCGGCGCTTGTCGTCCAGTTCTTCCGGGGCGTCCTCCAGCCCTTCGAGTTCCTCGCGCGATTCCTCGCCACGGGCTTTCAGCGCTGCAATCTGGGTTCGCGCATTGGCGGCGCGGGCGGTCCAGGCGGAACGTTCCTGCGCGATGGCACCGATGCGACGGCGGCGCATGTCGTTTTCGCGGGCGAGACCGTCATGGGCGGCGCGAGCCTCAGCCAAGCGACCGCGACCGGCGGCGACATCCGCCTGCGCCTGCGCAAGCTTCAGATCGAGGCTGGACAGGTCTGGCGTGTCGGCAATGGCTTCGCGCGCCTCGTCCTCCTGAACCTTCAGATCCTCGATCTCGCCCTTCAGGCGCTCGACATTTTCGGCCAGCGTATCGCGGCGGCGGGCAACCTCGAGGGCGGCGCGCTCGGCCTTGGAGAGCGTATCGCGCGCCTCGACGAGACGGCGCTGGGTTTGGCGCTCGGCCTCGCGGGCGTCGCGCAGCTGCGCTTCGGTAAGCGCGACGGTTTGGGCGGCGGCGCGGTGCGCGGTCTCGGCGGTCAGCAGGGCCTCGCGCGCAGCGATGATCTCATAGGCAAGCGCGGCCAGCCGGTTCTTCTGTTCGAGGCGGAGAGCGGCGGCACCCGGCGCATCGGCTCCCGACACGAAACCGTCCCAGCGCCACAGCGCGCCATCCTTCGAGACCAGCCGCTGGCCGGGCTTGAGGAGAGCCTGCTTGGACGCCCCCTCGCCTGCAGCCACAACGCCGACCTGCGCCAGACGGCGAGCGAGTTCAGCAGGCGCGCGGACGAAATCGGCAAGCGGGCGAATGCCGTCGGGCAGCCCCGGGTCGTCCGCGGCATTCAGCGATGTGCCCCAGTGGCGGGCGGCACGGACGTCGGCGGGGGCGTCGATATCTTCGCCGAGCGCCGCGCCCAGAGCGGTTTCATAGCCGCGATCGACGGAGAGAAGATCGGCGACGGGCGTGAAGTCTCCCCCAGCGGAGCCTGCCTCCAGCATGCGCTCGATGGTACGGGCTTCTGTTTCCAGACCGTTGAGGGTCTGGCGGGCGTTTTCAACGCCACGGCGGGCTTCGGCCTCGCCTTCTCGAGCGGTACCGAGAGCATCTTCGGCCGCAGCAATCGTCTCGGCGCTGTCTTCCAGCATCGCCTCCAGCTCGGCCACCTCTTCGCGGTGCGTGGAGGGATCCGGCATTTCGGCAATGGCGCACTCGGCGGCGTCGAGATCGCGGGTAGCATCCTGCAGTTGCCGGGTCAGGCGGCCGGCACGTTCGGTCAGGTCGAAGAGCCAGCGTTCCATCTGCTGGCGCGAGGCGGCGGCCTCGGCGCGCTCGGCGGTCAAGGCGGAGAAAACGCTTTCGGCCTCGGCCAGATCCCCGCCGGCCTCGGCCACGGCAGCGGCCAGTTCCTCGGCGCGCTCGGCAGCGCCCTCCACTTCGGCGGCAAGGTCTGCTTCTTCGGCATCGAGTTCGGAGAGGAAACGGGCATTGTCTGCCAGCAACTGCTCTTCGCGGGCGATGTCGCCGGAAAGCTGGAGCAGACGACGCTCCAGCTCGTCGCGGCGGCGGGCCATGCGGGAGGCTTCCTCCTCCAGCTGGGTGCGGGCGATCTGCAGGCGTTGCAGGGCAGCGGCGGCGCGGGCTTCTTCATCGCGCAATTCCGGCAGATGGAGCCCGGCGACGGCTTGGTTCTTCGCCATCTCGGCCTGCGCCTGCGCGCGTTCGGCGACGATGGAGGTCACCTCGTTCAGCGCAGCGGTCGCTTCCGTCTCGGCGTGTTTCGCGTCCGTCCACTGGATGTGATAGAGCATGGCATCGCGGGCGCGGATATCGGCGGAGAGCTGCTTGAAGCGGGTCGCCTGACGGGCCTGGCGCTTCAGGCTGTCGATCTGGCTTTCGAGTTGTGCCGTCACGTCGTCGAGGCGTTCGAGATTGGTTTCGGCGGCGCGCAGCCGAAGTTCCGCCTCGTGGCGGCGCGAATGCAGGCCGGAAATCCCGGCGGCCTCTTCCAGCAATTGCCGGCGCGCCTGGGGCTTGGCCTGAATGAGTTCGCCGATGCGCCCCTGCCCGACCATGGAAGGCGAGCGCGCGCCGGTCGAGGCATCGGCGAAGAGTAGCTGCACATCCTTGGCGCGGGCTTCCTTGCCGTTGATGCGGTAGACCGAACCCTGCTCGCGCTCGATGCGGCGCGTCACCTGGATCTCGTCGGCATCGTTGAAGGCGGCCGGCGCGGTGCGGTCGGAATTGTCGAGATAGAGACCCACTTCCGCCGTGTTGCGCGCCGGGCGGTTGCCGGAGCCGGAGAAAATGACGTCGTCCATGCCCGATGCGCGCATGTTCTTGTAGGAATTTTCCCCCATCACCCAGCGGAGCGCCTCGACAAGGTTGGACTTGCCGCAGCCATTGGGGCCGACAACGCCGGTAAGGCCGGCTTCGATGACGAATTCGGAGGGTTCGACGAAGGACTTGAAGCCGAGGAGGCGGAGCTTGTTGAATTTCATGGGGCGCACCCCACAGGAAAAGACCCCTCCCCAACCCTCCCCACAAGGGGGAGGGAGAGGAACGCGCAGCACCTGCCGCGTTCTCTCTCAAGCGTTTCAGCGGACGCGACATTGGCGGCTCCATCCGTCTCCCCCCTTGTGGGGGAGATGGCGGCAGCCAGAGGGGGTCTTTCGCCCGTCAGAAGGGCATGCCCAAACAACGAAAAACCGGGCGCGCGGCTACCGCCGCGGCCCGGTTTCCCAAAATGACTGCGCTTAAAGCTTGCTGTCGATGATGGCCGACATCTGGTCAACCGTCATTTCCCCTGCATAACGCGCACCGTTGACGAAGAAGGTCGGCGTTGCGTTGACGCCAAATTCCTTCGCTGCCCTCTCGCGAACCGCGTTCACATCATCCAGAAGCTTCTGGTTCGTCAAGCAGGCGTTGAAGCTCTCCTGTGTAAAACCGGCGAGCTTGGACATCTGCATCAGCGAGGCGCGCTTGTCATCGGCCGTCGCCCAGCTCATCTGCTGCTGGAAGAGCACGTCGACGAAGGGGAAATACTGTTCCGGGGGCGCGCAGCGTGCCAGCATGATGGCGGCCGCCGCGACCGGGTCGAGCGGGAACTCGCGCAGGATGTAACGGACCTTGCCGGTGTCGATATACTTCGTCTTGATCGCCGGGAACGTGTCCTTCTGGAAACGCGCGCAATGCGGGCAGGTCATCGACATGTATTCGACGATCGTGACCGGCGCATCGGCCTTGCCTTCGGACATTTCCGGCAGCGGGCCCGGCGCCATGAGCTTGGCGACGTCCACCGTACCATCGGCGGCCGGAACCTTGGCGTCAGGCGTCGTGGATGCCGTCTTGGTGTTATCGATGCCCTGCTTTGCGTCCTTGGCGGCGCTTTCCTTGTTCTCGTCCTTGCCGTTGCAAGCGGCGAGAAGGGCGGCGGAAGAAGCAAGAGCAATCCCGCCGAGGAGATGCCGCTTGGTCAGCGTGATGTTGTTCATCGTCAGTTTCCAATTGTTCGAAGCATTGTTTCTCTAAAACGAGGCAATCCCGCTTTCAAGTCGCTCTTTTCAGCACCTTTTGCCGATGAAACGATATGAGTCAAAGCAGAAATCATGAAAATTAAGACAGGAATACGAGTGCAGTCAGGTGAAACAGCCCTGAGGGCCGGAAAACCTGAAAAAACAGGCTTTTGTGTCTCTCTTCACCCCAATATCACATTTTCTTGAAACCGGGATCGAAGACATTCCATTGCCGCTTTCGGAGCGGTTGGAACAGGCGGACGACCAAAGCGCCTCCACCTGCCCTTTTGTCTGTCTCTATCAAACCAGTTCCGACAGCGCCGAGGGCTCGAAGCCGGTCAGGTCGCCAGTCGCGCCAGCGCGGACCTTTTCCACCCAGTTCGGATCGCTGATCAACGCGCGGCCAACGGCGATGAGGTCGAACTCGTCGCGCTCCATCCGCTCGGTCAGCTGTTCCAGACCGGTGGATGCGGCGTTGCGGCCGGCAAAGGCATTGAAGAAGTCATTCGAGAGGCTGACCGAGCCGACGCTGATCGTGGCCGCACCGGTGAGCTTCTTTGCCCAGCCGGCAAAGTTCAAGCCGTTTTCGCCATCGATTTCGGGGAATTCCGGTTCCCAGAAGCGGCGCTGCGAGCAATGCAGGAGGTTCGCACCCGCCTCGACCAGCGGCACCAGCCACTCGGCCATGGCGTCCGGCGTTTCGGCGAGACGCACGGCATAGTCCTGCTGCTTCCACTGGCTGACGCGCAGGCTGACGGGAAGATCGGGACCTACGGCAGCGCGCACGGCTGCGACCACTTCCGCCGCAAAACGGGAGCGCTCCTTGAGCGTCGCACCGCCGTAGCGGTCCGTGCGCTCATTGGTGCCGGCCCAGAAGAACTGGTCGATGAGATATCCGTGGGCGCCGTGGAGCTCCACCATGTCGAAACCCAGGCGCTTGGCGTCAGCGGCGGCGCGCGCAAAGGCGGCCACGGCGTCGGCAATGTCCTCCTCGCTCATCGCCTTGCCGCGCGGCTTGCCGGGGGCGACAAGGCCGGAGGGGCTTTCGACCGGGTGGCCTGGATCCCAGTCAGGCTTGCCGATTGTCGAACCGGTGTGCCAGATCTGCGGCCCCATGCGGCCACCGGCGGCGTGGACGGCATCAATCACCAGTTTCCAGCCGGCAAGCGCTTCCTCACCGAAGAAGGACGGAATGTCGGGATGATTGCGCGACACGGGCCGCTCAATGACCGTGCCCTCCGACAGAATGAGACCGACATTGCCGGCAGCGCGCTTGGCATAATAGTCGGCATTGTGGCGGCCCGGGACGCCATCGGGCGCGAAAGTGCGGGTCATGGGGGCCATGACGATACGGTTCTTCAGCTCCAGCGGGCCAAGGCGGAAGGGACGAAAGAGGGTGTCATAAGGGGAGGTTGTCATGCGGGGACTCCATCGGTCAGAGCCGCTTAGGTATGTCGTCGGCCCGAAAGGTCAAGCACCCTTACTTTTTAACTCACGCATTTCCGGACGGAAAACCGGTGGCCACTTTTCCTGGAAATGCTTTTTCGCTGACGCATTTCCGGACGGAAAACCGGCGTCACCGTTGCGGTCGTTTGCGGCTGGAAAGCACACCGCGGCCAAGCCGCATGATCGCCTCCTTCAGCCGCCCGTCCTCCATGCCGTCCACCATGTCATCCAGTTTCGAAGCGGCGATGGCGTCGAGCGGGCGCAGCGGCCTGCTCTTCGGCTGAGGCGCGACCGGCTTCTGCACGATGCGCAACTGCCGGATGGCGGCGAAGCCGAAAAAGGAATTGATGCGGGAAATCAGTTCGCCCTGCGCGTGGGTGAGGAAGAGCGCGCGCGAGCCTTCGCAGGCCACCGTCAGCACACCCGGCTGCGGACGGCCGTCTCCGGCTTCGTCGCGGCGCGGCCAGGCGATCTTTTCGGGCCGTGTGCAATCGGCAAACTGGGGTCCCGCGATCTCCGGCCACGAACCCAGAAGCGCGGTATTGATGCCGGCACGGCGCGCAAGGACAGGGTCGATGAGGCCATTGGCCACATCGGCGATCTGCTGCGCGCCCCGTCGTCTTTCCACCATGTTTCTCGGCCCCTGGCGCCGGTTCTGCTTGAACCTTTCGAAGCGCGTCGGCACATATAGCGCAATTCGGCCGAGAGTGCGAAGCGGATTCGCTTTTGGAATTGTGTGAAAACAAAAAGATAGGCGTTTCCGCTCAAGCGGCGCGCTTAACGCCGGCCAGCCGGCGGCAGACAGGACGGAGCGTCGGGCTTTGCAGAAAGACTTAAGTGATGTGCTGGTGGCCTGGTATGACCGGCATCATCGCGAACTGCCATGGCGGGTGAGCCCATCTGCGGCCCGCAAGGGCATCAAGCCCGATCCCTATCGCATCTGGCTTTCGGAGGTCATGCTGCAGCAGACGACCGTGCAGGCGGTGAAGGCCTATTTCGAGAAGTTCACGACGCTCTGGCCGACCGTCATGGACCTTGCGGCAGCCCCCACCGAAGACGTGATGAAGGCCTGGGCGGGGCTTGGCTATTATGCCCGGGCGCGCAACCTGAAGAAATGCGCCGAGGCTGTCGCCAAGGATCATGGCGGCGTCTTTCCCGATACGGTCGAGGGCCTGCGCCTGCTGCCCGGCATTGGCGACTATACGTCGGCCGCCATCGCGGCCATTGCCTTCGACCGGCCGGCGGCGGTGATGGACGGCAATGTCGAGCGGGTGATTTCGCGGCTCTTTACGATCGGCGAGCCCCTGCCCGGCTCGAAGCCGCTAATGAAGGCGCGCGTGATCGAGTTGACGCCGATCGACAGGCCCGGCGATTTCGCGCAGGCGATGATGGATCTCGGCGCCACGATCTGCACGCCGAAACGGCCGGCCTGTGTGCTCTGTCCGCTGAAGGATTATTGCCAGGCGCTCAAAGAAGGCGAGCCGGAGCTTTATCCGGTGAAGGCGACGAAGAAGGCCCGGCCGGTTCGGGTCGGCTCTGCTTTTGTTGCGATCAATGGCAAGGGTGAAGTGTTGTTGCGGACACGTCCGCCGGAAGGTTTGCTCGGCGGCATGGCGGAGGTGCCCGGCAGCCGCTGGACGGCCCGCGAGGATGGGGCGACAGACCTTTCGGCCGCCCCCTTCCCGGCCGAGTGGAAACCGGCAGGCGTCGTCACCCATGTCTTCACGCATTTCGAACTCAGGCTTACGGTGCATGTCGCAGAGACCGAAGGCCGGACCATCGATCACGGCTTCTGGCGCAAAATCGAAAATCTTGATCGAGAGGCGCTGCCCACTGTCATGAAAAAAGCAATCGAAGCCGCTATCCCCGGCGCATTCTGACAACGGGCATCTCTCGCCCGTCGCCAATCCAGGAAAGGTTCTGCATGAAACCGGAAATCCGCCACATCGTCTTCGACATCGGCAAGGTGCTGATCCATTACGATCCGAACCTCCCGTTCAGCCGATTGATCCCCGACGAGGCGGAGCGGCGCTGGTTTTTCGACAATGTCTGCACGCATGACTGGAATATCGAACAGGATCGCGGCCGCACCTGGGCAGAAGCTGAAGCGCTGCTGATCGAGCAGTATCCGGAGCGCGAGGAACATATCCGCGCCTTCCGCAAGCATTGGCACGAAATGGTGCCCTATGCTTACGAGGACAGCGTCGCGATCATGAGGAAGCTCATTGCCGACGGTCATGACGTGACCATGCTGACCAATTTTGGCGACGACACGTTTGCCCAGGCGCAAACCATGTACGACTTCCTGCATGCCCCGCGCGGCGTGACGGTTTCGGCGCGCGTCGGCCTCATCAAGCCGGATGCCGCGATCTACGAGACCCATGCGAAGGCCTTCGATCTCGAGCCGACGGCAAGCCTCTTCATCGACGACAGCCCGGCCAATGTCGCCGGCGCGCAGGCCTGCGGCTGGCAGGCGGTCCTGTTCACGAGCCCGGAAAAGCTGCGGCAGGATCTCGCGGAATACGGGATCGCGGCGTAAGTCCCCACCATTGCCCTGACAGCGGCTTTGGTTTAAACGGCGCGCGCATGCCGCATTGCGCGCCTTCACACCCCCAAGAGAATGTCTGGACCATCATGAACGGCTTCGACCTCATCATTTTCGATTGCGACGGCGTGCTCGTCGATTCCGAGATCATTGCAGCGCGGGTCGAATCCGGCCTGCTGACCGAGGCCGGCTATCCGATCTCGGTGGAGGAAATGGGCGAGCGCTTTGCGGGAATGACGTGGAAGAACATTCTTCTCGCCGTCGAGGCCGAAGCCTCCATTCCGCTTTCGGCCTCCCTGCTCGACAAGTCCGAGAAGCTGCTCGACCAGAAGCTCGCCAACGAGGTGAAGATCATCGAGGGTGTGAAGTTCGCGCTGTCGCGGATCACGCTGCCGCGCTGTGTCTGCTCGAATTCCAGCACACAGCGACTGGACGCGATGCTGACACGCGTCGGGCTGAAGCCCTATTTCGAGGGACATGTCTATTCGGCAAAAGATCTGGGCGCGGATCGGGTCAAGCCCAAGCCGGACATCTTCCTGCACGGGGCCGCCCAGATGAATGTCAGCCCGGCCAAGACGGTCGTGGTGGAGGATTCGGTTCACGGCATTACGGCGGCGCGGGCCGCCGGCATGCGCGTCATCGGCTTTACTGGCGCATCGCACACCTATCCGTCGCATGCAGACAAGCTCACGGAGGCCGGGGCGGAAACCGTGATTGCCCGCATGAGCGAACTGCCGGCGACGATCGAAGCGCTTTCGGACTGGCGCGAACTGGCGTGAGACCAGACGAACAGGATGGCTGGGCCTTGATCCTTCGAGGCCGCCCTGCGGACGGCACCTCAGGATGAGGGTCAAGCGAAGCGGGCAGACCTGTTCTGCCTCACCCTGAGGTGCCTGCGCAACGCGCAGGCCTCGAAAGGGTACCGATGCAGCTTACTTCTTCTTTTTCTTCGTGCTGGCCTTATCCGAGCCGTTGTCGAAGCCGACATAGATCGTCGCCATGTCGGCGCCGGCCGGGATGGTCACGTTTTCCTTGGTGAAGAGAAACTGGCCCGCCGGATCGTTGGCCGAGGGCAGCGGCGTTTCAAACGGTACGAGCTGCGTGAAGAGAACCTTGTCGCCATCGGTGACGGCCACACGGATCGGCAGCTTTGCCGTGCCCTTGGCCCCGGCCTGGCCGATGACGATGCGGCCCGCGACCTGCACGGTGATGACCATCTGGTCGCCGGAAACGCGGCACTGGCGCGTCGTATTGGCGATGGAGGCCTGATACATCAGCTTGGCCTGATCCATGCTGCCGTCCGGCTTGGCCTTGGTGCCGCCGACATAGACATCATGATAGGCCGTGCCGTCGCGCAGCACGATGCGCGGGCAGTTGCCCTGAACGACCGCCGGCTGAGAAGCCGCTGCCGTCTGCGTGGCGCCGAGGCCAAGCGCATTCTTCGTATCCGTCGTATTGCAAGAGGCCAGCATCGCAACCAGCGACGCGGCGACCAAACCCTTCGAAACCAGACCAAACGCTTTCATGTCAAACCTTCAAGAAACTCTGCCGGCATGCCAGCTCACGCTTTTCCGGCTTTCGCCGTTGCCGTCTGATTTATCGCGTCTATCCACGAAATGGAAGCTGCTCTGAGGGTTATAACTCGCCCACTCCCTGCATTTGTGCAAGAAATACCAAGGACAAACCGCTTCCAGACCGCGGCGAAAGCCTCTATAGCAACTGTCGATATTTGGAGGGACGACCCGACGTCGCTCCACGACGCCTGCATATGAGGATTTGGGAAGTGAAATATATCTCGACGCGCGGCGATGCGCCCGTTCTTGGCTTTTCGGACGCGCTTCTGGCGGGACTTGCCACCGATGGCGGGCTTTACGTACCCAAGGAATGGCCGCATTTCTCCAAAAAGGAGATCCGCAAGCTCGCCGGCAAATCCTATCAGGATGTTGCTGAAGCCATCGTGACGCCCTTTGTCGGCGGCGAGATCGAACAGGCGGACCTGCGCCGGATGATCGACGAGGCCTATGCCACCTTCCGCCATCCGGCCGTCACGCCGCTGGTCCAGAGCGACGCGAATGTCTTCATCATGGAGCTGTTCCACGGCCCGACGCTCGCTTTCAAGGATGTGGCGATGCAGTTGCTCGCCCGCCTGCTCGACCATGTGCTGGCCGAACGCGGCCAGCACGCTACCATTGTGGCCGCGACCTCGGGCGACACGGGCGGGGCCGCCATCGAGGCCTTTGCCGGACGCGACCGCACGGACATATTTGTGCTTTTCCCCAAGGGCAAGGTCTCGCCGGTGCAGCAGCGCCAGATGACGACGGCCAATGCCGCCAACGCCTACCCGGTTGCGGTGAAGGGCAATTTCGACGATTGCCAGAACCTCGTGAAGGCGATGTTCGGCGACGTGAAGTTCCGCGACAAAGTCCAGCTTTCCGGCGTGAACTCGATCAACTGGGCGCGCATCATGGCGCAGGTGGTCTATTACTTCACCGCAGCACTTGCTGTCGGCAGCCCTGACCGCAAGGTGTCCTTCACCGTGCCGACCGGCAATTTCGGCGATATCTTCGCCGGCTACGTCGCCAAGCAGATGGGACTTCCGGTTGACAAGCTCGTCATCGGCACGAACGAGAACGACATTCTCGCCCGCACGCTGAAGACCGGCCGTTACGAGATGCGCGACGTGAAGGCGACCATGTCGCCCTCGATGGACATCCAGATTTCGTCGAATTTCGAACGGCTGCTCTACGAAGCCTCCGACCGCAATGCGGAAGAAGTCGTGCGCTATATGGGGGGGCTCAAGCAATCGGGCGCATTCGAGATCGAGGAAAAGACGCTGAAGGCGATCCGCAAGACCTTCAAAGCCACGCGCGCTTCCGAAGCCGAGGTCAAGAAGACGATCAAGACGGTTCTGGCCGAAACCGGCTATCTGGCCGATCCACACACGGCTGTTGCAATTCACGCGGCAAAGCGCAATCTAAAGGTGGATGCGCCGATGATTATCCTGTCCACCGCCCACCCGGCCAAGTTCCCGGCAGCAGTGAAAAAGGCCAGCGGTATTGACCCGGCGCTTCCGTCGTGGCTTGCTGGTTTGATGGACAGGGAGGAGCGCTTCGACGTTCTGCAGGCCGAGCTTGACGCCGTCGAGGCCTATATCGATGGAAAAGCCCGGATTGCCGGAAACTGAGCGCCGGAAAGTGTGTTGATGAAAGTTGAGTGCACCAAGCTTCCGTCGGGTCTGACGGTCGTGACAGAAAACATGCCGCATCTGGAAAGCGTGGCGCTCGGCGTCTGGGTGAAGTCCGGCTCCCGCAACGAATTGGCGGATGAACACGGCATCGCCCATCTCCTCGAACACATGGCTTTCAAGGGCACGGCACGGCGCACCGCCCGCCAGATCGCCGAGGAGATCGAGAATGTCGGCGGCGAAGTCAACGCCGCGACCTCGACCGAGACGACATCCTATTACGCCCGCGTGCTGCGCGACGACACGGCGCTGGCGCTCGACATTCTCGCCGACATCCTGACCGAATCCTCCTTCGACGAGGAAGAGCTGGAGCGCGAGAAGAACGTGATCCTGCAGGAAATCGGCGCGGCGAACGATACGCCGGACGATGTGGTCTTCGACCGCTTCGCCGAAACCGCCTTCCGCGACCAGACGATCGGGCGCGCCATTCTCGGCACGCCGGAAACGGTGAAATCCTTCACGCCCGACCAGATCCGCGCCTATCTGGCGCGCAACTACACCACCGATCGCATGTTCGTCGTCGCCGCCGGCGCGGTCGACCACGATGCGATCGTCAAGCAGGCGGAAGAGCGCTTTGCCTCCATTCCGCAGCGGCCGACGCTGCTGCCGGTCATGGAGCCGGCGCGTTATACGGGCGGTGATTTCCGCGAAACGCGCGACCTGATGGATGCGCAGATCCTGCTCGGCTTCGAAGGCCGTGCCTATCATGTGCGTGATTTCTACGCCTCGCAGGTTCTTGCCAACATTCTCGGCGGCGGCATGTCGTCCCGCCTTTTCCAGGAAGTGCGGGAAATTCGCGGCCTGTGCTATTCCGTCTATGCCTTCCACTGGGGCTTTTCCGATACCGGAATTTTCGGCATTCACGCCGCAACGGGTGCGGAAGACATGAGCGAGCTGGTGCCGGTCATTCTTGGCGAGCTGCGCAAGGCCTCCGAGAATATCCGCGAGGACGAAATCAACCGGGCTCGGGCGCAGATCCGCGCGCAGCTGATGATGGGCCAGGAAAGCCCCGCTGCGCGCGCCGGACAGATCGCCCGCCAGATGATGCTCTATGGTCGTCCGATCTCCAATACGGAGCTGATGGACCGGCTTTCGGGGATTACGACGGAACGGCTGACCGACCTCTCCGGCCGGCTCTTCTTCGACGCGAAACCGACGCTCTCGGCGATCGGGCCGCTTGAGCGGCTGGCACCGCTGTCGGATATCACGTCGACGCTTTCGCATACCGTCGTCAAACAGAAGTCGGCGTAAAGCCGCAAGCACTTGCGCCCCCGCCCGGCGCAGGCATGGGCGCAAAAAGACATCCTATGGGGGTCCGAAGTCACCGATGCAGGGGTCCATGTTCCGTTTTCTCACGCGCCAGAACGGCGTGGTGAAGCTGAGCGACGGCAAGCACCTGCTGCGCATGCCCCGTTATGCCGATTTTGAGGCCTGGTGGGCGCTCAGGCGCGAAAGCCGCGGCTTCCTCCAGCCTTGGGAGCCGACCTGGAGTGCGGATGATCTGACCGAGCGCTCCTTCCGCGCGCGCGTCAATCGCTACGAGCAGGAATATTCCGCCGGGACCTCCATAACGCTCTTCATTTTTGGCGAAACCGACGAGCTGATGGGCGGCATCACGATCGGCAACATTCGTCGCGGCGCGTCGCAATCCTGCATGATCGGATACTGGATGGGCGAGCGTTTTTCCGGCCAAGGCCACATGAAAGCCGCATTGAAGCTGACAGTCCACCACATCTTCGACCGGCTTCAGTTGCACCGCATCGAGGCAGCCTGTATCCCGGAGAACCATCGCAGCATCGGCCTGCTCGAAGGCTCCGGCTTCCGGCGCGAGGGCATGCTGCGCGACTATTTGAAAATCGACGGCCGGTGGCGCGACCATGTGCTGCTGGCGCGTCTGGCAACCGACGATATTGGAAAAGACTTGATTGATGATTCCGGCCTCTATCGCGCGAACAGTCATGCGTAAGCTGCCGCTCCAGGCCCTGTTTCTGACGTTTCTTCTCTCGGTTCTTGTTCTACAGAGCGTGGCTCCGGCCTTTGCCGCAGAGCCGGTGAAAATCTCGCGCGAGGACACCGCGCTCGACCTGACGAAGACGACCGAAATCTATCGCAACCAGGGCAATGTCTTTCAGGTTTCGACGGCCGCGGGTGCCGACGGCATCGTGCGACGCATCGAGGTGCGGTCGACCGACAACAAGCATCAGGGCGACTGGGCCGTCTTTGCGCTCGCCAATGTCTCCGACCAGCAGCTCGACCGTGTGATCGTCGCGCCGCATTTCCGTCTGGTCAATTCGCGGCTGTTCTGGCCCGACCTCGGCTCGCAGCGCATCATCTCGATCACGCCGTCGGAAGGCTTTGCGCTCGACCGGGAACCGAGCTCGGAAGCGGACGTGTTCTCGATCACGCTGAACCCCGGCGCAGTCGTCACCTTCGTGGCGGAACTCGCGACACCCGACCTGCCGCAGCTCTATCTGTGGGAGCCGGACGCCTACAAGGATACGGTCAACGCGTTTACGCTCTATCGTGGCATCGTGCTCGGCATTGCCGGCCTGCTGGCGCTGATCCTGACCATTCTTTTCGTCGTCAAGGGCACGGCCATGCTGCCGGCAGCGGCGGCGCTGGCCTGGGCGGTGCTCGGCTATATCTGCGTCGATTTCGGTTTTCTGGAAAAGCTCGTCAGCCTCTCCTCCGGCGATCAGCGAATATGGCGAGCGGCGACCGAAGTGGGCATGGCGGCAAGCCTTGTCCTCTTCCTGTTCTCCTATCTCAATCTCAACCGATGGCACACGAACCTCGTCTATGCGACGCTGGCATGGATCGGCGGTCTTGGCCTGCTCGCCGGCGTGGCGGTCTATGATCCGGCCATTGCGGCGGGCGTGGCGCGGATTTCCTTCGCACTGACGGCGGCGGCCGGTGTTTTCCTCATCCTCTTCCTCGGCCTCAAGCGCTATGACCGCGCCATCCTTCTGGTGCCTTCCTGGGCGCTGCTGATCGCCTGGCTCGTGGTCGCCTGGATGACGGTGACGGGGCGGCTCGACAATGACATCGTGCAGCCCGCGCTGGGCGGCGGCCTCGTGCTCATCGTTCTCATGATCGGCTTTACGGTCATGCAGCATGCCTTTGCCGGCGGCAGTTTCCAGAACGGGCTCTTCTCCGATCTGGAACGGCAATCGCTGGCGCTGACCGGGTCCGGCGACATCATCTGGGACTGGGACGTGGCGCGCGACCGCATCGTCACCATTCCCGACATTTCGCTGCATCTGGGGCTGCAGCCCGGTGCGCTGCATGGGCCGGTGCGCAACTGGCTGCCCAGCCTGCACCCCGACGACCGCGACCGGTTCCGCGCCACGATGGACGTGCTGCTCGAACATCGCCGCGGCAAGCTGAACCACGAATTCCGCGTCCGTGCGCAGGATGGCCATTACCACTGGCTGGCCGTCAAGGCGCGGCCCGTCGTCGGTTCGACCGGCGAGGTCATTCGCTGCGTGGGCACCCTGATCGACGTGACGGAAGAGCGCAATTCGATCGAGCGGCTGCTGCGCGATCCGCTGATGGACAATCTGACCGGCCTGCCGAACCGCCAGCTCTTCGTCGACCGCATCCAGTCGCTCCTGTCGATTGCCAGCGACCAGAGCCCGATCCAGCCGACCGTTCTTTCGATCGGCATCGACGGCTTCAAGCTGGTCAACGACCGGCTCGGGATCGCCGCCGGAGACAATATCCTGATCGTGCTGACGCGCCGTCTGCGGCGTCTGCTCAAGCCACAGGACACGCTGTCGCGCATTTCCGGCGACCGTTTCGGCATCATGCTGGTCTCGGAAACGGAAACGCAGAAAATTGCCGATTTCGCCGACGCCCTCCTGCGCAGCATTTCGACACCCATCGATTTCGCCAATCAGGAAATCGTGCTGTCCGCTTCGATCGGTCTTGCCTCCTGGCTCGACCAGTCGCAGGACGGGGCCGGGCTGCTGTCCGACGCCGAGCTTGCGATGCTCCGTGCCAAGCGCGAGGGCGGCAATCGCGTGGAGCCGTTCCGTCCCGCCTTCCGCACCGCCGGCAGCGATGCGTTGGAGCTGGAAAACGACCTTCGACGGGCGCTGGAGCGCAAGGAACTGACGATGGTCTATCAGCCGATCGTCGAGCTCGCGACGCGCCGAATTGCCGGTTTCGAGGCGCTGATGCGCTGGGAGCATCCGCGCCGCGGCGATGTCTCGCCCAATGAATTCATTCCGGTCGCCGAAAATTGCGGGCTCATCCATCAGGTCGGCCTTTTCGCGCTGGAGCGCGCGGTCGCCGATTTCAGTCTGTGGCAGCAACTGGGCGGCGATCTGCCGATCTTCATCTCGGTCAACATGTCGAGCGCGCAGCTCATCAACAGCGGCATCTGCGACGACTTCCGCTCAGTCGTCGCCAAAAACCGCTGCCAGCCGAACCAGGTGAAGCTGGAACTGACCGAAAGCGTACTGATGGAAAATCCGGAACAGTCGCGGATGATCCTGAACCGGCTGAAGAGCATGGGCTTTACGCTGGCGCTGGATGATTTTGGCACCGGCTATGCGGGCGTCGGCTATCTGACCAAACTGCCCTTCGACACGGTCAAGATCGACCGTTCGCTGGTGACGAACAACACGCCGACGGGACGCACGGTCCTCGTCTCGCTGCTCAACATGATCAACAAGCTCGACATGGAAACCGTCGCCGAGGGCGTCGATACGGACGAGCTGGCGGCCAAACTGAGCGAACTCGGCTGCAGCTACGGCCAGAGCTACCTCTTCGGCCCGCCGATCACCGCAGACATGGCACAGCGCCTGCTGCGCGAACGCTTCCCGCTGGTGGGGACCAACAAGCGCTGATGCTTCAGATATGCTGAAGCACGTTGAGGAGCGTACCGGCCGGGTCGCGGATGTAGAACCGGCGTACGCCCCAGGGTTCGATGGTCGGCCCATATTCGATCGGCAGGCCTGCGGCGGCAATGCGCGCAAGCACCGCCTCCAGATCATCGACTTCGATCGAGATATGCGGAACCGGGGTACCCGAGCCGCCTTCGCTGGCGACACTGAGTTGCGGGACGGCCATTGCCGTGGGTGCGGCGAATGTGGCAATCCAACCGTGATCCATGACGAGATCGAGACCAAGGATTTCGATGTAGAAGGATCTCGCCGCATCCAAATCGACACTGCCGATATTCGGCACGATGCGTCTGACAGCCATCGAGTGCTCTCCCGTGGTCGGCTCAGGCGTGACCCATCTGGCTCGACAGGCGCGACGGCGAGATGCCGAGGAGCGCCATGGCGCGCTCGTATTTCGTGTCGAGATCCCAGTCGAAAATCATGGATTCGCTGGCCGGGCATGTCAGCCAGGCATTCTGGGCAATCTCGTTTTCGATCTGACCGGCGCCCCAGCCGGCGTAGCCCAGGAGCATGGTCGCCCGGCTCGGACCGCGGCCGGCGGAGATCGCCCGCACGACATCCTGCGTCGTGCTGAGGCAGAGCTCCTCGCTGATCGGGATCGAAGAATTGCAATGATAGTCCTCCGAATGGAGGACAAAGCCGCGTCCGTTATCGACCGGACCACCGGACAGGACGGGGAATTTCGACACGGCAAGCGGCAGGCGATCGACGGAGTCGTCGGTGGCTATCTTCAGATGCAGGAGAATATCGGAGAAGGATACGTCCTGCGGCCGGTTTATGACGAAGCCCATCGCGCCATCTTCGGAATGCGCGCAGACATAGACCACCGTGCGGACAAAATTGGGGTCAAGCATGGAGGGCATGGCGATCAGGAATTGACCGTCAAGGAACCCTTTGTCCTTTCTGCTTCCCATTCCCAACAAGTTCATCATGGGGCTAGCGTAGCAACTCGGTCGAAAATGAAAAGAGCGAAACTTGATAATTTTCGCCATGCACAGGCGGGATCCGATCAAGAGAATTTGAAGCGCCCGCGCACATTGTCTCTGGCGCGAGCAATGCCAAAGACTTATCGGTTTTTCATGCGAAAGAGATTCATGCGCCTCACAAACAGATTCATTCCCGCCCTCGCCCTGTTCGCGCTTCTGCTGGCCGCGCAGAGCCCGTCGGCATGGGCAGCCAGCTCCGACTGGATCGGCACGAAGGGCGGCAAGCTGCGGCTGGTGGCCCTGCCCCCGGATCCCGGGGGCACCATTCGCGGTTTCATCGAAATCGCCCCGGAAGACGGCTGGCATACCTATTGGAAAGTCCCCGGCAGCGGCGGCATCCCGCCGCAGGTCACGCTGAAGGATGGCGGCAATGCCCGGCTGGAACGGCTTGATTTTCCAGCGCCGCGGATCTTCGATGACGGAAAGCTGCGCGACTTCGGCTATGACTCCCGCGTGATGCTGCCGGTCACCTTCAAGCAGGACAAACCGGGTGCACCTTCGAGCATCGACGCCTCGATCTTCATTGGGCTTTGTGCCGATATCTGCATCCCTTTCCAGGCGGAAGTGTCGGTTCACGTCTCGCCGGACGACAGGACAAGGCCGACGGAACTTTCCCTGGTGAATGCGGCGAATGCAATGCTGCCGGAGGCGCCAAGCGCGGACTTTGCCGTTGAAGACGCGCGCAGAACGGCGGACGGCGCGGGCGTTGCCGTGACGGTGCGCCTGCCCGCAGGCGCAGACGCATCCGCGGCAAGCGTCATTCTCATCGGCCCGGACGGGCAACCCCTTTCGAGGCCCAAGCTGACCGCGACCGACAACAACGGGCTGACAGCGGAGGCGACGCCTCTGAACGGTCAGGGCGACGCCCTGAGCAACAAGCCGCTCGACGTGCTGGTTCTTGCCGCTGGCCGGGCGATGGAAACTACCGTGATCGCCCACTAAAGGCATTGGTCGCTTCCGCCAACAGCCGCTATCGGCGCAATCTCAAGAACACGGACACGGCAGCGCGGGACTGGATGCGGGCGGCGCGGGCGCTCTTCGCACTCCGACAGGATCACAATCTTTTTGACTCTCCAGAGATTGAAATCGGCCGGCCGATCCGCTTTGATCCGCCCCGACCTCAACCCCCTGAAGGAGAGACCAAATGACCATCGAACCCGGCAGCCAGATCCCCGACGTCACCCTGATGGAGCGGACGCCCGACGGACCTGCCAAGATGTCCTCGAAGGAATTCTTCGATGGCAAGCGCGTCGTGATCTTCGGCGTACCCGGCGCCTTCACGCCCACCTGCTCGCTGAACCACCTGCCCGGCTATCTCGAAAACCGCGATGCGCTTCTCGCCAAGGGCGTTGACGATATCGCCGTCATCTCCGTCAACGATCATCATGTGATGAATGCCTGGGCCAAGGCCACTGGGGCTGAAGGCAAGATCCGCTTCCTCGCCGACTGGGATGCCTCCTTCGCCAAGGCCACCGGCCTCGACAAGGATCTCAGCGCCGGCGGTCTCGGCGTCCGCTCCACGCGTTTTTCCATGCTGGTGGAAAACGGTGTGGTGAAATTCGTCGAGGTGGAGGAAAACCCCGGCCAGGCGACGGTTTCGTCAGCCAAGGCGATGCTGGAACGGCTTTAAGGGTTACGGCTCCATTCATCTCCCCCACATGTGGGGGAGATGGCGGCAGCCAGAAGGGGCTTTACCGCAAACACGAAGCGGGCGGATAACAAGCCCCCTCCCCACCCCCTACCAAGCGGGAAGGATTTCGACAGCGGCCTGCGGGGTCATCCCTTCGGTCAGCTTTGCTGACGTCTCCACCTCAAGGGAGGAGATCGGGACAAAGAACCACTCACTCGCCCAGCCGCGAGGCGGTAACCACGCTCTGATAGAGCGCTTCCACCTGCCGCGTCAGCTCTTCCGTATCGAAGAGCGGCGCCTCGTCGCGGGCAGCGATCAGCCGCTCGCGCAATTCGGCGAGCCGCGCCGGATTGCCGGCAAGGCCGATTGCCATTTCTTCAAAACCAGCGAGATCGTCCGCCACCAGTTCCCGCAGGCCCACCGCATTCAGAAGGCTTTCCGAGACGCGGCCGGCAAAGCTTGTTCCCTTGAAGCTCAGAACCGGGACACCGGCCCAGAGCGCGTCTGAGGTGGTCGTGTGGCCGTTGCAGGGGCCTGTGTCGAGCGCGAGATCGGCCTGAGGCAAACGCCGCAGGTGATCGGCCATCGGCGCAAGCTCGGCGAAAATCAACCGCTCGGGCGCGATGCCGCGCGCTTCGGCGACAGTGCGCAGGTTGGCCTGCGCGAGCGCACTCATCGGATAGAGCCAGAGCACGGAACCCTCGACCGCCGACAGGATGCGCATCCAGCTTTCGAAGACCGGCAGGCGGATCTTGGCGGCATGGTTGAACGAGGCGAAGACGAAGGCATCCGGCGGCAGGCCGTGATCGGCGCGGCTGCCGGTCCGGCTCACCCGTTCGCGCGAACCATCATTGCACTGATAGGATCCCGGCAGGCGCAGCAGCTTTTCCTGATAGTAGGGAATGCTACCGTCCGGAGTCACGATATGATCGGTGATGGCGAACTGGATGCCCGCCCCGGTCACCGAGCCCGGATAGCCGAGCCAGGTGATCTGGATGGGCGCGGCGCGGCGGCAGAAGATGCCGAGGCGCGACCCCTGGGTGAAGCCCTTGAGATCGACCAGGACATCAATTCCGAAGCTGCGGATCATCTCGACGGCTTCGGCGTCCGACTTGGCGAGGATATCGACGTAGTAATCCACCGTGTCGAGCATGCGGTCATGCATGGCGTCATCGCGTCGTGCCTCCGGGGTGTGGCAGACGGCGAAGATTTCGAAACGGTCGCGGTCGTGCGCCTCGAGCACCCCGGCCAGAAGCGACATGGTGGCGTGATCGTAGAAGTCGCAGGAGAGATAGCCAACGCGAATGATGTCCGGCTCCTTGCCCTCGACATTCGTGTCGAAGCCGATGCCGGGCGCCACGGGCGGCAGAAGCACGTCGGCACTGCGCCGCGCATAACGCGCCAGCAAGGCCTCGTCGCCCGTCCACATCAGCGCGCGGAAGGCGTTCTCGCGGATATCGGGAGCATCGCCCTCTTTCGCATAGGCCGTTTCCAGCACCGTCTGCAGGGCAGCCGAGGTTTCAAGATCGCAGACATTGGCGGCGGCCCAGAAATATTCCGACAGCGCCAGCCGGTCGCCCGGCCGTTCGGCATGCGCCAGCGCGAGGACCGGAGCGGCCTCTTCAAAAAGACCAAGCCCGTTGAGGATCATGCCGGCGGACAGCGCCGCATCGAAATCGGCTGCCACGGGAGCGAGCTTCAGCGCGGCGGCGCGGGCCAGCGCATAGTCGCCCATTTCACGCGCAAGCCCGCACAGGCTCTGCAAAAGATCGGCATCGTCGGGCATGTGGGGTTCGAGTTCGGCCAGAACCCGGAATGCCAGAGGCCGCTCGCCCAGGCCTTCGAACAGGCTGGCGGCGCGGAAGGCAATGTCCTTGCGGCGATCGGTCGCAAAGCCCGCGGCCTCGGCATAGAGCCCCGCCGCCTTTCGTCTTTCTCCCGCCTGCTCGAGGATGGTTGCGGCGAGGAGAAGAATATCAACATCGCTACGGTCAAGCGACAGAACGCTCTCGCAGGCGGCGAGCGCCAGGGCGAGATTGCCCGACTGGAATGCGGCAAGCGCCTGCTGGTAGATTTCGGACGCCAAAGCCGGGCACCTCTCTTTCCATTTTCAGGTCAGGATAGGCGCAAGGTCTTGCGTCAGGCTGGGCGGGTTCAGCCGCACAAAAGACAACGCCCGAAGCCTTTTCGGGCTCCGGGCGAATAGTCCGGCGATGCGGACTGGAGGTTCCAGCATCGTCGGCCGTCTGCTGGCAAAGGCGGTGTCAGGGGTTACCCCGCCTTGGCCATGTCTTCCCTGATGAGAGAACGCAATACATCGATGGGTTTCAGGGACTGCCCATCGTCGAAATGCCAGTAGGTCCAGCCGTTGCAGGCGTCCAAGCCCTGCACGCGTGCACCCACCTTGTGAATGGAACCTGCTTCAGCGCCCGAAACCAGTGTGCCGTCGGCGCGCACGATGGCGCTCACACGGCGCTTGGCGTCGGAGAGGATCGTGCCGGGTTTCATGAGGCCGGATTCGATCAGCGACACGAAGGCGACGCGCGGCTCGGCCTTCTTGCCGGTCATGACGGTCAGCTCCGTTGCACCCAGCGGTTCAACGGCCGCGATCCGGGCAGAGGCCGCGTCGATATAGTCCTGCTCGCGCTCGATGCCGACGAAGTTGCGGCCGAGGCGCTTGGCGACGGCGCCGGTCGTGCCCGTGCCGAAGAAGGGATCGAGTACGACATCGCCGGGCTTGGTGGACGACATGAGCACACGGGCCAGCAGCGCTTCCGGCTTCTGGGTCGGATGAACCTTGTCGCCGTCGCCGTTCTTCAGGCGCTCGGCACCATTGCAGATCGGGAACAGCCAGTCGGAGCGCATCTGCACATCCTCATTGGCCGCCTTCATCGCCTCGTAATTGAACGTATAGGCCTTGGCATTGGCATCGCGCGAGGCCCAGATCATGGTCTCATGCGCGTTCTGGAACCGGCGGCCCTTGAAATTGGGCATGGGGTTCGTCTTGCGCCAGACGATGTCGTTCAAGATCCAGAAGTTCAAATCCTGCATGATCGTGCCGACGCGGAAAATGTTATGATAGGATCCGATGACCCAGATCGTTCCATTCGGCTTCAGGACGCGGCGGCAGGCGAGCAACCAGGCCCGCGTGAAGGCGTCATAGACCTCGAAGGAGGCGAACTGGTCCCAGTGATCGTCGCAGGCATCGACCTTGGACTGATCCGGCCGGGTCAATTCGCCGCCAAGCTGGAGATTATACGGCGGGTCGGCGAAGATGACGTCGACGGACTTGTCCGGAAGCGCCTCGAGGGCGGCAACGCAGTCGCCCTTGATGATCGTGTTGAGCCAGTTGCGACTTTCCGGACGGCCGGAAACCTCGCCAAGCGAAAGAACTGCTGACATCGGATACTCTTGGTTACGCTTACTCGGAACACTTCACGACGCATCCAAACAGATGCGCTTAACTCCAGGTTAGGGTTACCGATTTTGGTTACCAAAAGCTGAAGGGGATGGGCGTTTGGGGAAATATATTCGTCTGCAAGTGGAGCAGGATAACCCGCAGAACCGGGAAGTCGCTTCAGACGTCCAGTTCCTTGAGATCGGCGCGAGTTTCGGCCTTGGCTTCCGCCAGGAGCGCCGCCCAATCGTCGGGAGGGTTGCCGTTTTTCAGCATCCTCGCAAAAACCGCATAAGCATCCGTTTTGCGGCCATAGGCTCGCTTTGTCTTCTCGTCATTCACCCAAGCCAGCACGATGACCTTTCGCTCTTCGTGATAGCGGAAGAAGAGGCGGTATTGCTGGACATATTTGCCGCGAAACCAGTGTTTGTAAGCATCGCCCAGTGTCGATCCCTGACGGAATTTTGCGTCTGAAGGATTGGCGGGGATTTCTTCGAAGGCCATCTTGCGGGTGGCGGCAAGCAGCTTGGCGGCCCGCTTCTGACGATAGTTTTCAGGATCTGCATCGCGGGCTTTGCGAACATCGTCCATCATCTTTTGCAGAGCGTCGACGAAAAGCGGATGAAGATAAATGGACCAGCCGTTGATCTTCAGATCACTCATCGGGAAGCGGCTCGTCCAGATCGACTTCCACGCCCTCGGTGAGCGCATTGATCTCCTTGATGAGGTCGGCGTTCAAGGGTTTGATGGCCGCATTTTTCGGAATGTCCTGTGCCAAAAAGGCCAGGAACCCATCGAGCACCGGGTCCGTCTCGCCAGTCTCATGCTTAGGTTCAATGACGACGGTGCCGTCGGCCAACCCCTTGAAGACGATAGCCCCCTTGCGAACACCCAACATCTTGCGGATTGCGGCAGGCACTGTTGTTTGCCCTCGTTCAGTAATCGTTGCGTCGATCTCGATGGTTGCACGGCTGACCATGGGGGGGGGCTCCTTTGGCAAGAAGGTAATGCAAATGCATTACTTCGTCAACATTCAGCGTCTCAACGCCCTTCGGCTGCCCTTGCCACTGCCTCCCCCAAAGCCGTCAGCAGGCCGGATTGCAAGCGGCTGACCTGCCAGAATAGCGGAATGTCGAGGATGGCTCCGGGGACCAGCTCGACCAGCCGCCCATTCGCCATGGCCTCCGCCACCAGCATGTCCGGATTGCAGCCCCAACCCAACCCGAGGCGGCAGGCGATGACGAAGCCTTGCGGGGACGGCACCCAGTTGAGCGGCGGCGTCAGCTCCGCACCGAAATGTCGTTGCATCCACTGGCTTTGCAGGCGGTCCTTGCGGTTGAAGGCGAGCGACGGGGCGAGCGCCAGGGTCTCCGGCGTGACGCCATCGGCAAAGTGTTGCGCCATGAAGTCCGGGCTGGCATTGGCTCTATAGGTCAGGCTTCCCAGCGGCTTGACGCGGCACCCCTGCACCGGCTTTTCCTGCGACGTCACGGCGGCCAGAACCTCGCCGCGGCGGAGCCATTCGGCAGTGTGATCCTGATCGTCGACCTTGATCTCTACCAGGTGCCCGGTCTTTTGCGAGAAATCCGCGACCGCCGTCAGGAACCAGCTATCGAGACTGTCTGCATTGACCGCCACCGGGATCGTCGCCCTGCCCTCGCCTTCGGGGCTGAGGCCCGGCAGGTCGGCGGCAAGCTCGCCTTCCAGCGCCGAGACGGCATCGAAATGACGGCAGAGCGCCCTGCCCTGCGGCGTCGGTTCCGCCGGCTGGCCGCGACGGACGAGAACCGCACCCACCTTCTCCTCCAGCGCCTTGATACGCTGCGAGACGGCCGACGGCGTGACGTGGAGCGCCAGCGCTGCCCGCTCGAAGCTTCCCTCGCGGACGACGGCGGCAAGCGCAGCCAGAGCGGCGTAATCGAGCATCTTCAGTTTTCCTAATCCAGATTTAGAAAAGTTAGTTTTACTGAAGCGCGGGAACAGGCCAGAAGGCAAGCCTCATCACGCGGGCTTTTCATGTTTTCCATCTTCGCCACCGGTTTTGCCACCAGTCTCGGGCTCATCGTCGCCATCGGCGCGCAGAATGCGTTTCTGCTGCGGCAGGGCCTGCGACGCGAGCATGTCCTCGTGCTTTCCACGATCTGCGCCGTCTCCGATACCTTGCTGATTTCCGCAGGCGTGGCGGGCTTCGGCGTGGCCATGCAGGCTCTACCCTGGCTGGAGCCGGTGATGCGCTATGGCGGGGCGGCCTTTGTCGCGCTTTACGGGCTCAAAAGCCTGTGGTCGGCCTTTCATGTGACAAGCGGCCTCAACCCCGCCGAGGCGCCTCCTGTACCGCTCAAGACCGCGGTCCTGACCTGCCTCACCTTCACCTGGGCCAATCCGCATTGCTATCTCGATACCGTCGTCTTTGTCGGCTCGATCTCGACGCGGTTTGCGCCCAATCAGTGGATATTCGGGGCGGGCGCCGCGACCGCGTCGGTCGTCTTCTTCTTCGCGCTCGGTTACGGCGCGCGGCTGGCGGCCCCCCTGATGGCAACGCCTTCGGCGTGGCGCATCCTTGATGCCTGCATCGGCATGACCATGGGCGCCATCGCGGTGCGGCTTGCGACGCTCGGCTGAACGTTAACTTTTCTCCATCTTGGGATTTGCCCTCTTTACGTCCGATCCGTTATACCATAACACGTAATAATATAACGTTCAGGACTTGAGAATGCATTCGCCAGTCACGCCCTCACGCGCCTCCACGGCGCGCACCAGTCTTCTACAGCATTCGGCACTGTTTCGTGTCGGGCTCGCAGTGCTGGCGATGGTTGGACTTTGGCTTGCCATTGCATGGGCGATTTCCCTGTCATGAGCACGCCTGCGATTGCCCTCGACAACCTGACCGTGACCTATAACAGGCACCCGGCCGTGCATCACGTGTCCGGCGCGCTCGCGCGCGGCAGCCTGACGGCCATTGCCGGGCCAAACGGGGCCGGCAAATCGACCCTGCTGCGCACCATCATGGGCGAGTTGAAGCCTGCAGAAGGAACCATTCGCCGGGCGGTGCCGAGCCGCAATTACGGCTATCTGCCCCAGGCCGCGGATATCAACCGGCGCTTCCCCGTCTCCGTCATCGATACGGTGGTGACCGGCGCATGGAAGCGGGCCGGCGCATTCGGCGGCATTGGCCTGGCCGAGCGGGAGAAGGCGTCCGAAGCGCTTGTGGCTGTCGGGCTCGAAGGGTTCGAGACGCGGCCGATCGGCTCGCTTTCGTCCGGGCAGTTCCAGCGCACACTGTTTGCAAGGCTTCTCTTGCAGAACGCCGCCGTCATCATCCTCGACGAACCCTTCACCGCCATCGACAGCCGCACGACGCAGGACCTGATCGACATCGTGCTGCGCTGGCATGGCGAGGGCCGCACGGTCGTGGCCGTATTGCACGACCACGAACAGGTGCGCAGCTATTTTCCGCAGACGCTTTTGATCGCCCGCGAACTGATCGGCTGGGGGCCGACCGAAGAGGTCATGACCACGCAGAACCTGAAGCGCGCGCGCGCGCTTGCCGAACGCTGGGACGAGAATGCGCCCGTCTGCGAGGTACCGGCATGAGCGCCTACGATCTCTTCATTGCACCCTTCATGGACTACGGTTTCATGCGTCGTGCGCTGGTTGCCTGCCTTTGCCTTGCGCTTGGGGCTGCGCCCATCGGTACGTTTCTTTCCATGCGGCGCATGAGCCTGATGGGCGATGCACTGAGCCATGCGGTTCTGCCGGGTGCGGCCATCGGCTATCTCGTCGCCGGCTCGCTGTCGCTGACGGCGATGGGTATCGGCGGGCTGGTTGCGGGCTTGTCCGTCGCGTTGCTTGCCGGCGTCGTCAGTCGCATGACGGTGCTTCAGGAGGATGCGAGCTTTGCCAGCTTCTATCTGATTTCGCTGGCCGTTGGCGTGCTCATCGTGTCGCTGCGCGGCTCGAATATCGACCTCCTGCATGTGCTCTTCGGCACCATTCTCGCCATCGACAACAACGCGCTGACGCTGATCGGCACGATCACCTCGTTGACGCTCGCCGCGCTCGCCGTGCTCTACCGCCCGCTGGTCATCGATTGCTTCGACCCCGGCTTCCTGCGCGCCGTCGGCGGTCGTGGGCCGCTCATCCATGGGCTTTTCATGCTGATGGTGGTGCTGAACCTTGTGGCCAGTTTCCAGGCGCTGGGCACACTCATGGCCGTCGGCCTGATGATGCTGCCTGCAGCGATTGCGCAGCTCTGGGCGCGGACGCTTCCCGCCATGCTCGGCATCTCGGTGGCGACCGCCTTCATCTCCGGCTACGCGGGGCTGGTCGCCTCCTACCATCTCGAACTGGCTTCCGGCCCGACGATCATCGTTTCGGCAGCGATCATCTATGTCGTTTCGCTGCTCTTCGCGCCTTCGGGCCTCATGAGCCGGTATTTCCGCCGGCCGCATCTCGCCAACTGAACCGTTATCTCAACTGAACAGGAGTTTTGCCCATGCAGAAACGTCTTTTCCTCCTCGGCCTCGCCCTGCCTTTGTGCTTCTCTGGCGCCTTCGCCAGCGCAGCCTCGGCCAAGGACCTCAACGTGGTGGCCTCGTTCACCGTGCTGGCGGATGTCGTCCATCAGGTCGGCGGCGACAAGGTCAAGGTGACGAGCCTCGTCCAGCCCAATGGCGATCCCCATGAATTCGAGCCCTCGCCGGCCGACGCCAAGCATCTCAAGGCCGCCGACGTTGTCTTCGTTTCGGGCGAAGGCCTCGAAGGCTGGATGAACCGACTGATCTCGGCCTCCGGTTACAAGGGTACGCCGGTCACCGTTTCGGAAGGCATCTCGCTGCACAAGATGGAAGAAGACGGCAAGACCGTCACCGATCCGCACGTCTGGAACGACCCGCTCAACGTCAAGATCTGGGTGAAGAACATCGAAGCAGCCCTGAAGGCTGCCGATCCGGAAGATGCCGCCGTCTTCACCGCCAATGCGGATGCCTATCAGAAGAAACTCGACGCCCTGAACGCCTATGCGCATCAGAAGATCGACAAGATCCCGGAAGATCGCCGCAAGGTTCTGACGAGCCACGACGCCTTCGGCTATTTCGGCGCCGAATACAAGGTGAAGTTCCTGTCGCCGCTGGGCGTTTCGACGGAAACCGAAGCCTCGGCCGCCGACGTCGCCAAGCTGATCGACCAGATCAAGTCGGAAGGCGTGAAGACCTACTTCTTCGAAAACTCCAACGACCCGCGCCTTGTCAAGCAGGTCGCCAAGGCCACGGGCGCGACCTCCGGCGGCGAGCTCTATGTCGAGGCGCTGTCGAAGAAGGATGGTCCGGCATCGACCTATGAGAAGATGTTCCGCTTCAACGTCGACCAGCTTGCCGACGCGATGCAGAAGAACAGCTAAGGAACGACTTGGCCGGCGGCTTCCCCCCCCGCTGTCGGTCCGCCCCTCCCCACCCCCCCTGTGGGAGGGGCAACTTTTTACCGCGCCGCAGTCTTTCGGCCGCCGACTGCCTCTCTGCTGGCCGCCAGAATTTCTTCCTGCACATTGTCACTGACAACAGCGCGCGCCAGAACCATGGCGCCGACGATCTGCGCCAGAAACTGCCAGGCGCCGTCGCCATCACCCAGTCTTTCGGCGATGACCGCCTTTGCCTGCAGCAACTGGTCTTCGAAGGATTGCCGCGCATAGTCGGGAGCCCGCGCGATATCAGCGGCCAGCGTCGGCATCAGGCAACCGCTTTCCGGATGATCGACATGCGCGCGGCTGAGATAATGCGCCGCCTGCTCCGCCAGCCAGTTCCCGGCCGGCATCTCCGGATTTCTCGCCCAGCGGGCGCGGCTGCGCTCCATCTCGTTGACGATCACGGCATCCAGCAGACCTGCCTTGGAGCCGAAATGGGCGTAGACCGCGCCTGAAGTGACGCCCGCCGCCGCCGCAAGGGCATCGACGCCCGTGGCCGCGAAGCCCTTTTCCTTGGCGGCTGCGCCGGCTGATTTCAGCAGTTCGCGCCGCTTCTGATCCTTGTAACCGTCCTGATAGCGCATGATCGCTTCGCCTTGATGATCCTTGACAGGGTCCGCTTCTATCACATAACGTTCGTTATTGTAACGATCGTTTTCAGGGAGGAAACCGATGACAGACCAGCCGCGCCGGAAGGCTGCGCTCATCATCGGCGCCGGGGACGCGACGGGCGCGGCAATTGCCAGACGCTTTGCGCGCGGCGGCCATACGGCCTGTGTCACCCGCCGCTCCGCCGAGAAGCTGAAGGGACTTGTCGAGGCGATCCGCGCCGAGGGCGGGGAGGCGCAAGGCTTTGCTGCGGACGCGCGCAAGGAAGAGGACGTGGTGGCCCTCGTGGAACGCATCGAGCGCGAGGTCGGGCCCATTGAGGTCATGGTGTTCAACATCGGCGCGAATGTGCCGGCCAGCGTTCTCGAAGAGACGGCACGGAAATATTTCAAGATCTGGGAGATGGCCTGTTTCAGCGCTTTCTTGAGCGGACGCGAGGTCGCGAAGCGTATGGTGGAGCGCCAGCGCGGCACGATCATCTTCACGGGCGCTACGGCGTCTTTGCGGGGGTCTGCCAATTTCGCCGCCTTTTCGGGCGCGAAGCATGCGCTCAGGGCGCTGGCGCAGAGCATGGCGCGCGAGCTGCAGCCGCGGAACATCCATGTCGCCCATGTCGTCATCGACGGGGCGATCGACACGGATTTCATCCGCGACAGCTTTCCCGAGCGCTATGCGCTGAAGGACCAAGACGGGATTCTCAATCCCGACCACATCGCCGAAAACTACTGGCATCTGCATAACCAGCCGCGCGATGCCTGGACGCATGAACTCGATCTGCGGCCCTGGTCGGAACGCTGGTAGACCTCTCACCTCACAAGGACGAAGCGCATGAAACAGGTCGAATTCTTTTTTGATGTCGGCAGCCCCTTCAGTCATATCGCCTGGCGGGCGCTTCCGGAGATTACGGCGCGCAACGGGGCAGAGATCGTCTGGCGGCCGATCCTGATCGGCGGCGTCTTCAAGGCGACGGGCAATGTGAGTCCGATGACGGTGCCTGCCAAGGGCAGCTATTCCACCATCGACCTGCACCGGTGGGCCAACTATTACGGCATCCCCTTCCAGATGAACCCGCATTTCCCGATCAATACGCTGGCCCTGATGCGCGGCGCCACTGCCATGCTGATGCGCGGGCCAAAGGCGCTGGAAGCCTATCTCGATGTAATCTTTCCGGCGATGTTCGAGCAGCGGGTCAATCTCGGCGACCTGCAGGAAATCGGCAAGGTGCTCGTACGCGCCGGGATCGACCCGCAGGCGCTCATGGCGGAGATCGGTACGGATGCTGTGAAGGACAAGCTGAAAGCCGACACGGACGAAGCCGTTCAGCGCGGCGTCTTCGGCGCGCCGACCTTCTTTGTCGGCCAGGACATGTACTGGGGGCAGGACCGGCTGATGTTCGTGGAGCGGGCGCTTAAAGGGTGAGTGCCAGCGCTCACCGCGTCTTGAACGGCGCCATGCCCATACGCGCCAGTTCATCGGCGCGTTCGTTCTCCGGGTGGCCGGCGTGGCCCTTGACCCAATGGAGCGTCACCTTGTGGCGGTTGCGGGCTTCTTCCAGCGCCTGCCAGAGTTCGGCATTCTTGACCGGCTTCTTGTCTGCGGTCTTCCAGCCGTTTTTCTTCCAGCCGAAAATCCACTTGGAAATGCCGTCCTTCACATAGGCACTGTCGGTGTAGAGATCGACCTCGCAGGGGCTTTTGAGCGCATTCAGCGCCTCGATGGCCGCCATCAACTCCATACGGTTGTTGGTCGTCTCGGCCTCGCCGCCGGACATTTCCTTTTCCTTGTCGCCATAGCGCAGGATCGCGCCCCAGCCACCGGGGCCGGGATTGCCCGAACAGGCGCCATCGGTGAAAATATCGACATGCTTCATCGGAATGCTTTCTTACAGGCCGTAATCGGCGGCGCTTTTGACATGCGCGTGGAAGCGCAGCTTGCGCAGATATTCGAGCGGATCCTTCTTGACCACCAGTGCGCCCGGCGGGGTTTCCAGCCAATCGTAGAGGCGAGTCAGGAAGAAGCGCAGCGCAGAACCGCGCGCGAGGATCGGCAAGGCCACCGCCTCCGCTTCGGAAAGCGGCCGCACCTCCTGATAGCCTTCGAGCAGCGCCATGCCCTTCGTCAGGTTGAAGGAACCATCCTTCTCGAAGCACCAGGCGTTCAGGCAGATCGCCACGTCATAGGCGAGGAAATCATTGCAGGCAAAATAGAAGTCGATGAGACCGGAGAAGGTCTCGTCGAGGAAGAAGACATTGTCCGGAAAGGCATCGGCATGGATCACGCCTGTCGGCAGGTCTTTCGGCCAATGGGTTTCCAGAAAGGCCAGCTCGCCCGGAATTTCGTCGCGCAGCGTCGCGTCGATCTCATGGACGCGGGATTGCGATTTGTCCCAGAGCGGCCGCCAGCCGGAAACGGAGAGCGCATTGCGCCTCGTAATTTCGAAACCCTCGCCAGCGAGATGCATGGCGGCAATCGCCTTGCCCGTCTCGCGGCAATGAGCGACCGTCGGCTTGCGCGGCCACATGCCTTCCAGAAAGGTCACCATGGCGGCGGGGCGGCCGGCAAGCTCGCCGAGCATCCCGCCATCCTTGCGGATGAGGGGCAGCGGGCAGGACAGGCCGTTCTTCGCCAGATGCTGCATCAGGCCCAGAAAGAACGGCAGATCGGCCGGATCGACGCGCTTCTCATAAAGCGTGAGGATGAACGAGCCTTCCGTCGTGTGGAGCAGAAAATTGGAGTTCTCGACGCCTTCGGCAATTCCCTTGTAGGACGTCAGCGAACCGGCGTCATAATCGCTCAGGAAAGCGGAGAGTTCATCTTCCGAGATGTCGGTGTAAACGGCCAAGGCGGGGTTCCTCGCAAGTCAATCCCCGTTCTCATGCCTCGACTCGGGATGCAAAGCAACAGGCTTGAAAGCTGGCGGAAGGGTACTGCCGTCAAGCGTCCCCGTCTGATCAGGCGCGGCGCCAGGCGGCCCCACCGGAGCCGGCCTCCATCGTGCCCTTGGAGAGTGCAGGGGGTGTCTTTTCCCCGCGCGTCTCCAGAAACAAGCGCGCGGCCTCAGCCGTCATCGGCCGGCCAAGCAGATAGCCCTGGCCGATGTCGCATCCCAGCGAGCGCAGATAGGCCAGCTGTTCCTCATCCTCGATCCCTTCCGCCGTCGTCCTGACGCCGAGGGCGGAGCCGAGCGCTATGATCGAGCGGATCACCTTGTCCTGACGTTCGCCCTTGTTCATGGCGGTGACGAAGCTTCGATCGATCTTGATCGTGTCGAAAGAGAAGCCGGAGAGCTGGGAAAGGCTCGAATAGCCGGTGCCGAAATCATCCAGGGCGATGCTGGCGCCGGCTTCCGTCAGGTCGCCCAGAACCTTCTGGGCGGAAGGATAGTCCTTCATCACGCTGCTTTCGGTGATCTCCAGCTCCAGCCGTTCCGGGGAGAACCCCTCCTCCGCCATGATCCTGATCAGCCGGAGACCGATCACGGAATCGCTGAGCAGCACGGGCGACAGATTGAACGCCAGCCGAACCTCACCCGGCCAGCCGCGCGCCTCGATGCAGGCTTGCCGCAACAGATGTTCGGTCAGCGGCGCCATCAGGCCGGTCTCTTCAGCCAGCGGGATGAACTCTGCCGGAGAGACGAATTCGCCCGGCAGGATCTCCCACCGCGCCAGCGCCTCGAAACCGTTGACCCGATCGCTGCTGAGATCGATGAGAGGCTGGAAATAGGGCTTGATGGTGCCTTCTCGCACCGCTCTCTTCAGCGCGCCTTCCAGATGCGCCCGCTTGTAAACGGCCTGCTCCATGGACGGATCGAAGGCCATCACATGGTTGCGGCCCGACGTCTTGGCGGCATACATCGCGTGATCGGAATGCAGAATTGCGGTGTTCAGCGCATCCCCACCGCCGGTGCAGAAGGCATACCCAACGCTCGCCCCGACATCGACCGTCATGACATCGGCATCGATCGGCGCGGTGAGCTGCTGCACGATGCGCTGTCCCAGATCGGCCGCCGCATCGAGGTCGGCGCCGCGTGCAATCACAACGAATTCGTCGCCACCGATACGATAAACGCGCTCGTCCGGAAAGAAGGCCTTCAGGCGCTCGGCGACAATCTTCAACACCTCGTCGCCCACGGCATGACCGAAGAGGTCGTTGACCCGTTTGAACCCGTCCAGATCGATGGAATAGACCGTTCTGTCGAAACTGTCCTGGCGCGCCGAGGCGACAGCATCGATCTTGTGGTCGAGCGAACGGCGGTTCGGCAGGCCCGTGAGGGCATCGTGCGCGGCGATCCAGGCTACGTTCCGCTCGGCCTCGCGGCGGCGGCGGTTTTCAATCGTCAGGTCCTTTACCCGAACCGCGGAATAAATCAGCCCGATCAGGCCGGCGATGTTCAACGAAATGAAAACATCGTCCAAATGAAAGCCACCATAGGCAACAAGGAAGGAATCCAGGTAGGCGTGAAGATTAAACGTCACGGCCAATGCCGCAGCGGACATGAAGACCAGGGCCCAGCCCATGATCTCCATAAAGACCCGCGTTCCGCTCTTTGGTTTCATTCGCGCAACCCCAAAATGCGCCGACGACCATTCCATGCCAGCTCAAAAAGGAATTATACCCTTCGAGAATTTCACCACAATTAAGGGAGATCCTTTATTTTGCGTGAAGCCGCCATCACCATTTCCCCCGAACTATGCGGGCCTCATTTTCACCCGTTGACGAAGGCCATGTCGGACGCGGTCAGTTCGACTTCACGCAACTCGCGATTGACGAGAAAATGCTCATTTTCCTCTGCGGTCACCGCAAGATCGACCGTCGCATCGAAACGCGATTTGAAGGCGGCGATGATCTCGTTGACAATGACTTCTGGCGCGGAGGCGCCGGCAGAGAGGCCGACGACAGAAATGTCGCCGAGATTGTCCCAATCGATTTCGGAAGCGCGCTGAACGAGCAGCGATTTCTTCGCACCCGCCTTTTCCGCCACCTCTACCAGACGTTTCGAATTGGAGGAATTGGGCGCACCGACGATCAGGAACAGATCGCAGCCAGGTGCTGCGTGCTTCACCGCCTCCTGGCGATTGGTGGTGGCATAGCAGATGCTGTCGGCTGCTGGCGCCGCGAGCTTCGGGAAGCGCTCCTGCAGGCGGGCAATCACGCCTGCCGTGTCATCCACAGACAGCGTCGTCTGGGTGACAAAACCAAGATTTTCGGGATCCGCCGGCACATAGCGGTCGGCATCCTCGACGGTTTCGATCAGCGAAACCGCGCCCGGCTCGAGCTGGCCCATCGTGCCGATGACTTCCGGGTGGCCGGCATGGCCGATCAGCACGACATGACGGCCCAGACGCTGGTGGCGCATGGCCTGCTTGTGCACCTTGGATACCAGCGGGCAGGTCGCATCGAGATAGAAGAGATTGCGGGCTTCGGCATCGGCCGGCACCGATTTCGGCACACCGTGGGCGGAAAAGACGACCGGCTGCATGCGGTGTTCGGCAGGGATCTCATCGAGCTCCTCGACGAAGACCGCGCCCTTGGCTTCCAGACCCTCGACCACAAATCGGTTGTGCACGATCTCGTGGCGGACATAGACCGGCGCGCCGAAGCGCTTCAGCGCCAGAACGACAATCTGGATGGCGCGATCGACGCCGGCACAAAAGCCGCGCGGTTCGCAGAGTCGGATGGTCAGCTTCGGCTTCATGGCACCCCTCAGGCATGGACGCCGGCGACGAGCACGGCGATCATCGTGATAATTGCCGGCATGCCTTGCGTGAACAGGATTTTCCGGCTCGCCGACCATGCGCCGTAAAGGGCAGCAACAATCACGCAACCGAGGAAGAAGACCTTCAGCTCATAGGCAAAAACGGCGTCGGGATGGATGAGGCTCCAGAAGAGACCTGCGGCGAGAAAGCCGTTATAGAGGCCCTGGTTTGCCCCCAGAACCTTGGTTTCCTCAGCCTTTTCCAGGCTCATGCCAAACGTGCGCAGGCCCTGCGGCTTCGTCCAGAGGAACATCTCGAGATAGAGAATGTAAACATGTTCAATGGCGACGAGCGCGGTGAGTATGGCGGCAACAATGGTCATTTCTCAGTTCCCGTTTTGCGCCCGCGAAACCAGCCGATCGCGACGACTGCGGCCAATGCTGCAGCTAGGCCATACCATGTCAGCGCATATTGTAAATGATTATTGGGAAAGTCGAACTGGGTGACGCCGCCGATCGGCAGCCCGCCGGGATTGGGCGCATCATTGGCATCGACGAAGAATTGCAGGACGCGCGCCTTTGCGAAGCCGGCATGCGCCGTCATCGCGTCGAGATCCTTCCAGTAGAAGATGTTCTTCGCCGGATCGTTGTCGGGGACCGCCCAGGACGGCTTGCCGAGAAGCTTGGAGCGGGCAAGCCCCGTGACCGTCACCTCCCCCGTGACCTGGCCAGCGGCGCGCGTGGCCGCATCCTTTTTGTCATAGGGGATGAAGCCGCGATTCACGAAAATATACTCGCCGCCGGCAAGCTTCAGCGGCGTGTAGACATAGTAGCCGGCCTCGCCGTTATAGGTGGCGAAGAAAAACTGCTCACGTGTATGATCGAACGTGCCGGTGATGTTGACGGGCCGATAGTCCACATCGCCGCCGGAGGCCAGAACACCCCCGATCTTGTCAATGCCGATGGGGGGCATGGCGCGGCGCTCGGCGATATCGGACAGAAGCGCCTCTTTCCAGGCCAGACGGTGCATCTGCCAGGTGCCTAGCGCGATCAGTGTCGTGAAGGTCAGCGCCAGAAGAACAAGCGTGACGATTCTGCGAACCCAGCGCCAGAAGGGGCGCGCTGCCCGTCTTCCGTCTTCTATTGTGTCAACCACGGTCTATCTCGCCCGGCTTGGCGTTATGTAAATATTGCAGATTGATGAGCACACCCTTGAGCGAGCGCATCAGCGCCAGGCCTGAGAGGATCATCAGCGGAATCCAGAGCACGAACTGCACCCACATGGGCGGCTCATAAGTCACCTGCATCCAGAAGGCCAGCCCCACGAAGATAAAGCCAATGATCAGCAGAACGAAGACCACCGGCCCGTCACCGGCGTCAATAAAGCCGTAATCCAGCCCGCAATTCGAGCAGGCCGGCCTGACCTTCGTGAAGCCCTCGAAAAGGGCACCCTCGCCACAGCGCGGGCAGCGGCACCTAAGTCCGGCGGCAATAGGGTTCACCGCAGGGTAAAGCGCTTCATCGTCTTTATCTGGCTGCACGGTTCAAACCTCCGCAAAGCGCCTCGAGAAATCGTCACTTGATGACATCGGCCCATTCGGGATGACGCCCGACCTGCGCCTTGAAGAAGGGGCACAACGGAATGATCTTCCAGCCGCCTGCCCGCGCCTCCTCGACAGCGTGGGCGGCCAGCGCCTGTCCGGCGCCCTTGCCGCGCAGCGCATCGGGTACGCCGGTGTGATCGATGATGATCAGATGGGCCGACGCGCGCGAATAGGTCATTTCCGCCTCATGGCCCTCAAGCGTGGCGACATAACGACCGCCCGAGCCCGTTTTTTCCTCACGAATGTCCATGCTGCGTTTCCTTTCATGCTTTTCGGGACGACTGGCCCGCGATGGCCGATCTCGCCAAAATGAAAACGGCGCGGACCAGCCGCGCCGCCGGATTTTGCCAGTCAGTCTTGCTCAGCCATGCGCCAGCGGCGCGCCCCAGCCGCCCCAGATATAGATGGCGAAGAAGAGGAAAAGCCAGACGACGTCGACAAAGTGCCAGTACCAGGCGGCCGCTTCGAAGCCGAAATGCTGCTTCGGCGTGAAATCGCCGCCGACCGCCCGAAACAGGCAGACGGCGAGGAAGATCGTGCCGACGATGACATGGAAGCCGTGGAAGCCGGTTGCCATGAAGAAGGTCGCGCCGTAGATCGAGTTCTTGAACGCGAAAGGCGCGTGGGCGTATTCGTAGCCCTGCACGAATGTGAAGAGCAGGCCGAGAAGCACCGTCAGCGTCAGGCCATTGATCAAGCCCCGGCGGTCGCCATGCAATAGCGAATGATGCGCCCACGTGACCGTCGTGCCCGAAAGCAGCAGGATCACGGTGTTGTAGATCGGCAGGTGCCAGGGGTCGAGAACCTCGATGCCCTTCGGCGGCCATGTTCCGCCGGTGAAGGTGGTGCGGGCGGCCTGGATGGCCTCGCCCGGGAAGAGGCTGGCGTCGAAGAAGGCCCAGAACCAGGCGACGAAGAACATCACTTCGGACGCGATGAACATGATCATGCCATAGCGCAGGTGCAGCGATACGACGCGCGTGTGGTGACCTTCATGGGCTTCCTTGATCGTGTCGGCCCACCAGGCGAACATCGTGTAGAGCACCAGCACGAGACCGATGAAGAAGACCCACGGATTGGCGAGGTTCATGCCGAACAGTTCGAAGGGCTGCCCGGAAAGATAACGCATGTAGCACACGCCACCGATCGCCATGATGAAGGCGCCGACCGAGGCCAGGAAGGGCCACGGGCTGGGATCGATGATGTGATAGTCGTGTTGTCTGTTGTGTCCGTCTGCCATGTCAGTCTTCCCCGGATTTCAACCCCGCCCCGGCGAACCGGAGCTCTCCTCTCGAAAATTCAAAGCTTTGCTGCAGCATCCACCGGCTTCTTCGCATCGGCGACCGGGCGGGTCTTCTCATGCGGATAGAAGGTGTAGGACAGCGTGATGGTTCCAATGCTCTTCGTCTCGCGATCCTTCACGATGTCAGGATCGACGAAGAAGAGCACGGGCATTTCCAGTTCCTCCCCAGGCTTCAGCGTCGTCTCGGTGAAGCAGAAGCACTGGATCTTGTTGAAATAGGCCCCGGCCTGTTCCGGCGTCACGTTGAACGTCGCCTGACCGGTCAGCTCCTTGTCGGATGTGTTCTTCGCATGGAAGTAGATCTGCTTCGTCTCGCCGATCTTCATGACGACGTCGCGCTGGTCCGGCTTGAAATCCCAGGCGAGACCCGACGCCACATTGCCGTCGAAGCGGACCTTGATGGTCTGATCGAGAATGACGCCGGAGGCCTGTTCGACTTCACGAACCGTGCCGCCGTATCCCGTGACCTGACAGAACATGCGATAGAGCGGCACCGCCGCGTAGGACAGTCCGATCATGCCGAAAAAGATGCCGAGACAGACCACGACCACGAGGCCGTTGCGTCTGTCTTGTGTTCCTTTCGCCATGGTCTCTCCTCCCCAAGCGCCCGTTACACCGGCTTGCTGCCGAACTTGATGATCGTGATCGCGTAGAAGATCGCAACAAGTCCGGCGAGAACGAGGCCCAGCGCGATGTTGCGGCCCCGACGCGATTTCTGCTGCGCTTCCGTCAGCTTGACCGTTTCTAGCTCCATCAGATGAGCCCTCCCATGTGCAGCAGGTTCGCCGCATAGTGGTCGGCCATCAGGCCGGAAAAGATGACGAACAGATAGAGGATCGAATAGGCGAAGAGCTTCTTGGCCGGGACCATCTTCTGATCCTTGTCATCCATGCGATAGACGCCGATCGACATGGCGACAAAGATGAGGCCGAGCACACCGGCAAAAATGCCGTATCCTATGCTGGCCAGCCCCGTGAAGGTCGGCGCGACACCGGCAATGGCAGTCAGAACCGAATAGAGGACGATCTGCGTCTTGGTCGTGGCGATACCCGAAACGTTCGGCAGCATCGGAACGCCCGCGGCGCCGTAATCCTTCATCTTGAACAGCGCCAGCGCCCAGAAATGCGCAGGCGTCCACAGGAAGATGATGAGGAACAGACAGATGCTGTCGATCGAAACACCGCCGGTCACGCAGGCCCAGCCAATCATGGGCGGGAAAGCGCCGGCCGCGCCGCCGATGACGATGTTCTGCGGCGTCGAGCGCTTCAGCCACATCGTATAGACGACGGCGTAGAAGAAGATGGTGAAGGCCAGCAGGCCAGCGGCCAGCGTGTTGACCGCCAGACCCAGAATGGCGACCGAAAAGGCGGACAAGACAAGGCCGAAAGCCAGCGCCTCGTTGGGCGCGATCTTGCCGGCAGGAATGGGGCGCGTTGCCGTGCGGGCCATGACCGCATCGATATCGGCGTCATACCACATGTTCAGCGCACCGGAGGCCCCCGCCCCCACCGCGATGCAGACGATGGCGAAGAAGGCCATCAGCGGATGGATGGTGCCGGGCGCAAGGATAAGGCCTGCAAAGGCCGTGAAGACGACAAGCGACATGACGCGCGGCTTCAGCAGGGCGAAGAAATCCCCCGCCGAGGCTTCGGAAACCTTGAAGCCTGCCTGCGCGTCGCTGATTTCGCGGTTGTCGATCAAAGACATGAACTGAACCTGTCGCTCTTCTTGCATACCAAGGCCGGACGACGCCCGGCGCTGGCTTCATACAGACTGGAAGCGCCGCCTCGCAAGCGGCGCTTCGTTTTTTGTCCCGCCTATTTGATGCGCGGAAGCTGTTCCCACTGGTGGGTGGGCGGCGGCGAGGACAGCTGCCATTCCAGCGTATCGGCGCCCGGCCCCCACGGATTGTCGCCTGCGACGCGCTTCTTCATGAAGGCCTCGATGACACAGACGAAGAAGATGAACACGCCGAAGGCTGAGATGTAGGAACCGACCGACGAGACATAGTTCCAGCCGGCAAAGGCGTCCGGATAGTCGATGTAGCGGCGCGGCATGCCGGCAAGGCCGAGGAAGTGTTGCGGGAAGAACACCATGTTCACGCCGACGAACATGACGAAGAAATGCAGGTTGCCCAGCATTTCACTGTACATGTAGCCGGTCATCTTCGGGAACCAGTAGTACCAGGCCGCGAAGATCGCGAAGACTGCGCCGAGCGACAGAACGTAGTGGAAGTGGGCCACGACGTAATAGGTGTCATGCACTGCGCGGTCGAGACCGGCGTTTGCAAGCTGCACGCCCGTCACACCACCGACGGTGAACAGGAAGATGAACCCGATCGCCCAGATCATCGGCGTACGGAACGAGATCGAGCCGCCCCACATCGTCGCGATCCAGGAGAAGATCTTGATGCCGGTCGGCACCGCGATCACCATGGTGGCGAAGAGGAAGTAGCGCTGCGTGTTGAGCGACAGGCCCACAGTGTACATGTGGTGCGCCCACACGATGAAGCCGACGGCGCCGATGGCCACCATGGCATAGGCCATCCCGAGATAGCCGAAGACCGGCTTTCGCGAGAAGGTCGAGATGATGTGGCTGATGATACCGAAGCCGGGCAGGATCAGGATGTACACTTCCGGGTGACCGAAGAACCAGAACAGGTGCTGGAAGAGGATCGGGTCACCACCGTTTTCCGGCGCGAAGAAGGACGTGCCGAAATTGCGGTCGGTCAGCAGCATGGTGATGCCGCCGGCAAGAACCGGCAGCGACAGCAGAAGCAGGAAGGCGGTGATCAGAACCGACCAGGCAAAGAGCGGCATCTTGTGCAGCGTCATGCCCGGAGCGCGCATGTTCATGATGGTCGTAATGAAGTTGATCGCGCCGAGGATCGAGGATGCGCCGGCGATGTGGAGCGCCAGGATGGCAAGGTCGACGGACGGTCCGGGGGTGCCCGATGTCGAGAGCGGCGGATACATGGTCCAGCCGCCACCCACGCCATAGCCACCGGCCGGACCCGGCGCGAACATGGACAGGATGAGCAGCAGGAAGGCCGGGACAATCAGCCAGAAGGAGATATTGTTCATGCGCGGGAACGCCATGTCCGGCGCACCGATCATGATCGGGATCATCCAGTTGGCGAAGCCGCCGATGAGCGCCGGCATGACCATGAAGAAGATCATGATCAGCGCATGCGCAGTGGTGAAGACGTTGTACATCTGCTTGCCGCCGTCGATGGCGGCATCGCCCTGCATTCCATAAACCATCTGGGCCAGACCGTTGAAGATCTGGATGCCGGGTTCCTGAAGCTCCATGCGCATCAGAACCGACAGAAGACCGCCGACAACGCCGGCGAAGATCGCGAAAATCAGGTAGAGTGTGCCGATATCCTTGTGGTTGGTCGAGAAGAACCAACGCGTGAAGAAGCCCGGAGCGTGGTGGTGATCGTGCGCGGCATGGTCGTCGTGACCCCCAGCGTGACCATGGGCATGATCATGGGCGTGATCGTGATTGCTAGCCATCTTGATGTTCCCCCTCCGAATTACTGTGCACTGGAGGCCACATCGACGGTCTTCTTGCCGTCGGTGGCTGCCATGAGGGCCTTGTTGGCCGCGCCGAGATTACCGGCGGCGGCGGTGAGCCACGTCTTGTACTGTTCTTCGGTCACAACGCGAATGGCGACCGGCATGAAGGCGTGGTCCTTGCCACAGAGCTCGGAACACTGGCCGTAGTAGAGACCTTCCTTGTCCGCCTTGAACCAGGTTTCGTTCATGCGGCCCGGAATGGCGTCGATCTTGACCCCGAAAGCAGGCATTGCGAAGGCATGGATGACGTCAGCACCCGTGACCAGAACGCGCACCGTCTTGCCGACCGGAACGACAAGCTCGTTATCCACAGCGAGAAGACGCGGATAGGCCGCCTTGTCTTCCTTGCCGAACTTGGAACGGTCTGCATCCTTGAGCATCAGCGAATCGAAAGCGAGCTCCTTGCCGCCCTGATATTCATAGGACCAGTACCACTGGTTGCCCGTCGCCTTGATCGTCAGATCCGTGTCTTTCGGAATGATCAGTTCGTTCGACAGGAGCTGGAACGAGGGAATGGCGATGAAGAACAGCACCACGACGGGGCCGAGGGTCCAGAAAATCTCGATCAGCGTGTTGTGGCTGGTCTTTGAGGGAACCGGATTGGCAGCGGCGCGGAACCGAATAACGACGATGATCAGCAGCGCCAGAACCAGCAGCGTAATCGGCACGATGAACCACAGCGTGTATTCCTCGAACCAGCGGATTTCCTTCATCACACCCGACGCAGCCGGCTGCAGATCAGTCTGCCATGGCGTCGGTTGGGCAGCGTATGCCGCACCAGCAAAGAGCAAACTGGCGGCCGACGCCATTGCTGCAATAGCCTTGTTCCTCACGAATCTCTCTCCCCTCAGTGTTTGGCCCTCGACACTTGATCGAGATCAAACCGTCTAGCAGATTTCCTGCTATCCTAACTGTTTCAAACCACAGTTTAGCCCCAATCGCAACCGCCGTCACTGTGCACGCATGCGTCATTTTTGCGCAAGAGCCCTGGCTACTCTGGCTTTTATCAATTCATCTTTGAATTGCCGGGCTTTGCGGACGCTATTTTTGCCGCTTTTCACGCCGATCAACTGTCTTTAAATGCAGGTTGAGCCCGATGCGGACCAGAAGAGGCCCGAGCCTCGGCAACTCGCCCCTTGAAGCGGGCCCGCTTTGACTGTTCAATGTTCCGCGTTTCGAGGCTAAACGGTTGGTCCGAAGCGGACGAATGATTCGAGGACGTTTATGATATTCAGCCCGTTGAAGCGTGCAGCGCTCAGCCTCTTCGCCCTTGCGTCGATCGCGCTCACGCCGGCCGCACAGGCCGCCACCCAGCCGCCGCCGGCCCCCGGCCAGGGGCAAGGTACGGTGCGCTCCACACATGGCGCGTGGTCGGTCATCTGCGACACGCCCGCCGGCGCATCCGAAGAACAATGCGCGCTGATGCAGAACGTCATTGCCGACGACCGTCCGGAAGTCGGGCTGTCCGTCGTCGTCCTCAAGACCGCCGACCGCAAGTCGCGCATCCTGCGCGTGCTCGCACCGCTCGGCGTCCTGCTTCCCAACGGTCTTGGCCTCAATGTCGATGGCAAGGATATCGGCCGCGCCTATTTTGTGCGCTGCTTCTCCGACGGGTGCTATGCCGAAGTCGTACTGCAGGACGATCTGCTGAAGACGCTGCGCGCCGGTACGCAGGCGACCTTCATCGTGTTCCAGTCCCCGGAAGAAGGCATCGGCATTCCGGTCGACCTCAAGGGTTTTGCCGACGGCTACGATGCCCTGCCCTGACAAGCCCCAAGATTGGAAACCGCTTCGCGGCCACCTATCTTATCTGTGCTGACATCCCCTCATTTCGCTGAAAGGCGCACCCCATGAACGACGATCTTCTCAAGCTTTTCGATTGTGACGAAGGTGCGGTGAAGGACGTCGTCGCCGAAGCCCTCAAAGACGCGGACGACGGCGAACTCTATCTGGAACATGCCCAGGCAGAAGCGCTGACCTTCGACGACGGCCGGCTGAAGGCCGGCACGTTCAACACCGACCAGGGCTTCGGCCTGCGCGCTGTTGCCGGCGAAGCGGTCGGCTATGCGCATGCGGGCGACCTTTCGCTGGCCGCTCTCAAGCGCGCAGCAGACGCGGTTGGAGCCGTCACACGCGGTTATTCGGGCTCCTATGCGGAAGCCCCGCAGGGCACGAACAAGCGTCTCTATTCCGCCGAAAATCCGATCGGCGAGCCGAGCTTCGAGGCCAAGGCGCAGCTCTTGCAGGAAATCGACGCCTTCTTGCGCGCCGAAGATCCGCGTGTGCGCCAGGTGACGGCGTCGATCGCGGCCAGCTGGCAAATCGTCGACATCATCCGCCGCGACGGCCACCGTGTGCGCGACATCCGTCCGATGACCCGCCTGAACATCTCCGTGGTTGCCGGCGAAGGCGACCGGCAGGAGACCGGCTCGTTCGGCACCGGCGGGCGCAAGGGGTTCGGTGATTTCATCCTCACCGAAAACTGGCAGGTCGGCGCGCGCGAGGCGCTGCGGCAGGCGCTGGTCAATCTTTCGGCCATGGATGCGCCGGCGGGCACGATGGATGTCGTTTTGGGCTCCGGCTGGCCGGGCGTCATGCTGCATGAGGCTGTCGGCCATGGTCTGGAAGGTGATTTCAATCGCAAGAAGACATCGGCTTTCGCAGGCCTGATGGGCGAAATGGTCGCCTCCAAGGGCGTGACCGTCGTGGATGACGGCACGATCGAGGCGCGACGCGGCTCGCTGACCATCGACGACGAAGGCACCCCCTCCGGCTACAATGTTCTGATCGAAGACGGCCGCCTCGTCGGCTATATGCAGGACCGGCAGAATGCGCGACTCATGGGCATGAAGCCGACCGGCAACGGCCGCCGCCAGTCCTATGCGCACCGGCCGATGCCACGTATGACGAATACCTACATGCTCGGTGGCGACAAGACGCCGGAAGAGATCATCGCATCGGTCAAGAAGGGCATCTATGCCGTGGCCTTCGGCGGCGGACAGGTGGATATCACGTCGGGCAAGTTCGTCTTCGGCTGCACCGAGGCCTACATGATCGAGGATGGCAAGATCGGCGCGCCGGTCAAGGGCGCCATGCTGATCGGCAACGGTCCGGAATCGATGCGCCGCATCTCCATGGTCGGCAATGACATGAAGCTCGATCCGGGCATCGGCATGTGCGGCAAGGCAGGCCAGAGCGTGCCTGTCGGCGTCGGTCAGCCGCATCTGCGGATGGATCAGGTGACGGTCGGCGGAACGAGGACATGAGAGGCGCAAGCCACCTTCAACCCGACTTGTCTGCCCCCTGCAGCCATTTAAGGCCTGTGGACGACGCATCTGACATGAGCTGCTTGCGAGGCACAATTGGGTAGACGGTCCGTCCATTCACACGTAATGTTTGCACCGGAGATCGGGTTTTTCACGGGCAATATTTCGATGCAGGATGTCACGCTGTCTGAGGCGGACCGCACGGCCGCGCCGGGACAACCGCCGGCGGCGACGACTGTCGAGGCACGCATCCTTTTATCCCTGCCCGATATCGTCTGGTGTCTCGATCAGGACCGGCGCTTCCGGTTGTGCAACGCTGCGTTCGAGGCCTTTACCGGCAAGACGCAGGATGAGCTTGCCGGCCAGATGCCTCCCTTTGTCGATGCCGAACTGCCGCAATTCATCCGCGGCTTCATGGCGCATTCGACCGAATGTCAGACCGGACAGAGCGAACATTCCGTGCGCGACCCGAGGTCGGGACAGCGCATCTATTTCGAGACCACGGAAATCGCGCTGAAAAATCCGGACGGTACGCCTGGCGGATTCGTCTGCGTCGCCCACGACATGACGCGTCGGAAGACCCTCGAGCTTGAACTGACGGCGAGCCGCAACGAGCTTTTCCAGCATGCCTATTACGACCCGATGACGGGGCTGCCGAACCTACGCCACTTTTCCGGCAAACTTGCCGAAGCGGTGGCGGGCTCGGGCGGGCGGCAGGGCACGGTCCTGAAGATCGATCTGGACCGCTTCAGCGCGATCAACGAGACGATCGGGCGCGTTTCCGGTGACCATGTGCTGGTTGAATTGAGCCAGCGGCTGAGGGAAGAAGCCGAAATCCATGGCGATTTCCTCGCACGTATTGACGGCGCGAGCTTTGCGATGGTCGTCTACCGCGATGCGGGACGCGACGATATCGCCCGCGACTGCGAGCGCCTGCTGACGCGCATTTCGAAACCGTTTTTCGTCGAGCAGAAGCTTCTGACGGTGACGGCCAGCATTGGCGCCTCGTGTTTTCCCGAACAGGGGGACAATCCCGATCAGCTTCTGGGACAGGCAGACAGCGCGCTCCTGTCGGCAAAGCGCGGCGGCCAGAACACCTGGCGCATCTTTGACGAGAGCCTGATCGACGAAGCGCGTGAACGCTTCGAGCTGGAAGCCGATCTGCGTAAATCCATCGAGAGCGATAACTTCACCGCGCATTTCCAGGCCAAGATCAATCTTCAGACGGGCGAGATTGCCGGCGTCGAAGCACTGATGCGCTGGAACCACCCGGAAATGGGCTCCATCCCGCCGGGCGTCTTCATTCCGCTTGCGGAGCAGACCGGGCTGATCATCCCGCTGGGCGAGCGCATCATGACGGATGCCTGTCATTTCGCGCATCTTTGGAACGACGGCAGCCGAAATCCGGTGCGGGTTTCCGTCAACCTGTCGCCGCGCCAGATCATGCTGGACGACTTCCTGCCGCTGATGAAGGGCTGCATTTCCCGCGCGGGCTGCCGGCCGGAATGGGTGGAGCTGGAAATCACCGAGAGCATGCTGATGTCCGATCCACAACGGATCAACGAACTGATGCGCGGGCTTTCGGCGCTGGGTGTCGCCGTCTCGATCGACGATTTCGGAACCGGCTATTCGGCCATCAGCAGCCTGACCCGCTACCCGATCGCCCGATTGAAAATCGACCGCAGCTTAGTGCATACGCGTGTCAACGACGGCAAGCCCTCGGCGATCGCGCGAACCATCGTGGCCATGGCGCGCGAACTCGGCATCAAATGCGTGGCCGAAGGGATCGAGCTTGCCGCCGAGGCAGACATGATGCGCCAGATCGGTTGCGACGAGGGCCAGGGCTTCCTCTGGCACAAGCCGATGCCGGAGGAGGATTTCTTCCGCTGGGTTGCACGTTATGAGACGACGCGAGAGGCGAAATGAGGGCTCAACCCCTCAAGATCTTCAAATAACGCCGCTTTTTCTCAATTCAATTTAAATCTTTGCACTCTAGTCTCGCCTCGCGGTTGTCCGGGCGCCGGTGTCTTATGCCGCCTGCGGCTCCGGGATATATCTGGTGGAGATATGGGACGTGACGGGCGGATTGAAGCTTAAGGCCATACAGCAGGCCAAGCGACTGGGGATTGCCGGCGGACTTGAGGCCTCGGCTATGCTGAGCAGTCTCGGGCTCGGGCGCAGTCTTTCCGGCCGGGGCGTCATCTTCACACTGCATCACGTGCGGCCTCATCTCCCGCGCGCCTGTGAACCGAACCGCCATCTCGAAGTCACGCCGCAATTTCTCGACGAGGCGATCAATGCCATCCTCGAAGACGGCTATTTGCCGATCGCCCTGTCGCAACTGCCGGACTGGCTGAAGAACGGCGACCCTGCAAAGCCTGTCGCGATTTTCACGCTGGATGACGGCTATCGCGACAATGCCGTTCATGCCGCACCGATCTTCGCGCGCCACGACGTTCCCTTTACAGTTTTCGTCACACGCGGCCTGACGGAGCGGACGCATACGCTGTGGTGGGAAACGCTGGAAGCGCTGGTCAACGCAACGGATGAAATCGACTACGACTTCGGCAACGGGGTCGAACTGGTGGAGGCGGCAACGCCCGGCCAGAAGCTGGCGGCCTATGAGCGTATCGGCGCCGGCATCATCGGCGCGAACGAGGCGGAAGCGGTTGTCCAGCTGAACGAGCGCGCGCGCGCCTACGGGGTGAACGCAGACGCCATCGTGCGCGACCTGGTGATGGACCGTAAGGAGCTGCAGGCACTGGCCACGCAGCCGCTGGCCCATCTCGGCTCCCACACGATCTCGCATCGGGCCACGGCCTTCCTCAGCCGCGAGGCGGCCATTGACGAAATGACGGCGTCGGCCATCTATGTCACGGGCATAACGGGGCGGCGAAACCGCATCTTTTCCTACCCTTACGGTTTTTCGGAAGCCGTCTCGAAACGGGACAGGGATCTGGCGCTGGAATGCGGCTTCGATCTCGCTGTGACGACGGCGCCTGGAACGCTGACGCCGCGCGCCCTGTCTCACATGGGCAGCCTGCCGCGCGTGTCGCTGAACGGGCTTTACCAGAAGGCGCGCTACGTGCGCGCGCTTGCCTCCGGCATCCCGTTCAAGCTGCTCAACTGACGCCTCACGCAACTCCGGACGCAAAACCGCTGCAGGCTTTTGCTGGAATTGCCCCTGTCAGGGATACATCCGCACCTTGTCCCAGCCGCCGTCAATCCGCTTGAACTCGACGCGATCGTGCAGGCGGAACTTGCGGTCGTGCCAGAACTCTATCGAACGCGGCTTGAGACGAAAACCGGACCAGTGCGGCGGGCGCGGAATGTCGCCGAGGCCAAATTTCGCAGTATATTCAGCGACGGCCTTCTCCAGCGCGAACCGGCTTTCGAGCGGACGCGACTGTTTCGAAGCCCAGGCGCCGATACGGCTGCCGCGGGCGCGCGAGGCATAATATTCATCCGCCTCGGCATCGGTCACCGGCTCAATATCGCCTCGTACCCGCACCTGACGGCGCAAGCTTTTCCAGTGAAAACACATCGCCGCCTTACGCGCGCCCAGAAGTTCCTTACCCTTCTGGCTCTCGTAATTCGTATAGAAGACAAAGCCATCCTGATCGAAATCCTTGAGCAGGACCATGCGCACATTGGGAAGACCTTCTTCGTCTACCGTGGCAAGTGCAAGGGCGTTCGGATCGTTCAATTCGCTTTCGGTGGCATCGGCGAGCCACTGGGCGAAAAGTGTGAATGGCTCACTTTCTTCTGTGAAGTCACTTGTTATTAACCCATTTGCGGTCATTCTTGTCGCAGTCCTCGTTTTTTTCGCGTCGGGATATTGTATCGTGCAACCAATAACAAAGCAGGCATGGGAAAAGAATAGCCGCTCTGCCTGCGGAGTCCTGAAACTTGTCACGGTGGCAATCATCTGCCTGCCGTCGGCGGGGTGCATGGGGACGGGTTTCGGTCTTGCCGACAATGTCGATGCCGGGCTGACCACACAATCGACGCCCGCCGCGACGCGCAAGCCGGTTGATTCGGACGAAGCGACCATCCGCAACGCCGTCAGCTCTGCCGATCTCGGCCGATTGAAGGGCGAGCCTCTGCCCTGGGCCAACACGGATACCGGCAGCGCCGGTGTCGTGACCGCGATCACGCAGACGCAGTCGGGTGAAGTCACCTGCCGCGACTTCACCACCACCAGCCACAGCTTCAGAGGCATCTCCAAATACCGCGGCACGACCTGCCTGACCTCGTCAGGCGAATGGAAGATCGTCAGCTTCAACAAGCAGGACTAGAGCATTTCCGATGAAAACCGGATCACCTGAAATGCTCTACCTCTTTGTTTTTTCGCAGTCCGGACGCAAAACCGCTGACGCAGTTTTGCTGGACGTGCTCTAGGCTGCACCAGCCGAGGCGCAAGCCCAAGGTAAGGCATGCCATCTATCATCATCCGCTCTGGATTCATGTGAGAGTTCCGCCCTGTCGCGATGATTGCGTAATGCTCCTCACGCGCGCGGCGCGATCTCTCACCTGAATGCGACAGATAAGCGGCGGACATGCTGTTCCGCCTGCTGGCGTGGGTTGGACGGCGAAACGATGCGTGATCCTTACAGCGTGCTGGGCGTGAAGCCGACGGCAAGCCCTGACGAGATCAAGGCCGCCTGGCGCATGCTCGCCAAGGCGCTGCATCCCGACCGCAACAGCAGGGATCCGAACGCGCATGTGCGCTTTGCGGAAGTCGGCCAAGCCTATCAGCTGCTCAAGGACCCGGACAAGCGCCAGCGCTTCGACCAGGAGCGGCGCATGGCGGAGGAGGCGCGGCGACGCGAACAGGCCAGCGGCGGTGCACGCCGCGCCGAAAGCCCGCCGAAAGCCGAAGACGCCGAGGGAGATATTTTCTCCAGCCTGTGGCGCAAGATGGCGGGCCAGCCCAACACGCCGGACAAGGCGCCGGATCTCACGGTAGATGTGCAGATCTCCATCGAGGACATTTTCGAAAAGACCAAGCCGCTGGTGCAGCTGCCGGACGGCAGGACACTGCGCGTGACGCTGCCCGAGGGGGTGATGGACGGCAAGCAGGTGCGGATCGCCGCACAAGGGCATCGCCTTGCCGGCCTGAAGCGCGGCGACGTCGTCGCGACCTTCCGCATCGCCCCGCATCCGGTGTTTCGCGCCGATGGCCTCGATCTTTATACCAGTGTTCCGGTGGATATCGAGAATGCGGTTCTCGGCTGCGAAACCATCGTCGATGCGCCGGACGGAATGGTACGGGTGACGGTTCCGGAATGGTCTGGCTCCGACAGAACGCTTCGGATTCGCGGACGCGGACTGCCTGGCCGCGACGACGTACGCGGCGATCTTTATGCCGAAATCCGCGTCATGCTATGGGATCACCCTGACGACAAGGTGAAGGACCTGATGCGCAGCCTGCGCGAAGGACTGTTTTTATGACTGTGTTTTAAAAGAGCACAGATTCTTACGATTGCTCTCATTTCCTTATCATTCCTCTTCTTGAACCTTCCGCCCCGCTGTGCCATAGGGCTCGAAATTATTATGACGGAGAGTAATCCATGGTCCAAACTGGCGGGCTGATGCAGGGCAAGCGCGGCGTCATCATGGGCGTGGCCAACAATCGTTCGATTGCCTGGGGCATCGCCAAGGCCTGCGCGGATGCAGGCGCCGAGATCGCCTTTACCTGGCAGGGCGATGCGCTAAAGAAGCGCGTCGAGCCGCTGGCTGCCGAAATCGGCGCGTTCATGGCCGGCGATTGCGACGTCACGGACATGGCCTCCATCGACGCCGTCTTCGAGGCTGTCGAGAAGCATTGGGGCAAGATCGACTTCCTCGTCCATGCCATCGCCTATTCCGACAAGGAAGAGCTGACCGGCCGTTACGTCGATACGACGCGCGAGAACTTCCTGAAGTCGATGGATATCTCGGTCTATTCCTTCACGGCCATCGCACAGCGCGCCGACCGGATCATGAACGATGGCGGCTCGATGGTCACGCTGACCTATTACGGCGCCGAAAAGGTCATGCCGAACTACAACGTCATGGGCGTTGCCAAGGCAGCACTCGAAGCGAGTGTGCGCTACATGGCGGTCGACCTCGGCGGCCGCGGCATTCGCGTCAACGCCATATCGGCCGGGCCAATCAAGACTCTGGCAGCCTCCGGCATCGGCGACTTCCGCTATATCCTCAAGTGGAACGAATATAACGCGCCGCTGAAGCGCAATGTATCGCTGGACGAGGTTGGCCGCTCCGGCCTCTACCTCCTCTCCGATCTCTCAACGGGCGTGACCGGCGAGGTTCACCACGTCGACTCCGGCTATCACACGATCGGCATGAAGTCGGTCGATGCGCCGGATATTTCGGTGGTGAAGGACTGAGATCGCGCCCATGGCTCCCGACGTTCCGATCTACCTGATCCGCCACGGACAGACGGACTGGAACGCCGAGGGCCGTTTCCAGGGCCAGCATGACATTCCGCTCAACGAAACCGGCCGCGGACAGGCGAGCCGCAACGGTGTTCTGCTGCAATCGCTGATCGGCGATCGCGTGGACGATTTCACCTTCGTCTGCAGCCCGATGACGCGCACGCGCCAGACCATGGAGCTGGTGCGCGGCGCCATGGGGCGTGATCCGTCCGCTTATGCCACGAACGATGCGCTGGTCGAACTGTCATTCGGAGACTGGGAAGGCCACACGCTGGCGGAGCTGAAAACGCTCTTTCCCGAAGCCATGCATCGGCGCGAGGCCGACAAGTGGAACTTCGTCCCGCCGGGCGAGAGGGCCGAGAGCTACGAAATCCTCTCCTGGCGCGTATCCGGCTGGCTGCAATCGGTGACGAGGCCGACGGTTTGTGTCACCCATGGCGGTGTCATGCGCTCGATCATCAAGCTTTGCGCCGCCAGCGACGCCATCGCCGCGTCCGAAACGGATATCCGGCAGGATTGCATTCTGAAGCTGGAAAACGGGGTGCTTCGCTGGATTTCGGCGTAAGCCTTGCCGATCAGACCGGCTGACTGAAGGCGGCGGCAGTCGCCGCCATCTCCCCGAACGGGTACGTTACTCGGTCTGGAGATCGTCGATGACGCGCTTGCCGTCCGTCGTCGAATAATAGATCACCACCTTCAGGCCGGGCTTCAAGCCGTCGAAGTTGAACTCGGACGGCGTCATGTAGATCTTGCCGTCGCTGAGCGTGATCGTTCCCTTGTCCTTGTCGATCGCGGTGATTTCGCCGGACGTGTCGTCGCTTTCTGCGAGCGCAAGCGTCGGAAAAACAAGAAGGGCGAGAGACAGGGCAATAGCGGTCTTTTTCATCTAGGGCTCTTTCCGGGTTTGCGAGCGAGGCCGGTCGGGTCATTTCTTACCGCGCCGGATCAACCTTATCTATCGGGGCGCAGCCTTTGAGACAGACGTTATCCCCGGAATTCCGATATCCGGGTGGCGAACATGGGTGGTTTAGTGCGTTCCGATTGTGGCGGAATTTATGCGCAGCAGCCTTCGTCCAACGCTTGCAGATTCCGGAAAACTCAATTCTGGGAAGGCCTTTTTAACGATCGGGTTGTAAGAATCACCGTCACCATCCAGCGAACAAGACGAAGCAGACGGAGCCGCGGCGGCATTGTCCCCATCAGTAAAACACAGCCCTCATGAAGGCTGGCTTGCCTATGCACAGGTTTTCGTCGCGGCCGTCTCGCTGACCGTCGCTTCGTATTTCGTTGAGCGGAACTACGACAACGCCTACAGGAACGGCCTTCGCCTGCAGACGTCTTCCGCGCTCGCCATTCAGATGGAAGCGTTTCAAAAACGCATCTGGTTTGAACTCGCGTCCGCCAAGGAGGTGCAGAAGCGGCTTTCCGGCAATCCCGATCTGGGGCCAGAGGAGTTTGCGGCGCTGGCGCAGTCCCTCATGGACGACAATCCGGACCTTCTCTTCCTGTCCGCCAAGGGGCCGTCGGGCAACACCCTGGTCCATGGACGTGACGGCGCCCTTCCTGAAATGCTCGACACGGCTTTGGGGCCCCGCAGCCGGCAGGACTATCTGATCGCCATGCCGGAAGGCTATGTACGGGCGAGTTTCGGCGAGGTGGTGGGCATGCGTTCTGGAACGCCTGCTCTCAAGGTCAACGTGCCCGTATTTACGAATCGCAACGGCAGCGTCATCCATTGGGGTTCGGTGACGAGCTTTATCGACGCCGCCAAATTCTTCAAGAAAACCGGTCTGACCTATACCGACGGGAAATATCATCTGGCCATCCAGATCGCCGGGCATGCCGACAATGCCTTGGAGCCGTTCTTTACCGCGGATCAGGTCAGATCCGTTCTGGGCGCTATTCCCGTGAAGATGTCGCTGGATATCCTTTCGGATCGATGGACACTGGCCGCGACACCTGTCAACGGGTGGGAGCGTTCGCCGGGGCAGATCTGGAAGATGCGCGCGATCTTCCTCGGTATCGGCATCATCGTACTCGTGCCGTTCTTCCGGTCGCTGCGGCTGATCCGGCTCAATCGCGACAGCCAGCTGGCTCTGGCGCGGCGAGAACTTCTTCTGCAGCGGCTGACGAAGCGACTGGACCTCGCGCTTGGAAGCTATCAATGCGGCGTCTGGGAAGCGGGCATTGGCACCGACAACGCCTATTGGGACGAGCGGATGCAGGATCTGCACGGCGTGACCGGACGAGCCGATTGGGCCTCCTGGTCGAATTGGCTGAGCCTCATTCATCCCGACGACAAAGCCGCTGTGATCGCCGCCCTGCCGGATCTCTCGGAGAAACGCGGCCACCTGTTGCTGACAGTGCGGATTATCCGTCCGGATGGGGCGGTTCGATACATTCGCTACGTTTCGCAGGTCCATGAGGAGCCGAATGAGGCGCCGCGTCTGGTCGGCATCGCAGTCGATGTGACCGAAGACACCAGGCTTGCCGAAGCGTTTAGTCTCGCCAAGCAGGAAACCGAACGCAAGAATGCGGAGCTTGAAGCCGCACTCGACCGACTCTCCGGACGTGAAGCGCAATTGCAGGAGGTCACGCGGCGGTTCCAGCTCGCGACCCAGGCCTTTGGCTGCGGCGTCTGGGAAGCCGATATCGAATCCGGCATCGCGGTCTGGGACCGGCGGATGCATGAATATTTCGACGTGCCTTACACCGACGGCACGGTCGATGATCAGAGCTTCCTGAAATCGATATATCCCGAAGACCTGCACCTGGTGCAAGCCGCGGTCGCGGATGCGATCGAAAACGGCAAACACTATTCCTGCAACTATCGCATCATGACCGGCCGCGGGGAGATCCGCCATCTCCAAGCCATGGGCCAGACCCATCGCACGACCGGCGGCAAGCTCAAGTTTATCGGGATCGCACTCGATGTGTCCGACCAGTTCCGCAAGAAAGAGGCGCTGATTGCCGCCAAGAACGATGCCGAGGCAAAGCGCGCGGAACTCGAGGCCATGCATGCGATGCTGCAGCACAATGCGACGCACGATCCGTTGACCGGCCTGCACAACCGGCGCGCTCTGGATGCCGCGCTCGAACGTCTCGCCGGCGAAGCGCAAGACCCGCTGAAGCGCGTCACCCTGCTTCATATTGACCTGGACCGCTTCAAGCAGATCAACGACACGCTGGGTCACGCCGCGGGCGACGCCATGCTGGTGCATGCGGCAAACGTGCTTCGCCGGAATGCGCCCGACGGCGATCTCGTTGCCCGCATCGGCGGCGACGAATTCGTCGTGCTCCTGCAGAACGGTCTGGGAAACAGGGACATCGCCGCACTCGCGACCCGGATCATCGACCAGATGAACGTTCCACTCGATTATGAAGGTCAGGAATGCCGCTTCGGTGTCTCCATCGGCATTGCGCGCGAGCAGACACGGCGCAGCTCCGTCAAGCACCTCCTCGTCAATGCGGATATCGCGCTTTACCGCGCCAAGGCGCATGGACGGAACCGGTTCGAGTTCTTCACGTCCAATCTGCAGGCCGAGATCCGGCGCAACAAGACGCTGGCTGACCAGATCCTGCGCGGGCTGGAAAACCGCGAATTCGTGTCCTGGTATCAACCGCAATTCTGTGCCAAGACGCACGCACTCACCGGCGTGGAAGCTCTCGTGCGCTGGAACCATCCGGAGCGCGGGCTGCTGACGCCCGACCATTTTCTCAAGAATGCCGAAGAGATCAATGCGCTTGCCGCGATCGACGCCCATGTGCTCGAACAGGCGCTGGCCGATCGGCTTTCCTGGATGGCGCAAGGGCTGACCGTTCCGAAGATTTCCGTCAACGTCTCCGCACGGCGCCTGCGCGACGACCAGCTTCTCAAGTCGTTGAAGGATCTCGCGATTGCGCCTGGTCAGATCGCTTTCGAGCTGGTGGAATCCATCTATCTTGACGATGACGACGACGTGATCACGCGTAATATCCGCCGCCTGAAGAGCCTCGGGATCGAGATCGAGATCGACGATTTCGGCACCGGCCATACGTCCATTGTCAGCCTGCTGAAACTGGAGCCGAAGCGCCTGAAGATCGACCGGCAGCTGGTTCAACCGATGCTGGTTTCGTCCCGCGAGTTTTCGCTGGTGCGATCGATCATCGATATCGGGACCTCGCTTGACATCGAAACCGTCGCCGAAGGCGTCGAGACCATGACGCATGCGGTGCGGCTCGAAGAGCTCGGCTGCTCGACCTTGCAGGGCTATGCCTTTGCCAGGCCGCTTCAGGCCGCCGATCTTGTCGACTTCATCGCCTCGGCGCCCTGGAAGCGATTTCGCGAACCACCTTTCCTGTCAACGGCGATCTGACGCGCCTTGCCGCTTTTCTTTTGCCGCCCGCCGCTTTAAGAGAAGCGCAAATTCTCGCAAGCATCGGGCAGGCTTACCATGTCGCACAACACGTTCGGACATCTTTTCCGGGTCACGACCTGGGGCGAAAGCCACGGACCGGCGCTCGGCTGCGTGATCGACGGCTGCCCGCCCGGCATCCGCTTCACGCTTGCCGAAATCCAGGCCTTCATGGACAAGCGCAAGCCCGGCCAATCGCGCTTCGTCACGCAGCGCCGCGAGGAAGACATCGTGAAGGTGCTGTCCGGCGTGCTGCCGGAGGAAGACGGCGAGACGCTGGTGACGACCGGGACGCCGGTTTCCATGCTGATCGAGAATACCGACCAGCGCTCCAAGGACTATGGCGAGATCGCCACGCGCTACCGCCCCGGCCATGCCGACTATGCCTATGACGTGAAATACGGCATTCGCGACTATCGCGGCGGCGGACGCTCGTCTGCGCGCGAGACAGCGGCGCGCGTCGCTGCTGGTGCATTGGCCCGCAAGGTCGTGCCGGGCGTCATTGTCCGCGCCGCCCTCGTGCAGATCGGCAAGATCAAGATCAACCGCGAGAACTGGGATTGGGACCAGGTCGACCAGAACCCGTTTTTCGCGCCCGACGCCGCTATCGTCCCTGTCTGGGAAGAATATCTCGACGGCATCCGCAAGGCGGGCTCCTCCGTCGGTGCGGTGATCGAAGTCGTGGCGGAAGGTGTGCCCGCAGGCCTCGGCGCGCCGATCTATGCCAAGCTCGACCAGGACATTGCCTCGAACCTGATGTCGATCAATGCCGTGAAGGGTGTCGAAATCGGCAATGGCTTTGGCGCCGCCGAAATCACCGGAGAAGAGAACGCCGACGAGATGCGCATGGGTAATGACGGCAACCCGATCTTCCTTTCGAACCATGCCGGCGGCATTCTCGGCGGCATTTCCACCGGCCAGCCGGTGATCGCCCGCTTCGCCGTCAAGCCGACCTCGTCGATCCTGACAGAGCGGCTTTCGATCGACAAGGACGGCAACAATGTCTCCGTCCGCACCAAAGGCCGCCACGATCCTTGCGTCGGCATCCGCGCCGTGCCGATCGGCGAGGCGATGGTTGCGTGTACGATTGCGGATCATTTCCTGCGGGATCGCGGACAGACGGGCAAGGTGCGGTAAGGGATTCCAGTCAGGCGCAGCACCTGTTGCTTTCCCCCTCTGGCTGCCGCCATCTCCCCCACAAGGGGGGAGACGGATGGAGGAGTGTTTAAGCCCTTCAACTACGTTTTTGGAGGAGCGGCTGGCTCAACGCTCGCTCTCCCTCCCCCTTGTGGGGAGGGTTGGGGAGGGGCATTTTCCCGAGCGCTGAAGCTGATAGTTAAGCTCCCCTCGCCTTCTTCCCAGCCGCATGAAGCGCCAGGAGATCGTTTGCGATCGTAGCTCCCGCCAGCGCCGTGATCTCGGCGTGGTCGAAGGGCGGAGAGACTTCCACGACATCCATGCCCACGACATTCAGCCCGGCGAGCCCGCGGATGATCTCCTGCGCCTGATAGCTCGTCAGCCCACCGACGACCGGTGTGCCAGTGCCGGGGGCGGCAGACGGGTCGAGGCAGTCGATGTCGAAGGTGACATAGACCGGGTTATCGCCGACGATCTCGCGGACCTTCTTGGCAATCGCTTCCGGGCCCTGCTTTTGGACTTCGATGGCGTTGAAAATATTGACGCCCATCGGGTCGTCATTGTGTGTGCGGATGCCGATCTGCGCCGAGCGAGACGGAACGACGAGACCTTCGTTGATCGCATGCCAGAGCATCGTGCCGTGATCCAGCCGTTCGCCTTCGTCGGCCCAGGTATCGGTGTGGGCGTCGAACTGGATGATCGACAGCGGTCCGTGCTTGGCGGCATGAGCCTGCAGCAGCGGCCAGGTGATGAAATGGTCGCCGCCGAGCGTCAGAAGTGCAGTGTCCGTCGCCAGGACTTCGGCAGCCGCCTCGCGGATGGCCTTGGGGATTTCCATCGGGCGGCCGGGATCGAAGAGACAATCGCCGTAATCGACCACCGCGAGGTCTTCGAACACATCGCTTTCCCACGGCCAGGGACGCGACCAGGCGAGATGCGACGAAGCGGCGCGAATGGCGCGGGGGCCGAGGCGCGTGCCGGGGCGGCCGGAGGTGGTCAAATCCAGCGGTACGCCCATGACAGCGACGTCAACGCCCGTCAGATCGCGCGTGTAGCGGCGGCGCATGAAGGAGAGTGCGCCGGCAAAGGCATTTTCCATGATCGAGCCGTAATGGCTGTCACGGGTGAAGGCGAGATCACCGATTTTCGGCATGACTTCGATGGGGGCGCTCATGGATAGATCCTTTGCGAGGCGGGAGAGGCAGATTTCACACGCAATCAAGCACAGGAAACATGCGCGAAAAAATCCGTTAAAGGCATACGCCTTTGGTGGTATATGATGAAGCATGACAGACGATCTTGCGCTTCTCACCAACTGGTCTCCGCTCGCCGCGCGCTGCATTGCCGCCATCGGCACAAGTGACTTTCCCGTGGCGCTGACGGCAGCGCTCAGGCATCTGGCGCCCTTCGATACGCTGATGACGACCTTCTATCGCGGCACCGCGCAGCCCGAGACGGTCTATCACGATCTTGATGAGACACAGGCGCTGGTCAACACGCGCTTCTATGAGAGCGGGCCTTACCTGCTCGACCCGTTCCACATTGCCATGCGCAACGGCGTCCGGCCGGGCGTTCACCTGCTCTTCGATCTCGCGCCGGACGGGTTCGTGCGCTCGGAATATTACCGGACCTTCTTTCGCCGCATCAAGATGACGGACGAGCTGGGACTTCTGATTGCAACCGGGCGGACGGAGGAGTGGCTGCTGCTGTCGCTGGCGCGCGGACTGCAGGCGGAGCGGTTCAGCCGGCAAGATGCCGCACGGCTTGCCGCAGCCTTTCCGCTGATCGCGGCTGCGAGTCTGAAGCACTGGGATGGAGGGACGGTGGACACGGCATCCGGCATCGATGAGCGGCTGGCGAGCTTCGCCGCCGGGCGACTTTCGCCGCGCGAACGGGACATCGTCTACATGATCCTCAACGGCCGCTCGACGCGGGCGATCGCGCAGGCGACAGGGATCTCGGAAGGCACGGTGAAGGTGCATCGACGGCACGCCTATGCGAAGCTTTCGATCTCTTCGCAGGCGGAGCTGTTCTCGCTGGCTGCCCGGCATCTGGCGGGGGAAGCGGTGTGATCGCTCTTAGCGCGAAGCGACGCCCTTGATCCGATCTACCACACCGCCCCCAAGCCGAGCGGCGCGATAGGCGCGGGCGGCTTCCCCGAAGGCTTCGAAGAGAGCGCGGTTGATCGGATTGGTCTGCGGATCGAATTCGGCATGCCATTGCACGCCGAGGGCAAAATCCGTCGCCTCGCGCATGCGGATCGCCTCGACCGTGCCGTCATCTGCCAGGCCTTCGACAACGATCTTGTCGCCGAGGTCCATGATACCCTGCCCGTGCAGCGAGTTGACGCGGATCTTGTCGCGGCCGAAAATGCCGGCGAAAACGCCGCCGGGGGTCAGATCGACGCCGTGGCGATCGGCAAAGACAACCGACGGATCGGGATGAACCTCGCCGGTTTCGAGGCGCGGCATGCGGTGGTTGATGCGGCCGGGGAGTTCGCGGATTTCCGGATGCAGGGTAGCACCACCGGCCACGGCCATTTCCTGGAAGCCGCGGCAAATGCCGAAGACCGGCACGCCGCGCGCCACGCAGGCATCGATGAGCGGCAACGCGATACTGTCGCGCTCCTCATCATAGGGTTCATGTTTCGGGTTCGCCTCCATGCCGAAACGGCGCGGGTGGACGTTGGCCCGCGCGCCGGTGAGCAGCACGCCATCGACCACCTCCAGCAACGCCTCGATATCCGTGATGGCCGGGTCGGCGGCAAACATCAGCGGCAGCGCGCCCATGACATCCGTCACCGCCGCCATATTGCGGTCGCCGACGACCTGAACCTGAAAGCGGTTCTCGATGGAATAGCTATTGCCGATAATGCCAATGACGGGGCGGGACATGGGAAACTCGCAATGCAGCCGCCTGATCCGAAGCGAAGCGGCTTGTTCATACAGTTGTTATGTAGGAACAGTTTTGACCGCATTGCAACATGAGAACCACCCGAAAAGCGGCGGAAACGGGTAATGCAGCGTTCACAGAAGCGGTTGGGCTATGGCTATCGGCCTCATCGCGGCGGTTGCGCGGTTCTGGCTGGCGATTGCCGGGAGATTTCCAGATCAGCGCCAAAATGCGCCGCGGCGTCTCTTAGAATGACTTTCAGGCTGTCGAGCGCCGTACGCAGGGTTGCCCCATCCGCCGCCTCCGGAATACGCCCCGCATCCTTGGGATAGCGATAGGTCGTGGCGTAGGCGGTCAGGAAGGCGAGACCCGCGAAACTCTGCCTGAACGGATTTTCGCGCGGTAAGAGGTCGATCAGAACATCAATGCGATGGCTGTCCTTGCGTTCGACACGGATGTTCTCGGATGTCAAAAGTGCCAGCAGAATTTTCTCGGCGGCCTGTTGCGCATGATAAGCGTCGTAGCGATTGCCGATGCTGGAAAGGACCCCGGCGGCTTCAATATCCTGGGCGGCGAGCCGCAAGGCGCTTGCAATATGCAGTTCAGCGGACATCCAGAACCACGCCGTCCTCGACAATGTGGCTTGCAGCCGAATTGGCGACGGCCAGGTCATCCTTGAATTCGGAAAGCCGGACAAACGAGACATCCGCGTAAACGCCCGAGCCCTCCTGCACCGTCCAGCCAAACAGGGGCGCGAAGATATGCTCCGGCGAGCTGTCAGGCACGACAACCTTCAGGTCCCAGTCGCTCGTGCTGGTCGCCTCGCCGCGCGCGCGGCTGCCGTAGAGAATGATATCGATCGGGGTACAGGTCGTCTGGATGCGCGCAATAAGTTCAGAGAGCTCCGGAAATTTGTCCGAAGGCTCGACCCTTCCCCCGAGAAATTTCTCAACGACGCCCATTGCACCTCCTGGACCGCCATCACTCTAACCCAACAACTGCCGAAAGACCAGTTTGCCGCCATCGGCGTATCACGCGGTCGGAGCCAGCCAATCCTGCGCCAATACGACCTCCTTCACCCCGGCAAAGCGGGCGACACGGCACAGTTCGGCCATCAGCCTCTCCATCCGCCCGGAGGAGGCGCGCACGCCCTTTTCCCACCAGAGCCTGCGGACATTGAGCCGGCCGGTCTTGCGGTCGGCCTTCATGTCGATGCGGCCGATCATGCGGTCGCCTTCGAGCAGTGGCAAGACATAGTAGCCATATTCGCGCTTCGGCTCGGGGACGTAGATCTCGATGCGGTAGCGGAAGCCGAAGAGGCGCTCGGCGCGGTCGCGGTCACGCAGCAGCGGATCGAAGGGGCTGAGCACGCGGACCCGCGAAGGCGGCTCGGGCCAGTCGTCAAGGTTGGCGGAGAGGCCACGGAAGGCGAAGGCGGCGCGCGGCTTGCCGCTATCGATGGGAGCGATCTCCACCGGCTCCAGCTCGTCGCGATGGGCCATCACCCAGGCCTTCGCCTCCTCCGGCGAGACCAGCGCAAAGAACGCCGCAATCTCGCCATGGGTGGCAAAGCCGAGCCTTGTCAGCGCCGCGCGGCAGGCCCAGTCGACAAAGGCCTCGTGGCTGACTTCCGGCTCGCGCGCATGGGCCGGGATCACGCGCTCGGTCAGGTCATAGACCTTCTGGAAATTCTCGCGCCTTGAAATCGCGAGCTTGCCGGTGTGCCAGTAGAATTCCAGTGCAGTCTTGGACGGATGCCATTCCCACCAGCCGCCGGACTTGTGATCCTCCGGCTTCACCTCCCGCGTCAGCAATTCGCCGCCATCGCGAATGCGCGCCATGGTCTCCTCGAACGCGCTGTCGAACCCCTCCCCCTGCCATTTCGCCCAGCGCGCGCGCATCGAGGCTTCCTTGCGCACGAAACGATGCTTCCAATAGGGAAAGAATTCGACCGGCAGGATCGAGGCATCATGCGTCCAATGCTCAAACAGCCGCCGGTCCTCCTCGATCAGCTGGCGCAGATGCTCGCGATCGAAGGTCTGGTTGCGGGAAAAGACGATCTGCTCATGCGCGCGGACGACGGTGGCAATGCTGTCCACCTGCACGAAGCCGAGATCGTGAATGAGCTGATAGAGCCCTTCCCGGTCGAGCGCGCGGCCGGGATGGGCGGAGAGGCCCTGACGGGAAAGGAAGATGCGGCGGGCGAGCGGATTCGGGATCGGCGTAGGCATGGGGCATTAAGGCATATGTTCTTGATTTGTTCAAGTGCTTGCTCTCTGCTTGCGGTATGCGCCGATGCACTTGGATAATTTCTTGAGCTGGTTCGACAACATCAAAGGCAAATTCTCTACAGGTTATCACGCTATCGCAAAAATTGTAATTCAGCAGATACTAGTGATGAATATATCGTTACCATGTTATAATTTGCTATGAGCGAATCGCAGCATCCGAAACCGCCGCAGGCTGGCACTTTGGTCGGCAATTTGGGCGAACCAATTAAACTTACAGAGTTACAGCTAAATGGCGTGTCAGCGGAGGCCGCGCGCCCCGGACAACCAATCAAGGTTTGGACACGGCTTGGGACAACCTCGGACGATATGTCGTTTCATACGATTGTCGAAGGGCTAGCAAACCATTTGCGCCATCGAGCGAACCAAGCTGGTCATTTCATTGATCTCACCAAACACGACTGCGTCCTGTTAGTGATACACCCTGATAACACTGGAGAGCTGTGGCTAGATAAAGCCGCTATTTCAATCAATGTAATCGTAAAAATTCCTGTACAAGCTGGAAGCCCTGTATTCGAAAATGACATTGCGGATGTAACGGCGATGTCCTTTCCTCTTGTAAATATAAAAAAGGAAGATCGCGTTTTATGTATATTTCGAGAAGGCTGGCGGTTTGGCCTTTTCTTTGATTTGAACCCGAGTGGAGATTTCTCCGTAGATAATATGGAACGTGATCTTGGGACGATTTTTCGTACCATAAAATATCGCGACTTGTATGATGCAATTAGCAATCAAAGCGTGTTTGATACTCTTATCTCTGCCGGATGGTTTCCGTTTGTCGAGATTGCAGGGCAGGAATTTAGGACTCTGGCCGATTGCTGTAAAGCTGGCATTGATCTGATTGATCACGAAAACCAGATTATAAAATCGTTTGACACAAGTCGAATTGAGCGAATGTTCGCTCGATGGTTAGCGAAGCCTCATTTCGCCGGCAAAGAAACTATTCTTCGGTCAGCTTTACGCAACTACGCCGCAGGTGATTCAATTGCCGTCTTAAAAATTGTTCTCACTGAAATTGAGGGAATACTGCGTGATGCCTACCGAACGAAAAATGGCTCCAGCGCAAAATTGGAAAAGCTACTCGAATTTGCAATTAATTCGGCAGAAAGGAAATCTGGAGGCGCCGACACTCTGCTACTCCCAACCGCTTTCGCCCGTTACTTGCAACTAAATACGTTTGCAAATTTCGATCCGGATACAGGAGGTGCTACATCATGCTCACGCCATGCAATCGGCCATGGCGCAGCTGGGGCGGAAACTTATACACAAGTGCGGGCGCTTCAATCGCTACTCACGTTGGATCAACTCGCATTTTACACTTGACGGACCGGCCGCGCCTTCGATCGAGAGCATCTGCGCCAACTGATCTGGAGGACAGGCGGCTTTGTTGGGTGCGCTCACATCCCCCCCCCGAACAAAACCCACCCCCTGCCCGTCATAGCCAAAACCGATGATGATCGACGCAAATTCCGGAGGGCGGGGCGATGTGGGATTTTGATGTTGGCAGGACGATTGGCATCATGGCGCGGACGATGCCGTTCATTCTTTTGCGCATGGCGGTCTCTTTCGGCATTGCGCTGGCCTATATCGCCGGCACCGGCGGCAGTCAGGTGGCGTGAGCGCCTTTGAGCAGCGTTTCAGCAAACCCGCTTTCCGCAATCTCGTCGCACACCGCCCGCCAGCGGCAGAGGCCGCAGGCGCTGCGGCTTTCGCCGGTGAGGAAGGCTGCGCGGAGTTTTTCGACCTTTTCCGCGTCGAGCGTGAAGGCTTCGTTCAGCCCGTGTCCGAGCACCGCGACGGTGGCCTTTTCGGCCATGTCATCCAGAGCGGCAGTTTCCGGCTTGGCGCAATCGTGGTTGCAGGCGGCGCGGTCGGCGGGGGAAAGCGCCGCGCAGATATCGTCGGGGCCGGGATGGAGGATGACCTTTGCGCCGGCGTTGATGCGGGTCGCCACGGCCGTCATGTTCTCGACGAAGGCGGGGGTGTATCCGAGGCCCTTGTAGGTCAGAAGACAGAGGAAATGGTGGCCGCGCAGGCGGACCGGCTGGTTCTCCTTCACCGCGTCGCGACATGGTTCTGTTTGCAAACGGTCCATCCTTGGCTATAGACGCTTTCCAGCTTGTCATGGAGACTGTAGCGCGTTGGACATCCGTTTTTCCGATTGCTCGGTGAAATTCAAGACGCATGTCGCGCTGCATCCGTTTTCGCTTGTGCTCACCGAGCGGCGCATCGGGATCATCGGGCTCAACGGGTCCGGCAAGACGACCTTCGCCAAGCTGATCGACGGGCTGGTCAAGCCGACCTCGGGGACCGTGACGGTCAACGGGCTCGATACGGTGAAGGACGCGAAGGCGGTGCTCTCCGTCGCCGGCTTCATCTTCCAGAACCCCGCGCAGCAGCTCATCATGCCGCAGGTGATGGAGGACATCGTCTTCGGGCTCAAGGCGCATGGGCTCGCGCCAGCGGAAGCCGAGACGCGGGCGAAGGCGGCGCTTTCCCGCTTCGGCATCGAGGCGCTGGGGCCGCGCCGGGTGCATGAGCTTTCAGGCGGCGAATTGCAGCTGGCGGCCATTGCCAGCGTGTCGGCCACGGGGCCGGATATCCTCATCTTCGACGAACCGGTGAACCAGCTGGACCTCAAGAACCGCAGGCGCGTGGTCGATGCGATCCATGGCCTGCCAGAAAACGCCATCGTCATCAGCCACGACCTGCCGCTGATCGAGGATTTCGACAGGGTTCTGGTGTTTCATGAGGGGCGCATCGTGTTTGACGGCCTGCCTGCCGCAGCGATTGCGCATTACCGGGAGATCGCGGGATGCTGACGAGCCTTTATGTCGAAGGCGACACGTTTCTGCATCGGCAACGGCCGGGGGCTAAGCTGGCGCTGATCCTCGTTTTCGGGCTCGCGCTCTATTTCACCGAGCTTCTGGCCGTTCAGGCGGCCGCGGTGGCGGTGACGGGGGCGATCTATTTCGCCCTGCCGATGCCGTTTCGCGAGGCGGTTCAGCGGCTGAAGCCGGTGCTGTTCACCATTGCCGTTCTCGCGATTTTCAACGGCTTCGTGCTGAGCTGGCAGGAGGCGCTTGTCTCGACGCTGCGGCTGCTGGCGGTGGTGTTTCTGGCCGCCGCCGTGACGGCAACGACGCGGATTGCGGATTTCATGGAGACGATCACCTGGGCGCTTCGACCCGCCGAAAGGCTGGGGATCGTGCGCGCGGCCGATGTCGGGCTCGCTTTGGGGCTTGTGCTTCGCTTCCTGCCGGATATCTTCGGGCACTACGAGGCGCTGAAGCAAGCGCATGCGGCACGCGGCATCGCGTTCCGACCATTGAGGGCCATCGGGCCGCTGATCATTCTGACGTTGAAGGATGCGGACGCGATTGCGGACGCCATCGACGCCAGGGGAATAAGGGGCCGCTGAAGGCTTCCAAAGGAGAGAGATCATGACCACCAAGGATATCGTGCTTGTGGCACTGTTCGCTGCCATCATCGTCGCCCTCGGCTTTCTGCCGCCGATCACGCTCGCCTTCATTCCGGTGCCGATTACGGCGCAGTCGATGGGCGTCATGCTGGCAGGCACCATCATCGGCGCCAAGCGCGGGGCCGCTTCCTATGTGCTTGTCGTGCTGATGGTCGCCATAGGCCTGCCGGTTCTGGCTGGCGGGGCTGGCGGCCTGCAGAAGATCATGGGGCCGACGGGCGGATACATCATCGGCTGGATCTTCGGCGCGTTTGTCACGGGGCTGATTGCGGAACGACTGGTGCATGACGGCCAGCCGGAAGTGCGCCAGTATATCGGCTTCTTCCTCGCCAGCATCGCCGGCGGCATCATAGTGGTCTATGCGTTCGGGATTGCGTGGCTGTGCTTCTCGACCGGCACTCCGTTTATGAAGGCGCTGATCGGCAACCTCGCGTTTGTGCCGGGCGACCTGATCAAGGCCGTCATTGCGACATTGGCTGCGCGGGCGGTGCTGGCTGGGTACCCGATGCTGCCGTCGCGGGCGTGATACAAGGGCGCGACTGGGGCACCCCCCTCTCTTGCAAAATCTACGACTTAGCCTTTGGCTAAGATCGTGATTTTACTTTCTCCCCCACCGAGGGGGAGATTGGAACATGGCGCACCGGCATTCACCCCATCTCCCCCTTGGTGGGGGAGAAAGCGATTTCAACATCTTAGCTTCAGCTAAGTGTTAGAAATCGCAAGAGAGGGGGTCCAAGCGCCAGCCACAAAGCGGGAGAGACTAGCCAACCCCGGTCACAAAACCCATCTAACATCGTCTCCACCCCTCCACCCCAAACAGGTTCCACCATGACGACACGGCTTTACGAGCATTCGATCTTTCTGGAACACGAGGTTCCCGCCGGCCACCCCGAGCGGCCGGATCGGCTACGGGCGCTCAACGAGGCGCTGAGCCATCCGAATTTCGCCCCGCTCGACCGGAAGGAAGCACCGCAGGCGAATGAGGATGCGGTTCTGCTGGCGCATCCGGAGGAGCATCTCTTTGCCGTCATGCGCGCCATGCCGGAGGACGAGGATGAGATCAATCAGCTGGAGAGCGACACCTATGCCGGCGTGAAGAGCCTGCAGGCGGCCTTCACCGGCATTGGCGGGGCGATGGCCGCAGTGGACGATGTGATCTCCGGCAGCCACGATAATGCCTTCGTCGCCTCGCGCCCGCCAGGCCATCATGCCGAGCGGATGCGCGCCATGGGCTTCTGCTTCTTCAACAATGCGGCGATTGCCGCACGCCATGCACAGCAGAAGCACGGGCTGGAGCGCGTCGCCATCATCGACTGGGACGTGCATCACGGCAACGGCACGCAGGACATTTTCGAGGCCGATCCGTCGGTGCTCTATTGTTCGACGCATCAGATGCCGCTCTATCCGGGCACGGGACGGAAGGACGAGACGGGCGTGGGCAATATCGTCAACGCGCCGCTATCGGCCAATACGGGCTCGGATCATTTCCGCGAGGCCTTCAAGGATCGCGTGCTGCCGGCGATCCGCAATTTCTCGCCGGACCTGATCATCATCTCGGCGGGGTTCGACGCGCATCACCGCGACCCGCTGGCGCAGATCAATCTCGTGGCGGATGATTTCGACTGGGCGACGGGCAAACTCATGGATATGGCGGGGGACTTATCCTCCAACCGTCTCGTCAGCATCCTCGAAGGCGGCTATGACCTTCAGGGGCTGGCCGAATCGGCCGGCGCGCATATCTACAGGCTCATGAAAGGATGACCATGACGGACACCGCAAAACCGGCCGACATCAAGGGCCTTTCGTTCGAACAGGCGGTCGCCGAGCTCGAAAGCATCGTGTCGCGGCTGGAGCGCGGCGACGTGGCGCTCGACCAGTCGATCGCCATCTATGAGCGCGGCGAAGCGTTGAAGAAGCATTGCGAGACGCTGCTGTCTGCCGCCGAAGCCCGCATCGAGAAAATCCGTCTGGACCGCGCCGGCAAGCCGCAGGGCGTCGAGCCGCTGGACGGGCAGTAAGACGCATAGAAACGAGAAAGCGGGCTCGATGAGTCCGCTTTCTTGCGTTTATTCCATCACGATTTCCATTGCCTCTTCGTTATCCTCTTCGGAGGCGGAACGCTTCGGCGGCTTCAGAAGAAGCAGCAGCGGCATGACGACGATGGACATCAGCATCAAGAGCTTGAAATCATCGGCATAGGCGATGATGGTCGATTGCAGGGTCACGAGGCCATCGAGCGTCGAGAGCCCTGCGGACGTGTTCGGGTTCAGCCCGGCATGGGCAAGCGCCTGAAGCGACTGGTTGAACGGTGTCAGCGCCGCGCCGATCTCGGCGTGATTGACCTGGATATTCGAGGTCAACAGAGCCGACACAACGGCAATCCCCACGCTTGAGCCGATGTTGCGCGAGAGGTTGTAGAGACCTGTCCCATCGCCGCGCATTTCCGGCGGAAGCGTCGCAAAGGCAATTGTCGTCAGCGGGACGAAGAGAAGCCCGAGCCCTGCGCCCTGAATGAAGCCGACCCAGACGATTTCCCATTGCGAGATATCGGGCGTCCAGCCGGTCATGACATACATGGCGAAGGCGGTAACGGCGAGACCACCGAAGAGCAGGATCCGCGTGTCGACCTTGCCGATAGCGCGCCCGACGAGCATCATGCAGAGCATCGTCCCGATCCCGCGCGGTCCCATGACGAGACCCGCCGTGATGACAGGATAGCCCATGAGCGTTTGCAGATAGGGCGTGAGCAGCGCGAGCGAGGCCAGCAGCACGACGCCGACGACGAAAATGAACAGCATGCTGACTGCGAAGTTCCGGTCAAGGAACAAGCGTGGGTTCACGAAGGACTTTTCGGCCGTCAGAGTGTGTACGACGAGGAGGTAGAACGCGCCGGCGGCGACGATCGTCTCTATGATGATTTCGCCCGACGAGAACCAGTCCAGCTGCGAGCCGCGGTCGAGCATCAATTGAAGCGCGCCGATGGCGACCGACAGCGCGCCGAAACCAAACCAGTCCAGCTTGGCTTTCGCGTTGATCTCGGTTTCCTTCACGAAGGTGGCAATGCCCATGACGGCGAGGATACCGATCGGGACGTTGATGTAGAACACCCAGCGCCAGCTCAGATTGTCCGTCAGCCAGCCGCCGATGACGGGGCCGAGGATCGGGCCGACCATGACCGACACACCGAACATGGCCATCGCGCGGCCGCGTTCTTCCGCCGAATAGATATCGAGCAGGATGCTCTGCGAAAGCGGAACTAGCGCTGCACCAAAAAAGCCCTGCATGAGGCGGAAGGCGACGATCTGGGTGATCGACTGAGCGAGACCGCACAGAACCGAGGAGACCACGAACCCGACAATGCCGATCGACAGGATACGCTTGCGGCCAAATTTGGCCGCCAGAAATCCCGACGGCGGCGTCATGATGGCGGCGGCGACGATGTAGGAGGTCAAAACCCAGTTGATCTGGTCGGCGCTGGCCGAGACGCTGCCCTGGATATAGGGCAGCGCTACGTTTGCGATCGTGGTGTCCAGCGCCTGCATGATCACCGAGAGGATCACGCAGGCCGCAATGGCGCCGCGGTTGGCAACGGGCGTAAACCCGGCCGAGGATGTTGCCGCGTTACTCATGAGCGTAGGCCGTGTTTCTGCCCAGCAGGTTTTCCACGAATTGCGGCAGGCCACGGGCATGATTGGTGTCGATATCGACTTCCGTGCTCATGCCGGCGCGCAGCTGCGGCTTGCCGTCCTCGGCGTTGACCTTGACGCGCAGCGGAATGCGCTGGACGACCTTCACCCAGTTGCCGGAGGAGTTCTGGGCCGGCAGAAGCGAGAAACTCGACGCAGAAGCCGGGCTGACGCTGGCGACCTCACCCTTCCAGGTGACGCCCGGATAGGCATCGACCGAGATCGTCACCGGCTGGCCGGGCTTCACATAGGTCAGCTCCGTTTCCTTCGGATTCGCCTCGATCCACATATCCTTCGTCGAGACAAGCGAGAAAGCGGTCTGGGCGGGCTGCAGGTAGGTGCCGATCTGAATGGCGTTTACGTTGGTGGCCACGCCGTCGAACGGAGCCTTGACAACCGTGTGATCCAGCTGGCGCTGAGCATCCTCGACGGCGGCCTGAGCCTGCATGTATTCGGGGAACTGATCGAGTGGCAGATCGACATTGCCGTTCAGCTTGGCAAGCGTCGCGGCGGCTTCAGCCTTGGCGACATCCACCTTCTGCTTGGCGGCTTCGAGATCGTGGCTGGCCTGATCGAGCGTCGCCTTGGAAGCGGTCGCCGACGAGACGAGCTTCTGGGCGCGCTCGTAAGCATCTTCATAGAAAGGAAGGTCAGCCTGCGCCTGCACGATCTGCGCCTGATCCTGAGCGTATGTTGCCTTAAGTGTCAGGAGATCATTGCGGGCGGCATCGACCTTGGCCTTGTCACCGTCGAGGGCAATCTGAAAGCTCGCCGGGTCAAGCTTGTAGAGAACCTGGCCCGCCGTCACCTTCTCATTGTCGTGAACCTCGATCGACTTCACCGTGCCGGCGACATCGGTGGAGATACCGGCGATACGCGCCTGAACATAGGCGTTGTCCACCGAAACAAGCTGGCCGCCGGTGACGTAGTAATAGCCACCGATCACCAGCACGATGGGAAGCGCTGCGAAAAGGATGGTGCGGACGCGGGATCGCTTACCCTTTGAAGGCGTTGTAACCGGCGTCTCGGGCGGAATGACCGAGGTCTTGGCTTCGGACGTATTGGCCGGGCGCTCCAGCTTGGCAGTTGCAGCATCTTCACCCTGACGGATCTTTACTGGCTCAGACATGTCTCTTCTCAACTTCCGCTGCCTGACGGCAGCCTTCAACAAGGTTTGTTTTCATGGTTTCAAGCATTTGGAACAGACGCACCCGTTCTTCGTCGGGAATGCCTTCCAGGGATTCATTTCGCGTTTCCTCGCCCAGCTCACGCATGCCGGAGAGAAGTTCACGACCCCGATCCGTCATATAAAGCAGCCAGATCCGGCGATCGGTCTCGTGCTTGCGACGCTCGACGAGGCCGCGCTCAGACAGCTTGTCGATCAACCGCATGAGCGTGATCGGCTCAACTTCCTGCATTTCGGCCAGCGCCTTCTGATGAAGGCCCTCGTTCTTGGAAAGCAGAAGCAGCGTCTGCCACTGCGAGCGCGTCAACCCGACAGGTCGAGCGCGCTGCTCGAAACGTTTGCGCATCAGTCGCGCTACGTCGTGCAGCAAGATCCCGATTGTCTGGTCTTCCTTCGGCATTGCTTCGCTCGAAAAGATAAGCTTACTTATAATAAGGCAGCATATATAATTTCTTTTGCGCTTTCGCAAGAGGTTGTGACGCCGGCATGACAAAAATCAGCTGTGTCGAAATGGCTCAGAACGCGAATTCGAGCGAGATGGTTACCGAATTGCGCGCAAGCGATTGCGCTTGATGTGAGAGCGACTATTTTAGCAATTCTCAAACTGACGAAAGGAAAGCCGATGTCCTTCTTTCCCGGACAGGATCCAGAACCCGGCGATGCCAGCGCCTGCGATGCCGTCGAGCTGCTGATCGTGCCACGCACCAGCGACATCGGCGGGCTGGAGGTGCGGCGCGCCCTGCCCTCGGCCAAGCGCCGGCTGGTCGGCCCCTTCATCTTCTTCGACCGGATGGGGCCTGCCGTTCTCAAGGCGGATGCGGCGCTCGACGTGCGGCCTCATCCGCATATCGGCCTTTCGACGGTGACCTATCTTTTCGACGGTCAGATCACCCACAAGGACAGCCTGGGCAACGACATGGTCATCCAGCCGGGTGACATCAACCTAATGACGGCGGGACGCGGCATCGTCCATTCCGAGCGGTCACCGGAAAAGCTGCGTGGCCATCCGCAATCGATTTCCGGCCTGCAGACCTGGCTCGCCCTGCCGGACCAGCTGGAGGAAATCGACCCAAGCTTTGCGCATACGGAAGCCGCCGTGATGCCGGAGTTCTCTCAAGCCGGTCTTCACGGCCGCCTGGTGATCGGGGCCTATGAGGGCATGACCTCGCCGGTCAAGGTGCCGACCGGGACCCTCTATCTGGACATCAAGCTCGATCCCGGCGCACGCTTTTCGCTGGCGCCCAAGTGGGAAGAGCGTGCGGCCTATATTCTTGCCGGCACGGTCACGGTCGCCGGAACCACGTTCGAAGCCGACCAGCTGCTTGTGCTCAGCCCGCGCGACGCCATCCTGTTCGAGGCCGGGCCGCTTGGTGCGCATGTCATGTTCTTCGGCGGCGATGCGCTCAAGTCGCAACGCTATATCTGGTGGAATTTCGTCTCGTCGTCCAAGGAGCGGATCGAACAGGCGAAGGAGGAGTGGAAAACGGGACGTTTCGATATCGTGCCGGGCGATGAGGAAGAGTTCGTGCCTTTGCCACAGGGATGAAATGAATTATTACTAAGACGAGTTTCGCATGTCATCGTCTTGCCGCTTTCAACGCGGAACACGATGCTTTATAGGCAAAGAATTGCCTGACAGGGGACAAAAGCAGGTATCAGCGAGCATGCGCGGCGACGTCCTGTCGGCCAGCCTGCTTTGAATATTTTTTGTGAGTGCAGTTCCGTCCAACGCGCAACCATGCGGGTCTGACCGGATTGCAGTAGAAGGCCGAGATCCATTGACGAGCGTACCCTCCACCCCTCTGCTCGACACCGTCCATATTCCGGCGGACCTGAAACAGGTCGAGGACCGTGATCTGCCGCAGCTGGCATCCGAGCTGCGCGCGGAGATGATCGACGCCGTGTCGAAGACGGGCGGGCATCTGGGTGCCGGTCTCGGCGTCGTCGAGCTGACGATTGCGCTCCACAAGGTTTTCAACACGCCGAACGACCGCATCATCTTCGATGTCGGCCACCAGTGTTATCCGCACAAGATCCTGACCGGCCGGCGCGAGCGTATCCGTACGCTGCGCCAGGAAGACGGGCTTTCCGGTTTTACCAAGCGCGGCGAGAGCGAATACGATCCCTTTGGCGCCGGCCACTCCTCGACTTCGATTTCAGCTGGCCTCGGCATGGCGGTGGCTGCCGACCTGCAGGGCAGCGATCGACGCGTGATTGCCGTCATCGGCGACGGCGCGATGTCGGCGGGCATGGCCTTCGAGGCGCTCAACAATGCCGGGGCGCTGGACGCGCGGCTCATCGTCATCCTCAACGACAACGACATGTCGATTGCCCCGCCGACGGGTGCCATGAGCGCCTATCTCGCGCGCCTCGCCTCGGGCCGGACCTATATGGGTATGCGCGAATTCGGCAAGAAGCTGACGGCCTATCTCGGCAAGACGGTAGACCGGGCGATTACCAGAGCTGTGGAGCATGCGCGCGGTTACGTGACCGGCGGCACGATGTTCGAGGAGCTCGGCTTCTACCATATCGGCCCCATCGACGGCCATTCCTTCGAGCATCTCCTGCCTGTCCTGCGCAATGTGCGCGACAACCAGCAGGGTCCGGTGCTGATCCATGTCGTGACCCAGAAGGGCAAGGGTTATGCTCCGGCGGAAGAGGCTGCCGACAAGTATCATGGCGTCAACAAGTTCGACGTCATCACCGGCGCGCAGGCCAAGGTGAAGCCGAATGCACCGAGCTACACCGCCGTCTTCGGCGAAACGCTGGTGCAGGAAGGCGCGCTTGACGAGAAAATCGTCGCCATCACGGCCGCCATGCCGTCGGGCACCGGCGTCGACAAGTTTGCAGACGCCTTCCCAGCCCGCACCTTCGATGTCGGCATTGCCGAGCAGCATGCGGTCACCTTTGCGGCGGGTCTTGCCTGCGACGGCATGAAGCCCTTTGCGGCGCTCTATTCGACATTCCTGCAGCGCGCCTATGACCAGGTCGTACATGACGTGGCGATCCAGAAGCTGCCCGTGCGGTTTCCCATCGACCGCGCCGGCTTCGTCGGCGCCGACGGACCGACCCATGCGGGCTCGTTCGACACCGGCTATCTCGCCATGCTGCCGGGCTTCGTCGTCATGGCAGCCAGCGACGAAGCTGAGCTGAAGCATATGGTCCGCACCGCCGTTTCCTATGACGAAGGCCCGATCTCGTTCCGCTATCCGCGCGGCGAAGGCGTCGGCGTCGAGATGCCGGAGCGCGGTGAGATTCTTGCAATCGGCAAGGGCCGCATCGTCAAGGAAGGCACCAAGGTGGCCCTCCTCTCCTTCGGTACGCGTCTGGCAGACTGTCTGCTGGCGGCGGAAGATCTGGAGGCTGCCGGCCTCTCAACCACGGTCGCTGACGCGCGCTTTGCCAAGCCGCTCGACGAGGACATGATCCGTCGCCTGGCGCGCGAGCATGAGGTGCTGGTGACGATCGAGGAAGGCTCCATCGGCGGCTTCGCCAGCCATGTCCTGCAATTCCTCGCCCGTGAAGGGTTGATAGACGGCGGGTTGAAGGTCCGCCCGATGGTTCTGCCGGATGTGTGGATGGATCAGGCGAAGCCCGAAGCCATGTATGCCAAGGCCGGGCTGGATCGCGCCGGGATCGTCAGGACGGTGTTCGAGGCGCTGGGCACGGCGCATCTGACGCAGCGGGCTTGAGGCTCACTGCTGAAAATTCGCCGGCACCAGCAGCAGAATTTCCAGATCCCGCTCCGGATAGAACTCCGTCTTCTGCATCTCGAACATGGTCGACCCGGTCTTCTTGATCCCGTCGCCGCAGAGGCTGATGAGGTTTTCGGGCTTGCCCTTGTCGACCGTCAGCGTGAACTTGCCGATGGGACCGGCCCAGTTGTTGCCAGTCATGAGGATGTAGGAAATCCAGTTCTCGACATAGAGCGGGCCGTTGCCGGCCTGGTTGGACTTCCAGCTCTTCTGCGCGACCTTGACCATGTTGTCGTCGAGGCAATAGCGCTTGACATAGTCGTTCCACTGCTCGCCCTTCGGCTGGCCGTTTTCATCGAGATAGGTCAGGTCGACCGTACCGCCGACACTGGTCTTGTAGCTGTGCTTGACGATCACGTCCTTGCCGGCGGGATAGACGGTCTTCCACCAGTAGACCGCATTCAGCGTCCAGTTCGACGTCGGATGCTCCTTCATGCCCTTGCCGTCGTCCCACTGATCGACGCGCGCGAGACCAAGCGTCACCAGTTCGGCCAGCTTGTCGGCCGGCAGCTTTTCAAGCGCTTCGGTCGAGGCTTTCGAATTGGGAACGAGCGGGATGTTGAGCGCCTTCAGCCGGTCCGTCAGGTCGACACCGTGGACCAGCGCCTTTTGCTGCAGTTCCGGCTTGATGTCCTTGCCGTCCTGGTTGACGGTGAAGCCGAGGAAGTTGTCGCCAGCGTCGTAGTCGATCGCCACGTTCACTTCGAGGCCGCTTTCCAGGTTCGGCATCGGAAAGGCGACCAGCGCCTCGATGTCTCTGGTTGCCTTGTTGTGGAAGCGATATTCGACCGTCACCTTTTCCGGAGACACGTAAAGCTTCTCTTCGGCCATCTCGATATCGTCGGTCTGGACGAATTCGAGACCGCCGGTCTTCATCTGCGCCGTCGAGTCATTGGCATAGGCCGGAGCGGCCACACCGCCAAGGCAAAGTGTCGCCAGAGCACAAAGCGTTTGCACCGTCTTCGTCATGTCCGTCTGTCCCCTCAAGTCCCCAGGAGACGATAAACACGGCCAGGGCTTTCCGGCAAGAGAGCCGGACAGGAGATCAGGCGGCGTTGCGGCGGCGGTCCACCCACTGCCCGTCGGAAAGCTTGAAGCGGCCGACCATGTCGCGCAGATGCGAGGCCTCGTTGGCGAGACCGGTCGTGGCGGCATCGGTGCGCTCCACCATGGAGACGTTCTGCTGGGTGACGTGATCGAGCGTGCCGAGCGCGCGGTTAACGGCGTCGAGGCTGGTCGATTGCTCGCCGCTTGCCCTTGTAATGGCGTCCATCAGCTCGTTGATCGCCACGATGTGGCCGCTGATCGTGTTGAGCGCGTCGCCCGTATCGCGGACATGGGCGACGCCGCCGGCGACCTCACGGGATGAATTCTCGATCAGCGCCTTGATCTCGCGCGCCGCATCGGCCGAGCGTCCGGCGAGTGCGCGCACTTCCTGAGCCACGACCGCAAAGCCCTTGCCCGCATCACCGGCACGGGCGGCCTCGACGCCGGCATTCAGCGCCAGAAGGTTGGTCTGGAAGGCGATTTCGTCAATGACGCTGATGATATTGGCGATCTTGGCGGAGGATTCCTCGATGCGGCCCATTGCCTCTTCGGCATTGGCCACCACGGTGCCGGACTTGCGGGCGCTGTCATTGGCCTGTGCTGCCACGGTGCGCGCTTCGGCCACCCGCTTGGCGGAAGAGGCGACATGCTGGGTGATCTGAGCCAGCGCTTCCGTCGTCTCGTCGAGCGAGGCCGCCTGGCTTTCGGTGCGCTTCGACAATTCGCCGACGCCCGAGGCGATTTCGTTGCTGCCCTGATCGATGGAGCCGGCGGCATCGCGGATGGCGACCAGTGTTTCGCCCAGTTGACGGACGGATTCGTTGAAGTCCTTTCGAAGTTCCTCGAATTCGGGTGCGAAGCGGCTGTCGAGGCTGACGGAGAGGTCGCCGGAGGCGAGACGTTTCAGGCCGCCGGCGAGACCGGATGTAGCAACACGCAGTCGCTCGGCGGCATCGGCTTCGGCCTTTTCCTGGGCCGCCAGCCGGTCTGCCTCGGCGGTCAGGCGGTGTTCTTCCGCCTCCTTTTCCAGCCGCTTGTTGGCGGCGGAGGCATCGCGGAAGACATCGAGCGAGCGGGCCAGCGCGCCGATCTCGTCCTTGCGCCGGGCCATTCCGGTGGAGATGGAGAGATCACCGGCTGCAAGCCGGCTGGTGAGCGCGGCAAGCCGGCGGAGGGGCCGAAGGGTCGTCAGGCGCAGAAGACCGAAGATGAGAACGAGCGTCACAGCCAGCGTGCCGAGGCCGGTCAGGACACGCTCGTTGAGGCGCTGTTTCCAGGCGGCAAATTCGGGAGCCAGATCGACGGCGGCGCTGTAGACGCCCATGGTTTCGCCCGGCTGGATGTCCATCATGCCGGTATGACAGGTGGCGCAGCGTTCATCCGCCGCACTCCCCTGTCCCAGAATAACCGGCCGCGAGAGGCGCAGTGTCGTGCCGTTGGCGACGGTTGCGGCGCGCTCCTTCGAGGACAGGACCTGCTTGTCGAAATCGTCATGCGCCGGCAGCTGGCGTCCGCCCTGCTGCTTCTGGAAGTTCAGGACCTTGTCGCCCATGACGATCCAGATGCCGATGCCGGCATTCGATTTGGAAAACTGCGCCATCGTGCCGTTGAGCGTTTCCACCGCCGGGTCGCCATCCTCGATCTGGCCGCGATTGAGCATAGCCTGGACATGGACTGCCTCGAGCATGTCCAGAGCCGCATTGCCGCGCAGCTCGCCATTCGTCTCGATGCGCCGCTTGTCGCCTGCAATGTCGGTCACGACCTTGATTGTTTCGCCGGCGATCAGCACGGCCGAGACGCTCAACAGGATTTGCGCCGTCAAGGGAAGCGCGCGAAGTGTGGACAACATGGGCAAGCTCCAGCCGCTCCGCGCTTGGGGCGAAGCCTTTACATGAGCCACACTATCCAGAAATCCGTTAAGGTATGTTAAAATAGGAAATTGATATTTGTCAAATTCCATTCGTTTTCAATGATTTATAGTGATTTCTAACATGAGCTGCCTCACGAGGTCCGGGACCACACCCCGTTGGCAGTTTTCGAATTTCCTTGCGTTGTTCAAAAGCGCAGGCCAAGACGGCGGCATGACAACACATGATCAACAGCGGCTCGACCAGATGCTCGTCGCGCAGGGCCATTTTGCGACCCGGTCGCGCGCCCGCGACGCGATTGCGCGCGGCACGGTGCGGATCGACGGCAAGCCGGTCACGAAGCCGGGGCAGGCGGTTTCCGCCTCTGCAGCCATCGAGATCGACGATCCGGCGCAGGCCTATGTCTCGCGCGCGGCGCTGAAGCTGATTGCGGGGCTCGACCATTTCGGGTTCTCGCCCGACGGCCTCGACTGTCTGGACATCGGCGCCTCGACGGGCGGCTTCACGCAGGTCCTTCTCGAGCGCGGCGCGCGCCACGTCACCGCAGTCGATGTCGGACATGACCAGCTGCACCAAAGCCTCGCCGGCCATGCGCGCATCACCAATCTGGAAGGGCTGAACGCGCGCGAGCTCGACGCGACGCATGTCGGAGGCCGCCCCCTCAGCGCGGTGGTTTCGGATGTTTCCTTCATCTCGCTGAAGCTTGCGCTGCCGCCTGCCCTGTCGCTGGCGGCGCCCGGCGCCTTCTGTGTGCTGCTGGTCAAGCCGCAATTCGAGGCGGGCCGCGAGGCGATCGGAAAGGGCGGTATCCTGAAGGACGCCTCCGCCGGCGAGCGCATTGCCGCCGACATGGCCGAATGGCTGGCGACACAGCCCGGCTGGACACCCATCGGCATCACCGCCTCTCCCATTTCCGGAGGCGACGGTAACCACGAATATCTGCTTGGAGGTCGCAAGGCGTGAGCGCAATGACACTCGATATCACGCGGCTCGGCGCGGAAGGCGACGGTATTGCCGAAACCGCAAACGGCCCGGTTTACGTGCCCTTCGCCCATCCCGGCGACCGGCTCAAGGTGGCTGTCGAAAAATCGCAGGGCACGATCATGGCGATCACCGAGCCCTCGCCCGACCGCATCGCACCGGTCTGTCGGCATTTCGGGCCGGATGGCGAGAACGGCGCCTGTGGCGGCTGTTCGCTGCAGCATGTGAACCCAGCGCTTTATGCCGAGTTCAAGCGCGGCCTCGTCGTCAACGCGCTGCGCTCGAAGGGCATTGATGTCGAGGTCGGCGCGCTGGTCGCTGCAAATCCCGGCGAGCGCCGGCGGGCAATCTTTGCCGCACGCAAAACGGAGAAGGAATTGCTGCTCGGCTTCAATCAGGCCGGCAGCCATCACATCGTCAATATTTCGGAATGTCCCGTGCTGAAGCCCTCCATCGTGGCGCGGCTCGATGACATCCGCATTGTCGGCCGGGCACTGGCGCCGAATGCCGAACCGTTCCGCCTTGGGGTTCTCGAAACGCTGACCGGGCTCGACATTGCCGCAGACGGTCTGCCGAAGCTCTCGGACAAGCAGCGGCAGGCGGCCATCGAAATCATCCTGAAGCTACGCGGCATTGCCCGCGTCAGCCTTGACGGCGAAATCCTGATCGAGCCGGCCAAGCCCATCATCCGCTTCGGGACGACGGAAGCGAGCCCGCCGGCGGGCGGCTTCACGCAGGCAACGGTGGAGGCCGAGGAGGTCATGGCGGCACTGGTCGTCGAGATTGTTGGCAAGGCCAAGGCAGTCGCCGATCTTTTCGCCGGGTCGGGTACATTTGCGCTGAGGCTTGCTGAAAAATCGAAGGTGCATGCGGTCGAGGGCGATCAGCGGGCGATGACGGCGCTGGAGCAGGCGGCGCGCAAACGTCAGGGGCTGAAGCCTGTGACCGCCGAGCGGCGCGATCTGTTCCGCCGCCCGATGATGGCGAGCGAGCTGAAGAATTTCGATGCCGTGGTCTTCGATCCGCCGCGCGCGGGGGCCGAAACCCAGTCAAAAGAACTGGCGCGTTCAACAGTTCGTAAAATTGCCGCAGTAAGCTGCAATCCCCTGACGCTCGCGCGGGACCTTTCGATCCTGGTCGCGGGGGGTTATCGCGTGGTTGCCGTCACGCCGATCGATCAGTTTCTCTGGTCGCCGCATGTGGAAGTCGTGGCTGCATTGGAGCGGCCGAAGAAATAGTCAGGATTTGTGTTTCGATGGTCGATCAGGCGGCAGGTATCTTGAAAGAAACAGCGCCGAAAAAGCGGCGGGTGAGAACCTCACGGATCTTGCGCAAGATCGCCGACGATACGTCCAACGAGCGCATTTCGATCCGCCACCTGCTCGATACGCTGGGCGACCGCGCCATCGGCGCATTGATGCTGGTCTTCGCCTTCCCCAATGTCATGCCGACGCCGCCTGGAACCTCTGCGATCCTCGGCGCACCGCTGGTGTTTCTGGCGGCGCAGCTGACCTTCGGCATGAAGCCCTGGCTTCCCGCGCTCATTGCCGACCGTTCCATGGCGCGAGCCGATTTTGCCACCATCATCAACAAGGCGCATCCATGGCTGACCTGGGCCGAGCGTCTTTTGAAGATGCGGCTCTCGTTCCTTACCGAGCCACCGTTCGAATATGTCGTCGGCCTGCTCTGCCTGATCTTGGCCGTCGTGCTGCTTCTGCCCGTTCCGCTCGGCAACATGCTGCCGGCGCTGACGATCTGCATCTTCTCGTTCGGCATCCTCGGCCGCGACGGTGTCTGGACGCTTGCGGGCCTCGTCGCCTTCGTCGTCTCGATGGTGATCGCGGGTGGCGTGATCTATGGCATGGTCAAGGCCGCGTTCTATTTTGTCGAGCGGGTTTTGCTGGCATAGACGCTTTTCGGGCTGGATCCTTGGGACGCTAGCGCACCCCCGCCATTTCCGTCACTTCTTCCGGCTCATGAACGCCTGAAAGGCCTGCATGGCTTCCTGCGATTTCAGCTGGTTGCCGAAATGGACCATTTCCTCGCTCATGCGCGCCTCGACTTCGCCGACCGAGCCCTTGAGAAGCTTGCGAGCCAGTGCCAGAGCCTTGGGCGGGCGCGAGGCGAGATGATCGGCGGCCTTGAGCGTTTCCGCCTCGAGCTCTTCCTCGCCGACGATCTTCCAGACAAGACCGGCCTCGCGTGCATCCTCGGCGGAAAAGCCGATACCGGCGGCAAACATGGCGAAGGCTCGTTGATGGCCCATCACGCGCGGGCCAATCAGCGACGAGGCGGCTTCCGGCACCAGCGCCAGATCGACGAAGGGCGTACGGAATTCAGTGCGCGCGGTGGCGAAGGTCATGTCGCAATGCAGGTTCATCGTCGTGCCGATGCCGATGGCAAGACCATCGACGCCGGAAAGAAGCGGCTTTTCGAAGCGCGCCAGTTCGAAGATGAAGCGGTTGACGTCGCGGCCGGCCTGCGGATCCATGGCGATGGCCATGAAGTCGGCGAGGTCATTGCCGGAGGAGAAGCTGCCGGGCACGCCGAAGATGACGACCGCACGTACGCTGTCGTCCTTGTTAGCCTCGACCAGCGTATTGGCCATGGCTTCATACATCGCCCGCGTCAGCGCGTTCTTCTTGTCCGGGCGGTTCATGCGGATGACGATAACGCCTTCATGCGTCTCCGGACGTTCGATCAGGATATGGTCGGTCATGGGTTCCTCCTCCCGGATATTGTCAGGACGCCAGCAACATGCGCGCGGCGGCCAGCGCATCCGCGCCGTTGATGATGCGATCCTTGAGCGAACCGGTCTCGGAGATCAGGTTTTCAGCGGCAAAGCGGCAGAGCGCGATGCGGCCCGGTTGCTGACCATCGCCGGCATCGACGAGGCCGCCCTTGGCGAGATAGCTGCCGACCAGCGTAAGACCCCAGAGCCGCTGATAGGCGGTGGCACCGGCTGCGGCTTCCGCGGCCTTGCCGGCTGCGAGCGCCGCGAGCAGCCATTCGGAGGCTTCTTCCAGATCGGCGATGGAGGCGTCGAGCTTGTCGGCCGTCTTGCCGAAACCGTCGAGATTGGAGGCGCGCACCTGTGCGGAAATTTCCTTCAGTTCTGCGATGAAGCCGCGCACATGATTGCCGCCGGACTGCGTCAGCTTGCGGCCGACAAGGTCGCCGGCCTGAACGCCGTTCGTGCCTTCATAGATCGGCGTGATGCGGACGTCGCGGTAATAGCGGGCCGCACCCGTTTCCTCGACGAAGCCCATGCCGCCATGGACCTGAATGCCGTGCGAAGCGATCTCGACGCCGGCGTCGGTCGGGAAGGACTTGGCAATCGGCGTCAGCAGATTGGCGCGCTCCTGCCAGTGGCGCTTGGCTTCCGGATCTTCCAGCCGCGTGGCCATGTCGATGGCGAAGGCGCAGGCATAGGTCATGGCGCGCGACCCTTGAGTCAGCGCCTTCATGGTCAGCAGCGTGCGGGCGATATCGGGATGTTCGATGATCGGGCTCATGCCCTCGCCCTTCCAGCCGGGCGCGCGGCCCTGCAGGCGTTCGCGGGCATAGGCCGTCGCCTTCTGCGTCGCGGCTTCGGAGACGCCAACGCCCTGCATGCCGACGCCGAGGCGTTCGTTGTTCATCATGGTGAACATGGCGGCAAGGCCCTGGTTCTCTTCTCCGACCAGCCAGCCGACCGCGCCGGCCTCGTCACCGAATTTGCCGTCGCCATAGATCATGGTGCAGGTGGGGGACCCATGGATGCCGAGCTTGTGCTCGATGGAGTGGCAATGCAGGTCGTTGCGGCCGCCGAGAGAGCCATCGTCGTTCACGAAGAACTTCGGCACGAGGAACAGCGAGATGCCCTTCGAGCCCTTCGGCGCATCGGGAAGGCGCGCCAGCACGAGATGAATGATGTTGTCGGTGAAATCGTGTTCGCCATAGGTGATGAAGATCTTCTGGCCGAAGATGCGATAGGTGCCATCGGGACGGCGCTCGGCGCGGGTCTTCATGCCGCCGAGATCGGTGCCGTGGCCGGGTTCGGTGAGGTTCATCGACCCCATCCATTCGCCGGAGACCATCTTCGGCAGGTATTTTTCCTTCAGCGCCTCGGAGGCATGGGCGTTGAGCGCCTCGATTGCGCCGATCGTCAGCATCGGGCCGAGGGCGAAGCCGAGCGAACAGGCGTTCCACATTTCGAAGGTCGCCATATGGAGCGACTGCGGCAGGTGCTGACCGCCGAACTCCTCCGGGCATGCGAGCGCATTCCAGCCGCCCTCTGCCCAGCGCCGGTAAAGATCGGCCCAGCCTTCCGGCGTCTTCACGCCGCCATCGACGTGGCGCGCGCCCTGCTTGTCACCGATATCGGCCAGCGGGGCGATTTCCTCTTCGGCAAAGCGGCCGGCTTCCGTCAGGATTGCATCCAGCAGGTCTTCGCTCAGATCGCCAAGCAGCCCCTGCTCCATTGCTTCGCCAAAGCCTGCAACATGCTTCAGCGTGAAAGAAATTTCCTCAACAGGCGCCTTGTACATCCATGTCCTCCCGACACGCTTCGCGCCCATTCACGAGGGTAGAGCGCGTGTTTGTCAATCCATCCGACCGCTAGTTTATTTTTACGTAAACGTCAAAGTCAAGACCGTTTTCCGCACTGCACAGGTCGCGACCATGCGTGGGTGAGCCACCATTTTCTCCAGTCCTGGGCAATGCACGGTCAATAAAAGGTTAACCTTGTTGCGGCAGAATTCAGGTAGGTGGCTTGGCGGAATTATTAAACATGCCGGTTCTGAGGTATTTCGACAGCAGCAAGCTGAAAAAGAAGCCACAGCTCCCCGTGGCCGTGCATTCCGAATTCCTGCGCACGGGGCGCATCGCCCGGCCCGAAGACACATGGGTCGAGGAAGAAAAGCGCTATCTCACCTATCAGGAGGTCGCAGCCATCACCGGGCGGCGTCTCGAGCGGGCCGGCGAAACCACGCATGACCGGCTGAACAGCTTCCACCGCGCCATCCAGTTTCCCAAGCTGATCTTTCATCGCACGCTGCCCGCGACACCGCATCTCGGCTATTGCCATGTGACGGCATCGAAGACGAAGTTCGCCGAATATGACGATGTCACCTGGGGCTTCTATATCGCCAATTTCCTGGCCGAGATCGGCACTTCGGAAAGCTTTTTCGAACATGTCAGTCCGCGCCAGGGGCGGATGTATTTCGCGGTCGCCATGACATCCGACACGACGGGAGAGAAGCCGAAGCTGACCGTCAACACCGCCGTGCGCGGCAATGGCGTTCTCTTCCGCACACATGATCCGAAGCAGGCAATGAAGAACGTGCTGATGCTCGGTGCGCGCAACGAGCAGCTGCGCGCCGTCATTCGTGCGATCCGCTGAGATTGCCGCGCCTGCCACTGCAGGCCAACTCGTCCATTGCATACCAGCCGGTGGGCCGTGTAGTGAGACGCACGGAAGGTGCGCATGGCAACACTCTATAACATCGAAACACAATCGGACGCCGCGATGGACGCGGCCCTGGCGGCGCTTGGCCGCGAGGAACCCGTGGCGATCCCCACCGAGACCGTTTACGGACTCGCCGCCGATGCGACCAGCCCCTATGCCATTTCCAGCATTTACGAGAAAAAGGGCCGGCCGCGCTTCAATCCGCTGATCTGCCATGTCTCGGATCTTGCCATGGCCGAAGAGTATGGCGAGTTCGATGCGGTATCGCGCAAGCTGGCGCTCGCCTTCTGGCCCGGGCCGCTGACGCTGGTCGTGCCGCTGAAACCCGGCAGCGCCATTCATCCGCTGGCAACGGCCGGGCTTTCGACCGTGGGCCTGCGCGTTCCGGCAGGCTTTGCGGGCAAGCTGATCGCGCGCTTCGGCAAGCCGCTCGCCGCTCCCAGCGCCAACACCTCCGGTCGCATCAGCCCGACCTCGGCTATCGATGTCGAGGACGATCTGGGGCAGAAGCTGCGGGTCATTCTGGATGGCGGCCCGACCAAGGTGGGCGTCGAGTCTACCATCGTGAAATCGGACGAGAGCGGGGTTCATCTGCTTCGTCCCGGCGGGCTTTCGGTCGAGGATATCGAGAGCGTCATTGGCGGGCGGGTGCTGCGCGATGTCAGCCAGACGGCGGCCATCGAGGCGCCGGGCATGCTCGCCTCGCATTATGCGCCGGACGCCAAGGTGAGGCTCAATGCCAACCGCGTGTCCCTCGGCGAAGCGCTGATCAATTTCGGCGGCCAGACGGTTCTCGATTCGGACAAGGCGGTTGCGAGGTTCGATCTCAGCGCCTCCGGCAATCTGCGCGAGGCCGCCGCCAATCTGTTTTCGACGCTGCGTGCCGCCGACCGGACGGGTGCTTTTTCGATTGCGATTGCGCCCGTGCCCATGACAGGATTGGGCGAAGCGATCAATGATCGCCTGATGCGTGCCGCTGCCCCGCGAGGAAAATGAGAATGCCATCCCCTGAGCTGATCGACCGTTTCAGCGCCATCGTCGGAACTGGAAACGCCCTCACTGCGTCCGCCGATGTGGAGCCCTATCTGACCGAAGGCCGCGGGCTTTATCGCGGCGTGACGCCGCTTGTTCTGCGCCCCGGCTCGACGGAAGAGGTGGCCGCGATCCTGAAGCTTGCCAGCGAGACGAAGACGCCCATCGTGCCGGTCAGCGGTGGCACGGGGCTTGTCGGCGGCGGGGTGCCGCGCGCGGAAGGCCAGGATGTCGTCCTGTCGCTGGCGCGGCTCAACCGCATTCGCGATGTCGATCCGGTCGCCAATGTGATCGCGGTCGATGGCGGCGTTATTCTGGAGGAGGTACACAAGGCCGCCGAGGCGGTGGACCGGCTGTTTCCGCTGTCGCTGGGCTCGGAGGGCTCGTGCCGGGTGGCGGGCAACCTTTCCACCAATGCCGGGGGCACGGCCGTTCTCGCCTATGGCAACATGCGCCAGCTTTGCCTCGGGCTAGAAGTCGTGCTGCCGACCGGCGAGATCTGGGATGGGATGCGGCGGCTCAAGAAGGACAATACGGGCTATGACCTGCGCGATCTCTTTATTGGCGCGGAAGGCACGCTCGGCGTCATTACCGGCGCGGTTCTGAAGCTTTTCCCGCGCCCGCGCGGCCATCAGGTGGCCTTTGTCGGCCTGAAAAGCCCTGCCGATGCGTTGAAGCTTTTCGAATTCGCCGCAGGTCTGTGCGGCACGGCGCTGACCGGGTTCGAGCTGATGCCGCGCATCGGCGTTGAATTCACGACGAAACATATTCCGAATGTGCGCGATCCGCTGACGACCGCTCATCCGTGGTATGCGCTGATCGACATTTCGACCTCGGATGCGGAAGAGACGGCCGAGAGCATGGTGAATTCGCTTCTCGAAACGGCTTATGAGCGCGGGCTGATCGACGACGCGGTCATCGCCGCCTCGGAGGCCCAGCGCAAGGCGATCTGGCACATGCGCGAGAGCATGTCGGATGCACAGAAGCCGGAGGGCGGGTCGATCAAGCATGACGTGTCGGTGCCTGTCTCGCAAGTGCCGGATTTCATGGCGGAGGCGGAAAAGGCGGTCATGGCCGCCGTTCCCGGCGCCCGCATCTGCGCCTTCGGGCATCTCGGCGACGGCAATATCCATTACAACATTTCCCAACCCGTCGGCGCGGACAAGGCGGCCTATCTCGCGCGCTGGCGCGAGGTGAACGTCATCGTCCACGGCATCGTGCTCAAGCACGGCGGCTCGATTTCGGCCGAGCACGGCATCGGCCAGCTGAAGCGCGACGAACTTGCCAGCATCCGCAGCCCGATCGAGATGGACCTGATGCACAGGATCAAGGCCGCCTTCGACCCCGCGGGCATCATGAACCCCGGCAAGGTGCTGCAATGAGCGCAAAAGTCGGTTTCAAGCTGCGCCTCACCCTGCCCGGCGACCATCCGCTCGGGCCTGGCAAGGCGCAGCTCATGGAGCTGATCAAGACGCATGGCTCGATCCGCTCTGCGGGTGCAGCCATGAACATGTCCTACCGCCGGGCGTGGCTGCTGATCGACGAGTTGAACGGCATGTTCCGCGAGCCGGTCGTCCTGAAGGCCCAGGGCGGCAAGCAGGGCGGCGGGGCGACGCTGACGCCGTTTGGCGAGGAGCTGCTGGCGCGATTTCGCAGCATGGAGAAACGCGCGGAGAAGGCCATGGGTGGCGACCTGGAGTGGATCGAGGCGGCGCTGGGAGTGCCGGTGGTGAAGAAGGGTGAGGCTGAGTAGACTGGTGGGACGGGGCACCGTTTCGTTCCAACGGCGCCCCCCAGGCACAAGTCTCTGTCCAAAAGTTCAATAATCCCCAACTAGGGAACGTGTTAGGTCTTGCTGACATTATCATGCAGCAACGCCGGAAACCCCATGTCGAATATCGCCCTCGCCTCTAGAGAAACGATCAAGCCCTGGCAGGTCATGGCCGCCGGCATGGCGGCAATGTTGTTGACGGTGGGGATTGCGCGGTTTGCCTATACGCCGATGCTGCCGCTGATGCAGGCGCAGACGGGGATGTCGCCCTTTGTTGGCGGGCTGCTCGCGACCGTCAACTATGCCGGCTACATGACCGGGGCGCTGCTGGCCTCGACCTTTTCGGATGCGCGGCGGCGCTATCTTGTCTACCGCGTCGGGCTGATCGCCAGTGTCATCGGCACGGCAGGCATGGGACTGACGAGCGAGACCTGGGTCTGGCTCGTTCTGCGGTATATTGCCGGCGTCGGCGGGGCCTCGGGCATGTTGCTGGCCTCGGGCATGGTTCTCGCCTTTCTGGTGCGCCACGGGCGGCGACCAGAGCTGGGGCTGCATTTCATCGGCCTCGCCATCGGCATTATTCTTTCCGGCGCGCTGGTGATGGCGACGAACGGCTGGCTTGACTGGGCCGGGCAATGGCATGTCTTCGGCGCGGTCACGCTGGTGCTCCTGATTCCCGCCTGGTTCTGGATGCCGGCGCCGGATAGTGCGGCTGCTACCCAGTCAGCGGGTGCCGCGAAGGTCCCACATCCCGGCGCGTGGCTGCTCAACCTCTCCTATTTCTGCGCCGGCGTCGGCTTCGTTGTCAGCGCAACCTTCGTCGTTGCGGCCGCGGCCAAGGTGCCGCAACTCTCGCATCTCGGGCCGTTCATCTGGATCGTCGTCGGCCTGGCCGCCATCCCGGCAACGCTCGCCTGGGACCGGCTGGCGCGGCGGATCGGCGACGTGTCGACGCTGATCCTGGCCTATGCGTTGCAGATCGTGGGGATCGTGCTGCCGGTCGTCAGCCATAGCGCCATCGCGGCCATTGGCGGGGCGCTGCTTTTCGGAGGAACCTTCATGGGGATTGTGGCGCTGACGCTGGCGCTCGCTGGCAAGCGCAACAAGGAAAACCCATCCGGTGCCATGGCGCGGCTCACCTTGTCTTACGGCGTGGCGCAGATCGCCGCGCCCGCCATCGTCGGCCGGATCGCTTCCGTGACGGGGAGCTACGACATCGGCATGGTCATGGCGGCCGTGACGATGGCTACCGGCATCGTGTTGCTCTGGGCCTATGGCCGGGCTTCGTGACGACGAAATAGTCCTTGGGTGTCGATGGACACGGACTTGAACAGCAGGCTCACCGGTTGCCCCTTCGTCAGCCGCATGCGCGCCGCCGAATGGCGCGTGACCTGCGCCAGCACGACCTCGCCCGAGCAATCGACCGTCACCCAGATACTGCCGGCCCGTTCGGTCACGCTCGAAACGCTGCCCTCCAGACGGTTGAGCGCCGATAGGTTGCCCGGCTCGCCAATGCCGAGGATGATGTCCTGCGCGGCGATAAACACGCGGACCCAGTCGCCGGGCTCCGCCGCGCCGCGCCTGAGGTAGAGCGTTCCTGCCCTGCTATTGGCCACGGTCAGGCCTTCGCCCTCGAGATGATGGCTGATCCTGGCGCTGATGAAGGTCGCGGGCTCCATGTCGTCCGGCATCGGGCGCGCGCCGCCGAGCACAGCACCCGGCTCGCCTTCCGCCACCACGCGGCCGCCCGAAATCGAGACGACACGGTTGGCGAGGCGCGCCACTTCTTCCATCGCGTGGCTGACATAGAGGATCGGGATGCCGGTCTCGTCGCGGACATATTCGAGATGCGGCAGGATTTCCGCCTTGCGCGCCGGATCAAGCGCGGAGAGCGGTTCGTCCATGATGAGGAGCGCCGGCGCGGAGAAGAGCGCGCGGCCGATGGCGACGCGGCTTTTCTCGCCGCCGGAAAGACCGGCCGGGCGGCGGTCAAGCAGATGGCCGATGCCGAGAAGATCGATCAGTCTGGCATCGGCAGCCTCGTCCGTCCTTGTCGGCCGGAAGTGGCGGGCATAATGCAGGTTCTGCCGCACGGTCATATGCGGGAAGAGACGCCCTTCCTGAAACACATAGCCGATGCGGCGGCGGTCAGCGGAGAGGAAAATATTCCGCTCACTGTCGAACCATGTCTCGCCGCTGAAGGTGATGTGGCCTGCTTCAGGCCGGGTCAGACCAGCGGCGATGTTGGCGAGCGTCGTCTTGCCCGAGCCTGAGGGGCCGACCAATGCGGTGAGGCCTTCGCCGGTCGTGAAGGCGGACTCGATTCGGAAATCCCCTTGCCGATGACGGATATCGATTTCAAGCATCGCGGCCCTCCGTGCGGACCTGCACCCGGCGCGCCAGCAGCTCAGAGGCCAGCAGCGCGGCCAGCGACACCACGACCGAGATCAGCGTGAGCCGCATCGCGCCCGCGTCGCCGCCCGGCACCTGCGTGTAGCCGTAGATGGCGGCGGCGAGCGTTTTGGTTTCGCCGGGGATTGCGGATACGAAGGTGATGGTGGCGCCGAATTCGCCCATGGCCTTGGCGAAGGCGAGAATGGTTCCCGTGATGATGCCGGGCATGATGAGTGGCAGGGTGACGGTGCGGAACACATCGAAACGGCTGGCACCCAAGGTGGAGGCGGCGGATTCCAGTCCCCGGTCGAGGCTTTCGATGGAAAGCCGGATCGCCCGCACCATGAGCGGAAAGCCCATGACCGCGGCGGCGAGCGCCGCGCCCGTCCAGCGGAACGAAAGAACGATGCCGAAGACCTGGTCGAGCACACTGCCGATCACGCCCTTGCGGCCGAAAAGAATGAGCAGAATATAGCCCGTGACCACCGGCGGCAGGATCAGCGGCAGGTGGACGAGACCGTTGAGCACGCTCTTGCCGGGAAAGGATTTGCGCGCGAGCAGCCACGCGACCGCAATCCCGAAGGGCAGGCTGGCGGCGCTTGCGACCACGGCCACCTTGAGGCTAATCGCCAGCGCCACCCAGTCTTCGTCAGAAAGTATCATTCCGCTGCCGCTTGTCCGCCATCACTTCGCGGACAATACCGTAAAGCCCTGCCCTGTGAAGCTGGCGTCCGCCTTCTTGGAACGAAGATATTTCTGGAACTCGGCCGCCAGTGCCGGTGCGTTTTTCAGTTCGGCGACGGGATAGATGATCGGGTCGTGCGCGTTTTCCGGGAAGGTACCGACAACCTTGACGCCCGCATCCGCCTTGCTGTCGGTCATATAAACGATGCCGAGCGGAGCCTCGCCGCGCGAAACAAGCAGAAGCGCGGCGCGGACATTTTCAGCCTCCGCGAGCTTGTCCTTGACGGCGTCCCATGCGCCGAGACTGATCAGCGATTGCTTGGCATAGATGCCGGCGGGCACGCTTTCGACCGCGCCGACGGCGAGACGTCCGCCGGACAGCGCGCCTGCGAGGTCAAAGCCCTTGGTGATTTCATAAGTCTTGGCCGCATCCTTCGGTCCGACCAGAACCAGCGCGTTGCCCAGCAGGTTTTCGCGGCTGTCCTTTTTGATGAGGTCCGCCTTGGCCAGATAATCCATCCATTTCAGATCGGCGGAGATGAAGAGATCAGCGGGCGCACCAGCCTCAACCTGCTTGGCGAGCGCCGAGCTCGCGGCATAGGTCAGAACGACATCGTTGCCCGTCTCGGCTTTCCAGTCCTTCGCAATCCCGTCGAGTGCGTTCTTCAGACTGGCAGCGGCAAAGACCCTGACCTCTCCGGCGGCGGCCCCGGCAGCATGGAAAACGGAAAGCGCGAGAATGGATACGGCCATCAGGCCTGCGGCGAAGCTGCGACGATGCATGAATGTCTCCCATATCGTTATGTCTGATTGGATATAACGAGTTCCACGGGAACGCAACCGGGCAATGGGCGATTACCGGTCAGCCGAGCTTGAGCTGGGAAAGTGTGAACAGCGTGTTGGCGCTTAAGGAGGCGCCGCTGCCGGAAGACGAGAGAATCGACAGCGCCGAAGCACCGCCGCTCGTGCCGCCATTCTGGACATCGTAAAGGGCTGTGAACCTCTTGACCATGGTCTTGACCTTGTCGGGATCGGACAGGTCCTTGAGGTTCATCAGCGTCTTGACCTTGTCGGCCTGTGTATCGATCGGCAGCTTGGAGAAACCGTCCGGCAGGTTGTTGCTGGTCTTGAAGAACTGCAGGAGCGCCTGATCGGCGAGAATATCATAGGCCGAGGTGATGGTGGGGGCCATGCGCTGGAAATAGAGCGCCAGACGCGTTCCGGGATTGTCGTCGCCGGCCTCGGTTTCCAGCGTCTGCTGATAATAGTTGTCGACCGTTGCGATGCGCGCGCGACGATCCATGGCGCCTGCCTGCGGGGTAGAGGAGATTTTGCCCGTATTGTTGTCGAAGTTGAAGGCACCGGCCATCTGGGCCCAGCGCTGGTCCGGTTGCGTATTGGCGAAGCTCTTGGGATCAGAAAGATCGGAAGAAAAGACCTTCTTCAGGAAATCCTTGGTGACCTTGGCCGGATCGAAACCATAGGAGCCGACCATGACCTTCACCAGCTTGCTGTCGGACAGCAGCCCGTCGACCGTATCGACGCCCTGAATGGTCTTGGTGTAATAATTCATGTCGTCAGTCGCCTGCGTCTTGGCTGCCGTGTTGCCGTAACGCGTTTGCATCTTGACGTAATTCTGCGCCATCAGCGAGATTTCCGCCTGTGACTGGGCGAGCCGCGGCGCGACGGCCTTGCCATCCTTGCCGAAGTTATACTCCTTGGCCAGGGCGACATAGCGCTTGTCGGACAGCTGGTTCACATAGCTTTTCGGATCATTGACGTCACTTTCAAGAACCATCTTGATCTTGCTCGGCATCTCATCCTGAGCCGACAAGCCCACGGAACGCAGGGCAAAATTGTAAAGCGCGGTATTGTTGATCAGGTCATCGACCTTGTTCACCTGTCCGACATGCGCGCCGTAATAGGTGTATATCGCCGCGTCGTTGGCGTCGTCTTCCTTGGAATAATTGCCCAGATAACGGTTCTGCAGCGCCTTGAGATTATCGCTCGACATGGCCTTATCGCCGGCCTTCACATTGCCGTTGGTGTCGAAATTGAACATCTTGGCGACGGCGGTCCAGGCCGAACCGCCCTGCTGGTAGGCGTAATTGTTGTTCGTCGACGTATCGCTGGTGACGATATTCTGGAATGTCGACCCCATCATCGAGGAAGGAAGACCGAGTGCGGTCTTGACCAACGAGAACAACCGATCATTGCCGGTAATATCACTGACCTTGGTCACGTTCCCCATCTGATCGGACAGATAGCTGTTGTTGAGTTGCGCCGCGGCCGGGGTGACATGGCTCGGGACGTTCAGGATGTAATTCTGCGTGATCTTGTCGATCTGCGATGCGCTCTGCGCGGACGTTCCGCTATCCAGTCCGCCCGCGGTGTTGAAATTGAACGCGTTGCGCAGCGCCAGCGCCTTCTGCTTCAGCATGTAGCGCGCATCGGTATCGGTCGGCAGCTTGTTGACGTAGCTGTTGCTGTCGTTGACGTCGCTGGTCAGCACCTTCTTGATGAAATCCCGCGAATAGGTGTCGGGGTCGAGACCAACGGACTGCATCGCATAGCTGTAGAGCTTGCTATTGTTCATAAAGCCGTCGACCGTCTTCACGCTTCCGATCGCCTGTTTGTAATAGGCTGTATCGGTGGTAACGGCCGCTTCTTCCTGGACAATCTGATCCTTGTAGGCCTGAACCGTGGAATCCTTCTGTGCCGAGGTCTGGGCCGCGGCCGTCGACTTGCCGAACTGGAAGGCATTGGCGAAATCGCGATACTTCTGGTCGGACAGGCGGTTGGCGAAACTCTGCGGATCGGTCAGGTCGCTGGACAAGACCTTTTTCATAAAGGCCTTGGCATAGGTCATATCATCGAGCCCGAAGGCCTTCATGGCATAGGAATACAGGCGATAGTCGCCCATAAAGCCATCAACGGTCGTGACCTTGCTGATATTGGCGTTGAAATAATCGGTCTCGCGCTTGGTCTGCCCTTCCGACGCGACGCGGTTCAAGGACTTGGTCATATCCCTGGCGATCAGGTCATAGCTGAGAAAGGTCGAGACCATGGGGCGATTTCCGCGCGCAATTCTGGAAGTCTCAGACTAGCGCAGAAACCTTGCCCAAACCTTTAACATCACATGAACAAGGCGAGCCTTCCCGTTCACACTCCCTCAACCGTGTCGGGTTCGACTTCGATAACCATCTGGGAATGCAAAGATTTCTTAACCGCGAATATTAAGCCGGATGGAAGATCGCGCCACTAAATTCACCCTACCAAGAGGGCAAAAGCCCCGAAAGAAGAGCCCCAGGCTCTCAAGGAAAACAGGGTGAAATGAACATGCGCAACGTAGCAATGGGTCCGGTCTGGGCCGGAGCAACCTTTCGGCTCGATCCGAAACACTTGCCCCAGCAGGTGTCCTATTCTGGACATACGACTGCTGGCGATGTCTCGATCACGCTCGACGAGCGTGGCGCAGTGCTGAAAAAACTTCTTCCGACCAGCGGCCTGCCGATTTCCTTCGCGCTTCCGGCCCGCACTTTCCGCGGCGTTGCAGCCCGTGCCATCGATCATGGCGACGGCCGCGTGACCGTCACGCTGGAACTGCATCACGACGACCCCGAACTCAGCATTCCGCTGCTCGTCGCCCACGATCTCTGCGATATCGCCGCCGACTGGCGCTCCTGGTCGGATGCCTACAATATTCCGATGCTGATGGTGGAAGCCGATGGCGTTGCCCGGCCGCTCGAAGAGCACCTCACCAACATCGCCAACAAGAATTCCGCACCGCGCCGCCGGCACTCCTACTTTGCCGACCGTCGCCCGCGTTTCCTGGTGCGCCGTTCGATCGGCCAGCTGGGCGTGACCATGAAAATCGAAGGCCGGGAAATCATCGCCCGGAACTAAACACACCTAAGAAGCATTCAAAGAGGACTCCAGTCACTCTGTCGGGCCGGCCTTTTACCCCTGAAGGTCGGCCCTTTTTCTTGTCCGGCCCTTCTTCTTGCCGATCAGTCAAACGGAATAGCCAGAAGCAGACCGGCGAAGATGATGGCGCCGACAATATGATTGAAACGGAAGAGTTTCAGGCATTGCGCCGTATCATCGATATCCAGAACCTTGATCTGCCAGACAAAGGCGATGCCTGCCGCCAGAAGCCCCAGATATGCCACCGCGCCGAGATGCGCCAAGGCATAGGCAGCAGCCAGAAGCGCCAGCGTGAGACCATAAAGCGCGATCAGCCAGTTGGCGGTGTTCTCACCGAACAGGCGGGCGGTGGAGCGAACGCCAATCAGCGCATCATCCTCGCGGTCCTGATGCGCATAGATCGAGTCATAGCCGATCGTCCAGGCCACCGCCGCGATATACATGACGACGGCGGCAAGCGAGACGTTTGCGAAGACCGCGGCCCAGCCCATCAGCGCACCCCATGAAAAGGCCAGCCCCAAGAAGAACTGCGGCCAGTCGGTGAAGCGCTTGGCGAAGGGGTAAAGCGCGACAACGGCCAGAGAGGCGATCCCGAGCACGATCGAGAATGTGTTGAACTGAAGCAGGATCACGAGGCCGACAAGCGCCTGCGCGACCATGAATATCTTGGCCTGCCCACGGGTGGCACGGCCGGAGGGCAGCGGACGGGATCGCGTCCGCGCCACCTGGGCATCAATCTCGTGATCAATGAGATCGTTATACGTGCAGCCGGCGCCGCGCATGACGACGGCACCGACGAAGAATAGAAAGAGATGGGCAAGGAACGGCCAGAGCCGGAAGCCACCGGAAGCCGCCTGCACATTCGCCGCCATCCCGGCCGACCAGAAGCACGGCCACATGAGAAGCTGCCAGCCGATGGGCCGATCCAGCCGCGCGAGCTGCGCGTAAGGCACGGCCGCGGGCGGCAGCCAGCGATAAACCCAATTGTCGGGGGTGGCATCGGCAACGCGGGATTCTGTCTGGTCGATCTTGGTCATGATGCTTTTGTTGGCAGCGGCGCGGGCGGGCGTCAAGACATCCGGCCCCGTTTGCCCGGAAAAGCACACCATCGATCTGACACCGGCCCTTGACGTTGCCCGCCGCCGCCCTTAACGGCTGCGCCAAAGGGTTTTGGCGACGGAGGCTCAAATGAACGTGCTCTTGATCGGTTCTGGTGGACGCGAGCATGCGCTGGCATGGAAGATCGCGCAATCGCCGAAGCTGACGACCCTTTACGCCGCCCCCGGCAATCCGGGCATTGCCGAATGCGCGACCTGCGTGACGCTGAATGTCGATGATCACGCCGCCGTCATTTCATTCTGCCGCGAAAAGTCGATCCCCTTCGTCGTCGTCGGGCCGGAAGCGCCGCTGGTCGCAGGACTGTCCGACGCGCTGCGCGCCGAAGGCATTGCCGTCTTCGGTCCCTCTGCCGCTGCCGCACAGCTTGAGGGCTCGAAGGGCTTCACCAAGGATCTCTGCGCCAAATACAATATCCCGACCGGCGCCTATCAGCGCTTCAACAATGCGCCGAAAGCCAAGGCCTATGTGCGGGCTGAGGGCGCTCCCATTGTGGTGAAGGCGGACGGACTGGCTGCCGGCAAGGGCGTGACGGTCGCCATGACCGTGGACGAGGCATGCGCCGCCATTGATGATTGTTTCGAGGGCGCATTTGGTGAAGCAGGCGCGGAAGTCGTGGTCGAGGCCTATCTCGATGGTGAAGAGGCCTCCTTCTTCTGCCTCTGCGACGGCACGACGCTGCTGGCGCTGGCCTCCGCTCAGGACCACAAGCGCGTCGGCGACGGCGACACCGGTCCGAACACGGGCGGCATGGGCGCCTATTCCCCTGCCCCGGTGATGACGCCCGAGATCGTCGAGCGGACGATGAAGGAGATCATCGAGCCGACGATGCGTGGCATGGCGGCCGACGGACACCCCTTCTCCGGCGTCTTCTTTGCCGGCCTCATGATCACCGCCAAGGGTCCTGAGCTCATCGAATACAATGTCCGCTTCGGCGATCCGGAATGCCAGGTACTGATGATGCGGCTGAAGTCGGATCTGCTGGACCTGCTGCTCGCCACGGCAGAAGGCCGGCTGCAAGACGCCAGCGCGGAATGGCGCGACGAGACAGCGCTGACTGTCGTGATGGCTTCGAAGGGCTATCCAGGGTCATATGAGAAGAACACGCCGATTGCCGCGCTGCCGCAGCCGACCGAGACGCAGCGCATCTTCCATGCCGGCACGGCGCTGAAGGACGGCGCGCTTGTCGCCACCGGCGGTCGCGTACTCAATGTCACGGCGTTCGGACAAAACGTGACGGAAGCGCAGGCGCGCGCCTATGCCATGGCCGATCAGGTCGACTGGCCGAACGGTTTCATGCGCCACGATATCGGCTGGCGCGCGGTTGCCCGTGAAAACCAGGGCGAAAATTAATCCCGCGTTAACTCTTTCTGCTGACCGGTTGTAAAGCTTGGGCTGCTACAGTTCCTTCATAACCTGAAGACGGGTGCGAGCCTTGGTCTCGCGTCTGTGCCTCAGGTGCGTGTTTTTCGCATGCCGCTGCCGCAAAACCGGGGCAAAGCTTTGCGCGGCATGTCTTGAGGGAGTTCTGAGTATGCGCGCATTTCTGTTCGCGACCCTGATGGCTTCGGCAGCCTTTCCTGCCTGTGCAGCGTCGATCGAAAAGGTGAAGACCGGCCAGATTGACGGCGACGGAAGCATCATGACGGTGTCCTGCGAGGATTGTCAGTCGGCGCAGGCCCGCAAGCGCAACTATCAGGTTCCCCAACTGAACGGCGTCGCCTCCATGGAGATCGTCGACGAGAACGGCAAGCCGCAGGTCGTGCGTGTCGACAAGTTTCTCGGCGGCTCGCCGGTGACGACAACGTCTAAGACGCAGGCACAGCTCATCGAAGAAATGGCGGCTATCGAAAAGAAGGCGCACGAGGCCAAGCAGGCAGCGCGCCAGGCGCAGCTGCAGGCCATCGACATGAAGTCCGCCTCGATCCTGCCCCCCGACGAGCGCGGCGCTCGCCCCCTCCCCGGCATTGACCGCGAAGCCACCACGGCGGCGCTGAGCACGGAGACTGCCAGTTTCGACCCCAGCCAGTTGACGCTGCGCCTGCGCTGAAAAAAGCCCGCAGACACATTGATGGCAAGGCCGCCGAGGAGGCGGCCTTTTACGTTTGACAGCTCATCTGCGCGAGCCTATCTAAAGCACAGGCGTCTTGCGCCTGCCGCCCGCAATCCGGTGAAGCAAGATCGACAGAAGCAAACAAGTTCGAAACCACCCGACTTGTGGCAATGCGGGCACCACTGGACACCGGGTGACAAAGCGAGCTTGCTGTCATGCAAAACCCGAATTCCAATCCCTTTCTTCATGCACCCATCGGCGCGCTGTTCGTGCGCACCGCGCTGCCGATGATCCTTGTGATGGTCGTCAACGGACTTTTTTCCGTGGTCGATGCCTTCTTCCTTGGCGTCTATGCAGGCGCCGATGCGCTGACCGCCGTGACGCTGACCTTCCCGATCTCCATGCTGATGATCGCGCTGACCACCATGGCCGGTGCGGGCATGGCGAGCCAGGTTGCCCGCGCGCTGGGTGCCGGCGAACGGGAACGCGCGCAATCGGTCTTCCTGTCCGCGCATTTTCTGGCGCTCGGCTTCTGGCTGATGCTCACCGTGCTCTTCGCGCTCCTCGGCTGGCGGGCGATTCTGCTCGCGGCCAACCATGATGCCGGCCTTGCCGAACAGGGCTGGCGCTTCATGGCGATCACCATCTATGCCGCACCCATCACCTTCTTCCTGTCGCTGCAGGGCGATACGCTGCGCTCGGAAGGCAAGGCGGGGCTGATGGCGATGCTGGCGGTGGCCGCGACGCTTCTCAACATCCTGTTCAACTACATCCTGATCGGGCGTCTCGGCTATGGCACCGCCGGTTCGGCGGCGGGGACGATTGCGGCGCAGGCGCTCGCGCTCGCGGTTGTGCTCGTGATCCGCTTGCGTGGACGGCTGCCGCTGACGTTTGTCGCGCCGGAAGGATTCCGGACCGCGGCGCATTGGGGCGAAATCATCCGGCTCGGCCTGCCGCCATCGCTCTCCTTTGTCGGCATCGCGCTTGCCTCGACCGCGATCATCGCCAGCGTGCAGTCCTGGGCGGGGGCGAACTATGCCGACACGATCGCCGCCTATGGCATCGTCGTGCGCATCATGAGCTTCGCCTTCCTGCCGCTGCTCGGCCTGAACCTCGCCGCACAGAGCATTGCCGGCAACAATTACGGTGCCGGGCTCTATGCCCGCTCCGACCGCACGGCGATCTTCGCGCTCTGTGCTGCGCTTATCTATGCTGCGGTGCTGGAGGGCGTTCTGGTCTTGTTTCCGGGCGCAGTCGGCCGCATCTTTGTTGACAATCCCGCCGTCATTGCCGAAGTGGCGCGGCTTCTGCCCTACGCGATGGCGACCTATGTCATCTATGCGCCGATGAACGTGCTGGCCGGCTATTTCCAGGCGCTCGGGCAGGCGCGGATGGCGGGGCTCTTGAGCCTGACCAAGCCCTATCTGCTCTCGGTTCCGCTCATTCTGGCGCTGCCCTTCGCGGTCGGCGAAAAGGGCATCTGGCTTGCCTCGCCGGCGGGCGATCTGGTGATGCTGGTGATCGTCGCGCTGGCGCTGCGGCAGGCGGCGGGCAAGACGGGCGCGCGGCTGGGGATGTTTTACGGGAAGGCGTGACGCATCACGCCTCGCGGAGAAACTCCGCCAGCGCCTCCACCTCCAGATGCGAAAACACCGGCAGGCCGGCGGCGGCAAACAGGGCCGCCGTCACGCCCTCGCCTACATGTTTCACGCCGGAAAACGTGCCGTCATAGATCGCCCGCGACCCGCAGGAGGGGCTGCCATCGATGAGAAGGGCGGCCACGCAGCCGGTCTGGCGTGCGAGATCGAGTGCTGCCTTCGCGCCATCGAGATAGGCGGCAGTCACATCTCTGCCGCCGCTTTCGAGAACACGGGCGCGACCGGCCAGAACATCGGCGCCGGTCATACCCCACTCGATTTCGGCCGGCAGGCGCGGGGTATCGAAGCCGCCGGCAAGTTCCGGACAGATGGCGACAAGGCGGCCTTCTTCGCGCCAGCGGGCGACAAGGGGATGGTCAAGGGTTTTCGCCTGACCGTCGTAACGGACGGGCTGGCCGTGGAGGCAGGCGCTGATGAGGATTTTCAATCAATGCTCCTCTGGTGCAACAGGGGAATTCCCCCTCTCTTGCGATTTCTAACACTTAGCTGAAGCTAAGATGTTGAAATCGCTTTCTCCCCCACCAAGGGGGAGATTGGAGCAAGAGGGTCTGGCACACACCCCATCTCCCCCCTGGTGGGGGAGAAAGCAAAATCATGACCTTAGCCAAAGGCTAAGTCATAGATTTTGCAAGAGAGGGGGTCGGGCCTCACCCCGAAATCTTCGAGAAATCCGCCACCGTCCCTGTCGCCTCGCGGATGAGGGCGAGCAGCGCAAGCCGGTTGGCGCGGATGGCGGCGTCCTCGTCATTCACCAGCACGTCGTTGAAGAAGCGGTCGACCGGGCCGCGAAGCTTGGAAAGCGCTGCCATGGCGTCGCGGAAGTCCTCGCGCTTGACGGCCTCGTCGGCTTCCTGGCGGGAAAGGGCTACGGCCGCATAGAGCGCCTTTTCGGCTTCTTCGGTGAAGAGCGCATCGTCCACGGACGTTGCAATCGTGGTGCCCTTCTTCTCTTCCGCCGCGAGCAGCTGTGTGGCGCGCTTGGCGCCGGCGAGCAGGTTCCCGCCGTCCTCCGAAGTGATGAAGGCCGTCAGCGCCTCGGCGCGGCGGGCCACCATCAGGAGATCATCCGCATCGGGCGTCAGCACGGCATCGATGATGTCGTGCCGCGCGCCGAGATCGCGGAGATAGACCTTCAGGCGGTCGTGGAAGAAAGAGAGGAGGTCGGCATCCTTGGCCACCGAAAGCAGCTTCAGCCGCACACCCTTCTCCAGCAACACCCGGATCACCCCCAGCGCCGCACGGCGCAGCGCGTAGGGATCCTTCGAGCCCGTCGGCTTCTCGTCGATCGCCCAGAAGCCAACCAGCGTGTCGAGCTTGTCGGCGAGTGCGACCGTGACGGCGACCGGATTGGTGGGCAGACTATCGGACGGGCCGAGGGGCTTGTAGTGTTCTTCGATCGCGGCGGCGACGTCAGCGTCTTCGCCCTGCAGGAGCGCATATTTGCGGCCCATGAGGCCCTGCAGCTCGGGGAATTCGCCGACTGCTTCGGTGCGCAGGTCGGCCTTGGAGAGGACGACGGCGCGGTCGACCTTCGCCGGGTCAGCGCCGGTGATCTTTGCGAGTTCGGCGGCGAGCGCGCGGATGCGCGTGACGCGTTCGCCCTGCGAGCCGAGCTTGGCATGGAATGTCACGCCCAGATGGTCGAGCTTGGCCATGCGCTGATCCAGCGGCTTCTTGAGGTCGAGACCGAATTTGGCGGCACTTTCCTTCAAATCGCCGAGGTCGGGCATGTCGCGCTGGTCGCGCTTGTAGAAATGCGCGGCGTCCGAAAGTCTAGCGCGGACGACCTTGCCGTTGCCGTGCATGATTTCCTTGCCGTCATCCTTGGCGGCGATGTTGGAGACCAGGATGAAGCGGTTGGCCAGCCCCTCGCCGCCCTGAGGACGGCAGACGAAACACTTCTGGTTCGTCTTGATGGTGAGGCGGATGATTTCGGCGGGGATTTCGAGGAATTCCTCCTCGAACGTGCCCATCAGCACATGCGGATATTCGACAAGGCCGGAGACCTCGTCCAGCAGGCCTTCGTCCTCGACCAGTTCGAGGCCGGAGGCGAAGGCAAGGTTCTGGGCGTCCTGCAGGATGATCTGCTTGCGGCGCTCGGCGTCGAGCACGACCTTGGCCTTTTCGAGGCTGGCGGCATAATCGTCGAAGCGGCGAACCGTGATCGGGCCCGGCGCGTGGAAGCGGTGGCCATAGGTGACATTGCCGGCGACGATGTCATCGACAACGAACGGGATGACGACCGTTTCGTCATGTTCGGGACCGAACATGCAGACGATGGATTGCAGCGGGCGGACCCAGCGCAGCGCGCCCGGCTTGGCCGAGGCAGCGCCGGAGCGCATGGACTTCGGCCAGGGGAAATTGCGGATGATGCCAGGCATGACATCGGCGATGATCTCTTCCGCCGCGCGGCCGGGCTTCTGGATGACCGCGACGTAGAACTCGCCCTTCTTGGGATCGGTCACCTTTTCGGCCTGATCGACGGAGGTGAGGCCAGCCGAGCGCAGGAAGCCTTCGATGGCCTGCGCGGGCGCATCCGTGCGGGGGCCCTTCTTTTCCTCGCGCGTGTCGGCGGAACGGGCCGTCAGGCCGCGAATGTCGAGCGTCAGGCGGCGCGGCGTCCAGTATTCGCGTGCGCCTTCATAGGTCAGGCCCGCCTCGACCAGCGCATCGGTCACCAGCTTCTTCAGGTCGCCGGCAGCTTTTCTCTGCATGCGGGCGGGGATTTCCTCGGAGCGAAGTTCAAGCAGAAGGTCCGGCATGGTCTTGGCGCACAATCTTTAACGGTTGTTTTTCAGTGCGCGGGACTTAGCAAGCCATGGCCGCCTTGTCACCTGCAAAGCGGCCAAAATCGGCCGTCAACTGCCCGCGAATGGCCCCGAAGATTTCCCTTTCGAACCGCAATTCGGACATGAGCGGATTTCACATTCCGCTTCGTTAGTGCTCAGGAATAGAGGCTGCCAAGACGGCCGCCGGAAGGAGATCAGATGCACACCAACAAATTCTCCCGCGTCTCTGCCATCGCTCTCATTGTCGGCAGCATGGTTGCAGCGCCCGCCTTTGCTGCCGGTAACGGCAACGGCAATGGCGGCGGAAACGGCGCCGGCAATGGCGCGGGCAACAGCGCCAGCCACGGAACCAGCGACAGCGCAGGCGGAAAATCCGTCACGCCGGGCGGCGCGACGATGGACAAGGCCTCGTCGAAATCCGAAATGAACCATGAGATGAGCAAGGACAAGTCGGCCAACAAGAGCGGCGCGTCCGATCTCGGCAAGCTGAACGGCTTCCTGCATGCCTCGCCCGAAGCGCTGCAGAAGGCCGCTCCGAATTCCGCCATCGGCCTCGTCACGCATGGCTATGCCGATGCGCTCAACTCCTATCTCGCCGGCGGCGCGAATGCCAAGACGGCGGCGGACGTTTACGCCGCGCTGGAGAAGGCCGCGAACAAGCCGCTGACCGCCACGACGATCGCCGCCGTTGACGCCAAGCTCGCCAAGACCGACCCGACGCTGGCCAAGGCCATTGCCGCGCATCCGGGCGGCGCTGCCGGTCTCGCCAAGGAAATCGCCGCGGCCGGCCCGACCAAAAAGGCCACTGGCACCACCGCTCCGGCCCCGAAGAAGACCGTGCAGTAAAACGAGTATCCGTGTATCAATTGCCCGCCGCTTTCGACCCCGGAGCGGCGGGCTTTTTTATTGCGCGTCAGGTGGAGACACCCCCTCACCCCGCCTCCGCTATCGCTCGGCGGACCTCTCCCCGAAGGGGCGAGGAGGTCCGAGAGGCTGCGGCGCAATCCCGCTTCTCCCCGTCGGGGAGAAGGTGGCCCGAAGGGTCGGATGAGGGCGGCGCGCCGCAAAAGACAATGTTGAAACCGCGCAGCCTACCAGCCCCCGCCCCCGCCACCGCCGCCACCGCCACCGGAGGAGCCGCCGCCGCTGAAGCCGCCGGAAGACGAGCTTGAGGGTGCCGGTGCAGGCAGTGTCGACTGGATGGTCGAGGCCATGGAGTGGGAGAAGCCACCGACGGAGCCTGCAAAGCCGCCATAGTCGGAGCCGGAATACCAGCCGGGCTGGTAGTCATCGATCTTGGCCGCCGCGAGCCATTTGTCGAAGGTTTCGGTCCACGGCTTTTCAACGCCCAGTGCCACGGCATAGGGCAGAAGCTTTTCGAAATGCTGCGGCGACATCTCAGGCGCGCCGGCCATGTTCATCCGGTCCTTTTCGGCCAGCGTCAGATATTGGCGCAGACCGTCTATGCCATCCATCGTCTTTGCGCCGAGAACCGTCGGCGCGCCCATGATGAAGAAGGCGAGGATGTTGGCAATGATGATGCCGCACAGGCCGATGATGACAGGCAGCTCGCCGTGGGACAGTAGTTCCTCGAACATCAAAGAGACGATCGAGCCGAGGGCTGTGAAAGCGACGAGACCGATGAAACCGAGAACGACGATATAGAAGATCTTGCGCCCCGCCGAGACGCCCGGCTGGAAGCCCTTGCCGAGCACACCGGCGAAGACGCCGAGAACGGCCGCCAGGATGACCGGGACAACGAGCAGCGCGATATCATCGGATGAGAAACGGCCGAAGGCGATAAGGGCGACGAAGCTGACGATGGAGAGGATGACGCCCAGGACGACGTAGCCGATATTGGCGTTATAATATTTGCCGCGATTTTCCTTGGTGATGGCATCGACAAAGGCCGCACCCGCCGCCTGCACGGCGGTACCATTGGACTTGTCGAGCCTGAGCGTTCCGCCTGCAGAGACGACGCGGGCCATCAGCGCCCCTTCGCCGGGCGGCAGCTTATCGGGGCCTCCACGCTTCGTATCCGTGAGGATGATGGAGGTCTTCAGGTCTTCGAGCTTCAGCCGCCCGGCGACGGCGAGATTGAGGGCAGCGGCCGAGAAGGCCTTCCAGCCGCCATCGCCGAAGCCCTTGTTGTCGATATAGTTCACCAGCGCCGGCGAAATGCCGTCCGGCGCATCCCAGCGTGGCACGATGATCCCGCGCGGCGGATCGCGCCCCACCTTCAACCACGACCAGCCATACCAGCCCCAGACCAACGCGAGGCCGATGAGCGCGATGAAGGCGTTGCGATGATCCTTCAGCCACCACCAGCGTTCCTGGCTGGCGGTGGGCGCATCGATGGCGCCCTTCGGCAAGGTGATCCAGGCGGTCATGCCGTCATTGGGATTGAGGTTGCGCGTGGCCTGCACGTTCACAGTCGAGCCGCTGGCGCGGATCGTCGCATCGCTGCCCGTCGCGCCGGCAGCCCCGGTATAGACCTTGAGACTCGTCGCCCTCACGCCATCGGGCAGATGGATAACGGCATCCGCACTGAGAATAGGAAACTTCCAGAAATTGCCGGTGATGTTCCAGGCGAAGAGATCGGCATCCGCGCCATAGCGCACCTGCCGGTTCGTCTCATAGACGAGTTCGTAAATATGGCGGCCGGAGCTGACATAAGTGTCCTTGTCGCCGGCATAGATGCGGATGCCGTTGTCGATATATTCGGTCGAGTGCGGCTCATCGCGTCCATCGCGGCGCACCGCCTTGAGGGAGAAATCGACCTCGCCGATTGAGCCGTCCGCTTTTCGGAACGTCAGCGGGAAATCGCGGAAGATGCCGTGTCTGATCTCATAGCCCTCGGCATTCACCTCGATCTGTTCCTTGACCGTGACGAGGCCGCTCTTGTCGAGCGTCACGTCGGCGTGGAAGCTGCGGATAACTTCAGCGGCGGAGGCGGGAAGGAACGACAGGAACAGAAGCACGAGACCGATGGTCAGCTTCGTCATGAACCTTTGCATGCCTTCCCCCTGATACGGTCTATCCCGCCTTGCGCTCGAATGTCACGCCGAGCGAGCCCAGCGCATCCCAGTAGTTCGGATAGGTCTTGGCAACGCAGGACGGGTTCTCGATCGCGATGCCCGATGTCTTGAGACCGGCGAGCGCGAAGCTCATGGCGATGCGGTGGTCAGCGAAGGTGTCGATGAGCGCCGAAACGGTCTGGCCGGCCAGTGCCGGATCGCCGGTGACGATCAGGTCGTCGCCCTCTTCGCGGGCGAGGCCGGCGCGGATATTGTTCAGCCCGAGCGAGAGCGCGCGGATGCGGTCGCATTCCTTGACGCGCAGGTTCTCGATCCCGGTGAAGCGCACGGGCGTTTCGTTATAGGCGGCGAGTACGGCGAGCGTGGGAATCGCATCCTGCATCTGGCTGCCATCGATTTCGGCCGGCATATGCGGAAAGGCCGCGATCATGTCGTAGGATCGCGCATCAGGCTGGGAAAATTCGGTTGCGGCGACGCCAAGGTCGATCTTGCCCTTCGTCAACACTTCCGCGCCCCAGAGATAGGTGGCGGCGGAGGCATCGGGCTCGATGAGGTAATCGGCAGCGCGATAGCCGGTCGGCGCGATGACCCAGCGGGCGTTGCCCTCCTCGCGAACATCGGCACCGAAAGCGGTCATGCAAGCGGTCGTTAGGGTGATATAGCCGCGCGCGCCGATCGCCGCGCCGGCAAGCTCGACCGTGAAGGGCTCCTTCCCGCAGGCGGCGGCCATGAGCAGTGCCGAGACATATTGCGAGGAAAGGCCGGCATCGATGACGACGCGGTTGGCGGTGAAGCCACCCTTTGCATCGACCGTCACCGGCGGGCAGCCGGTCGGGGCCTCGATCTCAACGCCGAGCGAGGCAAGCGAGGCAACCAGCGGCGCGATGGGGCGCTTGCGCATATGCTCGTCGCCATCGACGACGAAGCGGCCGTTGAACATGGCAACGGCTGCCGTCAGGAAGCGCGTCGCCGTGCCGGCATTGCCGAGGAAGAGCGGCTTTTGCGGCTCCTTGAACGTGCCGGAGCTGGTGACGACGAAGGTCGTCGCGTCGGGCTCCTCGACGGTAACGCCCATAGCCCGCAAGGCTTCGGCCATATAGAGCGTGTCGTCGCTTTTCAGCGCGCCGGTCAGCCGGCTCGTGCCCTTGGCGAGGCCCGCGAGCAGGAGCGCGCGGTTGGTGATCGACTTGGAGCCGGGCGGCATCACGCGGCCGGTCAGCGCATGGTCCGGCGGGATGACGGTGAGCGTATCTTTGTTCATGTCTTATCAGTCTCGGCGGGAAGAAATCTCTCCCGCCCTTTATCAGAACTTGACCTGAGGAACAGCCCTGTCGGCCTCGTTGGTGATTTCGAAATAGGCCATCTTGGCGAAACCGAAGGCCTTGGCGACGAAGTTGGACGGCACGCTCTCAACCTTGACGTTCAGCTCGCGGGCGGCGCCATTATAGTAGCGGCGCGCCATCTGCACTTCGCCTTCGATGGTTTCCAGCGATTTCTGGAGCTCCGCGAAATTCTGGTTGGCCTTGAGGTCCGGATAGGCTTCGGCGAGAGCAATCACGCGGCCGAGCGCCTGGGAGAGCATGCCTTCCGCGACGGCGCGGCCGGCGACATCGCCCTGCGGCACGGCCTGTGCCTTGTTGCGCAGCGCAACCACCTCTTCCAGCGTCGACTTCTCATGGGCCGCATAGCCCTTCACCGTCTCGATGAGGTTGGGGATGAGGTCAGCGCGGCGCTTGAGTTGCACATCGATGCCCGACCACGCCTCTTCCGCCATCTGGCGCGAGCGCACGAGGCCGTTATAGACGATGACGGCATAGGCCGCGATCGCGACGATAATAATCAATGCATACATGGGCTTCCCTCTCCCAACTGTCGCAGGGAGATTAGCCGTGGCGGGTGGGAAAGTCATCCGGGATTTATCGGGAAGGTGAATCGTGGCGCGCGTGAACTTTACGCCACATCCTTCCAGTTCACCCCGCCCGCATCGGTCAGCAGGAAGGCCTCGCCGCAGGCTTTCGCCAGCGTGCGGACGCGCAGGATGTAGGACTGGCGTTCGGTGACCGAGATCACGCCGCGGGCATCCAGCAGGTTGAAGACGTGGGAGGCCTTGATGCATTGATCATAGGCCGGGAAGACGCATTTGTGGAGGCGCAGGTTATCGTTGTCGCCGGGGGCGCCGGCGGCGAGAAGCGCCTGGCATTCCTTTTCGGCGTCCATGAAGTGCCGGTGCAGCATTTCGGTGTCGGCGAATTCGAAATTGTGGCGGGAATATTCCTGTTCGGCCTGCAGGAAGACGTCGCCATAGCTGATCTTCTCGTCGCCTTCGCGGCCGTTGAAGTTCAGGTCATAGACATTGTCGACGCCCTGCACATACATGGCGAGGCGTTCAAGACCATAGGTCAGCTCGCCTGCCACAGGCGAGCATTCGATGCCGCAGACCTGCTGGAAATATGTGAACTGCGAGACTTCCATGCCGTCGCACCAGCATTCCCAGCCGAGCCCCCAGGCGCCGAGCGTCGGGCTTTCCCAGTCGTCCTCGACGAAGCGGATATCGTGGATCAGCGGGTCGAGGCCGATGGCTTCGAGCGAGCCGAGATAGAGCTCCTGCAGGTTGGACGGGTTCGGCTTCAGAATGACCTGATATTGGTAATAGTGCTGCAAGCGGTTGGGGTTTTCACCATAGCGGCCGTCGGAGGGGCGGCGCGAGGGTTGAACATAGGCGGCCTTCCAGGGCTTGGGGCCGAGCGCGCGCAGTGTCGTTGCCGGGTGGAACGTACCGGCGCCCACTTCCATGTCGTAAGGCTGGAGGACGGCGCAACCCTTGTCGGCCCAGTAGTTGTGCAGCGTCAGGATCAGCGCCTGAAAGGAGCGCTTCGGGTCCATGTGGGGAGCGAGGGTCGTGGTCATGTTCTCAGCCATAAGCCTTGGGGAAATCGTGCCTGTCGTTTGGCATATTATCGCCGACAGGGTCAAGCAGAAGGGCTCCATCGCTTCGGCGACACGGGCGCGAGCAAAAGCATCGTTGCATCCGTTCTCCGCTTGGATAGACTTATTCGGACACTCCAAGCCAGAGGTTATCATGCGCCGGGTTTCTCTTGCATTCGCCTTCACCGTTCTCGTCGTTGCATCGGCGCAGGCCGCAAGCGACGCCAAGCCGGGGGAAGAACTGTCGTGCAGCAACATCGTGAAGGTCGGCGATACGGCCAAGACGATAGCGGCGCGCTACAAGGGCGAAACGGCCATCGAGGAGATCACCGGCGCGGAAGGCGCGACGGCGAAGGGGCTTGCGATCTTTCCGAAAGACCCATCGCGCAAGCTCCTGGTGTCCTTCTTCGATGAAGGGATGACGAAGCTCTCGGCCATCGGCCCGGCCGCAGGTGCTTCGCACTGGACGATTGCGGGCCTCAAGCTTGGATCGTCACTTGCCGATGTGGCCAAGGCCAATGGCGGCAAGTTCGAGATCAGCGGCTTCGAATGGGACTATGGCGGCTATGTCACGGACCTCAAGGGCGGCAAGCTTTCCTCCCTTGATGGCGGCTGCGTGGTGACGATCCGCTTCAATCCGCCCGAGGGCAAGGAAGTGCCGGCCGCGCTTTCCGGCGAAAAGAGCGTTGCCTCGTCAGACGCCATGCTCGCCAAGCTGAACCCGCATGTCAGCGAAATCCAGTTGGGCTGGCCAGACGGAGAGGGCGGCAACGGCTCGGGCGACTGAGGCACGAAGAGCACGATCTCGGCTAAAATCGATTAAGATTTCTTCATGATAAGGATGTCGTACCAATTCGCTCGTAAAGGTTCTTGCGATTTCTCAAGAGCGGCGCATAGTCCGCGCTCAAACGGGCCGAAGCCCGCCATGAACGATCCCGAAGGAAACATCCGTTGAGCGCCGTCACAGAGAACGCGACGCCGTTGCAAGCGTCCACTGCAACTGCAAGCCCCTCCACCAGCATGGCCAAGGCCGCGACCGGCCCCGCCATGGCGATCCTGATCATGATCAGCGTGTCGCATATGTTGAACGACCTGATGCAATCGGTCGTGCCGTCGGTCTATCCGATCCTCAAAGACAAGTTCCAGCTGTCCTATGCGGATGTCGGCCTCCTCACCTTCACCTGGCAGCTCACGGCCTCCATTCTCCAGCCGGGGGTCGGCTTCTATACCGACAAGCATCCGAAGCCGTTCAGCCTGGCATTCGGCATGGGCTGCACGTTGATCGGCCTGCTGCTCATGGCCTATGCGACCTCCTATCACCACCTCTTGATCGGCGTGGCCGCGATCGGTGTCGGGTCGTCAGTGTTCCATCCGGAATCGTCTCGCGTGGCGAGGATGGCGTCAGGCGGACGGCATGGTTTTGCGCAGTCGCTATTCCAGGTCGGCGGCAATTTCGGCTCGGCCATCGGCCCGCTGTTGGCCATGCTTCTTGTCGTGCCCTATGGCCAGCATGCGATCAGCTATTTCGGCATTTTCGCGCTAGCCGGCATGGCGATCCTGACGCGCGTCGGCTTCTGGTATCGCGACGAGCGCCGCGCGGCCAAGGGCAAGGCAGCGGTGGCGCATGAATCGCCCGTCAGCCGCAGCGTACTGATCCGCTCGATCGTCATTCTCTGCGCCCTGATCTTTTCGAAGTTTCTCTACATGGCGAGCCTGTCGAGCTACTACATCTTCTACACGATGCAGACGTTCAAGATCTCGACCTCGACGGCGCAGCTGCTGCTTTTCGTCTATCTGGGCGCGGTCGCGGCCGGAACGATTGCGGGCGGGCCGATAGGGGACAGGATCGGGCGTCGCCGCGTCATCTGGTTCTCCATCCTCGGCGTGCTACCGTTCACGCTGCTGCTGCCGTTTGCCAACCTCACCTGGACCGTCATCCTGACGATACCGATCGGCTTCATCCTGGCCTCAGCCTTTCCTGCCATAGTCGTCTACGCGCAGGAACTGGTTCCGGGCAAGCCGGGCACGATCGCGGGTCTGTTCTTCGGATTTGCCTTCGGCATGGGCGGGATTGGCGCAGCACTGCTCGGTGTGCTGGCCGACCATACGTCGATCGGCTTCGTCTATCAGGTCTGCTCGGTTCTGCCAGCGATCGGCCTGCTGGCGATCTTCCTGCCGGATGTGCGGCACGGGGCAGCCTGACCGGAAGAGAGGATCAGGTATCGTCCTTCTTGAGACGATACTCCCCCGTCACGGGATCCTTCACCAGGGTCCCGTGCGCGCCGTTCTCGACCTCGCGACGGCGCGCGTTGGCGTTCTCCGTGGCCTTGCGGGCATCGGCAACGAAACGCCTGAAGAAGATGTAAACGCCTGCCGCAACAATCAGCAGGAAAAGCGTCTGGGGCATCCTGTCCTCACGAAAGGGCGATCAAAGCCCGAAACGACCCCATAATGCCTTGTCTTCCGCCGTTTGCGCAAGGGTGGCAATCGCGCCCTCCCCGGCTGCCGCTCCGATATCGCTGCCGACGCTGACGCCCGGCATGCGGCGCCCGAAGAGCGAGCGCTGGCCGGAAACGAGTTCGAGCTTTACCTTGTCGCCGAAGTCGCGGCGCAGAACCTCGCGGGCATGGCCCAGACCATCAATGAGGCCGAGTTCCCGCGCCTTGATGCCTGTCCAGAACAGGCCTGAAAAGATCGCCGGATCGTCGGCAAGCTTGCCTACTCGACGCTGCTTCACCATATCAATGAAGACCTGATGGATTTCGAGCTGCAACGTCTTCAGATATTCGATGTCGCCTTCCTTTTCCGGCTGAAAGGGGTCGAGGATCGCCTTGTTCTCGCCGGCGGTGTAGACGCGGCGTTCGACGCCGATCTTCTTCAGCAGTTCCGGAAAGCCGAAACCGCCGGATACGACGCCGATGGAGCCGACGATGGAGGTTTCATCCGCAAAGATCACGTCGCCGGCCAGCGCGATCATGTAGCCGCCCGAAGCGGCTACGTCCTCGGCGAAAACATAGACCTTCTTGTTGTGCTCGGCGGCGAGATCGCGAATACGGCGATAGATCAGCCGCGACTGGACCGGCGAACCGCCGGGTGAATTGATCTGAATGGCAACGGCGGAGGATTTCTTCGAGGCGAAGGCCTTTTCGAGCGCGGGCGCAACGCTGGCAAGATTGAGCGCGGGGCGAAACTGGCTGCCGCCCGCCATGATCGTCCCCTGCAGCCGGACAACCGGTATGACCGTCTCCTCTTTCCGAAAGCGGGCAGGGAGGTAGCGGCGAAACAGGTCTTTCATGGATGAGCCTTCAATTGCGGGTGCTGACAGGAGATGTAGGCATCAGCCATCAAAACACAATGGAAGGGCTTAAAAATCAGTGTCCGCCCGCATCTTTGCGGGCCTTGATTGAACCACTCACGCGACGGTCCCGCCGCGCGAGTCTCGAGAGCCGAGCAAGGCTTTAAAGCCGGACCGGGTTTCTCCGCGATCAGTTTCTGATCTTGCCGCGCGATTCGGACCCGTCATTGTAGATGCAATAGCAGGGTTCGCCGTTCTTGCCGGCCTCAACCATGCACCAGTCTTCATTGGCGCTGTCGGAATCGATTACGACGCAACGAGACTGCGGCTTCGCCTCGGCGATCAAGGCGCTGCCGGACAGGATGGCGACGGTTGCAAAAAGGGCGCTGGAAATTCGGGTAACAGTGTTCATTTTTTAAAACCTTTTGAAATTAAACGCCGATAGCCGGCGCGGCCGTTATTCAGGTCATCAATATCGGGCGCGAATTTATGCGCCTCCCCTAAATGAATAACAAAAGGTGCACGGAAGACAAGGCGCGCGCGTGAGCCTTTCACAGCCGAAACGAGCATCCGAATGGCCGGCTCGCCGGCGCGCGGATGAACCAGCGTGATCTCCAGCCCGCCGAAACGGCGGCCGCAGGCGGCGATGATTTCGGCAACGGATTCGGGTCGGGCGATCAGCGACAGTTCTCCGCCCGGCTTGAGGATTGCGCCGGCGGTGCGGATCCAGCTTTCGAAAAGGCCCTCGGTCATGGCATGGGCATCCGCCCTCAGCGCATCCGGCGCCCGACGATCGGCCGCCGCATTGAAGGGCGGGTTCATGATGACGTGATCGAAAACCTCGTCGTCCAGGCCGGCAGCGAGCCTTGCCCTGCCCTTCAGCGTGACATCGGCCTCAACGACAGACACGCGGGCGGCCAGATGCGCGTTTTGCGGCAGGGCAATGGATTTTCGGGCGAATTGGGCCATTTCCGGCGCGCGCTCAATGAGTGCGACGTCGACTTCGGCAAGGCGCGAGGCGACGGCCAGACCGGCCGCACCTGCCCCGGCCCCGAGATCGGCGACCTTCTGCGCGCCCCTGTCGGGCACCATGGCGGCAAGCAACATGGCGTCCACGCCGGAACGATGGCCGCCAGTCGCCGGCTGAACGACATGGAAACCGCCGAAATGAAAGGCGTCGACGGTTTCGGCAGTCACGTCGGGTTCCTGTACCTGAGTTCCGCGGCGAGACCGGCATCGGTCACGATGGCGCGGGCTTCATCGATGCGGTCGCTGTCCACCAGGACGCGGCGAGGAATGGCGCCGATCGAGCCGTCCAGCACGCTCATCGTGTGGTCGGCGACCATGCAAATGATTCCCGCATCCCGCATCAGGCTTTCCAGAAAGGAGATCAGGACCGGATCATTCGTCCGGACAAGCTCTTCCATGTTCCTTATTCTCCTTAAAAACTGCTAGGCGAGGCAAATCGCCTCTTGCCGCGCCTTTGGCCCCTTCGCTATTGTCGAGCGACATAATAGCAGGAGTGCTTTCATTGGGCGTCGTCATACCGCTTGAAGAAAACAAAAACAAACAGGCATCGGTCAAGCCGCTCGTCGACCTGACCAAGAGCGGAATGCAGCGCGTCAACCAGCTGATCCTTTCCAAGGCCGGCTCCGACGTCGAGATGATCCCGGAAGTCGCCAATCATCTGATTTCCTCGGGCGGCAAGCGGCTGCGCCCCATGCTGACGCTGGCGGCTGCGGAACTCTGCGGCTATGTCGGCGAGAACCATATCCGGCTGGCCGCCTCGGTCGAGTTCATGCACACGGCAACACTTCTCCACGACGATGTCGTGGACGAAAGCGCCATGCGGCGCGGCAAGTCGACCGCACGGATGATCTGGGGCAACCAGGCGAGTGTTCTCGTCGGCGACTTCCTGCTCGGCCAGGCCTTCAAGATGATGGTCGATGCCGGGTCGATGGATGCGCTGGACGTGCTGGCGACCGCTGCGACCGTAATTGCCGAGGGCGAGGTCATGCAGCTTTCCGCCGCCAAGAACATGGAAACGACGGAGGACGACTATCTCGCCGTCATCCGGGCCAAGACGGCCGCGCTGTTTGCTGCGGCCGCGGAAGTCGGCCCGATTGTGGCTGGCGAAAGCAAGGCGATGCGCAATGCGCTGAAGTCCTACGGCATGAACCTTGGCCTTGCCTTCCAGCTGGTCGACGACGTGCTGGATTACGGCGGCTCGAGCGCCGAGCTGGGCAAGAACACCGGCGACGACTTCCGCGAAGGCAAGATCACGCTGCCGGTCATTCTCGCCTACCGCCGCGGGTCGGCGGAGGAGCGCGCCTTCTGGAAGAAAGCCATCGAGGAAGGCCAGTCGAGCGACGAGAACCTGGCGATCGCTTTTGGCCTCATCAAGAAATATGGCAGCCTTGCCGACACCATCACGCGTGCGCGCCATTACGGCACCATTGCGCGCGATGCATTGGCACCGCTGCCGGAAACACCGCTCAAGGATGCACTGCTCGAGGTGATCGATTTCTGCATCGAACGCGTCAGCTGAGTCGCCTGCCGCCCGCGATCCGTAAACTACGGAGCCGCGAACGGCGGGGGGACGGATTTTGTTGCGGCGCTGCTTCAAAAAAGCCATGCTCGGTCCGAATCATACCGACGGCGACGCGGCCGTCTGATGTCCGCGTCCGTGGACGTTGTTGAAAGGTTTCTTCATGCGGAAATTGTCACTTTCGGCTCTTCTTTGCAGCGCAGCGCTTGCGGCACTTCTTGCCGGCGCGGGCGGCGCATGGGCCAAGCCGGCGGAGACGCCCGCCAAGGCCGAGGTCGAAGTGAAATTCGATCCGGAATCGGTCGACAGTTTCGCAGGCGCCTATCTGGCCGCGTTCACCGCCGATAGCGATGGCGACTACAAGCACGCGATCGAGCTCTATCGCGTGGCGCTCGATTTCGAGCCGAACAATCTGCAGATTCAGGAGCGGTTGATGATCAATCTGTTCCTGAACGGCGACTTCGACGATGGCGTCAAGCTTGCCCAGACGCTCAAGAAGGATCCCGCCGTCGAGCGCGTCACCACGCTGTCGCTGGGCATCGACGCGATCCGGCAGAAGCAGTTTTCCAAGGCGCGCAAATTGCTCGTCTACAAGGGGCCGAACGATCTCGACCGCATGATGAACAGTCTTCTCGTCGCCTGGGCCGATTTCGGCGCGGGCAAGAAGAAGGAAGCGCTGGACTCCATCGTCAATCTGAACGGGCCCGAGTGGTTCAAGATCTTCAAGAACTATCATGCCGGCGTGATGTCGGCGCTGGCGGGCGACAAGGAGAACGCCCGCAAGTATCTGACCAACGCGATCACCGACAAGGAAGGCGGCGCTGCGGCGCAGGATGTCTTCGTGCGTTCCGTCATTGCACTGGCCGGTGTCGAGTCGCAGTCCGGCGACAAGCAGAAGGCGCTCGACGCGCTGGCCTCCGGCGAAGAACTGACGGGCCGCTATGCGCCCTTTCAAACCGTACGCGACATGATCGAAAAGGGTCAGCCGATCAAGCAGCAGGTGGCATCGCCCGCCGATGGCGCAAGCGCCGTGCTCTTTTCCATCGGCAGCGCGCTCAACCAGTCGGTCAGCGGCAATGCCGGCATGCGCGACAATGCGCAGGAAATCGTGGCTTTTTACCTGAACGCAGCGCTGGCGCTTTCGCCCGATAGCGCCGATGTGATGATTCTCCTCGGCAGCGTCGCCGATGGCGCCGGCAAGCCGGAAAAGGCGATCGACTATTATAGCAAGGTGGATCCGGCTTCGCCGATGCACCGTGTCTCGGAACTGCAGATGGGTCTGGACCTCGGCCAGACGGGCAAGCATGAGGAAGCTGTTCAGCATCTCAAGAAGCTGATTGCGGAAGACCCGTCAGATTTCCGCTCTTACCTTGCTCTGGGCAGCGTCTACGCCGACAAGGAAAACTATGCGGCGATGGCATCGACCTATGACGACGCGGTGAAGGCCATCGGTCCCAACCCCACACGCGGCCAATGGGCGATCTTCTATCAGCGCGGCATCGCCTATGAGCGACTGAAGAAGTGGGCCGACGCCGAGCCGAACTTCAAGAAGGCGCTGGAACTTTTCCCCGACCAGCCTCAGGTCTTGAACTATCTCGGCTATTCCTGGATCGACATGAACACGCATCTCGACGAAGGCATGGCCATGATCAAGAAGGCCGTCGATATTCGTCCGGACGACGGCTATATCGTCGATTCGCTCGGCTGGGCCTATTACCGCACCGGCAAGTATGAGGATGCCGTGCGCGAGCTTCAGCGTGCCGTGCAGCTGAAGGAAGGCGACGCGACTATCAACGATCACTATGGCGATGCGCTGTGGCGGGTTGGCCGCAAGCTCGAGGCGACGTTCCAGTGGAACCGCGCCCTGGTGGCCAAGCCGGAGCCCGATCTGGAAGCCAAGATCAAGGCCAAGCTGAAGGATGGACTGCCCGACCTGAACGGCAAGACACCGGCCGAGGCCGATGCCGAAAAGGCCATTCAGGCGCCGGCGTCCGATGCGCCGGGCAAGAAGTCCTGACCGGGCAACCGAGCAGGACATTTCGCCATGGCTCTTACTGAAATCGCCCCGGCGAAGATTAATCTTGCGCTGCACGTGACCGGGCAGCGCGAGGATGGCTATCACCTGCTTGAAACCGTCGTGACCTTTTCCAACGCCGGCGATGTGGTGACTGTGGAGGCAGCGGCAGAGGACGGTTTCTCCATGTCCGGCCGCTTCTCGCAGGGACTTTCGCGGCAAGCCGGAGGATCGGACGGCAACCTGGTCCTGAGGGCGCGCGACGCGCTGCGCGAGGCTTTGGCCGAAGAGGGTTTGAGCGCACCGCCCGTCACCATCCATCTCGAAAAGAACTTGCCCGTTGCCTCCGGCATAGGCGGCGGCTCGGCGGATGCTGCGGCCACGCTGCGGGCCCTGCTACGCCACTGGCATGCGGCCCCCGCTGCCGCCGCGCTGGACCGGCTGGCTATCCGGCTCGGCGCTGATATTCCGATGTGCATGGTGGGCAAGCCGCTGATGGCAAGCGGCGTGGGTGAGAACATCGCCTTGCTGCCCGGGATGCCGTCCTTCCATTGCATCATTGCCAACCCGCTGCAGCCGGTTTCAACGCCGCAGGTCTTTCAGCGGCTAACCGAAAAGCACAATCCACCTATCTCCGCCCTGCCCGTTCTGACGAGCCCGGTCGACTGGCTCGCCTGGCTTGGCAGCCTGCGCAACGATCTCGAGCCGCCGGCGCGGCAGCTGCAGAGCAGGATCGCCGAGCTGTCGGGCCTCATGAAGGACACGGGTGCCGCCCTTGTCAGGATGTCCGGTTCGGGTGCAAGCTGCTTTGCACTTTACGAAACGGAAGCGCAGGCCAGCGAAAGCCTTGAGAAGCTGACTGCGGCGCGCCCGCAATGGTTCTTCATGCAGACACGCACGGTGGGAACAGGAGATTGAGGCCATGCCCGGACTTGACGCGACGCGCCCCTTCATCCCCGTGGGCATTGCGATCCTGACCGTCTCGGATACGCGGACACTTGCCGACGACAAATCCGGCGACACGCTGCAGGCGCGCATTCTGGACGCCGGCCACACGCTCGTCGACCGGGCCATCGTCACCGACGACAAGGCGCTGATCCGCGCACGCGTCGAAGCCTGGACGAAGCAGGACGATATCGACGTCGTCATCACCACCGGCGGAACGGGCTTTACCGGGCGCGATGTCACACCGGAAGCGCTGGAGCCGCTGTTCGAGAAGAAGATGGACGGCTTCTCGGAAGTCTTCCACCGCATTTCCTATGACAAGATCGGCACGTCGACGATCCAATCACGCGCCACGGGCGGCGTTGCCAATGCGACCTTCATCTTCGTGCTGCCCGGCTCGCCCGGCGCCTGCAAGGACGCCTGGGACGGCATTCTGAAAGGCCAGCTCGACTATCGCCACCTGCCATGCAATTTCGTGGAAATCATGCCGCGGCTGGATGAGCATCTGAAACGCGGTCAACCTGCGAGCTGACACCGCTCAATCGGCCAGTCAGAGCGCCGTGCGCTAGATCTCGCGCGCCGTCACCCAGGCAGGGATGATCTCGGAACGCAGCACGCGTTTCTTCAACCCCGCCGCAAGCTTTTCCAGATTGAAGCCGCTGCGGGCGAGTGTCATGGCCTGACGCTTGGTCAGGATGACCCCGTTTTCCAGCGCACGGCGCTTACGGCCGATCCGCTGAAACAGCGGCTTCCTGAAGGTGCGGGAATCGGAAAAACGGGCGGGATCTCGCGTCACCGACGCGTATTCGAAGATCTCCTCGATCCACCCGGGTTGCGGCCTTGCACCGGGCTCGATGAGAAACAGCCAGTCGCCGCGCGCGGCCTCCAGCACATCCTTGATTTCCCAGGCGCCGTAATAACGACAGCCAGCGGCTTCGGCGAGCTTCTGAATGCCGTCGCTGGAGCCCCGATCCAGAATGAGAACATCGGAAACCAAGCCTTCGACCGCACCCGACACCAGCGCATTCAGCGTATGCGCCGCCTCAGTCTCCTGATCTCTGCATTCCATGATGATCGTCAGCATGAAATCGATTTAACGCATTGCAGCATGAAATGCCACATTTCTGTCACGAGGGATGATTGCAAGTTTGTTCTTGTCTTGTTCTCATTTCCGCGATAGGAATATAGTCATTGAACCGGCGAGCGAGTCTCGTTGCAGTTTAGAATACGCATCGTGCCTGCCGACAATCGAATGCGATTTTCGGACCGATGCGGAGGGAGTTTCCGATGGCAATTCGAACCGATTTTGCCGAGGGTGCCTTTGCGCCCTCGCACAGGGCAGACATGGCCGAAGCACTGGCAACGGCCTCAGGCGCGCGCATCGACGTCAACCGGCGGCGTGGCCGCGCCGCCGCTCTCAACATGGCCGGCCGGTTCGAGGCGCTGGAGCGGACCCGGACAGACGATGGCTGGGATATTCCCGAAGAATTGCCGCCGTTCAACACTGAAGTGCAAGTGGAAAAGCCGCGCACGGCGCTGACGCGCAACGAGTCGCCGGACATTCCCTTCGACCGTTCTATCAACCCCTATCGCGGCTGCGAGCATGGCTGCATCTATTGTTTCGCGCGGCCTTCGCATTCCTATATGGGGCTTTCGGCCGGCCTCGATTTCGAGGCCAAGCTGTTCGCGAAGCCTGATATCGCCAAGCTGCTGGAGCGCGAGCTTTCCAAGCCCGGCTACAAGCCACGGCCCATCGCCATCGGCACCAATACGGACCCCTATCAGCCCATCGAGAAGGAATGGCGGATCATGCGTCAGGTTCTCGAAGTGCTGGAAGCGGCGCACCATCCCGTGACCATCGTGACGAAATCGGCGCTGGTGACACGCGACATCGATATTCTGAGCCGCATGGCGAAGGAAGGTCTCGCCAAGGTCGCTCTCTCGGTGACGACACTGGACCGGGCACTGGCGCGGGCCATGGAGCCCCGCGCGGCAACACCGGCCAAGCGTCTTGAGGCGATCAAGGAACTCTCGGAAGCCGGTATTCCGGTCGGTGCGATGATGGCGCCGATCATTCCGGGTCTCACCGACCACGAGATCGAGCGGGTTCTGGATAGCGTCAAAACCGCAGGCGCCCGGGAAGCGAATTACGTGCTGCTGCGTCTGCCTTTCGAGGTCAGCCCGCTCTTTCGCGACTGGCTGCTGCGGAACTATCCGGACCGCTATCGCCATGTCATGTCGCTCATACGCTCCATGCGCGACGGCAAGGATTATGACGCGGAATTCGGCAAGAGGATGAAGGGCGCCGGTCCTTATGCCTGGCAGATCCATCGCCGCTTCCAGATGGCCTGCAAGCGGCTCGGCCTCGACCAGCAGCGCCTGCCCTTGCGCGACGATTTGTTTGTCCCGCCATCTGGCGCGGGCGTCCAGCTGTCGCTCCTTTGACATTTGACGCAATTCCGGACGCGAAGCCGGCTCCCACTTTCGCTGGAATTGCTCTTTGCCCGCCGCAATTCCGGACGCGAAACCGGTTCCCACTTTCGCTGGAATTGCTCTTTGCCTGCCGCAATTCCGGACGCGAAACCGGTTCCCACTTTCGCTGGAATTGCTTGAAAACCTCCAGTCGTCGCGATGGACCCCGCATCGTGACAACACCCCGGCGGACCGCCTATCTGCCGGGGACTTGCGGGGAATCGGCGCGGCATGCCAAAATCGCCGCATGATCAAACGCCTGCCCGCCGATTCCCCCACTCTTTTCGCCCTTCCGGAGGGCCCCGATTTTGCCTTCGAGGAAATGGCACGGCGTGACGGCTTTCAATGCGTAGCCGGGGCCGATGAAGCCGGGCGCGGGCCGCTGGCCGGGCCCGTTGTCGCAGCCGCCGTCATCTTCCATGACAAGTCCACGCCGAAAGGCCTCAACGATTCGAAACAACTGAGCCTGGCGCAACGCGAATATCTGTTCGATGAGATCATGGCCACCGCCACGGTCGCTATCGCCTCATCCAGCGCGCCGACGATCGACCGGATCGATATCCGCAAGGCCAGCCTCGACGCCATGCGCCGCGCGCTTCTTCTGCTGACCGTCCAGCCGGATTATGCACTGATCGACGGCCGCGATGTGCCAACCGGCCTGCATTGCCGCGGCAAGGCCGTGATCAAGGGCGATGCGCGATCGCTGTCGATTGCCGCGGCGTCGATCATCGCCAAGGTCACCCGCGACCGGATGATGGCGCGCGCCGGTCTGGTCTTTCCGGCCTACGGCTTCGAGCGTCATGCAGGCTATGCGACGGCAGAACACCGCGCGGCGATTACCAGGGCTGGCGGATGCATGCTGCACCGTTGGAGTTTCCGGCCCCTGCGGCAAGATGACAGCGCTGCGAACGCGGGCATCGCCGACTGAGCCGGGCGCCCGTCCTAGAGCGCGTCCGGCAAAAGTGCGTAACCGGTTTTGCGTCCGGACTGCGTAAACGCAAAAGGCCGGCACTAGGCCGGCCTTTGCCATTCTCATCGAACTGATTGATCAGTTCAAACGGGTGCGAACCTGTTCGATCGCGTTCTGGAAGAGCGCATCGCCGGTGGCGCCGGTTGCCTTTTCGGCAGCAACCTTCTGAGCAGCAGCAATCGCGATATCCACGGCAGCTGAGCGAACGGCATTGATCGCATCGGCTTCGGCCTGCTTGATCTTCTGCTCGGACAGCTGGTTGCGGCGGGCAACATAGTCCTCCGTCTTGCGCTTGGCGTCTTCGGCAAGAGCAGCGGCTTCGCGCTTGGCGGCAGCAACGATGTGCTCTGCTTCAGCTTCGGCTTCCTTGCGCTTGCGCTGGTATTCGGCCAGCAGCGCCTGTGCCTCTTCGCGAAGACGAGCAGCTTCGGCCAGATGTGCCTTGATGTCGTCAGCGCGCTTGTCAAGCGCCTTGCCGATCGTGCCCGGAACCTTGAGGTAAACCACCAGGCCCAGGAAGAGCAGCAGCGATACAAAGGCCCAAAGAGTTGCCCAATCTGTTGCGTTCATCGAAGAACCCTCCTCAGTTGCCTGCGGCCGACTTGACGGCGGCAGCGGCTTCCGCGCTCGTCAGCTCGACGCCAACGACCTGACGGACGATTTCGGTTACGGTTTCTTCGGCAATCGAACCGACTTCTGCGAGTGCCGCAGACTTGATCGATGCGATGTGCTGTTCAGCAGCAGCAAGCTTCTGGGACAGGCTGGCCTCAACAGCAGCGCGTTCCTTTTCGGCCTCGGCCTTGACGACAGCGGCGGCTTCAGCAGCGATGCTGCCGGCCTTTGCGCGGGCGTCGGCGAGTTCCTTTTCGAAGGCAGCAACCGCTGCATCCGATTCAGCCTTCATGCGAGACGCTTCGTCGAGGTCGCGCGCAATCCGGTCCTGGCGATCTTCGAGGATCGCACCGATGCGAGGCGCAACCGCGCGGGAAATGATCAGGTAGAAAATCCCGAACGTAATCGCCAGCCAGAGGATCTGGGAGCCGAAGTAGTGCGGGTTGAACGGCGGAAAACCGCCTTCGTGGCCGGCCGCTTCCGCAGGAACCTGCGTTCCGGCTGCAGCTTCCGTTGACGCGGCAAAAGCCGATGTCACGAACATTGTCACCTCCAGGTGCGGATACGTCATGAAAAAAGGGCCACGATGTTCGCCGCGCGAAGCCCGTGGCCCTCTTTGGATCGAAGAGGTATCAGCCGAACAGGGCGAGCAGTGCTACGAGCAGCGAGAAGATGCCCAGAGCTTCCGTAACGGCGAAGCCGAAGATCAGGCGGCCGAACTGGCCGTCAGCAGCCGACGGGTTGCGCAGTGCGCCAGCGAGGTAGTTGCCGAAGATGGTGCCGAGGCCGATGCCAGCGCCGCCCATGCCGAGGCAAGCGATACCAGCGCCGATGTACTTTGCTGCTTGAGGATCCATGTTCTACTCCTTGGAAATGGTTTTGTTGCGGCTTTAGACTGACGCCGATTTGGCGTCAACGTTTTTTTCCTTGCTTGCTGCTTAGTGCCCAGGATGCAAAGCGTCATTGAGGTACATGCAGGTCAGTACCGCAAAGACGTATGCCTGGAGGAACGCAACAAGGAATTCGAGACCGGTCAGCGCGACTGCCATCAGAAGCGGCAGAACAGCACCGGCGACGCCGATGGCGCCGAGCGAACCGAGCGAGAAGACGAAGCCCGCAAACACTTTCAGCGTGATGTGTCCGGCCAGCATGTTGGCGAAAAGACGAACCGACAGGCTGATCGGGCGGGACAGGAACGAGATCACTTCGATGGCGACGACGAGGGGCAGAAGAACGCCCGGAACACCACTCGGAACGAAGAGGTTCAGGAAGTGGAAGCCATGCTTGTAGAAGCCATAGACCACGACAAGGCCAATCACGAGAATGGCAAGCGCGAAAGTAACGATGATGTGGCTGGTGACCGTGAAGAAGTACGGAATCATGCCGAGAAGGTTGGCAACCAGAATGAACATGAACAGCGAGAAGACCAGCGGGAAGAATTTCATCCCGTGGCTGCCGGCGCCGTCGCGCAGCATGTTGGCGACGAACTCGTAGCTCATTTCAGCCATAGACTGACCGCGACCCGGAACGAGGGAGCGGCTGGATGTGGTGAAATAAAGGAAGGCTGCGGCGGCCAGGACCGTCAGCACCATGAACAGCGAGGAATTGGTGAACGAGAGGTTCAGCCCGCCGAAATCGATGTGAAAGAGTTCCTTCAGATGGAACTGGTGGATCGGATCAACCTTGTCAGCTGCAGACACAGTCAAGTCTCTTTCGTTCTATCGCGACCCGTTTTGGGATCACGTCTTTTCATCATCATGCCGCGAGCTACGCCCGGACAGTTCATTTCGTGTCGTCGCGCTTCCGAGGCTGCGGTGTCGCCACCACGCCGAGCGCGCGCATTACATTCAGAACCGCTGCGCAGAACCCGAGGAGGAGGAAGACAATCATCCCCCAAGGCCCGGTTCCCGCCAGCGTATCGACGACATAACCGATCAGCGCGCCCACGAGGACGCCCGCAATGAACTCGCTGGAAACCTTGATCGCCTGGGAATATGCGCTTTTATCCGCGCCCCTGGCCTTGTCCCCTGCCCTGTCAGCGGCCGTCTTTCGCTCTGCGATGCGCTCGCCCAGATCGTTCAAGCGCTTGTCGAGACCGTTTTCCCCGTCATCCATCTTAAGCGCCCTCCACGGTCCGTGTTCGGCGAAACCCTCTCCGGTCGCGCCTCACGGCAGTTTTGCGGCGCCAGTATGGCCCGTTCCTCAATTCGCGCGCAACATAGTTTTGTGAACCCGTCTAGTCAAGGCTGACAGGGAATGAAGCCTCAAAGAGTTTCTTATGGAAAATCAAATAGTTGCAAATGTGAGACGAAAGTTATTCTGAATCGGACCCTACAAGGGGGGCAAAAGGCCGCAGCCGAGCCCCCGTGAGCTCAGCTCCAGCCGCCATAACGGGTGCGATAGAAGATGTGATCGCCGATGCGGGCGACGCGGATCATGGTGCGCGCCCAGGCGGGATGCACATAGGTCGCGTGGTAATGCGTGGCGGAACCGACTTCCGGCAGCCAGATCTTTCCGGCCGTCACTGCCATGGCGACATCCTTGGCGACCTTCCAGCTGTCACGGTTCAGGATACGGTCAAGAAGGTTGTCGCAGGCGAAGGAGAACTGGCAGCGGTTCTTCCAGTCTTCGTTCTGGTAGACGACGTTGCAGATGGTCTTGGGATAGGCCGGATTGCGCACGCGGTTGAGAATGACCTGCGCGACGGCGGCCTGACCCTTGATCTCTTCCCCGCGGGCTTCGAAATAGATGCCGCGCGTCAGGCAGTCCTGTTCTTCGGCGGTGAAGACAATCGGGGGCAACGGGGTCGCGGCCCAGGCATGATCCTTGGGGCCGATCTCCGGCACGAAGCGGCCATCATCGGCATTCTGGTTCAGGATTGAGTCGAAGGGAGAGACGCGCGCATAGTCCGGGCCGGAATTGGCATAGGCGGTCGCCAGAATATCGGCGCGCTTGTTGTTGACGAGGCCGGCGATTTCGGTCGGCACGCTGTCATCGACAGCCTGCGGCGCCTTCTTCACATAGAAGGTCTCGGCAATCTGCAATTCCTTGCCGGTGATCTTCGGCTTGACGAAGGCGAGCTCCTTGTCGAGCTTGCTGAGCGGCGTGAAGTTGAAGCTCGTGCGATCGAGGATGGAGCCGGCCGTGAAGGCTTTCGGCGGGGCTACCGGAATAATCGCCAGAATGCGGGACTTTTTAAGCCCGCGCGTCACGCGCGCCTCATCCGGCGTCGCATCGGCACTCTTCTTATCGTTGCTGAGCGCGACCTTGGTGCCATCAGGAAGGGCGAGACCGGCGCTGCCAGCAATGCTTCCCGTCTGCATCGGATCCTTATAGACGACATTGGCCTGCTGTATGGAGCCGGCGGGCGACCGGGTCAGCAGCATGTTCGCTCCGCCGCTGTTGAGGCCGGAGAGATAGGCCGCAATGTCGGAGCGTCCCGTTTCCGTGGGCAACGCCATGTGCGCAGCGAGGCCCATGGCGGCAATCGTCAGCATCTTGCGGTTCACAAAGCCGCCAGCGCTCAGCGCAATCGCATTCCTACGCACGCACGCAACTCCAAACTGCATGTCTTCGATGCAGTTGAAAATGCATTATTAACCTTGATACTTGGTTAACGCCGCCTCGGAGCGCAATGCGGCCCCGAAGCGATTGCCCTCGCCAACGTCAGATCACGACCTGCGATCCGAGTTCGACGACGCGGTTTGACGGCAGACGGAAATAGTCGGACGGGCGCGTCGCGGTGTTGGCCAGCGCGATGAAGAGCTTGTCCTGCCAGAGCGGCATGCCGCCATCCGGGCTTGCCAGCAGCTGCCGTCGGCCGAGATAGAACGAGGTCGACATGATCTCGAACTTCATGCCCTCCTTGCGGATACGCCCCAGTGTCTTGGTGATGTCCGGCATTTCCATGAAGCCGAAGCGGACTTCGAGGCTGGTGAACCGGTCGGACAGATGGGAGAGCGAATAGCGGATATCGTCCGGCACATAGGGCTTGTTGGCCGTGCGCACCGACAGGATGATGTTCTGCTTGTGCAGCACGTGGTTGTGCTTGATGTTGTGCAGCAGCGTTGCCGGTGCGAAGCCCGGATCCGACGTCAGGAAGATGGCCGTGCCGGGCACGGTAGCCGGCGCATGCTCGCTTTCGCGGCTCACCATCTCGATGAACTTGTCGATCGGGATATTGTTGGCCTTGGCCTTTTCCGCCAGGATGCGGCTGCCGCGGCGCCAGGTCCACATAACGATGACGATGCCGGCAGCAATCAGGATCGGGACATAGCCGCCGTCATGGATCTTGAAGAGGTTCGCGCCCAGGAAGACAAGCTCCAGAAGCAGAAGCGGCAGCAGGCCCGCAATGGCGGCTGCAAGGCTCCAGTGCCATTGCTTGCGGACGAATTCGAAAGCCATGACCGTGGTGATCGTCATCGCGCCGGTGACCGAAATGCCATAGGCGGTGGCCAACGCATCGGAACTGCGGAAACCGAGAACCAGGAACACGACGCCGATCATCAGGATGATATTGACCCCCGGCAGGAAGATCTGGCCGGTATGGGTTTCGGATGTATGCTGGATTTCCATGCGCGGCAGGAAGTTCAGGTGGATCGCCTGACGCACCAGCGAGAAGGCCCCCGTGATCACGGCCTGGCTGGCGATGATGGTCGCAGCCGTCGCCAGAATGACCGCCGGCAACAGCGCCCAGGAGGGGAACATCAGGAAGAACGGATTTTCGGCCGCTTCCGGATGTTTCAAAATGAATGCGCCCTGGCCCAGATAGTTGAGCATCAGCGCAGGGAAGACGAGTGCAAACCAGGCGAGCTGGATTGGCCGGCGGCCGAAATGGCCAAGGTCGGCATAAAGCGCTTCCGCGCCCGTGACCGTCAGGAACACGGCACCCAGAACGACGACGCCGAGCCATTGTTCGCGAAACAGGAAGGTTGCCGCATGATAGGGATTGAGAGCTGTGAAAATCGTCAGGTCGTCGGCGATGTGAACGATGCCGATGACGCCCATGACGAGGAACCAGATCGCCGTGATCGGACCGAAAAAGGCCGAGACTGCGCCGGTCCCGCGCGACTGGACCAGAAACAGCGCGATCAGGATCGTCAGCGATAGAGGCAGGACGAATTCCTTCAATTCCGGCGTCACGAGCTGCAGGCCTTCGACAGCCGAGAGCACCGATAGCGCCGGCGTGATCATGGAATCGCCGAGGAACAGCGCGGAGCCGGCGATGCCCATGAAGAACAGCACGGCGGCATGGCCATTGGCGGTCTTCATCAGCAGGGCGAGCAGCGACAGCGTGCCGCCTTCACCGCCGTTGTCGGCGCGCAGCAGGAAGAGCACGTATTTCAGCGTCACGATGATGGTCAAAGTCCACAGCATCAGCGAGATGATGCCGACGACTTCGCCCCGGTCGATGCCGTCCACCGAAACAGGCCGCAGCGCTTCCTTGAAAGCGTAGAGCGGGCTGGTGCCGATGTCGCCATAGACGACGCCGACAGAGCCGAGCGCCAGCGTCAGCAGACTTTTCAGACCAGAAGGCCCCTGTTGTTCATTATCAACCGAATTGCTCATATTGAACCTTCACGCTCCGGCCCGTGAGACCTAGAGCCACCCTTTCCAGCGGAAAAAGAAGAATGGAACGATTGCCGATAAGACCATGAGGCATAACGCAAGAGGATAGCCATAGGTCCATTCGAGCTCCGGCATGACCTTGAAATTCATGCCGTAGATGGAAGCTGCCAGCGTCGGCGGAAGAAAAACGACGCTGGCGATGGAGAAGATCTTGATGATCGCGTTCTGCTCCAGATTGATGAAGCCCAGCGAGGCATCGAGCAGAAAGGTGATGTTGCCGGACACGAAGTTGGCGTGTTCGGACAGCGACTGCACGTCCCGCGTGATGGTGCGGCACAGTTCGCGCATGTCCTTATCCTCCTGGAGGACAGGCAGGGCGTAGAAGAAGGTCAGAAGCCGGTAGAGCGACGCGAGACTGTCGCGCGTCTTGGCGACGAGGCGCTGTTCCTCGCCGATATTAAAGAGAATGGCCTGCGGAAACACCCGGCCGCGCCGGCCTTGCCGCGCATTGGCGGCAAAAACGTGACGCGAGATGTCGTCGACCTTGCGCTCAGCCAGCTCGAGAATCTCGGCGCTGCGGTCGCTGACCGTTTCCAGCAGGCGAGACAAAACCTTGAGCCCGGACCAGCGGCCGTCCACGCAACGGGAAAACGCGCCGATGAAGAGGCCGATCGCCTTCGGCTCGGCATAACGCACCGTCACCAGACGGCCCGCCGCCAGGACGAAGCCGATGTCGGTCAGTTCCGGCTGCTCGCTGTCGGAGCGCCAGACGACGGAGGCCGTCATGTAGATTGCGGAGTTTTCGGCATAGAGACGGCTGGATGGCTCGATGTCCTTCAACTCGTCGCGCGTGGGCACGGCAATGCCCAGAACGCGCTCGACGAGCGTCTCTTCATCGCGCGTCGGGCAATGAAGATCTATCCAGACGGTATCGTCCGGACAGACATCAATCGGCTCCGCGGCTGCAAGAGGCCGTGCGCTGCCATCAGCGCTATAAATCATGATCATGAAACGGGATGGTCCCTGCCAATTTGAAACGTCGTGTGCGGTGTTATCGTCAGGCCTGTGGCCGCGTCCGCTGTCCTAAGGATTTTCCTACGTTCATTTCAATTCCGCAGATGCCTGGCGGGTCTCTGTGCCGCGCCAATCAGGCCCCTGCTGCGCTGCATTCAAATCACAGGGCGATTAAGATTCCAAGCGGAAATTTGACGAAAAACCGGCTTTTCAATGAAGCGCCCTGTGGCTTTCGGTCGCTGGATACGTCCAGCATACCTGTCTTATTCGAAGGTGATCTCCGGAAATACAGGGGCTGCGCGGCCTTCAATACCTTCCCAGACCCGACGCGCAATCTCGCGATAGGCCTTTGCATGCGGCCCGTCGGAATGGCTGACGACAACAGGTGTGCCAGCATCGGAATTCAGCCGGATCTCCATGTCGAGCGGAATTTCACCCAGGAACGGCGCGCCGATCTTTTGCGCTTCGGCCTTTGCCCCGCCATGGCCGAAGATATCGTGGCTCGTGCCGCAATTGGGGCAGACGAAATAGCTCATATTCTCGACGATGCCGAGGATCGGAACCTCGACCTTGTTGAACATGTTGACGGCCTTGCGTGCATCGATCAGCGCCAGATCCTGCGGCGTCGAAACGATCACGGCGCCAGCAAGCGCCGCCTGCTGGGCAAGCGTCAGCTGCACATCGCCGGTGCCGGGCGGCATGTCGATGACCAGAACGTCCAGATCGCCCCAGGCGACCTCGCGCAGCATCTGCAGGAGGGCGGACTGGATCATCGGGCCGCGCCAGATCATGGCGGTGCCTTCATCGACCAGGAAACCCATGGACATGACCTTCATGCCGTAGTTTTCCATCGGACGGATCAGCTTCCCGTCGATCTGCTGGGGGCGACCGGCAATCTTCATCAGACGCGGCAGGGACGGACCGTAGATATCGGCGTCGAGAACGGCGGCGCGCAGACCGTTTGCCTGGAAGGCCAGCGCCAGATTGACGGCCGTCGTCGACTTGCCAACGCCGCCCTTGCCGGAGGCGACGGCGACGATCGCGCCGATGCCGGGAATGGCCTGTTTTGCGACCGGGCGCGGCTGGGCATGGGCGTGAGCCGGACGCTGCGACTGCGCCGCAGCCGCAGGCGAGCCGGCCTTGCGGTCGGCGGTCAGCACGACCGTCGCCGCTTCGATCCCCGGAACGGACGATGCAAGGCGCGCCGCCTCTTCGCGCAGCGGTTCGAGACTGCTGGCGGCCTCGGACGGAACCGAGATGGAGAAATAGGCCTTGCCCTGAGAGACGAAGACATCCGAGACGAGGCCGAGGCTGACGACGTCTTTCCCCGCTCCGGGCATCTGCAGCGTTTTCAGCTTGTCGATGACCCTGGCGGAAAGTTCTGCCGACATCGCATTCTCCTTCATTGCTGATGTGGCCCGCCCGAGGGAAGGCCGTTTTTCAGCGTCTCATTTAAGACAGGCGGGCTGTTACGGCAAGAAGGGGTCGCGCGAGCGGAACTGGTGCTCGTTGCCGGAGCGCATCTCCGGACAATCGACCAGCGGCACCTCTTCGCCGTCGCGGACCACCCGATCGACCATGTAGAGCGGTCGTCCCTTGCTCTGCTGAACGAGGCGGCCGATATATTCGCCGAGGATGCCGAGCGTGATCAACTGCACCGCGCTGAAGACCGTGATGGCCACCATGGTACTCGACCAGCCGGTGACAGCCCAACCGGCCTCGAAGCTGTAAAACGTGTAGCCAAGAAGGCAAAGCGCGATGAAGGCGGTGACGACACCGGCCCAGGAGGCGATTCGCAGCGGCCGTGCCGAGAAGCCGGTAATCGCATCGAGCGCGAGGCGCAGGAGCTTCGAATAGGAATATTTGGTGGTCCCGGCATGGCGTTGATCGCGCTCATAGATGATCGGCACCTGCCGACCGCCGATCCAGCTGATCATGCCGCGCAGGAAGCGATCACGCTCCGGCATGGACAGAAGAAGCTCGGCGACACGCCGTGTCATGAGGCGGAAATCGCCGGTGTCGGAGGGGATGTCAACGCTGGCCAGCCAACGCAGCAGACGGTAGAAGATGGCCGAGGTCGTCAGCTTCATCCAGCTTTCGCCCTTGCGCGCACCACGCTGACCATAGACAACGTCGGCACCACGATCCATGATCGCCATCATGTCGCCGAGCAGTTCCGGCGGATCCTGAAGGTCTGCATCGATCAACAGAACGCGGGCGCCTCGTGAAGAGGCGATGCCGGCGGTCGAGGCAAGTTCATGTCCATGATTGCGCATCAGCCTGACGCCGACGATTTCCGGATTCTCGCGCGACATATGCTCGATCTTCGACCATGTCGCATCGCGCGACCCGTCATCAACGAGAACAAGCTCGAAGCTTCCCGCCGCAACGACACGTCCTGTGGCAAGGGCCCGTCGCGCGAACTCCTCAATCACGTCCTCCTCGTTGTAACAAGGCGCAACGATGGAAACTCTGAGGGGGCTGTCGATCGAACTCATGACACCTTCCGTTGATTGCGGCGCCATATATACACCTGAACGCCGCAGAGAAATCTGGGAATGTCCTTAGCCCAAATGGGCTATGAATTTCCACGGATTTATGCAGGCGGAAAACGTCAGCGGATCAGCCCGATGCGCAGGGCCTTGGCCACCGCCTGCGTCCGGTTCGAGGTTCCCAGTTTCTTGGCGGCACGGTTGAGATAGTGATTGACCGAATGTTCCGACACGCCGAGCGTTTCAGAGATTTCGGCACTCGTGCGGCCGGCCGATGTCAGGATCAGGCACTCCACCTCGCGTTCGCTCAGCTCTTCGGCCGGCTTTTCATCCGCATATTGAAGTTGCGAAATCCGCTCGAAAAGCAGCGTCGAGATCATCGACAGCTGCAGCATTTCGTTAATTTCGGCGGGCTCGCGGTCACCCGAAAGCATCACGGCGGCCCGGTTGCCCAGCACATCATGCACGGGGAAATAAATGCCGCGCTCCATCTTGAAGCTGGTGAACAGTTCAACAGCCTTGGCGACCACTCCCTGAAGATCAGCTTCCGGAATCGTCGTCATGTCGAAGCGGAACGGTGTTACGGATTTCTTCAGACGCGCCAGAATGGGACTTTGCTTGAGAAACCCCTGCTCGTCATACCGGCTGACGAGCTCCGCCGGCCAGCTGCAGATAATGGAGAGTGCAGAGAGCGTGATGTCTTCCAGATCACGCGGCATGCGCATGACCATAAAGGCGCGCCAGCCGAACTCGGCCGTTACGCGCTTGAGGGCGCGGAAAACGTCGAACTGGGTTCTCAGCTCGGAGAACTCCAGTTCGAAACTGGCTCCGGCCTTCCACAATTCTGCGATATCTCGCTCTGTGAAAATAGCTTGTCGCAAGACAATACCTTTCGCTTGGCTCATCGCCTGCGCTTGATGAACGATAGGCAAATTGGAGCGCCCATCGACATCGATACGATAGAAGAAGTCAATCGAACAATTCAGAAACAGCCCAAGTTAAATTCGGAACTTGAGTTTTCCGGAACAGATTCAATTGCAAGTCGCCTAAATTAACAAGGGCTTACACTTCTTCGTTGTTCCCTTGCGTATCGATCAGGAAAAGGATCGCCCAGCAGGCCCCATTCGGGCCAGGAGCTCAAACTCGATTCGGTTGGCCGTTTCAACGAGATGGTCACGCCACGAATCAAGCCTCTTCCTGTCGACACGATAAGCCGGCGCCGTGATGGAGACGCCGCATGCCTTGTCCCCGGCCATGATACCTACTGCGATGCAACATATACCAGGCTCATGCTCTTCGAGATCGTAAGCAACCCCATCCTGACGTACGTTCATCACTACGGCAAGCAGCTCCGAACTGTTTTTCACTGTTGTCGGTGTATATTGCCTGAAGCTTATGTTCGGAAGCAGGGCTTTCAGTGCCTCATCATCCAGGCGCGCCAGGGCCGCCTTCCCGATTCCGGTGCAGTAAACCGGCGAGACCGCCCCCACACGGGAATGCATGCGGACGTTCTGGGTGGCCTCGACCTTGTCGAGATAAGCGATCTCGAAGCCGGTCAGAACACCGAAATGCACGGTCTCCCCCACCGTCTCCCGCAGTCTCTCCAGATGCGGTCGGACGGTCATGCGCATGTCATGGCGCGCCCATGTCTCGGAGGCAAAATGCAGCAGCCGCAAACCCAACCGATAGCGGCCGTCGGCGCCCATTTCCAGCAGCCCTTCGTCCAGCATGTGTTTCAGCCGCCGATGCAACGTTCCTCGCGGTTCACCGGCAGCGGCAAGAATGTCGGAAAAGCGCATCGGTTCGGATGTCTGCGCCACAAGATCGAGGATCGCCATGGCCTTGCCTAGAGTGCCGGTGTCAGCCGGAGTTCTGGCATCTTTTGGGGAAACGCTGTCGGTGGCGTTCACCGCTCTCTCCTCGCACTGGAAATGGACTTGACGTTGAACTAGATAGGCCCGATTATTCCGAATAGTCAAACATAGTTCCAGATAATGGAACACACGGCTGCAATTACCACCCACGCGCAGGGGGTCTCTTTGCAGTCCAGGGAGGATGAATGCAGCCGGACAGCGTGACTTACGCCTGCCTGCAGGATGTGCCTGTGCTCGTGACGGGCGGAGCCAGCGGCATCGGCGCAAGCCTTGTTGCCGGCTTTGCGGCACAGGGCGCGCGCACCGCCTTCATTGATATCGAGGGAACTGCAGGTGCAGCGCTGGTCAGCGCGCTTCATGACGCACCTCACCGGCCGCTTTTCATTCAGGCCGATCTTTCCCGCGTTGAAGATGCGCAACAGGCTGTGCACCAGGCGGCCCGGCAGCTGGGCGGGCTGAAGGTGCTGGTCAACAATGCCGCGCGCGACGACCGCCACGATCCGGCAACGATCAGCGAGACGGATTGGGATGCGAGCCAGGCCATCAACCTCAAGCCGCTGATGTTCGTCACGCAGGCGGCGGTTCCTTATCTTGAAAAGGCGCCGGGTGCTGCGGTTGTGAACTTTTCCTCGATTGCCTATCTGCTCAACATGGGCGACCTGCCGGCCTATGGCGCGGCAAAGGCCGGGATCATCGGACTGACCAAGACACTAGCCGGACGCTTTGGCCCTGCCGGCATTCGCGTCAACGCCGTACTTCCGGGAATGGTGGTGACCGAGCGGCAGAAGACGCTCTGGCTGACCGATGAAGGTGTCGCCAGTTTCGTGGCCGGCCGGCAATGCCTGAAGCGGCCGCTCACGGCGATAGACTTGGTCGGCCCCTGTCTTTTCCTTGCCTCATCGCAATCGGCTGCGATGACGGCGCAATCGATCATCGTCGACGGAGGCGTTTTTTGATGCATGAACCAAACCTGATCGCTGTTGACTGGGGGACATCCTCCTTCCGGCTCTGGGTTCTCGACGAGGATGCCAACGTGCTCTCGGAAAGCCGCGGCGGCGACGGCATGCTGTTTGCCGCCCGCGAAGGCTTTGCCAATGTGCTTTTACGGCATCTGAAATCGGCCAAGGCGCCAGCCGACAGGCCCATCCTCATCTGCGGCATGGCCGGCGCGCGGGGCGGCTGGGCGGAGGCCGGCTATGTGGAAACACCGGCAGACCTTTCCGCCATCAGCAAGGGCGCGATTGCAGCTCCCGGCATCAAGCGCGACATCCGCATCCTGCCCGGCCTTTGCCAACGCTTCGACGGCCGGCCGGACGTGATGCGCGGCGAGGAAACGCAATTGCTCGGCGCTGCCGGTGCGCTGACCCAACGTTCACTCGTCTGCATGCCGGGGACCCATTCAAAATGGGTCACTGTGGATGGCGGCCGCGTGGAGGGATTTTCGACCTATATGACCGGCGAGCTTTACGACACGATCAGCAAGCACACGATCCTTGCCGCGCCGGACAAGACGGTGGCCGAGGGTGCGGACAGCGCCTCCTTCAGGGATGCGGTGCGCGCCGCGTTTGCACAGCCGGGCCGGGTGACCAGCCAGCTGTTTGCGGCCCGCTCCGGCCAGCTTCTCAACGGAGCAACGCCGGCAGCCGCTCTTGCCCATATTTCCGGAACGCTCATCGGCGCGGAAATCGGCGGCGCGACCGGCAGCGACAACCGGCACAACATCCGCCTTGTCGCCTCCGGCAGCATGCGCGCGCTTTATGAAAGCGCCCTGAAAACGATCGGCATCGCCCATGAAAGCATTGATGCAGATGAGGCTGTCCGCAAGGGGCTAGCCACCGCCGCCCGTCAAATCTGGTCCTGATTGTCCAAGGAGTGAAGGCCCATGCCCGTCCCCGTTCCGTTTCCGCCCATCCGCTATCCGCTTGTCGCCATCCTGCGCGGCCTGAAGCCAGAAGAAGCGCAGGATGTCGTCGGCGTCCTTCTCGATGAAGGTTTCGAAGCCATCGAGATTCCGCTGAACTCGCCCGAGCCGTTCAAGTCGATCGAGATTGCCGCGCGTCGTGCCCCCTCCTCCGCGCTGATCGGCGCCGGCACGGTTTTGACCGTCGGCGAAGTGAACCAGCTGCTCGACGCCGGCGGACGGCTCTTCGTCAGTCCGAATGTCGATGTGCCGGTGCTGACGCGCGCCGTCGATCTCGGCATGGTCACGCTGCCGGGCGTATTCACGGCGACGGAAGCGCTGGCCGCTGCGCGCGCGGGCGCGACGGGGCTGAAGTTCTTCCCCGCATCGGTTCTCGGGCCGGACGGCATCAACGCGGTCCGCGCCGTGCTGCCCGCCGATCTGATGATTGCGGCCGTCGGCGGCGTCTCGGACAAGAATTTCGGCGAATATGCCAAGATGGGGATCAAGGCCTTCGGACTCGGCTCCAGTGTCTATAAGCCCGGCATGACGCTGGCCGAGGTGCAATTGCGTGCCCGCGCCACCATCGCCGCCTATGACGCCGTGTTCGGAGGCGCCGCATGAAAACGCATGAATTCAAGGGCCGCGCGCTGGACGAGACCAATCTTCATCTCGGGGAAGGCCCGGCTTACGACCGCGTGACGGACACGGCCTTCTGGTTCAACATCGTCGACAAGGAACTGCATTCGCTGGAGCTTTCGACGGGCGCCAAGCAGGTGCATGCACTTCCGGCCATGTGTTCGGTGCTGGCGCGCATCGACGACAAGCGCCAGGCTCTCGTTTCCGAACACGGCATCTATATCCGCGACCGCGCGACGGGGGCGACCGAGCTTGTTCTCGAGATCGAGGCCGACAAGCCGAACATGCGCTCCAACGATGGCCGCGTGCACCAGAGCGGCGCGCTCTGGTTCGGCACGATGACCAAGACCGGCGAAGGCCGCAAGGGCGCGGGCGCGATCTATCACGTGGCCGGCCGAAAGGTGACAAAGCTGTTTTCCGGGCTTTCCATCCCCAACAGCATCTGCTTTTCGCCGGATGGCGCGACCGCCTATTTCGTCGACACGATGGAAAACATCATCAAGAGCGTCGCCGTCGACCCGAAGACGGGCCTGCCGGCCGGCGAACCGCGCGTGTTCTCCGACGAGCGCGAGGCGGGCGGCGCTGCCGACGGGGCGGTCTGCGATGCCGACGGCCATGTCTGGAGCGCGCACTGGGATGGCGGCAGCGTCCACCAGTTCGATCCCTCCGGCCGCAAGCTCGCCATCTACAAGCTGCCCACGCCGCAGACCTCCTGCCCGGCTTTCATCGGCCAGAACGCGGACAGGCTGATGGTGACCAGCGCCTGCGAAGGCATGGACGCGGACCGGCTTGCTGCCGAACCGCGGGCGGGCTTCACCTTCGATCTCGGCATCAAGGTCAATGGCCGTTTCGAGCCGGACTTCAAGTGGGACTGAGATCGTTCAACGCATCAAGGACGACCCGGATCGACGGGACGTCCTTGATGTCGGAATGAACCGTCATCCAGACTTCGCGGTAAAAGGGCTCGGCATCTGGCTCGGCCGGGGTCAGCCCGGAATCGCGCGCAGCGATGAAATCAGGCAGCATAGCCACACCGCAGCCGAGACGCGCAAGCGCCGCCTGCATGTCGAGCGTGCTCGCGCGGATCGCATAGCCGGCGGCACCCGCCTGTTCCTTCAGCCTCTTTTGCTGTGGTGCCGAATCCATGGTTTCATCGTAAGCGATGAAATCCCAGGTGCTTCTGTCACGATCGCGCAGATAGTCCGGGCTGGCATAAAGGCGCAACGCAAAGCTGTCGATGCGGCGAACGGTGAACTCGCCCTTTTCCGGGCGCAGAAGACGAACCGCAATATCGGCCTCCCGCCGTTCGAGTGAAGCGTAACGCGTCTCGCCAATGATGCGCAGCCTGAGCCCCGGATGCTCCGCGCGAACCCGCGCGAGCGGCTGCATGAGGCGGGCCTCGGCATAACTTGGCGGAACGCTGAGCGTCACCTCCCCTTCCACGCCGCCGGCGGAATTGCGAATCTGCGACAGCGCTTCCGCCTCGGCCTCCATCCGCAAGGCCACTTTCGCAACCCGCTCGCCCTCCGCCGTCAGCATCAATTGCCGTCCGCGCCTGTCGACGAGCCTCAGCGCCAAGGCTTCTTCAAGCGCCGCGACACGGCGGGCGACGGTGGCGTGCTCGACGCGCAATAGTCGCGCCGCCCCTGAAAGCGAGCCCGTTGAGGCCAAAGCCAGAAAATGGCGCAGATCCTGCCAATCCGTCATCTGTTCGTTTTCTCCCATCGGCTGAGAAAAAATCGTGAATTTTCTCCCGTTCGATCCTGTGGAATATTCTCGTCGAAAGCAACACCGCATTCCGAAAACCGCTGTCCGGTTTTGTGCTGCGGGGCCATTCAATCGAAGGAATGATGACATGGATATCCAGATCGAAATCCGCGCCCACGGCAATGCCGATGTGCTGACCGCGACAGCCATCGACGCAAAGACCCCCGGCCCCGGTGAAATCCGGCTGCGGCATCATGCGATCGGGGTCAACTTCGTCGATATCTATCATCGCAGCGGCACCTATCCGGTGCCCGGTCTTCCCGCCGTTCCCGGCGTCGAGGGCGCGGGCATCGTCGAGGCTGTCGGCGAAGGCGTGACGAATGTCGCGCCGGGGGACCGCATCGTCTATGCAGGGCTTCCGCTGGGCGCCTATGCCAGCACACGGCTCCTGCCGGCCTGGCGGGCAATCAAGCTGCCGGAAGCGGTGTCGTTCGAACTCGCCGCCAGCTCCATGCTGCGCGGGCTCACCGTTGCCATGCTGACGAGCAAGGTGTTCCCGCTCGCCAGCGGTCACACGATCCTCGTTCATGCCGGCGCTGGAGGACTGGGACAATATCTGACCCGCTGGGCAAAGCGCCTCGGGGCTACGGTCATTGCCACGGTCAGCAATGCCGAAAAGGCTGCGATATCGCGAGATGCGGGTGCTGATCACGTGATCGTCGGGCGCGATGCGGACTATGTCACGGAGGTTCTGACGCTAACCGGCGGCAAGGGCGTGGATTTCATTGTCGACGGCATTGGCGGAGAAGGATTGGTCAGAAATTTCCAGGCCGTCCGTCCCTTCGGGGACCGTTGCATAATGCGATGTCTTCGCGGCTGGGAGATTGTTAGACGTGCCTTATCGAGCCCGGCCTCTGTTTTGGCCGGGTTTTTGGTCGTTTGGGTTGGCTTTGGGTGTTTCTAGGCG